>NZ_JAVQNO010000011.1:0-580 GCF_031799025.1 Acinetobacter sp. V115_6 | reverse complement strand
TCTGGCGCAACAGTCACTGCCACCGGATTACCTGCCGGATCCAGAATTTCAACTGTCGCACCCGGTTCAGTGCTGCCTGCAATCGTCGCTGTCCCATCGGCATTGATGGTGACCGTGAAGTCAAAGGCCGGTGCCAATGTATCGACCGTAAAGCTCTCTGTTGCGGTCAGGTTGGCATTGCCTACCACGTCCGTAACAATACCTGCCGGAACATTCACCACCACATCGCCTTCAAAGTCCGCAGCCGGTACCAGTGTACCGCTGAAGCTACCATCGCCGTTGTCTATCAGGTCAGTCAATGTACCGTTAGCAATGTCCAGCAATCCCTCAAGTGCATCTGCAGTAAGCGGACTGCCATCAACCGCATTGACTGCTTCACCAAAGTCAATCGTGATTGCATTCGTTACAGGATCAATCGTAATCACCGGTGCCGGCGCTAATGTATCTACAGTAACTGTTAATGCAGGACTCTGTGCACTTTCATTACCAGCTGCATCAGTCAACGTATAAGTTAGTTGATGTGAACCATCTGCCAACGGAGTGGTAGGCGTCAGTGTACCTGTTACAGGATCATAGCTTG
>NZ_JAVQNO010000010.1:0-2069 GCF_031799025.1 Acinetobacter sp. V115_6 | reverse complement strand
GTTGCACCGGGTAGTGAAGTGATCTTGACGATTACCGGTCAAGACCAGGCAGGTAATCCACTTGAGCAACAAGTGACTGCAACAGTTCAACCGGATGGTAGCTATACAGCAGAAGTACCGGCGGGCTTTGCTGATGGCGAGTTAACAGTTGAAGCAGAAACAGTGGATCGCAACGGTACACCAGTCAATGCTGAAGACAATCTGTCAGGTCAAGATGGTCTAGATCGAGTTGATGGCACCATTACAGTTGATGTAGATAACACGGGTCATATCACAGGCGGTACCTCAGATGTTGCACCGGGTAGTGAAGTGATCTTGACGATTACCGGTCAAGACCAGGCGGGTAATCCACTTGAGCAACAAGTGACGGCAACAGTTCAACCGGATGGCAGCTATACAGCAGAAGTACCGGCAGGCTTTGCTGATGGTGAGTTAACAGTTGAAGCAGAAACAGTGGATCGTAACGGTACACCGCTTAATGCTGAAGACAATCTTTCAGGTCAAGGTGGTCTAGACCGAGTTGATGGCACCATTACAGTTGATGTAGACAACACAGGTCATATCACAGGTGGAACGACTGATGTTGCGCCGGGCAGTGAGGTGATCTTGACGATTACCGGTCAGGACCAGGCGGGTAATCCACTTGAGCAACAAGTGACTGCCACTGTTAATCCTGATGGTAGCTATACGGCAGAAGTACCGGCAGGCTTTGCTGATGGCGAGTTAACAGTTGAAGCAGAAACAGTGGATCGTAACGGTACACCGCTGAATGCTGAAGACAGTCTTTTGAAGACCGATCATGACAATGATCCATCTACACCGGATCAAGGTGGTCTAGATCGAGTTGATGGCACCATTACAGTTGATGTAGACAACACGGGTCATATCACAGGCGGTACCACAGATGTTGCACCGGGTAGTGAAGTGATCTTGACGATTACCGGTCAAGACCAGGCAGGTAATCCACTTGAGCAACAAGTGACTGCAACAGTTCAACCGGATGGCAGCTATACAGCAGAAGTACCGGCAGGCTTTGCTGATGGCGAGTTAACAGTTGAAGCAGAAACAGTGGATCGTAACGGTACACCGCTTAATGCTGAAGACAGCCTTGTGAAGACCGATCATGACAATGATCCATCTACACCGGATCAAGGTGGATTAGACCGGGTTGATGGCACCATTACAGTTGATGTGGACAACACGGGTCATATCACAGGCGGTACCACAGATGTTGCACCGGGTAGTGAAGTGATCTTGACGATTACCGGTCAAGACCAGGCGGGTAATCCACTTGAGCAACAAGTGACTGCAACAGTTCAACCGGATGGTAGCTATACAGCAGAAGTACCGGCAGGCTTTGCTGATGGCGAGTTAACAGTTGAAGCAGAAACAGTGGATCGTAACGGTACACCGCTTAATGCTGAAGACAGCCTTGTGAAGACCGATCATGACAATGATCCATCTACACCGGATCAAGGTGGATTAGATCGGGTTGATGGCACCATTACAGTTGATGTAGACAACACGGGTCATATCACAGGCGGTACCACAGATGTTGCACCGGGTAGTGAAGTGATCTTGACGATTACCGGTCAAGACCAGGCGGGTAATCCACTTGAGCAACAAGTGACGGCAACAGTTCAACCGGATGGTAGCTATACAGCAGAAGTACCAGCAGGCTTTGCTGATGGCGAGTTAACAGTTGAAGCAGAAACAGTGGATCGTAACGGTACACCGCTTAATGCTGAAGACAATCTGTCAGGTCAAGATGGTCTAGACCGGGTTGATGGCACCATTACAGTTGATGTAGACAACACGGGTCATATCACAGGCGGTACTACAGATGTTGCACCGGGCAGTGAGGTGATCTTGACGATTACCGGTCAAGACCAGTCGGGTAATCCACTTGAGCAACAAGTGACGGCAACAGTTCAACCGGATGGTAGCTATACAGCAGAAGTACCGGCAGGCTTTGCTGATGGCGAGTTAACAGTTGAAGCAGAAACAGTGGATCGTAACGGTACACCGCTTAATGCTGAAGACAGCCTTGTGAAGACCGATCATGACAA
>NZ_JAVQNO010000021.1:0-2274015 GCF_031799025.1 Acinetobacter sp. V115_6 | reverse complement strand
CTTAATGCTGAAGACAGCCTTGTGAAGACCGATCATGACAATGATCCATCTACACCGGATCAAGGTGGATTAGACCGAGTTGACGGATCGATTTCTGTTGATATTAATGACGCAGATAGCACCAAAATTACTGGTTCGACAGAAGATGTTGCTCCAAATAGTAAAGTAACTTTAGAAATTACTAGTATTGATGAAAATGGTGAAACATTAACATTTACTGAAGAAGTATTTACGAATGCTGACGGTGAATATAGTTACACTTTAACTACCGCACAAGGAAATGCTACGGAGATTGTTGCCACAGTTGAGGATCGTAATGGTACTGAACTTCAAGATAATGATCAGTTAGAGGCTGTCATTAAAGCAGAGCCAACTGCAGATGTTAATAATGGTGATAATAATGTAGTTGGTTCCTCAGGTAATGATGTACTTGCAGGGGATACTGGAGGTTTAAAAACCAACTTTGTTGCTGGGCAAGATTATAATGTTTCTGTTGTATTAGATTTGTCTGGCAGTATGCTGTGGGCAATGAATGGTACAAGTAATCCACCAGCAGGTGAATCTCGCTTAGCAATTGCCATTAAAGGTCTTAAAGCCTTTATTCAGCAAATGACTGATCATGATGGCGTGATTAATTTACAAATCGCTTCATTCTCAGCAAATGGTAGCGTTGGGAATGGTTATAACCAAGTTTTCTTAAATGTAAGTAGCGATAATATAAATCAAATATTCACTTATCTTGATAGTCTACAAGCAGGTGGTGGTACTTATCCAGAAGGAGGATTTAATAAAGCTGTAGATTGGTTTGACGATATCTCTACTGCTGATTTTGAAAATCAAACTTATTACCTTACAGATGGAGAACCAAACAGTTCTCAATCAACTTTGGACAATGCATTTGCCCCATTAGCTGAGCAGAGTAAAGTTTTTGCAGTAGGTGTAAGTAGTTCAATTAGCGATAGTACGGTTTCTCGTTATGACAATACTGATGTTAATGGAAATAAACTTTCTGGTGATTGGAGTGGTACTAATCATGGTGAAGCAAAAGCGATTGCTGATGCTGATAAACTGATAGCTTATTTAATTGGTGGTTCTGAAAACTTTATACCAGCTGATGTTGGCGATGATACTGTTAAGGGCGGTGCTGGCGATGATGTTCTGTTTGGTGATGCGATAAACACGGATCATTTGACTTGGACTGGATATGACCCTCTTCAGTATCCTAAATATTCAGGTTATTCAAAATTAATTGCCTATTTAAAAGCTGAAGTTACAAATGGTGCTGAACCAACCCAGCAAGATATTTATGATTATGTAAAAGATAATTTCCATGACTTTGTTGCCGCTGATGCTGCTGATCCTGCGACTAAAGGAGGGAATGACACGATTTATGGTGGTGCTGGAAATGACATTATCATTGCTGGTGCAGGTAATGACGTTATTTATGGTGGTTCAGGAAATGACATTATTTCGACTGGTCGAGGTGATGATACCATTATATATGATTTATTAAATGCAGCAGATGCTACTGGAGGGAATGGTACTGACACTTGGGTAGATTACGAAGCTAATGACAAAATTGAATTTGGTTCAGATTTTTTTGAGGGTTTATTAGCAGATAAAAGTAATTTAGGTGATTATATAACTGTTGTCGATGATGGTAATGGTAATGCCACAGTTCAGGTAGACCGTGATGGTAGTGCTGGGACACATAATATGTCTGATCTATTAATTATTGAGAATCAAGCTGGCTTAACCCTACAAGATTTACTCAATAATAATCAGATTATTATTGGTTAATTAATGAAAAGGTTATAGGTCATAGATCTATAACCTTTTTTATTTCTATTTTATGTTGATTAAAAGATTATTTATTTGAATGTTTTTTAATTTAATAGTCTGTAAGTCTTAGATTTAATATAGTTTTTTAAAATGACACTCATGAAATTAAGATTAGGGTGGATTTTATTTTCTCCTTTCCTTTTATTTATAGCAGAGGCTCATGCAGATACATTTAAGAGTTATTTAAATGCTGCGAAAAATCACTCGAGCCAATATTCTGGAAAAGAAACAGAAAATAATTTTCTAAAAGTAAGTATCCAAAATTTGAGTGATTTTAGCTTAGAAGAAAGATCAGGTCTCGGAGCTTTACCATTAGTGACTTCTTCAAATATATCAGAGAAGAATTTCATGAGAGAAATTCCAAGCGAAAATTTAAGATGGGAACAACAAGAGCTGGATTTTACTAAGGCCATACATCAGGCTTTACAACGTCGTCCAGAAATTACTCAGAGCATAGCTACTATGGCTGGACAAAGCGCGAGTATTGATGTGGCTAAAGCTGCATATTATCCTCAAATATCGGGCGGACTTACTACAGCTGATTTAACTTCAGGAGAGCGAGGAAGGCAACTTTTTACGATTTCAGCATCTCAAATGTTATATGATTTTGGAAAAGTTAAAAGCTCTGTTGATATTGAAAAAGCTAAATTAATTCAAGAACAAGCAAACACTTTAGCAAATATTGATGATATTGCTTATCAAACAGCAAATGCCATTGTTAATATTAAACGCTATCAAGAAATTTTACGTATAGCCGATCAACAAATTAATGGTATAGCACGTATTGCTGAAATTGCAAATCTACGTGCAAATGCGGGTATTAGTAGTCAAGCAGATCCTGTACAAGCACAGTCGAACTTAGAAGCTGCTGAGTCGAATAAAATTGTTCAAGAAACTCAACTTAAACAGTATCAACAAAAATTACGTAATTTATTGGGATATAACGTTTCAAATTTAGAAATAAATATTCCTGAATATCTAGTGAAAAATGCAGGTCTTTATGATGAAACAGAATTTACATTAATTCCAGAAATGATGGCTGCACAAGCTGCAATACAAGTTGCTAAATATAGAAAAGAACAAACGAAGTTAAGTAATTATCCTACTATAAATATTAAAGGAAGTTTAAGTCAGGCATTAAATGGTAGAAATCCAAATAATAATAAAGATGATGGTTTTTATAATTCTATAATGCTAGAAACAACGAGTGATTTTTTTCAAGGTGGGGCTACACGTTCCAAGGAACGCGCTGCAAGTTATGCTGAAGAAGCGGCAAAAGCAGAGTTAGACTCCGTATATTTAGATGTATCAGATCAAGTACAGCTTATTCGTCAAGAAATAGAAAATAAACAGAGACAAATTCAGGTTCTTAGAGAACGCCAAAATTCTACGATTCGTACAAAAGAGCTATATCAAGAGCAATATAAGTTAGGTACACGATCCGTTGTTGATCTTTTAAATGCTGAACAAGCCATTCATAGCGCAGCTCAAGAAATAGAGGCTGCTCGATATGATATTTATTCCGACTTAGTACAATTCATTAAAATAACTGGCCGTTCTCGAGATTTATATCGTTTAAATAATACTTCTATTCAAGGATTCCAAATTCAGCCATGAGCAATGTAATTAATTATCAGCCATGGCTTCAAGCCATTTTAGTTGTTGCCAAACATTATCTTATTGATCCATCGGAAGAGAAGCTCAGACTTCAATTTGATTGGCATCAGAACCAAACAATAGATGAAATTTTAACATTGGTGTCACGCCAAATTGGAATGAATTATCGTAAGGCCCAGTTAAACTTAGACGAAATTAGCCCATGGCATTTGCCTGTTATTGTTGAAATGAAAGATGGCCAAGTGGGTGTACTAGATAAAATTGATGCGAATCAAAATTTAAGTGTTCAGTTAAGTGGAGATCAAGGTTTAGCGCAAGTATTTACATTGGATGTTCTTAAATCGCATGTAATTAATATTTATATTTTACGACCCGAAAAATCTGTGCCAGATGCCCGTATCGATGAATATATAAAACCATATGAAGCAAGCTGGTTCTGGGCAATCATTTTACGTGACTGGAAAAGATATATAGATATTATGTTTGCTTCTTTGGTTGCAAATATTTTGGCATTAGCAACTATAGTTTTTTCTATGAATGTGTATGATCGAGTTATTCCTGCTCAATCTGTACCAACCTTGTGGGTATTAGCAGGAGGAGTATTAATAGCAGCGATATTTGAGTTTAGTTTGCGTGTAGCCCGTATTTATTTATCTGATATTTTAGGAAAACGCGCTGATTTAAGTATTTCAGATTTGGTATTTGGGCATGCGTTAAGAATAAAAAATAAAGAGCGTTCTAAATCAACAGGCACGTTCATTTCACAAATTAGAGAGTTAGAAGGTGTTAGAGACTTAGTAACATCAACAACAATATCAGCAATTGCTGATTTACCATTTTTCTTCTTGTTTCTTATTATTTTTTGGTTGATTGGCGGGAACTTGTTTTGGGTAATGTTAGTTGTAGTCCCACTCATGATTATTCCTGGTATTTTAATTCAAAAACCATTGGCGAAATTAGCTTCAGAAGGAATGCGAGAAAGTGCAATACGAAATGCTTTGTTGGTTGAATCTGTTCAAGGAATTGAAGATATAAAGTTATTAAGGGCTGAATCACGATTTCAAAATCAATGGAATCATATGAATGAGGTTGCAGCTGATATTTCAATGCGCCAACGTAAGTTAGTTGGCATTATGATGGCATGGACTCAAAAAATACAAGGTTTAGCTTTTGCAATTGTTGTACTTGTCGGTTGTTTTACTGTTATAAAAGGTGAAATGACAACTGGTGCGTTGGTAGCTTGTTCAATCCTTTCATCTAGAATGTTAGGGCCTATTGCACAAATCTCGGGAGTATTAGGGCGTTTACAGCAAGCTAAAGTTGCTAAAACTGGTTTAGATGAACTTATGAAAAAGCCAGTTGATCAACCTCCTCATACACATCTCATTCATAGGCCTGCATTATTCGGAAATTATGAGTTAAATCAGGTTGAATTTAGATATAGCCAAACTGATGGAAAACCAATATTAGTAATTCCGAAGCTTACTATTAAAGCTGGGGAGAGGATTGCAATTTTAGGACGTAATGGTGCAGGAAAATCCTCTTTATTACAGTTATTAGCTGGTATGCAAGAGCCTATACAAGGTCAGATTAAGCTTGATGATATCGTTTTAGGTTTAATTGATCCATTAGATATACGTCGAGACGTAGGGCTTTTGAACCAAAATTCTCATTTATTCTTTGGCTCAATTCGAGAGAACTTAAAATTAGGAGCGCCACTAGCTACTGATTTAGATATTTTAAAAGCATTAAATCTCTCAGGAGCATTAGATTTTCTACAAGAGAAAAAGGAAGGTTTAGATTATCAAATTTTAGAGGGTGGAGTTGGTCTATCTGGTGGACAAAAACAAGCTTTATTACTGGCTCGGCTGTTGATTAGAAAGCCTAATATCTTATTACTAGATGAACCCACAGCTGCTCTTGATGATGTTTCAGAAAAGCAATTTATTGAACAACTTCAAAGTTGGTTAGGCAATAAAACACTAATTGTTGCTACTCATCGACAGGCAATATTGGAATTAGTTGACCGTGTAATTGTTATTAATAATGGAAAAATTGTAATGGATGGTCCTAAAGAGCAGGTTTTGAAATTATCTCAACCTAAGCAACAAATAGGAGCCAAATCATGAGTTATAAACAGTTAAATTTTTCCTTTCCTAATAAGAATAAACAATTAGGACAACCCTTACCTAAAGTTAGTCTATTTATATGGATTATCTGTTTTGGAGTTCTATTTCTACTAATGTGGGCTTGGTTATTTAAACTAGAAGAGGTCTCTACAGGCACTGGAAAAGTTATCCCTTCATCAAAAGAACAAACTATTCAATCTTTAGAAGGTGGGATTCTGACTAAACTTAATGTCAAAGAAGGCGAAATTGTTGAAAAGGGGCAAAATCTTGCACAACTTGATCCAACTCGATTTGCATCAAATGTTGGTGAGACAAAATCATTGCTTCTTTCTTCTAAGGCAACCGCTGCACGTTTAAATGCTGAAGTAAATGGAACAGCTTTAGTATTTCCAAAAGAAGTATTAGAAGTTCAATCACTTGTGAATGAGGAAACGGCCCTTTATCACTCTCGACGTTCAAATTTAGAAGAGTCATTAGCTGGATTAAAAAAAGCTTTAGTTTTAGTACAACAAGAATTGGCAATGACTGAACCGCTTGTTGCTAAAGGGGCTGCCAGTGACGTTGAAGTATTACGTTTGAAACGACAAGCAACGGACTTAATAAACCAAATGAATGATATTCAAAATCAATATTTAGTTAAATCTCGTGAAGAATTAGCAAAAGCAAATACTGATGTGGAAACCCAATCCCAAATCGTAAAAGGTAAATCTGATACGCTTAAACGAGCAATTTTTAAATCACCAGTTCGTGGAATTGTTAAAGAAATTGATGTTATGACTATAGGAGGGGTTATCTCTCAAAATGGGAAATTAATGACAATTGTACCTTTAGATGAAAAACTTCTAGTTGAAGCTCGTATATCGCCAAGAGATATTGCATTTATTCGACCAGGTCAAGAAGCCTTAGTTAAAATCACTGCTTATGATTATTCTATTTATGGCGGCTTAAAGGGGACAGTTACAGTTATTTCACCAGATACTTTACGTGATGAAGTTAAACAGGATCAGTTTTACTATAGAGTCTATATTCGTACAGATTCAGATAAATTAACTAATAAAAATGGAAAATCCTTTAATATTACACCGGGTATGGTAGCTACTGTAGATATTAAAACAGGTGAGAAAACTATATTAGATTATTTGATTAAACCTTTTAATAAAGCAAAAGAAGCTTTAAGGGAAAGATAGTAAATCTCTTAATAATAAGAATTTTTAAGTGGATTTATTAAGTACCTTTGTTTTTTAATTTTTTGTAAGGAGGTGTAATTTAATATTGTAATTCGATTATTGTTTTTTATATTAACCTTCTTGATCAGCGCAAAGAAAAAGAAGTAATAAAGGCCCACCTTAAAGTGGGCTCTTTATTAAGTTTAAAGTGTATGTTTTATTACATTTTATAGTTTTTATAAAATAAATTTGGGGTTTAGTCGATGGTTATTAGGCTGAATTTTAATGGAATCTATTCAAAAGTAATTTCTTGAGTCCGAATCTCACCGCTTCCACCAGATTCTTAAAAAGCCCTTGTTAATGACAAGGGCTTTTTTTATACCTAGTGTCTACATTACAGTAAGATTTAGCTTAAATACTGCTAATAAATCCTGAAAATTTCATATAAATCAAATAAGTATATATTTTAATCAAAATTACTATATTTATATAATATATTTTTTATTTTCAATATCTTACCAATTAAGCTTCTATATATCAGAATTGAACAAGTTATTTGTAGAATATTCATTTATTGATATATGATGAGCCAATATTTAGAAACTGTTTCAAAACATAATTCTATTGTTCAGCGAGCAAGTTCAAGGAAGGAATGATGCTGAATTCAGTTTTCTAAACCCGATATCTGGAAATCATTTCCGCCCCAAAATTGTATTTTGACCCATTGGTTGGCAATGCCTGACTCTTTTGTAAGATAGGCGTTTCCTATTTTAGGATGTATCTATGAAAAAATTATTTAGTGTTCTGTTCAGCGCATCTGTTCTAACACTGACTGCATGTAATAAAGAACCTGCAAAAACTGAAAATACAGCATCAGCTAAAGATAAAACTGAATCAGTACGAACTATTAAACTGGTTTCAACAGGTTCAGACACTGACGTATGGAAATACGTTGCAACACTTCCTGAAACTGCTCAAGCGGGCATTAAACTCGAAGTGACTAACCTGACTGACTATGTTGTATTGAATACATCTGTAGCAAGTGGCGAACAGGACGTAAATGCGTTCCAGTCATTTAACTATTTGGCAGCTTATAACTCTTCAAATACAGCTAAAGTTGCTGCTGTTGCGACAACTTACCTAGAGCCAATGGGTATTTATGCAAATAAAGTTAAATCTGTTGAAGAGTTCCCACAAGGCGCAACTATCGCGATTCCAAACGATACTGCCAATGAAGCGCGCGCTTTAACATTATTACAGTCTGCTAAACTGATTAAACTCAAACCAGACTTTGATCCTGTAAAAGGGACGACCAATGACGTCGTTGAAAACCCTAAAAACTTACAATTAAAACCAATTCAAATGACTACAGCAGTTCGTGTTAAAAACGATGTAGACGCAATTGTGTTGGGTAATACATTGGCACTTGAGGGTGGCTTAAATGTAATGAAAGATTCTATCTTCCGTGAACCTATTGACCAGTCTACAAAGCTTTATGTGAATTTGTTGGGTGTTGCTGAAGCGAACAAAAACGACCCGATCTATACAAAACTTGGTGAACTTTACCACTTACCTAAAGTTCAAAAGTTTGTGAGCGAAAAATTCGGTGGTACAAAGGTTGAAGTGAACAAGCCTGTTTCTGAATTTGCAGACATCAAATAAGTAATTTTTTAATTTAAAATTATTTTTAAAAGCTAAGTCTCGGTGATGAGGCTTAGTTTTTTTATTTAGAATATTGTATGTGAATATGTTGTATAACTTAAATAGCAAGAGTTAATAGCTATATTAATAAAATAATCTGATTTTATAATTTATTAATATTCTTGTCGAATTGCTTTAAAACTTAAATAGATGAGGACTATGATACTTAGAGCAAAAATGAAAACTTTATAATTTAATACCCTTAAGTCGTATTCACGTTCAGAAAGTAGATCATTAATCAAATTTGAGGTATAAGCAATACCTCGAAGATTCGTGATCTTAATAGGATAAAAATTTCCGTGTCCATTCTCTAATATGAAACCATATACGATAACTGTTTCATTAGGGTGCTCCTTTGTAAAGTGATATATCGAAGAGCCAGTAACACTTAATTCTTCTCTTTTATAAAATATATATGGCACATTATCATAAGTTATAGCTGTATTTGGATATATCACATCTCCTGAAAGTTTAATATGCGTTATTCCTTTTGAGCTATGTGTCGTGAAAATTCCTTTTATTCCAATTGTTGGGCGATGAGGAGGGAGATCTCCTGAGATTGTCTTATAGTCAAGATAACCATCTAATGAAATAAAACCTGATACAAAACAAATAAGTATTGCAAATTGAACGTATTTTCGATTTTTTGTATTACTTTTATCTTTTGTCCATAAGAAAAATAGCTTTTTAATTATATTCAACATAGATTTTAGCAAGTTTCATTTCTATTTTTAAAGATCGGATTATAGTATAAAAGAATTAAAAACAATCAAATTTTGATAGAAGAAAATCCGTTAAAACTTGGTGAGGATTTTATTGAAAATAATAAGATTATCACGATAATTGGTTCCAATAACTTATAGGCATATGTTATGAAGCTGAGTCAAAAGCAAATAGATGCAATAATTGCATTAGATGGTTCTAAAAGATATAAGCATTTCATAAAAGTTATTGCCGATACGCAAGAAGTTTGGGGCTTATATAATAATGGATGGGCGTTAGCGGAAACAGAAGATAATCAAAAAGTATTTCCAGTGTGGCCTGCGAAAGAGTATGCCGAGTTATGTGCCGAGAGTGAATGGGTAGGATATGAGGCTGAGCTATTTTCTTTAGATGACTTTATGAATGAATTGTTACCTAGTCTAAAAGATGATGAGGTATTGATAGGTATTTTTTATACTCCTTTAAACAATGGCATAGCTCCAGAGATAGGACAGGTACTAAATGATTTAGAGCATGAATTGGAAAATTATTAGAAAAATATGATCCAGCCTCTTATATACTTGATAAATTCTATGTCCATTATTTAAATAGATTTTTTTCTAGTTTACATTAGCAAGAGACTCGAACTAAAAAGCCACTTATTAAGTGGCTTTTGTAGGATTTTTAATAATAGATTTACTGTTCTTTAATAGCTTTCTTTGTATCTCGAATTTGCTGTATACGCGATAATTTTAAATTTCGTTCATATCTCGCTATATACCACTCCTCAAATAAGATTTCTAAAAGTTCTATTAGAATTTTTGCCTCATCTGCCTCTACATCAACAATGATATTGATATCTTGTTCCATATGAGCACCAATATTGCCGATTTCTCTAACAGCATTTAATGATTCCCATACTTGCTCACTTACTTTATCTTCTAATGCATTTATTTCTTTATACAAGGTCTTATCAACTATCCCCCAATAATCTCTAATCATACCTTGTAAACATCGTCTAGCTAAAGTTGCTGAGGCCTTAGGACTTAAGTCGCTAATAGCACAAGCTTCATTATAATCATTTAAAATAGGTGCTGGAATATAACTTGGAAATGGTTTCGCATGACTATGAGGTAAAAGTTTCCAGCTATAAATAGAAGGATTATTAGGAGGTGATTGATAACCATATTCACGATAATTAGTGCTCTTATAAAGAGCAGATCCTATAGTTATTTCTTCACACTCAGAATTAGGACAAACAATAATAATAGATTCAAGTCCTAATTTGTTTTTAAATTTATTATTTAAATCAAAAACATGGGTATGTTTATCATAATTGCTACCACCTATGGTACATTTGTGATTGCAATAAGGGCATGTCCATCTAAAGCTCATAAAATACCTAATAAATATTTCTATTAATTCATTTAATTATAAACAAAACTAGTGATTTTTAAATTAATTTAATACTATAATAGATACCGAGGCTCCTTAGTTTTTTTGTGAATTACAAATTTCGTAACCACAAAAGGAGCTAGCCATGAAAGCAAAAACAGTCACTGTTAGAGCTTATCGTAGATATCGTTTAGGACAGTGGGAGGATGTGTGTAAGCACAAACGATCACTGCCTTCGCGTTAATCGAAAAAGGAGCCTCACCTATTTATCTAATATTCATAATTAATATAATACAGCTTATACAAAATCTTTCTAGCTCAATGTACCCTATAATCAATAGGCATTTTTTATACTCCTTTAAACAATGGTGTAACTCCAGAGATAGTACAGGTACTAAATGATTTAGAGCTTGAATTAGAAAATTATTAGGAATTGAAAATTGTTTGTAATAAATTTATGTAAGTTAAATTATGAAGATAATAATACAGAAATTATTGAGGAAATTTTTTTTGAAAAATTCTCGATTAAAGATGAAAAATTTATATTACATAATTTTTATGATTTACAAAAAATTGAAAAGTCTTTAAGTGATTTCAGTAGTTATATTGAAAAAGATGTTTTTTCTTGCTGTTTTATATATATTGAATCGTGGTATAAGTTAACTACGGAAGTAAAAGAATTAAATATAGCAAATCGCTTTCATCTTTCTAAAAATTTTAATTTTAATGGTAAAGAGCTTTATATTGAGTTTGATTTAGAGCTAGATTCTATAGAAAATAATATAGTAGGTCTTGAAGAATTTAAGAAAAAAGGAGAACTATTGAGTCATCTTTCAAATGAAATTATAGGCAAAAAGAGATGGCTTAATTTTACAAGGTTAGAAAAAAAATATTGGTTAGATTTTACTTTTTCTCAAATGAGTGAAAGGGGTAATCCTTTAGCATTAAATATAACAGTTGATGGCAAGTACTTAGCTTGTGAAGAAGATGTATATTGTTATTTTGGAGAAGCGGTTTACGGGGTATTAGGATACTTGGGTAATAATTTTAATGCATTTTCTGATGAAGTTTCAGATTTGCGTCTAAAAATTAAATGGATAAATTTTGAATATTCTAGAGATAATTTCGAGTCTAAAGAAGGTTTTTATTATTTAGATGATTTTGTTAATGTCTTAAAAAAATATTCATCATTAGAGATCTTATATTAGTAAACAGTCGAAATTGAACAATAAGGAGTGGAATGGGGGAAAGCATTAAATGAGCTATGAAATTACAGAAGAGTATATTTTTTAAATTTTATAGACTCAATAATTGAAATAAATATATGAGAACTATAATTTTTTTATTTTTTTAGTCTGACTATGATTCTTCAAGATCTTATCACACTCTTCATTTGTAGGTAATGGACGTGATAAATCAACCTCATGCCAACCACCACATGTAGGGTCAGGACAGCCACAGACAATTGGGTAAGTGTGAAAGTTTTTGAATCCTGCTCTTTTCAGTTTAGCATTAGTACGTTCCTCACTCTTTTTAAAATCATACATCTGCTTAGCGGTTAGAAATATTCCAGCCATAGTATTTTTATCATATCTAAACTTTGGATATATATTAACTTAAAGACTATTTTTATGTACTTCAATACTTTCTTCATTAATTTAAGAAGTAAAAGCATTACTTGCTTTGACCTAACCCAAAACATCTCACCTTAAAAATGCTATTAAGATTTTTACCATATTTTATAAACCCCCATTTAACAATAACCATCTCATTATTTATCCTTACTTTTTAATGATCTAAATTAAAACAAATGTCATTTTGTGTGCTTGACTGCAAAAGGGTTGGGCACTATTCTTTGCCTGCTGGCCTACATTGCCAGTCGGTCGTCGCAGACCGAATATTATCTCCCGCATCAGAGTCATTCCTTCTGAGGAATAGTCTTGTGTGGTAGCTACTCGTCCCTTTCCCGTAGCGGTAGGACGGGAGAGGGACACCTACGGGTGTGCTAGTTTGAGATAATACTAGTCTGCGAACCCTTTCTCGTTCTGCCACCATAATTCTATATAAATGTCTGGCAGAACTCCAAATAAAAAGGAGTTGGCTTTGCACATCCATTATTTCTTGGCAGCCTTTGCCAAAAGCTATAACGACACAACTTAAAAATTTAAAGCAGCTTGATAGTGATTAGCGCTTTCAGGTTTTAATTCGTCGCGACCAAAAAACTTAATCAACAATAAAACTTGAGATGTGCAAAACACAGTCTTAACGGCTTTGCTATGCCTTTTTTTCTCCCAAAAAAGTATCTCGTTTACATACAACAAGAATTTTTATAACGGTAAAACTATGCCAAATTTAGTGATCTCCCCACGTGCCATACTAGTCGTAAATAAATCAATTGATCTGTTTCACCATCACGGATTTCATACGGTTGGAGTCGACAGAATTGTGAAAGAATCTCAAATTCCAAAAGCGACTTTTTATCATTACTTTCACTCTAAAGAGCGATTTATTGAAATCTGTTTGATCGTGCAAAAAGAACGTTTAAAAGAAAAAGTAGTTTCAATGGTTGAGTACACCAGTCAAACAAGTGTGATGGATAAACTTAAGAAACTTTATGTCTTACACACCGATTTGGAGGGGCTTTACTATCTATTATTTAAAGCAATTTTTGAGATCAAACTGACCTATCCAAAAGCCTATATCACCGCAATGAGATATAGAACATGGTTGCTTAATGAAATCTATAGTCAGTTAATAAAACTAAAAAAAGATGCTTCCTTTCAGGACGCCAAATTATTTTTATATATGATTGAGGGGACTATTATTCAGCTTTTAAGCTCGGGTCAAGTAGGGGATAGAGAGATGATATTAGACTGTTTTTTGAAGCAGTTTAAATAGGATGAATGAAGCATGAAAATATTCATGCTAAATCTGCTTAAATGAGTTTACTGGATGTTTCTTCAAGCCATTAATAATTGATACGACGTTTAAATGCCTAATTTTAAAAGCCCTTTTTATTATAAGGGCTTTTGTTGTGGGGCTATTCTTTATATTGCCATGCTTTTAAAAAGGTACGACACACTTCTTCATTTAACTGTTGTAGTTCTTGGGGAGTTGGAATGTTTCCACTAATCAACGTAGCGGGATAGGTATAACCCATTACCGCACCGAGGAAAGCCTTTGTTGCTTCCTCTGGCTGATCAATTTTAACAATACCAGCATTGTGTGCAGTTGCAAGAATATCGGTTAAAGATCTTTTAATATTACCTTGAGTACGTTGCTGAATTTTAGGAAGAATTTCTTTCATTTCAACTAAGGCAATAATCAGCAATCTTTGCAGGCGAATGACGTCAATATGATAAAAATGATTTTGTACAGACTGTCCAATTTCTAACAATAATTGATCTAGACGCTTATTTTTCAATTCATGCTGCTCAATGAAAGGTGCTTCCATTTCTGCTTTTAAATGATCAAAGACTTCAATGAGTAACGCTGTCTTGGTCGGGAAGTGGTTATATAAAGTTTGTCGATTTGTACCGGCTTTCGTGGCAACAGCCTCTAAACGGACTTCTAATCCATGTTCTAGAAATAGTTCGCGTGCTGCAGCAATGATAGTAGGGCGAATTCGAGAGGGACGACCTGGAGATTTTTTTAACATATCGGTTTTCTTGCACATCTTATTTATTTACTTTACAGTAAAGTAAATAAATTGTCTATAAGTCTGGGGTCCCAGATATGCTTGATCTAAGTTTTAATTACCGTAAGTTTATATATTTATTGCCTTTATTTGTTTTTTTAAATGGATGTGATTCTGATCAGCCTGCCCCTAAAAATATTCAGCAGGTGAGTACGATCACTATAAAACCAGAGACGATTGAATCTACCTATCAATTGGCTGGTAGAACGGTGGCCTCTGAAATTTCTCAGGTCCGTCCACAAGTCAATGGAGTAGTAATAGAGCAATTATTTAAGGAAGGTACGCAAGTAAATAAAGGGCAGCCACTTTATAAAATTGATTCATCACTCTATCGGGATAGTGTGGATGAAGCCGCTGGTAATCTTGCATTAGCAAAAGCCACTGTAAATTCGACTCGCCTTCAAGCCGAGCGTTATAAAGAATTAATTAAAGTAAATGGGGTGAGTCAGCAAGAGCTTGATAATGCTCAAAGTGCATATGAGCAAGCGAAAGCGACTGTTGCCGTAAATGAAGCTGTACTGAAAACAGCACGAACCAATTTACGTTACACACAAGTTAGTGCGCCAATTTCAGGACGGATAGGGCGTTCATCTATTACACGTGGGGCTTTAGTCACCTCTGCTCAAACAGATCCTTTAGCAACGATTCAAAAACTGGACCCCATGTATGTCGACTTGACTCAGTCGAGTGATGAATACATGGCACTGCGTAAACAGCTTACTGAAAATGGAATAAAACCGACTGAACTTTCAGTACGTTTGAAGCTTGAGAATGGCACTGCCTATGCAGAACAGGGGACTTTTAAGTTTAGTGATGTTGCTGTAGATGAGGCGACAGGAAGTGTCACCTTACGTGCAGCATTTCCCAATCCCAATAATGCGTTATTGCCCGGCCTGTATGTGCGGGCAGAACTTGGAACGGGAACACGTCCTAACAGCGTCTTAATTCCTCAAGGTGCGCTGTTCCGAGACGCAGAAGGAAATCCACTTGTTTGGATTGTTGGAAAAGATAATAAAGCCGAGCAACGAAAAATTACTGTAGGCGATGCAATTGATAATCGTTGGTTAGTGACCTCTGGCTTGAAAGCAGGAGATCAAGTCATTGTTGAGGGTCTGCAAGGCTTAAGTGCCGGCATGACGATTGAACCTACCCCAATGAGTTGAGGATTGCATATGTTGTCGAGTTTTTTTATTGCACGACCTATTTTTGCTTGGGTCCTCTCTATTTGTATTATGGCATTGGGGACGATTTCGATTTTAACGTTACCCATTGAGCAATATCCTGACATTGCACCACCGGGTGTAAATGTTACTGCAAACTATCCGGGAGCATCTGCCAAAACTGTTGAAGACAGTGTTACCCAGATTTTGGAGCAACAAATTAAAGGGATTGATGGTCTACTTTATTTTTCATCGAGTAGTAGTTCGGCGGGTCAAGCACGGATAAGTCTTAGTTTTGATCAGAATACCAATCCTGACACTGCTCAGGTGCAGGTGCAAAATGCTGTGAATCAGGCACTGAGTCGATTGCCTCAAGAGGTTCAGCAGCAAGGGATTACTGTGACAAAGTCACAAGGCGATAGTTTACTGGTCTTTGCGCTTTACGATGAAAGTGGGACTAGATCTTCTGTCGACATATCTGACTATATGGTGAGTACACTGCAAGACCCATTAAGTCGGGTCGATGGAGTGGGTGAAATCACCGTATTTGGTGCTCAATATGCAATGCGCATCTGGCTTGATCCTCATAAATTAAACAGTTATGGATTAATGCCATCAGATGTTAGAACTGCAATTGAAGCACAAAACACTCAAATTACAGCGGGAGAGTTGGGCGCATTACCCACGCGTGATGGGCAGGCTCTAAATGCAACAGTAACAGCATTATCTCGGTTACAAACCGTGAGCCAATTTGAAAATATTATTTTGCGCACACAAACCAATGGTGCGGTTGTATTACTTAAAGATGTTGCTCGAGTCGAGCGTGGTGCAGAGAGTTATCAGACTTCTACACGTTTGAATGGAAAACCAGCTTCGGGTATGTCTATTCAACTTGCTTCTGGTGCCAATGCATTAGAAACGGCTGAACGAGTTAAAGCTGAAGTCACACGGTTAACTGCCTCTATGCCAGCGGGTTTAAAAGTTGCATACCCACGCGACAGTACGCCATTTGTAGAAGCTTCTGTAAATGGAGTGATTAAAACTTTAGCTGAAGCGATTGTTCTCGTCATTATTGTCATGTTCTTATTTTTGCAGAGCTGGCGTGCGACTTTAATTCCGGCAATTGCAGTTCCGGTCGTATTGTTAGGTACATTTGGTGTGTTGAGCGTACTTGGCTATAGCATTAATACACTGACTTTGTTTGCGATGGTACTCGCAATTGGTTTACTGGTAGATGACGCGATTGTCGTTGTAGAAAATGTCGAGCGGGTTATGCATGAGCAAAATGTTGATGCTCGGCAAGCCACCCTAATTTCAATGCAGGAGATATCAGGTGCGCTCGTGGGTATTGCCATGGTACTCGCAGCGGTATTTTTACCTATGGCATTTTTTGGTGGTTCCGTCGGGATTATCTATCGCCAGTTCTCGGTAACGCTCGTATCGGCTATGGTACTTTCTGCAATTGTTGCTTTAACACTTTCACCTGCGTTATGTGCAACATTACTCAAACCTGCAAATGAAAAACATAAGCAGAGAAAATTCTTTACTTGGTTCAATCGTAAAGTCGAACAAGGGCAGTCAGGCTACCGCACAAAGCTAGTTGCTGTTTTAGGTAAACCCAAAATATTTATGATCATATTCGTGGGTATTACAGCTTTGTTAGGTTGGCAATATACGCTTATGAATACGGGGTTTTTACCACAAGAAGACCAAGGCTCGGTTATGGTTCAATTTAGTACGCCTGTAGGCACGACACTAGCTGAAACAGAGCGGGTTGGTAATCAGATTGCAGATTACTTTTTGACGAAAGAAAAGAATAATCTCAATGTGATTTTCATGGTGATGGGTAGAAATAACGCAGGCAGTGGGCAAAATGTGGGAATGGCATTTGCCGGACTCAAACATTGGGATGACCGAGAAGGTAGTGAAAATACAGCCGAAGCTGTGATTGCTCGTGCAAATGCACATTTTAAGTCACTGCGTAACGCACGTGTTCAGGTACTTTCACCCGCTGCTGTAAGAGGCCTTGGGCAATCTAGTGGCTTTGAATTTTGGTTGCAAGATGCTGAAAATAAAGGACGAGATGCTTTACTCGCAGCACAAAATAATGTGTTAAAAGTAGCAAATGCTGATTCTGGCCTAGCTGCAGTACGTTTAAATAGCTTAGAAGATAAAGCCCAGTTACAAGTCGATATCGATCAAAGAAAAGCCAGTGCTCTTGGATTAGCCCAAGCAGATATTAGTAATACGCTGTCATCGGCGTGGGGCGGATCTTATATTAACGATTTCATAGATCAGGGACGTGTTAAGCGAGTTTATTTACAAGGAGAGGCAATCTATCGTTCCTTACCCCAAGATATTGGGCAATGGTATGTTCGCGGTGCTACTGGTGAGATGACGCCATTTTCTAGCTTCTCTTCTGTGAAATGGCAGATGGGCCCTCAAATGCTGCAACGCTTTAACGGTCTTTCAGCCGTTCAAATACAAGGCTCTGCGGCAGCTGGTGAGAGTTCTGGTGGGGCTATGGATAAGATGCAGGAGTTAGTAGACCAACAACAAGGTTTTAATCTTCAGTGGAGTGGGTTGTCTTATCAAGAGAAACTAGCGGGTGGCCAAACGATCTGGTTATATTTAGCCTCAATCATCTTTATCTTTTTATGCTTGGCAGCACTTTATGAAAGTTGGTCTATTCCTGTCTCTGTCATGCTAGTGATTCCTTTAGGTCTTATTGGAGCTGTAGTTGCTGCAAGTCTGGCAGGTTTTGTTAACGATATTTACTTTCAGGTGGCTATGCTTACCACCATTGGACTTTCTGCCAAAAATGCTATTTTGATTGTTGAATTTGCGGCAGCCAAGTTAGAGGCTGGTCAGGCATTAATGGATGCCATTATTGAAGGTGCTGGTCAGCGATTACGGCCAATTATTATGACATCTCTGGCTTTTGTTGCAGGTGTTCTTCCATTAGCTGTATCTACAGGAGCAGGAGCTGTTAGCCGAAAAGAAATTGGTATCGCCGTAACTGGTGGGATGATTTCGGGAACATTACTTTCTATTTTCTTTGTGCCTTTATTTTTTCTTTTGGTTCGTCGTTTAACCAATAAGTTAAACACCAAAAAGGCAAAATAATTTTACAAAACAGAATGTCATTAACAATTAGGCCCTCATGCCATAAATAGCATGAGGGCCTAAAATCTGACTAAAAACTTAGAATGTATTTTGAATAATGACATCATCGTAAGGAAGTTTGCCCACACGTGGGTAAGGCTGAGATGCTGACTTACCAACGGCAATCATTAAACACACCACATGATCTTCGGGTAAGTTAATCAGCTTTGCCATCGCGTCAAAGTCAAAACCATCCATTGGGCAACTGTCTAAACCATGCTCTTGAGCAAGTAACATTAAAGTTTGAGCAAAAATACCCGCACTACGCATCACTTCGTCACGTTGGGTTTGTGGACGGTCACGGTAATATTGGTCAATTGCGCCAACCATAATATTTTGAACTTCCGGAGTCGCGCCATCCCATACACGCTTAGCATCAACTTCCCATGTATTTACTTTTGCACACAACACAATCAGTAATGATGATTCTGTAACTTGTGGTTGATCCCAAGCAATGGTGCGAATTTTTTGTCTTAACTCAGTATCTTCAATGATGACTGGACGCCAATGTTGTAAGTTAAAAGCGCTTGGCGCATTGGCTAAAACTTCTTGTAATAACTGCTTTTTGTTATCTTCAGAAAGTTGAAAAACAGGGTCGAAGCGTTTAACTGCGCGGCGGTTACGGATGGCATCAATAACATTCATAAGATTTTCCTACTTAAGAGTTGGGTAGCGGTACTCGTTAGTTTTTATAACGTTGGGCTACATCAGCCGAAGAAAAGTTTGGTAGTAATGTGATACGTGATTTTTCAAAATTATTCCATTGATTTTCGTCTTTCAGCACAGGAATTGTGATTGTTTCTTTACGGTCAAAGCCAATCAGGGCTGCATCGACCAAATCATTGACATCCATTAATGGTGGAACTTGGCTTAAGTCGATGCCAGAACGTTCCCAAATTTCGGTTTTAGTAGCAGAAGGCAATACGGCTTGAACATGCACGCCATGATCTTTTAATTCTAAATATAAGCCTTGGCTAAAAAATTGGATGAAAGATTTACTTGCGCCATAAATGGTAGAACCTAATTCAGGAGCTAATCCAAGCACAGAGCCTAAATTAATAATGGCACCTTTATCTTTATGTATAAGTGATTGCGAAATTGCATGAGACAAACGAACAACCGCAGTCATATTTAAAGTAATGAGTTTTTCAATATCTTTAATATCTTGGGTTAAAAAGGTTCCGTTTAGTGCAATGCCAGCGTTATTTACCAAAATTTCAATATCAGCATCATTTTTGAGTACATCTTCAATTTTACTGATGTCTTGATCGTTTGATAGATCGGCTTGAATGAACTCGACTTGTACGCCGTATTTTTCTTGAAGATCTTTTGAGATTTTATCTAGGCGGTTTGTGTCTCGTGCAACCAAGATTAAGTTATGGCCACGTTGAGCAAATCGGTCTGCATAGACAGAACCAATCCCTGACGAAGCTCCTGTAATAAGTACTTTTGATTGAGCTGACATGTGATGTCTCCACGCTTTAATTTTTAGATGATGCTCATAATCTAAAATATATAATTTTTGATGTCAATTATAATCAATGTATAATTATGACGAGTAGGGTGAGTAAAAGTGGGTAGGCCAACATGAAAGTCAGTAAAACTCAGGTAAAAGAAAACCGAGAAAAAATTGTCGAAAAGGCGACTCAACTGTTTCGTAACAAAGGCTACGACGGTGTCGGCATTGCTGAATTAATGTCTAGCGCAGGCTTTACTCATGGTGGGTTTTATAAACATTTCAGTTCGAAAACAGACCTTGTCTCAATTACCGTTAAACATGGACTTGAGCAGGTTTTAAAAAGAATAGAAGGTTTAAATTTAGCTCAATTTATTCAACTTTATGTGTCCCGTACCCATCGAGATAACCGAGATTTGGGATGTACCTTAACAGCGTTATCTTGTGATGCTGCAAGACAACCAGACGAAGTAAAAGTCGAATTTGAAGAGGGCATTGAGCAACTTATTCAGTTCATTATGAACGAACGTGCAAAACAAGTTTCTTTGGAAGCGCCAGAGTTGAGAAAGCAAGCTATTAATATTCTTGCTCAGTCTGTAGGGGCAATTGCCTTGTCTCGCGCATGCCCAGACCAATCTATCCTTAGCGATGAAATATTGGAAAGTTGTAAAGAGAGTCTTTTAAAGTTAGCCGATTAAACTTTTTTATCTCTCAAACTGGTTTGGCTAAGCTGAATTAACCTCGCAATATCCACTGTGCGCTCATAAATGAGTTCTGCTGCATGTTCGCAGGCTTGTTCTAATGTGGTGGGGCCATTTGTTAGCGAAAAAGCAGCTGTAACACCGTGCTCATAAAGCGCTTGGTAGCCTTGGCCTAAAGTTCCTGCAATCACAATGACCGGAACGTTATGTGCTTTTGCAATTTGGCTTACCCCAAAAACGGTTTTACCGCTTAAGGTTTGCTGGTCAAATTTACCTTCGCCTGTAATAACCCAATTTGTATGAGCAATTTTATGTTCAAGTTGATTCAGTTCACCTACGACTTTAACTCCAGCTTTAAAGTCGGCATTTAAATAACTTTTGGCTGCAAAGCCCAAACCACCAGCAGCACCAGAACCTGCTTCATTTCGTTTGTCGAAACCTAAAATTTGCGCAGAGACATCGGCAAAATGAGCAAGCGCTGCATCAAGCAGTTGTACTTGAGCAGGAGAAGCCCCTTTTTGTGGGCCAAAAATATGTGATGCGCCGTTTGGACCGCAAAGTGGATTGGTCACATCGGCAGCTAGTAAAAACCGCGTGTGCTGAATACGAGAGTCGAAATGTGTTAAATCAATGTGTGATAGGTTGCCTAGAGCGATGCCACCTGCGGGTAAAACGTTTTGGTTGGTATCGAGCAAAACAGCACCCAAAGCACTCAGTAATCCTGTGCCGCCATCGTTGGTCGCACTACCGCCCACAGTTAAAATAATGTCTTTTGCACCTGCGTCTAAAGCATCCAAAATGAGTTGACCTGTTCCAAACGTTGTGCTGTGGCAAGCATCACGCTCAGCCGGTGAAACTAACTGTATGCCGCTCGCTTGAGCCATTTCAATGATGGCGATTTTTTGTTTTTCTAACCAGCCCCATTTTGCTTGAACAGGCTGACCTAATGGCCCAACCACAGTTTTTTCACGCCATTGTCCTTCGCAGACTTCTAAAACAGCTTCAATAGTTCCTTCACCACCATCTGCCATCGGGCATAAAATCGTTTCTGCATGAGGAAAAACTTCTTGCCATCCTTTGGCAATGGCCTGAGCTACGTTTAAAGCAGATAGGCTGTCTTTAAATGAGTCAGGAGCGATCACAACCTTCATAAGTGCTCTAATGTGGATAGATTTTTAATTGTTTTATACTGCTTAATACGAAAAAAACATAGATAAAGACATGTAAGCATCAATTTTAAAGAGTTTATCTTTTGTTAAGAATGAAAACTAATAATGTTTTGATCTGTAAAAGGCGGAGTTTCTGTCTTTTTAACTCATTGTTTTATATATTTTTCTATAAATAGCGTGGTTGGCTTGAATGATTGTAATTGTAAAAAATATGGCACATATTATAAGAACAGTTGAGCCAGCTTTTTAAAATATGGTGAATAACATACCAAGCGGACTCTACCCCCAAGCTAGACAGCAGCGATTCTTGATATAAGCATAATTAAATTGTGGTTCTATTAGATCTGTTGAATGCCTAAGAAGAATTAAGAGGATGACAAAGTGGATAATTCAGAAGAACAAAAGCACATACAGGAAAATAACGGTTTTGCGCGAATTGAGCCATATACTCATCCTGCTGGCGGGTGGGGCGCACTGCTAAGTGTTGCTCGAAACTTAAAGCGACAAGATATTTTAGGTAAAGGTTCAATTACCTTACTCAACATTAACCAACCTACAGGTTTTGACTGTCCCGGCTGTGCATGGCCAGAAAAGAAAGATGCTCATGCCTTTAACTTCTGTGAAAATGGTGCAAAAGCAGTTGCCTTTGAAGCAACCAGTAAAACAGTGACTCCTGAATATTTCGCAGGTCATACCGTTAGTTGGCTGTCAGAACAAAGTGACTTTTTCCTCGAAGACTTAGGCCGTTTAACAGACCCAGTTCGCTATGATGCTGCAACCGATAAATATGTGCCTATTTCATGGGACGATGCATTTAAGCTCATTGCTCAACATTTACATGCGCTAGACAACCCAGACCAAGCGGCATTTTATACTTCGGGTCGTGCCAGTAACGAAGCAGCATTTTTATATCAATTGTTTGTGAGAAGCTTTGGTACAAATAACTTTCCAGACTGCTCGAACATGTGTCATGAAACCACAAGTGTTGGCTTACTTGACTCGATTGGTTTAGGAAAAGGCACAGTCACCCTAGAAGACTTTGACGTAGCCGATGCTATTTTTAGTTTTGGTCATAACCCGGGAACCAACCATCCACGTATGTTAGGTACTTTGCGTGAAGTATCTAAACGTGGCGGCAACATTATTGCGATTAACCCAATTAAAGAGCGAGGTCTTGAGCGTTTCCAAGACCCGCAAGCACCTCTTGAAATGATGACTAACGGTAGTACACCAATTAGTCGTTATTATTTCCAGCCAAAAATTGGCGGTGACTATGCACTCATGTTAGGGATGTTAAAGCACTTAAATGAGTGGGATAAAAAACCACTTGCCTCAGGTAAACCAAGTATTTTTGACCGAAACTTTATTGCGGTTAATACCGTTGGTTTTGATGAGATGATTGCTGAGGTTGAAAGAACTGAATGGGCAGATATTTATAAACACTCAGGCCTATCGCCTGAACATTTAGAAAAACTCGCCAAACTCTTTTTAGAATCAGAGCGTTCAATTTTCTGTTGGGGAATGGGTATCACGCAACACCGCCACGGCACGGCTAACGTACATATGCTGGCAAATTTATTGTTGGCGCGTGGTCAAATTGGCAGACCGGGTGCAGGGCTATGTCCAGTTCGTGGGCATAGTAATGTACAAGGCGACCGAACCATGGGTATTAATGAACTGCCTAGCCCTAAATTACTCGACAACATTGACCGCGTGTTTGGTATTAAATCACCGAGAAAAAATGGACATGGTGTCGTTGAAACCATTAAAGCCATGGCTGAAGGCGAGGTCAAAGTCTTTATTGGTTTAGGTGGGAACTTTGCAGTTGCAACGCCAGATACGCCGTATACCCAAGAAGCACTTAGAAAGTGTAATTTAACTGTTCATGTCGCAACTAAGTTAAACCGTAGCCATTTAGTGTGTGGTAAAGATGCTCTTATTTTGCCATGTTTAGGCCGTACCGAAATTGATGAGCAGCTTCATGGCCCACAGGCAATTTCAGTCGAAGATTCGATGAGTAATATTCATTTGTCAGCAGGGCGTAACGCTCCAATTTCTGACAATATTTTGTCTGAACCAGATATCGTCGCCCGAATGGCCGAAGCAGTGCTTCCAGACAGTCAGATTAAATGGAAATGGTATATCGAAAGCTATGACCGTATTCGTGACTCAATTGCCGATGTGTTTGATGAGTTCCATGACTTTAATTTACGTGTCTATAAACCGGGTGGCTTCCACCTCGAACATCCAGCCAATCAGCACATCTGGAATACAAAAAGTGGTAAAGCGCAGTTTATGATTACACCGCTGAGTGAAGTCTATGCCGATAAAGAAAATCAGTACGCTGCCGCATATACCGAAAGTAAGGTTTATACCTTAATGACCACGCGTTCTCATGACCAATACAACACTACTCTATATGGTTTGGATGACCGTTACCGTGGGGTGTTCGGTCAGCGCCGTGTATTGTTTATGAACCAAGCTGATATTGATGAGGCTGGTTTTGAAGCAAATCAGTGGGTGGATATTGAAAGTGTTTTCTCGGACGGTGTGAAACGTATTGTGCATAGTTTCCGTATTGTGCCGTACAACATTCCGCGAGGTAGTTTAGCCGCTTACTATCCGGAAACTAATCCTTTGGTGGCATTAAGCAGTCATGATAAATATGCCAAGATTCCTGCTTCAAAAAGTGTTCCTGTGATTTTGCATCCCGGAAATGCACCAGAGCATTTTAACTTGGCAACGGCAGTAGCCCCTGAAGACGCCGATAAGAAAGTAAGTAACCTTTAATCAAAGGCAATATTAAAAATATCATCCAAACAAATGGCGCTCTAAACAAGCGCCATTTTGAAATAAAGGAAATAATTTTGACACCACATTCTTATGGGGTTGAAACATTACTAGTACAGCGGTTTAACAAAACCGACTCTGAAAATGTTTTAGATCATATTGTGCAAGAGTACCCAATCGCCTTGGTGTATAACGGTATTTCGCATGCGGTGATGATGGCGACACCGACTGATGTTGATTCATTTGCCAAAGGCTTTAGTCTCTCTGAAGGCATTTTGACCAGCTTAAAAGAATTATATGCGCTTGATGTACATCAAAATGAATTGGGTATTACGGTAGAAATGACCATTTCATCTAGAGCGTTTGCTGCCTTAAAGGAACATCGCCGTATGATGGTAGGCCGTACAGGGTGTGGTTTGTGTGGAATTGAAAGCTTAGAGCAGTTTCAGTTAGATGTTCCTAAAATTACAACGCATGCATCAAAAATATGGCTTGAGCAAATTCCGAGTGCCATTTCTCACTTAAAAGCCCAACAGGAAATTACCGCTTTAACGGGTGGCGCACATGCCGCAGCTTGGGTGGTTGATGGTCACATTGTCGCTTTATTTGAAGATGTCGGTCGTCATAATGCTTTAGATAAATTAATCGGTTATTTAGCGCAAGAAAACTACGACGCCAGTTTAGGTTTTGTGGTGATGACCAGTCGGGCAAGTTATGAACTAATACGAAAATGTGCTCAACTGAATATAAGTCTACTGGCGTCAATTTCAGCACCTACCAGTATGGCTATTCAATTAGCCAAACAATCGGGTCTGACTTTGGCGAGTTTTTGTAGGGGAGATAGATTTGTTTTATATACAGAAATTTAAAATATATTGTTCAAGATGAAGAACCTAAAATAGAGCTCATCTGACATTTCTTTGGCTTTTAAGCTAAGGATAGGTTTTATGGATTATTATAAAACTCTAAAGGTTCAGAGTCTGTCCAAATGTCTTGGTTACAATCACTAAAAGAATGGGCAAAACGTCTAAAAAAACAAATTATTATGCTTTGGTTTGCATCAAAGCATCCTCAAATGCCATGGTTCCCAAAAGTTATTGCTGTGGTGGCTGTGGCTTATGCCTTTAGTCCAATCGATTTAATTCCAGATTTTATTCCTATTTTAGGCCTTTTAGATGAGGCCATCATTCTACCGATGCTGATTTGGTTAGCTGTTCGTTTTACACCTCAAAAAGTCATTTTAGATGCGGAACAACAAGCTGAAGAATGGCTAGATCAACAGGAGCGTCGGCCTCAAAATTATTTGGTTGCTGTGTTGATTATTCTAGTTTGGATCACACTGGCCTTGATGGCCTATTTCTACTTTGGTGGTGGTTTATAATTTGCAAACCGTCAAAGTTTAGAATCGTGAATTTAAAGGCATTAACATTGTGCTTTGCTACAACTCAAAGGATAATAACGTTTTTATAAGCTATGGGTTGCAGACAATGAAAATCGTCGCAGATGAAAATTTGGCATTTACCGATTACTTTTTTTCTGAGTTTGGCGATATTCAACACAAAGCAGGGCGCACTTTAACCCATGCAGATGTAAAAGATGCTGAAGCTTTACTGGTCCGCTCGGTTACTGCAGTTAACGCAAGTTTAATTGAAAACACAGCATTAAAATATGTGGGCAGTGCCACAATCGGGACCGATCATTTAGATATTGCGGCGTTAGAAAAACAAGGAATTACATGGGCAAATGCGGCTGGTTGTAATGCGCAAGCGGTTGCTGAATATGTCATTACTGCTTTACTTCATTTAGATGCAAACCTTTTAGAACAACAAGAAAAATTTACCCTAGGTATTGTTGGCCTTGGCAACGTCGGTAAGCGCTTGGCTTATATGGCTCAGTTACTTGGCTGGAATGTAATTGGCTTTGACCCATATGTGAAACTAGACACAATTGAAAATGTAAGCTTAGAAACTCTGTTGCAACAAGCCAATGCCATTTCAATTCATGTGCCGCTTACAAAAAACGGTCAACATCCGACATATCATCTGTTTGATGAAAAAGCTTTTGAAGCGCTTCAACCTGACACGATTTTAATTAATAGTGCACGTGGCCCAGTCGTTAAAGAAGCCGCTTTAATGGAAGATATTCAACGTACCCAGCGTAAAGTCGTGCTTGATGTATTTGAGCATGAACCCGTCATATCAGAAGAACTCATAGACATGTTGGCTTTAGCAACACCGCATATTGCTGGTTATAGCCTTGAAGGAAAAGCTCGTGGTACACAAATGATTTATGAAGCGTTTTGCCAAAAATTTGGATATGACATTAATAAGCGTTTTGAAACTCAGCTACCTACATGCGACGACTATTTTTCGGGACATGATTTAAAAGCTGTATTAAAGCAAAAACTATCTCAAATTTATGATATTGCTCAAGATGATGCCAACATCCGTGCTTGTATTAAAGACGGAAAAGTAGAGCAAAAAGCATTTGATTTATTACGTAAAAATTATCCGCTGCGCCGTGAATGGGCAGCACATGGGGGACCACAGGCATGAGTTTAAGTTATCAACCTACTTGTTCAATTGATGCCTTAAAAGCACGTGCCAAGCTCTATAGCCAAATCCGTCAGTTTTTTGCTGAACGTGGTGTCATGGAAGTCGAAACACCAATCGTTTCACAAGCAGGTGTCACCGATGTACATTTAGCTTCGGTTCAGGCTTTGCGTCATATTAACGGTAAATTGCAAACGCAATATTTACAGACTTCACCAGAGTTTGCGATGAAGCGTTTATTGGCGAGCGGTAGTGGGCCGATTTACCAGATTTGTAAGGTTTTTCGAGACGATGAACACGGGCGTAAACACAATAGTGAATTTACCATGCTTGAATGGTATCGCCCCGGTCTAGACTTAAAAGCGTTGATGCATGAAACAGCCGATTTATTGCAAACCTGTTTGCAGCATCGTTTTGGTGAAGTTCGTCCGTTTATTCTAAGTTATAAACATGCCTTTCAAGACCGTTTAGATATTAACCCTTTGCAGGCAACTTTGAAACAACTCAAAGATACGGCAAATCGTGTGGGGTTAAATCTCGACTTGGGCGATGATCGCCTAGCTTATATGGATTTGTTATTTTCTCATTTTGTTGAACCAAGTTTAGGTTTTGATGCTCCAGTTTTTTTAACTGACTTTCCACCAGAAATGGCCTCTTTGGCAAAAGTGAAAGTAGATGAAGATGGGGAAGAGGTCGCGGCGCGTTTCGAGGTTTATATTGAAGGCTTAGAGCTCGCTAATGCCTACGATGAATTGCTCGATGCAGATGTGTTACGTTCACGCTTTGAAGCAGATAATGCAGAGCGGGCTAAGCAGGGGCTTCATGTTATGCCTTTAGATGAACATCTATTAGCAGCGTTGCCTCATATGCCGGAATGCTCAGGTATCGCTTTAGGTGTAGACCGTTTACTCATGGTTGCAATGGATCAGGTCAAAATTGAAAAAGTAGTGACCTTTCCAGCAGAAATTGCTTAAACGCTGACAAATAAAAAAGCCACAATATTGTGGCTTTTTTATTTAGGATTTATTTAGCTTAAGCTTGTTGAATACCTGCAACAACCCAGTCTTGCTGAGAGCCAGCAGGTTTAACAAAGTGCCAGATTTCGGTAAACGGTTGTGGCAAGCTGTTTAAGTCTTCACTTACTGTACCAGTGAATCGTACGCTTACTACGTATTGACCATTTTCAGTCGCGCTGTCTACAACCATCGCATTCAAGTTACTAAATTCAGCAACATCCTGATCTTGGTTGGCCATGATGTCGTTATACATAGAACTATAAAGTTCAGGTGTTAAGTAACGGCGAATTTCTTCAATGTTACTTGCAGTATTCATCGATTGGATGTGATTAAAACGTTGACGTGCAATACGTAAGAACGCAGCAGGTTCACTACCATCTGGAAGTTGATTGCCATTGCTCGTTGTAACACCGCCAAAAGGCGCTTGCGTTGCTGCACCGCCACCCACAGATTGACCAAAGATATTTGTATTATCGCCAGCATTACGTGGAGTTGCTTGTGGTGCAGCAGAACGGCCAAATGGATTTTGACCGCCATTATTTGGTGCGTAAGGATTATTAGTTGCTAATTTTTTTTTTGATCCCAATTTACGGAATACAAAGAAAGCTAGAGCTGCTGCAAGTAATACCCAAATCCAACTTGGAATACCACCTTTTTTCTCTTCTTGTGCTTGCGCCTGTGTTGCTTGTTGTTCAGTAGATGTTGGTTTGTCATCAGCTAAAGCATTTGCTGCAACAGCACCTACGGCAGCACCAGCCACACCAGCTGCAACCATTGAACCAACGCCTGGACCAGATTTCTGAGGCGCTGTAGTAGTTTGTTGAACTGGAGTCACTTGACGAGGTTGTTGATAAGACTGGCTTGAAGTGGTAGATCGTGCCATACCGTGGCTTTTACCACCACCTGCACGTTTAGCTTCAGCAAGAGGCGAAATTGCTAAAGCAGCCATTAAAATACCGGTAATCAAGCCACGCTGGTGTACTTCCATAGGAAATTCCTGTTTAAAGTTAATTTACAATAGTATTTATGCAGGTATTTACCTTAAATTTCAACCTTAAAAGTATGTTTTTTTATGTCAATTCATCACTGAGTTGCATGGCTTCGGTCAAGGCTTCATGCAATCGAGCAACGGCAATGACTTGTACGCCCGGAATTGCCTTTTGAGGGGCGTTTCCTCTAGGTAAAATGACATATTTAAAGCCATGTTTTGCTGCTTCTTTTAAGCGCTCTTGACCATTAGGAACAGGACGAATTTCACCAGAAAGACCAACTTCACCAAAAACTGCAAGTTGTTGGGGCAACGCTTTAGTACGTAAACTTGAAGCACATGCAAGTAAAACAGCTAAATCAGAACCTGTCTCGGTAATTTTTAAGCCACCTACAATGTTGACGTATACATCTTGTCCAGTAGTTTGCACTCCACCATGACGATGCATGACAGCAAGCAGCATATTTAGACGGTTTTGTTCAAGACCAAGTGCAACACGTCGTGGTTGTCCTTGAGCATCATCAACTAAAGCTTGCACTTCGACCAAAAGTGGGCGAGTTCCTTCACGGCTAATCATGACAATTGAACCGGGAATCGCTTCATCATATCGACTTAAGAAAATAGCAGAAGGATTGGCCACTTCACGTAAGCCTTTATCAGTCATGCCAAATACGCCAAGCTCATTCACTGCACCAAAACGGTTTTTAACAGCACGAATCATTCGATAACGTGAGTCTGATTGACCTTCAAAGTAAAGTACGCAGTCCACCATATGCTCTAAAACACGCGGACCTGCCAGTGCACCTTCTTTGGTCACGTGACCAACAATAAATAGCGCTGTGCCACTATTTTTTGCATAACGGGTTAATAAAGCAGCAGATTCACGAATTTGTGAAACACCACCCGGAGCAGATTGGAGGGTTTCTGTATAAAGTGTTTGAATCGAATCTAGAATAGCGACTACTGGTTTTTCTTGTTCTAAAACTTCACAAATGCGTTCTACACAGGTTTCAGCCATGACTTTTAATTGGTCAGTTGGCAGGTCAAGACGTTGCGCACGAAGCGCCACCTGCGATAAAGATTCTTCACCCGTAATATAAAGTGCAGAGCTTTTTGCGCTTGCCATGTGTGTTGCAGTTTGCAAAAGAATGGTTGATTTACCAATACCGGGGTCACCACCAATTAATACAACAGAACCTGTAACCAAACCGCCGCCAAGCACTCGGTCAAATTCGCTAATGCCTGTAGGTAAACGGGTTTCATGAGAAACAGAGACTTTATTTAGTGTTGTAATATTAGCAACTTGTCCAGCATAGCCCCCAATTTTAGGACGTGCACGGTGAGCTGTGGTTGGCTCAAGTTTAACTTCAGTCAGAGAATTCCATTCACCACACTCTGAGCACTGACCAGCCCATTTAAGATGATCGGCACCACATTGCTCGCAACGGTAAACAGTTTTGACTTTGCTCATATTCGACTTCAGTTACAAACTTCTTAATTAATAGTAAAAACGGAGTATAACAAAACCAAAATAGAGAATCAGTTTTGAGGTGGAATACATTTTGCTTAATTTAAGGCAACGTAAAAATCAGGTCTTTGTCATGTGCTAAATAATCTAAAAGATTAAGATCGAGCAGGGGTGTTTTTTAATAAACAGACGAAGGACTGAAATGAAATTGAATATTAGAGAAACAATCAAATCGAGTTGTCTTTTTAATTTAAAAATCAGAGCAGTTCAAGTCATGTTTTTAGACCGTAAAGTGCGTTGTATTGCTATGGGCTTGTGCGTATTATCAGATTTAATTGTATGTCGCTTGAAATCATCAGCAATACAGATAAAAATCGGTTAGCTGAAAAGTTGTCAAAAAATATACATTTAAAAGATACCTGCAAATGGTGCGATATCGTCTTTTTGATTTTAGCTAACGGACTAAAAAAAATTACTGGAGTGTATTGATAAGATGTCGAATCAAAATCTAAGTGAGCCTCATGAACAAGGTGAGCTCCATCGTAGCCTCTCAAATCGGCATTTACAGCTGATCGCGATTGGCGGTGCAATTGGTACGGGATTGTTTATGGGATCAGGCAAAACAATTAGTCTTGCTGGTCCATCAATCTTATTCATTTACCTGATTATTGGTGTGATGGTGTTTTTTGTCATGCGTGCGCTTGGCGAATTACTTCTTTCAAACCTTGCCTATAAATCATTTATTGACTTCTCTACAGATTTGATTGGTCCATGGGCAGGTTACTTTGTCGGCTGGACTTACTGGTTGTGTTGGATCACCATTGGTATTGCTGACCTTTCTGCAATTATCTATTACTTACAATTCTTCAATAATGGTCTACCTTTCTCGCCTGTCGAAGGGGCAATGATCAGTGTTGCCGCGATTGTATTTATTATGGGATTAAACCTATTAACAGTTCGCTTGTTTGGTGAGTTAGAGTTCTGGTTTGCGCTCATTAAGATTCTTGCGATTATTATTTTAATCGCTGTGGGTCTATGGATGATCTTTACTGGCTTTACTTCGACTACAGGTGAGGTTGCTTCATTTACTCATCTTTGGGCGAATGGTGGCTTCTTCCCAACAGGAGTGCATGGTTTCTTGGCAGGTTTCCAAATCGCAATCTTTGCTTTTGTTGGTGTGGAACTTGTGGGAACAACGGCTGCGGAAACGAAAGACCCAGCACGTAACTTACCAAAAGCAATTAACTCAATTCCAATCCGTATCATTATTTTCTACGTATTGGCATTGTTGATTGTGATGTCTGTAACACCTTGGAATAAAATTGATCCAGCCATCAGTCCATTTGTAAACTTGTTTAGCCAAGCTGGTGTTGCAGCAGCAGCGATCTTGATGAACTTGGTGGTACTGTCATCAGTGATGTCATCAATGAACAGTGGCGTGTTTTCAACAAGCCGTATGTTGTTTGGTCTATCTCGTGAAGATCAGGGACCAAAAGCTTTTGGTAAATTGAACAGACGTGCGGTACCTGCAAATGCATTGTATTTCTCTGCTGCGTGTTTATTGTTAGGTGCAGCATTACAGTATTTTGTACCAAATACAGTTGAGGCATTTACGCTTGCAACAACACTTTCAACGATTCTGTTCATTTGCGTGTGGTTACTGATTATCTGGAGTTATATCCGTTATTACACTACGCGTCCTGAGCTGCATGCCAAATCAACATTTAAATTGCCAGGCGGTCTATTTACATGTTGGATCACGATTATTTTCTTTATTGGTATGATTTACGTGTTGTCGTTGGAACCAGATACGTTCAAAGCGCTTAAAGTCAGCCCAATTTGGTTTGTTATCTTGATCATTGGTTATTTCTTCTTCTATAAACCACGTCATAAAAAGTAATTAAATTTATTTGCTTATGATCAAACGCTGGCTGAAAAGCTGGCGTTTTTTATGCATATTGTTTTTCTCTTTAAGTTTACTCTTTAGCCGCCTGCATGATCACGGTATACTGCATCGAATTGTTTAAATCAGGTGCTCAGATGCGTCGTGTCATTTGCCTCATCAGTTTATTGAGCAGCAGTATTTTGCTAAGCGCTTGCGGTCAGTCAGGAGCATTACAGCTACCTTCTGATCCGAATTATGACAAACGCGCGAAATACTTGCTCTATCGTAATAAAGAACAGAAACAAGTTGTGCAACAGGATGAACAAGCTGATCAGCCAGTTGAATCATCAGCCCCAACCCAAACAACTTCACCTTAAGCTTTGAAATAAGGACACATTCATGAGTTTCACTCGCATTAATGGAGTATTGCACGCAGAGCAATGTTCTATGGAGCAGCTTGCGCAGCAATTTGGCACACCTTTGTATGTTTATTCAAAAGCAGCTTTTGAAAAACATTACTTAGATATGGATCGTGCTTTTGATTTTATTGATCATCAAATCTGTTTTGCGGTGAAATCTAACTCAAATTTAGCTGTTCTTAATGTATTGGCAAAACTTGGTGCTGGTTTTGATATCGTATCAGGTGGTGAGCTTGCACGTGTTTTAAAAGCGGGTGGAGATGCATCTAAAGTTGTTTTTTCTGGCTTAGGTAAAACTGAAGCCGATATTGAAACATCATTAAATGTAGGCATTGCTTGCTTTAATGTAGAGTCTTATGCCGAACTAGATCGTCTTCAAAAAGTTGCAGCTCGTCTAGGCAAAAAAGCACCGATTTCTTTACGTGTAAATCCAGATGTAGATGCAAAAACACATCCTTATATTTCAACAGGTTTAAAAGAAAATAAATTTGGTATCCCAAGTGATACCGTTTATGAAACCTATCAATATGCTGCATCTTTACCAAACCTTGAGATTATTGGAATTGACTGCCACATTGGTTCGCAATTAACCGAGACTAAACCATTCGTTGATGCTTTAGATCGTGTGATGGTAATGATTGAGGAACTAAAAAAACTTGGTATCAATCTTAAACACATCGATATCGGTGGTGGTTTAGGGGTTTGCTATAAAGATGAAACACCACCAAGTGTTGAAGAATATGCCAACTCAATGAAACCTGCTTTAGAAAAGTTAGGTCTTAAGGTTTATATGGAACCGGGTCGTAGCATTAGTGCAAATGCAGGTGTGCTTTTAACCAAAGTCGATTTGCTCAAGCCTACGAGTCACCGTAACTTTGCCATTATTGATGCAGCAATGAATGATTTAATTCGCCCTGCATTATATGAAGCGTGGATGGATATCCAGCCTGTGGTGCCAAGTTCAGATATTGAAGAAAAAACTTGGGATCTTGTTGGTGCAATCTGTGAAACGGGTGACTTCATTGGTAAAGATCGTTCATTGGCTTTAAAAGAAAATGACTTGTTAGCTGTTCTTGGCGCCGGTGCTTATGGTTTTGTAATGAGTTCAAATTACAACACACGTGGCCGTGCCGCAGAAGTAATGGTGTCAGGTGATAAAGCCCATTTGATTCGTGAGCGTGAAACGGTTGAGTCCCTTTGGGAAAATGAACGCTTGTTGCCTGAGGAGTAAATGAAATGTTGTTAGAATTTACTAAAATGCATGGCCTAGGCAACGACTTTATGGTGGTTGATCTGATCAGCCAACGTGCTTATTTAGATACAGAAACAATTCAACGCTTAGCCGATCGTCATTTTGGCATCGGTTTTGATCAACTTTTAATTGTTGAACCACCAGATTTACCGGAAGCAGATTTTAAATATCGTATTTTTAATGCAGATGGTTCTGAAGTTGAACAATGTGGTAACGGAGTACGCTGTTTTGCTCGTTTTGTACATGAGCGCCATTTAACGACCAAAACAAGTATTACTGTCCAAACCAAAGCAGGTATCGTAAAACCTGAATTGGGACAAAATGGTTGGGTTCGCGTCAATATGGGCTACCCAAAGTTCTTGCCGAATGAAATTCCATTCGTTGCAGAACAAGCAGAAGCTTTATATACACTTGAGTTAGCTAACGACCAGAACATTAAGATTGATGTGGTCAATATGGGCAATCCTCACGCTGTCACTATTGTTCCAGATGTATTAACTGCAGATGTTGCCGGCATTGGTCCACAAGTTGAGTCACATAAACGGTTCCCTGAACGTGTAAATGCTGGCTTTATGCAAGTAATTGATGAAAAACATGTGCGCTTACGTGTATTTGAACGTGGTGTTGGTGAAACATTAGCTTGTGGTACAGGGGCATGTGCTGCTGCGGTAAGTGGTATGCGCCGTGGCTTACTTGCGAACTCAGTTGAAGTTGAGCTTGCTGGTGGTAAGTTACAAATTGAATGGCAAGAAGGCGATGTGGTCTGGATGACTGGTCCAACAACTCATGTTTATGATGGGCGTTTGGATTTACGTTATTTCCAAGGCTAATCGCATTACCAAAATAGAAGTCTCTTTTATTATCTAAAATGATAAAAGAGACTTTCTTTTATATGTAGAATAATTTTTTAATTTTATAACTTTATAAAAATATGAATAATTTAATTTTCTTACCCGGTGCATCAGGCAGTACTGCATTTTGGTATCCTTTAATTGAAAAATTACCTCAGCAATACCGTACAAAAATTATTGGTTACCCCGGTTTTGGCGATACACCAGAATCCCTTGAAGTGAAGAGTTTTGAAGACCTAACAAATTATGTGGTCGATCAAATTAATGAAGAATCTGTAATTATTGCTCAATCAATGGGTGGGATTTTTGCCGTTGCCGCAGCGCTAAAAAAAACTCATTTGGTGAAAGGGTTGGTTTTAATTGCTACTTCTGGTGGAATCAACCTTAAACGATTTAATGTTCAAGACTGGCGTGAAGCATACCGCCAAGCCTTTTTTAAATATCCTGATTGGTTTATTACTACCAATGTTAACTACGAAGAGTTTTTATCAGATATAAACATTGAAACTTTATTAATCTGGGGCGATAACGATCCAGTGAGCCCCGTTGAAGTGGGAACATACTTAAATCAGATATTTAAAAATTCAAGGCTGCATATTGTTAAAGGTGGAGATCATCAGTTGGCAGAAAAACATGCTGATGAAGTGGCCGCACAAATTAAAGATTATTTAAAAAAGATGAGGTAAGTCTTTTAAAAAGCGTGCTATGTGTTAGCACGCTTTTTAAAATTTACTTTTTACTCAAAGCTAATTTCAAAGCAAACAACACAAAAATACTGCCAGTAATTCGGTCCATATATTTCACAAATTTAGGTTGCTTAAGATAACGTGACAGTGGTTGCATAGCCAAAATTAATAAAGTTGACCATAACATTCCAATCACCACATGAATCATTACCAGTCCCATCACCCAAGTAACTGCCGATGCTTGTGGTGGAATAAACTGTGGAAGAAATGAAATATAAAAAATACCAACTTTGGGATTAAGTAAATTACCCAAAAAGCCTTTAATAAACCAATTTTGTGAAGGAGAGGTATTTGAACTATTCTCTTGAATATCTGCAAGTTGGCTACGTGGTTTTAAAATCATATTTAAACCTAACCATGCTAGATAAGCTGCTCCCATCCATTTTAGAATATTAAAAGCGAGATCAGATGCCATGAGCAAAGCACCTAGACCACAGGCAACCATAATTCCCCATACAATACAGCCAAGGCTAATGCCGACCGCTGCTTGAAACGCTTTCGATTTACCTTCAAGTGTTGCTGTACGAATAATTAAAGTCGTATCCAGACCCGGGGTCAGTGTAAGTAAGGTAATCGCAATTAAATAAGGAATGAGTATGGTGGTCATGGCGGCATGGTCCAATGAATACTTGGTTTAAATTGTAATATATAAATTAGATCAGCATTAGGTTGTGCGATATCAAATTTTCATGATCACATAGTTTTTGATACACTCAAAAAAATGAGCAAATAAATGGAGAGCAATTTGGATTTTGCATTACAACTGCTCTCAATGTGGTTAAAAGAAAGAAAAATACAGAATCAATCTGAGCACACGATTACTGCTTATGAACGGGATGTTAAAAGCTTTTTTGAGTTCTGCGAGCACAAACAACTAGATTTGAGAAATATTGAAGCTTCAGATTTAAGAGAGTATTTAGCGCAGCGTGTCGAACAGGACCAGTTAAGTTCAAGTAGTATGCAACGTCATCTCACCTCAATTCGTCAATTTATGAAGTGGGCTGAACAAGGTAAATATCTAGAAATTAATCCTACCGACGATTTTAAGTTAAAACGCCAACCTAGACCTTTGCCGGGTATGATCGATATAGAAACGGTTAATCAAATTTTAGATCAACCTATGCCGGAAAAACCAATTGATCAGCAATTGTGGTTAAGAGATAAAGCGATGCTCGAGTTACTTTACTCAAGTGGTTTACGTTTAGCTGAATTGCAGGGTTTAACAGTTAAGGATGTAGATTTTAATCGCCAACTTGTTCGTATTACTGGTAAAGGAAATAAAACCCGTATTGTACCGTTTGGGAAAAAAGCAAAAGAAAGCCTATTAAACTGGTTGAAAGTTTACAAAATTTGGAAAGGACATTTTGATCAAAATGACTCTGTCTTTATTTCCTTACGAGGAGGGGCGCTCACTCCAAGGCAAATTGAAAAACGAGTGAAGCTTCAGGCACAAAGAGCAGGTGTAAATGTCGATTTACATCCACATTTACTCAGACATTGTTTTGCTAGCCATATGCTATCGAGTAGCGGTGACTTGCGTTCAGTACAAGAAATGCTAGGCCATAGTAATTTATCTACAACACAAATTTATACCCATATTGATTTCGATCATTTGGCTCAAGTGTATGATCAAGCCCATCCAAGGGCACATAAAAGCTAAAAGTTAAAAAATAGACTCAATCAAAGATAATTAAATTGAGATGTTTTAGGTGAATGTAGAGATCATTTGGATTTTTTTACAAATTTGTTTAAGAGAAATAAGGGAAACTACCCAATTGACAATTTTGATCTTTGAGTATTTTGTGGACGACTGGGTCTAAAAAACGTCGGATTTATGGTGTTTAAAAGTAATGTTATGTTTCTAGCTAATATGCTAAATAAGATAAAAAGATAATAAAAATCAATGTATAAAATAGAGTTTAAAAAGAATAAAATAGGCCCTCATAGCAGTCTAAAATTTTTTTATGAACTGATGATTTCATTTTTTTTGTGCTGTTCCAGAAAATTGTGACTTGACCGAAATGCCAAACACATTGCAAGATAGGGTACCTAAAAAATTTTAATTGAAGAGTTAATATACTTTTCTCAACATTTACTTTTGCTAGAACAGCCGAGGATTACATGAAGGCTCTTGTTGCTGTAAAACGCGTGGTTGATGCCAACGTTAAAGTTCGTGTTAAGCCGGACAATAGTGGGGTTGACCTTACCAACGTAAAAATGTCAATTAACCCATTTTGTGAAATCGCAGTGGAAGAAGCGGTTCGCTTAAAAGAAAAAGGAACAGTATCAGAAATCGTTGTTGTTTCTGTTGGTCCTAAAGAAGCTCAAGAACAAATCCGTTCTGCAATGGCTCTAGGCGCAGACCGTGGTATTTTGGTTGAAACTACTGATGAAATTGGCGCTTTAGAAGTTGCTAAAATTTTAAAAGGTGTTGTTGAAGCTGAAAAACCAGAACTTATCCTTCTTGGTAAACAAGCAATTGATGATGACTCTAACCAAGTAGGTCAAATGCTTGGTGCATTATTAGGTGCTGGTCAAGGTACATTCGCTTCTGAAGTGAAAGTTGATGGCGGTAAAGTACAAGTGACTCGTGAAGTTGACGGTGGTTTACAAACTGTTGAACTTACACTTCCTGCAATCATCACGACTGACTTGCGTTTGAACGAGCCACGTTATGCAGCATTGCCTAACATCATGAAAGCTCGTAAGAAGCCACTTGATACTAAATCTCCTGCGGATTATGGCGTTACAGCTGGTACTAAGCTTAAAACTGTTAAAGTTGAAGCTCCAGCAGAACGTAAAGCTGGCGTACAAGTGAAATCTGTAGATGAGCTTGTTGAAAAATTGAAAAATGAAGCGAAAGTGATCTAATACGGAAGGATAAAATCATGAGTATTTTAGTTATCGCTGACCACAACAACCAAGTACTTAACGGTGCTACTTTAAACGTTGTTGCTGCAGCACAAAAAATCGGTGGTGATATTACTGTATTAGTTGCTGGTTCTGGTGCTCAAGCAGTTGCTGATGCTGCTGCTAAAGTTGCTGGTGTAAGCAAAGTTTTACTTGCTGACAACGCTGCTTATGCAAACCAATTAGCTGAAAACGTAGCTGGCTTAGTTGCTGACTTGGCTAAAGGTTACAAATACGTTTTAGCTGCTTCTACAACGACTGGTAAGAACATTCTTCCACGTGTTGCTGCTCTTCTTGATGTAAGCATGATCACAGATATTATTTCTGTTGAATCTGCGAACACATTCAAGCGTCCTATCTACGCTGGTAACGCGATTGCAACTGTTCAATCTGACGAAGCAATCATTGTGGGTACTGTTCGTGGTACAGCATTTGATCCAGTTGCTGCGGAAGGCGGTTCAGCTGCTATTGAAACAGTTGGCGAAGTAAAAGATGCGGGTATTTCACACTTCGTATCTGAAGAAATCGTTAAGCTTGATCGTCCAGAATTAACTGCGGCTCGCATCGTGGTTTCTGGTGGTCGTGGTGTAGGTTCTGGTGAGAACTACCATAAAGTACTTGATCCATTAGCTGACAAGCTCGGTGCAGCACAAGGTGCTTCACGTGCAGCAGTTGATGCGGGCTTTGTACCTAACGATTTCCAAGTTGGTCAAACTGGTAAAATCGTTGCACCTGAGCTTTACGTTGCTGTAGGTATTTCTGGTGCGATCCAGCATTTAGCTGGTATGAAAGATTCTAAAGTTATTGTTGCAATCAACAAAGACGAAGAAGCGCCAATCAACAGTGTTGCTGACTACTGGTTAGTTGGTGATTTGAACACTGTAGTACCAGAATTGGTATCTAAACTTTAATCTTTACTGATTAAAGCTGAAAAACCCTTAGTTTTTACTAGGGGTTTTTTATTATGGATAGTGTCCTGAAATGTATAACTGAGACTTTTATCTCATTTGAGGTTTGATTTTTATAGAATAAAAATCACATAGTTTTATTAAGAATAGAACATGCTCGTTATAGCGATATGATAAGAATAATATGCAATTAAATTATACAAATATCACCAGATTAGCGGTGTAGATTCCGCACATTACAAAGTGCTTTTATGCTATAGTATACAGCTATATTTTTTTCGATTTTAGTTCAGTTTCCGGAACTAAATTTTTTGCAAGATCAAGACATATAAGCAGATGGAAATTTCTATCTGTAAGAAGGAGTATGCATGAGCGTATCGGAAATCCGACCGATTGCCATTGAGGACGAACTCAAGCATTCATATTTAGATTACGCGATGAGTGTAATCGTATCTCGTGCATTGCCGGATGTGAGAGACGGTCTGAAACCTGTTCACCGTCGTGTGCTTTATGCCATGCACGAATTGGGCAATGACTATAACAAAGCCTACAAGAAATCTGCGCGTGTTGTTGGGGACGTAATCGGTAAATATCACCCTCATGGTGACTCAGCTGTTTATGAAACCATTGTACGTATGGCTCAGGACTTTAGCTTACGTTATTTATTGGTAGATGGTCAGGGTAACTTCGGTTCGATTGATGGTGATAGCGCAGCTGCGATGCGTTATACCGAAGTCCGTATGACCAAGCTTGCACACGAGCTTCTTGCAGATCTAGAAAAAGACACGGTTGACTGGGAAGATAACTACGACGGTTCTGAGCGTATTCCTGAAGTACTTCCGACACGTGTTCCTAACTTGTTAATTAATGGTGCTGCTGGTATTGCCGTAGGTATGGCAACCAACATGGCACCGCATAACATGACAGAAGTTGTGAATGCGTGCTTAGCCTATGCTGACAATCCGAATATCTCGATTGAAGGATTGATGGAATACATTACGGGTCCTGACTTCCCTACAGGCGGTATTATTTACGGTAAATCGGGTATTGTTGATGCCTACCGTACAGGTAAAGGCCGCTTACATATTCGTGGTAAGTACCATTTCGAAGAAGATGAAAAGACAGGCCGTACAACCATCGTCTTTACTGAAATTCCATATCAAGTAAACAAAGCAAGAGTTATTGAACGTATTGCTGAGTTAGTGAAAGAGAAAAAACTTGAAGGTATTTCAGAACTTCGTGATGAGTCTGACAAAGAAGGTATGCGTATTGCAATTGACTTAAAGCGTGGTGAAAACGCTGAAGTCGTTGTAAATAACTTATTCTTAAATACTCAACTTGAGAACTCATTCAGCATCAATATGGTTTGTCTTGATAACGGACAACCAAAATTGATGAATCTGAAAGATATTATTGCGGCATTTATCCGTCACCGCCAAGAAGTTGTGACACGCCGTACCATGTTCGAACTGCGTAAAGCACGTGAACGTGGTCATATCTTAGAAGGCTTAACAGTTGCTTTAGCCAATATCGATGAAATTATCGAGACTATTAAAACTTCTGCTAACCCTGCTGAAGCGCGTGAGCGTTTACTTGCAGGTGAGTGGGCAGGTGGTGGTGTGGTTTCATTGCTTGAAAAAGCTGGTGCAATTTCTGTTCGTCCAGATGAAATCGAAGGTGAAAACCCAGATCGTCCATTTGGTTTAACCGATTCAATTTACCGTTTATCACCAACACAAGTAGGCGCGATTTTAGAATTACGTTTACACCGTTTAACAGGTCTTGAACAAGACAAATTACATGCAGAATATACTGAAATTTTAGGTCAAATCGCTGAACTTACTGCGATTTTGAATGATTTCAATTTATTGATGGCTGTAATTCGCGAAGAGTTAGCACTGGTACTACAACAGTATGGTGATGGACGTCGCACTGAAATTATTGAATCACGTATTGATTTTAGCCGTGAAGATTTAATTCCTGAAGAGCAAGTTGTATTAACGGTTTCACAAACAGGTTATGCAAAAACTCAACCACTTTCAGACTATCAGGCTCAGCGCCGTGGTGGTCGTGGTAAGTCAGCAACTTCAATGAAAGATGATGACTTTATTCAACATCTCATTGTAGCTTCAAACCATGCGACTGTGCTGTGCTTTACCAACGTAGGTAAAGTATATCGTCTTCGTGTGTTTGAAGTGCCTCAAGCATCACGTGGTGCGAAAGGCCGACCGATTGTGAACTTGTTACCTTTAGATGCGAATGAAACAGTAACAGCTATCTTGCCGTTAACTGAGTTCCCAGAAAACCATTACGTATTTATGGCGACAGCATCAGGTACGGTTAAACGTGTTGATTTAGAGCAATTCGCTAATATCCGTTCAAATGGTTTACGTGCAATTGAGCTCAATGAAGAAGATACCTTAATTGGTGTTGCGATTACTGATGGTAATCAGCAAATCATGTTGTTCTCGAACGAAGGTAAGGCAATCCGTTTTGCTGAGACTGACGTACGTGCAATGGGTCGTACTGCGAAAGGTGTTCGTGGTATGCGCGTGAGCTTTGCAAGCAGTACTTTAAGTGAAGAAGATGCAGATGTTGAAAATGATGAATCAGATGACAATGACGATTCAGCAGATTCAAATTTAGTAAGTCGTATCGTATCGCTTGTAGTTGTACCTGAAACAGGTGAAGTACTATGTGCAAGTGCCAACGGTTACGGTAAACGTACTCCTGTAAATGACTTCCCGACCAAGAAACGTGGCGGTAAGGGTGTAATTGCGATTAAGACAAGCGAACGTAACGGTGAGCTTGTTGGTGCAGTGTCTATTGATGAAACCAAAGAATTGTTACTTATTTCTGATGGCGGTACATTAGTTCGTACCCGTGCAGCAGAAGTTGCGATGACTGGTCGTAATGCACAAGGTGTACGCCTAATTCGCTTAAGTGAAGAAGAAACTCTAGTAGGTGTGGTGTCTATTGAAGCTGTCGAAGATGAAGAAGAGTTTCTCGAAGGCGAAGTAGATACTACTGAAACTGATAGCGAAGAAGTTGTATCAAATAATGAAGATGCTTCTGAAGAGTAAGTAAAACTTAAATAAAAAAGGAAGCATAAGCTTCCTTTTTTATTTTATGAAGAAGATTTTTTAACAAGCCGATAATAAGATAAACTCACCAATATTAATCCAAGGGTCCCAAGAAATATCAGTTTTGGTACAACTGTGGCTAATGGAACGCCCATCTGGTTAAGTTGCACAAACATTTGTACCCCATGTGTTGATGGTAAACACCACGCAAACCATTGTAGCCATTCAGGCATTGCTTGATGAGGCCAAGCAGCTCCAGTGAGTAAGAATAAAGGTACAGAGCTAAACACAATAATATGTCCGGCACGTTCCGGCATATCCAAAAGTGATCCGATCAACATACCTAATCCAATCACACAACTAATAAAAATTGGAACGGCAATGAGTAGACCTATAAAATTTCCACCGTGTGGATAGTCATTGAACCACAAGGTAAAACCAAAAAGATAAAAACACCCTAAACAACCAATCGTAAATATACTTGCGAAAACTCCAGCGAGGCGAACAGCTGTAATCTTTTCACGTTGCTCACGATAGCTAGCTATTAACATTGCCGAACCTAGCACAATCGTTTGATGAATAATCAAAGATGCAACAGCCGGAAAAATATAACTTCCATACCCTGAAAGTGGATTAAATAACGGCACTTGATGAATAGAAAGCGCTGGCTGGAAATGAGTGCGTTGTCCGAATTTTTCAATATATTCTTTTAATGTAGCTTCTATCGAGGTTGCTAGACCTAAACCAATTTCTTTAGTTTTTAAAAAGTTGGTTGTGCTTAAGTATAAGCCGATTCCACCTGTTTCTCCTCTGCGCAAGCTTTGAGTTAGGTTGTTGGGTAAAAGTAAAATACCATCGGCTTTTTGTTCACGAACTATTTGTTCTGCTTGTAAGAAATTGCTTGTAACAGTAACAATATGAACATGGGGACTATTTGCACTTTGACCGATTAATTGAGAAGTTAAGAGACTTTGTTCTTCATCAACAATGACAATAGGAATAGATTCTGCACGCTCAGCTTTATAGGCGGTAGGATAAAAAAAGCTGTAAAGAATGACCGATAAAATTAGCGTTGTGAAAACTGAGCTATTACTTACAATGTCTTTAAATGTTTGCCCATAAGCCTTAAAGAATTCTTTCATTGTGTTGCCCCTCGAACTAATTTTTTAAGCAATAGACAACTTAAAAAGAAGTAAATCAGGCAATAACCGATGAGTATTAAAAAAGGAATCATTGAAATGAAAACTGGACTGCCGATCACCCATTGTTCGGTTTGAAGCTTGGCATAAGGTGTATAGGGGATAATGAGTGACCAAAATTTAGTGAAAATCGGTGCATTATTTAAAGGCAAAGTAACGCCTGCAAAACTTAAAGATGAACCACCATAGACGGCAATAAAGCCAAAAGTTTTACTTAAATTCTTGGTCGCAAGAATGACCGTACTGCTAATCAGAGCATAGGCAAAATAAAGTAAGAACTGTGCAACCAGCAATAAACTAAGAGAACCCGCTACAAACCAGCCACGAATTTCAACCAGCCAAAACATCCATAGCCATGTCCAGAAACAAAAAATAAGGCTATAAAGCAGATTTTTAGCCAGTAAGCCTTGAATAAAACTTTCTCGGTTTACCCATGCTGTTAATGTGCCACGTTTAAGTTCTTGTCCAATAGCAAAGGCAACACAGCAACACAGCAATAAGTGCAATACAGCAGGAACCATGAAAGGTTCTAAATAAAACTCATAGCTCATGCTTGGATTATAAAGCGTTGAGATTTTTACATGAGCTGTAGGAACATCTAAATAGGGAATACTATTTACAAGATAACTTTGACCAGCATAGTCTGCTAAAGCATTGAGGGTACTGACTAGCATTGCTGAAGAAATGGTATTTCCGACACTAAAAAAAGACTGGTTAAATGCAATGCTGATTTGAGCATCTTGTGCTTTAACGAAGCGTTTTTCAGCACCGTCTGGAATAAAAACGTAACCCCATATTTTAGTTTCGTTAAGTAGTTGTTCAGCCTCAGTAGAGCTTGCCGTAATCGTTTTAATATCTACCGTATGATTTAAAGAAAGATATTTTTCAATATTACGGCTGAGTTCACTTTGGTCTTGATCAATAATCGCAATTGGTAAATGTTCAGCTTTACCTGCATAAAACATGCTGCTAAACAAAAAAATGATAAAAGCAGGGATAAGTGTCACCATACACAAATCCCATTTATTGCTTTTTAGATAGTTTAGTTCCCGTAATATACTGGCAAACATGCTTTATTTTTCTTCTTTAATTTTAAATAGAACACTCATACCAACCTTTAAATCTTTTACAGGACTTTCAGGCACCAGATGCAATTTAAAGCTACGAATATCATAGCCCCCAGTTTGGCGAGTCGTTTTAATAGTGGCAAATTCACCTTCAGCATCAATACTCTTAATTTTAAAATTCACATTCTGATTAAGAGCAGGTATGAATCCTTCAAGGGTTTTGCTTTTATACACAGAAGCGTATTGGTTTTCACCCACGTTTAAACTTACCCATAAATCATCATCTTCTAAAATGCTGACAACAGGCACGCCCATAGCGACTAATTCAGAAGGTTTACCATAAGTTTTTGAAACCGTGCCTGAAATAGGTGAGAGTAAACGTGTCTCTGCTTCCAGTGCTTTTGCTTCGCTTACCGCTGCTTTGGCAATTTCAACCTGAGCATCTGCTGTAGATTTCTGTTGGCTGGTACTGCCGCGTTTAGCACGAGCATATTGTTGATAAGAGGCCTCACTTAATTCTTGAGCAGAGGTCTGTGCAGCAAGCATTTCATCTCGTCTTTGACGTGAAATGACGCCTTGTCTATATAAATTTTCACCGCGTTGGTAAGTAGTTTTTGCAAGGTTTGCTTGTGCTTTCGTGCTTTGCCAGTTGGCATAAAGAGTATCGATATTTTCTTGTTGCGAACCGCGGTCTACCGTAGATTGAAATGCTAAAGCCGATTGTAAGGTAGCCAAGGCTTGTTGCTTTTTAGCTTCTATTTCCGGGCTAATCAAACGAACAAGTGGCTGACCTTTGGAAATTTTCTGGCCTTCTTGTACATAAATTTCTTCAATACGACTTGGAACTTTTGTACTTACGTGAAGAGTCTCGGCTTCAACTCGGCCTTGAAGTTCAATAGGTTTCGGCTGATAGCTTTTCCACAAACCAAAAATAATTAAACCTAATAGCACAATAATGACTACACCAATAATCAGTTTAATTTTTGAATTTTTAGGTGGTTTTGAATCATCTTTATTTGTGTTTGATTCTTGATGGTCACTAACTGGATCATCTTTTTTAACTTGAGTGGTTTCTGCTGTATCCGCAACAGGAGAATCTTGTTCTGAATGAGCCGAGTCTTGATTCATTTTATACTCCCATTAACGAATATAGTCGGTATGTGGTTGATTGACATAAGCTTTAAACTGGTCAATTGAGCCGTGACTTTGCAGTAAAGTTGCAAGTGATATGACATATTTATAAGCATTTAAAGCCATTTCAGTTTTTAACGCACTTAATGCATTTTGCGCATCAATCACCTGGGTTGCTGTACCCATTCCTTCGCGGAAAGAAAGTTCTTGAATACGTAGGTTTTCTTGAGCAGCATTTACGTTTCTTTGTAAAAGCTGATGACTTTGTTGAGCAGAGTTAAGCTCGTTATATGATTTATTCAAAAGTGCTTCAATCTCTTGTTTAGTTCGTTCAGTCATGAGCTCAGAAGCGTAGCGCTTCAATTCGGCAGCATGAATATTCTTATTTTTATCTACCCCAGAGAATAGGTTGTATTTTGCCATTACACCGACAATCCAGTTTTCATTTTCATCAAGCGCATATTCACCAAATGCAAATAGGCTTGGTTTTTTTGCGGCTTGTTGAGCTTGAATATTGACGTTAGCCAGTTGAGTATCCATCTGCATTTTTTGTACAAGGCTAGATTTTTGTGAATAACTGATTAAAAGTGATTCTAGAGACTGGCTTGGGGTGTTGTTTACAAATAACGGTGTACTTAAATCTACATTATTTTGTTGATGTAAAAGATTATTAAGACTAAAGCGGCTGGCATTTAAGTTGGCTTGAGTATTTTGTAAAGTACGTTCCGCATTATTACGCGCGACTTCAAACTGCATGCGTTGCCCTTTGCTAATAAACCCTTGTTGCTCGAGCTTTAGGGCATTGCTGTAATGTTTTTGCATGGCATTAAAGTTAAATAAGCTACTTGCGACCAGTTGCTGCTGTAATTGCACATTAAAGTAACTTTGTACTACTTCAAATCGCTGTATATCTTGCTGTTGTTGGCTTGAAAGTTCAGAGCGCTGTGCTTGTATATTTGCTATTTTTTTAGCACTGCTGGTTAAGCCGCCTGTATAGAGTGGCATTACGACTGAAATGGAAGGGCGTACGACCTGATCTTCTATGGTCAGATTCGCATAATCAGGAAAGCGATTTATACCATCATGTATGGTTTGGTTTGCGCCTTCTTGAACTTGTCCCAGCACATCTGATGGAATGACATTGTTCCACTGTGAAAGTTTGTCATTTAGTCCTTGGCTTAAATCATTTTCAAGTTTTTGTTTAAAAGCCCCAAGAGGTACATCTGTTTCACTATGAAAAGCGTAGGCTCTGACATTCAAATCAACTCTAGGTAATCCCAGGCCCTTTACTGCTTCAGCTTCTAATTGAGATGCTTGCTGTAATGCTTGGTTGGCTTGAGTACTGTATGAACTTTTTAAAGCTTGTTGTTCTGCTTCGGCATAACTTAAGCTTCCGGCATATAAATGATTAGTGAAAAAAAAGCCTAAAGCCAAAGCAAGATGTTTTGGTTTAAATGAAAAGGGAAAAATAGACTGTCTATATCGATGTGTTGGCATTTTAAATAACAATTTTTGGCATCCCTTATAGTTTAAATTTCTTGTTATTAAATTCAATTATCATCTTGTTTATTATACATTTGTATAAAAACATAGTGGTTTTTAGCTCCTTTAATTATTGAATTTACTAAGCCAATATTTTTGTAATAGCTATCAAGGTATGTGAAATGATAATCACAAGTCAAGTTGATCTTTTTGCTTAAAAATTTTTTAAATGGGGAAGCTGATTATTAAAACTAAAGAAATAAAGACAACAATAATTGAAAAAATAAACCTAAATACAGTCCAGCATTGAAATATTTACTTGAGAAGCTGCTGCAAGCTTAAGCAATCTGTGGTTAAATGCCATTTTTATTGTGTTTGACTTTATACAAGGGAAAAATCATGCGCGCGTACAATTTCTGTGCTGGTCCTGCTGCATTACCTACTGCCGTTTTAGAAAAAGCTCAACAAGAATTGTTGGATTGGCAGGGTAAAGGTCTATCCATCATGGAAATGAGTCACCGTAGTGCTGACTATGTTGCTGTGGCTGAAAAAGCTGAAGCAGATTTACGCAAGTTAATGAACATTCCAGAAAACTATAAAGTACTGTTTTTGCAAGGCGGTGCGTCATTACAATTTTCTGCTATTCCTTTAAACCTTTTAGGTAAGAACAGTAAAGCCGATTATATTCACACAGGCATCTGGTCTGAAAAAGCGTTAAAAGAAGCAAAACGTTATGGTGATATTAATGTTGTAGAAGCTGGCATTAAAGTAGATGGCAAGTTCGCAATTTCTGAACAAAGCGAATGGAATTTATCTGACAATGCAGCATATGTACATTATGCGGATAATGAAACGATTGGTGGCTTACAGTTCGCAGGAATTCCTGATGTAAAAGCGCCACTTGTTTGTGACTATTCATCAAGTATTTTATCTGCTCCATTAGATGTGACCAAGTTTGGTCTAATCTATGCTGGCGCACAAAAAAATATTGGTCCTGCTGGTTTAACAATTGTCATTATTCGTGATGACTTACTTGATCAAGCTAAACCAGAAATTCCAAGCATTTTAAAATATGGTGACCAAGCCAAAAATGGTTCTATGGTAAATACGCCATCGACTTACGCTTGGTACTTGTCTGGTTTGGTATTTGAGTGGTTGCTAGAGCAGGGTGGGGTAGAGGCGATCCATAAAGTGAACCTTGAAAAAGCTCAGTTGTTATATGGTTATATCGACTCAAGCGATTTCTACAATAACCCGATCGCAATTCCAAACCGTTCAATTATGAATGTACCGTTTACCTTGGCAGACGAAGCTTTAGAAAAGCAATTCTTAAAAGAAGCAGAAGCTAATCACTTGTTGAACTTAGCTGGCCACCGTTCTGTCGGCGGTATGCGTGCAAGTATTTATAATGCCGTACCGTTAGAAGGCGTACAGGCTTTAATCAACTTTATGGATGATTTTGCAAAGCGTAATGGTTAAGCAAATCAAATAAATAAAGCCCTCAAATGAGGGCTTTATTTATTGAATAAGTTATAAATTAAAAAGGCACTAAACCAAACTGGTGCATGAATATGGCAGCTAAGAACATACCCAAGACAAAAAAGCAAAACGCACCAGTATCGACCTTTACGCGCAGGCTACTGGATTGAATGAGGCTGGTAGTTTGTTCGGGTATAATCTTCATTCAATAACCTAATTATTAAAATATTAGTGAAATTCAATTAGTTTCACCCTTTTTAGCACAAATAGTCGCCTGAATCCAGATATTACCGCGAATATATTCGCCAATATTAAAGTTTTTATACAAATCGTTTCTGGTCGCAATGCGCACTAATATGGCAGGAAGATCATCTTCTAAAACCAAAGTGACATCATAAAGGGTATATTCTGCCCCCATAAATGTCATAGAAGTTTTACCAACAATATTACCTTGGAACCACGCTTCGTCTTCTTGACCAAGATTTTCACCATATAAATAGGCGACCATTTTAGAAAAATCAACGGTTACAGGTTCTTGATCTTCTGGAGTTTTTGGTTGCCATTCATTAATGAGTTCCTGTAAATTTTCAGGAGCAACACCATTATGTTCAGTTAAAATTGCATTTAATGCACGGTGATGTTTAATAGAAGCTGGGTCATCAACAATGATTTTTTCACCTGCTGGAACAGGTTCTAATTCATAAGCCCATGCATTAAATTGGACTTGATAGTTTTGATTTTTGTCATATTGACAGTAGTTAACACTAAATAAATTATCAAATGCATAAACGGTTGTATTTCTATTTAGTCTTAAACTCAACACGGCTTGTGTAGCAGAGTCACAAGTAATGATGCGTTCAATTTTCGCATTATATTGATATGGACTTTCAAAACTTGGGAAGGCTGTTTTAAGCGCACGAGGTTTTTGATTTTCAACAGCAATAATTTGATTGATGGTAACTTTTTGGTCTTGTGGACCTTGAATGAGCCAAAAAGATTGATCCATGTCTTCTTCATGTTCACACAAACCCATTGGCATTACAGGTGCATCAAGTGCCAGTCCTAACCATTTTGGTACATCTGTTTCGGGATGGGACGTCAATAGATTCCAATGTTCTCCATGACTACCAAAATTTTGGTCATTTACTTTAATAACTTCTGGACTGTTTTGATTTTTCATAAGCACGATGCTGTTGGGTTCACATTACTTGTTATATTAAATCGAGGGTGTTTACTATTTTTCAAGTCACCATATGTAAATTCTCTTGTAAAAGCGCGTATTTAGTCATTTAAAAAGAAGCGCCGTTTCTATTTATAAGTTAAAAGTACGTTTAATTTATAAAAAAATTAAATGTTGAAATTAAAAATCAGTTTAATCGTTATTTTTACTCACCTTCGAAAAGCATCTGTTAGACTTAGATTTTTAGTGGAAATAGAGAATAACGTGCTGCCATTTAAGCTATGGGTAGACGCAGACGCCTTACCGAAAATTTTACGTGAAGTGATTTTACGTGCATCAGATCGTTATCAATTAGAAGTCATTTTTGTAGCCAATCAAAATGTTGGGATTACGCCTTCTGTTCGTATTAAATCAATACAGGTTTTAAGTGGTGCCGATCAGGCAGATAAAGAAATAGTTGATCGTATGGTTGAAAATGACATTGTCATTACGCAGGATATTCCACTGGCAGCTCAGGTGATCGAGAAAGGTGGAGTTGCTATTCATCCCCGTGGTGAAGTCTATACAACGGCGAATGTTAAAGCGCGTTTACATCTACGTGATTTCATGGATACGCTCCGTGGTGCAGGTGTGCAAACTGGTGGACCGCCTCCTATTTCCGAACGAGATAAACGTGAATTTTCAAGTTCATTAGATCAAACGATTTTAAAGCAAAAACGTAAAACAGCTAAGTGAGCATCGCATGCCATCGCAAACCAATTTGGCTCTAACCTATGCCTTGTTAGTGTTTATCTGGGCAACAACTCCGTTGGCAATTGTCTGGAGTGTGTCTGATCTACATCTGATGTGGGCATTGTTATTACGCTTTTTTATTGCATTGCCTTTGGCTGTCATCATATTACTAATTTTGAGAACACCTTTTCCAACGCATCGACAAGCAGTTCATAGCTACATTGCCGGATCTTTTAGCTTAATTGGTTCTCAAATTTTCACTTATGCCGCGACCCAATATTTAAGTTCAGGCATGATTGCGCTTATGTTTGGCTTAGCACCGATTATGGCGGGGCTTATTGGTCGGTTTGCTTTTGGCCAACAACTTTATAAGCTGCAATGGTTGGGTATGGCAATTGCGGTCTGTGGGCTAGCTATTATTTGTCTGAGCGGTGCGAATCAGCATGTACACCCGTTTGGTATTGTTCTTATGCTGATCAGTGTGTTTGTTTATTCATTTTCAATTTTCTGGGTTAAGAAAGTTAATGCACAGATCCAGCCGATGGCTCAGGCAACAGGCTCTATTTTAGTGTCTTCTATTTTTGCTAGTTGTTTTATTCCATTTATTTGGCAATATGCACCGACACATTTGCCAGAAGCCAAATCACTATTTGCCCTAATTTATACGGTACTCATGGCTTCACTCGTTGCCATGTTCTGTTATTTCAAACTTATACAAAATATTCAGGCAACGACTTTATCTTTAACGACAGTTATTACCCCTATGTTAGCGATGATCATTGGGGCTGCTTTAAACCATGAACAACTTTCAATTATGGTTTTTGTAGGTGCTTTCATTATCTTGTCTGGACTCTTTTTATATTTCTATAAAGATATTCAGGCAAACCGGAACTTTGCTCAACATATGAAGTCTAAATAGGAGAAGATTTGGGTAATTTGTTGAGCTTATTCATTAAATTGTTCTAATTCGTAGCGAAATGCACGATCAAATTGATCTCCCAACTCAACTAGTAGAAAATAGCGCAGCAATATAATATTAGGATTATTAAGGATAAGTCAGAACTTACTGATTTTTAAACCTTAATACAGCATCTAACGGTATGGCCAAATAGTAGATGTTGGTGCAATTTGCCATCAACATCTTATATTTTCCATCAATGACCTTGGATTTAGAAGGTATGTTTAAACCAATCTCACTGTATATAGGGTTGAGATATACTCGCGCAAGACGCAGTAATCATTTTATTTCTTTTATTGCATTGGTTTCGATGGTCGGTTTGACACTAGGTGTCGCTGTGCTGATTACAGTACTTTCTGTCATGAACGGTTTCGATCGCGAATTGAAAAACCGTGTGTTAGGAATGGTGCCGCAAGCAACAGTTTCATCTACACAAATCCTCACGGATTGGCCTGAACTCGTGAAGCGAGTTGAACATCATCCACATGTAACAGGGGTTGCACCTTTTACGCAATTGCAAGGTATGTTAACTGCGCAAGGGCAAGTCGCTGGTATTATGGTGACGGGTATTGACCCAAAATATGAAAAGAATGTCTCTATTATTCAAAATCATATTGTTGCCGGAAGCTTAGATTCACTTAAAAAAGGTGAATTTGGTATTGTTCTTGGTAAAGATATGGCTGATTCATTGGGCTTACGTCTAAATGATAGTGTGACATTGGTTTTACCAGAAGCAACACCGTCTCCAGCAGGTGTTGTACCTCGTTTCAAGCGTTTTAAAGTGGTTGGTATTTTTAGTGTAGGCGCTGAAGTCGACTCTATGGTGGGTTATATCGCCCTATACGATGCTTCAACTTTATTACGCTTACCAGATGGTGCCCAAGGTGTCCGTTTAAAACTAGATGATATTTTTGCAGCGCCACAAGTTGCTGACGACTTAGTAAAAAGTTTACCAAACAATTTCTATGCTACGAACTGGACCTATACGCATGGTAATTTATTTAATGCCATTCAAATGGAAAAAACTCTAGTCGGTTTATTGCTTGTCCTTATTATTGTGGTTGCAGCATTTAATATTGTTTCATCATTGGTCATGGTGGTGACTGATAAAAAATCTGATATCGCAATTTTGCGTACATTAGGTGCTTCGCCGTCGATGATCACTAAAATATTTATGGTTCAAGGTACCGTGATTGGGGTGATTGGTACAGTTGCAGGTACGGTTTTAGGTGTAATTTTAGCTTTAACCATTAGCGATATCATTTCATGGTTTAACAATGTGTTGGGCTTAAATCTATTTGATGCTTACTTTGTACATTACCTTCCTTCTTATTTGAGATGGCAAGATGTGACGATTATCGTGATTGTTTCTTTACTTTTAAGCTTCTTGGCGACTATTTATCCGGCGCTTCGTGCTGCCAAAGTTCAACCTGCCGAGGCTCTGCGCTATGAGTAAAATTGTTTTAGAAGCGAAAGAAATATATAAACATTTTGATGACGGTAAATCTAAAGTTGAAGTCATTAAAGGTCTTTCTTTACAAGTTGAAGCAGGGCAGTTTGTTTCGATTGTTGGTGCGAGTGGTTCTGGTAAAAGTACTTTGCTTCATGTACTAGGTGGTTTAGAGCAGCCAACTCAAGGGCAAGTATTTTTAAATGGTCAGCGTTTTGATAATTTAGGTGAAGCTGAACGTGGTTTTCAGCGCAACCAATACCTCGGTTTTGTTTATCAATTTCATCATTTATTACCTGAGTTTTCTGCGCTTGAAAATGTCGCGATGCCTTTAATGCTTCGTGCAGATAGCCAATTTAAATCTGTAAAAGCGCAAGCTGAATATTTACTTGATCGAGTTGGGTTATCTCATCGTATGGATCATAAGCCAGGGGAGCTTTCGGGTGGTGAGCGCCAACGTGTGGCTTTAGCGCGTGCTTTAGTCACTAAACCTGCGGTTGTTCTGGCTGATGAACCTACAGGTAATTTAGACCGTAAAACAGCTCTAGGTATTTTTGAGTTACTGACCGATCTGAAGAAAGAACTCAACATGGCGATGTTAATTGTGACCCATGATGAGCATTTAGCTCAGGCTGCTGATTCTATTTTGCACATGCAAGATGGACTATGGGTGAGTGGTTCTTAAAAATTGTCATTAAATCACATTGTTAAAGCCCACTGAGTTGGGCTTTAATTTTGCCCCTAAAAAGATAACGATATGACTTGAATGTTAAAACTTATTTTAATGGGGTGGATTGGGGGTATTGTATTTATGGGGATAGATATCCCTTTAATAATGCAATATGGGTGGTTAGGTAAAGTCTTGCTTGTTATCGGCTTTATTCTTTATATTTTTAAGAGAAATTTATTCTTAAATCGCCCCATATTAAAAACCATTTACTGTCTAGTCTGTGCTATTAGTCTTTTTACTATAGGACATCAATATGCTCAGCATGCCTTAAATGAAAGATTAGAACTGCGACAAACGCAGCTTAAATCTTTAGATATTATCGTGTATGTCGATCGTATAAGTGAAGAAAAAGAAGATAAAACACAACAACCCGTTCAGGTACTAGGGCAGTCCCTACATCCCGTCAATTGGCTATTATATTTAAAAAATCAAAAAGTAATCTCAGCTATAGATGAGCCAAAATTACAATTAGGTCATTATTATCGAATTTCTGGCAAAACCAAACCTGCTCATAGTTACGCATTGGCTGGTGTTTTTGACCAAGAACAATGGTTCATTCAACGAAATATAATGTCCGCTTTTAGTGTTCAGCATATTGAGCCTTTAAGCTCTGATGAAATTTATCAGTTGGGTTATCAACATCATTTAAAAGAGCAACAAAAATTCTTTAACAGACAAAAGTTAAATGTAGAAAAGTTGCGCCTAACATTTAGATTAATGTTAAAACAATCTCCTTTGCAAAATAAAGGTCTGTTATTAGCTTTGTTAACAGGGGACGAAAGTCTCTTAAATGATGAGATTAAAAATCAATTTAAGGAATTAGGAATCTCTCATCTGTTAGCCATTTCAGGGCCTCATGTACTCATTTTTGCTATCATGTTGTCTTGGGTATTACATCAATTAATAAGACGTTATTATCCGCAGCTTTATTTGCGTCAACCTAAACAAATTTGGACCATGATTCCATTATGTTTTGGTGTTTTGATTTATACGGCATTTGTTGGTTTTGAAATTCCTGCCTTAAGAACTTTACTCTCAGTATTTTTATTTGCTTCTTTGGTATTGATTAAAGTGCCTGTTAAACCATTTTCACTCTTGGTTTATAGTGCAAGTCTACTTTTACTTTTCGATCCCTTCAGTGTTTTATCCGCAGGTTTTTGGCTGTCTTATGGTTCTTGCTTTATTTTATTACGGATTTATCAAACTATAGAGCAGGCTCCAAATGTTGTTTCAACTAGTCTGTTATCTAGAATCATTCTTTTCAGTAAAATTTTAATTGAATCTCAAGGCAAAATATTTATTGCCTTATGTCCCTTAATGCTGATTTTCTTTCAACAGATTTCATGGGTTGCTCCTTTTACAAATATTATTGCAGTTCCTTTACTCGGAGGAGTGATTGTTCCTTTAAATATTTTTGCAGCTTGTGTATGGCTTATTTTTAAATCATTCGGAAATTTACTTTTTCAAATTAATGACGTCCTGATTAGTATAGTACTGTCATGTTTTAATCTTTTAGAAAAGTTATCTCTACCATTACAAGGTTTTAGCCTGACACCACTTGCTTTAGTTTGCCTTAGCTTCGTTATTATTATCTTATTTTTACCGCGTGGGGTTTTACCAAAATCTTGGGGGCTAATATGCTGTTTACCCTTGATCATTCCAGATAAGTCGTCCCAGCAAGTTCAATTAAATATTATAGACGTAGGACAGGGGCAAGCTATTTTCTTGCAGCACCCGCAGCAGACATGGCTCATCGATACGGGTGGGTCTTATGATGAGAAAGCTTTTAGTATTGGTCAAAATGTGGTGATTCCATATTTACGTCAAAAGGGAATTAAACAACTGGATCACGTCGTACTGTCTCATCTTGATCAAGATCATAGCGGAGCATTTCCTTCAATCGCTCAGGCTTTTCCTATTAAACAAGTCATATCAAATGAACGATGGACAGAGCAAATTAAAGAACCATTTACCTATTGTCATCAAGGTCAAAAATGGCAATATCCACAATTAGATATTGAAATCCTTTGGCCTAAAGAAAAAGATTTAAACTTAGTTTCTTCAAATCAAAATCAATATTCTTGTGTGGTTTATATTCATTTAAAACAGATAAATGGCTATCAAAATTATTTAATTATGGGTGATGCAGGGTGGGAAGCAGAATATCAACTCATGAAAGAATATCCTGATTTCAAGGTAGATGTTCTGGTATTAGGTCATCATGGAAGTAAACATAGTTCAGCTTACGACTTCTTAGCGACGTTAAACCCCAAGCTTGTTGTTGCTTCTGCTGGCTTTAATAATCGTTATGGTCATCCAAGCAAAGAGGTTTTAGCGAGAGTACAAGCACTTAATATTCCATTTAAAAGCACAGTTGAGCAAGGAACATTAAGCTTTGTATCTCGCAATCAAGAGATGGTTTTATACACTCGACGTTTCGAGCGTACTTGGCTTCACAGGAATTTGTGAAGCTTCTGCTTTAAGTCTATCTACAATTTGAAGTGCTTCATTCGGATTAATATTGTAAATATTATCTAAAGCGGGATTTGCTTTAAAACGTTTATAACTCCAGTGATAGTGTTCTGGGTAGTGCTGGATCAGTTGTTCAATGGCTTGATGAATAACAAAGGTTCCGTCATCGGCATTACCTTCGTAAATCTTCTCATCCATAGGTTCAATATGCATCGTAAAACCGTCGTGTTCATTACGAATCGCATAAAGAAATAATGCTTTGGCTTTTGTTTTTTGGATGAGCTTGGCACTTAAATTACTTGAGGCAAGCGGTACACCAAAATAATTGATCATATCCCCACCAACATTAGGTGTATGGTCGGGTAAAATTACAGTGGTTTCGCCTTGTTTGAGTGCTTTAAAAATTTGTCGAACACCAGTCTCATCGGTAGGTACCAAGTTGGCTTGTTCACGACTACGTGCTTCTCGAACAAAACGGTCTGCATCTTCATTTTTTACAGGCTTGTATAAAATAGTCATGGAAGTGAACTGGGCACACCAAGCATTCATGATTTCCCATGTACCAAAATGTGGAACAATCAAAACCACACCTTTTTTTGCTGCCAGTGCTTCATGAAAGTAATGTTCACCTTCAATATGGTGAATACGTGAAATATTCTTACTATTTGATGAGCCCCAAATACTTAAAAACTCGAAGTATGAGGTTAACTCGTTACGAATAGCTTGTTGTGTAATATCTATTCGTTGCTGTGGTGTTAAGTGGGGAAGTGCAATTTGTAAGTTAAGTTCTATACTTTTTGATGTTCTAGTAATTTTTAAAGTATTGACTAACCCTGCCAACATACGGGCAATAAAACGTCCAAATTGAATGGGTTGACGGCTAAAAGTTTTGAGTAAGTAATAGTTCATGCTTTTTACATCTAGTTTGGTCATCTATCGCGGTAAAAAGGAGGCAACAAGTAAAAAAAGATAAAAATATTATAAATGAAATCATATAATTTAGACAGTTTTTATCAAATCAACGTATATAATGACATCATTTTAGATTGATTTGGATTGGAATTTTATGTCCGATTGGCCACCAAAACCACAAAATGAACCTATAATCCCTAAACAAAATGGACCAGAATGGCAAATTCTTGAGAAGGCTGTACTCGCTTCAGTAGAAGAGCAACGCCGTAGTCGTCGTTGGGGTATCTTCTTTAAAACATTAACTTTTATTTATTTACTACTCATTATTGTACTCATGGGCAAAGGCTGTTCAACCAGCAAAGAAGGCTCTGCTGTAAGTAGCAGTAGTGCTCATTTGGCAGTGGTAGATATTATTGGAACAATTGATGCTTCGAGTAATCAAGCGGTAAATAGTGAAGATACGAATAAAGCGCTTAAACGTGCTTTTGAAGCCTCAAATAGTAAGGCTGTTGCACTTAACATTAATTCACCTGGCGGTTCTCCAGTTCAGTCTGATGAAATCTGGCAGGAAATTCGTTATTTAAAAAAACAGCACCCTGATAAGAAAGTTTATGCCGTTATTGGTGATATGGGAGCATCGGGTGCGTACTATATCGCTTCTGCTGCGGATGAGATTATTGTCAACCCATCAAGTTTAGTGGGCTCAATTGGTGTAATCATGCCTAACTATGGTATCACTGGTTTAGCTCAGAAGCTCGGTATTGAAGACCGCACTTTAACTGCCGGAACGAATAAAGACATTTTAAGTATGACAAAACCGATTGATCCTGCTCAAAAGCAACATATTCAATCTGTTCTTGATAATGTTCATACTCACTTTATTACCGCAGTGAAAGAAGGCCGTGGAAAGCGTTTGAAATCGAATGATCCAGCTATTTTTTCTGGTTTATTCTGGACGGGTGAACAAGCAATTCAATTAGGTGTTGCTGACCGTTCAGGTAATATTACGAGCTTGATGCGTGAACTAAACCTTGATAATAAAGTTGACTACACAATTGAGCGTAACCCACTACAATCCATTTTGGGTCGTATGGGGGCACAAATCGGGCAAGGAGTAAGTGAATCTATTGCTCAAGAGGTGCAGACTAGTCAAAGCGCAAAATTACAATAAATCTGTATTTTTAGGATAACGGTATGTCAGTAAAACCGGTTATACACTTTGCGCATGCCAATGGTGTGCCATCTATGGTGTATCAAAAATTGTTTGATCAATTAAAAGATGAGTATGACGTAATTTATGTTCCACTCATTGGTCCTGACAAACGTTATCCTGTGACTAACCATTGGCCTGCTTTGGTTGATCAAGTTATTGATAGTATTGTGCGTCAGGCGAAAGGACGTAAAGTCATCGGATTAGGCCATTCTCTTGGTTCGGTTTTAACATTAATGGCATCTTTTCGACGTCCTGAACTGTTTTCTCAAGTCATTATGTTAGATCCGCCTCTTATTTTAGGGCGATATTCATTTGCTTTTCATATGGCAAAATTATTTCGTCCTAAATTGGTTGATGCGATGACACCGGCGGGCTTATCTGCACGTCGTCGTGAACATTGGGAATCCAGAGAGCAGGCGGCTGAGTTACTTCGTCCTAAAGGATTTTATAAAGATTTTGATGAAGATTGTTTTCAGGCTTATATTGATTATGCTTTGAAAGAAGATTCGATTCGCGGTGGAGTAACTTTAACGATTTCTCGTGAAGATGAAGTTGCAATTTTCCGTAAAAATCCTTCTTGGTGGTGGCTGCCTATGCCAAAACCTAAGATGCCCGTGCATTTAGTGGTGGGTAAAGGAAGTGATTTCTTAAAAAGAGGCTTTCCTCAAATGGCAAAGCAAAAAATGGGAATCCCATTTACTGTAGTTGAAGGGGGCCATATGTTCCCTCTAGAACATCCTACTGATACAGTAAATTCTATAAAGAAATTGATCAGCCACTAACTAAATTGATTTTTAAGTGAATAAAAAAGGACATGCTAGCATGTCCTTTTTTATTTTTTGTTTGTTAGTAAAATATTTTACCAGCTTGCAAAACGAATAGGGTCTTTTAGAACTTGATTACGGAAGTAGGCTTGTCCATCTTTCCATGTAAGTTGACCGTTACACAGCCACTCTGCAACTTGTGGGTAGATAAAGTGCTCAAGTGTGTGTACTCGATCTGCCAATGAGTCGACAGTATCATGTTCTTTAACTGAAATAGCTGACTGGGCAATAGATTGACCAGAATCCAGTTCAGCAGTTACAAAGTGTACGGTACAACCATGCAAACGATCACCTGTGTTTAAAACACGTTGATGAGTATTCACACCTTTGTAAGCTGGAAGAAGCGAGGGATGTATATTCAGCATTTTCCCTTGCCATTTGTTGACAAAGGTTGGTGTTAAAATGCGCATGAAGCCAGCTAAAATAACTAAATCTACTTGCCAAGCCAAGAGTTGCTGATGCATTGCCTCATCAAACACTTCGCGTGTAGGAAAGTCTTTATGGGAGATAACAGCGGTAGCAATATTGGCTTTTTGAGCACGCTCTAGGGCATAAGCATCTGCTTTATTAGACAGTACACCTACAATTTGCCCTGATAGATTTGCATCTATCAAGGCCTGTAAATTACTGCCATTCCCAGAGACTAGAACAGCAATTTTTATCATGCAAAGATCACACGAATTTTTTCGTCTGCACCTTCCACTGACTCAGCATTTTCTTGGATATGTCCGATTTTCCAAGCTTTTTCACCTTGAGCATTAAGTACTTCAATTGTTTTTTCAGCATCATTTGCATCAACAGCAATAACCATACCTACGCCACAGTTAAATGTACGGTACATTTCAAAGCGTTCTACATTGCCTTCGCGTTGTAGAAGTTGGAACAACTCAGGCCATTCCCAAGAAGATTCGTCAATAACCGCTTGAGCACCATTTGGCAATACACGAGGTAAGTTACCTGGTAAACCACCACCAGTAATGTGCGCCATAGCATGAACATCAACTTGTTTGCAGAGTTCAAGAACCGGTTTTACATAAATACGAGTTGGTTCCATTGCTACATCAGCAAGAGGACGACCATCAATCGTTTGAGTTAAATCAACGTTTTTAACGTCTAAAATTTTACGTAGTAATGAGTAACCATTCGAGTGAGCACCACTTGATGCAACACCAATAAGTACATCACCAGACTTTACTTTAGAGCCATCAATAATTTTGCTTTGCTCAACAACACCAACGGCAAAACCAGCAAGGTCGTAATCTTCGCCTTCGTACATGCCTGGCATTTCTGCGGTTTCACCACCTACAAGTGCGCAACCTGCAAGCTCACAACCTTTACCAATACCAGTAACAACATTTGCAGCAACGTCAACATTTAAGTGACCAGTCGCGTAATAATCAAGGAAGAATAATGGTTCTGCGCCACAAACTAAAAGGTCATTTACACACATAGCCACAAGGTCTTGGCCGATTGTGTCATGACGATTGAGATTAAGGGCCAAACGTAATTTAGTTCCTACACCATCGGTTCCAGAAACTAAAACAGGCTCTTCATAACCTTTAGGAATTTTGCATAGTGCACCAAAGCCACCAAGCCCGCCCATTACTTCAGGACGACTTGTACGTTTAGCGACTGACTTGATACGATCGACCAGTGCGTCGCCCGCTTCAATGTCGACACCCGCATCTTTGTAGCTTAAACCGGTATTTGGGGTAGAAGTTGAGTTGCTCATAAATGAAGTCTCCGCATTGGCGGCAGATTATAACCTGAATATACGAAACTCTTATGTTATTTATGCTCGAAAATGCTATCTTTAATAAAAATATTTTTTCATTTATAACGATTAAATCAAAAAAGGCTAGATTTTATGCAAGATCGTATACTGCGCCGTATTTTTTTACTCGCAGGTATTGTATTGCTGGTATGGGTGTTGTACTTACTCAAGCCTGTAGTCATTCCTTTTATCGGTGCTTTTTTCCTGGCTTATTTATTCAGTCCACTTGTTGATGTGCTGGTAAAAATGAAATTGCCTCGCTGGTTAGCAATTAGCGTGGTATTTGTCGGAATAGGTGTAACCTTAACTATTGCACTCTGGTATTTAGTTCCACTGATTTGGAAACAATTAGTTTATGCCCGAGATAGTATTCCAGCAGGTATTCACTGGATTAACGCTACCTTTTTACCTTGGGTGTCTTCGACATTTAATGTCCAGCAAATGGAAATTGACACAGAGCAGTTGTCTAAAGCTGTCATGGAATATGTCCAAACAAACTATAGCGCAGACAGCATTCAGGCAGTGTTATTAAAACTGGCTCAATCTGGTTTGAATTTTATTCAGATTGGTGGAACAGTTGTTTTAATTCCAATTATTGCTTTCTATTTCTTGCTTGATTGGGAACGTATGTTACAAAACTTACGCCGCCTCATTCCGCGTCCATATGAAGCAACTACTTTACAGATCGTTGGTGAATGCCATAGCGTTTTAGGGGCATTTGTTAAAGGTCAGTTTCTTGTCATGCTATTGCTTGGCGTAGTGTATGCAGTTGGTTTACAGCTCATCGGTTTGGAGGTTGGCCTGATTATTGGTATGGTGGCAGGGCTTGCTAGTATTATTCCTTATTTAGGTTTTGCCGTAGGTATTATTGCCGCTGTTATTGCTAGCCTGTTCCAGTTTGGCTTGGATTGGATGCATCTATTACTGGTTGGTATCGTCTTTATGATTGGCCAAGCGGTAGAAGGCTATATCCTACAGCCATTCCTACTGGGTGATAAAATTGGTTTATCTCCTGTAGCAGTTGTTTTTGCAGTATTGGCAGGTGCACAGCTTGCAGGCTTCTTGGGAATGTTAATTGCATTGCCTGTTGCTGCGGTTATTGTAGTGTTGTTGAAGCATTTAAGAGAGAATTACGAAAGAAGCTCACTTTATGCTCCGCCATCTACATTAGTGATCCAACATGGCGATATTGAGCAAATTCATGTACAAACTGAAAGTACTAAGCTTGATCTTGAAGTTAAAACACAGCAAGATACAGATGAACTAAAATCTCCTAACCAGAAATAATTTCAAGGTTAATTCAATATATGCGTCAACTCCAACTGGATATAGAACCTCAACTTGATGCCCGAATCAGTGATTTTTCGGGACCGGGTTGGGGGCATGTAGTCGATGCCGTGCGTCAACTACATGCTGGTCTGGTGAGTAGGTTCTATATTTACGGTGGAGCGGGGACGGGGAAGAGTCATTTACTTTCTGCAATTTGTGATTCTTATTTAGAAATAGGCAAATCTGCTATTAAAGTATCTTTACTCGAACTGCTTGATGCACCTATTGAGGCAATTACCTCTTTAGAACATTATGATCTTGTTGCTTTGGATGATATTGAATCGATTAGTGGTGTGCCTCACTGGCAGAAAGCTGTTTTTCATTTAATGAATAATCACGAAGGACAACTGGTGTTTTCGTCGCGTGTAGCACCGATTGAATTAAAGCTGGAATTACCGGACCTACAATCACGACTTACACAAGCCGTTAGTGTAAAAGTGCCAAGTGGAAGTCTATATGCAGACCGCTATGCCTTGGTGACATCTGTAATGGCTAGACGGGGTATTCATTTTGACCAACAAATTGTTGACTACTTATTATTACATGGTCCTCATCAAGCGTCTCTTTTACTGCAAACTGTTGCTCAGTTAGAAAAACTGCTCAAAGGCGAAAAAACAAAACTTTCTAATGCGACTTTAAGACAAATTTACGCTTTGATTGATGAGTATCAACAATAGTTTCTTTAACTTAAGTTTGCTGTTTTGCTTAAATTAAACTCATACAATTAAAAAAGGGCTTTCCCTACATAAGTTTTTTATTTCAGAATAGTTATATTTATTTCTTCCAAATTCTCTTTTAATTTTTTAATACGCCACTTTTTTGTATTTAAAAAACTTTTTTAGATCTACGAAGCTTTTTGTAATTTAGCTCAAAAATGACTCTACAGACCGACCAAAATGTCTTGAGAAATTCTACTTCCTGTGACAAAGTACGCACAAAGGATGCGATTGCAAAAGCGGAAATTTTGCAATATTGACAAAGAAAAATGAAAAAAGATGTAAGGAGATGGGTATGCTCAAACGGAGCATTGCTTTTGCTTTATTGGCTACTGCTGGACACGCTTATTCTGCCGATATTCAAGTCACAACTACAACTGATGAAGACGTCGATAACACAGTCTGTTCATTACGTGAAGCGATACAATTTCTAAAATATCGTGCATCTTCTAATGCTGCGGAAGTTGAAAAATATGCAAACGGTTATAACGGTTGCGGAAATAAAGATGCTTCTTCAAATATTATTTTGCAGCGTGATAAAGAATATACTCTAAGTAAAAGTATAGTAATTACCGTTCCTGTAGCTATTAGTACAGCAAAAAATGATTCTACTCTAGTTGATGAAGGTGCACCCAATTCGCATAATGCAACGATTAAAATGATAGGTACGGATCAATTATTCCGTATAGATGATGGTAGTGTTGAAAAAGCCTCTTTTACAGTTTCATTTATTGATGTCAATTTAAAGGGTGCTGGCCTAAAGAGTGTAATACCTCAAGGTAACGGTGGATTGATTTATAACCATGAACAATTGGTTATTCAAAATTCTCGTTTAATGGATGGATATGCAACAAATGGTGGAGCAATTTATAACGCTGGTAATTTATCAAATACTACAAAAACAGCGGGTTCGGTAACGATCACTAATAGCTTGATTCAGAATAATAAAGCAAGTCAGGGAGGCGTTTTATATAGTGATATGCCACTTTACTATATTACTCGCTCTGTAGTGCGTGATAATGAAGTAACTGCTGCAGATGGTGCATTATTTCATGCTGAAACTAAATTTGCAGATGAAAGTACGGGCGGATATTTAACCTCTCGTATTATTGGTTTAAGTAATAGTACGATTTTTCATAATAAGGGTAGTTTTATTGCAAATGTCCGTGATGGAATGGTGATCAATAATATTACTATGATTAAAAATGTGGGAGGCTTGTATTTTGATGCCCCACAAGGAAAAGCATCTGTCTCTAATAGTATTTTAGTAGGTAATACGACAAACTGTAAGGTATCTACAACAGATAAAACGATTGTGCAGAGTAATTTAGTAACAACGGAATGTAACCGTAATGCTTCTGCAGAGTTACCAAATATTCTATACCCTGCAAGTGAAAAACTAATTGCTGGAAATGCAGATGAAGGAACTTGTGATGTTCCACCAGCAGATGGTTTGTTATGTCCGTATTCAACACCGAGTGATAGTTTTTTAGGATTCTTTAAACCTCGAGTTTTAGATAAATATACTAGTCTTTCGCAATCATTGTTAATTAACAAAGGTCGTTTATATAGCGATGGAACTTCTGTCGGTTTGGCGAGTTGTGAAAAGCAAGATCAACGTGGAAAGAATCGAAGTGGTTATGATGAGTTATGTGATTTAGGGGCGATTGAGTTAATTATCAACCGCGATGATATCAGTACACATGGTCAAGATATTAAGTATGGAGAAATTGCCAAATTTAATATTGCCGATGTTGTAGGTGATGGAGAGTTAGTTTCTCCACAAACATGTGAAAAAATGTTTGGAAAAAGAACAGATGGTCAAGCCTGGCAGTCTGGGTGTATGAAGATTGTTCAAACCAGTACACCATCTAAAGGGACTTTATCCATTGATGCTCAGGGAAATTTAACTTATGTTCCAAATGGGAACTGGCATGGAGCAGATGTATTTAATCTATTAGTCGTTACTACTACCACACGTTTTAATGATGCTGCGGATGTTTATCTAACTGTTCCAGTTCAAATCGTGCAAGATCCACCATCAGGTATTGAAGATAAATCTGTAAGCACGGGTGGCGGGGGAAGTGTAGGTGGTGGTTTAGTTTTAGGTCTATTTGGCTTAATTGCTTTAAGACGTTTAAAGTCATAATCAAGGATGATAAAGGCTATGAAAAATTATAAAAAGGCTTTATTAGCATTAGCTGTGATTGCTGCGATGCCATTATTTGCAGATACAACGACTGGAAGAATTGATGTTACAACTTTTGACGATGAAGATGGTGAAAATACTAATGCCTGTTCATTGCGTGAAGCGATAAAAACAGCTGAGTTGCGTAAATCGTATGGTGGATGTACTGTAATTGATACACGGGAAACTACTCAAAAATCGATTCAGCTTAAAGCAGGAATTTACACTCTAGATAAGGAATTAGTTCCAAATACTAATATTGCTATTTTTGGTGCTGATCCCGTAGATTGGCAGAAAAAAAGTGTATTAACTAATGATTATCCTGCACAACTTGACTTACAAACACGTATTAATGCTCAAGGTAAATCACGCATTTTCAATACGACTACCTATAAACAGCCCTTGACCTTAAATAATGTAATTCTTGAAAATGGTGTTACAACTGGCCAGGGGGGCGCGATTTATGCTGGTGCTGATATCGCTTTGCAAAATAGTCAGATTTTATCATCCCAAGCAACAAACGGTGGAGCAATTTATTTAGCTTCACCTAATATTACTTTGTCAGTAAATCATTCACTATTTAAAGGTAATAACGCAACACAAGGTAGTGTTTTATCAATGGGGTGTTTTAGTGACACTGTCTACGCACCACGTACCATTACCCTTACATCAAATAGTATTGTGAATAATGGTAATACAGCTTCAACAAGTACATTTGAGTTCTGTGGTAAACCTAGTGCGACATTATCGGTTAATACCATTGCAAAAAATATAGCGAATAGTACTAGTGGCAGTATTATTAAGTTTACTGGTGATACCAATAATCCAGCCAATACATCAAGTATTTTAAGTTCAAGTAGTACTTTAGTACTTTTAAATAATACAATTGTTGAAAACAACGCGAATAGTACTTTCCTCTACGACAAATTGGGCGCAAAAAAGCTAAGTTTTAACGTATTGGCTTATAATACCGGAAGTTATGCCTGTAAATATCTTTTAGGTGCGGCAGCAGAGCAAAAGAGTGTAAGTTTAATGCTGGACTTCAATGCACTTGACTGGACATCAGCAACAGCAAAATGTGATATACCAAAAGAGTCTTTACCAGATGGCCATACGAATATTGATATAAGTACACAATCTTTTAGTAATCTGCTAAGTCCTTTAGTAGAACCAGCAACAGCTTATACAGGCTTTTTACCTATTTACTATCCAAAAAATATTTCTTCTAGCACAGATTTAATTGACGTTGATCAAGATAGTAAAGGAAGTTGTGCCACAATTGACCAACGTGGTTTAAATCGTTTGGCAGACATTACCTCATATTATCAGCCAGAAAGTCGTAATAGTTGTGATATTGGTTCTGTAGAGTTAATGAAGCTCACTTCAGGTGATTTAGAGGATGTTAGTAATATTTCATTAACAACTTTAATTGATACTTATCAACAAAATTATGATTTATTTGATAATTATATTAAAGACCCTAAGACACCTTATAACTTTATTACTTACTATAAAGTACGTTTAGCTGAGTTTAAAAACCTACTTGATACAACTAAGGCAAATCTTAAATATCGCGCAATCTATCTTGATTTAAAGAACTATGATTTACCTTTACCGACTGAAGACGCTAATCATGTGCTGAAGTTCTTCAACACCACAGATTATCGTATTGCAACTGAGCCATTAGGTATTGGATCTCTTGATGATAAATATGATGCTCAACAAGTTAAAGATCTATCTGATCAGGACAAGGTATTCTGTGAGTGGAATAGTGCTTTACAGCAAATTGTTTTTTATCGCAAAGACGATACGGTGACTCAAGCTGGTACCTATGCTTATTGTAAATATACAATTACAACAGCTGATAATAAATTAAGCTCAAGCGGTCTGATAAAAGCTCGTTTTAATAATATAGAACCAGTTTCTGGTGATGGGACAATTACCTTTAAATATCTTGCAAATGAAATTATTCCATTGAATTTACTTAAATATGCTAACGATGATGGTGACGGCCCTATAAATACGCTTTTAAAGCCTAAATCACAATTTTGGGTAAATGAAAAAGGCGTAGAGTTACCCATCTATTTACCAAGCAAAACTTCGAAAGATGGTATTTTTAAAGTAATTAAGGCTGATCGAGAAGGGCCATGTCCGAAAGATGACAAGGATAGAATTTGTTATGGCGGAAATATCTATATTCAGGCAAATAACGTATTTAATACTTTTAATGACTCGTTAAGCTATAACGTTTATGACGCTGATGGGAAAATTTCACCTAAAGCTGGCACAATTAACCTTCTAAGTACTGCTACGACTACAGATGATACACGTGGTGGAGGCGGCGGTGGTAGCTTCGGGATTTTATCTTTAGCCTCTTTACTTGGTTTAGCAGCTTATAGACGCTACCGTAAATAAACTTAAAGAATAAAAAAGCCTCCAATTGGAGGCTTTTTATAAGAAATAAGATCAAATAATTAAGTGAATAGATGTCTTATCTTTGATAACTGAATAAGAGGTTAGTGTTCTAAATACTTATTCATGTATTCTTCACGAATCGCTGTTTTTTCTTCACCATTCGCTTTAAGCATCCGCTCACGTAAGTCTTTTCGCTCTTGAGTACTCATTTTTTGCCATGCTTCACGCATTTTTTGTTTTTCAGCTTCAGGAAGTTGAGTAAACCAGTCCATACGTTGCTGTAAGTTGGTGCTTTGATTCGCTGGTAGCTCTTTTAAACTCTGGTAACGTTTAATGACTGCACGTTGCTCTTCTTCGGAAAGGGCATCCCATGTGTCATCGACTTGTGCATTGGCATCTTTAGAAAAAATCCAAAAGCGTTCAAAACCTGCAAAACTTGTTTGCAAGAAACTTAATGAACACAGGATAAGCGCTAATTTTTTAGCTGCCATGTTGTACTTTATCCTCACCCAACACCATTAACATCTCTAAATCTTCCACCATTTGTGGAGATAATTTAGGATTTACGATCACTTGATTTTGTGGCTTATCCACAATTTCGACTGAGTTAGGCAGAATCACAAAACCTGTAATTGCTGCGGCAAGTGCGAAACCAGTCATTTTCCAGACACTATAATAAGAGGCTGGTTTTTGTTGAATATGGTCAAGCACATGATTCATGACCACTGTTTTATTTTTATGGTGATCTGCCAAACTATCAAGTTTGGATGTCACCTTTTTAGTGAAATCATCATGATTCATCAGAACCTCCCAAGGGATTTAAATGTGCCAAGTATTCTCTAAGTCCCTGAATTGCTCGGTGATAATGGGTTTTCACACTACCTTCGGTACAGTTCATGATCTGAGCTGTTGTATGGGTGTCAAACCCTTCCCACGCACGTAACATAAATGCCTGTTGTTGACGAACAGGTAGTTTTTCAATTGCTTCCCGAATTTCCTCTATCGTTACCGCTTGATCGAGAAAATCTGCAGGATTAATAGCTTTTTCATCAACTACATCGATAACTTCGTCGTCGTCATTATCCAGGCTAACTTTTTTGAAGAATGAAAATGGGTTTGCTCTACGAGCTTCTTTGCGGCGCCAATCCTGAAGTTTGTTATTCAAAATAGTGTAAAACAGGGGATACCATTCTTCAGTACTTTTATCGGCGTAAGATTTGTGTAAAGCAATAAATGCTTCTTGTACCAAATCCATCGCAATACCTTGTTGACCTTGGGTAGCACTCTCCATCATCACCAAAGCACGACCAGTAACATCTTGCATAAAAACTTTCAGGCGTTGCTCAGCCGTGCTGGCATGAGCACTAGATGTTTCCGATCGAGACTTTTTCGGTGCTAAATCCATGGAGATGGAAAATCCTGTCATTGGACATACCCACCTTATCTTCAATATATCTCTTATATAACGTTGAAACGAGGTGGGAGGTTGACAACAATCGGTTATTTTTTACTAGTGTAATTGATTTTTTTCACAAATATGTGCGATGTAAAATAAATTAACGTTTTATTGGCGTTGGCGGACCATCTCAAAAAAACAAATAGATCCTGCAATTGCCACGTTTAATGACTCTTGTCCACCCGGTTGAGGAATAGTCACTGATTGTGCGTGATCTAATGCATACTCACTAGCGCCTTGACCTTCATTTCCTAAAATCCACACACACGGTTTAGAAAGGTCTTTTGAGTAAAGACTAGTTGAGCGATGAGAGCTAGTAACAAAAACCGGGATTTGAAATTTTGGAAGGATATCTGTCAGCTGGAAGTTTTCAAAACAATGTAAGCTAAAATGAGCGCCCATACCTGCTCTTAAAACTCGTGGTGACCAAAGTGATGCAGAGCCTTGTGTGCAAATGATTTGTTTAATATTTGCTGCTGCTGCTGAACGTAGCAAAGTACCTACATTACCCGGATCTTGAATATTCTCTAGAATTAAGGTGTCTACATTGTAGTCGATGGTTGATGCAGTTTTAGGTAGATCAATAATCGCTAAACAAGGTAAGCTTGTACCTAATGTGCTTAAATCTCTATATAAAACTTCACTAATAACAAAGATATGGCCTTGATGTAGTTCTGTTATTTTCTTTAAATCTTCGTGTTCTAATGCTTGTTCTGTAGTAAATAAAGAAAAAATCTTTTTTTGCTGTTGTAACCAAGCCAAGCAAAGATGTGTGCCTTCAAGAACGGTTTGTTGGTGCTTTTTTCGGGCGTTACTGAGTTCGATTAATCCACGCAAATGTTTAATTTTTGCATTGTCTTTTGATTCTAAAAAAATAACCGCCATAAGAAAATATCCAACAAAAGGGCACCATCATACTATGATGCCCTAAGTAATTAAAATTATTAGTGATAGCTTGTTACGCGTTCAACTTCATTTTTAGAACCAATGATTACAGGTACACGTTGGTGAAGTTCTGTAGGTTCAATCTCTAGAATGCGTACACGGCCAGTAGTTGATGCACCGCCTGCTTGTTCAATAAGCATACTCATTGGGTTTGCTTCATACATTAAACGTAAACGACCTGCTTTTTTCGGATCTTTTAAGTCGTATGGGTAAAGGAAAATACCACTGCGACATAAAATGCGGTGAATATCACCCACCATACATGCTACCCAGCGCATATTGAAATCTTTTTCACGAACAGATGTCTTGCCTGCGAGTAATTCATCAATATATTGTTTTACGGGTTGTTCCCAATGACGTTGGTTAGATGCATTAATAGCGAATTCTTGAGTATCTGCTGCAACCTGTACATTCTCATTAGTAAGCAAGAAGGTTTGAGTTTCTGGATCTAAAGTAAAGAATGCTACGCCATTTCCTACAGTTAAAGCCATCATAGTTGATGGACCATAAAGCACATAACCAGCAGCAACTTGCTGTGTACCAGCTTGCATGAAATCGTTTGCTTGTGTTACTGCATTTTTTGCAGGCAAAATAGAGAAAATCGTACCTACACACATATTAATATCGATATTGCTTGAGCCATCTAATGGATCAAATAAAACGAGGTATTTACCATTTTCTTGTGCAGGTGTGAACTCATCAAGCTCTTCAGAAGCGAGACCGCCTACGTGCGGGTGTACTTTTAAAGCATCAATTAAATAGTCATTCGAAATCACATCAAGTTTTTTCTGTGTTTCACCCTGAACATTTTCATTGCCAGCACTACCTAAAATACCAGCCAGAGCACCTTTTTGTAATGCTTGGTCGATTGTTTTACAGGTAGTGGCAATAGTATCGATGACTTGAGCCAACTCAGGTGTTAGATTCCCTTTTTGTTGTTGTAAAAATTGGGACAAAGTGAGGTTGGACATAAAAAAACGCTCCTGTGCTTCAAGCATCAAAATGAGTCAGATAAATACGTGGCATATTCTAGATGAGAATGTCACAAAATAAAAATTATCTTACTTTATTTGTGTTGGATTTATGCTTACAAGCCCCAATTAAAATGGTATGTTGATTGCATTACAAAGGATTGTATATTTTTAGGAGAATCGAAATGACAACAAAGAAGTTTGATGCGACCCCCACGGCAGGTGAACCAATCAATCTAGATGAAATTTCGAAAGAAAATGTTCAGGAAGCTTGGAAAGATTATGAGGCAAAACCTGAATATAAAGATTTTAATAAGCATGATTTGATTGAGTCCATGCAACATCATGAAGAAGACAAGAAATCTTCTTAAGTAATAAAAAAACGCTCATATTATTATGAGCGTTTTTTTACGCATATCCCTTATTTTAATAAAGGAGGGACTGCTTCGTAATTAATCTCAACGCGGCGATTTTCTTTCCACGCTGATTCATCATGTCCCGCATTAACAGGAGCTTCTTTACCATAACTTACAGCTTCAAGTTGCTGCGGGTTTACACCATTGGTAATTAAATAGCTTTGTACAGCTTTAGCACGACGCTCACCTAAAGCCATGTTGTATTCACGTGTACCACGTTCATCTGTATGGCCTGTTAATGCAACTTTTGAATTTGCATTTGCGATAAGGAACTGAGCATGAGCTTGAAGTGTTTGGTAGTCTTCAGTAGATAAATCGCTGCTGTCATAATCAAAGTGAACAACGCGTTTAGCCAAAGCCGCTTTATTTGCTTCAGTTACACCTTTAGACGAAGCACCTGCCAAATTTTGAGCATTTAATGCAGCATCTTCACTTAAACCAGAAGTGTTTACCGTGCTTGGATTTGTACCAGTCGTGGTAGTCGCTGCAGGTTTACGGCTAGCACAGCCTGTCATTACGAGTGCTACGCTAAGAAAGGGTAGAGCTAAATACTTGATTGATTTCATGATCATCTCCGTCAATGGAATTAAAAGTTATTTTGGTGCCCAGGCTGGTTCACGTACTTCACCTTGTTCGCTTGGTAAATTCATACGGAAACGTCCATCAGTAGACATAATAGACAACAAGCCACGGTTGCCTTCACGAGTTGCGTAGACCACCATTTGCCCATTTGGTGAGAAACTTGGTGATTCATCTAAACTAGTTGGGGTAAGAATATTGGTGATGCCAGTATTAATGTCTTGAATTGCAACTTTATAACTGCTGCCACTTGGGCGATGAACAAGTGCAATCTTTTTGCCATCTGCACTCAGAGTTCCACGTGCATTAAATGACCCTTTAAATGTTAAACGCTTTACTGAGCCATCAGCAAAGGTATAACGATAAATTTGGGCAGAGCCACCACGGTCAGAAGTGAAAATAAAGGATTTTCCATCTGGTGTGTAACGTGCTTCGGTATCAATTGCCGAGTCATTTGTCATGCGTTTGACTTGGCGAGTTGATAAATCCATTTGATAGATTTCAGGGTTGCCATTCATAGAAGCTGTAAACAGCATTGATTGGCCATCTGGTGAGAAACTTGGTGCGCCGTTTAAGCCTCTGAAACTAGTAAGAACTTCACGTGTTCCAGTTGATAAATCCTGTAAATAAATTGCTGGACGTTTAGTTTCAAAAGAAACATAAGCAATTTTTTTAGCATCTGGTGTCCATGCCGGAGAAAGAATTGGATCACGAGACGATAAAACAGTCTTTGGTTGTTCACCATCCGTATCTGCAATTTGTAGTGTATAACGCTCGGCTGGTGTTGCAGGATTTCTTAGCACATATGCAATACGGCCGCTAAAGTCACCTGGAATGCCAGTAAGCGCTTGATAAATAGCATCACTTACCATATGGCCAGCCTGACGTATGCGTGCAGCTGGTACATTTAAAAGTTCATTTAAAATGTATTGTTGCTTTTGTACATCATAAAGTTGGTAGTGAACTTCAAAACCTGTAGCCGTTTGTTTAATTTGACCCGTAACTACATATGGAATACCTGCGGCTTGCCAGTCAGAAGCTTGAATCTGATTAATTGCAGCATTGGCAGGTAAGTTTTTAGATGAGCTTGTAAAGCGTCCAGAACGGTTTAAGTCTGTTTCAACAATAGGATAGAGCCCATTGTCGTTGGTAAACGGGACAATAGCAATTTTGGGTGCCTGATCTGGTGCTTTGGCAATTTCCAGATATAACTGGGCAAAAGCAGTAGTAGAAGCAATAGGACTTAAGGCAGTGATCAGTGCTAAAGATAGCAGGTGTTTGCGGCTCGTATTCATAAGTTTAAAGTCATAGCAGGTATTTTTGTGACTGTTGATTTTGTAGCATAGTTACATGCCTTAAACTATTTAAAGCATGTAACTCTTTCAAAATTATTGCGCTCTAAATGTAGAGCTAACACTTCTTGCTTCACGTCTTGCATCTGGATCTGATGGCATAGGATAGGGCGCTGCGGCTTGAATTGCAGCTTTAATACTTGCGTCTAAGGCATCATCACCACTTGAACGCGTGATCACAATAGAGTTAACGCTTCCCGAATCGGAGAGAGTGAAGCGAACACCAACTGTTTTACCACTACTGCCAGTTGGAACGTCCCAAGAGCGTCGAATTTTTTGTTCAAAATCGCGTCTAGCTGAAGAAGCAACTTTTTTAGCTTCAGCTTTCTTTTGAGCTGCTTCTTCTTGTGCTTTTTGAGCAGATGCAGCTTTGGCTTCGGCCTCTGCTTCAGCTTTACGCTTAGCATCGTCAGCAGCTTTTTGCTTGGCTTTAGCATCAGCCTCAGCTTTGCGTTTAGCATCGTCAGCAGCCTTTTGCTGTTTGGCTTTCGCATCGGCCTCAGCTTTGCGTTTAGCATCATCAGCTTTTTGCTGTTTAGCTTTTGCATCGGCATCAGCTTTACGTTTAGCCTCGTCATTGGCTTTTTGTTGCTTAGCTTTAGCATCTGCTTCAGCTTTACGTTTAGCATCGTCATTAGCTTTTTGCTGTTTAGCTTTAGCAGCAGCTTCAGCTTTTCGTTTAGCGTCATCGGCAGCTTTTTGCTGCTTGGCTTTCGCATCGGCCTCAGCTTTTCGCTTAGCTTCTTGTTGTGCTTGAAGCTTAGCGTTTTCGGCCTTTTGAGCTTCACGTTTTAATTTTGCATCAGCCTCAGCTTTACGTTTAGCGTCTTCAGCAGCTTTACGAGCTTCACTTTGCTCTTGTTTAGCTTTGGCATCTGCTTGAGCTTTTGCCGTTTGTTCAGCCTTACGCTTTTGTTCGGCTTCTGATTTTGCTTTAGCTTCAGCCTGCTGTTTTTGTATTTCCTCTTTACGTTGTTGTTCCGCTGCTTGTTTCATTTTTGCAGCTTCTTCAGCTTTACGTTTTTGCTCAGCTAGCTTAGCTTGTTGTGCCTGTTCGGTCTTTTGCTGTTGAGCAGCAAGTTGTTGAGCTGTTGGAGGAGGAGGCATAGTCGGAAGATTTTGAGGAAGCGTTTCATCCACAATAGGGGCTAATACCTCTTTTGCTTCATTGGTAGCTGTAGTCTCTTGTTCAACTTCTTTTGCTAAAGGAGGAGGCAAATCTTCTGGCTTAACTAAAATAGTTGTTAGCTTTTTTGGCTGTTCAGGTGGTTTACTCAAGCCTAAAAAAAGCAAGCCAACAATGGCAATTGCATGAACTCCGAGTGTAAAGCTCAATGCAATCGCATTTTGTTTAAAGGGCGGCTTTTGATTTTTGTTCATAGCTTATTTTAAAGGCTCTGTCAGAAGGCCAACTTGAGTTAAACCTGCTTCTTGTAAACTCGCCATCAATGATACGACTTCTCCATAAGGACGAGACTTATCACCATTGACTAAAACTGTGAGTTGTTTGTTTTCTTGTTCAGCTTGTTTTTGAGCATCGCTTAAAACTTCTTCAAGCTTTTCACGAGATAATGGTTCATTATCTTTGTAATCTTCATACTGAAGATAAATATTGCCATCTTTGCCAATTGTTACCATGGCTGGCATATCTTTTGATTCGATTGGATGGTTATTTGCTTGAGGTAAATCGACCTTGATACCACTGGTAATCATAGGGGCAGTTACCATAAAAATAACCAAAAGCACGAGCATAACGTCAATATAAGGTACGACGTTCATATCACTTTTTAATGGTTTTTTTATGCGCTCAAAGCGCCCTGAACGCTGAATTGCCATTATGCATCTTCCTGTGATGAACCCACAGATTGACGTTGCAATAAAGCAATCATCTCTTCAGCAAATAAAGCGCGATCAGAATAAACACTTTCACTTTTAGCAGTGAAATGGTTAAAAGCTAATACAGCAGGAATTGCGGCAAACAAACCAATTGCAGTTGCAATAAGTGCTTCGGCAATACCTGGTGCAACAGTTGCTAGAGTTACCTGATCGACCGCAGCCAAACCGATAAAGGCATTCATAATACCCCAAACAGTACCGAATAGACCGATGTACGGTGCTACAGAACCGATACTTGCTAAAGTCCCTAAACCATATTCTAAATGGCTCTGATCACGACTCAAACCTACGCGCAAAATCCGTTCAGTGCCTTCAATTGTTTGTGAAACAGGAGCCTGACGCTTTTTGAGTTTAAAAAATTCGCTCAACCCTTGATAAAAAATATCTTCAAGCCCAGAGCGCTTTGAGTTGAGTTGGGCATTGTTATAAAGCGTATTGAGTTCAGCACCAGACCAGAACATTTTTTGGAAATGTTCATCGTCTTGATGTGCTTTTTTATAACTCATATGTAACTTGGCAATCAGATACCAACTAAAGATCGATGCTAACAATAAAATTAGCATGACCAACTGAACGACTGGACTTGCTTGTAAAATAAGGTCAGAAATATGCAGGGTTGATTCAATGTTTGTTGCCATAGGTTACATATGCCGGTTGTTTTTTTAGTCTTGTTCCAATTCTTTACGAATAAGATCACGTATTTCTTCTGGAAGACGACGAGCTACAAGTTCTTTACTTAAACATGCCAACTCAACCTCGCCAGAAGCAAGCAAGATTTCACCACGATAAATATTTTGTTGCAACACAAATGACGCAGCTTTACATGAAACTACACGTGCTGTAACAGTAATTAAATCATCCATTAAAATAGGACGCATGTATTTTACGTCAATTTTGTGTACGACAAAGTTGTAGTCTTTTTGATGCCAGTAATGATCAACGCCAGAAGCACGGAGCCATTCAGTACGGGTACGTTCCATATAGCGAATATGGTTGGCATGGTAAACAATACCACCTGCGTCCGTATCTTCAATATAAACACGAATGTTGAATTCAAAATGATTCGCCATGAGAGTATTCCGTTTTAGTTCACTATAGAGCTTTATATTTAAAATATGGCTTTGAATAAAACATTAGCTCTACTCAAAAGCCATACATCTGCTTTTAAATACGGGGCAGTTTAGCAGATTGCATACTAAGTCCTATGGCACAACCTTTCAATTGCGGTTGCTGTATTTCTAATCTAAAAACGCTATATCTTATGGCTAGCAAGCTTTTTAAGTTAAGAGGGCTTCCATGAAGTTTGAACTTGTTTTGATATATTCGGATAATCTAATACGAATCTTACATGTAGCTCGGTCCCAGTTTTTAAGGCCTTGTTATCTACAATAAAATAAGGACTATGATTTGGTGCCGCCTGAGTTAAGTCCTGATTTTCTGGTGTTGCACCCAAGAAAACAAAGAATGACGGCATTAACTTGCCATAATAGGCAAAATCTTCACTTGCGCTTGCATTATGATCTAAAACATGGAGTTTTGAATCGCCAACAACTTTGGCTAGGGTTGGCTGAATAAACTGAGTAAGCGCTTTATCATTCATGGTCACTGGAGCGTAAGGAGCAATTTCAACTTTGGCGGTGACGTCATTAGCTTGAGCGTTATGCTCTATCAGGGTTGGTAAACTTTTTAAGATATTTGCTCGTATCTGTTCGTTGTTAGAGCGAATAGTCCCAATCATATTGACTTGTTCCGGAATTACATTTCCTGCCGTACCACCTTGAATATTACCGATAGTGACTACGCCCATGCCTTGGGTGAGGTCGGTTCTTCGGCTAATAAGACTCTGTAAATTATTAATCATTTGTGCAGATGCATAAATTGGATCTCTACCTAACCATGGGGTCGAGCCGTGAACCTGCTTACCGTTAACCTGAATACGCAAATGATCTGCGCTATTTAAAATGGCACCATCTTTATAATAAAGGTGCCCACTTTGCATACCAGATATGACATGTATTCCAAAAATAGCTTCGGGTTTATAATCTTTAAATGCACCGTCTGTGATCATTTTTCTTGAGCCGATTTGATCACCCTGCTTAAAGTTGTCTATATCTGCTCCACCTTCTTCAGCGGGTTGAAAAACAAAGACAACGGTACCCGATATTTTATCTTTATTGGCAGCTAGTATTTTTGCTGCACCTAATAGCATTGCTGTGTGTGCATCATGTCCACAGGCATGCATCACATAACTTTCTTTACCTTGATAAATTGCTTTTTGTTTACTAGAAAAGGGAACTCCGCTTTTTTCTTCCATAGGTAGCGCATCCATATCTGCTCTAAGCGCGATAATAGGACCGGGTTTATTACCTTTTAAAATGCCAATAACCCCTGTTTTTGCATAACCTGTTTTGACTTGAATGCCATAAGACTTCAATTCTTTTTGAACCAGTGCTGATGTTTTAAATTCCATGTTGCCGAGTTCAGGATGCTCGTGAATATGTTGTCTTAATTGAATAACCTGATTTTCATTTTGTTGTGCAGCATCTTTTACCCAATCTGCTAGGCTCAGCTGGCTTATTAGAGCGAGTGGAAAAATCAAAGCGGCTTTTTTGTACATGTCCTTATCCTAAAAATATTATTGTTCATAAGATTTGCTATCTAGATTTCTTATAATGTAGTTTTTAGAAATATTAAAAAATCAATAAGGTATAAAGAAAGACTTAAAAGGTATAGAGTGGCTAATTTATTGATAAGACAATTATTATTTTAATTGGATAGAGAGATTAAATTAAAAAAGGAAGAGAAAATTCTCTTCCTTTGATTAGTTTTTAGGCTCAGGCGGTGTCATTCCAAACTGTAAATAAGATTGGTTGGTTGCAATCCGACCTCGTGCAGTACGCATGACATAACCTTGTTGAATTAAATAAGGTTCAATCACGTCTTCAAGCGTACCGCTGTCTTCAGCCATCGCTGCTGCAAGCGCTTCAACTCCAGCAGGGCCACCATCAAAACGCTCGAGTAGCATGCTCAAATAACGTCGGTCTAGGGTATCTAGGCCAGCTTTATCAACATTGAGCATATCAAGCGCACGCTGTGCCATTTCATGGGTCACTTCGCCTGTGCCTTTCACTTGGGCATAGTCACGAACACGTCGTAATAAACGGTTGGCGATACGAGGTGTTCCGCGTGATCGGCGTGCTACTTCTTCTGCGCCTTCAACTGTAATGGGTACATCCATTAAGTTTGCAGAGCGTGACACAATGTGAGTCAAGTCTTCTACAGAGTAAAACTCAAGACGTTGCACAATACCGAAGCGGTCACGTAATGGTGAGGTCAGTAAGCCCGCACGTGTGGTCGCAGCGACGAGTGTAAAAGGGGGTAAATCGAGTTTAATTGAACGAGCAGCAGGGCCTTCACCAATCATGATGTCGAGTTGGTAATCTTCCATCGCTGGATACAGAATTTCTTCAATCACCGGTGAAAGACGATGAATTTCATCAATAAATAAAACATCGCCTTCTTCAAGGTTAGTCAGCATTGCTGCTAAATCACCTGCACGTTCCAAGACAGGCCCCGAAGTCGATTTGAGGTTGCCACCCATTTCCCGTGCAATAATATTAGCTAGTGTGGTTTTACCTAAGCCGGGCGGACCAAAAATCAGTGTGTGGTCGAGAGCTTCACCACGACCACGAGCAGCGCCAATGAAAATTTCCATTTGCTCGCGTACGACTGGTTGCCCAATATAGTCGGCAAGAGAAGTTGGTCGAATAGCCCGATCAAAATGATCTTCAGGTTTTTCTGTTCCACTGATTAGACGGTCTTGCATAAGTGTTTTACTTCATCATGGATTTGAGAGCAGCGCGAATAATATCGGCTGATTCTGTGTAATCGGCTTTAACCGCTGCAACAGCTTTTTGTGCTTCAAGTGGCTTATAACCTAAAGATTGCAACGCAGCTTCTGCTTCTGCGACAGGAGAGTTTGCAGCAAATTGAATTTGAGGCATGGTCGCCACAGTTGAAGTGCCTTGAGCCAATGTTTTGAAACGGTCACGGAGTTCAATCATTAAACGTTCAGCTGTTTTTTTGCCAACCCCTGGAACTTTGACCAGCGTATTTATATCATCATGTTCAATGGTGTGAACCAATAACTCAACGCTTAGTGTCGATAAAATACCCAATGCCATTTTCGGGCCGACACCATTTACTTTTAATAAGGTGCGGAAAATTGTTTTCTCTTGAGCATCGCTAAAACCGTAGAGTTGTTGAGCATCTTCACGAACAACTAAATGCGTCCATAACGTAACTTTCTGGCCTTTTTGTAATTGGCAAAATGTTGAAAGTGGCGTATCAATTTCATAACCCACACCATTTACATTCAGTAAGACAGTAGGGGCTTCTAGGGCAAACACTTCGCCAATTAAACATCCGATCATAGATTAGTTTCACTTATTCATAACTGTAAATCTGGTCGTTTTAACATTAATTGAAAACGACACTGGTTTTATTTCTTTCTATATGAAGCCAATTTAAAACAAGCCAATTTTATTACCTTGCAACTCTTGCGCCAAGCTATAAGCCTGATGATCTGAGAACTTACTAATAATATCAAGTACTTGCATGATATTGCTGTAGTGATTATTGCTAAAGCTAGCACCATATAGATTAAGGATAGACATTAAACGTTGTTCTTTAAAGCTTAAAGATTTATGTGGTGTTGTAAGTGGAACAAATGCATCCAAAATCGTTTGCAAACTTTGATGCGCAATAATTTCTAAACCAGACTTTTGTGGGTGCTCAAAAATTTTATCGCGTGCCAGATTCTTGGCAGTTTCGATACCAATTGCAATATCTGGCGAACAATATTGCAAGAGATTGCCTTTAAGCTGACCTGTAATGATTTCATAGTGATTTTTGGCAAAAGCCGTAGTAACTTCATCAACAAGACGTTTCATGACTCGGCCACGTAATGCCGAGATCTTTTGTTGCCATGTACTATTTGGATGAGACAACTCTTCAGGTTGACCATAGTCGGCAATAAGATTTAGGAATATTGGTTCAACTTCTTGGTAACTCAGCATATTCAAGACAATGCCATCTTCTAAATCAATTAATGCATAGCAAATGTCATCAGCAGCTTCTAGCAGGTAGGTGAGTGGGTGACGACAATAATGATATTCCCCGAGTTGAATCAGCCCGAGCTGTTCCGCAATCTGTTTTAAAATTTCTTTTTCAGACTGATAACAACCAAACTTTGCTCTTTGATGGGAAGGGCGGTCGCCCTGCGAAGCAATTGTTTTTGAAAGCCATGGATATTTTAGATAAGCACCTAAAGTTGCATAAGTTAAGCGCATACCGCCATCATTTGGATGATAGTCAATGCGACTTAATAGACGTAATCCTTGAGCATTACCTTCAAACTGACGAACGTCAGCTTCTTCTTCGGGACTTAGCTTTTTCAAAAAATCATCATGTGAGGCATCATCGAACCATTCGCGAATTGCATATTCACCCGCATGCCCGAAAGGGGGATTACCAATATCGTGGGCCAGACAAGCTGCTTGGATAATTGCCCCGACATCGGCAGGAGAAATCCAGACGGGTAATTCGTTTTTAATTTTTTCTGCGGCAAGCATACCCATTGAGCGGCCAATGCAGGAAACTTCAAGGGAGTGAGTTAAGCGAGTGTGAATACCATCATGTTGTGCTAGAGGGTGAACTTGCGTCTTACGGTTTAACTGACGAAAACTTTGAGAAAATATAATGCGGTCATAATCTTTATGGAATGGGCTACGAGCCAGTTCTGTACTACTTTTTTTGCTACCTAAACGAACTGCAGAAAGCAGTTCTAACCAACGCATTTGTTCCATTTATCATTATTCAAAACTATAAAACCTGATCATGCCAAAAAAAACTTAAAAGCACTAGCTTGGTGCGACATAGTTTGTCTTAGTTCGGGTTTTATTATGTTATTGAATAAACATGCAACAATTTATTTTTAGTAAGAATGACTAAAAAAATGATTTTGAACAAAAAACAAATCACTTCTTGCAGAATTAGGTTACAGAATACTGATTCTACATCTAGCTGATTTTACCAAGAAGCAGTAGAATATGCGCTCTCTCTAAAGTCACATTGCGGTAAGGTTCACAAGACCTGCCCGTGGAGCCAAAATCAACATGTTTATCGTGGCCGGTGCAGCAGCACATTCTTCTTTTAAGAAAGCTCAACTATTAACACGTTTATCGTCAATTAGTTCTGTTCAATCTTTTGACAGCCAATGGGTCTATTTGTTTGATCAAGCGCTCAACGAGCAGCAACATCAATCTGCTTTGCAATTATTAAATGACGGTGAGTCTTTTGAACTTCGTCAATCTGCAAGTGATGAGATTCAGATTTTAGTTACACCACGTGTGGGTACTATTTCACCTTGGTCTTCTAAAGCAACTGATATTTTTAAAAACTGTAATACACCAGTACACCGTCTAGAACGTGGTCTTTTATTCACGTTAAAAGGTGTTACTGAAATTACTAATGAAGTTAAACAAGTACTTCATGACCGTATGACAGAAACAGTTTTTGCTCAAATTGAAGATGCAAAAGCATTATTTTCAGAAACTGCTCCAAAACCATTAAATTCAATTGATATCTTGGGTCAAGGTAAAGAAGCTTTGGTTAAAGCGAACAATGAGTTCGGTTTTGCGTTATCTGATCAAGAGATTGATTATTTAACAGAAGCATTCGGTAAGCTTGGTCGTAATCCAAATGACATCGAGTTAATGATGTTTGCGCAGGCGAATTCTGAACACTGTCGTCATAAAATCTTTGGTTCTGAGTGGACAATTGATGGTGAAAAACAACCATTATCATTGTTCCAAATGATTAAAAACACTTATAAAGAATCACCAACTGACGTTTTATCGGCATATAAAGATAACGCTTCTGTAATTGTTGGTTATGACACGATGCGTTTTTATCCAAAAGCGGATGAAAATGGTCACTTTGTTTATAAATATAAGAGCCAAGCAGCTCATATTTTAATGAAGGTTGAAACTCATAACCACCCAACAGCAATTTCTCCATTTGCTGGTGCTGCAACTGGTTCAGGCGGTGAAATCCGTGATGAAGGTGCAACTGGTCGTGGTGGTAAACCAAAAGCTGGTTTAACAGGCTTTACAGTTTCTAACTTAAATATTCCTGGTTTTGAACAACCTTGGGAAGAAAACTACGGTAAACCTTCACGTATGGCATCGCCATTACAAATCATGATTGAAGGTCCATTAGGTGGCGCGGCATTCAACAACGAATTCGGTCGTCCTGCATTAAATGGTTATTTCCGTACTTTCGAACAAAATGTAAATGGTGAAGTGAAGGGCTTCCATAAGCCAATCATGATTGCTGGTGGTTACGGTAACATTCGTCCTGACCATGTAGAAAAAGATGCGATTCAACCTGGTGACTTGCTCATTGTATTGGGTGGCCCAGCAATGTTAATCGGTCTTGGTGGTGGTGCAGCATCTTCTGTAGATAGCGGTACAATGGGTGAAAGTCTTGATTTCGCATCTGTACAACGTGAAAACCCAGAAATGGAACGCCGTTGTCAAGAAGTAATTGATACTTGCTGGCGCTTAGAAGACTTCAACCCAATCGTTTCTGTACATGACGTTGGTGCAGGTGGTCTATCAAATGCTATGCCTGAACTTGTGAATGACCATGAGTTAGGTGCAGTTCTTAATCTTCGTAAAATTCCTTCATTAGAGCCGGGCATGAGCCCAATGGAAATCTGGTCAAATGAAGCACAAGAGCGTTATGTTCTTGCAATTCGTCCAGAATCATTAGAACAGTTCGAAGCAATCTGTGCACGTGAACGTTGTCCATTTGCTGTGTTAGGTGAAGCGACAGAAGCTCGTCACTTAACTGTTGAAGATCCATTGTTCCAAAACAATGCAGTTGATATCCCAATGCAAGTAATGCTTGGTGGTACACCGCGTATGCAACGTTCTTATGAAACAATTGAGCGTAAAGGTAACGAGTTTGACGCTTCAAAAGTTGATTTGAAAGATGCGATTTTCCGTGTATTGAAAAATCCTACAGTTGCTTCTAAATCATTCTTGATCACCATTGGTGACCGCTCAATTACAGGTATGGTTGCGCGTGATCAAATGGTTGGTCGTTGGCAGATTCCTGTTGCAGATGCAGCAGTAACGACGACAAGCTTACAAGGCTTCACTGGTGAAGCAATGGCGATGGGTGAACGTCCACCAGTTGCATTGTTAAATCCAGCAGCGTCTGCTCGTTTGGCAGTTGCTGAAGCAATTACTAATATTGCATGTGCAAATATTGAACAAATTAGTGATATCAAACTTTCTGCAAACTGGATGGCTGCTGCTGGTCAAAAAGGTGAAGACCAGGCGTTGTTTGAAGGTGTGAAAGCGATTGGTATGGAAATGTGTCCTGCTTTAGGAATTGCGATTCCTGTAGGTAAAGACTCGCTTTCAATGCGTACCACTTGGAACGACAACGGCAAAGATAAAGCTGTGACATCTCCAATGACTGGTGTAATTACTGCATTTGCTCCAGTAACAGATGTTCGTAAAACTTTAACACCTGAACTTAAGAATTTAGAAGATTCAGTACTTGTACGTATTGATTTATCTAAAGGCCAGTTCCGTTTAGGTGGTTCGATTCTTGCTCAAGTATATAAAGCAATTGGTTCAATCACTCCAGATGTTGATAGTTTTGATGATTTCAAAGCGTTCTTCGCATTAATTCAAGATTGGAACAACCGTGGTTTGATTCAAGCTTACCATGACATTGGTGACGGTGGTTTACTCGCAACTGTTGCTGAAATGATGTTTGCTGCACGTTTAGGTGTTGCATTAGAAGACCAAACTCCAGCAAGTTTGTTTGCTGAAGAAATTGGTGCAGTTGTTCAAATCAAAGCAGCTGATTGGGAAGCTTTACAAGCAGAAGTTGCTGCTTCTAGCTTAAAAGATGCAATTGCTGTAGTTGGTCGTGTAAACAACACAGATCAATTATCTGTAAACGGTTTGACTTTAGAGCGCGCAGAGTTACAACAGGCTTGGTCTGAAGTATCTCATCAGATCCAACGTTTACGTGATAACGTAGAAACTGCTGACCAAGAATTTGCTTTAATTGCAGATAAATCACATCAAGGCTTAATTGCTAAACCAACATTTGACTTGAATGAACCTATTGAAGCACCGTTTATTAACACACGTCGTCCTAATATGGCGATCTTGCGTGAGCAAGGTGTAAATGGTCATATTGAGATGGCAGCAGCCTTTGATAAGGTTGGTTTCAATACCGTTGACGTGCACATGAGTGATTTACTTGCTGGTCGCGTTAGCCTAAGTGATTTTGAAGGTTTAGTGACTTGTGGTGGTTTCTCTTACGGTGACGTAATGGGTGCTGGCGGTGGCTGGGCAAAATCAGTTTTATTCAATGCGAAATTGCGTGATCAGTTTGAGCAATTCTTCCACCGTGAAGGTACGTTCAGCTTAGGTATCTGTAATGGTTGCCAAATGTTGTCACAATTGGCGCCGCTTATTCCAGGTGCTGAACACTGGCCACGCTTCCACCGCAATATGTCAGAAGTTTTTGAAGCTCGTAGCGTAAACGTTCGTGTTGAAAAATCAGTTTCTGTATTACTTGATGGTATGGAAGGTTCAATCTTACCGATTGCTGTGGCACATGGTGAGGGTCGTGCAGTTGCAAGTGAAGCTGATATTGCAAGCTTAAATGCAGCTAACCAAGTTGCATTGCGTTATGTTGATAGCCATGGTAACCCAACTCAACATTATCCATTGAACCCGAATGGTTCGCCGGAAGCGATTACTGGTGTAACATCTAAAGATGGTCGTGCAACGATCATGATGCCGCACCCAGAGCGTACATTCCGTGCAATTCAACACTCTTGGAGTCCAGAAGAGTGGACTGAAGATGGTGCATGGTTACGTATGTTCCGTAACGCACGTAAGTTTATTGGTTAATATAAAGATTGAAATAAGCCACCGTAAGGTGGCTTATTTGTATGTAGTACGATATTAATAAATAGCAGAGAAGAAAAATGAAATCAAAAATCCATTTCCATGAATTTGCATTACTAATGGCATTGCTCATGTCTATTGTTTCTTTTTCAATAGATGCAGTTCTACCTGCTTTGGGCGAAATCGGACGAGTTTTTGACTTAAAAAATAATAATCAGACACAGTGGGTCATTATTGGTATTTTTTCCGGTATGACGATTGGTCAACTCATTGCTGGCCCTCTATCCGATGCAATTGGCCGTAAACGCATTTTATTTACCGGTATTATCATCTACTTTTTAGGAAGTTTACTGTGCTTTACCACCCAAAGTTTTGAATGGTTTTTAGTTGGACGTTTCATTCAAGGGGTTGGAGTATCAGGTCCTTACGTGGCTTCTATTTCAATTGTTAGAGATAAATACAGCGGAGCTCAAATGGCCCGCATCATGTCTTTAATTATGATGGTGTTTATGGTTGCCCCAGCAATTGCACCAAGTTTGGGACAGCTCATTATCCATTTCTTTGGTTGGCGTGAGATCTTTGTTTTATATATGGTCTATGCCACAGTTGTCGGGGCATGGGTCGCTTTACGTTTGGAAGAGACGTTACTTCCCGAAAATCGTTTACCTATGCGCTTACAGGCATTTCAGGAAGGTTTTAAAGAAGTAATGAGTAACAAAACCACCATGAGCTATTTGCTATGTGCAGGTTTTTGCTTTGGTGGATTCATTGGTTACTTAGGTACTTCTCAGCAAATTTTTATGCAGCAGTTTGGTAAAACAGGGCAAGAATTTAGCGCTTATTTTGCTGTGCTTGCAGGTGTGATGGGCGTCGCTTCATTTACAAACTCTAAAATTGTTATGAAGTTTGGTATGCGTCCAATCTGTATTTACGGCTTTCTAGGTTTGTGCTTAATTTCTTTAGTTTTCTTAGGAATTCAACTTTTAGGTGTGGCTGTTTCATTCTGGATGTTTATGCTTTATGCCTGCATTTTATTTTTATTATTTGGAACTTTATTTGGAAATTTAAACGCAATTGCAATGGAACCAATGGGGCATGTTGCTGGTATGGCTTCGGCCATTATTGGTGCAGCATCCTCTGTTTTGTCACTTATTCTTGCATCTATTATTGGGCAATTATATGACGGTACATTAATACCAATGACTGGCGGTTTCGTCATTTTATGTGGTTTAGCATTCATGATGACAATATATGAGAACAGATATTTAAAGAAATCGAATACTTAAAATTATAAAGACGCAGCTCTAGCACACTGAAATTTAAAACTTTGTTCAGAGTAAGAGTTACATATAAATGAGTGTAGCTCTACTAAGCATTTTATGAAAATTATAAGCCTATAGACATTCGGCTATTTAACACTTTATAGTTTGTTCAAGATTGGATCAATTTTTGCTTTCTCTGTAACAACGATAAAAATCGGAGATCAAAATGATGAAAAATAAGTATCACATAAGAACAATGTATACCAAAGATAAGGGCTGGCGCTTATTTGGCTTGGCACTTGCCATTCAAATCATCTTTATTGGAGTAAATTATTTGGTAATGATGAGCTGACTTTGATTTAGAAGCTTTTTTAACGGTATGATTTAAAGCTAGTTTACTAGTTTCGAGTCATACTACTTATGTTAAAGCTGATTTATTACGTACCTGAGTCACATCTTGAGTCGACAAAACAAGCTATTTTTTCTGCTGGTGCGGGTGGTATCGGTAATTATGAACACTGTGCATGGCAGGTGAAAGGAACAGGACAATTTAAACCAGTCAAAGGTGCAGATCCTTATATCGGAGAGCTGGGTGAACTCGAACAAGTTGAAGAATGGCGTGTAGAAACAATTGTAATTGAAGAAAATGCCAAGACCGTAGCAAAAGCATTAAAGGCAAGCCATCCTTATGAAGAGCCTGCCTTTGAGTTTATTCAAATCATAGAAATTGATTTTAATTAAACTGTGAGAAATCTGGTTTACGTTTTTGCATAAATGCTTGTACAGCTTCTAGCATTTCTGGAGATTGAACGCGCTGCATAAAGATTTCAGCTTCATGATCAATACATCCAATAATTTGATCTAAATCATGTTTCATCAATGCTTTTGTTTGTTTTAAGGATGCAAGTGGTAAAGCTGCTAAATGTTGAGCAGTTGCCTGAGCAGATGCATAAGCATCTTCAACGACTTCATTCACTAAACCTGCTTGGACGGCAGTTTCTGCATTAAATTTTTTCGCTGTAAATAGAAGTTCAGCTGCTTTGTGATAACCCGCTTGTTTAACCAATAGTTGGCTTGCACCACCTTCTGGTGAAAGACCAAGACTAACAAATGGAATTTGGAAAAGAGCAGTGTTGTCAGCAAAAACTAAATCTGCGTGTAATAAAATCGTAACACCAATACCAATTGCCACACCTTTTACTGCAATAATAAGCGGCTTCGATAATCTAGCAGCAGATTTAAGGAGTACAAATGGAGGAACTTGACCTGCCGGACCAGCATTAGGATTTTGTACAAAACCCATAAAATCTTTCATGTCATTCCCAGCGGTAAAATCTTGCTCTACGCCACGAAGAACGATTACTCGTACATCTTTGTCTTGGTTAGCTTCATCAAGTGCTTTAGCAATCCATAAATAAAGTTCGCCATACAGCGCATTTTTTGCTTCTGGACGATTTATGGCTAAGGTGAGTACGCCACCTTCTAAATTTGCATGTAAATGTTGATGAGGTTGTTGAATACAGCTAAGTGTCATCGTACTATCCTTGCTTTAAACCACGTTGTTAATTTTTAGGTTCTCATTATGGCGCATATTCTTTCTAATGCGGGTAACTGGTGAGTTCATAAAAAGTGAAAATCTAATTATGTATAAATTTGACTATCTCGTTTTTATAGGGCGTTTTCAACCATTTCATTTGGCTCATATGCAGACAATTGAAATTGCCTTACAACAAAGCCACTATGTCGTTTTGGCATTAGGCTCTGCTCAAATGGAACGTAATATTAAAAATCCGTTCTTAGCAGTAGAGCGTGAGCAAATGATCTTGTCAAATTTCTCATTAGAAGAACAAAAACGCATTCGTTTTGTACATGTAGTAGATGTTTATAATGACGAAAAATGGGTAAAACAAGTCAAATCTTTAGTGAATGGCGTAATTGAACCGAACTCAAAAGTTGGTTTGATTGGACACTTTAAGGATGAGTCTTCCTATTATTTGCGACTATTTCCTGAGTGGATTATGGTTGAACTTGATAGTTTAAAGGACTCTATTTCGGCAACGCCAATGCGTGAAGCTTATTATCGTGGTGAAATCCAAACAGAGTTTTTCCCTGTAGGAACTATTCAATTTTTGGATGAATTTAAAAAAACACGCACTTATCAACAGTTGCAACAACGCTTTGAAGAAGATGATCGCTCTAATTTAGATGATTTTGAGTAAGTGTATATAAATTAAGCATCTGCCCAAAAGATAATTCGGTTGGAAAAAGGATCGGTGATGCTGAGTTCAAGTGTTTCCCAATCTGTTTTTTCAACTTGAGGCTTAGAAAATTTATAATCTTTTTTGCTTAGTTTACTGTGCAACTCATAGATATGTTCCCAATAGATACGGATCGCACTATGTGGACTTGCATCACCAAAATGCTCGGATAAATGAATAACACAATCATCTTTAGAAATTTGTAAATATAACGGAAAGTTGTCTTCAAATTGGTGTTGCCAATCAAGCTGAAAACCTAAAAACTCAAGATAAAATGATTGAGCTAACTCAACATCAAAAATTCTTAAAATAGGGGTGATCGAACCTGATTGCATCTTTTTTCCTTTTAACGTGTACCAAATTGTTGAGTCCAATAGCTCTTTTGTTTTACAGATTGATCGGAAGCACAAGCAATTGCGTAAGTTGTAAATTTAGGGTTCATTAGGTTACTACAATGTAAGGGACTCGATAGCCATCTAGACATCACTTCATCTAAAGTTTTTTGTCCACTCGCTACATTTTCACCGTTGGCTTTACCGAGTGTATTATAAAGTTTCAAACGTGATTTTAAATCTAGTCCCGTGGAGCCGACATGTCCGAGAAAGTTGTGTGTCGCCATATCTTCACTATGAGAAAGTGCACCTTTATATAAACTATTACTCCAACTCAGTGGTCTGGTGGCAGAGAAATGTTGTTGTCCACATTGGCGTGATTGCTGGCGAATTTGATTAATTATTTTAAGTACAGCTTGTTGATAGGCGGGGTTTTGTAAATCTTGGCAACTTATTCTTATAGATGGAGTTTCAACTTGTGGTGTAGATGATGTAAGTGAGGGCGGCATACTGGATGAACTAACGGAGCATGCAGAAATAACAAGACCACTAGACAGTAAATTACAAACTTTGAGCAGACTCATGTAAATACCTTAGCGTGAATTATTCTAATGTCTTTATCATACGCCAAAGTAAAGGAGTAAGTAATTTGTTGATATACAAAAAAACGAGCATTATGCCCGCTTTTTGTTTCTTAAGTTTATTAAGCTGTTTGTAGGGCTTTTAAGTCTTCTAGAACTTGCTCTGCATGCCCAGCTGCTTTAACTTTGCGATAGCTTTTAACTAAAGTTTTGTTATGGAAAATAAAAGTAGAACGTTCAATCCCCATTACTTTTTTCCCATACATATTCTTTTCTTTAATCACATCAAAGTGATGACAAAGAGTTTCTTCTTTATCACTGATCAGATCAATAGTAAGTGCTTGCTTCTCTGTAAAATTTTGATGGGCTTTTACCGAGTCACGTGAAATACCGAAAATACGGGCACCTAAAGCTTCAAATTGATCTTTCAAACAAGAAAAACCAACTGCTTGTGTTGTACAGCCTGGTGTTGAGTCTTTAGGATAGAAGTAAATGATTAACCATTCATTTTCGACTTCGGCCAAGTTCACTTCGCCGTGTGTAGTAGGGAACACCTGATTTGGCAGTTGAATATTCTCAGACATTTCTTATCCTTTAAAAGTTAAATTTGATCTAATTCAAGTGGTAAAAAAGCGTATTCCTCATGATAAACAATATTGAGTTTTCTTACAGGAATTGCTTTGTTAAAAATTGGCCCATCAATCACGGTCGCATGAAATTCACCGCCCTCACCACATGGATCAATACCACGGTTCTCAAGCTCTTTAACAGAACTATAAAAAAGCCTGCATAAATGCAGGCTTAATTTGGAGTAACAAAAGCTTATTTTTTAGGAGCTTGTTGTTGAGCTGCTTTCATAGCTTCTTCAGTTAACTTTTCAAGCTTAGTTGTTAACTGAGGACCGAAACATGCTTTAAGATCACGGTTTTGTTGTTGTACAAATCCTAGAGAACTTGGGCTTTTCTTCGCATTGATTGCGCTTTGGATTTCCCATTTTTGTGCTTCAGTCACTTTACCTTGTGCTTCAACTTGGCAGCTACAGAATTTGCTAACTTCAGATGAACTTAACTTGCCGCCTTTAGCAGTTTGTTCTTTACAAACGTTAACTAATGCACCTTTAACGTTAGTGCTTTTATATGCCGCTTGAACTGGGTTTTCGGCTGCTTGAGCTGAACCAGCCATAAGTGCAGCTGCTGAGAATAAAGATGAAAGAATAAGATTTGATTTTAACAACTTCATAAATTTTACCTACTTATTACGGTATATAGCGTGTTGGATCGGTAACACCAGCATCGATAAAGCCTTCTTTACGCAAACGGCAACTGTCACATTTACCACACGCACGTCCTTGAGCATCTGCTTGGTAGCAAGATACCGTTTGACTATAGTCTACGCCATGTTCAATCCCTAAACGTATGATATTCGCTTTGGATAAATGTAACAGGGGTGTTTCAAACTTAAGTGGTTTTCCTTCTACGCCAGCTTTAGTTGCTAAACGGGCCATATTCGCAAAAGCATCAATAAATTCAGGGCGACAATCAGGATATCCTGAATAATCAACGGCATTGATACCAATAACAATAGCTTCAGCATTAAATACTTCGGCTGCTGCTAGAGCATATGAGAGGAAAATAGTGTTACGCGCTGGTACATAAGTTACAGGAATACCTTCTTGTAACTGTTCTGGTACTGCAATGTTGTGATCTGTAAGTGCTGATCCGCCTAAATTTGCTAGATCAATATTAATTACACGATGTTCAACACCTGAACGCTGAGCTAATGCTTTTGCAGCATCAAGTTCAGTGGTTGAGCGTTGGCCATACATAAAACTAATAGCAATACATTCATAGCGCGCTTGTGCCCAAGCTAGGCAAGTGGTTGAGTCTAAGCCGCCTGAAAGTAAAACAATGGCACGAGAGCGCATATTTTTCTCCATATTCGGAATGATTTATTTTATTGAGTGATTAACGACCTGATTCATCGTTCCAAAGCAGTTTATGTAACTGAAGCTGGAAACGAACAGGTAATTTATCATCAAGTATCCACTGTGCCAGATCACGTGCTAGACGTGGCAGGCCTACAGCACCTTTTTCAACCGCAAAGGCAGGGGAGAACCAAACGGTACTGACTTTGGTTTGCAGTTGATATTTTTCAACTTGTTGCTTTGACCATTCATAGTCTTCACGATTACAAATCACAAATTTGATTTGGTCACGTTGTGTTAAATGGTCAAGATTACTGATGAGATTACGATGTTCTTCACCAGAAGTTGGAGTCTTTAAATCGAGGACTTTTGAAACACGGGGATCCACTCTTGATACATCAAGAGCGCCACTGGTTTCTAAAGAGACGTCAAAGCCTGCCTCACATAAACGTTGTAATAAAATCAAACAGTTTGGCTGAGCAAGAGGTTCACCACCTGTCACACAAATATAAGGTGTTTGAAATTGTGTAGCTGTTTCAATGATATGTTCAAGTGAAAAACGTTCGCCACCCTCAAAGGAATAGGTGGTATCGCAATAACTACAACGTAATGGACAGCCTGTTAGACGAATAAATACAGTCGGTAGGCCAGAGGCATTTGCTTCACCCTGCAACGAGTAAAAAATCTCGGTAATGCGTAAACCGGACGCAGGGTCTGAGACAGGAATTGCAGAGGAACGTAAGGAAGCCATTCTAGAAATACCACACTATATAAAAAATAAAATCTCTACGATCAGTTTGATCGTAGAGATGAGGAGCGATTAAAGCTCCGCAAGAGAGTTATAACAAATTAGTCAGCGCGTAACAAATCGTTCAAGCTTGTTTTTGAGCGTGTTTGCGCATCAACTTTTTTCACGATAATTGCAGCGTATAAGCTATAAGTACCACATTTAGATGGCAAGCTGCCTGAAACTACAACTGAACCTGCTGGTACACGACCATAATGGATTTCACCAGTTTCACGGTCATAAATTTTAGTTGATTGACCAATGAAAACGCCCATAGAAATTACTGAGCCTTCTTCAACAATTACGCCTTCAACGATTTCTGAACGTGCACCGATAAAGCAGTTGTCTTCAATAATGGTTGGGTTAGCTTGTAATGGTTCTAAAACACCACCAATACCTACACCACCAGACAGGTGAACATTTTTACCGATTTGAGCACATGAACCTACAGTTGCCCATGTATCCACCATTGTGCCTTCATCTACATAAGCGCCAATGTTGACATAAGATGGCATTAACACCACGTTTTTAGCTTGGAAGCTACCACGACGTGCCACAGCAGGAGGAACAACACGAACACCTGCAGCTTTAAATTGCTCTTCAGTCCAACCAGAGAATTTAGTTTCAACTTTGTCATAGAAACGAAGATCACATGACTCGATTGGTTTATTGTCATTAAGTTTAAATGATAATAAAACAGCTTTTTTTAACCATTGATGAACAACCCATTCACCATTGATTTTTTCAGCAACTCGAAGTGTACCGTTATCTAAACCAGCAATTGCTTCTTCAACAGCTTGGCGAATTTCGCTTGAACAATCTGCTGCAGTAAAATTTGCGCGGTCTTCAAATGCTTGCTCAATGATTGTAGAAAGCTGAGACATGATCTTCCTTCCATAAAAAATTTTAAAGATTTTACACTAATTTGTGACAAGAATCTTTCAAAAAACGTGTTACGTTTAATTGATGATATAAATGAGATAAATCGAAATAAGCTTATTAGATAATCAAGTGTTTTTTACACAAAAATGATTTGAAAATAAAAATTTAACTCAATTTGTATCAAAAAATAACAGAAATCTAGCATTTTTTGTATAAAAAAGAATCTAAGTTGTCTTTATTATTATTTCAGTCACAAGATGAATAAATTAAAAACAGCGCCTTTTTAAGGAGAAAACTATGAAAGCATTACGTGTTTTAGTAACAACAACAGCTTTATTTGCTGCTGGTGCTGCAATGGCAGATGAAGCCGTTGTTCATGACAGCTATGCATTTGACCAAAAACAATTACTTCCTGTAGGGGTGCGTGCTGAGGTAGGTACAACTGGTTACGGTGGTGCTTTATTATGGCAAGCCAACCCATATGTAGGTTTGGCTCTGGGTTATAACGGCGGTGACATTTCGTGGACAGATGACGTCTCTGTAAATGGTACTAAATATGACCTAGATATGGATAACAATAATATTTATCTAAATGCTGAAATACGTCCTTGGGGCGCTAGTTCTAATCCATGGGCTCAAGGCTTATATGTAGCTGCGGGTGCTGCTTATTTAGATAATGATTATGACTTAGCTAAACGTATTGGTAATGGCGAAACATTATCAATTGATGGTAAAAACTATCAACAAGCAGTTGCTGGCCAAGAAGGTGGTGTAAGAGGTAAGATGAATTATGAAAATAATATCGCCCCTTATGTAGGTTTTGGTTTTGCACCGAAATTTAATAAAAATTGGGGTGTATTTGGTGAAGTAGGTGCTTACTATACAGGTAATCCAAAAGTTCAGTTAACTCAATATAATCTTGCTCCTGTGAATGGTAACCCAACGTCTGCTCAAGATGCAGTAGATAAGGAAGAAAATGAAATTCGTAATGACGATAAATACAAATGGTTACCAGTTGGTAAGGTTGGTGTGAACTTCTACTGGTAAGATTACAAAAGAAAAAACGAGCTACGGCTCGTTTTTTTGTACCTAATAAAATAAATAAAAGAGCTAAAAAGCCCTTTTATTTATTTGAATTTTTATTCATCTGGGTAAGCAATTTTCTTAAGTGCTTTAATATCCGCATCAGGTGAGCATAAAGAAATAAACTCGTAACCATAGCCGCGTAAAAGATGGCCTTTGCGAACCGCAATCCACGTTGTATTAACACCAAAAATATCAGTTTTGGTTTGTTTTAAACGATAATCACGTTCTGTATCATAAGCCACGTCATTGACAATACCCACACCCATGCCAAGTTCCACATAGGTTTTGATAACATCGGCATCAAGAGCTGACATTACGATATCTGCATCTAGATGAGCCTCTTCAAAGGCTTTATCAATTTTAGATCGACCTGTAAAACCACCATGATAAGTAATGAGTGGATATTCTGCTAAAAGTTCTAGAGTGATTTTATCCGCCTGCACTAAAGGATGATTTTGCGGGGTAATAATACTGTGTTGCCATTGGTAGTAAGGAATACTAGCCAGATTTTCTTCAGTTGTTAAAGACTCGGTTGCAATTCCAATATCAGCTTCACCTTGTAAAAGCATTTCTGAAATTTCGACAGGGCTAGCTTGTTGTAAAATTAAATGTACTTTTGGGAATAATTTCTTAAATTGATTAACGATTGGAGGCAATACATAACGCGCTTGAGTATGCGTAGTTGCGATCGTTAATGTTCCTTCGTCAACCTTATTAAAATCTTCGGCAAGTCTTTTAATATTTTCAGCATCAACTAACATGCGTTCAACAATGCTAAGAAGTGATTGGCCTGGTTCTGTTAAACCTAAAAGGCGTTTACCTTTACGAACGAAAAGTTGAACACCTAATTCATCTTCTAAATCTTTAATGTGCTTACTTACACCTGATTGAGATGTGTAGAGTGCAGCCGATGCTTCCGTCAAGTTAAAGTTTTGGCGTACTGTTTCTCGGATAATTCTTAATTGTTGAAAGTTCATTTACACTTTTCCTCAAAAGAGGTGAGGAGCGTCTAAAGATCCGCAAGATATTTCCTCACCAAATATATTTCTTAAGCAACTTGGTCTGCAAATAAGTGCAATTGAGATGCGCTCACCCAAACAGTTTGATTAGGTTTAAATGCATGTAATTTTGCAGCTTCACTGCTCAGAGCAATTTCAATTAAACGTCCATTACGGTCTTGTAATTCGGCCACTACTTTTCCGGCAATCCAGATTTCACGTACAAAAGTCGCTTCAATGGTATTCGCTTGCGGTTGCGAGTGAATATGTAACTCATCTGGGCGGGCAAAAGCAATTACTTTTCCTTGAGGCGCTTCAACGGTTGTTGGTAATTGAATACGGTCATTACCGATACGAATGATACCTTCCGTATGTTCACCTTCAAATCGATTTGCCTGACCCAAGAAATCAAACACAAATGGCGTTGCAGGTTTTTCATAAACTTCACGAGGTGAACCGATCTGCTCAACATTGCCTTTATTCATGACAATAATCTGGTCTGCAACCTCAAGTGCTTCTTCCTGATCGTGAGTTACGAAAATTGAAGTGATATGCAATTCATCATGTAAGTTGCGTAACCAGCGGCGTAACTCTTTACGGACTTTAGCATCTAGCGCACCAAATGGTTCATCGAGTAGTAAAACACGAGGTTCTACTGCCAAAGCCCGTGCTAAAGCAATACGCTGACGTTGTCCGCCTGAAAGCTGAGCAGGGTAGCGGTCTGCTAAAAAGCCCAGTTGGACTAGATCAAGTAAACGAGTGACACGTTTTTTAATTTCAGCTTCCGAAGGACGGGTTGCACGAGGTCGAACACGTAAACCAAAGGCAATATTGTCAAATACGGTCATATGGCGGAATAAAGCATAATGCTGGAATACAAAACCAACTTGACGCTCACGCACATGTACATTGGTTGCATCTTCGCCTTCAAGTAGCACTTGACCACCATCGGCTGATTCTAGACCTGCAATAATACGGAGTAGCGTTGTTTTACCGCATCCAGATGGCCCGAGTAGCGCAACCAGTTCACCTTCTGGAAAATCTAGGGAAATATTTTTAAGCGCATGGAATGCACCAAAGTGTTTTTCAATATTTTTAACTTGAATACTCATGATTTCATTCCTTACGAATCAGTTGAATGTGGTTCTGGTTTATCTTGATGTAGCTCTAACCAAGTTTTTAAAATCAGTGTTAAAAGAGCTAAGAAGGCAAGCAGTGAGGACACGGCAAAGGCTGCGCTAAAGGTGTACTCGTTATATAAAATTTCGACATGAAGTGGCAGGGTATTGGTTTCACCACGGATATGACCAGAAACCACTGATACTGCGCCAAACTCACCCATGGCACGGGCATTACACAAAATCACGCCGTAAATCAGACCCCATTTAATGTTAGGGAGTGTGACCTTCCAAAAGGTTTGCCAACCTGATGCACCGAGTACAATTGCTGCTTCTTCTTCCTCTGTTCCCTGAGCTTCCATGAGTGGAATTAACTCACGTGCCACAAATGGAACCGTAATAAAAATGGTTGCTAAAACAATTGCAGGTACGGCATATAAAATCTTGATGTCATGATCCATTAACCAGCCGCCGAACCAACCTTGAGCACCAAAAATTAGAACAATCATTAAACCTGCAATAACGGGTGAAACCGAAAAAGGCATGTCAATAATGGTGGTTAAAATAGCCTTGCCTCTAAATTGGAATTTAGAAACAGCCCAAGCTGCAGCAACACCAAATATCACGTTAATTGGAACTGCAATTGCTGCGGTGAGTAATGTTAATTTCACTGCTGATAACGTATCTGGATCAATCAAAGCCTGAACATAGACTTCAAGTCCCTGTTTAAATGCTTCTACGAAAACCAGAATGAGTGGCAATATGAGGCAACTTACGAAAAAAATCAGTGCGATTGTAATGAGGGTATAACGTACCCAAGTTGGCTCACGTGTTGCATCACGAGACTGTAACTTCAAGGCAAGTGCATTACTGTCGGTATGTAAATTCATGTGATGTTTCTCCCTGTACGACGGTTTGCCCATGCTTGAAGTAAGTTAATGACAAATAGGATGATAAAAGAGAGAACTAACATGACTGCTGCAATGGTCGTTGCGCCTGCATAATCATATTCTTCAAGACGAGAAATGATCATCAGCGGTGCAATTTCCGTTTTAAAAGGTTGGTTACCTGCAATAAAAATAACAGAACCATACTCACCCACGCCGCGAGCAAACGCTAAAGCAAAGCCTGTAAATAGAGCAGGTAGTAATATTGGTAAAATAATTTTAGTAATCGTCTGCCAGCGATTTGCACCAAGTGCTGAAGCTGCTTCCTCAAGTTCGGTTTCAATATCGCTGAGTACCGGCTGAACGGTTCGAACAATAAATGGAATACCAATGAAGACTAATGCTAGCGTAATCCCGATAGGTGTATAGGCAACCTGAATACCAAGTGGTTCCAGATATTGACCTAACCAACCAGTAGGAGCATAGAGCGAAGTCAGTGCAATACCTGCAACTGCAGTTGGAAGCGCAAAAGGTAAGTCAACTAGAGCATCAACTAAACGTTTTCCAGGGAAGTTATAACGAACAAGGCACCAAGCCAAAAGTAATCCGAAAACGACATTAATAAACGCTGCAATTAAAGCTGAACTAAAGCTGAGTTGAAGCGATTTTAAGATGCGCTCTGAGGTTAAAATTTCCCATAGCCCGTCCCATCCGATTCCAAATGATTTGATAAAGACTGCGGCTAATGGAATAAGCACAATAAAAGAAACGTAGGCGAGGGTGAAGCCCAAAGATAGACCAAACCCAGGCAGCACTCGGGATCGCTGCGACATGATATTTCCTCAAAGAGAAAAGCCTTCTGAAACCAGTAAGCGAATAAATAAAGATAAACAGTGCGGTATAAAGATTGGTATTAAGCAAATTTCAAAGAGAAATGTGTTTTTACCGGGTCGATAGATGAGTGATTACACATCGAATCTTCTGGAATCAAATAATTCAGCAAATCTGGAAATGGCCCAAAACCTGAGGCAACATTAATATGGCCCACTTCTCCAAGATTAACGGGATTTAATTTCCATGATTTCGCAAGTTGTAATGCATCAAAAAAGCCGAGCCATGGATCATTTTCACTAATGAGTAGCGTTGCAGGCACATCAATTTTTAATTGATGAAAATAATCTTTGTAGTCGGTCAAGCTATGGCGAGCAAACCCTGCTTCCCCAAAGCGTGCTGGATTCGCTGGAGCGACTAAAATTAGTTTCTTAACTTGGCTTTTTAATTCTGGATGCTCAGCTAAAGCAGCTACACTCGTTAAGCATCCGAAACTATGTGCAACAATTTGAACAGGAGCTTGAGCTGCGTGAACTGTTTTAACGAATTGCTCAACCCATTCGCTTAATACAGGTCTATCCCAGTTTTTTTGCTCAACACGAGAACTAGACACGAGTTGACGCTGCAACCAAGATTGCCAATGCTGATGTTCACTGCCACCTACACCCGGAACAATTACAGTGTGAATCATGTCTGTTCTCCTTACCTTTAGCGCAAAGAATTACTTCTCTGCACTATTGATTTTCACGATTTGATCGAAAACACCACCATTATCAAAGTGTTGTTTTTGTACTTTTGTCCAACCACCAAATTCTTTATCGATTGTTACAAGCTTCAATGGCTTAAATACATTGCTGTATTTTTTAAGAACAGCTGCGTTACGAGGACGGTAGAAGTTACGTGCTGCAATTTCTTGACCAGCAGGTGAGTACAAATAGTTGAGATAACCTTTAGCAATGGTTAAGTTGCCTTTTTTAGCTGCATTCTTCTCCACAATTGCAACTGGAGGTTCAGCTAAGATCGAAAGAGACGGAGTAATAATTTCAAATTTGCCCGGCTGTTCACGAATAGCTAAATGAGCTTCATTTTCCCAAGCCAGTAATACATCACCAATGCCACGCTCAGCGAAAGTAGTCGTCGCACCGCGAGCACCAGAATCTAAAACTTTAGTATGTTTATAAATTTGGCGAACGTATTCTTGTGCTTTCGCGTCATTGCCACCTGGTTGATGTTTTGCCCAAGCCCAAGCTGCAAGATAGTTCCAACGAGCACCACCAGAGGTTTTTGGATTTGGTGTAATGATTTCTACGCCTGGTTTGATTAAATCAGCCCAGTCTTTAATTTGCTTTGGGTTGCCTTTACGCACCAAAAACACAATGGTTGATGTATATGGCGTTGAGTTCTGTGGCAGTTTTTTCTGCCAGTTAGTTGGAAGTAGTTTTGCTTTTTCAGCAATTTCATCAATATCTGCTGCAAGTGCTAATGTCACCACATCTGCATTTAAGCCATCGATAACCGCACGAGCCTGTTTACCAGAACCGCCGTGTGATTGCTTAAACTCAATATCTTGACCAGTACGTTGTTTCCAGTAAGTACCGAACTGTTTGTTGAAATCTGTATATAGCTCACGAGTAGGATCGTAAGAAACGTTTAAAAATTCTTGGGCTGCAAATGACGAAACAGAAAGAAGTGCAGCGATAACCCCGACTTTTAATTGAGAAAAACGCATGAGATAAGTCCTCAAAAAATATGAAATGTTCAAAACATGAACGCAGAATAGCGCTAGTCTTTATTCTAAAAAAATAATAAAAAACGAATTTAATATGAAAAAAATAGAAATAATAATAAGAGATAAACTATTCTTAAATCTTGATATATAACAAGTTTCAAAAGTAGATACGAAATCGGTATAATTTTTTAAAATCAATCATTTATTATTTAAATGAAAGGTGTTGTATTGTTGTGCGACTTTTAGCAAAGGATGGAACAAACATGTGGTGTTTTAAAAATGGGCAACCCGTTGAGACTATTCCTTTATTAGATCGAGCCTTTCATTATGGAGATGGATGCTTTACCACAATTCGTGTTTTTCAAAACCAAATTGAGCTTAAAGAAAGGCACTGGCAACGTCTAAAACTTGCATGTCAAAAACTGTCTTTGACTGTAAATTTTGAATTAATTGAACTGAGTTTACAGCAGCTGCAAAAGCAGAACCTCGTACTCAATGGCACTTTAAAAATTGTGATTAGTCGTGGGGAAGGCGACCGCGGTTATAGTTTACCAAAACATGAGGCCGATATTTATATCTGGTTTTATCCAAAAGCTTTAGAGCCAGTTGTGCCTGACTCTATCCAGTGTGGTGTTTTAAATCAGGCCCTAGGTTTAACCATGCCGAGCTTAGTTGGGCTTAAATCTTTAAACCGCCTTGAACAAGTATTGCTAAAAAAAGAAGCAGATCAACTCGGGTGGGCTGAAGCATTAGTTACTGATGTACAAGGTTATATTGTTGAAGGGGTCAGTAGTAATTGTTTTATTCGTTTAAATGATAGATGGATTACTCCTGAACTTCGTTATAATGGCGTCCACGGTGTAATGCGGGCAGAAATTCTGGCGCGTATGCAACACCATGGTATTGCCTGTGAAGTACGTGTGATTGAATTAGATGAAGTATCTGAAATACAAAGTCTATTCTTTTGTAATGCTTTAAACCCTATGCGAGTGGTTACTCATTTAGGCGAGAAAACGCTAGATACACAGGCATGCATAGATTTATTTCATATCCTTAACTTAAATCAGATTCATTAATATGCCTAAGCCACCTGTGAATGCGAAAGCAAAAAACGCCAAGAAAAATAACAAAAAACAAGCTCCAAAATTTTCTAAGCGATTGGTTCTAATTGGCCTTTTTATTGTTTTAATCTTTACGTTTGCCATTTTATGGTCAAGTTTGTTTAAGGCTTATCCTATTGAAGGAAAAAAACAGATGTTATCTATTACATCTGGGGAAACTTATTCTGGTTTTATTGATCGTTTGGCAAAAGAGGACAAAGTTAGCTTTCCTATCGTATTGAAGCTTTATCAGAAGTTTATGATTCATGACAGCATGAAAGCTGGTGTGTATGAAATTGAACAAGGGATGAGCGTAAGACAAGTGTTAGAGATGTTGTCTGATGCTGATAATGCTCAGATGAACCGTGTTTTGGTGATTGAAGGTACAACTTTTAAGCAGCTTATTACTGCATTAAAAAATGATAAAAATGTAAAAAATACAATATTGGATTTACCTAATGATCAGCTTATGAAAGCGCTTGGGATTCCTTACGATCATCCAGAGGGCTTGTTCGCGCCGAATACTTATTTCTTTGCCAAAGGCGAGACTGACAAGAAAATTCTTACCGATTTATATCATCGTCAAATAAAAGCTCTAGATACAGCTTGGGCAAATCGCGCGCCGAATTTACCGTATAAAGATAAATATGAAGCATTAATTATGGCTTCTATTGTTGAGAAAGAAACGAGTTTAGACAGTGAACTTACACAAGTTTCTGGAGTTTTTGTCCGCCGTTTAAAAATTGGTATGCGTTTACAAACAGATCCAACTGTTATTTATGGAATGGGTAATAACTATAAAGGCAACATTACCCGAGAAGACCTCCGTACTTCAACACCATATAATACTTATACTATTAATGGCTTACCGCCAACGCCAATTGCTTTGCCAAGCCAAAAGGCAATTGAAGCAGCATTACATCCAGATGATTCAAATAACATCTATTTTGTTGCGACTGGTAATGGTGGACATAAATTTACGGCAAGCTTGCAAGCACATAATCAAGCTGTGCAGGATTATTTATCCGTGTTGAGATCGAAGAAATAAGGAAAAGAGATGTTTATCAGCTTTGAAGGCACGGAAGGGGTAGGTAAAACTACACTCATTCGAAAAATTCATCAGCATTTTGAAGAGCAAGGCAAACAAGTTGTTTTAACTCGAGAGCCGGGGGGTACACCGTTAGCTGAACAAATTCGTTCGATGCTTTTGGCTGTGAATCATGATGAAAATATGAGTCATGATACTGAGTTATTACTCATTTATGCAGCACGTGCTCAACACTTACAACAGGTTATTTTGCCTGCTTTAGAAGCTAACAAAATTGTATTAAGTGATCGCTTTACCGATGCGAGTTTTGCTTATCAATGTTCTGGTCGCGGTTTAAGCCAAGATAAATTACAGCTTTTAAATCAGAACTTCGTTTCACGCATGCCGGAGGTGACTTTCTGGTTAGATGCACCGATTGAACTTGGTATGAACCGTGCACGTGAACGCGGAGCTTTAGACCGTTTTGAACAAGAAAAGTTAAGCTTCTTTACTAAGGTTCGTGAAGGTTATGAAACCTTATGGAAAGCTGAACCGGAACGGATTAAGCGAATAGATGCAACCCAAAGTCCTGATCAGGTGTTTAAGCAGGCTTTGCAATATTTACGGTAAGCAATTGGATGAACCACTCTTATAAAAATATGGGAGTGGTGAAAAATGATGTTAATTCTGATTTAAATCGTCATAGAAAATATCTGTTATTTTCTTATGCTATCTTACATATGATTTATAGATTGAAGAATAACAAGGATGAAAAGTTCAAAAGAAGAAATCGTGGCATTTCTTGAAAAGGAATTTCCACCAAGTCTTGAACATTGCACAATTGAATCAGTCACTCCCAAAGCTGCAGTTGTTTACTATCATGTCGATCAAAGGCATCAGCGTCCTGGTGGCACCATATCTGGCCCAACCATGATGACTTTGGCTGATTTTGCTTTATATATTGCGATATTAGGTGAGATCGGTATTGTTGGTTTAGCTGTGACGACCAACTTTAATATTAATTTTTTAAGAAAACCTGCAGGTGATCAAGACTTACGTAGTGAATGTAAACTCATGAAAGTCGGAAAGAGCTTGGTTGTCGGAGAGGTCTGGATTTATTCGGTCGGTCTGGATGAACCTGTGGCGCATGTGACTGCGACTTATTCAATTCCACCTAGAGCATAAATATTAAACCAAATAAAAAGCACAGCCCTGGCTGTGCTTTTTTGTAGAAGGACAGCTTAAATGTCAGTATTAACTAATGGCTGTTCTACTGCAAAATTTGGAGGAGTTAAAACCGTTTTACGAATCTCGTTCGAAGTTTCCGGATAATCGAGCGTGTAATGTAGACCACGTGATTCTTTACGTTGCATAGCACAGCGAACAATCATTTCAGATACTAAAACAAGGTTACGCAGCTCAATCAGGTTTTTGCTAACACGGTAGTCTTGATAATATTCAGTGATTTCACGCTTTAACATTTCAATACGGTGTAAAGCACGTTCTAAACGTTTTGTGGTTCTGACAATACCAACATAGTTCCACATGGTTGAACGTAACTCATCCCAGTTTTGTAAAATCACAACATCTTCATCAGGGTTGGTTACTTGTGAGTCATCCCAAGTTGGTACTTCAGGTAATTTGAAGTTTTCATCAAATTTATTTTCGATGTCTTTTGCCGCACTCATACCGTAAACGAAGCACTCAAGTAATGAGTTACTTGCCATACGGTTTGCACCATGTAAGCCTGTATAAGATGTTTCACCAATTGCATAGAGACCTTCAATATCCGTCTGGCTATTTGAGTCAACCACAACACCACCACATGTATAGTGGGCGGCCGGAACCACCGGAATCATATCTTTGGTAATGTCGATACCTAACTCAAGCAATCGTGCATAAAGTGTAGGGAAGTGCTCTTTAATAAACTCGGGTGATTTGTGGGTAATGTCTAACCACACGTGACGAATACCGAGACGTTTAATTTCGTGGTCAATTGTACGTGCCACAATATCGCGAGGAGCTAGTTCTGCACGATCGTCAAAACGCAACATAAAACGTTCGCCATCAGGTAAGCGCAAATAAGCACCTTCACCACGCATAGCTTCGGTAATTAAAAATGAGCGTGCTTGAGGATGATAGAGACAAGTTGGGTGGAACTGATTAAATTCCATATTGGCAACGCGGCAACCTGCACGGAAAGCCATTGCAATACCATCACCTGTGGCAATATCTGGATTAGATGTGTACAGATAAGCTTTCATCGCACCGCCGCAAGCTAGCGCGGTGAATGGTGCAAGGAAGGTATGAACCTTTTCAGTATTTTCATCTAATGCATATAAACCAATAGCGCGATTCGCTTGGTCGGTATGGCCTAATTTATGCGAGGTGATTAAATCAATCGCAATATAATTTTCAAAAATAGTAATATTTTTACGTTCTTTGGCACGCTCAACCAAAGTGGTTGAAATGGCTTTGCCTGTTGCATCAGCAGAATGGATAATGCGGCGCTGCGAGTGACCACCTTCGCGAGTTAAGTGAAGTTGCTCATCCTCATCTAGGGTAAATTGAACGCCTTGTTTTAAAAGAAAATCAACAGAAGGGCGGCCACCTTCTACGGTATGTTGTACTGCGTCCATTTCACATAAATGAGCGCCTGCAATCATAGTGTCATTAATGTGCTGTTGAATAGAGTCAGTCTCATCAAGAACAGCAGCAACGCCACCTTGAGCATAAAAGGTACTTGCTTCGGTTAGAGCAGCTTTGGCTAAAACTGCAATATTAAAATGATTTGGTAACGATAAAGCCAGACTTAAACCAGCGCCGCCGCTGCCCACAATAATCACGTCAAAGTGGTGAATTGTCTGTAAATTAGGCATGTCCATTCGCATCAATTTAAAACGTCCGCTAATGACACCCCTTTTTACCTAAAAAGGCAAGAGCTTAAGCGCTCTAACTCAGAGAAAAATTGCAATTGGCTTAAAAAGTTGCAATGCGTAAAATAATCCTTGTGATGATGTATTACAAATAAACATATTGTTACGCACAACCGCAAAGCGTTGTGATACAAAAGTTTTATTCTTATTCTCGTAGACCAAATTGTGGGTGAGCACCGAATGAAATCTCGCTATTTACAACAAGGAATGTATGCAGCGGTATTTACAGTTGCTGCTGTTCAAGCAAATGCTGCTGTTGATTTTTCAAACCTCGTTGAACAAGTTAGTCCAGCAGTTGTGAGTGTGAACGTCGTAAAAAAAATGACTCAGGATGAACTGTTGCAGCAGCAAGTTCCTGAAATTTTAAAACGTTTCTTTGGCAATCAGGTCATCATTCCACAGCAACGAGGTCCACAAGAAAAGACAGCTTACGGAAGTGCATTCTTCATTAGTAAAGATGGCTATTTACTCACAAACCACCATGTGATTGAAAATGCTTCTCGTATCAGCATCACTCTAAATGACCGCCGTGAAATTGATGCAACCGTAGTGGGTAGTGATGAGCGTACAGACGTTGCTTTGTTAAAGGTCAATGGAACTAACTATCCAGCTTTACGAGTAGGAAATGTTGATCGCTTACGTGTCGGAGAACCGGTTCTAGCTATTGGTTCGCCGTTTGGTTTTGATTACTCAGCTTCGGCCGGTATTGTCAGTGCAAAATCACGAAACATGAGCGGTGAAACTTCGGTGCCGTTTATTCAAACTGATGTGGCTTTAAACCCAGGTAACTCTGGTGGTCCATTATTTAATCAAAATGGTGAAGTGGTCGGGGTAAATTCTCGAATATTTAGCGGTACCGGCGGTTATATGGGCTTGTCTTTCTCTATTCCGATTGATGTAGCAATGGATGTTGCCGACCAGCTTAAAACAAAAGGTAAAGTCACACGCTCTTATCTAGGGGTGATGATGCAAGATATTGACCGAAACCTTGCTGATGCCTACAAATTACCAAAACCTGAAGGTGCTTTAATTACTCAAATTTCTCCGAACTCACCTGCACAAAAAGCAGGGCTAAGAGCTGGAGATGTCATTTTAAAATTAAATGGTGCACCTGTACTCCGTACGAGTGATTTACTCTATGCATTAAACAAAGTACAGCCAAATCAAACCGTTCAGTTTGAAGTGTTACGTGATGATAAAACACGTAATATTTCAGCAACCTTAACGACTGCGCCAGATGAAACACCTGCTACTGGTGTACAAGGTGCTGCATCTAAGGGACCAGTTTTAGGCATGAGTATTCGTGATCTCGCTGAACCGGAAAAAAATGCGTTGAGCGTAAAAGGTGGTATTTATGTACAAGATGTTCGCCGTGGTGGTTTAGCATCATTGTCGAATATCATTCCGGGCGATGTGATTACTCAAGTCAATAATAACCAAATTTTAAATAGTCAGGATTTTGCAAAAGTTGTTTCTAACTTGCCAAAAAATACCGTAGCACGTGTTGCTATTATTCGTCAGGGACAGCGCGCAATGCTTGGTTTACGTATTCAGTAATCCTTAACCCAATCAATAAACCACCCTGAAATGGGTGGTTTTTGTTATTTATCTTGAGCGTTTAGCGATATCTACCTACACTTATTTGAGTTTTAAGGTTAATAAATAAGAGTGTTCATTTGTGAGTAGTATTTTTGATTTACATATTCAGGTGCAGCCACATCACATTGATGCGTTGGGACATGTAAATAATGTGATGTATGTTCAATGGATGCAAGATGTAGCTGCTGCTCATGTTGAAACTTTGGGAGTAGGGGTAACGAAGTATCTTGAGTTAAAACATGCAATGGTCGCGGTTGAGCATCATGTGCAATATCGTAAAGCTGCGTTTGAAGGCGAACAAATTGTATTACGTACATGGTTAGATGACATTAATGCACTTTATTCGTTCCGCCAGTATGTGTTTTTTCGTCCATCAGATCAGGCCGTATTATTTGTTGGAAATACCAAATGGGCGTGTATTGAAATTGCTACAGGACGTCCAAAACGGATGTCGCCAACTTTTACCCATGCATACAAGCCGCTTGATTCAAGTATAAATCCTTATGATTTCACCGTTTCGTATGATCGCAAGTAAAAAAGAGAGGCTGGAATTTGGAGTATTTATTTTCTATAGAAACAGATCGATTAATCTTAAGTGACCTTACAGAAGCTGATAAAAATTTTATCTTTGAATTATTTTCAAATTCAAGCGTACTCGAATTTTATGATTTAGAAGCCTTTACTTTATTGGAAGAAGCTGAGGCTTTAATTGAAAAAATGCATAAAAAATGGAATCAACAGCTAGGTTTTAGGCATGCTATTCGTCTTAAAAAAGATGGAACTATGTTGGGAACATGTGGTGTAAATACTATCAAACAAATTGGTGATGATTTTGCGGTTGTTATTGGCTATGAACTTCATCCTAATGCATGGGGTAAGGGATATATGCAAGAGGCTCTTGTAGGGCTCATCCAGTATTTGAAACAAAGCAGATTATTCCAAAAACAAATAAAATATGTTTGGGCTGAAATATTTGAACAGAACATTAGATCTCAACAGGTCGTGCAGAAACTCGGATTTGAATTAATTGGGGATATAGCTAATGAAACTGGCAATAATTTATCTGCAAACCTAATTAAGTTCGAGTTAAAACTGTTCTGATTTAGAGGCTTTTCAACGAGAAATAGTTTGTTATGTTGAGAAGTTTAAAAAGCTTTTTTAAAAGAAAGAATTTATATCTTTTTCATATCGGCAATCTGTTATAATCTCACGCAATTTATTTAACCGCTTTGGCTGTGTATTAAAACAAGCTACATAGCACTCTATATTTTCTCAAGGTAACCCATGGCGCAAGCTAAAAAATCCGTCGATATCAAAAATATACGAAATTTCTCGATTATTGCCCACATTGACCATGGTAAGTCTACATTGGCTGACCGTTTTATTCAGATGTGTGGCGGTCTACAAGATCGTGAAATGCAAGCCCAAGTCTTAGACTCAATGGAGCTTGAGCGTGAACGTGGGATTACCATTAAAGCCGCTTCTGTCACGCTGTATTACACCCATCCAAATGGTCAGGAATACCAACTTAACTTTATTGATACGCCTGGGCACGTTGACTTCTCCTATGAAGTTTCTCGTTCATTAGCTGCATGTGAAGGTGCACTATTGGTTGTAGATGCAGCACAAGGCGTTGAAGCTCAATCAGTTGCAAACTGTTATACAGCAATTGAACAAGGTCTAGAAGTTCTTCCTATTCTAAATAAAATTGATTTACCACAGGCTGAACCTGAACGTGTAATTCATGAAATTGAAGAAATTATCGGGATTGAAGCGACAGATGCACCAACCTGTTCAGCAAAAACTGGTTTAGGTGTTGAAGGTGTACTCGAGCGTTTAGTCGATGTTATTCCGGCGCCAGAAGGTGATCGTGAAGCACCATTACAAGCATTAATTATCGACTCATGGTTTGATAACTACTTAGGCGTAGTTTCTCTTGTTCGTATTAAACAAGGTCGTATCCGCAAGGGCGACAAAATGTTGGTTAAATCGACAGGACAAACTCATCCGGTCACGTCTGTAGGTGTATTTAATCCTAAGCATACTGAAACAGATATTCTTGAAGCTGGTGAAGTAGGTTTTGTTATTGCTGGTATTAAAGATATTTTTGGTGCGCCAGTAGGTGACACAATTACTCTTGCTTCTACACCAGACGTTGCAACTTTACCGGGTTTCAAAAAGGTTAAACCACAAGTATATGCTGGTCTTTTCCCGATTGATGCAAGTGACTTCGAACCATTCCGTGAAGCATTACAAAAATTACAGATTAATGATTCGGCTTTATTCTTTGAACCAGAAAGTTCAGATGCTTTAGGCTTTGGTTTCCGTTGTGGCTTCTTAGGTATGCTACATATGGAAATTGTACAAGAGCGTTTAGAACGTGAGTACGATCTTGATCTCATCAGTTCTGCACCTACTGTAATTTATGAAGCATTAACCAAGAAAGGCGAAACGATTTACATCGATAGTCCATCAAAAATGCCAGATGGATCGACTGTAGAAGATTTACGTGAACCAATTGCGGAGTGTCATATCCTTGTTCCTCAAGAATATTTAGGGAATGTAATGACACTATGTATCGAACGTCGTGGTGTACAAAAAGATATGAAATTCTTGGGTAACCAAGTTTCTATTACATTTGAAATCCCGATGGCTGAAGTCGTTATGGATTTCTTTGACAGATTAAAGTCATGCTCTCGTGGCTTTGCATCTTTAGACTATAACTTTGTACGTTTTGAAAGTTCAGCTTTAGTTAAGGTTGATGTGTTAATTAATAGCGAAAAGGTTGATGCCTTGGCTATGATTTGTCACCGTAATGATGCACGCCATCGTGGTATTGCATTGGTTGAGAAAATGAAAGACTTAATTCCTCGCCAAATGTTCGATGTTGCTATTCAGGCAGCAATCGGTGCGCAAATTATTGCCCGTTCTACCGTAAAAGCGATGCGTAAAAACGTATTGGCAAAATGTTATGGTGGTGACGTTTCGCGTAAGAAAAAACTACTTTCTAAACAAAAAGAAGGTAAGAAACGTATGAAACAAGTGGGAAGTGTTGAAATTCCACAAGAAGCGTTCTTGGCTGTATTGAAAGTAGAAAGATAAGAAATGAGGTTGGGGGAAGTGAACAATTTCCTTTCCCCACTGTAATACAAGCAGCGAGGCTGCGAGTGAGGTCATGTGGATTTTGATTTTAATTTAATTCTTGTTCCAGTTACGCTGATTCTATTTGCAGTGTGGTTGTTAGATAAACTTGTATTAAAGCAGCGTGCAAATAAAGGACGCGGGAACGAAAATTTTGTCATTACATGGGCCTATGACTTTTGGCCGGTTTTAGCTGTAGTACTTATACTCCGTTCATTTCTTTATGAACCATTTAATATTCCATCGGACTCTATGGTGCCAACTTTAGAAACTGGTGATTTTATTCTGGTGAATAAATTTGATTATGGTGTACGTTTACCTATCGTTAATAAGAAAATTATTGATGTAGGTGAACCAAAGCGTGGTGATGTAATTGTATTTCGTTATCCACCTCAACCGACTATTAGCTATATTAAACGTGTAATCGGTTTACCTGGCGATCATATTGTTTATGACCATGGGCAATTAATTATTAATGGGCAAAAAGTACCGAAAGTATTAACACAGTTCAGTCGTGAAAAAGATGTGATGGATACGCCAACGTCTATTTATCATAAAGAGACGATTGGTGAGCATACCTTTACGATGCGTGAGCTTGAAGGCGTAAATGTGGCGCGCCAAGCACCGTTTATCAACTATGTTGAAAATGGTAAATATGCGAACCAAGACGGTTTATATTGGGAAGTGACTGTACCAAAAGGACATTACTTTGCAATGGGGGATAACCGAGATCAAAGTGCAGACAGTCGTTTCTGGGGGTTCGTTCCTGAAGAAAACTTAACAGGACGAGCATTCTATGTGTGGATGCATAAAGAACCGGGCTTACACCTTCCTAACTTTAGCCGAAATGGAAAAATAGATTAAAAACAACCATTAGGAAAAAAAGAAATGCGTAAGGCACAACAGGGTACTTCGTATTTAGCAATTTTATTTGGGGTGGTTATATTTGCAGTTGCAGTAAAAGCTGTACTTGCAGTTTGGCCAGCATATTGGGATGATCGGCTGATTAATAATCAGATAGAAGAGCTTTTACAAGAAAGCTCTTCTGAGATCACACCACAAAAGTTTGTAACACAAATGGATCAGCGACTCGAAATGAACAATATTCGTGATCTCCACTTTAAAGAGATCGCTCAAGTGTTTAATCAGTCAGGTCTAACGGTCAAAAAGAAATATGAAGTAAGAAAACCTTTCTTATTTAATATTGATTTAGTTTTAACATTTGAGAAGAGTTTTGATAAAACATCAGTTCAAACTAAGTGATCCTCGCTTACTGAGTCGAATCGGATATCAATTTAAGCAGCTTGAATTGTTACAGTTAGCTTTGACTCATCGTTCGGTGAGTCACAAATACAATTACGAGCGCTTAGAGTTTCTCGGCGATTCATTATTAGGCATGATAATCGCTAATTATCTATATCATGCCTATCCAAATGAAAATGAAGGTCGTCTCACGCGTATGCGTGCGACCTTAGTTCGCCAAGAAGCATTAGGTAAGATTGCAACCGATTTGCAACTTAGTCGGTGTTTAATATTAAGTACAGGCGAGTTGAAATCTGGTGGTCATCATCGTGAGTCAATATTAGCAGATACGGTAGAAGCGATTATTGGTGCAATTTATCTTGATAGTGGTGATCTCAACTTACTTAAAGATATTGTGCTAAAATGGTACATACCCTATTTAGACCATATAGAACCTACGGATCAACTCAAAGATCCGAAATCACGTTTACAAGAGTATCTACAAGCACGTAAAAAACCTCTCCCTGTTTACGAGGTTGTAGATATTCAGGGTGATGCACCTCATCAGCACTTTAAAGTGGAATGTGTGGTAGATGGTTTACCGAAGATTTATGGTGAGGGTTCAAGTCGTCGTTTTGCCGAGCAGGCAGCAGCGGCGGAAATTTTAAAGTTATTGGAGCAATAACCTGCATGTCGATGCATTCTGATCAAATCAATCCAGATTCAAATGAAAACCAAGATCCTAATAATCTGATTGATCAATTTTTTAGTTCCAAAGGCGTAACAATCCCTTCGGATTTTAAGAGCGGATTTGTGGCGATTGTGGGACGTCCAAATGTGGGTAAATCTACCCTCATGAACCATTTATTGGGTCAAAAGCTCTCTATTACTTCGCGTAAACCTCAAACAACACGTCATAAAATTATTGGTATTGATTCGCGCGAAAAGATGCAGGCGGTATATGTAGATACCCCAGGTATGCATAAAAAAGAAGTGCGTGCTATTAATAAAATGATGAACCGTGCTGCTCATTCTGCATTACGTGACGTTAACTTAGTTTTATTCGTTATTGATGCTTATAAGTGGACTCAAAACGACGATTTAGTGCTTGAAAAACTCAAGAACGCTGAAATGCCAGTTATTTTGGTCATTAATAAGGCTGACACTTTTGAAGATAAAAGAGAGATTCTTCCTCTCATTCAAGAACGTGCCAAACTTATGAATTTTGCTGAGATTGTTCCTGTTTCTGCTTTGCGTGGTGCAAACTTAGAACACTTGAGTGAAACGATTGAGAAGTACCTTCCTTACCAACCACCATTGTATTCTTTTGATCAGATTACTGACCGCTCTGAACGTTTCTTAGCAAGTGAAATTATTCGCGAAAAAATCATGCGTCAGTTGGGTGAAGAGCTTCCTTATGATTTAACAGTACAAATTGAATCTTTCAAAACGGAAGAAGCAACTGTTAATGAAAAAACTGGTCGTTTAAAACCAGCTTGTACCTATATCGATGCAACGATTTTTGTAGACCGGGCTGGTCAAAAAGCCATTGTGATTGGTGAAAAAGGTGCCAAGCTTAAAACGATTGGTATGGATGCTCGTAAAGACATGGAAAAAATGTTTGAGCAAAAAATTATGCTCACACTTTGGGTAAAAGTGAAGGGTGGCTGGTCTGATGATGAGCGTGCTCTAAAAAGCTTAGGGTATAGTGATATCTAAAGGATAAGGATGCTGGTATGAAAACAATTACATCGTTAATTGCTATAGTTGGATGTACATTGATGTTACAAGGTTGTGTATATAAGCTTGTAACCGTACCAGTAGGTATCGCCTATAAAACTACTAAAGGTGTAGTTAAAGGTACAGCAGCTGTTGTAGGTGCTGTTATTCCTGACGGTGATGATGAGGATGACAAAAAAGAAAAAGAATCTGAGGAATAGATTCTTTTTATGATGCGCAATGAAGTCCTCCATGGATATATGATTCATCACCGTAAGTACCGGGAAAAAAGTCATATTGTGCATCTTTTTACTCAGGAGTATGGGCGAGTCGATGGTATTTTAAGACAGACTCCGCCCCCTCAGTATCAACCTATCCGATTGCAAGCAACTGGTAAAAGTGAGCTGAAGAACTTTACTAAGTTAGAAATATTAAATCAGCCTGTTTTCTTTTTCGGTGACGCCTTTTTTGCCGGATTTTATTTAAGTGAAATCATTCTTCGGTTATGTCCACTAGAAGAGGCAATGCCTCAATCTTTTGAGCAATATCAGTTAACTCTATTGCAGTTACAGCAGCTCGCTTCTAATGATCAGCCCGATCTTTTTTTAAGACAGATATTACGCCAGTTCGAACATGTGCTTTTGCCTGAACTTGGGTACGCACTTGATTTCTCAATTGATACTCAGCAACAGCCGATTCAATCTCATCAGTTTTATCAATTTCAAGTGACCGAAGGTTTTGCTCCCGTTGCGCAGGCGAGTCGTTCCTCTTTGTCAGGAAAAGCGATTTTGTCTATGGTGGACTATGAGCAAGGGCAGGATTTTTCTCACGAACAACTGCAATTATTAGGTAAACTATACCGTCAAATGATTACATCGCTTTTAGGAGATCGTCCCCTAAAAAGTCGACAATTGTGGATTCAAAATACTCAAACTCAATCGTAATTAGGATTTATTTATGGCTGCATTGCTTGGTGTAAACATAGACCATGTTGCTACTTTGAGACAGGCGCGCGGTACTACTTATCCAGACCCTGTGGAAGCTGCTCTTATTTGTGAACAAGCTGGTGCAGAGGGGATTACTTTGCATTTGCGTGAAGACCGTCGCCATATTCAAGATGACGATGTACGTCGCATGCGTCCATTATTAAAAACGCGTATGAACCTAGAGTTGGCTGTTACTGATGAAATGGTCGAGTTTGCGAAAGAAATTCAGCCGCAGCACGTGTGTTTTGTGCCAGAAAGACGCCAAGAAGTAACAACTGAAGGCGGTTTGGATGTAGTAAGTAACTTTGAAAAAGTTAAAGCAGCAACTCAAACTTTAGCGGCCATTGGTTGCGACGTATCATTATTTATTGATGCTGATTTAGCCCAAATTGATGCAGCAGTTGCGTGTGGCGCACCTACGATTGAGTTGCACACGGGTGCATATGCAGATGCGGAAACGGAGCAAGATCAACAAGCCGAGTTAGAGCGCATTATCAAAGGTGTTGAGTATGCAGCTTCAAAAGGTTTGGTTGTAAATGCAGGTCATGGCCTTAACCTTAAAAATATTGCGCCAATTGCAGCTATTCCACAAATTCATGAATTAAACATTGGTCATTCAATTATTGCTGAAAGTGTTTTTGTAGGTCTGGTTCAAGCTGTTAAAGATATGAAAACAGCGATTCAGGCAGCAGGATAGTTGGTTATGTCGAGTATCAATTACGATGAATTAATGCAACCTGTGGTGGCCTTTTTAGGTTGTCAAACACCAAAAGCATGGTTGGATGAAGCAATCAATAATTTAGATATCTTGATGCAAGATCATGCTAATTGTGAAAAGAAAGCTGCTAGTACAGCAATGAACTTAATGTTCCGCTATAGCTTCTTTCCTGACTTACAAATAAAACTTGCTCAACTTGTACGAGAAGAAATGCTTCACTACGAACAAGTGCTTGAGCTTATGGCTAAGCGTGGTCAAGAGTGGACTGGTTTAAGTGCCGGACGTTATGCAGGTGGGCTGCGTAAAGAGATTCGTACGTATGAGCCTGAAGCTTTAATTGATGTACTGGTGATTGGGGCATTCGTAGAGGCTCGTTCATGTGAGCGTTTTTATGCACTTGCTCCGCGTGTAGATGATGAGTTAGGACGTTATTATCGATACTTGCTTAAGTCAGAGTCTCGTCATTTTGAAGACTATCTCGCACTTGCGCTTGATGTGGCAAAAACTGCAAAAATGAAAGATCCTAAAGAGGATATTCAGCAGCGAATTGATCATATCCGTGAAGTTGAAAAGAATCTGATTTTAACCCCAGATAATACTTTCCGTTTTCATAGTGGTATTCCTGCTTAGTCTTGGATGTCTCAAATAAAAAAAAGTTTACCTTTCACGGTAAACTTTTTTATTAGGTGAGTATTATCTCTTTGGCGGTAAGCATGTTCTGCTTTTAGTTTTTTAATAGATATAATTATTTAATAAATATATTTTTTACAGATTTTAATTTCTCTTAAAATTTTTAAAAAAACTTTTATTTTTTTAGGCTAATAATAAATATTGTGTAAATATAAAGGTTGATATGTTCATCATGAGTTCAACTGAAATAGTTGATCATTTCTAAGGATATAAGAATGTTAGCATTAGTTACAGGTGCATCGGCAGGTTTTGGTTATAGCATTTCAAAAAAGCTGATTGAGTTAGGATATAACGTTATTGGTTGCGGAAGACGAGCAGAAAAACTAGAAGAACTAAAACAAGAACTTGGTGAAAAATTCTACCCATTAGTATTTGACATGACGGATACGGCAGAAAATATAAATAAGGCATTGGGTGATTTACCAGCTGAATTTCAAATCAATCAAATTGATTTATTGGTGAATAATGCTGGATTGGCATTGGGATTGGAACCCGCAGATAAAGCAGAATTAGATGATTGGTACACGATGATTGATACCAATGTTAAGGGGCTTGTTACGATTACCCGATTAATTTTGCCAAGTATGGTAAAGAAAAAATCAGGTTTGATTATTAATATGGGCTCAATTGCAGGTACATATCCATATCCGGGTGGTAACGTGTATGGGGCAACCAAAGCATTTGTGGAGCAATTTAGTCTAAATCTTCGTGCTGATTTGGCTGGTACTGGTGTACGTGTAACTAACATTGAACCAGGGTTGTGTGGAGGTACTGAATTTTCTCTTGTGCGTTTTAAAGGTGATGAGGATAAAGTAAACAGTCTATATGATAAAAAGAATCCACTCTTGCCTGAAGATATTGCAAATACAGTAGCTTGGATTGCTTCACAACCGCCACACATTAATATTAATCGTATTGAAATGATGCCGACCACTCAATCTTTTAATCCTTTAAAAGTGGTTGAAGTGGAATAATAATTTAAGAAGAAAATAGATTCTTTAGAGTTAGGTTAGAGCGTTAAATCTTATAAAGACTCTAAGAGAAAATAAAATCCTCTATCTGCTGATAGAGGATTTTTTATAGTTATTGATAAATTTATGGCAAAAAAAAGCCCGCTTTAATGCTGCGGGCTTTTTAGTATTTGGCTCTCCCACCTGGGCTCGAACCAGGGACCTGCGGATTAACAGTCCGTCGCTCTACCGACTGAGCTATGGGAGAATCTGCATGCGATTATAAGGAGATTTTGAGAAGGGTCAAGTCTAAATTGTCATGTTTACTTCATTTTTGTGTCATGTGCTTTTTATTTGATCAGTTGGGTGGTGAGTTAAGAAATTACTTGCACTTTAAAAAATCAATTGCTAGATTCAAAAAAGAACAAGCGTTTGGAGAAATCCAAACAGTGTGGATTTAAACCAACTTGCCAGCACTAAAATGGCTAAATCGGAGATAAGTATGAAAACGCTTACGATCGCTTCTATTTTTTCTAATTTTGATTTCTATCAACACAATTATCTCAATATCTTAAATCAGTCAGAATCTTATTACACACTTGTAGAAGGTGCATGGATTAATGCTTATCCTTTCAAAAAGCAGGATTTATATTTAGGCGATTTATTGCAGCTTTGGTTTAGCGCTAAATGGAATGTGCATAATTCACTTAAGATTTTAAAAAGCTCGAAACTACTAAAATCTTCTGAATCTTTATATATTTTTCAATTAGAAGGGGAGTTATTGCTGGGTAAAAATAAAGTTTTAGCTTGGTCTGTAGAGCATCAAAAAATTATAGAGCTCCAACTTAAAAATATTTGGGCGCCGTATGTGATTGCACAAACTTGTAAACGTCCAGATAATTCAGGTGACTCAATAAAAAAGGCAGCGGTTTAAGGCTGCCTTTAACGATTATGGACGAATAATCATGCAGGTTGCTGTTGCATAGGCATACAGTTTACCTTCCTCATCAATAATCTTTCCTTCAGAAATACCTAAATTTTTACTTAAATTAATAACTTTGCCTGTGGCAATTAAAGCCTGATTTTGGGGAATAGGGCGGCACATTTTTACGTTAAGGTCGATTGTGCCATAACCTACACCCGCAGGTAACATCGTATGTACTGCACAGCCAGTCACTGAATCTAGGACGGTAGCAGCAAAACCGCCATGTACGCCACCGAGTGGATTTAAATGGTTATGATCTGCTTGAGCTTTAAAAGTAACAGATCCTTCTGAAATTTCAGTAGGTTGCATAGGTATTGTTTTACTAATGCTGGCAGGTGGAATATGGCCTTCTATCATTGCTTGTAAAAATTCAAGGCCAGTCATTTCCATCGGATTTTTCATTTTTTGGGTCCTTTAATTCTTTAAGTTCTAAAATAGAACTTGATATTAGCCTATTATTAAGTCATCGATAAGTCAATTCTATAGTTAAAGATTGAACTGATAAGTTGAATTTTAAAATTTTGTTCATTTAATATAAAATTTCTTTATTATAAAAATTGAATTAAATGAGTTGCATAATGAATTAGATAGATAAGAAGGACTTCTTTTACACTATAAGAAATAACAGGAGCATAAGGACAATGCTTTTTAAAATTGCACTCATAATGGCGGCTTTTGCAGCAAATTCTGTATTGTGTCGTTTGGCTTTGGTTGGCCGACATATTGACCCAATGACTTTTAGTCTAATACGAGTGGGAAGTGGTGCGGTTGTTTTATTTGGACTGTTTTTATATTCAAAATCGTCTCAAACCAAAGTCCAATGGAGTTTAAAAAACGCATTTTTTCTAGCGGTTTATATTTTGGCATTTTCATATGCTTATCTTCAGATCGACGCTGGTATTGGTGCTCTGTTATTGTTTGGGGTTGTACAGCTGACTATGGTGCTTTATGGCTATTGGCAGGGTGAGCAGATTGGCATGTACCGTGGTATAGGTCTATGTATTGCTTTAGCTGGAATCATTGTTTTGCTATTACCGGGTGCTCATGCGCCTGATTGGGGATATGCTCTAATTATGGTGATATCTGGTTTAGCATGGGCAGGATACAGCATTGCTGGTCGTAATATGACACAACCGATTGGTAGTACGTTGGCAAATTTTACGCTAGCTGTGCCAATGGTTTTGTTGGCGAATGTATTGGTTACCCAAGATAGATACATTGACGTGCAAGGATGGGTCTTAGCGATTTTGTCGGGTGGTGTCACTTCAAGCGGGGCTTATGTACTCTGGTATGCGATTTTGAAGCATATTGATAGAGTGACAGCGAGTACAGTACAGCTAAGTGTTCCATGTTTGGCAATTATAGGTGGAAGCCTATTTGTAAATGAGACTGTGACAGGGCGAGTGATTTTATCGAGTTTTATGGTTTTATTTGGAATTTTATTAGTTATTTATGTAAGACCTCAAAAAGCCAAAAATGCATAAGTGAATTAAAAAAGGGTTCTCTCAAGAGAACCCTTTTTATGCAAAATACAGATTATTTCGCAGCTTTTTCAGCTTCAATTGAAGCAATAGCAGCGTCTACACCTTCAATTGAGTCAGCAGCTTTTTTGATACGTGCTAACGCATCAACGAGTACTTCGTCAGCTGTTGCATATGAAATACGCATAAAACCGCCTAAACCAAATGCGTCGCCAGGAACAACTGCTACGCCAGTTTCTTCCAATAACCATTCAGAGAACTCTGTGCAAGATTTTAAGCCTTTTGCACGAATAAGAGGGCGAATGTTTGCATAGGCATAGAAAGCGCCATCAGCAGGTAAGCAAGAGATACCTTTAATATCATTTAAGCCATTTACAACTAAGTCATGACGGCGTTTAAACGCTTCAATCATAGGTTGTAAAACGTCTTGTGGACCATTCAATGCAGCTTCAGCAGCAACTTGCGAAATAGAAGTCGGGTTAGAAGTTGACTGTGATTGGATCTTTTTCATTGCACCAATGATTTTTGCTGGACCAGCTGCATAGCCAATACGCCAACCTGTCATTGCATATGCTTTAGAAACACCATTTAAAACAATTGTGCGGTCATATAAATCAGGTGCAACAGTTGCGATGTTGTAGAACTCATCTTCCCAACGAATCGGTTCATACATATCGTCAGATGCAACAAATACTTGTGGATGACGACGTAATACTTCAGCTAAAGCTTCTAATTCAGCTTTGCTATAAATCATACCTGTTGGGTTAGATGGGCTGTTTAATACAACTAAACGAGTGTTAGGTGTAATCGCAGCCTCTAATTGTTCAGGAGTGATTTTGAAGCGTTGGTCTTCGCCACATTTCACAATGACTGGAGTACCTTCAGCAATAATTACCATATCTGGATAGCTTACCCAGAAAGGTGCTGGAATGATAACTTCATCGCCTTTGTTTAATAGAGCAAGTGCCAAGTTAAAGAAGCTTTGCTTACCACCACAAGAAACCAAAATCTGGTTCGCTTGATAATCAAGATTATTATCACGCTTAAACTTAGCAATAATTGCTTTTTTTAACCCAGGAGTACCATCTACAGCCGTATATTTGGTGAAACCATTATTAATCGCTTCAATTGCAGCATCTTTGATGTGTTGAGGGGTATCAAAATCTGGCTCGCCAGCACCTAAACCAATCACGTTCTTGCCAGCAGCTTTAAGTTCAGCAGCTTTATTTGTTACAGCAAGTGTAGGGGACGGTTTGATAGCATTGACACGATCAGAAAGACGTACGTCCACGGCAATATTCCTCTTATGGGATTAAAAAATAAAAAGCATACTATCTTATCGCAAAAATTAAGCAATTTGCGGATACGGGTATTTTTAGATGTAAAAAAGTTTAATTTAAGAAGGTTCTTGTTGCTGTTTTACTCAATTGAAGCTTTTTTGAAAAGAAATGATAAAAATCATTTATAATAGGTCGCAATCGAAATTTCGAGAATGAATCATGACTGAGCAACAGCCAAAACAGAAAAAGGCTTTGGTGAAATTGCCATTCCCAATGCCGAATGAAAGCAATCAAGCAGATGATGCGGTACACAACCAAGTGCGTCCAAAACCAGAGCAATACGCGGATAGAACATGGATGCCTCCACGTGGTACGCGTCGTTCTATGGGAAAACGCTAATTTTGAAAAACAGGCAATATGCCTGTTTTTTATTGATTGAATAAAATTTCTTGATAATAACTTTTTTTCTTTTGGTACATGTGATGGTCTGCTCGTTTTAACATGTCCTCAATTTGTTCATTTGTTTGAGTGGTTGCATGTCCAATTGCAATACTTACTGGATGGCTTGAATAGTATTGATTGTCGATATTAAAAAGCTCTTGAATCGTTTGAAGCATAATTTGAACGTTCGCTTCATCTGCACCTGGCATTAAGATCACGAACTCATCGCCACCTATTCTAGAAGCCGTATATGCTGTATTTGAAATAGCCTGACTTAAAATATTTCCAACACGGCGTAATAAACCATCTCCAATATCATGCCCAAACTGGTCATTTGTTTCTTTTAATCCATTCATATCTAAAAAAATTGAAGAAACTGGTCGAATAATACTTCGATTTAAACGATTAAGTTCCTCTGTAAAAAAAGCACGGTTATATAGTTTAGTAAGAACATCATGTTGCCCTAAATATTCAAGATAGTTTTCCGCTTTTTTCCGTGCAGTAATATCTGTCAGTGCAACTTGTACTAATCCCCAAGTCTCTTCATATCCCGGAAAAACGGTAAATTGAAGCAAGACATTTCTTATTTGGCCATCTAAAGCGTAGTTAACGGCTTCACGTTTATGATGGATATTACCTTGCCATAACTCGATGAGTTGTTCTCGAAAGGTTTCAACCATTTCTTCAGCAAAAATCTTGTGTGTATTTCTTAAAAGTGTCGACTTATCAGGAGCTTTAAATAAATCTATCGTGGCCTGATTAACATCTAAAATTAAAATATCCTCTACACACTGGCGGACAAACTCAGGATGAACATCTAGAAAAGTTCTAAAATCTTCAATTCCCAATAGCCTAAGTTGATCAATTCTATTTTTTATACGGCTGAAATCCTCGACCCACAGCGAAGTAGGCGAGTAGATAAACATAGATTCAGCCAGTCGACGGTTTTTTTCTTCCTGACGGAGTGCATTTTGATAAGGGGTAATATCTTCTGTAGTAATTAATACACGTTCAAAGGTAGATTCAGAACCAGGTAAAATGGAACCTCTTAACTGAACATCAATACGTTTGCCTGATAAGGTATAATTCACGGTAGTGCTTGAAAAATGGGTTTTGCCATTCCATAACGCTTCAAGCTCATAAATATGTGATTCGAACATTTCCTTTTTAAAAATAAGATTCAAATTTGAATATAGTTCTTCATGTGTTGTTGCTTCAAAAAGTTCTAAAGTTTTTTGATTAACGCGAATAATTTTAATTTTATGAGCACATTCGATAACTAAATGTTTATTTTGATTTAAAAATTCATGGAGGTTTTCAATTCCTTGCTTTCTCCATAAATCAAATTGTTGTTTAACTTCACTGAAATCCTCAATCCACATTGGAATTGGGCTAAGGTCAAAAATCGAAGAATCTAAAGTTTCCATATGTTTCTTTAAGTATTCAGTTTGCCTTAAAGTATAATGAGAAAAATTAAGATTTGGGAGGATAAAGAGTTTAAATATATTAGAATAATTAAAAATAAAAGGATTAAATGTAATTAAAAATAAAATAATGAGAAAGCAGAGATTATCTGCTTAACTCATAAATTTATAAGAAAACTTAACGATTAATAGGGTGATCAATGTTTTTCTCACCACGCCATAACTTAATAAAATCTTGCTCATCAAAATCGTAAAGTTCCATCAGTGCAACAACAGCACTCACAAAAATCATGGCACCTTCAGAGTTTCCATGAAGATTGAAAATTTTACCGTTTAACTTCCCTAAAATATCACTAAGCTCATGATCACGACCTCGTCCATAACGATCTCGTGGGTACAACTCTTCATTTAAGACAATAAGAGCTATGGCTTTTTCAGCATCTGATAAATCAGTTTTATCTAAAGCTTCTTCAAATGATTCACTGCCATGATTAAAGTAAAAAATAACTTCATCATTAATGAAACTTTGTACCATCTTTTGAGTTAAAGTCGGAAATTGTGATACTGCATTATCTTCTACATAGGGTTTAAAAGATTCCGGAAAGATAACGTTATGATAAATCCCTTTAAAAAGAGGAGCGATTTCGGAAACTTTATAACCCGCAATGCCACAACCTAATGCAGTAATGAAATATTTCATTTTAGGATGATTTTTTGTGTATATCTTAAAGTCTTCAACATAATGCTGAATTTGTGAAAGTGGCATTTGTTGAATGTGTTCATTTAAAGTTGGAATTGCAAAGCTTTGACCTGCCCAGCCACGACCTACACCTTCAACTGCTCCGAAGTGCTGACTTGCAACGCGCGCTGCACCACTACCGTGTTGTCCAGCAAGATTACTTCCAAATACAAAAACTGTATCTTCGGGAAGTTCGGTTACAATACTTTCATCATGATATTGATAGGTCATGGTTATACTTTTTGTTTAATGGATAGCTTCATGTTGCAACCGATTAGGGTATTGGTCAAGTGTTAAGATGCTTAATATTTTACATTGAATTTCAAGCTCAATTTAGACTTTAAATTAAGATAAAAATCCCCATTAAAAGGGGAGACGTTAAATTCAATTTTTCATAAAGAGAGATAACTTTGAACGAAAATCAACCTTTTGATTTGGTCACTCATTATCAGCCAGCAGGTGATCAGCCACAGGCCATTGAAAAGCTGGTAAATGGTATCGAGCATGGTTTTCGTAATCAGTTATTGCTGGGTGTAACTGGCTCGGGTAAAACCTATACCATGGCGAATGTGATCGCTCAAACACAGCGACCTACAATTGTGATGGCTCATAACAAAACTTTGGCTGCCCAGCTTTATGGAGAGTTTAAAGCGTTCTTCCCTAATAATGCGGTTGAGTATTTCGTAAGTTACTATGATTACTATCAACCCGAGGCTTACGTTCCATCCTCAGATACTTTTATTGAAAAAGATGCTGCCATTAACGATCACATTGACCAGATGCGACTATCGGCAACACGCGCTTTATTAGAGCGTCGTGATGCAATTATTGTGGCCTCGGTTTCTGCAATTTATGGTTTGGGTGACCCAAATGCTTATATGCAAATGTTACTGCATGTGGTTGAGGGCGACCGCGTAAGTCGTGATGAAATTATCCGACGTTTGGTTGAAATGCAATATACGCGTAATGAACTTGAGTTCTTACGTGGTACATATCGAATTCGCGGCGAAATTATTGATATTTTCCCTGCCGAATCTGATCAACACGCGATTCGTATTGAACTATTTGATGACGAGGTCGATTCGATCCGTTGGTTTGACCCGTTAACGGGTAAAATGGTCCGTAAAGTTCCACGTGTTACGATTTATCCAAAAAGCCATTATGTAACACCGAAAGATCATCTGACTCGTGCCATTGATACGATTAAAGATGAATTACAAGATCAACTTAAATTCTTCCGTGAACATGACAAATTGCTCGAAGCCCAACGTATTGAGCAGCGCACCCGCTATGATTTAGAGATGATGCAACAGTTGGGCTATACCAATGGTATTGAAAACTATTCACGTCATTTATCGGGCCGTCCAGCTGGTGAAGCGCCTCCAACTTTATTTGATTATGTACCAGAAGATGCGTTGCTGATTATTGATGAGTCACACGTTACAGTTCCGCAAATTGGGGCGATGTATAAAGGCGACCGATCACGTAAAGAAAATTTAGTGAATTATGGTTTCCGTTTACCAAGCGCACTTGATAATCGACCAATGAAATTTGAAGAGTGGGAGCGCATTGTACCGACGACTATTTTTGTCAGTGCAACACCCGCTAAATATGAGTTAGAAAAGTCTGACCAAGTGGTTGAACAAGTGGTACGTCCAACAGGATTAATTGATCCTGAAATTGAAGTTCGTCCTGTATTAACTCAGGTTGATGATGTTCTTTCTGAAATTAATATTCGTAAGAACCTAAATGAACGTGTGTTAGTGACCACTTTAACAAAGCGTATGGCGGAAGATCTGACTTCTTATTTAAAAGAATACGGGGTTAAAGTCGCTTATTTACACTCGGATATTGATACAGTTGAACGTGTCAAAATTATTCATGAATTACGTACAGGTGTATTCGACGTTTTAGTCGGTATTAACTTGTTGCGTGAAGGTCTCGACATGCCAGAAGTTTCTTTAGTTGCTATTTTAGATGCAGATAAAGAAGGTTTTTTACGTTCAGAACGTTCACTCATTCAGACAATTGGTCGTGCCGCGCGTAACGTGAAAGGTAAAGCAATTTTATATGCTGACCGAATCACTGATTCTATGCAAAAAGCAATAGATGAGACTGAACGCCGTAGAGCTAAACAAATTGAGTTCAACGAGTTGCATGGTATTACGCCACGTAGTGCTGTTCGTCAGGTCATCAAAGAAATTGATTCAGGCGAAGTGCTTTCAGACGACGAAATTGATGAGAAGGTGCTTGAACAAGCACAAGCTTTAAGTGCTGACGAAAGACATATTCTCTCTGATCCAAAATTGTTTAGTAAGCATATTACTAAGCTTGAAAAAGAGATGTTAAAAGCTTCGAAGGATTTACAGTTTGAGCAAGCAGCACGGATACGTGATGAAATCATTCGACTAAAAGCGCAAATGTTGCAATAAACGAATACATAACGCTACATAATGTGTTTAAAAAACAAGCTACTGTAGATATTTGAGTTCTTTTGTATTCACAACTAATCGTTGAGGGCAACAATGGCATTTCGAAATAATGTTCCGCAAGCCAGCTGGCGTTTGGCTAAAATTGCGTTGGGCGGTGTCGTTCTGGCTGGTTTGGCTGTTGGAACCTATGTCTATGCCCAGCCGAAACCCTTACAAACTGTCTATAAAGTTGAACTGGACCGATATTTAGGTGTTTGGTATGAAGTCGCGCGTAAGCCTGCATTTTTTCAAAAAAAGTGTGCTTATAACGTATCTGCAACTTACACCTTAAACGAAAATGGAAATGTGGTGGTAGATAATCGCTGCTACGACAATAGAAAACAATTACAGCAATCTATCGGGGAGGCCTTTGTGGTTAACCCGCCATATAACAGCAAATTGAAGGTAAGTTTTTTACCTGAAGCTGTAAGGTGGATTCCGGTAATTCGTGGGGATTACTGGATTTTAAAGTTAGATGAAGACTATCAGACTGTTTTGGTTGGGGAGCCTTCACGTAAATATCTGTGGGTGCTATCAAGAGACCCTCATCCAGAGCAAGAAGTGGTGGATGAATATTTGAATTATGCAAAAACATTAGGTTTTGATATCAGAGATGTTATCCGTACAGAACATAAAGAATAGTGGTATATGTCTGATTAAGAAGAAACCATGTTTTTACATGGTTTTTTCTTTTTTATGGTGGATAAATCAAGTATTGTAGTGAGTTGTTTTTACTAAAGTCTAAGAGGTTGATGATGTTTAAGGGCGTGATCTTGTCTGTCATGGCATCATTCACTTTTGGTGTACTTTATTTTTATACTCAATTATTAAGCCAACTCGATAGTGAGCAAACTTTTGGATGGCGGATTATTGCAACACTGCCGTTTCTTACTTTGTTTATGTGGTGGAGTGGTGATTTAGCCTATATCAAGAATATCTATCAACGTATTTTGGCTAAACCTTCTTTACTATTGCTATTAATCACAACTTCTATTTTAACCTCAGTACAACTTTGGCTGTTTTTGTGGGGGCCGATGCATGGGCGTGGGTTACAAGTCTCTTTGGGATATTTCCTATTACCGCTGGTTCTTGTCTTAGCTGGAAGTGTGTTGTATGGCGAAAAAATATCAAAATTTCAATGGTTAGCAATTATTCTTGCAGTCATTGGCGTTAGCCATGAGATATGGCGTTTAGGAAGTATTGCGTGGGAAACTGCATTGGTAGCAGTTGGATATTCTGCCTACTTTTTATTACGTAAAAAAATTAAAACAGATAATTTAGGGGGCTTTTGGTGGGATTTGGTCATTATTATGCCCGTTGCGATTTATTTAACTCATACAGGTTTGCTGCCATACAGTAAATTTATAGACCAACCGAGTCTTTCTTTGATCATTATTGGGCTTGGAATTTTAAGTGCTATTGGTCTGGGAAGTTATATTCTGGCAAGCCGCTTTCTACCTTTAGTTGTGTTTGGACTCTTAGGATATTTGGAACCTGTATTACTTGCTTTAGCTTCTTTAGTTTTAGGGGAGAGCATTGGTCAAGAAGAATGGTTCACTTATATTCCGATTTGGTGTGCTGTTTTTGTACTCGCTTTAGAAGGGGCAATTCATCTTTATCAACAACGGCAAAAAGCCCAAAATCTGCAACTTAATATCACGAAATATCAAAAAAGATTAAAAAATGATGAGCTCGAGTAGGTCGTCAGAACCTAAAAAGTAAGAAAAAGCAAAAATTTAGCTGCTTTAAACAATAAGATAATAAAAAATAATTATAGGTATTTTATGAATTTATGATGAATTTTAGGAAAATCTAGTCACTAACGTCAGCTTTTGATTCATTCTTGCCAATAATTCCATTACAATTACGGGGTTTTAAAAATCACGCCTAGATATAATTAATTAGAGGACGTATCTGTGAGCAAAGACACTATCATCGCCCTGCACGCTGAACACCAAGGCCGTTGGAAAAACCGTGAAGAAATCGCGGAACGTATGATTGCATTAATCGGTCAATTATACCGTGAAAAAAATATTGTCGTATCTGTTTACGGTCGCTCTTTAATTAACCGTTCTGTTATCCAAATTTTGAAAACTCACCGTCGTACACGTGTTGTAGACGTTGAGCTTTCTGTTGTAAATACTTTCCCAATTTTAGAAGCTTTAGCAAAAGTTGAAAATATTGGTTCTGCAGAAGTTGATATCGGTAAACTTGCTGTTGAATATAAAGAAAAAGGCGGTGATGTTGATGCTTTTGTTGCTCAATCAGTTGAGTCAATCAAAGGTAGCGCAACTTCTGAACAACCTAAAGATGTAGTTCTTTACGGTTTTGGTCGTATTGGTCGTATCTTGGCTCGTTTAATCATTAGCCAATCAGGTTTAGGTCGTGGTTTAAGCCTTAAAGCAATTGTTGTACGTAAGTCTTCTGACGGTGACTTGGCAAAACGTGCTTCTTTACTTCGTCGTGACTCTATTCACGGTACTTTCGCTGGTACAATTTCTGTTGATGAAGAAAACGAAGCAATCATTGCTAACGGTAACTTCATTAAAGTGATTTATGCGTCTAGCCCAAGTGAAGTTGACTATACTGAATACGGTATTGAAAACGCACTTTTAATCGACAACACTGGTAAATGGCGTGATGCTGAAGGTCTAAGCCAACACTTGAAATGCCCAGGCGTTGCACGTGTTGTATTGACTGCACCAAGTAAAGGCGAAATGAAAAACGTTGTATTTGGCGTAAACAACACAGATATCTTAGATGAAGACAAAATCATCTCTGCTGCAAGTTGTACAACAAATGCAATTACTCCAATTCTTAAAGTATTGGATGACAAATATAAAGTTCTTAACGGTCATGTTGAAACTGTTCACTCATTTACAAATGACCAGAACTTAATCGATAACTACCATAAAGCAGATCGTCGTGGCCGTGCTGCTACTTTGAACATGGTAATTACAGAGACTGGTGCAGCTAAAGCAGTTGCTAAAGCATTACCTGCATTGAAAGGTAAATTAACTGGTAACTCTGTACGTGTTCCTACACCAAACGTATCTCTTGCAATCTTGAACTTAACGCTTGATAAAGAAGTTGATCGTGAAGAAGTGAACGAATACATTCGTCAAATTTCGATTAACTCTAACCTTCAAGGTCAAATTGGTTATACCAACTCGACTGAAGTTGTATCGAGTGACTTTATCGGTTCTCGTACAGCAGGTGTATACGATGCTCAAGCAACGATTACTTCTGGTAACCGTTTAACTGCTTACGTTTGGTACGATAACGAAGTTGGTTATAGCTGTCAGGTATTACGTATTGCTGAACAAATGTGCGGCGTAAGCTACAAAAAAATCCCAGCAGAATTGAATGCTTAAGATCATTTAACGATCTATAAAATATTTTCACAAAAAGACCCAGTTTAAACTGGGTTTTTTTACAACCGTACAAAATATATGCTGACTATTTTTTGTAAATAAATGAGAATACAAATTAAGGAAAAAAAGAAAATAGTAAGGGATAGGAATTGTCGCAGTTTAAACGTTTGTTGGTCGTTTTTGTATTCATCATTATTGCCAATTTATGTGGTGTACTCATTGCAATATGGGTATTTAAGCACTTTAATATTTATATTCCACTGAAAAATCAGGCGGTTGCTATTGATTTACAAGAGCCTCTACAGGTTAAGGTTAAAGTACAAGATGCTTTAAATGTGGATGTAAAGGGGCGCGTAAATGCCAGTATTCCAATTGATGAGAAACTGAATATTCCTTTAACACAAACATTAACTCCGCGTGTTTACTTCGATAATATGGTGCCGATTAGTACAACCATTCCAGTCAAAGAAACATTAAAAGTTGAGCAAAATCTACCAATTGATACCAAGGTTCAGGTGCGAGTTTTAGGACGTGATATTACGTTGCCATTAAAAGGAACGATTCCATTAAAACTTGATGTGCCAATTGATATTAATGTCCCGCTTGAGCAAAAGGTTCATTTAAAATTTGATGCTCCGGTACGCACGGTATTAAAAGAAAATTTACATATTCCTTTAAAAGCAAGATTAGACACGAATATCCCAATTGAGGGTAATTTAAGTGTACCTGTTAAAACTGCATTAAATGCTTCGGTTGATGTGAAAAATACGCTGCCTGTTAAGATTGCAAATGGTGAGTTAAAGATTCCTCTGTCCACTATGCGATTAAATCGAGTATTAGGTTCAGAAACATCACAAAAGACAGCTGATCAATAGGGTGGATGCTAATGTTTCGTTCACTCAAGAGTATGTTAATCAGTTTCTTTTTAATGATGATACTTGCCGCTATTATGTTTTGGGTGTATCTCAATATTCAAGCAAATTTAGTCGTTTCGGCTCATAATGCCGACATTAGTTTACCTGACTCTTTAGAAACAAAGATTCAAGTTGGTAATTCTTTGCAGGTTCAGTCTATTGGTAAACTTGATACAACCTTAGATATAGACCGCCAATTAACTTTACCCTTAAAAGGGAAATATTTGGCAGATTTAAATTTTGCCGTAGAAACTCCTATTATGGTAAGTGTCGATTATTCAACGACTCTAAAAATTGATCAGGTTATGCCTTTAGAAACCACCACAGATTTAGTTTATCAAAGTAAGTTTTTACCAAAATTTCCACTTAAATTAGATATCCCTATTAAATTAGATGTGCCTTTTAATTTAAAACGTAGTTATACCGTTCCCGTTAAAATTGTTTTTGATGGTCCAGTTTATTTTGAATTCGATGAACCTGTAAATTTATCGGTGAAACATCAGTTTAAACCAAGCCTAAACGTAAATGATCCTATGGAAATGGGGAATGTCTCTTCATTTAATGCCATCATGTATAATTCTGTGCCAAAAACAAAAGCAAATCTTGATATGCAAATGACCTTACCTCTGCGTAATGTGCATCCTTGATAATTAAATAAATTGGCTAAATTTTATTTTTTATAAGGAACCTATTTGCAAAACTAAAAGCATCTGCTGGATTAAAGATAAAACAGATCGTTATAAATGGAATTGTTCCATTTTCTATTCGAGAATTTTATGAAAATATGGCAGAATAGGCGGTTTTAGAGTTTTTAGAGGATTGGCAGATGCGCTTTGTTGATGAAGCAGTCATTACCGTAGAGGCTGGCGACGGTGGCAATGGCGTAGCCAGTTTTCGCCGTGAAAAATTTGTACCATTTGGTGGCCCAGATGGTGGTGATGGCGGACGTGGTGGAAGTATCTATATTCAAGCTGATGACGATACAAGTACGCTAGTCGATTACCGTTACACACGTAAATTCCGTGCTGAGCGTGGAAAAAACGGTGCAGGTGCTAACTGTACTGGACGTGGTGGTGAAGATGTGGTTTTAAAAGTACCCGTTGGTACAACAATTGTTGATACAGATTCAGGCGATATTATTGGCGATTTGGTTGAAGACGGCCAAAGAATTCTGGTTGCTGGTGGTGGTGAAGGTGGTTTAGGTAATACTCACTTTAAATCATCAACTAACCGTGCACCGCGTAAATGTACGACTGGTATAAAAGGTGAGTTCCGCGAAATTCGTCTTGAATTAAAAGTATTGGCTGATGTAGGTTTGCTGGGTATGCCAAATGCCGGTAAATCTACTTTCATTCGTGCTGTAAGCGCTGCAAAACCAAAAGTGGCAGATTATCCATTTACAACTATGGTTCCAAACTTGGGTGTAGTCGATGCTGACCGCCATCGTTCATTTGTAATGGCCGATATTCCAGGGTTAATCGAGGGTGCAGCAGAAGGTGCAGGTTTAGGAATTCGTTTCCTTAAACATTTGGCACGTACTCGTATTCTTTTACACATTATTGATGTACAACCAATTGATGGTTCAGATCCAGCACATAATGCAAAAGCGATTATGAATGAGTTGGCTAAGTTCTCACCAACTTTGGCTAAATTACCAGTTGTTTTAGTACTCAATAAACTTGATCAGATTGCTGAAGAAAGCCGCGAAGAGTGGTGTCAGCACATTCTAGATGAACTAGAGTGGACTGGACCTGTCTTTAAGACATCGGGCTTATTAAGCGAAGGTACAAAAGAAGTTGTGTATTACCTGATGGATCAGATTGAACAACAACGTGAACGCGAAGTTGAAGATCCTGAATATGCAGCAGAAGTAAGAGCTTTCCGTGAACAACTAGAAGTTGAAACACGTGAACAAACCATTGCGGCAAAAGAAGCATATCGTGCAATGCGTCGAGCACAACGTCTCGAAAGCATGATGGACGATGATGATGATTTTGACGATGATGAAGACGACAATGATGTAGAAGTCATCTACGTTCGTGACTAGAAAACCGAGGGAAACATGATAGAAGTGGTCGATGGGCAACGTCAGCTCAGTGAGTGTAAACGAATCGTTGTTAAAATCGGATCATCTTTACTTACAGCTAATGGGCAAGGTTTAGATCTAGATGCTATTTCGCATTGGGCGAAACAGATTGCAGATCTACACAATGCCGGACACGAGATTATTTTAGTGTCATCAGGAGCTGTAGCAGAAGGTATGGTTCGTATGAAGCTTGCGAGTCGACCCACCGATCTACCCAGTCTACAAGCCTGTGCTGCAATTGGGCAGATGGGTTTAATTCATACTTGGTCTAGTGTGCTTGAAAACCACGGTATTCGTACTGCTCAGGTTTTATTGACTCATGATGATTTGGCAGATCGCCGTCGTTATCTGAACTCGTGTGATGCTTTGCAAAACTTGATTGATTGGCGTGTGATTCCTGTCATTAATGAAAATGACACGGTGTCTACCGATGAGATCCGTTTTGGTGATAATGATACCTTAGCTGCTATGGTGGCAGGTCAGGTTCATGCAGAATTGCTGATCATTTTAACCGATCAGCAAGGTATGTTTGACTCAGATCCGCGTCATAATCCTGATGCTAAATTACTCTCTACTGTTCGTGCTATGGATGATGATTTATTCGATATGGCCGGCGGTGGTGGTGTGCTTGGCAGAGGTGGGATGGTCACTAAAGTTCGTGCTGCACGTTTAGCTGCTAAATCGGGCTGCCCAACCCTCATCGCGAGTGGCGAAAGTGATAATGTCTTATCACGTGCGATGGCAGGTGAGATGTTAGGCACTTTGTTTACTACAGATAAAGACCGCATGACTGCTCATCAACAGTGGCTCGCTGCTCATTTACAAACAGCAGGTCGTCTTGTGATTGATGATGGTGCTGTTGAAGCGATTAAATTGAAGCATCGCAGTTTGCTCCCTGTTGGAGTTAAAAATGTTGAAGGACATTTTGATCGTGGTGATGTGGTTGAATGTGTCGATAAACAAGGTAAACGTATTGCGGTAGGTCGAGTGAACTTTAGTTCACGATCAGCCGAAATTATTAAAGGCTTAGCCTCAGATAAGGTTTATCAAGTACTTGGTGAAGCTCGTTCACTTGAAATGATTCACCGTGATCATATGGCAATTTATTAAGTTTTACTCAAATAAAAAAGCTCGCTTTAAGCGAGCTTTTTTTCTGGCGTTAAACGAGGTAAAACACGATCTTCACCTACCATATATGGATGTGTGGCAAGACTAAGCATGTCTAAGTCTTCCGAGCTATTACCATAAGCATAAATCTGGTGGTAATGCTGTAGCGTATATTGCTGATGTATTCTTAACTTCTTTTGTTCACTACTACAGTCTGGAGTGGAATAGTAACCCGTCATCATGCCGTTTTTAATTTGAGTTTCAGTACAAATTAATTCGATATCTAGTAACTTGCAAAGTGGAGCAAGATAGACATCAATTGAAGCTGAAACTAATACGACCTGATCACCACGCAATTGATGGTGTTGTAACTGATTAAAAATTTCAGGCGAAAGCACAGAGACTAGCTCTTGTGCGTATTCTTCACCTAATTTTTGTAATTCGATTGCAGGCGTATTTTTAAACATGCTACGGAATAACTTGGCACGCATAGCATGGGCAGGATAAAAGTTAAGATAGTAGGCTTGAATCCATGGCAGAATTTTCAAGCCTTGCTTAACAATGTGACGCTTAGATAAAGCATAAAAGATGAACCCTGTAAAACTATCTTTACTACACAAGGTTCCATCAAAATCGAACAGGGCGAGACTTTTTATAGTCTTATTCGTTTCGCTCGTTGCATACATGTTTCATATCGTCCGTTTACGCGGGTTGCATACCAATTGGTATTATAATCACGACTTAATTTAGGCCCAGAAATTACCACTTGAGGCATAATTGCATAGAGTGGTTCTTTGCCAGTTTTTGATTTATAAAGTTTAGTCAGCGCAATATAAGTTTGAGTACTTTCAAACTTTTTCTCTTTTTCTAATTTAAGATCATCACGAATTTGTCGTGGGGTAACCAATACATTATTTTTTGCAAATACCGTGATCAGTTCTTTTTCTGACTCGCTTTGAGCTGCGCGTGGATCACCATCTTTTGTATAAAGAAGTAGATCGCCATCAAGACTTATATCTTTATCGGTAAGTTCTTGTAGCATTTTTTGAAAAGCTGCATTACGGCTAGAGTACATACCAGAGTTATAATCCGCAAAACGATAAATGGCTTTATCATAGTCTGCCGGATAAACCATTAAACGATGTATGCCGTAATATAAACCACCGTATTCAGTATATAGATCATCGCGGAGCGCAGCAGTACTCATACTCGAACGCTTATTGGCTTTCGCATAATTAATATGAACTTGCATTGAACCCAAAGTCGTAATAGGGTTCATTTTCTCGCCAATATCTTGACCAACCAATTTGGCTGCACCAGTTAAGGCACTCACGTGATAGTGTTTAGCCATGAAGTCGAAAATTTCTCGGTAAAGTAAGTCGAGTTCTTTCTCGGTTTTAACCTTACGCATTTGACTCATGTAGTTATTATCAGGAGAAGGTTGAGTTCTTAGAACTTCTTCAAAGTAACCAGCAATTGTTCCACCAACGGTTTTGCCAAGCTTATCTTCAAATTTTTCATTTAAACGTGTGCTAACTTCTTCAACTGCCTTTTGTCCTAGCCCAGGCACTTGAGGGTTTGCAACAAAGTTGGATTCCTGATCCACTACAGCCACAATACTACAGACATTTTTCTTGGTTTTAGGAATATCCAAGTCTTTCATAATGTCATCAATATCTTTAGCCCATGACTCACGGTCATGCACACGCGATGGAATTAGACGTTTAATCTGTTGGCTTTCTAGTTCAGGCTCATCATTGTTTGACCACCAAGCTTTATCACCACAAGCAGCTAAACTCATGCATACGGCAGCCATGCCGAATGATTTTAATAAAAAACGGGAAGACAACGGTTTGTTCATGGCGAGGAAAGCACCTGCATAAAAAGATGAGCCGATTAAGCGGATGAAGTATACTATGTTGATCATCAATTGTATGAATATATATGTATATTGGTCCCTATCAACTGTCAAATAATTTAATTGTTGCTCCTATGGCGGGAGTTACTGACCGTCCATTTAGAACACTCTGCAAGTATTTTGGCGCAGGCCATGCAGTCAGTGAAATGATGACTGCTGATAAAACTTTGCGGATGAGCAAAAAGAGCCTCTACCGTGCGAACTTTGATGGTGAGCTCGCTCCGATCTCTGCTCAAATTGCAGGCTCTGATCCTGAGCAATTGGCAGAGGCTGCACGCTATCAAGTAGCAAATGGCGCACAAATTGTTGATATTAATATGGGATGTCCTGCCAAGAAAGTATGTAATAAGCTCGCTGGTTCAGCATTATTACAAGATGAGGACTTGGTAGCGCGAATACTTGATGCAGTGGTCGCTGCTGTTGATGTTCCCGTGACTTTGAAAACCCGTTTGGGCTTTTTAAATGGCCAAGAAAATATTTTAAGAGTAGCAAAAAGGGCAGAAGAAGCGGGGATTGCCGCGCTAGCTTTACATGGCCGTACTCGCGAAGACATGTATCTAAATACAGCACGTTATGATTTGATCAAACATGTTAAAGAATTAATCAATATTCCACTTATTGCGAACGGTGATATTGATAGTCCTGAAAAAGCAAAATATGTACTCGACTATACAGGGGCAGATGCAATTATGATTGGTCGAGCTGCTCAAGGTCGACCATGGATTTTTCGTGAAATTGCTCATTATTTAAAAACTGGTGAACATTTGGCTGCACCTAATATTGAAGAGGTGAAGCAGGTGTTACTAGGACATTTATCAGAACTTTATCAATTTTATGGTGAATACTCTGGCTGCCGTATTGCCCGTAAACATATTGCTTGGTACACCAAAGGATTACGTTCGAGTAATGAATTCCGCCAAAAGATGTATAAAGTTGAAAGTACTGCTGAACAGGCAATAGTAGTCGAAAATTATTTTAATCAGCTATTGGCTGAAGGAAATTTGATGAGTGATGTTCAGGTTGAGCAGGTTAACTTATTAGAAACTCATTAAATAAAAAGCCAGTATCTGATTACTGGCTTTTTTAGATTTACTCATCTTCTAGCATTTCTACGACTAACTGGTTAACCAGATCAGCAGCATCTAGCTCTCGTATTTGCGAGACATTACTACCTGCCCAAAAAGCACCGAAGCCATAGTCTTTATTCTTGCTTGCAATGGCATTTAATTGCTTAGCTAAATCATATGCATATGGATATTCGGGTTGAGGAGGGCGATTAGGCAAATCAATTTGTGTGTGCCAATGGTTGAGCAGGCCACGGGCTGGACGTCCAGAAAGACTGGCGCTGATTTGTGTCACAGGCTCATTAAATAAAGCTTTACGATATTCGGCTGATGCATTTGATGTAGGGCATTGAACAAATGCAGTTCCGAGTTGAACAGCAGTAGCTCCTAAGCTCAACATATGTCGTGCTTGTGCGCCATTCATAATACCGCCAGCGGCTACCACAGGTGGTTTGCAATGCTTGACAATAAGGTGTACTAAATCACTCGTTTTAATTGCTGCATCAAAGGTTTTATTAAAGATTCCACGATGTCCACCAGCCTCAATACCTTGAGCAATAATAATATCTATACCAGCCGCTTCAATGGCTTGTGCTTCAACTAAATTGGTAGCAGACACCATCGTAATAATTCCGGCATCTTTTAATGCTTGAATTTGATGGGGATGGGGAATGCCAAAATGAAAACTGACCGCTTTAGGTTTGGTTTCTAATACGACATTTAGAAAATCATCGTTATCAAGAAAACTTGGATAAATACAGTTTAAGTTTTGAGGAGGCTGTTCTCCGAACTTTTCAAATTGTGGACGTAAATATTCAATCCACTGAGCAGAAGTTTGAAGGTTAAGTTGTTCGGGTTGATGACAGAAAAAATTAACCTGAAATGATTTTTCTGTAAGTGTTTGGGTTTTTAAAATCTGTTCACGTGCACTTTGCGCCGTATTTGCACCTAGACCTAAGGACCCAAGACCACCCTGATTAGAAACTTCTGCTGCAAGTTCAGGTGTAGATACACCTGCCATAGGGGCAAGAAAAATTGGATGTTTAATTTCAAGTTGTTGTAATAGTTCCATTTTATTCACCTCATTTCTTTCTATTCACCATAGCGTGAAAACCGAACCAAGAGCAAATAATATTGGGCATTTAGTTTTTAAATATTTAGTTCTTAAACATTGATAAGTTCTGATTTTTTAAAGTGGAGTAACATGAAATAAAGAGCCGATCCAGCTTGAAAAGCCCATCGCTAAAATTCCCCACAAGGTAATGCGTAGACTCCCTTTAAGCTTGGAAGTACCTGCGAAATGACTTGATAGCGCTCCTAAAAAGGCTAATGAAATAATGCCAAATATTAAGACTGTTTTTTCGATCCATATATCTGGACTGAGTAAAATAGCCAGCATAGGAAACAATGCCCCAAATGAAAATGAGCCAGCTGAAGCTAATGCGGCTTGAATAGGATTTGCTGCGGTATTTTCATGAATACCAATTTCATCACGCGCGTGAGCCCCTAATGCATCATGATTTGTAAGTTCAGTAGCAACTTGTAGAGCTAAGTCAGGTGCTAAGCCTCTGGATATATAAATTTGAGTGAGCTCGTCCAGTTCACGCTGCGGATGCTTTTTGAGTTCTTGTTCTTCAAATTTTAAGTCGGCTTTTTCAATATCTTCTTGTGATTTTACTGAAATATATTCTCCTGCAGCCATAGAGGTTGCACCAGAAATTAAACCAGCAATACATGCAATAAGAAGTGTATGAGCAGGAGCCCCACTTGCAGCCATTCCCATGATTAGACTAGTAACAGAAATAATTCCATCATTTGCCCCTAAAACGGCCGCCCTTAACCAACCTGAGCGGTGAATAAAATGATGTTCTGGATGTTGAGAAAAGGACATGTTTTCCCCTATTTGTAGTTATAAATTTTTATCTTATCCTATAAGATTATTTACAATAATACGATTAAAAAATGTGTCATTATAGGAAAAACAAACAGATAAGAACTTTTTTAAAACATAATATTAAAGGAGATAAAATGAACAATTTAAAGAACTCATCTACTTATATAAACAGTGTCATTTATGGGTTTAATTATAATACTTATTGATTAAATTTTAATTTGATTGCTACGCAAGCATTCTACCTATTTTACTCTAGAGGTCCCAATGAATAGCAAAACAATAAAATCTATAACTCGTTCCTTTATCGTTGTTGGTTCGATCTGTCCAGCTTTAGGCCTCTTAAGTATTGAGACTAGTTTTGCACAAGAGATTGTTAATCAAGAATATAAACCAGGTAATCCAATTTATGATAAATGGGATCAATTTTATAAAATTGAAAAGACTCAACCTGAAAATGCCGAGAAGTTATTATTAGAACTTGGAGAGATGACGCCACAAGATATTAAAGTTTGGAAAAGCTTAACTTATTTACAAATTCGACTAGGGAAACAAGATGCAGCTTTGCAAAGTCTAAGAAAAGCAGAGGCATTAGATCCAGCAGATGATAATTTAAAACTCCAAGAAGCCTACCTATTGAATTCTCAAAAAAATAACAAAGAGGCTTTGGTGGTTTTTAAGGAACTTACCCAATCTAAAGATGCTGATATTGCGAGTAAAGCGACACAGGCTGTAAAAAATCTGAGTGGAGGAGAGGTCAAAACTTATTTCCGTGATGTGTATTTTGCGCCTTCATATGAATCACGTTACGACGATGTAATTTTCCCACTTAAAGCTCGCTATGGTAAGAACTTCGATAATGGTCGAGCGCAGGTGTATGGCTTTTTAAATCTAAACCGCGATACTCAATCTCAAGGTGGTGTACGACCTGAAATTATTGATGAAAATGCAGTAACTCTAGGTGTAGGTGCTAATTATCAACCTTGGACTTCTATACCTGTGCGCATGTATTTAGAAGTAGGTGGAAGTTACGATCTGATTGATCGAAATAGAGATAAATTTCGTGAAAGTGTTGTCGGTGGGGTGACAGGTTATCAAGAATGGTATTCTCAAAATAATTGTAATCATTCACTTTGCTTTAATGATTACTTCACTGATTTATATGGTAATGCGGCAACTTATTCTAGAGAAGATTATAACGTTATTGGTGACTTGCGATTACGTACGGGTTTGAATGTCTATAAAGGCGAGAATGGAACTGTACAGGCTTATATGAAATTGCATGCCTTAGCTGACAGTAAAGATGAGTATTACAATAATTTATTTGAATATGGCCCCGGCATTTCATGGCAGCCGTTTAATTATCAACCTATAAAATTACGTGTTGAACGACTATATGGCAATTATTTTAAAGATGTGCCAGTAAATACGAAAGATCATTACAACAATACTCGAGTAGAACTCGTTTTTTATAAGGATTTCTAAAGTGAATAAAATTTTTATATCTATTGTATTTGGAACCCGTCCTGAATTAATCAAACTTGCCCCTGTTATTTTATTGGCAAAACAAGACCCTCGCTTTCAAGTTGAAGTGATTTTTACTGGACAGCATGACGAACTAGTAAGAGATGCGATAGATTTCTTTGGGGTTGAAATTGACCACCGTCTTAAAATTATGAATGCTGGACAAAGTTTAAATCAGCTACTAATACACGGTTTGAGCCAAATCGAGAATGTATATACTGATGGGCAAAAAAGAGATGCAATTGTTATTCAGGGAGATACAACAACTGTTTTAGCAGCTGGCTTAGTCGCATTTTCAATGAAAGTTCCTGTGGCACATGTCGAAGCTGGTTTACGTTCTTATGATTTGGATCATCCTTTTCCAGAAGAGGGAAATCGTCAGTTAGTGTCACGTATTACTAAATGGCATTTTGCCCCGACTGAACAATCAAAAAGAAATTTACTCAATGAACAAATTCCGCCAGAGCTCATTACGGTTACAGGCAATACAGTTGTTGACGCTGTGTATTTAGGGCGTAAATTAATTGCTGAAAAATCTGATTTGAAGAACCAGCTTGAACCTTATGGAATTCAATTAAAGCAAGATGACAAAGTAGTACTCATTACTGCCCATCGTCGTGAAAACTTTGGCGGTGGAATTCAAAATATTTGCAATGCGGTTGAGCACTTAGCTCAAGCACATCCTGATTTACATTTCATTTGGCCTGTACATTTAAACCCAGCCGTCCATGACGTAGTCCATGATAAGTTTAAAGACCATTCCCAAATTCATCTTGTTAAACCATTAGACTACCCAAGTCTATTGGCAGTGATAGACCGATCTACTTTTATTTTGACGGATTCAGGAGGCTTACAAGAAGAAAGTCCATCATTTAATAAGCCAGTTTTAATCTTGCGAGACACTACCGAGCGACCAGAAGTTGTTGAGGTGGGAGCAGGCGTTTTGGTGGGTACAAATCAACAAAAAATTATTGAAGAAGCTGAAAAGTTACTCACCGACCAACAGCATTATGAAAAAATGGCGCATGTGGAAAACCCATTTGGCGATGGGCAAGCTGCTCAACGTATTCTCAATCAAATTGCTAAATCTTATGAATCGGCATAATTATGATTTAAGGATCTCGTCTCATTTATGGTTTTGTTGGCATGACCATAAGTGAGGCGGTACCATAAGCTCACAATATTAACGCACCAGCGGCTCATGTAATGAGGACCATCAAAAATATAAACAGTTTTACCTTCATATGCTTTTAGCTGAGAAATAATTTCCCAAGGATATGCGGCTCTAAATTGCCCATTCTTTTTCACTCTGAAAGCTTCTAATACTATAATTACTTTGTCTTTTCCAAGTTTATGTTCAAGCTGGTCTAAAATATGTTTGGCCTGTTTAGGCGATCGAACGCCAACACCAACGCCATCTTGGAAAAAAACTCCAGTATGGTCAGGTAGCCAGCTTTTAACCCATAAATCATAATTTTCAGGCTCAGTTTCGCCACTATAAATACTTACCCAGACTGGTGAAGGAAGTTTTGATAGCACATGGCCTAGAGCACTGACTCGTAGCCAAGTTGGATCTGCTTCTACCGGAAAGTAATAACCTTTAAATGCTGTTTTTTGTTCTTTTATAATTTGGGCAGATTTTTCGCCTAACTCAATGACATTAGCTCGAGCTTTAGGTTCATTATATTCACCGGCTAAGCCTAATATAAGATTTTTTGCCCAAGGTTCTTGTTTAATCTTTTCTAAATTAATAGCTTTTTCCCATTGAGGAAAATTTGATTCTTTCCACCAAGATTTAGATTCAACAACAGACCATTGGGGAACAAATGTATCAACACCTAAATAGTGCCAATTTCCTTCTGGAGGAGTCGTGTTATTGTCAGGTTGCCAGAAAATGCCTTCAATATGAGGGGCTTGACCTTGATGTTTGAAAAGCCCCGCATATCCAATGACACTACATATAATTAAAATAATAAAAGCAGCTATTTTAATTGGTATCTGTTTTCTCATTATTTCGTCTTAACCAGTACCACAAGAAGATAATTATTATCATAATTGCAGAGATAATCACAACTAGTAAGAAGAAAGAAGACTGTTGGACTAGAGGCGCCTTTTGATTTCCGACAATGAGTTTTTGTAAAACATAGATATTTCCATTTTCTGAAACCAGCATTTTCGTCACGTTGTTTGGAATTTTATGTTGTATTTTTTCCCAAAGGTGCATGAAAGCTTGTGCGCCACCTTGTGAGTCGGTAATCACATCAAAGCGGTTATTGTTATAACTGACAATAAAACCATTTTGGGCAGCAGGAGCATAAATAATATCCTGATGCATTAGTACTTGTTGTTGATAAATATCTTTGTTAACGCGGACATTTACGGATTGTGACGCGCTCGGTGAATAACGGACTAGGTTGAGAGGCATTGGTGCTTGTGTTAAAAGCATTTTTTTCGCGGTTTGACCTAATACAATAGCGATATTTAACGCACCTGATTGATCATCAATCGCAATTGTCGGAGTCGTTGCTAAAGTCATTGAAATTGCGGCGACACCATTTTTGAGTTTATGAGGTAGCTTTACAGTAGACTTGGCTGTATCAATCCATAGTGAACCATGCGCGTTAGGTAAACATTGGGAATTGGCAATCACTGAGTTTTCAAGCTTTAGACTAAAATTTGTCGTATTAGAAATGGCTTTTGCAAAAATATTAAACTGACGGTTTACTGGATCGGAAGCCAGATCAGCCGTTTTCATACTTCCTGCAAGTCCACCATCAATCCAAGCTGTAATATTGGAACCTTGTAATAAACCACTTTGAATACGAAGTGCGATTTGTCCTTGCAAGATATCGGTTGGTTGCCATACTGCTGGGAAATCAAGAAATAAGTTTTTTTCAGCGTGATTTAATCTGAAGTCCTCAATGCCTAAATCGGCAAGTGTATTGATTTTTTTAAATTGTGCCCAAGTTGGGGTGGAGATTGTTGTGGGGAAAATTGCACTTCCTGTATCAAGTTGCTCTACATACGAGGGATTAATTAGTCCATTTATGGCAGCAGTGAGTTGTTGTGGTGTGTGATAAGTAATTGAAAGAGTAGCCACTCCATCTGCTGGTTTTGCAATTTGTACTAAAGCCCCTCCTTTGAGTGGCGTAGCTGAGCGAATCACTTCAATAATGAAATTTGTTTCATCATTTAAATTGGTTTGTCCTGAATCAACCCATTCAATTGGTGTGATAGAAGTCCATGAACTTGCTAATCTAGCGAGCATAGAAGCTTCTATAATCTCTTTACGGTTATATTTTAAAATACCAACAAACGGAGTAGGCCGTCTCGCTTGTGGATTAGCTAAAGCATCTGGTAAGTCTTTTAAACGGTATACATTACGGATAGGCGTAAAGTCGAGTTGGGAATTGCTTAAATAAGTTAAGTGATCAATATCTTCTGTACAGAATGTTTCTTTGGTTTGATTCAGTGTAGTCGGTTTAGCATACTGTTGAATAATAAAATCTAAACGATGAAAGCCACTCTGACTTGCTGGTATATCAAATTTGAATTGACCGTCCCCACTTAGGGTAGTGTTATAAATGAGTTTATCATCATATTTTACGAGTAAAGTTGTATCACTTTCAGTGGAATAATCACTTGAAAATTGAATATTTTGCCACTGGGCACCTTTGCCAATATAGAAAAAATGAGGCTCGACTGTGTATTTAGTAGAAGTACTAATATCGTCGAGTTTCCATATGTATGCATGAGCAGACAGGGCGAGCATAAGACTGGTGCTGGCAAGGAGTACTTGAGCTGTTTTGTAAAGATCAAAGGTCTTTTTCATTTATTTTTTCTCCTTGCTACGTTCCGTTTTGTACCATTGAAGGGAGTTGCCCTGTATTTTATTTTTAAGCATGTCATATGCGGCTTTAAAAACAATAAATAGAAATATTTGTGAGTAACTTACGTAAGATAGAACTGAATAAAAGTAGAGTTCTGGTTTAACTTTTTCGAGTGAAAGCGTAAACCACATTTGTGCCACATATAGGCAAAATGAAAGGCCCCACAGAGTTGTGAATGGGCCTGGAACTGAAATACCCGCAATATCAAGTATGCCAAGGGTTAAGGTGATATGACTCCAGAATAAAGCGGGTACAAAAAGTATGTAGCACATAATGTTGTTAAGAATTTCAATTCCGATAGGAAAAGGCGTTCTTAATGCGACGGGTAAATATTTACGAGTCACATAAAAATTACCTTGGGTCCAACGTGAACGCTGTTTAACAAACACACTCAGAGATGGAGGATCTTGCTGCCAACCAATCGCATAGGGCACCCATTTAATTCGTTTTTGGCCGATAAAAATCCTAAAACTCATTTCAGTGTCATCGACCAATGACTTTTCATCGAAACCACCTAAGGTTTCTAAAGCATCACGCCAAATCACATAGTTAGTACCCATCAATGTTGATAATTCAAAACGTTGCCAACGACCGCCTTGGAAAATCCATTGGAAAAAGATGAACTCAATTGCGATAAATCGGGTCAAAATACTATCTTGCCAATTACGTGTTCTTACTTTTCCATTAACGGCTACTAATTTTTTATCGGCAAGCAGAGTTTGAGCTAGCAAGCGGACACAGTCGGGTTCAGGCGTACTATCTGCATCATAAACAACAATCAATTCGCCTCTAGCACGGGGGAGGCCATTATTAAGCGTTCTAGATTTACCTTTACCACCCATTCCTTTAGGAACATTAACAATCTTTATGCAAGGATAAATTTTTGCCAAATTTTCGGCGATTTCTAAGGTGTTATCCTTTGAACCATCATTAATAAGTAAAACTTCATATGCTTCGGCTGGGTAATCTTGTTGAGCAATTGCATGCAAAGTATCTTCAATCACAACCTCTTCATTATAGGCAGGGATCAGGACACTCAAAACAGGCCATCTCTCTGGTATTGGAAGGTTTTGTAACTCTTTTTCTGCTGTTTTTGAATATTTCCAAGCTTGATAACTTAACCACGCCCAAAATGCTTGTGGAATCCAAATCCCTAAAAATCCAAATAAGAAGAGAATATCAATGGGAGCCATTTGATTTAACCCTCCTGATAATAGACGAGATGAGCAAGACTAATAAAATCAACCCGATTACAAGAGAGAACCATGAAATATAGCTGCCAAACGTACCAAGGAGGTCAGGGTAGGTACTCGTGAGAATTAGATCGAGTGGAACTACAACAGTACTTAAACCGATAAAAATGTATCCAAGGAAATTAGTTTTTACATACTCTGGCGTACTTATGTAATTAATCTTATTAAATTTCCAAGATATTCCAAGTTGAGGATATCGAATATTTGTTGTGGGTAGATCAGCAGGAGGATTAATAATAATTTCATACCCAGAAATATGACCGTTAAAACGTTTAGCCGAATAAAATAAATGCTGTTTTTGCTTAATTTCTCTAGAGGGTAACGGGAGCTGCGAAGGGTTAAATTGAATAATATAACTACCAGCGGTCTGTGAAATTAAATTTTCATCCCATCCCGTTGAGACAAAAGCAGCCATTGGGCGCAACCCAATTGCAGTCGAAAATGTGGCTTTAGCCGCAAAATATTGAGGTTGCTCTGATTTATAAAGTGCAATCGGAATCGCACCTTGGCTGACTGCTTCTTTGAGCAAGAAATAATGAGAAAAGCTAAAAACTTCATCCGGCAATATAATGCCAGGCTTGAACCCTTTATGAATAAGTCGTTGAAAGCTATCCGAGCTGATCTGGTCAATTGTAAAGATAGGCCACCATGTATCCTGATATGGAAAAAACATTGAAAGATCATCAGTACTCTGAACTTCTGTTTTTGTTTGTTCCGTTTTAATCTCACAATGATAATATTGCCGATAGAACTGCTGTAAAGTGGCATCAGGATACTGACTAGATGCAATAATAATTCCACAAATATTAAGAAGATTAGACATTAAGTAATCTCCTCTTCAGGTGGAATCTGAATAACTTTATATTCGACTTCAAGCCGCAAAGTCATAATTTCTTTTAGCTTTTTAATAAATTCAGGTTCTTCATCCGTTTTTTGCTTGCGAATTACAATGCTGTATATAGTTTCAAGATCATCATCAGCAAACTGGAAAACGATTTCTTGTGGATGATGTTGGCTCAAAATTTTGATCATCTCATTTTGCGTGGTTTTCCACACATCGTCGCCTAACATTTCTTTAATTAAGCTTCGGTTGAGAATTCTAATTTCAAAGACTTCATAGTCTTGAATGTGATGATGATCAAGAAGCTTAAAGAAACTGCGTTGAAAATATTTGAGTGCGCTAAGCGGGAAAATATCACGGCGATAATTACGGTCATAACTTTGAATATCGCGGTATTTTTGAACGTTAATTTCGATATTATGGCGAACAGCACTCAGAAAAAGAGGAATGAGGGGAATAATAAAAAGTAAAAGAAGCTGACGTTCAATATGCGTCTGAGCCCCTAAGTCGAGTAGAAAATATACTGCAACACCGATAAAAGCGAGTAAACCCACAATTAAGGATGCACCAACTTGTAAAAAAGCTCCAGAAATTAAAAGAATGAGAATAAAAATCCAGCTTCCTCTAAAACTTACAGGCAACCACTCATACGCCACCATGCCCATAAATAGATGAGCTGCGATAATCCATAAGACGAGTGTTCTTCCAGGGTTCTTTTGTTGCATGTGAGCTATAGCTACCTTATTGTAATGTTAATTTTTTTATACTTTTATTTATTACTAAATGTGAGACATTGCGAAGTTGTTGTTGTTTATGGCCTTTTTAAGTATCTATTATGTTTATTTGTAGAACAAAGTCTCACTATAGTCAAATACTGTTATTATTTTTTAATTAAAAATAAACACTTAAGACGTAATTCTTATTTAAATACTCTTGAAAGTTTCAATTGCTTTAAGACGAGTTTTCTTTAAATCTACAATTGGTTTTGGATAATTTAACTGAATATTCGTTTTAGTCGAGTAGGGCTCATGAATGGCTTTATTATCTAGATGAGCTAATTCTTCAACCCATTGACGAATATAATCTCCATTTGGATCAAATTTCATTGATTGAGCAATAGGGTTAAAAATTCTAAAGTAAGGTACGGCATCAGTTCCGGTAGAAGCGCACCATTGCCAGCCACCATTATTTGCTGCTAAATCCCCATCGATTAAATGCTCCATAAACCATTGTTCACCTACTCGCCAATCGATGAGTAAGTTTTTACATAAAAACATAGCGGTAATCATACGAACACGATTATGCATCCATCCCGTTTTTAAAAGTTGACGCATTCCAGCATCAATAATCGGTATACCTGTCTGGCCCGTTTGCCATGCAATTAGGTGCTCTGGATTGTGATTCCACTTAATTTTCTGAGTGACTTTTTTAAACGGAATATGTTTAGAAACATGGGGGAAATCAAATAAAATATGTTGATAAAATTCTCGCCAAATAAGTTCATCTAACCAAGTCTGCTGGCCTTCATTTGTCAAATGAAAGTTGCCATGTTCAGCCCTAAAAAGAGCTTGCAGGCACTGGCGGATAGACAAAATCCCAATGTTTAAATAGGGAGAAAGTTGGCTAGTTCCTCTTACATTGGGAAAGTCACGTTCTAATTTATAATCAGATAAATGATCTTTAATAAATATGTCGAGCTGCTCTAGAGCAAAATTTTCTCCAGCTGGCCATAAGTCTTGTTGCTCTTTAGAAACAGAAGGATCAAAAAAAGCTTCAATATCTTCTAGAGTTAAGCTGTTTATTTTTGAAAAAGACGCTGGATAGCTACTTTGCTTTTCAGGAATTGGATAGCATTGAGGTAAACCACTGAGATCCAATTTTGAATAACATGCTTTTTTGAATGCACCGAAAACCTGATAGGGCTGCTGTGACTGATTGCGAATAGAGCATAAAGGAAAAATCGTACGGTCATGGAATAAAAAGAGCTCTTTACCTTGTTGATTTAAAAAATCTTGTACAGTTTTATCTCTTTTTAATTCATTAACGCCGATCTCTATATTTGAATAGACATTTTCAATATTAAGTTGAGTGCAAAGTTCACCAATATAATCAGCGATATCTTTCCAGTAAGGAATGACTTGGATAATAAGGGGAATATTAAGTTGTTCTAGTTCTTTTTTGAGTTGTTGAAGTTGACGTAAATAGAAATTAATTTTTATAGGCGCATCGTGATGCATTTTCCATTGTTCAGGCGATAAAATAATTAACCCAATACAAGGCCCTTGTTGAGAGGCATGCCATAAAGCAGCATGGTCTCGAACTCTCAAATCTTGACGAAACCAAATTAGCTGATTTACGTTTGACATGAAAATTGGCCCTTATAGAGTGAGGTGAGTTAAAGAATTATTATCAAAATATTATATAAAAATAAATACATAAAAAAAGCAAAGCCGAAGCTTTGCTCTTATCATCTTTAAAGATGAATTAGTGGTGATGACCACCAGCACCGTGTACGTGACCGTGATCTAATTCTTCTTGAGAAGCATCACGGATTTCTACGATTTCAACTTCAAAAGTTAAATCTTGACCAGCAAGTGGGAAGTTAGCATCAACAACAACGTTGTCGCCTTCAACCGCTTTAACAGTAACGATCTGTACGCCGTCATCTGTTTGAGCTTGGAATTGCATACCAGGTTGAATGTTCTCAACACCTTGGAACATTTGAGCTGGAACTTCTTGTACTAGGTCTGGGTTGTATTCGCCATAACCTTCAGCAGCTGGAACGTTAACAGTGAATTTTTCACCAACAGTTTTACCTGTTAATGCATTTTCTAAACCAGGAATGATATTGCCTGCACCGTGCAAATAGGCAAGTGGTTCACCTTGAGATTGATCAAGTGTTTCACCCTCAGCGTTTGTTAATTTGTAGTGGAATGAAACCACGTGGTTATTTGCAATAGCAGTCATGTTTTTGATCCATTCAATCAATTGAAGCGTACATCATAAAGTGAAAAATAAATTTTGTAGACTACAAAATCTTAATCTTTGGCACTTTTTCTGATGCGTTTTTATATAAATAGGGACGAACTTAAAAAATTCAACTTAATACAGCTTAATTTTTGGACGTACACGTCTTGTAAGTAAATCTTTCATTGTGAGTAGTCCAGCCTGAGTATATCCGTGAATCGTTGCTTGATGTAAACGATATAAAGAGACATACATTGTTTTCGCAATATAGCCTTGCACGCTTACATCTCCAAGTAATTCTCCAACGGCTTTATGACGACTTAAAGACACGAGAGAACCTTTGTCGTTAAATGTAAACATCGGCTGTGATCGGCCATTTAGTCGAGCAGCCATAGCATCGACTAAGAAACTGGCCTGTTGGCTTGCAACTTGAGCACGGGGACCAAGTGGAGGATGTCTTGCATCAAGTTGGCAATGAGCACAGTCACCAAACGCAAATACATTTGGATCAGAATAGGTTTGCAACGTTGCATAGACCATCAGGCGGTTAATATTGTCACGTTTAAAATCGGTAAAACTTTCTAATACCTTTGGTGCTTTTACGCCTGCGGCCCAAACGGTAATATCACTTTTAAGTTGGTTGCCATTGCTAAAGTAGATGCAATGCTCATCAATTTTTTCAACGCGGTGTTGAGTTAAAATTTCAACACCCATTTTTTTGAGTTGCCCAGCACTGTGTTCAGCAGTTTTATCGCTTAGAGCAGGTAAAATACGTTCAGAAGCTTCAATCAATGTGATTTTGACTTGGTTTGGATGAATCTTCTTTAAACCATATCGATAAAAGTTTTTAGTTGTTTCAATTAACTCAGCTGCCAGCTCTACACCTGTTGCTCCCGCACCAACAATTCCAATATTTAGAGTTCGTTGATTGGGTTGATTCTGAGCTTCAATATAAAGATGTAATAAATCTTGCTGGAAAATATCGGCTTGCTTTCTGCTATCAAGGAAATGGCAGTTTTCACGCACTCCCGTGGTATTAAAGTCATTTGATACTGAACCAAGCGCTAAAATAAGTGTGTCATAACTTAGCTCTTGCGAATGATTCTGTTGATTCTTAGACACTTGAGGGGGCATTAGTTCAATTAATTTTTTATCTTTATTAACCCCAACTAATGTTCCGAGTACAAATTCGTAATGATGTTTTTCTGAGTGCGCAAAATAGTTAGTTTGTTCTTCGTGGGGATTTAAAGAGCCAGCAGCAATTTCGTGAAGCAAGGGTTTCCAAATATGGGTAAGGTTTTGGTCAACCAATGTAATCTTTGCTTTACGGTTTTTCCCAAAAGTTTCACCGAGTTGTGTGGCCAGTTCTAAGCCGCCAGCACCACCACCAACAATTACAATATGATGTAAATTTTGGGTCATTTTTTCACCTAATTATTTTTCTATAAAAAAAGATGGCTAAATTATGCCATCTTTTATTTATAAAATTTATTGTGCGTCTGTGCACAATTTGATGTTTTTAGTGCGAATCTACAGGGTAGAGTTTTGCAGCACTATGTTCACTTGATGAAAAAATAGAGAAGAGGCTAGAAAACCACATTGCGATTTTTTGGAAAATATTGGCTTCTTCAATATGTACGTTATCTTCGATTTGAAGACTACGGATCAGTTGATTATTTTGATAAATCGATACTGTTGCCAAACTTACGACTTTCATTAATGGCGCAGTTAGTTGTTTTTCATTGAGCTCAATGTTTACATGTGTTTGAGTCGTTTCAAGTGGAGCAATCACCTTGAGTTGTTGGTTACTATCAAGTACTTGAACGCGTTGAGTTGCATTATCAAAAGTATTTAGGTCAATTGGTGTTGGGTCTGCATATAAAGATGTCGTTACAATTGTCGGTTGCTTTGTTTCTACCTTAAACATTTTTAAAGTCGACTTTACAACAGGTAGTTCAGCAATTAATTTCTGCTCAGGAATAATCACTTCATCACGTGTATAGGTGTAAGCAAGATTCATTAATTTATCTGCAATCTCAGCGCGTTTTACAGCACTCGGTGTACCTAAAACAATGACTAATAAACGTCTTTGAGTTAAGTCAGATGAGAATGAAGGACGTGAAGCTGTGAGTGCCAAGTTATAACCTGCTGCTTTGGTATATCCCGTTTTAAGGCCATCTACATATGGATCATATTTGAGCGCAAGGTTTGTCGCATGATGGAAGCGTTGGTTATAGCTAAAGCTTGGCATTTTTGAATAATGCAAATATTCAGGAGTTTGTTTAATTAACGCCTGACTTAATAAGCTAAGGTCGTGTGCTGTAGTGAAATGATCAGGCATCGTAATTCCGGCAGGATTACTAAAATGAGTATCTTTCATACCCAAAGCTTGAGCTTCCTGATTCATACGCTGCACGAAGCGCGGAACATCGCCAGAGATTTTTTCAGCTAAAGTCACGGCTGCATCATTAGCAGACATCACGATTAGACCTGCCAATAACTGATCAACTGAAATTTGTTCACCAGCTTTAAGATACATTTGTGATTCATCCCACTGCACAACACTAACCACTGGAGTTGCAGTAATGATTTCTTCTTTTTTCAGTTTTCCAGCTTTAATCTCTTTTAGGGCAATGTATGCAACCATCATTTTGGTTAAAGATGCTGGTGCACGTTGCACATGGCTATTATGTTCAGCAATGATTTGACCCGATTGAGTATCTACAATAGTCCATGCAGCAGCTTCAACACTTTCAGGTGCAATATTGAGTAATGCAGCATTGGTTAGGGTAGTACAAAAAATACTAAAGAGGGTAAAAAGAGATAGAAAAAATTTCACGGATGACCTTAACTTCACTGGCAAATACGGGACACAGATGCACAGCATGCTATGCCTTTTTTTCATGGAAGGCTAGTGTGAATTGTTGCCAAAAAATACATCTACGCAAGACGATACAAAAAAGTGATAATCTAATGTGAAGCCGTTCTTATTTTTAAATTGAAGAATTTATGTTGCATTATCAAATTGAGTTCGATGATTACAAACAACACCTTGTTCACGTGACAATTCGTTTTTTAGCCAACCCGAATCAGGAACTTTGGTTACCAACGTGGATTCCAGGTAGTTATCTAATTCGAGAGTTCTCAAAACATATTGAATCCGTTAAAGCTTATGATGAGGCTGGACGTCTGCTGGACATTAAAAAAACGAGCAAGAATCGCTGGCGTTTATTTAATACAGATCACGAATTAATGACGATTGAATATGATGTGTATGCATATGATTTGTCTGTCCGTGGTGCTTATGTAGACCAGACTCGTCTATATATTAATCCAGCGTGTGTATGTTTGGCTTTAGAGGGGCAGGAGCAGTCTGCTTGTGAAGTCGAAGTTTTCTTGCCGGATGAATTAAAGCATTTTCAGTTAGCAACAGGCTTAGCTTCAAAAAGCTTAGTTAAAGGTCGATTTACTTTAAAAGCAGATCATTACGATCAACTGATTGATAGTCCATTTGAATTGGCTGATCAAACACGCTTTAGTTTTGAGACGAACGGCATTGAACATGAGTTCGTAATTTCTGGCTCGCACAATACCAATATTGATCGCCTAAAAGCCGATATTGAAAAGATTTGTGCAGCTGAAATAAATATGTTCGGTTCGGCACCATTTAAAAACTATACCTTTATGACGATGGCAACAGGGAATAGTTATGGTGGGTTAGAACATTGTAATAGTACAAGTTTGATTACACCGCGTGATGATTTGCCAAAATCGAATGAACCAACTGAACCTTCTAAAGATTATCAACGCTTTTTAGGCTTATGTAGTCATGAATATTTTCATTCATGGTTAGTCAAGTTCATTCGCCCAGAAAACTTTGCAAACTATAATTTACATCAAGAAGGCTATACTTCTTTACTTTGGATATTTGAAGGCTTTACTTCATATTACGATGACCTGATTTTATTACGTAGTGGCGTAATTTCTCAGAAGTCTTATCTTGATTTACTCAAAGCACAAATTGACCGTTATTTGCAAAACCCGGGCCGTTTTGTTCAAACAGTTGCTGAGTCAAGTTTTGACGCATGGATTAAATTTTATCGTCAAGATGAAAACTCGAATAATGCGGGCACCAGTTACTACAATAAAGGTTCGTTAGTTGCGTTATGTCTGGATTTAGGTTTACGTCTACGTGGTTCTAGTCTTGATGCTTTAATGCGTCGGTTATATGAAAATACTCAAAATGGTATGCAAGTAAATGAAAGAACCATTTTTGATTTATGTAAAGAACTGACGGGTGATAGCTGGATTGAACAAATTAATCATTTGATTAATACCACTGATGAATTGCCACTTGATCAATTGTTCCCTGAGTTTGGCTTAAGTTATAGAGTTAAAACTGACAAATCTTTGCCACTTGGTTTGAAACTTGTTGATAAGCCAGAAGGTGTACTCGTGCAAAGTGCTCGCCGTGATAGCGCAGCAGCTAAAGCAGGTATTTCTGCCAATGATGTAATTATTGCAATTGATGGTTTAAAAGCGACCACTAAGCTTGTCGAGAAGTATGCAAAGCAGGGCGGTACTTATACTGTGTATGCTTTCCGTCGCGATGAGTTACTATCTTTTGAAGTTGAGTGTGCTACATCTGATTTAACTGAAGTTGAACTTATTATTGAAGATCAAGCTAAAATTGAAAAATGGTTAAAAGCTTAAATAACAGATAAATAGTTTATAAAAAACCGATGTTTTGTACGTCGGTTTTTTATTTTTAAGTGCTACTAAACGATGAGATTCGTTTTATCTTTGAGTTTGTTTTGAATGAAAAGTATAATAATTGTCAGAACTCTGAAAGATATCTCATGTAATTTAATCGTATTCAGTACCTAAAAAAGTAATGATGAATTATGTATTACTTAAAGTTGGGTATAGGAATATTATCAATAGATTTAAATTATGTATTATTTCGCTGCGAAATGTCGTTATCACTGGATATTTCGTTGACTGGAAGACAATGAGAGCCGATACTCTCAGGGTTTTATTTAAGCATATCGGTTCGTAGGCACTGGGCCACAAGCTCGGTCCTCAACACTCAATCAAACGGAAGGGGCTATATATGGCTGGTGAAAAGTCAACTATTATTTACACACTGACTGATGAGGCGCCATTATTGGCGACCTATTCGCTACTGCCGATCATTGAGACCTTTACCAAGCCAGCTGGCATCGAGATTATTAAAAGTGACATCTCTGTAGCTGCACGTGTGCTCGCAGAATTCGCTGATTACCTAAGTGAAGAGCAAAAGGTATCCGACAACCTTGCAGAGCTAGGTCGTCTTACACAAGATCCAGATACAAACATTATCAAACTCCCGAACATTAGTGCGTCTGTTGCGCAATTAACTGCATGTATCAAAGAGCTTCAATCAAAAGGTTACGCAATTCCTGATTATCCGGAAAATCCAACGACTGAAGAAGAAAAATCAATCAAAGCTCGTTATGGTAAGTGCCTTGGTTCAGCAGTAAACCCTGTCCTTCGTGAAGGTAACTCTGACCGCCGTGCTCCAGCAGCAGTTAAAAACTATGCGAAAAAACACCCTCACTCAATGAGCGAGTGGAAACAGTGGTCACAAACTCACGTTTCACATATGGAAGAAGGTGACTTCTACCATGGTGAAAAATCAATGACACTTGATCGCGCACGTAATGTAAAAATGGAACTTATCACGAATAGTGGTAAGAGCATTGTTCTTAAGCCAAAAGTTGCGCTTCAAGAAGGTGAAATCATTGATTCAATGTTCATGAGCAAGAAAGCACTTTGTGATTTCTATGAAAAAGAACTTGATGATTGTAAAGAAGCGGGAATTTTATTCTCTTTACACGTAAAAGCGACAATGATGAAAGTTTCACACCCGATCGTTTTCGGTCACTGTGTGAAAATTTACTACAAAGAAGCTTTCGAAAAACACGGTAAGTTATTTGACGAATTAGGTATTAACGTTAATAACGGTATGGCTGGGTTGTACGAGAAAATCGAAACTCTTCCAACTTCATTACGTGAAGAAATCATTGAAGACTTACATGCTTGTCAAGAACACCGTCCTGCACTTGCAATGGTTGACTCGGCAAAAGGCATCACAAACTTCCACTCTCCAAACGACATCATCGTAGATGCTTCTATGCCAGCAATGATCCGTGCTGGTGGTAAAATGTGGGGTGCTGATGGTAAGCAATACGATGCTAAAGCAGTAATGCCAGAATCAACATTTGCCCGTATTTACCAAGAAATGATCAACTTCTGTAAGTGGCATGGTAACTTCGATCCGAAGACTATGGGTACAGTACCAAACGTTGGTTTGATGGCTCAAAAAGCTGAAGAATACGGTTCTCACGATAAGACTTTTGAGATTTCAGAAGCTGGTATTGCAAACATTACCGACCTTGACACTGGTGAAGTGTTATTGACTCAAAATGTTGAAGAAGGCGATATCTGGCGTATGTGTCAGGTTAAAGATGCTCCGATTCGTGACTGGGTTAAACTTGCAGTAACTCGTGCACGTAACTCAGGCATGCCTGCAATCTTCTGGCTTGACCCGTACCGTCCACACGAAAATGAATTGATCAAGAAAGTACAAAAGTACTTAAAAGATCATGACACGACTGGTCTTGATATCCAAATCATGTCTCAAGTACGTGCAATGCGTTACACACTTGAGCGCGTAGTACGTGGCCTAGACACGATTTCTGTGACTGGTAACATCTTACGTGACTACTTAACTGACTTGTTCCCAATTATGGAACTTGGTACTTCTGCAAAAATGTTGTCTATCGTTCCGCTAATGGCGGGTGGTGGTATGTACGAAACTGGTGCAGGTGGTTCAGCGCCAAAACACGTACAACAACTTGTTGAAGAAAACCACTTACGTTGGGATTCACTTGGTGAGTTCCTTGCGCTTGCAGTATCTTTAGAAGAAATGGGCATTAAAGAAAATAATGCTCGTGCTAAGTTACTTGCGAAGACACTTGATGAAGCGACTGGTAAATTGCTTGACAATGACAAGTCTCCATCACGTCGTACTGGTGAAATCGATAACCGTGGCAGCCACTTCTACTTGTCACTTTACTGGGCTGAAGCGCTTGCTGCTCAGAACGAAGATGCTGAGTTGAAAGCTAAATTTGCTCCTCTTGCTAAAGCTTTAGCTGAAAATGAAGAGAAGATTGTTGCTGAACTTGCTCAAGTACAAGGTAAACCAGCGGACATCGGCGGTTACTACGCTATCGACCCAACTAAAGTAAATGCTGTAATGCGTCCAAGTGCTACATTTAATGCAGCTCTTGCAACAGTTGAGGCTTAATTACTAACTCGTTAGTAATTAGCTTAAGAGCCGGTGCATATGCACCGGTTTTTTATTGCCTAAAATAAAAGACATTAAAAAAGCCCACTGATGTGAGCTTTTAAAAGATTAAATCTTATCGACCATTGCGGCCACGACCACGTGGTGCTTTGGTATTTGGACGAGTTGTACCATTGGTCTTACGACGTGGTTTCTCGCTTTCATCCATTTGCCAAATACGTTTTGTACCAGACTTTTTCGCAGAACCATCTTTATTTTTGCGAACCATTGGTTTGCCGCCTGTACCGCCTGGTTTTTTCACATATGAACGTGAACGATAAGGTTGTTCAGCTGGTACATCTTTAAAGTCAGGGTAGAGTAATGGTTCAATTTCTTTTACATCACCCGGTCTTAAACCAAGTTGAACTAAATCGATTGAGCCAATTTTAGTACGAATTAAACGTAAAGTTGGAAAACCTACCGCAGAAGTCATACGACGAACTTGGCGGTTACGGCCTTCACAAATTGAAATCTCGATCCAAGAAGTTGGAATATTCGCACGGTAACGTACGGGTGGATTGCGTTCCCATAACCATTCAGGTTCACTGACTTTAATGGCTTTGGCAGGAAGTGTCATACCATCATTCAGTTCTACACCTTTACGAAGTTGCTCAAGCGCTTCTTCGGTTACATCGCCATCAACTTGAACTAAATACGTTTTGTATTTTTTATTTGCAGGGTTGGTAATGAACTGATTCAGACCACCATGATCGGTTAAAAAAACTAAACCCTCAGAGTCCATATCAAGACGGCCTGCCAAGCGCAAAGTCGGGTCATCAACAAAGTCAGAGACGGTCATGTGCGCTTCGTCTTTACGAAACTGGGAGAGAACGTCATATGGCTTGTTGAGAATCACAATTTTCATAAAAAATGGCTTCTTCTTTCAAATAACTAGAGAAAACATTGAGCTATATTTAAGTGCGAAATTTGCTTATTTCCCACATAAATCTCAAAAAGAATTAAATTCGATTAAGCTATTATGCGTTAATAAAAGTTGAAAGTATTGTTTATCGAGAATTATTTTTAGTTAATTAAGTATTATAAAAGGGAGAATCTACACAATGGGTTATCAGAAGATCGTGGTTCCTGCCGACGGCGACAAAATCAAAGTAAATGCAGACCTATCACTGAACGTACCAAATCATCCAATTATTCCTTTCATTGAGGGTGATGGTATTGGTGTAGATATTACGCCAACCATGAAAGCAGTCGTAGATGCTGCTATTTTAAAAGCTTACGGTGGCAAACGCTCGATCGAATGGATGGAAGTGTATTGTGGCGAAAAAGCCAATAAAATTTATGGCAACTATATGCCCGAAGAAACTTTTGAAGCACTTCGCGAGTTTGTTGTATCAATCAAAGGTCCTTTAACCACACCAGTAGGTGGCGGTATTCGTTCACTCAATGTTGCATTGCGCCAAGAACTAGATCTATATGTTTGCGTACGACCAGTACGTTGGTTTGAAGGCGTTCCTTCACCCGTTCAACACCCAGAATTAACTGATATGGTGATTTTCCGTGAGAACTCGGAAGATATATATGCAGGTATTGAATGGAAAGCTGATTCTGAAGAGGCAAAAAAAGTCATTAAGTTCCTTCAAGAAGAAATGGGTGTCACAAAAATTCGTTTCCCTGAAGGATGTGGTATTGGAATTAAACCTGTTTCAAAAGAAGGAACACAGCGTTTAGTCCGTAAAGCCATTCAGTTCGCAATTGAAAATGATAAGCCTTCTGTGACGCTCGTTCACAAGGGTAATATTATGAAATACACCGAAGGCGCATTTAAAGAGTGGGGTTATGAATTGGCTCTAGATCGTTTCGGTGGAGAGCTAATTGATGGTGGCCCATGGGTTAAAATTAAAAACCCTAGAACGGGTAAAGACATCATTATTAAAGATGTCATTGCAGACGCGTTTTTACAGCAGATTCTCATGCGTCCAGCCGATTACTCTGTGATTGCTACGCTAAATTTAAACGGTGATTATATTTCTGATGCTTTGGCAGCAGAGGTTGGAGGTATTGGTATTGCACCAGGTGCAAATATTGGTGGTGCTATTGCTGTGTATGAAGCAACTCATGGCACAGCACCTAAATATGCAGGTCAGGATAAAGTAAACCCTGGTTCTATTATTCTTTCTGCGGAAATGATGCTGCGTGATATGGGGTGGACAGAGGCAGCTGATCTGATCATTAAAGGAATTTCTGGAGCGATTGCTGCCAAAACCGTAACTTACGATTTTGAGCGCCTAATGCCGGGTGCAACCTTGTTACGTTGTTCTGAATTTGGTGATGCAATTATCAAACATATGGGAGAGTAATCTTCTATTAAAAAGCCCTCGGTTGAGGGCTTTTTTTATTGCATAAATTCGGGATGTTTCGGAGTTTTAATAAAGCCAGTTTTCTTTTGATAACTCTGGTCTAGGGCTTGAATAATAAGAACGAAAGCAACTAGAAATAAAGGAAAGAGCAGAGTTTTCACGATTTGGTTTCTCCGAAAGTTGAGGTGAAAGCAGGGCGTAGGGGAATTAAAAGGCAAACCGCAAAGAGAAGAACGGTTCCACCCAAAAGAAAGAGATGTGCATAAGACCAATGCAAATGATGCAAAGTACTAATGACAACACCACCCAAAAGTTGAGTACTGGCAAAGCCAATGGTGGCAAGGCTCCAAAGCTTTTGATAACGGTGCTCATAAATCTGTAGCAGACTATAAGAACTAATAAATACGGTTGCGGGAGTCAGTAAGCCTGTCAGAAGCGAAGATAAGGCCAGTAAAGATGCGGTATGTGAAAGGAACGGCAAAACAACGGCTAAGCTGTAAATGGCATATAACCATTTAATGGCCTGTAGATATCCGATTAGTCTGCTTAAGCAATAAGCGACAAGTGCACCAATGCAGCTTCCCACTCCATAGAGAACCCAAAATAAATTTCTTTGCTGTAACGGAAAATGCAGAGTTCCAGATAAATAATCCATCCAAAACAAAGAGTGTGGAATATATGCAAAGGCACTACACATATAGGCAATAATAATGACAAGGCCTAAACGTGATTTTTGTAAGGCTTGTATAGTGGTCGATTGCGGCTTAATAATCTGGGCAGTATTACGACTTAATAATCGATAAAGAGTTAAGCTTCCTAATAGAGAAAGACCCGCGAAAATATTCCAAACATAATGTACGGGCATATTTTTAAGTAGAGGAATAATAATAGTGGCGGATAAAACGCCGACACCAATCCCGCTAAATCCTAAGAAATTAACTTTTAATCTTTGCGTGTTGGGAGTGTATTTCATTGCAAAGCTAGGCGCCAAAATCATAAGTAAGCCGCCAGCAATACCTGAAATCGTACGCCAAAAAATGAACCACACCAAAGGCATATCCATGAATGAACAGCAGAGTAGGCTAAGGCTGCCCGCTATAGCTGAAAGTACGATGAAGGGTGAGATGTACTTTTCTTTAATACTTAAGAGCGTTAATAAGGCACCAATGAGATATCCCAATAAATTTGCGCTCCCTAAGTAACTGGCAAAATCGTGAGTCCATTGGTATTGCTCGATCATGATGGGCATAAGCGCAGTATAGGAAAATCTAAAAACACCAATTCCCAAACAAGTTGCCAAAAAGACAATTAAGCTCATTCGATAAAACGTAGACATGAGAGGACGCTCAATTTTTTTATTATTAAAAGCGAGTTTTTAAATCTTTAAAAATGATTTAATATGATGGTGATTATCTTATTTTGAGATAGTGGTATGTTGCTTAAGTCTCTAGAGTTTTTTTTAGCTGTTGCAGAGAGTGGAAGTTTTTCCTTGGCTGCACAAAAAATGTATACGGTTCAATCGAATATCACGAGCCATGTGAAAAAGCTTGAAGAAGAGTTAGGGGTTATTTTATTCAATCGTAATAACCCAGTGACCTTAACGAATGCCGGACAACAGCTGCATAGTTATGCTGTTCAAATGATTGCGCTACATAATAAAGCGAAAAAAATCTTTCAAGAGGGTGATATTGACCCGAACGAAACCATTCGTTTGGGTAGTATGGAAACGACAGCAGCAATACGGTTACCTCAATTACTCAATCAATGTATGCAGCAATATCCGAATTTGCCGATCGAGTTGCAAACTCACCCGACACGATATTTGTTAAGCGCTGTGCAGCAAGGAGAGGTTGATTGTGCTTTTGTTGCTTCTAAATATTTAATTCCAGAGTTGTATAGTTTACCTGTTTGGCAAGAACAATTGGTTTTGGTTTGTCCGAAACAGCAAACTCACTTTCCAGATGTTGCCAAGCTTGCAAAGACCCGATTTATTGCGTTTCGACAAGGTTGTTCTTATCGTCATGCAATCGAGTTATTTTTAAATGATCACAGTGTCCCGCCTTCACAAATTATGGAAATGGGCAGTCTGGACGGAATTGTAAGCTGTGTGGAATTAGGTGTTGGTTTTGCTTTATTGCCAAAGTCATATCTAAACAAAGTAGTCGAGAAAGTGTCATTAAGTTGTTTTGAACTTAATACTGAATCCGCTCATTTTACTACCTACTTGGTTGCCCAGTCGCCCGAAACATGGGGAACCAATTTAAAGCAGTTTATTCATTTTATTGAGCAACAATTTGAATTAAAGGTTGCTTAGGTTGTGATTGATTTTCATACGTAAATATCCAACTTAATTTATAAATTAAAAGTGATATATATGTATGAAAAAGTCATTTTATATTCTCACAGAGGTTTGTAATCATCTTGATGCTATAAAATTGTGGAAAAGGGTAGTTTATATAGGCTGGCTATGGTCAAATATGCCCCCTTGAAAGATGACACAAGCAATAATTTGGAGTTTGGGAATGAATATACCCTTAATCATCAATATTGTGGTTTTTGTCGGGTTAATATTTTTACTCGCCCAAACACGTAAAACGGACTGGAGCTTATCGAAAAAAGTTCTGGCTGGCTTAGTTCTAGGTGTAGTGTTTGGTTTAGGACTACATTTGATTTATGGCGGTGGCCATCCGATTCTTGCTGAATCTATTAGCTGGTTTAATATCGTTGGAAACGGCTATGTAAAACTTTTACAAATGGTCGTGATGCCTTTGGTATTTGTGTCTATTTTGGGAGCGGTGGCAAAATTACACCAAGCATCTTCTTTAGGCAAAATCAGTTTTTATACGATCGGTACTTTACTCTTTACAACGCTGATTGCTGCACTGGTAGGGGTATTTGTTACCAACCTGTTTGGCTTAACTGCAAAAGGTTTGGTGCAAGGTGCTGCTGAAACTGCACGCTTAACTGCCATTAATACGGACTATGTAGGCAAAGTTACCGATTTAAGTGTGCCGCAGTTTATTCTTTCCTTTATTCCAAGTAACCCATTTGCTGAATTGACTGGTGCAAACCCAACATCAATTATTAGTGTAGTTATTTTCGCCGTCTTTTTAGGTATAGCAGCGCTTAACCTAATGAAGGACGACGCAGAAAAAGGTCAACGTATTCTGACTGCAATTCAGACGTTGCAGTCATGGGTAATGAAGCTTGTGCGCTTAGTGATGACTCTTACACCATATGGCGTATTTGCGCTTATGACAAAAGTCGTGGCAAGTTCAAACGTCGCAGATATTTTAAATCTAGGCGGTTTCTTGGTTGCATCTTATTTAGGCTTGGCGATTATGTTTGTCGTACATGCCATTATTTTGACTATGACGGGTGTTTCTCCTCTTAAATTCTTTAAGAAAGTTGCTCCAGTTTTAACGTTCGCATTCACTAGCCGTTCAAGTGCAGCAAGTATTCCACTGAGCATTGAGACGCAAACTCGTCGTTTGGGTGTGCCTGAATCTATTGCAAGTTTCTCTGCTTCTTTTGGAGCGACTATTGGTCAAAATGGTTGTGCAGGTTTATATCCAGCAATGCTCGCGGTGATGGTTGCGCCAACTATGGGTATTAACACCTTAGACCCAATGTGGATTGCATCGTTAGTCGGTATTGTGACCTTAAGTTCAATTGGGGTTGCAGGAGTAGGTGGTGGTGCGACTTTTGCTGCGTTGATTGTGCTTCCTGCAATGGGTTTACCTGTAACGTTGGTTGCACTTCTTATTTCAATCGAGCCACTCATTGATATGGGGCGTACTGCATTAAACGTAAATGGTTCAATGACTGCTGGTGTTGTTACGAGCCAATTGATGGGTCAGACTGATAAAGAAATATTAAACAATGAAGATGAAATTGAGTTAACTCAACATCATTAAAAATCAATAAAAAAACGGCTCTCTATTCTGGATGAGCCGTTTTTTTTATATGCATAAATTGCCACTGTGATGTTAATTTTAAAAAAACTGTATCTGTTTTTCTTTTAAATAATTTTCGAAAATAGGCCTATTACAAAAGAGAGCACTATCATGAAAATGTATCAAGTTGATGCTTTTACAAAAGAGTTATTTCGTGGAAATCCGGCCGCTGTCGTTGTTGAAAAAGAGTGGTTAGATGAAGATTTAATGCAGAAGATAGCACTTGAAAATAATTTGTCTGAAACTGCTTTTGTAAAAATTATAGACTCTGAAAACTATGAAATCCGTTGGTTCACTCCAACAGTTGAAGTTGATTTCTGTGGGCATGCCACGCTTGCCAGCGCTTTTGTATTATTTAAAGATTTTACCGAGAAAAAGACCATTAATTTCCATGTACGAAACTTAGGTCTTTTTGTGGTTCACCAAGATGAAGATGGTAAAATCAGAATGGATTTTCCAATTCGCAAAGCTCATCAAGTTGAAGATTATCCAGCTATTTTACGTCAAGCATTAACAAAGCCTTTTAAAGCGGTTTATCAAAATGTTCAAGCCTACATTGTTGAATATGAATCAGTGCAAGACGTGTTAGATGAGCAGCCTGACATGAACTTACTTAAAGCCTTGGGTAAACGGACTGCGATTACTACTGCAGGGATGGATGTTGCAATCACCTCAAAAGCCGATCAACAATATGATTGTGTATCGCGTTATTTTGCACCTGTCGCGGGCATTGAAGAAGATCCAGTTACGGGCTCAATTCATACGGCAATAGCGCCATTATGGGCAGAGAAACTTGCTAAAAATAATATTATTGCTTATCAGGCTTCTAGCCGTGGAGGCGTTTTATATTGCAATGTCTTGAATCAGGAACGTATTGAAGTTTCAGGGTATGGGAAGCTTTATATGCAAGCTGAAATTTTTCCTTAAAATATAAGGCCGTTTAAATAAACGGCTTTTTTTTCAAAACTTTACTATGAAAGTTAGTTCAAATTTCCTACTATAGTCCCACAACTATTGATTTTTTATTATTCAAATTAATTGGTATTTATATGTTTATGCAGTTTAAACAACTGACACTCTCCCTATGTATTCTTGGTTTAAGTGCTGCGTCTTGGGCACAAACTACACTAGTAAAAAGTAAGCAAAATATTGAGGAATATAAATTAGATAATGGTTTTCGGATTGTGCTTGCACCGAATGACAAAGAAAATAAAATCTTTATTAATACCATTTATTTAACAGGCTCATTAAATGACCCGCAAGGTAAAAGTGGCTTAGCTCATTTGCTTGAGCACTTGGCTTTTAAGGGGACACAAAATGTTAAAGGGGAAGAATTCCAGCGTCGTTTAGATCAATATACATTGATGACAAACGCCAGCACTGATTATTATTCAACAAAATATACCAATATCGTTCGTCCAGAAAAAACTGCGCTTGATCAGGTACTGTATCTTGAATCTGAGCGTATGGATAAATTAGTTCTTCAAGAAAAGTTTGTTCCTTCCGAGATTGAAATTGTAAAGCGTGAGCGCGAAGTTCGCATGGATCAGCCATTTGCTGTGCTGATGGATCAAATGTGGAAGTCAGCTTATGGTAACCAATATTTAGGTCGTTTACCGATTGGTGATTTGCCTGAACTTAAATCTATTAAAATGCCTGAATTGAACCAGTTTTATCGTAGCTGGTATGCACCTAATAATGCTGTTATGGTGATTTCAGGTAAATTTGATAAGACTGATGTCTTAAAAACAATAGATCAATATTTTAGTCCAATTGCGGCAAGAGCGGTTCCTAAAACTGTACAGATTCCTGTGCTTGACTCTACAAAAATAAAAAATCGTCAATTCATGGTGAAAAAGGGCAGTGATCTGGCTAAATTCCATATCTATATGAATGGTAAAAATACCAAAATTCAGCCGACACTCGCTTTAGCTCCTTTGTTATATACGATGCAGCCAAGTGGTCACCTATACCAAAATATGGTGGAAACAGGTATTACCACAAATGTTGAAGCTAGTACTTGGTTAGACCAAGATTTTAACGTGGTGTTTCTAGGTGCTATTTATTCACCAAGTAATGACCCTAAAAAAGTTGAAAGTTCTTTGTTAGCAGGCATTGAAAAAGGGAAGCCTTTTACTGAAGTTGAATTAAATCGTGTTAAAAGTTTAATGAAAACTCAAGGGGATCTAATCACGAAAGATGCGGTAGCACTGGGGTCACGTTTAAGTGATTACACCGTCGCTGGCGGGCAATGGGATCAATATTTTAAAGATTTAGATTCTGTAGAAAAAGTTAAGCTAGATGATGTGAATCAAACTTTAAAACAGTTCCTTGTAGCTGATCATCGTATTGATGGCGATATTTTGCCAACACCTGAAGACCAGAAAAAAGCGCAACAGCAAAATTCAAAAGAGGCACCTAAAACTCTAGATCAGGTCGAAGCAGAGGCTGAGCCTTTAAAAGATCCGAAGGTATATCAACAAGAAGTTGCTGAGTTTTTAAAAACCTCTAAGCAATATGTTGAAAGCAATGAGAAAAAGATTATCCGTGGAAAACTAAAAAATGGAATGAAGTATGCTTTATTCCCAGTTGAAACACGCGATGATCGTACTTATGCAACGATTACGATGGACTTCGGAACAGAAAAATCTTTATTTAATAAAGGTACAGTAGTTGATCTAACCTCATACTTATTGCTCCGTGGTTCTGATAAATACAGTTTGCAAGATATTGCCGATAAATCAATTGATGCAGGCGGTGCGGCTTATGCAAGTGCTGACGGCAATGGCATGACCATTAATATTCAGTCTAAATCAGAAAAATTTGATGAGTTTTTCAAGTTTGTTCTTGATGTGATGAAGAATCCAAAATTTGAACAATCTCAATTTGATTTAATTAAATCTCAAAGTTTATCAAGTCTCGATCGTCCTTATACTGAGCCAGATGTAGTGGCGGGTTTAACACTTTCACGTTTACTTGAAGAATATCAACCGGGTGATTTGCGTTATCACTTCGAACCTGAACTGGCAAAACAGCAGTTGAAAAACGCAACTCAAGAGCAAGTGAAAGAGTTATATGAGCGTTTCTTTGCAATGAACCATGCTCAAATTGCCATTACAGGCGAATTTGATGCGAAGAAGATGCAGAAATTACTGAATCAGGAATTTGGTCGTTGGAACGGTAAGCAACCATATCAAAAAATCTTGATTGATCACGTTGATTTTCCAGCACAGCAAGTTCATGTTCTGTCTGAGCAGCGCGAATTTGGTAGCTACCAAAGTGTGCTTTCAATTCCAGTTGGGAAAAACCATCCAGATGCATCTGCTCTCATTTTAATGAACTATATTTTAGGGGAATCTCAAATTTCATCACGTTTGGCTCAAGAGCTTCGTGAGAAAAATGCGCTGGTGTATGGTTTTGGAAGTGGGCTGCAACTTGATCGTGACACAAATGTAGGAGCTTTGAGTATTAGTGCAAATTATACTTCGGGTCGCTCAGCACAAGTGTCTGCTTCAATACATAAAGTGTTAAATGACTTGGTTAAAAATGGGGTAACTGAGCAAGAGCTTGAAGCTGCTAAAGCAGATATCATGAAGAAACGAGTTACGGCATTAGAAGATGAGCGTAATATTCATGGCATGTTAAATCTACAGCTTGAAACAAACAAAACATTGCAAGACCGAATTCGTCATGATCAAGAGTTAACTAAATTGACTGTTGCTGACGTTAACAGAGTAATTAAGAAGTATATTAAACCTGAACATTTGGTTGAAGTAATGGCTGATCAATATGGTCAGGCAGCAAAGAAATAAAGTCTTCTCGCAAATAAAAAGCCACTAAATTGTGGCTTTTTATTTAGGTCTTTAAATCATATTAATGGTCATGTTTATGCGCGTGAAAATCTTCATTTTTACGGAAACGTAAATAATTTTCAAATTGTTCACAATATTCATCGAAGTTATCTTCAAGCATCATCTGAAATTGCTGAAGAAGGTAAGACATAACCTGATCTTTCGCATCACGCATTTCATTACCATCTTTAAAGTTATTTGCTGCTACCCATGTATTGAAGCGGGCAGTAGCAAATAACATTGCAGCACTCACTTGACCACGTAGCTCAGCCGGATCAACTTTTTTATCTTTTGGCGGGCGACAAAAATCATTGGCTTGTTTAATGAATTCATCCGCACGCTCAAAGAAAACCGCATTTAACGCTTCTTCTTCAGTAATATCTGTTGCATTAATCTTTTGAGACATGACTTATTCCCGCAAAAATAGAGCTGCTTATTATAGGCAAACGCTTGCGGAAACAAAACCTTTGACTTAGTCTGTAAATAGCCTAAGTATTGGTAGGAGAGACTAATATGCAAGATGCAATTGCTATTCAAAGTTTAAAGACAGATATTGCTTTATTACGCCAGCATATTTTCCCACCCCAATATTTAGAGCATGTTGAAGGATTGCCGATTTATTATGGCTTGCAAGAAGAAGTCGAAAATTATTACCGTCAATGGCAGGGGCTAATTGAAAGGGCGCAAGAGCTTTTTCAGCCTTTTATGGAAGATGAATTACCAGATGCCATTCATTTACCAAGTCATTTAAATTTACCGCTATTCTTTTTTCATGTAGACCGAATTCGGATCAATAAAACACGTGCAAAAGAATCTAAAACTTTCCGCGGTGTTGCGAGTCTTATTGAAAAATGCGGGCAGTTTGAAACAGACCAGATATTTACGATGCAAGAATGGTTGCAAAGTGATGATACCGCGGCTTTGGTTGCTCACCGTGAATTCATCGATTTAAGAACCTATGTGTTTCAACATGGGCAAAGCGAATATACACGTTCACGGTTTTACACCAATGGGATTGTGCTAGGGGTTGAGCCGCATTTTAAACTGGTCGATGCTCGTGATAAGCCAAGAAAGCAACGCAGCGATAGCTATAGTGATCCCTTAGCAGATAACGGCGTATGGAAAGTATTTGGTAAATACCGATAAAAAGTCGCTGCTTGTTTACAGCGACTTTTTATAAATTACCAGAAAGTTTCAGCCTGACTAAAAGTTTGTAAAGCTTTTGCTGAGCGCTTTTGTAATTGTGGCTGTTTGGCTTTGACCCACCCTAGAGCAAACCAGAAAGACGGATCTTGTTCCACCACATTGTTAAAAATACCTTCTGCAATAAACAAATCGTTATATTGACCTAGGGTATTTTGCACAGGTTGTAGCTGTTTTAAATATTGCTGTACTTTTTTATTTGGATAAAGACTCGAAATAAACTCAACACAATAACGTAACTGTTTAGCTTGCTTTCTTATTTTGTGTTGTTCAGTCACTTCAAGCTCAGAGAAATGGTCAGCATTGCGAATCACTTTGTGATGTAGCTTATCTAAACTCTTTTTAATATGTTTTTTTAACGCACCAGTTTTACGCTCTGAATCTTCTTCTGAATAAGCAAATGCTAATAAATCGAGTAATAGCTTAATCGTGTCCGCAGAGGTAAAGATTGTTGAGAGTTCTTTTGAGGGCTGGGCTGAAACTGGTAGTAAAAGTTCAGGTGAACCGTGTTGTTGAATAATAGGTAACACTTCGGTGCGAATCGCATCTTCATCACGAGTGTCTCCAAGTTTACGGAAAAGCTCAGCAATTTGTTCTTCCCAAACAGGATTTAGCTCGCTTGACCAACTTGCAAAATGCTTAAGGGCACTACGTAAACGGCGTAAGCTTACGCGTGCCTGATGGATATGCTCAGCTTCGGCAACTCCATCGGCAATGACAGCCATATTTGGTAAGAATTGCCCTAAACAGTTTTCGACAATCTTTTTTAGAGCCTGTTCAGCAGTAATATCTTTATTTAATGTCAGACTTTTAGCATGAACAGCAGGTGAGGCGGCTTGTCCTAATACTAATAAATTTCCACGTTCGGCTTTGCTTCTTACATCAAGCCAAAGTGCATAACGATTAATCCATTGCTGCGCAAACTGAATGAGCGTTTTCACAGCCCCTTGCTTGAGTTCAAATTCGACTTCACAAATTACACTTTGTGCATCCGCTGTTTTTACGACCCCATCATCTAAGCAAACTTCAATCGCTGTATTATCTGCTTCAAACACATGATAGGTGCGCTGTACATCAGTCTCAAACTGCAAACTTAGTTTTTCAGCTTGCGTTCCTAAGGCCGCATTAATTAAATCAGTTACCACTTTATTATCTTGATATAACTCAAGGTTTAAGTCAGGTTCTTGGTCACAAACGCCTAAATGAGTTTCTTCTTCAACACGGTGCAGATGACTTTGACCTGCGGCTTTAAATGTTTGTACCCATTGATCATCTTCTTTACGTAAACGTAAGGCCATGCCATTTTTTGCAAGTAATCGATCAGGAGTATCGTAATACTTTGCCTGTAAGTGAATATTCTTTGCTTTGTGTTTTTTTAAGTATTGCTGGACAGTTTTTTTCTTCGATTCAGGTAACTGAAACTTTAGTTCGACTTCGACCATAATATATCTCCCTGAATCAGGTATTTAGACTATCTTGAATAAGTATAATAGCTTAGCTCTAAAAATAATGGTTTTGATAGAGAAAGTTACAATCAAACATATGACGCTACACTTTTATTTAGGTGTACAATCAGGTGACGTTTTGATCAAATAAAAATCAGGAAGATGATCGTGAATGCACCAGTGAACTTTAGCCATGAAGCTCAGCCAGAGTTTGAATTGCCGATTAAAAATTATCAGGAATTTTATCGTTTTTATTTAACTGAACACCGTAACATCATGAGCAGACGTTTGCATGTGGTGGGTAGCAGTATTGGCATATACTTTTTTTCAAAAGCAATTCGTAAGAAACAAGCAAAATATGCACTCTATGGTTTAGTGTCTGGCTATGCGTGTGCATGGATTGGACATTTTATGTTTGAAAAAAATAAGCCTGCCAGTTTTAAACAACCTTTCTATAGCTTTATTTCTGATTGGCGAATGTTGTCTGATGTTGCACGTGGCCGTTTGAGTTTGGTTGATCGTAAACACGACAAAATTCCGAGTTAATTTTTACTTTCTCTTTTAAATATACCGATTGGTACTGGTAAGCCTATATCAATCGGTACTTATGATGGCCTATAAATCCGTTATACTAGCGAAGTTTTTAAAAGCGAGAGTAGAGTATGCGCGGTTTATACCTCATTACCAACGATGACCCAATCCAACTATTATTAGAAAAACTAGATGCCGCGCTCGCAACTCGTCAGGTCGCAATTTTACAGTACCGCCGTAAGAAAATAGACAAAGCAGACCAACCCGCAGAAGTCGAGAAAATCAAACTTTTATGTGAAAAATATCAGGTTCCTTTTGTCATTAATGACGACCTAAAACTGGCTGCTCAGTTTGGATTAGGTGTGCATTTAGGTCAAAGTGATGGTGAAATTACTGATGCAAAATCGCAATTACCAGAAGGCGTCATTATTGGCCGTACTTGCGTGAACTCATTAGAACTTGCGCAAAAAGCAATTACAGATGGCGCGACTTATATTGCATTTGGTGCGGTCTATGCGACCTCTACAAAACCTGAAGCAGGTAATGTGGGGATCGAAGTGATTAAGCAAGCAGCAGCCCAATATGATGTACCAATTTGTGCGATTGGCGGTTTAACTGTTGAAAACTCAAAACCTGTGATTGAGGCTGGAGCTGACCTCTGCGCAGTCATTAGTGATATATTAGGTCGATCAACTGCTGAAATTCCTGCCCGTGTACAGGCGTGGGCACAATTATTTTCTTAAGCTTTCAAAATTATTTTTTAGATATTTAAGACGAGCATTTCCATGAGTTTATCTCCAAAGCAAGAACAGTTATTTAAACAAGCCAGCAAACACATTCCAGGTGGTGTGAACTCTCCGGTACGTGCCTTTAATGGCGTTGGAGGAACACCGGTTTTCATTGAGAAAGCAAAAGGTGCTTATTTATGGGATGTGGATGGTAAGCGTTATGTTGACTATGTTGGTTCTTGGGGACCAATGATTTTAGGTCATGCTCATCCAGAGATTATTAAGGCTGTACAAACAGCAGCAGAAGATGGCTTAAGTTTTGGTGCACCAACCGTACACGAAACAACACTGGCAGATATTATCTGTGAAATCATGCCATCCATTGAATTGGTACGTATGACCAACTCTGGTACAGAAGCGACCATGACGGCTATTCGTTTAGCGCGTGGTTATACTGGCCGTGACAAAATTGTGAAGTTTGAAGGTTGCTACCATGGGCACTCAGATTCACTTTTAGTAAAAGCAGGTTCTGGTTTACTCACTTTAGGTGAAGGTGAACCAACTTCAAAAGGTGTTCCTGTTGATTTTGCTAAACACACTTTAACGCTACCTTACAACGATATTGCTGCATTAAAAGAGTGCTTTTCTAAGTTTGGTCATGAAATTGCGGGTGTAATCATTGAACCTGTCGCAGGTAACATGAATATGGTGAAACCAATTGACGGTTTTTTACAAGCCATTCGTGATGTGTGTGATGAATATAAATCTGTCTTTATTATTGATGAAGTCATGACAGGTTTCCGTGTTGCATTAGGTGGCGCTCAATCAGTTTATAATGTAAAACCTGACTTAACGACTTTGGGTAAAATTATTGGTGCTGGCTTACCCGTAGGTGCATTTGGCGGTAAACGCGAAATCATGGAATGTATCGCACCTTTAGGTGGTGTATACCAAGCAGGCACTTTATCTGGTAATCCACTTGCTATGCGTGCTGGTATTGAGATGTTCAAACATTTACGTCAACCAGACTTTTACAGCAACTTATCAGCTCAACTTGAAAAGTTACTTGCAGGTTTACAAGCAGCAGCTGATGAAGCGGGGATTCCATTTAAAACTCAGCAAGCTGGTGCAATGTTCGGTCTTTACTTTACCGATCAAGAAGACATTACAAGCTTCGACTCTATGCTGGCATGTGATATTGAAGCTTTCAAAAAGTTCTTCCATGGCATGTTAAAGCGTGGGGTAAACTTGGCACCTTCAGCATTTGAAGCAGGCTTTATTTCATCTGCACATTCTGATGAAGATATTGAATTTACGATTCAGGCTGCAAAAGAAACATTCGCTGAAATGAAGTAAGCAAAAAAGCCCGTGTTAAACGGGCTTTTTAATTTGAGCTATTTTTATATTTGTAGAGAACAATGTTTTATCCCTTACCTCGAAAAATCCAATTAGCTGCAAGTACTTCAAATTGGTCAATTGAGTCAGCGCAAAGTATTTTGCTCATGGTTGGGCTCAATGAGCTTAAACTACGACCAGATTGGTCTGAGCAACCATTGGCGAATCATTTGGAATTGTTGATTAAGCGCGCTCAATCACTCGAAATTCCAATTATTTTTATTGAGACATCTCAGCTTCAACAAACCATGTTGGAGCTTGGTCAGCGTTTGTCATCAAATACTAAAGCCCAAGTTATGATGGCAGGTGATTTGTCGCCTCTGTTTAAACAAGTTATGCAGCTTGTTTTATCGATTACAGATCAGGTCAGTGTTGTAAATGATGCGATCTTGGCGGCTAATCTAGAGCAGCATATCCAATGGGTTGAAAAGATCAGTTTTGACCATATAAAACATTTAAATACGCAGAGCTTAATGCGGTTATGGTCTTTAAGTGCACCGTCCTCCTATATCTTGTCAGATAAAGGAATTTTATTGGCAATTGCTGAGCAGGTGGGGCGACATCCTATGGAGATCCATCCTGAAATTGATTTAAGAAACTACGGACTAGATCAGTCTGCTGTGAATTATCTGGTCGATCTATGGCGTGCAAATGGTGCGAGCTTAAGCGCTGAAGAGATAATGCAAGCACCGACATTGCAACATATTATGCAGTTATTGAAGCCTTGACTGACTATAGACCTCAAGTGATCCATAATATTTGCAAATTCTGCTGTTAATTTACCCGAACGGCATTGTAATTCGGACGTAAGCTTTTTATTATTGCCCGCTTGTTTTTCATCTTACCTTGGGAATACAACTTTGAGTGATTTTCTAAGTGAACATCTGATCTATCGTGATGATGATTTTATGGTGATTCATAAACCTTCGGACATCTTGAGTGTTCCTGGTAAGGGTGATTTACATGATAGCGTTTTGACAAGGTTGGTTGCGATTGAACCTAAAACTTTGCTCATTCATCGTCTAGACCGAGATACTTCAGGTATTTTAGTATTTGGTTTATCGAAGCACGGTCAAAGTGCAATTGCACGTCAATTTCAAGATCGTCAGACTTCAAAAATATATGAAGCGCTTGTCGCAGGTCATTTAGAGGGTGAGGGGACTGTAGATATTCCTGTCATCTATGACCCAAGCCGGCCACCTTTACATATTGTCGACGCTTCTCACAACAAGCCTGCTTTAACACATTGGCAGGCCATAGAACATTTTCAGATTCAGGGACAGCCTGTAACTCGTGTGAAATTAACACCAATTACGGGCCGATCTCATCAACTCCGTGTACACATGCAATATCTTGGGCATCCAATTGTAGGTGATACGCTGTATGCAACACCGGAGCAGCAACTTGTTCCGCGTTTATGCTTGCATGCCAAGCAGTTAAGTTTTAATCATCCTGTCACAGCAGAAACATTAACTTTTGACTGTCCTGTACCGTTTTAATGTAAAAATTTTAATGCGTGATTTTTTGTAGCAAAGCGATTTAATTGGTTTTTGCTTCAAAATTTTGCTTTAAAGACTACATAAAAAGATGCAAAAATAAGCTAATTTGCATCGTACAATATGTAGTGCGAACTTGAGAGAAAGGTGGAAAAATTGCAGCAGTATGCTATTGGTCAACGTTGGCTATCAGACACAGAAACTGAGCTCGGTTTAGGTGTTCTTATTGATGTAGATGAAAGATCTGTCAGCATTTTATTCCCCAAAAGTGATGAGACACGTGTATATGCACGTAATAATGCTCCACTATCTCGTATCATCTTCAATTCGAATGATGAAGTTCAAGATCAAGAAGGCCAGAAGTGGATCGTTGAGTCTGTTGAAGATCGTCATGGCGTTTTGCGTTACAACGTTGTTCGTACTTTAGAAAATGGCGAGCAAGAGCGTAAAGCACTCAATGAAACACGTATTGGCGCGCAAATTCAGTTATCGAAACCTTTAGATCGTTTGCTTGCAAGTCAAGTTGACTATAAAGAATGGTATGATCTGCGTATTGAAGCGATGCTCATGCAAGCACAAATGCAGACCAGTCCTCTACGTGGGATGGTCGGTGCACGTGTTGGCCTGATTCCTCATCAGCTTTATATCGCACATGAAGTTGGTAAACGCTTTGCACCTCGTGTTTTACTTGCCGATGAAGTTGGTTTAGGTAAAACAATTGAAGCTGGTTTAATTATCCACCAACAGCTTAAAACTGGTCGTTCAGAACGAATTCTGATTTTAGTCCCTGATTCTCTTCAGTATCAGTGGATGATTGAAATGCGTCGCCGTTTTAACTTGCAATTCTCTCTGTTTGATTTAACGCGTACTGCATCTATTAAAGAACATGATCCAGAGCTTAACCCGTTCTTGACTGAGCAATGCATTATTGCCAGCGTTGACTTAATGGTTGACCATGATGATTTGCGTGAGCAAGCCATAGAAGCTGGTTTTGATTTGCTTGTGGTTGATGAAGCACATCATTTGATGTGGAGCGAAGAAGAAGGCGGTAATGATCGCTACGATTTAATTGAAGAGCTCGCTGAAAATACAGCAGGGGTACTATTACTCACTGCAACACCTGAACAATTAGGTGTAGAAAGTCATTTCGCTCGCTTACGTTTACTTGATCCACAGCGTTTTAGTAGTTTAGAGCGCTTCTTAGATGAGGAGACTCAGTACCAGCAGACTGCAAAAATTGCTGAAGTGCTGATGTCGGATCAAGCTTTAACCCCAGAGCATTTATCTGCTTTAGAAGGCTTATTAGGCCACAGTATTGAAGATCAGCCTGACCAACGCTTTAGAGCAATTCACGAATTATTAGACCGTCACGGTACTGGACGTATTTTATTCCGTAATACACGTGAAGCCATTCAGGGCTTCCCAGGTCGTGATTGTCAACCAGCACCATTACCAGCACCAGAAGATTGGTCAAAAGATGGCAAACTGCGTGAACAGATGTGGCCTGAAGAAGCGCAAATTGATGGTTCATGGATGCAAAATGATCCGCGTGTGCCATGGTTAATGGAAATTTTACGCAAAGATCTTAAGCATAAAAAAGTGCTTTTAATTGCGCGTAGCGGACCAGTAGTTGAATCTTTAGAAAATGTGTTGCGTTTGCATGCAGGCATTCGTACGGCAATGTTCCATGAAGGCATGAGCTTACTTGAGCGTGACCAAGCTGCTGCTTATTTTGCTGAAGAAAGCTATGGCGCTCAGATTCTATTGTGTTCGGAAATTGGTTCGGAAGGACGTAATTTCCAATTCGCCAGTGATCTAATTTTATTTGATCTACCAGCTAACCCAGATGTTTTAGAGCAACGTATTGGACGTCTAGACCGTATTGGTCAAGAAAACCGTATCCAAATTCATGTGCCATACCTTGTGGGAACAGCTCAAGAGCGTATGTTCCGTTGGTATAACGAAGCACTGAATATTTTCAGCAATATTTCTCCGACAGCGCAAACGCTGCAAGAGAATTTTATTGTTGAATTAAAAGATTGTTTACTTGCAGACCAAGGTCAAACATTTGAAGATTTGCTTGAAGAGGTGAATGTTCAACGTCAAGCCTTAGAAGCTGAACTTCAAGCTGGCCGAGATCGTTTACTTGAATATAATTCATGTCGTCCTATTGTGGCACAAGAAATTGTTCAAGCTCTTGAAGACTATGACGACAATACTACGCTACCAATGTTTGTGAAGCGTTTCATGTCATCAACCAATATCGATTTTGATGAGCAAAGTAATGGTACGGTGATTATTAAACCGACCGATCAAATGCAAGTGCAAGGTTTGGCATTAGACGAAGAAGGTATGACAGCAACTTTCTATCGCGATCAAGCTCAGCTTCGTGAAGATGCTCAATATTTAACTTTAGAGCATCCATTCATTGAAAGTGTTATGGAAATGATCCGTACGCAATCATTTGGTAGTACCAATGTTGCTGTACTTAAATCTAATGCGTTAAAGCAGGGCTCAGTATTAATTGAAGTCTGGTTTAAAGTGGATGTTGTTGCGCCGAAGTCACTGAATTTACCATCAAGCTTGCCGAAACAGCTTATCCGTGTATTGTTAAGTGAAAATGGACAGGATTTATCTGAAAAGATTGATCCAACAATTTTAAAACCTTATTTGCACCATTTAGATGGCAATAGCTGCCGTCAAGTAGTTAAAGCCCGCCGTGATATCATTGAGCAGCGCTATAAACAAGCGTTAGAGATTGCGAAAGTTGATTTACCGCAGCTTCAGCAACAAGCAAAAGAACATTATGGCAATAAATGGCAATATGAAATTGACCGTTTAACTTATCTAAAACAGTTCAACCCAAGTATTCGTCAAGACGAAATTGAACGTTTACAAAAACTGCAAAAAGAAGGCTTGAGCTTGCTTGATGGTTTAACTGTTACACCAGAAGCAATTCAAGTGTTAGTTGTGGTTAAACCGTAACTTACTCAAAATGAAAAAAGCGCCGAGAGGGCGCTTTTTTTATACATCGATTTTGAGTTAGATGAGACCAGCGTCTTTTAATTCTAGCTTTAAATACGCATAAAAAATTGGAGCTGCGATTAAACCGCCTAAGCCAAAAATTGACTCAAATACTAGCATTGCTAATAAAATCTCCCATGCATTTGCATTGATTTTATGCCCAATAATTTTAGCATTAATAAAATATTCAAGCTTATGAACCAAAACGAGATAAAGTAATGCTGCTCCTGCTAGTCCTAGGGAAATTGTAAGAGCTGCAATAAACGTTAAAGTGTTTGAAAGCAGATTCCCTAAAATTGGAATGAGACCAAACATAAAGGTCAAAATAGTTAAAGTTTTGGCAAAAGGAAGGTGAACTCCCCAAAGCGGCAATAAAATAAAGGCGAATAAAATAAAGAGCAGCGTGTTAATCGCTGAAATTTTTATTTGGGCAAAAACAACATTTTTAAATGAAATTGATAATTTTTGAATACGTTGGATCAGAAGAGATTTAAAAACAGGCTGAGGCGTACGGCGATGAAAACCATGTATCGCCACCAAAATACCAATAATTAATCCCATGACCATAGTCACGAAGTTATGCAAAATATCGGAACTGGTATTTTTTAGTGTGGTGACGTTATCTTTCATAAATGCAAAGATTTCGTCTTTTAGATCTGTCACGCTATCAGGAATATAACCTGGAAGATACTTTGTGATCTCTGCTTGCAAATGAAGAAGGGTTTGATCAACCTTGCTATTAATACTATGTAATCCGACACCTTTTAGATCGTATACAACGAAACTAATCAGACTCGTTATGAAAAAACCAATAAGGGAGATGGTGACGATACTGAGTAAAATACTAATAAAAATACGGGCTCTTTGACCATCAATATAACGTTCTACAACCGAACTTAAACTAATAATAATTTCATAAATGAGAAAGCCTGCAAAAAAACTTGCTAATAGATGTAATGGGATAACCGAAAGCAAAAAGATGCCCATAAGAATGTAGCTTGCAATCAGACTTTGACGATTATTCAAATTTTGCATGTTGATCCCTGAGATCGTTGGGAATATAGGAGAAAGAGCAAACGGAAAGATTATTTATACTCTGGCAAGCTATTAGCTTCAATTGGTGAATTATATTTTTATTAGAAAATAGAGGAGTTAGATTTAAAAATGGCCTGTTCATCAACAAGCCATTCATTAGATAATTTTAGCGAATTTTTGCTTCATCTAAATGACGTGCACCTTCTAAAATCATCCGAATCATAATCATGGTTTGTTCAGCAACTTCTGCACGTTGATTGATCGGTAAATCAATGACTTTTGCACCCATGTGAAACACAAGTTGAGTAATTGCTTTTGCAACAAGATCTGGATGGTAGAGGTGATTGTTATTTAAACGCTCAAGACGGATTAAATCTTCTTGCAACTCTTGCTGAAAAAAGTTGAGTTGACGGTCTACGGCAGCTTTATAAGAAGCTGAACCTGTAAAACTTTCACGGAGCAGTAAACTTAAATTGCCTTCGTCGGCATCAAGCTGTTGAAGAAAAATATCGACCGAACTACGAATAATACTTTCTTGCAAGGAAGCGCGTAGGCGAGCCTGACGGATAATTTTACGTAAAACGATACCTGCGCGGTCAATTAGAGAAATAGCTAATTCATCAATATCTTTAAAATGTCGATAGAAACTATTTGGCGCAATTCCTGCTTCTCGAGCTACTTCTCGTAAGCTTAATGAAGCAATACTTTTTTGCGGACCAATGAGGTTTAAAGCGGCCTGAAAAAGTTCTTCTTTAGTAATTGTCGCTTTTCTTCCAACAGAACGCGTAGCTGTTTTAATTTCAATGACATCTTGTTGTTGAGGTGTGTCATTCAGGTTCTGAGAAAGTGAAGATTGGGTCATGCTGTTCAATATATTTGTAAACTCTCAGGATTATAGCCTTAGAAGCTGAACTTGTGAAATTGTAATTAAAAGTACGGGTGTATATACAAATATATATACATGTGTATAATAATTAAAAAAGAGCGACAGAGCCTTCAGTTATGCAAGCAATCGAAAAGAGAAATTCTCTATTCAATTCATTGACACAAGCCATCTTTGATAAAGAAATGGCTAATTTCTGGCTACAAAAAGTTAATCCTTTATGGTCTGTAAAGCACGGACTTGTTCAAATTGTAAAAAAAGAATTTGTCGCTCATGATATGGTGAGCCTGACGCTAAAATGCAACCGCCTAGTAAAAATGGGCGTTGCAGGCCAGCATCATCCTGTAATTGTAGAAATTGCCGGTCGTCGCTATGAACGTACTTATAGTTTGACGCAAATTGATGCTCAGCACTTACGTTTAACAGTTAAAAAAGTTGCTGATGGTATCGTGAGTAACTGGTTTATTTCTGAAAGCAAAATCGGTGATGTTTTTGAGCTTGGTCAACCTTATGGTGACATGCAACAAAACATCAAAACACCGAATTTAATTATGTTGGCTGCGGGTAGTGGTATTACCCCAATGTTGAGCTTGATTACTGCGATTAAACAAAGCCAGCAGTTAGATAAAGTTCAGGTGCAACTTTTATATTGGGTAAAACAACGTTCAGATGCAGCTTTTGTTGAATACTTTGAAAAAGTTGCGCAGCAATATCCGAACTTTAATTATCAGGTTTTCTATACACAAGAAACCCCAAATGATGAACGTTTAAATGCAGAGCATTTAGCTTTAGTTGATGATGTCGAAAACAGCACAATTTATGCGTGTGGACCTTCTGGTTTTGTGGCGACTGTTGAGCAACTTTTTGAAAAAGCTCCAGCCGTTTTAACAGAAGCATTTAGCTTAACAAATGAAAGCTCTGCTGATGATATTGGTTATGTGAATGTCACATTAACCCAGTCTAATAAGGTTATTGCAATTCCTAAAGGCCAGTCAATTCTGGTTAGCCTTGAACATGAAGGTCTTAAACCAACTCATGGTTGCCGTATGGGAATTTGTAATAAATGTGTTTGTAATAAATCACAAGGTTCAACACGTAATTTACTCAACGGTAGTGAAAACACTGAACCAAGCCAATTACTCAAAATTTGTGTGAACTCAGCACAATCCGATCTAGTTATTGATCTTTAAGAGAGAACTCTTATGAATATGCCAGTGAAAGTCGAATATTTTAAAAATCCTAAAAATCGAGATTTGACTCCAGCAGAACTTGATGCATTTGCAAAAGAGCTCGATCAGATCAAGCAAGAGGTATTGGATGATTTGGGCGAAAAAGACGCTAAATATATCCGCCGTGTTTATGCTGCAATTCGTTATAGTAGCTTTCTAGGCCGAGCATGTTTGTTTGCAGGTTGGTTCCCACCAGCGTGGATTTTAGGAACAGGCCTATTAGGCTTCTCTAAAATTATGGAAAACATGGAACTCGGTCATAACGTGATGCACGGTCAATATGACTGGATGAACGATCCTAAATTTAATGGTCAAACTTACGAGTGGGATACAGTTGGTACTTCTGATAACTGGCGCCAAACTCATAACTATAAACATCACACCTATACCAATATTAAAGGTATTGATGATGACATTGGTTACGGTTTACTTCGTTTATTCCCAGAGCAACGCTGGAAGCCAGGTTTTTTACTTCAACCTGTTTATAGCATCCCATTTTGTTTATTGTTCCAATGGGGCGTAGCTATTCAGAATCTTGAAATTGGACGTGTCCTTTATAAACGTAAGAGCATGGCAAAATTCTTGGAAGAATTAAAACCTGTGAATAAAAAGATTGGAAAACAACTTTTTAAAGACTATGTTTTCTTCCCTTTAATTGCAGGTCCAGCAGCTTTACCTGTATTCACTGGTAATTTGGTTGCAAATGGTCTTCGTAATATCTGGACATTTACGATTATTTTCTGTGGTCACTTCACAAAAGATGCAGAAGTATTTCCAAAGTCTGTTTTACAAGAAGAAAGCCGTGGTCACTGGTATATGCGCCAGATTCGTGGTTCTTCTAACTTGAAAGGTTCAGAAGCATTACATATTTTAAGCGGACATTTGAGCCATCAGATTGAGCACCATTTATTTCCAGATATTCCAGCGCGTCGTTATCGCCAAATGGCTCCAAAAGTTGAAGCTGTATGTAAAAAATATGGTCTAAATTATAACAATGCAAGTTTGGCTAAACAGTTTGGACAGGTTGTCGGCCGTATCTTTAAATATGCTTTACCGTTTAAAAAATAAGTCAAAAAGCCCTGATTATTTCAGGGCTTTTTATTATTTCTTTTTAGAAATCCACATAGTAATCGTAGCCTGAAAAACTTTGTCTTTTTGAGCATCATAGACTTCTACATTCACTAAATATTCGCCAGCTTTTTCCCAGTCATAATTTTTTTCTACAGGCGTTGCAACTGCAATGAGGTCTGTTTCTGCCTTTTTTAAATATTCGACTGTCATACCTTTGGGGATCCAGCGGTGTGTAGAAGGCACAGTAACTTCTGTCATTGTTCCACCTGCCAGCTCTGCCATATTACACATCGCAATAGCATGTACTGTTCCAATATGATTTAGAACTGAACGTTTTTTCTTAATGGCTATTTCGCAATAGTTGGGTTTTAACTCGATAAAGAGCGGGGAAATACTTCCGAAATAAGGTGCTTTTAAACATAGCATGCGTGAGAAAGTCCATTTTCCTTTCGGAAAACTAGACACCTTGTTCCAAAGTTCTAAAGTGGTTGCCATGATTTAAGGTTCCATAAAAAACAGAATAAAGTTCTGTTAAAGAATATAATTCTGTTTACAAAATTGAGTCAAGTCATTCAGAATATCTCCGATAACTGGTTAGGGAATAAATGATGCAATCTGCACAAGAGTTATTAGAGCGGTTATATCCGGGCAGAAGGGCTACTTTAAAGAGACAGATTTTGTTAGATGCCTTGTCTTGTTTTTTAGAAAATGGAATTGAAACTACAAGCATTGAAATGATTCGTTCCAAATCTGACAGCAGTGTAGGGGCTATTTATCATCATTTTAAAAATAAAGAAGGTATTGTTGCGACTTTATTTTTTGCAGCTTTAGATGACCAAGCGGCCTTAAGAGATAACTATCTTGAGACTACAAAATCGCTTCAAGATGTTTTATATGCTTTTATTCATAGCTATGTTGATTGGGTAAGTGAACAGCCAGAGTTTGCTAATTTTTTAATCTCTGCTCGTTTTAGTGTGATGCAGGGTGAAGACCAAGAACGTCTCATTCAGAAAAATAAATTAAGAAATCAAAAGATCTTTAATTCAATTTCAAATTATGCTGAGGCCGGGTTTTTAACATCGATACCGCATGAGCTATTGCTTTCACTAGTGATCGGATCTACAGAAAATTATTGCCGTGCATGGTTATCACAACGAGTTACCTCAAACCCTAAAGTTTATAAGGATATTTTGGCTAAAGCTGCGTGGGATTCTTTGCAAAATTTGAGTTAGAGATTTTATTCTACCCATAAAAAAAGCCGCATCTTTCATACGGCTTTTTAGACAAACAAATTATTTAAACTGAATTGAACCGTTTGCATTCACAGTAATTTTAGACTCACCAGCTGCCATGTCTTGAGCTGGTGCAGCTTCGGCAACGGCAAACTTAGCCATACTGGCACGCATTACAGGTTGTGGGAAATAGTTATTTGTGTTCAGGTTTAGAGTGACTAAAGTATATTGGTTTTTATTCCAAGCTTGGGTCAACATTTGAGCACGTTGTTGGAAGTTTTTAGAGGCTTCAACCATCAACTCATTTTCAACTTTTTTACGTTGTTCATCAGAAACCGTAAAGTTAATTGATTGAGTTTGGAAGTTTTGCTGTAATTCGTTTACTAACTGGCTAGCAGCTTTAAAGTCTTTACTTTCAAGACGGATTTCAGCGCGGCCACGCCATTCTTTTAACTTATTACTATCGTTATCGTAAATTGGGTAAGTGCTTTGAGCACCAGTTTCCACTTTTACTTGAGGATATTTACGAGAAACGCTAAGCGCTTGATTCATTAATTGATTAATTTGATTTGAAAGTTCAGCTGGTTGTTTGTTACTTTTTTCAATATATAAAGTCGCATGCATTTCATCATTAGAAACTTGGCGAGAAGCTTCGGCTTGTACATTTACAATATTGTAGTTCAAAACATTATCATCCTGAGCAAAAACTAAAGGGCTAAGGAGGGAACCTAAAAGAAGGGTTGATACGGCTAAAGTACGCATAAATTTTTCCTTTAAAAATTAATATAAATTTAATTTTTTTCATTAAGAAATGTTAAACATAACTTATGCATAACTTTTGCAGATTTTGTGGCGTATTTGTAATATTGAGATCAGTTTTTTTAAATGAGGGCTAATATGAAATCTTTTAAAAAATAGTAACTTAAAAATAAAATATTTCAATGTAAACTAAAAAATCAAAGTAATATAAAAAAAGAATATTTTCTTTAGGTTGTCACATAGTATGATGATAATTCATCATAACTATTGGGATGATACATTTTTTCAATAAGATTAGATGAGTAAAGTACATAAAAGACGTTTTTTTTCTTGTAAAATTAGGTATCATCGCGCTCCTAGTTACAAGATATAAAATAAGTGTCTTTACTAGTTCTATAAAGCACCGAGTCAAAGGACCAATCGTCACCAGACTTATTTCTTTCTACCCCTATCAGAGATGGTAATCCGATATGAGCGTTACTTCCGTTAACCCTGCCACTAATGCTACTAACGAATATTATTTGACTCGCCAAAGTCAAATGGAATCAAATGTTCGTAGCTATCCACGTAAATTACCGTTAGCGATAGCGAAAGCACAAGGATGCTGGGTTACTGATGTTGAAGGTACACAGTACCTTGATTGTTTAGCTGGGGCAGGTACATTGGCTTTAGGTCATAATCATCCTGCGGTGATTCAAAGTATTCAAGATACATTGGCAAGTGGTTTGCCATTGCATACTTTAGACTTAACCACACCTTTAAAAGATGCATTCACTGAAGCATTGTTAGCATATTTACCTGGTGGTAAAGAAGAATATTGCTTGCAGTTCTGTGGTCCTGCTGGTGCAGACGCAACTGAAGCAGCAATCAAACTTGCTAAGACTTACACTGGCCGTAGCTCAGTGATCAGTTTCTCAGGCGGTTATCATGGTATGACCCATGGTGCGCTTGCTATGACTGGTAACTTAAGTGCAAAAAATGCAGTTAACGGTTTAATGCCAGGCGTACAATTCATGCCATATCCGCATGAATACCGCTGCCCACTTGGTTTAGGTGGTGAAGCTGGTGTTGACGCTTTAACTTACTATTTTGAAAACTTTATTGAAGATGTAGAAAGCGGTGTAACAAAACCGGCTGCTGTTATTCTTGAAGCGATTCAAGGTGAAGGCGGCGTAGTTACAGCTCCAGTAAAATGGTTGCAAAAAATCCGTGAAGTGACTGAAAAGCACAACATCGTTTTAATTTTAGACGAAGTTCAAGCTGGCTTTGCACGTTCAGGCAAAATGTTTGCATTTGAACATGCAGGTATTGAACCTGATGTTGTTGTAATGTCTAAAGCAGTCGGTGGTGGTTTACCACTTGCAGTATTAGGTATTAAACGTAAATTTGATGCTTGGCAACCTGCTGGTCACACGGGTACTTTCCGTGGTAACCAACTCGCTATGGGTACTGGTCTTGTCGTATTAAAAACGATTAGCGAACAAAATCTTGCTCAAAATGCGCAAGAGCGTGGTGACTTCTTACAAGCTGAATTTAAAAAATTAGCTCAAGAATTCCCATGTATAGGTAACGTACGTGGTCGCGGTTTAATGATCGGTGTAGAGATCGTTGACGAGCGTAAACCAGCTGATCGTATTGGTTCACATCCTGCTGATTCACAATTAGCTGCTGCGATTCAAACTGCTTGTTTCAACAATAAATTATTGCTTGAAAAAGGTGGTCGTAATGGTACGGTAATTCGTTTACTTTGCCCGTTAATCATTACTCAAGACGAATGTGTTGAAGTAGTTGCTCGCTTTAAGAAAGCAATTGCAGAAGCATTGGTTGCAGTACGAGGCGCATAAGTATGGTGGATTTTGCAGAACATCGTAAAGCGTTACTCTGCAATGATGCACAATCCATTGCTGACTATGAGTCAGCAATGGGCGAAGCGGTAAAAGCCGTTTCAGCATGGTTGCAAAATGAAAAGATGTACACTGGCGGTAGCATTAAAGAATTGCGTTCAGCAATTTCTTTCCAACCTTCAAAAGAGGGTATGGGTGTACAAGAATCTCTTCAACGTATGATTGAGCTTTTCTTGAATAAAAGCTTGAAAGTACACCATCCACATTCATTAGCACACTTACACTGCCCAACCATGGTGATGAGCCAGATTGCGGAAGTGTTAATCAATGCAACTAACCAATCTATGGACTCATGGGATCAAAGCCCGGCTGGTTCATTAATGGAAGTTCAGCTCATTGATTGGTTGCGTCAAAAAGTAGGTTATGGTTCTGGCCAGGCTGGTGTTTTCACTTCTGGCGGTACTCAATCTAACTTGATGGGTGTATTGCTTGCTCGTGACTGGTGCATCTCGAAAAACTGGAAAGACGAAAATGGTAATCCATGGTCTGTACAGCGTGATGGTATTCCTGCCGATGCAATGAAAAACGTCAAAGTCATTTGTTCTGAAAATGCACATTTCTCTGTGCAAAAGAACATGGCAATGATGGGTATGGGCTTCCAGTCAGTTGTGACTGTTCCTGTGAATGAAAATGCACAAATGGATGTAGATGCTCTCGAAAAAACGATGGCGCATCTTCAGTCTGAAGGTAAAGTCGTTGCTTGTGTCGTTGCGACAGCAGGTACTACAGATGCCGGTGCAATTGATCCATTGAAGAAAATCCGTGAAATTACCAATAAATATGGTTCATGGATGCATATCGATGCGGCATGGGGCGGTGCATTAATTCTTTCAAATGACTATCGTGCAATGCTTGATGGTATTGAGTTGTCTGATTCGATTACCCTCGACTTCCATAAGCATTATTTCCAAAGCATTAGCTGTGGCGCGTTCTTGTTAAAAGACGAAGCGAACTATCGTTTCATGCATTATGAAGCTGAGTACTTGAACTCTGCTTATGACGAAGAGCACGGTGTACCAAACCTTGTGTCTAAGTCATTACAAACGACTCGTCGTTTTGATGCATTGAAATTGTGGATGACAATTGAATCACTAGGTGAAGACCTTTATGGTTCAATGATTGACCATGGTGTAAAACTTACCCGTGAAGTTGCAGATTACATCAAGGCAACTGATGGTTTAGAACTTTTAGTTGAGCCTCAGTTTGCTTCGGTATTATTCCGTGTTGTTCCACAAGGCTACCCAGCTGAGTTTATCGATAGCTTGAACCAAAACGTAGCGGACGAATTGTTTGCACGTGGTGAAGCAAATATCGGTGTAACAAAAGTGGGTAATGTACAGTCATTGAAAATGACAACATTAAGCCCTGTTGTGACATTCGAAAACGTTAAAAACCTTTTAGGTCAAGTATTGGCTGAAGCTGACCGCATTAAAGATGCAATTGCTTCTGGTAACTATGTACCACCAATTGACTAATTGAGTTGATAACAAAAAAAGCTCGGTTTATTACCGGGCTTTTTTATGGCAGATTGTTTTTATTTGGATTGTGTATGAAGAAAAGAATACATGCACAAATCATGCATATTTTCACAAAACAAAAATAATTATGCATGATTTATGGGGAGCAAATTTCTTATTGTATTGGTATGTTCCCGATATTTTGGGTCGCATTGATATATCAATATCGTACTCACTTTAAATAATCCCGCTTTAAGTGAAAAAAGTAAGTGGCTGTAATTACAATTAAGACAAGGAAGAAGAAATGCAACAAGCGAATATGCTCAATGAATTTAAACTCATTATTGGCGGTCAACTTTGTTCAGGTGAACAAGGTGAACTAGAAATTCTTAACCCTGCTACTGGCTTAACTGCTGCACATTGTGCAAAAGCATCGGTTGCGCAAGTAAATCAGGCAGTGAGTGCAGCTAAACAAGCATCTAAAGCTTGGCAACAAGTTTCCCATGATGAGCGTAAGTCGATCTTAAATAAGATTGCAGATGGCATTGAAAAGCACGCTGAAATGCTCGCAGAGTTGGTTGTGCTTGAACAAGGTAAGCCACTCGCACTTGCTCAAATGGAAGTGCAGGGCGCAATTGGCTGGACTCGCTATGCGGCTGCGATGGATTTACCTGTAGAAGTAATTGAAGACAGTGAAACCAAGCGTATTGAGCGCCATCGCCAACCATTGGGTGTAGTGGCTTCAATTACACCATGGAACTGGCCACTGATGATTGCAGTTTGGCACATCATGCCTGCCTTACGCGCGGGTAACGTTGTGATTAGCAAACCTTCTGAATACACACCACTATCAACTTTGCGTTTATGTGAAATCATTCAGCAAGAAGTTCCTGCTGGTGTAATTTCGATTGTGGTTGGTGCTGGTGAGATTGGCGAAGCATTATCTTCTCATCCAGATGTACAAAAAGTTGTATTTACGGGTTCAACTCGAACAGGCCAGCACATTATGGCGGGTGCAGCTCAGCAGCTAAAACACTTAACTTTAGAGTTGGGTGGTAATGATGCTGGTATTGTATTACCAGATGCAAATATCGATGAAATTGCACCTAAGATTTTTAATATGGCGTTCTTGAATGCCGGTCAAACATGTGCAGCCTTAAAGCGCTTATACGTTCATGAAAGCCAGTATGAAGCTTTATCTCAAAAGTTAGCTGATATTGCCAACGCTCAAGTTGTGGGTGATGGTATGGCATCTTCTACAACATTTGGTCCAGTACAAAACAAAATGCAATATAACAAAGTGAAAGCACTTATTGCCGATGCCATTTCTCAAGGAGCAAAAGCACTTTCTGGGCAACAGCAGCTACCAGAGCAGGGCTACTTTATTGCACCAACTATATTGACTGAAGTTTCTGATTCTTGCCGCCTGGTGCAAGAAGAACAGTTTGGCCCTGTATTACCTGTTTTAAAATATACCGATATCAACGATGCAATTGCTCGTGCCAATGACAGTGAGTTTGGTTTAGGTGGCTCAATTTGGTCTTCTGATATTAAAGCAGCACAGACTTACGCTAGTCAGCTTCAATGCGGTACTGTTTGGATTAATACCCATGCTGAGGTTCTGCCTCATGCACCTTTTGGTGGCTGGAAAATGTCTGGTTTAGGTGCTGAGTTTGGTTTAGAAGGTTTACTTGAAAATACGATCGGGCAAACAGTTCATATTAGTAAAGTCTAAATATTAATTTTAAGGCGGATCTAGTATCCGCCTTTTTATTTTCACTTTTAAGAGTGAAATGCTTAGTTTACTTATTGGGAGTGATGATAGCTCATGCTTTTAGGTTTGATTAAAAAATGATTCTGTTCTTTAATTTTTTTAAGAACAATGTAAGACTTTATGTGACCTATAAAATTATAAGAAAGCAATCTTTCAGTCACAAATTGAGAAAGCTGTTCTAAGTTTTCTGCAACGACTTTTAAAATAAAATCTGCATCACCACTAATTGAAAATGCATCCTGGATGTTGTCTTCAGCTTCAATGAGCTCTTGAAAAGCCTGCTGTGATTTTGCCTCGTGTGTTCTTAGATTAATATGTATCATCGCTGTAACTTCGAGTCCTAGCGCCTGCTGCTGGATGCGCGCAGTGTAGCCTAGAATTATCCCTTTTTGCTCGAGTAGCTGCCTTCTTCTTGAACATTGTGAAGCAGATAAACCAATTAAATCTCCTATTTCCTGATTGGTGAGCCGTCCATTCTTTTGTAGTGCCTGAATGATTTGCCAGTCGAACTTATCCATTGCATAAAATCCTTTTATGATACACAAATCATGTATTTTTATTAAAATGCGTTTTCATTATGCACGAAATCTAAAAGATAGATGAAATATTATTTTTCTATGGAATAAAAATTGGTCTCAAAGGATATAGAGCAATGTTCATAGAAATCGGTGACTTTTTAAATCTTCGTTTAAAACAAATGGGTATCCAACATCTTTTTGGTGTACCTGGTGATTTTAACCTCTCATATCTAGAACAAGTTGAAGCAGACCCACAACTCGAATTTATTGGAAATTGTAATGAATTAAATGCTGCCTATGCAGCAGACGGTTATGCACGAATTAACGGTTTTTCTGCCTTGGCAACCACTTATGGTGTAGGTGACTTAAGTGCGATTAATGGTATTGCAGGTGCCTATGCAGAAAATGTACCTCTTATTCATATCTCAGGTATTCCGCCTTTACATGCAGTTCAAAAGGGCACACTAATACATCACACGCTTGTCGATGGTAACTACGACAATATTATGAACTGTATGAAAGAGTTCACAGTTGCCCAAACACGTTTAACTCCAGCAAATGCAGCCTTTGAAATTGACCGTGTATTACGTCAGTGTTTCCTTGAACGCCGTCCTGTGCACATTCAACTACCAGGTGATATTACTCACGTTAAAATTGAAGTATCTGAGCGTCCGCTCGACTTAAGCTACCCAGCTGTTGAACCTGAATTATTGCAGAGTGTGGTAAGCAAACTTTGTGACATTATTGAGAATGCTCAAAGTCCTGCACTTCTTATTGATAATGAAGCTTCAGTTTTTGGTGTAACTTCACTTTTAAATGATTTGTCTCAAAAATGCTCAATTCCATTTGCAGGCATGAATACTGCAAAAAATATTATGGACGAAGGCTCACCTCGTTACATTGGAACTTATGTGGGCGGGGCAAGCCAACCGCATGTAAAAAATATCATTGAACAATCTGATTGTTTAATTGGTGTTGGTGCACGCTTTACCGATGTAGGCTCAGCTGTATTTACTCATCAAATTGAGACTAAGAACTACATTGAAATTAAATCTTATGGCTTAAATATTTTTGGTCAGGATTTTCCGGGTATTGAAATAGGACAATTACTTGTCGAGCTAAATAAAAAAGTTGCGCCACGTAAATCGACAATACCTCTTCTTGAAAAACAACCACAGAAAGTAATTGAAGCTCCAGCTCAGCAAAAGCTAAGTCAAGATGTGCTTTGGAATTACATTTCAGGGTTCTTAAAAGAAGATGATGTGATTATTGGTGAGGTAGGAACATCAAACTCTGCATTGTCAGGTATCAAACTTCCTGCCACAGCCAAATATATTGCACAGCCGCTTTGGGGTTCTATTGGTTACACCTTACCGGCTTTGCTTGGTAGTTTGTTGGCTGCTCCTGAGCGTCGTCAAATTCTGTTTATTGGTGATGGTTCATTCCAGCTTACGGTACAAGAGCTTTCTACAATTATCCGTCACGGTTTAAAACCAATCATTTTCTTGCTGAACAATGGCGGCTACACCATTGAACGTTTAATTATGGGTGAAAACGCTGCTTATAACGACGTGCAAAACTGGAAATACACTGAAATTCCAGCGGTATTTAACGGTAAAAAAGGCCATACAACTTATGTGGTTGAGACTGCTGGACAGCTGAAGAGCGTTTTAGACAACGTTCAGCAAAATGATCAATTAACCTTTATTGAATTAAAACTACCAGCAATGGATGCGCCGGTAAGTTTGAAAAAATTTGCTTCTGTGATTGCTCGTTTTGACTACGGTGATCGCGGTTACGAAATTTTAAAGGAGCGTTCCCAACCAGTTAAATGTAAGGATGCAATCTCTTTTTAAATAGAAGACAGGACAAGTCTTCCCAAAAATTAAATGGACTCACATTACAGTAAATTTATGTCCGAAGATCGGTTCCTGATCTTCGGATGTGGTGCTGAATAAAGGTGTACAGGAAGTGACACCAACATTGGAGATAATGTTATGGATGCAAACAATAAGCACGAGTTAAAACAAGGCTTATCCAATCGGCATATTCAACTCATCGCACTCGGAGGGGCGATTGGTACAGGGTTATTCTTAGGTCTTTCCCAAACGATTAAACTGGCTGGTCCTTCAATTTTATTAGGATATGCAATTGCTGGAATTATTGCCTTTTTAATTATGCGCCATTTAGGTGAAATGGTTGTTGAAGAGCCGGTCAGTGGTTCTTTTAGTTATTTTGCGAACAAATATTGGGGCAAAATGGCGGGTTTTATGTCTGGCTGGAACTATTGGGTATTATATGTACTCGTCAGTATGGCTGAATTGAGTGCAATTGGGACATTTATACAGTTTTGGTGGCCTGAAATTCCGACATGGCTGACTGCTTTATTTTTCTTTATTTTAATTAACGGCATTAACTTGGTAAATGTCCGCTTTTTTGGGGAATCCGAGTTTTTATTTTCCTGCATTAAAATTGTTGCCATTTTAAGCATGATTGGTTTCGGTGCTTATCTTTTACTTTCAGGCTCAGCAGGTCCGCAAGCAGGTATTGCAAATTTATGGCAACACGGTGGTTTCTTCCCACATGGGATTCACGGTTTTGTCATGGCTTTAGCTGTCATTATGTTTGCATTTGGCGGATTGGAATTAATTGGTATTGCTGCGGCTGAAACGAAGAAACCTGAAACGACTATTCCTAAAGCAGTAAATCAGATTGTGTACCGTATTCTGATTTTTTATATCGGTGCAATCGGTATTCTTTTATGTCTTTATCCATGGAATATGGTGGCAGAAGGCGGCAGTCCATTTGTCATGATCTTCCAGTCACTCAATAGTAACGGTGTTGCGAACGTCTTAAACTTTGTGGTCTTGATTGCTGCTATTTCAGTTTATAACAGCTGTATCTATTGTAATAGTCGTATGTTGCATGGTTTGGCAGAGCAGGGTAATGCTCCTGCAATTTTGAAAAAAGTAAACAGTCGCGGTATTCCGGTTCCAGCAGCAGTTGTCTCTGCATCTATCACTGCAATATGTGTAGTTGTGAACTATCTGATTCCTGGTCAAGCTTTTCAGCTCTTTATGATGCTTGTGGTGGCTGCACTTGTTATTAATTGGCTCATGATTTCAGTGACTCATTTGAAATTTACTAAAGCAATGAAATTGCAAAAGCGTCAAACCAAATTTCAAAGCATCCTTAGCCCATGGAGTAACTATTTAACCATTAGCTTTGTATGTTTTATTCTTATTATTATGGCAATGACGCCAGATATGAGACTTGCCGTGATTTTAGGTCCAATTTGGCTGGCTGTTTTAGCGCTTACGTATTTATTAAAATATCGTAAAAAAATGGTTGCGATGCCAGAAGTACAATCGAGTTGATCGCTTAAATTGACAATCATATTGCGGTTACCTGACATAAGGCAGGTAACCCTTTATCTTTTGTCATATTATTTTCATGTTACAAAGAAATTATTATTTTTAGAAATATTTTAATAACCATTTCCTTAAACAAAAATTATTTTAATCATCAAACTAAAAATAACTAAATTATCGTTTTTTAATACATTTATAACATCTTTATTTTTTATATTTTATAAATACAAAAAACTTATATTTTTAATGAGTGTAATAATACAGACTAATATACACGGTAAAATACCTACTACGATTGAATTAAATAGTTGATAGTAGTCAAAAAATAATAATGTGACAATTAACAATATTGAAATCATTAAAGCGTCATCATACTGTAACTTAATTGTCATATTTTCTATTCACAATGCAGCTATCGAAGAGCGTACAAGCACTCAACAAAAAGTGACGTACAACCTATTGCATTAATGAGAGAGAACAGAATGCGCTTAAATCCACGTCAAATCGCAATTGCGTTAGCAGTAACTGGGGCAGCTGTAACAACGACTGCAAATGCAGCTCGTGATACGATTCAAATTGCTGGTTCTTCAACTGTATTACCGTTTGCCAGCGTTGTAGCTGAAGAGTTTGGTAATACTTTCCCTCAATTTAAAACTCCTGTAGTGGGCTCTGGCGGTTCTTCTGCTGGTTTGAAACAATTCTGTCAAGGTGTTGGCGATAACACAATCGACGTTGCAAACTCTTCTCGTAAAATTAAAAGCACTGAGATTGAAGCTTGTAACAAAGCTGGTGTAAAACAAATTCAAGAAATCAAAATTGGTTACGATGGTATTGTATTCGCGTCTAACTCAAACAAAGCGGCTTATAAATTAAAACCTTACCACGTGTTTGCTGCTTTAGCTGCACAGTTACCTTCAAAAGGTAAATTGGTTCCAAACCCATATACAAACTGGAATCAAATCGATAAAACACTTCCAAATGAACCGATTACTCTTGTAATTCCTGCATCTAACCATGGTACTCGTGAAGTTTTCCAAGAGAAAATGGTTGAAGCTGGTTGTGAAGCATATGAATACTTCAAGAGCTTGGATAAAGATGCTCAGAAGAAAGCATGTTCTACTTTCCGTAAAGATGGTCGTGTAATTGAAATCGCTGGCGACTATACAGAAACATTGGCGCGCTTAAAAACTTCTCCAAGTGCAGTAGGCGTGTTTGGTTTAAGTTTCTATGACATGAACCGTGACAAGTTACGTGTAGCAACAGTAAACAACGTTGTTCCATCTGAGAAGACAGTATTGAATGGTACATACCCTGTATCTCGTCCATTGTACTTCTACGTGAAAGGTGAACACTTAAAATCAGTTAAAGGCTTACCGCAATATGTAGAATATTTCGTAAGCAAGAAAGCAACTGGTAAAGGTTCTAAAGCTGAGCGTGATGGTTTAATCGCGATGTCTGATGCTGAACGTGCAAAAGTTTTGGCTGACTTTAAAGCAGGTAAAACTGTTAAATAAGTTAGTTTGAATGAAGGCTGGTGATCTTAAGGGTTCATCAGCCTTTTTGTCTAACTTGTTTTTCCAAATTATGACAATTGAGAAAACAGTGGAGAGTACATGAATCTGCTACTTATCGGTGTGTTGTTAGCCCTCGTGGCAATTGCATATCAACTTGGGCTGAGAAAGAGCCGTAACATAGCAGGTAAGGGAAGCAACTCGGCGACGTTACATTCTCGTCCTGGTTATTATGGCGCACTGGTTGGTCTTTGGTGCGGTATCCCTGCTTTTTTAATTTTGATCATTTGGAACTTGGTTGAACCAAGTATTTTAAATCATATTATTTTTAATAATATTCCGGCGTCTGTAAGTGCTTCTCTGGATGAAGCAGGTAGAAGCGTATTAGTTGATCGTGTTCAATCAATTGCTTCAGGCTTTGGGGTGAGTGATAAACCAGCAGCTTACGAATTAGCAGCTGCTCAACAGTTTTCCAAATTTCAAACGATTGGCTCTTTTGCCAAATTTGCTGTTGTAATTTGTGCTGCTTTATTAGGTTTGGTTTGGGCAAAGAAAAAAATCAGCCAACAATATCGTGCTCGTAACCAAGTTGAACGTGCCATTAACGTTGCTTTGATTTTATGTTCTGGTGTTGCGATTTTAACAACCATCGGTATCGTAATGTCGATGTTTGGCGAAGCAATGCACTTCTTCCGTTTTGTCAGCCCAATGGACTTTTTCTTTGGTACAGAATGGAACCCGGGTTTTAGCACTTCTGGCAATGCTGAAGGTAGTTATGGTTTATTACCATTGCTATGGGGCACGCTCATGGTCAGTGGTATCGCTCTACTCGTTGCTGTACCAGTTGGATTAATGATTGCAATTTATTTAGCTGAATATGCTTCACCATGGTTCCGCTCATGGGCAAAACCAACAATTGAAGTCTTAGCTGGTATTCCAACAATTGTTTATGGTGTATTTGCCATGATGATTATTGGACCATTCTTTAAAGCTGCGGGTGCGTATATTGGCTTAGAAATTAACGCGACAAGTGCTTTAACTGCTGGCTTTGTAATGGGAATTATGATTATTCCATTTGTTTCATCTTTATCTGATGACATTATCACTCAAGTCCCACGTGCACTACGTGATGGTTCTTTAGGACTGGGTGCGACTAAGTCTGAAACAATTCGTCAAGTCGTATTGCCAGCAGCTTTACCGGGTATTACAGGTGCTTTCTTATTGGCAGTCTCTCGTGCGGTTGGGGAAACCATGATTGTGGTTTTAGCAGCAGGGAACAGTCCACTTTTACACGCAAATCCATTTGAAGCTGTTTCGACAGTGACAGTCACTATTGTAAAACAGTTGACTGGAGATACCGACTTCTCAAGTCCGCAAGCATTGGTTGCATTCGCACTAGGTTTAACACTATTTGTTATTACCTTGGGATTAAATATTGTAGCACTGTACATTGTGCGTAAATACCGTGAGCAATACGAATGAGTACATCAAATACATCATCTCCTATGGATCAGAACGTATTTGATCCGAAAGCTGCTGCTGAAACACGTGAACGACGTAAACAGGTTATTGAAAAATCTTTGGCTAAACGCCATCGTAAAGAAAAAGCTTTCCGTTTTGCGGGTTTCTCGGCAGTCATTATTGGTCTTGCATTCGTTGCTCTCTTGTTCGGTAGTATTTTGGCAAAAGGTTTACCTGCTTTTTGGCAAACCAGTATGAATGTTCCAATTTACTTTGACCCTAAAGTAATTGATGCAGGTCCAGTGCCTGTACGTACTCAAGGTGAAACACCTGCGCATTACCAAGAACGTTATGTTGATTGGCAAACAAAAATGGGTATGGTGGATTGGGATGGCATCATTGTAAATGGAATGATTGCTAAAGATCCTGCACTTGCATCACAACGTGACTACCTGAGCAGCTTATATGCAAGCTCGGAAGCTTATCGCCTGCGTGATATGGTCTTTGCAGATCCATCATTAATCGGTAAAAAAGAAAATATTACCTTCTTAGGTGATGCGAATGTCGATGTTTGGTTAAAAGGTAATATTGATCGTTCATTACCAGATGATCAGCAACAACTTGATCCAGAAGTGCGTAAGCTTGCCGACGAGTTAAAAGCAAAAGGCGTTCTTGAAAGTACATTTAACATGAACTTATTCAAGAATCCTGACTCTCGCAGTTCTCCGGCAATTAGTGGTCTTGCAGGTGCATTCATGGGTTCATTGTTCATGATGCTCATCGTGATCATCATTGCGATCCCAATTGGTGTTGCCAGCGCAATCTATCTCGAAGAGTTTGCTCCAAAAAATGTTCTTACAGACATTATTGAAGTTAACATCAATAACCTTGCTGCTGTTCCTTCTATCGTATTTGGTTTACTCGGTGCAGCAATTTTCATTGGTTGGATGCATTTACCTTTATCAGCTCCGCTAGTGGGTGGATTGGTTTTAAGCTTAATGACACTACCAACAGTCATCATTACCACGCGTGCTTCATTAAAAGCTGTGCCGCCTTCTATTCGACAAGCTGCACTTGGTTTGGGAGCTTCTAAGTTCCAAACGATTTTCCACCATGTTTTACCGTTGGCATTACCGGGCATTATGACAGGTGCAATTATTGGTGTTGCCCATGCACTTGGTGAAACCGCACCTTTACTTTTAATCGGGATGAGTGCATTCGTTGCAAGTATTCCAACAACACCATTTGATCAAGCCACTGCTTTACCTGTCCAAGTTTACTTATGGCAAGGTAATGAGTTGCGTAACTTCTTCGAAGGCCGTACTGCCGCTGCGATTATCGTACTACTTGCATTAATGATTGGTTTAAACAGTCTTGCAATTTGGTTACGTAAAAAGTTCGAAGTGCGTTGGTAATAGAGGATAAATCATGAATACTATTGATATTACGAATTCCTTAGAAAAGGATAAGTTAGTGAATACTGAACAATCGCAATTTACAGATAAACCGCTGAATCATGGCACTTCGTATGTTTCGCATTTTGAACCACACACTTCAAAAAAGCAGAACTCAACTGAAATCAAGATTAGTGCACAAGATGCCCATGTTTATTATGGTGATTTTGAAGCCATTAAAGGTATTGATCTAGATATTTACCAAAACGAAGTGATCGCGTTTATTGGCCCATCAGGTTGTGGTAAATCGACCTTTCTTCGTACTTTAAACCGTATGAATGACACCATTGATGGTTGCCGTGTAACAGGTAAAATTACACTCGATAATCACAATATTTATGACCCAAATCTAGACGTTGTATTGTTGCGTGCTCAGGTTGGTATGGTGTTCCAAAAGCCAAACCCATTCCCTAAATCTATTTTTGACAACGTGGCTTATGGCCCAAAACTTCATGGTTTAGCACGTGATAAGTACGATCTAGAGGAAATTGTTGAAAACAGCTTACGTAAAGCTGGTTTGTGGGACGAGGTTAAGGACCGTTTGAACCAGCCTGGTACAGGCTTATCAGGTGGTCAACAACAACGTTTATGTATTGCACGTACCATTGCTGTTAGTCCTGAAGTGATTTTAATGGATGAGCCGTGTTCTGCACTCGATCCAATTGCAACAGCAAAAGTAGAAGAACTCATTTCTGAATTGTCAAATCAATACACAATTGTGATTGTGACTCACTCAATGCAACAAGCGGCACGTGTTTCTGATCGTACTGCTTATTTCCATTTAGGTGATTTAATTGAAGTCAACTCAACTGAAAAAGTCTTTACTCAACCTGACCATCAGTTAACGGAAGCGTATATTACTGGTCGCTTCGGTTGATTAGTAAACAATAAAAGAAAAAGAGCCACGTGCTCTTTTTTTTATTTTATAAATGAAAATGACTCTATTTTGCAAAATCGCTATTGAATTTTAATCAAAAGGACCACATCTTAAGGCTATAAAGATAAACTTATGAGCTTAGAATTTTATGTTATTCCATTTGCCTAAACTCCCTGCGGAAATACGTGTCAGCCATTTAAATGCACGTGTCAATGAACAGAGAAAAAAAATTGCGCAAACTACGGCAAGCCGTTTAGAACTTTTACAATTAGCTCAACAACTTGCTAAAGAAGCTAAAATTCGCCGTAAAAATAATCAGAAGATTTTTGTTTTAGATTTCAAAGGTGATATTCAAGCTTCGGCAGTTGAAAACTTGCGTGAAGAAATTACCCTGATTTTAGCAACTGCTAAAGCAGGACGTGATCGTATTGTAGTTCGTCTGGAAAGCCCAGGTGGTATGGTCCATGGTTATGGTCTAGCAGCAGCTCAGTTGGTGCGTTTACGCGATGCAGGTTTTCATTTAACGATTTGTGTGGATAAAGTCGCTGCAAGTGGTGGCTATATGATGGCATGTATTGCAAATGAAATTATTGCAGCGCCGTTTGCTATTGTGGGTTCAATTGGTGTGGTTGCTCAAGTTCCAAACTTTAATCGTCTTTTAAAAGAACACAATGTGGATTTTGAGCTTTACACAGCAGGGCAGTATAAGCGTACTGTAACTATGTTTGGTGAAAATACGCCTGAAGGTAAAGCGAAGTTTGAAGAAGAACTCCAACAAACTCATGTTTTATTTAAGCACTTTGTAGAAAAGTACCGCCCACAGCTTAATGTTGATAAAGTGGCTACAGGTGAACACTGGTATGGTGAAGATGCTCTAGATCTTAACCTTGTTGATAAACTGCAAACATCTGATGAGTATTTATTAGCTTTATTGCCACAACATGATGTGTATGTCATTAATACACGTAAGAAAGCGACCTTAGGTGAAAAGCTGGGTTTACAGGCAGCGCAAATGGCAGATAGTTTGATCCCTACTGTCATGAACAAGGTAATGGAAAGCCTAGCAAAAGCGAACACGACGCTTGTGCAGGTACGTGATCCAAAACTATAAGTTTATCTAATTCAAATGTTATAAAGGACCAGCTTAAATGCTGGTTTTTTTATAAAGATAATATTCAAAGTTGTCTTATTAAATACGCTTAGATTTTTAATAGAAAGTAAAAAATAATTATTGATAAATATGCTTTTTGAATTGTGATAAACACATGGTTTTGATATTTTAAACAGCAATAAAATAGCTTTTAGATGAACCATTTAAAAAGTTAGACATTTAAAAATATAACTGAAATTTAGGACAGGAAATAATGACAAGAATAATTGTAGCATCCAAAGAGGGTTTGGACGTTCTGCAAGATGGTCAGCTCAATAAGGTCGTGTTAAGTAAACCTTCTATTATTCAAATTGGCGTAAGTCAAAAAGATATAGCATCGGTGGAAAAACAAGGTGGAAGTCTAGTCGTCCATTTAAAAAATGGAGAGACCATTGTCTTAGAAAATTTCTTTAATGAAGTAACGAATACAACAGAACATTCACTTGTTCTTCCGACTGAGCATGGAAAATTTGTTGAGGCACAATTTGATGCTCAAGGTAAGGTGATCGACTATACAGGTTTAAACCATGTCACAGATTTAGCCTATACTAGTACGAGCCAACCAGCTTCGACAATGGCGGTTGATGATTCCCCAACTTTTTCGATGGGTAACGTGCTAAAAGCTGGTTTGGCGGTTTTAGCTGCTGAAGGTTTATATCTTTGGGCTTTTGATAACGATGACAAAGATGACTCTTCAGGACCAGTAGATATCTTAGCTCCTGCTGCACCGACTGCTACTGTTGCTGATGATACTGTTACAGTTAATGGTAAAGCAGAAGCAAATGCAAAAATTTATCTTAAAGATGCTGCTGGAAATACAGTCGCAACGGGTGTGGCAGATGCGAGTGGTAATTTTACAATTAAACTCGATAAGCCTTTAGCAAATGGAAATAAATTAAATGTTTTTGCTGAGGACGCTGCTGGCAATATGTCTAAAGCTGGTGTTGTGACTGGTAGTAAAGACACAATTGCTCCAGATGCTCCCCAAACTCAGCTGAGTGATGATGGTTCATTGGTAACTGGTAAAACTGAAGCAAATGCAAAAATTACTGTTTATGATGCTGGTGGTAACGTATTAGGCACTGTAACTGCGAATAAGGATGGTATTTTTTCTTTAAAGCTTACTCCTCCATTGACGAGTGACGCCGGAGGAAAAGTTATAGCTGAAGATGCTGGTGGTAATAAATCTGAACCGACTAAAATTATTGCAGGAAAGGATACTTTCGCTCCGGATGTTCCTTTAGTTGAAGTCAATAAAGAAGGCACCACGGTTGAAGGACAAACTGAGCCTAATGCAAAAGTTCAGATAAAAGATGCTGATGGTAAAGTGATTGGAACTGGTACCGCAAACGCACAAGGTGAGTTTCAAATCACGCTTTCGCCTGCTTTAAAAGAGTCCCAAAAGGCAACAGTTATTGTTGAAGATGCAGCAGGTAATACCTCTAAACCTTTAGAAGTTTCTCCAAGTTATGACTCCATTGCACCTGAGAAGCCTGTTGCTCAGATTAATGCTGATGGCACAACCGTAACAGGTACAACCGAAGCAAATGCAAAAGTTGAAATCAAAGATACGACAGGTAAGGTCATTGGTACGGGAACGGCAGATGCAAATGGAAAATTTACAATTACGATTTCGCCTGCTTTAACTGATAACAAACATGCTTCAGTTTCGGCGATTGATAGTGCAGGCAATAAATCTGAGGTTCTTGATATTATTGGTACTAAGGACACAACCCCACCTGCAAAACCTGTTTTAAACAGTGTGGATGATGATGTTGGTGCTCTAAAAGGTGCGATTACTGCTGGTTCAGAAACTGACGATGCAAGACCAAAGCTCACAGGCTCAGGTGAGGCAAATGCAACTTTAACCATTTATGATAATGGTGTTGCTATTGGGATTGTAAATGTAAGTAGTAGTCGATCATGGAGCTTTACGCTCGATAAAGACTTAGCAATTGGTAAACATACTATTACCTTAATGCAAACCGATGCGGCAGGGTTTACCAGTGAAGTGAGTTTACCTTTTACGTTTGATGTAGTCGCTCCAAAGGCTGCCAGTTTAAGTGAGGTAGCTGTTGATACTGCTCATGCAGAAACTGTATCTGTTGCTGATAGTGTTGGGTTAAATACATTAAAGTTAGTACAAAGCACAATAAATGAAACGGATAGCCAAGAGCAGAAATCTGTGCCATTAGATGATTTGTTAAAAAGCTCTACGTCTAGTGAACCAGACCCAATTGAAACTCTTTTGTCTTCAGCGGCATTAAAGCCTACTCAGGTAAATGATCAGAGTGATATAACTACGAACGCTAGTAATATTACTCCCAATCTTGAGCATGTTTTACCTGATACGACTTCTTCGGTTTTACAAAGCCTTTTAGAACAAACCTATCCTGTTGTCTAAAGTGATCTTAAAAAAAGCGCTCATTGAGCGCTTTTTTGTTTATGAGTTATTTGTTTTGGAGGGAAGCATCAGTGCAAGAAGTCCATAGAAAATGGCACCAATGGTCGCTAACAGCATATCTTTATGGGCATCCCACATATCGCCTTGTTGCCCATTATAATTTTCGGCTTCTTCCGGAGATAATCCAATAGCAATTGCCCATTCAATAAGTTCATATAAAACACTTGAAGCCATTACAAATTGAACCACTAGTAAAAATAGACTGAATGGCTTTACTGATGGTAACCACACCTGAAACACGCGATAAGTAAGAGGGTAGAAAAAAATACCATAGGCAAGATGAACCAAACGATCATACATATTACGGGACCAACCCATGTATTGATCTAAATTAAAATTGAATGCTTGTTGTATCCAATCATTGTATGGAACATATGAATACAGATAATGCGCACCAACAATATGGATGAGCAAAAACAGTAAATAGAAAATAAAACTTAAAAAATCGAGTCCAATCTTCTTAAAAATAACAAAGAGCAAAATCAACATAAACACTGTGCCCACTTGATGAAGTAAATAGGCTTCAAATTCAAGAGGGTGAATAGCTGAAATGACAATCGCAATCAAAAGCAAGCCAAGAGCAATATAGTGTTTAAGTTTGAATTGTTTTTCGATCATTTTATAAAGACTTTATTGTGATTTATATCAGTGTAATAAAAAAGCGAAGCCTAAGCTCCGCTTTTTGTAAACTTTTTAATTAGATTTTGCTAATTAAATCGTTAATTTGTTTCGCTTGTTCGGCTGCATTACCTGTGTAAGTTGCAGGCGTAAGTTCAGCTAAACGCGCACGTTCTTCGCTTGGTACTTGAGCGAGTTCATCACCATTTACGAAATTAACCATCATGTCACGAGTCATTGCCTGACCACGAGTTAATGCTTTTAACTTTTCGTATGGCTTTTCAATGTTGTAGCGACGCATTACAGTTTGAATTGGTTCAGCTAAAACTTCTTGAGCTTGGTCTAAATCTTCATTTAAACGGTTTGCATTTAACTCAAGTTTACCAACACCTTTTAAGCACGCATCGAAAGCAATTAAGCTTTGTGCAAAACCAACACCCATATTACGTAATACAGTTGAGTCAGTTAAGTCGCGCTGCCAGCGTGAAATTGGTAATTTTTCACCTAAGTGAGCCAATACTGCATTTGCAATACCTAAGTTACCTTCAGAGTTTTCAAAGTCAATTGGGTTAACTTTGTGTGGCATAGTTGATGAACCAACTTCGCCTTCTTTCAATTTTTGTTTGAAGTAACCTAGAGAGATGTAACCCCATACGTCACGGTTAAAGTCGATTAAAATCGTATTAAAACGACGTAACGCATCAAACAACTCTGCCATGTAGTCATGTGGTTCGATTTGAGTTGTATAAGGGTTGAATGTTAAACCTAAAGATTCAACAAAAGCTTGTGCGTGAGCAGCCCAATTCACATCTGGATAAGCAGAAAGGTGAGCATTGTAGTTACCTACAGCACCATTGATTTTGCCCAGCAATTCAACATTTTCAAATTGTTTGATTTGACGAGCTAAACGGTATGCCACATTCGCCATTTCTTTACCCAAAGTTGTTGGGCTGGCAGTTTGACCGTGTGTACGAGACAACATAGGTTGTTCAGCGTGAGTCGTTGCCAAAGCAGAGATCGCATTAAGGATTTGCTTCATGCTTGATACTAAAACTTCACGACCGTTTTTAAGCATAAGCGCATGAGACAAGTTGTTGATGTCTTCAGAAGTACATGCAAAGTGAATGAATTCACCCGCATTTTGTAATTCAGTGATACCAGCAATTTTCTCTTTTAAGAAATACTCAACTGCTTTAACGTCATGGTTAGTCGTACGTTCAATCTCTTTAATGCGATTTGCATCTTCTTCAGAGAAGTTGCTAACAATTGCATCTAAAGCTGCATTTGTTTCGTTTGAAAAAGGTGCAACTTCAACAATTTCCGGACGGTTAGAAAGTGCTTGTAACCAACGCACTTCTACAGTGACACGAGCATGGATTAAACCAAACTCAGAAAGAAAAGGGCGTAGCGCATCACATTTGCTGGCATAACGTCCATCTAATGGTGATAGTGCGGTTAAAGCGTTCATAACGATTCCTTAATGTTGGAATAAACATAAAACTAAAAAAATCTCGTTTATAGTCTTAAACGACTTGGTACTGTAAACGAGCAAGTGCTTGAATATCCTGTAGCAATTTACGTTTGCTAAAAATCATGTTCCACGAACTACCGCCGAGTTGTCGCCATAAATGGGCCATTTGCAAGCCAGTAAACAGACAAGCACGGATGCGGTTAGTATGATTGGTATCTTTAAATGCTTCTGCATTACCACGAACTAAAATGCGTGGGTTAATCTGGCCAGCCGTATCAACATAAGTTTGCGCCAAATTGGCTAAAATGCTTGGGTGTAAGTAGTTATTATCAAAAAAAGACAGCTGTTTTAAAATTTTCTGCTGAGCTTTTTCAATGATTGCGACATATTCAGGATTGCTATAAACCTTTTTTTCTAGCTGTAAGAGCGACATCGCATAGGACATTGGCAATTTGGCCGTGCCCATTTTTGGAAGGCGAGACTTAGGCATGTTTGAAAAAGGTTGAGTAATACAATTTTCGAGTGTTTTAAGCCCTAAAGAAATATCTGCCAACTGATTAAAAAAATCTAAGGTTTGAACACCATTGTTGGCTGTAGGGCGTATATTTAAACTTGCTTTGATTAATAGTTCAAAATAGAAGTTACCACTTTCACCAATACTTTGCTGACCCGTCATGGCTGTCATATGGGTGAGCTGAGTGGCCTGAAATACCCCAGCCAAGGCAAGGGCACGGTTTTGGCGAACATTCAAGGCTTGTGATTGTTGAAATGGTAACTCCACCATGCCATTCATTCCCTTAAATAAAATTTGGTGTAGGGGCATTTGTATGGTGAATGACACCCCCGCCTAAGCAAACTTCATCTGAATAAAATACAACGCTTTGACCCGGTGTAACAGCACGCTGAGGTTCATCGAACTCAACGCGAACACCGTGTTCAGTGTTTTCATCAATAAAAATTGTACATGGCTGATCAGGTTGGCGATAACGCGTTTTAGCTGTACAGCGTAATCCTTCAACTGGAATATTCTGTTCACCAGCTACCCAGTCAATTGACTCACTCCACAGTTGAGTACTTTGCATGAGTGGGTGTTCATGTCCCTGACCAACAACGAGGCGATTATTGGCCAGATCTTTATGTAGTACGAACCATGCACCTTCAGCTGCACCTTTCAAACCACCTAGACCAATTCCGCCACGTTGACCGAGCGTATAGTACATCAGACCGTGATGTTCACCAACTTCTTTACCTGTATCAAGTACAATTTTCCCAGGCTGAGCGGGTAAATATTGTTTAAGGAAGTCATTAAAACGACGTTCCCCAATAAAACAGATTCCTGTTGAGTCCTTTTTCTTGGCTGTAGCAAGATCAAGTTCTTCAGCAATTCTGCGAACTTCAGGTTTTTCGATTTCACCTACTGGGAATAAGGTTTTATTAATTTCTCTACCATGAACGGCATGTAAGAAATAGGTTTGGTCTTTATTGTTATCTACACCACGTAATAATGGTGCGTATGCTTCGCCTTTAGAGTTATATGCGGTTTCACCACGGCGTGCATAATGACCAGTCGCAATAAAGTCTGCACCTAAAGTCATTGCATGATCTAAAAATGCGCGGAATTTAATTTCTTTATTACATAAAATATCTGGATTTGGCGTACGACCAGCAGCATATTCAGCTAGGAAAAGTTCAAACACTCGATCCCAATATTCCATAGCAAAGTTTGCTGTATGCAGCTTAATACCGATTTTATCAGCTACTGCTTGGGCATCAGCTAAGTCTTCCATTGCCGTACAGTATTCCGTGCCGTCGTCTTCCTCCCAGTTCTTCATGAAAAGACCTTCAACTTGATAACCCTGTTGAAGTAAAAGTGCTGCAGAAACAGAAGAGTCTACACCACCAGACATACCGACGATGACACGTTGTTGCATAGGACTAGGCATCCAAATGAGAAGTTAATGAGGGAGAGAAGGGGTGCTCATAAATAAGCGATAAAGGATAATGGTGGCCTTTCATAGCATCTTCAACTGCTTTTAGCACAAGAGGACTGCGAGCACGGGCAGATTCTTTGAGTTCATCAGGTGTCATCCACACAGCAGCGATAATACCTGTGTCGAGTTGAGGATCACTTTCAACCTGAGTTACATGCGCTAGAAAACAGAAACGGTAATAGGTGCGATCGGGAAACATTGGTGGGGTATAAGTATAAATACCAAGCAAGGCATCAATTTCAACATGATGGCCTGTTTCTTCAAGTGTTTCTCGAATGGCAGCTTCTGTTAATGACTCACCACATTCCACATGACCAGCAGGTTGGTTAAATACTGTGTGTACAAAACCTTCGCTATGTTCTTCTACAAACAGATAGCGTCCGTCTTTTTCTACGACTGTAGCAACAGTGACATGAGGAGTCCACGCGGCCATAAAAAAGCACCATGATTTAAAAGACGTATAATACGAAATTTAGGGGTTTTTGGCTACGGTGATCTGCTAAACGATATGAGCAATACGACAAAACCATATCGTTTAAAAAGCAGAATTTTTATTACTCATAATCAAGATAGATAATTAATCCTGATTTGCTTGTGCAGCTTTATGATTATTTTGCACTTTTACATAATGTCTTGCTGAATAAGGAAGGAACGCCAGTTCTTTTTCAGTGAGTGGTCGCACTTGTTGTACAGGGCTTCCTACATAGAGATAACCGCTTTTTAAGACTTTGCGAGGTGGAACTAAACTTCCTGCACCAATCATCACATCATCTTCAATAATTACGTCATCTAGAATAACGGTGTTGATTCCGACTAAAACACGGTTGCCAATGGTACAGCCATGCAAAGTCACATGGTGTCCAACCGTTACATCTTCACCAATAATCAGAGGTGAGCCATTCGGTTTGGCATCATTTTTATGGCTTACATGCAACATACAATGGTCTTGTACGTTACTGTTTTTGCCAATTTGAATACTATTTACGTCACCACGGATGACTGCAAAAGGCCAGACAGAAACATTTTCAGCTAAGCTAACGTCACCAACCACAACAGCCATTTCATCGATATAACAGGTTGTATCTACTTGAGGGTGGTGTTCAAGATAAGGACGAATGTTCTTTGCCATAAGAAGTATCAAAATAAAATTTAGTCGAATTATAAAATAAAAAAGCACTCAGGCTAAATAGCATGAGTGCTTAATTCAACTATTCAAAAATTAGAATAAGTTGCTGAAGAATTGTTTGATATGATCGATTAAACGAGCAAAGAAACCTGCTTCTTCAACTGGCTTTAATGCAACTAACGGCTTTTCAGCAATTACTTTGCCATCTAGGCTAGCAACAAGCTTACCGACAACTTGACCTTTTTGAAGTGGTGCATTTAAGTTAGGTTGAACCACTAACTGAGTTTTAATGCCATCAGCTTTACCTTTAGGCATAGTCACACTAAAGTTTTCAGCTAAACCAACTTGAACTTCATCTTCTTTACCAAACCAAACTTTTGCTTTTGCAAGAACCTGATTGGCTGGTTGAACATTTGCAGTTTCAAAGTTTGCAAAGCCCCAAGCCAGTAATGTACGCGTTTGGTCTGCACGTTCAGACATGCTTGGAGTACCAAAAATCACTGAAATTAAACGCATTGGACCGCGTTTACTTGAAGTAGTTAAGCAGTAACCAGCTTCATCTGTATGACCTGTTTTTAAACCATCTACACTTGGGTCGGTGTAAAGCAAGGCATTACGGTTACCTTGTTTAATACCATTAAAAGTAAACTCTTTTTCAGAGTAAATTGGGTAGTATTTTGAGCTGTCTTTAATAATATGTTGTGCTAACACAGCCATATCTTTTGCAGTTGAATAGTGGCCTTCAGCTGGCATACCAGTCGAGTTAATAAACTGGGTGTTTACCATGCCGATACGTTTTGCTTCCTGATTCATCATATGAGCAAACGTGCCTTCATTTCCGGCAATATGTTCAGCCATCGCTTTTGATGCATCATTACCTGACTGGATAATAATACCGCGGAGCATTTCTAGAACTGTCGCTGTACCGTTTAAAGGAACATACATACATGATTCAGAGCTACTTCCTTTACACCATGCAGACTCGTTCATACGAACCTGCTCATTTTCAGTCAGTTCACCTTTTAATAATTTTTGTTCAATGATGTAACTGGTCATCATTTTTGTCATAGACGCAGGTGCAAGCTTTTCGTTTTCATTTTTAGAAGCGAGAATCTGTCCTGTCTCATAATCCATTAATACATAAGACTTATTATTTAATTCTGGCGGAGCTGATAAGACAGTTGCTGCATAAGAAAAACTTGGTAAGAGGAGTAGTGCAGCAATAGCGCTTTTTCGAGTCATTCTAGGTAATTCCAATATCTTGTATGAAGCAGAAGAGCCTAGCATTTTAGGATAAAGCAAAGCCGACTTCTACGGGAGAAGTCGGCTTTTTCAAACAGTATTGTAACTCAAGAGTTTTTTACTAATTTAGTTTTGCGATTGATATGCTTTCACGTCTTGGCAAACTAATGTGTTTTGTTCATCACCGGCAGCTTTCGCATCGCTACGTGCTTCTTTTAAGTATTTCTTGAAAGCTTTATCTTTACTACGTTTTTCTAATGCAGAAACAGCATCGGTTTCATTTGGTAGGTAGTCTTTCACTAAGCGTTCATAGCCTTGAGCAAAATCAGCGTCTTTTTTACCAATCAAACTTGGACAAATTTCAGAAAGCACTTGAATTGCAGCTAATTCTTCAGGAGTCGTGCCTTGTTGCGGAGTGACTTCAACAACGTTTTCATTTTCGGTTTTCTTTTCAGTCGTTTTCTTCTTATCAGCAGCGAAACCAACTGTTGCCATGCTCATAAGTAAAACCAAAGAGAGCGATTGAACTAAGCTTTTCTTCATAAACATCGATAACTCAAAATAAAATTTTTAAATATAGCGTTAGCTTAACCAATTTAGATTTTAAAAAAATGGAAAAAATGTATTGTTATGTTGGTTTTCTGCTTAATGGCAAACAGAAAACCCCAAATGAATAAGTCTCTATATCACAAAAGAGTAAGATCTATTCTTTATAATTAACGATCTCTTCACAGAGCTCATGTTGCTCATGATGATCCATTTGTTTTGCCGCAAGACGTGCTTCATTTAATAAAGTTTTAAATTCAGCATCGTTTTGTAGCGTCGCTAAGGTCATTGATTTATTTGAATAACCACTTAAATACACCGCAATAATTTTTTGAGCGTTTGACTCAAGTTTTTTATTTGTTCCGACAAAAGCTGGGCAGATTTCCTGCAAAACTTGTGTTGCGGCAATGTCATCTTTAATTAAGCTATCAGCCTCTTGTGTTGAGATGTCCTCATCTGCAAAAACCGCTTGCGTACACAATGTGATACTGATCCCCAATACCTGAAAAAAAGGAGCGAAAGTTTTCATTTTTTCACAATTTTATAATGCTATGGAGGCATAAATATATATAATTCAACAAATAATTCAATTGTGAAAACCATTAGGTTTATTTGTAGAGAAAGATTTTAGTGAATATTTTGATAGCGAATGATGACGGTGTTTTTGCGCCAGGTATACAAGCTTTAGCTGAAGCATTAAGACCACTTGGACGTGTGGTTGTGGTTGCACCAGAAAGTGAAAGAAGTGGTTTTTCAAGTGCATTAACATTGGATCGACCATTACGCCCCATTCAAATTGCCGAAGATGTCTGGGCGGTGAATGGTACACCAGCAGATTGTGTTTATTTATCCATGAACGGTTTGTTTGATTTTGAGTTTGACTTGGTCGTGAGTGGAATCAATAGTGGTGCAAACTTGGGAGATGACGTTTTATATTCGGGAACGGTAGGGGCCGCTTTTGAAGGCCGCTTAATGAAACAGCCTGCAATTGCCGTATCTTTAGCTGGCCCTGATGTGCGCGCTTATAACAATAAAGAAGATTATGCTCAGGCTGCTCAGTGGGTACATGATTTTATTGCAAGCGGATTACCATCTTTGCCTCCACGACATATCTTTAATATCAATATTCCTGATGTGCCGCAGTTAAAAGGAGCACAGATTACATATCAAGGTCGCCGTGCTCAATCTAAGCCTATTACTAGTCATGTCGATCCTCGAGGTCGTCAAGTTTATTGGATTGGCTTAGCCGGTGAGGCGGTTACAGATCCGCAACGTGTTTCTAGCCAGATTCAATCTGATTTCTTTGCCGTTGCAAACGGTTATGTAAGTGTTACACCTATTCAAATGGATGCAACAAATTATGCTGTTTTAGAAGATTTGCAGCTCAGTTTGAGTCAATAATTTGCCTCGAATGTTATAACTTTGTGAATAAAGAAAAAGAGGAACGTGTTTCCTCTTACTTTTTTGGTACTCTTAGCCGAAATGATTTGTAGCATTTAGTGAGGGAGATCAATGCATTTAATTGGGCAACAAAGCAGAGTGCATATCCAAAAAGACAAAATAATGAAAATTATGTTGTTGTCTGTGGCTGTAGGTTTTACCGTTGCTATGGCAGGGTGTGCTTCTAAACCACAAATTAATAATAGTTCTCGCTATGCAATGGCTCCTAACTATTACACAGTTCGTTCAGGTGATACTTTAAGTGGTATCGCAATGCGTTATGGCCTCGACTATATTAGTATTGCCGAAATGAATGATATTGCTCCGCCATATCGTATTTATGTTAATCAGTCTTTGCGTTTGAAGAAAGGTTCTTCACCAAGAACTGTATCTACGCAAGTCATGACTCAACCTGAGCAAATCAAACGTCAAACCATTGCTCTACCAACCACACAACCTGTTACCCCAGTAACTCAGCCTACAACGACCGCACCGTCAACGAATACGACAGTGACTTCAGTTGCACCGAATTCTAGCCTACGTTGGATAAAACCGAACAATGGGCCAGTGATTCAAGGGTTTAATTTGGCAAATAATGTCAAAGGAATCCGTTATGGTGGAAATCAGGGTGACCCTATTTATGCTGCAGCAGATGGTCAAGTTGTTTACGCGGCAGATGGCTTAAAAGAATACGGCAATTTGGTTTTAATTAAGCATATTGACGGTTATATCAGTGCCTATGCCCACAATAGCAAGATGTTGGTGAAAAGCGGTGACAATGTAACTGCTGGACAAAAAATTGCCGAAATGGGCTCTACAGGAGCATCTCAGGTTATGCTTGAGTTCCAGATCCGTTTGGATGGCAAACCAATTAATCCTGTAAATCTTTTACCAAAATAGCTAATGCATAAAACTTAGGTTTCCTCGTATAATATAATTGGTTGCTTTCATTACAACAATAAGCATTTTTTTATAAATTTAGAATTAGATTTGAGGAAACCTATGTTAGATCAGCTTCGTGCGATGGGTGTTTTTGCTTGTGTGGTTGAAAAAAGTTCATTTAGTGGTGCGGCACGTGAATTAGGAATTACAACAAGTGCGGTGAGCCAGCAGATTCGATCCCTTGAGCATGAAATGGATGTAATTCTATTACATCGCTCCACGCGTAAACTCAGTTTGACAGAAGCCGGACAGGCTTTTTTTTCAAGCTGTCAAGAAATGTTGGCGGCTGCTGAAAGGGGGAAAATCAGAATTAATGAGTTGAGGGATGACTTAATTGGGGATTTGCGTATAGCAACAACTCCTGATTTAGCAGTTCAGCACATTATTCCTGCATTATCTCACTGGATGTCAGCTCATCGCGGTTTATCTGTGCATTTTGAGGTTGGACATCGTTATATCGATTTGATTGAAGAGCGAATAGATATTGCAGTACGTATGAGCTCTACTCCAGTAGAAGAGAGTAGCTCTGTCATTCCAATGGCTTTTGTAGATCAAATTTTAGTAGCTTCTCCAAGTTATCTAAATCAGTCTAGTCCAATTGTGCATCCTAATGATTTAAGAGATCATGAGTTATTGTCGATCAATGTCATGAATGACGCACATCTTTTCCATTTTCACCATGTAAAAACAGGTGAAACACTTAATGTTGAAATGCAGAGCCGTTTGCAGAGCAATAATTTACAAGTCGCAAAGGCGTTATGTCAGCAAGGGCATGGTATTGCACGAATTCTATATTTAGATGCTCAAAAAGAGTTAAAAAATGGTTCTTTGATTGAACTCATGCCAGATTGGAAATTACCAACATTTACTTTGTATGCAGAAGTTGCCAAACATGATCAACAACCAATGAAAATTCAGCGCTGTGTTGAAGCACTTAAACAATATTTTAGTCAATTAGCAGGAGGACGAGCGATCCAAATCGTTCGCTAATTTTGCCACTCTAAAAGTAAAAAGGGCCTGTATCTGACAGGCCCTTTTTTATTATTTCTGTTTTAAGGTTGCAACTTCTTCTACACTTTCTTGCGGCAGATCTTCCGCAGTAAGTTCTTCATGCTTCTTAATTTTTTTCTTATTTTTCTTTTTCTTCTTTGGCTCCTCTTCAATTTCTGCGCCATCTTCAATGGCTTGCCAATATTCGAGTTGCTCCATTACAGCAGCATAAATAGAGTGTTTACTGTACTTACCTTTTTTGTCGAGTGTACCGACAGGGCGGGCCATTAAAATCTCAAGCGCTTGATCAATTGTATCAATCGCATGAATATGGAATTGACCACTTTGTACCGCATCAATTACATCTTGGCGTAACATCAAATGCTGCATGTTTTGACGTGGAATAATGACACCTTGTTTGCCAGTTAAACCTTGTAATTTACATGCATCATAGAAGCCTTCAATTTTTGCATTTACACCACCAATTGGTTGAACTTGGCCTAACTGGTTCATAGAACCCGTAATTGCCCAAGATTGATCAATTGGTATTTGGCTAATTGCTGAAATTAATGCAGAAAGCTCGGCAACTGTTGCACTGTCGCCGTCTACTTGTCCATAACTTTGTTCAAAGGCTAGAGCAGCAGAGAAATGTAAAATCTGTTCACGACCAAAGTGAGCTTTCAAGAAGCTAGACATGAGCAACACGCCTTTGGCATGCAGTGAACCACCAAGTTCTACACTACGTTCAATATCAAGAATATCGCCGCCACCTTGATAGACTGATGCAGTCAAACGTGAAGGTAAACCAAACTCAACATCTGCATAGTGAATAACAGAGAGGGCATTGATTTGACCTAAACGATGACCAGAAGTCTCGATTAACTGAGTTCCACGTGACAGATCTTGCCAGTAAAGCTCTCTTAAATAGCCTAAGCGATACTGTCTGTGTTGTAGTGCCAAGTTAATGTGCTGGTCAGTTACAAGCTTTTCATTGGCTTTAAATGCATGGTGATGTGCTTCCCGAATCAGGTCGCCCAAAGTTGAAGCATGTAACGACAGTGAGCTTTGGTCTTCTGCCTGACGACTTGAATCGGTAAGTAAAGCTGCTAAAGCACTGCGGTCAAACGGAAGTAATTTATCCGCTTGTACATAATCAGCAATTAGCTGCATGTAGGCTTGTTCATTTTCGTCATTACGTTGCAGAGTATCGGTAAAATCTGCACGAATTTTAAAGACACTACCAAGCTCTGGTTCTACTTCTAAAATTTCATAATAAATCTCAGGCTCTGCCATAAGAACCACTTTAATATCAAGCGGAACAGCAGCAGGTTCAATCGAGATAGAGCCTGTTAACGTCAGCATATGTTCAAGAGAAGAAAGCTTGAGCTGACCTGATTTCAAGGCGCGCTTTAAACCTTGCCATGCATAAGGCTGTTCGAGTAATTGCTCAGCCTCAAGCATTAAAAAGCCACCATTGGCTTGATGTAGAGCACCTGGACGAATGAGAGTGAAATCTGTGGTAATTGTGCCGTTGTGAGTAAGTTGTTCAACATGACCAAGCAAGTTGTAGTGGGTTGGGAAATCTTCAAAAATAACCGGTGCACCACTGTTTGGTTTGTTTGAGACAATTACATTGGCCTGATAACGTGCAGGCACACGATTGAACATTGCCGGAGCAAAGTCATCTTCTTCTTGCTCTAAAATGAGTTCAACATTATCAATTACATCTTGAGCATATTGTTTTAAATAATCTTCAAGGCCTTTGACTTGACCATATTTATTTAAAATCAAATCCATGCGTGGCTTAACCACTTGAGTCGCGATGTCTCGATTCAACACAGAGACTTTGTCACGTGCGTCATCTTCTAAATCACCTAAATGCAAACCAAGACGCTCGAGCTTTTTATCCATGTAGCGAACATTCGCTGCAATTTCAGCACGTTGCTTAGTATTTAAAGCATCAATTTCTGTTTGGGTGAGTTCTTGCACCTGATCATCTTTTACTTGTACAGGTACAAAGCCATGCTTTTCATTGCGGGAGATGAGTTTTAAGTCGAGCTCTTCACCTTCTTTGGTTAACTCGACGAGCGCTTGTTGCTGTTCATCTCCAGTTTCCTCACGGATACGCTCAATACGGTTATGATAGGTCTCCGCACTAAAACGGCGTTCAAGCTGTTTTAAAATAATTTGCCAAGTTTGATGAAGGGCATGTTGAAACTTGGTTCCTTGTCCAGCAGGGAAGCGTAAAGCAAGTGGTTGGCGTGCTTGCTTAAAATTATAGACATATACCCAGTCATCTGGGGTAGGCATTGTTTTCGCATGTTGTTGGAGTAAACGCTTAATCATGGTGCGTTTACCCAAGCCTGCTGTTCCTACTGCAAAAATGTTATAGCCAGAGTAGGGTAAAGAAATACCTGCTTCTACCGATGCTTTGGCACGGTCTTGTCCTAAAAAGTTATTAAGCGGTTTTATACGTTTTGTAGAAGCTGGAATTTTTTCAAAATCTGGAATATGTGTTAATTGTTCGGGTTTTAAGGCTGTTTTATCCAAAGTCATTTTTATATCAGGTTGCTCAAAAGCTGAAGGAAATGCATTTATTGTGACGTTTGTGGTGTTTGTTTTAGCGAGTGATAAAGTTGAGATGGTCACTTGATCAAGTTTTTGTGTCACTGTTGATATCCAGCAAAAGAAAACGAAGGTTGAAGCTTAAAGGTATACAGGTTTAGCATAAAATATCAAGCAAACTTGCCGTTTTTATCGCCAAAACAAAATTGATTGCATAAAGAATCTTGAAAGGAATTGTAAGAAGGGTTTGAATAGGCACATTTATAATTTATGGAAAATAAAAAACGAATGAGTGCTGAATCAAAAGGGTGGAAAAGTTCTTTTATGGCCTTCTTGGATCGCCGAGCAATTATTATGTTGTTTTTAGGCTTTTCATCAGGAATTCCCATATTTCTAATTTTTTCAACTTTATCATTTTGGTTGACTGAAGCTGGAATTAACAGAAGTACTATCACCATGTTCTCTTGGGCAGCTTTGGCTTATTCGTTCAAGTTTATTTGGGCACCTTTGATAGATAAATTACCACTTCCTTATTTAACAAGAAAAATGGGGTTAAGACGTAGTTGGCTATTAGTTGCACAAATTTTGGTTATCTGTGCAATTTGTTTAATGGCATTTACAAATCCCTTACCGAATACTTCTGATTTTGGCTCATTTTCAAATCTGACCATTATGGCAGCAGCTGCTATTTTCCTTGGCTTCTCTTCAGCTACTCAAGATATTATTGTTGATGCTTATCGTATTGAATTAACTGAAGATCCTAATGTGCAAACTGTTTTAGCTTCAACGTATAATGCTGGATATCGTACTGCTACAATCATTACACAATTAGGTGCGTTATTATTTGCAGCTTCACTGGGTACAGCTGTTGGTAATTATATATATGAAGCTTGGCGAACAACATATTTATTAATGGCAGGCCTCATGGGTATAGGAATAATTACAACATTATTTATTCATGAACCTGAAGTTAAACGTATTCAACATCACTATCAAGCTAAAGACTATTTTCAGTTATTCTCGGTTTTTGTTATTTCAACCATCGTTTTTGGGATTAGCTTTTACCAAATTGGTTTAATTTTTGATTCGTTTTCTATCGAAGATGCTTTTTTAAACTTTCTACTTTTAGTCATTAAATTTTTAATTAGTATATCAATTGCGGTTATTGTAATTTTTGGGTTAATTAAGTTTGGTCTAATTAATAAGAAAATTGTTGTAGAAACATGGTTATCACCTTTACTAGATTTTTTTAAGCGATATGGATTAAAAGTTGCTTTAGCAATTTTATTGCTGATAGGTTTTTATCGTATTTCAGATGTCGTTGCTGGTGTAATGGCTAATTTATTCTATTTAGACTTGAATTTTGATAAAGAGGAAATTGCTTGGTTTAATAAGTTTTTTGCAATCTTCTTTGTCATATTGGGTGGTTTTCTCGGAGGAATGTTAGCGCAACGCTATAATGTAATGAAAATGATGTTGTTAGGAGCAATTTTAGCCAGCACTACCAACTTGATTTTTGTTGGATTAGTTAAATCTGGCGCTACTATGCAAAATGTTCAAGTTCATATAGGGGATCAAACTTATACTACAAGCCCTGATGAAGTGGGAAATTGGTCACTAAAATTCCCGAGTAATACATTGACGTCAGCTCAGAATGAAGTCTCAATTAATTCTCAGCCTGTAGGATATGCTGAACCTTTAAAGATAAAACTTCCATTAAAATTATTTAACTCAGAATCCCAACCAGATATTTATGTTCAAGCAATTGGTGGAGATAATCTTTTATATAAAGATGAGCTGAAAAAAGATGTAATTCTTCATGGTAGTTTATTGAATCTACCTAAAAATGGTGAGCTAAAATCAGTTAGCATTTTATTGAATTCACAAAACAAAATAGAAGGTAAGATTAAAGGTAGTGATTGGAATGTTATTATTCCTGGAAATGATCTTGCTAAACTTAATTCAATACAAGTAGAAGCAAATTATGAAGCCAATAAGCAAATACATACTTTAACTTTAAACCATTCTTATCAAAAGCAGCTAGAAGAGAATCAACCTCGTTATCGTATGAATTTATCCGATATTCCAGCGATTCCGATTGATAAAAATATGGATATCGAATTGAAAGGAAAAGTAGTTGTTCCTTATAGCAAAGTTTGGTTAGTAATGGGCATCATATTTGATAACTTAGCCTCCGGATTAGCTGGGGCAGTTTTTATTGCATTTCTTTCTAGTTTAACTAGTGTGTCATTTACTGCCATGCAATATGCTATTTTTAGCTCGCTAATGCTGTTGTTACCAAAAACGATTGGTGGTTACTCAGGTACAATAGTGAATCATATCGGTTATTCAGGCTTTTTTACGGCTACATTTTTGATGGGATTACCAATTTTATTACTCGTGATTTGGGTGGGTAAGTTGTTGGCTAATCAATCATCAAAATGAAAGTTTCCTAGGAGATAAATATATGCGAATGCTTCATACAATGTTGCGAGTAGGCAATTTAGAACAATCTTTAAAGTTCTATACCGAAGTATTAGGGATGAAGTTACTTCGTAAGCGTGATTATGAAGAAGGGCGCTTTACACTAGCATTTGTTGGTTATGGTGATGAAGAAACCAATACCGTGCTTGAGCTTACCCATAACTGGGATACATCAAGTTATGATTTAGGCAATGCCTATGGTCACATTGCCATTGGTGTTGACGATGCCTACAAAGCGTGTGAAGAAATTAAAGCACGTGGTGGCAAAGTTGTTCGCGAAGCGGGTCCAATGAAAGGTGGTGTTACCGTTATCGCATTTGTTGAAGATCCAGACGGCTATAAAGTCGAATTGATTCAACAAGATGCTAATGCGAAAAATAACTAAAAATTGACTATGATGCTTTAAAAATTAGTTCTTAAAAGCCTAGCTTTATTTTTTTAGCCCAGTATGATGAACGCTTGACCAAATGGTCAATTTATCAACTGGGTTTTTTATTTATCTAGAATAATCATAGGATATGGCTATGCTGAAGTTATTGGCTCTTGATCGATTTACAGTTTTGTTAGTTGGAATGGTACTACTAGCAACATTTTTTCCAGTCAGTGGTCAAGCAGCTCAATATTTCAATACACTGACCACAGTCGCAATTGCAATTTTATTCTTTTTACATGGTGCGAAACTATCACGTGAGGCTGTGATTGAAGGTATTTTGCATTGGAAAATGCATTTATTGGTCTTCGCATTTACTTTCTTTATTTTCCCTGTGATTGGTCTGTTGGCTAAGCCAATTTTATTACCTCTGTTAGGTCAACAGCTGTACTGGGGTTTTTTATTTATGTGCTTTTTACCCTCTACAGTTCAATCTTCTATTGCATTTACATCAGTGGCAAAAGGGAACGTGGCGGGAGCGGTGTGCAGTGCATCTTTTTCAAACTTGATTGGTATGTTTATTACACCAGTCTTGGTGAGCTTTTTTATTTTAGGCCAAAGCCAACATGGATTTGACCCGACGACTTCAATTATACAAATTACATTATTACTGTTAGTGCCATTTATTTTAGGTCAATTATTACGTCCTTATATTTTCCCTTATATGGCAAAAGTTCCGAGTATTGTTAAAGCATTCGATCAAGGCTCGATTTTGATGGTGGTGTATGGCGCATTTAGTGGAGCAGTAGTTGCAGGGCTTTGGCATCAAGTAAGTTGGAAAACTTTACTCATTCTAACAATTGCGTGTTCAGTACTTTTAACAATTATTATGCTATTAGCACTTTACCTACCGCGTGCTTTAGGTTTTAACCGAGCAGATCAAATTACAGTTTTCTTTTGTGGCTCCAAAAAGACCTTGGCGAGTGGTGTTCCGATGGCGCAAATCTTATTTATTGGCCAACCATTAGGCATGATCGTGTTACCTATTATGATTTTTCACCAAATCCAGTTAATGGTGTGTGGGGTGATCGCAAATTACTTGGCTAAATCCCAAGATTAATTCGCAAAAGAAAATTATTTGACGTATAATGTTGCCCACTTGTTGTGCTTAGCTCTAACCCTAGAGGTTTCGGTGGGCCAAAAGAATGGTCTGTTGTGGTGTTGATCTGCTCATTTTGAGCCTGTCCTCAACTTAAGTTGAGAGTGATCAATTGCGATGACAGCTTAAGCCTTTCTTCCAATTAGGAGTAATCGACGATGCGCGCCGATATTCACCCAAAATATGAAAAATTAGTTGCAACTTGTTCTTGCGGTAACGTAATCGAAACTCGTTCTGCTTTAGGTAAAGAAACTATCTACCTTGACGTATGTTCAGCTTGCCACCCATTCTACACTGGTAAGCAAAAGAATGTAGACACTGGTGGTCGTATCGACAAATTCAAACAACGTTTTGCTGGTATGTCTCGCTCTATCAAGCGTTAATACTGCAACACGAAACAAAAAACGGGCTTTATGCCCGTTTTTTGTTTTTCAGTACAAGACCATTATTGGTCTTGTACGTCTGTTAATCGATCAAGTTTTTTCTGGAAATAGCGACCTTGTAAGAAACGCGTTTCCACATTCCAAGCGTTTGCAAATAAGTTCATATCATCTAGATCACTCAGTAAAATCCCTACAGGTTTTACAGTCAAATAGTTCAAAACCTTTTCTTGTAAGCGTGTTAGACCATCATCTGAGTTTAATAGCTCAGTTTTCTTCGATTGCAGTTTTAAATATTGAACGTCTAGTTGTTGCAATATTGATTCGCTATACATAGAAGAGCTGAAATCCCGAATCGAAATTTCTGCGCCGTGTTGACGCAGGCGAGCTATGTGTTGCTGAGCAATTGCAAGATGAGGCTGAATTGCTTGTTCTGAAAATTGTAAAACCAGTGGGCTTTCAAGCTTACTACCAATAATAGTGAGTAATTTCGAAATGAGTTCAGGGAAAGATTTATCTTTGAGCAAGATATCAATATTCAGGTTAATAATCAGTTTAGCTTTCGGGTACTGAGTAATAAAGTTATGTAGTTGCTTACATGCCTCAACCAAAATCCAGCGATCTAATTGAATAGAAAGTTCACTGTCTTCTCTTAATTCAGCCAAGTCATTTATATCATACCATTGTTCATCGCTAATAAAACCGCTAGTCACCTCATAGTTATGGGTTTCTTGATCGTGTTTATCGTAGATTTGCTGATATTTTAAATGAATTTCACTTCGAGCTAGCCGCTGCTTTAATTGCTGCAATAACGAAGATTGCAAAGGAGCATCGACTTGCTCAAGGCTTAGATCAAGCGATATAGAAGATTTGACAGGCTCAGGAGCGATAATATCGATGGTTGGTGCCAACTCAATTTCTGCCTGCGCCTTAGGTAACTCTTGCTGACTTGTTTGAGCAAGTAAGCTTGTAAAGCTATCTTCATTTAAAGGTTCAGTAATTGGGGCATAGCTCAGCTTAAATTGGATCGAGTAATTAAGCTCATTAATCTTTAATAAATGCTCTTTTTGCAAACTTTGCAGACTAGTCAGTTGGGAGTTAAGGACTGTGCTGTTTTCAGCTTGTAAAACGCCAACATATGCACCAAGTTCGATATTAAAAATCGGCATTTGCGCGTGTTCTTTTAAGAAACTGTGCAGCTGATTGAAATATTGTGCAGGAGTTTGCCAATCTTGTTGAAATACTCGCTCTGGGCATTGATTTAATTTAAATAAAATTAATGCGTTGGCTTGAGCAGGGTAGGTCGATAGTTGTCGATTAATCTGTTGCCACGGTGTATTTACACCATAACTTTTTTCGGAAAAAAGTGTATTTGCAGGTGTTCTTAAATCCAGTTGGTAGTCAATGGTTAACTGTACGGCATCTTCTTCCTGACTAGGAATAAACTCTAGTTTTAGAGCATTGTTACCTGCGATTGCTGCATGTTGACTCTGAATTTCAAAACGTGCCTGATCAAATTGGCCTAATGAAATTTTCTTAAATCTTTGTTTAAAAACATTTAAATCATTAGGTTGTAAAACATCTAAGATTGGCAGGCCAATAATCTCGTCTTCTTGCTTAAATCCAAAAAGATTGAGGTATTCTGTATTTGCCTTAACATGCATGCCTTCTTGAAAAAGGGCAACTGCTTTATGGCTATTGTTGACCAATGTTTGTGTATGGGAGTGAATTGTTTCTAACTCATTTGTCAGGCGTTGTTCAGTCTGCAATAAGTGGCTATACGACAAGGTCCGAATAAGGGTGATATAAAAATAATCTAATGGTTCTAATGGAACTACATCATAGATACCTTTTTGAATATAAGCCTGATATTGCTGAGGCTGATAATCGTCGGGCTGTAATAATAAAACAGGTAAATTTGGCTGCTCAGATGCTTGAATGAGGGAGAGAGTTTGTTCAATTTTTAGGTCATAAGCACGACCAAAAATAATAGCATCCCACGGCGTATTTAACTGTTTTTCAAAACTTTTTAAATCATCAAGTAATAATGCCTGAACTTGATAATCATTCCCCAATAATAAATTTAAAATCTGGTTATAACGTAGCTGGTTGTCATCAATAATGAGTAAACGTGTTTCAGTACGTTTTAACTTTTTAGATAATAAAGAGTTTCTCACTTTAGTGCTTCCCATAAATCTTGAGTGCTAGAGTTATTACCCTTTTTCATCATGAACTGATCAAGCAGACCTTGTTGCTGCTCATTTAAAAGTTCGAAATGAAATTGAATAAAACTTTGCGTAATGAGTTGTGCTTTGAGTAGATACACTTTGATTTCTTCTGTCCCCAATCGTAAATGAATTGTTTGTTGCTCTCTAAAAATTTGAGAGCCCGGTAAAATAAGCGTATTTTGTATTTCTTCTAGATTTTGTGTTTGTAGTAGTAGTGCGGGATGATAATTGCGAGTATGACGCTCAGCTTGAATATGCACTGAACAAGGGAACATGGCTTGTGACAAAATCTCTAAACCTAACTCTAGGGATTTTTCGGTCGATTGTTTAATCCAGCGAATTACACCGCCACGCCATTGTCCATGCAAAGTTTCTTTAACTAAAATGTATTCGCCGGTTCTTAAGTTTTTCGGTGCTTCGCCAGACCATTTAATACGGTATCCGTTGACACTAATATCAAGAACAGTGGTTTGATAAATGGTTTTACTTTCACGACTCAAGCGTTGATAAGAGCTTGTTTGTTGTTCTTTTTTCTCTAAGTTGGATAAAACTTTAGCTTCGCTTTGTAAGTTATAGTTATGGTTAAGCTGTAGCGTTTCTTCAAAGTTTTTCGCTTTTGATAGATAGAAATGGGCAGTGCTTAAACCAAAACAAATTTGAAGCTCTGCATTGTATTCATAACGTTCATGGCGACGTTGAGCCGTGGTTCCTAAAATCGTTTGAACATGAAACTTTAAAGCAGGGCTTAAATAAAACTTTTCATTCTTAGAAATATATTGAGCATTTTTATGCATGGTTGCAGTGACATGCTCAAGTAAAGCTTGCGTACCGATGAAGATGCTAGGGTTAAAGTTAGAGCTACGCTTTGTATTATAAACAGGTGGATGATCTTTATTTGGATCGACCACATATTTCGTTAAAGCGGTATCTTTCGGCAAAATATGAATCATTCTTGCCCAGTCAAAACTACATTGAAATAATGCCTGAATTTCTGACTGACGAATCTGGTTCGTATTTAAAATATCGAGCAAAATCAACTGAGCATAAGCTTGTGTAATATTCGCTAAAGGGTGGTATATGCCCTGAATATGATTGATATTGATGAGATGGTATTTGTATTGAACTGCGGTTTCATACAGCTGATGCGCTATTAACCATTGACCTTTAAGAGGCTCGCTATAAAGCATATGCTGCTGATAGAGGAGATTGGTTAATTGTTGCAGGGCATGAAACGTCGATAAGATCCGTGCCGTTTGCAAATTCTTTTTTTGCTTATAGGCAAAGAGTGAAAACTTTTGATGCTGTAGTTGCTCATGACTATTTTGCGCAATATTTAAATAAATACTGGCGAAATAGCAGCGGAGCAACATCGCTAATTCAATAATGTGCTCATTACGATCTGTACTAATCACGCCTTGGTTAAAGAAGTTTTTCTCTAGGCTGGCGAGTACATTGTTAATGGTCGGATGAAGCGTTTGTATGAGGTCGAATCGTAAGGTTTCACTACATTTTAATTCATTGAGCTCTAAAATAGCTGTGAATAATGCTTTTGACGTATCACCGAGTTGCATAATAGAAAGGGTAGTGACCCATTCATTAAGATCTTTAATATTGGCTTCACAAAAGCTTAACCGTTCACGAGTGAGTTCGGTTTGATTGTGAAAAATGTCCGACAGCGCATTATTCATCATCACTTATTATATAACTCAAAAAGTTGTAGCCCCAAAAAGCGGTGTTTTATTCTTTTCGCCCGCAATTTCCCTGACGAGTTTAGGAACCAAATACCCCGGTAGGTTCGCTAACACGTCACGATAGATATCATCTATCTTGGATGATTCTAAATCAAAATGTTGTGCACCTTTTACTTTATCTAAAACATGTAAGTAATAAGGCATAACGCGAGCTTCAAATAAACGATAACTTAAATCAATTAACGTCTGTGCAGAGTCATTGACACCTTTCAGCAATACTGCCTGATTTAGTACAGTAATGTGATGGTCGGATAACTGCAACAATTTTGAACAAGTAAAGTCATCGAGTTCAGAAGCATGGTTTGAGTGTACCACCAGAACTATACGCAGCCTACTGTTTTTTAATAAAGAAATCAGCTGTTCGTCGATCCGGTTAGGAATAACAATTGGGACTCGTGAGTGAATTCTCAGAATCTGGATTTGTTTGAGAGATGATAGGCGTTCTAACCAAAGTGCTAATTTACGGTTAGAAAGCGTAAGTGGATCGCCACCACTTAAAATGATCTCGTTAATGTTCGGGTTTGCTTCAATATAGTTTTTAATATTTAGCCAATCTTCATTTTTTGGCAAATTTTCTTGATAGGGGAAATGACGACGGAAGCAATAACGACAATGTACGGCGCAAGCACCAGTCAAGGTTAATAAAAAACGTGACTTATATTTATGTAATACACCCGGTAATTGATTTGCTGCTTCTTCGCCTAATGGGTCAGTCACAAACTCAGGATGTTCTTCGAGTTCTAGATGATGGGGTAATACTTGTAGCAAAAGCGGGTCAAGCGGGTTTTTAGCGTTCATTTTTCCGACGAACGCACGAGGAACACGCAATTTAAACTTTTCAGAAGCCAGAATCGCACCCGATAATAGCTGTTCTGAGGATAACTCGAGTAGGCTTAGCAATTCCGAAGGATCAGTAATAAGGTCACTCAGTTGAGATTGCCAGTTTTGCTCTTGGTATAAATAGTTTATCATTTGACACGATTAAGATAATGCAACAACGCATTATATCGCATAGTTGACTTGTTAAGTTTGGAGTGTGCCTTTCATGGCCTATTATTCTACAAATGATTTCAAAGCAGGCCTTAAGGTTATGCTTGATGGTAACCCATGTTCAATCATGGAAAACGAATATGTAAAACCAGGTAAAGGTCAAGCGTTCAACCGTGTAAAATTACGTAACCTTAAAACCGGTAAAGTATTAGAAAAAACTTTCAAATCAGGTGACTCTTTAGAAGCAGCTGACATCGTTGAAGTTGAAATGGAATACCTATACAACGATGGTGAAATGTGGAACTTCATGGATCCTGTATCTTTTGAGCAAATCGCGGCAGACAAAATTGCTATGGGCGATGCTGCTAAATGGTTAAAAGACGATTCAAATGAAAAATGTACAATTATGTTGTTCAACGGCGTACCTTTAACAGTAAGCCCACCGAACTTCGTTGTATTGAAAATTGTTGAAACTGATCCGGGCGTACGTGGTGATACATCTGGCGGCGGCGGTAAACCAGCTAAGCTTGAAACAGGTGCGGTTGTTCGTGTTCCGTTATTTGTTCAGCAAGAAGAAAGCGTTCGTGTAGATACTCGTACTGGCGATTATTTAGAGCGTGCATAATAGTTAAAAAATACACTATTATCGAAGGGATGATGTAAATCATCCCTTTTTTTATGCGAAAGTATAAGAGGAAAAAAGAAAAAGGAGGAGTAGAGTCACAGGGATTAAGAGAAACAGTACATAACAATATAAAAATGCTGTAGTTATTTATTGAGAGGTTAAGAATGGACACAATGCAAGCGAAATCTACGCTTCCCTCCAAGCTGGTCTGGAGCCTAGTGGCAATAATAGGTGCAATTTCTTTTGGGATGCTGGCACTCAGTCGTGGTGAACATGTCAATGCGGTTTGGCTTGTACTTGCTGCAGCATGTGTATATAGCATCGCATATCGATTTTATAGTCTATTTATTGCAACTAAAGTATTTGAATTAAACCCAAGACGTTTAACCCCAGCACATCGTTTAGCCGATGGTCTGGATTATGTTCCCACCAATAAATATGTGCTTTTCGGTCACCACTTTGCTGCAATTGCAGGAGCGGGGCCATTAGTCGGACCAATTTTGGCTGCACAAATGGGCTTTTTACCAGGAACGATCTGGTTATTGGTCGGTGTGGTTTTGGCAGGTGCGGTACAAGACTTTTTAGTTTTATTTATTTCAACACGTCGAGACGGTCGCTCACTTGGTGAAATGGCAAAACAAGAACTCGGTTCTTTTGCCGGTATTGTGGTCATGCTTGGTGCGCTTGGGGTAATGATTATTATCCTTGCGGTACTGGCATTAGTTGTGGTGAAAGCACTTGCCCATAGTCCATGGGGTGTTTTCAGTATTGCAGCAACCATTCCAATTGCATTATTTATGGGCGTTTACATGCGTTTTATTCGCCCGGGACGTATTGCCGAAGTTTCTATTATCGGCTTCGTTTTAATGATGCTTGCCATCGTTTATGGTGGACAGGTTGCAGCAGATCCATACTGGGGTGAATTTTTCACTTTAACAGGAACACAGCTCACATGGTGCTTAATCATTTATGGATTTATCGCATCAGTTTTACCAGTCTGGTTATTGTTAGCACCACGTGATTATCTATCAACATTTCTTAAAATTGGTGTCATTCTTGGCTTGGCCGTTGGTATTGTGATTGCATTACCTGAATTGAAAATGCCGGCAGTGACTCATTTTATTGACGGTACTGGTCCTGTATTCTCAGGTAGTTTATTTCCATTCCTATTTATTACTATTGCCTGTGGTGCCATTTCTGGTTTCCATGCGCTTGTATCAAGTGGTACAACACCAAAACTCGTTGATAACGAAGCTGACATTCGTGTGATTGGTTATGGCGGCATGCTCATGGAGTCTTTCGTCGGTATTATGGCGATGATCTGTGCAACTGTCTTAGACCCGGGTGTGTACTTTGCAATTAATGCGCCTGCTGCTGTACTCGGTACAACTGTAGAATCTGCGGCAGAAGCCGTGCGTAATTTAGGCTTTGTTGTTACGCCTGAAATGCTAACTGTATTGGCTCAGGAAGTGGGTGAAAGCTCAATTCTTTCACGTACAGGTGGTGCGCCTACCTTTGCGATTGGTATGGCACATATCATTTCGGAAATTTTTAACAGCCGTTCAATGATGGCGTTCTGGTACCACTTTGCGATTTTATTCGAAGCATTATTCATTTTAACTGCTGTAGATGCGGGTACTCGTGCTTGTCGTTTCATGGTGCAAGACACTGTGGGTATTGTTATTCCTGCGGTTAAATCTTCAAGCTCATTCTTTGGTAATTTGCTAGGTACTGCTGTTGCGGTAGGTGGATGGGGCTTCTTCGTCTATCAAGGTGTGATTGATCCACTCGGTGGTGTTAACTCTTTATGGCCTTTATTTGGTGTGGGTAACCAGATGTTGGCTTCAATGGCACTCATTTTGGGTACAGTTATTCTGTTTAAAATGAAAAAAGAAAAATATGTATGGGTAACAATTTTCCCAACAATTTTCTTGTTCATTACCTGTATGACTGCGGGCTGGCAAAAGATTTTCCACGAAAATCCAAAGATTGGTTTCTTAGCACAAGCGAATAGATTTTCAGATGCGATTGCGCGTGGTGAAATTCTTAAACCAGCAAAAACACTTGAAGAAATGCAGACGATTGTGATGTCAAATCAAATCAACGCTGCACTTTGTGGCTTCTTCATGATCGTTGCGATTGTAATGGTGATTGCTGCAATTGGTATTGTGCGCCGTGCGTTAGCAAGCCCGACACCAACTGCTCATGAAGCACCAGCTGTATATGCTGAACCGAAAGTGGTCACCCCACGAGGAGAGTAATGATGAATTTTAAATTTGCAAAAAATGGAACTGTCATTATTGCGAAAATCATCAAAATGACAGTGCTCTCGCAAAAAGAGCTATTACTTTCTCCAAAGAACTGGTCGCGCATTGCAACCTTGTGGCAGCGTTTGCAGCAAAGCTTCCGACTCATGGTTGGGGTTCCAGACTATCAAACTTATCTGGAGCACATGAAAGCGCATCATCCTGATTTAACTCCAATGGATGCGACGACTTTCTATCGTCATTGTGTTGATTCGAGATATCCATCGGCAGGTGGTAATTTAAAGAAATGTCCTTGTTAAGTTGAGATTAATAGTCAGCTAAAGAAACGGTATGTGGTTAAACCATGTACCGTTTTTCTTTTTTGGAAAACGAAAAAGAGTTTGCTTAAAGTCTGCTCATTTGTATTTTTTTCGATGGCAAATCACTTGTTTTGCTTTTGAAAAATGAATATTATGCTTTCCATTCTAGGTGTATAGCTCAGTTGGTTAGAGCGCTACGTTGACATCGTAGAGGTCTCCAGTTCGAGTCTGGATATACCTACCAAGATTTAAAGTCATATAAACTCGAATAGGTTTACATGACTGGAAAAGCCCTAAACTGTAATGGTTTAGGGCTTTTTTATTGCTTTGTATAAATTTATAAAATCGATTGAGATATAAAAAACCTTATAATTATATGCACATTGCAAGTCCTCAATTTAACGTTCAAGCTTAGTAATAAAAAATAAGGAATGGGGGGACTGTATAAAAAAGAACTACATTTTGAAGATATGATAGGAATGATGCTATGGCGTGTTAATGAAATAAATAAATTTTAAATAATTTATATAGCTAAGAAAAAGAGATTTCTTAGCTATATATGCAAAAGATTTTTAATTCATAAATTATATTTTTTTATTGTATCTTATTATTTTACAAATTATTTTAACTGATGTACGTTTTATAATATAATTCATATAGAAAATGTGTATTCATATTATTAAAGGAGTTTAATTGTGTATCCAGAAAAAAAATTAGAGGAGTTGGATATTAGTTATAAAGATTTCCTTAAATATAAGGAGGTTTTTATTTGTAGTAATCGTCTACTCAATACAGATTATATTTTTCAATCTCAAGAGGGCTGGGCACCTTTAGTAATTAGGAAATCAAGAAAAAATGAGCCTCTTGTATGGTTGAGTGCAAAACTGCCAGAAGATGATAAATATATAGAAATTATAAAGAAAAATTCTATAGTTTTTGAACCTACAAGAGTAAATATACAAGTCTCTAAATATGGTTTTTGTATTACTTTAGATAATAAAATTATTTGTGAGGCAGGGGATGGATCTGAAAATAGTATTGAAGTTTTTCAATTGGATTTAAGACCATTAGGACTCAATATTTATGGTGATTATAGTGTACTAAATTTCGGAAATAGTAAGATGTCTAGAAATACTTCTAGTAACTCAAAAACTATGTTTGGAATTTAAAATGAGAATCGTTAATGCTAGTTTGTATGATAAAAAATTTAAATTTTTAGAGGATAAAGATTTAATTGATGATAATAATAAATATACAATTATATTAGGTGAAAATGGTACAGGGAAGAGTGAACTACTTCGACAAATGATAAATAACTTATTGAGAATAAAAATATTAAATTTAAACACAGAAGATATCGATGATGGCAAATTTGCTTACAGAGATTGTTTGGATAGTTACTTATCAAATGAGTATAAAACAAATCTAACAGAAAGATCAATTAATTCAACTTTAACTTTATCTGTTTATGAAGGGAGTGATTTTTGTATTAACTATGAAAAAACAAATGGTAAAAGAAAAATTAAAAATTTTAAAGGAGAAGAAGTAGAGATTTCTGATGGACAATTTAGATATAAAACAAAGCTTAATACAAATGGAATGATTTTTATAGATACAGTAAAGGCAATAAATATTATTTCTATCTCAGAAAGTGTTCATATTAAATTTCCTGTTGCTCAAGATGATAAAATTCTAAGTTATTATTACCCTGGACATTTAAAAGATGCAGATTTTAATTATTTAAAAACATCTTCAAGTAGTAGGAATGTAAATGAAAGAGAGAAATCTATACTATTATCAATATTTCTTTCAAGTCTAAGAGTCAATAAAATTAATTTAAAATCTATCTTTGATCTATTAAAATTTGAATATAAAATTAAAATTGAAGTTAATGCGGATACTGATTTAAATAGCAAACTAGATAGACTTAAAAATGCTAGATTTAATAGTGTTGGTATAAATAAAGAATATAATATGGATGTTTTTTATAATGCTATTAATTGGTATTCAGGTTTGGAGCGTAATGAAAGGAGTGATATATTTAATAATGATATTAATGAGGATAAAGAATTTATTTTAGATCTAAAAGTTAATTCTGATGAAATAATGAAATTATATCATCTTATTGAGTACGATTTGATTAATGTTAGTAATATTTATTTTTATAGAAATAATAATAGTATTTATGAAATGCCAATAAAAGATATGAGCTCTGGGCAATTATGTATTATAAGTAGTTTTTCTTCAATAGCTGCTCATATTAAAAATGGAACTTTAGTTTTTATTGATGAGCCAGAAATTAGCTTACATCCTTCATGGGCATCCAAGTATATTGAATTATTACAAGAAAAATTCTCTGTATTTAAAAGATGTCACTTTATTTTAGCAACTCATTCACCGCATATAGTATCAAATTTACCAAACGATAATGCTTATGTTGTTACAATAAAAAATGATAATGTATCTGAATGTATTAAATCAAATTTATTTAATTTTAAATCTGTAGATTTTCAGTTGGCAAAAATCTTTGATTTCCCAGGTGATAGAAATGAATATTTAATTAGAATTATTATGGTTATATTAACTAAACTTAGCGAAAATCAGCCTCTAAATAAGGATGAGTTTAAAAATATCGAAGAACTTATAGGTTTTTTACCTAAGTTGAAAGATAATGATCCTGTAAAACATTTAATTCAACAAATATCTGTGCTTGTAAATAATGAATAAAGTAATATTTTCAGAAATATGTCAAAGTTATATTAATAGTTATGACGGTTTGAATTATAAAATATGGAATACTACTCAAGGTATAATGGTGAAGATTCGCAAAGAAATACGTGATCATTATAGGGTAGAGCAAAATTATAAATGTTGCTATTGTAGACAGCAAAACTTACAAGATCATGGAGGTGTTTGGGACTGTGAACATATACTTCCTAAGGCAATTTATCCTAAGTTTCTATTCGAACCATTAAACTTAGTGCTTAGTTGCAAAGAATGTAATATCGCAAAAGAAAAATATAAAAATGATTTAATTAAGATTACTATAGATGATTATTCTATTAATAGTGAAGATTATCGAATTATCCATCCTCATTTTGATATTTATGAAGATCATATTGAGGTTTTAGTATTGGAAGGTTCAAATTTATTCAAAATTAAAGAAAATTCAGAAAAAGGAAAGTTTACATATAAATGTTGTAATTTGGTTAGGTTTGATAAAAAAATTGTAGGTTATGATGCAATTGGGGATCATGTTTCTTTGACAGTTAATACTTATTTGGAACAAGGTTTATCAGCAGAAGAAATATTAAAAGGGTTGTGTGAGCAAAGTTTGTCTATATTAAAAAATACAAATTTTTAATTAAGATATTTTTTATTTCTTATTTAGTTTTAATGTATTTATAAAAAATTCTTGGAATTTTTAATATAAATAATTAATTTTGATTAATAAGTTTAATTTAAGGTTAAAGTACTATTATTTAATTTAAATAAAATAAATTTTATATTGACTTAATTAACAGTAGTAAGTACATAAAACAAAAAATAAGTTTAAATCTATCTTGTAAAATCTGCATTCGGTTCAGATAATAAAGAAAGTATTAACTTATATAAGCTCATATAGCCATCTCATAGCTTTAGTTTAATAATAAAGTGCAGGTGGTGAAAGCTACAATAGCGTATTCCTACTTCACAAAAACCACATACCCAACCCCCCTTTATAAACCCTCATTTAACAATCACTTATTCATTATTTATCCTTACTTTTTAATGATCTAATTTAAAGCAAATGTCATTTTGTGTGCTTGACTGCAATAGGGCAGAGCACTATCCTTTGCCTGCTGGCCACATTGCCAGCCGGCTTTGACAGGCTGAATATTATCTCCCGCATCAGAGTTATTTCTTCTGAGGAATAGTCTTGTGTGGTAGCTACTCGTCCCTTTCCCGTAGCGGTAGGACGGGAGAGGGACACCTTCGGGTGTGCTAGTTTGAGATAATACTAGTCTGTCAACCTTCTTCCGTTCTGCCACCATAATTCTATAAATGTCTGGCAGAACTCCCAATAAAAAGGAGTTGGCTTTGCACATTCTTAATTTCTTGGCAGCGACTGCCAAAAGCTATAACGACACAACTTAAAAATTTAAAGCAGCTTGATGACCTTTAGGGTTTTCAGGCTTTAAGTCATTACGGCTCAAAAAACTTGCATTAACTATAAAACTTGAGATGTGCCAAGCACAGTCTTACGGCTTTGCTATGCCTTTTTTCTCCCAAAAAAGTATCTCGTTTAGAAACAACAAGAATTTATAACGGTAAAAATATGCCAAATTTAGTTCTCTCAACACGTGCGATCCAAATCATTAATACATCAATTCATTTGTTTCACCATCACGGATTTCACACAGTGGGCATCGATCGAATCGTGAAAGAGTCTCACACTCCAAAAGCAACTTTTTATAACTACTTTCATTCTAAAGAGCGATTTATTGAAATCTGTTTGATCGTGCAAAAAGAACGCTTAAAAGAAAAAGTAGTCTCAATTGTTGAGTACGATCAAAGTACAAACGTGAAGGATAAACTTAAGAAACTTTATTTCTTACATAGCGATGTAGAAGGGCCGTACTATTTATTATTTAAAGCAATTTTTGAAACCAAACTCACCTATCCAAAAGCCTATATCACCGCAGTGAGATATAGAACGTGGCTCATCAATGAAATTTATAGCCAGCTTAGAACACTTAAAAATGATGCGACTTTTCAGGATGCCAAATTATTTTTATATATGATTGAAGGCGCAATCATTCAACTTTTAAGCTCGGATGCGGCAATTGAGAGGGAAAAGGTGTTGGATTGTTTTTTGGCGGGATTTGTTTAGGACAAATGAAAAACTATAGCTCTATGAGATCGAAAAGTCCTAAGCTATAAAGCTTCAGTAATAGATTGAAAATGTTGTTTTAACGTATTTAAAAAAAGCTGAACCTTTTTGGGAATTTTTGATCCATAGGGCGTGGTTGCATAAAAATGAAGTTTTGTAGAAAAAATGTCTTGAGAGCAATTAATAATCACTCCCTCATCTTCATATTTTTTAGCCAAAAAATCCGGAATATATAAAATCCCCTTGTTTTTCTTACATAGATCTAAAAGTATTTCTATATTGTTGCAGATTAATTGAGGTGTCGAATTAATGGTTTTATTTTCTAAATCTGCTCTTGAATATAAAAATATGTTGTGTTTTCTTAATTCTTCTATGCTTTTAGGTTTTCCATATTTGTTTAAAAAGGCAGCTGTTGCATAAAAGTTTCTTTTATAGCTATTTAGAATAAAAATATTTTCTTCTCTGACTTCTTCTTCAATTTTTAAAATAATGTCGAATTTATGTTCATTTATTTCCGATGTTTTTTCAGAAAATAATAAATCAATCTCGATATTAGGATATTGAATTAAGAAATTAGAAATAATATCTGAAAAGCAAGTTTGAATAAAAGCATGTGGAGCACTAACTTTTAATATACCCTCTGGGTACTTTTGGTCATAGATGAAGTCATTGGCAGCCAAATCTAACTCTTTAACAATAACTTTACAACGCTGATAAAACTTCTCTCCTGAGCGGGTGAGGTCCATCTTTCGGGTGTTACGCATAAACAATGATGTACTGAATAAACTTTCTAGATAAAAAATTCTTTTAGAGACTTGATCTCGAGTAATACCTAAATTTCTAGAGGCATTACTAAAATTTCCATTCTCTACGACACTAATGAAAGTATAAATACAGTCTAGTTTATCCATTAAATTTTGAAAGGCTAACTTGGCGTGTCGCTAAACTATATTATGATCTTTTACTTATCAATCATTGTATCTTTTGAGGATACAGTTTGTATTTAAATAGGTATCTAGTAGTTTACGTTTATTTTTGATTTTATATATATTGTCTTTTATTTGGATTTACTTGGTGGTTTATAAAAATATATAGGTGGTATTTTTAAAATTAAAAAATTTTATCTGGCTTTAAAAAATTATTTTTAAGAGACTGGTTTTATATTAAATACATGGTTTTATTAATACTGGGTTGGGTGTTTATAAATGATTAGAAATAAAGAATATCAATGAGGTAAAGAAATGAATGGCTTGATTAATAATAATCCATTATGGGTTAAAAAGATTTTATCAATTCATGGATTGCTTCCACTTCTTCGAGTTGCATTAGTTTCAGCCTATTTGGTTGGTGGAATTAATAAGTTCATCGGTTTTCAGGCGGCTATTGAGGAGCAAGCAAGTTTTGGTTTGCAACCGGCTTGGCTCTGGGCAGCCACAGCGATTGTGATTGAAATTGTGGGTTCGCTCTTGGTTATTTTTAATCGTTTTGTCTGGTTAGGAGCAGGGGCTTTAGGCTGTCTAACCGCAATTGCGATGCTAGTTGCCAACGACTTTTGGAATCATACAGGTCCTGTATTTTTTAGTATGTTTAATAGTTTTTTCGAACACCTCGGTCTTATCGCTGCTCTGGTGATGGTCACTATTCTTTCTAATCAACAACCAAACAAACAATAAGCTACAGCATCTAATTCTAATAGGAGTCTTTTATGCGTAAATCATTATCAGCTTTGCTTTTAAGCACAATGCTAGTGGGCACCAATGTTGCCATTGTTCCTCAGGTTTTAGCCAAGACAACAACGAGTGTAAAAAGTGAAGCACCCGGCGTAGCTCCTCAATACGATACAACACATGTGTATGTTAACCCCGAAGACTTCGATAAATTTACCGATAGCTTAGTGGCAACATTTGGGGGAACTAAATCTAAACAAGGCATTTTTCAGGTCACTCCAACACCAAGCCAGACCATTTCCCAACTTGTATTGACCCCAGTAGGAACATTGTCTGTATTCGGTTTTAAAACTCCAGTCCCACATCCTTTTGGCTTGGAAAGAACAGGCTATTTAGTCAAAGATATGGATGCGGCAGTGCAGTCTGCTAAAGCGAATGGCGCCGATGTCATTGTTGAGACATTTCCAGATCCGATCGGGCGTGATGCAGTCATTCAATGGCCGGGTGGCGTGAATATGCAACTTTATTGGCACACCACTAAACCGAGCTATAACAAACTAGAAACTGTGCCAGAAAATCGTATTTATATTTCAAAACAAAGTGCGGATTCTTTTGTTAAAAAATTCGTCAATTTCTCACACGGTAAAGTGGTTTCAGACAACCCTAAAGCGGCTGGTGTAGAAATTGGACGTCCAAATGAAACCTATAGACGTATTCGCGTGGAATCTGATTTCGGCAAAATGACAGTGTTGGTTACCGATGGTCATCTTCCTTACCCATATGGGCATGATATGACGGGTTATGAAGTCAAAAACTTATCTGAGACTTTAGATAAAGCGACAAAATCTGGTGCTATAGTCTTGGTGAATGCATATAAATCAGATGGTCGCGAGGCCGCGATGGTACAGTTCCCGGGCGGTTATATTGCTGAAATTCATGCCGCTACAAAGTAATTTATTGCCTTAATGATTGATAAAACAACACTCATATTGCTTAAGGGCAATGTGGGTGTAAACGACTAAGTCTCTGCAATGACCTATTTATTACTATGGATAACACTTGATGGCCTCGCATGTTTTTAAAGTTAGAACATATCGAACTAAGCACTCAGAGACTTACCTGAAAATAATAAAAATGAGTCTGTTATTAACCAGCAGTTTATTTTTCTACGAATCTGCTTATGCAGAAAATGAAGTTTCAAATACAAATGCATGTCCAACTCGTCCAAAAATCTCAACGAATCGTTGGCAAGAAAATTGGGATGTTTTAAAAAATCCGTGTGTGCCAAAGAAAATAGGAGACGACTTCAAATATATACCTTTTGGCGATAATAATTATTTATCACTAGGGGCAAATATTCGCGAGCGTTTTGAAGTCAATAATAATGCGAGATTTGGTAGCGGAAATAATCAAGCCGATCGCTATTTAATTCAAAGATTACAAGTTCATGCCGATGCACATATAGGTGATCATTTACAATTATTTACTCAGCTCAGTGATGCGCGAGCGTTTGATAAAAAGAATATTAGCAGTACCGATCAAAATAGACTTGATGTAGAACAAGCCTTTATTGCGTGGGTGAGTCCTTTAAATAATGGAACTTTTAAGTTTAGAGTGGGCCGTCAAGAGATGGCTTTTGACTTGCAGCGCTTTATTTCGAATCGCGAAGGGCCAAACGTTAGACAAGCTTTTGATGGCATTTGGTCTGGTTATGAATATGGCGATTGGAGAGTTTTAGGTTATCTCACTAGACCTGTTCAGATTGAAAAAGATTCAACTTTTAATGACCACTCGAAAAGCGATTTAAGTTTTAGCGGCTTTCGTGTAGATAAACAAAATGTATGGGGAGGTGAGTTATCTGGTTATTACTCACGTTATGAACGCGATAACGCATCTTTTACAAGTGTTAAGGGAAATGAGATTCGAGACTTATATGATGCTCGTCATATGGGTAAAAAGAATAATATTGATTGGGATGTTGAAGGCATGCTTCAGCGTGGAAAGATTGGTGGACAAACTATTCAGGCATGGGGACTCAGTAGCATTACGGGATATACGTTTGCTGAGCAAGCTTGGTCACCACGTTTAGGCATCCAGTTTGATATAGCCACAGGTGATAAAAGCGCTAATGATAATGAGCTCAATACCTTTAACCAACTCTTTGCAAATGGTTCATATTTTACTTTGGCAGGTTATAGTGGCTACAGCAATATTATTCACATCAAACCATCTCTGACACTTAAGCCTTCCGATAAACTCACCCTATTAACCGCATTAGGTTTTCAATGGCGTGAAACCACCAATGATGCAGTTTATTTCCAAGGCAATAACAGCATGGCGAACACAGCAGGACAAGGTTCAAGCTGGACGGGAGCATATATTCAACTAAGAGCAGATCAAAAAATAAATTCTAATCTGTCTGTTGCTGCCGAAGGAGTGCATTTTGAGGTGGGAGATACCATTAAGAAAGCAGGTGGTAAAGACGCAAACTATTTAGGCCTTGAGCTTAAATATGCATGGTAAATCGAGAAGAGAAAAAATATGAGTACAGATATAAAGCAAACAAAAATTGGCTATTATCAAAATCTAACTATTGAACTGGTGACTTGGGACTGCACCTCGGCTGAGGTTGAACTTTCCTGTGCTTGTATTTTTGAACATGAAATGAATAACCGTTCTTTTTCGGGCGGTTTAGCACATTTAGATGAAGCACTAAATGGAAGGCTAAATGAAATACGGAAAAATAATTGGTTCAGTGCGAAATTGAACGATGCTCTTTTAATAAATCAAACGCCATCGACCATACAAGCCTCTAAAGTTTTACTGATAGGAATGGGCACTCCAGAAGAGTTTACGTTAGAGAGAGTCGAGACCGCGATAAAAACTGTTGTAAAGACAGCGCATCAACTGGAACTCAAAAGTGTGGCATTTGCCCCTAGTATTTTAGATACAGGTCTGAATCCTCCCTCTGGTTTAAATGAAGTGATGCTGCAAGCTCTCAAAGAGGAATTAGACCGACATCATCAGCTTCATTTGCAAAATTTAGTCAAAAAATCTGAAATTGAAAGATGGGTTTTTGATGCTGGTTTTCAAAATTATGATGAGAAGGCCGAGCAATATATAAAGTCTTTTTCTAAAATTTTTACTCAAGATTCATTCTGATTTTAAAAAGAGAATCTGGTAAAGCACTGTAAAAAATGAATATGCTTTTAATTTAACTGCATCAGCCTAAACGATGCAGTTAAATGTAAAGATTAAGAAATTTCTAAAATTTTCTGAGCGATATATAAATCTTGTATAGATAACCCTGAACTATCATAAATTGTGATTTGTTCCTGAGACCGCCTTCCTTGAGCCTTTGCTAAAAGTACATCACCTATATTTGTTAAAGTTGCAGACTCAGGCGTATGTTGAAATTCACCAATGACTTTGGACTGAGTATTAAGATCACAAAATAAACCACTATGCAGAAATAGCTGTGGTGGAAGCTCTTGTTTACCTTGTTTATCAGACCCCATAGATGAAATGTGTGTGCCAGCTTTGACCCATTCTGCTTTAAAAAGAGGAGCGTGTGAGGAAGTCGCGGTCACAATAATATCGGCTTGTTCACAGGCTTCTTTTGCTTCTGAAACCCCAGTTTTAATCCCTAAGTGATTGAGGTCTTTTGCCATTTTTTTAGCTTTACTTGAGTCTCGTCCAACTATCAAAATTTGTTCGAAATTTCTAATTCTCGCTAAAGCCTCGCATTCATATTTGGCCTGATTTCCTGTACCAAATATAGCCAATACTTTTGAATCATTTCTTGCAAGTACATGGGTTGCAATTGCGTTAGAAGCTGCGGTACGAAATGCATTCACTTTACCTGCTTCAATGGCTGCTGCCATTTTTCCATTGGCCTGATTAAATAATAAAATGAGCGCGTTATGGCGAGGCAAACCGTTTTTAGGGTTATCTTCCCAAAAAGAACCGACTTTAAGACCAGCTAAATGCTGAGTCGCCGATGACTTAACACTAAATGTATTTTTGCTATCGGAAGCTTGACCATGCACTACAGAAAAACTTTTACTGTCAGGTTGGGTTGCAGCAATTAAAGCTTGGTAAATGGCGTCATAAGCCAGTTCGTGATTGATGAGAGCAGAAGATTCAGACTCAGAAATAAATCTCATCACCATCTCCAAAAATTTATTTAAATTAAGACACGAGCAAGTCGAGCGACGAGTAGCATGTAATGCCTATCTATGACGCTTTAACTGAAATCATAGATAGACATCGACTTTTATTAAGCAGATAAAAACTCTACATATTTAGAAATATCGACATTCCCGCCACTAATGATGATGCCTATACGTTTGCCTTTTAACTCATGCTTTAAATTGCGTGCAGCAGCAAATCCGAGACAGCCTGTTGGTTCAACTACCATCTTCATTCTTTCAGCAAAGAACTTCATACAACTAATGAGGTCTTCATCTTCTACTGTCAAAATGTCATCTACATTCTTTTGAATAATAGGGAATGTTAATTTGCCTAAATATTGCGTTTGAGCACCATCGGCAATGGTTTGTGGCGTATCAATATGAACAATTTCTCCTTTTCTAAAAGACATTTGTCCATCATTTCCTAGAGTAGGTTCAACACCATATATTTTACAGTTAGGAGAGAGATGGCGAGCAGAAAGGGCTGAACCTGCTAATAAACCACCGCCACCTAAACATACAAACAAGTAATCTAATTCACCAACTTCTTCAAATAACTCTTTTGCTGCTGTTCCTTGACCCGCAATTACATGCGGATGGTCATAAGATGGAATGAGTGTCAGGCCATTTTTTTCAGCGATTTCTTTTCCAATTTTTTCCCGATCTTCTCTATAGCGGTCAAATTCAACAATATCGGCGCCGTACTCTCGCGTTGCTGCCATCTTCGCAGCAGGAGCATCTTGAGGCATAACGATTATGGCTGGAATACCAAGAGTTTTTGCTGACAGTGCAATTGCTTGTGCATGATTTCCCGAAGAGAAAGCAACCACACCAGCTTTTTTTTGAGTGTCATTAAATTGCAAAAGTGCATTCATTGCGCCACGAAATTTGAAAGCGCCAACACGCTGAAAATTCTCACATTTAAAAAATACTTCTGCTTCAAACTCATTGTTAACAGTACGTGAAGTTAAAACAGGAGTCTTATTTACAAAACCTTTTATACGTTCAGCAGCGGCCGCTACATCTTCATAAGTGGGAAGGGTTAAATTTTTCATAATTAAACCTAATTCTATTCAATGTTTTTAGATGCAAGATTTCCTATTGCGCAAGGAACACTCAGTATATTGACCTTGTTTAGATAAAATATATATTTTTAGATAAAATGTCTAATATTATTTTCTAATTTGATAACAAGGAGATATAAGATTTTGATTTACATTAAGTTTAAAATTAGATAAAAAGTCTAAATTGCTGTTTACATCCTTTACTCTAGGTTTGAAATAGTAATTAAGTCATTAGGAGGAAATACATTGGGCAATCGTGATAAACATTTACTCACTCAACTAGATACCATCGCGAAGGGGCTAAGTGAAACACTATTTCCTTTTTGTGAAGTTGTTGTCCATGACTTAACAAATCCTGAGCATGCCATACTCTCTATACACAATAATTTATCAGGCCGAAAAATTGGAGATCCAGCGACGGAATTAGGACTGGCTAGAATTATGTCTCCAGAATTTCCTAATCTTATTTCAAACTATGCAAACCAGTTTGCTGATGGTCGCCCTGCAAAAAGTACTTCTATTGGTATTAAAGATGAAGAAGGCGAGTATGTGGCCGCTTTATGTATGAATATTGATTTAACTCTATTTAGAGGAATGCAAAGCGCTTTAGATCAGTTTACTAAAATTGAAACTAATAATATTATTGAAAATTTGGAACCGAATGGTACAGAAGCAATTCGAAGATATATCGATCAATTTGCATCAAAACATGCCACTACACCACGCATGTTAAAACTCAAGGAGCGAAAACAATTAATCCATGAGTTAAAGAATAATGGCTTATTAGACATTAAAAAGGCTGTGGAGACGGTTGCACAACATTTAGGTATATCCAGAGCAAGTGCCTATTTGTATGTAAAGGAAACTTAAAAGTTTTATCTTATTCATTAAAAAACAACTTGTTTATTAAACATGACTCATATAATAAATGGGAACACAACAAGCATCTCTATAGCTTGATCTAGGAGGTCGTTATTTGAAGTTATTTATTATTATATTCATAGTAATTTTTTCTAGTATTGGACTCATTTGTTTAATCGCGCTACTCAGAAATTTAAAAAATTATTCACCATCTGGTGAGCATGATCATTCATCTGCTTCAACACATCATTTTCACGATAATAGTCCGAGTCATCATCATAGCTCTAGTTACTCAAATGACTGTTCATCATCTTCAGATTCAGGCGGATGTGATGGCGGCGGTGGCGGGGGAGATTAAAAAAAGCCCTTTTATGCAAAGGGCTTTTTTTTATGATTTAAGGTAAATCGAACCAGATAAATTGACTGTCTTCAATTGCGTGAATTGTCGCTTTATCTTCAAAAACTAAAGCATCACCTGCTTTAACTTCTTGATCGCCAATGCGAACTACACCTGAAATTACGTGCACATAGTTCACTTTTTTAACCGTATCAACCGTTAACTCATGTCCTTTTTCCAATACGGCAGATTTTACTTCTGCATTTTGGCGAATATGCATTGGTGCATTTGCATCAGGGCCTGCAATTAAATGCCATTTGTTTGGATCTTTACGCGGGTCAAGATTAATTTGCTGGTAATTTGGCTCTGCATCTCTTTCATCAGGAATAATCCAGATTTGTAGTAAATGTACAGGCGTATCAGTGTTGTTGATTTCACTATGGGCCACACCTGTGCCAGCACTCATGAGTTGCCATTCACCCGCTTTAATCTGGCCTTCATTTCCCATCGTGTCGCGATGTGAAATTGCACCATCTAGCACACAAGTTAAGATTTCCATGTTGTCATGGGAGTGAGTACCAAAACCATTATGTGCATCAATCTGGTCGTCATTAATTACACGTAGAGCGCTTACACCCATATATTTAGGGTCGTACCAACTACCAAATGAAAAGCTATGATAAGACTCTAACCAGCCTGCTTTTACATGACCTCGGTCTTCACTACGATGTAGATAAGCATTCATGATCTAATCTCCCAAATTTTTATTTATCTCTTGAGAAATATAGTAATGTTCTATGTGGGGCTAAAAAATAGGTTAACTGCAACATGTCGTTGCATAATTGATATGGTCGTATAGTTTTATATTTATAGATATATGTTGACTTATAAAAAAACCTGCACAAGGCAGGCTTTATTCAAATGATTACTGATCTTAGTTCGCTAAATCAAGGTCATCATATTCGTTCAACGTCTTACCTTGCTGAATATGTTTTTGATAATGTTGAGCACGGAGTATGTCTAGTTCTGAACTTGATACGCCATCTCTCCAATATCCAGCAATACGCACGTCATTTTTATTAAACTGTTTGTCTTCTAGAAAAAACTGGCGTAAAGCTCTGGCTTCTTTGCGTTCGCAAGCTGCCCAAATTGTAATATTGTCATAAGTTTTTAGTGCAAATGCTGCTTTTAAAAGAAGACCTTTTTGTGGCGTGTGATGTTCTTTATAGAACGAATGAATTTTGACATGGTCATGATGGGGTAATTGGCTAGCAATATCTTTTTCAAAACTTTCAATAAAAATATCCGCACTTACGCCATTTTCCCATTCATTCAGTATCGAATATAACGCGGGTACAGCTGTATCGTCGGCAAACATGACCACATGTTTTTTATGTATGAAATTGGGAATGAAATGAGGGCGGGGGCCAATAAGCCCGATTTTTGTACCCACTTGAGCCGAATTAAGCCATTCCATTGCTGGGCTTAAATCTTCATGTTTAACAAAATCAATTTCGATTTGAGCGTTTACAGGATTGAACGAACGGACCGTATAGACGCGTGAGATGGGTTGTCCCTCTGGCGGATTGCTCACAATTAACCGAATTGCCAAATTAGGAGCTTGCCAAAGCTCTGGCTGTAATGTGTTGATTTTTCCTTGAATTCTTACAATGGACGGATACGGCGTATGGATCGAGACGATAGTCATCTCAAGCTGTTCCATATCTTGTAAATGGTCTTTTTCTTTTAGTAAGTCGCCATATTCTTGTTTCGATTTTTCTGCAATTTTTGTCATACATATAACCCAAGCTTCATGATTACTATAGAGCGTAATAATTGATATAGATGTAGTCTCTCTATTCATTACGATAACCAAGTTGGCTCTAGATGTAAATAATAATCATTATTAATTGTGGTTTTTAGATCTAAATATAGACCTCTAAACGATTAGACCTAAGGTTAAAAATTATCTTATTGTTTTGATATTTATCATTTTTCATAAATGGCTTTTAAAGGGGGAAAATTGATATTCCTCACAATATTAATTGTAAATGATTATCATTTGTATTATTGTGCTGGGATATCTATTATTCGAACAAACAGCGATAAAGACGACATTTTTATAACTTTGTTTTGAATATTAGGTTGGGTGGTATTGCATAAAGAATAGGGTGAGGACCAAGATAAATGCTAAAAGATTTGAGTCAAAATTTAGGGCAAATGAATGATAAAAATAACAACGTAGAAAATTTCTTAAAGCGAATTTATGAAAATATTTTTGATCAAAATTCCAATCGAACAGCACTCATTTTTGAAGACCGTAGCATTAGTTATGCTGAGGTAGGGACTCAGGTCGCCAAAGTCATGTATGTGCTAAAAAAGCAAAACTTGGCGACAGGGTCCGTTGTTGCAATTTGCCTTAGAAAAAGTCCTGAGCATATTTATACCGCTTTGGCATGTGCGCTTACTGGCATCATTTGGCTACCTGTAGATATGGATTCACCGCCGTCGAGACTGAACTATTTATTGACGAATAGTCGGGCAGATGTTGTGGTGAGTGACTCATCCATTGCAGGTGTGCAAACACTAAATATTAATGAAATTTTATCGGCTACAACTGAGTACAAACCGAGCTTTAATGCCGAAATTAACCGACTTCCGGCATATTATTTATATACTTCGGGAAGTACAGGAACTCCGAAATGTGTGGTCTTAAATAATCAAGCCACAGAAAACACGCTACAACAGACGATCTCGGAATGGCGAATTACTGCTGACGATGTAATTATGGCGGTAACACCGTTTCATCATGATATGTCGGTATTTGATGTATTTGCTGCAATGGCAGTGGGCGCAACTTTGGTGGTGCCATCTTTTGAGCAAAGTAAAAATGCTGTTGTCTGGGCCAATTTAGTAGATCGCTACAAGGTTACGCTTTGGAGCAGTGTGCCTGCCATTGTCGATATGCTGTTCAGTGTAGCTCAAAAAGAACAACTACAGTCTTTGCGTTTAATTGCCCAAGGCGGCGACTATATTAAACCTTCACTCATCTCGAAGTTAAGAGAACAATTGCCTAACACTCGTTTATTTTCATTAGGTGGACCTACCGAAACCACAATTTGGAGTATATGGCATGAAATAAATGAGCAAGATCAGGAAATTATTCCGTATGGAAAAGCTTTAGAAAATAACCGTTATTATATTTTGGATGAAAATCTGAAGCCTTGCCAAATGGGCGAGGTCGGTACGATGTATATGTCGGGCCTGAATTTATCTAATGGTTATTTACTTGATGGGGAAATTTATTATAAAGATTTCGTGGATATTCAAGTGAGCGGAAATGAAACTCAAACTGCTTTTCGCATGAGTGATCAAGGATATTTTAGGGAAGATGGAAATATTATTTTTGCTGGACGTGAGGAAGGTTATTTAAAGATAAAAGGCGTGAGAATCTCTGCGGCCGAGGTTGAAAATGCTTTAACGAAGAACCCGTATATTCATAATTGTGTGGTGGTAAGTTGTGTACATCCAACGACTGAAACTCAAGAGCTAGTCGCCGTTTATACTCTAGAAAATAAATACAAAACTACTCGCTTAAATAGCCCTGAATTAAAGAACTTTTTAAAAGTGCATTTGCCAAGTTCTCATATTCCTTCGAAATATTTGGCCGTCGAAACCATACCTTTGACCCGAAATGGAAAAATTGATCGTAAAGCTGTGCAAGAAATCGCTCAGGGGAAAATTTATGTATCTTCTACGTTGTCTTCAAACTCCTCTAAAACACAGTCATCAGTCGCTGAGGTGGGGGATTCGGTTTTATCGGTTTTCCGCGAATGCATAGCTCACAGCCAAGCTGAAAGAATGGATATTTTTTATAGAAGTGAAATATTAGCGATAGGAATTCGTCCGAAACAACTTATGAGTATTGCTCATAAACTCTCTCAGAAGCTTAATACAGAAATTGATTTTTATACACTCATTAGCTGCAAAACAATTCAGGATGTGGTGAATAAAGTAGAGCAGCAAATAAAATAGAAAAATTGAAATGTGCTTAAAAGCAGAGTCGAGATGTTTGCTTTTAAGCACATGGCGGGTTTTAGGGCAACTAGATTTGAGCTAAGGTTGCCTTAATTTTTTCACAGATACTTTGCACTGTTGCTGTCGGGAAGCGGTGGGCTTGATACGTAATGATCATGCTTAACTGATGTTGTCCATCAATCACATTTTCCATAATTTCAAAATGTAATCCGAACATCGATTCATCACGTTCTGGCAAGATCTGACGATAAGGAAGATCTTGTCCCTGAGGTGTTTTGAGCGCGCCGTTTAAAGCGTTATTTGAATGGATATGAATAAACACATCAAATAACAGTCCTTCATCGGCGCTCATTCCTAATGCATTTTGAATATGGTTGATTGGAATATCTGCATAGGCCATCGAGGTATTAATCATTGTGCTGATATTGTGGAGCAATGATTGGAATGAATCTGCAAGGCTAAATTGTGTGCGATGTGCAACCATGGTCGTAAAGTAACCCACCGTATCAAAAAATTCAGGATCAGTTCGTCCAGAAGCAGAAGTACCAATCACAATATCTTTTAAATTACCTTGTTGCTGTAATGCATTGGCGATTGCAGTATAGAGAACCGCAAAAATAGAAGAGCCGTGTTGTCTCGAAAATGCGAGGAGCTTGTCATGCATTTCCGGTGCAAATTTAAGTTCGAGCCATTGGACTGGAGGTTTTTCCTTTTCAGCATTTAATTCATGTTCCGAAACAGGGAGGCTTAGACCTTTAGTTGCTCCTGTTAGCAGGTTAGTCCAATAATTTAGATGGTCTTGATTGATACCTTGCTTTTGCTGGAGTAAAGAAAAATCAAGAATAGATTGGGCAGGTGCCTTCCAGTTTGGTGCTTGAGCATTTGAACGAGCAAGATAAGCATGCGCAAGGTCAGCCATAATGGTATTTAAAGACCATTCATCAATCACCATGTGGTGAACTAAGAACGATAGAGTTTGGCGGCCTTTAGCATTTCGAATTAAACGAATTCTTAAGGGAAGTTCACGGGTTAAATCAAATTTATATGAAGCTTCACTGGCAAGCGTTGCATCTTTACTTTCGGCACTGTTCCAAAACCATTTGAAGTGTTTAAGTTCAGATGTAGGAACAACCTGCTGATAGGTTTGACCATTGGCGCTATTAAAAATTGTGCGTAAACCTGCATGGCGCTCAACAATATCTGTAAAGGCTTGCAAGAAAATATCTTCATTAATTTCTTCAAGGAATTCTACGGCAAATGGCAAGTTATAAATTGGGCTAAAATCGAACGCAGAATAAGCTTGCCACAGGAAATCTTGAGCTAAAGTTAGTGGGGCTTTATCGACACTTTGTAAGGTGGATTTTTCGTTTTTTGCAGATTTAACGAAAGCATATTGGGCTAAATCAGCAGCAGATGGGGATTTAAAGAAATCATTAAATTGAATCTCAATTCCATGTTTATTGAGTAGGTTTCCAATAATTCGTGTTGCTAAGAGTGAATGGCCGCCAAAATCAAAAAAGTCATCATGTTGGCTCATTTCTGGTTCAGCGAGCGTATTTCGGAACTCTTCTAAAATAATTTCTGAAACATAGGTTTGGTTAGGTTGTTGTGGCGCTTTTGCGAAACTTGTATCTAGATGATGTGAGATATCAATTTCATTCAGTACCAATGGCATATTATTGGGTGAATATTGTTGATATCGATTTTGTATAGCCTGAATGAAATCTGACTTTTGATAGCTTTCATCAAGAATCGGGTGGAGCGCTAAAATAAGAAAATAGTCTTGTTCAGTTTCTACGAGACTTGTAAAAAAAGGGGGATGAAATTCTGCATTCCATGATTGCGCTTTTAAGGTAGCTACCTGCTCAAATACTTGTTCTGTATTGCTCTTTTTTAATTCTAGGCAAGCTGAATGATCATCAAATGGATATTTGTATAAATCGCCTTCGTCACTAAATGTATAGCGGACATTTAAGTCAGGCGTAGTTTTAATAATGTCTTGAATTGCTTTAATCAGCAGTTGAATGTCTAAACCTTGATTAACTTTCCACAGATGAAAACGTCGATTAACTTGTTCAGGCTGCTGTAATTGCAACATCCAGATATGTTCTTCGTAATCAGTAACCGAAAGGAGAGAGGGCGATTTGGAAAATTGTTCCAACATAAATGAATCCTGGTTTATCAAATGGCTATTTTCATCAATTTTTATTTCGCAAATTTTTTACATTAGATTAAATTTCATATAATTCATAATGTTATAGATTTGCTTGTTTGCAAAAATTGACCTTTTTCTAATGAGTTGATGTCCACGTGAACTGTACTGATGTAACAGTAGGGTTACATTTTACCTTTAAACATACTATAATTGATTCTCATTTACATCAAGATTATTATTTGCAAGAAGATGATGCCAATTGAGAATGACGAATTTTTAAAATAGAAAATAAATAATAAGTGATTGATTAATATTTATTTAATTCGAAATTGGTTCGGCAAAAATAATTTAAAGATGAAAAAACGATCCTCAGAATAGGACTGTAATTTTGCCTATTCAAAAGGAACTGATTCTGTTGTCTCGATAAAATTGAGGAATTTTCATGAGAATATTCAATCATGAAAGGTTAATAAGCCCATCAAATGTTGAACAAATTTTCCCTTGCTTTGGTTTGATGGGACTAAATTTGCAATTTGCATTGGCTTTATTACGCTCAAGTGGGGCACGCCACTGATGCGATTCGGCTTATTTTTTATTTTTATCCTTTTATGTATTTGCTCGTTATTGCTCGGGGCTGAGCCAATACAGTGGTCTAACTTATTTTCTTTTTCTCATGAGAGTTGGCTCACTCTTACAGCCAGCCGTATCCCTCGTTTAATTACCATTGTGCTCACCGGTATCGGGTTGGCGGTATGTGGTGTCATCTTGCAGCATATTGTGCGTAACAAGTTTGTTGAACCGGAAACGTCGGGCGGTTTAGATGCTGCCAAACTAGGAATTTTAGTGTCGTTAACTTTAGTTCCGGTAACCAGTACGCTGAGTAAAATGATATTTGCGATCATTTTTTGCTTTATTGCCAGCTTAATTTATATCGCAATTATCCGTCGGATCCGTTTTAGAAATACGGTTTTAGTACCGGTTATTGGCTTGATGTACGGCAGTGTACTGAGTGCCTTAGCTGAGTTTTATGCATATCGCTTTAATATTTTACAAAGTATGCAAGGGTGGCTTTTAGGAGATTTTTCAAAAATTGTCCAAGGTCACTATGAAGTTATTTACATTATTTTTCCGATTGTTGTCCTGACTTATCTTTTCGCACATCGCTTTACCGTGATTGGTATGGGTGAAGAGATGGCTTCTAGCTTGGGACTTAGTTATGCAGCTATAGCCGCGATTGGTTTAATACTGGTTGCCATTACAGTTTCAACCACAGTAATTACAGTTGGTGCTATTCCTTTTGTCGGGCTCGTAGTTCCCAATTTGGTCGCACTGAAATACGGAGAAAACTTAGCTAAAACCTTGCCCATTGTGGCTTTAGGTGGGGCGTCTCTATTACTGATTTGCGACATTCTTGGTCGCTCGATTATTTATCCATTTGAAGTGCCAATTGGACTTACCGCAGGTGGTGTGGGGGGAATTATTTTCCTCATCCTCATTTTGAGGGAGTTCAGATAATGCGTATTTCAAAGCTATGGATGATTTATCTGATTGTCATCTGCCTAGCAATAAGTTTTTTATTTTTAAACTCAGGACTAGATTTTGATTACGTCATTCCTAACCGACTTCTGCGTCTGGCCACGATTGTGATAGCCGGTATTTGCGTTGCTTTTTCCTCGATTGTTTTTCAGACACTGGTCGGTAATCGTATTTTGACCCCTTCCATTATGGGCTATGAAGCGATTTATCTCTTATGGCAAGTTTTGTTGTTGTTTTTTTGGGGAACACATGGATTAAGCCAGTTAGGGGTAAACGGCAATTTCTTTATCTCTATCGTTTTAATGCTGCTTTATTCGTGGGTAATCCATAAGTGGTTATTGCCATATGGCAGAAATGATGTGTTTCTCCTGTTGCTTTTAGGGCTAGTCCTTACGATGGTCGTCGGGACGGTTACTCAATTTATTCAACTCAAAATTAATCCTGGTGAATTTTCTGTTTTCCAAGGCCTTAGCTATGCTTCGTTTAATCGTTCTCAACCAGAAACTTTATTTTATGCCAGCTTAGCTGTAGTCATTGTTCTATTCCTTGGTAGAAAAGCACTCCCTGTTTTGGATGTTCTGGTTTTAGGACGTGAGCAAGCCATTTCATTAGGCATTCATCATCACCGTTATGTCAGTTTCTATTTAGCCCTGATCGCTATTTTGGTTGCGGTATCTACCAGCCTGATTGGCCCGACAGTATTTATGGGCGTATTCATTGCCAACATTACTTATGCACTAGCAAGAAGTTATAAGCATAAATTAACGCTGCCCATGGGCTGTGCCATCACGATTGCCATATTTATTGCTGCTCAAATTTTAGTTGAGCACGTTTTTAATTACAAAACGACCGTCAGCATTTTGGTCAATCTCGTATGTGGCATTTATTTCCTTGCGCTGACGGTTCGTACCCGAGGTGTTGCATGATTCATGTCAAGAATATCAATAAGTCATATGGAAATAAGCCAATACTGACTGACGTAAATGTTGAATTTCCTACAGGTCAGGTGACGTCACTCATTGGTCCAAATGGAGCCGGAAAATCGACTTTACTCATGATGATGGCACGTTTAATTGAGCCGGATAAAGGCGAGATTTTTCTTAATCATCAAAATATTGCGGATATTAAAACCGCTGTTTACGCCAAGCATGTCGCGACTTTACGTCAAGCACCCGGCTTTAATTTGCGTTTAACCGTAGAAGAGCTGGTTTCATTTGGACGCTTTCCCTATAGCCGTGGTGTTTTAACCGAGCAAGATCGTCAGGTGGTTGATGAGGCGATTGAGTTTCTTTCTTTAGAACCCCTGCGCAAATCTTACATAGATGAAATTAGTGGTGGTCAAAGGCAAATGGCCTTTTTGGCGATGACGATCGCACAGCAAACAGACGTACTTTTATTAGATGAACCCTTAAATAACCTTGATATGAAACATGCCGTTCAAATTATGCGCGCACTCAGGCGCTTATGTGATGAACAAGGGCGCACTGTGATTTTAGTCATTCATGACATCAATTTTGCCACGAATTATTCGGACCATATTGTCGCGCTGAAGAACGGCAAGCTTCATTTCAGTGGGTTAACCGAACAAGTGATTACAGAGACGCAATTAAATGATCTGTACGAGCTTGATTTTGAAATTACATACAGTGAGCGTGGCTGTATGTGTAATTACTTCAACTCATCTGGAGCTTGAATACATATGAACTGGAAGAAAAAGTATGGGGGAGTAGCCCTCATCATAGCGGCAGCTGTCACTCTACAAGCATGTGATCAAAAAGTTGCAGATACCACTCAAGCTTCTCAGAAGCTAGCAGAACCGATTACGGTAAAACATGCGCTTGGAACTACGGTGATAGATCATCTACCGCAACGCGTTGCCGTACTTGATATGAATGAAGCTGACTTTTTAGATCAACTCAATGTCCCGATTATGGGAATGCCAAAAGATTATGTTCCACACTTTTTGGAAAAATATAAAAAAGATACACAAATTCAGGATTTGGGTGCAATTGTACAACCCAATATGGAACGGATATATGCATTAAAACCAGACTTGATTTTGATGACGCCATTACACGTTAATCAGTATCAGGAACTGTCAAAAATTGCTCCGACCATTCACTACGATATCAACTTCAACAATAGCGAGAGTAATCATATTGGTCTGGTTAAAGACCATATGATGACCTTAGGAAAAATATTTAATAAAGAAGATTTAGCCCGCCAGAAAGTTTCTGAACTTGATGAACAGGTGAAGCAAGTACAAGCCGTAACGGCCAATCGCCCAGAAAGAGCGTTAGTCGTTCTTCATAACAATGGGGCATTTAGTAATTTTGGTATTCAGTCACGCTATGGCTTTATTTTTAATGCTTTTGGAGTAAAGCCTGCAAGTGGTGTGATGGATACAAGTCTACATGGACAACCAATTTCGAGTGAATTCATCAAAAAAGCGGACCCAGATATTCTCTATATCGTGGACCGAACTGCTGTGATGGAACATCGCTCAAAAATTAATGCCGCCAGTGTTGAAAATCCATTATTACGTCAAACCAAAGCGTGGAAAAACGGTCGTGTCATTTTTGTCGATGCCGATGCGTGGTACACCACGGCTGCAAGCCCAACCTCACTCAAAATAGTGATGGAAGATGTGAAAAAAGGCTATCAATAAATTTTTGGGCACATCACTTAGTCAAGTTTTACAGTATAAATTTTCACTATTTTGCTATGAATTTTAAGCAGATAGTTAATAAAAAATGAATCACAACATTAAAGGTCTTTCAATGAACAACGTTAGCGATAACCGTAATTTTAAAAGTGGGAATGATCAAAGAATTAATCACCGTTCTTTTGTATTAAATGGTGTAGCATCTGCTCAAATGGCCCTTCGATTAGGCTATGCATTAGGTACTGTATTTTTACTAGGTGCATCAAATACCTATGCTGCTGTTATTGATAATTCAACAAAAACTTTAGAACAACAACAAACTGCTCAAACAAATGTAGCAGCTTTACCAGCAATTACCGTAAAAGCTGAACAAGACGATACTTATGCAGGTGGACAAGTTGCAACATCGAGCAATGTTGGATTTCTCGGTAGTAAAAAATTTCTAGATACGCCATTTAATACGATTAGTTATACCGATAAATATATCGAAGATAAACAGGCAAAAGATATTACAGAAGTGATTGCAGCAACTGATCCATCGATATATACCAACGGTGCAAGTGGTGGTTGGAGTGAAAACTATTATATTCGTGGATATGCTTCGAGCATGAATGATATGTCAATGAACGGACTTTTCGGTATCACACCGTTTTATCGAACTTCTCCGGAAATGTTTAGCCGCGTTGAGGTGTTGAAAGGTCCTTCCGCTTTGTTAAATGGGATGCCGCCAGCAGGATCGGTGGGTGGAACGGTAAATCTAGTGACCAAATATGCGGCTGATGAACCGTTTGCACGATTGACCACAACTTATATGTCGGATGCTCAGTTTGGTGGACATGTCGATGTTGGAAGAAGATTTGGTGAAAATAAAGAATTCGGCGTTCGTATCAATGGGATGTATCGAGATGGTGATGCAGCAGTTAATGATCAATCGAAAGAAAGTCGTTTATTTTCGCTTGGTTTAGATTGGCAAGGTGAAAGAGCACGTGTTTTTGTTGATGCTTACGATGCCTTAGATCATGTTGATGGTGTGACACGTGGTGTTAACGTCTCTACAGCAGTTGGAATTCCGAAACCGCCAAAAGCGGATACCTTACTTAGTCCGGATTGGGGCTCTGTTGAAACCAAAGATAAAGGTGCCATGATTCGTGGCGAATATGATTTTTCTGATCAGTTGATGGCATATGCGGCTTATGGACAAAGTACAACTGAATATAAATACAATGGGGCAAGTGCAGGGACGATTACAAGTAGCACTGGAACACTGAGCTCAACACTTGGTCAACTTGCTTTTGAGGTCGATAAAAAATCAGCAGATGTAGGTTTTAAAGGCAAGTTTGAGACGGGGCCTGTGAAACATCAATGGGTCGCCAATGCAACCTACTATAATCATGCACAAGATGATTATGGTTATAGAATTATCCCAGGTTTTAGTAAGCCTGTTATTACGAATATTTATGATCCAAATCCAAATTGGGGGCCTAAACCGGAGTTTACACCGCCGTTTCTATTTCATTCGACACTCTCTACCTCTAGCTTTGGTTTAGCCGATACATTGTCGTTTGCTCAAGATAAAGTACAGTTGACTTTAGGACTTCGTCATCAGAATGTAAAAGCAACAAGTTCTGTTAATACATTACCTGAAAATGCTAAATCAGCAACCACGCCTGGTGTCGCCTTACTGATTAAAGCGAATGATAAAATTTCTGTTTATGCAAACTATATTGAAGGTTTGACAAAGGGTGATCAGGCGCCTGCAACTGCATCAAATGCGGGGACAATATTTCCTCCTCAAAAAACTAAACAACAGGAACTTGGTTTGAAGGTTGATTTGGGGACATTTGCGCATACATTGAGTGCATTTGAAATTACCAAACCAAGTAGTTATTTAGATGCTTCACAGCTTGTGGATAACTTACCTACCTTTGTTTCGGATGGAGAACAACGAAATCGTGGTATTGAATGGTCATTCTTTGGTTCACCGATTGAACATGTGCGTTTAATGGGTGGCTTTACCTATCTTGATCCTGAACTTACTAAGACTAACGGTGGAGGAAACGATGGTCATACAGCAGTTGCTGTGCCAAAAAATCAGGCTAAGTTTGGAGCAGAGTGGGATACACAAGTAGCACAAGGGACTTTAACCTTATCAGGAAATATCAATGCAGTTTCCAAGCAATATATTAATGCAGAAAATACCTTGTCCGTACCTGGGCGTACGCTCTTAGATGTTGGCGCACGCTATAGCACGAAAGTCGAGAACCACCCAGTTACTTTCCGTGCCAATATCTATAACTTAACCAACAAAGCATATTGGGCACAGCCACAATTGACGAATTTGGCTTTAGGTGCACCAAGAACGTATATGCTATCTGTATCATATGACTTTTAATTTGTTGTAATCTTCAACCGAATAAAAAAACCCGCAATCGCGGGTTTTTTTATAATATTCATATTTTATTTTGGCAAACCATAGTGCTGGAAAGAAGACTGTTTAGGAATTCGATAAGCATTACGCCCCAGTAATTGATTAATAATCACTGAGTTTCGGGTTGCCCCGATCCCTAAGTCTGGAGAACCTACACCTTGCTGAAAAATCTCGGCATTTTGAATGAAAATTCGACCTTGTCCCTGATCACAACGTAAAGCGGTAAAGTCTTCTTGAACAATACAATCATTTTTATCATCAACCGCTAAAATAGAACCTTTCATATTTTGGAACCATTCAGGCCAATCATGAACATAGCCTGTAGCTGCGACAAGGGCATCAGTTTCTAATTCGCAACGTTGATCGAGTTGGGTGTGCAAACAGGTTAAACGCAGAGAACCCGATTCAAGTTGCTCAACCGATTCAACTTCACAGCTTGTGTATAGACTTAAACCAGATTTCTCACCAGCCACTGAACGCTCATAAAGCACATCATATATATCGCCAATGGTTGAGAAGCTAATTCCTTTATAGATCAGGCCCTGACTAGCAGCAATGTCACGACGTTTATCTCTAGGCAGGCTTTGGAAATATTGCATATATGCAGGGGTAAAACATTCTTGCCCAAGTTTAGAATATTCCATTGGGTGAAAGCCGGCAGAACGTGTGATCCAACGAATAGATGCGCCTGCTTTTACTTGTTCTGGTGTAAGTGAATTAAATAAAGCAAGCACACATTCTGCTGCACTCTGGCCTGAGCCAATAACCGTGACTTGTTTACATTGCTTGAGTTGTTCCTGAATTTTTGCAAACTCCGCAGAATGTTTTACTAAAGGGTGTTTGCATGTTTCAAGCCAGGTAGGAATTCGAGGTTTTGTTCCAATGCCAATCGCCAGATTTTGGCTTATATATTTTTGTTTTTCGCCTGAGGCTGATTCACTTTCTATAATAAATTTATCGAGCTTGGCATCATATTCCACATGACTTACGTTTTCTCCAAATCGACAATCTGGTAATTGTTTTGAAGCCCAACGGCAATAATGGTCGTATTCACGGCGTGGAATTAAAAAACTGTCGTAATAATAAAACTGATGTAAGCGATCATGTTGATGTAAATAATTAATATAGCCTAAGGGATGGCAAGGATTAGCCATAGTAACCAAGTCGGCAAAGAAAGGAACTTGTAATGTCGTGCCTTGCAATAGCAACCCTTCATGCCATCGAAATTCTGGTTTACGTTCTAAAAATACGCTTTTGATTTCGGGATGATGAGACAAAAGAGCAGCTAAACCTAAGTTGAATGGCCCAATACCAATTCCGGTAATATCTATTTTTTTCATGTTTATACTTTATCTGTTTCCAAAATGATGAAAGTTAAAAATACGAATTAATGTGGTGTTAGTAGTTTCTCTACATCAGCAATATTGCGACATTGAATAAGTTGAACAGGTGAGAGCTGAATCGCGTATGTTTCATTAATACGTTTTGAAACGACCTTTAAATGATGTGGACGCAGCCCGAGATGAGTAAAATGAGTTGAGCTGTCCACTTGCTTATTTGGTGTGTGGCCTATCACTTCTAAATAAATATCGAGTAGTTGATTTTGCTGTTTAGCATTATTTTCAAGTGGTATAGATGAGTGGTCAGACTCATTATTCTTAAAATATAGTCGTTTATTTTGAAGCTCACTGAAAAAATTACTGAGATCAAAACTGAATATTTCTGAACCAATAATTTGCTTGATTGCCAGTTGTAGCGCATCCAAGAAATCGTCAATTATGTGGGATGGAAATGCTTCTTGGGCATAATCAATATCGAAAATCAAAGCGCCGTCATTTCTTGTGCTAAAGCGAATATCAATTGCAACTTGAGGCGTCTGAGTAAGGCCATCTAGTTGCTGAATAGAATGAGATTCAGATAGTACAGGCCATGACAAACCATTTGTAATTACAATCGGTAATACAGGAGCAGTGCCAACTTTTTCAAATAATAGTCGAGCGAGATCAACGCCTGAAAAGGAAAGATGCTGTAAACCCTCTAAAACTTCAGTTTGCAAACGGTTTGCTTGTTCAGCAAATTGATCTGCAGTTTTCCACTCAACAACAATAAACGTAGAGCTATTGGAAAATGGTCCGGCATAGAGGGGAAGTGTAGGAACAGCAACGCATAGAGATTTGTCCGTGTTCCAATGAGATAGCACTTCCAAAATAATCGCCATGATGACTGAGTTTTTAAACAATGAATGTTTTGCACCAATTTTAGACAACTGTTTAAATCGATCTTTTTCTATAATTAGACTGTTACGTTGGTAACGTGAAGTTGGTAAATTCTGTAAGGGTGTTTTCCACGGAAGCGCTGGAATGTTAGATAATTTAGAAAATTTTCTTTCCCAGTAAGCCATATCTGTCTGATGAACAGACAAGCTATTTTCAGCTTCATTTTCTTCTATTTGCGTTTGGATATCATGTTGTTGTCCATCGAATAGCTCTAACATAAGTGAAGCTATAGATCGGCCATCTAAAATCAATGCATCAAAGCGGACAAAAATCGTTAGTAGATTATTTTTTAATAAAAATACGGTGATATTCCAAGGCGACTGATTTAAATCAAATAGCTCATGCGTATAACTATTTTTATAGGACTCGATGTAGTGAGAAGCACGTTCAGGTTCCCATGTAGTTAGGTCTATTTCTTTTAAATTGACCCTCACTTGATCGCTTACATATTGTGCTAACCTATTTTTATCAATATAAGTTCGTAAGCTGTCATGCCGCCGTACCATTTCTGTCAATCGTTGTTTTAATAAAACAATATCCATTTTTCCCTGATACTGCCTAAACTCTTGCATGGCAACACCACCTAAAGGAAGGGCTTGAGTTCGGCCTAATAGGTAGGCTTGTTGTAATGCATTTAATGGTTTTTGAGACGTACGATCTGATGGAGTATTTTTTGCTGAGTTTATAATTTGTGTATTAAGTTGCTCAGAGTGTGCTGCAAGATTTTTAAGTAAATGAATGAAAGATTCAAATAAATTCGTGATCCATTCTTTGGGTAGGGCATCTAAACGGATGTCCCAATTAACTAAAATACCGTCATCTACATGAGCAACTTGTGCATCAAGTGCAACTTGTGGCCCTTGTGAAATGACCCAATTCATTGAGCCAAAAACACGGCGGACACGTTCGGAAAGTAAATTATCATTTTCTAAGTCGAGTGCTGCTGTAAATACCACGGGAGCAATCTGTGCACTACCATGATAACGAGACAGATCACGTAGAACGTTAACACCCGAATAATGTGAATGCTCTAATAACTCAAGCATTTGATTTGCTATTTTTTTGCAGAATGCGGCTAAGGTAGTCGTCTCATTCATATCGACATCAAGGATGACGAAATTAGCAAAATCACCAATAGAGCCTTCGACATTTTTTAAAACCGGCTCACGCCAAAAAGTAGGAATATTCAATCGGAAGCTGTGATCTTTGGTTGCATGACCAAGCGTATATGCAAATAAACCTAATATCAGGTTAGTCACAGTAATCTGTTGTTCTCTAGCAAGTTGTTGTAATGCTTTTCGTTCTTTTGGCGATAACCAAGTACTTAAACGATCACTTTTTGCTGTTTTGAACTCTTGATGAATGAAAGGTAGAGAAGGAACAGGGCTAATATAAGGCAGACGTTGTTTCCACCATAAGCGGTCTCGTTGGTTTAATTTTTTTAGGTCAGGGGCTGTCCGTATTTTTTGATACCAGTCAAAAAAATTAGGCGGACGGGAGAATGATATTTCTGGGTCTTCATAAAACAAAGAAAGATCTTCCATCAAGTTCAAAAAACTGGACGGATCTATAGCAATCATGTCCGTATCTACATGAAAACGAAAAATATTATTTTTAAGAACACTTACAGAAAATCTTGCAGTCTGGCCCTGACTTAAATCAAGTTTTTGATGGGTCCATTGCTCGCGTTTTTGCATGAGCATTTGCTCAATTTGATGATCACTAAGCTTTGAAAAATCATCGACTTCTAATATCTGTTGAGTCTTCTCAGCCATGATGTTTGCGATGCCATCGGCGCTCAAACTTAACCTCAAAATAGGGTGTTCTTTATAAAGTCGTTGAAGTGCTAAATGTAATTTTTGTAGATCAATAAATTGACCGTCAAATTCTGCATAGAGGTGGGCAGCAACCCCACCTAAAGTTGCGTTGCCAGAGCGACCAAACCAGCAGGCCGCTTGCATCGAAGTTAATTCACACATTGAACGATAACTCGGTTGACAAATTAATCTTGTTTCAGCATCATACAAACAAATGAAAATGATTACCAGTTGCATTTGTTAATCATTTCCAATTTGCTGCGAATATATAGCTTGTCCGTCTTAAGAATTTTCTTTTGTCGGTATTCAAATTAAATATTTATGCCGATATGTAAGAAAATTTACAAAGAATCAATAGCTTGATAACCATTAAATTAAATTGAATATTTAGAATGTCATGAAAAAACAGTTGATTGAGTTTGTTCGCTGGTCTCCAGAGAGAGCGCAACACTATCGAAATAAAGGTTATTGGATTGACCAACCTTTGACGCGCATTTTAACGGTAGGGGTTCAATCGCATCCGCATTCGCCGGCAATTATTTGTGGTGAACGTCAGTTGAGTTATATCGAGCTGGACCAGCTATCAACAAATTTAGCTTCTCGACTAGCTGAAAAAGGCTTGGGCAAGGGTGATACAGCTTTAGTACAGCTTCCCAATGTTGCAGAGTTTTATATTGTCTTTTTTGCCTTGCTTAAGGCAGGCGTGGTTGTGCTCAATGCGCTATATAGTCATCGTCAATATGAACTAAATGCCTTTATTAAACAGATTCAACCTAAGCTTTTAATTGGTTCGCGTCAGCATGAAGTCTTTAACAATAATCAATTTATTGACTCACTTCATGAAGTAAATTTAAGTCCTGAAATTATTTTGATGCTCAATCATCAAGCTACTGATTTCGGATTATTAGACTGGATTGAAACACCAGCAGAGACCTTTGTCGATTTTTCATCTACACCTGCTGATGAAGTTGCTTTCTTTCAGTTGTCAGGTGGAAGTACGGGAACACCAAAACTTATTCCACGAACGCATAATGACTACGACTATAGTGTGCGGGCCAGTGCCGAGATTTGCGGTTTAAACTCAAATACCCGGTTATTGTGTGCTCTGCCAGCTCCGCATAATTTTATGTTGAGTTCACCCGGTGCATTAGGTGTTCTACATGCAGGTGGATGTGTTGTGATGGCACCAAATCCTGAACCGCTCAATTGTTTTTCTATTATTCAAAGACATCAAGTCAATATGGCCTCTTTAGTGCCGAGTGCTGTCATTATGTGGCTAGAAAAAGCCGCGCAATATAAAGATCAAATTCAATCTTTAAAGTTGCTTCAAGTGGGAGGAGCAAGTTTTCCTGAATCTTTAGCCCGTCAAGTTCCTGAAGTCCTCAATTGTAAATTACAACAAGTATTTGGAATGGCCGAAGGCTTGGTCAATTACACCAGACTAGATGACTCCGATGAGCAAATCTTTACGACCCAAGGGCGTCCTATCAGTTCTGATGATGAAATCAAAATTGTAGATGAGCAGTATAGGGAAGTCCCGGAAGGTGAAATAGGAATGCTTGCGACTCGGGGGCCTTATACCTTCTGTGGTTATTACCAAAGCCCTGAACATAATTCACAGGTCTTTGATGAGGACAACTATTACTATTCGGGCGATCTCGTGCAGCGTACTTCGGATGGTAATTTACGTGTAGTAGGAAGAATTAAAGACCAGATTAACCGTGGTGGTGAAAAGATTGCTTCGGAAGAAATAGAAAAACTTATTCTTTTGCATCCAGAAGTTATGCACGCAGCTTTGGTCGCAATTGTTGATGAACAATTCGGTGAAAAAAGTTGTGCCTTTATTGTTTCTCGGAATCCTGAACTTAAAGCTGTTGTGCTCAGACGCCATCTCATGGAGTTGGGTATTGCACAATACAAACTTCCAGACCAGATCAAATTAATCGAAAGTTTGCCACTAACCGCAGTCGGTAAGGTGGACAAAAAGCAACTTCGCAGCATTTTAAATATATCTACAACATCTTAATAAATATTGAGCAGCATATGGCTATTGCAAAAATTTCTACTTATCTCATGCCCAAACGAGAGAGTTATCCAAATAATAAAACAGAATGGCAATTAGATCCTTCTCGAGCAGTTTTATTAATTCATGATATGCAGCGTTACTTTTTAAATTTTTACGATGCTGAAAGTGAATTAATTAAGACGGTTGTTAATCATTTAGTTCAACTAAGAACTTGGGCACATCAGAACAATGTTCCTGTTGTCTATACAGCACAGCCTTATGAACAGCCAGCGGCAGATCGTGCATTACTGAATGCCATGTGGGGACCGGGTTTGCCAGCCTCAACAATCGATCAGCAAAAAATTATTGATCAACTTTCTCCTGCTGAACATGACATTGTCTTAACGAAATGGCGTTATAGCGCGTTTAAACGTTCGGATTTGCTTGAAAGAATGCAAAACTGGAATCGTGATCAGCTCATTATTGGCGGTGTCTATGCCCATATCGGTTGTATGGTTACGGCAATTGAAGCCTTTATGAGTGACATACAACCCTTTTTGGTTGGCGATGCAGTTGCCGATTTTTCAGAAGAAGAACACCGCTTAGCTTTGAAATATGTATCTTCACGTTGTGGTCAAGTCACTGATACCGAATCTGTAGTGGGGCAGGTGGCAATAGGCATTACACGACCTTGGCTAGAGCAAAAGGTCCAGCAACTGATTGAAGAAGATGAATTAGATCCTGAAGAAAATCTGATTCTTTATGGATTGGACTCATTACGAATTATGCAGTTTTCTTCGGAACTCAAAGCACAAGGAATCAATATTAGTTTTGAAGAATTAGGACGCACACCCACTTTATCAAATTGGTGGTCATTGGTTGATGCACGGCAAAGGATTGCAGGGTAGAGGGTTGCCATCATAGGGCATACGACAAATCCTGGTCGCTAAATTTATACATAAAATTTATATCTTTGATAGCGACTCCTTAGACGACTTGTAATCGTCATATTAACGGAGCAAAAAATGATTTTATCGCCTGCTGATCAAGAGAAAATAGAGACATTCTGGAATTACTGTTTAAAACATCAATACTTCAATATTGGGTATCCTGAATCTGCAGATTTTGATTATTCCGCTTTATTTCGTTTTTTCAAATTCTCTATTAATAATTGTGGTGATTGGAAAGACTATAGTAATTACGCATTGAATTCTTTTGATTTTGAAAAAGATGTGATGGCGTATTTTGCTGAAATTTTTCAAATTCCCTTTGAAGAAAGCTGGGGATACGTAACCAATGGTGGCACAGAAGGTAATATGTTTGGCTGCTATCTGGCGCGTGAGCTATTTCTAGATTCCACATTATATTACTCAAAAGATACGCATTATTCGGTGGGAAAAATCGCCAAATTATTGCAGATGAAATCTTGTGTGATCGAATCATTGGATAATGGTGAAATCGACTATGATGATTTAATCCATAAAATAAAAACCAATAAAGAAAGTCACCCCATTATTTTTGCAAATATTGGTACGACCATGACTGGCGCAATTGATGATATTGAAATGATTCAAGAGCGCTTAGCGCAAATCGGAATCATGCGCCGAGATTATTATATTCATGCCGACGCTGCCTTAAGTGGCATGATTTTACCTTTTGTTGATCATCCTCAAGCGTTTTCCTTTGCTCATGGCATCGACTCGATCTGTGTGTCTGGTCATAAAATGATTGGTTCACCGATTCCGTGTGGCATTGTTGTGGCCAAGCGACAAAATGTAGAACGTATATCGGTAGATGTGGACTATATCTCTACACGGGATCAAACCATTAGCGGTTCTCGTAATGGTCATACCGTCTTGCTGATGTGGGCAGCAATACGTAGCCAAACCAATTTACAAAGACAACAGAGAATTCAACATTGTCTAAAAATGGCCCAGTACGCGGTTGATCGCTTTCAAGCAGTGGGCATTCCTGCTTGGCGGAATCCGAATTCAATCACTGTGGTATTTCCGTGTCCTTCAGAGCACATCTGGAAAAAGCATTATCTGGCAACCTCTGGAAATATGGCTCATTTAATTACTACGGCACATCACCGAGATACACGTCAGATTGATAGCTTAATTGACGACGTTATTTTTGATTTACAAGGTGCCTCTAAACGTACAGTTGGTTTTTAGTCATATCAACCAGAATGATTTAGACAAATCCATATTAATTTTTACAGTCTAGAAAATGATCTAAAAATATTTTGATAGGGTGGTTAGGAAGTTTTTGATGCAATTAAAGTTTTTAAAAAAATACTTTTTATATGATTTCCTTATTCATGCTTTTTTAAAGCCGAAAAAGGCAATTCTTGCTGGTCAATTGAAGCGAGATTTCATTTTAAGTACCGCTTTTTTTATGAATTTAAAGAGAGATAAGCATGTCTGATTTAAAGTTATCTCATCTGATGACAGACTCTTCCTTGGCACCTGCACTCAAGCCAGCATTTCCTAAATTATTTGCAGGAACGCTTGCTGCCGTATTTTCTGGTTTAGCCATTTTAACTGCCCTGTGGGGCATGATTCAGTTGATTGGTTATTTATCTTCTTATTGGGTGATCTTTTCAGCGGTTTTTTGGATAGTTGGGGCAATGTTGGCAGCACTGGCTTCATGGTTAGTGCATGATGCAGAAGCTGGATTTTCGGCACGATTACGTCGTCAAATTGCTCATCATTTAATTCGGTTACCGACCACAACCCTATCAAAACAGGGTGACCAAAGCTTAAAACGACTGGTTTCAGACGATATCGCAACTTTACATCATATGGTGGCACATTTACCGTCGGAAATTGCGATTTTTGCTGTAATCCCTTTAGTTTCTATTGTTTTATTAATTGCTTTGGTTGGCCCGATGGCCCTTTGGGTATTATTACCTGGGGCAATTGCTTCACTCTATTATTTAATTATTGTTCCCCATGTATCAAAACGAGATGGCGCTGCACGTATGCAGGTCATGTTAGATATTATTGGTTCTGCTGATGATTATGCGCGCGGCATTCGTGATAATCGAATATATGGGCAACAATCAGGTGCTTTAACAGCCTATACTCAATCAGCACAAAATTTCACTCAAAATATGGTGTCTTGGGTGAGTAAAGTCGCAACACTCGCTGCTGTTGCCACTGCATTACTACAAGCTGTTGCAACCTTTGCCATAGCCTATTTTGTAGCTTATCAATACGACAGCATGACCTTGGCTGCAACACTTTTCTTTAGTTTGGCCATCGTGACACCTTCGCTACGTTTAGGGCATGGTCTTGATTATGTCGCTGCTGGGCGGGCTGCAGCTAGTCGTTTATCTGCATTCTTAAAAGAGCCAGTACTTTCATCGGGCAATTTACAACAGATTGAGCAAGATGTAACACTCGAAATAGTTAATGCGAGCTTTACAATTGAAAATCAAAAAGTATTAGATCGATTAAGTTATTCATTTCCAAAAAATTCAATTACTGCAATTACAGGACCGAGTGGAGTTGGAAAAACAACCTTACTGCGAGCACTTGCTGGATTAGCCGTATTGCAAGAAGGTGTCGTTCAATTAGCAAAAACAGATATTTTGCAATTACATGAAAAACTCAGACATGAAAAGGTTTTGTTTATTCCACAAGGTGGAGATGTATTACCGGCCACAGTAAGAGAAAACTTGTCCTTATCTGCCATTAATGCAAATGATGAACAACTTGAGCAGGCATTACTCAAGGCCCAATTAAAAGTAGATTTAAATGCAGATGCAACTTTACTTTCAGGCGGTGAAAAACAGCGCATAGGTATAGCGCGTGCGTTTTTATCTTCAGCTCCTATTATTTTATTAGACGAGCCAACGAGCGCACTCGACCAGACCAATGCGACAAAAATAATATTGGAATTAAGCCACTTAGCTAAAAACCAGAATAAAACCATCGTCATGGTCACTCATGATCTTGCCTTAGCTGCTCATGCCGACAACAGGTTAGTGCTTAAAGGCCCAACTGACTCAGGGAAATCTTTATGAATAATGCTGCTAAATTAAATAAAGATCAGATTTTTTCGATGCTTCCTCGTGCAGCCAAGCAAAAATTAATTATTGTTGGTATCGGATGGATCATTGTTGCCGCAATTGAAGCAATCGCATATATCGTCTTGGCATTTGCAATTGTCAATCAATGGTCTCCAAGTTGGGTTCTCATCAGTGCAATTGCAGCAATATTAGTGACAGTTATAGTCACTCGTGCTGGCTTCCTCACGGGTGTGCGTTTAGCAGGCGACCTATTTGCTGAGTTAGGCAAATCTTTAGCTCGTGCCAAGCTCTCTTGGTTTACCAATGAACAGCGTGCTCAGATTAAGACAATTGCTGGACAGGGAATTCCTGGGTTTATGAGTATTCCTGCTCATCAATTGCAAACCTTTTTACATGCGCCTTTTATGCCTTTGTTTCTAACAATAGGAATAGGCATGCTTGCCGGAGCAGGCGTAGCATTTGTCGCTTTAGGCTTACTTTTACTCTCTTTATTTACCCAATTCCTAGCACAACGTGCACTTATGCATATTGATAAAAAACGTAATACTGCCGAATTAGCAGCTTCACAAGCAACGCTGGAATTGGTTGATCATGTTGAGTTATTACGCACAGCAGCCGGTCCTGAACGTGCGGTCCAAAGGCTAGAACATCGTTGGGAAGAGCAAGAAGAGACATTAGTACGGATTAATCGTGCTGCTGCATTTGCAAGTTTTATTGCAACCTTGGCAAGTGTTTTACCCATTGCAGGGATGGCAACATATCTGGTGATCGCTGGTGTCAATCATGCTGCTTTGGTATTGGCATTACTCGTTTTAATTGGACGTGCAGCAGCGCCGTTAGGTGAACTTGCTACCGCAGGGTTGCATATCAATGATTTGTTTGCTGCACTGCGCAACTTTAATCAGATCACACATCCACCTGAGTTGCCTGAGCCATTACATCCTCAAATTCCTACTGGCCATCATATTTCGGTACAAGACGTTAGCTATGCGCCAGCACTTGAAAATATATCTCTCGACATCGCATTGGGGAGCAGAGTATGGGTTACGGGACCAAGCGGTAGTGGTAAGAGTACTTTACTTGAATTGCTTACACGGTTTGATGATCCACAAAGAGGAAAAATTACCCTAGGTGGCATAACTCTTGATCAAATGAAATATGAAGATTTGGTCTCGAATATTGCTTATGTCACACAAGAACCTATTTTGTTCACAGGAACACTGGCTGAAAATATCCGTTTAGGTAAACCTGATGCAACTGATGATGAAATAGAAAAGGCTGCAAGAGATGCCGCATTAGGGGCAATGATTGACCGTAGTTCAGAAGGAATTAATCAATCGGTTGGTAAACAAGGCACCGCATTGTCCGGTGGTGAACGTCAGCGAGTCGCAATTGCGCGAGCATTACTCAAAAATGCGCCGATTTTAATACTTGATGAAGCCACTTCTGCCTTGGATGAAGAGACTGAGCAAGAAATCGTTGCAACGATACGTGCTCTTTCTTCGACGCTTATTTTTGTGACACATCGTGACTCAGCTATTTGGCAACCGACTCAAACTATAAATTTAGCTTCAACCTCTGTTTAAAAAAAAGCGCAGAAACCTGATTTAAGCATTTTTTATAAAAGAAAAATGCTTAATATTTGGAGAATTCTTAAATGAATAAACCTCAATATAATATGTTCTGTTTACCGCCTGCGGGGAGTAGCGCGAGTATTTATCATCCATGGAAAAAGCAGATCTCTGACAATATTCGTATTATTCCTATTGAATATTCGGGGCATGGTATAAAAATAAATGAACCATTGATTGATGACCCTAATTTATTGGCTATGCAAATTGCCAATGAAATACAAGCTTACTCAGACACACCGTGCATTTTATTTGGACATAGTGTGGGAGGTGGCTTGATTTGGAAAGTACTCAATTATTTGAATGGAAAAACCATGATTGATCAGTTGAGATTAATCGTTATAAGTAGCCGACCTGAGCATCACTATATTCAACATATGCGGTACAAGCATGAGCTAACTGATGAAAAAATTATTGATGAATTAAAACGATACAATAATTTTCCTGACGAAATTTTAAATAATCAGGATGCACTCACATTCTTTCTCAAAATCATTCGTAATGACTTCTATCTTAGTGATCAATTGCTTAGCGAGAACATACACAAGACTGAGGTTCCGATCGTTGCATTTTATGGCAAACAGGACCCTGATATTCCTAACAAAAGAATGATGGATGCATGGCAACAACACACAGAAAATTGGTTAGGAAGTATTGAGTTTGAAGGGGACCATTTCTACTTTCTCAATCCCGAGACCCGAATAAAGATGCTTGAAAACATTGCTGCCATCGTTGAAACATTGACCGTGAATATTGAATAAAGTGCAGGCTATGAATAGGGAGAAGCCGTTAAGTAGAAGGGCTAACTCATGTCTGGATGAAATAAATATTCAATATGAAAAGCTAACAGCTTTTGGGCTAGATATACATAAAGTTCAGCTCAGCCAAATCAAAGTAATATCTAAACTTGATCATATCTATCAGGAGCTGAATATATTTCTTCCACCGAAGATAAAAAGCTCACGCTTCATTCGTCAATTAGAGTTCTTGACGGGACGCTTAGCAGCAAAATATGCATTACAAAACCTTAATTTACAAGATTCTATTGTCTATCAAGGTAGACATGGGGAACCCCTATGGCCCGAAGGAGTGCTGGGTGGGATTAGCCATGTTGGATCAAAAAAATCATGTCATGCCATCGCATATGCTAGAAATAACATGGTTCAAGAAAAAATATTTGGGATCGATATAGAGTCTCAAAAACATTATATTTTTTTTAAAAAGAAAGATGAATTTTATGATGTTTTTCTAAATAAAAACGAACAAGCAGAAATTGAAAAGCTGCAAAAAAAACAAGCATATTTATATTTGGTAATATTCTCTGCTAAAGAAAGTATCATTAAAGCAATTTATTTAAAATATAAGCAAATTATTGATTTTAAAAATATAAGTTTTAAACAACTAGATGGTGAGTTTCTTTATTTTTACCTTATTCAAGAAAGTTCAATCGAGATAAATCTAGAGATTAAAGTTCAATTTTTTTATACAAATAACGAGATAATTACAATTTCTTGCATTGAAAACTAATTTTATTATTGATAATAATAATCATTTGCATTAATGTGTGTTTCAGTATTTTTATACTCCTATATTTAAAAAGAAGTACTACAGAATTTGCTTGAAAAAAATCAATGTGAGAGGTGATATACAGATGATGCAGACTCAAATATCAGTAGAGCAAAATTTAGATCATATCGGTCAAAAGAAATTTTCATGTTTCTCTACGAAAAATTATTATCTCGAAGTGAACGAATTCGTTAAAACGCTAAATACACCTGCAGCAAATACCGCACAATTTAATGATGAGATTGCAAAATGTTTTGAAGAAATTAAAAAGCAAGGCCATCAAAATCCAGTTTTAATTGGTGCTATACCTTTTGATATTACAAAGAAAAGTAGCTTAAATTTTTATGCTGATCATAAAAAAATAACACAAGCATCTTCTACGATTAACTCATTAAAAAATCGTAATAACATTGAGATAATTAATAAATCATTACTCATTCAACGCCAAAAATTTGAAGGTACAGTACAGTTAGCATTAGATGCTTTTGAGAAAAAGAAGGTAGAAAAAGTTGTTCTTTCTCAGGCTGTTGAATATGAGTTTAACCGTCATCAAGAGCCAGAAAACTTATTGGCTGCTTTATTAAAACAAAATCCAAATGCTTATAATTTTGTGATTCCAGTAGAACATAATAATTATATTCTAGGCGCAAGCCCAGAACTGCTTTTATCAAAACAAGGTCGTATTGTAACCAGTAATCCTTTGGCCGGTTCTAGACCCAAATCTCAAATTTCTGAAAAAAATTTCGTCAGCCAACAAGAATTAAATCATTCTGAGAAAGACCAGCATGAACATCGAATTGTGGTTGAAAATATTATTAGAAATTTAGCCACTCATTGTGTAGAGCTTAAGGTTTCTGAATTTCCAGATATTTTAGAAACATCAACAATGTTGCATTTATCATCAGAGTTCCAAGGTGTGCTCAAACAACAGGCACCGAATGCATTAAACCTTGCATTAGAATTACATCCAACACCAGCGGTTTGTGGCTCACCAACTCATGTTGCTAAGCAGTTTATTTTAGATCATGAAGGTTATGACCGACATTATTACACGGGGTTAGTAGGCTGGATGGATGCCGAGGGTAATGGAGAATGGGTAGTGACGATTCGATGTGGTCTACTCAGTGAAAATAAAATGCGCTTATATGCGGGTGCGGGAATTGTTGAAGGGTCAGATGCTGAAGCTGAATGGCTAGAAACAGAAGCTAAAATGCAAACCATGCTAAATATTCTAAATACAAAAATTGCTGTGTAATTATTAAACCTAGGCTGGTTTTATATTTATAGTCAAAACAATAACTAAATATTCCACTGAGATATATTAAAAATTTAATAAAAAAAGCCTGCATAAAGCAGGCTCTTTTATTTAAGAGGATTATTCTAAGAATTTAACAGTTACGCCTGAACGTACTTTATTACCTAAATCGTTAGCATCCCAGTTAGTTAAACGGATACAACCATGTGATGCAGTTTTAGAAATTAAAGACGGGTTTGGTGTACCGTGAATACCAAAAGATTTTTTACTTAAACCGATCCAGATATTACCTACAGGAGCATTTGGGCCAGGTGGTAAAGAAAGCGGTTTTAAGTTTTTACCTTGTACGAAATTAGAAGGTGAGTAGCTATACCATGGGTTACGAGCTACACCAACTACCTTGTAAGTACCGGTCGGAGAAGGCGTATCAGTACTGCCAATTGTTGCAGGAAATGACGCAATCATTTGGTTACGGCTGTTAAATAGGTACAGTTGTTTTGCACCTTTATGCGCAATAATCAAATGAATGTCTTCTGGTAAATCATTGCGTACGTTTGGAACAATGATTTTTTCACCCGCTTTTTTGAATGTTGCTGTTGGATTGATTGTTTTTAAGAAAGCTTCATCGATATGAAACTTTTCGCCCAACATTTCGCTAACACGAGTGTAATACAAACCTTTCATTTTAGCCTGTAAAGCATAATCAGAAGGAATTGATTGTGCATATGGGCCTTTTAAATCAGCATCAGTAATGGTGTATTCAATAAATGAAGGTTTTGTTTGCTTAGCAACTAATGCATCCCAAGTTTCTTTAGTCAGTTCACCAGTAGGTGATAAACCATTCATTTGCTGGAATGAAGAGATTGCTTTTAAAGTGTTTTTGCCACTCATACCGTCAATTGCACCTGGTGATGCATGTGCATTATTTAGCATGACGTGAGCACGAGCGTAAACTGGAAACTGGCCTTTACCAATATTTTCATACCATTCAGCCGAATTTAAGCTATCTAATGTCCAAGAAACTGCTGGAGCTGAAGTCTTTGCAGTTGTTGTGGTCGTTTTAGCTACGGCTACCGGTGCTGAAGCGGCAATACCTGAATCAGCATTTTGGTCTTCAGTTTTTTGCAAATTTTGTAATGTTGTTGACGCTCGATTTAAGTCACTTTGTTCTTGAGCGGTAATTTGTGTCGAAGCTTGAGCTTTTACAGTTGAAGCTGCATCTACTGCTAAAGGATCAATCGGATCTTCTACAGGAGCTGATACCTTTTTAGGGTTCAGGGGTTGCTCAGTTGTTGAAGCAGCAAAAGCAACATTAGCAATAATACAACTTAAACTCATAGCGAGTAATGAGCGAACAAACATGTAATTCAACCTTAAGAATTTTCATATAAGCAATAGGGGCTTGATCTAATCTAAAAGTGCATAAAACTACCAATAACTCATCTCTATGAGTTCAAGATTGGCAATTTAGTGGTTAAAAGAATATCAATAGACCCGATGTAACATGTTGCAAGTATTGCAGAAAACCCCGCAGCTTGCAGTAGACTTTTGTGTAAATATGCATTTTTTAGTAGATTGACGAGTTTTTTGTGTGAAATTGAAATTATAAAAATCTTTATGTTTTTGATATGATGCTGCCACATAAAGAATATAGAGATTGGTAATGACGACTTTGAAAAATGATCGTTTCCTACGAGCTTTGTTACGCGAACCTGTAGATACCACACCGGTATGGATGATGCGTCAAGCGGGACGTTATTTGCCTGAATATCGTGAAACACGTTCAAAAGCAGGCGACTTTCTATCTCTATGTAAAAATACAGAATTTGCTTGTGAAGTAACTTTGCAGCCTTTACGCCGTTACGACTTAGACGCAGCGATTTTATTTTCAGATATTTTAACAATTCCTGATGCATTAGGTTTAGGGCTTTATTTTGAAACGGGTGAAGGCCCTAAGTTTCAAAAGACGGTTCGCACTGAACAAGATGTCGCGAATTTACCCAAGTTAAATGCAAAATCAGACCTTGATTATGTGATGAATGCGGTAAGTACAATTCGCTCTGCCTTAGGTGGTCAGGTTCCACTGATTGGTTTCTCTGGTAGTCCTTGGACGCTTGCAACTTATATGGTTGAAGGGGGTTCAAGTAAAGAGTTCCGTTTTACCAAGCAGATGATGTATGCACAACCAGAAGTTTTGCATGCCTTACTTGATCATTTAGCAGATTCAGTCATTGACTATTTAAATGCTCAAATTGATGCAGGTGCTCAGGCGATCCAGATTTTTGATAGCTGGGGCGGGGCATTAGCACACCGCGAATACGTCGAATTCTCTTTAAACTACATGAATAAAATCATTGCTGGTTTGCAGCGTGAGAAAGATGGCCGCCGTATTCCTGTTATTGTGTTCACGAAAGGTGGCGGTCAATGGTTAGAGCCAATGATTACCACTGGTGCAGATGCATTAGGACTGGACTGGACTACTCCGCTTAATACAGCTCGAAATGTTGTGTCTGGGCGTGTAGCGTTACAAGGCAATCTTGATCCTGCTGTTTTATATGGCTCGGCTGCTTCAATTGAAAAAGCAGTAAAAGCAATGTTAGACGATGCCTATGCAAACGGCGAAAAAACAGGTTACGTTGCGAACTTAGGCCACGGTATTACTCAGTGGGTAGACCCTGCGCAACCAAAAATCTTTGTAGATACAGTGCATGAGTATAGTGCTAAATATCTAGGATAGTTTTTGTGCGCCATCTTACTTTACCAATTCATTTTATCGGCAAGGCTGTTTCGGCAGCCTTGTTTGGTATTCTGCTTTTAATTGCTTTTGCTTTCACAGCACCGATGGGAAGCCATGAATATATGGGTTTTTATCGCTATGATTATTTACTGATCTATGCAGTGCTGATACAGATCTGTCTTTTATATTTAAAACTTGAATCGTGGGCAGAAGCCAAAGTTATTGCTTTATTTCACGTCATGGCGATGGTCATGGAAATATTCTTAACACACCCTGCGATTGCATCATGGCAATATCCTCAGCCTGCGGTATTTAAAATTTTAACTGTGCCTTTATTTGCAGGCTTTATGTATTCGGCTGTAGGTAGTTTTTTTGCACGGTCAATTCGACTGTTTCAAGTTTCTTTTGAAAAACTCCCAAGTTTTGGAACGATGCTTTTACTCGCATTTTTCTCATATATAAACTTTATGAGTAAATTTTTTGTACCTGATATCCGATATATTTTATTTGCGATCAGTATTTTTATTTTTTGGAATACCAAACTTTATTTTCAGTTAAATGAATATAAATTTAAAATTCCGATGTTACCTGTATTATTTACCCTCGCTTTTCTCATCTGGATTGCTGAAAATATTAGTACTTTTTATAAAATCTGGCTCTATCCAAGTCAGGTAGATGCTTGGCATATGGTGGGTTGGGGTAAACTGGGGTCATGGTATTTATTATTACTCTTAAGTTTAGTACTGGTACTTAAAATATTGGGTCATCGAGATAATCAAGGTAACTGGAATTTAAGATAAATTTTTCTTTTGCACTTTTTATCATATTGTTTATTTTTTAATTGCTAATTCACAACCATCTCGCTATCTTTAATAGCGTGTAATAAAAATTACACATAACAATACAACACATAAGAAACAATCAATAATGATTTTGGAGATTTACATCTATGTTAAAAAAATTAGCTTTAGCTGCGTTATTAGCAGCTGGTTCAAGTGTTGCAATGGCTGACAACGACGTAGGTTGTGGTGTGGGTACACAAGTATGGGCTGGCAAAAAAGGAGTAGCGCCTAAAATTCTTGCTGCAACAACAAACGGTATTTTTACTAACCAATTATTAGGGATCACTTTCGGTACTTTAGGCTGCCGTCAAGGCGGAACAGTAACTGCTCAAGTGGTTACATTCACAAATGAAAATGCTGAAGCTTTAGCACGTGATATGGCAGTAGGCCAAGGTGAAAGCCTGAACGTACTTGCTGAGTTAATGCAAATTAAACCTCAAGACAAAGACCGTTTCTTTAAAGTTTCAAAAGCAAACTTTGGTGAAATCTATTCTGCAAATAACCAAAATACGCTTCAAGTTTTAGCGTCATTACAAACTGTAATGGCTAAAGACGACGTTTTAAAAGCTTACGTATAAGTTTGAAACTGAAAACCCTGTCGTATGGCAGGGTTTTTCTTATATTTAATGATAAAAATTGATGAGCTTAATGAAGTCAGTTGTTTTAGTTTTTGCCTCTTTGGCAGTGAATATTGCGTATTCAGCAGATATAAATCCATCTATTCAAAAATATTGGTCAATCGCAGAACAACAAAATCTTGACCAAGATATTACATGGCAAAGGCTCATGTATGCCAATAAAAACCAGAAAAGTGAGGTCACTTATTCTGGCTATTTCTTATCAGACAATGGAAAAAATAACTTAAAAGAAGAACTGAAAGCGGATATCTCGGCATTATTTATACCTGCTCAAGATAATCAGTCGGTTCGTTGTAAGTTCCCTGCGCGTAGCCAATGGCTCATGCAAAAAGTCGGCATTCAAGAAAATGAATTGCCTCAAGTAAAGTGTACTGAATTTGAAAACTGGATTGAGCAAATTAAGCCCTACAAAGCGACATTAATTTATGCGACCGATTTTATGGGCAATCCGAGCTCCATGTTTGGCCATACGTTATTGCGTTTAGACCCCAAAGATCAGCAACAATTAAATTTAGTTTCTTACGCCGTAAACTACGCAGCAACTGTGGCAGGCAACGACAACTGGTCATATGCATGGAAAGGTTTAACAGGGCAGTATCCGGGTGAATATTCACTAATGCCTTATTACCGTAAAGTAAAAGAATATGGCGATTTTGAAAGCCGTGATTTATGGGAATATGAGCTAAATTTAACTCCCGAGGAAACACGTTTCTTGGTGTCTCACATTTGGGAAATGCAACACGTGAGTTTCCCATATTACTTTGTGAGTGATAACTGTGCCTATAGATTGTTGGGGTTAGTGGATTTAGTAAAACCTGAATCTAACTTACAAGAAAAATTTACTTATGCCTCCATTCCAATGGAAACCATTAAATCGATGCAGCAGGAGGGACTTACCAAAGCTCCTATATATCGACCTGCATTAGAAACTCAATTATTGGCACAAGCTCATCAGCATGGTGCCTCATTGGCGAAGGTGGCTCATCAAATTACGATGATGCCGACACAGCAATCTTCTCAGATTTTAAAATCATTTACTGAGCAGGATCAGGCTAAGATTTTAGAGATGGCTTACGATGATTTATACCTCCAATTTATTAGCCGAAAAATAGAAGAAAGCATTGCTCAGCCGCAGTTACGTCAGCTTTTAGCACTCAGAAGTCAGATTGATTTAGATAAGCAGCGTCAAGAACCAAAAAGACCAGAAAAGGAACCAACCCAAGGCCATAACGCGCGTAACTTTTCCGTGAAAGCTGGTGAGGTGCAAGATGATAAGTTTATTGAACTTGGTCATCGGCAAGCCTACCATGACTTAATAGACCCTCAAGGCGGATATCGTGCAGGTACTCAATTACTCTTTTTAAATGGTAACGCGCAGTGGCGAAATGACCATTTAAAACTAGAACGTCTTGATCTGTTAGAAGTGAACTCTTATAACCCGATTCAACCATTTAAAACACCACTGAGTTGGGGATTTAATTTAGGTTGGCGTCAGGAAGCCATTCATGATGGACGCTTTAGCGAAGACAAACAACACGGTGTAGCAAGCTTTAATGCTCAGGTCGGTTACAGTCTTGCAGACTATGAGCGAAAGCATATTTGCTATGGACAAGTACAAACTTATGTACAAACGGGTTCAAATCTCGATAAAGGGTGGCGTGTAGGGATGGGCCCAACTTTAGGATGTATGAACCAATGGTTTGAGCGCTTCAACTCTGTGGTGCAAATTGAGTTGCCCTATTGGGAAGATCAAAACCAATGGAATTTGAGAGTAAATACTCAGTGGCAATATGTGATTAATCGCAATAATGCCGTTCGATTAAATTGGGATTATGAACAACAAAACCATCAAGACTGGATGAAATCAAGTCTAGGATATGTCTGGTTCTTTTAAAGAATACGCCCTTAAAAAAAGAGAAATGAAATTATTCATTTCTCTTTTTTGTGTTTAGCTAAGGCGATTATTTCTTTATTGCATTTAATACTGCATACGCTGCTTTAATGCGTTCTTCATTTGGAATACGTTTATTGGTTAACATGACTAAACCAATATTTTCTTTAGGAATGAACACGACATATGTTCCGAAACCATTGGTTGAGCCAGTTTTGTGGAACATCTTAACTGAAGGTTCTTTTGAAATAGCAGTCACTTTATTAGGCTTCATCACAGTTTGTTCTGAATTACTGTCTAATAAAGTTTGTAAAGGCGCTGGATAAGAAAATTCTTCCCAACCTAATGCTTGATACATGGTGCCGACTTGATAGAAACCTTTATGTGTTTCATTAATTGCACGTTGAATATCTGCTGGATATTTTTGTGGATTTAGGTTGGCATTAATAAACTTAAGCATGTCGGGTAGTGTCGATTTGACGCCGTATGCTGGAGCATCTAGCGGACCAGGGTTAACACGAATTGGCTGATTTTCTTGATTATAGCCAAAAGCATAGTTTTGCATCTGGGTCTTAGGTACATTTACATAGCTATGTTTTAAGCCAAGATCTGGAAAAATTGTTTTTTCTAAGACTTGGTCGAAAGGTTTATTCATAGACAATGCCACAACTTTTCCAAATAAACCAATGCTTGGATTTGAATATTGTCTATATTCACCGATTGAGTTTTTAGGTTTCCAGTCTTTGAAAAAAGTTAAAACTTGTTGGTCTGTTTGTACTTCATCTGGGAACTGCAAGGCAAGGTTACCACTTGTATAGGTAGCAAGTTGAAGTAAGTTAACCTGATCAATCGGTGTATTTTTTAGCTCTTTCCAATATTTTCCAGGTGTGTCTTTAAAAGAGATTGTCCCTTTTGTTTTGGCATATCCACCTGCTGTAGCGGTAAATAATTTACTGACAGAACCTAGCTCAAAAATGGTACTGCTATTTACGGCTTTTTTATCTTGAACAGATTGAAGACCATAATACGTTTCATATTTTTTATTATTCTGAATAACGCCCACGGCCATACCCGGTACATTATATTTATCTAATAAAGGTTTAAAGTTTTGATCTACCAGTTTTTTAATTTCTTGTTCTTTTGGTGTATTGCCCGCATAAATTGAGGTACTAATAATAAAAAGAGGGGATAAAAGTAAGCAAGAAATTTTTTTAAATCGCATGATTAGCTCATAAATTATTTAAAAAGAAAGATGCCTACTTTTATAACAAAAATCACATAATTTAATTGTTATGTTTTATAGAATTGGATCGAAGTTTATCGCGTTCAGCTATAAAAAAAAGCCCAACATTGTCGGGCTCTTATTTAGACGGTAAAAACTATATTAGTAGCTTTCCGGTACTGCACTTAAGAATTCACGACGTGCTTCTTTGTCGGTTTTAAAATCTCCGACAAATGAAACTGTACGGGTTGTAGACTCTTGTTTACCTACACCACGCATCATCATACACATATGTGCTGAATCGATGACTACAGCAACACCGCGAGCACCAGTGACTTCTGCGACAGCTTCTGCGATTTGTTGAGTCAGATTTTCCTGAATTTGCAAACGGCGAGCAAACATCTCGGTAATTCGTGCAAATTTAGATAGACCGAGAACTTTGCCTTCCGGTAAATAGGCAACATGAACACGACCGTAGAATGGGAGGAGATGATGTTCGCAAAGCGAATAGAATTCAATATTCTTCACCAATACCATTTCATGGTTATCTGATGGGAAAACAGCATTATTGGTGACTTCTTCTAAAGTTTTACTATAGCCAGAAGTTAAATATGAAAAAGCTTTAGCCGCACGCACAGGCGTATCTTTAAGGCCGGGACGATCAAGATCTTCACCGACGGCAGTCAGGATATTTGCGTACGATTGCTGCATTGACATAAGACGTATAAATTTACTCTATTAGACAAGCTCGGCATTGTATCAGAAACATGACCTGATGTTCATAAATCCTCGCACTATATTTATTTTGGTTTTGCGCAAGCTTAATAAAAGATGAATAAATTTCATGTTTTTTATCGTTAATAGTCAAGTGTTTGGACATGAAATGTGCGCTTAATATTGGTAAGTTCTAAATGATCGCGTAATGGCATCATATTTGCACAGAAGCATTATTATAAAGCATAAGGATAAAACATGTTAGAACGTCCAATCACCTTCTTTTTCCGTGGTGGTCAGCAGCAAGTAGAAAATGTAGTACCTACAATGACGGTTTTACAATTTCTACGAGAATATACCCAAACTGGTAAGACTAGGCAGACTGGTACAAAAGAGGGATGTGCTGAGGGCGATTGTGGTGCATGTACAGTAGTGATTGGTGAGTTGGTCAATGACAACCTGCAATTACGCAGTGTGAATGCGTGTATTCAGTTTTTAGCGACTTTAGATGGTAAAGCCTTATTTACAGTAGAAGACCTTCATAGCTTATTGCCTGTACAAGATGGGACACTTCATCCGGTACAACAGGCGATGGTTGATATGCATGGTTCACAATGCGGTTTTTGTACACCCGGTTTTATCATGTCGTTATGGTCAATGTACGAAAATGAACAACATTCTCCAAGCAAAGATAAAATCAGTGATTATCTTTCTGGAAACTTATGTCGCTGTACAGGCTATCGCCCTATTTTAGATGCAGCACAAAAAGCTTATGACTATCCACGTGTTGTATTAGAACGTCAAAAAGTAATTGATGTATTAAAAGAGATCAGAACATTACCTGCATTGCATTTGAATGATCAAAAGCAGCAATTTTTTGCACCTAAGACTTTGCAGGATTTTGCTACTTTACGTTTACAGTTGCCGCAAGCACGTATTGTTGCAGGTAGCACAGATGTAGGTTTGTGGGTCACAAAGCAGGGCCGTGATTTGGGCGATATGCTTTATATCGGTCAAGTTGAAGAGCTGAAAAAGATTGTAGTCACAGACCATGCTTTAACGATTGGAGCAAATGTAAGTTTGAGCGATGCACTCATTAAAATTTCAGATTTTTATTCCGACTTTCAAGAATTGCAGCGCCGTTTTGCTTCCATGCCGATTAAAAATGCAGGAACTTTAGGTGGAAATATTGCCAATGGTTCGCCGATTGGCGATTCAATGCCAGCATTAATTACACTAGGTACACGATTGATTTTGCGTGTAGGTGAGCAGACCCGTGAAATTGCTTTGGAAGACTTTTATTTAGACTATCAAAAAACAGCATTACAACTTGGTGAGTTTGTTGAGGCGATTGTTATTCCGCTTCGCGAAGGGCAGACACGTTTTAAATTTGCCAGCTATAAAATTGCCAAACGTTTTGAGCAAGATATTTCTGCGGTATGTGCAGCCATTTCATGCGATTTAGATAATGATGATGTCGCTCACAATGTAAGAATTGCTTTTGGTGGTATGGCTGCTATTCCCAAACGTGCAAAATATGCAGAAGCCATATTGGAAGGTCAACAACTTACAACAGAATTGATCGTTCTGGCACAAGAGGCCTTGTCGCAAGACTATCAACCCTTAGATGATGGACGTGCTAGCTCGGCATATCGTTTACACGTCGCGAAAAACTGTTTACAGCGCTTTTATGTAGAAAAAATTCTGTCTCAAACACTCACTCGTGTGAATGACCTGATTGCTATGGTGGAGATCTAATATGAATCAAACCATTGACTTAAATATTTCTAAAAAATCAGCTAAAGCAGGCGACTCGATTCCACATGAGAGCGCGCATTTACACGTAACGGGGCAGGCAACTTATATTGATGATTTACCCGAGCTTGAAAATACCATGCATTTGGCGGTCGGATTTTCAAGTTGTGCCAAAGGTAAAATCAGTAAGTTTGATTTGGATGCCGTACGTCAGGCTGAAGGTGTTTATGCAGTTTTTTCGGCAAAGGATATTGAGGTTGAAAATAATTGGGGGCCGATTGTTAAAGATGACCCAATTTTTGCCGAAGAGCAGGTTGAGTTTTATGGACAAGCCTTGTTTGTGGTTGTTGCCGAGAGTTATCAACAAGCCCGTCAGGCAGTTCGCTTGGCAAAAATTGAGTATGAGCCCGAAACCCCAATTTTAACGATTCAAGATGCAATTGAAAAAGAATCGTGGGTGTTACCGCCTGTTGAATTTAGCCATGGTGAAGTTGAGCAGGCATTTCAAAACGCAGCCCATCAACTTTCTGGAACCATTGAGCTGGGTGGGCAAGAGCATTTTTATCTTGAAGGACAGATTTCTTATGCGATTCCACAAGAAAATCAGAGTTTAAAAGTCTATTGCTCGACACAACATCCAACCGAAATGCAGTTACTGATTTGTCATGCATTAGGCATGAATATGCATCAGGTCAGTGTGGAAAGTCGCCGTATGGGTGGCGGTTTTGGTGGTAAAGAGTCACAGTCGGCGCAGTGGGCATGCATTGCATCTTTGGCAGCGAAAAAAACAGGCCGTCCGTGTAAATTACGCTTGGATCGTGATGATGACATGAGTGCTACAGGCAAACGTCACGGTTTTGCTTATGAGTGGTCTGTAGCTTTTGATGACAGTGGTGTTCTGCAAAGCTTAAAGGTACAACTGGCTTCAAACTGCGGTTTTTCGGCTGATCTTTCTGGGCCAGTGAATGAACGTGCGATTTGCCATATTGGCAATGCCTATTATCTAAATGCAGTTGAGCTACGTAACTTACGTTGTAAAACCAACACGGTGTCCAATACGGCTTATCGTGGTTTTGGTGGACCGCAAGGCATGTTTGTGATTGAAAATATTATTGATGACATTGCTCGTTATTTAGGTTGTGATCCGGTTGAAATTCGTCAACGTAATTTCTTTGCCGAACAGCCCGGTGCTGGACGTGACCGTATGCACTATGGGGCCGAAGTCCGTGATAATGTTGCGCCAAAATTGGTAGCTGAATTATTGCAGACTAGCGATTATGCGAAACGCAAACAAGCTATTCAGGCCTTTAATCAGAACAATGACATCATTAAACGTGGTATTGCGTTAACCCCATTAATGTTTGGTATTTCGTTTAACGCCGTGCATTACAATCAGGCAGGTGCACTGGTCTATGTCTACATGGATGGCACTGTCGCGATTACGCACGGTGGTACAGAAATGGGACAAGGGCTATATACCAAAGTACGGCAGGTCGCTGCACATGAGTTGGGTTTACCAATCGATAGCGTTCGTTTAATTGCAACCGATACTTCTCGTGTACCAAATACTTCGGCAACTGCAGCATCAAGTGGCGCAGATCTAAACGGTAAAGCTGTTCAAAATGCCTGTATTAAAATTCGTGAGCGTCTGGCTAAACTTGCAGCCGAAATAAGTCAAAGTGAAGCTGAACAAGTCCAGTTTGAAGATAGTATGGTTTCAACAGCGAATGGTCATTCATGGACATTTCCTGACTTGGTTCAACGGGCATATATGGCACGTGTGCAACTATGGGACAGTGGTTTTTATAAAACGCCAGAAATTCACTATGATCAGGTCAACCATTTAGGGCGTCCATTTTTCTATTATGCTTATGGCGCAGCGGTCAGCGAGGTCGCAATAGATACGCTAACTGGCGAAATGAAAGTGTTACGTGCTGACATTTTGCATGATGTTGGACGGTCAATTAACCCTGCAATTGATATTGGACAAATTGAAGGTGGTTTTGTCCAAGGGATGGGGTGGCTCACGACAGAAGAGTTGTATTGGCAGCCTCAAGGACCGCACGCAGGACGCTTATTTACCCATGCGCCTTCAACGTACAAAATTCCGACCAGTTTTGATATTCCGCATATTTTTAATGTCAAACTGTTTGATAACCAAAATCAGGCAGATACCATCTATCGCTCCAAAGCGGTAGGTGAACCCCCATTTATGTTGGCATTATCTGTTTTCTCTGCAATTCGTCAGGCTGTACAGGCGGCTATTCCAGAAAATGCACCGCTCGTACTCAATGCTCCGGCAACTGCCGAAGAAATTTTACGTGCAATTGCGATTGGGCGGGGACAAGCTTTGGCTAAACGTCCACAAGCTAAAATGTAGAAGATTATGCAACATTTACAATGGTGGACTGATTTTGTAGCGTGGCAAGTCGATGCTCTACCTATGGTATTGGTCACAGTGGTCCGCGCTGATGGTTCAACACCACGAGAAGTTGGTGCAACCATGTTATTGCGGTTTAATTTGCAACAGCAATGGCAGCAATCCGATACGATCGGTGGCGGGCATTTAGAATTTCAGGCTATTGATATTGCTAAAGCAATGTTAAAAGAAACGGGAATTTCTGTGAGGCGTATTGAACGCTTTAACCTCAGTGCTCGGTTGGGGCAATGTTGTGGTGGGGTGATGTGGTTATTGTTTGAAAAAATATCACCCGCTGTAACCCCGTCAGATTTATCCATGAGTTTGCAAGCATGGCGAGCTGGAAGGCATATATGGCGTACCGTCTCACATCAATATGCGTCCACTTGGCAGATTATGGACATGCAACAACAACCAAGTTTCGAGTTTCATTCTGCCAACAGTGAGCAATGGCAATTTGGCCAGCAGATTCAACCAAATACCATGCACGTGCTGATTTGTGGAGCAGGGCATGTGGGTGAAGCAATTGTCCGTTGTTTATTGCCTATTGGTGTTCGGGTGAAATGGATTGATCCACGTGATGATATTTTCCCATCAGACTTACTGCAACAGGTGCAATGCTTAACGACTGATACGCTTGAAGCCGAGATCGAGCATTTTGACCGTTCAGGTGCAATTTTAGTATTAACTCACGATCATCAATTAGATTTGCAACTGTGTTTTGCAGCCTTGAAACCTACGACAAAACCATTTGCTTATGTTGGGATGATTGGCTCAAAAAGTAAAAGGGCTATTTTTGAGAAACGTATGCAAGTACGCGGTTATACTCCAGAAACATTACAACGCTTAGTTTGCCCTATTGGTATAGAAGGGATTTCATCGAAACAACCTGCAACGATTGCCATTGCAGTAGTTGCTCAATTATTGCAGGTGTTTGATGTAAAAAAATGATCCCAAAGGATCATTTTTTTTGTTCGAACTTCGGATTTTTTTCTGCTCGTTTAAGCAGTACGAGAACAGCACCTGTGCCGCCTTGATTTTCTGGAGCACTTACAAAAGCCAAAACATCGCGGTGTTGACGTAACCATCCGTTGACATAGGTTTTTAAGACCGCCTCTGGGCCTTTGCCATGCACAATTTTGATAACATTTTGATTTTCATCTTTTGCCATCTGGATAATCTGTAAAACTGCGTCACGTGCTTGCTCAATGGTACAGCCGTGTAAATCTACAGCTTCAAACCAACGCATCTTGCCTGCTTTTAAGTCTTCAAAAACTTTATGTTGCAGAGTCGCAATGCGATAGCTTAACGTTGCTTGGCTTGCGACCGGATTTAAAGCAGCTTGAGTATCTGATAACTCGGCGTGTTCGGTATCACGGCCACCTTCTGCGGCTGCACGCTTCGCTAGAGTTTGTGCGTCGACTTTTCTGGCACGAGGTGTTTTTACATCGGCAACATTACTATTGTTGATGCGTTTAACACCAGCAACAGCCTGTTGAAATAGATGTGTATCTTCCAATTCTTCAGACTCAGCCTGAGCTTTTTTAGACTCAGGCTGATTTTCGATTTTGCTTGAATGAGGATTGGAGATTTGCTTTTTAAATTGCTTCAATAACTTTTGTTGCTCTTTAGAAAGCGATGAATCTTTATTACTCATATATCTTCATTAAACCGTTTGAGGTTGTCCAAAAAGTGCAGTAAAAGCTTGATCTGGACGTGGTTGTTTCATAAAACTTTCGCCCACCAAGAAACTGTGAATATCATGCTCTTGCATCATACGCACATCATCTGGTGTCGCAATACCGCTTTCAGTGATTAATAAACGTGAGGTCGGAAGTAATTTTTTCAATCGAATGGATGTATTTAAATCTACATCAAACGTTTTTAAATTACGGTTATTCACGCCTAATAAACATTGCTCAGAAAGCTTTAACGCTCGTTCCATTTCTTCTTCATCATGAACTTCAACCAATACATCAAGTTGATGTTCAAACGCAGTTTTTGACATTTCTTCGAGTTGCTGGTCAGACAAACAAGCAACAATTAATAAAATACAGTCCGCATGCAAAGCACGTGCTTCAACTACATTATATGGATCGATCAGAAAGTCTTTACGTAAAGCAGGTAGGGCACAATGATTACGAGCAATCGCAATATTTTCATCTGCACCCTGAAAGAAATCAACATCGGTCAGTACCGATAGACATGCTGCTCCAGCTTGTTCATATTGCTGGGCAATTTCGGCAGGATTAAAGTCTGCGCGAATGATTCCTTTTGATGGAGAGGCTTTTTTTATTTCAGCAATCACACCAGGGCGCTTATGTTTTAAAGCGTTGGCAAAGCCACGCACTGGAGTCGCAGCTTTTGCTAATTCTTCAACATCTTGTAAATTACGTTGTTTTAAACGCGCAGCAAGTTCCTCATGTTTACGGTCAACAATTTTACCTAAAATGGTATTTTGAATATTAATCATGAGAAATCCTTAATCTGCCTGAGATTGCTTTAATGTTTTGGTAAATTCAGCCAAAACACTCATTTTTTCTAGAGCTTGTCCGCCATAGATAATATCTTGGGCGAATGTAACAGCTTGAGCATAGGTTTGAGTAATGCCTGAGACATAAATACCTGCCCCCGCATTAAGCGCAATCATATTTGCTGCTTTTTCACCAATGTCAGATTTATTTTTACCCAATGCATCTTTGATCAGCTTTAAGCTTGCTGCAGCATCTGCTACCACTAAACCATTTAAAGTTTGTGATTCAATCCCGACATCTTCTGGATTAAGCGTCCATTCGGTAATTTCACCATCTTTGAGTTCAGCAATAGCGGTAGGAGCAGCAAGGCTAATTTCATCAAGTCCATCTCTTGAATGAACCACCATGACATGTTCAGCACCAAGCTGCTTCATAACCTCGGCAATTGGACGGCAAAGTTCATCTGAAAATACACCAATCACAAAGCGTTTTACGCCGGCCGGATTCGTAAGCGGGCCGAGTAAATTGAAAATGCTACGAACACCAAGCTCACGACGTGGGCCGACAGCATATTTCATTGCTTTGTGGTGGTTTGGAGCGAATAAAAAGCCTACACCCATCTCACGAATGCAGCGCTCAGTTTGTTGCATATCTAAATCAAGGTTAATACCTGCTTGTTCAAGTAGGTCAGATGAACCTGATTTACTTGAAACGCCTCGGTTACCATGCTTTGCAATAGTTGCGCCTGCTGCTGCAATGACAAAGCTTGAAGCTGTAGAGACGTTAAATAAATTTTGCCCATCGCCACCTGTGCCGACAATATCAACTAAATATTTGATATCGCTAACATCGATCTTGATCGCAAATTCACGCATGACACGTGCAGCAGCAGTAATTTCGTCAATACTTTCACCTTTCATGCGAAGGCCCATCATCAAAGCACCAATTTGTGCTTCGGTTGCCTCACCTTGCATGATGCTACGCATAATGTCTTCCATTTGCGGCTGAGTCAGGTGAATATTTTTTGTTATATGGTTAAGTGCTTGTTGAATATTCATAGGGATCACTTATGCATAAATATCTAAAAAGTTTTTAAAGATTTGATGGCCATGTTGACTCAAGATAGATTCAGGATGGAACTGCACGCCTTCAACAGGCAATGTCTTATGTTTAACACCCATGATTTCTTCCATGGAGCCATCTGTTTCATTGGTCCAACACGTTACTTCAAGGCAATCAGGCAGGGTTTGCTGATCAATCACCAATGAATGATAACGAGTTGCTGAGAAAGGGCTAGGAAGATTACTGAAAATACCTTTATTGCTATGGTACATATCAGATAAACGTCCATGCATCACCGTTTTGGCTCTTACAATTTTTCCGCCAAAAGCTTGCCCAATACTTTGATGCCCTAAACACACGCCAAGCAAAGGAATTTTTCCAGCAAAGTGATTAATTGCAGGAATTGAAATACCTGCTTCACTTGGAGAGCAAGGGCCAGGACCAATCACAAGATATTTAGGTTGCCATCGTTCAATATCCTCTAATGTGACTTGATCATTGCGAACTACTTTTACTTCCTGATTCAACTCGCCAAAATACTGGACGATGTTGTAGGTAAAAGAGTCGTAATTGTCGATCATTAGAAGCATGATGAACTTAACCTTCTGAAATATAATTGATATTTTTGCAAGCTATGTAAAGTTACTCACAATGTTACTCACTTTTCAAAAAGTGCCTTATTTGAATCAAATAAAAAGCCGCTTTTCTAAGCGGCTAATGTAGCAGAATTTGATCGTCTTGTGACAACCTCATTCACATATGAGTTTAAATAATAACTATAAGTTCCATCTTTAAGGGGTGGAGCAATTTCACCCATCTTTATGCGTTCATAGAACTTTGTATTTTTCCAGCCGAGACGTTCTTGAAATTCCTTCACACTTACACGTCTTTCATTGTCTGCGGCCAGTTGTTTTTTTAAGCTCTGCATTTCCTCCAAAATCTTATGGAGTAATTCGTGATCTGTAGCCATTCCCATTTCACCCCTCCTTACTTTCCGATTTAACTTCTTCCCACTCTACATAAGCATCACCCCAATCAGTTTCGATAGACCCCTGATGGTTGCATTTAGGGCATTTAACTAAGTCGCCTACATATAAATAAGTTTCATCACCCTTTTCTGTGGAGACATCGGCATACTCGTCAAATCCACATTTAGGGCAATAATCTAACCAAGTAATTTTAAGTTCTTTCATCCCTCAGCTCCCGATTCGCTTGCTTCAACCATTGCCTTCCAACATCCCATAGCGGCATCATTACCAATTGCCTTACCATATTTTTTATAAGACCAATCTCTAGCAGCATCTAACATTCTTTGAGTTGGCATTACTTGTAATGCTTTTTCAGCTCTTGCAATCCAAGCTTTAAACATTTTGGTGTATGTGTTTGCTTCTGCATCAGCAACATAAGCACATATATATCTACCTTGTTTGTCATCCCACTCAACCCAATGAGATTTAGGAAACTTAGCTTCAAATGCTTCACGTTCTTTGCTCAAGTCAATCATTTCTGGCTCTCCTTATTGCTAGGAACTTTATGGAAAAGCATCCAGTGTGTAGGTGGATCACTTTCAAAGTTCACCCAGATGTGATTTAAGTCCTCATCGCAAGCCATATAATCCATTTCTGGTTGAACATCTGGTGAATCAGACCAGCAGATTAAAACCATTTCATCTAGGGGAGGCTCTTCATCTTCGACGCTGATCCACTCTGGCACCGCCTGAGCTTTGGCTTTTTCTAAACTCTTAGCTCTTAACCACATTGCCCAACCTGTGTTTACAGAATGGTAGGCTTCAAGAATATCGTCTAAATCAAAGCCAATTGCATCTGCTGTTAGTGCATCAAAGTTTCCTGTCTCGTTATTAAACTCAACAGCATCGAGTTGCGCCAAACAGATGTAGTTTTCTTTAAAAATAGGCAACTGTTCTAACCAGAAAGCCTCTCTTTCATTCAATGTCATGCTGCTGCTCCCTTATGCATTGCCTTGTGTGCCAATTAAAGATTGCTTACGACTACTACAAGCGCTAACAATCTCTGCTTCACAATCAGTGCCTTTGAACTGTGAATAGATAATTCCAAGCTCTGCCACATCATTAGTTGAATTAATGCGTTTAATAGCTTCATCAAATGAAGCCTGTAATGCTTCTTCTTGACTGCGACCATCATTAAGCCAAGCTATAAGCTTTTCTCCAGTTTCCTTCGTGATTACTTCGCCGGCTGGATTAAATAATTTGGTACGGTCTTTAGTTGGTAAAACAACATGGCTTTCATGCACAACATCCAAGGCCACAGTTAATTCATATTCATAACCATCACGCTGCTCAGCCTTCATACCGAGCTTCATGATTTTCTTGTTCTCACCTTGAACAGTCTCGGTTTTTGCGCGAGTGGTTGAGATGATGTGCATATCTGTTTGAAGAATTGCATCAATAAACTTACGGTGACGAGGTGTAGTTTCAGACCAGGCTGACCATGTGTTACCTCGGAATTTATTAGCTGCTGTCTGATCGTTAATCTCTAAACAACCACCCGTACCAATCCATTCATGGCTAGCACTATCAATGACCAAAACTTCATAACCCATGTTGTATGCAGCTTGAATTGCACCAGCAAAACGCTCAGGGCTGTAAGGTGGTTTTAGCGGCAATGTGTCAAAGGTAAATTCATTTGCATAAAGAGATGCAGACTCATTTTCTGTATCAATAACAGCAATCTTTTTGCCAAGACTTGAAGCCAGCACAAGGGCAGAGTAGGTTTTACCCGAGCCGCTTGCACCATTTAGATTTAACTTAAGCTTTGCTTTTTTACGTTCTGCTTTTGTGAAAGAGAACTGTTCTTTACTTTGCATGTTCATCTTTAATCACCTTTATATTTCGAATTTGAGTAAATCGGAGACAATTCACGAATCGAGTCATCTCTCTTACTAACGACTTGATTAACTGGTCCGCATTTGTAATTTGGTTCTTTCTCACCAATTGGCGTGCAGTGTTCAAGGCTTAAGTGCCAACGTCTCCAAGACTTAGCATTGGCATCCCAATAAAACATCTGGTCTTTATTGGCTTTCAATTTCCAATCACTGCCACCAAATGTGCTGTAGTGGGTTGCTTCATCTTCTTCGCCTGCGCTATAGCCAAACTGTTCTAGAAAGGTTGCATTGAATAGAAATCCCATACACACCTCACGCTTTAATGGTCGCTAGTAGGGCTGCGGTGTGCTTACGCTCATTTTCTGCAATCTTGTTTTTCCAGTGTCGATATTCTTTTGAATTGATATCACCACTTTGAAATGCATACTCAACAGCACCAGCTAACAATTCAGGGTGTTTGCTCAGGTCTTGCAAAAGCTTTGATCTGGGGCATAACAGCTCAGGTTTGGTAACGAACATATTCATGAGTTGTTACCTCCTAAAGCTGCGTCAAATGCTGCCTCTAAAGCATTTCTAGCTTTGGTGTAGTCATCTTCATTCTGATAAAGATATTGATGTCTACCCACATTAAGAACGAATGAAGTGTCATCTCGTCCGCCAATCTTTGCTTTGTAAGGAGCAGGTATTTCCAACTCAAGCTTGATGGTTTGCGGTTTGAGGCGGAAGCTATATGTGCCAGACTTTAAGTCTTCTACTGACCAATCCTCATCATTAAAAGGACGCCAATTGCAACTACCATCAACCCATCGGTATTCAACTTCTTTGTCGTCAAGCGCGGCAATCATTGCCTCAGCCCCGCTAATCAAGCCTTGGTCTTGGGTAGGTCGTTGCCAAACTACAAACCCCTCTACATATTGGTATGGGACTTCATCAATACTCTTGTAACTTGTCTCTTTCCAATCTTTGTAATTAGGGTTAATAACAAATACTGTTTTTCCAACCTTTTTATAAAAAGAAATATGGTTGTATTCAGCACCAAAGTAGTAAGCTATTTGAGCACCTTCTGGAATCTCAATTAGCTGATTTCCATTAGTAGGATTGCCACTTTCAATAAATTTAAATGTTCCATCCGCTTGAGGCTCAAGATATTCAAGTGTTTTGTAGTTATCCATGAGAGGGCTCCTTGTAAAAACTGAACTCTTGATTCAAGCGATACAGTTCTTTTTCAAGTTCTATACGACGATTGTTGGCAATAGCCTTTTCTTGCTCAGGTCTCCATTCATCATCTGAATAAACCGATGTATAAAGCTCGTTTAAAATCGCAAGATCGCTGTATCGAACATCCCTTGCTGAATAAAGATCTTCTAGAGTTTCAAAAGGACAATCTCGCTCATAATCTTCATCAGCTATAACGCGAACATTTTTTCCAAGTGGAGAGTTGTAAAAAGTGTATTGATACTGCTCTTCACATAATTGGCCGCCAAATGTGATTGCAAAAGCGCCTTTTGAAACTGAAACCGAAAAAACCTTTTCAAGCTTAGTCATTGATGTCATTTGACTAGATCCGCAATTCGGGCATTTGGCTAAATGTGAATAAAATGATCTACTAGCTGTGTAGTCACATGTTCTACACCATTCAGTTACAGGTGGTTTGATCGTTAGTTTTAAAGAATCCATCACTTCACCCCCTCAACCTGAACGCGGACATAAAGGTTTTCTTTTGCTTTGAGTTCGTTGACGTGTTGCTCGTCGGCACATGAACGAAGGAAAGGGACTACAATCAATAATCCAAGAATTACTGATAGTGCTGATCCGATTAAGTAGCCGGATAAGCTATCAACCGTAGCTTGGATAAACTTGTACTTTCTGATTCTTTGATTCATACTTATCTCACTCATTGAGTAATCCCCGTCGCCTGCAAGTGTTGGGGATTTTTTATTGGATAAAACAAACTGTGTTATCACAATATAAAACATTATGTTTTATGAGGTCAAGAGAAATATAAAACAAAATGTGTTATTTTTATTGGGCACAAAAAAACCGCCCGAAGGCGGTGAATTGTTCTAGTTAATTAGTCGTAATGAATATCTTGCATTGGTAAAGTAGGGTAGTCATTCACATGGCGACTAGGTGGGACAATATCAGTCACAGCAACAATAGCCTCCACATCATCCATATCAAATGTGGTTCTTTTCTCGCCATTAACAGCTAACAGATGAAGAACTTCATTAACAATGCCTATAAACTCCTTTACTGTGCGTCGCCCATCTTTGAGCTGTACCTCTACAAATTCAGTAGGTGTTGGATCTGCATCTGGATCACATACTATGTACCAGCCATTGCGGATAGCTGGGTACATTGAATCACCTGAGCCTCTTACTGCATAGGCATTAACACCCGCTGTAAGTGAAGGTACGTAACCATCTCCACCATTTCCCCCATAACCCATTTCCGTATAGTACCCATCGTACCCCATCTTGCTATAAGACTTCACTGGCACCCATCCACCCACTCTTCCTGAGAGGGAAACTTTATTTTCATTAAAAACTTTTTCTATCTTAGGGCTTCCAGTACCAGAAAGAATCCAACCATAGTCTAATCCCAGCTTTTGCGAAACTTGCAGCCCGCCTTTTTTAGATATACCTCGTTTATCCCAGTTGTACACAAGTTGGGAATCAACATCCAGTAAAGAAGCTAACGAGTTGGCATTCAATCCTGTCTCATCATAAATGCGCTGCATTGTTGGGTGTAGCTCTTTATCACTCATAATAAAACAACCTAAAACAATTAATTAAATTTTCTCAAAAAAAACACAATCTGTGTCAAACAAAATGATTGACCGATCAAACAAAACGTTTTATATTTATAAAACAAATTGTTTTATGCGGATTTACTTATGGATTCAATCGATGCAGATCGCGCCCTGATTGAAGCAAATGGCGGAGCTTCAGCATTGGCGCGAAAACTTAAATATCAAACTCAACGTGTTCAAAACTGGACAGTTCGAGGCATCCCGCCAAAAGAAAAACTTTTACATCCAGAGATATTTCTAAAAAAGAAATATCGTTCAAATGCAGTTGCTGCTTAAGGACAATTTTATGAGCCTTGAAAAAAAATCTACGCATGTGCGTTTATCTCCCGAAAACCATGAACGCGCAAAAGTCCTTGCTGAAATTAAAGGTAAAGACCTTGCTCAATACCTTGCTTACCTACTTGAGAAAGAAATAGCAGGTGAGTGGCATGTACTTAATTTACAAGCAAAATCATTTGAGCGCTTGGGATTAGGAGCTTTGATGCGGGATCTTTCTACTGAAGTAATTTTTGGTGAGGGATTGGAAGGTACTAACGGGATTTTAGACAAATAAAAAAGCCTGATTTCGTGGATCAGGCTCAATGTTCAATCGGAGAGAACCAAATGAACTATCTAATATTAGCAGAAACAGAACTGAATCGGAAGATAAGTTTGTTTCAACAAGCGGTTGAGGCTTATGCACTTCATCCTTCACTCATCACTGCGGCTGCTGTGGCTAAAACCAAAGCTGACCTCGGTAACTTTGCATTGTGGGGTGTTTGATGGGTGCATTAATTCCAATTATTAAGTTGATTGAAGCTATGAACGAACAGCCAATAGCATTCAACAAGCACTATGTATTTTTAGGTTGTGGGATCAATGGCGCTTTGATGTTGTCTCAATTGGTCTACTGGACTTCTCGCACTAAAGACAGTGAAGGTTGGATCTTTAAAACACATCATGAGTGGACTCAAGAAACTGGTCTTACTCGTCGTGAGCAAGATACGGCTAGAGCAACACTAAAATCACTTCAATTTATCTCTGAAAAGAAAATGGGTGTGCCTCGTCGTGTTTACTTTCGTGTAGAGCGTGAAAACCTGTATCAAGCTTTGATTGAATACTCTGAAAGCATTGATATTAATAGCATGCACAATTCCGCCATACTGAATGCACAGAACATCCATACTGAATGCACAAATGCGCCAGACTGTATGCACGAAAGCGCCACACTGAATGCACAAATCCGCCCATCTAATACAGAGAATACATACAGAGAATACACAGAGAATACTACAGATATTATTTGTGCTGATTCAGCACCGAAAAACCAAAAGTTCAAAGCAAAAGATTTCTTAGTGAAAAACGGTGTATCTGAACAAACAGCTTCTGAATACATCGAACTTCGCAACAAGAAGAAAAAACCAATCACTCAACGTGCATTACAACTTATTTTCAAACAAGCTCAGGAAGCAAAGCTTAGCAATGAGCGTGTATTCCAAATCATCGTTGTACGTGGTTGGGAATCTTTCAAAGCGGCTTGGAACTGGCAAGAAACGAACACTGAGCTTGAGCAGTTAGAGAATCCAGTTGTTGAGCAGCAAGAGCAGATTCAAACAAATACCCCTGTGTTACTTCGTAAAGAATACAAGGGGGCTAAATAATGGATTACTTGCATTCAGTTCCTACAGAACAAGGCGTATTGGTTTCTTTGCTCTCACTGACAGACGGAGTAGATCAGTTTGTTGAGCGTCTAACGCGAGATCACTTCTCTGGCAAACATCAAATAATCTTTGATGCAATTCAGGCGATACATAACCGTGGTGAACAGATTGATTTTATTTTAGTTTGGGATGAAATCAACAAGAACCCGTTAAACCTGAATTACATCGATGAGCCATACATGCTCAAGCTTAATGCTGAAGCTCCTACATTAATTTCGACACTCGAGCAGCACATTGAAAAACTTGATCGTTTGATGATGCGTCGTAAGTTCTTAAGTATCTCTAATTTAATGCAAGGGATGGCTAAGGATTTCACAACAAACGTTGATGAGATGATTAACAAAACTCAATCCATGATTGCGGAAATTGGAGACAACAAGCAGTCAAAAGAATTGGCATATGTGAATGAGTTTGTTGCTCGTCTCTACGTTGAACTTGAAGAAGCCAATATAGCTCGTAAGAACGGCACATATGTCGATATGGGTATCAAGACAGGCTTTATTGCACTGGACAACAAAATTGGTTCTCTACGTCGTGGCAACTTAGTTCTGATTGGTGCTCGCCCAAGCATGGGTAAGACAACCTTCGCGCAAAACATCATGAGTGATATGACGATCAATCAAGACATGGTTGTCCTATTCCATTCATGTGAAATGACTGAGGATGAAATCAGAGATCGTATTGTTTCAGGTGTTGGTCAAATCAAACTTAGAAACATCAAGGGTAAATGTCTTGAAGATGATGATTGGGGTCGCTTAGTACAGGCAAACAAGATGCTTGAGCATTCTAAGTTTGCAATTGATGACACCGCAAATGCATCACTAACAGATGTTCGTCGTAAAGCGCGGTTGCTGAAAGCTAAGTATGGCCGAGTTGATGCCATCTTCGTTGATTACCTTCAAATCATGAAAAGCCCAGTTGTTACTGACAATCAGGTTAAAGCAATTGGTGAAATCTCGAAGGGTTTGAAAGCAATAGCCAAGGAATTTGATTGCGTTGTTTTCGCTTTATCTCAGCTTAGCCGGAACTTAGAGAACAGACCTAACAAACGCCCAGTAAATGCCGATCTGCGTGAATCAGGGCAATTAGAGCAGGATGCTGACGTGATTCTCTTCATCTATCGGGATGAAGTCTATGACAAGAAATCAAAAGATGCAGGAACCGCAGAAATCATCATTGGCAAATGCCGTGATGGCGAGGTGGGAACTGTACATCTAGGCACTGATTTAGCAAGAGCGACATTTGCAGATCTTGATCCTGCATATCTAGCTAGCTTGCAAGAGATGGAGAGCATGGCATGAAACAAGACACCACAGTAGAACAATTCGAAAAAATGGCTTTGGTTTTAAAGAACTCAATTGAAAAACGCGGCAAGACTTCAATCGCGGATATTCAAGAATGGATCGGCTGTAACTATTCAAAATCAAAACGCTTCGCTCATCAATTAAGAGAAGCCGGTTACTTGCAATCTGATAATGCTCGACCAATGGGGCTCAAACCAACTGACAAAGCTAAACAACTATTTTGGGTGGCGATATGACTCTAACTGAAGTAAGAAACAACTTGAACAAGATAGCAATGTTAAAGAATCGCCCACCTTACGAAATGTGTGTTGTTAAGGCTGTGCGTGATGCTTTTGAGAGTGGCGCAGAACACCAACTTAAAACAGAAATCATTCGTGCGCTTAAAACAGAAATGGAAATGGAACTGCTTAACGATGAGTTGTTTGAATTGGAAGTTGATCCATCACTTAAGCATACGTTCGTTAATAAAGATTGCCTAGACGGTTTGGTTGATTGGATTTCAAAGGTACATGGAAGACAGCAGCAATTAGCCAAAGTAGCAAATGTATCTCCTTCGCTTATCTCTCTTGCAAGAAACACTCGCAAATGCACATTGAGCCTATATAAGCGCCTCATGAAAGGGAAAGAGATCATGGTGATTAAGGAGTTAGTGGTATGACTGACAATGTTAATTACCCAAAGCATTACACCAGTGAACCAAGTGGCATTGAGTGTATTCAGATCACAAGACACCGCAACTTCAATATTGGTAATGCAATCAAGTATTTATGGCGCAATGGTTTAAAAGATTCAGATAGCCAAATCCAAGATTTACAAAAGGCTGTTTGGTATATCAATGATGAGATCAAGAGATTAGAAGCCATTACTAAACGTGACGGAGAACAACAATGAAACCAGAACAGTTTATTCGTGAGTTTGGAGAAAAGAAGGCGAGAGCAGTGATCCAAACACAAAGCAACCATAAAGATTATGTATTTAAGCAATATGGCAAAGCCACCCAGACTGTTGATTATGCAGACCTCAAGTGTCTAGTAGAGTCTTTGGACATTTTAAGCGACCTAGATGGAATCGATGCGGCAAAAGGAACCTTGGCTGAATTAATAAAACTCGATTGGGATGAATTTGAGCATCGTTGGATTGATAACTGGATGTGTACTAGACCACGTTTAGAAAGGGCAATCAAAGACCACGAATCAATATACGGAGGCGGGTATGAATAGAAAATATATCGGTCAAATCTGCATCCGTAAGGGTAATGAAAATCAAGAGCCTGCCGCAGTTTTTGTAAGTGGAATTAACTCATTCCAAATGCTGATTTGCAGAGTGATTAATAGTGGCTCGCTCCTAATGTCATATCCAGATGAGGAAGGTGAACTAATCGACTTTGACTACAAAACATTAGAAGTCATGCGTGCTGAATGGTTCGTTGAAAATGCTGAACGACAAGTGGTTCGTAGTAAGCAATACCTGAATGAAGTTAAGGGAATAAAAGGAGCCAGCCATGAGTGAGTTTAAAGTCGGGGATAAGGTTGTTTATCGCAAACAGTGCAGCATGATTTGGCGTGGTGTTTATACAGTGGATGCTGTGCGAAGTAATGGAGATGTAATTGAGCGAGATTGTATTTCACCTAAAGAATGGCTAAGTAAAGCCACACCAGAAGAAATAGCAGCAGGCCATCGCATTGATTGCGAAACCCTAGACAAACCAGAAAACCACATTTCGCCTAATTGCAAAGTGGAGGATGTGTGATGGAAAAGCCAAATAAAGAACTACTACAAGCCTTCATAGATTGGTTCATGCGTGAATATTCAAACTTTGGTGGTAAGCCGATTGCAGAACGATATGAAGAAGCATTTGACACATTCAATAATGATTTTATCGATGCACGATACGATGCATTTCAAGATGGATGGAAGGTACAGCAAGCGAAAGTGGAGGAGCTGCAAAACCATGCTACTGAAATCCACAAAAGAGAAATCAAACTATTCGAGAAAACATTAATTCTTACTCACGAACGTGACGAGCTGCAAAAGCGCGTGGATATGGCATTAGAGCTTTGCAAGAAAGGTGGTGCACTCAGTGCATGTTTAGCAATGCGAGTTGAGCAAGCGCTCAAGGGGGAAGGATGCCAATAACTTACCTTGATCAAAGAAATCACTATGTTTGGACTACCTTGTCTCCAAAGTGGATTGCTCCTTATTGTTGCAATGTTTGCTCAGAGACAATCCTGAAGGAAGGCAGTTGGCTTTGCGATTATCCAGTTAATGGAAAGACTTGTGATGGCGTGCTTTGCAATGTACATGCATACAAGCTAGCAGAGCAAGTGCCAATGAAAGATGAGGATGGCAGTTTTATTGATGATGTACATGTCTGTCCAGCTCACTATGAAGAATGGAAAAGACTTGGGCAACCTAAGTTTTGGGAGCGTGACCAATGACCACATTCAAAGAGGCTCAACGCATTAGATCAAAACCAGTGGCGCGTTCTAGTGTGCCATTGAAGCATAGACAAGGTGTTAGCAAAGGCGAGGCAATGCTTTGCCGTCAGCTAGACATGATGAAGATCGCTTATGAACAGGAGTTTAGATTTCATCCTGAGCGTAGATGGAAGGCTGACTTTCGAATCGAAGGGTACATGATCTTAGTCGAAGTCGAAGGTGGTGCATTCAGCAACGGACGCCACACTAGAGGCAAAGGCTACACAGCAGATTGCGAGAAATACTCAGTTGCAGCTATTCACGGATGGACTGTAATTCGTGGCACTACAAAGCAAGTTCAAAGCGGATTAGTGCTCAATTGGATTGAAGAAGCAATGAAACGGGTGGAGGTGGCATGATGGAAATAGCAAAGATCAGAGCGGCAGCGCCAATCGGCGCAACTCATTTTAGATGTCCACTGACAACTAACAGGACTCTCTACTACAGAGTCGAAGGCATTCTTAAATTAGTCCTTTACTGGACCGAGAGAGATTTAGGGTTTTGGCAAAGTACAAAATTAACGGTTAAAGAATTGGCTGATCTTGGCGCTATGCCATTAGATTACGAGCCAATCGACTGGATTAAAAAATTAGAAATGAATTAAGGGTGACGGTATGAATGCGGCGGTAGTAACACCAGTAATGGATTGGAAAAAATACACAATTGATGGATGGCTAGAGCAGTTCGGCGCTTGGTGTGAGACTGTGCGCATGAAAGGAGGTGATTTGCCAGATGGATTGCATATCAATCAGATCTATTGGTTGATGCGTGAAGCAGGAAAGGAATTACCAAGAGGGAAAGCCTACATTCGTTGTGAGATTAATGATTTTGAGGCAGATCAAGTGCAGGCATTATTGCGAAGTGTCCTAAGATCAGAAAAAGTGGATTATCAAGCTAAATTTGCAGTGATGTGCTTGGTTCGACATAAGGTAGAAAACAGATCATTAAGTGCTGTGGGCATCATCACAAATCAATCTAAGGCACAAGTAAATATCATGGTTGGATGTGCAAGATTCTTTCTACATGCACATGACAAAAGATTAAGAATATCATGATCTTAAATGAAATTATGGTATAATAATTAAGCAAGCCATACAGGTGCTACCAACACCTATATGGCTCTAATCAAATTGAAATTGAGGCTCCAAAATGACTGTGCGCAATATTACTTGCGTAGCCACAGCTATGCAACGTCGTCACCAAAATTTTATGAAACTCCTAGAATTAACCTATGAGGACTTCGATTATGATTTCTCAAGGGTTGTATTTGATAAGGATGTTGACTCTACTGTTGAGATCAAATGCCCTAAACACGGTTGGATAAGGACCAGAGCTAAAAAGCTACTAGCAGGCAGAGGATGTGTAGCCTGTAATGAAGAAAGCTTAATGGATCAGGGTGCAATGATTTACCTAATTCGTTGTTATGATGAACAAGAGGAGTTTTATAAAATTGGAATTACTACAAAATCTCTAGAGTCGAGATTCCCTGATAACAGTAGGCTTCCATATAAGTTTGATGTTTTGAGTCTACAGAATGGAGATAGAAAGAAGCTCTATAGGTTTGAGACTTTACTATTAAGACTTTTGCAAAAATACAGATATACACCCAAGAAGCATTTTTGTGGCCGCACTGAGTGTTTCAGCAATATTGACCTAATTAGGCAGAAATTTAATATTTTTGATGCATTTGGTGTTGACTCGTTTAAACGCGCGGTATAGGATATCTGGTATAGTGCGCTTGAGTAGTCAGGTTCACTAGCGTTATTTCAAAAGCTCACTTAATCGTGGGCTTTTTTATTGCCTATCGAAAAGTGAGAAGAAGAATGTCAAGTGAACAACAGATTGAGCAAGAGATCCAAACAAAAGGCTTAAATGCTCCCCGCATCACACCAGATTATATTGATTCAAAGATTAAAGCGGTCCGCTTCATTAATGGCGGAGTAGTGCCAGATTATTATGCAGATGATTATAAAGATAATTGTGGTGCAAGTTGCTTAACTATTTGTATTCTGTCTTTAGAAAACGGATTTACAGTCACTGGCGAATCAGCTTGCGCGAGTCCAGAAAACTTTGACGAGAAGATAGGACGTGAAATTGCCTACAAAAATGCTCGTGAAAAAATTTGGCAACTTGAAGGCTATTTATTGAAAGAGAAACTTTACCAAGCTGAATTGGATAAACAATTCTAAAGCTTTCGCTACGTTTCCTTTGCTTTTTGGAGGTTCACATGCTCCGAATCATCAGGCAAGTATTCTGTTTTCATGTTTGGGAGTATGAATCCGACATGTTTAACCAGAAAGAATGCAGAAAGTGTGGAAAGATTAAGTGTTTGTAGCCCTGTCGTTTGACGGGGTTTTCTTTTTTGGGGTGTTTATGAAAGCGCAGAAATTAATTGAAAAGCTGGGCAAAGATAAGATTTCAGGCATCCTGAAAGAAGCCCATCCTGATGCAGTGTATTACGTAGACGAATGGAATGATCACTTTAAAGTACATGGCTATTGTGCTGATAAATGCATTGTAGGAATAAACAATCCACACACTCATTACAAGTTAGCCGAATTGCAAGAAGCATTGGGGTGAACATGGACACAATCGAAGCGAAGAAGAATTTAAATGCTTTGTGCAATGAAATAGAAAAGCTTCAAAACCTTTCACGTGGTTTGATGACTGCGAAAGAGATGCTTGATATTGACGCGAAGATTAAGCGACACAAAGACCAAGTAAAGAATATTAGAAGTAACCTTCATGCGTGATGCAAAGCGACTTGCTGCAATAAGAAAATTGCCATGTGTTAGATGCGGCTATCCTCACTCACAGGCGGCTCATTCTAATTCTGGCAAGCACGGCAAGGGTAAAGGAATAAAAGCCTCTGACAAGTTTACAGTGCCTCTCTGCTACAAATGCCATCATAAGTTCGACACCTATCAATTAGGCACAAAAAAAGAATCAGAAGCTTTGTTCAATCAGTGGTTAGAAAAGACCGAATTGATGTTAAAAATAGATACAAATTCAGACAGTGTTTTTTAATTAAATCATGTGGTTATGGTATAATTTAACTCTATAAATCAATGGTAAATTCTAATGAAAATTAGCCTAGAAATTGATGTGCCAGAGTTTGATTGGATTGATACTCCAACACTATACAGAACGCCAGTTGGTGAATTTAGTGACATACAAGAAGTTAAAGAAATTGGCCGTTTAATTGAATACCTGCAACGGCTCGATGAAATTGAATGGATTATTAACTCTAACCATCAGCATGTTCGACACCCCTTTTGTCGTGAGTTAATTCGTGATCGACTACGCTTCATTCCAGAGAATCAAATTTGGTGGGTTGGTGAGCAATTAAGCCACTTTTTAATGGACTTTAGAGAGTATTCAGGACGTAATTTTTCAGAGTATGAATACAAGTATCAAGTCCTTTCAAATGGCAAGAAGATTCAATTTAAAACTTTCTCAATGATGTTTGATACTGAAGAAGAAGCTTTAAGGCATATAGCAAAGATCTACACATCTAGAAGTGATTTTAAGTTTGATAAAGTTTAAGCCACCCTCGGGTGGTTTTTTATTGAGGTGGGTATGGAAATTAATGGAAAAACAGTTCCTTTTACTGCAACTCACTATAACAACGAGACAGGCGAGTTCTTAAGAATTGGTAGAGGCGAATATGCCCAATGTCTAATTAATGGCAGATTTTGGGTAGAGTGTGCAACTTTGAGAAATCACCAGCTTCCTTTAGATAATTACATGCCAATCGGCTACAAATATCGCCGAATATTCAAAACAGGTTTATCACGAGATTTATGCAACATTCGCTTGATGTGGATTGGTAGCAGCTATCGCATTAGATGAGGTCAAAATGGAACCTAGATTCGTCATCAAAAACCATTCTGACATCAACTATGTGACAAATTATCTAAATAAGAACCATGCTGAAGCTGCGATTGAAGGGAAGCCTCTGGTCGTCACTATTAAGCCTGATGATCGCAATAGATCAAAAGCGCAAAACAGGCTGTATTGGGACTGGCTCACTGAATGGGCAAAGCATCAAGGCACTACGAAAGATTATGAGCACTTATTCTTTAAATACACATTGCTGTCAGTGATTTTCTATCGTGATGGTGTTGGTGATTATCGTAAGACATTTGACACTGTAAAAGCTTTGAAAGTTGAGAGGCACCCATTGTACGAACAAGTGCGTGATAGCGTGACAATGCTTACTAGCACACGAGATGCTTCTACAAAACAAATGACTGAATACCTAAACGACATTCATGCATTCTGTAATAAAAACGGGTGTTATTTGGAAACGCCTGATGATCTTAAGTATGTGTTGGAGTAGCGATGAATCAATACCATTGGGTTGAGTTGGGTATGACGAAGCCACTTTACAATGTGTTTGCTAAAACAGAAAAGCAGGCACTGTCAAAGTTAAGAAAATATTTGACTAAAGTAGGTAAGTCAGAAATTGAATTAGTTAGAATTTTAGATTAACTTTCGTTCTCTACAATAATTTTAAGAGTATGAAAATGCTAATTAAGCTAACGAATGATATTTATGTAAACACAAATAATATTCTACAAATCAATGTTTAAGACAAAGGAAAATTGCACAAGCAATTGACAAATCCCTGAGTTAAAAATTCAAATGCTAGATCAAGAAGCCATTTCAATTCCTTTGACGTCTAATGATATTGATTTAGAAGCCGCGGAAATTATTAAGAAACTAAATGCATAAAATAAGCCCTCTTCGGAGGGTTTTTTAATGAGGTAAATATATGGCAGCTCCAATCGGTAATAGATTCTGGGAGCAGCGCAGCTCTCACGGTCGTAAACCGATCTTTGAAGATCCAGAACAACTATGGGAAGCTGCCTGTGAATACTTTGAATGGGTTACAGATAACCCACTAGAAGAGGCGAAGGCATTTGCATATGAGGGCGTTGTAACTGTTGAAGATTTGCCGAAGATGCGCGCAATGACCATTCAAGGTTTGTGCTTCTTTTTGGACATTTCTGACGAAACTTGGGCAACTTACTGCTCTAAAGAAGGTTTTATTGGAATCTGTAGCGATATCAAAAGGGTTATCTTCACTCAAAAATTTGAAGGTGCAAGTGCTGGATTGCTTAATGCTTCGATTGTTGCGCGTGAGCTTGGCTTAGCTGACAAACAAGAGAATAAACTGACACTTGAAGTTCAGTCATTATCCGAGTTGATGGATGAAATAGGGAAGGATGCGTAACTATAAGGAGTAGCCATGCTGAATCCTGAGCATAAAGCGAAACTTAAAGACCAACTTTGGCGCTTAAATAATCTTTACTACATTACGAATAAAGAGGGTAAGCAAGTTAAGTTCAAGATGACACTTGAACAACTTGAATACTTCGAAAACGAATGGACACGTAACATCATCTTAAAGGCACGTCAGTTAGGTTTTACTACTGAAATGTGCATGATTCAGTTAGATGCTGCATTGTTCATGTCTGATAAGTGTGCATTGATTGCCCATACGCTACATGATGCTAAGCGTCTTTTCCGTGAAAAGGTTAAGTACGCTTATGACCGACTTCCGCATTTAATCAAAGCAGCCAATCCCTTAGAGATTCAAACTAAGGATGAGCTTGTATTTGTTAAAGGTGGTTCAATCACAGTATCAACCTCATTCCGTGGTGGAACATTAGACCGACTACATGTGTCTGAGTTCGGTAAGATCTGTGCGAAGTTCCCAGATAAAGCTCGTGAGATTGTTACTGGTGCATTTGAAGCAGTCAGCCTTAAAGGACGTATTACTCTTGAAAGCACAGCAGAGGGTAAAAGCGGTTACTTCTACGAATTCTGCCAATTAGCAGAAAAGTTATTATTACTTAGCAAAAAATTAAGTCCTCTTGATTGGAAGTTCTTTTTCTTCTCCTGGTGGAAGAATGCCGATTATGAAATTGAACCTACTGAAGAAATCCCACAACGTCTAGTTCAATACTTTGAAGAACTGGAAGCAAAGCACAACATTAAAACAACGCCAAAACAAAGATCTTGGTATCACTCAAAAGAGAAAACTCTTGGCGAGGATATGAAGCGGGAATATCCAAGTATTCCTAGTGAAGCTTTTGCCCAATCTGTTGAAGGCGCTTACTACAAGAACCAATTTAAATTCTTGTATGCCAATAAGCGAATTGGTTCATTGCCTTCAAATGATCATTTACCTGTCATGACCTTTTGGGACTTGGGGGTCTCAGACTCTATGGTGATCTGGTTTATTAGGAAGCTATCAGACACTTGCTATCAGGTAATTGATTACTACGAAAACTCAGGCGAAGGTATGCGGCACTATTTCAAAGTGCTTAAAGACAAAGGTTATAAGTACAGCAAGCATTACGCCCCACACGACATCAAAAACCGTTCTCTTATGAATGATGGTAAGTCTCGCTTAGACATTGCCAAAGAAGGCTATGTGCTTGATGACGGTGAGAAGTATTCAGTCAACTTCGAAGTAGTGCCAAGTATCACCGTAATGGATGGTATTGAACAGGTCCGTGAGATTCTGCCTTTATGTGAATTTGATGAATACAAATGTGCAGAAGGTATCACCCATCTTGAGAACTACCGAAAAGAGTGGAATGACAAGCTTGGGTGTTGGAAAGACAACCCGCTTCATGACATTCACTCACACGGTGCTGACGGCTTCCGTATGTTTGCTGTGGCTATGGGTAAAAAGGTTGTTGCAAAAACACTAGATATAGGAATGGTTTACTAATGCCAGTTAATACTGAACATCAAGCTTATGCAGACATGAAAAAGCGTTGGAAAACTATCGACGATGTCTGTGATGGTTCCACCAAAGTTAAAGAACGTGGGGAACTTTATTTACCAAAACCCAATGTATCGTCTGACATAATGCAGAATGATCAATATTATTTGGCTTACTTAACCCGTGCTGTGTTATACGAGATTGCTAAAGACACATTAAACAAGATGGTCGGCGTTGTATTTGCTGAGGATCCAACATTCGAGCCGGATGGAATGGATTTTCTTAAATACGATGCTGATGGTACAGGTAAGTCAATTTACCAAGTTGCTCAGTCTTCAGTTCAAGGTCTGCTTAAGCATGCACGTGGTGGTTTGTTTGTAGATTATCCGACTACCGACGGCAATGTTTCTTTGCAACAAGCTGAGAGCTTGGGTATTCGCCCAACGATCGTATTTTATGAATCTTTGAGTATTATCAACTGGAGCCTAAAGCGAGTTGGTTCGGTCTATAAGCCTGAACTCATTGTCTTGCATGAGGAGACTACGGAAAATGATCCAGAAGACGAATTCTCTAAGAAAGAAATAAATATTTACCGTGTACTTCGCCTTGATGAAAAGAATGAATACTACGTACAGATTTATACTGATCAATCAGGTGAATTAAAGGGTGGAGATATTTTCTACCCAACGAATTCATTAGGCCAAAGATGGAATGAAATTCCCTTTATTCCTTTGGGGGCTTTGGCTAATGACTGGAATATTGATCCAATCCCATTAGAACCGATTGTCACGATGAACTTGGCCCATTATCAGAACAGCGCAAGCTATGAAGAGATGGTTTTTATTTGTGGTCAAGCCCAGCCAGTTATCAATGAACTTGATGAAGGTTGGCGCGACTGGTTGCAGAAAAATGGAGTTCGCTTAGGTTCTAAAAACCCTCTAATGCTTCCGAAAGGCTCATCATTTGACTACAAACAAGTAACTGAAAGTACCTTAGCAAAGCAGGCTATGGATGCTAAAGAAAAGTACATGCAGGCCATGGGTGCCAAAATTCTTGAGACTGAACAGGTCAATAAGACTGCTACCCAATCAAATAATGAAAAACTAGCTCAGTACAGCGTTCTTTCTTTGTGTGTTGCTAATACCAATGAGGCGATGGAATATGCGCTTAACTGGTGTGCTGCATATTACGGAAGTGGATCTAAAGCGAAACTCACAATTAAGCAAGATTTTGCAAAAGGCAAGATTGACCTTGATACGCTTAAATTCTATTGGGAAATGGTGCTTGCTAATCGTATGAGCATGGAAACATTCCATGAGCTGCTTACAACTGGAAAAGTGCCAGAAATTAGCTTTGAAGATGAGCAAACACGTATCGAAAGCGAGTCAGTCAATCGACCTATGGTGGTTTAAATCTAAGGAGTGACAAATGATCGTCCAGTTGTCACAACAAGCTTTACTTGATGCTCTGGTATCACATCAGGCTTATCTCTACCGATTGTCTTCAACTGAAACTAATAATCTCCTAACACAATTTGATTCGCTCTCTAACGAGATGCTTTCAAAGTTAAGAGATTTATTAGACGATTTGAGTGATGCTGAGAAGACTGCATTGATGGCAGGGCAATACACGACGCCAGCTTTAAAAGAAGTCAGGACATTGGTTCAGACTTGGCAGGCAAGTGTAGCGTCAGGATTGCTTGAGAGCTTCACAGTAAGCGCAACAGCCCTAGCGGTATACGAAGCTACATATCAAGCTAAAACACTCGCTAATCGCAAATTAGAGTCGAATGGCAAGACGCTATTAATTAAGGCAAAGAAAACGCCTTTAAGTGGTGGTGTCTTACTTGATTCTATCTTTGCGAGGATTGCTGATGATGTTCGCGTAAGAGTAGAGCAAACTATTCGGGATGGCTTATCTCAAGGTCAAACTAATCAACAAATCGTTCAGCGGATCAAGGGAAAGAAAGCTCTTAATTACCAAGATGGCTTGCTTGAACAGAGTAGAAGCCAGATTTCTACCATGGTCCGTACTGCTCGAAGTCATGTATCAAATATTGCCTTGAATGAAACGTATCAGACTATTGGTGTTGAGTATGTAAAGTTCATTGCAACACTGGATAGCCGTACTTCTAAAATTTGTATGGCTTACTCTGACAAGGTTTATAAGAAAGATGAACCCCATCCTGTGCCACCACTTCACCCAAACTGTAGATCGATTCTGATCCCCGTTTCTGATGACTCAGGAAAGACAATAGGCATGCGTCCATTCAACAATAAAGTGAATGGTGAAGGTGAAATCGGTGTAGTGGATTCAAATACAACTTTCAAAGGTTGGTTTGATAAACAAGATGCAGGTTTTCAAAAGTCTTGGCTTGGGCCTACAAGATACAAGCTATTCAAAGAGGGTAAATACTCTCTAGATAAGTTTGTAGATCCTTTAACTGGTCAGCCATTCACACTTGCTGAACTAAAAAAGCTTGATGATGAAATGTTTAAGAGGTTGGGATTATGATTGGTCAAGCATATGTTTTGTATTTCATTATCTTGCCTGCAATTTTTGGCTTGCTTGGGTTTATGTGGCTTTTATGGCAAGTCTATGTGAATGTTTTTAGTTGTCAGTGTTATGACTGCAAAACGCATCGTATTTATGGTGGCGACTTTAAGAAGTGTAAAGATGGTGGATTTAAGGGCGGTTGTTGTGAACACGCCAGAACAACAAATCATTTATGACTTAATCCTAAAAGCATGGACTAAGTAATCAAATTAATACCAATAGCGCTCCAATCGGGGTGCTTTTTTATTGCCCGCAGTTTGTGACTGCAAAACCGCTCAGGGAGCAAAACATGAAATACAAACTCGATAGCCTAGAGGGCTTATCTGATGAAATAAAGGCACTTTATGAAGAAAAAGACGGTGCATTTTATTTAAAAGTTGAAGGTCTGCCGCAGCAAAACAATGGTGAGCTTGAAGGTCTTAAAAACAAGGTGGAACAACTCCTTGGAGAAAAGAAAAAAGAGCAAGAAAAACGCCAAGAAGCTGAAGAGAAGGCCCAAAAAGAAGCTGAAGAAGCAGCTCGTAAAAAAGGTGACGTTGCTGCAATTGAAGCATCTTGGAAAGCCAAACTTGAACAAGCAGAAGCAAAACACGCAGAAGCTACCAAAGCATTGCAAGACCAAGTCTACAAATTAACTGTCGGGCAAACAGCACAAACATTAGCAAGTGAGCTTTCTATCAAAGGCTCGGAGGCAGTATTGCTTCCACACATTACAAATCGTCTTCAAGTTGAAACTGATGAAAATGGCGAGGTCAAAGTACGTGTACTAGATTCGCAGGGCAAACCTAGTGCCTTAAGTATTGATGATCTCAAAAAAGAGTTTCGCGGCAATGTGGCATTCAAGCCATTAATTGTTGCTTCAAATGCGTCAGGAAGTGGGGCTTCTGGCGGTGGTTCAGGTGGTGGAGCTGCCAAGAAACCAAGTGAAATGAACGCCCAGGAGCGTGCGGATTTTGAAAAGAATGACCCTCAAGGATTCGCAACAGCGCTTTCAAATGGCGAATTTATTAATTAATTATTGGGAGTAACTCCATGCCTTCTTTAGTAGAAGTATTTAACCGTAACGTAGTTTTATCGTATCTACGTCCAAATCCAATAGCTGTATCACCATTAGTTCAATCTGGTGCTTTCGTTTCTGATGACCGTTTACGTGCACTGCTAACAAGTGGTTCGTCTACTTTCACTGTGCCGTATGTAAATGGTATTGATGGAAATGTTGAGCAAAACTATGGCAACACCATTCTGACTGATATTGCAATGCCTCGCACAATTGAAGCAGGTGCAATGCAAGGTCGTGTTGCTTACCTTAACGAAGGCTTTGTTGAGTCAGTTTTAGGTCAATATCTATCACAAGTGAACTCGCTTGAGCTGATCGGTGGCTTACTGAATAAGTACTGGTTAGATGCAGCAGAAAACCGTGCACGCGCAACAGTCATCGGTTTGCGTAACTATGACCATGCGAATGGAAAACGCTTAACAACTGACATCTCGGCTTCAACAGCAACTGAAGCTACTGGCTTTAGTGTTGACGCATATATTGATGCAGAAAGCACAATGAAGCGCGAATTACGTGGCCGTGGTGTGATGTTCGTTCATCCACGTATTGCAGCGAAAATGCGTAAGCAACAGTTACTTGAACAGGTGACTACAAGTGCTAACCTTCCGCCAATCACTGTCTACAACGGCCGTGCTGTAGTTGAGACAGATTTCAATACGCAAATTGGTACAGGTGCTAATGCAAAATTCATCACGATTCTTGCAGGCCCTCGTGCTTTCTCATATGACTCTGTAGCAGGCCGTAAAGATCTGGCAGTTGAAGAAACTCAAGCAACTGGTAATGGTGCTGGTCATGAGATCCTGTGGACTCGTCGCAATATGCTGATTCATCCGCAAGGGTTTAGCTTCATTGCGCCAGCTAACACCTTAACTGGTGGTACTGATCGTGAGTCATTAAGCGCTTCATGGGAAGACTTGCAGAAAGCAGCCAACTGGGAGCTTGTTGGTTCACCAGAAGACAATTCAATCCGCTTCCTAATTACTAACCTTTAAGGAGAGCAGTCATGGCTGAGAAGCAACCAGACTACAAATACCAATACCCTACAGACCGCCGATATGCTGATGATGCGACAGACACATTAGCAGCAGGCACCATGTTTGACCCTGCCAAAACAGCAGGCGACTATGGCATTAAGGACCCTGAAGTAGCGGTTCCTGTGCCAGAAGCTCCAGCTAATGGCGGTTAAGTGAAGCGGGGCGGCTTTCGGGCCGTCCTTCTTAATTAGATTTTTAGGATTAAGCTATGAACTATGTAACAGTCGAAAGTGTGACTCAAAAGCTAGGGCCTAACTGGTGGGGAAGTGGCGACCCAGTTATTGCTGTAATGCAGGCTAATGCGTGGCTTAATGCTAGAAATTTACCAGAGTATCCAGAAGGTGAAGTGCCAGATGCAATTCTTACTGCTGGAGCTTATCTCGCAAAACTTGCAGCAGCAGGTCAGCTATATACAACAAAAGAAGGCGTAGTTGCTTCCAAAACAGTATCTGCACAATCAGGTACATCAGTAAGCAAAACCTATGTTGCAGGAAAAGAAGAGTCAGTAAGTGGTGATATGCAATTCATTCTTGACCTTCTAGAACCATTCTTTAGTGAGAAGTACCACATCAATACGTTTGTCATTACGGAGTAAGCCATGGGAATGCGTGATGAGATTCAACAAGAACTTGGTGCTGCCTTTGATGCTGAAGATGAGCTTGCTGATGCTGTAGATTCATTTACCTGTACTCGAAAGATAATAACTGGATCTAATCCCGCTACAGGTAAAGATACTTACACCGAATATGTATATAGCGGTAGAGGCGTCCTATTTGGCTCATATTTAAAAGACTTGGTGAAGCCTATAGATTACCGAGCAACAGACGCTAAAGCCGTTCTACTGCAAAATGAAGTGAAAGATGCTGCAGGCACATTCATAGAGCCAGATGTTAATGACATTTGGGTGATTGAAGGTGGTAATTATCGAGTTATGAGTTGTGGTCATGATCCAGCGGGCGCATCATGGATTGCCCAACTAAGGAAGGTTTGATGATTAATAACAACTACGTTCCTGAATGGTATGTCACGCCTTTCGATCATTCTCAGTACACTTTAGTTCGCAATCAAGACCAATTTGATCTGATGTACGACAATATCAACGATACAGATAAATTTCTCTCGCTTGGTTGCTCCGCTCAAGTGGATTACTACGAAGACGGAAGGCAGTGTATTGTTCAACTTGGCGATACACAGGGTAAAGAACTTATTGTTATTTATGGGCTGTTGCTACATGAAGCTGTGCATATTTGGCAGCGGACAAAGCTACTAATGGGTGAGAAGGAGCCTAGCGGGGAATTTGAAGCATATTCAATTCAACGTATTGCCCAAGATTTATTCTTTATGTACCAAGAAAGTGAGGTCGATAATGGTATGGAGCAGCAAACCGAGTGCCTTCACAAAAACAATTGAAGCCGACCTTACCAAAAAACAGAAAGATATTGTCATTGATGCCTTGCAGGGTGTAGTTCTTCAAAGTCCGGTTGATACAGGTGCTTTTAGAGCATCACACAGAGTCAGCATTAATCAAACTGACCAATCATTTAATAAAGCTGAGAAAGACAAGGGTGGTGGCTCAACCATAAGCAAAGGCACAAGCGCTTTATCTCGTCTAGTTCCGTATTCAGTTGTATACATTCAAACAAATGCGCCTTATGCAACCAAAATCGAGTATGGCGACTTTACTGATAAGCCAGAAACACCAAAGACAACAGGTGGATACTCAAGACAAGCGCCTCAAGGCGTCTATGGCCTTACCTTTAACTATATTGCTCAGAAATACGGTGGTTAAAAATGGCAATGACTTTAGATCAAGCACGACAAGCCATTATCACTAGAGCAATGGCATTTACTGGAATAGAGCAAACCCGAATTAAATATCCTAATAAAGATTTTACAGTGCCGGTTGATGGCCTTTGGTGCGATATTAACGTGCTTTGGGGTGGTTCAATCATTGCTGCGATTGGTGATACACCTTGTACAAGGCGAACTGGGATTATCTCAATCAACTGCATGGCTCGTTTAAATACTCACGAAGTAGCAATTACAAAACTTGCAGATGCTTGGTTGGCTCATTTTGAATACTACACACAAGGTCAATTGGAGATTAAACAAGGTGATGTTCAGAACCTTGGTGATGATGGCAACTTTGTGCAGTACAACGTGACATTTGGTTTTAGGGTCAACTAAAAAATGCTATAATATCTTGGTGTTGAATGTTGTTTGTGGAACATTATGAGAAAACTAACAACTGACGAATTTATCAAAAAAGCTATAGAAAAACATGGCCTGAAGTATGATTATTCAAAAGCAGAATACATAGGTAATCACAAAAAATTAGAAGTTATTTGTAGTGAACATGGCTCTTTCTTTATAGCTCCATCTAACCATTACGCAGGAAAGGGTTGTGCTAAATGTTCAACAGTTATAAATAAAGAGCGATTAAGATTTTCAACAGAAAGCATAATTAATCAATTTAAGGAAATTCATAAAGATAAATATGACTATTCAAAAGTTGAGTATGTAAATATTGATGTGCCAGTAATTATAACTTGCCGTAAGCATGGGGATTTCATGCAAACCCCAGCAAAACATAAGTTAGGTAGGGGGTGTGTAAAATGTCATTTTGAATACAACACTTTTAAGCGTGAAAGTTATATAAAGTTGTCTCAAGAAAAGAACAAAAGAGCAAAGCTTTATCTAATTAAATGTAATTCTGAAGATGAAAGCTTTTATAAAGTTGGAATAACTCTTAATAGCCTAGAGATAAGATTCGATTCACATAAGTTACCTTATGGTTATGAGGTTATTCAATTGGTTGATGGCGATACAGGGCTAATTTATGACATGGAAAAACAGATACACGGCCTTCTGAAAAACTTTAAGTACCATCCTTTAATACCTTTCAAAGGTGATGGAGAATGCTTTTCAGAAGTTCCTCGAAAGATATTAGAGCTCTTGAAGTCTTTCTCAGCTCTTGAGCAAAACCAGTTAATTGTTTAAACAAGCACTCATTAACAGCCGCCTTTAGGGCGGTTTTTTATTGCCAAAAAATTAGGAGCTTATTATGAGTTCAGGCGCTCGTCAGCTAACACAAATAGCTAAAGAAACAACAATTGGGGTTACGCCAAGCCCATTTGACCGTCAAACATTTGAATTCACCGAAAATGCACTAGATGCCACGGTTACTAAAGAATCGTCTAATTCAATTGCAGATTCCCGCATTGCTCGATCATCAATGATTACTGGTGCTGAATATGCTGGTGATTTAACGTGTGAAGCCAAATACAGCCCATTGATTCAAGACTTAATGGCCGCAGCTGCTTTCAATAACTGGGCTACTGATGTATTAACTTTTGGTGGAAATGTGCGTCAAACATTCAGTGTGCTTCGCGGCTTCACTGATGTGAATGACTACCATATTTTTAAAGGCGCACATGTAAACACCTTTGGAATTGATATTCCAGAGCAAGGCTTAATTACCATGACCTTCGGGTTAATGGCTCTAGGTCGTTTAGGTGCAACTACTCCTCCATTGGGAACAGTAACGCCAGCTGATGACAATCCTAAAATGTCTAACATTTCAGTCGGGGACATTTTGATTGATGGTGTCTCTCAAGCTGGCATCTCATGTATTACAGCATTCACTTTCAATTGGGATAACTCAATGCAGGTTCAACGCTGTTTAGGTAGTGGCATTGATCCTAAAAAGATTCTTGAAATGATTGCAGCAGGAACAGGCTCATTTACAGCAGCTTGGTCTCAAAACACTTCCGAGATGTACGCTAAACAATTCACAAATGCCAATATTTCTCTACGTGTGCCAATTACTGACAGTGAAGGCAATGAATATGAGTTATTCATTCCTAAAGTAGAAATTACCGCAGGATTACCTACAGGTGGTACAGGCGACATCTTAAATACTTCTTTTGACTACACTGTAGTTGATGAAGCACCAACAATTACCCGTACACCAGCAACGCCTTAATACTGATTTGGCAGCTTAATTGCTGCCTTCTTTTTTGGAGATATAACATGGCTCTTGAAGTCAATATTCAAAGAAATAAAGACGTCAGTTTGTGGCGCGAATATAAAGATAAAGAAGGTAATGTGCTTGCTGAGTTCAAGATCCGAGGCATTGGATATAAGCCTTACCAAGTAGCACTCGAACGAGCAAACAATCAAATTTCTGCTAAAGGTTTTGATGTCGCAAAGGCTACAGCAGAAGATAAGCTCTTTCATGAATTGGTGTTGGAAGCGGTAGCTTCACATCTAATTGAAGACTGGAAAGGTGTGGTTTTTGTTGAAGAAGGTCCTGAAGGTGAACTGGTAAAAACTGAACCTACATTCAATGGTGAGAATGCATTTAAGTTACTAAACATGGGCGATTTAGGTGTTTCTATCTGGTCATTTATCCGTACTGAATCTGAAAAGATCCAATCAGAAGCTAATCAATATCGAGATGATGTTGTGGGAAAGTCGTCAGCCTCTACGAGTGGGCAAAGTTCGGCTCAGAAGAAGAAGCGAACGACTACAGCAAAAAGCAAAGCGCAGTCGCAAAAGCTTTAAATCTCAACAACACTAAGGTTTTAACTAAGCCTGACTATTCGTATGTAGCAAATGCCGTCTTGTCCGCATACAACACAATTGCAAGATCTAGACGCTATGAACAAGGTGTTCCACTGGCGTTAGATATATCGGCAATTAATGCTTATGTAGAGCAATACGACTTACCAGTTGAGCGATACATCTTTAATGACTGTATATTTACACTTGACGATATGTTCTTGGATAAAGCTCATAAGAAGGCGACGCAACGAGCGACGAAGACTTAAATGCTGACTTTCGGTGCATAACTTAGACTTTGCGACGTGATATAGCGCGATCGATGTAACATAATACGGTCAAGTGGTTGACATTGACTAGATGATTCTGTATTGACACTTTTGTCATTAGTAAATATGATGACCATAACAGACTATCACGGACTATAACGGACCGTAACAGACTGACTATCGAAAGCGGCTTCTAAGGATGTCGCTTTATTTGTCACATAAGTAAATAGGAAAAGTTATGAAAAGATTAAACCACTCTGTTGAAAAATTCTCAGCTATGGTTTTATCTGAGGGCTGGGATTTGTAGTAATGTTTAAATTAACCGAAAGCAGAGTTGCTGTTTTAATTGCAGTCTCTGCTTTTTTTATAATTCTAATTCCGAAAGTTCCTATTTTCATTGATTTTGCAAATTTCAATGGTTGGCAAAGATCAGATGTCTTTGTGTTTATTCAAACAATAGTTATTGCGATTTCTGCTGTAATTGCTTTCATGACAATTAATGCTTCCAAAAAGACAGCCAAGGAAAGAGCAACTTTAGATATTATTATTGACGACTATCGAGACACGAATTTATTTGAAGCCAAAACAGATATATACGATTTCATTGATAATACTGTCGAGTATAAGTCGAGAAATAAAGATGTATCTAAGGATGCATTAGCTGAAATATGTAGGTCCCATGATTCCGACTTACAGGCTGGGGATAAAAGATTAAAAAAGAATCTCATGTTGGTTCTGAACAGAAATGAGTTCTATGCAAGTGCTCTTAACACCGGATTGCTGGATGAGGGGCTTTTTAAAAGGGTTCATTGTGCCAACATTGTAAAGTTATGGGACAAGCTATATCCAACTGTGAATCAAATTAGACAAGTAGCAAAAAAAGATACCTTGTTTATGGATTTAGAATTATTATCTGCCAGATGGAAAGCCAATCCATTAAAAACAGATGATATTAAGTGACCGCCTCAGGGCGGTTTTTATTGCTTCTCAAATAACCAATTGTTAAATAGAGGCATTGTTAAAATCACAATGCCTCTAACACTCAATTATTAAGAAAGATACCATTCGATTGTATGAACAGGCTGATAATCGACATGCTCTAAACGATTAATACCATATCCAAGAGCTTTACGATTTAAAACGTTCACATGACAAACTGTTTCTTGGGCTAAGGAATATAAGCGTCCCGCATAACTACTTTGGATAGCTATTAATGCAGGGGAAATCTCATTTTTGATGAACTTAGCAAGTATTGGAACGTACCACATCAAGAACTGAACATTCTTATCGCGCAATACTGTGTGAATATGAGGTTCAGTATCCTTGTATTTCTCTGCCTTGCTGTACATAGCAATTAAGTGGTGAACATACTCCACAGCCACAGGTATTACATCGTATGGAATTTCATCAATATGCTGAACATTGAAACGCTGATGAACTAATTTATAAGCATCGCTGTAATTCAAATGCTTAGTTTTAGCTACAAGAAGATTTACAGCATTGGTTAGAGGTTCACGTTCTGATTTGTGGGTTTTGGCAACTGGTACGCCAATTTCTTTATCAAGAACATCAAGCACCCATTTGCGAAACTGCTTTGCAACAGAAGTACGTGCAAAGAAGGTAATTAAATGGCACCCCCGCGGATTAAAGATACGAGTTTCTTTAAGTGAGTTTCCATTACCAAATCCCTTGACACTCAATTTGAGGGTCAAGGTCATATCGCTATTGAACTCATCTTTATTACGTTCATAGATTTGAGTCACTGCATCAGATTTGGCGTAACCAAGAGCCTTTGCAAGTTCACTTGCAGTTAACCAAATTTGGTTGTTGTGCTGAACAGGCGAAAAGTTCACATCATTAAAGCTTAGTGATAAACTAGACATATCAATTACCTCAAAGTGGTTGATAACTCGCCCCGTCATCCGCCAAGATCATCGGGGCGTTTTTATATCCCTACTAGGGATGTTTTTAATTTATTCTTATAAAAATTTATTGTCAATCCCTACTAGGGATATTATTATTAATTTAATGACTGAAATTATATTAGAGTGATAGTTATGGGGCGTAATCTGGCAGATGTTGAATATAAGATGCGTATGACGCAAGATCTTAAAGACAAGATTGTTGAATCAGCTAAAAAGCATAACCGCTCAATGAATGCTGATATCGTTGCTAGACTCGATAAAAGCTTTTTCATTGATAATGTTAATACATTAGAGATCGATCAACTTCATCAAATGTACACTGATCTCTTAAATAAAAATGAAAGATTAACTAGTGAAAATATATTATTCAAAAATGAATTAAAAAAGATTTTAGAAAGTACCCTTGAAGAGGTAATGGGTGAAATTGTTGAAAATAAGCTTAAATCAATAGTTGAAGAAGTTTTGAAAAAAAATAAGATTTAAATTTAAAATAAAACTTGGCTTATGCAAGTTTCTTATTTATGTGACATATTTTGTACAGTTTGTTAAATTACCCTCAAATATGAGGGTATTTTTATGAAAAAGATTATTTTACTGATAACAATGATTATCTTCCCTATAGTAAGTTTTGCTAAAGGGACTGCATATGGCAATACTGATTGGGAGATGACTCCAGCACAAGTGCTTGAGGCTGAGAAAGGTAAAGCGGTAGAGATTAAGCCAGAGCAATATTTTAAATCTTTTGGAAAAGTCAGGATTAATGACTTAATTATTGCATCAGGAACTTATACAGCAAATTTCTTATTTGATGAAAATGATCGTCTAATTCAGACGAATGTGGTTAGTAATGAACAGAATAATAGAGCAATTGCTGCATCACAATTTAATGAGTTACATAGACTGTTAACACAAAAATATGGTGAGCCGGTTTTCAAATCACTGAATAAGATAACTTGGAAAACTAAAGAAACTACAATTGAGCTTTCACATACATATATTCCAAATTCTATTGTTAGAACATCTATTAGGTATGTCCCAAACACTAAGATAGAACAAGATACTTCTAACCTTTAAATATCTAACCAGAAGAAAAGCCCCGCACTTGCGGGGTTTTTTATTGCCTAGAGGAAAGTAAGATGGCACAAGAATCACGTCTCGTCATTGTAATTGATGCTAAAAATGCAGAGCGTAACGCGCGTAATCTAGGCAATGAATTAGATAGCATTGAGCGTAAAGGTGACTTTGCCACCAAATCAATGGATGGATTATCAGTAGCTACTCGGCAGCTAGCAGGGTACATGGCTGGTTTGGTTACAGTCGGGGCAGCAGTTTCAAAGATGGATACTTACACTGGCATCCAGAACCAACTGAAGCTTGTGACAGATGGACAAAACCAACTAAACACAGCAATGGATAATACCTTTGAGATTGCACAACGTTCGCGTTCATCATGGGAATCGACTGCTACTGTCTATCAAAAACTAGCAATGAATGCCAAAGATGTTGGGCTAGCCCAAGAGGATATTGGTCGATTAACAGAAACTATCTCTAAAGGTATTGCACTATCAGGAGCAACAGCAACCCAAGCTGATGCTGCCATTATGCAATTAGGTCAAGCTCTTGGTAGTGGTGCATTGCGAGGGGATGAATTCAACTCAGTAATGGAAAATGGCTATGGATTAATGCAGTTGATAGCAAAAGGGATGAATGTTCCTATTGGTCAACTTAAATCTATGGCAGAAAATGGAGAATTAACCTCTGAGAAGGTCACCAAAGCATTATTAAAAATGTCAGATGAAGCTGACAAACAATTTGGCAAAACTGATTCAACAATTGGTCAATCATTGGGCTTATTAAGCAATAGTTTAACTCAGTTCATTGGAGAGGCTGGTCGAAGCTCAGGTGCTGCGCAAGTACTTTCAGGCTCAATAGAAGGTCTTGCTAACAACTTTGAATTATTGGCAGATGGTGCAGTTGTATTAGGAATTGGAGCAATCACCAAAGCGATAATCTCGAAAACAGTTGCGGTTCAATCGGATCTTGTTGCTTCTGCTGCTCAAAAGGTTGCTGATCAAGCACAAAAACAAGATGCACTCATCCTCACTACTTTAAAAGTAAATGAAGCTAAAGCGCACCTTGCAAATGTTCAGGCAACTAATGCTGAGACGCAAGCCAAATTTGGTGCAACTGCTGCAAACGCACGATACAAAATTGCTTCAGATGCAGTAACTCAAGCGGTAATAGCCCAAACTGCGGCACAAAATGCGTTAAACACAACAACAAGCGTAGGTTCTAAAATATTCGGTCTGGTCGGTGGTTGGGCAGGCGTTCTAACTATCGGTGTTACAGCATTAGCTGCTGGCTACATGTATATGCAAGATCGAACAGAAAAGGCTAACCAAAAACTTAAAGAGCAAGCAGAGGTGGCAAATCAAGCAGCAGAAGAGTTACGTAAACTTCATGGTGTGGAAAAACAGTCAGCTATAAATGATATGACAGCTGCGTTAGAAGCCCAGAACAAGGCTTTACGCGATGCAGAATTAGCAGCAGGTGCGGCTTTAATTGATATTCAAAACTTTGCACAAGGAAATGTAGAGGTAACAAAAATATCCAATGAAGCTCGCCTAGGAACAATTAGCTACACAGAAGCACTGAGAAGACTCAATGGCATGAGTATTCCGCCAGACCTCTATAACGCACTTAAAAAACAAGTTGAAGGGTATGATCAGGCATATTTTGCAGGCGTAAAGTTAGTAGATGGCTTAAAAGCTGTAGGTATAGAAGCGAAGCTTCAAGGTAATGCAGCACAAAACGCAGCTAATCAGAATAATATCCATGCGAACAGTTTTGATGGTGTTGCAGGTGCTGCAAATAATGCAACTAATGCACTAAGTGACTATCTAAAGAAATTACAGCAAAGTACTTTTAAGACAGAGCTTACAAACAAACTTATTGGAAATTATGGTTTTGATCCTGAAAGAGCAAAAGCCTTTGCTGAGGCATATGTTCAGAATGGCAATAAGATATCTGCGCAAGATGCAAAAATTATTGATCAGAATCTTGCCGCCAACCGAAAACTACAAGCAAGTGAGGAGGCGGTTGCCCAAGCTAGACGCAATAGTGCAGCAGCTGCACGTAAGTCTAATTCGGAGTCAAGCAAAGCAAATCGAGAGGCCACAAAAGAGGCGAATGAAGCTAAAAGATTGTTTGAAGAACAAGCTAGATTACGTGATCAATTTGCAGATAGTTACGCTCCTAAATTGACTCAAATTGAAAATGATTTACAGCGTGAATTGACTGAAATCCGAAAGGCAAACTTTGGAAATGAAGAGAAAGACTATATTGCAAAGGCAACTGCTCGGGCCGAATTGAATAAAGAATTGTATTTGCGTGAATTAACATATGAAATCAATCAATTTCATTGGAGTGAAGAGCAGAAGCTTAAATACTCATATGAAACTAAGCAGATGCAAATCAAGGAAGGAACTGAGTTAACGGATGATTTAAAGCAAATTCGTCTTGATGCGCTTAAGCAAGAGTACGATCAAGAAATTGGCATCCTACAATTGGCTAGAGAACAGCGTGTATTGCAAGCTAAACAATCCTACATGCATGAAATAGACTACATGCAGGAGAGATATAGACTTGAAAGAGAAGAAATAATTAAGACCACAAGTGACCCACTGCTTCGAAATCAACTCCTTAACGCATCTTTTAGATCAGAAGATTTCGAGGTTCAGGGGAAGAGACGTAATGCCTGGGATAACTTTAGAGGGTTAAATGGCGAGCTAAGTGAGACTAATGACTTCCTTCAACTTGATAAGAGCAAAGAATCTCGATCTAGTGTTGTTGAAGAGGCTATGAAAAACAATCTCATTACAGAGGAAGAAGGTAAGAAAAAGCTGCTAGATATTGAAGAGAGATATCAAAGAGCCAAACTTGATCTTCAAATGTCTTATGGTCAGCAAATTACTGGTTCAGTTGCGGATATGTTCAAAACTATAGGGGGTGAGCAATCTAAAGCCTATAAAATCATGTTTGCAGCAGAAAAGGCATTTGCTATTGCTCGTTCGATTATGGCGATTCAGACAGGTATTGCTGAAGCAGCAGCAAATCCATTCCCATATAACTTAGCAGCTATGGCGAGTGTTGCAGCAAGTACTGCAAGTATTGTCGGTAATATCCAATCAGTGTCAGGGATTTTCCATGGAGGACAAACAAATGTTCCAGCAGAGGCATCTTATATTTTAGATAAAGGAGAGCGAGTTCTGTCGAGAAGACAAAACCAAGACCTCACAACTTATCTAGATTCCCAACGCGAAATGAACCAGTACAACGCCATTAACTCCAATCCTACTAATGGTAGTGCCACAGTCCTTGAACCAATTGTGAATGTCTATGTCATGGAAGGTCAAACGGCTGATGTGACTAGAAATGACGATGGTTCTTTAGATGTTCGCATTAGACAGATTGCTGGAGAAGTTGCAGAACAGGTTTTCTTACAGGGAATTCAAAACCCTAATAGTAGAATCAGCAAGGCATTCAAGCAAAACTACAATGCAACACCTAGACGGCAATAATTAGTAGCCACTTCGGTGGCTATTAAATTTATTCTTTGATAGATTCTAATCTTCTTAATTAAACTTTATGGAAAAGAAGAATGAGTAGAAATGATACTAATTTATTGATAAAAGCAATTTCTGAAAATGCACATAGAGAAGATGATTATCCAGATTTCTATGTGACAGTCGGGGTTGGTGGCAGCGTAATTACTGGCACTGCAATCAGTGAAGAAGAATTTTTCGAACTCGAAGAAAATTCACTTTGGAAGGAATTCTTTTATTCCCATATCAAAGAGCCAAGAGAAGAAATAATTAAAAAGTTAGATGATGGTGAGGAAATTAAATTTCCAGACTCACTTAAAGAACATTTTTTGTATCTTAAAGATGCAAAATATATTCAAAACTCAAAATTGTTCCCTGCTGCGGGCAGACCATTAAGTATTCAGATCCGTGTGTCTGATATCTCAACTTTAAGCCTTGTTGAATTTGGTCAGGGTAAGCCTGTTGATGAGTAAAGTACCTAATTAGAAGTACACACATAAGAGAAGAACTGTAAACGGAATGTAAGTAAAACCGTTAGAAGTATCACGTATAAGAGAGAACAAACAAAGAGCTGCCTGAGGGCGGCTTTTTCTATTTCTGAACTCGGAAAAACCGACGGATGAACTAAAAAATGGAAGGATTTAAAATCCTGAAAAAGCAAAAACCCCAGTGTTGACGCACTGAGGTTTTAATTAACAGTCAAGGAGAATTAACTATTAATGAATCAATCTAACGAGAATATTAACACCAAACCCAATATTAGTATAGAGGGGAAAATGAGCACGAAAGACGCAGGAAAAGTAGCCATCATTATGGCGTGGGGTAAAGCCATATCCCTTGTGACAGCTAGCGCAGCATCATTAATTGGTTCAATTGCTGTTTTGATTTGGCGACTCAACAGTTAGAGAAAGTAATGAATAATCAAACATAAAACCGACCCTAAATGAGGTCGGTTTTTTTATGAGGCCTATATGAACACATTAATGTATTGCTCAACACAAGAAGGCTATTCGGTTGCATTTCGAAGTGGGGTAGGCTCTCAAGAGCTAGACGGTGGAGCACCGCGGAACAGAAGGCTAAGTAAAAATAGCTTCCACACTGTTAGCGTTCAATGGAAAGTCTTTGATGTTGGATTTCAATATCTGCATGCGTTCTATAACGTGTGGTCTGAGACTCCTGGTCAAAGATTTAATGCCTCACTTCGGGTGAATGGTCCAGAGTTTAAGCCTTACGAATGTTTGTTTGTTCCAGATAGCTTCCAACTCACAAGCATGCAAGGCCCAGTTTATACAATTACAGCTCAGTTGCGAGTTAAACCAATTGTAGACTCTGAACTTAATAAGATCATTGTCGAGACGGGAAATGGTGGGCAAGATTTGGCTTCATTGGTAAATCCATTGGAAGAATTGGTAAATGAAGACTTGCCTGCGGCAATGGAGGGACTTTAGATGCCTGACTATACCTCGTTCTTTCTAAACTCCAGCAGTGGCGTAGTGCCGCTAGAGTGTATAGAGATTTCACATCCAGACTTTACAGCGCCTTTCAGGTTCGTAAAAAACGATACTGAAGGTGTGACTGTAAAGCATGAGTCAGCAGGGCCAGACGTTGCTTATGAATATCAGCCGATGGCTATTCAAAGATCTACAGTCACGAATGACCTTGATCAGAAGTTAAGTCTAACAATTGCTGATGTAGATGATGAACTAATTAAGTCTGTTGTTTCAGCACGTTTAGGCACCAACTGGAAATTTCGACCTTCTGTTAGATGGCGACTTTATCGTGACGATGATTTAACGGCTCCAATGGTTTCATTGCAGACTTTAGAGATTGCCACTTTATCAAAGGACAATTCAGGCAACTGTACCTTCGATGCTCAGGCACCAGAACTTAACAGCGTGAAGACTGGTGAAATCTATTCTCTAGAAAGATTCCCTTTGTTGCGGGGCATGATATGAACCTAGATCATCTCCATAATCGAGTCTGGACGAAAGACTACACCTGCAATGAATTTCTATGTGAAGCATGGAAGGAAGTTACAGGGCAAGAACTTAAAAAACGCCTAGAGCGATTTTTAAATGGGAAGGGTAGCTTCAAGAAACTAAAGGAGCCTATTTCCCCCTGTATTGTTTTTTTTACGAATGGCAAAAGAAGCTCGGCACATGTCGGGCTTTTTTATTGCGACAAGGTTTTGCATTTAACAGGCCGTGGAGTGCAGTACGTTCCACTTGAAATTATTTCCATGAACTTTCGGGAAACGAGGTTTTATAAATGAGTTTGAAAAAAGTCATCATCGTTCCTGATCCGTACAGTGAAGAAGGCCGCTCTGAAGAATATGTTGAGGATGTTTTAGCTTATATCTATCAGCAGTTTTCAGTATGGCCTGAAGATGCAAGGATTTATCATAATCACATTGCAGATTCTTGTGATGTAACACCATGCAATCCAAGAATCATTGATGCTCAGATTAAGCATTTGCAGTCACTTGATGGAACGTTCTATGTAGTAATTAAGGGTGCAGTGGTTTGGTGGTTGCCATATCTATACTATGCAATTGTTGCAGCGACTGCGGTTTATAGCCTTTATACCGTTTTAACGATGCCAAAGCCTCAAGCACAACAGGCAGGCTCAGCAAATAATGAATTGGCACAGCGTACTAACCAAGCAAGGCTTAATGCACGCATTCCAGACCCATTCGGAAGAATTCGTTCTTATCCAGATCTAATCGCTCAAACCTACACAATTTATAAAGATGGCATCGAAATTGAAGAATGTTTGATGTGTATTGGCCGAGGGTATTTCCAAATTTTGGATATGCGAGACGGTGACACAGATGTAGCCAACATATCTGGCACATCAGTATCAGTTTATGACCCGTTTACTTCAATTATTGGAACTCCAATTTATCAAGTAGGCGAGGCATTTACGGAGCTTCCAAAGTTCGTACGCAACTCAGCGTCTATCAATGGTCAGACTATCGAATTACCTAATAGTGCAGTGCTCGAGTCGAGTAATGTGTGGTTCCAAAGCCCAAACCTTATTAAAGGTGCAGGTTTAGACTTTACACAATACTTTGCCGCAAATGACCGTGCTGCATTAAGTGGTGCTGTGTATGGTGTGCAGGATGTGAACCTTTCAGGCTCAATTATGGTTAATGAAGACAAGATGGTTATCATCGAGTCATCCACTAATATTGATAATCCGAACTTGTTTAAAGGTTTGCAGTTGACTGGTGCGTTAGTTGATATTGTGACTGTGACAGGAACTCCGCCCGATGAAGTAACTGAAACTAATACGCGCGACTTATCTGGGCAATATATTGTTTCTGGTGTAACAAAGACAGTGATTACAGGTGGTTTTCATTATGAGATTACCTTATCAAATCCTGAAAAGATCAATGCTAACTGGCAGTATGTTAATAAGAGCTACACTATTACAGCTGGCGCTGTTTTAAATAGAAACTCAAACTCAATAACCCTTGACGACACTTACACCATCAATAGCGTTACAGCCGATACGATTGCTTTAGTAAATCCATCAGCCATTAACAGCGATTGGGATAAGTTGCTGACACTTCCAAACCAAAACACTCAAGGACAAGAGGTTCTAGTCCGTTTTGATGCGGTAAGTTCTAAGTATGTTGGGTGGTTTAACTTTGACATGCCAGAAGCTACCCAAGCTGTATTTAACTTCTTCTTTCCTAATGGTCTATTTTATCAAGACAGTAAAGGTGGTGTATGGGAAGAAAAAATCACAGTAATTATTGAGTTGCAGGCGATTGATAGTAACGGTGATCCAGTCGGATCTATCACAACCATTAACCAAGAGATTCGAGCTAATAACAAGTCACAGTTTGGTAAAACGATTTACATTGATTTGCCTACGGCTGGCTCGTTCCGTTTCCGGTTAAGCCGCACAACAGCAACTCAAGCAGGTAAAACACAAGATACTTGCAAGATTAAGTCTGTGTATGGCATGGCTGATTCAACGATTAGCGATTATGGCAATGTGACTGTATTGCGTTCTCGCACAGTGGCCACAGATGGTGCACTTAGCATTAAAGAACGTAAGCTGAACTGTTTAGTGAATCGCAAGCTTCCACTTGATGGAACAGGGCCTTTACAGGTCACGCGATCAGCAGGGCAAGCACTTATTAATCTGGCTTTAGATGAGCACATTGGACGCCGAACCAGTGCTGAGGTAGACATTGCACAAATTAATGCTGAGATTACCAAAGTTAATGCTTATTTTGGTTCAGACCTTATGTCTGAGTTTAATTACACGATCGATGATGACAATCTAAGCTTTGAAGAAATTGCAGGGATGGTCGCTAGTTCTGCATTCTGTGAGCCGTACCGGTTCGGGAGTCTAACCCGTCTCAAGTTTGAACAACCTCAAGAAAATGCAGTGTTACTTTTTAATCACCGGAACAAAGTTCCTTTAACTGAGAAAAGGTCTTATACATTCGGTGTACAGAAAGATTATGACGGGGTAGAGCTTGAATATACATCCGATGAGGATGATGCGCGAGTTAAGTACATTATTCCTGAAGACATCACGCCTAAGAATCCTTTGAAGATTACGACAACAGGTATTCGCAATGAAGCTCAGGCCAAAACAAGAGCATGGAGGGAGTGGAACAAGCTCCGATTCAAATACATGTCTTGTGAAGTTGAGGTTCTAGACGAGTCTGAATTGCTGATTCGAAATGATCGTATTTTGATGGCAGATAATACAGTTGTTGATACACAAGATGGTGAGGTTGAAGGCGTAGATGGCCTGATTATCCAAACCTCTCAGCCATGCACATTTGATGTTGGTAGTGATTACTTCATTCACTTACAAATATCAAATGCCATGGTTGATGTAGTGCCCTGTACAGCAGGTATTGATAAATATCATGTAGTGCTTAGCCGACCACCAGTACAACCACTTGTCGTGAGCGACGATCGATATGTTAAAACACTCTACACACTAGTTCGCGCTGATCAATCAGAAGCACAGGCATTCATGCTTGAAGAACTTACTCCTCAAACTCAAATGACTAACACGCTGAAAGCATCTAACTACGATGCCCGATTCTATGAGCGTGACCATGACTTTATTTAATTAATTAACAGAAATCCAAGCCCCTTAACTGGGGCTTTTTTTATGCTTGGAGAAAAGTAATGACTAGTGAAATCATTACTCGGCAAGAGCTTGAGGATGCGAAAGCAGATGCTCGAAGCTTAGAAAAATTTATTAGCGGCACTGAAATTGAAGACGTATTAACACGGCTCGGCATGCAGTATCCAACACTTGCAAAACTGATTCGCATTTTGATGGAAACTGGAGGATGGAAGGCTTATGCAACAGAAGCAGCGTTACTTGCAACAGTTCCTACGGTCAATCCATCGGTAGGATATGCATTTGATACAAAGAAAATGTACCTATGGAATGGAACAAACTGGATAAATGAAGGCTTAAGCCAGCTAGACCAAGCGAAAGATTTTACTGTTAAAGCTAATTCTATTGACTCTCGCTTCCAGTTCCGAGATTTCAATTTTTATAGTGGCGCAGTAACAATCCCATTGTATATGGACAGTAATTTCAATGTCCTGTTCGGATTAAACACTGTCACAGATGAGCTTTATGGGAATGGCTTAATTGATAATAAGCGCCTCAGCTCAATGCATGTATTCACAGGGGTAGGTAAATATCCACTTGTTATAGATAGTGTTGGAAATACGATCCTAGGATACGACGCAATTCTAGATCAGCTTTTCGGAGTGTTTCCAGGAAGTACTTCAGGCAGTTCAAGTCAACCAGATGTACCTTTGCCTTTTACGATGAGTGTGAAAGCTGTCAACTATATTCTTGCGTATGGACAATCTTTATCAACTGGTGTGGGTCAAAACGTAGCGGTTTCTACATCACAGCCCTTCTTTAATACGACCTTTGCGAGTGGTGTTCGTGGGAATGGTGGCGACTTCTCGGGTTTAAAACCACTCGTTGAAGATACTGCCAAGCCCACACCAGACGGTGAAATTCGCTCAGGGGAGACAATCTGTTCAGGAGCAGCTAACTATGCTTCTCTATCTGCATACAAAGAAAATGGGATTAAACCGCAAGATCATGTGATTTTCGCAAGTACAGCAGGGCACGGTAACTATACGATCCAGCAACTTTCGAAAGGTTCTGAGTGGTATAACACGCAATTCATTAACCATGTCACAGGGGCTAAAAATCTAAACCCAGATTTGGCCCTTCATGTAATAAATTGGGCGCAGGGCGAAGCAAGTGTAGATAGCACACAACCAGTTCATTATGCGGCTCTAATTCAATTTCAAGCTGATGCTGAAGCTGACATTAAGGCAATTACTGGTCAAACAAGCCCAGTTTTAATGTTTACATATCAGCACAGCACATTTATTTATAAAAAGCCTGCGGTTGCTTTGGCTTTATTACAAGCGTGTCAAACCTCAGAAAAGTTTTATTTTATTGCCCCGACTTATGCATTTCCACCTGCCGTTGACAATATTCATTTATCTGAAGTCGGATATAAGTGGCTGGGTGCATACTATGGTCGCGCGTATAAACAAGCAATACATGACAAGATTAAACCGCGGGCAATTATGCCAAAGGGCGCAACAATAAGTGGGAACACAATTACTGTGAAACTTAATGTTCCTCATAAGCCTCTTGTTTTTGACACCATTAATTTAGCTTCAACAAGACAGGGCGGCTTTGCAGTTTTCGATGGCTCTAATGAAATCATGCTCACTGATTGGTATGTTCAGAACGGTGATGAAGTAGTCCTTGAGCTTGCAACTACTCCGACTGGAACAGTTACTGTGAATTATGCGATTGATTATCTAGCTTCATCCTTACAACTGTTTAAAGGTGCCAGCGGTAATTTACGTGATTCATGTACAGATACTTGCCAAGTAGAAGGTGAAACAAAACCAATGTTCTACATCTGTCCACATTTTTCTTTAACAGCAATAAGCGAGAATATCTAATGAGTAACGTTGTTATTAAACTTCCAGTTGTTTCAAACAATGCTCGCGTAAGAGTAAATCCAGCAGATATTGCAAAGTTATATACAGCAAAAGATTATGAATATCGCTATTGGCCCCTGAAAGGTAATATTTATTCAAATGATTTATCAGATCAGTTGGTTCCAAAGTCTAATTCCGTTTATAGCATTGCGCCGAATTATCTACATTTCGAAAATTCGGCAGCTGGCAATGGTTTAGCAACATCTTTTGTGCCTGCAGTAGATACACGCTTTTTTGTATCAGGTGTCTTTACAGTAACTGAGTTTCCTACTGCTTTGGGAATGTTATTAGGAACATTTAATAACCCGTCTGGTGCAATGCAGGGATTCACGTTCTATGTAAATGGTCCCGGCAATAAAAATTTAACTGTCTTATTTAATGGTTCACAAATTGGTGTTGTTTCTTTGGCCACTTTAAATAAACCTATTTACGTGTCTGCATTTATTGATACCTATAATAAGCGTATGGATTATATGGTTGTTGCAGAAGATCAAACTTTCACAGGTCAACGCACCGTCACAACATATGTAGACTCAGGATTGCCAGTAACTATTGGCAATACAATGCAAGCACAAATCGGTGATGGTAAATACAATTGCTACGACTTTGTTGCAGATAATCTAAATAGATATAGCGACTTAACAAGCTATTACAATGAAGCGAAAACTCGAATGAATCTAAAAGGTATCACCATTTAAGGCACTCGAAAGAGTGCTTTTTTATTGCCGAAATTAGGGGGAAGGCATGACTGAAGCAGAAACATATGGAACACGAATTGAGAGAAAGCTTGATTCTGTTCAACAAGAGGTAAAGATGCTCTCGGAAACTGTGCTTCGACTAACAGTTATCAATGAACAACATAAGTCACTTAGTGATGAAAATGCCAAGAAAATCGAAAGAATGGAAGGTGAAATTCAACAAGCTAAAGGGGCGATCAATTTGCTTAAGATTGTCAGTGGGGTAGCTGTAGCTTCACTTATCACCTTTTGTACATGGATTGTCTCAGCAAACCAAGTAACACAGCAGCGTATATCGGACATTAATCAGAAGGTCGCTGTCATTGAATCAAAACTTGCATTCCGAGGTGGGCAATGAATAGTGAAAATACTCGCGCTTATCTAGCTTTCGCATTAGTGGGACTGATGTTTGTTTTAGTGATTGCTTTATTTTTTGTGGATATGCCACGTGAAAATAGCAATCTAATTAATACAGCTTTGGGTTTTATTGCAGGCGCCATGACAACAGCATGTGGCTTTTATTTTGGTAGCTCTGAATTAGAGAAAAAGAAAGGTGAATCCAATGACAACTAAACCATTCTTCGACGCTGCCCGTGTCATTGCAGGTGGCAAACTAACGCAAGCACAAGTAGATGATCTAAATAAAGTGGTCGAAAAACTTGCACCAGGTGGAAAAACTACAAGTGATGATGGTATAGATTTAATCACAAGTTTTGAGGGAACAAGATTCAAAGCTTATGACGATGGTGTTGGAGTCTGGACCATTGGCACTGGCACCACAGTTTATCCAAATGGTGTGAAGGTTAAGCAAGGTGACATTTGCACACCTGAGCAAGCTAAGACTTACTTTAAGCATGACTTAGCGAAATTTGAAAAGACAGTTAATGAATCTGTAACTGTGCCCATAAATCAAAATCAGTTTGATGCTTTGGTATCATTGACTTACAACATTGGCTCAGGTGCTTTTAAGGGTTCAACATTGCTTAAGTTGCTCAATAAAGGTGACTATCAAGGTGCTGCAGATCAGTTCCTTGCATGGAAAAAGGCAGGTGGTAAAGTTATGAAAGGTCTAGTTCGTCGCCGAGAAGCAGAAAGAGCACTCTTTTTAAAGAAGTAACTTATATGTGTAAGCGTACTAAAGTTGCATCAATCATCACAATGCTGTGCCTACTCTTCTCAGGTTGCACAGCTCACACTATTAATACCTCAGTTAATGTTGGTATTTGTGTAAAAGTCCTTTAGGCTTACTTATTAATCTTGGGTAAGCCTTCCCAACTAAAATAGTTCTGAGTCAGTTTGTCCCGAGTCATAGACCAGCCTCTATTGGGCAATCTACAACTACCCACAGCAATTTTATGCTTTCCAAACTTCTCGACTACTTGTTCGATGGTAGTCATTAAATTCTCATCCTTTTTGACCTTATCCCAATCAGTTAAAAGATCGTAGTTAAAGGTATCTTTAGGCTCCAAGCCTGTCAAAATAACCCCGCATTTTTTATATTCAATTCCCCGCGCATATAAATGTCTTATTAAGAATGTTGCTACTTGGACCAGTCTCATTACATTGTCAGTTGGAACACTCATAGGCAATGAAAGCGACCTATTAAAGAAAGGTCTGTGTTTATCAAATGGGTTTGATTGAGCAAAAACAATAATACAGCCACAAAGCAATCTATCTTTTCTTAACCGGACCACAGCATTTTGCATGTAGAGTGAAACGGCTTCTTGTAGGTCTATTAATTCTGTAACCTTCTGTCCGAATGACTTGGATGAAATGATCTGCTTTTTGCTTGGCGGTGAATGTTCAATCTCAATGCAGGATATGCCTTGTAACTCGTAAACAGTTCTTTTCATGACTACTGAAAACTGCTGCTGAATATACTCAGGGCAGGCCATAGCTAAATCTAGAACAGTATTAATGCCCATGGTTGCTAACTTCTTAGAATGCTTCCTTCCAACTCCCCAAACTTCTGATACATCAATTGAAGTTAGATACGATTCCTTATTGCATGGATCCATGGCAACTAAATTACACACACCATCAAATGCTTTATTCTTCTTTGCTATGTGGTTTGCAATCTTTGCCTCAGTTTTAGATCTCCCAATCCCAATACAAACAGGGAGGCCAATCCATTTCCATATCCTTTCTTTCATGCCTTGGCAATAGGTAGTTAGGTCATAATTATTTAAATAAGCTGTAAGATCTAAAAAGCACTCATCGATTGAATAAACCTCTTGCTCGCTCTCAGTAACGTACGTGCGCAAGATTGCCATGAACCGCTTGCTCATTTCAGCATAGACACTATAGTTACTTGAAAGCACCACAACATTATGTCTTTCTACAATGTCTCTGATTTGAAAGAGGGGAACTCCCATCTTGATTCCAAGCTCTTTAGCTTCTTGTGATCTAGCCACTGCACAGCCATCATTATTGCTGAGGACAATAACGGGGCGGTTATTCAGTTCAGGCTGAAAAACTCTTTCACAACTGACATAGCAGTTATTCACATCTACAAGTGCAAAGATTCGCTCTCTCATGGTTATCTTGAAAACGTTACAAATTCAAAATAAATGGTAGAGCTGAGCCTGAATAAATTCAAATTTAAAAAGTTGTGGATAAATAAGCACTAGTCGTAACTTGTCGCAGTGATTAGTGCATTTGGTCGGAAAGTAAACGGTACTAATTTGCTGTTTTTCTTTGTTTTGGGAAATAGTCAGCAGTAAATTCACCTAAGGGCATTTCAAAGAAAAATTGATCAGCATCTTCTTTCTTGCAGTTCAACCAATCTTCTCGATACTCTTCTGGAATGACGATAATCGATCTCTTTTCATCTTCTGGTTTATGGAATTGGCTCATGAAAGGGTGATTATCTGCATTAATAGTCAGCATCGACATAGATCTAACTTGTTGGCCATCAATAACGGTTGAGTCGTAAATAGCTGCTACAGTGAAAGGCAAACCATCTTCTCTAAAAATCCCCCAGCGTTCTGCTTTCCCATTTACATAACGCGGTTCATAAATCTTTTCGACTGGTATTAAAGCAAACTGACTCTTAGCCCATGCGTGTCTAAAGCTAGGTTTTTTATCTACCGTCTCAGTTCTGGCGTTATAAGTGTATTTAGAGAATTTCAAATCATGGTTCCATGGAGGAATCATGCCGAACTTAACTTGACGCCATTCAATATTCCCATCTTTGGAAAAAATAAGAGGGCAGTCATAACCGGGATAAACATCCGCCTTATAGTCGAAAGTTGGTTCGAAGAGATCTAAAAGGTGGACGCGATCTTTACTGATAGGTTCGTAATTGGCGCACATATATAGATCCCTCTAAAGTTATATAATCAATCCGGTGTCAGCTATGTATAAAACTTACTACCATAAAATTATTCCTTAAACCTAATGACCATCCTATCTCTTTATAAAATGGCTCACCATATTTTATTGTGTACTCAATATAAAAGTAGACCCAATCTTTCATTTGCTAATTCTCAATTATTTAGTAAGTGATTTTACATTTAAGGGTTCTTAACTAGCCCATCTATCTACAATATCAGCCCAATCTTGCATCATTTTTCTACGTTCATCTAAATATAGAGCATGGTTATAGGTATCTCTAATTTTGTTTTTATCTACATGTGCTAACTGTAGTTCAATATGATCTGAAGGATAGCCAAGGTCGTGCAAAATGGTTGAAGCGGTAGCACGAAAATCATGTGCAGTCAGATCATCAAAACCCATTGAAGCAAGGGCACTATTAATTGAGGATTTATTCATTAGTTTATTTAGATTAAACACACTAGAGAAAACATACTTTCCAGATCCAGTCTGTGATAGTTGATCAATTAAAATAGCCTTCACTTGTTTTGACATAGGGATGATATGTTCCCTATTCATTTTGATATTACGTTGACCTGAATTTAACTGCTCCTTTGTGGCTGGTGGGATTCTAATTAAATCATCTTCAAAGTTAATCCACTCCCATTGAAGTCGAGTAACTTCAACAGATCTGAGCATTGAATAAATCAGAATTAAAATACTATTTTTGGTAGTTGCAGCACCTTTATAGTTAGTGAACCTATTCCAGAAAACACTCTTTTCTTCGTCAGACATAGGGCGCGCACCTTCTTTAGCAGGCCGCTCAATTGTATTTTTAAGTGCTGAGATAGGGTTTTGCTTACATCGAGATGTGGCAATAGCATAATCAAGTATTTGACTAGTAATTTGTCTGTTTAGGATTGCGGTTGCTTCTCCAGTACCAAAGTTAGATTGTTTTCGTATTCTAGCTACAGTCTTTTTTTGCATTTGCAAAACATCAAATGCTGTAATATTTTTAATATCTTTATTGCCAAGATTGGGGAAAAGATCTTTCTCAAATGCAGTTTCGACAGCCCGTCGATAACTAACTGAACGTTTATCTTTTCTGCCTTCGTACCATTCTTTGGCAATATTTTTAAAGAGACATATTTCAGTTAATAGAGCCTGAGCTTTTTCTTCCTGTCTTTGCTGAGAAGGATCTAAATTTTGGCTAAGTAGTGTTTTTTGCTCTTGGGCTAGTTTTCTCGCTTGTGCCAAGGTCACAATTGGATACTCACCAAGACTTATCATCTTGGCAGTTCCAAGAAACCGATAACGGAAGCGCCAAAACTTTGAACCATTAGTACGAACTTCAAGACAAAGGCCAGCTTGATCAGCAACACGATAAGTTTTATCTTGTGGTTTTAATTGCTTAATTTTAGTGTCATTGAGCATTTGAGTGAGTAACGCAGGTGAAAAATATGATTACTCACAATGTTACTCACAAAAATAGCGGATGTCATCGAATGCGGGCGAATTAAAACGAATGCATGAACTAGATAAAAATTAAGAGGGAGTTTAGATTGCGAATGAGGACGAATGTAGGCGAATTTCACTTCTTCTAATCGATCATTAGAAGCATTTTAGATTCAACTCACTGATTTATAAAAGGATTTATTTTTGATGTGGTTTTGATACTCAATTTGGTACTCAAGATTGAAAAAGTACCTAAGTCTTTGTACAAAATAAAGCCACCTCAATAGGTGGCTACTTTACCAGATTCTTTTGTGTCTGTAACGACAGATTGCACGTATGACAATAACCAAAAACTTTTTCGCCCATCCTTGTATGGCTTATGGTATCTGCCTTCACGAATCCGTGCGTCTAAAGTTTCAGGTTCGATATTGAGCATGTGTGCAAATTCTTCACGACCAACACGTCTCTCTTCTTTAGATTGAGCCAATCGTTCAACTACAGCCACAAGCTTTTCCATTAAACCTGGTTCTATTTTAATTGCTTGCCGCATTCTGTTTTTCCTCCCGCTTAGCATTTACGCGCTTTATTACTTTATTTAGAGTCTCTCGAGTCATACCAAGAATTTGTGCTGCTTTGGTTTTATTACCTCTGGTCTTGACCAATACCTTTTCAATAAGTAAGAATGCGACATGGTTAAGGATGTCTGTATACGAATCACCATTTTCTAGCGCTACGTCTAAATCAGCTTCAGTTAAAATAATGTTCATTAGATCACCTTAATCAAATCTAATGGTTGAACCTTTCAACCAGCCGCTACAAACAGCACCGCTAATTTTCTGGCCATCTTTGTTTTTGGCCGTAAACTTTGTGGCAAAGGTGTCATCTTTACTACAATTAAAGAAGGCGTGGCCATGTGTTTGGATATCTGTAAATCCATTTGCTTTTAGGGCTTTGATTGCATCATTAGAAGAAGAGCAACCACTTAACAATAAAGTTATAAGTAATAGTTTCTTCATAGCTCAGCTCCAGATTCAACAACTAGTGGTAATTCCATCCACCGATCAGGTTGTGGGTCATCTCCACCACAACAGCCGCAGCCGTGATATTCCAAAATGAGTGGATTAAAATTTTTATCCTTCGGATCCCATTCACCTTGAAAAACCCCTTCAGAATTCTGAAGTAAGATATTTCTATCTTTAGGTGCCGTTTCGATAGGTTGCCATGTGGTTAATTTTGCTTTAGCCATCCAGGTTTCTTGCATTAATTCAACGTCGTTATAACCAAGAGCACAGCCAGCTTCTCGAACCATATTTGTAATAACGCCCATGCAATTCCAATCTATTTTCATGATGCCCTTGGTTTTGAGGAAGGCAACAAATAATTCTCTTTCAACTTTTTCATTAACCATTTTGTACATCCTCTTTTTTTAACTGACATGCTTTGGTTTTAACCTTGGCCATAATCAAACAAGTTTCATTCGTTATAGGATTAGCCAACTTATGAAAGCTTTGTGAATATCGAACCATTTCTGCTTTGCTCATTAAGATTAGATTTTCAATTCGACAATCAGTTTTATCCTGATTCTTAAATGCAATCACATGTTTATCAGGAACAGGGCCATTATGTTTTTCCCATACATGTCTGTGTTTTAGGACAAAAACATTAGGTTCTGCAATTTTGATATGAACATAGCCATCCTTTTTGTCAATTCGTTCGTACCCAATAGGCTTTCTATTCCAAACGTCTTGAACCTTCTTGAAACTTGTTCGATTTGCACCAGTTAAACCTTTCGTACCCTTGTTAGGGGGAACACTTCCTTTTTCAAAACAACCAGTGCGACCGGTTCTCCATTTGTTGCGTTTACATAAACTACTAATGCATTGAACTGACAGTTGCGTATTAAACTTTTCATTGAAAAGCTCGGTTAATTCTTTACGCTCAAGGGTGCAGTTAGACTTTACAAAGTCCAACTGCTCAGGCGTGTATTTAATAGCATGTCCTTTAGCCATGGCTAATTGTCCGTTGAGTTGCTTGGAAAGCTTCAGGAAGATTTTCAGCACCTTCTTTCATGCCTCGATACTCAGCAACGAGCTTAGTAGCCTGAAGTTGTAAATTAGCGTTCTCAATAACTGACTTACATATTTCGTTTACAGCACCGGCACGAGAAACTTCTTCTTTAAGAGCATCACCTTTAAGTTCGTTATTACTTAAACGATCCAATTGAGCAAAAAGGTGTTTATTTAATTCTGATAAATTTGACATTTGTTCTCTCCAGGAAGAAACACCGAGTTAAGCCTTCAGGTGTTCTTCAAATTCTTTACCAAGTGAATTAGCCAACTCATTACCTGTTAATTCACGAGTAACCATTCCGTACTGCTTTTTAGATCTAAAATTAAAGCCGCGACCGTCTTGCATATCTTTGACCTGGTAGCCCAAGAGGGCTAACCAAATTTTGAATGCAAGGAGGTTTTTGCGTTTAACGACCGTTCGCATTACCTCCTCCAGCTGCCTTCCTTTAGCTTTGCGTCATAAAGACATTGCTCAATTTCTGAAGCGTTCACATTGTCAAAGTGGTGGTTCATGAAATCGCCAATAACAATTAATGTTCTTTTTGATGATGAATATCTAAATTTCATGGCAGATCCTCATCGATCAAATATTCGTTTTTAGCTTGATCAAGTTCTTTCTTTCGAGTTGTTATGGCTTGCATCATTTTTGGTTGTGCAAGTGGATCTAGACTATGAATGTCAATTTCGTATGCATCTAAAGTGGCTAAGTCTGAAGCATTTTGGATTTTTATAAGCAATGAAGGTTCATTTGCTTGCTTATCTTTTTTAAGCTCCTCGAGGCGTCTATGAATATGCTGTAATAAAGGAGCACGTTGTTCTGCTGACCATTGAGTTGTGTACTTGGTGACAGCGTTCACTTCTGTAACTGTCTTTGATTCATCTACACGTTTTTTTAGCTCAACAAGTTTTTTTTGATATTTACCTTCTTCCTCTTCGATAGGTTTTTTATCATTATTTGTTTCTTCATTAGGTGCATCCACAACAATAGAGGGTTCAGCGCTCTCAAAAGTTTTTGCTTTAATATTTAAACGCGTACATAGCTCAGCATTTTCAACTTCAGTTAATCCGCCGTTAGAGTTAATACGAGTACGAATAAAATCTAAGTCTTCTTTACTCTTAGAATTAGAAATCTCATCAATAAAGGCTTCACATAAAACTGATAATTCAGGGGCTTGAGCTTGATCTTCAGCTGAGTCGAATAATTCATGTTTTTCACTTTCAGCTTCAGCTCTAATTAATGCAAGCTCTGCTAATTTTGCATCTTTAGCATTCTCTATAGCTTTTAATTGTTCTGGTGTGAAGCTGTGTTTCTCTAGGTCATAGCAAAGCGAATTAATTTCAGGTTCGGTTTTACTACGGCTGATACCATCAAGCACAATATCTTTTTCGGCTTCTACTAGTTGCGGATCTTCCGGGGTATCTTTTTTGCTTGTACGCTTTTTATTTTGTTTAACTTCGGACTTTTTCTCATCGATACCAGTTTCGATAAAATCTACAGTCTTAATAATAATCCCCATTTCTACGCCTAGAACTTTTTGAAAGGCTCTAAGTTGGTCAGAGGCATTATTTAAATCTCGCTGAACGACTCCGTTTGCAACAAGTTTGCAAACATAGTCATTATTAGATTTGAATGAACTTTTATAAATATTTGAACAAGAAAAGTCGATTGCATAAATTTCTTGATCATCAATTAATTCATCTAATGTGCATGGTTTTGTGAATGTGAATCCAGCAAGTTCGATCTTTTCAATATCAATGCAAAATTGATATTCAGGTTTTCCAAACACGGTTGCAGGGAACTGATCTAGCTCTAAAAATTCACCATCCATGTAACGGCATAATAAATTTTTGCCCTTTTGCAAAGCTGCAAAAGCTTCTTGATTATTTAAAATATTCATCGTTTTATCCTTTTGATAATGCTTTGCGAAGGTAAGGGTCTAAGTCATCTTGTTTTAATAACCAGACGACGTAATCGGCAGGCAAGTCTTTAAGGTCAGTACCTTTATATTTGCCAAAAGTTATTTTGGTTGGAATGCGTGCTTGTTCAGAAAATAGGTAAAGAGATTGCATATCTTTAACGCCGAGGGCTTTACAGATCTGTTTAAGCAGGGCAGCTGTAAGCAAAATGTCTTGTTTGGCGTTATGTGCATTTCGAATTGATTCACGTGCTTTCAATGAACCCTTTGACAGCATGTAAATAAGAGCCGAAAGATTATGTGCTGTATCTGGCCAAACCATGCGAGACAAAGCTAAAGTACAAATCGATTTAACATTTACTGATTTATCAGCAAGCTTGATTGCTCGAATGTCGTAATCGATATTGTGACCAATGATGTATTGAATACCTGCAGGTAAGCGAAAGGTTTCATAACTTGGTTTATCAGCAATATCTGACTCGAGTATGTGGTGCACGGCCATAGCACCATAATTAATAGGTTCGGGACATGAGAAGTATTCATCAAAGCATGCTTCTTTATCTACAACCAATTCACCATTTTCGAGAAAGCTAACGGGTACATGAGCAATCTCAATTGGAAACCCATCTAGATCATGGGTTTCAGTATCTAAAATAATTGCTTTCATGCTTTAATTTCCTGTTTCGCCAGTTTGTCAATTTCTACTTTGACCAGTTCTATTTTTTCGGCTTGAATTTCTGCCAAGGTATCAATACCTAGAAATTCACAGACATATTTAGTATCTAGACCTCGCTCATTGATGAACGCTTGCAGCTCATCGCGTTGCTTGATGGAGATACAGCCTGGTTTAGGTGTGTTTGGTGAGTTTTGAACCTGGGCAGTGTTGCCACGTTGCTGTTGAGCCTGTTGTTTTTGTTGCTGCGTTGTATTGCTAGACTGCTGGCCAGATTGTTGTTGCTGACTAAGACTTTGCAAGTACTGCATTATTTCGCCGTACTTTTTATCGCATGCAGCAAAAAGCACTTCATCAAATTCAGGAAGTTGATTGCGAATACCATCAAAGAAGTACTCTGCTTGAGTTAAAGGCGTGCTCAGCGGTAACTCATTAATTTGTTTAAGAGCTTTGTCGCAGTCGGCTTGTGTTGGAACACAATTGTTCCGCTGGTTGTGGTAGTTCTTATTATTTTTTGACTGTTGTTCATTTTGAATGTTCTGATTAGTAAGGGCATCAAGATCATTCTGTGAATCATCAATCAAAAGTAAATTAGAAAGAGCATATTTCTTTGCATAGCTTTGATAAGCAGCGAACTGCTGTGTTTTTGAAATTTTCTTATTGCTAGCCAAATCTTTAACAAAGTCAAAAGTTGCTACACCAGGTAAGTCACAACGCATATAAGTTTGATCTTTAAAAACGATGTATGCATAAACTTTGAAACCATCTTGTATTTCAAATTCACGAGTGAAAACCGTGCATTTATATTTTAGAAGCAACGGCTTTAATGCTGCTTGAATATCTTCAGCAGAACGATATTTATAATTACCATATTCACTATGGTGTCCTTTTGGCGCTTCTAGTTCGTTAATTACTTTCAAGAAAGTAAGGTGGTGATACACACGTTCAAGACCAGGAAGATCGAGAATATTTTCAGGTATAGCATTAGCTAGTACATCGGAATTAATTGCAGCATTCATCTTGAGTACCTCACTTATCCGTTATTGCGGGCATTTTTATATGCAATTTTTTGATTTGCGCTATATGGTGTGCGTTTAAAGCAGTCTTTGGAAAACAAGGCTTCACGCTCTTTTTTACGCTGTTCTTTAACTTCCTGTTCGAGGTTGCGAATGATCCATGGTCTGATTTTAAGAAGGGCTTCGCTAACAGGGTTGCTGCCGTTTTCACTCTCGATACGAATATCGGTAAGCTTTAAATTTGTTGAGAAAATCTGCGGACCTAAACGTACGTGATAACGACCTTGTTCATCGCGAGTAATAAATTCGCGGAAAGGGGTTGTATAGCGTTTTTTATTCATGTTCACGCTCCAACCATTTTGTTTTGTTGAACATGAGCCTTGATTACAGAAATGATGTTTCGAATATCATCTGAATTTGTGAAGTCGTTATAGTTGTTACCGTTAGCATCGAATACCTGGTCAACAGCTAAATTTGTGATTTCAATTCCTGTGAATTCACCACCCTGTGCACCATTTGAATCAACGAATTTATCGAAATCAAAGCTGGTGTATACCCGAAAACCATCTAGATTTATGACAGCTTCACCAGTATTTTCAGAAGTGATTTTTACAGCGAGTAAACCATATACGCTTTTCGTTTTAGCTGAAGTCAGAGCAGGTGCTGTAGCGGGTGGCTTAGTTACAAGATCATAAGCACCAGCTAAAAAAGCGAGAGTGGCAACAGAAAATACGCAACTAACAAGCATTGACTTGCCAAAAGTAAAGCCGCGATTGTGATTTAAGACATTTTGTTCCATAATGAACCTCATTGTTAAGTAAGAAGCCCCGTCCATCCGCCAAGATCTCGGGGCTTTTTGCTGTCTGTGAGGTAAATATTAGGTAAACCTAATTATTAAGTCAATAGGTATTCCTAATAATATTAGATAAACCTAATTTTTAGTTTTGATATGCAAAATAAAACCCACCTTTGAGGTGGGCTGTTTCGGTCTCTAAATAAGAGATGAGATGGGATTTAGTTTGCTTTAGGATGTTCTTGTCTGTGTTGACTTGGTGGAACAATGTCTGTAATTGCTGTAATGCTTTCTACTTCATCCATATTAAATGTTAAACGTTCTCCGCCATTTACTGCGATGAGGCTTAAGACATCATTTTGAATACCAATAAATTCTTTGATTGTACATCGACCATCCTTTAAGCAAACTTGCACAAATTCCATAGGTACTGGTTCGGCATCGGGATCACATACTACATACCAGCCATTACGAATAGCAGGGAACATTGAGTCACCTGTGCCTTTAACGGCATAAGCTTTTGAACCTGCTGTATGAGTTGGTATGTATCCATCACCTCCATTTCCTTCAAAGCCCATATCAACGTAGTAGCCATCCATGCCCATCTTTGAATAGGCTTTTACAGGAACCCATCGTTTAGAAGACGGTGTAAACGGTTTTTCGACAAGATTCGAAAATAAAACTGCCTCATCACAATCGCTAATATTGTATTTCTTCTTAAATGCTTCTATGTCAAGTTGATTAAATTTAGCTGTAGTGTCTGGTTGGATTTCACCAGTACCAGAGGCCAACCATGTAGGGTTTACTTTCAGGAACTTTGCAGCCCTCACCAGGTTTTCGCCTTCCATTGTTTTTGATTTTCCAGATAGCCAGTCACTTACTGAAGGTGGCTTAACACCAACAGCGCGAGCTAATTCAACACCCTTTATTTTCTTAGGCGGCAAGACTTCCATAGCGTGTCTAAGGCGTTCAGCAAGAGTATTCATATAACCATCCTTACAATGTTAGGAAATCCTAACATAAATAAAATTAGGTATTCCTATTGATTTAATGTAAGGAATGCCTAATAATTTGATTGAAATTAGGAGCCCGTTATGACTGACGAACAACTTATAAAGGTTTTAGGCGGCGTAACTGCTGTTGCGAAACTTCTTGGCATTACACCTCCATCTGTAAGTGGGTGGAAGGCCATTCCGCTAGATAAAAAAATCCGACTTGCAGTAATTGCAGAAGATTGTGGTTTAGCCACAAGAAAAGAAATTTTCCCAGATAGTTATCAAGAAATCTGGATAGAACTGAGACCACAAATATATGTGGGTAAGAATTTAGGAACATTAATCGCTTAAGAGCTACACGCTTGAGCAGAGCGTCAATAGAACAAGGTGAAATCATGCAAAACATAAATTTAGAAGGTATGCAAATTAGCAAAAAACTATTAGCTCCAATGTCGACTAGAGTGCCTATAGAAGTACAAGAACTTGTTGACGAGTTGGCAGATGGCGCTAGAGCAAAGTGGATAAGAGAAGCCATTGAATTAAAGCTCGAGGTTGACTTGGGTCAATCTTCAATTGAAGAGCTTAAAAAATCAAAGAATACAATGAATTCAAATGAATACACGAATTTTTTTAAGAGTATTTTTTCTTTATTCCAAATAAGTAAAAAGCCCGATGTGCGAGATCGAGCTTTTAGTGTTCATTAACCAAGGAGATTAAATCACATGTCTAATTTACCAAATCAATCGGCTAAAAACAAATTATTAGAGCAGAAGAGACAGCAAAGCTATCAATCTTGGCATGAACTAGCTTTAAAAACTCTTGCCGATTTGTTGAAAGAACGAAAAGAAAACTTAAAGAAACGTAACCATGATGAAAATCAAGCAGCGGTTACTCGTGATGAGTTAATGCAAGGCTTAGTGGATGAGCATAGTGTGCATGGCATTAATCTTTACCACGCGAGCGTAATTATTTCTAGTTTATACAGAGCTAAGCGGATCCGATATTTAGGAAGCACTTTTATTCAAATCATGGATAAAGGGGAATCTGAATGAAAGAGCGGCCTATTATTTTTAACACTCCAATGGTGAAAGCCATTCTTGAAGGTCGGAAGACTCAAACCCGTCGTCTAGTTAAGCCCCAACCAAAGTTTTTTAAGGGCGAGGCTGGTGGACATTGGTGGCGCTGCACCCATGTGCAGTCAATGGTTCGAGTTGAGGAAGAGCTTCAGAATCCAAGTGAATACTACAAAGGTTTCATTGATGAGGTAAATCCTTTTGGCAAAAAAGGCGATCGTCTGTGGGTTCGAGAAACTTTTTGTATTGGTACGATTGAAGAAGAAGACAACTATCAAGGCTCTCCAAAGCCTCTATCCGTTCATCAAGATGGGGATCCTAAGCAATATCCAATTTATAAAGAGTATTGCTTAAGAGACAACATCTCAATTGATGACGTGTTATGGAAGCCTTCCATTCACATGCCTAGATCAGCATCAAGAATTTTGCTTGAAATAACCAAAATTCGTATCGAAAGACTAAATCAAATATCTAGCCAGGATGCGGTGCAAGAGGGGCTTCTAAAATTACCAGCTTCAGGTCGGTATGTTGTAAACCAGGGTGATCAATATTTCGGAGCTGCAAGCAATAATCCTTGCGAAGTATTTAAGTGGTTATGGGAAAGCATTTACGGATCCAGCTCATGGGAATTAAACCCATGGGTATGGGTTGTTGAGTTTAATGTTATCCAGGGCGGTGATAATGAGTAAGTATGTCCCCAATTCTTTTCAGGTGGCAAACGCATTCGTTGACGAGGCAATGAGTAAAATCTCAGATGCCTCAGTTAAGATCTATTTAATTATTAACCGTAAAACACGTGGCTGGGCAAAAGAGTGTGATGCGCTTTCAATTACACAATTAGAGGAGTTGTCTGGGAAAAGTCATCCTACCGTTGTTAGGTGTACAAAAGAACTTGTCAAAGTTGGCCTGGTAAAAAAGCATGCACAATCTGTATACGGGAATGTTTACTCATTAATAGATAATTATTTTGTTGGTGAGTACATTAATTTCCCAAATAAAAGCTCAGTTCTTGTTCAATCTTTTAGTTTATTTAATGGTCAGCTAGTTAAAAATTTTAACTACCAAAAACCAGCTCTTAAAAAATCAACTAAGGGTAAAAAGAGTAAAAATCTCTGTTTAAATTTCCCTCAAAAATCACGCTTGCTAGTTAAAAATTTTAACCACCTTGAAAACCCTAGCCAGTTAAAAAATTTAACCACTGCTAGTAAAAATTTTTTACCCCTACTAGTTAAAATTTTTAACACACAAAACACACTATCAAAACCAACTTATCAAAATAAAAAAAATACGTGGTTTATTTTGGAAAATTTGAAGTTTGAAATTTGTTCTATCAATCCATCAATTGATATTAACGAGATTCTTAAAGCTCCCTGGTTTGAGAGAGAGCTAAAAGCATTTGAAGGTTTTAATGAGGGGCGTAATCATTCAGATTTTGGCATGGCTAGATTCTTTGCTGAGTGGATGCTTAAAGCTCGCGCTAAATACGCAAAGATGAAAACACCGGCACAGCGTTCTTTTGAAAATAAAAACTCCAGTGGCCAACAATCCAATTCTGAAAACACATTGCCTGAGGTAATAACTTTTGCTTCAGACAAACAACTTTTTGCATTTGCTCGCCGTTTAGCTTTGCATCCGAATTTGCCAGAAAAATACACGCAGCCAGGCGAATCTTGGCAGGACGTGGGCAAGCGTATTGCAAATTTACTTGCGGATCCTGAGAAACAAAAACCGTTCATTCCATATCTGCTCGAGATGGGTTTTAAAAGCCCAACTAAGGAGACGGCTGTATGATTATCTTGAATACAACAACTGGCATTCAAAAACTTAAAGAGATTCTTCAGGAATATGATTCTTGTATGTATATCGAACGCGACATTTTTTTTGATAAGCATTACTCCTTGGTTAAAAGCGAAGAAGACATTGAGCAAATGCGTATCGCGGTTAAAGCCTTTGAATTAAAAAAGGGCAGCCGTGTGAAGGTGGATTTCACTCATGTACCAGACAAAGGGCAGGACAGTATTCGCTTTACGGGTAATGGTACCGTCGATCTTTTTGAGGATAGCCGGGTGTATGGCCGTTTAGATGATGGGCGACCATTTTGCTGTTTAGTCTCTGATATTGAGATCCAAGAGGCTGAAGATCCGCAAAGCAAAACCTCACAAAAAAGTGTTGGCCATGATGAATCAAAGGCATTCAATAAGACTTTTTTCTTTCTTTGTTTGTTATTGGGATGTGCAGTAGTTAAGGGGTGTGGTCAATGAATGAACTCAAATGTAGAGAAGAATTTGATGCCTGGCACTTTTCAGAGTTTTGCAAAACAAGTGGTTTTGATAATGAAACTAATCAAACCATATATGCCGCAATTTATTCAACAGAAGACAATGAAACAGAGCGTGAGGCTGAATTTAGAGTTTGGGCTTATCAACAAGCACGTATTGAGGAAATACAGGAAAGATTGTCTCAGTTGGCCTCAAAGTATAGTTGCCAGCAAAGTGAGCTTATGCACATTGATCAGAATGAAATAGCTTCAATTTACGGCGCTATTTCGAAAGAAATTATAGAAGTAACCTCGGGAGCTGGCCAATGAACGCAATTCGTGAAGATTTCGATTTAGAAAAAGCGATTGCGCATAGTAAAAAATTGCGAGGCAAATACAACCGCAGTGGGCTATCCAACACTGATTACAACGAATTACTTCGATTAGAGAAGACTATTGAGCAAACAAATCCTGAAGAAATATTAAAACACCGTCCAGAAGGTGCAACACATTGGCAAGCTGGAGTGTATTACCGAGTAAGCAAATACGGCGTTTGTGCAAAATGGGATAGAGGTAGTTGGATCACTTGTTTTAAATGGCCTGATGGAATCATGACGCCATTATCAGACCTGGAGAAAGTTTTAAAGGGGGATGCTCAATGAAAGCAATCGAATTTGTTAAAAAATACTCTTTAAAAAAGGCGAGAGAAGTTATAGCAGGCTGTCCACGGTGTTACCACTACTACCATGTTGTTCAGGGGGATTATTACACATGCCCTCAAAGACTTCGCGTTGCAATTAAAGATCTTAAACGCGTGGTGAAGTCGGTTGATTTAATTAACTCACTTAAGGAAATAGGGAAAAGCGTTGAGAAAGATAAGCCGTTTCATGATTGGTGCTCAAAATGGTTAGATCAAGCAAATGTTGATTGCAAGAGATTAAATCGAGCAATCCGTGATTACGAATCAATCTATCAACCTAAATGTATTCATGGATTTGATGTGGCGTGCTTGATCTGTGGTTTTGGAACGATTGACGGTGAACGTATTTATCGTACACAGGGAGCAAATCATGAAATTAAATAAACAACAACGTATTGAGCTCAAGCAGAAGTTTGGCGGCCATTGTGCGTACTGCGGGGAAGTGCTTGGGGATAAATGGCATGCAGATCATTTGGTAGCAGTAGTTCGTGATTTAACTACAGGTAAGCCTGAAAAACCTGAAAACGATACATACGAGAACTTAATGCCAGCATGTACTGCCTGTAATCACAATAAGCGTTCATTGTCTTTAGAGGCGTGGCGAGATCTCTTAGCTCATTATCGAGATATTCAAATACCTCGCGACTGCTCTCAAATCCGCCACTTAATGCGATTTGGTCTTGTTAAGTTCATTCATAAGCCAGTGACATTCTTTTTTGAATCATATGAGGTGAAGAATGGATAAGCCAATCAAGAAAGTTGTCAGCTTCAGTGGTGGCCGTACTTCTGGTTATACAGTCAATATTTTTAAAGATGATCCAGAAGCACATTTTGTTTATATGGATACTGGCGCAGAGCATCCAGCTACATATCAATTTATTAAAGATATTGTAAAGCATTGGAAAATAAATCTCGTATGCCTGCGTGTGGTAGTAAATCCACAAATGAATAAGGGCGTTAGCTACAAAATTATTCCGCTTGATGAACTAAAACAGGATTTAAAACCATGGAAAGAAATGCTCAAAAAGTATGGAAGTCCTTATTACGATACGCCGTTCTGTACAGCTCGAATGAAAACAGAACCTTTTGAAAAATATTGCAATGACGTATTTGGGAAAAATAACTTTGAGCGCTGGATTGGAATCAGATCCGATGAACCAAAACGGTTACCAATTGAGGTTTTAGAAAAACTAGGTTTACCAATTCACAAAGATGCAAAAAATCAGAAAGCCGGATTTAGATATTTAGCTGAAATTAGTGATTTCACTAAAGACGATGTGCTGGATTGGTGGGAGCAACAACCTTTTGATTTAGCTATTACAGAGCATCTAGGTAATTGCGTTTTTTGTATTAAAAAGCATTTAAACAAAGTTGCACTGGCCGCTAAAGATGAACCCGAGCAAGCGGTGAAATGGATTGAAGCAACTGAAGGCCCAGACGTCAGATCTGAAGGAAGAAAATACAATCATCATCGAATGTATCGTACGCGTTTACATATGAGCGATGTTATTGAAGCATTTAAAGATCATGACAGAGATGAACTCTTCAACGCTCTTAGAAGTAGTAAACGTTATGAATCAGGTTCATGTTCTGAATCTTGTGAAGCAATTTTATAACAGGGTGGCAGATGAAATGACATCCATGAGTTTAGCTGACTACCACTCAAAGTTTCCAAATGGCCATAAAGCTAAAAAGGGCCGCAACAAATTTAATGCTTCAAAAGTTACCTTGGATGGGATGACTTTCGACAGTAGCAAAGAATACAGGCGTTACATCGAACTTAAAGCATTGCAGCAACGAGGGGAAATCTTTGGGTTAGAACACCATACAAAATTTGAATTGGCACCTAGAACAAAGATCGAGGGGGAGAAACGAACAAAGCCTGCACTTAGATATTTTGCGGATTTCACTTACTACCTCATCAATGGTGAATACATTGTTGAGGATGTTAAGTCCGTTGCAACACGTAAATTGCCGAGTTACCGAAACAAAAAGCATTTGATGAAAACAGTTCACAACATTGATGTAAGAGAGGTTTAAAACCAATGAATATTAATATTGAAGTAAAGCACGGTGGTTTTTCACTTCTCGATTTAGCACAAAAAACAATGGATGGCTTTAAAGAGGATGTTGTAGGGACTGGCATCAAAAAAGGTGGTAACAATCCAGCAGCGATGATGATGCAAGGATTGCCTTCACACATTACCGCTTTAATGTGGGCTTTAGTAAGAAGTACTGAAATAGGAGACCGGCATTTTGCCTTATTACAAAACTTCCTGGTGAGTGAGGTCCGTTTAGTTATTCAAAAGAAAAATATTAAATTCACAAAAACTAAGCCTAAAGATGTTGCCAAAGGTGTATGTCGATCTGCAATTACACAATTTTTATTTAAACGTCGTACTTGTCCAAAATGCAAAGGGTTAAGATTAGAAAAAGCTGGGGATGTATATAAGCCCTGTTCAGTTTGTCGGTTTGGTTTAGAAGGTTATTCGCAAACTGAAAAGCATAAATTATCCAAATTAGAGGTAGCACGTCAGGTTTATTTACGTTCTTATTTACCTTTAGAAGTTGATGCAACCCGTATACTTATGGATTGGTATATGGAGTTAGATATGCATTTAAGAAAATATTTTTCATATGAAGTAGAAGAGTACGACCTTTGAGCTTGCTTCGGGTGCAAATTTAGGGTACATTTTTCCCATACTGGTAAAGTGTATCTATTGCATACCAGAGAAAATTTTAAAAGCTCGCCATAAGGTGGGCTTTTTGTTTCTAATGGATTATGAAACTTGAAGATTACGCACTATAATTTCCTAGATAAAATTAAATAGGAATAAGAAATGGGTAGCGTGCCTAAATTCTATCAAGTTGGGACAAGTCATTATAATCTTGATCAAATTGTCAAAATAGAATCAAGTATTGACCTCAGTTCAGTTCAGGTTAATTTCTCAGATGGATCAGAAGTTGAATTTAAGTTCGATAGTGAGGATGAATACAATCAATTTATCCATTTAATAAGAAGCATAAATTTCTCTTCAGATTTAAATTTTTAATTTGCCGAGCATATTACGGCACAAAAGGGCCCCGCTAAATATCGATTATTGGCGGGGCTTTTTACTTTATGTGTTAAGCTGCCATTCATAATTTTATGGATTAGCTCAATGTATATTTGTATTGGCGGTGAACTTGATGGGCAAGTGATCGAAACAGAAGGCAGATTACTAAAAGCTTCTGATATCGACCCAACCTTCACTACTGAGTACTACAAACAGATTTTTAACCGAGACAACATCAATTTTCAATTCTGGTTGCCTGTTGGATCGGACTTGCATGACATGTCAGAAAAAGTACTAACTATCCTTAGAGCATCTAAAAACTAGTTTTAATCTTAATTGAATTTTATTGGATTAATTTAATGAAAAGTCAAAATGATACAATTAATAATATAGAGCAATTAGAAGTCGAGGATGAGCAAAAGCAAGAAAACTCGGTGCTTAATTCTGTGAATCCTGATCCAGTTGAAGTAACGGACTTAGTTGTAGAAATCGGGAAAGATATAGTTGATTTTGCATCATCTGTTTTTGATAACATCGATATCAATTTTTAACTTAAGAGCTCACTAATAGTGAGTTTTTATGTGTTATAAAAAGATTTCCCATAATAAGGAGATCGAAGTGGAACTTACGCAAATTAAGGTAACAATAGATCGAGAATATGATCTCTTTGTAAATTCACAGGAATTTAAGACGTGTCAGAACGATAAAGAAAAGCAAGCTAGATTTTTAGGCCGTGCATTAACAACATTGAAATATCCCTATACGAACATCATTACTTTAGGCGGTGGTCGATATAAAATTTCAGGGCATCATGATTTAAATGTAGATATTGATCTATTTCAGGCTCCATCTTTTACAGCTAAGCAAGCGTTTAATGGCTGGTTGACTAATATCTTGTTCAAACAATTATTTTCTTAAAAATATATTGTAAATACATATTTTAATTTGTATTATCAAAATCAAATACTGCGCTGAAAGTTTTTGTTTTTGTGACCCGTTTCTTTTTTAGAAGCGGGTTTTTTGATTTTAAAACCCCACTCGCTTAGGACGCTTTGCGAGTTTACTTGCCGGACGGATTACGGCGCAAATGGCCCCGCTAAATATCGATTATTGGCGGGGCTTTTTATTTTATTAACTAGATAATTTAGTTCTCGATAGTGAATAATTTACTATTGAGAATCAAATACTTACACTTTACTTTGATTAAAATTTATGCTTTACTCATTGAATCATTTATTGAGAGGTGAAGCATATGTTGTTTAATGGTTCAGAAGAGCTTGTTGTGATTTCCAATGATGGTACTCGAAGCGCTTTGAAGTCTTGTAGAATTGATAATGAAGAAACAATCTTCACAAGTGACTCTACAGATGGCGTAAGTATTGGAGATCGATTAATCAAGAAATTACAAAATGGTTCAAATCGAGAATATTTAGTTAAATCTGTTAAGGATGGTGTAAATATGTTTGGACATAGAGAGATTAGAGTTCAGCAGATTTAAAATCTACAGTATTAATAACCCTACCTTATGGTAGGGTTTTTCTTTTTGGAGTAAGTATGACTGAATTTCAAAAAATCACGTATGAGATTAGACAGCTTCAAGTAGATCTAAATCATTTGGGAAGCTGTACAACGAAAGGATTAAGTACAGAACAGATCGCTCACCTAGATAAGCGATTTTTTTTGGCCATAGCAAAGCAAAACAAATTAATTGCACGGCTCAACAATAAGCTTGAGGGCTTCTTATAAGCAGCTATAGGTATGGATGATAAAGAGTATTATTGGCTTACACGAAAAAAAGAACCTAAAACCAAACCCAAATCTAGACCATTGCCTAAGGCTAAAGAAAAATATCTCGAAGCTGAAGAATCGTTATTTCAAGAATTAGAAGAACATCGAATTGGTTATAGGCGTAGATTTCAATTTGAATCAACTAAAAATTGGCGGTTCGATTTTTATATTGTGAAGTTGAATCTTCTTATAGAAATTGCTGGCAGTCCTTGGGCTGTTGGTCGCGGTGGCACAAAGATAGCAAATTCATTTAGTAAGTATGATCTAGCTCTAGATCGAGGTTATGAATTTGAGCGTCTTGAACCTCACCAAATTGAATCAGGTTATGCAATCAACTGGATAAAAAGCGAATTAGCGAGAATTGAAGATGGATCAGATCAGACCATTTCCTCCACAGGACTTGATTGATAAAGCTGAAGAGGATGAAGCAATTAGATTAGCTCCAGCACCAGACCTGATGAATTGGGTGATCACAAACTTTTTAACTATTGGTGGACCTCTGCATAACCCGGATCATGATCATATTGCTGAGCTACTTCATGACAATGAAGAGTTCCTAGCGTGTGCATGGGCTTCATCTGCATGTATGGCTAAAAAGCGCATGGTTCTAGGTCAATGTGAAAAGGTGATGTTCAATCAAGGGGGGTGGAAGAAAGCTCGACAAGAACAGCAAATGCGTGATTGGTTTGGCTATGTGCCTGTGTACCTCATCACAATTGATGCTAGTTATTGTGATCAGGCTACGGACCGAGACTTTTGCGCTTTAATCGAACATGAGCTTTATCATATTGGTGTTGAGCGTGATGAGGACGGTGAACCTCTTTATAGTGATATGACTGGTTTACCAAAACACTATTTGGCTGGCCATGACGTTGAAGAGTTTGTGGGTGTAGTTAAACGATGGGGAGCAGACGAGAACGTGAAGCGACTTATTGAAGTGGCGAAACAAGCGCCGTTTGTATCAGATGTGAATATTTCAAAGTGCTGTGGAACTTGTCTAATCAGTTGAGCCAAATGGCTCATTTTTTTTGCCATGTTTCCTTGACGTACCTTGACGGATAGAGAGAAATGGCGACATTAAGTAAAAAGCATAAACTCTTTATTGTGCAAGCACTTGCTGTATTTAATACCCCCCAAGAAACAGCAAGTCTCGTCAAGGAAGAATTTAATATTGATGTTTCAAGGCAGCAGGTGGAGTCTTATGACCCGACAAAGTTTGCTGGTAGAGACTTAAGTAAAGAACTCAAAGACTATTTCGAAAAAACTAGAGAAGAGTATTTGAGTCAGCCACTAAATAAAATTAGTGGAGCTAATGATATTGTCCAGTTGAAAATTTTAAGTGATCTACTTTGGGCTAAAAAAAATAATGTGACCATGACAATTAAAATCGTGGATCAATTACAAAAGATCATGAAAGGTTTTTATGACAAGAAGGGGGAGCAGGCTAATAAAGGTGGTAATTCTGAAGCAAGTCAAACAAAAGCTGAAGTAGAGCTCGAGATTAAAAAGCTTGAACTTCAGAAGTTACAGCGTGAAGTGAATCCACCAGAGTATCGCCCACCTGAAGAGGATTACAAACTTGTTTTGAATCCTGATGAGGAGATACCAAATGAGCCAATTCTTTAATCCCCCTGAAGGTTCAGTTCAATTAACGCCAAAACAAGCAAACATCTACTTATGGGGATGGCAAAAAGAAGCCCGTTTCCGTGATGCTGTTTGTGGCCGACGTTTTGGTAAGACTTTCTTGGCCAAAGCGGAAATGCGAAGAGCTGCAAGACTAGCGGCTAAATGGAATGTTTCTGTTGAGGATGAAATCTGGTATGCAGCACCTACTTTTAAGCAAGCTAAACGGGTTTTCTGGAAGCGATTAAAGCAGGCAATTCCTGCATCATGGCGAGCTGGTAAGCCAAATGAAACTGAATGCTCAATTACTTTAAGAAGTGGCCATATTATCCGTGTTGTCGGTCTAGATAACTATGATGACCTTCGAGGATCTGGCTTATTTTTCTTAATTATTGATGAATGGGCCGATTGTAAATGGGCTGCATGGGAAGAAGTGCTTCGCCCGATGCTTTCAACTTGTAAATATGTTGTTAACGGCGAACAAAGGGTAGGTGGCCATGTTTTAAGGATTGGAACACCTAAAGGCTTCAACCACTGTTATGACACGTTCATGGACGGTCAGCCAGGGCACGAGCCAGATTGTAAAAGCTTTTCATATACATCCCTTCAGGGTGGAAATATTCCTGAGTCGGAAATCATTGTCGCTAAGCGAAAAATGGATCCTAAGACTTTTAGTCAGGAATATGAAGCAAGCTTTGAGAGCTATCAAGGCGTTATCTACTATTGTTTTAACCGGTTGCTAAGTGCATCAAGTGAAACAGTTAAAGCTAATGATGTTCTTCATGTGGGAATGGACTTCAACGTAACCAAAATGGCTGCTGTTGTATATGTTCGCCGTGGTGAACATATGCATGCGGTCGATGAGTTCGTTAATCTGTTCGATACTCCAGCAATGATTGAGGCTATCCAAGAGCGTTATCCAGATCATGAGGTTGCAGTTTACCCCGATGCCTCGGGTGAGAACCGGAAGTCGAGTAATGCTAGTGAAACGGATCTGGCTTTACTAAGAAAGGCTGGTTTTAAAGTACATGTGAACAGTAGAAACCCAGCAGTTAAAGATCGTATTAACTCAATGAACGGTATGCTCTGCAATACTTTGTCTGAGCGCAGATTATTTGTAAATGTAGATAAATGTCCTCACTTTGCAAAATGCTTAGAACGACAAATCTATGATGATTATGGACAGCCGGATAAGAGTGCCGGTTTTGACCATATGAATGATGCTGGTACATATCCAATCGCTTACTTATTTCCGATCGACAAGAAATCTGTTGGAGTTCGTAGGATTCGTGGGATGTCTTAAACAACGCACCTTTATCGGTGCTTTTTTATTGGTGTTTTTATGGCAGTTACTGATAAACATCCGCAGTATATTGCTGCACAAAAAAGCTGGTTGATTATGCGCGACGCCGTTGCTGGTGAAGAGCAAATTAAACAGGCACAAACAAAGTACTTAGCTAAATCGGCTGGCATGATTGAGGCTGAAAAGCAGGGAGATACAGCTGGAGCGATTTACAAAGCGTATCTAAGCCGTGCTCAATATCCTCTATGGGTTCAAGATGCATTACGAACAATGATTGGGCTAGTTTCAAAGCTTGAACCTAACATCGTAATTGAAAGTTCTCTGTTAAAGGGATTAATAGAGAACGCCACAAATGACGGATTTGGGCTTAAACAGCTCTTTATTCGTATTTGTTCAGAGTTATTGGAGTTTGGTCGCTGTGGGTTGCTTGTCGATGTAGATGCTAACGGAGTGCCATATTTCGCTCTATATGATGCTTTATCTATTATCAATTGGAAAGAAAACAGTATTGGTGGCCGTAAGGATCTAAAACTATTAGTGCTCGAGGAGCAATTTGATAATAGTGAAGATGAGTTTGGACACGATACAAAGACTGTTCATCGTGTTTTAGCTATGAAGGAAGGTGCTTTAACAGTTCGTTTATTTGATGGATCTACTGAAGAAGACAAAACGCCTGATTTAGGTGGTAACCAGCTATCTTTCACGCCGTTTGTGTTTTGCGGCACAGTTGATAATTCCCCTGATGTTGGTACGGTACCATTGCTCACTATGGCAAAAGCAGCACTTAAATATTACCAGCTCAGTGCAGATTATTACCAGTCACTTCACCATACAGCACATCCTCAACCATGGATTAATGGTCTTGAAGGTGATGAGGATATTAGTGTCACTGGTGTGATGGCTGTCTGGAGTCTTCCGGGTGATTCTCAATGCGGGTATCTGGAAATATCCGGCAGTGGGATTGAACTCACTAAAAAGGAAATGGATGCACAAAAAAATGCTGCTCTTGAAGCTGGTGCCAAGGTAGTCGATACCAATACACAGGAGTCAGGTGAAGCGCGCCGTGCACGTCAGGATGACCAGCAAGCAAGCCTTCACAGTATCGTGATGTGTGCAGCTGCAGCAATAGAACAAGCTATTAAGTATGCGGCGCAGTGGCTAAAGCTGGATTCAACAAAATATGCATTTACGGTTGAGCCTGAGTTTATTGTGCAGGTCACAGATATAAATCTTGCTAAGCAACTCTATGAAGGTGCCATTTCAGGGAAAAACTCTTTCCGTACGTATTGGGAATACATGATGACCGGTAAATTGCCTGCTCATGATTATCAGGAAGAGGTGAAGCGTGTTGAAGGTGAGCGGGATAGTATGCCGCTTTAGGAGTAAAAAATGGCCTCAAAAGAAGATAAATCATTGCTCGAGGTACTAACTCAACACCAGGCGTATTTATATCGAGCTTCTTCTCAATCCGTTAATGAATTATTAAAAATCTTTAATGATGAGTCGGCATTGATGCTGGCAAAGCTTAGAGATTTGTTAGAAGAGTTGAATGATTTTGAAAAGGCAGCTCTTGCTAGTGGCCAATATACAACTACAAACCTCAAAGAGATTCGGGACCTAATTTCTCAGTGGTTTACGGCAATAAATACTTCATTACCTGAAGCATTCGCGGTTTCTGCTACAGCATTGGCGGTATATGAGGCTAACTACACGGCGAAACTATACGGCGGAAAGATTAAACAGCCCAATGGTGACAAGCTTTATAAGGTAGCTCAAAAAGTTCCTTTAGTAGGCGGGGCCTTGGTCGATGACCTTTTAACAAAGTTGGCTGAAAGTGCCCGTCAAAAGGTTGAATACGCGATTCGGGATGGGATTAGTTCAGGTAAAACGAATCAGCAAATTGTTCAGCGCATTGGTGGGACTAAACGCCTCAATTATGAAGATGGCATTTTAACCAGCAGCAAGTCTGAAATTGATCGGACGGTAAGAACGGTTAGAAGTCATGTTGCTAATCAAGCTTACCTCGATAGCTTTAACCAGATCGGCTTTGAGTACGTAAAGCTGGTAGCAACGTTGGATGGTAGAACCTCAAAACTTTGCGCCTCACTGGATGGTGCCGTTTGGAAAATTGATGACCCAGCCAAAAGAGTGCCGCCGTTGCATCCAAATTGCCGAAGTATTCTGGTACCAGTGGAAAAAGGCGGAAAACTAACAGGCGAGCGTCCGTTTGTAATGGATGAGCGAAGAGTTAAGGACATTCCAAAGGACGAGCGAAGCCAACTCATCGGCCAACTGGATGCAAACACGTCTTTCAAAGAGTTTTTTAGCAAGACTGATGACTTTTTCCAGAAAGAATGGTTAGGGCCAAAGCGTTACAAACTTTTCAAAGAGGGGAAGTTTGATTTTGATAAGTTCTTTGACCCTGAAGGACGACTTTATACATTGGACCAACTACGAAAGTTGGATGAACAAACGTTTAAGGAGTTGGGAATATGATAGTTGATTTAAAAGGCGAAGGTTCATTACAGCTTTCAAAACTTTCAACTCGTAGTAAATTCAGATTGCGCCGATGGCTTAGAAGAATTAACAAACCGACCAAATTAATTAAACCATAGCACCTTCGGGTGCTTTTTTTGTGAGTATAAAAAATGTCTAAGAAGTTATTAGCATTATCAATGGTTGCGTATATCGGCACTAAATCAGTATTAGCAGTGCCTATGTCACGTGGTGAATACAATGAATACCAAGGGTGGAAAATTCCTGAAAATGAAAATCCAAGTGATCTAGGTTATTTAATTGAATACAAAGATGGTGGCAAAGCTAATCATCCAGATCATGAAGGTTATATCTCTTGGTCACCAAAGGATGTTTTTGAACATTCATATCAACCAGATGGTATTCAAAATTGTGTAATGGGCCGTGAAATCCATAAAGATGATAACGAAGTAACGGTTTTCCATAATGAAACTATTAAAACCCGAGACGGTGAGCAGTCTCTTGAACCAGGACATTTCTATGATGTCGTAGCTGGAGATTTACTTACTCCAATTCAATTCCAACTTGGTCCAGTTAAGGAAGTTGGAGTTAATGGCATCACGAATGAAGCGTTACTTGCGATTGTTTTACATCGTTTACGTGTTCTGAATGAAAAGTTTCCTTGCCGCGAAAATTCACTAGCTATTACTAATATTGAGCAAGGTCAAATGTGGCTAGAGCAACGTACTCGGAATCGTCAGAAACGTGGTGTTGAAGGTTTTAACATCGCATAACTTTATTATTCGAAATACAGCGTCCTAATGGGCGCTTTTTTAATGCCTTGAGATAAGGCTTTATCCCAATCAAACGAGAGGTTTGAACATGTCATTGCCATTTATTGTTGATTCACTTGATGCCATTAAAGAAGAGCACCGCGCTTTATATGTTGAGGAAAACGGGAAGTTTCGCCTTGACTTAGACGGTTACGAAGATCCAAAAGGGCTCAAATCTGCACTTCAAAGCGAGCGTGATGCTGCTAAGACTGCAAAACAAGAACTGCAGAAACTTCAAAAGCAATTTGAAGGTATTGATCCTGAAATTGTTAAAAAGGTCTTTTCTCAGATCGATCAAGATGAAGAAGCTAAATTAATCGCTGAAGGCAAGATTACCGAAGTGATTCAGAAACGTACCGAGAAGATGCGTGAAGAACATGAAAAGGTGCTTAAAGCCGAAAAAGACCGTGCTGACAAAGCCGAGGCTTATGCAAATAAGTTTAAGGAATCAGTAATTCAAGGGCAAATCGTTCAAGCAGCTGTAGAGCTTGAAGCATTACCTGAAGCAACAGGTGATATTGCGTTTTTAGCTAAATCAAAGTTTGCATTAGATGAAAACGGCAAAGCTGTTGCTGTTGATGAAAACGGCGAAGTGATTATTGGCAAAGATGGCCAGACAGCATTATCGCCAAAAGAGTGGGTTGAATCTCTACGTGAGCAAAAGCCTTACTACTGGCCTAAACCAAATGGTATGGGCGCACCAGGTAGTAACAATTCAAAAGGTCAGGTCGACATTCTTAAACCGGATGGTTCAGTGAATTTAACCAAATTGGCGCAATTACGAAATGAAAATCCGCAGTTAGCTAAAGAACTAGCTGCAAAACACAATATTAAACTTTAAGGAGTAAAGCCTAATGGGTGATACCAAAATTGCTGATGTAATCGTACCTGAGTTATTCACTCCGTATGTTTTAAACAAAACCGCTGAGAAATCTGCCTTATGGCAGTCTGGCATTGTTGGGGATCTTGATGAAGAAGTCGCTTTCGGAACTAAGGGCGGTACTACTGTAAATATTCCTTTTTGGAACGATTTAAGTGGTGAATCTGAAGTTCTCTCAGATCAAACCCCTTTATCTGTAAATAACATCACATCAGGTCAAGATATTGCAATTCTTCATGCTCGTGGTAAGGCATGGGGTGCCAATGATCTCGCGAAAGCATTATCTGGCGACGATCCCCTTGGTGCAGTTGGTGATCTAGTAGCAGATTACTGGGCACGTGAGTTTCAAGGGTTTACCGTGAATACCCTCAAGGGTGTTTTTGGTGCTGCAAGCATGGCAAGTAACGTACATGATATTTCAGCTGGCGTAGGGGCCGCAGCGGTTATTGATGGTCACTCTTTTGTTGATGCGTCATATAAGCTTGGCGATGCAGTCGATAAATTAACGGCGATTTCAATGCATTCATTCACGATGTCAGCTTTATCTAAGCAGGGGTTGATTGAAACCGTGCGTGATGCTGATGGGGTTTTGCTCTACAAAACCTTTATGGATCGCCGTGTGATTGTTGATGATGGCATGCCTGTTGATGGTGATGTATTTACTTCCTTCCTATTTGGTCAAGGTGCTGTTGGCTTCCAAGATATTGGTGCACCAGTTGGTGTAGAGACTGATCGCGATAGTTTAGCGGGTACTGACATTCTTATTAACCGCCGTCACTTTGTATTGCACCCTCGTGGGATTAAATGGGCAGGTGTGACTGGTATTGCACCTAATAACGCAGGACTTGCTACAGCTGCAAACTGGGAACGTGTTTACGATCCAAAACAGATCCGTATTGTGGCATTCAAGCACAAGATCAAATAACTAATAGGCGGGCTATCTCGCCTTATTTTTTGGAGATCCTCAAATGGGACTTTCATCTTTTAACCGTGCACGGGAAAGACAGCAAATGATCGAAACAAAAATAGCTGAGCTAGAAGAACAACTAGCAACACTGAAAGGTGAGTTTATTGCTTTTAAAAATGATCCAGAGGCGATGAAAGCGCGTATTGCTGAGCTTGAATTGGGTGAAGGGAAACAAACACCAGATGGTAGTAATCAGCATAATCAAGACAACCAAAAACCTGAAGGTGATCAAAAAACTGGTGATGACCAGCTTCAACCAATTAACTATGCAGGACTAAAAGTTGATGAGCTTCGAGCTCTATTAACTGAAAAGGCTATTGCATTTGAACCAGGTGCTAAAAAAGACGAGTTATTAGCGCTACTTCCTAAGGAATAATCCATGAGCTTTATCACTGAACAAGAAGCGATAGAACATGTTGAAGGCTTTGATGCTTTATCTGCCAGTGATAAGGCTCAATACCTTCAGATGTCAGAAGCTTATCTATTAGCACGTAATATTAAACCTTATGAAGATGCCACTCTTGTTCCTGAGCCCCTGAAAACAGCCTCATATCAAATCATCAAGGGCATTATTAAAGGTGATCTATATCAAGGACAGGAACAGGCATTAAAGCGTAAGAAAGTAAAGGCTGATACGGTTGAGACTGAAAAGGAATATCAGGAAGGGTCAGTTAAGCTTAATGCAACTGAGCAATTCATTCTTGATTTGATCAAGCCGTATAGCAAAAGAAAATCTGTATTTTTTGTCAGGAAAATCTAATGGGCCTACGCGAAGAATTACAAACTGAAATTGCCGAAGCATTTAATGATGATTTAGCTGACGCCGTTCATTCATTTACTTGTGAGCGGATCTCTAAAACGAATTGGGATCCTAAGACAGAAACTTATGTTGAGGTTAAAGAAAACTATACTGGTCGTGGTGTTCTTTTTGGCTCTTACAAACAATATGAAATTCAAACCCTTGGAGTACTGGCCACAGATAAGAAAGCGATCGTGCTTCAAAATGAAGTGACAATGGTGCCCATAATGGAAGATGAGTGGGTAACACCCTTAGGTACTTTTCGTGTCAAACACATTCAACAGGATCCCGCTGCAACTATTTGGAAATGTCAGTTGAGGAAGGTTTAAATACTTGATCTAATATCCCTCTGAGCAGGGGGATATTATGAGTAGAGTCGAAAAAATATATGAAAATATAAAAGCCAATAATGAGCATCTTCAGGATGAAGTTCATTTATTTTTCCATTTAGTTATGGATAGTGATTTCGAAGAAATTACCGAATCAAGATTTACTTCAGTTTTCCTAATTAAAATGTTCTATGCATTCTTTAGGGGCGCTAATATAGATATGATCTTAAGTGAAATCAGGAGCTTAGAAAATCCAGACATAAATTACAAAAGAATGAAACCACCTACTCTGTTTAAATATATGCCATTGATGGGTTTGTGGCACAAACACTTTGAGCAAATTGGATTAAGCTCAATGTCTTTAAATATCAAAAGTCAGATCAATTCAAATCCTAATTTTTTTAAGGATTTTATAAATATTTATAATGATCCAAATTTAACTTTAAATGAAAAATCTTCAGAGTTGGCTTACTTAAGCTCTACTAAGCAATATTTAGATCGTATTGAAAGCGGAAAGCTAACAGGTGAATGGATTATTTATCATATTCACAATCAAAAAAATTATTATCTTAATATCGGAAAACATAGTGATGGTGATTCAATTCTGGCAGAGGAAATTAGAGAAATAGCTTTGTTTGAGTTTCCACAATTTAGAGGCGAAATACCACTTTTTGAATAGTTCATAGCCCACTTCGGTGGGTTTTTTATTGGAGTAATTATGACTTGGACTGCACATGAGGTCTATGACAGCTTTCAGGTTGTACCTGATGATGATTTAAAACCTCATTCATTTTTTCACTGCGAATGCCACCCTCGATTTGAAGGTGGCATTTTTGTTCATAAAGCATTTGATGGCAGAGAGGCAACTGAAACGCCTTTGCTAAGTTAATAGGGTGGACCATGGTTAGCACAGATTACGTTCCTTTATGGCATATTTCTCCATTCCAACATGTTCAATACACATTAGCTCGAAATCAAATTCACATGGATCTGTTATTTGAAAACATGAATCATGTGGACGAGTTCCTTTCCATAGAAGGCGCAGCGGCACAAGTTGATTTTTACTCTGACGGTGCTTATGCAGTTGTTCAGTTGGGTGATACTTCAGAAAGAAAATTGATAGAGATCTATGGCTTGCTTTTACATGAAGCTGTTCATGTTTGGCAGAAGGTTAAGAAGCTTATGGGAGAAAAAGAGCCTAGTTCAGAATTTGAAGCTTATTCAATTCAAGCGATCGCTCAAGACCTTTTCGAAATGTATGAAGAAAGCGAGGTAAAAAGTCATGGGATGGAAGGGGAAGAAGCCAACTAGTTTTAGTTTAGAGGTATCTAAAGCAGCAGAAGACCATGTGAAGCATATTGTCATGGATGCTGTTCAGTCTTTGGTCGTTTCAAGTCCCGTTGATACTGGCGCTTATCGTGCTTCTCACATTGTTTCTATTGGATCTGGTGATTATGGGGTGCGAGAGCCTTCTACAAATGCTGTGCAAGATGCAGCTATTCAAGCCGTTATGTTTAAGCTGGGTAATTTGGTCTACATACAGAATAACCAACCATATGCTGAACGATTAGAAAATGGTTGGTCTGATCAAGCACCGCAAGGTATTTACAAGACCACGTTTACTTATATTTCTCAAAAGTACGGTGGCTAAAATGACAATGACTTTAGAGCAAGCTAGACAAGCTATAGTGGACCGAATGATGAGTTTTACAGGGATTTCTCAAGATAGAATCCAGTATCCAAATGCGCCAGGTTTTACGGTACCAACAAAAGGTGTGTGGTGTCGTTTAACCATTACGGGAGGACCAAGTTTTATAGCTGGACTAGGGGATAAGCCTTGTACACGCCGTACTGGTAATATCTTAATTCAGTGTTTTGCACGGCCTAATACAGGTGATATGGAAATAACAGTTTTAAGTGATGCGTTGCTTGCTCATTTTGAATATTTCTCAGTCGAACATTTAGAATGTTTGCAAGGACAATCAGTTTATACGGGTAAAGATGCTGACTTTGTGCAGTACAATGTATCAGTACAATTTAGAGTTAATTAAAAATCATGAAAAGTAAAAGCCTATTTATTGCACTATTATTATGTTTATCGAGCAATGCGTTTGCTATCCCAGAAACTGCACCTACGCCTACCGAAATATCTAATGGCATATATTGTGAGAACATTGGTAAAGTTGCTTTTTCTACTTTTAATGCCATGTGGGCTAATGTTAGTAAGGATGCAATAAAATTAGTATTTACAAGTTTTTTAGGTGACGATTATAAAGATGATGTGAGTGACGTGGTAGATAAGGTCTATGATTTTCCAGAAGTAACCGAAAAAGATGAAAATAGCATGCTTGCTATGGTGAATTTTCCACGCCAAGTGGAGGATGAATGTTTGGAAGCTAAAAATGAGCCAAAACAAAAATAATGATAAGTTTAGTGGTTCATTTAGTGAATAATTTGAACAAAACAAAAGGTTTAATTGCCTGAATTTACCCAATAAACCTGAACTACTTTTAAACGAACCTGTCCTTAGCGGCAGGTTTTTTTATGCCTGAGTGTTTTATTTGTATTCTCCATTCAGGCTTAACATAACTCTAAGGAGTAAAAGCCATGTCGAGTGGTGCACGTCAACTAACACAAATTGCAAGAGAAACCACGGTGGGTGTAACACCGACACCGTTTGCTCGGACTACATTTGAATTTACAGATAATGGCTTAGACGCCACTGTTTCTAAAGAAGATTCAAAATCAATCACTAGTGGGCGCATTGCTCGCGCATCAATGATTACAGGTGCAGAATATGCCGGTGAATTAAAGTGCGAGGCTAAATACAGCCAGCTTGTGCAAGATTTAATGGCAGCAGCGGCTTTTAATAGCTGGTCATCAAATGTCCTTACTTTTGGTGGGGCGCTACGCCAAACCTTCTCACTTCTTCGCGGCTTTGAAGACGTTAATGATTACCACGTATTCCGAGGTTGTCATGTAAATACCTTCAGTATCGAAATTCCAGAAGCTGGTTTAATTTCGATGGCGTTTGGTCTTATGGCCTTGGGCAGAACAAACTTTTCAGCGCCTCCAGCTGGAGCAGTAACTCCAGCAGATAACAGCCCTAAGTTATCTAATGTATCTGTCGGTGAAATTTTGATTGATGGTGCATCTCAAGCTGGTATCTCTTGCTTGACTGCATTTTCATTCAAATGGGATAACACAATGAAGTTGCAGAAATGTTTGGGTGAAGGAATCAATGCCCGAGCTATTTTAGAAACACTTGCTGCTGGTACAGGTTCATTTACTGCTGCATGGTCACGCAATACTTCAGACATGTATGAAAAGCAATTCACCAATGCAACCATTTCTTTAAGAGTCCCAATTACAGACACACTGGGTAATTCTTACGAAATTTTTATTCCTAAAGCAGAAATTACTGCGCCATTACCAAGCGGTGGGAACAGCGATATTTTAAACGCTTCATTTGAATATAAAGTTGTTGAAGAAGCTCCGACAATTACCCGTATTCCAGCACCGACACCTAATCCTTAATTTAATTTGACTGATAGCAGCCTTTAAGGCTGCTTTTTTTGGAGTTCAATATGGCTTTAAAAGTAACTATTCAAACAAGCAAAACAGTCAGTAAATGGCGAGAATATACGGACACGGAAGGGAATGTACTGGCTGAGTTTAAAATTCGTGGATCTGGATATAAGCCGTACCAAGTGGCATTAGAGCGTGCGAATAATCAGATCACCTCAAAAGGTTTTGATGTCAGTAAGGCTGGTAAAGATGACAAGCTTTACCACGAATTACTTCTCGAAGCTGCTGCATGTCATCTAATAGAAGACTGGAAAGGCGTAGTTTTTGGAGAAAAGATAGACGGCGGTGAATTGGTTGAAACTGAACCAGAGTATTCTCATGAAAATGCGACGAAGCTACTCAATATGGGTGATATTGGCATTTCAATTTGGCTATACCTAAAGCAAGAAGCTGAAGATATCCAGAAAGAAGCTGATTCATATAAGGATGAAGTCGTGGGAAAGTCCTCCAACTCTACAACTGGTGCAAGTTCAACTCAGAAGAAGAAGCGAGCGACTACAACGCGAAGCAAGCAGCGATCGCAAAAGCCTTAAATCTTCAAGCTGCCAAGGTCATTGAGAAACCCGAGTATTCTTATACATCAAATGCGATTCTTTCTGCTTATAACGTTATTTCACGGTCTAGGCGATATGAGCAAGGGATTCCGCTGTCTTTGGATATTTCGGCTATCTCCGCATACTGTGAGCACTATGAATTACCAGTAGACAGAGACATCTTTAATGATTGTATTTTTGCTATCGATAACTTGTTTTTAGACGAGTCGCAAATGAAGTTTAAGGCGAAAAAATAAAACGTTTAAGGTTTTATTTCTTAAAACAAAATCGAGTGCGGGGTATTTTAAGGAATGCACAATATACCGCACTTTTAGCATAGTTTTTCTAAAATTCTAAAAAGTTATCTTTTTTAAGTTGTTGAATTATAATAAATTAAACTTTAAGGTTAAGGGTTTAAGAATGTAATTTCTAATTGACATAGATGTCATTAAGAAATATTATATTTTCAATAGTAAATGTTATTAGCCATAGTTTGAATTGAAAGTACTGCTAATAATGATATTACTTTTATTTTAGAATTATTTATCTAATCCGTATTTGGAGATTTTCATGATCGATTGCGCTGTGGTTCATCCCGCAACAATCCATGCGGACAAAAATCATCATTTAGGTGTTGATATTCAGCATCTTATTGCCCTAACTAAGCAAAAATCGTATAAAATGCCTTCAGGATTAACTCGTGAAGAAAGAAGAGCATGGGCGAAGAAAGTTCAACAAACGACGGATTAGAAAAATCCACTTCTAACACTGACTCAATAAAGCCTTTTTACACTGCAATACTTAGTGATGAGTTTTTGTATTATTACGATAATGTTTTCACTGATGAAAAATTAGACTTGATTGATGATTTTTTAGAACATTATGAACAGAATGGCTTAACAGGTTGGAAGGGTAAAATTTCACCTTCTTGGAAAGTTCCTGAGTGTTACCAAGATCATAAAGAAAGAGCTAAATATGCTCAGGAGATGGATCTTTGGCATGCTCATATTGGTTTACCATCTTGGCAAACCAGAAAGGGTGCAAATTATTCTACATCTGATCAGGTTTTACATTTTCAAAGAACTAGTAAAACTGAAATCTTTGTTTTATCAATTAGTAAGCACAATCCAATGGATTTGCCTGATATTGAATGATATAAACCACCTTCGGGTGGTTTTTTAATATCTATCTTTTCGTAATTTGTTTTTATGTGTAAGATATGACTTATAAATAATTAATTTTAATAACTTTATATTTTGATGGGGATAGTATGTTTGAAAAGCTTATAGATAAGTTGTGGGAGATAAATGATGTCTTTGAAGAATATCCCAAAGTATTTTGTTTAATGATGGTTTATCTAGTATTGATGGTTGCAGTGGTCTTTCTTTTCTTTCCGTGTTTAAAGTGGCTTGCGAACCTTCAAATTCTGAATACTTATCCTTTATATGAACTTATATTAAGAAACTTTGACACACTTCGTTGGGGAGTCATTGTATTACCATTAGTTATTGCCTTTCACGCTTTTTTTGATGTACTTGAACTTCATGAGCGATTAGAAAAGAGAAAATACGGAAGATGAGAAATTCAATTTTCTCATCTTGTTTATTTATATCTTTGGCTTTAATTGGATGTTCCAAAGAAGTTAAAAACAAACCGCTTCCTCCTTCAGTTGAAGAGCAATATCTAACTTCAAATCAAGAGATAGGGGAGATGCTTGATGCATTAAATAATCGAGATGTACCAATTGTTGAGAAGCGAGAGATATTGTGTAAGACATATCCTGAAGTCTACAAAAACTACTATATGCCAGCTCTAATCAAACTTTCTCCAGATCAATATACGGAGGAAATTTTATTAAGAGATTTTGAGGCCGTGATTAAATTTTATAAACAAGCTTGGTTTATTAAATGTATTTAATAATTTAAAAAATCAAGAAGATTGATGGGTGGTTTTTAAAACTCTGAACTGTTAAATTTTACCCATTTATAAAAATGGGTAATTTCATGAAAAAAATACTTTTTTGTTTATTGATAAGTTTTTCAACAATAGCCATAGCTGATAATAGTTCTGAACAGCTTAAATATTGTGAGCCTGTTTCAGAATATGCAAACAATATTATGTATAAAAGACAACACGGTACTCAAGCTAAAGATTTATTTTTAACTGTTACAAAGGACTCAAAAGATCAATCATTTACTTGGTACTATATTGCACTTATAAAGGAAGCTTACATACGCCCTGTTTTTAAAAATGAAGAAGAAAAGAAAAAGGTAGCAAAGGAATTTGCTGACGAGGCTTTAAAGGGGTGCCTCGATTCATTTAACGTTTAAAAGATTTAAGGCAACTAACCTCGCATTGTGGGCATTCTTATTGCACCATTATTAACCACTTGTTAAATTACCCATAAACATAGGGGTATTTCATGAAAAAGATTGTTTTATTGGGTTTGGTTTTTGGCCTTGGTGGCTGCGCAGCTACAAATGATATGATGAACAATCAATACATGTCTGTTATTCCGACCGAAACGGATTTAAATGGATACTGGACGGGCAATAATGGTCCATATGCTGTGACTTATTCCTTCAAAAAAGACGGTACAGGTCTTATGTGTTCTAGCTGGAACGGTAAAGATTTAATAGAAAAGTTAAAAGTAAGTGGAAATGAAATCATCGTTCAATCAGGTCTAAAACAAACAATTAAAAGTAAAACTGATTCAAAGCTTGAATTAAAAGCTAACTACTATGCTGGAGGTAGTTACCAATATAGTCCAGATCCAAACCTACAAAATGCCTCACCATACTGTGAGAAAGCCCTCCGAAACTAATTTGAATTAAACATTAAACCCGCGAAAGCGGGTTTTTTATTGCCTAGAGGAAAGTTAAAGATGACTCAAGAATCACGTTTAGTAGTTATTATTGATTCAAGAAATGCGGAACGAAACGCAAGAAATCTAGGCAATGAACTAGACAGCATAGAAAAGAAAGGTGATTTCGCATCAAAGTCAATGGATGGTTTATCTGTTGCTACAAGAGCACTGGCTGGACACATGGCAGGGCTTGTAACTATCGGTGCTGCTATCTCTAAAATGGATGAATACACAGGATTACAGAACCGACTTAAATTAGTTACCAGCAATCAAATAGAGCTTAATAAAGCAACTGAAGACACCTTTAGAATTGCGCAAAAAACTTATTCTGCTTGGGATTCGGTTTTGCAGGTGTACCAACGCTTTAGCGACAATGCCAAAACACTTAATTTAAATATGGATGAAACTGCTCGCTTAACTGAAACCGTATCAAAAGCGGTGGCTATTAGTGGAGCAAGTGCAGCAGCTGCAGATGCTGCTCTTGTTCAATTTGGACAAGCCTTGGCAAGCGGAACTCTTCGCGGTGAAGAACTTAACTCTGTAATGGAACAAACACCTGCTTTAGCTAAAGCAATTGCTCAGGGTATGGGCATTACTGTAGGAGAGTTACGATCAGTAGCTGCTGAAGGAAAAATTACTTCTAAGGAAATTGTTAAAGCACTTAAAAATGTTCAAGATGATGTTGATGCTCTATTTGCAAAAACGGATATTACTATTGGCCAATCTCTCACCCTTTTAAATAATGAAATTACAAAGTTTGTAGGGGAATCAGGTAAAGGAAGTGGAGCAGCTCAAGTATTAGCTGACTCAGTACAACTCTTAGCCTCTAATTTAGAATTAATTTCAAATGGTGCAATGGTTTTAGGGATTGGATATGTAACTAAAGCAATAGCTACGAAGAGTGTTGCTGTTTATGCTGATGTAGCCGCTACTACTGCAAATGTTAAGGCTAGTAGAGATAAGGCTGTAGCCGATGCTTTAGAGGCTTCAGCGGCAGTTAAAACTGCACAAACACAAGTTGCAAGCTCTCAAGCAACATTACAAGTTTTAGCAGCTGAAAAAGCATTAGAAGTAGAAAGACTCAAAGCACAAATGAATGCCGTTGGCCGTACTCAATCAATTACACGAATGGCTGAATTGAAGAAAGTTGAAGCCCAAGTTACACGTGAATTAGCTGCAGCTGAAACGGCACTTGCTGCAGCACAAACAAAAGCCAATGCCACGAAGGTTACAGCACTATCAACTTTAGGAAAATTAGGTTCAGGAGCATTGGGATTAGTAGGTGGACCAATCGGTGCACTTGCATTGGGTGTAACTGCATTATCCGCTACCTATGTTTATTTTAAGGACAAAGCAGAAGAGGCTAATAAGAAGCTCGAGGAGCAAGCGGACGTTGCCAATAGATCTGCAACAGAATTAAAAAATTTACAGGGTCAGGCCAGAACGAAAGCGATTGATGATTTAACTACAGCTTTTAAAGCTCAGAATGATGAGCTTAAAAAAATGGAATACGGTGTAGGCTCAGCCCTAATTGATATCCAAAACTATGCGCAAGGCAATGTCGAAGTTACACGCATTTCAAATGAGGCTCGTTTAGGAACCATTAGCTATAAAGAGGCCCTGCAACAACTGGCGAAAGAAAAGTTACCTCCGACACTTAGAAAGGCGCTCGAGGAGCAAATTGAAAAATACAAGGAAGCATATGATAAAGCCGATAAAACAAAAACGGCCATTAAGCTTTTCGGTAAAGAGGTTGAATTGACGGGTAACAAGGCTCAAAACGCAGCTATAGAACAACAAAAACATGCTGATGCAATTAAAAATACCAAGCAAGCAGCAGATGATGCCCAAAAGTCACTAAAGAAGATGTATGAAGATAAGTTATTTGATACGCAATTTGTTGAAAAGGTGATGAAGCGAGGATTTACTGAAGCCCAAGCCAACGATCTTCTGAAAGTTTATAAAGATTCGATTGCCAAAGGTTTAAAAGGAGCTGATTTAGAGACTATTAATCTGCAAAAAGCAATTTGGAAATCTGAGGAATCCATTAAAGCGCAAACGGATGCAAGAACAGAGTCAATTCGTGAACAAAATAAGGAGTTAAAAAATCAGCAAAAAGTTTTAGCCGTAAATGCACAGGTTAAAGCAAATGCCTCTAAATATAATTTTTCAAATCTTGAAGCCAAATATGAACTTTTACCAGGTCTACTTTCTGCAATTAATATGCAAGAAAGTAAGGGGAAGGCAAGTGCAATTGGCCCGCAAACTAAATATGGAACAGCTAAGGGCGGATTTCAAATGCTGGACGATACAGCTAAGCGCTGGGGTCTAGTTGGCAAAGAGGTTTTTGATACTGGCAAAGCGGCGGAAGCAGCTGCCAAATATTTAAATTTCCTCTTCAAAAAATTTGGCAATTGGGATAAGGCAATTTCTGCTTATCACGCTGGGGAAGGGAATGTAGAAAAAGGTACTAATATTGGTCCAGTAAATCGTCAATATGTCAAAAACGTTAAAGGATATGTTGCTGGCAATAATGGTTTCGACATGGCTGGTGTATCTGAGAAAGATTTTGATTCATATCTCAATCAGTTCTTGAAGAGTCAAGAAGAAGCTGAGAACTTAAGAAATCAGTACCTTGATAAAGATACACTTGCTGAAAAAGGGTACTTAAAAACTCTTAGTGACTTAAAACTGCATTTTAAGGGTGAAGAATTAAAAAGTTTAACTGCAAAAGAAGTTGATCGTTTTAATGCCCAGAAACAACTCAACACTCAGCAGCTAGAATATGAACTTAATGAATATAAGTTGAATGAAGTTCAAAAACTTGAGATGCAAAAGCAAACTAAACTGCTGCAAATTAAGGCATCAAAAGAATATTCTGATACTGAAAAAGAAATTCGTAGCAAGGCTGTAACAGCCATGTTTGATTATGAAATTGCTGAATATCGCAAACTTCAAAAGCAAAAGCTCGAAGAATATCAAAAAGCGATGTATGAGCAGGCGTCTATCGCTCAAGCCGAGGCTTTAAACCTAAAAGCTAAGAGGACCCTCACACCCGACCAGCTTGATTCGTGGAACTTACAGAATCAATATAGTGATGATATGCAGAAGGCTAATGAATCTTATTCTTCTACTGCAAAATCAATCTCTGAAGATAAAACTATTGTTGATGAAGAAAAGCGTTTTCAAGCTTTGCTAGATGCTGAAGAAATATTTCGCCAGCAAAAATATGCAATTAATGAAAAATATACGCTTATGGAACAAGACTTACAGAAATCTGCAAGAGAGAGAGAAATCGAAGGTTACGGGCAATTGATGTCTCAAACTTCTACGGTTTGGGGAAATATGACCGCAATGGTCAGAGAGTCAGCTGGAGAGCAAAGTGGAGCTTATAAAGCAATGTTCTTGGTTCAGCAAGGTATTGCAATAGCCCAAGGCATTATTAGTACTGAATTGGCAGCAGCCAAAGCTTTAGAACTAGGTCCAGTTCTAGGTATTCCAGCTGCCGCCGTTGTGCGTGGTTTGGGCTATGCCTCTGTAGGCTTAATTGCAGCACAGACTATCGCTGGATTCTCTGATGGTGGTTATACAGGAAACGGCCTTAAACACACTCCAGCAGGGATTGTGCATAAGGGCGAAGTTGTATGGTCGCAAGATGACATTAAAAGATGGGGAGGGGTGAGCGTTGTTGAAAGCATGCGTCAAAGCAAACCTAGTGGTTATGCAAACGGAGGGTATGTTTCTAACAACAATACTGATGTTATAGCAACCCGACGGGAGGCACTACAGTTTGATGCGATTAATTCTGGAAGAGTCGAGAAGTCTCAACCCACTGTGACCATTATCAATCAGACTTCAGAGAAAGTGGATGCTACATCTGAATGGGATGGCAAGGAGTTAACAGTTATTCTAAAAGAGTATCAAAAGCAAAATGAAGCAATGGTGGATTCGAAGATTGAAAAACGATTCATGATGTCTAAACGACAGGGGTGGTGAGGAAATCACATTGCTACCATCATAAATTAATTTGAACCCACTCGAATGAGTGGTTTTTTCATTTTGTGTTTTAGCCGATTCACCCAGGATATCCAAGGGAGATTTTTAAGAGCGAGAAAAACAGAACAATATAATAGGGGCTTTTTTAGCACCTTTTATATTTTTACGTACAAAAAACCCTCGATTGCAGTCGAGGGTTTTTTGTTTTCCATCACTTGCGAAAGTATGAAAAGAGATGAATCTATATGGAACATTTTAAACCAATAGTGGAGCTTCTGAAAGTGTCTATTGAAAAGTATGGTTTATGGCAGACAATTCTTGCCTTTTTAATATTGTTTTCTATACCAATTCTATTATGGAAATTACCTGAAATCATTGCTGCAATTAAAGCTTAAAACCGACCCAAAACAAGGTCGGTTTTTTATGGATTCAATTTATGAGCGACCTTAAATTCAACTTTGACTGTGACTTAGATGGTAATAGTAATACTCAGCGCTTTAATACTTTGTCTTCTAAGTTTGGTGACGGTTATGAGCAGAATACTTCAATTGGTATTAATAACCGATCTGGTGAATGGACATATCAAAGAACGGCTTATAAAGCTGAAATTATGCAGATTAAAGCTTTCTTTGATCAACACAAAGGCGCGGACTCATTTCTGTGGGATTCGCCGTTAGATGGTGAAGTCCGTGTAAAAACTAGTCCTGAATACCAACCGCGCCAAATTGGCGGTGACACTTGGCAAATTTCCACAACGTTTACCCAAGTTTTTTACCCTTAATTTAAACCTCTTTGAAGCCCCTTTTTAGGGGCTTTTTTTGTGAGTAAGAAAATGACATATCAAACTGTAAATCTTGGCACAGCACCAACAGGCGCTGGCGGTGATACATTCCGCTCAACTGGCGCAAAAATGAATGAAAACTTTACCAACCCGTCCCATGCAGCGAGTCGTTACGTTGGTGGTAATGCTGGTAATTTAATGGAGGTAGGGTTCTGTGGGCTGGGTGTAAATCAAGCTGGTACACCCGCCATTGAGAGCCAGAAGACATTAAATAATGGATTTTATGGTGCAAATGCTTTAGACGGTTTTCCGTATGGTTACGGTGAAATGCTTGTCTTAAATCAAACCGGGTGGGTTCACAGACTTTTCTTTCCAGCGCTTGGGAATGCGGTCCCTCATATCTCTTCATCTATCAATGGCGATCCATGGTCTACTCATGGGGCCTTTGTCGTTTTAAATAAGAATGCAACGATCGATGGCAATGGGTTTATTAAAGCAGCGTCTCCAGTAATTAAGCTTTTTGCAGATAAAATTGAACCTAACGATGAAGCTGCTGAACAACCCCTCTCTTTTGAGAAATTAGGCATTGGCCATTACCTTGTTAAAGGATCATCCGGTTTTGCTAAAGATGGATGGTGGATTGAAATTCCAACTGACACCCATGGTAATAAGATTTGTGCGGTTGAATATAAAACCTTAGAAAACGGTGATCTTGAAATTAAAACATTCAAGAAAAGAATGAATGATGAAGGCGATATTGTTGCAAATCTTGATGCACAAATTGAGATACCAAAAAATGCGAATGGCGAGCCGCGTTGGATCGATATTCGTTTAAACAGCATTAAGAAGACAATTGTAAGAAAAGTTCCGAGAACAGAAAAACAACCACGTATGGTCCAGCAAATCAAGTATTCAATGCAACCAACTTTCATGACCCGTTTAACTGAACTCATTGATGATGAAGGTAGAGTTGTAATGGTGGACGGAAAACCATTCCAGAAAAAAGAAACTTATCTTGTTACTGATTCTGCTGGAATGGCAACACTAACAAAGCAACCGATCATTAATGAAAATGGTGAACCAGTTTTTGAGTGGGTTCAAGCTGTTGACGGTGAAGGCAAACCCGTATTTGACGATGTGCTGGTTCTTGATAAAGACGGAAATCAGATTTATGACGAGGTAACACATGAGTCTGAATAGTGATTTTCAGAAGCTATATGTTGATGGATTAATCCATTTGTATGAACTAGATGCCAGCTCACTTGGAGCTGGCATTTTACGTTTCCACGGGCATATAGCTTTTCAAGACTGGGAGAAGATCTACTCTTCAATAGGATCTGATGGCTTGATTGGTGCCGACACAGGCAGCATTGGAAAGATATTCGATACTGGTGATCAAAAAGTATGGAACCGAAATATTGTCTGGCAGGGTCAAGTTTTTGAGCCAATGGCTTTGGAGGTTTCGGGGCTTGAAATGCGATCAGATGGTAAAGCCTCAGCACCAACTTTGAACATGGCGAACAATATTAACGGCATCCAGAATGCAGTATCTGCTTACTGTTTGCAGTTTAAAGACTTTGCTGGCGCAAAACTTAAAGTCATTACCACACTTGCTAAATACATTGATGCTGAAAACTTCACTTCAGGTAACCCAACGGCATCGAATGAATCAAAAGAGCAAATTTGGTACATCGAGCAAAAGACATCTGAAAACGCCCAACAGGTAACTTTTGAGCTCTCTAATCCAATCGATTTTGAAGGTTTGAAAATCCCAGTTCGACAAATTACTTCACTTTGTCATTGGTGCATGGTTGGCAAGTATCGCGGTGAGGAATGTGGTTACACAGGTATTGCAATGTTCACCGATAAAGATGAGCCAACAGATAATCCGGCACTTGATCGTTGTGGTGGACGTTTGCGTTCTTGCCGCTTGCGATTTGGTGAAAATAAACCATTGCCTTTCGGCGGGTTCCCTGCTTCAAGCTTATTGTGAGGTCTTATGAAACTGACAGCAAAAATTAAAAAAGCGATCATGGCCCATGCTGAAAAATGTTATCCGGAAGAATGTTGTGGGTTAATTGTCGGTGGTAAATATTTACCATGCACTAATATTGCCCCAACAATTTATGATCAAAATGGCATCATTAAACAGGATAAAACAACTAATTTTGAAATCGACCCTGAAGATCTCGTGTCTGCAGAAAATCAGGGTGAAATTCAAGCTTATGTTCATTCGCATCCAGATGGCACGACCCGAGCTACTGATTTAGATCGTATCCAAATTGAACTCCATAAAAAGCCATGGGTAATTTGTTCATATCCGGATCTTGACTTGCAAGTTTACGAGCCTTGTGGCTATCGCGCTCCATTGGTTGGAAGAAACTATATTCACCATTATCAGGATTGTTATGCATTGGTTCGTGACTTTTATGGCCTCGAATTTGGTATTAAATTGCCAGACTTTGAACGAAAAGATGGGTGGTGGGAAGACAAAGATCATCCGTCAATTTTGATTGATAACTTTCCGAAAGCTGGTTTCTATGAAGTGGACACTCCGCAATATGGAGATATGTTGATTTGTCGAGTACCACGAACAGAACACCCAAATCATTGCATCATTTGGCTTGGTGATAATGCAATGCTCAAGTCCGAAGATACTGAACCTTGTATTGGCAATACATTAATTTTGCATCAGCTTCACGGCCGTAAATCTATACGTGAAATCTATGGACCGCAATGGTCAACCAGAACGGTAAAAATCTTGAGGCATAGAGATGTTAAAAACAATTAAGTTGTACGGCATCTTGGGGCAAAAGTTTGGTCGTGAATTTAAGCTCGATGTCGCAAATACTCGCGAAGCAATGCGGGCATTATCTGTTCAAATTTCTGGCTTTGAACACTTTATGTTGCATGCACATGAGCATGGCCTACGCTTTGCCGTGTTTTTAAAGGGTAAGAACTCAAGTAATAAGCGAGGCAAGAAACGCCCAGCAATTTATGACCATGAAACTAAGCGGCTCATTACCGGCGATAACATTGGTGAAGAGCAGCTCGATATGTCTACAGAAGCTGATGTTATTCATATTGTTCCACGAGTTGTTGGGGCTGGTGGGAATGGCACATTGCAAACTATTCTTGGTGCTGTGATGGTAGTGGTTGGTGTAATTATGATGTATACGCCAGCAGCAGCTTACGCTCCTTCTGTGATAGGTGCAGGTATCGGTATGATGGTCGGTGGTGTCGCAATGATGCTCATGCCAAAAATTGATAATACTCAAGACCAGAACCAAGATGGCAACCGTGCCAATAAAGGCTTTGGCGGTGCGGTCACAACAGTTGCTCAGGGCAACCCAGTACCAATTTTATATGGACAACGTGAAATCGGTGGTTTCATTGTGAGTGCAGGCCAATATTCTGAAGATCAGATGTAAATTTTAATTATTTAACAGGCGCTTGCTAGCGCCTTTTTTATTGCGTGAGATTTCTTATGAATGCAGTACTAGGCGCAAAGAAAGGCAGTGATAAACAACGGCAGCCTGTCATTTCACCAGATTCAGCTCAATCAAAAACATATATCAAGGTTTTATATGGGTTAGCAGAAGGTGAAATTGAAGGTTTAGCAAATGGGCTTCAATCGATTTATTTAGAAGAAACACCACTTCAAAATTCAAATGGTGGTTTCAACTTTGAAAATGTAAAAGTTGATTTTCGAAATGGCACTAATGATCAAGAGTACATTGAAGGCTTCCCTTCAGTAGAAAGTGAAACTGCCATCGATGTGGAATTAAAGTCGGAAACACCATGGGTCCGTGCTTTTAGCAATCTAGATCTCGATGCAGTTCGTTTACGCTTAAAATGGGGACCTTTGCGCAGTCAAAACGCCACAAATGGTGATGTGTCGGGCATTACAATCGAATACGCAATTGATTTGCAGACTGATGGTGGTATCTGGACTGAAGTTTTAAAAACAAAGATTTCAGATAAAACTTCTGCTAATTATGAACGAGCTCATCGTATTGATTTGCCTCGAGCTGACTCAGGTTGGCTCATACGTGTTCGCAGACTTACACCGAACTCAACGTCAGAGTATGTCAGTGACAAGATGTATATTGAAGCAGTGACTGAAGTCATTGATGCGAAATTACGTTACCCAAATACAGCATTATTGGGCCTTCAATATGATGCAGAGACTTTTGGAAACGTTGCTAAAGTAGCAGCAGATACAAAGGGAAGAATTCTAAAGGTTCCTACTAACTACAATCCCGCAACACGACAATATGTTGGGATATGGGACGGTACTTTCAAAGAGGCATATTCCAATAACCCGGCATGGATCTATTATGATATATGCACAGTAGACCGTTATGCTTTGGGTGACCGCTTAACTCCGCTAATGGTTGATAAGTGGTCTTTATATCGTTTAGCTCAATATTGTGATGAGTTAGTACCGGACGGATTAGGCGGTCAAGAACCACGTTTCACTTGTAATGTTTATCTTCAAAGTGCGGAAGGTGCCTTTGAAATTTTAACTAAGTTAGCTGGTGTATTCCGTGCGATAACATTTTGGGATGGCAATAGCATTATTTGCGATGCGGATATTCCCCAAGATACATATTTCACTTATACGCGTGCCAATGTCATTGGTGGCAATTTTGAGTACTCAGGTACCCGTGCACGGGATCGGCACAATGTTGTAAAAGTGGCTTGGGATAACCCAGCTAATCATTACAAAACAGAATATGAATTTGTTCGGGATGAAAAAGCGATTTCAGAAGCTGGCCAAGTTCGTATTTCGGAAATTGATGCTTGGGGATGTACTTCGCGTGGGCAAGCGCAGCGAGCAGGCTGGTGGGCATTAAAGTCTGAGCAGTTAGAAACTCGAACCGTCAGTTTCAAAGTTGGTCTGGATGGCCATATTCCGCAGCCGGGAAGAGTTATTGATATTGCGGATCCTCTATTTGCAGGACGAGCTAATGGTGGTCGTGTTTCTAAAATCTCAGCTGATCGTAAAAGCATTACGCTAGATCGTGATGATGTTGTGGCAGTTGCTGGTGATCGACTTATTATTAATGGCGAGGATGGCAAAGCTCAAACACGAATTGTTCAATCAATCTCAGGCCGTGTTGTTACTGTTACTCATGAATTTGATGCTATTGCCAATCAAAATGTATGGGTTATAGATGCTCAAGACTTGGCAACAATGAAGTTTCGAGTGATTTCTATTACCCAAGATGAGCATCATCAATTTTCAGTGACTGCACTTCAATATAACCCAGCCAAATTTGATGCCATTGATAAGGGCGCTTATTTTGATGAGGTCCCGATTTCGATTGTGAACCCAACAATTCAGGATCCTGTAACTGATGTCGTTGTTACTAGTGAAAGCCGAGTTGATCAGGGCATCAACGTGGCGATAATGATAGTATCTTGGGCGCAGGCTAAGGGCGCGGTTAAATATCAAGTTGAGTGGCGTAAAGATGACGGCAGCTGGATTAAGCTTCCAGTAACCGGCAATAATTCAGTCGAAGTTCCTGGTATTTATGCGGGGCAGTATCAAGCACGTGTAACGGCAATTTCAGCATTTGAGATTGCTTCTTTACCAGTTTATTCAACTTTGACTGAACTTTCTGGAAAGCAAGGTTTACCGCCAAAATTGGCATTTATCCAAGCGACAGGAATCTTATTTGGTATAAAACTTGATTGGGGCTTTCCTGCAACCGGTGCGCTTGATACAGCTTATACTGAAATTCAAGTTTCACCGGATGGTACCAGCAATATTGCCCAATTAGGCTTATTTGCGTATCCAACGACGACTCATACTCTGCAAGGTTTACAGCCAAATCTGACTCAATTTTATCGGGGGCGGTTGATCGACAGGATTGGAAATATTGGGCCATGGTCGGACTGGACTCATGCGACAACTTCTGCCGATGCTACAGACGTTCTTGAGCTCTTGAATGATCAAATCAGTGAATCTCAGCTCAATCAGGATCTTAAAACCAAGATTGATCATATTGAGACTATTGATGCGGAAATAGGTCCAATTAAGCTAGACATTCAGAATACGAAAGATCGAATTGCACAAGAAGTCATTGATCGTCAAAACGCTATTCAACAAGCGAAAGATGGTTTAACACAGCAAATTATTGCAGGTGATGAAGGTGTTCTTGAAGTCGTAAATACTGTTAAACAGTCAAGTGACGAGGGAATTGCAGCGGCTCAAGAAAGTATTCGGGTTGTTGCAAATGATCTCTCACTTGTTGCTGAAAAGACCGATGGCGTGTATGCACAGTTAAATCCACCATTGATCGGCTCTCAGTCAGATTTGATTGGTAATGATCAGGGCTTCGCAGGAACTTGGTCAGTTCAATCGGCAATGATCGAAGGAGATATTGCACTAAGCAAACGTATAGATACTACAGTTGTCGAGGTTAATGATTTACGTGCATACGCTCAACAAGAGGTTCAAGCTCGAATTGAGGGTGATAGGGTAACTGTTCAAAAAATAGATAACTATATCGCAAGCAATGATAGTGCTCTTGCAACTGTACGCCAGTCGGCACAGGTAGCAGTTGAGCAGTCATCGGCAAATGCTGAGGCAATTGATTTAATTAATCTTGAGCTTGACGATAAAGCTTCGACTGGTGCACTTGAGCAGGTTAAGTCAGACATTAAAGATGTTGATAACATGATCATTGCTCAGACAACGAGAATTGACGGTGTTTATGCACAGTTAAATCCACCTTTAATTGGATCTGAATCTGACTTAATTGGTAATGACGGTGGTTATGCAGGGGTATGGTCAGAGCAATCTGCTCGTATCGAAGGTGATTTGGCACAATCCAAACGCACAGATCAAGTATCTGCACAATTGAATGACAGCAATGCTTTGTTTCAGCAAAAAATCAATGCGAATGCTAGTGCTATTTCTTCAGCGATAAAAGTAACGGAAACGTTGCAAACTAAAGTCGGTGAGAATAGTGCTTCTATTCAAAATGTCACTGAAAGTGTGGATGGTATCTATGCTCAGCAGTTTACCAAGTTCGATGTAAATGGTCATGTTTCAGGCCATGGATCAATGAATGATGGAACTACTTCAACTTTCATTTTTAACTATGACTGCATTCAATTTGGTACTCCAGTGGGTATAGATGGTATTGAGCCAAAACCCTTAATGACATTGCAAAATACGCCTGTGACTTTGCCTAACGGTACTGTCATTCCTCGTGGTTTGTATGTCGATAATGCTAGTTTTGGGTATATCAATGCGAATCGAATCTGGGCTGAAAACTTAAGTACTATTAGTGCAGACTTGGGGACAATTAAAGTCAAAACTGCGAATATTGAAGATGGCGCAATTGATACTCTAAAGATCAAGGATGAGGCTGTAACTGTACCGATAGGAGTTAAAGCAATTGATATCAAAACTATCAATAGTTTTTCAGGGGGATCAACTGGTGGGTTGCCTAATAATGATTTTAACAACCACCTATCAGCGTGGGAAAATCATATAGGTACACTTTTACAAGTAACGCTAAATAGAAGTGGTGGAAAAGTTAGAATTGATGCTTCAGTAAATATTTGCACACCTACTTTTGGCGCTTTTAGTGTAAGTGACGGACGAGGTAATCCAATTGCAGCAAATGACAGGGCCATGGCTTCTTTTTATATTTCTATATATCGGAATGGAAATTTAATTGGACGGGGTTCATTAGGGGCAAATCTTGAAACTGGTACTATTAATGTCAATTTCAACGGGACTGCGGTTATCGTTTCTGCTATTGATGATAATAGTACGGTTGGCAATATTACATATGAACTTAAAGCGGGTTTTGCTCGACAGGAGGGTGTTAATATTCCATTGAATATCAGTTCTAACAATACTTTCATGATTACTTCAAGAACATTAAGTGTAATTGAAATGAAGAAATAACAGCACCCAAACGGGTGCTTTTTTATTGCCTATTTCTGGAGAAATAAAATGTCTGAAACCCAGTCTGCATTCGGGGTTGGTGCAGCAACAATAACGCAAAAAGTAACAGCAACTACTGGTGTGGGGTCGTTTATTGGATTTATAGCAAAAATTGATGTTATTGCGTGGGGTGGTTTATTTATTGCGGCACTTGGTTTGGTTATTCAAATCTATTTTGCTATTGCACGTAATCGCCGTGAGAGAGTCGAACACAAATTAAGAAAGGCTGAATATGAACTTCGGATCGAAAAGTTAAAAGGTGACTGTAATGTCAAACAAGACTAAATATGCGGTGGGTTTACTAGCAGCTTCGGCTGCTTTTTTTATGGGCGTAAAAGTTGATGAGGGGTATACATCAAAGCCGGTAATTCCGGTTAAGGGGGATCGCCCAACTCAGGGCCATGGTTCGACATTTAAGCCAGATGGCTCACCAGTAAAAATGACGGATCCACCAATTACACGTGCGACCGCAGATAAATGGTTACGTAATGATGTGTCTAAACGTGAAGTTGCATTTAAAGATTCATTAAAGGTGGTGAAATTATCACAGACCGAGTATGACCTTTACCTTGATTTTTCATATCAGTACGGTGTGCCAACATTCGCAAAATCTTCAATACTTAAGCATTTGAAGGTTGGTCAATATAAAGCTGCTTGCGACTCATTACTTAAATATAAGTACGTTGCAAAGCGTGACTGCTCTATTCGTAAAAATGGCTGCTATGGAGTTTGGACCAGACAAGTAGAAAGACATGCGAAATGTATAGGAGCGCAGTAATGTGGATTGTATTTGCTGCTAAATTTTGGCGAGAAATCATTATTGGTTTTCTCGCTTTTTTATTGGTCATCTGTTTGGCCATGCTTAATCACAGGACTGGTCAGCTAAAAGAAGCTGATCAAAAGTGCTTGTCACAGATCCAGAAAATTGAAAAGAAAAACTTAGAAGCCATTGCAGAAAAGCAGAATCAGATCAATAAAGTGAGCGCAGACTATGAGCGAATCAAAGCAGAGCAAAGCACTAAAGTCGAAACAATTACACGTGAAGTGCAAAAGATCATTGAACGTCCTGTTTATAAGTCTAGCTGTATTGATGCTGACGGGGTGTACCAAGTCAACGATCTTATCAAAGCCGGTAATACCAGCTAACCTAATCCAGCCATGCCCTAATTTAAATGAAATTAAGGGTACAACTGGCAAAGATTTAATGATCTGGTCAGTTGATACAGTTGCAAAATATAATGACTGTAAAACAAGACATATTGCGATTGTGAAGGCTCTTGAATAAGAGTTTCTGTTAATACTTGCATTTATGTAAAAGCCCTCTACGGAGGGCTTTAATTGAGAAAATATTTGCTCATTTTTAATAAAATCAATTGGTTTTGAGCAAAATTATTCACATTTTTAAAATGTTTAAAGATGGCAACATTAATTTAAGTGCTCTTGCAATTTATACAAAATATCCTTTATAACCTTTTCATATGTATTTGTTCTTAATAATAAGTACTCTTCAAATAAGTAATTATAATTTTGCCAGAATTGATTATATGAAGAGTATGAAAGTTCTTCTTCATTGTTATAATATTTAAAAAATTGTCTATATAAGTCTTTTTGAATTATTAAAAAATCATCTCCTTGGTTAGTAACTACGCAATAGTCAACCAATTGACTCATGAAGTTCTTAAATTCATATTCAGCTTCATGTATTTGCGAAAACATTAGATTCATGTCATTTCTTTTTTCTTTAACCTCGGGGGCATCAAGTTGTAGCTCCATATCACTATGCCAATCGATGATATTTGATAAGCCTGAAAACGTATCATTAGCTTTAAATAACGATAACTCAAATTTTTTAAATTGATTATAAGTCTTTAGAGCAAAATCGTTTTGGACCTGTTTATTATGTAGTTCTTTCCAATCGCTAAAAAGTGCTATTGCAATTAATGCAGCAGCCAGAGTCGAACCGATAGAGAAGATATCCTTGATGAACCCAATATCTATTTTTTGACCAAAAAATAATTTTAAAACTAGAATTATAATTACACACATAATTATGACTAGAGAAAATATACAGAACGCATTGATCACATTATCTTTATTTAAGCGCATAACCGTATCTATCTGGAAAATTTATTGATTTATAACTAATAAACCATCCCAACGGAAGAGATTTTAACTCAATTTATCTCTTTACATCGATTAAAGATTACCAATGCTTAAATTTATTAAAATGGTTACCAAGTTGATATATAATATATTTTCAAAAATGAATTTATTAGATATTCCTACTCTATGAAAAAAATATTTTTAATTGTTGCATTACTGGTTCCAAGTTTAAGTTTTGGAGCTCAATGGAAAACATATGCCACTTCAGGTGAGGGTAATCAGGTATCAGCGTTAGACCTTGATTCTTTAAAAGAGGTTAAACCAAATGTATTTAATGTTTGGACCAACTTAACCGACAAAAATCTGAAAATGAATACTAAAATAAACAATTATGTAGATTGCAAAAATGAAACGATTAATAGTGCTGATATTTACATGTACAAGGATGGAAAGCTAATTAATTCTTTTATTAATGAAACTGATATTTTGTCTCCTCCTGGTGGTAGTGTTGGATGGCAACTCGTTCAAGCAGTTTGTAGTAAAAGTAATAGTAAACTTAAATAATTAGATTATATGATCTATTTAGATTTTGGTGTGTCTATAAATTTTAATCTAAAGCTTTAGTTATCGAGCAGCCCCCTGTTTTACATGAGGGGCTTTGTTATCCAGACACGATTATAGTGATATGGGTATTTTTAGCAGATGCTATGACTAAATTGAATGAACGGAAATGTCATAAGATTCAATAGCCATTATTTTCCTATAGTTTTTAAAAAAATAATTTGAAAATATTAAATATATTTGAATTTTTTTCAATATAGATAATTGATATTAATTAGGAATAGTCATTCTTATTTTACTATTGTAAGTAATTCATCCCATCTAAAGGGATTTCTACTCAATTTATCCCGCGACATCGACCAGTTTCGACCAGGAATAAAACATGGTCCAACACTAATTTTTTTCTTTCCAAACTTACTATGGATACCATCCATAGCTTTCATCAAACATTCCTTTTTCTCTATGTGCTCAAAGTCGGTTAAGAGGTCATAGATATGGCCAGTTTTGGGCTCAAGTCCTGTCAGCACAACACCGCACTTCTTATATTTAATCCCTTCTTTATAGATTTCGTTCAACATCCTTGTCGCTGCTTTGACAAAATCTACAGCGCAATCAGTCGGTTCTGAAAAAGAGCCTGTGATTGATTTGTTATAGAACGGCACATTTGGATCAAATGGGTTTGACTGTACAAAAGCAATCATACACCCGCATAAAAGCCCTTCATCACGTAAGCGTTTACATGCATCTTGAGCATACATAGAGATAGCTTCTTTTAGATCCGTTAGTTCAGTTACACGACCACCGAAAGACCTTGAAGCGACAATTTGCTTTTTTGATGGGGGAGTGTGTTCGATCTCAATGCATGAGATACCTTGTAGCTCGTAAATCGTGCGGGCCATAACAATCGAAAATTTTTTCTGCATTTCGCGCGGCTCAGCACAAGCTAGATCAAGGACTGTATTGATTCCCATTCCATGTAGTTTTTTTGAATGCTTACGACCAACACCCCAAACCTCTGAAACATCAATCAATGAAAAATAGTATTCTTTATTGCATGGATCCATGGACACCAGATCGCATACACTGTTAAAACCGGGATTCTTTTTAGCAATATGATTAGCAATCTTAGATTCTGTTTTACTTCTGCCGATTCCAACACATACTGGTAAACCGAGCCATTTCCATATTTGCTGCCGCATTTGTTGGCCAACCTTCTCTAAATCAAAGTTCTTCTCATAAGCTGAGAAATCAACAAAGCATTCATCAATCGAATAAGGTTCAACTTCCTCTGCGGTTACATACGAGCTCAGAATTTTATGAAAACGTCTCGACATTTCTGCATACATTGCATAGTTGCTTGAAAGTACGATTACGTTATGTTGCTGAACAATATCTTTGATCTGGAATAGGGGAACGCCCATTTTAATGCCTAGCGCTTTTGATTCATTGCTGCGAGCAACTGCACATCCATCATTATTGCTAAGAACAATCACAGGTTTGTTGTTTAAACTTGGGTCAAAGACTCTCTCACAAGAGACGTACATGTTATTGACGTCAATTAAGAAAAAGACTTTGTTCTCATGTTTCATGAGTTTCTAATCATTTTAATGATGCAGGTGACAACGCCCCAAATTATTAATTCTTGGCCATCCAATAAATGAATATCTTTGTAATCTGGATTTTCCGCTTTTAGCCATTGGCCTTTTTCATCGATCATTAGACGCTTAACTGTAAAATCATTATCGATTAGTGCCACGACAATATCGCCGTGTTTTGCATCGAGACTGCGATCGACAATTAGTTCGTCATCAATATCAATACCTGCATTCAGCATTGAAAGGGAAGCTACTTTAACAATGAAAGTTGCAGTTTCATTTTTTATTAAGTGTTCATTCATATCGAGAGCTTTGTCTATGTAATCTTGCGCCGGAGAGGGGAAGCCAGCGTTGATCTTCTCTAAAGCATAAGGCACAAGTATGTGTGTTGTTGGAACAACTTGCTTGATAGATAAGGCTTCAGATAAAACAATACCTTGTGTGAGGTACGGTTTTATCTGGATAATGGATGGTGCAATTTCGCTCATAGAATATCCCCTAACTTGAATTTGTAACATATTCAAGATGATATGCTAGAGCACAGTTGAATTTCAAATTTAAAAAGTTGTGGATAAATAATGACTAGTCATTACTTGTCGCACATTATTGTGCATTTGGTCGGAATTTCTTCAATTCTGATCTTGGTTGTGCTACGAACTCATCAGCAGGCATATCTAAGAAAAAATCCTTAGCTTCTTCATGTTTACAGTGCAGCCAGTCATCTCTTAGTTCTGGTGGAATAACAATAATAGAGCGCTTTTCATCAGTAGGGGCATGGAATTGCTTCATGAAAGGGTGGTGATCAGAATTAATTGTGAGCATGCTCATAGATCTGATTTCTTCGCCGTTGATTACCGTATATTCATAAATGCCGGCAATTGTAAAAGGCATATCATCTTTCCTATAAATCCCCCACCAATCTGGCTTATTGTTAATGTACTTTGGTTCAAAAATCACATCTGCAGGGATTAAACAGAATTGGTTTTTCTTCCATGCATTTCGGAAGCTAGGCTTTTCATGAACTGTCTCAGTTCTTGCGTTGTAAGTGTTGTGTACCTTTTTAAGTTCCTTAACCCATGGAGCGACTAAACCAAACCTAGCCAATCGCCATTCCATTTGTTCTTTTTTAGAGAATAGAAGGGGAGCTTCATAGTTAGGGTATATGTGAGATTTATATTCAAATGTTGGCTCAAACAGATCCAATAAATGAATTCTATCTTTAGCAATTGGTTCATAGTTTGAGCACATAAGGAACCTCGATAAAATCTTAAAATAAAAAATTATTAGTTCTTTAAATCAATATATAAGTTTATTTCTCATCTTTGTCTATTAGATTTACAAAGCTTTCACCTTTCAAAATTAGGAAATCTTCTTTGTGGTTTTTTTCAGTAATTTTAATAAAAATATATTTACCATTGTAATACTCAATTTTCAGATCATGAGATATCTGGAATGTTGATTGTATTTTGTTTAAAAAAATTTCTTCATTTTTTGTTTGTGGGAGAGTGTTTATTTTGGAGTAAATAATAAATATCTTAAATAATATAAAAAATATAACTAAAATTGTTAATAGACTAAGAATCAATAAAACAAAAAAATTAAAATTTAAATTATTAAAATAATTATCTATCGCAATTTGCCGTTCAGTCTTTGTTGGTTTGTTATTGTCGCTAAAGTTTCTTAATATATATAATATTGTGATAATTGATAATATTTCGTAAAAGTAATATAGAGAGAAGAGTTCAGCTACAAATTGTATTATAGTGAATAAAAATGGTGTGGTTTCTTTAAATATAGGTTCTATTAAATAAATGTAAATAATGCAAACTCCAAGAATAAGTAAAACTACAAATCTATTTCTTATATTATATATAATGTTTTTAAAACTCCATCCGTATTTAATTTTCATATCAAAATTATAGTATTTGTAAATAACTAAATAACATAAGAAACTAAATGAAATTATAAAAGAAATAAATAATCCATCAGGAATAACTTGCTCAACTGCAAAAAAACGTACAAAAGATGGGTCAATTGAATAAAGTTTAAAAATTTGAAATATACCACCTAGTAAGGCAGGTATAAAAACTATAATACTCCAATGTTCTTTATAGAAATCCATCTCCTTCCAAAATGGTTTCTTTTTTTGGGGTTCTAAACTAAACATAAATCTCCATAAAGTAAATTATTTGATTCTAGATTTCGTGCACTAAACTATCAGTATCGATATATTTTGGTAATTTAATTACTTCCTCAATATTTTCAAATGGGATATTCTGACCCCGTCCTACATCATCACCAGGTTCTATACTTTTATCTAATAAACACATCCAATAAGTAAGCAAATAATTATCAATATACTTCGTAGGTTTTTCTACCCAGAATTTAACAACAGTTGGATGTAATTTTTCGATTAAATCACTATAAATTGGTGAATTATGGGCGACATCGTAAAAAATTTCTGAAAGATTTAAAAATGATCTTTGTTCTGTAAGTGCGCATGCATCTTCTTTACGATAAAAACCAAATGGACCCAAAGAGGTAGTACCGGTGCTATAATATAGAGGGCCATGTTTCTGTGAATCTTTTGCTAACATCTGGCTTTCATAATCTGAAATACCTAAATCAGGATACTGTGAATGTATATTAGCAACAAAATTAACAATACCATCCTTAGAATTTAAAAGTCCTTTTGAAAACCATTCTTTAGTACCATCAGAACCAGTTCGATGATAAAAAAATATCTTAAAAACAGGATTTGAAATATCTAATGGGTCCGATCCCAAAAACCCAATAATTCCCATTAAAAAATAAGTTTGATGATGACTTTCCTGATATTCTCTATAAACTATTTTTAATTTTCTCCATTTAGAACGAATATGTTCCTTAGTTGTTTGGTAATATCTCGCGAGCGTATTTAATGCATCTTCATCATCATCATAGCTGAATATAAATAGTTCATCGGACATAAAGTTTAACCCCAAAAGTTAATAATTCTAAAGCATTCTTAATTAAAAATCTTAATGTATCGTTTTATCTACACGATCAGTCCATGATAGCATCATCATAAATCGATTAACTTCGAGACATACTTACAATAATATAATTATTTCTCAAACCCAATGACCAACCGATTTCTTTATAGAATGGTTCCCCATACTTAATTGTGTGTTCGATATAAAAGTAAACCCAATCTTTCATTTGCTAATTCTCAATTATTTAGTAAGTGATTTTACATTTAAGGGCTTCTTAACTGGCCCAACTATCAACAATATCTGCCCAGTCTTGCAACATTTTGCGTCTGCTTTCTAAATACTTTGCATGGTTATAAGTAGCACGAGTTTTGTTACCATCCGCATGTGCTAATTGTTTTTCAATCCACTTATCATCGTAGTCTTTTTCATTTAAAAGCGTGGAAGCTGTAGCACGAAAATCATGTGCCGTTACATCAGATAAGCCAATATAATCAAGCATTTTATTCATTGTGGTAGCTGAAAGCATTCCATCTTGATAAATGGCAGGGAATACATATTCACGATTACCAACTAGACTACGTTGCTCTTGAAGAATGTTGAAGACCTGATCAGACATAGGGACGATATGTATGCGCTTCTTTTTCATCATCTCTTTGGGGAATGTGATAGTTCTAGCTTCGAAATCAACATAATCCCATTTCATACGTCGAATCTCGATAGTCCTAAGCATTGAGTAGAGCATTACAAGTCCAGCATTTCGAACTGTAGTAGAACCGCCATAATTACTTAATTTATTTCTAAGTTGTGCAGCCTCATGCTTTTCCATTGGTCTTGCATGTTCTATGTCAGGCCGTTCAACAACGTTTTTGACTGCGTATGTTGGATCATACTCAGCTCTAAGTGTGGCGATCGCATAACGCATAACGCCACCAATAAAAGTACGATTTTGGATTGCTGATACTTCTCCGGTACCATGGTTTTTTTGACGCTTAACTCGTGCAATCGTCTTTTTCATAATTGTCAAAACGTCTGCTGAGGTGACTTCTTTAATATCTTTATCGCCAATAACTTTTAAAATATCTTTATCTAGGGCGCGTTGAAAAGCTTCCTGGTATCTCTCTGAACGATTATTTAATTTTTCAGCTTTATATTCTGCAGCAACATGTTTAAAGAGAACTCTATTTTCATACTCATCAGATTTAGCCTTTTTTTGGTTTTCTTTTTCTTCGATTGGATTTATACCACTTGCTACTAATGATTTAGCCTCATCTCGTTTTGTACGTGCTTCGGCTAAGCCAATAATAGGGTACTCACCTAAACTCATCATTTGAGTTTTCTTAAGCCACTGGAAACGATAGCGCCAATACTTCTTTCCATTAGGTTTAATTTCAATACACAACCCGTCTGAATCACCAATTCTATAAAGCTTTTCTTTTGGTTTTGCACTTCTGATTTTTGAGTCGCTTAACATGAAATCTTGAGTATCCGTTTTCGGTTTTTAAGGTCATACTCAAAATGATACTCAAGATTAGTGATTTTGCATAGTTTGTCTAGATTTGCTTAGATTTGTCTTTTTGATAATTTTCAATAATTTGCAGATTTATAAATTTTGCTAGATTTTCTTAGATTTGTTTAATACTTCTTTTCGATCATTAGAAGCATGATGAACTTAACCTCATGATAATTAAAATATATTTAATAAGTGACTAAAATAGTTACCCATATTGATACCCGTTTTCAGAAAAGGCTTTTTAGGTTTTAAAATAAGAAGCCGCTTTCTAATGGGCTAATATAGCAAAAAAAGAAGTAACCAGTTTAACTATTTCATTCGTTAGAAATTTGCAGAAAAAAGGCTTTAAGAAGTGAGCCTTTTTGAAATGATATATAAGTACAACGCAGGCAGAATAACCTTCTATTGTAAATAAAAAACTATTCTGCCTTACTTAATTAAAAAGAAGATTAAATTTTACGTGTGTTATAAATCAGCCAATCTAAAACATCGCCCGACAAGTGTTCAGCTAGTCTTTCTTGAACAGTTTGGTGGTAACCATTTAACCAGTCTTTCTCTTCATCATTAAGCATATCGACCACAATACAATCTAAATGAATCGGGAAAAGGGTCAGCGTTTCAAACTCTAAGAAATCGCCGTAGGTTTTCTCAAACCCTGAGTGAAGTCTGTTTGCAACCAGATTCTCAATACGAATACCATATTGTCCCTCATGGTATAAGCCTGGCTCGTTAGAAATAATCATTCCTTCACGCAATTTGCTGTAGGCATGGATAGGCGCGTAATAAGAAAGAACTTGCGGGCCTTCATGAACGTTAAGTGCAAAGCCCACGCCGTGGCCTGTTCCATGTCGATAATCTAGACCATGTTGCCATAAAGTATTACGACAAATTGAATCAAGTAGTGGTGCAGCTAAACCTTCTGGATAAATCGTTTTTGCTAAAGCAATATGACATTTTAAAACCAGAGTATAGTCACGTTTTTGTTGCCCTGTTGGCGTGCCTACAGGAACAACACGAGTAATATCCGTTGTTCCATCAACATACTGGCCGCCAGAGTCAATGAGTAATAGACCATCACCTTCGATAAATGAATAGTGCTCTTCAGTTGCACGGTAGTGGGGTAGAGCACCATTAGCATTAAAGCCAGCAATCGTTGAAAAACTCGGTCCTATAAATCCATCTTGCTGAGCACGGAAAGCCGTAATTTTCTCATCAATAGTGAGTTCTGAAATGCTTTCACCATGATGACGTGCTTTTTCTAACCAGTGGAAAAAGTGGCAAAGAGCGACTCCATCTTTAACCATTGCGTGACGGATATGAGCAATTTCGCTTTCATGTTTACACGATTTAAAAAGTGTACTTGGGTTGATGTCGTAAACAACCTGAATATCTTTTGCGATGGCTTGTTCATGAAAAATCGAGACTTTGGCTGGATCTAAAAGTACAGAGGTATCAGAGATATTCGATAAAAACTTAGCGGTATCTTCGTAGTTACGAATTTCAATACCATCGGCTGCTAAAGCTTGTTGAATGCTTACATCAACTTTTTCAGCATCAATAAAAAGAATAGCTTGCTCTGCATTAATATAAAAATGAGAAAGAAAAACAGGGTTATATTCTACATCTTGCCCACGTGCATTTAGGACCCATGCAATATCATCTAAAGATGAAATAAAATGACCCGCAATATTCTTGTTAGCTAAGCTTTCGCGAATTGCCTGAATTTTTTCTTTACGTGAGAGGGCATTTAACCCTTCAGGCATTAAATGGATTTTTTCTGATGGAAGTTCAGGACGGTCTAACCAAAACTCTCCGACTAAATCTTGCTGGGTTTCAAGTTTATAATTCTTAACTCGTGCAGTATGTTCGAGCGCCTTAAATTGTTGAATGGATAATGTTTGGCCATTTACTGAAATGACCGAACCAGTTGGTAGATTTTTCTCAATCCACGCGAGATGTGTAGAAGTTTCATCACTGGTCAGTTTTTGTAATTGAAAGCCAGTTCCAGCGAGTTGTTGTTCTGCTTGTACCCAATAGCGACCATCCGCCCATAGACCTGCAAACTTTTGGGTCACAACAAGCGTACCAACAGAACCACTAAAACCGCTTAACCACTGCCTTGCTTTCCAGTAGTCTGGTAAATATTCTGACATATGGGGATCGGCACTCATCACAATCAAAGCATCAATATGCTGATTGCGCATGAGTTGACGAAGTTTCTCAAGTTTTTCTGGAACAGTTAAAACGCTCATATAGTTTCCAACTCAGGTTGAACTTTACTGGTACTTTTGTTCATTAATCTATTAATAGGTTTCTTTAATAAAAATAACACGATTGCACCAACGACTAATGCCAAAACGCATCGCATAAAGAGATTCGGTAAATGATCAATATTATCTGCTGATACATGCCCGCCAATAAGACCAGCGATGAGATTACCTAAAGCTGTGCCAGTAAACCATAGCCCCATAATTTGACCGCGTATGACATCAGGTGCAAGTTTAGTCATGGTTGATAGCCCAATTGGGCTTAAACACAGTTCTCCTATGGTAAGTAAAAATAAAGTTCCTACTAACCAAAATGGTGAAACTAGCCCGCCAGCAATTGCGAAACGACTAGCAAAAGACATAACAAGAAAGCCACCTGCAGCGAATAACAATGCAATAATAAATTTGCTGATATAGCTTGGGTCTTTATTTGATTTACCCAGTCTTGCCCAAAGCCATGCTGCAACTGGGGCAAAAATAATAATAAATAGGGCATTAATTGATTCAAACCATACAGTTGGAATCTCAAATCCAAAAAACATACGATTTGTATAGTCTTGTGCAAATAAAGTAAAAGTTGTGGGCTTTTGTTCGAAAGCTGACCAGAATAGGGCAGAGGCTGCTAATAAAACAAAACAAATAATAATTTTAAATTTGTCATGCTGCTCTAAATTCAGGAAAAGAAGTAAATATGCAAAATAAGCAATAATGCCGATGCCAATCCCAACTGTTAAATAAGTTGCTACCTCGACCGGATTGATATGAATGACACCAAATAAGGTAAGAGCAATAACGACTGCAACAGATAGTAAAAAGGAGAAAGCAATTTTTGGTGCATTTTTGTTTTGCACGACAGGTTTATTCCAATTGTCATTTTCTTGACGTAACTCATTAAAAGTTTGTAACTGAGGAACAGCCAATACACGAAAAATAAGTAATGCAACTAACATCCCAAGGCCACCGATTCCAAAACCTAAGTGCCAGTTATGATCACGTGCTAATAAGCCTGTAAGAAGAGGAGCAATAAAAGAACCTAAATTAATTCCCATATAAAAAATGGAAAAACCAGCATCGCGCCTACTATCCTGAGCTTTGTATAATGTTCCCACAATTACGGAAATACAGGTTTTAAATAATCCTGAGCCAATAACAATAAGGACTAAACCGAAATAAAAAAAGAATTGATCAAAAATGGTAGTGAGGGCAATTGATAAATGACCTAGTGCAATAATAATGGAACCATACCAGACCGATCGTGCCTGACCTAACCAGTTGTCGGCAATCCAACCACCAAAAACAGTCATTAAATACATAGAGCCTGCAAATAACCCAACAATTGCTGCAGCGGTTGGACGGTCAAGTGCTAGCCCACCGTCATTCACCATAGCAACCATATAAAGAACGAGTAAAGGCCGAATTCCATAATAAGAAAATCTTTCCCAAAGTTCTGTAAAAAATAAAGTTTTTAGTGGTTTTGGATGACCGAAAAATGCTTTATCAGATTGTTCAAGTTCATGTTTCATTATTCAAATCCTTGAATGATTTTATGTTTTTTATAAACATAACTTTTAGTTTGTTTATTTATAACCAAAATTTATGTTTTTATTTTTTAGATTTTTTAAAATGAAAAAGCAAGTTGGTCATGTATAAAAAAGGTATATAACAAATGGTAAAAAATTAGAAAATTGAAATTATCAGTCGAAAAGATTCCTCTTGATGCACCAAAGCTGACCAGACCAGCCCTAGCGTAAAACTACGATAAGAAAAATTAAATTAACACTTTAAAACCTCAACCTTTCTATGGATGGACAGTGAAGAGTGGTAATTGATGTTATTTAAAAAAATTGTGTAGAGTTACTTAGAAATCGTATTTATGTTCAAACTTTTTTGGCAAGGGCATATTGTAGATACCATCGTCTAATTTAGAAATTAACAGTTCCATCGGGAATAGATTATTATTTTTAAGCATTACAGTAAGAAAGTCAGATTTCTATATAAGAAAGTATTATGATCACAAATTACTGTTAGATATTGATGCGGTGATTCATATTAGCGCAACAATTTTGCACTAAATTAGGGCGATTGCGAGCTATTCTTGTATGCCATAATTTGAAAATGTCTGAATATGGTGCATTTAACTATGCAAACAGTATAATGGGTTCAAGACAAGGGGCCTAAATCATGGATAGTTATAAGCAATTCAATGTTTTAGGTAAGTCTTATAAAGTTGGTATGAGAATTGCTATATAAATACCAGCAACTAACACGCACTTAACAAGTGCAACAAAATTTCATTGGAGCAAAATGAGCATGGCGAACAAGGTCCTTCAACTCATACAAGAAAGTGGCGCAAAATGGGTCGATTTTCGCTTTACTGATACTAAGGGTAAAGAACAGCACGTAACTTACCCAGCTGATTCTATTGATGAAGATACTTTTGAAGACGGTAAAATGTTTGATGGTTCTTCAATCGCTGGTTGGAAAGGCATTGAAGCATCTGACATGATTTTACGTCCAGATGCGGAAACTGGTTTTATCGACCCGTTCTTTGCTGAACCAACTGTAGTTGTGACTTGTGACGTTATTGAACCTTCAACTGGTCAAGGTTATGAGCGTGACCCACGTTCGATTGCTCGCCGTGCAGAAGAATACTTAAAATCTACAGGTATCGGTGATACTGCATTCTTTGGTCCAGAACCAGAATTCTTTGTATTTGACGAAGTGAAATGGGACATCGATATGTCTGGCGCTCGTCATACATTAATCGCTGAAGAAGCTGCTTGGTCTACTGGTAAAGACTACGAGTCTGGTAACTCTGGTCACCGTCCACGTGTTAAAGGCGGTTACTTCCCAGTTCCTCCAGTTGATTCTTCACAAGATATGCGTGCAGAAATGTGTGCAAAAATCGAAGACATTATGGGCCCAGGTCGTGTAGAAGTACATCACCACGAAGTTGCTTCTTGCCAGTTAGAAATTGGTGTGAGCTTCAATACACTTGTACGTAAAGCTGACGAAGTTCAACAGTTCAAATATGCTGTTTGGAACGTTGCACATCAATATGCAAAAACTGCAACCTTTATGCCTAAACCAATGGTAGGTGATAACGGTTCTGGTATGCACGTTCATATGTCTATCTCTAAAGATGGCAAGAACTTGTTTGCTGGTGATGAATATGCAGGCCTTTCAGAAATGGCATTGTATTTCATCGGTGGTATCATCAAGCACGCTCGTGCATTGAATGCAATCACAAACCCATCTACAAACTCATACAAGCGTTTGGTTCCTCACTTCGAAGCACCAATTATGCTTGCTTACTCAGCACGTAACCGTTCTGCTTCTATCCGTATTCCATACGTTTCTAGCCCTAAAGGTAAGCGTATCGAAGCTCGTTTCCCAGACCCAATGATGAACCCGTACTTAGGTTTCGCTGCATTGTTAATGGCTGGTATTGACGGTATTCAAAACAAGATCCATCCGGGCGAAGCTGCTGATAAGAACTTGTATGATCTTCCTCCAGAAGAAGAAGCAAAAATCCCAACAGTTGCTCATAGCTTAGATATGGCTCTTGAAGCACTTCAAGCAGATCACGAATTCTTGTTAAAAGGCGGCGTGTTCACTAAAGAAATGCTTGATGCATACATCGAACTTAAAACTGAAGATGTACGTCGTCTTAACACGACTACTCACCCAGTTGAATTCGATATGTACTACAGCTTGTAATACGTATTTCGTAAAAAAGCCTGCATATGCAGGCTTTTTTATTGCTTGGAATGTTGATTGAATTCTCTACGTTTTTTATCAAAAAATTGGAGTAAACTAAGTGCGAGTTTTCATGTGAGCAGATTATGCGTAAACGACAACCAGTACTTAAACAGGAAAAGGCTTTAAATCCTGAGTTGAAAATATGGTTGTATGCGTCTGGTTCTCTGACTCAACAATTAACTGAGCTTGGTGGTGGCCAGTTCAGCGTGAAGCCTTTTAAAGAACACTTTCAGCGTTTAACTTTGGCAGATAGTCAATGGATGAACATGCCTCATGCTCATACTTCATGGGTAAGGGAAACCTATTTATATGGTTGTGAAGCAGAGCCGTGGGTGAAAGCAAAAAGTATTTTTCCAATTCAAAGTTTACAAAAAAAAGCGCGTATATTTCAGCACATTGGGTCTAAGCCAATTGGCTTTTTTCTATTTCAGAGAACAACACCACTTTGTGACCGTCGTGTCATTCGTTTGCCTGAGGGCTGGACACGACAAAGTTGCTATACTTGGCATGGGTGTAAATTTATTGTTCAAGAGACATTCTTACCGGCTTTTGAAGCTTTTTTAAATCAGCAGCACGACAAGGAATTACTATGACGACTGCAACAGGTACAACATGGCGTCAGCGTTTAGAGGCTTATTATTATCTATGTCGATTTGATAAGCCCGTTGGAACAGAACTGGTGTTTTGGCCAACCATGTGGGCACTTTGGATTGCAGCAGAGGGAATGCCACCTCTACATATTCTTTTGGCGATGGTATTAGGTACAATTTTTATGCGTGCCGCTGGCTGTGCAATTAATGACTTTGCTGATCGAAAAGTGGATGGACATGTTGAGCGTACGAAGACACGTCCTTTGGCAACAGGAGTAATTAGTCCAAGAGAAGCGGTGTATGTGTTTTTAGCATTAGTATTTGCCAGTGCTTGTACGCTGTTCTTTTTACCTATCGCGACGTTCTACTGTGCATTAGGGGGCTTGGCGTTAGCATTTATATATCCTTTTATGAAACGTTATACCCATTTACCGCAAGTCGTGTTAGGTATGGCATTTTCTTGGGGTATTCCAATGTCATTTACTGCAATGGGTAAGCCTTTAGATATAACGTGTTGGCTAATTTATTTTGGTAATCTGGCTTGGACAGTGGCTTTTGACACTCAATATGCAATTACGGACCGTGAATATGATTTAAAAATTGGTGTGAAATCTACCGCTATTCTTTTTGGTCGATATGACATCCAGATTATTGCTCTTTTACAAGCAACTAGTCTTGTTTTGATTGGTACTGCATTATATTTAGAAAATATCTTATTCCCATGGGCAATTATTGCTTTAGTTGTAGTGACCTTTGATTTTGTATATCAAACAATTAAAACCAAAGACCGCAACCCTCAAGTATGTTTTTGGGCATTTCGTCACAATCGCTGGGTTGGATTAATCATTTTTCTAGGAATATTTTTAAATTTCATATAGTAAAAATGACCGTGAGGTTGAAAAGTGTTCTATGCAGAGCACTTTTTTTATGTCTTAATATTTGTGCATAAAAATATGCGGAATAAATAACACATAAAAAGGATATTCTATGAAACGGTCAAAAATTGCTTTAGCTATAACATTATCAATTTCAGCATTATTTCTTACAGCGTGTAATGACGATGATGATGACTATACAGGGATAGATACAAATAAAGCTTATGTCTCAGAAAGTAATTACGCAATTGATAAAGTTGATAATGCTTCAACGATCAAAGTAATGACTTATAACATGGCAAATGTTCAAGGAAAAACAGCAACTGCTACAGCAATGGTACTGTTTCCAAAAGCAACACAACCGAAAGATGGTTATCGTGTAGTGGTATGGGAACATGGAACTGTTGGGGTGGGTGATGGTTGTGCACCAAGCAAAAATACTATTAATCCGCGGTTTAAAATCCTTGCTGAGTCTTTATTAGCGGCGGGTTATGTGATTGTGGCACCAGATTATGAGGGTTTAGGCACACCAGGGGTACATCCGTACTTAAACTTATCTAGCGAAGCAAAATCAGCATTAGCTGCAGTTAAAGCAGTAAAAGAGCATTACGGTGCTCAGTTAAAAGGTGATTGGATGTCGATTGGTCAGTCTCAAGGTGGCCATGCATCATTGGGTACCGCTGAGTTTGCTAATACGGATGTAAGTTATAAAGGTGCTGTAGCCGGAGCACCTGCATCAAGTTTGGGAACAATCATTCAAATTTATATTGACCCACAATTTAATCTTGATGCAACTGGAAAACCTAAGCAAGTAAATAAATTGGATGAGAACTTATTACAAGTTCGTTATGCACTAGCTAATAAATTGATTACAGAAGCTGAAGGTCAGGCGATGATTGACCAAATTGCTGATGGTTATGCTGAATTGTTAGCATATGCAGCCTTAGCAAGTGCGGGCATTAAAGCACAACAACCAAACTATGATTTGAAGGCAATTTTTACATCGGGAGCAGCTGACATTGCGGAATTGGCTTATGGTCGTACAGGGGATGATGGTGCTTGTTTAAGTTACCCTACACCTGATAGTGCAAATGGTTTACAAGCGAAGTTTAAGGCGGGTATTTTAGCTTACTTGGCAGACCCTACGCATCAAATTGCACAGTATGGTATTGATCTGAATAAATTCAAAGCAGACCAAGTTGTTCAAAACTTTTTGACAGCGACCCAGCCTGCGACAAATGCTACAGCCGAGAAAGTTATTAAAACACCGGTATTTATTATTCAAGGCGAAAAAGATCAAGCGGTGTTGCCTGTGGTAACGCAAAGCTTATTCACGAATATGAAAGCGAATGCTTTGAAGTTTTTCCCACAAGCAGCTTACGATAAGGGCTATAACTTAACAATTGTACCGAATGCAACTCATACACAAGCAATCGTATGTCAAAATGCCAATGCTGTAGATTTCATTCAAGCTAATATGTCAGCGGGTACGGGTATTGTGCTGACTGATGCACAGAAAGATGCCAGCCAAAGTCCACACTGCACAGGTAAATTCTAAGATTTATTTGTTTAATTAGAAATTAGCTTAAAAAAGAGCCACTTTATAGTGGCTCTTTTTGTTATATTGTTACGCATTCTGAAATCGATACTATTTGAGTTTGAAGAACTTATGAGCCAGCAACCTGTTGAAAAAAAATCTGTTCCTTGGTTATTAATGGGGTTAGGTTTACTTATTCCTTTACTAATTATTGGAATACTTTTCTTGGCTGCAAAAAGTGATGCTAAGAATAAAAAACAATATGAACAGCAGCGTTTAGAGATGGCAAAAAGAATAGCTGAGAAAGAAGCTGCAAATTCTGAAACCAATTAGCTTGTTAATGAATATCCTTTTGTAATTGGCGTACGGTAGGAATATTTGTGTAACGCTTTACAAGGTAACCTGCTTCAGTGAGCATTTGATCACGAATACGGTCATCTTCTACTTTTTCAAGATGGGTAGGGTCATCTAGCTCAATAATGGCCATGACTTCCATATTATCATTTAGTACAACAAAGTCAGTGACTTTACGGTTAAACTGACTACGAATTTTATAGTCATTACTGGTAATTAATGCACTAAAAGCCACTTGTGCTAACACATGATAATTTGGAAAACTTTGTTTTAAACGTATAAACATTTGAGTTTCAAAATTTGTAATGACAGGACGAGCAAAGAATTTTTGTCTTGGAAATAAATATGGACGTAAACAGACAACAAGAAAAATACAGGTGCTTATGCAACCCAAAACAATAAAAAATAAATGACTCGATTCGAACATGTTAAAGCATCATACAAATAAAAACCCACTCATGATGAGTGGGTTTTTAAGAATCTTGGCTCTCCCACCTGGGCTCGAACCAGGGACCTGCGGATTAACAGTCCGTCGCTCTACCGACTGAGCTATGGGAGAATCTGGAAAAGGATTTTAGGCAGGAAAGGGGTCTGGGTCAAGCCTTAATAGCAGAATTAAAGAGAATATCTAACCGATTGGTTTAAAAATACTCGAAACGTTGATTTTATTAAGAATAATAAAAAGTATTAAAAAATCAGAAAAGAAAAAGCCCGCAATAAATGCGGGCTTTTAGAATCTTGGCTCTCCCACCTGGGCTCGAACCAGGGACCTGCGGATTAACAGTCCGTCGCTCTACCGACTGAGCTATGGGAGATTAGTAGATGGCTCTCCAACCTGGGCTCGAACCAGGGACCTGCGGATTAACAGTCCGTCGCTCTACCGACTGAGCTATTGGAGAATCTGATGCGCATTTTATGGATGAAATCTAAAACCGTCAATAAGAATATTAAAGAAAATGAATCGTTTGCTTGATTAATATGCTTTTATTGTATTAAAAATAAAAAAAACCACCCAAAACAGGGTGGTTTTTCATAAAGAAATAAAATTATTTCTCTACACCTGCTGGTTGACCTGCAAGTTTTGCATTTGCATAGTCCCAGTTCACAAGGCTTTCTAAGAAAGTTGCGATGTATTTAGGACGTAAGTTACGGAAATCGATGTAATAAGCATGTTCCCATACGTCAATTGTTAATACAGCAATTTGACCATGTGCAAGTGGAGTGTCTGCATTAGAAGTTTTAGTAATAGATAATTTACCATTTACTTCATCAGCAACTAACCAAGCCCAACCTGAACCGAATTGAGTTGTTGCAGCAGCAGTAAATTCTTCTGCAAACTTTTCGTAGCTACCAAAAGCTTCGTCAATTTTAGCAGCGATTGCGCCAGTAGGCTTACCACCACCATTTGGCTTCATGCTGTTCCAGTAGAAAGTGTGGTTCCAAACTTGAGCAGCATTGTTGAAAATACCAGCTTTAGATGCATCACCAGCAGTTGCTTTAATGATTTCTTCTAAAGTTTTACCTTCAAGGTCAGTCCCTTTGATTAAGTTGTTTAAGTTAACAACATAGGTATTGTGGTGTTTATCGTGATGGTATTCTAAAGTTTCTTTACTAATATGTGGCGCTAAATCATCATAGCCATATGGAAGTGCAGGTAAAGTAATGGTTGTCATGTTCCTATTCCTTGCATTTGCTGGGTTATACAATTAAGTGGCTCTATTGTAAATGATTCTGGTCACAATAGGGCATCGTTTTAAAGAACTATACACAATAAAGATCTAATTAATACGCATAACACAGATTGAAAAAAAGACTTAATTAAATCGGATTATTCAATTCAAAATATTCAGCTTCAATTGAAAACTGTTTTGAGATCGCTTGTGCCAAACGCTGAACTCCATAACGCTCAGTAGCATGGTGACCACAGGCGAAATAGTGAACTCCTAATTCTTTTGCTTCATAAAAAGTTCGTTCACTGACTTCACCTGAAATGTAAGCATCACAATTTTGCAAAGCAGCTTTAGCAATAAAATCTTGAGCTCCACCTGTACAGAAGCCTACTTTTTGAATACTTTGTTTTTCTGCGGGCAAATGAATTACCTTAAAATCAAAACTGTTTTGTAGTTTTGTTTTAAATTCATCCACAGAAACTGCTTGCTCTAAATAACCAATATTACCAATTGGATGTTTCTCTGTTAAATCGAGTGGTTCTAAATTCTGCAAGTTTAGTTTTTCTGCAATGGCTACATTGTTACCCAAAGTTGGGTGGGCATCTAAAGGTAGGTGGTAAGCGAGTAATGAAATATTATTTTGAATGAGTTTTTTAATGCGATTGCCTCGCATTCCCGTAATTGGATACGGTTCGCCTTTCCAAAAATAACCATGATGTACGAGTAATAAATCTGCATTTTGAGCAATTGCTGCATCAATCGCATCTTCGGAAGCAGTAACCGCACAAACGATACGTCTTACTTCAGTTGAACCTTCAATTTGCAGGCCATTTGGTGCGTAATCTTTAAATTCTGCCGCTTTTAAGGTTTGGTCGCACCACTGAATAATTTCATGCAAATTCGCCATGATATTTCCTGAATTGAGTAGTAAATAATTGCTAAAGCTATAGAAACATATTTTGTTGTGTAACTAAAGCTAGACAAATCTTTTTTGACTTTTTTATGTATATCGACATATTTAATTTAAAATGCTTAACTGAAAACTCTTTTTGTTCAATATATTAATTTAATTAAAAACTTCTTTGCGTAGAGGATATGAACGTGCGCCGCACCTTTACATGGTTACCTTGGGTGTTACTTATTATTGTAATTGCCAGTTTTATTGCATGGCAAAAATACCATCAGCCGAAACCAACTGTTGCAGTTGATGGGGTGCAAATGCCTGCTGAGAAAGTTGAACCACTCGTTGATACTTCACGAACGGGCGGGGTGGTATCTTATAGCGCTGCGGTAAAAGTTGCAGCGCCAGCCGTTGTTAATATTTTTACGACCCAGAAAGTTAAACAAAATCATCCATTATTAAGTGATCCTGTCTTCCGCGAATTTTTTGGAAATCAGGTTCCTGAACAACAACAGCAAAATGAAAATAGCTTAGGCTCTGGGGTTATTGTACGAGCTGACGGTTATATTCTTACGAATAATCATGTGATTGCTCAAGCTGATCAAATTGTAGTGGCCTTACATGATGGACGTCGTGCAGAAGCAACGATTGTGGGAACAGACCCTGATACTGATTTAGCTGTAATTAAAATCGATCTAGATAAATTACCTGTATTGCCATTTAAGCTAAGTGGTAATGAAGTAGGTGATGTCGTCTTAGCAATCGGTAACCCATTTGGCGTTGGACAAACGGTAACTCAGGGTATTATTTCGGCGACTGAACGTTCTGATTTAGGTATCAATACCTATGAAGACTTTATTCAAACAGATGCTGCAATTAACCCAGGAAACTCTGGTGGAGCATTAATTGATGTTGCTGGGAATTTAATTGGTGTAAATACGGCTATTTTCTCTCAGTCAGGTGGTTCTTTAGGCATTGGTTTTGCTATTCCTGCTAAAGTTTGCCAACAAGTTTTAAACTCAATTTTAAAAGATGGCCGTGTCGTCCGTGGATGGTTAGGGATTAGTTTGGTACCGCCTACACAAGCAGATGTATTAGCACCTAAACAGCAAATTGGTGTTGTGGTCGCAGATGTCTTGAAAAATGGGCCAGCTGCATCAGCAGGTATTAAGATTGGTGATAAAATTATTCAGGTGAATAATGAGCAAATCACTTCAGCGTCTCATTTGATTAATTATGTTGCATTACAAGCACCTAATAGCGAAATTAATGTAATTGTTGAGCGAGATGGGAAGCAACAAAACTTTGTGGTGACAGTAGGGGAAAGAAAAAACCAAAATACTCAATCACAATTTATACCGCTGCCTAAACAGTAAAGATAAAAAAAGCCTTGTAATGAGGCTTTTTTCTTGGTGTCAATTAAGTATGAGATAGTGCTTGATGTTGATGTTTGAACTCAGTTAAAGCATCAATACGGTACTGAATGAGCATTTCACCAATCTCAGCACCTTTAATGTTTTCAGGTAAATCCTGAACTTTAATAGAGCGAACGATTTGCATCGCATCTAACATGTACTGAGCTTGAGGATACGGACGGTCTTCTAAACCTAGTCTTCCTTTAGCATCACATTCACATGCTTGTACAAATGCTTCCACTCTCTCAGGACGACGTAATACATCTAGACGCTGTAATAGACGCCATACAGTTCCTGGTTTTAACGACATAATCTGATGGCATTTTAGATGTTCTTTACACACTGATAATGCCAACTGTCGAGTTTGAGTTGGAACTTTTAAACGTTCACATAACTCGGTAACAGGTTTTACTCCACGTTCTTCATGCATGATGTGGCGAGGAAGTTCGTTAGCTGGAGTCAATGCTTTACCCAAATCATGTACTAAAACAGCAAATCGAACATCAAGTGAATAGTTTGATTTACAAGCTTGCTGTAACGACATTAAGGTATGTATGCCGCAGTCCACTTCAGGGTGATATTCAGGGCGCTGTGGTACACCAAATAATGCGTCAATTTCAGGGAAAAGATGTTTCAACGCCCCACAGTCACGCAATGTCTGAAAATAAACATCCGCATGATCTTCTAAAAGTGCGCGAGAAGTCTCTTTCCATACACGTTCTGGTGTTAAGGCATCAAGCTCACCTGACTCAGCCATGGTTTGCATAAGCTGCATGGTCTCTGGCGCAATCTGAAAACCATATGAAGAATAGCGAGCCGCAAAGCGTGCAACACGTAAAACACGTAAAGGATCTTCAGCAAAAGCTTCTGAAACATGACGCAAAGTTTTATTTTCTAAATCTGTTTGACCGCCATATGGGTCATATAGTTTGCCATCTTGATCCATTGCTATGGCATTGATGGTTAAATCACGGCGGATTAAATCTTCTTCTAAACTTACTGTGGTATCGGTAAAAAATTGAAAGCCGTGGTAGCCTTTACCAGATTTTCTTTCAGTACGTGCAAGTGCATATTCTTCTTTCGTTTCGGGATGAAGAAACACAGGAAAATCCTTGCCTACAGGTTGAAAACCTTGGGCGAGCATGTGTTCCGGCGTTGCACCGACAACAACATAATCTTTTTCTTGATAGGGATGCCCAAGTAAAAAATCACGGACGGCACCGCCTACTAAATACACTTGCATGAAAAAACCTCTATTCTTCAAGCAATCATGCTACAGAATAGAGGTTTTCTCAAGTCATTAGAGATGCTTTTCGTAAAAAGCAGTTTCTAAATTACTTTTCTTGTTGTTGGATTTCAGCAACAGTTAAAGCAGTCATATTGATAAGACGACGAGTCGTTGCTGTAGGTGTCAAAATATGAACAGGTTTTGCTGCACCAAGTAAAATTGGGCCAATAGTAACGTTGTTACCAGAAGTCGCTTTCAATAAGTTAAATGAAATGTTTGCTGCATCTAGGTTTGGCATAATGAGCAAGTTTGCAGAACCTTTGAAACGTGAGCCAGGGAATGCAAATTGACGAATGTTTTCGTCTAATGCTGCATCACCGTGCATTTCACCTTCAACTTCAAGCTCAGGAGCTTGCTCAGATAAAATACGATAAACTTCACGCATTTTTTGAGCACTTGAGTCAGTCTGGTCACTACCAAAACTTGAATGAGAAAGTAGGGCTACACGTGGAGTAATACCAAAACGACGTACTTCTTCAGCCGCTAAAATAGTCATTTCAGCAAGTTGTTCAGCAGTCGGGTTTGTATTTACGTATGTATCAGCAATAAACAAGTTACGATCTTCAAGCATTAATGCATTTAAGGTGAAGAAGTTATTCATACCTTCTTTTAGACCGATGACATTGCGTACAAAGTCAAGGTGAATGTTATAGCTACTGTAAGTACCACATAACATACCGTCTGCTTTACCGAATTTAACCAGTAAAGATGCAATTAAAGTTGAACGGCGACGAGCTTCACGTTGAGCATATTCAACAGTAATGCCTTTGCGTTGCATTGTTTGATAGTAGTCTTTCCAAAACTCTTCATACATCGGGTTTTGTTCTTGATCTACAATCTCAATGTTTACGCCATGTTGTAAACGCAAGCCTAATTTTTTGATATTAGCTTCAATAACAGCAGTACGACCTACTAAAATTGGTTTAGCTAAATCTTCATCAACTGCGATTTGCACTGCACGTAATACGCGCTCATCTTCACCTTCAGCATATGCGATGCGTTTAGGATCAGTTTTTGCTTGAGCAAAAATCGGTTTCATCAAGAATGCAGAGTTATAAACAAACTCAGATAATTTTTGACGGTATGCAGAGAAATCTTCGATCGGACGAGTTGCAACACCTGAATCCATTGCAGCTTTAGCAACAGCAGGGGCAATTTCTAAAATTAAACGTTGATCAAGTGGACGTGGAATTAAATAGTCACGGCCAAATGAAGCAGATTTTTCACCATAAGTTGCTGCATCAGCTTCTACGTGTGCCATACGTGCAATTGCATGTACACATGCAATTTTCATGTCTTCATTAATCGTTGTTGCACCAACGTCAAGTGCACCACGGAAAATGTAAGGGAAACATAATGCGTTGTTTACTTGGTTTGGATAGTCAGAACGACCAGTTGCCATGATTACATCAGGACGTACTTCATGTGCATGTTCAGGTAAAATTTCTGGATCTGGGTTTGCCAAAGCAAAAATAATAGGGTTTTCAGCCATCTGTTTCACCATTTCTTTGGTGAGAATACCAGCAGCAGAAAGACCCAAGAACATATCAGCACCAGCCATTACTTCATGTAACTGAGTTGCTTTGATGTCTTGAACATAACGTTTTTTTGATTCATCCAAGCCTTCACGTGAAGTAGTGAGTAGACCGCGAGAATCGGCAACAATGATATTTTCTTTATTTACGCCTAAAGCACAAAGTAAATCTAAACAAGAAAGGGCAGCAGCACCTGCGCCTGAAGCTACAATTTTGATTTGATCAATTTTCTTATTTACAAGTTGCAATGCATTGAGCAAAGCTGATCCTACAATGATACTTGTACCGTGTTGATCGTCATGGAATACAGGAATTTTCATGCGTTCGCGAAGTTTCTTTTCGATATAGAAACATTCTGGCGCTTTAATATCTTCGAGGTTGATACCACCGAAAGTTGGCTCAAGAGAGGCAACAATATCTACAATTTTATCTGGATCGTTTTCTGCAATTTCGATGTCAAATACGTCAACACCAGCAAACTTTTTGAAGAGAACGCCTTTACCTTCCATTACAGGTTTAGACGCTAATGGGCCAATATTACCTAAACCAAGAACAGCTGTACCGTTACTAACTACGGCAACCAAGTTTCCGCGAGCTGTATATTTTGCAGCAGCAGATGGATCACGTTCAATCTCTAAACATGGCGCAGCAACTCCTGGTGAGTAGGCTAAAGCCAAATCTCGTTGGTTGACAAGTTGCTTACTTGGGGTGACGCTGATTTTCCCTGGGTTTGGATATTCATGGTAATTTAAAGCGGCCTGTTTTAAAGATTGATCGTCCATCTGAGTCTCTATTTGATACAAAAAAGCAAACTAGTCAAATTGCTCATTTAGGGAGAGGCAATTCAATTTTTTACTATGCTTTAATTTTTATCAATTAAGAGAATAGTAGACGAATTGCCAATAGCCCCGTGGTGAGCTAAATGCTAAAGAATATAACACTACTTCTTTATTTCTCACAGTCAAAAACGCTCATTTTTGGAAAAAGCAGCATAGGTAAAATAGATGATTAGAACAATTAAGAAATATGTGGTTTTGTTTGCAGATAAGGAATAATTTGCTCAGCAGGGATCGGGCGACTAAAGAAATAACCTTGTAAAAAATCACATTGCTGTTTTTGTAGATAGGTGACTTGTTCTTCTGTTTCTACACCTTCGGCAACCAGTTTAAGCCCCATACTTTTACCCATCGCGATCATTGCATTTACAATTGCTTCTTGTTTATGGTCACCAATTTTAGAAATAAAAGCACGATCAATTTTTAACACGTCAATTGGGTATTCTGTTAGATAGGCCAAAGAAGAATAACCCGTACCAAAGTCATCTAAGGCAATTGAGATATCTCGTTGTTTTATCGCATGTAATAGCGTTTTTACATTGGCAGTATTGTCTAAAAGGGCTGACTCTGTAATTTCAAGTTCTAGGTCTGAACCTTGTATATTATATTTTTGCAAAACTTCATCTAGATCATTGAGTAATAAGCCTCGATGTATCTGTTGAGCGACAATATTTACAGAGACTTGAATATTGAGATAACCCGCATCTTTCCATTCTTGTAGTTGCTTTCCAACTTTATCCAAAACAACTTTACCAATATCTGAAATCAGGCTACTACGCTCAGCAAAAGGTATAAACATATTTGGCATGACTAATCCTTTTTCAGGATGTTGCCAACGAATTAATGCTTCAAAACCGATAATAGATTGATCATGTAGATTAATTTTGGGTTGGTAATAAATGACAAATTCATCATTTTGTATGGCTTTACGTAACTCTTGCTCTAAATCGGCAGTTTTATATGAGTTATTTGTTTTATTGCAATAATAGCAAATTGTATTACCACCTAAGCGTTTTGCTTCGGACAATGCTTGTTCCGCATGGTGGTTGAGGTGATCAATTTGTCTACCATGCTCAGGAAAACATGCGACACCAATAGATGCAGTAATAAAATATTCGTGATTATCAATATAAAAAGGTGCATTGAGCGCTTGTAAAATATTTTGGCAATATTGCTCAATATTTGGATGAATTGGGGAAATTTCATAAATAATTGCGAAATCATCACTATTTAAATAGGCAACTAAAATTGCATTGATATTGATTAAGCGCAATCTTTGAGCGAACTGTTTAAGTAATTCATCACCACTATCATTATTTAAAAATTCATTGAAAGCTCGGAAGCGGTCAATATTTACCCGTATTAATGCTAAATTTTTAATGTTATATGAAGGGTTTACAAGATATTGATGTAATTGATTATAGTAGTAAAGACGATTAGGCAGGTGGGTGAGGCTGTCGTAATTTTTTAAATAAGATAGATGTTGTTCTTGACGTTTTTGCTCAGTCAGGTCGCGTGCAAACCCGATATAATTGGTAATTTGATTGAACTCATCTTTGACTACATTGATATGCAACCATAAATATACGCTTTTACCAGAACTAAATTTTTCGTCAAACTGACCCATATATTCTCCTGTCTCTAGGAGTTGCTGTGTTATTGAGGTATGAAACTGCTGTTGTAATTCTTTTTGATTGATTGTTATGCTAAATAATTCTTTATTAACAAGTTCTGATTTAGAAAATCCTGTTAATTTTTCATAGTAGGGATTTACATCAATATAGTTTAGGCGCTCATCTAAAATAAATATTCCTTCCGCAGCTTGCTCAAGTACAATTGCGGATAGTCTTAGATGTTCTTGATCTTTCTTCTCTTGATGTATATCGCGAGTCATTCCAACCATACGAAGCGCTTTTTGTGTTTTAGGATCTCTAGTGATGACACGACCTACGTCATGAATCCATCGCCAAGAACCATCTCTACGTAAAATTCGAAAGGTGATATTAAAATGATCTGTAATGCCTTCCAAATGTTGTTTTAAACGTTCGTTAAAAAGTTTTTTATCACTTGGATGTATACGATCTAATATCGTATTGAGATGAATAACGGCAGTCTGAGTTTGTTTTTGTTGATCGAAAAATGTAATTTCTAATTTTTGACTTTCAATATCCCAATCCCAAGGTCGAATACCTGCAGTTTCATGCGCAAAAGCTAAATTGTAGTGATGGCTTTCGAGTTGTTCGTTCATTTTTGTGAGATCGTAAGTGCGTTCACGTACTTTTTGCTCAAGCAGATGATTATTAAATTGAAGCTGGGCTTCGATATCTTTAGATTTATTTACTTCTTGTTGGAGCTGTATGCATAATTCTTCAGCCCATTGCGTATGTTGATCGGAAATTTGAACAAGCTGTTTGTTTTTTAATAATAATTGAGAAATCTTTTGATAATTACGTTGCGTAGCATATGCACAAAGTACAGTGGCCACAAAGGTAAGATTATAGGCAAAGTAAAAAGGTAGCTGAGTAATTGGGTTATGTGTGAATTGAGCTAGTAATAAGGGCAAGGTACTTGGAATAAATAAGAGATAAAAATATCGTGGTTGCTGTGTTAAAAAAGTAAGGCCAATGATATGAGCCGAAGTAATAAATAAAGCAATTAAAATATGAGCATCTGGTAGAGCGACTAATTCAGGGGGAAGATAAAAATGAATAATTGTGACGTTTATTCCAATTAAGATGCCTGAGATCAAACAAATACTTTGTAAAATGTGATTAGCTTTTTTTGTAAAATCAATTGCACGGTAGTGAGTTAAAATATTTGGAATAAATAATAAGCCGATAAGAGATGCTACAGTGAGGCCAATAGACCAGCTAAAAATTGTTATTACAGATGAAAAATAATAAGAAAAAATACCATATGAAATGAGACATAGCAGTATTAAGCTAATCAAATACCAGCGTATATATTGAGTTGAAAGTTTCAGCTGTTCAATTTTTGTTTGATGCTGTAGATATTCTTCCTGAAGCCCAGACATAAGATTTTTCTATCCTATTTTTTTACATATATACAGAAAGAATCTGATTTATCAGTGAAAAAGAATTTGAAATTTTATTCATACAATAAAAGTAAGTTAACTTTAAATAACGATTTAATCAATGTTCACTGAACTCAGGTGGATAAAAATCGATAATTTAAAATAGACAAGGCAACAACAGGTGCGGTTTCTGTACGTAAAACACGGTCACCAATGCACCAGTTCATAAAACCAGCTTGATTGGCTTGGGTAATTTCATTTTCACTTAGCCCACCTTCTGGTCCAATCAATAAGGCAAGATCAGGTTGTATTCCTGCCAATACATCTTTTTGTTCTTTTTCTGGTGCTAAAACAAATTTAGATTGAGGAAGCTCAGAAGAACTTAACCATTCATGAAGAGAAATTGGTGCTAATACTTCGGGAACTAAGTTCAGGCCACATTGTTCACATGCTGCAATTGCTACAGCTTGCCAGTGATCTAATTTTTTTTGATCTCGATCATATTTTAAGCGCATTTCACAACGCTCACTTGTTAGCAATTGAATCTGACTTACACCCAATTCAGTGGCTTTCTGAATGGCATAATCCATTCGATCGCCTTTACTCATGACTTGACCTAAAACAGCTTTAAAAGGGGCAGCACGGTTTGCAGGGTTAAAATTCTCAATTGTGACAAACGCATTTTTCTTATTAATTTCGGTCAATGTTGCGAGATATTCTCCACCTTGTCCATTAAATAGAGTCGCTTGTTCTTGTAGTTGTGCACGTAAAACACGCACCCAATGATGGAATACTGATTCTGTCAGTTGAATTGTTGAGCCAACTGTAAGTTCAGTTTCGATAAAAAAACGGTTCATTGGGTACGCCTTACAAAATTAATTTAAACCAAGATCAACAACAAGTTGACGAGTTGGTTCGACTTGATTCATTGAATAGAAGTGTAAGCTTGGTGCACCACCTGCAATCAGGCGTTCGCATAGCTTAACAACAACTTCATGACCGAAAGCTTTGATACTTTCACTGTCATCACCATAGGCTTGTAATTGCTTACGGATCCAGCGAGGAATTTCAGCACCCGTACCGTCTGCAAAGCGAATTAGGTTGCTTGCGTTGGTAATTGGCATGATTCCTGGAGCCACCGGAATGTTAATTCCAGCTTTTTCCAAACGCTCTATAAAATAAAAGTATGAGTCTGGATTAAAGAAGAATTGAGTAATTCCCGCATTGGCACCAGCTTGTACCTTTTCAATAAAACGTTGGATATCTGTATCAAGGCTTTCAGCTTGAGGATGCATTTCTGGATAAGCTGCAACTTCGATATGAAAATGATCACCTGAGTGCTCACGAATAAAACGTACTAAATCTTGAGCATAAGGAAGCTCACCAAGCCCAACCTGACCAGATGGTAAGTCACCACGTAAAGCAACAATACGGTCAATGCCTTGAGCTTTATATAAATCCAGTAACTCAGCAATACGAGCTTTATCATCACCAATACAAGAAAGATGAGGCGCAACTGGTGTACCTTTACCATTAAAATCATCAATGGCAGCAAGCGTGCGTTCGCGAGTAGAACCACCAGCCCCGTAAGTAATTGAGAAAAACTCAGGATTCAGAAGTTGTAATTCTTGGTGAACAATACGAAGTTTTTCAGCACCAGCATCAGTTTTTGGCGGGAAAAACTCAAAAGAAATAGGTGTACGTTTAGTCATGTCAAATCCTTGTAAACAGCGAAACATTTTAGAAAAAAGGGCAGTCGGTTCACCGTCTGCCCTTAAGTTCTTAGTATTTGTAAGCGTCAGACTTGAATGGTCCCTCAACAGCAACACCTAAATAATCGGCTTGCTCTTGAGTTAACTGAGTAAGTACACCACCGAAACCTGCAACCATTGCAGCAGCAACTTCTTCGTCAAGTTTCTTAGGAAGAACTTCTACACGAATTTTTGCAGCTTTCTCATTTGCAGGAAGGTCAGCAAATTTCTCTTGGAATAAGTGAATTTGACCTAAAACTTGGTTAGCAAAAGAACCATCCATCACACGTGATGGATGACCAGTTGCATTACCAAGGTTTACAAGGCGGCCTTCAGAAAGAAGAATGAGGTAGTTATTTTCATCTTCTGAACGATAAACTTGGTGAACTTGTGGCTTAACTTCAACCCACTTGTAACCACGTAAATAAGCCGTGTCGATTTCTGTATCAAAGTGACCGATGTTACATACAACTGCACCAGCTTTTAAGCTGTCTAGCATTGCTGCATCACACACGTGGTAGTTACCAGTAGTGGTTACAACAAGATCAGTGTTGCCAAGTAAGTCGTGGTTAATATCTTCTTTTTTGCCTGTTTGTACGCCGTTTTTGTATGGAGATACAACTTCATAGCCGTCCATACATGCTTGCATTGCACAAATTGGGTCAACTTCAGTTACACGAACGATCATGCCTTCTTGACGTAAAGATTGAGCAGAACCTTTACCTACGTCACCATAACCAACTACAAGTGCACGGCGACCAGACAAAAGCATGTCAGTTGCACGTTTGATTGCGTCATTTAATGAGTGACGGCAACCGTATTTGTTGTCGTTTTTAGATTTAGTAACTGAGTCATTTACGTTAATTGCAGGAACTTTCAAAGAACCGTCTTTCCACATTTCGATAAGACGTTGAACACCTGTTGTAGTTTCTTCAGTAATACCGTGAATACGTTCTAAAAGAGCAGGGTATTTTTCATGAACAAGAGCAGTTAAATCACCGCCATCGTCCAAAATCATGTTGGCATCCCAAGGTTGACCATTTACATTGATCTGTTGTTCAAGGCACCATACATATTCTTCTTCAGTTTCACCTTTCCAAGCAAAAACTGGAATACCGCGAGCAGCAATTGCAGCAGCAGCGTGGTCTTGAGTAGAGAAAATGTTACAAGATGTCCAGCGTACTTCAGCACCTAATTCAACAAGTGTTTCAATAAGAACAGCTGTTTGAATGGTCATGTGAATACAACCAAGAATTTTTGCACCAGCAAGTGGTTTAGAAGCTGCATAGCGTTTACGTAAGCCGATCAAAGCTGGCATTTCTGCTTCAGCAAGTTTGATTTCTTTACGGCCGTAGTCAGCAAGAGAGATGTCAGCAACTTTGTAATCTGTAAATGAAGCATTAACCGCGTTCATCAGGATCTCCTAGGAAAAAATAGTATTGATCATTCTGTTCGCGGATGCCGTTGTTGGTTAAAACGAGTGTTTAACCGATCGTCGAGCCTGGCAAATTGATCTTTAGTGCCGATCAATTGTCGCAGCATCCCTCGACTAGCGAAACATTGTACTTGGAAAAGCTTTTAGTGCCAATCCAGTTTTGTTTATTATCTGCGTAATTATCACTTTAGATTCTAATTATGGCATTAAATATTCCCGAGTCGTTGGCAAGCTTAGAGTCAAACTGTGGCGTTTTTGCAGTTTGGATGTTGCTTCAGCATCATGGAGTACAAATTGATGTGGTTGAGCTGATTAATGTTTGCCGACACGATGAAGGAGGCACCTATACTATTGCCTTAGCTGTTGCTTTAAAGAAACTAGGATTTGAAGTGTCATTTCATTCAGATGAGGATCCTAGCATTAGCCAAAGCGAACGTATGAGTTATAAAGAAGCAAAGGTATTAAAAATTCCAACTGGACCAGCGCTGAGCTATCAAGATATTCAAGCTGCAATTCAAAACGGAAAAATGGTGATTGTGTACTACGATACTTTGGATGGCGTTGGTAATCAGTCGCTCATTTATTCTATAGATCAAAATGAAATCTGCTTTTTTGATAGTTTCGAACCAATGTCAGCGGCAGTTTTTGAGAATCAGCGTAAAGCAGAAGGAATCTGTCGTCAGGCTATTGTGATTGATGATCGTAATTTTCAGATGCATTCATCCAAATTGAATTAGATAAGAAGAGCCAGTAGAGTGCTGGCTCATATTGAAGTTATTTTTGTTGATATTCTTGAATTACTTCTAAAGCAGCACGAAAAGCTTCTTGAGTAGCAGGGGCGCCGCAATATGGTAGGCTGTGCAATAAAGTTTCTTGAATCTCTTCAACAGTACAACCATTGTTAAGTGCACCACGAACATGGCCTTTGAGTTCGGTTGGTGATTTAAGTGCCGTGAGCATTGCTAAAGTAATTAATGAACGATATTTACGAGGTAGCACACCTTCACGCTGCCAAGTCGATCCCCATGCATGTTCATTAATCCAGTCTTGTAAAGGCTGGGTAAAGGGTACGGTATTTTCTTGGGCACGTTTTACAAAAGCTTCTCCCATCACTTCTGTGCGAACTTTTAATCCATTTTCGTAATCTTGCTTAGACATTAATTTCTCCTAAAAATAAAAGCGTCGATTGACGCTTTTATGGCTGTTTATTAATTAATGCGAATCAAGTGTGATTGCAATAGTGAATTAGTGGAGGCATCAGTCATTAAATTTGATGAGGGTTCGACAAAGGAAGATCTTTATTTAAATCTTCATCAAATACATCTGTAAGCATGCTGTCGAATCGAATTGCGTTGTATTGCAATAGTTGTTGAGCTTCGCTTTCAGAAATAAAGCCTTCTTTTATCGCTTGTGTAATATTCTCTTCAAAAGTAAGACCTGTAAATTTACCTTTAGATTCAGCCTTTTTAAACTTATCCCAAAGCGGTTCAAGTGTTCGTAGAATTTGGAAGGTATGTTCTAAACGTCCAGTTACATCATCGGCTTTGGTTGAATAGAAGACGTGATGTTTAAGCTGTTCTCTGAAAGGGTGCTCTTGCATCATAAGTTCAGCGACTTGTTGTTTTAACTCATCATCTGGTTTTGAAATGACACGACCAAAAGGGAAACAGATCCATTTTACAAATGCTGCCGGAAGTTTAGCTGGGAAGTTTTCAAATAATCCCCAAAATGCTTCCTGAATATTCAAGAAAGCTTTTTGTAGCGCTAATTTAGCGTGAAGTTGTTCGGCTTCAGTTTTTTGTCCAGCTTCATAAAATTTTAAAATCGCAGTAGAAATAAACAGGTGCGCGTGAATATCTGCCAAGCGTCCAGATAACATTTCTTTGCGTTTTAAGTCGCCTGCAAGTAAGCCAAGAGACATATCTGAAACAAGTGCGAAATTGGCACTAAAACGGTTAATCGTTTTATAGTAACTTGCAGTGAATTGATCTGCTGACTGAGGCGCATCGCTTGAGCCACCTGTCCAACCGTAGGCAAATGATCTAGCACCGCGGTTAAAGGTATAGGCTAAATGTTTAAATAACAAATCATCAAATTTTTTGACCGAGTTATTTTTATCTTCAGATTGAAGGAGTTGTAACTCTTCAAATAGATAAGGGTGACAACGCATTGAACCTTGACCAAAAATCATCAATGAACGGGTCAAAATATTTGCGCCTTCTACCGTAATAGCAATTGGAATTGCTTGATATGTAAGGGCAAGGAAATTACGTGGCCCAAGTTGAATTGCACGTCCTCCAGCAATATCCATCCCATGATTGACAACTTTACGCATTGTTTCAGTTGCATAATATTTTGCCATGGCAGTCATCACGGCAGGTGTTCCACCATGGTTTAGGCCACATGTCACTAAATAACGGAATGCTTCAAGCATATAGGCATCGCTGGCAATTTCACTTGTCGCTTCTTGTACGCCTTCAAATTTACCGACAGAAATATTAAATTGCTGGCGAATTTTCGCAAAAGCACCAACGGTTAAATAGCTCATTTCACCTGCGGCTGTGGCTAATGCTGGAAGGGAAATACCACGACCAACGCCTAAACATTCCATGAGCATACGCCAGCCTTTTCCGGCATTTTCTTGACCACCAATAATCCAGTCAATAGGAATAAAAACATCTTTTCCTTCTACTGTTCCATTCATAAATGGAGAGCCGGGATAATGACGTGCTCCTATTTTTACACCCGCATGGCTTGCAGGGATGAGTGCACAGGTAATACCGTATTCGGTTTTATTTTTATCGCCGAGTAGACCTTCAGGGTCATAAAGTTTAAATGCTAGACCAACAACAGTTGCAATTGGTGCAAGCGTAATCCAGCGTTTAGAGAAATTCATGCGAAGTCCAAGGACTTGAGCACCTTCATATTCGCCGTAGCAAACAACACCCGAATCTGGAATGGCGCCTGCATCTGAACCTGCTTCTGGGCTAGTTAAACCAAAACATGGAATTTCCTCACCTTTAGCAAGGCCCGGTAAATATTGCTGCTTTTGTGCATCTGTACCGTAGTGCATGAGTAGCTCACCTGGTCCTAACGAGTTTGGAACCATACAACTCACAGCTGTGGTGAGTGAGCGTGAAGCAATTTTGCTCATAATACGGCTTTGGGCAAATGAGCTAAATTCTTTGCCACCAAAGGACTTTGGAATAATGAGGCCTAAAAAACCTTTATCTTTAATAAATTGCCAAACTTCAGGTGGAAGATCTTTTAAGTGATGATGAATTTCCCATTCATCTAGCATGCTACAAAGGAGCTCAACTTCATTGTCGATAAAACTTTGTTCTTCTGCTGACAAGGTTGGGTAGGGGTACTTTTCAAACTGAGACCAATCAGGTGCCCCCATAAACAACTCTTTTTCCCACCAACTGGTACCTGCCTCTAAAGCCTCTTGTTCAGTCGTACTGATGCTCGGCATTGAGTTTGCTAAAGTTTTATATGCAGGTTGAGTAATGAGATTAAAGCGTAATGGTGCAAATAAAATAATGATACTAAGGGCAATAAGGGGAATACCTAAAATGAGAGCCCATGGCGTTAATATGAGTGCAGTAAATATAGCTACCACAATCGTAATAACACTGCCAATGACGCGATTTAGGTTAAAAAAGAAAATTGCCCATATTGTAAAAAGCTGAATGACAATGCTTAAAACAAAGAGTAGGAAAACCATACTTGCTCCTTGCTAGATAAGCCCTCAAGTTAGAAGTTACAAAAAGCGAGGAGAGATTTAAGGCTTAACTAGCTAATTTTAATGCTGTTTAAATTTAATTTTTTATGTCGCAATTGATGTATATGCTAGAGCAGGGATATATCGTACTTTTAGGTATAAGATATTTTTAAGTGAAAGTGTAATGGGTTGTTTTATCGATTTGTCAAGAAATGTTATTGATTTTCTTATACAAATAAAAAGCCCTCTGAAGTAGAGGGCTTTTATAGATATTAATTTTTAAGCTTCGACAACTTGAACAGCGATTTTTTTAGCTGGATCTACTTTGCGACGAACTTCTGGTACGGGTTCACCGTGGTATTGACGATCAGCAAAGTAACTTGAACGAACCATTGGTGCAGACCAAATATTTCTAAAGCCAAGTTTACGGCCATGCTCTGCATAACGTTCGAACTCTTCTGGCGTTACAAAGCGGTCAATTGGCGCGTGTTGTTTAGAAGGTTGTAAGTATTGACCAATAGTCACATAGTCAACATCGTGAGCACGCAAGTCATCAAGCAATGCAATAACTTCTTCTTCAGTTTCACCGATACCCACCATCAAACCACATTTTGTTGGGATATCAGGGCAATATTCTTTAAACATTTTTAATAAGTTCAAAGAATGTTGATAGTCTGAACCTGGGCGCATCGCTTTATATAGACGTGGCACAGTCTCGATGTTGTGGTTAAATACGTCTGGTGGACATTCAGTCATAATGCGTAAAGCAATATCCATACGTCCGCGGAAATCTGGTACTAAAATCTCAAGCAATGTATTTGGGCTTAGTGCACGAGCTTCTTTGATACAGTCCACAAAGTGTTGTGCACCACCGTCAAGTAAGTCATCACGGTCAACCGAAGTAATTACCGCATATTTGAGCTTAAGATTAGCAATTGTCTCTGCCATGTGACGAGGTTCATCTGCATCGAGTGCATTTGGACGGCCATGTGCTACATCACAGAAAGGGCAACGACGTGTACAAATATCACCCATGATCATGAATGTTGCTGTACCACCGCCAAAGCATTCTGGAAGGTTTGGACAAGCAGCTTCTTCACAAACGGTATGGAGTTTTTGAGCACGTAAAGTGGTTTTAATACGCTGAACTTCTTCTGGTGCCGTCATCTTGACACGAATCCAGTCAGGTTTACGCGGCACTTCAACCGTAGGTACAACTTTTACAGGAATTCTTGCGACTTTTTCTGCGCCACGAAGTTTTACACCCTGTTCAGGTTTACGGTGTTCTGACATATTTAACTTTTCCACTCGTTTATAGAGACATTGACATTGTATTATAGCGAACTTCTGCAGTTAATAGCGGAAAATAACTATTCATATAATAAATGTGGTTATTCAGAAATATAGGGTTGAGAAATACATAAATTCACCGCATATTAGCCATAATTTATTATAAAATATGGTCATTCAAGTGAGGAAGGAGCTTTCAATGCCACGTAAAAAAGAGGTCGTTAGTGGGAATTTCGTTAAATACGATGCGGTAGTTCTCGGTTCTGGACCTGCAGGTGAAGGCGCGGCAATGAAGCTTGCAAAAGCGGGTAAGCGTGTTGCAATTGTAGATGTGCGTGATCAACTGGGTGGTAACTGTGCACACGTTGGTACCATTCCAAGTAAAGCATTACGTCAAACAGTTTCTAGTATTATCCGCTATCAGCGCGATCCAATGTTTCAAAAAGTAGGTGAATGGAAACAGTTCACCATGAAACAGGTTTTGCGTAATGCACACAAAGTAATTCAACAACAGGTTGATACGCATACACGTTTTTACGATCGCAATAAAATCGGTGTATTCCACGGCCGTGCATATATTCAAGATAAAAATACAGTTTTAGTTTTTAGCCATGAAGGCATTAAAGAAACAATTATCTGTAAGCAAATTGTGATTGCTACAGGTAGTCGTCCTTATCATCCGCAAGGTTTAGACTTTGATCATCCTCGCGTATTCGATTCGGACAAAATCCTTGATCTTGATTATTCAATTCAAAAAATCATTATTTACGGCGCAGGTGTTATTGGCTGTGAATATGCCTCAATCTTTATTGGTCTAGATCATAAAGTTGACTTGATTAATACTCAGCAAAAATTATTAAGTTATCTAGATGATGAAATTGCTGATGCTTTGTCTTATCACTTACGTGAACAAGGTGTATTGATTCGTCACAATGAGCAAATGGATCATCTTGAAACGTTTGATGACCATGTTGTACTGCATTTACAAAGTGGTAAAAAGATTAAAGCCGATGCGATTCTTTGGTGTAACGGCCGTTCAGGTAACACAGAAGGCTTAGGTCTTGAGAATGTTGGGTTAGTACCAAATAACCGTGGTCAACTTTCAGTAAATGATCAATACCAAACTGAAGTTGAAAATATTTATGCTGCTGGTGACGTGATTGGTTGGCCATCACTTGCTTCTGCTGCTTATGACCAAGGGCGCTGTGCTGGCGCAAACATGAGTGGTGAAGATGCGAAGCCAGTACGTGATATCCCAACAGGTATCTATACCATTCCAGAAATCTCATCAATTGGTAAAAATGAACAGGAACTAACGGAAGAGAAAATTCCGTATGAAGTAGGTCAAGCTTCTTTCCGTCATTTGGCTCGTGCGCAAATTACTGGTGATACAGTGGGTGAGTTAAAAATTCTTTTCCACCGCGACACTATGGAAATTTTAGGTATTCATTGTTTTGGTAATAACGCTGCCGAAATTATCCACATTGGGCAAGCAGTTATGCACAGCCCAAACAATACTCTGAAATATTTTGTTGAAACAACGTTTAACTATCCAACAATGGCAGAAGCATATCGTGTAGCTGCGCTTAATGGTATGAATCGTTTGTTTTGATTTTAAATAAGTTTTCCATAAAAAAGCCCGCAAACTTGCGGGCTTTTTTATTTTCATTAGACCATAGGTTTTTTATATTTTTATGACAATTTGCAGTATGCGTCTGGCTGTCTATATCTCTAGTGGGCACAAAATGCTTGATTGAAATATACAAATAAATCAGGAGTTTGTTTCCATAAAATGATTGAACATGCCAGCAGAGTAATCACGAGCAAAGTCATAATTGTTTTCAAAAGTAAGGCATTATGCGTCATGAATAACAGCCTCCTCATTTACAAAGAAATGTACGATTACCCCTAATATACTCAAAGCTATTGAACATAGCCAAATCGCATTGTAATTACCTGTTAAGTCATGGTTAACACCGCCAAGCCAACCGCCAAAGAAAGAACCGACTTGATGGGTGAAAAACACAATACCACTTAACATTGAAAGGTATTTAACACCGAACATATTCGCTACAATGCCGTTGGTAAGTGGAACTGTAGAGAGCCATAAAAGTCCCATAATGACGCCAAAAGCATATACCGTATAAGTGCTTAGAGGTAATAATAAAAAGGCGATGATTGCGATGCCACGGCTACCGTAAAGTGCCATCAATAATTTAGGTTTTGAGAAACGATCTCCTAACCAACCAGCACCATAAGTCCCCACAATATTAAATAGTCCAACTAGTGCCAGAAACACAGTGCCTGTAGCTGCATCAAAGCCGTGATCGATTAAATAGCCCGGCAGATGAACACCTAAAAAGACCACCTGAAATCCACACACTAAAAAGCCTAAAGCTAACCACCAGAACGGCTTATGTTTTCTAGCAATATTCAGTACTTGTTTAAATGTGAGTTGAGGTTGAACAATTGCTTTTGGCGTTTGATTGCTTGGTCCTTTTAGCATCCATGCTAGGGGAATGATAAACGCAATTAACAGCGCACTCACCATTAAAGCTGACGACCATCCTACCGTTTTAAGCAAGAGAAGGGTGGAAGGTAGCATAATAAACTGACCAAAAGAGCCTGCTGCACTGGCAATACCCATTGCCATACTTCTTTTTTCTGGAGGGGCAGCTCGGCCTACTGCACTCAGTAAAACCGTAAAAGAGGTTGCTGATAAAGCTAAACCAATAATAAGACCTAAGCTTAAATTCAAAATGAGTACACTTGAACTAAAAGCCATTAAAAGTAGGCCTAGGGTATAAAGTAAGCCACCAACAGCAACTACAACTTTACTGCCATATTTATCTGCAATTGCACCGGTAAAAGGCTGAACAGCTCCCCAGATCAGGTTCTGCATGGCTATCGCAAGACTAAAAACATGCTGTCCCCAGCCAAATTCATGGCTCATGGGTACAAGGTAGAGACCGAAACCATGACGGACACCTAATGAAAGGGCCAAAATAATTGCACTGCCAATCAGCATATAGATGAGGGACTGAGAAAATTGGTTGCCAGTTTTAGTCATGATTAATGGAAAATTATAATAATGATGATTTATTGTAGAAGATATATCGAAAAATATCGATATAGTTAGAGGGAATATTTAAGAAGAATTAAAAAGTTCTTAAGGATCGTATTTTATGAGAAGGAAATTAAAGAAGCAGACACCATTTTGATCTCTGCTTCTTGTAAAAATTAAGCAGCAGAGTTACGTTCCAGTAATGCTTGTTCAAAAAGAATTTGTTCTTTTGCTTTATGTTCTGTTGTAAAGCGAATCAAAATTACACTACAGCCTGCAACTATAACCAGACCGCCTAAAATAAATAGGCAAGTTTGAATATCAAGTAAACCTTTAAGCAAGAAACCAGCTGCGACAGCACCCACATTTCCGCCTGCACCAATAATTCCTGCGACACCACCTAATGCATTACGATCAATAAATGGTACGAGAGCATATGTCGCGCCACAAGCCATATGCGTAAACAGTGCAAAAATTGTCATAGAGATGATTGCAAGTGCAACGACATTCATTTGAGAAAAGAGGATTAAGAATAAACCTTCGCCCAAAATCATCAGTACCAGTACTTTCGTGCGACCATCTAAACCTTTTTTGAGTGCGACTTTATCGGAAATAATACCACCAAGTGCACGAGCAAAGAGTGCAAGAAGGCCAAATATCCCCGCGGTTAAACCAGCAGTTTTTAAATCCATCTTGAACTGATCAACATAGTACATTGCTGCGACGTTATGGATAAAAATTTCAATACCGAAACATGCACCGTAAGCCACAAATAAAATCCAGACACGGTAGTTGCGAGCAGCTTGCATTAAAATAGCCATACCACCTTTTTTACCACTGCCAACTTCAATACCTTGTGTACGGACTTCTTTAAAGTTTCCTTGAGGGCAGTCTTGGGTTAATTTCCAGTAAAGAATGCCGACAATGACCATCATCAGGCCTGGTACGATTAATGCAACACGCCAACCCATAGTTTGCTCAACACCAAACATGACAATTGCGCCAAGTAACAAAGGCATTAAGGCTTGAGTTGCACCGCCACCAGCATTACCCCAACCAGCAGCAGCTGCATTTGCCGTGCCTACAACATTAGGCGCAAACATAACACTTGTATGGTATTGCGTAATAACAAAGCTTGCGCCAATTGCACCAATTAGTAAGCGGAAAAATAAAAAGGATTCATAACTGTTGGCAGCAGCAACACCAAATACAGGAATACTGCCAAGCAAGAGAAGGGCTGTATAGGTAATCCTCGGTCCATATTTATCACAAAGCGGACCTACGACAAGTCGTACTAAAATCGTAATTGCAACGGCGGCAATATTAATATTGGCAATCTGGTCTTTGGTTAAGCCAAATTCACCTTTAATCACTGGCATAAGTGGAGCACAGGCAAACCATGCGAAGAAGCACACAAAGAATGCGAGCCATGTCATGTGGAAAGCACGCATTGCAGGAGTAGAAAAGCTAAATAATTTTATTTCAGTTGCTTTTTTTGCATCTCGATTGACATTTGAAGACATACGGCGTCCCTCTGAACTGAACGAAATTTTAATTTGCAAGGCGATTTATTGCCTATCTGCAAACCGATCAGAGCGGACATCGTTGGCCGTCTTGGTTTATTCATTGAATCATCGTTGACTCATCTTGCTATGAATAAAGCAAAGCTTGTGCCAAAAAATTAATTTTACTAAAAAGGAAAAATTACTTTCTAATTCTATTGAGTTAGTTTATTAAAAATAAAATTAATTAAAAATAGAAATAAATCAGTAAATACTCATAAGAGAGGAGAGTAGTAAATTTTTTCTATTGGCTTCATAAAAGTGCTCATTTTTTTAGCGTTTTGATTTAAAAAGAAGCAAAATCTACAAAAAAGAAAGCTATAAAAACGTGCATAAGTTTTTATAGCTTTCTGTGACACAAAAGTTAGAAGCGGTAACCGACACCAACATATGTAATGAGTGGGTCAATATCAATTTTGGTGTTCGCTTTAATTAGCTCTTTACCTGTATTTTGATCAGTCACATAGATTTTTGCTTCACTATTCATTTTGGAATATGAAACTGAGCCAACAGCAAACCAGTTTGGATTGAAGTCATAAGATGCACCTAAAGTTACAATAGGGGCAAAAGTATCGGTCGCTTCTAGTTTAACGATAGGATTTGCTGATGATGTTTTGCGATCTAATGCTGCACCAGCTTTACCATCATGGATATTCTGGATCATGTGACCCGCTTGAATTAAATCTGCCTCAATACCGGGATTCATTTTTAAATCATTAAAGTATGCATACATCACGCCAGCTCCGATATAAGGACGGAACTTATTTACCCCTGATTTACCAAATTGATAATGTAGTTCAACGGCTGGTAACCATGCACGAGCAGTCGCAGCCTTACCCCCCTGAGAAAGATCAGTAATATGCAGGTCTTGTTTTAAAGGAATATCTCCACCCGCCTCGGAAATTCCATCTCCTATGATTCCTCCTATTAAAGATCCGTCTTTTAGAGGAGTCGCTTTTCCAGAAAGGGGAGCATAAATATTACCTTTTCCATTAATATCTACTTTAGGAGGAATACCACCTTTAATTTCTAAAGATAAATTGTCCGTAAAGTTGTAATTAAACATAAGACCAACAGTATCAACATCAGCAGCTTCTAAGCCAGAACCTTGTTGTTGCCATTGAGAAAGACCATTAACTTCTGCTGTACCTGCAAGTGATGAGGGAAGCGTGTCTGTAAACTTATCAAGAAGGCTAATAGTGCTATACCAGAATTTTCCTGAAGTTTTACTTTGGTCGATTGCATCTAAAACGGCTTTTGTAGATACATCTCCAACTTTAGATGTTGTACCTTCTGCAACGCTAGTATTGATATTAACAGGGTTTCCTGAGCCTTGAGGCATGGCATGGAGCCAACCAGCAGAGACAGAAAAACGTTTGAAGCCATCGCCATCTTTAAAACTAAAATATGGTGAAGCGGCATAAGTGAATGTTGGCAGAGCAAAAAAGGCTGCTGTCATACAAAATAATGACTTTTTCATCATAAAAGGACTCCATGTCCGGCATTTGTTTACTGATTTTTATTGAGCCCACCATAGCGTGTTTTATTAAAATGATTGTGTATTAAAAATTAATAATTGTAATTTTTTTGAAATATTTGTTTATATTTAGAAAGATTTATTAATAAAAAATACATAATAAATAATAAAAGACTACATAAAGTAGCCTTTTATTTAAGTTTGTTAAACTATTAGTTGAAGCGAGATAAGTCTTCTTCAGGACGAGCAGTTAAGACTTCAATGCCCGTTTGAGTAACTAAAATAGTATGTTCATATTGAGCTGAAAGTTTATGGTCTTTCGTTACGACAGTCCATTTGTCACCTAACAATTTAGTTTGCCATACACCAGCATTTACCATAGGTTCAATTGTAAAAGTCATACCTGCTTCCAGACGCATACCTGTACCAGCTTGACCATAGTGTAATACTTGAGGTTCATCATGGAAAACGGTTCCAATACCGTGACCACAATATTCTCGTACTACGCTAAAACGTTCTGATTCGACATACTTCTGGATTGCGTGGCCGATATCGCCTAAATATGAACCATCTCTAACGGTTGCCATCCCGCGATACATCGCTTCTTGAGCAACTTTACATAGACGGTTTGCTAAAATAGAAGTTTCACCACCCACGATATACATCATGTTGGTGTCGCCGTGATAACCATCTTTAATGACAGTAACGTCAATATTAAGGATGTCACCATTTTTTAAAATTTTATTTTCAGAGGGAATACCATGACAGACAACATGGTTAACCGAAGTACAAATAGAGTGTTGAAAAGCAGGGCGCCCAGGAGCTCCACCATAGCCTACACATGCAGGAATAGCATGCTGCACATTTTCAATGTAATTACGACAAATGGTATCAAGTTCAAGTGTACTTACACCTGCCTTAATATGGGGCTTGATCATCTCTAGAACTTCAGCCGCCAGTCGTCCTGCAATGCGCATTTTTTCAATTTCATCTGGAGTTTTGATTAATCGACGTGGAGCTGTATAAGTACTGTTCATGATCTCTAAAAACTTTTGGTAATTTACAAGCGTCTATGGTATAAATAGCCGCCCATTTTATCAAATGCTTTTCGTGAATATCTTTTACGAACAATTTTGATAGATGGAGTAAAAAATCCGCACATATATCGTCACATTACTCTGGGTGCCCGTAAAAAGGTGGAGAATGCGGATATATGGAGGCCTAACCCAACTTTTAAGGTAAAGAAAATGGCAGATTACAACGTAAGCATGCGCGACCTTCTTCAAGCAGGTGCGCACTTTGGTCACCAAACTCGTTTCTGGAACCCAAAAATGCGTCAATACATTTTTGGCGCGCGCAACAAAATTCACATCATCAACCTTGAGCACACTGTTCCTGCGTTAAATGATGCTTTGAACTTCGCTAACCAATTAGCAAGCAAAAAGAACAAAGTTTTGTTCGTTGGTACAAAACGTGCTGCTTCTAACATCATCCGTGAACAAGCTCAACGCGCTGGTCAACCATATGTAGATCACCGTTGGTTAGGTGGTATGTTGACGAACTGGAAAACACTTCGCCAATCTATCAACCGTTTAAAAGATCTTCAAACTCAATCTCAAGATGGTACTTTTGCTAAGCTTACTAAACGTGAAGCTTTAGAACGTGCTCGTGAGATGGAAAAACTTGAGCGCTCTTTAGGCGGCGTTAAAAACATGGGTGGTTTACCTGACGCATTATTTGTAATCGACGTTGATCACGAAGCGATTGCAATCAAAGAAGCTAAGAACTTAGGTATTCCTGTTATCGGTATCGTTGATACAAACTCTAACCCAGACAACGTTGATTACGTTATTCCTGGTAACGATGATGCGATCCGTGCAGTAACTTTATATGCTTCAGCTATGGCTGACGCAATTCTTGCTGGTAAAGAATACGCTCAATCTCAAGCGAACGCTCAAGCAAAAGGCGATGACGCTGCGAAAGACGCTTCTGAGGCTTAATGCGTTTTGACGCAGGCTTGTCATTTTTGCGACATGTAATGGTGGCAAATTAAGCGTCGAGAGTGCAAACGGCCCAGAGTTTCTTTGGGCCGTTTTTGTTGAAAAGATTTATTTTCTACCGATTTTAGGAGATCAACATGACTGCAATTACTGCAAGCATGGTAAAAGAATTACGTGACCGTACTGGTCTTGCAATGATGGAATGCAAAAAAGCATTAACAGAAGCGAACGGTGACATCGAGCTTGCTATTGATAACCTTCGTAAATCTGGTCAAGCTAAAGCTGCTAAAAAAGCTGGTAACATTGCTGCTGACGGTGCAATCACAATCGTTCAAGAAGGCAACAAAGCAATTTTAGTTGAAGTTAACTGTCAAACTGACTTCGTTGCTAAAGACGAAAACTTCTCTAACTTCTCTAAAGCTGTTGCTACTGCTGCTTTAGCTGCTGGTGAAACTGATGCTGCTAAAATCGCTGAATTAAAATTAGCAGACGGTCAATCAGTTGAAGAAGCTCGTATTGCACTTGTTCAAAAAATCGGTGAAAACATCCAAGTTCGTCGCGCGAAAATCGTTGAAGGCGAAAACTTGGCTATCTACAAACACGGTTTAAAAATCGGTGTTGTAGTTTCTTATACTGGTGATGCTGATACTGGTAAAGGTATTGCAATGCACGTTGCTGCATTCAACCCAGTAGCTGTAAATGCTGAAGCTGTTCCTGCTGACCTTATCGCTAAAGAAAAAGAAATTGCTGAAGCGAAAGCGTTAGAATCTGGTAAACCAGCTAACATCGTTGAGAAAATGGTAACTGGTTCAGTTGATAAATACTTGAACGAAGTTGCTCTTGATCGTCAAATGTATGTAATCGACAACGACAAGAAAGTTGCGGATGTATTAAAAGCAACTGGTACTACTGTTGCTGAATTCGTACGTTTCGAAGTTGGTGAAGGTATTGAGAAGAAAGCAGAACTTAGCTTTGCTGAAGAAGTTGCTGCTGCTCAAGCTGCTGCGAAGTAATTCGTATCACAATAAAAAAAGCCCCATTGGGGCTTTTTTTATCTCAGTTAAAATAAGGGTATACAATGACAAATAAAAAAAATCTCAGTATTGGTGGTGTGATTATTTTATTGATTGCTGCGTATTTTGGCCTAGATTTATCTGGGCATAAGCAAAGTCAATCACCCTCATCAACTATACCCGCAGCTCAGCGTAATGAAACTAAATTTTCAAATAATGGGGTTGACACTGTAAAAGCTGCTTACGAACAGAGACAAAGTAATGTTCAAGTGCAAGGAAGTGGTCGTGTCAAAGCAATTTTAAGAGATGATAATGATGGATCGAGACACCAGAAATTTATTCTTGTATTAAAAAATGGCCTTTCAATTTTGGTTGCACATAATATCGATTTGGCTCCTAAAATTTCTAATCTAAATAAAGGTGATGTCGTTGAGTTTTATGGCGAATATGAATACAACCCAAAAGGTGGTGTACTACATTGGACTCATCACGATCCACAAGGTCGTCATGAAAGTGGATGGCTTAAACATGACGGACAGATTTATCAATAAAGCTCAAGTGAACGTTTAATCAGATTATTTTCATAGAGCAATTTTGTTCTATTCAGTTTATTAAAACATGCTATGGTTTTTTTATTAAATAGATGAGACGTATTTATGCAGCGGGAGCAAGCCGATTATCTGCATGTGCGAGAGTTGGGCGGTTTAGAGTTATTAAAAGCACATTATCACCAAACACAATTTTCAAAGCATACTCATGAAGGGTACTGTATTGGTGTGATTGAAGAGGGAGCACAGTCTTTTTTTAGGACGGGACAGCTACATGTAGCTCCTAAAGGCGATATTATTTTAGTCAATGCTGACGAGATTCATACTGGCTCATCGGCTGTTGAATCAGGGTGGCGTTATCGAGCGATCTATCCAACACCTGAAATGTTAGCAGAAGTTAGCCAAGATTTTTTTGAAAATCCACATGGCGCACCATGGTTTCCTCAAGCTGTGATTCGCGATCTGGGTTTGGCTCAACAGCTTTGCTTACTTTTTGATTTATTAGAACAAAAAGATAATTTTCTACTCAAAGAAACGATGTATTTAACGACATTAGCTTGTCTGATGAAGAGACATAGTAAATCAAATCATACTTTTTGTGAGTTACCAGAGGCATATTCAAAAATATTAAGAATTAAAGAATTGCTCGTAGAAATGCCTGAAACCAACTTTTCTTTACAAGACTTGGCTGACATGGTCGGCCTGAGCGCTTGGCATTTCTTAAGGCAATTTAAAAAATATGTGGGCTTGCCACCCCATGCTTGGCTTGTACAAGCACGTTTACAAAAAGCAAGACAGTTATTAAAACAGGGGGACCAAATTGCCATGGTGGCACAACAATGTGGTTTTTCTGACCAAAGCCATTTTAACCGTCACTTTAAAAAAGCAATGGGCGTCACACCCACTCAATATGTAGCAAGTTTGAACATATAAATAAATTAGTTTTAAAGCAATTTTATCCAATATAAGTCGGCACTCATCAAGCATGGTATAGAGATGTTACTTATATTGGATTTTATATATGAATATTCAGCTTAATCAGCCAGTTGGGTTTTCAAAAAATAAGCCATCCTATTTATTTTTACGTGGTGCAATGGATATTTTGCCCTTGTCAATTTCTGTTATTCCGTGGGCAATCTTAGCGGGATCTATGGCAATTCATGCAGGATTATCTTTCTATAAAGCACTAGCAATGTCTGGACTCGTCTTTGCTGGAGCTGCTCAGTTGGTTAGCTTAAGCATGGCTATGGAAGGAGCATCTGTTTTTACAATTTATTTGACTATTTTCTTTTTAACGGCTCAGCATTTTATTTATGCATTAACTTTAAGAAATGACATTTCTATTTTGTCCCTACCTAAACGATTGAGTTTAGGCTTTTTATTAACAGATGAATTGTTTGCGGTGAGTGCTCCATTTGAAAAAAGAAGTTCGGAATATCTGCTCGGAGCTGGACTGTGTTTTTATTTATTTTGGGTTGCTTTTAGCTTGGTGGGAATACTGCTGGCGACAGTGATACCTGATCTTTTAAATTACCATTTGGATTTTTCGATCGTTGCTATTTTTATTGCCATGATTGTGCCGTTATGTAAAGGATTTCCGGTCATAGCTGGTGTGCTAACAACTTGTTTAAGTGGGTTTTTATTTAAATTTTATCAAATTGAGGGGGCGATTTTACTTTCAGGATTAATGGGAATGTTAATTGCTGTTTTAACTGAAAAAATAGGTAAGGAGCAATAATATGTCTTGGTTTATGATTTTAGGCTTGGCAGCAATCGTCTTTTTTAATCGCTATTATTTTTTAGAACCTCAAGTAAAAATTAAACTGCCGCTTATTCTGAATAAGATGCTTAACTATTCTGCACCTTGTTTGTTAACTGCAATCTGTATTCCAGTTATTTTTTTCGATGGTGATCATTTAAGAGGCGTGATAAATAATCCTTATATTTATGCAGCAATATTTTGTATTGTAATCGCTATTTACCTAAAAAAAGTTCTTTTAAGTGTGATAGCAAGTTTAGGATTTTTTTATTTTATAAATTTTCTAATAAATTATTAACATGCAAAAGCTGAATCGAAAGGATTCAGCTTTAAATTCATCTTTAAGCAAGAGCTTGTTTTTGTCTGCTTTTCCATTTAGGTAAGATTTTTGAGAGATAAGCATCCATACACCAAACTGGTCCAATCAATAGGAATTGTAAATCTTTAAAGAAAGACGGTTTTTTGCCTTCGACTTTATGTCCGTAAAATTGTCCAACCCAAGCAATCACAAAAATAGCGATATAAAATCCGACTCCTACAGGTAGGGTGTAAATGAGCCATGCCATAACAACAAGTAAGGCAGCCATTGCAACAGCAAGTACAAGATCTAAACGTGCATAAAATACTAAGGTCAACACAAGTAATAAAGCAGTAAGCAATGTGCTGAAATGCGCAATGATTCCAATAAGAGAAAATAAAATGGCGGGAACGCAAAGCCAGTGAATTTGTTTATTGGTTGGATTTTGATGACTTTCGCTATATTCATCAAACCATTCAGTAATGGATTTCATTGGTAGCACACTCCTTGTTTTAACTTCGATTTATTTTTGTGAGTATATTTTAGCCTGTTCTTGAGGATCTCGACAAGAAACTAACACTATTCAACTATAGGGAACATTGCGTTAAAAAAAACTAGGAAACGGCAAACGAAAAAATAATGTGACTGTAATTGAAAAAGTAGTCAATTCGACCTCAAGAATGATGTAATTTTTCATAATATTTTTTCTGTGTTGCTCAATGATGAAATCATCTAAAAAAGGGTGATTTTGAGATTGATGGGAAAATTGTATGAAAAAGCTCTACTCATCTACTCTAAAAACGCCATAAATAGCCTTTATTTTTGAAAAATGGTACTAGGGTAGCGCAAATTTAATAAAGTCGCTCTAAGCGCAAATTAGACGTAAAATTCACTTATACTAAATAAGCATAGTTTTTTGTTTAAAAAATATTCAAATTCGGAGCTGGATAAGGGTTAAAAAAAGAGGATTTTTTAACTTTAAGTTAGGCATCATTTTAATAACTTAAAATATAAAAAAAGCCGCAAAAAAATTGCGGCTTTTTACATGAACTCGAGAGGCTATAACTTATGAAGTTGGGCCATCAACACGCTCAATATTTACTTTAGCTGTTCCAGCATTGGTAATACCAAGACGTTTAGCTGCTCCGTATGATAGGTCAAGTACACGGTTGCCATGGAAAGGACCACGGTCATTTACTTTTACAACCACACTTTTACCATTGTCTTTATTCGTTACTCGAATGTAACAGTTCAACGGTAGGCTACGGTGAGCAGCAGTTAAAGCATTCATGTCGAATGTTTCACCACTTGCAGTTTTACGACCATGGAATTGGCGGCCATACCAAGATGCCATACCAGTTTGGCTAAACTTACGAACAGTGTTTGAAGCTACTGTGTTAAGTTTTTCAATCACTGAAGGCTCATCTTCAGGGATTTCAATTTTTGCTGCGATAGCTTGACGACGGATTTGATCGCCAGAACGTTCAGTGATTGAAAGACTGTTAATGTTAGAAAAACGAGAATTAAAGTTTTGAGTATCTTTACTCAATACACGTGCTGCTAGATTAGGACCATCTACATCACTGTTTAATGATGATGACTGCACCATTTCAGCGTGCAGTGGGGCCATACTTAAACTAGCCGTCAGTGCAAGAACGTATTTCAGCGATAACTGCATTTGTATAAACTCCTGAGAACATGTACTTTTTTCTTTCAGCCATTGACTGAAATTTAAAGTGAACATGCCTTATTATTCACTTTTGCAATTGCTATATTGGGGTGGATAATATTCATCGCTTACGGAGAGTGTCTAGTCTTTAACGAGAAATCTTTACAAAAAGGGTAAAAACTTACAGTTTTAGGTTAAAAAATAATCAATAATGTAACAAGTTATTAAAAATGTATGTATTGTGATCTATTTAACAAAAATATTTATTGACTTTTACATAAAGTGCAAAAAAGCTAGCCTATCGGCTAGCTACTTCGGTGCCTAATAACCATACAGCAGTAGCGTACATGCGGCTCTTGTTATAAGTCGTAATCACTTGAAAATTCGGGTAAGTTAAATAGTAAATTGGACCGTTATAGTCTTGTAATTGAATAACATTCACCATATCGAGATCATCAATTTTAACTAAAGGATTCAATGGAGAAATACCGAGTGTCTTTAATGCACCATATGGGAAAGGTTGAGTTAAATCTTTGGCAATAATGCTTTCCGGATTTGACCCAGTGTAACGTGCCATAAACCCAATCGGTTGATCTCGTTGCCAACCTTGTTTTGCTAAATAGTTTGCAATTGATCCGATTGCATCTTCTGCTGAATTTCTTAAGTCGATATGTCCATTACCGTCATAATCCACCCCATATTTACTAATATTGCTTGGCATAAATTGTGGATAGCCAATCGCCCCAGCATAGGAACCTACAATACTATTTGTTGGGTAGCCTTCTTTATAAGTCCATGCAATAAGAGCAGCTAGCTCATCACCAAAATATTCAGCACGGCGAGGGTAGCCAAAAGCAAGTGTGGCCAAGGCATCACGTGTAATAAAAGAACCTTTATTTGCGCCATAACCTGTCTCAACACCCAAAATACCTAAAATGACAGATTGAGGTACGCCATATTGTTGCTCTGCACGATTTAAAGCATCTGCATATTGATTTTTAAAACGGACACCGCGTTGAATTGTTCCTTCAACCAAAAACATAGAACGATAGTCATACCAAGGCTTACTTTCACCTGGGCGAGTCATAATATTTAGAATGTTTGGTAAATTTTTTGCACCACTCATGGCTGCATCGACTTGGGCGCTACTTAAACCATAAGCGCTCATGGTCTTTTGTTTAAAATTCAAATAATCAGGATGTGTGGCAAAATCGTTGGCCTGAGCGAAATGACTTGTACTGATTAGACCAGTACACAAAGCGAGCATTTTTAAAGTTTTATTTAAGTGTTGAGACAACATATCGTTTTAAAATTCCAGATTATCGATGTGTATGAATGGACATGACTAAACCAAAAGTGGCCATTAAAGTAATAATAGCTGTTCCACCATAACTCATAAAAGGTAAAGGAACACCTACTACAGGTAAAATACCACTGACCATTCCCGCATTTACAAATACATAAACAAAAAAAGACAAACCAAAGGCGCCAGCAACTAAACGTCCATAGTTATGGAAGCTTTGTAAACCGATCTGGAATGTTCTAAAAATAATGGCAAAATAAAGAATTACTAAAATTAGTACACCAATAAGCCCAAATTCTTCGGAATACGCAGCAATAATAAAGTCAGTATGTCCTTCGGGTAAAAAGTGTAAGTGAGATTGTGTACCTTCGAGGAAACCTTTACCTGAAAAACCACCAGAACCAATTGCAGTTTTAGATTGAATAATATTCCAACCCGTACCGAGTGCATCTGCCTCGGGGTCAAGTAAAGTTAAAACCCTTTGACGTTGATAGTCGTGTAAAAGAAATTCCCACGCAATCGGAATTATTATCGCTGCACATGCCACTGCAGCTCCAATCATTCGCCATGATAGTCCACTTAAAAATAAGACAAATATACCGCTTGCCAAGACTAAAAGTGATGTCCCTAAATCAGGTTGTTCTGCAATCAGTAAAAAAGGAATGCCAATTAGCATTAATGATAAAACAACTTGTGAAAAACTAGGGGGAAGAGGTTTTCGTGCTAAAAACCATGCAATCATCATTGGCATGCCGATTTTCATGAACTCACTGGGTTGGACACTTCCGAAACCGGGAATATCAATCCAGCGCTGAGCACCCATTCGGACTTCACCGAATATCATAACTGCCACAAGCGAAAATAGACCAAACAAATAAAAGTAGGGAGAAAATGCTTGATAGACCTTAGGCGGAATTTGGGCTAGACCAAACATCACTAAAAAGCCAATACCAAAACTCATGGCTTGTTTACTGACTAATCCTACATCTTGCGCCGAAGCACTATATAGTACAGTTAAACCTAAGAGCGCATTTAACAGCAAAAATAGACATAACCAAGGGTCAATGTGGAGTTGTTGCCACTTAGATGGTTGCATAGCGGTGCTAAGACCATCTCGAGGAGCTTGGCGTAAAAACTTATATTGTGGGCTAGGAGACATGCGGTGTTAACTAGGTCAATCAGTGCTTGGCGCATGCTAACATAAACCTGATTAATGGCAATGTATATCAATATTTTGCAATAAAAAAACCTAGCTCTCGCTAGGTTTCCGATAGGCTATTTTTTATTAGTTAAAGAATAGACTGTCATGATATTCAGCCATCGCTTTTAGCTCAGTGCGATTTAAGCTAGGAATTAATTTATCGATCGCAATATGAACTGCTTTTGTTACAGCTGCTGCACCAATATCAGCTGCTTTACGCTTGATCATGCCAAGATCTAATGTCTTGTTAAAATCAGACATAAAGTGTCTAACCATAGCATCGCCAAACTGTTTATATAGTTCAGCTAACGCTGCTTTATTAATATCATTGCCTGCCTGAAGTTCTGCAAAATTATGCTTAAGGTTGGTCACTAGGCCAGCATCTAAAGTTACGCCTACTTTATATTGACCTTGTGGATCTTTAAATAAGCTTTTTTCAGAGAACTCTACTGACTGTTTAACAACATCGTTCGGTGCTTTGCTTAACAATTGTTTTAAAAGAACAGCAACTGTTGATTTGACATAGCCTGCAAGTTTTTCGGCAGTATCGCGCTTTTCACTTGCTGGGAAGTGCTGAACTAATTGAATTAAGACATTATCAATAATCTCTTCATTAAGTTGTAAAGCAATCTTATCGCGAAGTGGATATAAAGGTTCACTAGAATTTTTATTCGCAATTCCAGTTTGTATATCATTCAATAAGCCTTCAGAAGGGGTAAAACCAAAAAACGGCATGGTATATCCTCAAATTATTCGTTTTATTGTCGTGCCAATCGAATCGGTTTTGGCATCCATGAAAGATCCGATACTCGGCAAGGGTTAATATCAAGTCCGCCGCGACGAGTATAAGTTGCATAAACCATCAGCTTTTCAGGCTGCAAATTTTGCCAAATATCAGCAAAAATCTGCTCGACACACTGTTCGTGAAAGCCGTTATGCTGACGGTACGAGATAATATAAGCTAAAATACTACGATAACAAGGTTTTTTGCCCTTAAAACGGATAAAAACTGTACCCCAATCCGGTTGTCCTGTGACTGGGCAGTTACTTCTTAAAAGATGAGAATACAGTTCAATTTCGACTTCTTCGTCAGACGCATCTCGTTTCAAAAGAGTCGCATCTGGATGTTGCTCTAAACGCTCTGGATCTAGGTCATCAATACAAATGCCTTGAGGCTTAGAAATCTCTAAATCATCTACTTGAAATAACGTTAACTCAACTTTTGCACCTGCCGCAGCAGATAGGTCTTTTTCAACCGTTTCAATAAACGTCTGTTTAGAATCAAACTGAGTGAAGTTAAGACTATTGAAGTAAAGTTTTAAAGACTTTGATTCAATCAAATTTGGTGAAGAGGCGGGCAGTGTAATTCTGCCAATAGCAACTTGCGGGATGGCATGAGCGTTTAACCATGAAATTTCAAAAACATGCCACCAATCTTTACCTTGTGTAATACCTTCAATATGCGAATAAGCCTCACGAGACTGAGCACGAGCAATTGGAAATAAAACATCAGGTTGATAGTTAGTTGGATATTGAGTTTCTTTACCCAATAAAGATTGTTCGACACTCATTCACGCATTCCTGAACCACGAGCAAGTAAATAGTAAGCAATTCCGTAAAGTACAGCACAGCATAATGTCACAATGATTAAAGAGAACGTAACGTTCACGTCACTATGACCTAAAATGCCGAAACGGAAAGCGTTAACCATATACACAATAGGATTAATTAAAGAAAGTTTTTGCCAAAAAGGGCCAAGTGCACTAATGGCATAGAACACACCACCTAAATAGGTTAAAGGTGTAAGGACAAAGGTTGGAATAATAGAAATATCATCAAATGATTTTGCATAAACTGCATTAATAAAACCACCTAATGAGAAAAGAACCGAGGTAATTAAGACTGTATATATAGTCACAAACCAGTTATGTATAAAAAGGTCTGTAAAGAACATACTCATTGTCGTCACAATTGCTCCGACCAATACACCACGGCAAATACCACCAATGACATAGCCCCACAAAATAATATGGAGTGGTACGGGACTCATAATCAGTTCTTCAATGCTTTTTTGGAATTTTACACTAAAGAAACTTGAAGATACGTTAGCATAGCTGTTGGTAATAACAGCCATCATGATGAGGCCGGGCACAATAAACTGCATATAGCTCACGCCACCCATTTGTCCAATGCGAGATCCCACCAAATTACCGAAAATGACAAAGTATAAACTCATCGTAATCGCAGGTGGTAATAGGGTTTGTGGCCAAATACGTAGAAAACGGCGTACTTCTTTACGAACTAGAGTCCAGAGGGCAATTTGCAGTTGGTTAAAATTCATTTTGCCTCTCCTTCAAGATTTTTCTCGACCATTTTGACGAATAGCTCTTCTAGACGGTTCGATTTGTTACGCATACTACGAACACGAATGCCTTGTGACTCTAAAAGTTGGAATAAGTCATTTAATGTATGTGCCTTATCCATTGTCACTTCTAAAGTGCTGCTATCAATTAAGTTGAACTTCACACCAATAATATTTAACTGGAGTGGGGCAATTGGTTCTGCCAAATCGAAAATAAAAGATTCTTCACTCAACTGGTTTAAGAAACTTTTCATGCTGGTATCTTCTTTAATGACACCGCGGTCAATGATGGCAATTTGACGACATAACATTTCTGCTTCTTCGAGATAATGTGTAGTCAAAATAATAGAAGTACCGCTTTCGTTCATTTCGGTCAGAAAATCCCACATAGAACGGCGTAACTCAATATCTACACCTGCGGTAGGCTCATCTAAAATAAGAAGTTTAGGCTCATGCATCATGGCACGTGCAATCATGAGGCGGCGTTTCATACCACCAGATAACATGCGTGCTTGTATATTACGCTTTTCCCATAGGCCTAGTTTTTCTAAATAATGTTCAGCGCGTTTTTCTGCAATCTTTTTATGTATGCCGTAATAGCCAGCTTGGGTGACTAAAATATCGAATGCTTTTTCAAACTGTCCAAAGTTAAATTCTTGAGGGACGACACCAAGTTGTTGTTTTGCCAAGGATGGATGAGTGTCGAGATTATGTCCAAAAATCTCAACTGTTCCTTCGGTTTTTTTCGTGAGGGAACTGATAATACCAATGGTTGTCGATTTGCCGGCACCATTTGGGCCTAACAACGCATAAAATTCACCTTCAGGCACAGTGAGGTTAATACCTTTTAACGCCTGAAAACCATTACGATATGTTTTGGACAAATCTCTTAAAACCAAAGCATCAGTCATGAAATTCTCACATTATGAAAGAGGGGTATATTTTGAGCGATAATGATTAATAAACCAAGTAAAATAGTCGGAATTTTATAAAATTGAGATAAGTTTATGAAGTTATTATATATAAACTGGTGCGCCCGGCGGGGATCGAACCCACGACCCCAGGCTTCGGAAACCTGTACTCTATCCAACTGAGCTACGAGCGCACATGTGTGGGCCACATCATAGGAAAAAAACACCAATAGGTAAAGCACGAAATAGGTAACAAGTGAGTTTAATGCTTAATTAAACAGCAGCTTGTTGCTTTTTTTAGATGCGTTGTTGAATAAGTTGAATTGAATAATTAATAGAATGAAGCGTATATGCTAGTTCATGAGGCGGAATACGCGACTCCTGTAAGCTGGTAATCCATTGCATTTGGCACATTTTAAGCTCTTGAAGCGTTTTTATTTGTTCTATTTTTTGAATAAGCGGTTTTGCCATAAGCCCACAATATTGACTCAAGCTTTGCTTCATCAAATGTTGTATTTCTTCAAAAGAGAGTGTTTGAACTGGAACTGGTGGCTGGGTAATTTCAGTATGTGAAAGTTGAAAAGATGATGATTGAGTAACCTGAATTTCACTAACTGTATCATCACTTTTATTATCATCTATAGTGCTTTTTTGATGAGCTTCTATTGTAGTTACAGGTGATTGTGGGAAAGATATTTGTTCATTTAATTCTGAAGAATTTTCGCTAGAAGAAGCAATAAGTTTTAAGTCGATGAGCTGTTGGATAAGCTCTGGAGATGCAATACGTTTTTTAAATTCACTATTTAAATTTTGAAAATCTTCGTGATCTATTAATAGTAGTAAACGTCTTTGTTTTGCATTTAAACTAATGTTACGTTGTTGAAGCGCGACTCTTCCCAAATTGGTTCGATAAAAACCAGCCATCATTTTTCCCCAAATAAAAAAATCAGACTGTTCAATTTTCTCAGTTGAACAGTACTGTTTTTAATAAAATATAAATGGGGTTAACCATAAAACTCAAAAATGACAATATGATGAAGAATTGATGAATATCATCTATTTAAGACTTTAAAATGCGCCTTCTAATGCTTTACGTAAATACACATCCAGTTCATCTTGGCGTAATAACCATTGAATATAGTCTTTAGGAAGTTCAGCAATTGCTGTGCCTTTATGCTTACCAAAATTAATAGTCGTAGGGATGCGTGCTTCTTCAGAAACTCGGTAAAGCTCTTCAATGTCCTGAATATTTAAATGATAGACAATATGCATCAAAATATTAGCGGTCAAAATAATATCCGCATCGGCTCGGTGCGCGCCTTTGAGCAATTCTCGAGCTTTACTGCTGCCTTGAGAAATCATATAGATGAGTGCTGAAATATTATGTGCTTCTGCTTCAGGCCAAGTTTTGCGTGCTAAAGCTAGTGTACAAATCGGTTTGATATGAGAAACATCTACACCACAACGAGCAATCGCAGCAATATCGTAATCAATATTGTGACCAATAATATAAGTTGTAGTTTCTGGCAATTTAAAGTTTCTATAGTGGGGTTGGTTTTCTAAATCTGATTCTAATATATGGTGTACTGCCATAGCCGCGAAAGAGATAGGTGCACCAACCTGATAAAGTTGATCAAACAATTTGCTCTTATCTAAAGTCAGCTTACCCTCGTTAATTTCAATTGGGGCATACGCAATTTCAATAGGCAAACCATTTAGCGTATGTGTTTCTGTATCTAAAATAATGGTTTGCATAACTGGCCCTTTAAACAATCACGAGTAATCAAGAATGTTAACAGTTGGCTACCCACTTTAAAACATGAAGTGAGGCCTAAGAGTAGCGAGAACGTTAATTTATATTAAAAATAAAGTTTTCAGAGATTAATTTCATCCAATAGAACTTGCGGAAAATAAAGATTAGGCGTAAATATTTTTAAGACATTAGGAAATGTTGATTAAAAACTAAAGCAAAACAAAAATGGAATTTAAGGGAAAATATACTAATGAAAATGAAACTATTAATGACGAGCGTTCTTAGCACGAGTTTATTTTTAGTCGCTTGTGGAGGGGGGAGTAGTGACGATGGCTCAGCTCCTACTAATCCATCTGGGACACCAATCAATAATATTCAAAATCCAGTTGTTAAAGTTGAGGCTTATACAAGCACCAACTTAGGATCAGTTGCCGCAGAAAGTAGTATTTTGACTTATAAAATGTTGGGTCAAAGTGGCCAGGAAGTGCAGGCAACAAGTTTGGTATTTACACCAAATACTCCACCACCAATAGGGGGGTGGCCAATTGTGGTTTGGGCACATGGCACTACGGGTGTGGCAGATACTTGCGCACCAAGTAAAGCAGCTTTAGCAGATAGTACAAAAGATTTAATTAGTAAATTACTAGCCGCAGGTTATGTTGTGGTCGCACCTGACTATGAGGGTTTAGGTACTCCAAGCATACATCCATTTTTAAATGTTAAAAGTGAGGCCTTTTCAATTACAGATGCCGTGGTTGCAACACGTAACTATTTATCACAACGTAATTTATTAACCTCAAAAAAATGGTTAACAGTAGGACATTCTCAGGGTGGGCATGCTGCATTAGGTGCTGCACAATATGCGAGTCGTGCACAACTAGACTATAAAGGTACAGTAGCGGTAGCACCGGCTTCTAATTTAGGCTTTATTCTAGTGGCGGGAGAGCAATCTGTTGCTAATGCTACTCTAGATAAAAAGATATCAATGTATGCTCAACTTGATACGTATACGGCTTTAGTTACTGCGGGGATTCGTAACACACAACCTGCCTTTAATTATTCACAAGTCTTTACTTCGCAAGTCTCAAGTATTGCAGCACAAGCAGAAACTATTTGTTCTGGACCATTGGGCGAAGCCTTTGGGGCAAGTATGACTAAGTATGCTACAGATCATAATGGAACACTGGATGGGTATACACGTACACAACCTAACTTTATGGCTGTGCCATTGGTAAAAACATTCTTAGATAAAGATTCTCAACCTCTACAGGCAAAAGTCACTACACCGATTATTATTTATCAGGGGGTAGCTGATACAACTGTTCCGAAAGTAGCTACCGATATTTTGATATCTAATGCCACTGTCGTAGGCACTAAAATTAATAGTTATGTGACGGGTAACTGGGACCATGGCACGGTGATGAGCAGTAACGTAGATAATATTGTTGGAAATGTACAAACTTTACTGTCATCTCAATAGAGTTGTTGATATTTAAAGGATTTTTAATGTTTTTCTAAGCTAAAATGAACGATACAAAAATTTAAAATATAAGCTTTAAACGTGCTTTTTATTTGATTTATAAACAATGGCTCATTTTTTATAAAACTTGAGCCATTTTTATTTAAAACTGAGCTAACTTCATTCTGTTTAATTATAAAGTTCATGCTACAATATGCCGCAATCTTAGCACGGCTTAAAAGCCCTAATTTATAGGACCCCCGCTAATGTTTGCCAATATTTCCATTTCTGAATTTGATCCAGAATTAGCTCAAGCAATTGCTTCTGAAGGTGAGCGTCAAGAAGCACATATCGAGTTAATTGCATCTGAAAACTATTGCTCTCCTGCTGTGATGGAAGCGCAAGGATCAAAACTTACGAACAAATATGCAGAAGGTTATCCAGGCAAACGCTATTATGGCGGTTGCGAGTATGTGGATATCATCGAGCAAATGGCGATTGATCGTGCTAAAGAACTTTTTGGTGCAGATTACGCAAACGTTCAACCACACGCTGGTTCACAAGCTAACTCTGCTGTTTATTTAGCGCTTCTTAACCCAGGTGATACTGTTTTAGGTATGAGCTTGGCTCACGGTGGTCACTTGACTCACGGTGCAAAAGTAAGCTTCTCTGGTAAAACTTATAATGCAGTTCAATACGGTCTAAACGCTGAAACTGGCGAGATCGATTACGAAGAAGTTGAACGTTTAGCGTTAGAGCACAAGCCACGTATGATCGTTGCTGGTTTCTCTGCTTATAGCCGTGTTGTAGATTGGCAACGTTTCCGCGACATCGCGGACAAAGTTGGCGCTTACCTTTTTGTTGATATGGCTCACGTTGCAGGTCTTGTTGCTGCTGGTGTATATCCAAACCCAGTTCAAATTGCTGACGTAACAACGACGACGACTCACAAAACACTTCGTGGTCCACGTTCTGGTTTAATCCTTGCGAAAGCGAATGAAGAAATCGAGAAAAAGCTTCAATCAGCTGTATTCCCTGGTAACCAAGGTGGTCCATTAATGCATGCGATTGCTGCTAAAGCAATCTGCTTCAAAGAAGCTATGTCTGATGACTTCAAAGCTTACCAACAACAAGTTGTGAAAAATGCTCAAGCTATGGCTGAAGTATTCATCGCTCGTGGTTATGATGTTGTTTCTGGCGGTACAGACAACCACTTGTTCTTGTTATCTTTAATCAAGCAAGATGTAACTGGTAAAGATGCAGATGCTTGGTTAGGTGCTGCTCACATTACTGTGAACAAAAACTCAGTTCCAAATGACCCACGTTCTCCATTTGTGACTTCTGGTATCCGTATCGGTACTCCAGCGGTAACAACTCGTGGTTTCGGTGAAGCTGAAGTTCGTGAACTTGCTGGTTGGATCGCTGACGTGATTGACAGCAAAGGTGACGAAAAAGTTATTGCTGACGTAAAAGCGAAAGTTGAAACTGTTTGTGCAAAATTCCCTGTATACGCACAATAAGTTGTAAATATAAAAAAAGCGCCATACGGCGCTTTTTTTATATCAAGTTAATTAGATAAGAATTAACTTTTAGATTTTACCGATGACTCGGCATTATGCCAGCCACCACCTAATGCACGGATTAAATTTACACTAGCCATCATTCTAGTGCCGTTAAGCTGTGCAGAAAGTTGTTCTTGTTGCAAAGTAGTCCGATCTGAGTCAATCACATCAAGATAACTGATAGCACCTTCTCGATAACGTAAATGAGACAGTTGATTTGCATGACGAGAAGAGGAGAGTGCTTGATTTTGAGCTTGAATTTGCTGATCAAGTATTCTTTGATCTGATAAACCATTTTCAACTTCGCGAAATGCATTCAACACAGTTTGGCGATAGTTTGCCACGCTTTCTTCATAGGCAGCTCGTGCTTGAGCAACTCCAGCCTTACGTTGTCCACCGTCAAATAATGGCAAAGATAAAATAGTACCTGCCACTGGACCAAGTAAGAATGTACGGCTCGACCATTTACCCAACTCACCTAAACTTGATGATTCATAACCGAGTGCACCTGTTAGGTCCAGTTTTGGGAAGAAAGCAGCACGTGCAATTCCAATACGCGCATTATCTGCTGCCATAGCACGCTCGGCAGCCGCAATGTCAGGTCGTCTTTCAAGTAAAGCCGAAGGTAAACCTGCTGGCAGACGAATGCTGTTTGCAGTTAAAGGTTGAACTGCCAAGCTAAACTCAGCAGGTGTTTTGCCTAATAATACTGCAAGAGCATGCTCTGCATTGGCTCTGTTACGAGCAATATTTAATGCATTGGTTTGTGCTGTAGCAAGTTCGGTCTGTGCGCGAGAAACATCTAATTCACTGACTAAACCATTTCTAAAACGTGTTTGAGCTAAGTCGCGTGTCTCGCCAAGCAGTTTAATAGTGCGATTATAAATTGCTTGTTCAGCATCAAGCTGACGAATGAGAAAGTAGCCTTGGGCAACATCAGCTTGTAAGGCTAAAAGCGCCGACTGATATAAGGCTTCTTGTTGCTGTACATCAGCTGTTGCTGCATTGACACTACTGGCGATACGCCCAAATAAATCGAGTTCATATGAAACATTAGCTTGAGCACGCCATAAGGTTTGTGCAGATGTATGAGCGTTGTCATCTAAACCCAATGAAGCCGGAGAGGGTTTTTGACGAGTTGGGCCAAAGCCAGCACCAATACTTGGCAAGCGTTCAGCTTGTGCTGCGGAACGTAACGCACGTGAAGCCTGAATATTAGCCGCTGCCGCTTTAAGGCTCTGGTTTCCAGAAATAGCTTGTTGTTCGAGCTCATTCAATTGAGCATCATTAAAAACACGCCACCATTCACCTCGAACCTGCTGATCGGCAGGTTGGGCAATTTTCCAGTTATTGTCTTCAAGTTTAGGGTCAGACTCTTTAAATTTGACGGGAACTATGACCTTTGCAGGTTGATATTCCGGTGCCAAAGAGCAGCCTGCAAGCAGCAGGCTTCCCATGAGTGAGGACAATAATAAGCTTTGTTTTGCTGTAGCCATTAAATGTCCTCCTTAATGATCATGTGGGGTAGATAAAGGTGCTTCATGAACTGCTGCCGAATGCAATTTATGTTTGCTGTTCAATGTGCGAATCAGGACATAAAAGGCAGGGGTCAGGAACAAACCAAACAGTGTTACACCGATCATGCCGAAGAACACTGCAATACCCATCGCATGACGCATTTCAGAGCCTGCACCTGTTGAGGTAACCAGTGGTACGACACCCATAATGAATGCAATAGAAGTCATTAAAATTGGGCGTAAACGTAGACGACTTGCTTCAACAGCTGCTTTAAAGGCAGTTGCACCTTGCATTTCAAGTTCTCGTGCAAACTCAACAATTAAGATGGCATTTTTACAGGCCAGCCCGACCAGTACCATCAGACCAATTTGGGTAAAGATGTTGTTATCTCCACCTGTCAGCCAAACACCTGTCAGAGCCGCCAAGATTCCCATCGGTACAATTAAAATGACTGCTAAAGGCAAAGTCAGACTTTCATATTGAGCAGCTAAAACCAAGAACACGAGTAATACGCTAATTGGGAATACCCAAAGTCCTGCATTACCAGCCAAGATTTTTTGGTAAGTTAAATCTGTCCATTCAAACTTGATACCACGAGGTAGAGTTTGTGCAGCAATACGTTCAACCGCAGCTTCTGCTTGGCTAGATGAATAACCCGGTGCAGGTCCACCGTTAATATCTGCTGAGGTATAGCCGTTATAACGAACGACCATTTCAGGACCATAGGTTTGAGTTACATTTACCAATGAAGATAACGGCACCATTTGTCCCGCACTGTTTCGGGTTTTAAGCTGCAAAATATCTTCAGGGTTAGCACGGAAAGGCGCATCGGCTTGTGCACGAACCTGATAAACACGTCCAAAGCGGTTAAAGTCGTTAACGTACTGAGAACCTAAATAAATTTGCATGGTGTTGAAAACATCTGTCACGGCAACACCTTGTTGCTTGGCTTTCACACGATCCAGATCTACATTGAGTTGAGGTACGTTAATTTGATAACTTGAGAACATTGGACCAAGTTCAGGGGCTGATTGTGCTGCTTTCATAAAGTTTTGTGCAGCATCATTCAAGGCTGAATAGCCTAAGGCACCTCGGTCTTCAAGTTGGAGTTTAAAGCCGCCCATGGTGCCTAAGCCCATCACGGGTGGTGGTGGGAAAACCGCAATATAGGCATCTTGAATAGCTGAATATTTCTGGTTGAGAGCACCAGCAATTGCATTTGCAGATAAGTCTTTAGCCTTACGTTCATCGAATGGCTTTAAGGTCACAAAGACAATACCAGCACTCGAACTGTTGGTAAAACCGTTAATTGAGAGGCCAGGGAAGGCAACAGCACTTTCTACACCAGGCTGTTTAAGTGCGGTGTCACTCATTTTACGGATGACTGCTTCGGTACGATCTAAAGACGCACCGTTTGGTAATTGAGCAAAGCTAATCAAATATTGTTTGTCTTGAGCAGGAACGAAGCCACCCGGAACAATATAAGAAATCCCAACGGTTAAGCCTAACAGTGCTGCATAGACACCCATTGCCGATGCTTTATGAGAGATAACACGACTTACGCCTTTACCATAGTTGTCTGACGCACGTGTAAATACGCGGTTAAATAATGCAAAGAAACGTCCAAATACACGGTTCATAATGCGTGTTAAGGCATCAGGTTTAGCATCATGTCCTTTCAGTAACATGGCTGCCAAAGCAGGAGATAGGGTAAGAGAGTTAAATGCTGAAATAACCGTTGAAATGGCAATGGTCATGGCAAATTGTTTATAAAATTGCCCTGTTAAGCCTGTCATAAAGGCAAGGGGAACGAACACGGCAACCAGCGTTAAAGCAATGGCAATAATCGGTCCACTCACTTCTCGCATCGCGCGATAAGTTGCATCTCTTGGGCTTAAGCCTGCTTCAATATTCCTCTCGACGTTTTCGACGACGACAATCGCGTCATCGACCACAATGCCGATGGCAAGTACCATCCCGAACAGTGAAAGCGCATTGATCGAGTAACCAAAAGCAAGCATGAGCGAGAATGTACCAATAATTGAAACTGGTACAGCAAGCAATGGAATGATTGAGGCACGCCATGTTTGTAAGAATAAAATAACAACCACAACAACCAATGCAATCGCTTCAAGCAAGGTATGAACAACCGCTTTAATACTGGCACGTACGAACTGGGTTGGATCGTAAACGATGTCGTATTTAATTGAAGATGGAAAATCTTTTGAAAGCTCCTTCATCGTGCTACGCACTTGATCAGAAACTTGCAAAGCATTCGCACCCGGTGCTTGGAAAATTGGAATTGCGACTGCTTGTTTATTATCGAGTAATGAACGCAAGCCATATTGTGAAGCTGCAAGTTCAACACGTGCAACATCACCCAATCGGGTAACCGCGCCATCTGGTGCAGTTTTTAAAATGATATCTGCGAATTCTTGCTCAGTCGTTAAACGGCCTTGAGCATTGACTGAAAGCTGTAAAGGTGAATTACTTGGTGATGCACCGATTGTACCCGCTGCAACCTGAATATTTTGTTCACGGATTGCATTCACAATTTCAGTCGCGGTGAGGTTACGCTGTGCTACTTTTTGCGGGTCGAGCCATACGCGCATCGCGTAGTCACCAGAACCAAATAATCCGACTTCACCAACTCCTTGTAAACGCGCTAAACGGTCTTTCACGTTGAGTACCGCATAGTTACGTAAGTAGGTCATGTCATAGCGACTATCTGGTGAGGTCAGATGCACTACCATGGTTAAAGTTGGTGAGCTTTTTAAAGTAGTGACACCTAAACGCTGTACGTCTTCCGGTAAACGAGGCATAGCCTGAGACACACGGTTTTGAACCAGTTGTTGCGCTTTGTCTGGGTCGATACCGAGCTTAAAGTTCACCGTAATGGTTAAGTTACCGTCGCTGTTTGCTTGAGATTGCATATACAGCATGTCTTCGACGCCGTTGATTGATTCTTCAAGCGGAGAGGCAACGGTTTCAGCAATCACTTTAGGGTTTGCACCCGGATATTGAGCACGTACCACCACAGATGGCGGAACAACTTCAGGATATTCAGAAATCGGTAATTGGAATACCGAAAGCAGACCGGCGAGTAAAATCAGTACTGATAAAACACCAGCAAAGATCGGCCGATCAATAAAAAATTTAGAAATATTCATATGTGATTAACCTTTTGCCGGAGTTGATGTTTTATCTGTTGGCTGAGGTTGAGGAGTAGTACTGCTAGCAGTGATTTGCGCATTTGGCATCGGAACGAGGTGTGGCGTAACAGGGTCACCCGGACGAATTCGCTGTAAACCGTTCACCACAATACGATCACCCGCTTGTAATCCGCTATTCACGATTTGCAAGCCATCTTGTTGTGCACCGAGTTTTACTTCACGGTAAGCTGTCTGATTTTTAGCATCAACTACTACGACAAAGCGTTTATCTTGATCGACCCCAACTGCGGTTGGGCTAATCAGAATTGCTGAACGAGGTTGACCACCGCCTAAACGGATTCGTGCATATAAGCCCGGTAATAAAACACCGTTTGGGTTGTCAAAAGTCGCGCGAACCCGAATCGTACCCGAGGTTGCATCTAGGTTATTGTCAATTGAGTTGATGGTCCCTTCGCGAGAGAAACCAGTTTCATTGGCAAGTCCCATATAAACAGGAACTTGTGCTGAGTTGCGCTGATTACTGATATATTTCAGATAAGTTTGTTCATCAACATCGAAAGATGCATAGAGGCGAGAGACAGATACTAAACTTGTTAAGACTTGTGCACCGTTACCTGCTGAGACTACATTGCCGACTGTTACTTCGGCACGGGAAATTCGACCACTAACTGGTGCTGTAATACGGGTGTACTCAAGATTTAAACGGGCAGATTGAACGGCTGCTCTAGCGGCTTGTAGGTTGGCACTGGCTGAACGTGCATCATTTTGAGCTAAATCCAGTTCTTGACGTGAGACAGCATTACTTTGAATTAAACGTTGAATACGAGAAAGATTAGAAGCCGTATAAGTGACCTGTGCTTCAGCTGAAGCGAGTTGAGCTTGGGCACGATTCAGTTCTGCCTCGAAAGGCCGTGGATCAATTGTAAAAAGTAAATCGCCTTTTTTTACGAGACTGCCATCTTTGAAGTGAACGGCAATAAGTTTGCCGGAAACTTGGGGGCGAATATCGACTTGATCAATTGCTTCTAAGCGACCGGAATATTCTTGCCAGTCTGTAATGATTTTGCTGATGACATTAGAAATATCAACAGTTGCAGCTTGTTGGGCAGAGGTCGGTGCAGCTTTTGCATCGGCATTTTCATGTAAAAACATAAAACTGCCTCCTGTTGCTAAGAGGGCAACAAAGATGGCAGACAGTGCGAACTGTTTGCGGGAAAATGACATGAGGTGCTCCTAGTTATTTGGATACCTGTTTTCAGACTTTTAGTTTTGGTCCGTATGGGAGAAACAGGGTTTATGGGATGGACGGAGCATAAAAGTTTGTCAATCACGAATAAATATATTAAATTCGATAACACTATTCGTATTTTTATAACAATTGGTGCATTTGATTAAAAAATGCATTGATTGATAGGAGTGTGCGTGTGGATCTATTTCATGCCATGAAAGTATTTAACAAAGTTGTCGAAACAAATAGTTTCAGTTTAGCGGCTGACAGTTTAGGCCTACCGCGTGCTTCAGTGACTACAACCATTCAGGCTTTAGAGAAACATTTACAGGTTCGATTGCTTAATCGAACAACCCGCAAACTTAGTTTGACACCGGATGGTGCGGTTTATTATGAGCGTACTTCGCGAATTTTAGCTGATGTCGAAGACGTAGAATCAACTTTTCATGATTCGGAGCGCGGACCACGAGGACGACTGCGTATTGATGTTAAAGCTTCAATCGGGCGGCTGATTCTAATTCCGATGCTTTGTGATTTTCATTCCAAGTATCCTGATATTGATTTGGTGATTGGAATGAGTGATCGCCCGGTCGATTTAGTTCAAGATGCGGTGGACTGTGTCATTCGTATTGGTCAACTGAAAGATTCAAGTTTAGTTGCGCGTCGTATCGGAACAATTCAGTGTGTGACGGTTGCTGCACCACGTTATTTGATAGAACATGGCGAGCCCAAAACCATTGAGGATCTACAAAAACATCAGGTCGTGCATTACTTTAACAGCCGTACAGGACGCAATATCGACTGGGATTTCATGGTGAACGGTGAGATTCATAGCGTTGGTGTGAAAGGGCGTGTTTCTGTCAACGATGGTGATTCATATATTGATTTGGCAGTGCAAGGTTTTGGCTTAATTCAATGTCCATATTACATGGTAGCAAAACATTTGGAATCTGGTGCACTTAGGGAAGTATTGACTGAATGGTTACCTGCACCTATGCCAATATCAGTCGTTTATCTACAAAATCGTCATTTATCGCCTAAAGTTCGAGTCTTCGTGGATTGGGTCGCTGAATTATTTGCAGGTTGTCCATTGTTGAGTGGTTGTTCAATGTCATTGGATCAAAAATGTGAATTTGCCAGTGCTAAAGAACATAATCATGAATACACCATTCGGACATTGGTCGAAAATGAAAATATGGCGGAAGCTTATACACTCAAAAACTAGCTTAAAATTTGAGTGATTTTTCAACATTTAAACAGTTAATAGAGTCCATTGTTTAGACATCTTCATAAATCCTTAATTTACTGGTATAGAAATTGCAATTATTTCGGCAGAAGAGTAATTTAGAAATTGCTCAAGTTTTTATCACCTTATTAGGATTTTAAGGAGAAGCTTCAAGATGGCAAGCTTTATGAAAAAAATGTTCGTTTCAACAACCTTAGTTTTGGCTGCTGTTGCAACGAATGTTCAAGCAAAGGATTGGAAGGTGATTCGTTTTGGTACTGAGTCGTCTTATGCGCCGTTTGAATATAAAACACCAGATGGCAAGTTAACTGGTTTTGATGTGGATTTAGGTAATGCAATTTGTGCAAAGCTCAAAGCCAAATGTGTTTGGGTTGAAAACTCTTTTGATGGGATGATTCCAGCACTTAAAGCGAAAAAATTTGATGGCATTCTTTCATCAATGACCGTTACTGATGAGCGTGCAAAACAAATTGCATTTAGTAGCAAAATCTACAATACACCAACCCGTATGGTTGCAAAAAAAGGCTCACCTTTATTGCCTACCGCTGCCTCTTTGAAAGGTAAACGTGTCGGTGTACAACAGGGCACAATTCAAGAAACTTATGCTAAAACCTATTGGGCGCCAAAAGGTGTAACGGTTGTACCTTATCCAGTCCAAGATTTGATTTATCAAGACATGATGTCAGGTCGTCTGGATGCGACTTTACAAGATGCAATTATGGTTGACGGTGCTTTCTTAAAACAAGCAAAAGGCAAAAACTTCAGTTTTGCTGGTGGCAATGTGGTTGATGCAAAAACACTAGGTGTAGGTGCAGCTATTGGTTTACGCAAAGAAGATGCGGATTTAAAAGCCAATATTAATAAAGCACTCGCTGAAATCATTGCAGATGGTACATACAAAAAACTCGAGAAAAAATATTTCTCCTTTAGCATTTACTAATGATGTGAAAAATGTCGGCTTAGTGCCGACATTTTTAAATCTATTCTCATCTCATCAATATTAGATATTGTTTTTAAGGAGAAGATGAGTCATGTTTTTTTCTGGCTTTGGGCCACTCCTGCTCAGCGGGACATGGATGACCATACAGCTTGCGTTGTTGTCACTTTTACTTTCTGTGATTATTGGCTTAATTGGTGCGAGCTCAAAACTCTCAAGTATTAAAATTTTACGTTATATAGCAACAGCTTACACTACGCTCATTCGAAGTGTGCCTGATTTGGTCATTATGCTGCTGTTATTTTATAGCTTGCAGTTGGGGCTTAACCAAATTACTGAAGCACTGCAAATGGACCAAATTGATATCAACCCATTTGTGGCGGGTGTGATTACTTTAGCGTTCATTTATGGTGCATATTTTACCGAGACCTTTCGTGGTGCATTTCAATCGGTTCCAAAAGGCCAAATTGAAGCAGCAATGGCCTATGGTATGTCGCCTTGGCAGGTTTTTCACCGAGTGTTATTCCCTCAAATGATGCGTTTTGCGCTGCCTGGTATTGGTAATAACTGGCAAGTTTTAATTAAGGCGACAGCACTAGTTTCTATTATTGGCCTGACTGACATTGTAAAAATTACGCAAGATGCGGGTAGAAGTACCATGCAACTGTTCTTTTTCAGCATCGTAGCTGCTGCCATTTATTTAGCAATTACCACCGTGTCGAATCTGATTTTAATGTGGCTTGAACGTCGTTATTCTGCTGGTGTAAGGAAGGGACAATTATGATTGAAATCCTTCAACAATATTGGCAGGCATACCTTTGGACCGATGGTTTGCAAATGACCGGTGTCGCGATGACTGCTTGGTTATTGGTGCTTTCTATTGGTATTGGATTTGTGCTTGCTGTGCCTTTATCACTTGCACGAGTATCAGAAAATCTTTGGTTGCGTGGCCCAGTTTGGTTATATACCTATGTTTTTCGTGGCACTCCACTTTACATTCAATTGCTGATTATTTACTCAGGTATTTACAGCTTTGATTATATCCATGAACACCAGACTCTTGATGCTTTTTTTCGAGAGGGCATAAATTGCACCATTTTGGCATTCGCGCTCAATACTGGTGCATATACAACTGAAATCTTCGCTGGGGCGATTCGTTCTATTCCCCATGGCGAGATTGAAGCTGCACAAGCTTTCGGTATGTCAAAATGGAAACTGTACACTCGCATTATCATTCCATCGATGTTACGCCGTGCTTTACCGTTTTACGGCAATGAAGTCATTTTAATGTTGCACGCGACAACCATTGCATTTACAGCAACAGTTCCTGACATTTTAAAAATTGCGCGTGATGTGAATGCGGCAACCTATGACACTTTCAATGCTTTTGGAATTGCCGCGGTGTTGTATGCAATGCTGGCATTTATTTTGATTGGGATATTTCGTAAGTTGGAAAAACGTTGGTTGGCATTTTTAAAGCCATCGAATCATTAGGAGACATAAATGGAACAAGTTGCAAAACTAGTGATTCGCGATTTACATAAGAAATTCGGCGATCATGAAGTGCTTAAAGGGATATCACTTGATGCAAATGCCGGTGATGTAATTAGTATCATTGGTTCATCTGGTTCAGGTAAAAGTACCTTACTGCGTTGCATTAACTTTTTAGAACAACCGAGCAATGGCACGATTAAGCTTAATGGTGAAAAACTACGCACAGTCTTTGATAAGAAAGGCAATTTAAAAGTAGTTGAACCAAAGCAACTACAAAAAATGCGTACGCAGCTCATGATGGTATTTCAGCATTTTAATTTGTGGTCACACATGACAGTGCTAGAAAATGTCATTGAAGGGCCGATTCACGTACTTGGGGTAAAACGTGCTGAAGCAGAAGAGCGCGCACGGAAATATCTACGCAAAGTTGGATTACCTGAAAGTGTTGAAAGTAAATATCCGGCATTTTTATCTGGTGGTCAGCAGCAACGTGTAGCGATTGCTCGTGCTTTGGCTATGGAACCAGAAGTTATGTTGTTTGACGAACCCACCAGCGCGCTTGATCCAGAGCTGGTGGGTGAAGTACTAAAAGTAATGCAGGGCTTGGCTGAAGAAGGACGTACTATGATTGTGGTGACACATGAAATGGGCTTCGCGCGTCATGTATCTAATCAAGTGATTTTTTTGCATCAAGGAAAAATTGAGGAGCAGGGCCATCCTAATGAAGTACTCAATAACCCGAAAAGTGAGCGTTTAAAGCAATTTTTGACGGGCAGTTTGAAATAAGCTATTCATACCGAGTAAGGTGAAATTTTTTAAACAAGGATTTGCATCTTACTCGGTTGCTTTTTAATTATATTTTTATAAATGGGTATTTTTAGAAAACACATTAATAATGATAATACCTGCAATCATTAAAGTAAGACCAATACAGGCCGCCAAGTCTAAATGCTGTTTGTAAAATATCCAGCCAATTGCAGAAATTAAAATAATACCCGCACCCGACCAAATGGCATATGCAATCCCGATCGGAATTGTTTTTAGCGTCAGGGATAATAAATAAAAAGCAATTGCATAGCCCACAACAGTAACGATGGACGGAATGGGAACAGTAAAACCTTGAGATGCTTTTAAGGCTGAAGTTGCAACGACTTCACAAGCAATCGCAATTGCTAAATAAAGATAAGACATGGGGAGCTACGCCAGAAAGAGTTTTAATCAATCTATATGAAATGTTGAAATGGTTAGACCAGTTTTAACGATTGTGCAATTTTTTGGGTACAAAAATACCAGTAAAACAAACTGAACTGATCATTTGATTTTATCATTAGCAAAGTGGCTTAAGCTATTTATTCATTTATTTAATCATTGAGCTGCATAGTCATAAAAAGAGGATCAGCAACTTTAGCCTGATCCTCGATAGTCTTTTTAAGAAATAGATTCGCCGAGTATATTTAAATCCTTAAATTTCTCTAGCAGTTGCTCTTTATTTTCAATATGTGCAGGGTCTGGTTTTATGCAATCGATTGGACAAACCGCCTTACATGTGGGGGCATCATAAAAGCCTACACATTCTGTACAACGAAGTGGATCAATTTCATAAACTTTGTTGCCTTCAAAAATAGCTGTATTGGGGCATTCCGGTAAGCACATATCACAATTGATGCAGTCACTTGTAATCAAAAGCGCCATATTTAACTCGCTGAATAAGCTAACGTAGAGGCAGTAATGTTTTCCTTGGCATGAGGCAAATTGCGTACGAGTAGGGCATAACTGATATCAACATTTTGTGAGAGTGGAATTTCAACAAAATACCCCGAGCCCTTAGCATCTGTAATTGGGTTACCTTTTAAATCACGCATTTCGGCTAAGGTAAAGGTGATATTGCCTTGAGGCGTCATGAGTTCAAGTGAGTCGCCAACCATAAAACGGTTTTTCACCTCAATGCGAATATAATCACCGTGACGTTCTAATACTTCGCCGCAAAATTGTTGGTAGTCAAAATGTGATGAACCATCAGCATAGTTTTGATATTCACTATGCACATGCCGTCTTAAAAAACCTTCGGTGTAACCACGGTTTGCCAATCCTTCAAGTTGGGTCATTAAGCTTGAGTCAAATGGTTTACCTGCTAATGCATCATCAATAGCTTTTCGATAAATTTGGGCGGTACGGGCACAGTAAAAATAGGATTTAGTACGGCCTTCAATTTTCAGTGAGGCAATCCCCATTTTGGTTAAACGATCTACATGTTGTACCGCACGTAAATCTTTAGAGTTCATAAAATAGGTGCCGTGTTCATCTTCTTCAGCCGCAAACATTTCTTCATCATTGCGTTGTACCAACAGCGTTTGAGCCGAGGTTGTTTCTGATTGTGCTGATGAGCAGCAAGACTTTTCTGACTCATTGAGCTGAGTAACTGGAATCACATCACCGTTTGCATCTTCTTGGGTTTCATGCAACTTATAGTCCCAACGGCAAGCATTGGTACAAGCACCTTGGTTGGCATCACGTTTATTCATATATCCAGAAAGTAAGCAGCGGCCTGAGTAGGCCATGCATAGAGCACCATGTACAAAAACTTCAAGTTCAATATCGGGTACGTGTTGCTGGATTTCTTCTATTTCTTCTAAAGATAACTCACGCGATAAAATCACACGGCTTAGACCGTAGTCTTTCCAAAACTTAACAGTGGCCCAATTAATAGCGTTGGCTTGAACCGATAGATGAATTTGCATTTCTGGAAAATGCTCACGCACCATCATGATTAAGCCCGGATCAGACATAATGAGTGCATCTGGTTGCATCGCTACAATTGGTTCAAGATCACGAATAAAGTTTTTTAATTTGCTGTTATGCGGTTGAATGTTCACCACAACATAAAACTTTTTGCCCAAAGCGTGGGCTTCATCAATTCCGATTTTTAGGTTGTCATGATCAAAAGCATTATTACGCACACGTAAACTGTAACGTGGTTGGCCTGCATATACGGCATCTGCACCATAGGCAAAAGCATAGCGCATGTTTTTAAGTGAACCTGCGGGAGAGAGAAGCTCAGTTTTCATAAAATAAAAGGCATAAAAAATATATGGTTTTATTTTATTAACTCCGGATTTGGGATTCAACCTACTGAATCAGTAGGGATTTGATCATTATCCTTTTGTACGGACAGCATCTTTTTTGCTAGCTCTCCTAAGCGCATCAAAGCATTTAACATTTTGGGATTTAACTCAAAACAAGCTGCAATACGTAAACAATGACTAAAACGTTTATCAGCCGAGCACAAAATTCCCGGCATACATAAGATTTTTTCATCCATGGCCTGATGAAACAGTTCTAGAGTATCAATTGATTCGGGTAGCTCTAACCATAAAATAAATCCCGCTTGTGGACGACTGACTCGAGTACCGACTGGAAAATAACGGCAAATATAAGATTTGATGGTGTCAATTTGTTGTTGATAGCGTTTTTTGAGTTGACGTAAATGTAGATCATATCCGCCATTTTCTAAGAAAAGGCCTAACGTTTCTGTGAGTAAAGCTGGCTCGGCAACAGTGGTTGTAAATTTAAGCTGCTGCACAATATTACGAAAGCGCCCAGCTTCTAGCCAACCAATCCGATAATCAGGTGCTACAGTTTTAGTATAGCTACCACATACCAAAACCCATCCGTTTTGGTCAAACGCTTTAATGTTGGGCAAGAGGGGCTCGGTGAGTTGCAATTCGGCATACATCGCATCTTCAATAACAGGAACCTGAAACTGATTAGCTAACTCTGCCAAGCGACGGCGGCTGCTCTTAGGCATGCTAAAACCGAGAGGATTGTGTCCTGTCGGAATGGTTAAAATGGCTTGTACACTTTGAGATTTTAAGAGTTCTTCAAGTGCATCAAGGCACATACCTGTATGTGGCGAGGTCGGTACTTCCACAATTTTTCGACCTAAATTATGAAGGAGTGGGTACAGGTTGTGGAATGTAGGAATCTCAAGCGCTACACTGTCGCCCGCTTGAGTTGTTGCCATAATCGCGAGACTTAAAGCCTCCATCGTGCCATGAGTGAGCACAATATCATCTGCTGAAAGAAACATACCTAGCTGTAAGCTTCGCCTAGCAATTTGAGTACGTAAACGTATAGAACCGGGCGGCAAGGTATAGCTTTTAAAAATATCTGATTGAGAGCGCAACACCTGAGCAGTTAAGCGTTTTAAGCGTTCAATTGGATAGAAATTTTCCCCAGAAGGGCAAGCTAGGGCCAAATTGACATAGTCAGGGTCCATCTGCTTTTTAACAATTTGTGCTAGAAAACAGCTAATTCCTGAAAGAGATACTTTTTCTTCACTGACATAACGCTCTTCGAGTTCTAATAAGTTTGAAGGCGCATGACAAACATAGTAGCCAGACTGTGGGCGAACTGAAATTAAACCTTGATCTTCAAGCTGGCGATAAGCTTCTTTTGCGGTATTAATACTGACCTGATAATGCTGGGCACAATCTCGAATTGATGGCAACCGAGAACCAATAGGCTGCCTGCCATTTTGAATTTGCAGGGTGAGGTCATCACTCACTTTTTTATATTTGTACATGTCAATTCATTAAAAAGCCAAAGCAATGGATACACTTTATAGCGATCTCTGATTTATCTCAAATATTGTTATGCATTTAGATTAATCCATTTAATAGGGATATAGTTTTAATAACTGTGTCTATTATTTTTCATATTAACTGATACTGTGACCATTAAAAATAAATCAGTAAGATCAATAAATGGTGAGGATTTAAAGCCATATTTTTAATATTAAAATTAGTAGGAGAGGTCTATGTCTGTTGTTGCATTTAAACAAGTTGATGTTTTTACTTCACAAGCATTTAAAGGAAATCCTGTTGCGGTCATTATGGACGCCAGCACCTTAACGTCTGAGCAGATGCAAGCCATTGCGAACTGGACCAATCTTTCTGAAACCACATTTGTAATCCCTGCGACCGATTCACAAGCTGACTATCAGGTTCGAATCTTTACTCCGCAAAATGAATTGCCATTTGCAGGCCATCCTACAATTGGTACTGCCTATGCTTTGCTTGAGGCGGGTCTAATTAAAGCGAAAGAAGGTAAGCTGGTACAGCAGTGCGGTGCTGGTTTGGTAACGCTTACCGTAAGTGACTCAGGGCATATTTCATTTGAACTACCTAAGCCTAAAATTACACCATTAGATGCAATGCACACTGAGAAATTAGCAGAAATTTTAAAATGTAAAATTAATACTCAATGGAATGCCACATTGGTTGATGTAGGCGCACGTTGGATTGTATTACAAGCTGTTAATGCTGAGGCTGTTCTAGATAGCCAACCAGACTTTGCCGCTTTAAAAGAACATGATTTAGAAATGAAAGTTACGGGTGCGACAGTTTTTGGTTTTCATGAAAATAATGATGAACAAAAACACATAGAAGTTCGTTCATTTGCCCCTTCATGTGGAATAAATGAAGATCCTGTTTGTGGTAGTGGTAATGGTAGCGTAGCTTCATTTATTCGTTATTATGGGATCCTTCCTGCTCAAAATGATGTCGTACTTTCTTCACAAGGTGGGGCGGTAGGTCGAGACGGACAGCTTCAACTTGAATTGTATCAAGATAAAATTTTGGTGGGTGGAACCGCTGTCACCTGTATCGATGGCACAATTAAGTTGTGAAAACAGACATAAAAAACCGAGGACTTTGCCTCGGTTTTTTTATGTCTAGAAAAATTATTTTTCTACGAACGCACGTTCAATTACGTAGTCGCCCATTTCACCCATACGAGGTGATTCAACTAAACCGTGTTGGTCAAGTAATGCAGCCACATCTTTTAAGAATGCAGGGCTACCGCAAAGCATTGCACGGTCAGTTTCTCGGTTGAAGCGTGGTAAACCGATTTTTTCAAATAAAGCGCCAGTTTCAATTGCAGTTGTTACACGGCCTTGAGTGTGGAAAGGTTCACGAGTAACAGTTGGGTAGTAAACAAGCTTGTCTTTAATACCTAACTCTTCAAAGAATTCGTGGTTTGGTAATTCGTTCAAGATAAGGTCTTGATAAGCTAATTCAGAAATATAGCGTGTACCATGAACAACGATAACTTTTTCAAAGCGTTCGTAAGTTTCTGGATCACGAATAATTGATAAGAATGGAGCAAGGCCAGTACCAGAAGATAAAAGGTATAAGTTTTTACCTGGTAAAAGGTCATCATGAACCAAAGTACCTGTTGGTTTTTTAGAAACTAAGATTTCATCACCAACTTGTACTTTTTGCAAAATCGAAGTTAAAGGACCGTCTTGTACTTTAATTGAGAAGAATTCTAACTCTTCTTCGTAGTTTGCACTTGCAATCGAATACGCACGCATTAACGGTTTGCCATTCACTTCAAGTCCGATCATTACGAACTGACCATTTTTAAAACGTAAGCTGGTATCGCGTGTAGTTTTAAAACTGAAAAGAGTGTCATTCCAGTGGTGAACATGAGTAATGCGTTCAACGTTAAAAGCAGCCATTAAAGGTCTCGATCACGATTAAAAGAAAACAGATTGCTATTCTAATCTAATTTCATTCCCGATAAACTGAATATATTTAATTGTGTTTATAAGAAAAAGTGATGATCAATTCTGTCACCTTCCCTATCATTGGCCACATGTGCTCTCCCTATCGTGAAAAATTCGGTATTCCACGCCAGCCTAATTTGGTCAATATCGAGTCTTATATTGACATGGTAGAACCATATAACGACTTGTTAGCATTTGAGGGAATTGAGCAATTTAGTCATCTCTGGTTAGTTTGGCAGTTTCATGACAATAAAAATCAAGGCAGTGCAGATAAGTTCCGTCCACAGGTTCGTCCGCCACGTTTAGGTGGTAATGAAAAAATTGGAGTATTTGCTACACGAAGTATGTATAGACCTTCTCCAATCGGGCTTTCAGTCGTAAAACTTAATAAAGTGGAAAAGGTGGGCAAGTCTGTGCGTGTCTATGTCACTGGAAGTGATTTATTAAATGGCACCCCAATTTTAGATATCAAACCCTATATTCAATATTCTGATGCAATTGAGGAGGCTCAAAGTGGTTATGCGCATGCAGAACCAGAACGAAAGGCAGTCATGTGGACTGAAGCTGCATTAACAGCGCAAAAATATTTTCTGCAAAATAAAGAAATAGATTCGCAATACATTGATGAGCTTGAGCAAGTATTAGCTTTAGATCCTCGGCCTGCCTATCAAGAAGATGCTGAAAGAATCTATAAAATGAAATTTTCAGACTTTGATATTCATTTTAAGGTCAATCAAGTTGTAATTACCGTCATCGATGTGGTGAAGACTTCTTCGCTTACATAATAGATATTTTAAAACCAATGGATGTTGAGCCAAAGTAAAGTAATAAAAATAGCCATATGAATGAGCTGGGCGGGAACGAAAGCAAGGGCATAGCGTAGTCCGCCCGAAATTGCAGAGTTCACACTTTTAGCAAGAGCGTGAACTGCAAAACCTCCTAAAAAGGCAATTAATAAAGGTGTCATATGTGCGCTATCAGGTTCACCTTGCACAATGACCGCCGCTATAGCTGCATGTATTTCAAATAAAGAAGCAAGTAAGGTCCCCGCGATTAATCCCGCATCGCCTAAAGATAGACTTAAACCATAAACACCTGCCTGAATAAGGGTAAGTGTACCCGCAATAATAATGGCTTCTTTTAAGCTGAACATTCTTGAGTCCAGCTCGGGTGAAGCTGTACTAGGCTCGGCTTTACGTAATAAAATAAAGGCCCATACTGCTAAAACTACTAATGCAATAAGTGTAGGAAATATAATCAGCTTGAACCAAGCAAAGCTAATACCGATCACAATAATTAAGGTTTGAATCAGTGTTGAAACGCAAGACATCAATGCAGCACCTGCATTTGTTGTTGCGTTGGCTTTGCCAGAGCGTACTTCTAAACCTAAACTGGCAATAGTTGCTGTACTAGAAACAAATCCAGAAGCTAAAGAAGAAAGCAATAAAGCATTTTTAGATGACAAAAGTCGCTTTGCTATATGGGCAAGGGCTTGAACAAATAAGATTAAAGTCAGTAATTTTAAAATCACATGTGGATTTAAAACTGGACCCCAAAAAGGTTTATTTGGAACTAAAGGCAAAGCAATTAACAGTAAGGCAAGTAGAAAAATACCATCACGTAATTCTGATTCAGTAATCCATTGACTGGCAATGCCATGCATAGACTGCTTAGCTATTAAGATAGTTGTCATGATCACAGCTAGGCCGGCAGCGAGCGAAATATTCCAAATGCAAAGTGCCCCGATGAAGTAAGTCATAATAAAGGCGAGTTCGGTGGTCACGCCCGGGTCATTGGGTTGATTTTTGAGCGAAACAATACTAATAGCACCAATGAGTAAGGCACCCACAATTCCAATTTCAATGCCAAATAAAAAACAGACCGCTCCTAATAATGCACTAATGGCAAAAGATCGAAATCCCGCAAAGGTTTTATATTCATGTTTAAGCTTACTTCGTTCTCGTTCTAAACCAATTAATAAGCCACAACCAAGCGCCGCAGCAATGACTGTAATGAATTCTTCAAATGATGCTGTTTGTAATGACATTGTCATTGGAAGTTCCATGTTACTTCCTCTTTGCTTATTGTTATATGTAGATTTGAATCATTTTAAAATCATGTATTCATGTTTAGTTTATGCTTTTTATTATAGTGAGCATAGTGTCTTTTTTAGACAAAACTAGGTAGAAAATATTTCTATAAATATGACCTGTGACACAAAAAAATATTAAGATGAGAATTGGTTTAATTAACTGATGTTAAAGGATATTTAAATGTGAAAAATCTCTGCTATATTATAAAAATATATTGGGGATAACGCATGAATGCACATGTAGAAATAGATACGTATTGGTGTCTAGAACAACTATTACAAGAAGGCCGTATAACAGAACGAGATAAATTACTGGTACAGACAAGTCACCGCCAAAAAGACCAGTTAAAGTGGCATCCATTACAGTGGATAGCACATTTTAATTTAAAAGATCAGCAACACACGCATGCCCATTTGAGTTTAAACCGCTTATGTTTATGGTTTGCAGATCGGGTTCAGCTACCTCTATTTGTGATCGATCCTTTAAAGGCAGATGTCAGCGCTTTAACGCAGGTCATGTCACAAGAGTTTGCGATTCGCAACCATATTTTAGCTGTTGAAATTCGTGCTGACCGAATCGTGATTGGAACAGATCAACCATTTCAAACAGATTGGCTTAATAACCTTGAACGAAGTCTAGCGCCTAAAAAAATTGAACGGGTACTGCTTAATCCCGAACAGTTACAACGCTATTTGCGCGAATATTATCAGGTGAGTCGCGCGGTAAACTCTGCTCAAAAAGATGCAGCTCATGACCGTGACAGTAAAAATGTTGAAGCACTTTTGCAGCTTGGCGATAGTCAAAACCCAGATGCTAATGATCAGCATATTGTGAAATTAGTCGACTGGATTTTACAGTTTGCATTTGAGCAGAGTGCCAGTGACATTCACATGGAACCGCGTAAAGATAATGGTAAAGTCAGGTTTAGGATTGATGGCGTTTTACACACTATTTATAACATGCCTTCAAATACACTGACCGCCGTGATTTCTCGGATTAAAATTTTAGGACGTTTGAATGTAGCGGAAAAACGTAAACCACAAGATGGCCGGTTAAAAACACGTACACCTAAAGGGCAAGAAACCGAATTACGTTTATCAACCTTACCAACCGCATTTGGTGAAAAACTGGTTATGCGTATTTTCGATCCTGATGTGTTGGTGCGTTCTTTTCAGCAATTGGGTTTTGAGGAGCGTTTATTACAACAGTGGCAACAATTAACAAAAAATAGCCACGGTATTATTTTAGTCACGGGTCCTACAGGGTCCGGTAAAACAACTACGCTATATTCATCTTTAAAGCAGCTTGCAACCGAGCAGGTCAATGTCTGTACCATTGAAGATCCGATTGAAATGCTAGAGCCTAGTTTTAACCAAATGCAGGTCAATAATGCAATTGAATTAGGCTTTGCAGACGGTGTACGTGCACTGATGCGTCAAGACCCTGACATTATTATGATTGGGGAAATTCGTGATCAAGATACAGCGAATATGGCCATTCAGGCAGCATTAACAGGTCATTTGGTTTTATCAACTTTACATACCAATGATGCACCGTCTAGTTTGACTCGGTTGCATGATTTGGGTGTACAGCCATTTCTGACAGCTGCAACAATTTTGGGTGTTCTCGCGCAGCGCTTAGTCCGCCAGCTTTGCCCACACTGTAAGCAAAAAACTCATATTAATGAGGATGAGTGGGAACACTTAACCTTTGACTACATTATGGAAATGCCTGAAACGGTTTATCAAGCGGTAGGCTGTGAAGAATGTCGTCATACAGGCTATAAAGGGCGAGTCGGTATTTACGAATTTATGCCAGTCAGTCTTGAGCTTAAACACCTTATTAGTAGTCATGTGACATTAAATGATTTAAGAACTCAAACTAAAAAAGAAGGTATAGAACCTTTAAGAATTGCAGGAGCCCGTAAAGTGATTGAAGGACTTACGACATTAGAAGAGGTCTTGAGGGTTGTGCCATTAAATTAAGTTTTTCTTAAGATTCACCTCATTTATGGTTGATTTAATTGCTTTATCCCAAGAGGGAACCATAAACAGAGGGTAATAATATGAATATGCTTAAAGTAATGTTGATGACTGCTGGTATGACTGCTGCTGGCGTAGTTGTCGCGAATACACCAGTGAATCAAGCTGCAATTGCTCCGGCAACTGTCACCACAGTAAAACAGGCATTAACCTCAAAAGATAATACACCGATCAAATTACATGGTCAGGTTGTAAAGTCTTTAGGTGATGAAAAATATCAATTCCGTGATAAGACAGGTAGCATTACAATTGATGTAGATGATGAACTTTGGCAAGGTCGCCCTATTTCAGCCAATACAAATGTGACTTTAATTGGTGAAGTAGATATTGACTATAAACCTTTAAAACGCGTAGAAATTGATGTGGATCAAGTTCAGTTCTAATGAATAAGGTCTGTAGATCTACTACTTTTAGCCGCATTTAAATCATGCGGCTTTGCTTTTTTTATAAAGGCTTGGCAAGATCAAATCAGGATATAACAGGAAAAATAGATGAGAATTTTGCTTGCAGAAGATGATCGCTCTCAAGCTGAAAGCATTCAATCATGGTTAGAGTTAGACGGTTATCAGGTAGATTGGGTCGAAAGAGGTGATTATGCACTTACGGCAATCGAACAGCATGATTATGACTGTATTTTGCTTGATCGGGGACTACCTCAACTGGCTGGTGAAAAGGTTTTAACAACGATCCGCCATAAACAAAAAAATGTTCCTGTTATTTTTATTACTGCACGTGACAGCATTCATGATCGGGTAGAGGGGCTAGATTTAGGTGCAAATGATTATTTGGTTAAGCCTTTTAGTTTAGAAGAATTATCGGCTCGCATCCGCGCTCAATTACGCAAACAAACTTTGAGTCAGCAATCGGTTTTAACATGGGGTGACCTACAACTTGATACACAAGCGAAAGTCGTATTAAGCGCTGGCAAGTCTATCGATTTAACGGCAAAAGAATTCCAAATATTGCGTAAGCTTATGGTGCATCCCGAGCATATTATTACCCGTGATCAATTAGAAGAAGCACTGTATGCATGGGGCGAGGAAATTGAAAGTAACGCAATCGAAGTATTTATTTATCAACTTCGAAAAAAAATCGGAAGCAGCAGTATTAAAACCATACGGGGGCTAGGCTACCGTATGGGAGATGTAAAATGAAATCGAATCGCTCATCTTTGCAGTCTCAACTGGTTAAAACTACGATGTGGAGTAGTATCGTGGTGGGATTACTGGCTTTAAGCTTACTCACCATATTTTCTATCTATCACAACATGTCAGTGCAAGATGAAATCATGGATGAAATTTCAGATACTTTGCTGGTTTCCGATCTTTCTGAACACTCCATGAAACAGTTTGATGAGCTGAGTGATGAATTTGATATTCAGTATGAGTTATTAAACACAGGCCAAGTACTTACCCATTCTCATACCTATCAGTATGAACTTTTTGAACAAGGTAACTTATCAGAAGGTTTTTCGTATTTTTGGTTTGATGGCCAATTATGGCGTAGTCTGGCTGCACAACAAGAAGACTCTCAGCTACAAGTTGAAGTTTTTCAACCAATGAGTACACGTGTTGAAGAGGTACTTAAAGCACTTGCTGGATATAGCGGACTTATGGTGTTGTTTTGGTTACTGCAATGGGTCATTGTAAGTTGGCGTACCGAGCATCAATTGGCTGCACTCAATTTACTTTCTAGACGAATTGCTCAAAAAACTGCATCAAATTTAGAACCGATTCAAGAGCCAGATGTCATTACAGAAATTCAACCTGTTATAGATGCTTTAAATCAATTGCTTGCAAGACTGCAAAGAGCTCTCGTTGCTGAACAGCGTTTTACTGCGGATGCTTCGCATGAGCTACGTTCTCCGTTATCTGCCATACAAATGCGCCTTCAGGTTTTGCAGCGTAAATACCAACATCTTCCAGAACTTCATCAAGATTTTGAACGCATACAAGAAGACGTTTCTAGAAGTACAAAAATACTTGAAAATTTGTTACTTCTTGCTCGTTTGGAACCTAATGAAGCTGAGCAGCCCGAACTGCCTAAGACAGTTATCGATTTAAATTATTTGTTGGCAAGAGTGATTGAAACTGTAGATTTAGATGCGAAAGCTAAACAGATGTTGATAGAGACAAATACTTTATCGACAGAAACTAAAACATATGCGAATGAAGAATTGCTGTTTATTGCTTTTAGAAATTTATTTGATAACGCCATTCGTTATAGCCCGAATTTAGGCTCTATTCATGTTGAGATTAGTCAGTATGAACAGCAAATTAAGGTGTCTATTGAAGACACGGGAAATGGGGTAGATGATGAAGTGCTATTACGATTAGGGCAGCGTTTTTTTCGGGTGCTTGGTACTCAGCAGCAAGGTTCTGGCTTAGGAATTTCAATTACTCGAAAAATTATTGAATTGCATAATGGCAAGTTACGTTTTATGCATGCTGAACAAGGTGGTCTGAGGGCAGAGATTATTCTTCCTTCATAAAAAAATAGCATGGTTACCCATGCTATCCATTTTTTGTTTTCCCACGAATATTATTGAAACGCGAGTATGTTTTTTATTTAGTTAAAATTAGGCGATTGTTGCGAGTGAGGCGTAAACGATATTCCTCGCCAGCATGCATAATGCGAATTTCACGGCCTAATGCAAAGAGGTTATTAGAATGTAACATTGGTAAGGCATGAGCTGTGTCATTGTTACGGGTAAATAAGCTAAAAGGTGCGTTCATTTGTTGTGCTCCGTGGTATGTTCTTGAACGATTTAAATGATAATCATTATCGAATAGATCTGTCAATGAGATTTTTAAGATTTTATAAAATGATAAAATTTGCTTACACTTGAGAAAAGTTTTAGAGAGTAAAAAGATGCCCAAACCAATAGTCGATGTCGCTATAGCAATCTTGATCCATCGTGGAAAAATATTAGTTGGATGGCGCGAAGAGCAGCAACATCAAGGTGGAAAGCATGAGTTCCCTGGTGGAAAGGTTGAACAAGGTGAAACACCAGAAGAAGCCTGCCGCCGTGAGATTTATGAAGAGGTGGGTATTGGTTTAAAAGATTGGCATCAGTTTGATTATATTCACCATGAATATGATGACATTATCGTCAACCTTCATTTGTTCCATAGTTATGTACCTGATGAGTTATTAAATCTTATTCACCAGCCATGGGCATGGTACACACGTGATCAGCTACTTCACCTAAACTTTCCAAAAGCCAATAAAAACATCATAAAACGACTCTATTGGCCTCATCTCATCAAAATTAGCAATACGCTTTCAACGGTAGAAAGTAGTGATGCTTTATTGTACTGGCGTATCGAAGAATTTGAGCCGCAGTATATAGAGCAATTAACTGCTTTAGATGAAGGGCAACGATCAAGTTTAATTATAAATGTAGATATCTGGCATCAATTAAGTCCTGAATTACAAAAACAAATAAAGACAGTTCATTTAAAGCAATCTCAACTCATGAATTTGCATAAAGGCGATTTAACAGTGGGCGTACGTTATATTGCTGCTTGTCATGATGCCGTTTCTTTAAAACAAGCTCAGCAGATTGGTTGTGATGCTGTTTTTATTAGTCCTGTAAAACCAACAACGACTCATCCAGATGCTGTTGTATTAGGTTGGGAACGTTTTAGTGATCTCGCTCAAAATAGCCAGATTCCAGTTTTTGCATTAGGAGGAGTGCATCCGGATGATTTAGCCACTGCACAGCAGCATGGTGCATATGGCTTAGGAGGTATTCGTAATTTCTAATGAGAAAATAAAAAAGCATTAAAAGCTAAAGGGCTTTTAATGCTTGCTGTGCTTCTTGAACAGTCTTTTGATTATTGCGTTGTTGCCCAGCTTTTAAGATAACCAACCAAAGCTGCTTTTTCATTGGCTGACTTTGGGCAAAACTCAAACCACGTCTTGCTAAAGACTCAGCATTAGAATATTGCTGTTTATGATTTGCCGTAAGTGCAAGAAATAAATAAGTCTCAGCGGCCTGTGGTGCTAAACGCTGTGCTTGAAGTGCATAGCGCTCTGCCTCTGACCATTGCTGCTTTTTATAAGCCTGCTGTGTTTTTTGCATTAAAACTTTAAATGCTGGTAGCTGGCTGCCATCATCACTAAAATGTTGAGGCTTTTTCTGTTGAGGAACAATCACCTGTAAATTTTTACGTTGAATTTCTGGGTGATCATAAGGCGTAATTTTTACACCTGAAGGAGTTTCAGTCTTTTTGACTGGAGGAGTAGGTGTTTTCTCTTTGGAGTCAGAATGATCGGGCAAAGTTGTACAGCCGACCATAAGAACAGCACCAATATAAAAAACACCTTTCTTCAACATATCCTAATTTCCTGTTAACGCTTAGTTGTTATAACTACCACTTGAAATTACTCGTGAGTTGTTTGACAGATCTTGTTCCATCTGGTTTTCACTTTCACGAATATAACTGTCGGTATTATCATCCTGAGATTCAGGAATTGTGTTATCACTTTGTGGCGTATATGTTGGATCAACTTGATAATAAGGTGCTCCACATGGCGTAGCACGGTGCGGAACCGTATGCGTTAGCATCGGAATATACATAGCACCATCACATGCCTGAGCAGATAAATCACCCGTTGCACGGTCAATCCACTGCCACTGTACAGTGTCTGGTTGACGTAGATTTACAGGCGTTTGACGTAATTGTTTCATCACATTAATCCATACTGGCAATGCACCAGATGAACCCGTTAAGCCAGTCACTTTGTTGTCATCTAAACCTAACCAAACTACAGCAACGTGGTTGCCTGAGTAGCCCGCAAACCATGAGTCACGTGTATCGTTAGTCGTACCTGATTTACCTGCCAATTTTAAAGCAGGAGACAAGCTATTATAAGCTGCGCGACCAGTACCCGAAGACATAACCTGTTGTAAACCATAGTTCATGATATAACCAACAGATGGATCAATGGTTTGTTGAACATTCAGGCCATAACGGTCAAGCAGGCGACCATTTGCATCTACGACAGATCGAATGGCACGAGTTGGATATTTAAAGCCACCTGTAGCAAAGTTCTCATAAATTCCCAGAACCTCCATTGGTGACATATTGACTGCACCAAGGAAAATAGAAGGGTAGGCAGGAATGGTCGATTCAACACCAAACTTTCTTAAGTTGTTTGTAAATGTTGATAAACCAAACTCTTGACCCAAGCGCACAGCAGAAAGGTTATATGAATTTGCTAAAGCTTCGCTCAAGCTGACTACACCATGTCCGCCACCACTGTAGTTTTTAGGTGTCCAACTTTTGCCACCATCTACAGGGACACTAATCGGTGCATCTTCAATTTGGGTTGCCCAGTTGTAACGCCCAGATTCAATAGCACTTAAATAAATTACAGGTTTTAATAAAGAACCGACTTGACGCTTTGCATCTAACGCACGGTTGAAACCAGTAAAGTCTTGTGTAGAGCCAACTGCTGCAACCAGTTCGCCATTTTCAGGATGCGCAATCAGTACAGCACCTTGTAAATTCTTTAAACGTGATGGATTACTATTTGCCAAGCGATCTACAGAAGCTTTAAAAGCATTTTGAACTTGCGTTTGAGTAATTGGGTCTAAAGTCGTAAAAATACGTAAACCCTGATTAGTTAAATCACTTTCTTGATATTCTGTACGTAATTGACGACGCACAATATCTAAAAAGTCTGGGAATTTTGCAGGACCTAAACTTGGTTTACTTAGCACATTTAAAGGACGTGCAATTTCATCTTCATATTCTGATTGAGTTAAATAACCCATTACACGCATGTTATTTAACACGGTATCGCGGCGTTTTTTCGCACCTTCAGGGTTTTTCCAAGGATTATATAAAGAAGGGCCTTGCACCAAACCGACTAAATAAGCTTGTTGTGAAACATTGAGTTCACGTAATGGTAAACCAAAATAAAATTGTGAAGCCAAACCATAGCCATTAATTGAGTAGCTACCATTTTGGCCTAGATTCACTTCATTTAAGTAGGCTTCTAAAATTTCATCTTTGCTGTAATGCAGCTCAATGAGTAAAGCCATTAATGCTTCATTAACTTTACGTTTGAGTGTGCGTTCAGGTGTGAGGTAGAAGTTTTTAACTAATTGTTGAGTCAGGGTTGAACCACCTTGACGTTTACCGCCTGTGATATTGCTCACTAATGCACGAGCAGTACCACGAATTGAAATACCGTGATGATGATAGAAATTACGGTCTTCTGTTGAAATTAAAGCTTCAATAAGTGGTTTAGGGACATTATTCAGTTTAATGAGAACACGGTCTTCATTATGTTGAGGGTAGATCCCTCCAATCAGAAGTGGCTCTAGTCGTGCAACACCCGTTGAAGAAGGTTTTGTACTTCTAACTTCAGCAACTTGGTCATTTGCAAAACTTAACTCTAGTACTTGTTCGGGTTCAACACTGTCGCCGTAATCAAAACCACGTGTGTGGATATACATATTGCTACCCTGAGCAACATAGGTTCCAGACTTGTCATAATTACTTGAAGTTTTGTAACCCAAGAGTTTTAATTCTTGAGTGAAATTTGCTTGGGTAATAGGTGCGTTATTATAAATTTCCAAAGGACGTGCAAACACTTTGGCGGGAATATCCCACCGTTGTCCTTCAAATTTTTCACGGATAATATTATCTAAACGAATCAGATAGATACTAAGAGCAATAAAAGCACCAATGACCAAAATGGAAAAGATTAGTGCAAAGAAACCGATACCACGTTCAAACTTCATAAAAATGAGATAAAACCCTAACAATGCCTGTAATGATGCGATAGCTTGTCATCAATTTGCAATGATAAAACTGTGAATAATTGGAAAACTTAGATTGAATTTTACAGCATCTTGTTGTTATGTTTTTTTAAATTAATCAGGTTAATGTTATTATAGCCAAGTATCGCAGCGGAGCTTACTCATTCGTGCAAATTTCACATAAGTCCTTCAGAAACGTCGGGTTAATCGGTCGACCAGATAAATCATCAGTAGTAGAAACACTATGTTTAATTCATGATCATTTGTTGAACCTAGGCTTAAACCCCATTTTTGATCAGGAAACTGCTGAATTAGTGCCTTATGATCATGCACAAATTGTAAGTCGTCATTTATTGGGTGAAGTTGCTGATTTAGTCATAGTTGTTGGAGGCGACGGTTCTTTACTCCACGCTGCTAGAGCTTTAGTTCGCTACAATACGCCTGTTATTGGTATTAACCGCGGGCGGTTAGGTTTTTTAACTGATATCAAACCTTCAGAAGCCATTTTCAAACTTGACCAAGTACTTCAAGGGCATTTCCAGCTTGACCGTCGTTTCTTGCTTGAAATGGAAGTACGAACAAATGGTGAAGTCATTTATGACGCCATTGCCTTAAATGATGTGGTTTTGCACTCGGGTAAATCAGTACACATGATTGACTTCGAACTTAATATTGATGGTCAATATGTTTACCGCCAACATAGTGATGGTTTAATTGTTTCGACGCCAACTGGATCAACGGCTTATGCATTGTCAGGTGGTGGTCCAATTTTACATCCAAGTATGGATGCTATTGCATTAGTTCCAATGCATCCCCATACATTGTCATCACGTCCCATCGTAGTCGGTGGTCAAAGCGAAATTAAAATCGTTATTCGCGAAAATCGGGTGTTACCAATGGTGAGTGCAGATGGACAACATAGTGTCTCGCTCAATGTTGGAGACAGTTTACACATCCGTAAACACCCATTTAAACTAAGTTTATTGCATCCACCAGGTTATGATTTCTATATGGCCTGCCGTACCAAACTTGGTTGGAACCAAGATTTTGAATCTTTTCAAAGAGATGAATCATGAATATTGAACAAATGCTATCTGTTTTAAACCCTGAAATTGTAGAGCGTTTAAAAACAGCAGTAGAAATTGGTAAATGGCCAAATGGCGTTGTTTTAACGAAAGAGCAGCGTGAAACTTGTATGCAAGCTGTAATTGCTTGGGAGTTGAAGAACTTACCAGAAGATCAGCGTAGCGGTTATATTGACCGTGGTACAAAAGAAGAAGGTGAAGAGTGTGATGATGATCATCACAAGCATGAACCAGAGTTTAAACCGATTCGTTTTGTTTAAAACTTAATAAGACAGAAAAATTATTTTTGGTTATTCCATAGAGCCTTATATAGCATGTTTTTCATAAGTTATAGCATATAGGCATTTATTACTTTTGAAGGATCAAAAGTAACCAAAAATCCTCTGTATCACTGACGATACTTCCTGTATCGCAGTGATACGGTCGACATCCATGTCGACCTTCACGATAGCATTTGTTAACTACGAATTAAGATTGCTTAAATTTCGTGTATCCCATAACACTTTTGCTTTTTGCATCGCTTCTTCAAAATTAGCAACAACGCCCATGGTATATAGCGCGATTCCAATGGTTTCTGTTACGGCCATTTCTCCATATTCATGGTGCTGTTGACCAAGCCATACTGCTTTAAACGTTGCTAAATCTAATTCTTCTTCAATTGGGCTTCGTTCAGGTGTGAGCTTTGGCAACTCATGTTCATAGAGCTCACCATTTTTAATACCGCAAATGAGTGTTTTAGCATCTGGGTTTCGTTCAAATTCACCACCTTCGCCTTTAATAACGGCACTATTTTGATAGCCTAAGCGTAATGCGCTATGTTGGTGAGAAGTTCTGTAAGCAGGGTGGAATATTGCTTGTAAGGTAGCCTTAGCGTTAAAAGGATTAATTAAACGGGCCAAAGTATGAATAGGTGAACGCAATCCCATGACATTTCTTAGAGATATCAATTCGCTTAAAACTGGTGAAATCACGTCTAGTGGTAAGTAAGCAAAATTTTGCTCTGCTAATTGTTTACGAACTTCTTGTTCAGAATGGCAAATTTGATAACCAAGATATTCTAAGACTTGCTCAGTATAAACACGGTTAAGCGTGTGACCTGATGCACCATGCATAACAATTTTATGGCCATGCTGGGCAAGCGTAAGAGCGGCTAATAAAAACCATGGATAGTGTTTTCGCTTACCTGCATAAGATGACCAATCTAAATCAACAGCTAAAGGCTCAAAATGAAGCTGGTCTTTAGTCGCTTGAACGAAACCTGCGAGTTCATCAATCGATTCTTCTTTAACCCGAAGCAGCATTAAAAATGCACCTAGCTGCACATCTAACACTTCACCTTTTAAAATCATGGTAAATGCTTGATAAGCTTCTTCATAGCTTAAAGAGCGAGATCCGGTTTTCCCCTTACCTAAAATACGGACATATTGAGCAAAGGGATGTTCAGCATCTTTATATATATTACGTTTAGTATTCATCATAGTTCAAAACAATAAAAATGATGGGATGTAGGCAGCTCAAAATGAAATGTCCACAAGTATTTAATCAATATGACATAAAAAACTGCTGAAAAAATATCAAAAGTGTTTCTTATACTAAAGTCTTAGGGCTGCCTGAGTGTTTTTTATGCGTATCAGCTAAAAATTTAACCGAATCGTTATTTAATTCGAGTACACTTTCTCGTGCTTTTTTGAGCACTCATATCATAATTTTATGTGATTCTCCTATATCTTCAGCTTTTTATTGAAAAAGTAAGAGGTTATTTCTAGCTACTCAAAGTGGTTAGAAACTTCAGGTATTCTCCTGTTTTAGAAAACAGTTATTTTGTTTTCATTGAGGTAGTAGGAAGGTTTTTTGTTCACAAAAAACCATTTCCCTTTTGCGGTGTTAATGTGAAAGGTTAGGGCTGTGTATTCGTAAAGAATAGACGTTTCATTTTGGTATTTCCAACGGACTTGGAAATATAGATTGAAGTAAAGTTATGGCTAAAAAACCGATTTATAAATCACTTTATTTTCAGGTGATTATTGCGATTATTGCGGGTATCTTGGTAGGGCATTTTTCTCCAAGCTCAACGCAAATTGTCAATGGTGTCGAACAGCATATTCCGGGGTTAGGTGAAAAACTCAAGCCATTAGGTGATGCCTTTATTCGTTTGATCAAGATGATCATTGCTCCAGTTATTTTCTGTACCGTGGTAAGCGGTATTGCTGGCATGGAAAGCATGAAGTCAGTCGGAAAAACTGGCGGCGTTGCGTTGTTATACTTTGAAATCGTTTCGACAATTGCACTTCTAATTGGCCTTGTTGTAATTAACATTGCTAAACCGGGTGTAGGGATGAATGTTGACCCTACCACTCTCGATACTTCGGGCATTCAAAAATACGTCAGTTCTGGTGAGTCACAATCTACCATTGATTTCTTAATGCACATCATCCCTGATACGGTGGTTGGTGCATTTGCAAATGGTGAAATCTTACAAGTCCTTCTTTTTGCAATTCTCTTTGGTTTTGCTTTACATAAGTTAGGTGATGCGGGACGTCCAGTTTTAAAATTTATTGATCAAGTTGCACATGTGTTCTTTAACATTGTGAATATGGTCATGAAATTGGCTCCGATTGGTGCATTCGGTGCGATGGCATTCACTATCGGTAAATATGGCGTTGGTTCACTCGTACAATTAGGGCAGCTCATTATCTGCTTCTATATTACGTGCTTACTCTTTATCTTCTTAATTTTGGGTACGATCAGCCGTATTAGCGGATTCAGTATCCTTAAGATGATTCGCCTGATTCGTGAAGAGTTATTAATTGTACTTGGTACATCTTCTTCTGAATCTGTTTTGCCTCGTATGTTACGTAAACTTGAGATTGCAGGTTGTGAAAAATCTGTAGTTGGTTTAGTTATCCCAACAGGTTATTCATTTAACCTAGATGGTACGTCAATTTATTTGACTATGGCTGCAATCTTTATTGCTCAGGCAACAAATACACAGCTTGATATTCAACATCAGATTACTTTGTTGTTAGTACTTTTAATTTCATCTAAGGGTGCTGCGGGTGTAACAGGCTCTGGCTTTATTGTTATGGCTGCAACTTTATCTGCTGTAGGACATATTCCAGTAGCAGGTCTGGCATTGATTTTAGGTATTGACCGTTTCATGTCAGAAGCCCGTGCATTAACTAACCTTGTTGGTAACTCATTAGCAACGATTGTTGTTGCAAAATGGGTCGGTGCTTTAGATAAAGATAAGCTAAATGATGCTTTAAACAATCCAGATGAAGTCGACAGAAAAATGATGGAGCAAAAAACTCCTCAAGTCGCTGAAGGTTTAGATTAATTCAAATAAACCTATATAAAAAAGGAAGCTTTGGCTTCCTTTTTTATTGGCTGACTGAAAAGTACAGTTTTAATGAGCAGCTATGTCATGACAGTAGCTTAAAAAATGATTAGCATGCAGAGCAATCAGATTAGATAAAACAATAAAGCCGAAGGAAAATATTATGTTGGCATACGATGCAGATTTAGAATTATTCCGTGATAATTTTAAACGTTTTATGAATGAGCATATTGCACCGCAATACGACCAATGGGAACGCGAAGGAATTATGCCTCGCTCTGTCTGGAATCAACTGGGCGAAAATGGCTTTTTGTGTGTGGATGTTCCAGAAGAATACGGTGGTTACGGCGTACCAACCTATTATTCATTAATGTTGGTTGAAGAATCGGCACGTGCTGGTTTTTGTGCATTATCAACAGCGATTTCTTGCCACTCTGAAATTGCTGCACCATATATTTTACACATCGGGACAGAAGAGCAAAAACAATATTGGTTGCCGAAAATGGTAACAGGTGAAGTGGTTGGTGCAATTGGTATGACTGAACCTGGAGCGGGTTCGGATTTACAATCAATGCGTACTAGCGCCATTTTGCAAGATGACCATTATTTATTAAATGGCTCAAAAACCTTTATTTCAAATGGACAACATGCTGATCTTGTGGTGCTTGCAGTAAAAACTGATCCTCAAGCGCGTGCAAAAGGCGTGTCATTATTATTGGCAGATACGCATCTAGAAGGCTTTAAAAAAGGCACAAATTTAGACAAAATCGGTCTGCATTCTCAAGACACATCTGAGCTATTTTTTGACAATGTTAAAGTTCCTAAAAACCAGTTACTCGGTCAAGCTGGACAAGGCTTTGCTTATTTAATGCAAGAGTTACCGCGAGAACGTACAGCTATTGCATCTACCGCAATTGGCGCTATTCGTGGTGCAATTGATTTGGCAACTGCTTATGTAAAAGAGCGTCATGCATTTGGTCAACCCATTTCACAGTTCCAAAATACGCGTTTTGTTTTAGCACAAGCAAAAATTGATGAGCTTGCTACAGCTGCTTTCTATGAGAGAAATGTTGCTCTATATCAAGAAGGCAAGCTAGATGTGGAAACTGCGGCAGCGCTTAAAAGCTTCAGCACTGACATGCAAATGAAAGTCGCAGATAACTTGCTGCAACTCTTTGGCGGTTATGGTTATATGACTGAATATCCAGTTTCACGTTTCTTTGTAGATGCACGTATTCAACGTATTTACGGTGGTACAAATGAAATTATGAAAGAAATCGTAGCGCGTGGATTAATTGGCAAAGCTTAATTGAGCAGAGAAAAACAGCCTGTCCTAGAATGGGCTGTTTTGTTTTTAACTATTTGGTCTTCTGTTGAATGACAGGATAGTCTTGTTGTTTCGGTAATTGCTGTAATGCATGATTCATCTTTCTTAAAAACTCATCAGCTTCATCTTGATGGAATGAATCTTCGGTGTATTTACTACGTTCTTGAAAGACGACACCACAACCCGTTATTTTCATATTTTCAGGATTAAATGACCAATCATTTGGATTCTTTAAGTTAATGTTTAAATCACTTTCACAGCTTTTCCATAAACGTAAAAACTCATTTGATAATTCTGCTTTAAATCCTCGTGCTGGATAGACCGAGAAGCCTTTCATTTCGGGATTAGAAAACTGTATAAACATATCTACTGGCATACCGCCCCAAATGATTGCTATATCTGGTGGTAAATAGATGCCTGATAAATTTTTCTCTTTTAAAGCATGTGTTTGCTCATATTTCTGCCTAAAATGTTGTGACTGATATGTCAGCTTGGTTTGAGGTGGGATTGGAATGCCACGAACTTGATTACCGACAGTCGTCATATAGTAGGGAGAATTATCAGTACCATTGCAACCTGCAATTATTGGACAACCGCCACAAGCTGTTAAACTAAAAGTTGCAAAACCCAATAGGCTTAAAACAATAATTTTATTCATTCTATTTTACTGTTGTTATGACATATTGAGTCAGTATAACCAATCTATATATTAAGAGGACTATCTTTAAGAACAACAAAATAATCATCTTTAAATGTAATTATGTTTTTACTTGGCTGGCTGCTGCAATGGCCCATCAAATAAAGATTTACAGCTTTCTATGTCTTTGCACGAAGCAAACATAAGCGCTTTAGGCAAGCTCGCATACAAATTTGTAATGTGTTGTTCAGCTGGATTATAAAAATGCCAATAACTAAATTGGTTTGAACGTTTATTTTCTAAGGCTTTAAAGAAATCTGTTTCATTAAATTTATTGTTAAGTTGAGTGCGAGGACCACCTTGCTCATGTGTACCGACTGTGGTCATGAGTAAAGGGGAATGATTTGGTTTCTGACTTTGCCAATGATTTAACTGCTGAAATAACATGCCTTGGTCAAACCAGAGGGAAGGGCTTGCAGCAAAGTAACGCTGAAATGCATCTGGCTTTTGAAAAAAATGATAAAGCACAAATAAACCTCCAAAAGAATGTCCATAAAGACTTTGTTGTTGGCTATTAATCGGAAATTGTTTTGCAATTGTAGGCTTGAGTTCGCTATTTAAAAAAGTAATAAACTGATCAGCACCCCCATATTTATATTTACCTTGTGCTTGAAATTCAGCAGAAGGTTTTGGAGTGTAATCATAAGCACGCTTTTGCACATCAAAGGTTTTTTGCTGAGGGTAACCAACCGCTACTATCATGAGTGGATCTAGTCCTAATTTGGTAGAACCAGCGCCAATCGACTGAGCAATATTGGCAGCACTTGGAAATGTAGCATTTCCATCTAATATATAAAGTACTGGATATCCATGTTGGGGCGGGGTGACAGGCGGTTTATAAATTTGAATAAGATAATCATGGCCTGTATTTTTAGATTTAATTTGAAATTGAGCCTGATTATTTTGAAAAACGATTTTTGGTTGATTTTGTATAGGCGTTTGGGCGAAGGTAGAACAGCTTATTAAAGTACTCAATAAAAAACTAGTAGATAAAAGGAAAAATGATCTTTGCATAATGGGCGATAATAAAATTTATTATACAAATGATAAATGAAAATCATTATCAAATAAAGTAATCAAGAAATGGAAGCAAAAAGGTTAATGAAAAAAGCTCTTACAGCTATATTGCCTAACAAATCAAAGCAGACTATTGTTATACTCTCGTTTAAAAGATGATTTTACTGAGGCTGCATTCTAATGATCAACGATGATCAAAACAAAACGACTTCTCTTAGTTTAGAACAAATTCGTGAAGATATTGATAGTGTAGATCAACAGATTCAAGAATTATTAAATCGCCGCGCAAGCCTTGCTGAAGCTGTTGCTAAAGCTAAATTTGCTTCTGAAGAGAATCCTTTGTTTTATCGTCCTGAACGTGAAGCACAAGTTTTACGCAAAGTCATGGAGCGCAACCAAGGTCCTTTGTCTGATGTCACCATGGCGCGTTTGTTCCGTGAAATTATGTCTGCTTGCCTTGCTTTAGAAGCTCCGCAAAGTATTGCATTTTTAGGACCGGAAGGGACTTTTACTCAATCTGCCGTGCTTAAACACTTTGGTAAAGATGCAGTTGTTCGTCCATTACCAACAATTGATGAAGTGTTCCGTGAAGTAGAAGCAGGTAGTGCACATTACGGCGTAGTGCCAGTTGAAAACTCATCTGAAGGTATTGTGAACCATACTTTAGATTGTTTTAAAACATCGAATTTAAATGTGATTGGTGAAGTTGAATTACGTATTCATCATCAATTCCTTGTCTCTGAAAATACACGTAAAGACAGTATTAAACAGATTTATGCCCACCAGCAGACTTTGGCTCAATGTCGTCAGTGGTTAGACGCACATTATCCGGGTGTTGAACGTGTTGCTTTAAACTCAAATGCAGAAGCTGCACGCCGTATTCGCAACGAATGGCATTCAGCAGCGATCGCATCAGATATTGCAGCAGGTATGTATAACCTTGAAATTTTACATAGCAATATTGAAGATAATCCGGAAAATACCACTCGTTTCTTAGTGATTGGTCGTGAAAAAATTCCACAAAGCGGCAATGATAAAACATCGTTATTGATCTCAGCACATGATCGTGCAGGTGCTTTATTAGAAATTTTAGCGCCGTTTGCAAAACACAATATTAGCTTAACAAGTATTGAGACTCGTCCAGCATTACCTGAAAAATGGGCATATGTATTCTTTATCGATTTAGAAGGACATATCGATCAAGAAAATGTTGCAGCAGCAATTAATGATATTCGTCCAATGGTAAAAGAGCTTCGTATTTTAGGTTCTTATCCTGCTGCCGTTCTCTAATTACTCATGTTGGAATGATGACATGCATCAAGATGGTCATGTCATTATGCTTAAAAACAAATTGCTCAAAGGTTTAAATCACTTTGAGCAAAAGCAAAGTTGAAGTTATGTCACAACCCCTATTTAAAAAAGTTGCATTTATTGGTTTAGGACTCATCGGGTCGAGTTTGGCGCGTGTTATTTTTGCAGAAAAATTGGCGACAATAGTTGTTGCATCTACACGCTCACAGAAAACTTTAGAAGATGCAAAATCACTTGGCTTAATACAAGAAGGATTTTCCGATCCTGTAGAAGCTGTGAAAGGGGCCGATTTAGTTGTTTTAGCCTTGCCAGTGCGTGCTACACAAAAAGTGCTTGAGCAAATTAAACCTTATTTATCAGAAACCACGATTGTAACTGACGTGGGTAGTACAAAAGGTAATGTCGTAGATGCAGCAAAAGCTGTATTTGGTGAAGACTTACCTACAGGTTTTGTGCCGGGACATCCTATTGCTGGTAGTGAGCACACAGGTGTTCATGCAGGTAAGGTTGATCTATTTGCAAATCATAAAGTGATTTTAACGCCATTGCCAACAAGTGCAGAATGGGCTGTTGATAAACTGATTCAACTTTGGTCTGCTGCTAAAGCTGAAGTCATTTGTATGGACGTTGCCAAGCATGATGAAGTTTTAGCACATACAAGTCATTTACCGCACTTGATGGCATTTAATTTGGTTGAGCAACTTGCGAATCGTGAAGATAATCTTGATATTTTCCGCTATGCAGCAGGTGGCTTTCGCGACTTTTCAAGGATTGCAGCTAGTGATCCACAAATGTGGCATGACATTTTCTTTGCCAATAAAACAGCCATATTAAATGCTGTAGATGGCTTCGAAAAGCAACTTACCGTACTTAGAAAATTGATTGAAAACGAAGACTCTCATGCATTAATGGGTTTACTCGGCCATGCTCAGGCAGCACGTCAGCATTTCAATCATATGTTAGCCAAAAAACCTTTAATGGAGAAAAATAAGGTGACACAGCAATTCAGTATCTTACCGGGAAATAAGGCATTTAAAGGTAAATTTACCGTACCGGGTGACAAATCTGTGTCACATCGCTCCATTATGTTTGGTGCTATTGCCGAAGGCACGACTCATGTCACTGGCTTCCTTGAAGGTGAAGATGCTTTGGCAACTTTGCAAGCTTTCCGTGATATGGGTGTAAGCATTGAAGGCCCTAAGAATGGTGAAGTGACCATTCATGGCGTGGGCATGCATGGTTTAAAAGCACCAGCGAGTGCCTTGTATATGGGTAACTCTGGAACCAGCATGCGTTTGCTTTCAGGTATGTTATCTGCACAAAAATTTGATTCAGTAATGACAGGTGATGCATCACTTTCTAAACGTCCAATGGAGCGTATTGCTAAGCCATTGCGTTTAATGGGCGCACAAATCCAGACAACAGGTGAGAAAGGTACACCACCTGTAAGCATTACGGGTGGTCAGCAATTAAAAGGTATTCAATACGACTTGCCAATGGCATCTGCTCAGGTGAAGTCGGGTATTTTACTTGCGGGCCTATGGGCTGAAGGTGAAACTTCAGTCACTGAACCAGAACCAACTCGTGACCACACGGAGCGCATGCTGCGTGCTTTTGGTTATGATGTTAAAACTGAAGGCAACAAGATTTCTCTTGTTGGTGGCGGAAAATTAGTAGGTACTAATATTCAAGTTCCATCTGATATTTCATCTGCTGCTTTCTTTATGGTGGGTGCTGCAATTACAGAAGGTTCCGATGTTGTTCTTGAAGCTGTAGGTATTAATCCAACACGTACAGGCGTAATTGAAATTTTAAAACAGATGGGTGCTGACCTGACCGTTGAAAATGAACGTATTGCCGGTGGCGAACCTATTGCTGATATTCATATTAAAGGTTCACGCACGCTTAAAGGCATCCATATGCCTGAAGACCAAGTACCTTTAGCAATTGATGAATTCCCAGCTTTGTTTATTGCAGCAGCGTGTGCCGAAGGGCAAACAGTATTAACTGGTGCGGCGGAACTTCGTGTGAAAGAGTCTGACCGTATTCAGGTCATGGCAGATGGTTTAAAAATCATGGGCATTGACTGCACACCAACTGATGATGGCATTATTATCGAAGGTAAAGGCAAATCTGGCGATTGGTCACCAATCTTTGCTGGCGGTGAAATTGAATCACACCATGACCACCGTATTGCGATGAGTTTTAGCATGGCAGGTCTTCGTAATTCTGGTCCGATTACAATTCATGGTACTGAAACTGTGGCGACAAGCTTCCCAACTTTCACTGAGTTGGCGAATCGTGCAGGTTTAACAATCGAAGTTAGCCAATAACTTTTGACCTAACACATTTTATAATTGCTAACACAATAGCAACGGCAGCAGCGGGCTAAAGGCTTGGCTGCTGTTTGTTTATTGCTTATGCTAAGTGCAGATAATGATAAAAGTGTTAGGATAAAGGATGAAAAAATTACAATTTATTGCCAGTTGCCCACAACATGGGGTGCTTGATCATCCACCAAATGAATGCCATATCACTCAAGAATATGTAGCGGCTTTACTGTTTAAACAATTGGGGCATTATGGTTTTGATGCACAGCATATTGTGCATGAACATGAAAAGGTGGAAGTCAGTATAGATAATCATCTTTTACCATTGTCTATTACTTGTCAGAAAACAGACCATGAAGGGCATTTGATGTGTGAAATCTCTGCCAATCCAGATGAAGAACAAGATTGGTTTGAGAAAATTGAAACACAAAGTATTATTCGCCAGCTTGCACAGGCTGTTGAAAATAGTTTGAAAGCTGATCATAGCTTTTCAGCATTTGAATGGAAAAACTAAGCGCACGGCTGTTAAGAGTTATTCATGAAGTACGGCTTTTAGAAAAGTCGTACTTTCTGTTTAAATTAAATATAAAAATACAAAATCTTTACTCAAATCTCTACCTATCTTTAATGCGTTGTGTATATTGAAATTATTACGATATTTACATAATTAGAGTGTGGTTTTCATGACACAAGTTAATATTGCAGCATTATCTCCTCAAGTGGTTTGGCAGCATTTTCAAACACTTTGCACTATTCCTCGTCCCTCAAAGCATGAACAGCAGCTTCGTGAGTTTTTAAAAAACTGGGCTGAAAGTCGGAATTTAGAAACATACGTAGATGAAGTGGGGAATTTGATTATCCGTAAGAATGCGACTGCGGGTAAAGAACATGTATCTGGAGTCATTCTGCAAGGCCATTTAGATATGGTCACACAAGCCAACACTGGCACAGTACACGACTTCTTTAAAGACCCAATTCGCCCAGTTCTTGAGGATGGTTGGTTGATTGCTAAAGACACTACTTTAGGTGCAGATAATGGCATTGGGGTAGCCCTAGCTTTAGCTGTATTAGATTCAAATGATATTGCTCATGGGCCAATTGAAGTTCTTCTAACCGTTGATGAAGAAGCAGGGATGAGTGGTGCACGGCTTTTAGAGTCTGGGATCCTAAAAGGGAAATGGTTATTTAATATTGATACAGAAGAGTGGGGGCAGTTATATCTTGGCTGTGCTGGAAGTATTGATGTTGAAGTAGAACAACCACTTACTTATGAACCAATCCCTGAAAATCTGAACATTGTGAATATTCAGGTTGCGGGTCTTAAAGGAGGTCATTCTGGCGTAGATATTCATTTAGGACGTGGCAATGCTAACGTTATTTTAGCCCGCTTTTTAAATGAGTATTTAGCAAAGCTTGATGGACGACTTGTGGAGTTTACCGGTGGTACAGCTCGTAATGCTTTACCTCGAGAAGCAGTGGCAACCATTGCAATTTCGTCTAACCGATTATCCGAATTAGAAAAATTACTTGCTGAATATCAAACAGTATGGAAAAAACAGCTACAGGGTATTGATGATAATCTGCAATTAACTATCCAACCGAATAGTGCTGAAGTAACAGAAGTGATTGCTCAACAACAGCAAAATGAATGGTTGCAAGCTTTGGCAACAAGTCCTTATGGCGTTGCAAGTATGAGTCAAGTTCTACCAGATGTGGTTGAAACCTCAAACAATATCGGGGTTGTAAAATTAAATCGAGAGGTCGGAAAAGCTGTCTTAATGGTTCGTTCAATGGTGAACCAAGAAGCTCAAGACTTTGCAGAAAAAATTCAGGCACATTTTAGTCAATTTAATATAGCTTCAGCACTCACACCGTTAGTGTCAGGTTGGACACCAAACCCTGACTCGGCGGCTCTAAAGTGCTTACAACAAGCCTATCAAAATGCTTTTGATATTGAACCAAATCTTAAAGTAATCCATGCGGGTTTAGAGTGTGGGATTATTGCTGAACATTACCCACATTTGCAGATGGTTTCATTTGGACCAGATATTCAAGGTGCGCATGCACCGGGTGAACGAGTAAAAGTTGATACTGTAGATAAATGCTGGAAGTTACTAGTAACTGCTTTGGCATCTGTAGAGTAATTTTTTTAAGAAATAAGAAGCTCAGTTATGAGCTTCTTAAACTTTCACCTTTACATGAAAATGATCTGGACTCAATTCGGTGAATTCGATTTCACAACAAATATAATTTTTAGTCGATTTTTAAAAGTTGTCCTGTTTCACTTAAAGTAAATTCGTCAAAATCATTCGCTAAATAAAAATGACCTTTATAAAATTGGCGAACTTCTTCGGCAATAGCTTGCTGCCCAGTTTTATCCTGATGTCTAGGGCTAAAGTGTGTCAGAATTAAATTATCTAGAGATTGCTGCTCTGCAAATTCAGCTACCATTTTTGCTGAGCTGTGCATTGGACCTTTTCCTACTTTATCTAAGACTGTTTGCAAATAAGTTGCTTCATGAATAAGTAATTGAGCATTCTTACAAGCATCGGCTAATAATTCTGGCCGATCATTATCACCACCTATAATTGCATGAATCTGCTGATTTTGAATTTTGATAAAGTCTTGAGATTTTAAAATTCGCCCCTCAAACTCAACATCGTAGCCTCGTTTTAAATGCCCCCAAATATCGCCTTTAGGTACGCCAAGCTGAGTTAAAGCTTGAATATCTATCTTCTTCTGGGTGGATTTTATATAAATACTAAATGCAAAACTCGGAACACGATGACTTAGTGGATGTGCTTGAATAAAGAGCTCATCGGTGAGCTGCTGTGGCCGAGTTGCTTCATTAACATCAATAAATTTTATTGAATAAGGCAAATGTAAGTCTGTAAGTTGAGCAGTGATTTTAAACCATTGTTGAATTTCTTTGGGTGCAATCACGATTAATGGTTTTGTACGGGCATTCATGCCTGCACTTGCCAGTAAACCAACTAGGCCATAACAATGATCACCGTGAACGTGTGTAATACAAATGGCAACTAGGTTTTGTAGAGAAAGTTTGGCTTGCTGAATGCGGTGCTGCGTGCCTTCACCAGCATCAACTAAAATCCAGTTCTTATTTTTACTGTTACGAACGGCTAATCCTGAAACATTGCGTGAAAGTGTGGGTACACCTGATGATGTGCCTAAAAAGGTAAAATGAAGCATATTCTTGGAATTTTTAGTCAAATGTTTAGAGAGATTATAGACATTTATAAAATTTTATAGAAATTATGGTGAACGAATAATAGCGACCGAGTGAAAAAATATTTAGCCTGATTTGGGTTAAGTTGGAATTATTTTCAATAATGACACGGCTTATAAAATGATGGGCATACTCTCAAGTTATGCCCATCAAATTACCGTTTATTTCATGATAATAAAACGTGTAATGATTTGGCGAAGTTGCTTTAAATAGCCTGTAAAGAAGTGGTTAGCACCCGGTAAAATCGTAATTGGATGCTTCTGTGGTTTTGCCCATGCAATTGCATCTGAAAGTAAAGTAATATCATCTTGCTCACCATGAATGAGTAGAATATCACCTTGAATTTCAGGAGTTTTATAGTGACGTAAACCTACTACAGTAGCTGTTGGTAAACCACATAAAATTAACTGTACAGGTCGTAATTCAGGTGCAAGCTGTGCAAAGCATTTTGCTAAAACATGTGAGCCAAAGCTAAAACCGCCTGCATAAAATGGTAGGCCTTCATGAAGCTTACGAACGTGCTCAATTACAGCTAAGATATCTTCAGTTTCACCATGGCCTTCATCATGAACGCCTTCACTGCCGCCTAAACCACGGAAACTAGGACGGTAAACAATACAACCATATTCATTAAAAATTTGGGTTAAAAGGGCAGGGACTTTATGTTGAGGGGTTCCACCTTGCAATGGGTGCGGATGACAAACAACCGCAAAGCCTTTGATTTCACCTTCAGGGCGGTCAACGAAAAGTTCAATTTTACCTACTGGACCCTGGATGAAAGTTTGCTCAGACATATAAGAACCGCTAAATAACAATACGTGATGCTATTTTACCGATAGTCGTCATTGAAAACACGAGTTAGCATTAAAAAATATCTACTGTTATAGTTGGTATTAAGAATAATTTTTTCAGGTTATGTATGCTTGCTTTAATTTCTCCTGCAAAAACTTTAGATTATGAAACAGCGTTACCTACAGATGAGTTTACTCAGCCTCGCTTGTTAGAATATTCAGCACAATTAATTGATGTTAGCCGTAAACTTTCTGCTTCGGAAATTGCGAGTTTAATGAGTGTTAGTGAAAAAATTGCCACATTGAATGCAGACCGATTTAGAGATTGGAAGCCCGAATTTGATTTTTCAAATGCTCGTCAGGCAATTTATGCATTTAAAGGTGACGTCTATACGGGTTTAGATGCATACCATTTAAAAGATAAAGATATTGATTTTGCACAGCAGCATTTACGTATGCTCTCTGGTCTATATGGTTTATTACGTCCTTTAGATTTAATGATGCCTTATCGTCTTGAGATGGGCACTAAATTAAAAAATACACGCGGTCATAATTTGTATGAATTCTGGGGTGAAATTATCACAAACCAGATTAATGAAGATTTGGCAGCAATAAATTCTGAATTACTTGTAAACTTAGCTTCGGATGAGTATTACAAGTCTGTTAATGAGAAGAAAATTAAGGCTGAAATTGTGAAGCCAGTTTTTCTTGACCAGAAAAATGGCAAATATAAAGTCATTAGTTTCTATGCGAAAAAAGCACGCGGTTTAATGGCTCGTTTTATGATTGAAAACCAATTAAATAAAGCTGAGGATATTAAAGCGTTCAACACCGATGGATACTACTTTGATGCTGATAACTCATCGGCAAAAGAATTGGTGTTTAAGCGCGATGAGCAAGTGGCTTAATTAAATTAATAATTTCACATGCCATGCGGCCTTTGGCCTCATATTTAATTTATTAAATTCTATATGGGTTATGCCTTACTTTTGAAAGGTCAAAAGTAACAAAAACCTTTGTTGAACAGAGGGCACATCCATGTGGCCCCTGTTCAACAGTGGCATCCATGCCACTTGGCACGATAGCTCTAGGTGCTTTAAAATTTAGGCAAAATTAATGATTACTTAAAGAAATAACCTGTTTCTGGCGAGCTTGCATTTGCCATACGTTTACGTGGCATACGACCTGCTAAAAATGCTTCACGACCAGCTTCAACCGCTTTTTTCATTGCAGAAGCCATCAGAATAGGATTTTGCGCAGCTGCAATTGCTGTATTCATCAACACGCCATCACAACCGAGTTCCATCGCAATAGCAGCATCACTTGCTGTGCCGACGCCTGCATCGACTAAAACTGGTACTTTCGCATTTTCTTTAATAATTGAAATAGTGTGCGGGTTTAAAATACCTAAACCTGAACCAATCAAACTACCTAAAGGCATAATCGCAACACATCCCATACTTTCAAGTTCTTGCGCAATGATCGGGTCATCAGAGGTATAGACCATAATCTCAAAACCGTCATCAATCAAAGTTCGAGCTGCTTTTAAAGTCTCGGTTACATTTGGATATAAGGTTTTTTCGTCGCCTAGAACTTCAAGTTTTACTAGGTTATGACCATCCAGTAGCTCGCGCGCTAGCATACACGTGCGTACTGCGCTGTCAGCATCAAAACAACCTGCAGTATTTGGCAAAATTGTATATTTCTCTGGCGGAATGACCGAAAGTAAATTCGGTTGATCTGGATTTTGTCCAATATTCACACGGCGGATTGCGACAGTTACGATTTCTGCACCACTGGCTTGAATAGCTAAATCCGTTTCATTTAAGTCTTTATATTTGCCAGTTCCGACCAATAAACGAGATTGAAAAGAACGTGAACCAATAATGAGAGGGGTGTCTTGCATGGATAACTCCGACTTAGCCGCCGCCAACAGCGTGAATAATTTCGATACGGTCATGTTGAGCAATAGAAATTTGCTCTAATTTGCTTTTAGAAACGATTTGCTGATTGTGCTCAACAGCAAAACGTTTTCCTTCAAGTGTCAACTCCTGAATGAGTTGCAACAGGTTTTGGCTAGGCGTGTCCGTTAATTCGCCATTTAAATAAATTTGCATGATCACATTCCGATTATTTTGCGTATTTGAAAGCATTCCAAGCCAAGACTAGCCACCCCGCAATCATTAAGGCTCCACCGATTGGCGTAATTGCACCTAATATTCGTGGTAAACCCAGCGCCATGATATAAAGCGAACCACAAAAGAATAGAATACCAATTTGGATAAGCAAGAAAGATAACTTGATTGGGAAATGAGGAAGAACCTTACTTAAAATACCAAGGGCTAGTAGGCCAAGCGCATGATAAAAAAAGTAGTCGGTTGCAGTCTGCCACCAAGCAAGTTGCTCAGGACCCGCGTGAGCCTTAAGACCATGTGCTCCAAAAGCACCCAACATGACTGCAAAAGCAAGATTAAGGGCTGAAATGGCGATCCACATAACAAAAAACGCAACTGAATAATGAAAGGCAACGTTAACATAGATTGGGTTGGCTAAACATAGCCAGATAAAACAAAAGGGCGAATCGCCCTTTTATTTTTAAATTTATTTTAGCTTGCTGACATGGCAGTTTTAATCTTTTCCATCGCATTCTTTTCAAGCTGGCGAATACGCTCTGCTGAAACATTATATTCAGCTGCTAACTCGTGAAGAGTAGATTTATCATCATCTAACCAGCGGCGTTGTAAAATATTACGCGAACGGTCATCTAACTGATCCATTGCATCATGCAAGGCTGAAGTGCTTTGCTCTTCCCAGTCTTCGTTCTCGACTAAACGGGCAGGGTCGTAGCGGTTATCTTCAAGATACAACGCAGGCGCTGTGTGTGGAGTATCGTCGTCGTCATCGCCTTGTGCTTCAAAAGCAGCATCATAAGCAGTTAAACGACCTTCCATTTCCAGAACTTGTTCTGGAGTTACATTTAAGTCATTCGCAATTGATTGAGCTTCTTCGAGCGTTAACTTTTTACTCGATTTCTTTAAACTACGTAAATTGAAAAATAATTTACGCTGAGCTTTTGTCGTTGCAATTTTGACGATACGCCAGTTGCGAATAACATATTCATGAATTTCTGCCTTAATCCAGTGGACGGCAAAAGATACTAGACGCACGCCCATATTTGGGTCGAAACGTTTCACGGCTTTCATTAAGCCTAAATTACCTTCTTGAATAAGGTCGCCTTGTGGTAGGCCATAACCTGCATAGCTGCGCGCAATATGAACGACAAAACGTAAATGCGACATTACCAGCATTTTTGCGGCATCAAGATCTTGGTCATAATAATAACGTTCAGCAAGTTCTTTTTCTTGCTCGGCCGTTAAAATAGGAATCTGATTGACAGTACTGATATATGCACCAAGGTTTACACCGGGCGCAGACAATGACAGGGGCATCAATTGATTGCTGCTGTCACTCATGAGTTCTCCTTATAGGATCGAATGGGATAACCAATAAATTCATCTTAATTTGAATCAGCTTCATAATTAAGGAAAATTGGGTAGAGAAATGTAAAATTTTATGCAATTTCTAATCTTTTAGTTTAGCAAAGAATTATTGAGTTTCAATTAAATAGTGAAATTCTCTTTCTGATATGTGTGTAGTTTGACACGTAAAATGATGTAAACCACAGTAACGAGTTACATCAATTTCACTATGAGGATCTGACGATTTTAATAAAAATTGTTGTTTGCCCGACGCTTTTTTAAGTTCACGTTTTAGCATTAACAATGGCATTGGGCAGGGTTGTCCAAGGGCATTAATTTCAATGGGTGCTGTATTAGAGGAAGTATTGCTCATTCATCATCAAAACAACTAAAAAAAATATTCTAACAAATTTTTAGTAAATGCAGCATATTTTATGGAAGAAGATCTGGCTAATTTCTATAAAAAATATTGTAATAAGCTGTTTAAAAAAAGAACTAAAAATAGGGGAAATAATTGAAAAAAATTCTATTAATTGTCATAAACCCATGTTAAGCTCGAACCGTTTTAGGATTTACCACACAATCAAATTGATTTAATAACCCTATAACAAATGGATGTAACCGGAAATTGTTGATAGTTTTACAGAATGATTACAAGCTTTAAGATTATAAATATTTTAAAACCTTGTTTGCTCTGCTGTTTGCAACACCGGAAGGTCCTTTTTTCAACATCTGAGGATTGACTTATGACAGCTCGTGAACAAGGCGTAGTAAAGTGGTTTAATGACACTAAAGGCTTTGGTTTTATTCAACGCAACGGCGGTGACGACGTATTCGTTCATTTCCGTGCAATCGTAGGTGACGGTCATCGTTCTCTACGTGATGGTCAACGCGTAGAATTTAGCGTTGTACAAGGTCAAAAAGGTTTTCAAGCTGAAAACGTTCAGCCTTTAGACTAAGACTAATTCATCTTTTGATGAATCATGGACGCTCCAATTTTTGAATTGGGGCGTTTTTGTTTATAATGATCTTCTCATTCGAGAGATTGTTTGTTAGAGCACGTATTTATGACATCTGGTTTTGAAACCTTGAATTTACATCCGCAACTTAAAAAGGCGATTGATGCTTTAGGGTTTACTCAAATGACCCCAATTCAGCAAAAGGTTTTAAAATATACATTAGCCGGGCATGATGCAATTGGGCGAGCACAGACAGGAACTGGTAAGACAGCAGCCTTTCTGATTAGTGTAATTAATGATTTACTCAATAATCCGGTTCAAGAGCAGCGTTTCCGTGGTGAGCCACGTGCCTTAATTTTGGCCCCTACTCGTGAATTGGCATTGCAGATTGAAAGTGATGCAAAGCTACTCACAAAATTTTCAGATTTGCACCTTGTAACATTATTAGGGGGTGTGGATTTTGATAAGCAAAAGAAACAGCTAGATGCTAATTTTGTCGATATCATGGTGGCTACACCTGGGCGTCTAATTGATTTTGTAGAACAGAAAGAAGTTTGGCTAGATCAAATTGAATTTTTAGTTATTGATGAAGCCGACCGTTTATTGGACATGGGATTTATTCCTTCGGTAAAACGTATTGTCCGTTATTCTCCTCGTAAGGAACAGCGTCAAACGCTCATGTTCTCAGCGACATTTAGTTATGATGTTCTTAATTTGGCAAGACAATGGTTGTTTGAACCAATCACTGTTGAAATTGAGCCTGAGCAAAAAACGAATAACGATGTAGAGCAACGTGTTTATGTTGTAGCTAAACAAGATAAATATCGTTTACTGCAAGATATCTTGCGTGAAGAGCCAATCGATAAGGTCATGATTTTTGCTAATCGACGTGACCAAGTCCGCCGTCTTTATGATCATTTAAAGAAAGATGGATATAGAGTTGGTATGCTTTCTGGTGAGATTGCTCAAGATAAACGTTTAAAAATGTTAGAGCAATTTAAGCAAGGTAAACATAATATTATGATTGCGACAGATGTTGCTGGTCGTGGTATTCATGTGGATGGCGTGTCGCATGTCATCAACTTTACATTGCCTGAACAATCTGATGATTATGTACACCGTATTGGTCGTACAGGTCGTGCTGGCTCACAAGGGGTAAGTATTAGTTTCTTATCTGAAGATGATGCCTTTTATTTACCCGAAATTGAAAAAGCAATTGGTAAAAAATTACCACTGACCAGATTAGATGGTTATTGCTAATAAAAAAATCCCAATCATTTGATTGGGATTTTTTTTTGATTAATTAATTTTACAATAGAAAGTAAGCGTTGTTTGGTAGTCATCATCTTTTGCTAAAGATGCATTTTTACCAGTTAATGTACCAATAACACCTGCTGCTGCTTCAACCATTTGACCGGTTTTTTCACTTACAACATCTTTTAATACACCGTTATATGTTGTTTTTTCATCTACAACGACTGGTGTAGTGCTTTTTGAGCAAGTTTTTTGAGCTGCAGTAATCGCATTATTTTTTGCAATTAAATTGGTTTTGCCAATACCTGTAACTTCAAACTGATTATTTTCTTTTTGAACTGCTAAAGTATTTTTAGGAGTAGTTGCGCAAGCACCAAGTAATAAAACAACACCGCTCATTGCGCTCGCTAAAATTATTTTTTTCATAATGCACCTAAAGTTAATCGCTAAAAGACATAGCTATTTGAACATAAGTTTTCTAGTTGATTTTGAAGACGTTGTATGAGTTTTGATGTTTTGTATTAAAAAATGTCAAAGTGAGAGTTCGCTAATTTTATAAGCTAGATTCAATGGTGGATTAACGGTAGATTATGCTAATCTATTTTGAATTTTTGAGTTAGATCAATATTAATGACGGAATCAGCAATACAAATAATTCACCAAAATATTCATCAGCGTCAGTCTATTGGCCAATTAGTTGAGCCAGCTCCAAGTACAGAGCAATTAGAGTTAGCTTTCCAAGCAGCTTTGACTGCTCCAGATCATCATAGACTTAAGCCAACGCGTTTTGTGGTTATTTCAGGCGAACAACGTGGTGCTTTTGGTGAAGTTTTAGCAAAGGCTCTAGCAGATTTAGGTGAAACTGATCCCGCTCAACTCGAACGTGTTAAACAACATCCTTTTCGCGCACCATTACTCATTTTAGCGCTTACACAACTACAAGATCATCCGAAAGTACCGCATTTCGAACAAATCTTAAGTACGGGTGCTGCAGTACAAAATCTTTTATTATCTCTGCAAGCCCAAGGTTTTTCGACCATGTGGCGTAGTGGTGCAGTTGTCGAATCAAATTGGTTAAAACAGCATTTAGGTCTGCAACCTCGTGATTTAATTTCAGGTATTATTTACGTCGGCACAGCAGCTAAAGTAATTGCACCGCGTGCAGATATTGAAAGTAAAGAATTCGTAAAAGTTTGGCAGGCTTAAGCGTCTGTAGAAGTAAGAAATAGGATAATAAAAGATGGCTGAATTTAAGTTTACAGATTTGGTGGAACCTGTTGCGGTTGATAAAAAAACCGCTTTACGTATTACCGTTCTAGGGGGAGGAAGCTTTGGAACGGCTATGGCAAATTTAGCTGCACGTAATGGTTGCGATACCATGATCTGGATTCGTGACGCCGAAACAGCTGAGGAAATTAATAAAACACACATTAATAAACGTTATTTGCCAGATTTTATTTTAGAGTCATCATTACGCGCTGTGTCTGATCTTGAACAAGCTGTATGTGACCGAGATATTATTTTAGTCGCTATTCCAAGTCACTCATTCCGTGATGTTTTAAAACAAATCGCTCCTTATATTACTGCACAAGCGGTTGTGTCTTTAACCAAAGGCGTTGAAGCTAAAACTTTCAGCTTCATGAGCGATATTATTCGTGAAGAATTACCTGAAGTTCCCTATGGTGTGCTATCAGGTCCAAACCTTGCAAAAGAAATTATGGCAGGTATGCCATCTGGTACTGTTATTGCCAGTGATTCTGAGCTGGTTCGTTATGCTGTGCAACATGCTCTGCATAGTGCTTTATTCCGTGTTTTTGGTAGTGATGATGTACACGGAGTGGAGTTAGGTGGTGCGCTTAAAAATATTTATGCGGTTGCAATGGGAATTGGTGCCGCTTACAAAATTGGTGAAAACACCAAGAGTATGATTTTAACGCGTGCTTTGGCTGAGATGAGCCGTTTTGCAGTAAAACAAGGTGCAAATCCGCTTACATTCTTGGGATTGTCAGGTGTTGGTGATTTATTCGCGACTTGTAATAGCCCTTTAAGCCGTAATTATCAGATTGGTTATGCTTTAGGTTCGGGTAAAACGCTGGATCAGGCGAGTAAAGAGTTGGGGCAGACAGCGGAAGGCATCAATACAATTGTTCAGGTGCGTGGTAAAGCAGAAGAATTAGATGTTTATATGCCTATTACTAATGCTTTATATGAAGTTATTTTTGAAGGGGCGCCTCCTTTAAATATTGCATTATCTCTTATGAAAAACGGACACCGTAGTGATGTTGAATTTGTTTTACCTCATCACGAAGTCTGAAGAAGAAATGTCATAAATTGTGGTTATAATGCAGGAATTATTAACAAGGAAAATTTATGCAACTGACATTGGTTCGCCATGGGGAAGCCGCTCCACCTGTAAATGGTAACGACACTAAACGCCCTCTTACTGCTCGTGGACATGCTCAAGCAGAACAGACAGCAACATTTTTAAAAGATATTGTTAAGCCTGATATTTTTGTAGTTAGTCCTTTGTTACGTGCTCAAGAGACATTGGCACATATTCAAGCGTACTTTAAAGATGTGCCTGTGTTGTTATGCGATAAAATTAAACCGGATGATAACGCCAAAGAGGCAGTCGAGTGGTTGTCTCAGATTCCTTATGAGTCAATTGTGGTCGTGTGTCATATGAATGTAGTAGGGCATATTGCTGAACTCCTGACCCATGAAAACTTTAATCCATTTGCACTGGCTGAAGCTCGAATTTATGATCAGGCTGTGATTGCAACTGGTTTATCAACACAAAAAAATAGTTTTATACCCACAATATAATTAAAAAGGTTATTTAGCCCATTATGCTGTATTTATGGATGCCTGAAACCAATGGAATATGGCATTGGTCTAACGGAGAAAACTGGTTGCAGGCTGAAAGTCTCGATCAATTAATACAAGACCTACAATTGCACCAAGGAAAAGAGGCTGTTGTCTTTTTTCCTAGTCGTCATGCTCAGGTATTCCAGCAACAAATAGCAAAGTCTCATTACAAGCAACTCGGAGCAGATGGTGTTAAATATTTGCTTGAAGAGTTTGTAACTTTGCCTATTGATCACATGAAAGTAGTTCATCATTTTCATGCTGATCAATTAACAATATTGGGCGTTGCAAAAACTACTGTGGAAACATGGCAACATGCGATGAATTTGTTGCCAATCAAGCTGGTTGCTTTGTTGCCAGACTTTTTGATTTTGCCGGAACCGCAAGAGCAGCAAGTTATCCTGTGTAATATTGACCAAAAATTACTGGCGCGCGAAAGTAAATGGGTGGGTAATTCACTAGATGATTTGGGATTGTTTTTGGAATTCCAGCCAGTTGAAACAAACTATCAATATAGTGGGTTAACGGTAGAACAATTAGAAAGCCTAGAAGCAGCTTCTAGTGTTGAGCAACGTTCAGAGTTTTTTTATCAGTTTCAAGGCTTAGATAAACCTAAACAGCATCCTTTTAATGTTTTACCAAAAGCCAAAGGACAAGAGCAAACTGTCTCAGGTTACTGGAAAGCATGTGCTGTTATTCTGTTAGCACTTATAGTGGTTCAGTTTAGCTATGATTTTTTGCGTTGGGTAAAATTAAGAAATGTAGCGAATCAAACAGCTGAGCAGACGATTGAACAATATAAATATTGGTTTGGTCCTTCTAGTCGTGTAACTGAACAAAATATAAAAAGCCAATTTGAAAGTCATTTAAGAATGAGTAAACAAGGCGATACACAAGCACTTTCTTTATTGAGTCGTGTTGGACCTATTTTGATGCAAAGACAAATTTTAGCTCAGCAATTAAATTATGATGCTTCTACACTAACCATGGCCTTGAAAGCAAAATCGGGAGATGATTTGCAAGCTTTAACACAGCAGCTTAATCAGCAAGGATTTAAGGCGGAGTTAGGTAATGTTCAAGCCGATGGTGGTGGGGCAATTGGGGTGGTGAAAATACAATAATGAAAATGTTAGCTCAATTGCAAAACCGCTTTGATCAGTGGATCGAACAAGTTAATCAATATTTAGACCGTTTGACTGTCCGTGAACGTATTATGGTGGTCTTTACTACAATTTTTGTTGTAGTGGCTATTATTGGGGCTTCACTTTGGAAAATGCATTCCTTAGCAGAACAGCAGCAACAGCGCTTAAATGATTTAAAAGATTTGATGGTGTGGATGCAAAGTAATGCAGTCACTATGAAACCTGCGAGTGAGCTTGAGTTAGGGCAAGCAGAAAAAATACAACGTGTAGCTCAACAGCAAGGTTTAACAGTTACTTCTCAGCAAAATGGCGAGCAGTTACAAATTATTGTTACTCATCAGAATTACGCAATTTTAGCTAACTTTTTAACCCAGCTGGCACAAATGGGCTTAAGCATTGAAAAAATGGAAATGGTTTCAAGTGAAGGTCAGATTAAATTAACAGCGACGGTTCAATAACATATTAAAATATGCTGGTCTTAAGCATGGTGTTTTGTGCTCCCTGTGCCTATAATATGCCTACCTAAAATCAGTAGATTGTGATTGGTATGTTATATTCACTTGCTCGCCCGATGTTGTTTAGTTTAGCACCAGAGCGTGCCCATGAATTAACATTATCTATGCTTGATAAAGCACATAAGTTCGGCTTACTCCGTCAGAGCGTAGAAGCGAAACCGACGACTTGTATGGGAATTGAATTTCCAAATCCAGTAGGTTTGGCAGCCGGTCTTGATAAAAATGGTGCACACATTGATGCTTTAGCTGGGTTAGGGTTCGGTTTTATTGAAATTGGAACCATTACACCTCGTCCTCAATCGGGTAATCCGCAGCCGCGCTTATTCCGTATTCCAGAAGCTCAAGCCATTATTAACCGTATGGGGTTCAATAATGATGGTGTTGATAAGCTGATTGAAAATGTCAAAGCTTCAAAGTTTAAAGGAATTTTAGGCATTAATATTGGTAAGAATGCTGATACTCCTGTAGAAAAAGCTGTTGATGACTACCTGATTTGCCTTGAGAAAGTGTATAACTACGCTTCTTATATTACCGTTAATATTTCATCTCCAAATACTAAGAACTTAAGAAGTTTACAAAGTGGCGATGCATTAACTGAACTATTGCAAACCTTAAAAGAAAGACAACTTGAGCTAGCTGAACAAAATAATCACTATGTTCCTTTGGTTCTGAAAGTTGCACCTGATTTAACAGCGGAAGATGTTGAATTTATTGCAGCGCAGTTAGTGCAGTTTAAAATTGATGGCTTGATCGTTACTAATACGACCTTATCAAGAGAAGGTGTAGAAAATCTTCCTTATGGTAATGAGTCGGGCGGTTTATCAGGCGCACCTGTTTTTGAAAAAAGTACCGAATGCTTACGTTTGTTTGCCCAAACATTAAAAGGACAAATCCCGTTAATTGGCGTGGGTGGAATTTTGTCGGGTGAACAGGCAGCAGTCAAACAGCAAGCTGGAGCAACATTAGTACAGATCTATAGTGGGCTAATTTATACAGGTCCTATTTTAGTGAAACAATGTGTTGCAGCTATGTCTTAAGTGAATATGAACACAATTGATATCATTATTCTGATACTTTTGCTCATTGGGGGGCTAAACGGTTTGCGACAAGGATTTATTAAAGCCTTTGCGAACTTGGTAGGATGGGTCATTGCATTAATTATGGGTGCAAAATATGCTGTCCTTCTTGCTCCGTCTATGTCGGGTTTAAGTCATGATCCAGTTGTTCAAAAAATTGCAGCTTTTGCATTTATAGCGCTTTTGATCATTGTTTTAACATGGATCGTCTCTGCATTTTTAAATGGCCTCTTGAAAAGTCTGAAATTGGGGCCATTAAATCGTTTAGCAGGTGGTGCTTTTGGTTCTTTAAAGGGCTTGTTGGTTGTACTAATTACAATGCAGGGTGTAGGACCTTGGGTTGAAAGTTCACCGCACTGGAAACAGTCCAAATTTATACAGTTTTTATTGCCTTATGCGCCTTTAGCTACCGAGTTGTCTAAAGATGCTGCAAGTGAGGCATTTCACCAAATAACATCTGGAGGTAGTGCATCAGGCACTCCTTCAAAACCAATGGACGAATCGGAAGATTTAGAAAACCGATCCGACCATTCGACAAAGAATCCTTTTTATTAATTCCTAGCTTGTCTGCGAGGTTGCTATGTGTGGAGTTGTTGGTATAGCCGGTAAATCGCCAGTGAACCAAATGTTGTTTGATGCTTTAACGATGTTGCAACATCGTGGGCAAGATGCAGCTGGAATAGTAACCTGCCATGAAGGCCGTCTTTTCCTTCGTAAGGATAACGGTATGGTGCGTGATGTCTTTCATACTCGTCATATGAGAGCATTACTTGGTAATTATGGTATTGGCCATGTACGTTACCCAACTGCTGGTTCTGCGAGCAGTGCTGAAGCACAACCATTTTATGTAAACTCACCTTACGGTATTACGCTTGCACATAATGGTAACTTGACCAATGCAGAAGAAATTCATGATGACCTGTTTAAAACAGATTTACGTCATATGAATACTGATTCTGACTCAGAAGTTCTTTTAAACGTGTTCGCGCATGAATTACAGAAGAAAGGCACTTTAAATCCTACCCCTGACGATATTTTTCACACGGTTTCTCGTGTGCATGAGCGTTGCCAAGGTGCGTATGGGGTAGTAGCAATGATTACTGGTCATGGTTTGGTTGGCTTCCGTGATCCAAATGGTATTCGCCCACTTATTTACGGTTCGCGTGTAACTGAACAAGGTGAGATGGAATACATCATTGCTTCTGAATCGGTTGCTATTACTGCTCTTGGTTTTAAAATTGAGCGTGATATTGAACCAGGTGAAGCAATTTTCATCAATGCAAATGGTGAGTTGTTCTCTAAACAATGTGCTGCTAATCCGAAATACCGCCCATGTATTTTTGAATACGTTTATTTTGCTCGTCCTGATGCGATTATTGATGGAATCTCGGTTTATAAAGCACGTTTAAAAATGGGTGAAAAGCTTGCTCATAAAATTTTACGTGACTGGGGCGAAGACCATGATATTGATGTGGTGATTCCAATTCCAGATACGAGCCGTACTTCAGCTTTAGAACTTGCAAATATTCTAGGTGTGAAGTTCCGTGAAGGTTTTATGAAAAACCGTTATATCGGCCGTACCTTTATTATGCCGGGTCAACAGCAACGTAAAAAATCTGTACGTCAGAAATTAAACCCTGTTGAGTTAGAATTCAAAGGTAAGAACGTTCTATTGGTGGATGACTCTATTGTACGTGGTACAACGTGTAATGAGATTATTCAGATGGCACGTGATTCTGGTGCAAAAAAAGTATACTTTGCGTCAGCAGCACCGAAAGTAATGTATCCAAACGTTTACGGTATTGATATGCCTGCTAAAGCTGAGCTTATTGCTTCAGAACGTAGCGTGGAAGAGATCCAAGAAATTATTGGTGCTGATCGTTTGATTTTCCAAGAATTGGAAGACTTGAAAAATGCTGTACGTACCAGCAAAGTGCCTGACTTAACTGAGTTCGATTGCTCAGTATTTGATGGAATCTACGTAACAGGTGATATTGATGGTAACTATCTAAATAATTTGGAGCAGAAGCGTAATGACTCTGCTAAGAAGAAAAAAGATGGTTATATTGACGTTAATGTCGATGCTGCTTCTGTAGATTTAACAGGCATCAAAGAAGAATAGAAATAGCCGAAAAAAGCGGGTATTTCCCGCTTTTTTCTTTTATGATGAAACCTAACAATGTAATTGGGAATATTTACATTGAAAGAAGTAAGCCACTATCTCATCGAAAATAAAAATATGGCATGGTCCATCACTATGTGTTTGGTTGCTGTGCTGCTTACTATTTTTATCTTAAATTTAATTTTAGGTTTACTCGTTCATTTTTTTGATTATAGCCAGCCAATTTGGTGGCATACCTTAAGTCCTTACTTCGTTGCACTATTACTTTTTATTATGGTTTGGTCGGTAGTTACCGAACTTTATATCCTGCGTAAAGGCGGGCACTCTTTAGCAAAACAACTTAAAGCACGTCGTTTAGTGAAAGAGGAGAGCACTCCCGAAGAACTCGCGGCATTAAAAATTACAGAACACTTAGCTCAAAATTTTTCACTTAAAGTTCCAACTGTATATGTATTACCTGATGAAGTTGGTGTAAATGCACTTACGGCAGGTTTTCATCCTAAAGATATCGTTATTATTCTCACATGGGGTGCTTTACAGAATCTGGATAAGCTTGAGTTATATGGTTTATTGGGCCATGAGTTTAATCAGATTTTATCTGGTGAGGCTGTTGAGAATACTAAATTAAAGATTTTATATAGTGGTTTAACAACTTTTAGTCAGTGGGGCAGTAAATTAGCTAAGCAAGGTTTTAAGCGCTATAGCCCGGGCTATAAACATAAATTTGAAACAGTTTTTGTTGCGGTAGGTGGAGTCATTTGGTTGGCTGGAAGCCTCGGTGTACTGATTACTCGTTTTATCAAATATTTGACTTTGAGTGGGCGTACCTTTCGTAATGACCAAAAAACAGTGCGACTATTAAAAAATAATGCGAATACCCAAACCTTGTTGCGTATTTATGTTCACCATTCTGGTTCGCAAATTCATAGTGCTTATTCTGAGTCAATCGCGCATATGTGTTTTGCTAACTCACTGAGCCCACAAAGCTGGATGAATATTCACCCCAGTATTCGTGAACGTATTTATGAGTTAAATCCCACTTTGCTACAAGATTTACAATTAGAAAATTTAAAGAAGCTTCGCAACCGTCCGTTTTTTAGCTTATTTCATTTCTTGGAAGAATCTGAGAAAGAAATTTATATTCCGTGGTCATCTCCACAGCCTCTACCTTTGCTAAGGCTGTCGCCAATTAGTTTTGCATTAAATGATGCCATTAAACCCCTGAGTAGTGATGTACGTCGAAATAAGAAGCGTCCTGAATTAATTCAGCGAGCACTACAAACTGCGACTGGTTCACGTGAAGTTATGGTTGCTATTTTGATGATTCGCCAATATCGCGAGTTTATTCCAAAAGATGCACCTGTGAGTCATGCCATTATCGATGCATTATTGAATTTGGATGGGCGTATTCATATTCAAATATTTCATGATGCTTGTAAAAATATTGGGCATATACCTGCAAGTATTGCGCGGCAATTTCTTACTAAGCTAGCACTTATTATCCAAGAAGATGGTGAGATTGGGTTGTTAGACGCACTTTTATTGGAGCGGGTTAAACATGAGTTGAACTTGATGCCATTACATTTGCCGACTGCATTTGAAGAAGTGAAACCTCAAATTGTTCGTTTGATTGATGCTTTGCTTCATGTTCAGCAAATTAATAGCCCAAATCAATTAGAAGTACGTGAGCGCATTTTACGTTCGCTGCTCAATTCCGATGAAATGTATATCTATGATGAAATTTCAGATGAACCATTAGATCTGGCTGAAATTTTAAATGATATTGCTGGTTTATTATTACGTGACCGTCTAAGTATTCTAGCTATTGCAGAGATGTGTTTGTGGAGCGACCGTATTATCACGCAAGATGAACTGGATGTGCTTGAATTGCTTTATTGGCGTTTTGGCTTTGAGACAGAAGAAATTGTGGATCAAATGCAAAAGAGAAATAGTGTGATGATTATTTAAAAGACATCTACGATTATAAAAACATCTGAATGAAATAAAACACTGAAAAAAAAACTCAAGCCCGTTAGAATGTAGATAGAGTAGAGGTATTGATTTACAGATGATTGGGCAGCAAAGAAATATATTGGCAACTTTAGGAATTGATGTATGGATTCCTAAGAAACAGGTGTGCCAAAAAAATAATGCTCAAAGTCTCTGGCGAGATCAAGCTGCTCCAGAAGGTGAGCCAATTATATTACCTTCTAAGAACAATCCAGTTCTTGAGCAGCCGACAAAACCGCAAGTTAATGAAGTTCCAAAAGTTGAATCTGAAATTGCGGTACCACTTCCAGTAGCAGTTCCGCCTGTTGTGTCGCCTCGTACTGAAGTACAAGCTCCAGTGGTTACGATTGCTTCATTTGAGTTGCAGGCTTTTGCACTTGAAAAATGCGTTATTTTTTTAGATGTTACCAATTTAAGTGAAGAAGAAAAGCAGCTTTGGAATAACATTCAAAAAGCAAAAATAGGGCAATATGCTGAACTAAAATGGCCGTTCCCTTTAGCTAACTATCAAGACCAACGTGGCGCAGGTTCATATATTCAAGGCTTTTTAGATGCTGTCGCAGCAGACAAGAAAATCTTGTGTCTTGGGGAATGTTCTTATATTCAACATGCCAATATTATTCATTTGGCGAGTTTAAAAGAAATGTTGGAGAAACCACTCCTTAAAAAAAGGTTATGGCAATTAATGCAAGATAACAACGAGTAGTAGGGATTTACATGAAAAAAGTTGTAGTTTTTAGCCAAATTGATGAAGAAATTTTGTCTCGATTACAACAGGATTATCATGTTGTAGTTCTTAATCCAAAACTGGGTGATATTAATGAGCAAATACGCCAACAAGTTGTAGATGCTGATGGAATGATTGGTGCTGGTCGACTTCTTAATGAAAGTAATCTTGCGCCTGCTCAAAAACTCAAAATTATTTCATCTGTAACAGTTGGTTATGATAATTATGATGTGGCTTATCTAAACCAAAGAAAAATCTGGTTATCAAATACACCTCATGTTTTAACTGAAACAACGGCTGATCTTGCTTTTACATTATTACTAAGCGCTGCTAGAAAAGTTCCTTTTCTTGATCATTGGACGAAACAAGGTGAATGGAAAAGAACTGTTGGGCTTCAGCAGTTTGGTTTAGATGTTTTTGGAAAGACGCTAGGAATTATTGGACTTGGTAATATTGGTGCTGCAATTGCACGACGTGGTTTTTATGGATTTAACATGAATATTGTTTACCATAACCGCCGTGAAAAGCCTGAATTGGCAGAGCCTTTAAAAGCACAATATCTTGGTTTAGATGAGTTATTGCAACAGTCTGATTTTGTAGTAACCGCAGTTGATTTAAATAATGAATCGAAAGCTTTGATGGGGAAAGCTCAATTTGAGCTTATGCAAAAGCACGCTATTTTTATAAATATTGCGCGTGGTTCAGTAGTTGATGAGCAAGCTTTGATTGAAGCCTTACAAAGCGGAGAAATCTTTGGAGCTGGTTTAGATGTATACGAAAAAGAACCATTACAAGATTCAGAGCTTTTTAAACTGCCAAATGTTGTTACTTTGCCTCATGTAGGATCTGCGACTGCAGAGACCCGTAAAAAAATGGCAAATCTTGCTTATAAAAATCTGGTTGAAGCTTTAGAGGATAAAACTCCTAGATATTTGGTAAACCCAAACTTTGCATAAATGATTAATAACACTTCATTGCAAAACTAAGCGATCTCGAGTGATATATTAAAAGTCTATTGATTGAACATAATTTTTTATGTTTTATATCAGTAGACTTTTTTTGATGGTTTAATTTTACTAGAGAAAAACATTTGAGATTTTTGCCAATTATTTTAAGTACGGCTTTTATAACAAATGCTTCGTACGCGCAGCCTTTCGACCCTCAGCCTTCTGCAAATCAAGTAGAAATTCCAAATATTGGAAGTGGGATTGGTTTACTTGATCAACAAAAAGAAAAATTTATTGGCGAAAAAGTTTTTCGTGAAGTTCACAAACAAATGCCCGTTATTCAAGACGTCTGGCTAGAAGATCAATTTTTTCAGGTATTTTCGAGTATTTTAAGTGAAACTCAGCTTGGGCAGCCGATTGGTCTAGTCGTGATTAAAGATCCACAAATTAATGCTTTTGCTGTTCCAGGTGGCTTATTTGCGCTCAATACAGGGCTTATTGCCTCAGCACGAAATATTGATGAAATTGCTGGGGTGATGGCTCACGAAATTGCGCATGTATCGCAAAGACATTTTAGTCGCTCTGAAGAAGCTTTTAAAGGTCAAACATTGCTAAGTCTAGCAGGACTTTTAGCGGGGGTGGCTATAGCTGCGCAGGGTGGTGGCGATGCGGGTGCAGCAGTGATGCTTGGAACCCAAGCTGCACTCATGGATAAGCAATTAACATATAGTCGAAATCAAGAGCGTGAAGCAGACCGTATTGGTATGCAATATATGTATGCGGCGGGTTATAACCCTCAAAGTATGGCTGATTACTTTGAAACAATGCATAGAGCTACAAGTCGAGTAAGTTTTTTACCGGATTTCTGGTTGACTCATCCATTGACGACTGAGCGTATGAGTGAAGCGCGGCTGCGTGCAAACCAGATGCCTCGAGTTAAAAACCGTATATATGATGCAGATTTTGAGATTTTAAAATGGTACACCATGGTGATTGCCAATCAGGCAACTGAAAACCAACTACAAAGTTTGGCGTCCCAAAAAAATATTGCTGGTCTGATTGCTTTAGCAGCATTTTACACAAGACAAGGTGATTATGTGCAAGCGCAGTCTACTTTAGATCAAGCGAAATCTAGTGGGAAGCCTCTTGTCACATTATTGCAGACAGATATTTATCTTGGCCAAAACAAGCTAGATCAAGCTTATACAACAATTGCTTCTACACAAATGACGATGCCTGAAAATAAAGCTTTTAGTTATAAGTTGGCTGAAGTGTTGCTGCGCCAAGGAAAATTTTCACAGGTTCAAACTCTTGTTCAACGATTTATCAATAAAAACCCAAGAGATATCCAAGGTTGGCAATTTCTGCAGCAGGCTGCTAATTTGGACAAGACAGGACCGTTGAGAGCAGTCAATGTTTTACGCTATCGGGCTGAAGCAGAATATTGGTCAGGTAGTGAGGAAAATGCAATTAAATCAATGTTGCATGCTCAGCGATTGGCAAAAGATAATCAAGCAATGTCGGCAAGAATAGACAGTCGTTTGAAACAAATGCAAGATGAGCGAAGAATGAAGATTTAAGAGTTATATCTTACTTAATTTGCAGATGTGCAAATATATACAAACTAAAGAAGCTTGATTGGAAGAAATATAAATTTAAAAAAGAGGAATTAAGCTAATTTAGCTTTAATTTTTGCTGAAACTTGAGCAGGATCGGCACGCCCGGCTATGATCGGACGTAGAGAATTCATCACCTTACCCATATCTTTCATGCTAGTTGCTTCTTGAGCAGCAATCGTTTGCTCAATGATAGAATCAAGCTCTTCCTCAGTCATAGCTTCTGGTAGAAACTGAGAGATAATCTCAGCTTCGGCTTGTTCTTTACTAGCTAAATCATTACGACCAGCACCTTCAAAGGCTTTGATCGATTCTTTACGTTGTTTAATTTGCTTTTCAATGACCGCAAGAACCTGAGCGTCGTCAAGCTCTTTGCGCTCATCGACTTCGATTTGCTTAATTGCCGCTTGTAGACTACGCAAAACCGTCACTGTTGCCATATCTTTGGCACGCATAGAAGTTTTTAATGCATCAGTAATTTGGTTTTTTAAAGTAGTCATAATTCAGCAGTCAATCACAAATTAATTAGTAAAGGCGAGTAGTACGTACAGATTCGCGAGCCAATTTCTTTTGGTAGCGTTTAACTGCTGCAGCTTTTTTGCGCTTACGTTCTTGAGTTGGTTTTTCGTAGAATTCGCGTTTACGAACGTCAGCTAAAACACCAGCTTTTTCGCATGAACGTTTGAAACGACGGATAGCTACGTCAACTGGTTCGCCTTCTTTCAACTTAACTTGTGGCATGTAAAATCCTCTAGATTATGGATAAGATCAGGCACACCATTGCGCCGGATCACAAGTGAAGGTCAGTATTTTACTCATTTACAACTCATATCACAAGTCTATAATAGCGATTGCAATATTTTGACTCATATAAAAGGCAGTTTTGATGATTGTTTTAGGCTTGGAAACTTCTTGTGATGAAACAGGGTTGGCACTTTATGATAGCGAACTCGGCTTACGGGGACAGGTTCTTTATAGCCAGATTAAACTTCATGCTGAATATGGTGGCGTAGTACCTGAACTTGCTTCTCGAGACCATGTTCGTAAATTAATTCCTTTAATGAATCAATTGCTTGAACAAAGTGGTGTAACAAAACAAGAGATTGATGCGGTTGCTTATACGCGTGGTCCTGGCTTAATGGGAGCATTAATGACAGGTGCACTGTTTGGCAGAACTTTAGCTTTTTCTTTAAACAAGCCTGCAATTGGTGTTCACCATATGGAAGGTCATATGTTGGCCCCATTACTTTCAAGTCAACCACCTGAATTTCCGTTTGTAGCATTGTTAGTTTCAGGTGGACATACACAATTGATGGCAGCCCACGCTATTGGTCAATATGAACTATTGGGTGAGTCTATTGATGACGCTGCGGGCGAAGCTTTTGATAAAGTTGCAAAAATGATGAGCTTGCCATATCCAGGTGGGCCAAATATCGCAAAACTTGCATTATCTGGTGATCCATTAGCTTTTGAGTTTCCAAGACCTATGCTTCATCAAGGCTTGGATTTTTCTTTTAGTGGCTTAAAAACAGCTGTTTCTGTTCAATTGAAAAAATTGAATGGCGAAAATCGTGACGCTGATATTGCTGCTTCATTCCAAGAAGCAATTGTAGATACCTTGGTAAAAAAATCAGTAAAAGCTTTAAAGCAAACTGGACTTAAACGTTTAGTGATTGCAGGTGGAGTTAGCGCAAATTTAAGACTACGCGAGCAATTAGAAACCTCTTTGGCGAAAATTAAAGCGCAAGTTTATTATGCAGAGCCTGCTTTATGTACTGATAATGGGGCAATGATTGCTTTTGCTGGCTATCAACGTTTAAAAGCAGGTCAGCATGATGGTTTAGCGGTAACGACCACGCCGCGCTGGCCGATGACTGAACTCACTATTCCTGAGTAAAATTATTCATCTTCAAAAGCATGTTGGTTTTCGATATCAATATATTCGATGTAACCACGGCCTTGAACTTCATTACCAAAATAATGACCTGTAAATATATAGCTACTCGCATAACCTCGCCCATGACCATAGCGGAATGGGCAGTCAATTTCTGCCTGAATGTTTAAGATAATTTGCTTTGCCTCATTTCTAGCGATCCAAGAAAAATATTTTGGAAGTCGCATTTTATGCCCAGTAGGTGAAACAAAGTCATCAACTTGATGCGAAATAATATCAAAGCTTACATCTGTATAAATTTCAGCTGGCTGGTCCAGATGTCGAATATGCAGGGTATATGCAGCTGTTTGTCCTGCAATATCGGCTTTGGTAAGAAGAAGTTGAGTGGTTTCATTTAAATTGATGATTTGATAAGTGAAAAAATCAAGTGGCAGTTTATATACATCAGGAATAAGTTTGTTTGTGATGGAGTGAGGACCAACTGCTCGAGCATATTCGTAAGTGCAGAGTCCTTGGCTTTCAATGCGTTCTGCTTGATAGCTTAGAAAACCTTTAAACTTTGCCAATAAGCTAAAATGATCATAGATTGGTGTTTTTATAAACCATGAAACATGTGAAGTAATATCGATATCAAAGTCGAAATCAAATCCATCATAATGACCATTAATGTGAATTTGAGGGAATTTACCTTGAATTGAAATTTCTTGACCTAGTTCTATTAAGCTCCCATCTTTATTAATTTTTGTATCTTCGGGAATGACATAGGCCCTCAGTAAAGCTTGTTCCAGAGCAGCTGTGCTTGAAAAGAAAGTAGCTGTTTTTCTAGGATTTCCAGTGATGATATCATCATGGTCAAAAGCAAGTGCACCGGGCGTACCGATTAAAATCATAATATTTAAGTAACGATGCGGCTCTGGTAAAAGCGGGAAAAAAATACCGTAATGTGTCCAGCTATAATATTTTTCGTCAACTCGTGGACGGATGATATGAGCTTGAGTAAAAGGAAGAGTTGAATATTTTTTTGCTTGGTCTAAAACGCCTTGTGCAAGTAATAAACTTTTACCAAGCGCTTTACTGGCTGTAGAAATTTTTGGCAATTGTTTTTTCATATATAAACCTAAAGAAGGGCTATCTTTGTTTTAGGTTATGAAAAACAACTGCCAAAGCTAAGCGGTTTATAGGCCAAAGCTAAGGCTTTGCGGGACATTTTATTTAATTGTTAGACAAATCTTTTAATGCGTTTAAACCAATCCAATGCTTAGAAAACTGATAAGCCGCTCGACCAGAGCGCTGACCCCGCATCTGACACCAACGTAGACTTTCTGCACGAACTTCATCATTGAAAGGCATGTTTGCTTTATCAAGATAATGCTCAACGATTTCTAAATATAGGTTTTGATCCATTGGATAAAAAGATAGCCATAGACCAAACCGATCCGACAAAGAGATCTTTTCCTCAATCGCTTCTTGTGGATGTAGTTCAGTATATTGGGGAACATCGACCTTAGTTACAGGTGTATTTTCATGCATGAATTCTGGTAACAGGTGGCGACGGTTACTGGTTGCATAAATAATAAAATTACTTGAACCTGACTGTAATGAACCATCTAATACACTTTTTAGACTACGGTAATTTTCATCTTCCGCGTTAAAAGCCAAGTCATCACAATAGACGATATATTTTTCAGGGCGATTTTGAATGAGTTTTTGAATTTTGGGTAAGTCTGATAAATCATCACGTTCAATTTCAATTAAACGCAATCCCTGAGGGGCATACTCAGTGAGTAAAGCACGAACAATAGATGATTTTCCTGTACCACGTGAGCCTGTTAACAGCACATCATTCGCTGGTAGGCCATTTAAAAATTGCAAAGTATTTTGAATAATTTTTTCTTTTTGACGCTCAATGCCTTTTAAGTCATCAAGATAAATATTTTTTGGCTTATAGATGGCATTAAGTTGCTGATTTTCCCATCTAAAAGCAGGTGCAGTAAAATCTGTTTCTTGTCGAGGCTCAGGCAAGACTTGCTGTAACTGATTTAATACAAGTGATAATGTTTGAACTAAATTGTCCGGTAAATCAATGGTAGCCATGGTAAGTCAATCATGTTAAACAGTGTTTGATAGGATACTAACACCGAAATTAACAGGCTGACAAAAACTTATTGCCTATACACTTTATCGGTTTTGCAATTGATTGAAATGTTCAGACCGAGCATAGTGTTGTGATGTCTATTCAGTAAAATCATCTGTGAAGATGAGGACGAAATATGTTTGAAAAAATACGAAGTGATATGAATCCACATCAGGCTTACCGTATCAAAAAATTACAACGTCAATTAGACATGGCTGAATCTTATGAAGAATGGAAGTCTTTTGCATTAAAACTAGATGAAGAAACAGGTGTGCAAGAGTGGAAATTTGATAATAGTTCACCTTACTTCGATGCCGAGCTCATTTCCTATCGATACACTTTGCTCAAAAGATATCGTCAGCAACATCGGACATTAGACCTCATTTATTTACTTAAAGAAGGTCTAACCTACGATATTGCAAATATTGGTCATCCAATGCTTTTTGCCGCAACACATGTCGGTACAAAAAAGTTAATTGAAGACTATATTGAAGAAGTTAGCCAAAGCTTGGCTTACATTGCTTCAAGTGAATGCATTACGTTTCAAAGAAAAGAAAAAATAGAGTTTTTTGAAAACTGTGAAAAGGCGTATGGACAACCTGCACTTATGTTTTCGGGCGGGGCGACTTTAGGACTTTTTCATACGGGAGTATGTAAGGCTTTAATTGAACAAGACTTAATGCCTAAAGTGCTCTCTGGCTCAAGTGCAGGGGCAATTATGACAGGTATGCTTGGAACCTCTGCCAGTGAAGATATCCAAAACTTATTAAATGGTGAGCAATTTTTTAGTGATGCTTTTCATTTTAGGAAATTCCGTGAACTCATTAAAGGCAATGGTGGAATTGCCGATGTTCAGTATTTGAAAAAATTCCTCATTGAGAACTTAGGTGATCTTACTTTTGAAGAGGCTTTCAAAAAATCTGGTTTAAACATTAATGTGGCAGTAGCGCCGTATGATGCAACAGAAAATCCAAGAATTATGAATGCCATTATGACACCGAATGTTTTGGTTTGGAGTGCTGTATTGGCTTCATGTGCCGTGCCAATTTTATTCCCGCCGGTACGTTTAACCAGTAAACGTTATGACGGTGAACATACACCTTATATGGCAAATACAAAGTGGGTGGATGGAAGTGTACGAAGCGATTTTCCGCAAGAAAGAATGGCGCGGCTTTATAATTTAAACTATACGATTGCGAGTCAGGTTAACCCACATATTGTTCCATTTATGCAAAATGATGCGGATCGCTTCCGTAAAGACGTTTTAAGTTGGCCTGAAAGAATTTTAAGACGCCAAGGTAAAGTGCTTTCAATGGGCATTATGGACTTTACGCGTCAACGACTTGGTTCTATATCTCCAGTTAGAAGATTGTTAGATCATGGCTATGGCGTAATGGGACAGCGTTATTATGGTGATGTGAATATCATTGCTAAATATAGCCTAAGTCACTATACCTATACTTTGCAAAACCCGCGTCCGCATCTGTTTAAGCGTCTGCAAAGAGAAGGGGAACGTGCAACTTGGCCAAAGATTTCTTCAATTGAGACCCATGCTCGTATTGGTAAGACGATTCAGCATTGTTTAGAAGTTTTGCGTTTTGAAGAAAAGAAACAACAGCCTGAGTCTTATTATGCTGAAGCATGATTTTGCTTCGCATATAGAAAATTTAACATGTGTAACAAAGCCAACAAGTGCAGCGTTAGGGCGGTGTTTATGGACATGTACCATAGATGCCAAGAATTACTGGTTAAAATATCACTTGCCTGAAACCCATGCTCAAAGTGAGCAAGATTTCATGCATGAGCAATTATTTTACGAAGAAATTCACTTTAAAAAACCTGCATGGCTTTTATCCTACAAATTCATTGAGGCCAGTTTAATTCCTCAGCTAGACCATTCTTTGGGTAAGGTTTTAATTTTACCTGATACTGACCTGTGGTTTGGTTTATTCACTCATGAAAGTGATTTAACTAATGTATATCTTAAGATTTTGTTGGCGATAAATAAGCTTGCAGAGCTTCACGAACTTGGCTGGATTCATGGTGACGTTAAGGCAGAACATTTTAGAAAGTTTCAGCAAAAGCCTTATTTAATTGATTTTGAGAAAACGAGACGCATCTTAAGTTGCGATACAGTCATGGATGCAACACCTCGTTATATGGCTCCTGAGTTATTTCAAGGAGGGCGTAAGGGAATACAAAGCGATTTATATGCATTTGGAATCGTTATATATGAATGGTTAACACAAACTCGCTTAAAAGCGGGCAGTTATCGTGATTGGGCAGTCTTGCACTGTCAAAAATTAAACATTCAATTACCCACGCAGTTTTTGATTTTTTATCCCTTACTTGCAGGTTTATTACAAAAACAACAGCAAAATCGGTTTTCAAATGCTGATGAAGCAATAAATTGCTTAAAACAGATTCAAATTGATAAAAATCATTGATCTAGTATCTGTATACAATTTACACGGTTAGTTTTTTTTAGAAAAAAAACACTTGTCACTGTCAGATCTTATCGCTAATATACACAGCCATCGGGGGCGTGGCGAAATTGGTAGACGCACTGGATTTAGGTTCCAGCGCCGCAAGGTGTAAGAGTTCGAGTCTCTTCGCCCCCACCACTTTAAGTTAATAACTTAAAGTTTGATGTAGATGTTAAGTCATCTAGATCTTGGAAGAGGATTGGTGTAATGGTAGCATGACGGTCTCCAAAACCGTTCGTCAAGGTTCGAGTCCTTGATCCTCTGCCACATTTATTTTAAATAAATGTCCCAGATGGGGGCGTGGCGAAATTGGTAGACGCACTGGATTTAGGTTCCAGCGCCGCAAGGTGTAAGAGTTCGAGTCTCTTCGCCCCCACCATTGAAAAAAGCAAGACGATGATCTTGCTTTTTTTATGATTAAATCGTGAGTGTTTAATCATGAATATAGAGGATTGGTGTAATGGTAGCATGACGGTCTCCAAAACCGTTCGTCAAGGTTCGAGTCCTTGATCCTCTGCCATCAAATAAAATAAGGCTCCTATTCAGGAGTTTTTTTATTATCTATATTTTTAAAAATAACTTTTCATTCGTGCTCAAGCAATTTTCTAAATAGACATTTTTATATCTGTTGCTTTCCAATGCTTTTATCACATCATAGATTGTTTTTTAATTAAGCAATGTGCTGAATTTCTTAATCTTTTTTTAAGCTATTGTTTTATATTTATTTAACTTAAGTTTTGGAAATTATTTATATAAAAGCCTTGAATACAATTTTATTTCATGTATGATGCTGTTAACTAGAAAAAAGACTTGTTAGTAAATCTTCTTTTAAGTATCGTAGTTTTAGTCATAATCCTTCGTTTTTTAAGATATTAAGCTCAATTTGTTATTCTTTTTTCAAAGTTATGATAGGGTCATTATTTAATGATTCTAAAATATTAGAAATCAGTAGGATATATCATGTCTAATACAGTAAGTGGTACAGTAAAGTGGTTTAACGAAACTAAAGGTTTCGGTTTCATTCAACAAGACAACGGTCCAGATGTGTTTGCTCACTTCAAAGAAATCACAGGTTCTGGTTTCAAAACTTTGCATGAAGGTCAACGCGTAACATTTACCGTTACTCAAGGGCAAAAAGGCCCAAATGCTGTAAATATTATTCCACAATAATATAACAGCAAGTAAAAAAAGCACTTTTTAGTGCTTTTTTTTATTTTAGCTTTTAAAGAAATTTATTGTTCTTTTAGAGTATTAAAGCCCTCAATAGGAGGGCTTTTTATTTTCTTGTGAATATAAATCATTAGTTATTAAGCTCTTATAGTTAATAATCGAACGTATTTTTAAAATAAACTTTAGAATATGTGTGAAATATAAATTATTAGTAATAGGGATATGGTAGATTAAAAAATCTTTAAATAAAGAAATTTTATATTTCACGGAATTGCTAATGAACGTTCGCCTGTGTTATGCCAGTCAACGGAACGAAAAAAATGAAGACTTGTTGCAAGATTTACGTGATATTTTGACAGAAGCACGAGATTTCAATGATTTGAATCAGATCTGTGGGGTGCTCTATTATGCCGATAATGCTTTCTTTCAATGCTTGGAAGGTGAACGAGAGGTGGTTGAACGATTATTTGAAAAAATTACAAATGATGAAAGACACCACAATGTTAAATGGTTGTGTACATATTCCATTGAACAAAACTCGTTTCAACGATGGTCAATGAAATATGTACAACGTAATACAAATATCGAATCTTTCTTTCTAAAAATGGGAGAAAGTACTTTTAATCCTATTCGTCTTGATGAGCAAAATTTAAAAGCTTTCATCAATGAATTAGTCATTGCCGAACAAACTAAAATTAACACAGTTAAGAAAGTGGGTATGGTGAATCGTGGGGTGAAACCGTTTTAGCTATTTGGCTATCACGCCAATATGGATGGTCTTGAGTTTAGGTAATATTTTAGTCATGACTAAATATACAATAACTGAACTTGCGAGCATCCATATCACTTCTAAGCTTTGACTAATGACAAACATAGCCCAATAAAAAAAGCTAAATAGGGCGAGACAGAGTCCACTACCTTTAAAATACCAAGTAATAAATATTCCAAACAGTGCAGAAGAGAGAAGAAGATTAATCGTCTCGTTTATTCCTATGTAATTAAAGAAAATAATCAGTAAGCATAAAGCTAACATTGATAGTAAATATACAAATATATTTTTTGCAATAAACATTTTCTATACCCTATCTGATGATTAAAAAAGTATCTTTCCTCTGTTTCCAGAGGAAAGATAGTACATATTAATTTTTGAGATTCTTTTTCTATTATTAAGAGTTTTTATATTAATAAAGATGACTTTATCATTTTCTCCAGATCTCTTTATTAATATTCAGCTTTCTATTTGATAGTAAAGAGTGCTTATATGTACTGAAATTAATTATAAGAAAAACAATCAGTTGAGTTGTAAGCTTTGGCTTACATAATTGTGAGAGATTGCCTACATTTGTATAAATAATGATCAAATTTTACAAAATTAAATTTATAAAAATAATTGTTTAACAGTAACTTAAGTAAATATATTGTTTAGATGAGCTTTACATAAATAACAAAAAGTAACATCAACTTTAAGAGGTACTTTTCTTAAAATTTATAAATATTAATAAGAAAAAATTGATCTATTTAAAAAATTTTAACATTTGATAAAATATTGTTTTATTAAGTTGTATTTCTAATAAATAAAATTTATGTGTTGAAGGATTTTAATGTGATTAATAGTGAGGAAATTATATTTATATTTTTGAGTTATCTAGTAATGAGCTGCTTTTGAATTATGAGAAAAAACTACTGTAATATAAATGAAACTAGAATATCAGACTTATAAAATTTGAATTATGGCCAGCATAGAACTGACTACACTGGCTTTACTGCTTTTGAATTAATTATTCTGAACGAGTAGCTAACCAAGTACTCACTTCGGGCCAGACCGTAGTGGGTGCTTGACTACCAGAAACTACGCCCATATGACCACCGGGTACCACCTTAAATGTTTTGTCTTGGCTACTAATTAAATCCATGAGTGGTTTAACAGCATCAGCTGTGACAATAATATCTGTGTTGCCACCAACAGCTAACACAGAGCATTTAATGTCTTTTAGATAGGCGGTAAGTTCACCAAATTTAACTACACCTTTAGATAATTCATTATCAATCCAGAAACGGAGAATAATGTCACGCATGACACCGCCCGGATAGGCCAGCATATTATCGATAAATGAACTTGAGGTTGCATGATCGACAATAAACTCTCGGTTATCTAGATTTTTAAAAAGTTCCCAATATGTTTTCAAATTTCCAATCGGATCCGTTAATTTAAAGCCAAGCGTGTTTTGCCAGCCATGAATATGAAATGCTTCACTTGGTACATGATGGCGAATACGAAACGGCGTATGTTTGCGAACCCATTCGGCAGGTTTGGTAAGACTACCGTATAGTTTCCCCATATAACCTGCTTTATGTGTGTCGATAGGGGACGCGAGAATAATTAGATTTTTAATATCTTTATCTTTAAACAATGCGGTATAGCAGAGTGAAAGTGCGCCGCCTAAACTCCAACCATGCAAAGAAAGCTGTTGCTGACCACTGTGTAGGCGAACTTGCTTTAACATCTCTGGCATGAAAACTTTAATATAAGTACCGAAGTTGTATTTTGCTTGGTGTCGGGTTGGTACGCCCCAGTCAATTAAGTAAACATCAAACCCTTGGGCTAAAAAGAAACGTACAAAGCTACGAGTAGGGAACAAATCGTAAATGAGCATGTTCACTGCTAGTGGTGGAACAATAACTAAAGGTACGCGGTGTTTAGGAGTAGTGGTATCAGTCTCATTTTTATAATGGCGTAAGGTAATGATTTCATGCTTATGAATCACATCAAAAGGTGTTTTTCCTGACAAAGCTATTTGAGGGCCTCTGAAAAAGAGATCTGATGCATTGATCAGCATGTGAGGTATTTTTTGACCAGCACGTGTCTGAAGAGATTTTTTAATAGATTGTAGCTGTGGAACGTTCTGACGAACTTTAAGCAATAAACTCATTGAATATAAAACCTATAAAGATGTTGCCCAGAACAGTAAAGAGCTGGTCTTTGAAGGATATTAAAGTGAATGATGGAGAAGTTCAGTGACCCAAAAGACAGGATTTTTCTTTAAATGTATCAAGTAGAGCTTAGCTTAGCCCAACATACTCTTACTTAAAAAATCGGTAATAAGATTGAGGCAACCAGATGTCTTGATTTCATCGCTTGAGCATTTAAATGTTTAAAAAATTAATTATCAAAGCAATATAGAAATTTAAGAGAGGATACATCATGATTTTTTACTAAATACTCAAAATAATACATTGATTTATATTGGTATTATTAAATAAAGATGGTTTTTGTAAAGTTTGTTTGTGTTTTTTTTAAATAATAAAAAATAAAATATAATTATTTTACAATCCATTAGGAATGTAATCAGAAAGTAGTATATATGGAATTTGTTTTTAATGGTTTTTATACACTAATTTCGGCGGTTATCGTCTTATTGTTGGGCCGCTTTCTTGTTAATCGTATTGATTTTTTAAAACGTTATAATATCCCTGAACCTGTAGCGGGTGGTTTGGTTGCTGCTGTAGTTTCTTTACTTGTCCACACATTGTGGGGGTATAGCATTGTTTTTAGTAGTGAATTACAAACCAGCTTTATGCTCGTGTTCTTTGCTTCAATTGGTTTAAGTGCTAATTTTATGAAGCTTAAAGAAGGTGGCACTGCTTTAATTATCTTCTTAATTTGTGTAGCCTCATTTATTGTTGTGCAAAATGCTGTTGGTATGAGCCTTGCGACTTTATTGGGCCTTGACCCACTTATTGGTTTGATTGCTGGTTCAATTACTTTAACAGGTGGTCATGGTACAGCTGGCGCATGGGGTGAAATTTTAGAAACCCAGCATGGGATTCAGGGTGCTTTAGCATTAGGTATGGCGAGTGCGACCTTTGGCTTGATTATTGGTGGTGTGATTGGTGGGCCGTTAGCGAAACTACTTATTAATCGTTACAGTCTTGCTCAACCAAAAACCAATGCTGAAATCCAAAATCGCGACACACATCTTGAACAAAATTCAGATGACCTTGCTCCGTTTGAAAACCCGCATCAAGTCCGTTTAATTACTGCCGATAATGCAATTACTACACTAGGTATGTTTGCAGCATGTTTAGCGTTTGCTGAATTTATGACTGGCTTTAGTAAGGGAACGTGGTTTGAGTTACCAACTTTCGTTTGGGCACTCGGTGGCGGTGTAATCTTAAGAAACATTTTAGAAAGCGTATTGAAAATTGATATTTTCGACCGTGCGATTGATGTATTTGGTAACGCGTCTTTGTCGCTTTATTTAGCAATGGCATTGCTTTCATTAAAGCTTTGGCAGCTTGCCGACCTAGCAGGCCCGCTTGTGGTGATTTTAGGTGCTCAAACACTCACTATGGCTCTATATGCAGCATTTGTGACTTTCCGCGTCATGGGTAAAAATTACGATGCGGCAGTATTGGCAGCAGGCCATTGTGGTTTCGGTATGGGTGCAACACCAACAGCTGTGGCAAATATGCAGGCGATTACCAATATGTATGGTCCATCGCATAAGGCTTTCTTGATTGTTCCGCTTTGTGGTGCATTCTTTGTTGACTTAATTAATGCGACTGTCATTCAGCTCATGTTGAAATTTATTGCCTAATATAAAAAAAGCCCGTTAGGGCTTTTTTTATGGGTGTTTGTCCATGAATATTTGATTCTTATTTATAGGCTCAATTTTCATTTACGGACGATTTAAGTCATTTTATTTTTAGGATGCTTTTTCTCAAAACTAATAATCGCCCTTAAACCTAGTTTCACATAGAATAAATTGCAGATAAATAAAATGAGAAATGTATGAGCTCAGAAGCACATTCAATTAGCTTGGTTGCCCCTGTGGTTTTATTGGCGGCTGCTGTCATTGCAGTTCCTATTTTTAAACGTATTGGTTTAGGTTCAGTACTTGGTTATTTAATTGCGGGTCTAATTATTGGCCCATTCGGTTTTGCTTTTTTTCAAGATTCTGCCGCAATTTTGCATATTGCCGAGTTAGGAATTGTGATGTACCTCTTTGTGATTGGTTTGGAAATGCAACCCTCACATTTGTGGAGTCTTAGACGCGAAATTTTTGGCCTTGGTACATTGCAGATTATTATTTGCGCGCTGGCTTTGACTGGCGTTGGGCTGTTATTTGGCTTTACATGGCAAGTTGCTTTTATTGGTGCCGCAGGGTTTGTCTTAACCTCGACTGCGATTGTGATGCAGCTCTTGGGTGATCGGGGTGATTTGACTCAACCCCGAGGACAAAAAATTGTAGCCATCTTACTTTTTGAAGATTTATTGATTGTACCTTTGCTGGCTATTGTTGCTTTTATGGCACCGAATCATGTGGTCGAAAGCACATCGGTACGTTTGGAAAATATAGGAATTGGTTTACTCGCAATTGCAGGGCTTATTGCGGCAGGGTATTGGTTACTTAATCCATTATTTAGACTGTTGGCTGCTGCTAAAGCGCGAGAAGTCATGACCGCCGCCGCATTATTGGTGGTGTTGGGTTCGGCGTTACTGATGCAAGTCAGCGGTTTGACTATGGCAATGGGCGCTTTCTTGGCGGGTGTGCTTTTATCTGAATCGACCTTTAGACATCAAATTGAAGCGGATATTGAACCATTCCGGGGAATATTACTGGGCCTCTTTTTCCTTGGGGTCGGTATGTCATTGGACTTATCGGTAGTTGCTCAAAACTGGCAACTGATTGTGAGTGGTGTAATTGCCCTAATGTTTGCCAAAGCGCTCATGATTTATATGGTCGCCCGAGTAACGAAAAGCTCTCATACTGAAGCATTGGATCGCGCTTTACTCATGGCTCAGGGTGGAGAGTTTGCCTTTGTACTTTTCTCGGCTGCGTTAAGTGCACAAGTTATTGATAGTACTGTTAAATCTAACTTAACTGCCATTGTTGTGCTTTCAATGGTGTTGACTCCAATTGTCGGTATTATTTTCAAACGTTTTACTCAAGCAAAAACGAAGGTTTCATTAGAAAATATCAATATTGCCGACGGGCTAAGTGGTAGCGTTTTAATGATCGGTTTTGGGCGCTTTGGACAGGTCACCAGTCAATTATTATTAGCAAGAGGTGTCGATGTCACCATTATTGATAATAATACCGACATGATTCGAAACGCCGAAAAATTTGGTTTTAAAATTTATTATGGCGATGGTTGCCGTCTAGATATACTGCATGCGTCTGGCGCTGCAACAGCACAAGCAATTGTGGTGTGTGTCGATAGCAAGGAAACGACCAATAGAATTGTAGAACTCGTGACCCATGAATTTCCTTTAGCGAAATTATTAGTACGTTCATATGACCGCGAGCATTCACTGCATTTAGTTAAACAAAAAGTAGATTTTATGATTCGTGAAACGTTTGAATCAGCAATTAAGTTTGGCGGCGTGATTTTGCAAGAACTTGGTGTGGATGAAGATGAGGTAGAAAGAATTACAGAGGAAATTCGAGATTTAGATAATGAGCGTTTTGAAACTGAAATCGCTGCAGATGACGTCAATGCGGGAGTAGGTATGCAATATACACATACTCATCATCCAAGACCAACAGCACCGTTGATTCGACCAAAACAAGAAGGGCGGATTTTAAATAAAGAAGATACTTCAGAGAATGAGGGTGTGGATTAGTCATAAAGCTCAGTAAGAGTTTTTTAGAAAAGCTTTTACTGAGCATTTTTATTGGTGGAAGTACCTAAGTGCCCAAAATATTAGTTGAAACGGCTGCATTTAATTCATCTGGCTGAAGGTCAATAAACTCTTTCGTTGGGTGGCAGCTGCCTGCGTTATTAATCCACACATTTACTTGTCCAAAATGCTGAATTGATCCCTCCCATAAGGCTTGTAAATCTGCAATTTGTGTCACATCACAGCATGAACCAATAAATTTTTCTTTACTAAAATGATTTTCTAGGTGAGTGAGAGCATGCTTAAGATGCTCCGCGTTTCGTCCAGCGATGACAACTGAACATCCCAGATCTAAAAAAGCGTGGGCGAGTGCTAAACCTATACCTTTTGTGCTTCCAGTGATGACTACGCAGCCAACTTTACGACTAGATAATCTCATTGAAATCTCTAAATTTTTTTAAATTAACGCTATTGAGCAGCTTTATGAAAATGAGTTGTTTGCTCTTTTAATAAAAGCAAATAGATAATTGATAAACTTATCATCGAAATATTCATTACGATAGGGTTATAAGGCGAGATAAGTGTAGAAGGTTTTAAAAAACCAATTAAGAATAGTAAACCGAATAAACCTAAAATACTTAAATAGTGAATATACTTATGAGTAGAAAAAAGAAACAATAAACCAAAAATAATTTCAGCTATACCGCTCGCGCGCCCTGCAATTTTTGCATGCTCAAAAGAAAGTCCGATGGTTTGCCATACAAATATTTCATCAGAGTTAATAAAGATTAGTTTAGGAACCAGTCCTTGATAAAACCACAAGAAAGCGAGCATAAAGCTTATAAATTTAATGCTTTAGCATTATCCATTAAGATTCTCTAAAAGATTGAAATTTCAATTTTGATCATTGCGACTATTATGTTTTGATTTAATTTATTCTTCAATAGCTAATAAGATTAGCTTGTTTTTTATCATTTCTTATGATTGTTTTTTAACATTAATGTAGGGATATGATAGGAAAATTTTATATTAAAACATAGGAGAAATACTCCTATGTTTTTAATTTTATGGTTCACTAACTAATCTTGATATATTTTTTAAAAGTATATTTCTTAGAAATTGTTTATAGCATTCATCTGTATTTTTGTTTGAATGTTGAACTAAATAACCGTTTAGCTGTGTAATTATAATTATGGCTCTTTCTTTGTATTCTTCTGATGAGATTTTATTATGAATAGGGAGCATAATTTTATATATAAGTTCAAAATTATACTTTTGTATCATTGATAAAGAATCATATACATAGGGTAAGTGGTCTGAAATAGAAAATACCTCTTTAAATGTATGCGTAATGACCGGTTGTTCTATTTCATATATTATATTGGTGATAATATTCATAAACCGATGCAAGGGTGGCTCATTTGCATTTAAGTTGATTAAAATTTCTATACGCTGTATGTAGTCGAAAATTAATTTATCGATTAAAGCTTTTAATAAATTATCTTTATTTTGGAAATAATGCTGTAAGGTACTTAAACTAATATTCGATTGAGCTGCAACTCCTCGCATACTAAAACCAGAATAACCTTTGGTAAGAAAAACTATCTCAGCATTTTTTAAGATTTGCTTTACTCTTTCTTGTCCTTTTAGTGTGGTAAAGGACTTCTTTATTTGCATAGTATCAAAGGTATCAATTTTGATCATTATCCAGCCTGTAAGTACTATTTAAAAAAAGGCATTCTAAACCATGAAATTAGAAAAATATAAATAAAATATTTAAATTCTATTAAACTAATTATAGGTCGTGTGACCTATAATTTTTTAATATCGGTCATATGACCTAATCTAAAATTAAAAAATAGGTCGAATGACTTATTCTTGTCTCTTAAGTAATAGTTAAAATAGGTCGTGTGACCTATTTAAATAATAATGAGTTTCTTATGATTTTATTAAATCTATAAATTATTGTATTTGAATAAATATTGACTAGTTTTTATTTGATAGATGATATTTATTTTCTCTATTTTTTAGACTTTTTTTTAAAGTAGGGGTGGGTATTTAGTTAGGTGTTTTTTTAACTGTTAAAAAAAGAATTTTAAATAAGTAAACATAGTCTTTTTGTAATGTGTGTATACAAGTTAAATAATTGTTATTAAATTGTGAAAAGAATCACACAATAGTAAAAGGTAGTTTGTTTTATATATAAAACAAATTGGACATATTTTATTTATTGAGTTTGATTCATTTTGTTCTACAAAACTAATCATTATATATGTAGGTTATGAATATGAAAAACATTCAGAAATCACTTCTTGCAGCATTAATAGTTGCTGGTTATGCGGTAAATACTCAAGCGGCTGTTACTGGACAGGTTGACGTTAAATTAAATATCTCAACAGGCTGTACTGTAGGTGGTAGTCAAACTGAAGGGAATATGAACAAGTTTGGTACTTTAGATTTTGGTAAAACTTCTGGTACTTGGAACAACGTATTAACAGCTGAAGTCGCTTCAGCAGCAACAGGCGGTAATATTTCTGTGACTTGTGACGGCACGGATCCTGTTGATTTTACAGTTGCAATTGATGGTGGTGAACGTACAGACCGTACTTTAAAAAATACTGCTTCTGCTGATGTAGTTGCATATAACGTTTACCGCGATGCTGCTCGTACAAACCTTTATGTTGTAAACCAGCCACAACAGTTCACTACAGTGAGTGGCCAAGCTACAGCGGTACCAATTTTCGGTGCAATTGCTCCAAACACTGGCACAGCAAAAGCTCAAGGTGATTATAAAGATACTCTATTAGTTACTGTAAATTTCTAAATATAAAAAGAAATAATTAATTGAGTGGCAGGTTTACTTAAAAGCGAGTGAACCTGTTTTAAATGGAGGGGAGATGATATTTAATCGCGGTTCTATATTTATAATTTCTTATTTTTTAATTTCTTCATTAAATGCTGGTGAAATTGGAGCTAAGTTAACAAATCAAATTGAATTATTACCTTCTTGTTCTATTAATAATAAAGTTGTTGAAAATAATGCGACAAATTTAAATTTCGGAACTGTTGATTTTGGTGAAACCTCAACTGGTTTTAATGGGGTAATTGACGCAAGTTTGATAAATAATGGAAACTCTGGTTTACAGATACAGTGTGCTGGTATTTATTCTGTAAAAATAATATTTGGTTCTGGAAATAATGATAGTAAAGTTCCTGTTTCTTTTTCACAAAATTATTATCATGCATTAAGTAATGGTAGAGATTTTGTTGCTTATAACTTGCTCTATGGTTTAGATAAACAAGTGATTAGAGCGAATGATGCTTTTATTCTTAATGATATGAATACTAAAAAGAATATCGATATTTTTGGTCAAGCCATACACGATGGTGGTCGTATATCTAAGGGTGAGTATAAAGATATAGTGCCAATTACAATTGAGTTTTAAGAAAATGAAATATTTTTATTTTAAAGCAATATTATTGCTATCTGTAAGTCCATTTGTATATGCGGTAGATCCTCAATTAAATTCTAGTTTTAAAGTTCAGGCTAAAATTGAAAATGGATGCTCAATAGATAATATCGAACAGAAAATGGATTTTGGTCAATATTCAGCTTTATCAAGAGATAAAGTCGTTTCTAATATTATAAATAGCAAAGAATCTTGGAATATTCGTTGTACTGAAAGCTTGCCTGTTAGTATTTCTATAGATGGTGGTGAAAATCTACAGAATAATATAAGACGTATGAAAAATGGTTCATCTTCGAATTATTTGCCTTATAAGTTATATAACTCTAGCAGTTTGTCTACTGAATATATTGTCGGTAATAAATATTTATTACCTGCGACAACGCCTACAAACCGTCTGGCAAGTTTTGAAATATATGGTGTCGTTGATTTAGAAAATAATAATGAACCACATACTGCTGGAATTTATAAAGATACTGTTTCAATAATGATTACATGGTGATTTGTATGAACAATTCTGCATTTATTAAAAATGGCATTTTAAAATCTTTTTTATTTGCAAGTACATTATCACTTGTTACACCTGTGATGGCGCAAGCAACTTTTTTAATTTGGCCTATTTATCCAAAAATTGAAGCCAATGAAAAAGCAACAGCGGTTTGGCTTCAAAATACCGGCAAGACCGATGCGATGGTGCAAATTCGGGTGTTTAAATGGAATCAAGATGGCTTAAAAGATAACTATAATGAGCAATCCGAAATTATACCAAGCCCGCCTGTAGCTAAAATTAAAGCAGGTGAGAAGCATATGCTTCGTTTAACCAAAAGCGCCAATTTGCCAGATGGCAAAGAACAGTCATATCGGTTGATTGTAGATGAGTTACCGATTCGCCTTTCCGATGGAAACGAGCAAGACGCTTCTAAAGTGAGTTTCCAAATGCGTTACTCAATTCCGTTATTTGCCTATGGAAAAGGTATTGGTAGTGGTTTAACTGAAGAGAGCCAAAAAGCGAATGCAAAAAATCCTTTAGCCAAACCCGTTTTACAGTGGTCCGTCCGCAACAATGACAAAGGCCAGTCTGAGCTATATTTAAAAAATAATGGACAGAAGTTTGCTCGTCTTTCGGCACTTAAAACTTCAAAAACTGGCAATGATATTTCTTTAGGGAAAGCTGCTTTTGGCTATGTGTTATCGAATAGTACCGTGAAGTTTGCTATTGATAAGACGACTGCAAATGAATTGTTAAAAACTTCTAAAATTTATGGTGTTGATAGCTCTGGCATAAAACAAGAGTTGATCGAAATCACAAAAATGGAGGATCCAACATGATCCTTCGGCATAATAATTTATGCAAAAGTATTTTGCTAATTTTGTTGTCGGGTGGATGCTCAAATATTCCAAATGTTGCTGTTGCTGGCGATTTGCCTCCACCACCAAAAGATATTAACGAAATTAATCAATTGTTTAAGCTATATCTAGACTTGGTTGTAAACCAATATTCAGTTCAGCAGGTTGTGCCTGTCATTGTTAAAAATGATGAGTACTTCATACAAAAAAACAAGCTGATCGATGAGTTAGAAATTCACATTCCTCAGGAGCTACTGACAAACAACGAGACCGCTTTAACCAATCAAGATATCTTAACTTTGGGGTTTAGTGGTGATGCAAGTGACTGGATATCTTTAGATAAGTTGAAAGATGTAAGCTATGAATATCAATCATCAAACCAATATTTTAAGCTTAACTTTCCACCTGCTTGGATGCCGACTCAAGTTTTAGGTAAAGACTCATGGTATAAGCCTGTCGTTGCTCAATCTGGTATAGGGCTGCTCAATAACTATGATTTTTATACTTATAGACCCTATCAAGGTGGTTCAACCAGTAGTTTATTTACTGAGCAGCGTTTTTTCTCTCCGTTAGGGGTTATTAAAAACTCTGGTGTCTATGTCAAAAATCAATATAAAAATGAAGGTAACGCCGAGTCTTTAGACAATGATGGCTATCGTCGTTATGACACATCTTGGCAATTTGATAACCAAAATAACGCTACATCTTTTGTACTAGGTGACATTATTACCGGTAGTAAAACGACTTGGGGAAGCTCTGTCCGTCTAGGTGGTTTTCAGGTACAGAGAAATTATTCAACTCGACCCGATTTAATTACCTATCCATTGCCACAGTTTATTGGGCAAGCCGCGTTGCCAAGTACAGTCGATTTAATTATTAATGGTCAAAAGACCAGTTCAACAGAGGTACAGTCTGGGCCGTTTATTTTAAACAATGTTCCTTTTATTAATGGTAAAGGGGAAGCTGTTGTGGTCACGACCGATGCAGTCGGGCGTCAGGTTACAACAGCGGTCCCATTTTATATTTCTAATACTTTGCTCAAGCCCGGCTTATTTGATTACTCATTGTCTTTAGGGAAAATTCGTGAAGACTACGGACTTAAGAACTTTTCTTATGGAAAATTTGCAAGTGCAGCCGATGCCCGTTATGGGGTCAATGACTGGTTTACCGTAGAAGGTCGTACAGAACTTTCTTCAGACTTACAGTTATTGGGTGCAGGGTCTGTACTCAAGCTTGCAAACTTAGGTGTGCTGAGTGCTTCTTTTAGCCAAAGTAAGGCCGATAAGTCTATGTCTGAAGATCGAGCTAAAGATTTAGAGGGTAATCAATATACGGTCGGGTACAGCTATAACCGTAATCGGTTTGGTTTTAGTATTAACCATAACCAGCGCGATGATGAATATACCGATCTTTCACGGCTGCAATATAGCAATTTAATTTCGGTCAATAGCAATAAAAGCTTAACGGCCAATACTTACTTTGCGACCAAAAACTCAGGCACATTTGGCGTCGGTTATATTAATACTAAGGCGAATGACTTTAAAAACCGCTTCTTAAACTTGTCATGGGCACCTGTTTTACCGACTTATATGAATGGTGTGACCGTTTCCTTAAGTGCCAACCGTGACTTTATCGAAAAAGAGTGGAGTGCTGCATTTCAGCTTTCGATACCACTGTTCCAACGAAACGCGACTGTGAACTCGGGTTATGCATTTAATAAAGAGGGCGATACGGGTTATGTTAATTTCAACCGTTCTGTGCCGTCTGAGGGCGGTGTGGGTGTCGACTTGACCCGACGCTTTAATGAAAATAGTGAAGATTTAAATCAGGCACGTGTCAATTACCGCAATGGTTATATCAATACCGACTTTGGTATGTCTGGAAACCATGACTATAACTATTGGTTTGGTCTATCTGGTTCACTTATTTATATGGGGGGTGAGATATTTGCTTCAAACCGTTTAGGCGATTCTTTTGCATTGGTCGATACCAACCAAGTACCAGATGTTTTGGTTAGATACGAAAACAGTTTAATTGGTCGTAGTAATAAAAAAGGCCATATTTTTGTGCCATCGGTGACGCCTTATTATTCGGGTAAATACAGCGTCGACCCAATCGATTTACCTTCAAACTTTACAATCACGCAAGTTGAACAACGTATTGCTGCTAAACGCGGCTCGGGTGTTGTGATTAAGTTCCCAGTTCATCAGTCTATTTCTGCTAACGTTTATTTAACTCAAGCAGACGGCAAACCGATACCTGTTGGTTCAGTCGTGCATAGAGCTGACCAAGAGTCGTCTTATGTGGGAATGGATGGCATTGTCTATTTAGAAAACTTGAAACCCAACAATACCGTAACTGTTCAACGTTCAGATCAGAGCGTATGTAAGGCAGATTTTTCTGTAGATGTAGAACAAGCCAAGCAACAAATTGTGGTGGTTAAGCCTGTTACGTGTCATGAGGTATCTTTACCATGAAAATAAAAACAAAAAAATTACTCAGCCATTTATGTATGTTTTCTGGACTGATGTTGGCTGGAAATTTGGCTCATGCTGCATGTAGTGTGAGTGCTTCCGGTTCATCTACTATTTCGGTTCCGTCTATTTACCTAATGGAAAACGGTGAGAATTCTTCACAGTTTAATTCTGGTTTGTCATGTACGGGTTTTAGTCTGGCTTTAGCAAACATGACATATCTAAAATATCGAGTTGAACAAATGTCGAATTCGTTTACCAACGCTCAAACCGGAGAAAAGCTCAATGCTGTTATTTTAGATAGTAACAATGAAATCATTAGCTTAGGCCAAGAAAAAGACATGAGTAGCTTTACACTGGTCAATCTTTTTAGCGGGCCAGATGGTAATTTGCCTTTTTATATACGCCTTCCGGCTGGGCAAAGCGTATCACCTGGTGTTTATCAGGCTGATTCACCGTTAAAAGTAAAATGGTTCTATTCGGTACCAGGGGTTGCTATTGCCGGAATCGGTATATTCTTTGAAAGCCCAGGATTTAAACGCGGGGTATTGGGTATCGGTTTTAACTGGGGAACTGGAACAGACTCGCTTGGTTCACTGTCAATTACTGTACTTCCGGACTGTCGAATTTTAGCTCAAGACGTAAACTTTGGTACAGCAGCGTTTGCGTCCAAGCTTGAACCTGTTCAGTCATCTATGGGAATACGATGTTCTGTGAATACGCCGTATTATGTCAGTTTAAACAATGGACTTTCCCCGCAAAATGGCGACCAACGAGCTATGAAGTCGCAAACGGGAAATACGTATTTAAAATACGATATTTTCAAGAACTCATCGAATGATCGATGGGGAAGCGGTAACGAGCGTTGGTCGAGTTTAAATGCAACGATTAACCCAGGCGTACATAATGGAGTAACTCAGCAGAATTATGTGTTTACCACAAAAATTGTTGATGAAAACGCAGATACAGTACCAGCGGGAACTTACCAAGACACGGTCACGGTACAAGTCGAGTTTTAAAGACTATTTGCTTTTTATAAAAGATAAAGGCTCAGTTCATGGGCTTTTATCTTTGAATAAATTATTAGATTTTCAAATTTTATAAAACTTATTCCAGTTCCAACTGATTATCATCTTTTGTAATTTTAATTTTTAACTTTTTATATTTTCGCTTATTGGGATCTAGGGCTGAGTTCATCACTTCATCTGCAAAAGGCGGGCACTGCATCAATTTTGCATAAGCCCTGTAGCCGATGCGTATACGAGTAGGCGGGCAATCGGTTCTTTTTGAGTAGTATTCAATGAGTGAGTTCAGTTCTTGTAATAAAGTTTGCTGTTCCATCATACATACTTAACAATTAGATAACTCAAGCATAATAGATTTAAACCTTGCGCTGTGTATGTGTTTATAATACATACCTCTTTAAATTGTGATGCAGTTCTCTAAAAATTATCTTTTATGTATCAAGTATGTTTTAAGCCAGATTGCGGTGTTTTTTTAATCGGATTGTCATAAAGAAAGGCTAATTTAGACTCATAACAAAAATGATGAAGATTGTTGCGAACAATAAAATCAAAAGCAATTTTCACAGACGTGGTCGTGAGGTAATTAGGGCTAATTCGAAAGAGTTGGCTTTTTTGTTTGTAAATATGGTTTTAGTTTAAATGTTTAGCTTCTTTAAAGTTGAACTTGGTTATTATTAAGATTCAATATCTAATTGAATGAAAAACAATAATTATTTAACTATTTTCTATTCAACCTTACATTGACACTCTAAACCTTGCCGATTATCCTTTGCCTGCTGGCCTACATTGCCAGTCGGTTTTAGCAGACCGTCTACAAAAGGCGCACAACAATGCTGTTTTGGTTTTTGTGCGTTCTCTTAAGTCACGCCTTTATGGTGAGGCTAGGAGGGACACCTTCGGGTGTGCTGGTTTCCTTTTGTACCAGTCTGCTAACCCTTCTAGTCTTGCCACCATTATTTAGCAGTAATTGGTAAGACTCTTCTAAATCAAAAGGAGTCCGCTATGCGTACTAATTCTTTTTCTTTATTGGCCTTTGCCAAATTCTCTCGACTCATACCGCTTAAACAGTCTTTAAAACGATTTAACCGACTTTAGGTTTCTACACCTTAAGAATCGTTACGACTAAAACATAGCAACAATAAACCAGAGATAGGTTAGCACACCATTATTGTGCAGCTTTCGCATGCCTGTATTTAACACTCATTTTAAGAGTGACGGCATTTCTATCTCTTTTATATACAACAAAAAATTATTTTAAGCAGTAAACATGAAAAATTTAGAAGTTTCATTTAGAGCGACGCGAGCGCTTAACACAGCAGCAGACTTATTTAAACAATACGGCTTCAACAAGGTCGGGGTGGACCGAATTGTTAGTGAAACTAAAATTTCTAAAGCCACTTTTTACAACTACTTTCACTCAAAAGAAAGATTAATTGAAATGTGTTTGTTGGTTCAAAAAGAACACTTAAAAGAAAAAGTGAGAGCGGTGAGTGAGTCTCGTCAATATCCAGATTTGGCTCTTAAGCTTAGACAAATTTACCTTTTACATGCTGACTTAAAGGGGGCGTATTACCTGCTGTTTAAAGCGCTTTTTGAAATTAAACAGCTTTATCCAAATGCATATCAAACCGCGATTCGCTATAGGCGATGGCTTAAAAATGAAATTTTCTGGGTTCTGCGAGAATCTAAAAAAAGAGCCACATATGAAGAGTCTGATATTTTTGTATTTATGATTGATGGTGCAATTTTTGGACTTTTCGGTTCAAGCCAAAATGAAGAACTTGATCAGTTGCTAGATTACTTTTTAAAGGTAAATGCTTAAATTGAACCTTTTACATTCAAAAATTGAAATAGTAAATTAAAGAACAGAAAGGAAAAAGTGAGGCTGCTAGAGCCTCACTTTATATAGGTGCTTATTTGCCTTTTTTAGTTTTTAAATACTCTGCATAAGCTTCATCTGCAAAGCGTCTTAAAGAGTCACCAATTGCAGCATATTGATATTCATTCAGGTTAGCTAAAGATGCACGGGCAGAAGGGTGCTGCACACCGAAGCCAGAACCCGGTAATAAAACTACACCTGTTTCATCGGCAACTCTAAACAATAGCTCGGTCGGATTTTTATTTTTCATGACCCAATCGGCAAACTCATCTCCATAGAGAGTACGTGATGTATTTTCAAGGTTGACTAGGGTGTAGTAGTCCACAGCATTTGGATCTGTTGGAACCTCGACACCAAGCTGTCTATAAAGTGCTGCGTCGCGTTCACGAACAACAGATTTAACTGCTTTTTTATAGCTCTGGCGTGAGTCCATCATATTAAACAAGGCAAATAAAACCATTTGAACTTGCTGCGGGGTAGACAGACCAGCGGTATGGTTCAAAGCAACATTTCGGCTATCGGCAACTAAGCGGTCAATAAATTTAATGCTTGCTGGGTCGGTAGTTAAAGATGAATAGCGCTCTTCAAGCTCTTTCTTCTCTTTTTTCGATAAGTTCGCAATTTGTTTATCAAGCACGTTGTTATTTGAAAGTGCAATGACACCAAGTCGCCAGCCTGTCGCACCAAAGTATTTAGAGAACGAATAAACCAGAATCGTATTGTCAGGACAGATCGCAAAAAGTGATTTGAAGTTATCGGCAAACGTACCGTAAACGTCATCGGTCAAAATGATCAGATCAGGGCGTTTTTTGACGATATCAGCCAAAATTGCAAGTCCTTCATCGCTCATTTTTACCGATGGCGGGTTACTTGGGTTGACTAAAAAGAATGCTTTAATAGACGGATCTTCTAACTTTCTAAGCTCCGATTCTGGATATTGCCAATCGAGTTTAGGGTCTGCCGCAATTAATACTTCTTCAAGTTGGTAGTCATTGAGTTTTGGAATCTCAAGATATGGCGTGAAAATAGGGCTACCAATGGCAATACGGTCACCATTTTTTATAATTTTATTTTCTTTTAAAGAGTTAAAAATATAGGCCATTGCGGCTGTTCCGCCTTCAACGGCAAACAAATCTAAGTCTCTTTTTTGCATGCCTTGTACGCCCATTTCTCGTAAGACGTACTCTTTAATAATGGTTTCACTCACTCGGAGCATTCGGTCTGGAACTGGATAGTTACACCCTAAAATCCCTTCAACCATTTCAAGTAAAAAAAGATCTGGATCTAAGCCTAACTGGTCACGTACATAAGACACGGCTTTACCTAAAAAGACCACACCGGGTTTGTCACGGTTTTCCAAAATGAAATTATCAAAACGTGACTGGAGTCCAACGGGGCGCGGGAAGCCGCCTAAACCTTCTGGCATATAGGAAAATGAAAATTCGGATTCGGTCGCAGAAAACAAACCCAGTTGAAAGAATGCTCTACGTGGGATAGTCGCAAGAAAGTTCGGATTACCACGCCCAGCATTTAACATCATTCGGTCAGTTCTGCTTTGAGCTAATTCTATTAAATTATCTTTAAGTTCAAATGGGCTAAGTTTTGCGTATTTAGAATAATCGACTTTCCCCATGGGACGTCTCCTTAATTATAGTGAGATGAATAAAATTTCTAATTCAATGTATAAAATCAGGCCAAGCCTACAATCAGTGGTCCGAGCAAGGTTAAGAACACATTTGCTAGGGCATAGGTAATTGCAAATGGAACGGTCGGAATCGAGTTTCCTGCTTTGTCTAAAATTGCACCAAATGCAGGGTTTGCACTGCGTGAACCAGATAGTGCACCTGCCATTACTGCAACGTTGTCATAACGCAGAACATAACGAGCAAAGAGCATGGAAAGTAGGAGAGGAACCAGTGTTACCACAACTCCAATCATAAAGAGTGAAAGACCACTTTCTTTAATGGTTTGAATAGCTTGTAAACCTGATTGTAAGCCGACGGCAGCAACGAAGCCTGCAAGACCCAAATCTTTAAGAAGCTGTGAAGCTGCTAAAGGCATATTGCCATGCACTTGATTTCTGCTTCGAATCCAACCAAACAGAAGACCTGATAGTAAAGCACCGCCACCGGCACCAAGAGTTAATGGCACATCACCTAAACGAATCACAAAAAGACCAATCACTAAGCCAACCACAAGGCCTGCACCATGGAAAATCCAGTCCGTTTTTAAACTTTCAGGTAGGGCTTTACCTGCTTCTTTCACCAAGCGCTCGAGGTCGCTTTTTGTTCCGTATACTGTGACTACATCACCTTGTCGTAAAACAGTATCGTCACTTAAAGGTTGTGTCTCATCGTTACGCTTAATTGCAAGTACATAAATACCGTGCTTTAAATACGCAGGCGTATTGGCCTTAATGTCTCCTAAGGTGCGGTTGAGATATTTGGAATTTCTTAGGATGACATCGCTGGTATCCATAATCATTTCCATACCTTGCGATGACTGTAATTCGCTACCGATTTGCTCGGCAACTGAAACTACATTCGCACGGCGACCAACCAGTAAAATGACATCGTCTGTTTGTAAAGTTAGCTCGGGAGCGACATCAATAAACTGATCTTTACGTTTTAACCGTTCAATCGTAATACTCGGCTCTTTTGCTTCAATTTCCGCAATAGTTTGCCCATTGGCTTGTTTAACTTTATAAATACGGCCAACAATTTCGGGCATTGCCAGTTCTTGGCCTGGGGCTAATTCAAAAGCACCTTTCAGTCGTTCACTTTGAGCTTTTAAAGCATCGTCGTGAATTTCTTTACCCATAAATTTAGGCAAGATATTCACACAGACAATAATTGCTCCCAAGGAACCGAAAATATAAGTGACCGCATAGCCAATCGCGACATTTGCTTGAAGTCTTTGAATTTCTGCGAGTGGGAGATCGAGTCTAGAAATTGCATCTCCCGCAGTCCCAATAATCGCTGATTGAGTCATGCCGCCCGCAGCGAGACCCGCAGCCAAACCTTTATCGAGATGAAAAATTTTAGCCATCACTAAAACAGTGACTAAACCACACACTGCCATGAATACTGCTAAAAGAATTTCTTTTATGGACTGTGGACCCAGTGATTTAAAAAACTGAGGGCCACTTTCAAAGCCTACTGCGTAAATGAAGAGAGCAAATAAAATTGCTTTAACGCCGTTATCGACAGGTACGCCAATAAGGCTTAAAACAACTGCGACGAGTAAGGAGCCTGCGACTCCACCAAATTGAAATTTTCCAAATTGGAATTGTCCAATCCAGAAGCCGATTGCGAGTGATAAGAACAATAATATTTCGGGGCTGTGCTTTAAAACACCTTGTAACCATTCAATCATTTTGATCTCACTTTTATTATTAGCTCTATCTTTAATATATAAATTTATTTATTTTTCATTTTTAAAATACAGTATGAAAATTACTTAAGCAAACCTTCAGGTTTAGTGGTTTTCTTAAGTTTAATTATAAAAAATAATGTGCTTAAAATACGTGTGAACTAAGGTCTGGTGGTAATTCTGAGTGTTTAAATCAACTATTAATTTTTTAATCAGAGATAAAATTTATTTACAATAATATAAAGAATATTTTATGAAATTAAAGCGTATTGCTTATATCTAATTTTGAAAACAAATTTTTAGTTTATTGATATTTAAGTGATTAATTTTTAATTGTTAGGCTGGTCTTAATTTTTATATAAATTAAAAAACAATCTGCTTAAAATTAGTTTTTTGATAATTGTGTCGCATAAATTAATTTTTAATATATTTAAATTAATCTTCATAATTACATTTATTTTAAAGAAAAATATAAGATTTGAAATTGCCGTTCTTGAATAGAATGTATATTTGAATATAAAAGTGATTAATGTTTTGGTTTTATATTCTAATTAAAATTATCATATTAAAAAGAGAGGGTTAAAGATTTAGAAACTTGAGAGTACTCTATGAGTGCTCATATTTTTAAGTAAATCTCTGCCCGCCTCTATAACCAACACGCTATTCTTTTGTACTGTTTTTCCAATCACTCACATGCCGTACTGTTCAGAAATGCTAAATTTTTGATGGTTTCGTGCTGTCGCATGCCGATCTAAGATATTTTGGTCATAAAACTGTGTTATCTCAGCTTAAGCCTTTGACTTTTAGGTTCTATTTTAATTTGACCACATAATTTGTACAGATTATTCAGCAGTTTCAATAATATATTGAACAGTACACGGTAATTTTCATCTCAAAATTTATGATGACTTGGATAGTTTTTCGATTGATTTATATTTTAATTTACCTTAGTAATAAAAAGAGTTTTGTGTGACACAGTTAAAAATATAAATCTCAGAGTATAACTATGAAGCTTAAAGAATTAGCAGGTTGTGAGGAATGCGATACTGTCTATCGTAGAACCCCACTTGCTTATGGAAAAAGAGCTTATTGCTTATGCTGCGGTGCTGAACTCTATCGGCACACCAAACCTTTTTCGACACTGTTGGCTTTAATCTTAACGGCATTAATTGTATTTATTATTGCCAATAGCTTTCCTATTGTAAAAATTGAATTGCAGGGCAACATCTCTGAAACTACCTTACTGGGTGCGGTCTGGGTAATGTTTCATTATGATCGGGCTTTTGTTGGCATTCTTATTTTAATCACCACTTTTATTGTGCCACTTTCCTATCTGTTATTACTCTCCTATGTGTTGGGCACAGTAAGCGTATTGAAGAAAAGACCCACATTTTTAGTATTTGCCTTACGTACACTTTATTTTATGAGAGTGTGGGGAATGGTTGAGGTCTTCTTAATCGGAATCTTGGTCACGCTTGTGAAGTTAATAGGAATGGTGTTGGTGATTCCCGAAATTGCGTTATGGGCATTTGCGATCTTGAGTGTATTGTTGGTCTATATTACTTCCATAAAGGTGAGTGATATATGGAACGAAATTGATAGGTCACTGCCATGAAAACGATAAAAAATGTGACCCAAACACAAAGCTTGCAGCAAGGATCAATGCTTAAGCAATACCCAAGAGCCAAAGATCTCTCATTAATTGTGTGTCATTGCTGTGGCGTCGTAAATTCTGCTCAAAATGGAAAAAAACGACGAGATAAAAGCTATCAAGTTTTACGTTGTATTCGTTGTAATAGCGTGCTGCATTCACGTAAACCAGCGAGTTTGAATCGAACTTTTGCTTTAGTGGTGGCTGCGACTATTCTCTATATTCCAGCCAATGTGCTTCCAATGACGGTGACTGACTCACTGTTGGGTAGCCAGCAAGATACCATCATGAGTGGGGTCATTTACTTTTGGCAAAGTGGAGACTATCTGGTTTCAGTGGTCATTTTCATGGCCAGTATTTTTATTCCCATGTTGAAGCTACTAATTTTGTATTTTTTATTGGTGGCGGTATATCTTCAACAATCGTCAGCTTGGAAGTTTTTACCTGAGCAATGCGTTAAATTATATCGAGTTGTCGAGTTTATTGGACGTTGGTCAATGATTGACGTATTTGTGGTGGCACTCTTAACAGCACTCATTCAGATCCAATCGCTTGCTACCATTTTAGCAGGGCCGGGTTCGATCGCTTTTGGTGCGGTTGTGGTGTTAACCATGTTTGCATCGTTAAGTTTTGACCCACGACTTATTTGGGATAACTTCTACGCATCTCAAAATACAAATAAGCCTTCTTCTTTTGCCTCAAACAAAAACAAGATTATTCAGGCAGAACACCCGCCGTTGAATAATGATTCCATTAATCCCAGTCAATAAAAGAACAATGAGTATGTCTGAAAATGAAATAACCCCTGGTAACTCAGATCGTCGTGATCCGGATGTTGAACTGGATAGCATGAATGATTTGCCAGAACCCCAAGAAAAGAAAAGTCGGTGGAAGCCTCTTTTAATTTGGCTCATTCCATTGATTGCTCTTTTAATTGCGCTTTCATTAGCGATAAAAGCGCTCTTGTCTCACGGCCCGACCATTGACGTATCTTTTAGGACGGCTGAGGGATTGGTCGCAGGTAAAACAACGGTCCGTTATAAACAGGTGGATATTGGCGTAGTACGCCAGATTGATCTTTCAGAGGACCGTTCACATGTGATTGCCAGAATCGATTTGCGTAAAGATGCCAGTAACTTTGCCGCAAAAGATTCACGGTTTTGGGTTGTGCGACCACGGATTGGGACGAGTGGGGTTTCAGGAATAGATACATTATTGTCAGGTTCATATATTGAAGTGGATGGTGGCAAGTCGGAAGAGAAAAAGCTTGAATTTACTGGCTTAGAAATACCGCCAGTGATTACTTCCGATGTGCCGGGCAAAGAATTTTTCTTAAATGCAGATGATTTGGGGTCTTTAGATGTCGGTTCCCCAATTTATTATCGTCGAATTAATGTGGGGCAAATTACAGCCTATAAGTTATCTGATGATGGTAAAACTGTAGAGCTGCAAACTTTTATCCGTGCACCGTATGACAAGTTTGTCACCACCGATGCACGTTTTTGGCAGGCGAGTGGTATTGATGTGAGCCTGAATGCTTCAGGATTTAGTTTAGATACTCAGTCGCTGGCAAGTATTGTCGCGGGCGGTATTGCTTTTGGAATCCCTGAAAGTTCGCGTGCTACCACAGCGGCAAATCATAGTCGCTTTAATCTGTGGGATTCGAAAACTGAGGCATTAAAAGAACCGGATGGGCAACCTCGTGGTGTGATCATGTACTTTGATCATTCATTACGTGGACTGTCTGTTGGCGCACCAATTGATTTCATGGGCATTGAAATTGGTAATGTTAAATCGATTAATGCAGAGTTTTATAACAACTATAAGCAGATTCGTATGCGTGTTGAGGCGGTCATCTATCCGTCACGCGTTGAGAATGGACAGGCACTCAATCCAAACAGCAATATTTTCAAAGATTTTGTTGAACATGGATGGCGTGCTCAAATGAGAACAGGCAACCTTCTCACGGGCCAAAACTATATTGCCCTAGATAAGTTCCCTAAAGCTAAGCCAGCCACATTACAAATTTTGAGTGATGACCGTGTGGTGGTTCCAACTACACCAACCGAACTGAGTGGCTTACAAGCACAAGTTTCTCAGATTGCTGACAAGTTAACCAAATTCCCGTTAGTTGAGATTGGGCAAGATGTACGTAAAACGCTCAACAATATGAACACAGCCATTGAGTCTACCGACAAACTGGTTAAACAGTTAGATGGAAAAGTTGCACCTGGTTTACAAGCAACCTTAGACGATGTTCGTAAAACTGTAAGATCGTCAGAGTCTATTTTGTCGAGTGATGCGCCGTTACAACAAGACGTACGTAAAGCATTACAGCAAATGACACGTGCAGCAGCTTCATTACAGTTAATGGCAGACTATATTGAACAACATCCTGAATCAATTATTCGTGGTAAAACACCAGAGACCGATGATGAAAAATAAAAACATTCTATCTTTTCAACATCCTAAAGCAGCCAAATGGCTGCTTGGGAGCGGCCTGTTTTTAACGGCTGTTGCCATGACGGCATGTTCGAGTTCGCCAACGCCAAATTATTATACGATGTCCCCTAAAATTACTGCGGCTACAAAATCAACTGTGCAGGTGATTGAGGTATTACCCGTCGGGATTCCAGACCGATTGGACCGTGCACCTTTGGTACTCCAAGACAGTAGTGGTAAGTCTACGGTGTTAAACAATGAACGCTGGACATCGACCATGGGTACGCAATTACGCGATACCTTGTCGGCGGGTTTACAGCAAAAATTAGGGGCAATTGACAGTTATAGCAGTGGGCTTGCTGGAAATAATCAGCCTTTATATCGAGTTTCTACAGACTTTTCTCATTTTGATATTGTAGATAAAAGCTATATTAATATTGCAGTGTCTTGGGTGGTGAAGCGTCAAATACCGCCTAGTCAATTAGAATCAAATAATGCAAAAGTCATCACGAATGCAGGATCTCAGCTCAATTGTCGAATTGCTTTCAAGCAGCCGATTGATCAAAAAACTAAAAAGATGGATGCGATTGTGAATGCTTCAAGTGAGGCAATGACTCAAATTATTAATACGGTTTCTTCTTCAATTGTGGCGCTAGATTCAAACAAAAAATCGGTTATTAGCAATGGTGTTTGTTCGTAAAACGCATCGTTTTTAATCAACCCCTTTACTTGTGCACAACAGATAAAGGGGTTTTTTATTTTAGTTGCCTCTATAGGTTGAATAACCGTAAGGGCTAAGTAGTAACGGAATATGGTAGTGATTTACGCTTCCATCGACTTTAAAAATTACAGGAACTTCGGCAAAAAAAGTTTGTTGTTTGTTCTTTTTAAACCAGTCTTCTGTTTTAAAAGTAACTTTATAAATACCTTGCTCTAGTTTTTTATTTTCTGGATAGAGCGCAGTAATACGACCATTTGAATCGGTCACTTGCTGATTGAGTTTAACCCACTGGTTATTGGTATTTTTTTCTAAAACCACTTCAACCTGAGAAGAGGGCAAACCCGTCTCTAGGTTTAACACATGCACACTTAGTGGATTAGTTTGTGCAAATGTAGCTGAAGCTATAAATAATGAAGATAAAGCAATAAATGATTTAGTCATGATGAACTCCTTATGAACGAAAAACGGTTTCAATGGCTTTGCTTGCGCATTGATTGTCATTTTGTGCGCCGCCAGCACCTGCAACCCCAATGGCTCCGATCACTTGGTTCTCAAAACGAATAGGTACGCCACCGCCTAACAAAAGTAAATTTGCTACCGTGGTTAAATTTTTTGCATCGGGGTTTTGGTTACTGTTTTGGCTTAAAACTAAGGTCGATGTTTTGGTCGATAACGCGGTATAGGCTTTTTTCTCGGCAGCCATTAAGTTATGCGGGCCCACCAACTCATGCCGTTCGGCAGTTAATGGATTACCACCGCGATCTACAACAACAACCGCAATATTTTGATTTAATTTTTTGCATGCCTCTTTTGCACTGTCGGCTAGCAGGTGGGCAGTTTGAAGATCTAACGAATAAACTTGATTCAAAGCAGGGGGCTGTGCAAAAGTACTATTACCGAATAGCACGGCTGCTAACATCAGCCAGTTCAATTTTTTCATGATGATTGCCTCTATGTCGCTTTGAAAATCTTAAACAAATTGCTTAATTTCAAGCATGACAATCACATTACAAAGTTGTCATCTTTCAAATGAGTCTCTACAAAATGCGTATCCTTATTATTGAAGACGAGATCAAGATCGCCACTTATTTGGTCAAAGGATTAAAAGAGTCTGCATATCAAGCGGAATGTGTTCACTTAGGGCTGCAAGGTTTGGAAATGCTAAAGAGAGATCAATATGACTTGCTTATTCTTGATGTCATGTTGCCGGACATAGACGGCTGGGGCGTATTACAGGTCCTACGTCAGTTTTCAAAAATTCCGGTGATTTTTTTAACGGCAAAAGATCAGGTGATGGATAGAGTGAAAGGGTTAGAGTTGGGTGCAGATGATTACTTGGCTAAACCTTTTTCCTATATTGAACTATTGGCACGCATTAAAAGTCTGTTAAGACGACAGCAATATCTGCAAGAAAATGAGTTGTCTATTAGTGATCTAAAAATGGATATGGTTGGTCATAAAGTATGGCGTAGTGGCAACTTAATTGAGCTGAGTAAAACCGAATTTAATTTGTTGCGTTATTTGTTGCTCAACAAAGAGCAAATTGTGACGCGCAGACAAATTGGTTCCGAAGTTTGGAATATTAACTTTGACACTGATACAAACTTTATTGATGTCGCTGTACGCCGTTTACGAAGCAAAATTGATGAGGGATATGAATTAAAACTTATTCATACCATACGTGGCTTGGGCTATAAAATTTCGGTTAGCTTATGAACTTTAAATTTGTGCGTTCTCTTGAAGTCCGTATTACATTACTGGTCACGCTCTGTTCTGCCTTAATTTTATGTTCAGTCGGCTTTATGACCTATTTGGGTATTAACCAGATTTTATTAAAGCAACAAGATAAAGCTTTAGCAGACAGAATTAACCGTTTGGAAATTTTGCTACAAGATAGCGAAAATGTAGAGCAAATTATTGCGCGGCCTAAGCTGTATCAAAACATGCTTGGCAATCAAGACAACTTATTTCTGCTTATTCATAAAGACAAAACTTTAATTAATATCAATCCGCTTCACATTCAACTACCTGAACTTGCACAGCGCGACAGTCTTCAATTTCAAGATTTATCTAACAACCCCTATCCAACGCGCATTGCTTGGAAATCCATAAAAATTAATAACGAACCTTATCTGCTCATTGCAGGTAAACAATGGTCGGAACGCATTAATATTCTTTTACCTTTTCAAGAAAGTCTCTTGATGTATGTGGTCGGGGGCGTGTTTGCGATCTTTGTGCTTTGCATTTTAGTGTGTCATTTAGGTTTAAAGTCGCTACAACAGCTTCGCAAGCAAACTCATTCTATTAACGTAAATCAGCTACAGAAACGGTTAAACCTCCCAAATTCACCTTTAGAAGTTGATCTGCTTTCAAAAGATATAAACCACATGCTTGAGCGTATTGAAAAGGGCTATACGCAGCTCAACCGTTTTTCTGAAGATATCGCACATGAGTTCCGCACACCTTTAAATAATCTGATTGGGCAAACCGAGATTGCCTTAACTGGCGAACGTTCGGTTGAACAATATGAAGATTTACTGGTTTCTCATTTAGACGATTACCACAGATTAAAACGCATGATTGATAGCATGCTTTTCTTGGCAAGAGCCGATCAGAAAATGGTGCTTGTAAATAAACAAGAAATAAACCTCCAAGATGTTATGGATAGGCTATGCCAGATTTTTGAATATCAGGCCGAGGAACAAGACTGTCATTTTAGTTTTAACTTAGAAGCTCAAACGTTATTTGCAGATCCTGAGCTTTTTCAAAGAGCTGTTTATAACCTGATTTTAAATGCGTTGGTTCACGGTAGCGACAAGCGAACTATTTATATCGCAACAAAACATAAGATGATTGAGCATAAGCAATGGGTGAGTCTGACTGTCGTAACGGGAGGTGTTTCAATTGCAGATCATCAACTTGAGCATCTTTTTGAAAGATTTTACCAATGCCACTCAAGTCGAAGTGATGAGAATCAAACAGGTGGATTAGGTTTGTCGATTGTTGCTTCAATTATGGATCTACATCATGGCCGCTATCGAGTTTATAACACCGTCGAGGGGGTGTGCTTTGAGCTTGATTTTCCAGTTGCAGATGCTCTAAAGAAATACAACTAAATCCTTATTAATGTTGCTTAATTTTTAAAATTCACACTTTGTTCACAGCCCTCTGACGTATGTTTAAACGTATGAAATAAACAGAAGAGGGCAATCATGAAACTATTATTTAAATCACTGGTCATCAGCAGTAGCCTTGCAGCGGTCAGTTTAATGCTTCCTTTGAGCACCTTTGCAGACACCAATACTAAACCTGTCGCTGTTGATTCTATCGATATTAATAAATACGCAGGTAAGTGGTATGAAATTGCGCATTTACCGATGTTTTTTCAGCGTAATTGTGTAGCCAATACAACTGCAAACTATTCTATTAACGCGGACAAAACCGTTGGTGTTTTAAATAGCTGTACGACTAAAAAAGGTGAAATGATCTCATCTGAAGGAGTTGCCTATCCGCAAAATGAAGGTAACAGTAAATTGAAGGTGAGCTTTTTACCTTCTGGTCTTAGATGGATTCCTTTTACAAAAGGCGATTACTGGGTTTTAAGAGTTGACCCAAATTATCAGGTCGCTTTAGTGGGTGGCCCAAGCCATAAATATTTATGGATTCTTTCTCGTAGCCCTCAACTTGATGAGGCGACATATCAATCTTATCTGCAAACTGCAAAAAGCTATGGCTACGACGTTTCTAAACTCGTTAAAACAACACAGTCTAAATAGTGAAATGCTGGTTGCGTAGATGCTTATATTGATCTCGTAACCGAGTGAACTTCACATAAAATTCATTGCGCATTTTCTAAATTAGAACCAAAAGAAATGCTTTAGATCAGGAAGAATCAATGTCTAAATTTTTTCTGCGCTGGATCGATAGCTGGTCAGATTCAGAAAATGCGCAAGTGGGTGCTTCTAGCGAATATGTCATTGAAAAGAAAATTCAATGGTTAAGAATTATTCCTTTTATTTTATTACATATCGCTTGTTTAGCAGCGTTTTGGGTGGGCATATCTTGGTTCGCTGTGTTCTTCATGCTGGGGTTTTATTTTCTTCGCATGTTTGCAATTACCGCTTTTTTTCACCGCTATCTTTCGCATAAAACTTTTCAAACCTCACGTATTGTTCAATTCATTTTTATACTGATCGGAACCATGAGTGCGCAGCGCGGGCCGTTATGGTGGGCAGCACATCACCGTTATCACCATCACTTTACCGACACCGATCAGGACCCGCATTCAGCGAAAGCAGGCTTTTGGTATTCGCATGTAGGCTGGTTTTTAAATGAGCAAAATTTTGCTACTCGAAAAAAAGTCATTAAAGACTGGTTGAAATATCCAGAGCTAATTTGGCTAGATCGATTTAGTTTGCCTATTGTGATTTTGACGGCCTTAGCAATTTATGGTTTAGGTTCGTGGCTTGCACAACATTTCCCTGAGTTGGGCACGAATGGTTTACAGCTTTTAGTGTGGGGATTTGTGATTTCCACTGTTCTATTAACACATGCCACCTTGTGTATTAATTCACTCGCTCATCGTTATGGCTCACGTGAGTTTAACACCCCAGATGATAGCCGTAATAACTTCCTACTTTCTTTAATTACCTTGGGTGAAGGATGGCACAACAACCATCACTTTTACGCAGGCAGTGTGCGACAAGGTTTTTATTGGTGGCAGATTGATATCACTTTTTATGTGCTCAAACTGATGTCTTTATTTGGTTTGGTGTGGGGGCTAAAGCCAGTACCAGACAAGGTTTATCAATACAAAAAGATTAAAAATTTATCGATAGAAAAAATTGAAAACGGTGAAGTGTTATGAAAATTGCCATTATTGGTTCGGGTATATCTGGACTTTACGCAGCTTGGAGATTGTCGGAACAACACCAAGTCACTGTGTATGAAAAAAATAACTATTTTGGCGGTCATACTGACACTCACGAGCTAGAGATAGAAGGCACTAAGGTCGCGGTAGATAGTGGTTTTATTGTGTTTAACGACTATAACTATCCGTTATTTACTGACATGCTTAAAAAATTAGGCGTAGAAACTCAAAGCAGCGATATGAGTTTTTCGGTGAATAATCTGGTCAGTGGACTTCAATATAACCCTTCAAAAAAATGGTCGCTCTTTGCCCGTCCGCAGAACTTTTTAAACCGAAAATTTCTGCAAATGCTCTCAGATTTGCTGCGTTTTTATGATGACAATAAAGATATAGATGTGGTGGATATCGATCCTAATTTATCGATTGAAGAGTATTTGGACCTTCACAAATATAGTCATGAGTTCCGTTGTGAACATCTTTACCCGATGTGCGGTGCCTTATGGTCGGCACCCGTTGAGCAGGTAGGCCAAATTCCATATCGATTTGTGGTGAGCTTCTTTCAACATCACCGCATGTTGCAGTTAAAAGACCGCCCACAATGGCAAACAGTTAAACACGGTTCGGCAAGCTATATTCGTGCTATTCAAAAGAAATGCCGATCTATTGAGTGGAAATTTGCAGAAGTAAAAGCTGTGAGTCGTTCACCAGAAACTGTGTTGATTGAAACCGTTGAAGGGCAATCGCAATATGACTGGGTGATTTTTGCGAGCCACGCTGACGATAGCCTAAGTTTAATTAAAGATGCGTCAGAGCTTGAACAAGAAATATTAAGTCAATTTGGTTATCAAGATAATCGAATGGTCGTCCATCGTGATCTTTCAATTATGCCTAAAAGTCGTTTGCAGTGGGCAAGCTGGCATGTACATGTAACACCAACTTCTCAAGTTCAAAACGATGAGTCCGATATACATTATGGTTTTACCTACTGGATGAACAATTTGCAGAATTTATCCTGCACTACACAAATTTTTTCTACTTTAAATCCGAATATGAAAATCAAAGCCGAAGACATCTTGCTTGAGCGGCAATACCGGCATCCTGTATTTGATGCAAAAGCGATTCAAGCTCAATCTCGTTGGCACGAAATTAATGGGCAAAATCGTACTTCATTTTGTGGAGCATATTGGGGCTGGGGCTTTCATGAAGACGGTGCTCGCAGTGCAGCACGAGTTGTTGAGCAACTCTTAGCGTTATAAGAATAAATAAGGAGCTTTCAAATGTTATTAAATAAACTTGCTATCGCTCCTGCGCTTATTCGTCATCGGCGTTATAGCCCAAAACCGCATGAGTTTACATCGACTTTAAATTATTTATGGTTCGATCCAGATCAATTAGTTGATATCACAAAAGATTGTTCACTTTGGTCGACGGATCATTGGAATGTATTAAAGCTATCTAAAAATGATTTTTTAAACATGTATCACGGTTCTATAAGAGACAGAGTAGAGAAAGCGATACTGCAAAATAATCACTTACATCTTCGGCCAGACTGGCAAATTCGAGTCTTGGCTTTGCCTCGTTGTTTAGGTTTTCGGTTTAATTCGGTCGTATTTTATTTTGTTTTAAATAAAGTCGGAAAACCGCTCTTTATTCTTAGTGAAATCACCAATACTCCGTGGAATGAACGAAAAGTCTATACACACGACTGTATAAAACAACAAGGTCAGGTAGGTGACTATCAAAGTTTCGATTTTAACTTTGAAAAATCATTTCATGTTTCGCCGTTCATGCCCATGCAGTTGACTTACCGTTGGCGATTTAGTTTTTCAGATCAGCAGAATGTCATTCACATGCAGCTTTTTGAAGAGCAAAAACAAGTCTTTGATGCCACTATGCGTTTTGAGCTTGTGCCCATCACATTTCCTTCACAGCAATATCGATATGCTCTTATAAACAGCCTAGCACCTTTTAAAATGTTGTTTTCAATATATTTAGAGGCATTTAAGTTATGGCGAAAAAAAGTTCCATTTTATCGTCATCCTAAAAAGATCAAGGTAGATAAGACATGATAAAAACATTTCTTTATGGTGAAGATGACTCACTACCGTTACTGCTCAAGAGTCTTCTCAAACTACGTCATGGACAGATCACTTTTCAGGGCGCGTGGAATGGGACGGTCGGTGAAGTTTCAGACTTACATGCTGTGATTGAAGTTCACAATCCTTTATTGATGGATCTCATTTTAAAAAATGGTGTTTTGGGAGCAGCAGAAGGCTACATCCGTGGTGACTGGAGCAGTGAGCACCTTGTCGAGTTGATTCAGATCTTGGCACGTAATCGAGCTGTATTGGACCAAATCAACCAGAATGTTATTGCTCAAGCGAGCCAGTTTTTTCTTAAAGCGTGGTATCAAAATCGAAAGAACTCTATAAGTGGTAGCCGTAAAAATATTGCCGAGCACTACGATTTAAGCAACGACTTTTTTAAATTATTTTTAGATCCGTCTTTAATGTATTCGAGCGCAGTTTTTGAAAATGAAAGCATGACCCTCGAAGAAGCATCTGATTTAAAAAAGGAGATCATTTGTAAAAAGTTGGATTTAAAACCGCTAGATCATTTGGTTGAAATTGGAAGTGGGTGGGGTGGTTTTGCCATTTATGCAGCTCAACATTATGGCTGTAGAGTAACCACCATTACCATTTCACAAGCTCAATATGATGAAGCCGTTACTCGTGTAAATGAAGCTGGCTTGGCACATCGAATTGATGTGCAACTTAAAGACTACCGTTTGCTCGAAGGTAAGTTCGATAAGCTGGTTTCAATTGAGATGGTTGAGGCGGTTGGTGCGCAATATTTATCGACATACTTTGATCAATGTAAAGCACTCTTAAAACCGAAAGGTTTGGCATTTATTCAAGCCATTACCATTGAAGATTTCCGATATAAAAAAGCATTAAATACAGTTGATTATATTAAGCGCTATATTTTCCCAGGTAGCTTTATTCCTAGCATAAGTGTACTGACTCAAACCGCCTCTGAGAGTGGTTTAAGGTTAAAGTATTTAAATGATATTGGTTTAAGTTATGCGCACACACTTCATCACTGGCGAGCGCGGTTTTTAGCAGCGCGGGAACAAGTATTGGCTCTAGGTTTTGATGAAAACTTCATTCGCATGTGGGATTTTTATTTATGTTATTGCGAAGGTGGTTTTAAAGAAGGCGTGATAAGCAATGTTCACTTGTTGTTTGAAAGTACCAGTTACTAGCTCAAACAGCTCAAGTAAGGAGACTGCTCATGTTTTGGAATTTACTGATTCTAGATTTAATGATCATGTTGCTGAGCTGGCTACTTGCCACTCTAAATGGCAGAGCTGGAATTGTAGATGCTGCATGGAGTTTCTGTCTGGCAGTAAACATTATCGTGTCTTCTTTACTCATTTCAGTTGCCCCAGTTGAAGTGCGTCTTTTTATCGGTATTTTTAGTGGCTTATGGTTTTTAAGATTATTTTGGCACCTGTTAAGACGTTATCAAACTGAACAAAAAGAAGATGGACGTTACGCGAGCATGCGTAAAGCGATGGGTAAGTTTCAGCATATTGGCTTTTTATTCTTTTTTATCTTTCAAACACTTTTAGTGCTTTTGTTCTTTTTGCCGATGTGGATGCTCCTCAATGTAGAGGCAACTGAATGGAGTAGTGGATATAAAGTCGCTTTAGTAATTGCTGCTGTCATCATGGCAATTGCTTTCATTGGAGAGCAGCTCGCTGATCAGCAGTTATACCGATTTAAATTAAATCCAGATCATCATGGCAAAACGATGGATCAGGGTTTATGGCGTTATTCACGTCACCCCAATTATTTTTTTGAATGGTTACACTGGTTTGCCTATCCAATTATTGGTTTAGCGGCAGGCCAATACGTATTGTGGATTTATCCGTTACTGATATGGCTATTTTTATATTACGTCACGGGTATTCCATTTAGTGAAAAACAAGCAATTAAAAGTCGCGGTCAAAATTATCTTGATTATCAACAAAAAACGTCAATGTTTATTCCGCGAAAACCCAAAAAATAGGTGCGCATATGGATTTTATTGTTCATCAGTCTTTGAAAATTGTTGAAAGTGGTGTGATTCCAGATCATGCAATTCGAGCTGCAATTCGTGCTTTAAGTAAAAAGCGCTTAATCCAAGAAGGCCGTTATGACCCTGAACAAGGAGCACAGCGCTACATGGATGTGCTTAATATGCTGAAGAAGAGCGAAATCGCGGTTGAAACGGATAAGGCAAACGAGCAGCACTATGAATTGCCGACTGAGTTTTTTGAGGCGGTGCTTGGAAAAAGACTCAAATATAGTGCGTGCTATTTCCCAACTAAAACGACAACTTTAGATCAGGCAGAAGAGTTAGCTCTTCAGCTTTATTGTGAAAGAGCACAACTTAAAAACGGTCAACAGATTTTAGAGTTAGGCTGTGGCTGGGGTTCTTTAACTTTGTGGATGGCAGAAAACTATCCACGCTCACAGATTATGGCTGTTTCAAATTCTGCAACTCAGAAAAAGCATATTCTTCGGCAAGCAGAGTTGAGGGGCCTAACTAATGTTGAAGTGCTCACCTGTGATGTGAATGTACTTGAATTAGACCAAGACAAGTTTGATCGTGTCGTATCGGTTGAAATGTTTGAACACGTACGTAATTACCAACGTCTTTTTGAAAAAATTCAGGGCTGGTTAAAGGCAGATGGCTTACTTTGGTGTCATATTTTTTGCCATCGCTTTTTACATTATCCTTTTGAAGTGAAATCAGATTATGATTGGATGTCCAAGTATTTCTTTACTGGCGGTTTAATGCCTTCGACTTCGACTTTTTTGCATTTTCAAGAGCATTTAGAGTTGGCTCAACAGTGGCAGTGGTCGGGTGAGCATTATATGAGAACGGCAAATGCTTGGCTTGATAACATGGATAATCAAGAAGTCGAACTAAAGCCACTGTTTAAAAAAATCTATGGAAAAGATGCCAATATTTGGTGGCAACGCTGGCGTATTTTCTTCATGGCTTGTGCTGAGTTATTTGGTTTTGAACAAGGTCAAGAATGGGTCATTGGTCACTTTTTATTTAAAAAGCGATCATAGTAATTTCTATAGCCTATCCCGGCGATAAAGATATGATAAAAAATCGACATGATGGCAAAGCGAGTCATCCATTAGCCCAAATGTTCAATCGATATTACTGGTTGCAGATTGGTCTGATTGCATTATCGATCGTGGTCGGGTTGGCTTGTAGTGCTTGGGTGATTAAGGGCTCTTTACTTAAAACCGCTTTAGAACAGGAAATGGAGCATTACTGGTTACGCATAGAACGTAATCCAAATGCTGATTTACCAGATACTAAAAATTTATATGGATATCGGTGGAATACACAAGTCGCGCCTCAACCTTTTCGGGGCATGCATTTAGAGAGTGGCGTGCACCGAGTATTCGTTGATGGTAAAGAACGAATGACCGTCTATGGTGAGCGTAATGGTCAGCATGTTCTGTTGGTATTTGGCGAAAGCAATGTTAATAAGCTGATCTGGTTATTTGGTCTTGCTCCCCTCATGTTCAGCTTATCTGTTTTATATAGCTTTTTATGGTGGTCAAACCGAAGAGCACGACGCTATTTTTCCCCAATTACGCGCTTAGCGAACGCTTTAGAAAATATTGATTGGGCACATCAAGATACTCAGGCATCTCCTTTTAGAGATATTAATACCAATGGCAACATGGAAGCCGAATATCTCAAACAAGCTTTAGAAAAATATCATCAAGTTTTAAGTGATTTTATTCGACGTGAAAGAGAATTTACTGGAGATGTGAGCCATGAGTTACGCACTCCACTCACCATTTTGAAAGGTAATGTACAACTGTGTCAGGCGAAATACGGAGACGATAAATCTTTAGTTCGTCTTCATAACACAATTGAAGATATGCAGTTGCTCGTCGATACCTTACTGGCGATTGCCCGGAATACGGTAAAAAGCTTGCCGTCTGAGAAAAATTTATTATCCAAAACGGTAAAAGATCTTGTTGAAAGTTTAGAAGCGGTGAGTGTAGCTAAAGGGATACAGATTAATATTCAACCTGACGTTTCTGAGCAGCCACGTTGGTTATATCCTTCGATGACTCAAATGGTTTTAGGTAATATTTTACGTAATGCGCTGAACTATTCTCAAGGCTCACAAATCGATATCATTCAACAAAAAAACAGCCTGATTATTGCTGATAATGGAATTGGAATTTCTTTACCCAACGATGTGAAAGTGCAAGAGCTCAGCGATTCACAACTTTCCTTAAAGGCTAAAGGTCATGGCATTGGTTTGCAATTGGTACAAAAGCTTTGCAAGCAATTAGGATGGAGAGTGGAGCTGTTTGATCGACAATATTATTTAACCACTCATCCTGAACTCGATTTGGAGCCAACCACAGGCTTAATTGTTGTGGTCTATTTAAGTTAAGTCGCGGAATCTTCCAAAGCAATTTTTAAACCGACACCTGCCACTGTATGTAATAGCTTTGGGTCAAAAGGTTTATCAACCATTTTTCTTAAGTTATAAATGTGACTGCGTAACGCATCACTTTCAGGCTCTTCATCACCCCATAATTCCATCATCAGTTCTTGCTTGGTCACCACTTTTGGAGAATGGCGCATCAAAATTTTTAATAGTTTGAATTGAATAGGGGGTAACTCGATATTATTTCCAGCACGAACCACGGTTTGAGTTGCGCTATCAAGAATTAAGTCGTGAATTTGAATTTTATGGTGAGTGACTTCGCCAGCTGCTCTTTTTATTAATGCACGAATCCGCATCACTAGTTCATTAAAATCAAAAGGTTTTACCAAATAATCATCTGTGCCAGCAGTAAAACCTTTAAGTTTGTCATCTAAAGTATCTCTTGCTGTGAGCATAAGAACAGGAATATCAACGCCTTGTTCAGTGCGTAGCCAGTTGCATAGGTCATAACCCGAGCCATCGGGCAAATTTATATCTAGCAACAAAAGATGATAATGCTGAGATTTGAGAAAAGTCCGTGCAGCATCTAAATTACGTGCATGATCGACAACATAACCATGCACTTCAAGAAATTCGCAGACCGTTGCTGCAAGTTCAAAATGGTCCTCAACCATGAGGATAAAGTGATTACCCATGAGATTTTATTAAGCCATTAATTTAATAATTGTTGTTTTAATTTAGCATTAAACGGTTCACTACCAAACCAGATTTTAAAATATTGATTTGCATTCGGATTGTTCAAAGAGCCGAGTAGCTTCTGGTTTAATTTCAGTTCTAGTTTTTGATTTTCATGTTGATAGTAGAGACTATAAAGATCTCCACTCTTAATTGGTCTATATAGTTCATTAATATGATTAAGCTGAGATTTTGCATCAAAGCCGCTAACATTTTTCTTCAAAAAGTGGGTTGCTGCGCGTTTAAATGCCCACTCGGGAATATCGCGGTTATAGCTAAAGTCCATTTTGATGCTTTGGCTTTGCCAATTTTTTTGGCAATCTTCAGCAAAATAACTGACATTTCCAACCTTCTTGCTCGTCACCATTAAAGGCGCTGAACTGCATTTTTTTAGTTCAGCCGCATTCGCCTGAGATACGATTAAGATTCCTAGAAATATCAAGATTCGACTTTTTTGAACGGCAATATCCATTTATATACTCCTCCAAATATTGGTAAAGAACGGTAGAGGCCATTCGCTGGATCCCAATAATCTTGCTGGAAAATAATTTTTTGTTGTTCATTAATCTTAATCTGACTAATTCCATAAGAAGCCATGGTTTTTGAACGACCTAGCATTTTAAAGTCATAGGACATGTACCAATGGATATAGGCTGTATCTTGGTGATGAGTTGCACTAATGAGTTTTACAGTGACATTACTCACTCGGGCATTCATGCCTTCAAAATGCTTAATGAGATCTTTCTTTTGAGAGAACTGTGAGAGTGTATCGTTGATATAGAGCTGATCAGCGTAAAGATTGCTGGCATTATTTACAAAAGAAGGGGTGCCGAGCGTATTAAATGCAGCGACAAAACGATTGCCGATATCTAGCGCCTGTTGATCATCTAATTCTATACCAGTAATTTTTTGTTCAGCTTTGCCATAGTCACCTGAGTAACTAGGCACACTTTTACACGCCGTTAAACCTACCAAAGTAATCAGCCCTAGGGCTGTAGTTATAATTTTCATGTCGATATCCAAGCCAACTTTATAAGATCAAATTAAAGAGCTGGTCGTGAATTTTGCGTGAATTCTTATGTTTTATGATTTGGGTTTAATGGAGAGCGTTTTCTGTTTTGGAAATTTAATAAACTAGGTCTAATCAACTTAAAAATTTCTATCGACTTCACAGCGTTTAAGATTAATAAATAAGATAAGCAAGAAAAAATTTAAGAAAGCAATTTTATTCTAGCTGCGCTTTACCCATAAGAGATATAGATAAGTTTTGCATAAATAGAAGGATTCAATAATGAAAACAATCGGCTTATTAGGCGGAATGAGTTGGGAATCTACAGCGCTTTATTATCAACAAATCAATAAAATGGTTCATCGTAAATTAGGAAAATTGCACTCAGCTAAGGTCATTATTAATAGTGTTGATTTTGAAGAAATAGCAGCCTTGCAAGCGAAAGGTTTATGGCAAGAGGCTGGCACATATTTAGCTGAGCAAGCACAAAATTTAGAAAAAGCAGGGGCAAATTGTATTTTGGTGTGCACTAACACCATGCATAAAGTTGCTGCACAGATTGAAGATTCAATTACCGTTCCTTTCTTACACATTGCTGATGCAACGGCAAAAGAAATTTTGAGTCAAAACATTGGTAAAGTTGCACTGTTAGGAACAGCTTTTACAATGGAGCAAGATTTCTATAAATCCCGATTGTGGGATTATGGAATTGATGTTGTTATTCCAAATGAAGCCGACCGAAAGACAGTTCATCGCATTATTTATGAAGAACTTTGTTTAGGTGTGATCAACCCAGATTCTCAGCAAAAGTATATTGCTATTGTAGAGAGGCTTATTGCTGAAGGTGCCCAAGGAATTATCTTAGGTTGTACCGAAATTTGTATGTTAATTGGTGAGCTTAAATTTTCGGTTCCTTTATTTGATACTACAGCCATTCATGCAAAAGAAGCAGTGAGTTTTAGCTTGAATGAAAATAAGAATTCTCATAGCACCAATTTAAATATATCTGCTGTAACTATTGGGAGTATTCTTTAGCAATATTTGGAATATCCTTTGTCATTAAACGTTAAGCTTGTGTCGTCAAATGTAAAGTGGCCCATATCCTAACTGTTGTAATTTTGGTTATTGCTTTTATAGGCACTCAATAAAAAACCAAAATATGGAATAGGACATGACGTTGACGAAAGCTATACGTTTCTATGGAACAGGAACGCCAGAAGTATTGCGCTATGAAGATGTAGAAGTAGGAGATCCAAAAGCAGGGGAAGTACGCCTACGTCATGTGGCAGTCGGTTTAAATTATGCCGATACATATTTTCGTAATGGAACCTATCAAATTCCAATGCCTAATGGCATGGGCGTCGAAGCTTCAGGTGTCGTTGAAGCTTTAGGCGAAGGAGTGACTCAGCTTAAAGTAGGTGATCGAGTTACTTATACAGGTTTTTTAAATACCTTAGGTGCATATAGTACCCACCGTCTAATTCCAGCAAATGCTTTAATTAAATTACCCGAAGAAATTTCTTGTGAAACAGCGGCAGCCATGACCATGCGAGGGTTGACCGCTGCTTATTTAATGCGCCGTATTTATGACTTTAAAGCGGGCGATTCAATTTTATTACATGCAGCCGCAGGTGGTGTTGGGCTGATCGTTTCTCAATGGGCTAAATTACTTGGCTTGACTGTTATTGGTACCACATCTTCAGAAGAAAAAGCTGCCGTAGCGCGAGCTCATGGTTGTGATCATGTCATTAACTACAGCCATGAAAATGTTGCTGAGCGTGTACGTGAGTTAACAGGTGGCGTGGGTGTAAATGTCGTTTTCGATAGTGTCGGCCAAGCCACTTTTATGAGTTCATTAGACTCGCTCAAACGCCGTGGTTTGTTAGTTTGCGTAGGAACAGCGTCTGGTCCAATTCCTGCTTTTGATCCGGTATTACTCGCCGTGAAAGGATCATTGTTTGTCACACGTCCAGCTTTGGCAGATTACATTGCAGATCCTGCCGAGAAGAAAGAACTGGCAAATGAATTATTTGATCATGTTCGACATGGACGAATCAAAATTGAAATTAATCAGCGTTATGAGCTAAAGGATGCCGTACAAGCTCATCGTGATTTGGAAGCACGTAAAACAATAGGTTCATCAATCTTTGTAATTTGAAGGGATTTCTTATGCAAATTGAACAGTTAACTTGCAATATTGGTGCAGAGCTCAGTGACGTCAAACTCGCTGATGCGATTTATGATGATGGATTATTTGCTGAAATTCGCACCCAACTACTTAAACATCGCGTGTTGTTTTTACGAGATCAGCACTTAACCCGTCAGGATCATGTTGCATTTGCAGAAAAATTTGGACAGTTAGAAGATCATCCTGCGGTAGGAAGCCATCCTGATCATCCGGGTTTGGTGCAGATTTATAAACATCCGGAAAGTCCCGTCGATCGTTATGAAAATGCTTGGCACAGTGATGCAAGCTGGCGCAAGGTTCCACCGATGGGATGTGTGTTGCATTGTGTTGAATGCCCACCTGTAGGTGGTGACACCATGTGGACCAATATGGTGATGGCCTATGAGTCATTACCCAATGATATTAAGGATAAGATTGCTGACTTACGTGCCTACCACAGCATAGAAGCGAGTTTTGGTGCTGCTATGCCACTTGAAAAACGCTTGGACTTAAAAGCAAAGTTCCCCGATGCTGAGCATCCTGTGGTACGTACTCATCCTGAAACGGGAGAGAAAATTTTATACGTCAACGCGTTCACAACTCACTTCAGTAACTATCACACCAAAGACCGAGTCAGATTTGGACAAGATGCCAATCCGGGCGCAGCTGAACTACTGCGTTACTTAATTTCTCAAGCCTATATTCCTGAGTTTCAAGTGCGTTGGCGTTGGAAGCCTAACAGCATTGCCATCTGGGATAACCGCAGCACACAACATTATGCAGTCATGGATTACCCACCTTGCCACCGAAAAATGGAGCGGGCCGGCATTATTGGTGACGCAACCTATTAAATCTATAGGTTAATAATTTTATCTAATTGAAAATTCTAAAAAATATATGAGGAGATGCACATGCAATTCTTTGACGACTCATTGCACCCGGAAAATATGGAAAAAGTGGTGATCACGGTTGCGCCGTATGGACCCGAATGGATGCCAGAAGACTTTCCCGAAGATATTCCAGTGACCATGGATGAGCAAATTCAAAAAGCGGTTGAGTGCTATGAAGCGGGCGCGACAGTGCTGCATTTACATGTCCGTGAGCTTGATGGCAAAGGCTCTAAACGCTTGTCAAAATTTAATGAGCTCATTGCAGGGGTTCGTGAAGCTGTGCCTGACATGATTATTCAGGTGGGTGGTTCGATTTCATTTGCACCAGAAAGTGAAGGTGAGGCAGCCCTATGGTTAAGTGATGATACCCGACATATGTTGGCAGAACTCACTCCAAAGCCCGATCAGGTCACGGTGGCAATTAACACCACACAAATGAATATTATGGAATTGCTCTATCCTGAATATTTAGAAGGGACTTCATTGGCACATCCAGCGACTCAGGCAGCATATGCAGAGATGACTGTGCCTGCAGGGCCTGCATGGGTTACCGAACATATTAAGCGCTTATGTAAAAACAATATTCAACCGCACTTTCAGTTAACAGGTATGCATGGGCTTGAGACGCTAGAACGTATGGTGCGTAAAGGGTTGTACATGGGGCCGTTAAACTTAACTTGGATTGGAATTGGCGGTGGTTTTGATGGTCCAAACCCATTTAATTTCTTTAATTTTATTCATCGCGTACCTGATGGATGTACTTTGACATCGGAATCTTTGCTCAAAAATGTATTGCCTTTTAATACGATGTCGATGGCAATGGGTTTACATGCCCGTGTGGGTAATGAAGACACGATCATTGATCATCACGGACGCCGTTTTTCATCTGTAGAGCAAATTAAGCAAACCGTTCGGATTGCCCATGAACTAGGCCGTGAAATTGCCTCAGGAAAAGAAGCCCGTGAAATTTATCGTATTGGGGTGCAATACAACAGTATTGAAGAAACCCTAATCGCAAATGGTATGGCACCCAATCGTAAAGCAGGGCAAAAGGGCGTGCCGCAGCGTAACTAATGTGACAGGGTCTAACGGAATTTAGACCTCAAATGTAGTGCAGCTTATTCGCCTTGTTTTTAAAAGTGCGCTGCTGCACTAGCTAAATAGAAATTATAAAAAATACAAGGAGGTCGTATGAATGCACATCAGTATTCAGATCAGATGAGCGATGTTGATACGTCAATCAGTATACCTCGTCGTTATGCATGGCTTGTTTTTGCTTTGACATTTGGTTTGCTCATTTCAGATTACATGTCTCGACAAGTCTTAAACGCAGTCTTTCCTTTGCTTAAAAATGAGTGGTTGCTCAGTGACAGTCAGTTAGGTTTGCTCAGTGGCATTGTCGCTTTAATGGTGGGTTTATTGACTCTGCCGTTGTCTCTAATGGCAGACCGTTTTGGAAGAGTTAAAAGCTTGGCCATTATGGCGGCTTTATGGAGTTTGGCGACTTTAGGATGTGCACTGGCTGAAAATTATGAGCAAATGTTTATTGCTCGTTTTATGGTTGGTGTGGGTGAAGCTGCTTATGGCAGCGTTGGAATCGCAGTGGTTGTGGCTGTTTTTCCACGAGAAATGCGTGCAACACTCGCCAGTGCTTTTATGGCGGGTGGCGTATTTGGCTCATTTTTGGGTGTGGCTTTAGGTGGTGTACTCGCACAGCATTTCGGTTGGCGTTGGGCTTTTGGTGGTATTGCTTTATTTGGTCTTATTTTGGCTTTTCTATATCCAATTTTAGTGAAAGAAAACAGAATAAACGCAGCACCTCAAAATAAAATTCGTAGTAAAACTCAGCACATTAAAAGCCCTTTAAAAACTTTATATTCAAGTCGTTCAGTCATTGCCACTTACATTGGTAGTGGTCTGCAATTATTCGTTGGTGGCACAGTAATTGTCTGGATGCCGAGTTATCTCAATCGCTATTACGGCATGAGTACAGACAAGGCAGGTGTGATAGCAGCGGTCATTTTGCTATGTAGTGCAGTAGGCACAATTCTATGCGGCATGTTGTGTGATTATTTGGGCCGTAATTGTCCAGATCGTAAGGTCAGTTTAGCGATTACATACTGCTTGCTCGGTTGTGTTCTTTTATTAATTGCTTTTGCTGTACCTGCGGGACGTAACCAGTTACTTCTCATCTGCCTAGGAATGTTTATTGCCCTAGGAACCAATGGGCCATCTAGTGCCATGGTGGCCAATCTCACACATAACTCAGTTCATGGCTCTGCATTTGCAACACTCACCTTAGCTAACAATTTTCTTGGTTTAGCACTTGGTCCTTTAGTCGTTGGCAAAGTATCTGATGTGATTGGTTTACATAGTGCATTTCAACTCATGCCATTGGTCAGTATTGCAGCAGCAGCCGTATTTTTTTATGCCAAACGCCATTATCACAAAGATATCGCACGCTTTGAGCAGCAAGGAATAACTGAGCTTAAAAATCATTCAGGTAATCAAATACAAAAATGCGGGATGAATAACAAATGATGATTCGGCAATTACATATTGATGTATTTTTTGACTTTATTTGTCCTTGGTGTTTGATCGGAAAACGTCAGCTACTGATCGCTATAAATAGATTTTATCAGCTTCACCCCGAAGTCAAAGTTGTTGTGCACTGGCGAGGTGTTCAGCTCATACCCGACTTGGCAATTGAAGGGGTACCTTTTCAAACGTTTTATTTGAAACGGTTAGGTAGCTTGACAGCAGTTCGTATGAGACAAGAGCAGGTCAATAACGCTGCAAATAAAGTTGGGCTCAAGATCGATTTTGAACAAATTAAACGGATGCCAAATACGGCCAAAGCTCATCGCTTATTTGATAAAGCTTTAAAGATAGGTACTACTGAGCAGTGCAATGCGTTGTTAGAACAACTCTTTGCTGCATATTTTTATGATGGGTTAGACATCGGAAATACCACTACTTTATACAAAATCGCGAAACGTTGTGGCTTCTCACCGGAGCTTATCAAAGATTTACTTATTCAAGATCATCAAGATTTTATCTCTGCAAGTACAGGAGGTAATGGTGTGCCTTACTTTATTTTTGATCGGGCTTCAGCCTTGGTGGGCGCACAGTCAGCAGATGCACTTTATCAAGCGATGCATGAAGCACTTTTGGGGCAAGGAGAGTTGATATGACCAACCGATTTGAAGTGCCTTTTGAGAAAATACCGAATTCAGGTGAGCGGGCTTTTTTAAAAGTTGGAGATAAAACTCTCGCACTATTTAACGTTGCGACTCAATTTTATGCAATCGATGACAGCTGTCCTCATCAGGGGGCATCACTGTTTAGTGGACGTCTAGAAGGACGAGTGATTCAGTGCTGTGCGCATGGTCTACGCTTTGATTTAACAAATGGCTGTTTGGTTAATTCTGCTCATCTTAAAGTTGCAACTTATCCCGTAGAAGTGGCCGAGGACAAGGTATTTATTGTGATGGGTTGTGGGGAAAATCATGAGTAGTTTAGTTTTGAAAAATTTTTCCCAGCGTACAAGAGAATTAGCACCAGGCTTTGTGGTCAGTTCGGTCGTTGCTGCGGCTGCCTGTTTTTTATCAGAGCACTATGGTGCGCCAGTCATGCTATTTGCACTACTGCTCGGCATGAGCGTGAATTTTTTAGCAGCTGAAAGTAAATGCAAGGTAGGTATCGAGTTTACCGCACGTAGTGTGCTTCGGATGGGTATTGCCTTACTCGGAATGCGTATAACTTTGGGGCAAATTACTGCACTAGGTTGGCAGCCTGTTGCGTTAGTCGTTACTCTGGTTATTGTCACAATCGCCGTTTCTGTCATTGCTGCTAAGATTTTAGGTTTCCAAAAACTATTTGGCATGTTGACTGGTGGATCAACGGCAATCTGCGGTGCCTCAGCCGCACTGGCACTATCCGCTGCTTTTCCAAATCATCCGCAAAAAGAAAAAGCGACTTTGTTTACCGTGATTGGCGTGTCGGCACTTTCAACATTTGCAATGATTGTCTACCCGATGATTGCGAAGTGGCTAGAGTTATCGCCACAAGCGGCTGGTGTGTTTCTTGGTGCTACGATTCACGATGTGGCGCAAGTGGTCGGCGCTGGTTATAGCATGTCTACTCAAACAGGCGATACGGCGACTGTAGTTAAGCTCATGCGTGTGGCAATGCTGCTTCCAGTAATCGTTTGTGCAGCCATGATTACCCGTATGCAAGGAGCAGATTCAACAGGAGAGCGGCCACCATTGCTGCCTTGGTTTGCCGTTGGCTTTCTACTACTCGCTTGTATTAACAGTACAGGATGGATACCAGCAATGGTTCAAAATGGGATCAATGATTTATCACGCTGGTTTTTAGTCATTGCAATTAGTGCTTTAGGAATGAAAACTCAGTTAAAAGAATTAGCATCGGTCGGCATTAAACCGATTCTTTTAATGATTGGTGAAAGCATCTTTTTAGTGATATTGGTTCTTGGGCTTATGCGCTTGTGGTTTTAATTTTAAAAATTAGATTTTTAAGGAAGCTGTGGAGTGGTTCTCCAGCTTCCTTATATTTTAAATGACTTCATTTGGCTTCACATAAAGAGAAATTAATTGAGCAGGGCTTTATTGTGACTACGCCACATATTCGGTGACATACCAAATTGGCTAATGAACCAACGGGTAAAAGAACTCGGCATTGAGTAACCTAAAATATCAGACACTTGAGCAAGTGAATAATTTAGATTTTTTAAATAACGAAATACGAGATCTTTGCGTACTTCATTCATTAAATCACTAAAACTCGTCTGAGCTTCTTCTAATCGACGTTGTAAAGTTCGTACATGAATACCATGTGTTTGAGCGACTTGATCAATAGTAGCGCGGCCCATTGGCAAAAGAAGATAAATACTTTTACGAATATCAAAAATCATGGTCGATTCATTGCTATTTTGCAAAATATCTAAATAACGCTGCGCATGGTTGGCCATTGCCAGATTTGCTTGAGGGTTTGTTGTATCAAGTTCGGCCGCCGTACAAACAATACCATTAAAGTCACTACCAAACTCGAGCGCACAGCCAAAAATTCGCCGATGCAAAGTTAAATCACTGGGCGGGTTATGAGTGAAGTGTACACTTAACGGCCGCCATTTTTGCATCATGAGTGCTGCACAAAAACGATGGGTGATTCCTAAAGCAAGTTCCGTCGCTTGGCGGCTATACCCGCAAGTAGTTGTCACAACTTCCTCTCGAATAACTACTGTATCGTCAATTTCTTCTATATATATTTCAAGTGAGTTATTGAGTAAATTCCTATAACGAACAATTGTTTGTAGTGCTTCTCTCAAAGTATATTGGTAACTTAATAATAAGCTCAGTTCACCAAAATCCGCGATTTCGCGTTGCTCTGCCATATGTAAACCGAAAACATCACAATTACTCATCTGAGCTGAGTTTTCAAGCAAGGTAATGGCTTTATCTACAGGAATACGTTGTTTAAGATCATTCAATTGAGTTTGGCTAAGCCCAACACGTGATAATAAATGGTAGGGATTTAGATCTAATTGCTGAGCAACTGCCAAATAATTTTTTAAAGAGGCGGTATGCGCAAGAGGCACCATTTTATTATCTCCTGTTCTTAATCAGCCATATTCCTTACAGCTCATATCTAGTTATAACTAAAATATCTACATTACAAAAGCTTTTATTTAAAAGCCTAATCGTGATGTCGAATCAATTTTAAAATCTATTCTTTTAATTCATTTGTAATTACAAAAATTAATTTACGAAATTTTAAAAAGATGTGTCGTCAAATGAAAAGTCCGTGACGTCTTATGTACACCATTAACTGAAATGAGCCTTTATTGTGAGTGGAGTTTTATAAAAATTCTTATGCATTCTAGATGGCAAAATTCACAGGCGTTGAAATGGAAAAAATACAAACCAAAGCAACAATTTTAATTATTCCGGGGTTACGCGATCATGTTCCCGAGCATTGGCAAACAATCTTAGAAACAAAGCTAGCCAAGGTTCGCTCTGTACCACCTGTGCAAATAAATAAACTCAATTGTGAAAATAGAGTTGCTGCTATTCAGGCACAACTCGAACAAATACAAGGGCCTGTCATTTTGATTGCACACAGCGCAGGCGTGCTGATGACAATACACTGGGCTGCAAAATATCAAAGACCAATTCAGGGTGCTTTACTTGTAGCTCCACCTGACTTAAACGAAAGCTGGCCAGAAAATTATCCAAGCCCAACCGTACTTCATCAAGAAGGATGGAGTCCTTTACCTGATCAAGAACTACCTTTTCCCAGCATTTTGGTTGCAAGCACCAATGACCATTTAGCTCGTTATGAAGCTGTAAGTGAAATGGCAGAAAAGTGGGGTAGTCAACTCGTAAATTTAGGGGAAGTGGGACATTTAAACCCTGCATCTGGCTTTGGCTATTGGCCTTTAGCTGAACAATTTATTCAACAGTTAGATCAGGTCGAACAACCTGCCTAGTAAGAAAAAAGATCTGCTTATGTAAACCATTTACAGCCAATGGATGGCTTTGAGTAATAAGCAATAAATAAGAAAAATCATATTTATAAGGAGATAATATGATGGGTCATTACGTCTATTTAAATCAAAGAAATAATCACGTTTTATATATTCAAAAAATAGGTGTCTCATTAAGCCTAATTTTATTCATGTCTAAAGCAAATGCAGCCAGTTTTGATATTGATAAAGACTGGAAGGTCGATACAAAAACGACATTAAGCTTAGGAGCCAGTTGGAGTACGCAAGATCCATCCGTTTCATTACTTTATCGGCCTGACGCAAACAAAATAGGCAAACAAGGCGCTAGCATTGATGTGAATGGTGATGATGGGCGTATGAATTTTAGTAAATATGATGCCATTTCACAGATTATTAGAGGCTTAACCGAAGTTAAGCTAAATGGAAAACAGCAGGGTGCGGTCATTAGCACGAAATACTGGTATGACCATGCTTATGAGACAGGGCTCGGAGATTTTAAACCCTTTAATGATTCAGCGTGGCCAAGGCTCGCAAAGTTCAAAGGTATCGATTTATGGAATGCCTATATATGGAAAGATTTTGAATTAGACGATGGAAAAAGCATCAATTTAAAATTAGGCAAACAGACTTTAAATTGGGGGAAATCTCAGTTTTTTCAAAACGGTTTAAATTCGGTGAGTGCCTTTGATTTTGCTGCAATCAATCGACCGGGTGGTGATGCAAAAGAAAGAATTATTCCAACCGAAATGTTTTCATTCGACACAAGCATTAATAAAAATTTGAAAATAGAAGGGTTCTATCAATTTAAATTTAGACCTTCAGTTGTTGATGGTAACGGAACTTTTTTTGAGATTTCAGACTTTGTCCCCGAAAACGCAGGTCCAGTTCTGATTGCTGGAGGTGGAGATAAATTATCAGATACCGCAATTCGTTTACGTACCTATATTCCACGTGCAGAAAGTAGAAAAGCAAAGGATAATGGCCAATATGGTATTGCTTTAAAACAGACATTAGCCAGTTTAAATAATGCTGAGTTAGGTATTTACTATGCAAACTACCATAGCCGTAATGCAAACTTTGATGGAACGGCTGTAACAGCAGCAGGACCCGAACATTTTAATAGCGCAAGTTATTTTTCTATCTATCCTGAAAATATCAAAATGTTTGGATTAAGTCTGACTGGGAAAGTTGGAACAACAGCCATTTTTAGTGAATTAACCCACAAACCTAATCAACCTTTGCAGCTAAACGGCACAGACATTGTCTATGCTCAAGTGCTTTCGGAAGGAACACCATTTGCGCCGCCGGGAAAAACTGTTGGATTGGGTCAATATATCCAAGGATATGTACGCTTACCAGTAACACAATTTTCGGTTGGAGCAACTGACAGCATATTCAATATTTTGGGTGCAAATTCGCTGACATGGTCTACAGAGTTTGCCTTAAACCATATTGCAGATATTGGTAATAATCGGATTGGCCGGACAGGCGCATTTGGTCGTAGTGAGCTTTCAACAGGGGCTTATAATCCTGAAACAGGTGAGTTTAAATGTACGCCGTATGGTACAGCTCATCTTACCAATGCAGAAATAGACAATTTAAATGAACACTTTTGTAATAAAAACGGTTTTTTTAATGAATGGTCATTTGGTTACCGATTACGTGGCGCATTAAATTACCAAGATATTTTACCCTCTACCGTGATTACGCCAAGTCTTAGTTTTAGACATGATGTTTATGGATATAGCCAAAACTTTCAAGAAGGGCAAATGAGTGTAACTGCGGCTTTATCTATGACTTATCAGCAAAAATATACAACAGAAATTGCCTATAATAACTTTTTTGGTTCTAATGAATTTAGCACGATAGATGATCGAGATTTTGTATCATTAACATTTAAAGCTAATTTTTAGTTCAATTATTTTATAAAAAATATATAGAAATAATCGTTATAAAAGAGATTTAGACGTGGAGGATAACTTTTGAAATTTAGATCAAAAATTGATTGGTGGCTTTTACTCATATTTATTGTTGTCACTGCCAATATCGTTATGAAAATTTATGAAGCAAATTATCATTATTCTTTAGCTTCAAATTTTCCGCACCTCGTCATTTACAGTTTAGTCATTTTGGTTATTTGGCTTCCCATCTTTAATACCTATTATCTAGTAGAAAACAACACCTTAATTATTAGGAGTTTAGTGTTTCGATGGAAAATTAATATTAATGATATTACTCGCATAGAACCTACCCATAATCCACTTTCTTCTCCAGCATTATCGCTAGATCGGCTTAAAATTTATTATATGAAAGATGGCAGAGTGGCTACAGTAATGATCTCGCCAAAAGATAAAGAGGGTTTCTTAAATATTTTACGCAATAATCCTAACGCCAAGTATTAATGTGTAGTTGATAAATAGAGTCTTTTAAATATCTAGAAAACACTAGTTATGTATTAAAATTTTGAAAATATAGACGGTAATCCTTAGTTTGGTTAAATAAATAAACTATAAGTCTCTCTTCTAAAGCATTAATCTGTGCTTATTGCGAAAAAATAAGAAATGGAGATAAAAGATGCTTACACGTTTTTTAATGCCAATTTTAGGCACTACAGTTGTAGTTCTTGTTGCAGGATGTGCTTCATCCTCTCAATATCCAATTACTGATAGTTATGGGCCAGACCCAAAACTTCCTGAACCTAAATCAAGCCTATTACCAACTGTTAATATAGCTCCAGCAGAAGGCTGGCCGAGTGGGGTAATGCCAAAACCAGCAGAAGGTTTAAAGGTCAAAGCATTTGCCAAAGGACTTGAACACCCACGTTGGCTTTATGTATTACCAAATGGTGATGTATTGGTTGCTGAAACGGATGCCCCGCCTAAACCAGAAGACAGCAAAGGGATTAAAGGCAAAATTATGTCTTTTGTGATGAGACGTGCAGGATCATCTCATCCAAGTGCAAACCGTATTAGTTTACTTCGTGACACTAATGGAGACGGAGTTGCCGATCAGAAAACAGTATTTCTTCAAAACTTAAATTCTCCATTTGGTATGGCATTGGTCGGTAATAACTTATATATCGCCAATACAGATGCACTGTTGCGTTTTCCTTATCAAGAAGGTGAAACTCAAATTACGGCCAGTGGAACCAAAGTGTTGGACTTACCCGGTGGCCCTTTAAATCACCATTGGACCAAAAATGTGATTGCTAACCCAGCTGGTACCAAGTTGTACATTACCGTTGGTTCTAACAGTAACGTTGCTGAAAATGGTTTAGATCAAGAAAAAGGCCGAGCACAAATTACAGAGTTTGATATTGCAAGTGGTCAGTCACGCCCATTTGCAACCGGCCTGCGTAATCCAAATGGTATGGCTTGGCAACCTCAAAGTGGAAAACTCTGGACGGTGGTTAATGAGCGCGATGAAATTGGGAGTGACCTAGTACCCGACTATATGACGTCAGTTCAAGATGGAGCTTTTTATGGCTGGCCTTATAGCTACTATGGTCAACATGTAGATGTGCGAGTAAAACCGCAAAATCCTGAAATGGTTGCTCGTGCAATTAAACCCGACTATGCGCTAGGTAACCATACGGCTTCTTTAGGCCTTGCATTTTATGCAGCCGAACTCATGCCACAATTTAGAGGAGGGGCATTGATCGGTCAGCATGGTTCTTGGAACCGTAAACCTCACAGTGGTTATAAAGTCATTTTTGTACCATTTAGAAGTGGCCAACCCTCAGGTCCACCGCAAGATATTTTGACTGGATTCCTCAGTGATAAAGGTAAAGCGTATGGACGCCCTGTAGGTGTAGCAATTGATTTCTCAGGTGCCGTGTTAGTTGCAGATGATGTGGGCAATACGATTTGGCGCGTTTCGCCAGTTGCAGAGACGAATTATGATGCTCCAATGAAATATGCTATTGGAACCCCGCCAGGCACACCATAAAGTATATTAACGATCATTTATTCGCATGGGCGGCCTTTAAGCTTTATAGAGGCTCGTCCAACTGGCTATTATTTAATTTTTAAATAATTGAACGAAAAAAATACTAATTGGACTTTATAAGCCAACTTCTCAAGAATGAATATGTGAAAACAACAATGATGTTTAAGGATAAAACACATGAATACACATATTCGAATTGCCGTGGTTGGTGGCGGTATTGCTGGTCTGGCATTGGCAAGTAATTTAAGTAAACATGCTCATTTAGATGTCCAAATGTTTGAATCTGCACCTCAGTTTTCTGAAATTGGGGCAGGGATTTCTTTTGGAGCAAATGCAGTCAAAGCGATTGAATTATTAGGTTTAGCCAACGAATATCACGCAATTGCAGATAAGGTATCTGCACCATTTCAAGATGTTTGGTTTCAATGGCGTAATGGTTATACCGATGAATATTTATCTGCATCGGTAGCGACAGGTGTAGGGCAGTCTTCTGTTCATCGTGCAGACTTTCTAGATGCGATTATTCCTCACATGCCTACGCAAAATGTCCACTTTTCTAAACGACTTGAGTCTATTGAAGAACAAGAAGATCAAGTCATTTTACATTTCAATGATGGCAGTCGGCACGAATGTGATTATTTGATTGGGGCTGATGGTATTCGCTCTGTTGCTCGCCAATATGTTTTAGCTACTCATCATTTACCACCTGTTCATCCACGCTTTTCAGGAACTTGGGCATATCGTGGCATCATTTCACATGCTTCATTTAAAGAAGCCTTGCAGCAAATGCAAGGTGATACAGACCTAGCTGATATTCCACAAATGTTATTGGGTAAAGATAAGCATATTTTGACGTTCCCAATTCGTAAGGGTGAGCAAATCAATATTGTTGCCTTTTGCTCAAACCGTGAAGATACGGTATTACCAGCCGATACACCATGGACACGCCCTGTCGATAAAGCTCAAATGCTTTCTGATTTTTCAGACTGGAGTGAGAGCTGTCAAAAGTTACTGGGTTTAATTGAGCAACCCACCATTTGGGCTTTACATGAAATTGAAGAACTATCGACTTATCAAAGTGCCTCGGGTCACGTGATTCTTATGGGTGATGCCGCACATGCCATGTTACCTCATCAAGGTGCCGGAGCAGGCCAAGGTCTCGAAGATGCGGTAGTTCTTGCTGCCTTACTGGCGACAAAAAATTTACAAGTAGACCACCAGCTAACCGATGTGTCTTCAATTTATGAAAAGCTCCGTTTAAAACGAGCTTGCCGTGTTCAACAAACCTCTCGTGAGTCTGGCGAAATTTATGAGTGTTATTCAATCCAGTACTCATCTTTTTCAGAAATTGGCGAGCACCTTGAACATCGTTTTGACTGGTTGTGGCAACACGATTTAGAGCAAGATGTTACAGAGGCACAGCAACAATTACATCAGCTAGGAATGGCGACTATTTAAATCATGTGATGCTTTATAAACAATTTGCTAAGGAAAGCAATTATGGAAAAACTAAATGCAAATCAACTCATTGATGAAGCAAGATTAACGCCATTGCATTGGCGAGTGATTTTGCTGAGTGCACTCATTATTATTTTTGATGGATATGATCTCGTCATTTACGGTGTTGCATTACCTAAGCTCATGCAGCACTGGCAGTTAGATAGTATGACTGCTGGGCTTTTAGGTAGTGTTGCACTATTTGGCATGATGTTTGGTGCAATGCTGTTTGGAAGTTTAGCGGACAAATTAGAATCTTATGGCTTTAGTCGTAAACGCCTTATTATGTTATGCATCATGATTTTCAGTGGTTTTACTGTGTTATGCGGTCTTGCCGATAGTCCAAAAGCGTTTGCAATTTACCGTTTCATTGCGGGTTTAGGTTTAGGCGGTGTAATGCCCAACGTTATTGCCCTAATGACAGAATATGCCCCAAAAAAGTTAAGATCTACCTTAGTTTCACTGATGTTTAGTGGCTACGCCATTGGGGGTATGGGCTCGGCACTTTTAGGCATGTGGTTGGTGCCTAATTTTGGTTGGCAAATTATGTTTATTTTGGCAGGTATTCCGTTGGTTCTATTACCGATTATTTGGAAATATTTACCCGAATCGATTGATTATCTAATTCGTCAGAAGAAGTGGGATGAGGTACGACATTTACTTCAACAATTGGCTCCTGAACAAAATATAAGTGTCCAGACCAATATTGTTTTACATCAGGAAAACCAACAAGCTGCTGCTCGTCCTTTGGTTGCCTTGTTTACTGAAAATCGTGCCCTAGTCACCATCTTTTTTTGGCTCAGTGTCTTTATGGCTTTACTTATGGTGTATGCCCTAGGTAATTGGATACCAAAGTTAATGGTAGAAGCAGGCTACGATCTATCAACCAGTTTGGTGTTTTTACTGGCATTAAATTTAGGTGGAATGCTTGGTGCGATTGGAGGTGGTTTCTTTGCTGATCGTTTTCATCTCGGCAAGGTCATTTGTTCACTGTTCTTAGCAGGTGCAATTTCACTTTACTTATTAAGCTATGCGTTACCTATGGTGATTTTATATCTCTGCATTGCTGTTGCAGGTGCGGCTTCTATTGGAGGGCAAATTTTATTACTGGCTTATATGGCGCAGTTTTATCCTTCCCCAATTCGAAGTACCGGCATTGGTATGGCTTTAGGTGTGGGGCGTATTGGCGCTATTCTGGGGCCGATTTTATGCGGCTGGCTTTTAAGTTTGCATTTACCAATTGAATATAATTTTATTGCTCTAGCCATTCCTTGCGTGCTGGCAACCTTAAGTGTTATTGCCATAAGTATTTGCAGTCGAACCAAACGGGTCATGCTGAATTCAAGCATATCCCCATAAGTGTTAAGCATTTTTATCCCGATAAAACAAACTAAACTCTAAACAAAGAAGCTAAAGTCTTTGTTTAGAGTATTTAAAGGATCAGAACCATGGATTTAGGTTTGATTAAAGTTTTTGTCTGTATTTATGAGTCTCGTCATATTAGTAAAGCTGCCGATAAATTAAATTTAAGCCAGCCTTCGGTGACTTATAATTTGAACCGATTACGCCGTCAGTTAAATGATGAGTTATTTACCCGAAGTCGAGGAGGAGTGGAACCAACAAAAGTTGCACATGAACTTTATCCGATTTTTCATCAAGCGATTTTTAATATTGAATCGGCGATTGCTCAAGCACAGGAATTTCATCCTGAAAACTCGAATAAAACGTTCAGAATTGGACTGTCTGATGTAGGGGAAATTTGTCTTTTGCCTAGCCTTATGGCTTTTTTACAAAAAGCAGCCCCACATATTCAAATTGAAATTGAAGAGATTCGATCAGATAAGGTTGAGCAGTGGCTCATTGATGGTTTTTTAGATCTGGCTGTCTTTAATAGTACGCAGACAATAATGCCGAAAATAGAAACCCGTACTCTATTTGAAGAAAGATATGTATGTATTGCCAGAGCAGACCATCCAAGGCTACAACAGCAACTGACTTTAGAACAGTATTTGCAAGAAGATCATGTTGCCATTAAATCATCGACAGGGCATATCCAAGTTGAGCAATATTTAAAAACAATGGATTTGAAGCGACGCATCCGTTTAGAAGTTCCTCATTTTAGTGTTTTACAAGGCGTTTTGCAGAGTTCAGATATGTTGGTGACATTACCGTCACGAGCAGCTCGACATTATCTCGCTCATGGTAATGTCCAAATGTTTGAATTACCTTTCTCGATGGACTCATTTAAAGTGAGCTTGAACTGGTTTAATCGTAGTGATGATATTATTGCCAGAAAATGGCTGATTCAATCTGTCGGTCAAATATTTGAAGTTTTATAAAACCATTAATATCTGTGTTGAAAGTTATATTTAAAATTCAATTTTTAGGTTAATGGATCTGATCTGATCTGATCTGATCTGAGAAGTTAAAGTTCTTTCCAATTTATTATTAAATTTTGATAGCATTCGCGGCATACACAATAATAACTGTTGATACGAATTATGACCGATCAATTAAGAGCAAAATTTGAAAATTTAGAACTTAACGCAGGTTTAGGGAAAATCAGCGCCTTTATTTCGATGTCACTCAGCTTGCTTTGCTTATTTGGTGCTTTATGTTTTTTATTTCCCAGTGTATTAACCACCCCAGAACTTCGTCCTCTTTACGCAAAGCACTATAATCTTTTCTATTATGGCCTGATCACTGGCATTGTGATTAGTGCAGGCTTTGGTGCATTTAGCGCGATTGTTCGTCAAAACCGATATGGGTTCTACGGGCTATGTTTTTCACTTGTGGCAGCAGTTTTGGGTTGCGGCGTAATTGAAGCACCTGTTTTACCAAGTGTACCGTTTTATGCAGGTATCGATTATTTTGTACTGACCTTGTTCATTTTAGCGTTTGTTTTTATTCCGCTTGAAGGTTTTTTTGCTAAAAATCCTGAACAAAAAATATTAAGAGTCGGTTGGGTGACCGATATGAAGTATTTCATGGTCAGCCATGTTGGGATTCAACTATTCAGCTTTTTAACGGTTATGCCAATTCAATATTGGATTACGCACCTGCCTGATAACCCGATTGTGCCTTATGTACAAGCTCAACCAATTTGGCTGCAATTTATTGAGCTACTGATTGTGGTGGATTTTACGGTGTATTGGTTGCACCGTGCTATGCATGAAGTTAATTTCTTATGGCGCTTTCATGCGATTCATCATTCGACTGAATATATGGATTGGTTAGCATCTTCTCGTTTACATGTAATTGAAGTATTAATGACTCGCTTTATTGCGACTTTACCGATTTTCCTGTTGGGTTTTCATACTTCAGCTGTTTTTGCTTATTTAGTTTTTATTTCGTTTCACGCTATTTTTATTCATTCCAATGTACGTTTTCGCTTTCCATATTTACGCTGGATTATTGCAACACCAGAATTCCACCATTGGCATCATTCTTCAGAAAAACCAGCGATTGATAAAAATTATGCTGCTTTTATCCCACTCTATGATGTTATTTTTAAAACGGTCTATATGCCAAGCCACTTAGCAAGTGTATATGGAACGGTTGGCTATAAAATCCCAAATAGTTTTGTAAAACAGTTTACTTGGCCTTTTAAAAAGTATGTAAAGCGGTTTTTAAAACCTTGGCGTAATCAGTAAACCTTAAGTTTTAGCTTAATAAATGTAGAATGCTTAAATGACATGTTTAAGCATTCTTCTTGGCATCTGCCGCTGCAAAATGAGCCATTTGGTCAGCATATGCTTTTTGAAAAGAAGGACGTATAGTCGCTCTCTGAACATATGCGAGACAATGGGGAAATTCTGTCAACCCATCAAATTTATTCACCAAACGTAATACGTCAGCCATAACAATATCGGCAATAGAAAATGACTGAGCTAGCCATTCGCGTTCTGCAAGAAATGACTCCATATGTTGAAGGCGAGACTGAAGAAAGGCATCAAATTGTTTGTGTGCGGGAGTATCTCTCTGAGCATTAGAAAATCTTAATAAAGCCCAAGGAAGACTCGCCATTTCTACTGAATTAAGTGCTGCAAATAACCACTCTATAACTTCATTACGCTGTTTCGGATCTGTAGGTAAAAGTACACGACTACGTTCACCCAAATAAAATAAGATAGCGCCACTTTCAAAAATTGAAATATCACCATCTGTTAACCAAGGAACTTGCCCAAAAGGTTGGTGAGCAAAATGATCAGCTCCTCGCTCATAAAAAGATACGCTATTTATTTTATAGGGCATTTTTGCCTCTTCTAATGCCCATCTTATCCTTATATCTCTTACAAAACCTCGTGGTAATTCTGGAACCCAATCAAAAGTTGTCAAAATGAAATTATTCATAATAAATTTCCTTATATTTTATAATGATAACTCAAACGTACTTTTGAGCCTTTTACTTATTTTTCAGCTAAATTTATCTTGCGAGTGAATCTTGATATTAAAAATAGTCTAACGAAGTTGAATAGATATAAATGTAGCAATCAGAAGCTAAATTATTTATTTAAGTATTATTTGTTTTTAATTGTTTAAGTCAGCTTCATTTGAGGCTGACTTTTTAACAACTCATTATTTGCTTTTAATATTTTTAAAAATCATTACAAGGGCAATCAGAGCAAGGCCAATAATTAAACTCATATAAATATTAGCACTGTTCATAAGTCCAATTTTACCCACAAAATAACCTGCAAGAATTGCCGGAATACTAAAAGCCAAATAGCTTTCAACAAAGAATGCGGCCATAAGACCTGCACGTTCTTCTGGTAACGCAAGCGGCATGACTGTGCGAATTGCTCCCATAAAAGCGGTACCAAAACCCACTCCAGTAATAATAGAGCCTAAAAATAAAATCACTGCACTTGTAAAATTAATCGCTAAAAATAAAACGGTTGCTCCAATAATGATGGATAAGGTACCCGTGAGCAAAATACGAAAATTTGTAGATTTTCTTAGCGTTAAAATACCTGCTGCACCTGAAAGTGCAAGCGACATAAACATAATCCCGTTTAACCATGCAGAAGAGGTTTGAAAAATCTTTGCGAGTAAAGAGGGCATAAGTGATAAGAAAAAACCACTGACCATCCAAAGTGCAATGTTAATAGGGCTAATGCTTAATAAAGCACTTCTCGCTTGAGGAGGAATAGCCATGTTGGGTTTTAAAGAAGCAAGTGCACCCGATCTTTTTTGTGCAGTTTCAGGATTAAAGAAACTTAAAATGAGTTGAAATGCAAAGAGAACACATAAAAGCTCAAAAACGAGCTGCAAAGGTTGTGATGAAAATTGCAAAATAGTACATGTAATAAAGATGCCAGCTGCCATACCGACCATTGGAGCAATACTATTAATCAAGGAGCCCTGATGTTTGCTGAAATCTAAAATTGCGGCTCCTATGGCAGAAACAGCAAGTCCAGTCGCGATGCCTTGCAGCCCACGAGCAATAAATAGCATAGAAACATCTGAGGCAAAAAGGAAAAAGCTCATTGAAACAATTTGCAGAAAAATCGCTGAAAGAATGACAGGTCGACGTCCAATATAATCAGATAAGGAGCCAATAATGAGTAAAGAGGCAAGTAAGGTAAACGCGTAGGTCGCAAAAATTAAGGTTAATGTAACAGGCGAAAATTGCCATGCTTGCTGATACAAGCGATATAGAGGAGTCGGTGAGCTGGACGCGGCCATAAATGTCATGAGCGTGATCGTGTTTAAGGTCAACGCAACTCTTGAATCTAACTGAAAAACAGATCTAGACCGTTTCGAACTTGAATTGTTCATATAAGATGAATAACATAAAAGCGAATATTTAGCTTTTATACATTATTTTTACACTAAAGCAAATCCTTAGCTTTAGTGTATTTTGTATATACAAATAATATTTTAATTGTTTTTTATTGAAGTAGAGCTGATTAATGGCAAAAGTTGTTACTGGGTTACGACCGGGCGGCCGTAGTGAAAGAATCCAAACTGCGGTACATCAAGCAGTCAAAGAGCTTCAAAAAACATTGGAGCAAAGCCAAATCACCATACCTATGATCGCTCATGAGGCAGGAGTAACGCCTTCAACAATTTATCGCCGTTGGGGAGACATTAATCAGTTATTTTCAGATGTTGCTCTAAATGAACTCAAACCCGAAATGGAGCCAAAAGATTTAGGTTCATTTCAACTTGATGTTACCGCATGGGTCGAACAGTATTTTGAAGAGTATTCTTCTGAAGTGGGACAGGTCTTACTACGTGATGTGTTATATGCAGCAGAATCTTCAAATGCCCGACAATGCGAAACCTTAATTATTCAGCAACTCGATATTATTCAAGCTCGAGCAAGACTACGTCATGAACCAACCATATCGAATCAAGAAATTATCGAAGCAGTCATTGCTCCAATGTTGTTTAGAATCTTATTCACTGACCGCACCTTATGCTTAGACTATGTCCATATTTTATTAGAGCGGTTATTTAAGACTCATTCCAATTTTAATTAATTTATAGCGGCCTATTAGTTTAAATATTTAACAAGAAATAGACGCGTTTTCTCATTAAGAAATTATATATCAGTTTTTCTTATTATTTTTAAAATAAATTTTCATAATTCATAATTTATATGTTTTATATAAAATCATTTATTTAATAAATGGTTGGCTTGAGGTGGATAAAAGAGTATGCATGGTGGGTTTTATTACTATTTATGGTGTAAAATTTTAATATAAATAATAACTTACTTAAAAAATTAACTATTTTTAAGATATTTAAAGCTTAAAAATAAAAAGTATTCTATACAATTTAACGCATGATTTTTGAATTTAACATTTTTTAAATTTATGACACAGGGTGTTTTTTATTCTTTACAATGGCTTTTCCTTGTTAAAGCAGCTTGTGGTGCTTGCTTTATATTTTATTTTTTTATCCCCATCGAAAAGGTATTTAGATAATGGATTTCAATACCCTTGACCAAGAAGCAGTACAGAAAAAACAGAAATTTCACCAAATTTTGTATGTACAGGTCATTTTTGCAATTATTTTGGGCATTTTAATTGGTCATTTTTACCCAGAACTTGGCGAAAGTTTAAAACCACTTGGTGATGCATTCATCAAGATCGTTAAAATGATTATCGCTCCCGTCATCTTTTTAACTGTTGTTACAGGCATTGCCAGTATGACAAACATGAGCCGAGTCGGCCGTGTAACTGGTAAAGCTATGCTTTATTTCCTTACCTTCTCAAGCTTGGCACTTGTGGTTGGTATGATTGTGGCAAATATTATCCAACCGGGTAAAGGCCTTAACATTGATCCAGCTACCTTAGTCAACGACAAAGTAAATACTTATGTTGAAAAGGCGCATGCAACAAATATTACCGACTTCTTCATGAATATTATCCCGCAAACATTGGTCAGTCCTCTGGCTGGTGGCGAGATTTTACAGGTGTTATTTGTAGCGGTGTTATTTGGTATTTCTTTGGCTGCATTGGGTGACCGTGCACGTCCAATTACCGACTTCTTAAATAACTTAACAGCTCCAGTTTTTTACCTTGTTGGTATGTTAATGAAGCTTGCTCCAATCGGTGCTTTTGGTGCAATGGCTTTTACCATCGGTGCGTATGGAATCGAGTCAATTGGTAATTTATTACTATTAATTATGACGTTCTATATTACAGCGGTATTGTTTGTCATAGTGATTTTAGGAGCCGTAGCCCGTTACAATGGCTTCTCAATTATTCATTTAATCCGTTATATCAAAGATGAACTTTGGTTAGTTTTAGGAACAAGTTCTTCTGAAGCAGCTTTACCATCTTTAATGGATAAAATGCAAAAAGCAGGTTGTGAAAAATCGGTGGTAGGTTTGGTGATTCCGACAGGTTATTCATTTAACCTCGATGGTACAAATATCTACATGACTATGGCGGCTCTATTCATCGCACAAGCGTGTAATGTTGACTTATCAATTAGTGAACAAATTGCATTGCTTCTTGTGGCAATGGTAAGTTCTAAAGGTGCAGCAGGGGTGACTGGTGCAGGCTTTATTACTCTGGCTGCAACTCTATCGGTTGTACCGGCGGTTCCTGTAGCAGGTATGGCTTTAATTCTTGGTATTGACCGTTTTATGTCAGAGTGCCGTGCATTAACAAATTTAGTTGGTAATGCTTGCGCAACAATTGTTGTAGCACGATGGGATAAAGCTTTAGATAAAGATCTTTTAGATAAAGCTTTAAAGAATCCTAAAGCAGAATAATCTTATAAAAAATCTGTAGCTGAGGGCAATTTGTGAGAGTAGCCCCACTACAGATTTTTCGTTTAATGTCTAACAATATATTTTAATTAAACCATTCTAAAGTTCTGCAATATTACTTATCTTTCAAAAAGACAATACTGTAAATCGAGTCGTAAAAAATTATGCTTTTAAGTGATCCTCAAACTCTTCACCTAATTGCATCGCTAATGAATTACCTGCTAAATCACAGGTCACTAAACCATATTCTTTTTTAAAACTAAAAGTAAAACCTTTTCCATCAGCAAGATTTTTAACTGAATACCCTAACTTTTCTAACCAAATACGAAACGCAATCAAATTTTTAGCTTTAACAACCTTTTTCACGTGAGAACTCCTTCTATCCGTGGCATTACATCTTATTTATTAATAGGGTTTTAATTAGATTTTTTAAAGGGGGAAATCTTTGTTTTATTTTGCAACTTGTAAAAAAAGTAAGATAGAGAAAGAACAGTTTTCATTTTTATAAAAATATGGTGGTGTTATGTAACTAAAAAATAAAAACTTTTTATTTAATGAATTGTTTGTTGATGTGTTTTTAAGAAAATATAAATTTGAGGGAATTTTTAAAAAGATGAATAAATATGAAGAAAGTAAATGTAAAAAATAATTACGATCAACGTGCGCTATGCAAAAAGATACAGTTCTTAAAATGAAACTGTATCTCTTAAAAGGAGAAGCTTTAACTTTAAAAATTATCTTTAAGTGTACGTAAATGAGCAAAGTCTTCAGCACTTTCTGCGCGAAGAAAAGGATTGGTTGCTAATTCAAGTTCAATCGTACTCGGAAGAGTGATTGATCCTTGTTTACGTAGCTCACGAACTTCTTCAGCTCGTTCAGATAAGGCGTGGTTATGCGGCTCTACCGTTAAGGCAAATTCGGCATTTGAAAGTGTATATTCATGCGTACAATAAACTTTAGTTTGAGTTGGTAGGGCTGCTAAACGGCTCAGTGAGTGATACATTTGTTCAGCCGTACCTTCAAATAATCGACCACATCCCATTGCAAACAAAGTGTCACCGCAGAATACGGCTTCTAATTCCTCAATAAAATACACAATGTGTCCTAAGGTGTGACCTGGAGTCGCGATAATCTCTACTTTTAAATCATTAAATTTTAGATGGTCGTCATGTTGTAAGGGATGAGTAATTCCTGGAATCTTTGTGAGCTCATCACGTGGACCATAGACAGTAATATTTTGGGCAGCTGTTAAATCCGCTACACCACCGATATGATCTTTATGCCAATGAGTGAGCCAGATTTGTTTTAAAGTGAGCTGATGATTTTGACAAAATTGAGTAACAAGTTCAGCTTCTGTTGGGTCAACTGCAATAGCCTCTTGGGTTTCAGTATCTTCTAAAATCCAGATATAGTTTTGGAGGGCATTCTGTACATCAATAAAATGAATTCTATAACGCATTGTTTTATCCTAAAACCAAATCCAAAGAGTAAGTAATCACTGTTTTTGATAATAACAGAAAATGGTAGTAAGCCACTCACTCAACCTTTTTATGAAAATGATGTATATAAAACAAAAAAGCCCCCATTTAGGGAGCTTTTTATATGAGTAATTTAACGGATCTTAGAGAGCCAGTTACCTAGCGTCTGTACAACCTGTACTAAGAGCAATAGAACAATTACTGTTAAAATTACAACGCTTGTATCAAAACGTTGGTAACCATAAGAGATTGCTAAGTCACCAATACCACCTGCGCCCACTGCACCAGCCATTGCTGTTGCACCAATCAAACTGATTGTGGCTGTTGTGAGGTTTAGAATGAGTGAACTGCGTGCTTCTGGCAAAATAAAGCGGTAAATAATTTGCCAAGGTGTAGCACCCATCGCCTGAGCAGATTCAATAATTCCTTCATTTACTTCGAGTAGGGAAGTTTCAATCAGACGTCCCATATATGGACCAACGTAAATTGTTAAAGGGACAATCGCAGCCCATGTACCAATTGAAGTGCCTACCAATAACTTGGTAAGAGGAATCACTGCAATAAGTAAAATAATAAATGGGAGAGAGCGTAACGCATTTACAATTGGGTTGAGTAAATGATAGACGAATCTATTTGGCAAAATACCTTCTGGTCGAGTTACAAGCAAGATAACCCCTTGAATGAAACCCCAAATACCACCAAATAAAAGCGCAAAAAACACCATGTGAAATGTTTCTTGTAGAGCTGTTACAAACTGGTCAATTGAAAGAGAACTGTGCCAGAAAGGTTGAGTAAGTTCAGTTAACCACTGTACGATTAAATCTCTCATACTTGATCTCCTGATTGAACTACACTTACTTCATTTTTCTCTAAAAACTCGATAGCCTGTTTAATCAACTGTGGCTCACCTAGAAGCTGTACAAACATTTGACCAATGACAGTACCGTTAATTTCAGTCATGTTAGCGAATAAGATATTTAAACTAATATCAAATTGTTTAATCAGTGACTGAATTACAGGTTCTTGAGCAGAACGGCCCAAAAACTGTAAACAGTAGATGCTATGGTGATGCTGATTTTCGAGTTGATTTAAAATATTCACAGGCAACTGTTGATGTAACACAGTTTGAATAAAGTTTTTAGTCGTCGGATGTTGAGGATTACTAAAGATATCAATCGTTGAACCTTGTTCAATGACTTTACCAGCTTCCATCACAGCTACATGATCACAAACAGTTTCAATGACATCCATTTCATGGGTCACCATAACGATTGTGATTTTTTGCTCTTGATTGATTTTCTTGAGTAACTCTAAAACAGACTTGGTTGTTTGCGGGTCTAGGGCAGAGGTTGCTTCATCACACAAAAGAATTTTTGGATGATTTGCCAAAGCACGAGCAATACCGACACGTTGCTTTTGGCCGCCAGAAAGTTCATCAGGATAAGCATCTTTTTTGTGCTTAAGATCAATGAACTCCAATAACTCATTTAAGCGCTTTTCACGTTCTGCTTTATTGTAATTCAGCAGACGCATTGGCATTTCGATATTTTCAGCAACCGTTTTGGTTTGTAGCAAATTGAAGTGCTGAAAAATCATACCAATATTTGCACGTTCCTGACGTAATGAACGCGCATCCAAAGCAGTGAAGTCCTTTTGATTAATGATAACCTGACCTTCATTTGGTCGTTCAAGTAAGTTAATCAGGCGGATTAAAGTACTTTTACCTGCACCACTATAGCCAATAATACCAAAAATACTCCCTTCAGGAATTTCCAAATTAATTTGGTCCAGAGCTCGTATGGTTTGGCCTTTAAGCTGATAGTGCTTTGAAATGTTTTTAAATTGAATCATGTCGTCAAAAACTATGCTAAAAAGAAAAAACAGGCAAAGAGTCTTTGCCTGTTTCGCGTTGCAGCTATTATATTACTATTTAGCTTCCGTGAGGTAGCTGATTGGCTGATTCACGTCAACTTTTGTACCACCAAAGTGTTGTTCAACGTATTTTTTAACAGCTTCAGTGTGGTATAGCTGACCAACTTTCTGAAGAATTGGGTCATCTTTGCGAGATTCAGCTGTTGCAAGGATGTTTACATTCAGTTTAGTGCTTTGGTCAACAGGTTCATAGTAGATAGAATCTTTAAGTACGTTTAAACCACCTTCTAAAGCTAATGTATTACCTAAAACAATTGCATCAACTTCATCTTTTACGCGTACAGCTGTCGCCATTTGGATTGGTTTGATATCAATTTTTTTACTGTTATCGATAATATCGCTTGGTGTGCCTTTAGCAGGGTCGAAGTCAGCTTTAAGTTTAATTAAGCCGGCACTTTGTAATAACAATAATGCACGAGCTTCATTCGCTGCATCATTAGGAATTGCAATGCTTGCACCTTGTTGGAATTCTTCTACTTTTTTATGTTTACTTGAGTAGATTCCCATTGGCTCAAGATAAGTTGTAGCAACTGGAGCAATTTTATCTTTATTTGATGCATTGAAAGCCACCAAATATGCATAAGATTGGAATGCATTTAAGTCAACTTCTTTATTTGCTACAGCTGTATTCATTGCAACATAATCAGTGAAATTTTTCACCTCAAGCTTAACACCAGCAGCTTTAGTTTCTGGTAAAGTCGAAATATAACGCCAGATATCAGCGTCAGAACCAGTTGAGGCAATAACCACAGTTTGAAGTTGTGATGAATCACCACTCTTTCCAGCTTGTGGTTCACTTTGTTGTTTCCCGCAAGCTGCAAGTAATAGCACAGACACGCTTAAAAAAAGACTGATCAGCTTTTTCATGTAAAAAAAGTCCTGATTAAGAGAGATATCAACTATTTAGCTGGCTCTCTAGAAAAGAAAATGAGTTTTGTTGTCACGTCACAAAGTTTTGAATGCTAAAAGTTATAGCTTTTAGCTCTTTTCTAATTCCTCAGATACTTGTTTTACCGTTTTTGATCTGTACTAAATAAAACTATTTTCACAACAGTTCTATCATGAGTTGACAGTCTTTAAGCGATTTCTAAAAGTATTCAATGTTAAAAATAACTATTATCCCTAACAGAATTAGATGATGAGCCTCAATATTTAAAGGCACAATAACTTTGTGGAAAGTTCCAACGCTTTATCTAATCATATCAATAAAAACATATTCAATATAGTGGACATGTTTCGATCTTATTGTTTGGAAGTGAATAAAAACTGGGATTTATATAAAATTTTCTGATAAATAAGAATGAAATATAAAAAGCCCTCTTTAATAGAGGGCTTTTTATCAGTTGAGAGTTTTTTACTCAGCTTTTTCTCGTGCAATTGCGCGATAGCCAATGTCACTACGATATTGCATACCTGTAAAGGTTACTTGTCCGCATACTTCAAGTGCATTAATTTGTGCTTCAAGCACGCTGTCGCCTAGCGCAGTTACACAAAGAACTCGACCACCAGAAGTCACGATGTGACCATCTTCACGAGTTGCAGTGCCTGCGTGGAAAATTTTAGTATCTTCAGGTGATTGTCCAATACCTGAAATTACATCACCTTTGCGTACGCTATCAGGATAGCCTTCGGCTGCAAGTACGATACCGATTGACTTACGCTCATCCCATTCAGCTTCTTTTGGCAAATTGCCAGCAATACCAGCTTCTACCAATTCAACAAGAGATGACTTTAAGCGCATCATGATTGGCTGAGTTTCAGGATCACCGAAACGACAGTTGAACTCGATCACACGCGGTTGACCTTGTTCATCAATCATTAAGCCAGCATATAAGAAACCAGTGTAGACATGTCCGTCAGCAGCCATACCTTCAACAGTCGGACGCATGATTTCAGTCATAACACGTTCGAAAATGTCAGAAGTTACCACCGGAGCAGGAGAGTAAGCACCCATACCGCCAGTATTAGGACCTTGGTCACCTTCAAAAATACGCTTGTGATCTTGTGAAGTTGCCATTGGTAAAATGTTTTTACCATCAATCATACAAATGAAAGAAGCTTCTTCACCTGCAAGGAACTGTTCAATTACAACACGTGAACCAGCATCACCGAATTTGTTGCCTGCAAGCATGTCATCAATTGCTGCAAAAGCTTCTTCGTTGGTCATTGCAACGATTACACCTTTACCAGCAGCAAGACCGTCTGCCTTAATTACAATTGGTGCACCATTTTTTTCAACATAAGCTTTAGCTGCATCAACTTCCGTAAATACTTCGTAAAAAGCAGTTGGAATGTTATGACGCTTTAAAAAATGTTTAGCAAATGCCTTTGAGCCTTCAAGCTGCGCAGCATATTGAGTTGGTCCCCAAATTTTTAGACCTGCTTCGCGAGCAGCATCTACCACACCATTCACTAAAGGTGCTTCTGGACCAACAATAATAAGTTCAACATTATTTTCTTTAGCAAAAGCGATAATTGCAGGATTGTCTAAAATATCAAGCTGAACATTAACGCATTTGTCTTCAGTTGCAGTTCCCGCATTTCCCGGTGCAACGAAAACTTGAGTAACTTTGGTATCTTGCGCGATTTTCCATGCCAAAGCATGTTCACGACCACCACTACCTAAAACTAAAATATTCATTTTTAATTTGTTCCTTAACTTTAATCCTTTTCATCCCCCTCTATTCCTCAAGGTGGAGTTTAGCTCCATTATTGTGGAAAACCCTCCTGAATGAAAGGAGGGTTAGGGAGGACTAAATTTAAATTAGTGGCGGAAATGGCGCATACCAGTGAACACCATTGCAATACCAGCTTCGTCTGCTGCAGCGATTACTTCTTCATCACGCATAGAACCACCTGGTTGAATGATGCATTTAATGCCAGCTTTAGCAGCATTATCAATACCGTCACGGAACGGGAAGAATGCATCAGAAGCCATTACAGCACCTTCAACAACCAAACCAGCATGTTCAGCTTTAATGGCAGCAATACGAGCCGAGTTAACGCGACTCATTTGACCTGCACCTACACCAATAGTTTGGCGGTTTTTAGCATAAACAATTGCGTTTGATTTTACATATTTCGCAACTTTCCAAGCAAAGATGAGGTCATCAATTTCTTGTTCAGTTGGCGCACGCTTAGTAACTACTTTAAGATCACCTTTAGTGATCATGCCCAAGTCTTGATCTTGAACAAGTAAGCCACCATTTACGCGTTTATAGTCAAGTTGCGGTGCACGTGCATCAATAGCAGGTAACTCGCCACATACTAAAACACGTACATTTTTCTTAGCGCCAGTTACTTCAAGTACGCCATCAGCAATACTTGGAGCAATAATTACTTCAACGAATTGACGCTCTACAATTGCTTGAGCAGTTGCAACGTCTAATTCACGGTTGAATGCAATAATACCGCCAAAAGCAGATTCTGGATCAGTTGCATAAGCTAAATCATAAGCAGCTTTAATGCCGTCTAAAGAAACCGCAACACCACAAGGATTAGCATGTTTCACGATGACACAAGCAGGTTTTGCGAATGATTTAACACATTCAAGTGCAGCATCTGTATCTGCAATGTTGTTATAAGACAATTCTTTGCCTTGTAACTGTTTTGCAGTAGAAACTGATGCTTCTTTTGCATTAGCTTCGACATAGAAAGCAGCCGATTGATGTGGGTTTTCACCGTAACGTAAATCTTGTGCTTTGTTCAATTGAGTATTGAATGTACGAGGGAATAAGTCAGCTTCACCTTCGGTCTTACCAACGCGAGCGCCTAAGTAAGAAGCGATCATGCCATCGTATTGAGCTGTATGTTCAAATGCTTTAACTGCTAAATCAAAACGTGTTTCATAAGAAAGTGAACCAGCAGTTTTTAATTCATTAATTACAGTGTCGTAATCAGAAGCATTAACTACAATACCTACTGAAGCATGGTTTTTAGCAGCTGCACGAACCATTGTAGGACCACCGATGTCGATATTTTCGATTGCATCAGGAAGAGTACAGTCAGGTTTTGCAACAGTTGCAGCAAATGGATAAAGGTTTACAACAACAAGATCAATCGGATCGATGTTGTGTTCTTCCATAACTGCTTCGTCTAAACCGCGACGAGCAAGAATACCGCCATGAATTTTTGGATGTAATGTCTTAACACGACCATCCATCATTTCAGGGAAGCCGGTATGTTCAGATACTTCTACAACCGCGATATTATTATCTTTAAGCAACTTATATGTGCCGCCTGTAGATAATAGTTCTACCCCTAGAGCTGCAAGGTTTTGAGCAAATTCGACAATTCCTGTCTTATCAGATACAGAAATCAAAGCACGTTTAATAGTCATGATGTTTAATTCAACAATTTCAAGTCTACGGATTAAAACCAATAAGCATAAAAAAATGCCCACGACGTCGTGAGCATTTTATCATTTATTCACTCATTAAACCGTGAGCTTTTAACTTTTTACGTAAAGTGCCACGGTTGAGTCCAAGAATTTCTGCAGCACGCGTTTGATTACCACGTGTATATTCAAGAACTACAGATAAAAGAGGTTTCTCCATTTCTGCTAGCACCATGTCATATACCTGAGATGGTTGCTCACCTTGCAATTGTGCAAAATAATGGCGAACTGCGCGATCCACGTGGATGCGAAGAGCAACATCAGATTGTGCAGTAAAAATAGGAGATTTGCTATTCATGCGAGTTAATCCGAAAATCAAATACTAGCTTGGGTAAAGTAGTATATAAATGTGGTCTAAAAATACGGAGTCCTGTTTTAGATCCTAAAACAGTGACTCTAAAACATAAGAACAATTAGCTTGCCATATTTCTTCGTATTGAATAAAAAATAAGCGTAACAATAATTAAATATTTGTTACAGCCCCCTCAAAAACAAAAAAAGTTAGGCTATGCGCTTAAAGTAGAAAAGCACACATGCTTAACAGTATTTTTTTTGGATTGAGAGCGAGGAGTATATGAGTCAAAGCTTTCGTGGCGCGTATCATACCATTGTCTAGGAAAAAGTGAGCAAATTAACTGCATTTTTTTTTATTTTTTTTTCACTTTTTTTACATTTTAGGGGTGGACAATTTCTAATCGATAATTTACTAGCCTTTTTTTGCTTTTGTTTAGCTCAAATTCGAATCGGAAAGGGGTATTTGATGGAATGCGTTGAATACCCCGTAAGTTTTCAACTAGATATTGTTGAGGAGTTAATATGATTTCCTCTGTTTTGTCTGGCTCTGTTGTAAAAATCAACTTTAGATTAGGAAGCTCAATACTTTTATCATTCTGGTTGAGCAATATGCCTGAGAACTGGGTATGGTTTGCATCAATCTTGCGGACTTTTAACTTTTCTATATAGATAAGTTGATAAAGTTCTGCTGATTTGTTGCAGTGTAGTATTTGGCAAACGTAATTAAATGCATGGCTAACGGTTGGGCTTGCATGCATGAGCTTAGGGTTAAACCAGAGGATTTGAAAAGTAAAGACTAAAATTAAAATAAGGTTGGCAGAGCTCCAGAGCGTATAGTACAACCAACTATGCTTTTTATTGTTGTCTTGTTCTTGTGGGGATGCCTGCTCAGCTAAATTAAGGTTTGGTAGAGCATTAATAGGTTCATTGTGAAAGTAATTTAAGTTGTTGAGGTAAGTTAAAAGATCAATATTAGAGTTTTCTACTTTTTGATCAAAGATATCTAATACGTGAGAATGCGTCATATATCTTGTCTGCATTGAACCGTTGGCTAACGTCGTTGAGTTGACCATAACTGGCTGTTCAATATTGATTAGATGGGTTAAGGCATTAAAGCTTGAATTACATTTAGGGCAACAAACCATACCCTGAGCGACAGTCAATTGAGTAAGAGATACTTTATAAACTGTTAAACACTTAGGGCAGCGGGTTTGTTTTTCATTCATGAGTTACAAATCTCAATTTATTGTTTTACGTTTTCCTGAAATGCGACACCAGTTTTCTTCGCGCTTTTCGACATCTAATATATCAAAAAATTCAGAATAAACACGTGAAACATCAGCAACTTGCTCTTCAATCACACCAGCAAGTGCGAACTCGCCCTCAGATTTAATTAAATTTGCAAATTCAGGCGCAAGCATCATTAAAGGGCCTGCTAAAATGTTTGCAACTAAAACATCGGCTTGTTTAGGTTTGAATTCTTGATCAAACTCTTCAGGAAGACCTACATATAGTCGATCTAATACACCATTAAGCTCTGCATTTTGTTTCGTTGCTAAAACAGCCTGAGGATCAATATCGGTAGCGTATACTTTTTTAGCGCCTAATAATAAAGCTGCTACGCCTAAAATGCCTGAACCACAGCCATAATCAATCACGATTTTATCTTTAACGTCAGTTTTACCCAGCCATTGTAAGCATAGGAAAGTACTTGCGTGGTTACCTGTACCAAATGCGAGACCTGGATCTAACTTAATGTTAGTTGCGTCCGCTTCTGGAGGCTCTAGCCATTCTGGCACGATCCAGAACTTTTCCCCAATCTGAATTGGCTCATAGTAATCCATCCACGCGCGTTCCCACACTTGATCTTCAAGTTCTTCATGACGCATAGGAACATCTGGAAGTTGAGCTTTTAAGAAAGCTTCTAAAGTGTCGACATCAATTGGGTCTTGTTCGTCTTGTTGATAGATGCCTGTCACAATAACTTTGTTCCATAAAGGTGTTTCACCCGGTAATGGTTCAAGTAAAGCCTGATCTTCAGCATCATCCAGCGTTACGCTTACCGCACCTAGAGACATTAAAAGTGTTTCTGTGAACTCAACTTGTTCTTGATCAACGGTAATGTGTATTTGTAACCACTTCACGAAAAGGACCTAAAAATTTTATTTAAAGGCGTATTGTAGCGGACTAGACCATTTTAAAAAAGAAAGCGGCCCATCTTTAATGGACCGTCTTTGAAAATACTGATGAGATATAGCGGAAAATAAATGACTTCTTCTATACCTATGTTAAAACAGATTAAGGAGCAGGGGCCTTAAATTGTAACTTGCCATTTTCGTTTGGTTGGCAAGTACCGTTAAAAATTACACCGTTGTGATTGTAAGAAACCCATTCACCTTGCTGTTTTTTTGCACAGACTCGAATTTGTTTTTGCGTTTCGGCTTTGCTCGTGTCAGCAGCATGGGTAAAAGTTACGCCTGAAAAACAAATTAGAGATGCAGTTAAGATTTTTAACATGGTCGTTTTCATTTTGTATTCCTTCTCTTTGCGTTAATTTTAAAGTCATAGAAGTGCTGTACATTTTTTATTCTAAGATGAATTAATTTTAAAAACATTCACTTTGTATTGAATTCATGAAACAAAATGTCAAATCATGTGGCATAGCGTAAATTATGTGAAGACAATTTTGTAATTATGTACATCAATAAGCAGATAATTTTGCTATAATGTTCCGTCTTTTTTTTCTGGTGTTTTTGTACTCATGCACTATCCTAAAGTTTATGATGTTATCGTTATCGGTGGCGGTCACGCAGGTACGGAAGCGGCCCTTGCTGCTGCGCGTATGGGACGACAGACTTTGCTTTTGACCCATAACATTGAGACTTTGGGCCAAATGAGTTGTAACCCAGCAATTGGTGGTATTGGTAAGTCTCACCTAGTCCGTGAAATTGATGCACTTGGCGGTGCAATGGCTCTGGCTGCTGATAAAGGTGGTATTCAGTTCCGCATTTTAAATTCGCGTAAAGGTGCAGCTGTGCGTGCAACACGTGCTCAAGCTGACCGCGTGCGTTATAAAGCTGCTATCCGTGATACTTTGGAAAATCAAGCAAATCTTGACATTTTCCAGCAAGCAGCTGATGACCTGATTGTTGAAGGCGATACCGTTAAAGGTGTTGTTACCCAAATGGGTATTCGCTTTGATGCTAAAACTGTTGTATTGACTACAGGTACATTCTTGGGTGGTGTAATCCACGTTGGTTTAGAAAAATCAAGCGGTGGCCGTGCGGGAGATCCTCCTTCTATTGCACTTGCTCAGCGTTTACGTGAATTAAAATTACCAGTAGGACGTTTAAAAACTGGTACTCCGCCACGTATTGATGCACGTTCAGTTGATTTTTCAGTCATGATTCCGCAACCGGGTGATTTCCCATCTCCAGTGATGTCATTCATGGGTGATGCTTCTATGCACCCTGAGCAAGTAAACTGTTATATCACTCATACAAATGAAAAAACCCACGATATCATTCGTGGTGGTTTAGATCGCTCACCAATGTACACTGGTGTTATTGAAGGTGTAGGTCCGCGTTACTGTCCATCAATCGAAGATAAAATTCATCGTTTCGCTGATAAAGACTCACATCAAGTATTCTTAGAGCCAGAAGGTCTAGATACACACGAGCTTTATCCAAACGGTATTTCAACTTCTTTACCGTTTGATGTTCAGTTCGAGCTTGTACGTTCAATCCGTGGTATGGAAAATGCCTATATCTTACGTCCAGGCTATGCAATTGAATATGACTATTTCAACCCGCAAGCTTTGAAATTTACACTTGAAACTAAAGCGATTAATGGCTTGTACTTTGCTGGTCAAATTAATGGTACAACAGGTTACGAAGAAGCTGGTGCCCAAGGTTTACTTGCAGGTTTAAATGCTGCGCGTCGTGCGTGGGAGCAAGAAGAATGGACGCCTAAACGTGACCAAGCTTACATGGGTGTGCTAGTTGATGACCTCATCACGTTAGGTACTAAAGAACCGTACCGTATGTTTACCTCACGCGCTGAATATCGTTTGATGTTGCGTGAAGATAATGCGGATCAGCGCTTGACTTCTATTGGTCGTGAACTTGGTTTGGTTGATGATGTTCGTTGGGCTGCTTATTGCGAAAAAATGGAAGCGGTTGAGCGTGAAACCTCTCGTTTACAACATTTATGGGCAGCACCAAATAACCCTATGGGTAAAAAATTCGTTGAAATGACGGGTGCTGATTTGAGTAAGGAATGTAGCGCGATTGATTTGCTTAAGCGCCCTAATATTACCTTTGGTCAAATTGCTGAACTTACTGGTTCTGAAGTTTCAGAACAAGTGGGTGAGCAAATTGAAATTGCTGTGAAATATGAAGGTTACATTAACCGTCAGCATGAAGATGTTGCTCAATTGAAGCGTCTTGAAGAAACTAAAATTCCTACCGATTTTGACTATGATGCAGTGTCAGGCTTATCACGTGAAATTACACAGAAGTTAAAAACTGTTCTTCCAGAAACTTTAGCTCAAGCAAGTCGTATTCCTGGTGTTACACCAGCTGCAGTTCAACTCGTAATGATCACAATTCGTAAGAATAATATGATTAAGAAAACAGCTTAATCATTTAAATGTACAAAAAGCCCAGTTAAGACTGGGCTTTTTTGTGAGTCAAAATTTGTAAAAATCAGTGATTTGTATTGTAAAAGTATGTGAATTATTAAGACGAAATTATAATTTAAAGTGAAATTTTTAAGTTTTTATAATTAATGTTAAAAAAATTTTATTATTAAATATTTGAAAATTAATATTATTTTTATTTATTTGGTAATGATTATTATTTTCTTCATTTTTTATCCATTTTTCCATGCTTATGGATGAGTAAAATGTATGCGACAAAATCGATAGACATTTGGAATGATCAAGAATGAATCACCTATGAAGAGTGGCAAAGGTGCGGTTGCGGTTTGAGCTTTCAACATATGTGGAAGGGGTAATCAACAGTGCGAGTATTGTGATCAACATATCAGTAAGCATTATTAAACTTACACAGTAAAATAAGCATATGTTAAACGTGCTATTAGTGTGAAGTCTAATATTACTGAAACTGTTATTAACAACAATCCTAAATAATATATCTGATTTTCTTTTTCTTATTTAAGAACAGGAATATTGATAAAAGAAGCGGGCTCATAAATCATTAAGCTTGCTATTTTTGTTTCGATTTTAAAAATATAATTTTTTATATCTTAAGCTATTGAATTTTAATAATTAAATAAAATAAATGAGAACGATTATCGATTTTATTTGTATTTATTTTTTTATTTGTTACTATGCGTTAACTCATTATTTGCAGTTGCAACTCATCATTAATCTCTGAGGGGAGGCATAGTATGTCCGCATTCAATATTCCACGTTCTGTTTTAGCTGCTTCAATTTTATTTAGTATGTGCTCCATGGCTGAGTCGGCAGAGGCAACGGACAAGGAAGTAGAAACGGAAACTGTCAAGTTGAATACCATTGTCGTAACTGCTGAAGAACAGGTGAAGCAATCTTTAGGTGTGTCAGTAGTCACCTCTGAAGATTTAGAAAAAACACCTGTTGTAAATGATATATCTGAGATTTTACGTCGCATGCCAGGTGTTAATCTCACTGGAAACAGTTCTACAGGCCAACGTGGAAACAATCGTCAAATTGATATTCGTGGAATGGGGCCAGAAAACACACTCATTTTAATTGATGGTAAACCCGCGACTTCACGTAATTCAGTACGTTACGGTTGGCGTGGAGAGCGTGATACTCGTGGTGATTCTAATTGGGTACCTGCCGATGCGATTGAATCGATAGAAGTTTTACGTGGCCCTGCTGCTGCTCGTTATGGAAATGGCGCAATGGGCGGTGTGGTTAACATTATTACCAAAAAAGTCACCAATGAAACACATGGCTCAGTCGAGGTATATACCAATCAACCAGAAGACAGCAAAGAAGGTAGCAGTAGCCGCGTGAGTGCAACACTTAGTGGCCCAATCATTAAAGATGTTTTGTCCTATCGCGTATATGGAAATTTCAACAAAACTGATTCGGATGATCCCGATATTAATCCTGTAACTGAAAGCGGTACTCGAGCAGGGGCGCGTGAAGGAGTAGAAAACAAAGATATTAATGCACGTTTAGCGTGGCAGATGACAGATCAGCAAACCGTTTTATTAGATGTCGCATCAAGTCGCCAAGGTAATGAATATACAGGTGATACTCAAAATAGTAATGTTGATGCAACAGATCCTGAAGCGAATGCTTTATTAAATTCACTATTAGGTACCGAAACCAACACGATGTACCGTGATAGTTATGCATTAACGCATGAAGGGGATTGGACTTGGGGTAAAAGTAAATTTGTAGCTTCGTATGATCAAACGAAAAACAAGCGTTTGACAGAGGGGCTTGCGGGTGGACCAGAAGGGCGTATTAACAGTACTGATCGTTCAACTTCACTTCTGGAAACATTACGTTTTAATGCTGAGGCAAATATTCCTTTTGAAGTTTGGCGCCCACAAAATCTAACTGTTGGTGCTGAGTGGGTTGAAGACGATTTTACCGATTCGGCTAATACTACACAAACCGATGCATCAGGTATTATTAATTTACCAGCAGACCGCACAAAGATGAATTCGCGGATTGCTTCGGCATATGTTGAAGACAATGTACAGCTGACTGATAGTACCAATGCGGTATTGGCGGTACGTTTTGATGATCATAGTAAATCTGGCAGTAACTGGAGCCCTAGCTTAAACCTTACTCAAAAGCTTGGTGAATATTTCACTTTAAAAGGTGGTATTGCAAAGGCATACAAAACTCCAAACTTATATCAAACAGCTGAAGGATATTTATTATTTACCCGAGGAAATGGTTGCCCTATATCTGTAGATAGCGGCAGTTGCTATTTATTAGGTAACCCTGATCTAAAACCTGAAACATCTATTAATAAAGAGTTGGGAATCCAGTTTGAGAAAGATATTGTCAATGCTAGCTTGGCATGGTTCCGTAACGACTATAAAGATAAGATTACCTCAGGTACATCCGTATTAGATTCTGTTGAAGTTGGGGGGTCAACATATCGACTTCTACAATGGACAAATATTCCTAAAGCATTGGTACAAGGTCTTGAAGGAAGTATTGGTCTAGATTGGGGGAATATTCGTTGGACAAACAACTTTACTTGGATGAAAGACTCAATTAATAAAGAAACTGGGAATCCATTATCGATTGTACCGAGCTACACTATTAATTCTATTCTTAACTATGACATTACCGATGCTTTGGATGTCAATTTCGTATATACCCAATATGGTCGTCAAAAGCCAATGCAATATGAAGAAACTCGTAATGCTTCGCTGAATCGGGAGACAATTAAAAGTTACAGTATTGCTGGTATTAATTTTGGTTATAAATTTAATCAAAATCTAAGCGGTCGTCTTGGTATTAGCAACTTGTTTGATGAGCAGAAGTTGCGCGATACGTCTATAAATCAAACTTATAATGAACCAGGGCGTGCTTATTATGCATCCTTGAAGTATTCATTCTAAACTTATAAAAGCTAGCTATATGTTCTAGCTAGCTTTTTCATATCAAATTGCAAAATGAATATTGCCTCTAAACTAAGATCAAATGGATTAACTGCTACACGTTCACGTGTTGTACTTTTCCATTTGCTTATAGAAAATCCGCAAGGTTTAACTGCAGAAGATATGTATGTGCTGCTTGCTGGAAAAGAAAAGATCAGTATAGGTTCTATTTATCGTATTTTAGTCGATCTAGAAAATCATGGCTTAATCAAGCGAATATTCTACGGTAAAAACAAAAGTATTTATAAATCTGCAGATCAACGAGTAGGTATTAATATTTTTGATTCAAAAACAGGCTTATCTGTTTTATTTCATGATGAAAATATTAATAAGAAACTTGAAAAAATACTTGAAGATTTACCTCCGGATATTATAGGTCTAGAACTGACTTTATATAAGCAATAGTTTTAAATTAAAGTTATCTCGGTGTCTCATATGTTAACGACTGAACCATGCAATTTAATTGCAGAAGAAAGTTCGATTAAAAGAAAAGTAAAACATAAAGTAGTTCCTGCAAAATATAGATGGATGATTTTTTATCGATTTATCTTAGCTGGTATCGGTGGATATATTCTTTCGGCTTTAGCCTGTGTTGTATTGAGTTATTTATTCAAAGCTCATCCTGTAGATGCTGTTTTATCTGCAACAATGTTAGCCTTCATTATTTATGTTTCTGTATTTATATGGGTTTTTATAAATCATAGTACGCAAAGAGCAACATGGGGAGTTGTGATTCCATCAGTACTCTTATTTATATTTTATTGGGGATTGAAAGGAATAATATAATGCGTATTGATGGAAATACAGAAAGCCCACGTCAGTCAATGTCATGGTTACATACTTGGGCGAGTCTAATTCTAGGTTGGTTGCTATATGCAATTTTTGTAACGGGAACATTAAGCTTTTTTCAAAATGAAATTTCCATTTGGATGAAGCCTGAACTACATCAGTCCATAAATCGTAAAGATCAGTCTCAGCAATTACAATTAGCTATCGTTTATTTACAGCAAAATGCTCCAAATGCTTCTGCATGGAATATCAATTTGCCAAATGCACGGAGTACCACGACTGATATTACGATTCGTGGTGAAAACGAAGATCCAAGAGCACGTCGAGGTGGTGAGCGTGTCATATTGGATTCAGTCACTGGTGAAAAACTTCAGCCACGTGAAACTCGTGGAGGTAGTTTTCTTTACCGTTTTCATTTTGAGCTTTATGGCCTGCCTCGTAGCTGGGCACGTTGGATTGTAGGTATCGCGACAGTACTTATGTTTGTCGCGATTATCAGTGGTGTGATTACACATAAAAAAATTTTTAAGGATTTTTTTACATTTCGTTCAGGCAAAGGGCAGCGTTCTTGGTTGGATGGCCATAATGCAACAGCAGTACTAGCTTTGCCATTTCATATTATGATTACATTTAGTGGCTTAATGTTATTGATGTATTCACTAATGCCTTACGGCGTTTCTGCTTTATTTCCAGAAGGACGGTTGCATTTTTTACAAGCACAACGCGCGCAGCTGAATGGAGAAACTATCCAACCTGCTGAATTCGCTTCTAGTTCACAAAAACTTGATAGCAGTAAACGCAATGGACATGGTGAAGGGGAAAAGGGTCGATTAAATAAAGAAAGAAGTCGTTTGGAGGTTAAAAATGTACCTCTTGCTGATTTAACAGCAATGTTAGCTCAAGCACAAAAATTATGGGGTGATAACCCAGTTGCATCCTTCAATATCATTTCACCAAACCGTCAAAATAGTGAGATAGAAATCCGTGCTACATATTCAGAAAGTATTTTAAATCGAGCGATTGTTCCAACACTAATTTTTAATGGTGTTACAGGTGAGTTAATCTCTCAGCCTCAACAGCTCAAAATTAGTGTTCCGATCGGTATTTATAATACCGTTACTGTACTACATGAAGCCCGCGGCGTTGATTTAGGACTACGTTGGTTATTATTCTTTTCAGGTATTTTAGGAACAGTAATGGTTGCATCAGGATTAATTCTCTGGTGTGTCAAACGTGCACCTCAGCAACAAAAGCAGGGCTATAAAAATTTTGGCTATCGTTTGGTTGAGGTTTTAAATATTGCATCAATTTCTGGTTTATTAATTGCGACAGCTGGTTATTTTTATGCAAACCGTTTAATTCCAGTTACCACTGAAAATCGTAGTTTTTTAGAAATTAAAATTTTCTTTATCGTATGGCTGTTAACTCTGCTACATGCAGCTTTACGCCCACATCGAAATGCTTGGTTAGAGCAACTTTTGTTCGGTGCTATTTTATTTTGTGTTATTCCTCTATTAAATGCTTTAACAGGTGGACGAGTAATCTGGAGCAGTATTGCAGAGGCTCAATGGGTAGTAGCAACTTTTGATTTGATGAGTTTGGCTCTTGGAATGATTTTGTTATTTATATTTTATAAAGTAAAAAATCACAAAGTAGCTGGTATTCACAAAACAAAAAAAAATATAAACCTTGAAAGTGCTGCTATGCGAGGAGAAGGCCAATGATTGATTTTTTCCTTATTTATTTTTTGTGTCTGCTTGGTTTTTTACACATTTGTTTTTCTATGTCTCGTCATCAACAACAAGTGTTTCAAAAAGTTTTGCAAGAAAAATACAATATTTGGTATTTGATCACTGGTTATAGCATTTTAGTAATTGCATTGGCTCTTTCAATTTATCAGTGGGGAAAGTCTATCGGTATATGTTATTGGATCGGCACACTGAGCTTTGCTGCTTTATTAATTCTTTGGTTATTAAGTTATTATCCTATTCATTTAAAGCTAGTGAATCAGTTTTCAAGAGTGATCATATTGGCTTTATTAATGTTTGATCTTTTAGTTTGATTTTCTAGCCCAGTTGAGACTGGGCTTTTTTATTTTCTATTCAAAAAATATATGGAAACTTCCTAAGGAAGAAAAGAGATTTCGCTTCCTTTTTTTCTTATTTCACATATTTTAAGTCGCCAGTTATATTGAATTCACGTTCAAACAAGAGGGCTTTAATGATGACAATGAAATCAATTCGCTACAATGGATATGAAATGGCATGCCAATGCTCATGTTCAAAATAGCGCAAAAGAAAGAGCAGATCAGTTTTGGTGGGGGAGAACACATTGATCTGAAAACAAGTAAAATATAAGAACAATATAAAATTAAGAAAATTATAATTCAAAATCTAAAGAGAACCTTATGGTTCTCTTTTTTATATCTATTTATTCTCAGCTTCAATTTCTCGCACAGCATTGTGTACTTGTACTGGCTCAATATGCAGTAATTTCTTACCAAAACTACGTAGCCACCATACTAGTTGAGATGTAAAAGGTACAGTCGCTGAAACTTCTACAATATTTTCTTCAAGTGGAGTAATGGTTTGGTCTTTACTTAACTGACTTTCATAAAAGGTTTTCGCAGTTTGCTCTGTCATGGTTAAGGTGAGCTGAATTGATTCAGTTGGTTGGTTATAGTCCACTCTAAAGCCTAAAGCCCCCGAGTCAATATAATGATCAATATCAAAATTAACTGGATGTAGTGCTCGGCTGTCTAATACTTTTGCTGATTTAAAACGGTGCAGAGCAAATGTTTGCACTTCAGTTTTGTCATGTCGTGTGCAAATTAAATAAATGACTGCACCTTTTTGTACCAAAGCCAAAGGATTTAAAATATAAGTTCTGTCTTCACCCTGATTGACCCGTGCCCGATAAACACATTCTATTTGCTTGTCTTGGAGCAAACCTTCATAAATTGCTTGTTGAGCATTTCGGTCAACTACAGGTGGAATTAACGGTTGGCTTGCCGGAACAATACGTACACGGTTAATCCACTGTCTCACATTATTTTGTGTAGAGAGACTACGTTTGGCCAAATCGAACCATGGTCCCATCTCATCAAGCAGGCTCGGAGGAAGGAGGTGCTTAAGATGCTCCTCAACCATCATAAAGGTTACCGCTTGAGAACTTGTCATGTGAGGTAAGCTTTGAATAGGCGCATCTGATTGCCACCGCCAGCCTTGAGGTACGGCTTTATTGCTCTCTATCGGAAAACGCTGAGCAATTTGATTTAAGTCACGCTGAATAGTCCTTAAACTAATATCAATACCTTCACGCTCAAGCATTTCTTGCAATTCTCGAGTCCCGATCCATTTGCCGGTCGGTAGGCGAGACAAGATCTGCCATTGGCGATATAAACTATTCGAAGTTTCTTTTTCTATTACAGACATAAGCGTAATACATCTATATCCAATTGCTTTGGTGTCAACACAATAAAAAATCTTTACAGATTTAGCAAGTTTGTCAGATTCAGTTTATAGCCCATTGGGCAAACGATGATAAGATTTAGAAGAAAGTTATAACAATGATGCCGTACAAGTATTACAGATATATAAGTGGCACTGAAATTGCTTATTTAAAAATGAAATATAGATAAATGATAAGACGAGGTGGTTATGTCAGAACAAGAGCATGAATTACATCTAGATAATGATTTTTTTATACAAGAGCAGACAACAACAGCACTCATTAACCCAACCTCTTTTTTAGAACATATTTCTGTGCAAACCAATCTCTTTGAGCAACTTAAATCACAGTTCTTTAATGAGATGCTTGATGATGTAACATCAAATGGTGCAGCTTCTAAAAAAATTGAACAATGGTTATGCATCCGTACTTTAGATGAGTTAAAGGAGTTAAATACCCAAGCAAAACAGCATTTTCTTTATCATGGGATTACTTTTAATGTTTATGGCGATAAAGAAGGAACGGAGCGCACTATTCCTTTTGATTTAATCCCAAGAGTAATCGAGAAAAAACAATGGGAAAAAATTGCCTCAGGCTGTGCACAGCGTGTTAAAGCATTAAATTATTTCCTAGATGATATTTATCATGGACAGCATATTTTAAAAGAACAAATCATTCCCGAAGAACAAATTATGGGAAATGACGCTTTCCAGCCCCATATGCTTAAACATTCTTTAAAAGGAAAAATTTATTCACAAATTAGTGGGATCGATATTATCCGTGATGGTGAAGGGGAGTTTTTTGTATTAGAAGATAATTTGAGAACACCGTCTGGGGTGTCTTATATGATTGAGAGCCGAAATATTAGCCAGAAATTAATGCCTGAGCTATGTACAGCCAATAATTTACAGGGGATTGAGCATTATCCAAAACTTTTAAAAGAAATATTGCAAGAAAATTCTTCTGCAGATCAACCTTTTATTGTGGTGCTAACACCAGGGCGTTTTAACAGTGCTTATTATGAACACGCTTTTCTAGCGCGTGAAATGGATGTGCCATTGGTCACAAATCGGGATTTATTTGTAGAAAATGATCAAGTATTTGTCAAAACTATTCGTGGGCGTCAAAAAGTAGACGTAATTTACCGCCGTTTAGATGATGACTTTCTAGATCCTTTAGCATTTCGACCAGACAGTGCTTTAGGTGTAGCAGGTCTTATGTCTGCTTATTTACAAAAAAATGTCGTGATTGCAAATGCACCTGGAACGGGTGTGGCTGATGATAAATCTATCTATCCTTATGTAGATCAAATGATTCAATATTATTTAGATGAAACACCAATTCTAAAAAATGTACCCACTTATCAGTGCCGTAAAGAAGAACACTTAGACTATGTACTCTCTAATCTTGATCAATTAGTCGTTAAGGAAGCACAAGGTTCGGGCGGATATGGCATGTTGATTGGACCTAAAGCAAGCTCATGCGAAATTGATGACTTTAGAAAAAAATTGATTGCGATGCCTCATATGTATATTGCGCAGCCTACCTTAGCTTTATCTGTCGCTCCAACTTTAACAACAGGCGGAGTAGCGGAACGTCATATTGATTTGCGTCCATTTGTGTTGAGCTCACCTTATCGTACAGAGATTGTACCTGGTGGTTTAACACGCGTAGCTATGCAAGCTGGCTCTTTGGTCGTAAATTCATCTCAAGGTGGCGGTATAAAAGATACATGGGTTGTTGAAACATTACATTCCTGATTGTGGGTTAAAGAGGAACTTTATGGTTTTACTCAATTCGAGTGCGCATCAAATATATTGGTTGGGTCGATATTTGATGCGAGTTAAATTTGCAGCCTCTCATTTACCCTTTACAGAAGATGAGAAAGCAACAAGATTTGCAGCAGCATTTGGTTTGGTCATAGAAAATGCTGAATTACTAAATCACTATATGTTAGACAAGAAGCAAACATTTTCATTACTGAACCAGCTCATTATTGCTAAAGATAATATTCAGGAACTAAGAGGTATTTTGTCATCACATGCTTATGCAGAATTAAATAATGTTATTAATACACTTCAACCTCAACCTGATGCATTAAGTAAAGCTGTCGAACAATGCACACAAATACTAGAAGCAGAACATGAGGATGTACGTTTATTTTTGCATTTAGGCCAAAAAATAGAGCAATTTGATATAGAGCTGCGTTTTGGAGAAGATTTATCTGTTCTTGTATTAGAACTAGATTTGGTGGTGCAACAGCTTGCTAATTTGAATTGGGAAAATATAGATGAAAATTGGCAAGCACTAAAACAGCAACTTACGTGGGACGCTTACTATAATTTTACACAGCAGTTGGAAAATATGTTTGAGGGCTGATTATGAAATTGATGGTTAATCATCAAACGCATTATAGCTATACTGAAACTGCTCGGAACAGCATTCAGTATATTAAAATGATGCCTCAAACATCGCCTCACCAACATGTTATGAATTGGGCAATTAGCGTGCCGGGTGATAAAACAATAAAGAGAGATATATTTAACAATGTATGGATGACGGCTAGTCAGCGTTATCCATATCAACATCTTACATTTATGGCCCAAGGAATTGTTGAGCTTCGAAATGTAGAACTAGGTTGTGTAGATCTCTCTACACCTACAAATTTGTTTTTGCAGATGACAGGTGCAACTCGATGTGATTCGGAAATGTTGGACTTTGCCAAACATATTGTAGTGGTTAAGGATCGACAGCATATTGCGTTATTAAGCGAATATATCTTGCAAAAAATACTTTATCAGCCTGAAAGTACTTCGGTTCAGACAACTGCGATCGAAGCATTTCATGCTGGTCAAGGTGTATGCCAAGATCATGCTCACATTTTAATTGCGATGTGTCGTGCGCTACAATTACCTGCACGTTATGTCTCTGGTTATCTATTTGATCAAAACTATCCGCACCTTGCCAGTCACGCTTGGGCGGAGGTATTTTTAGAAAATCAGTGGTATTGTTTTGATGTAAGCAATCAGTTGTTTACACCCAAACATCACATCTACCTTGCAGTAGGACGTGACTATCTCGATGTGGCACCTATTCGTGGCGTAAGAGAGCAAGGTGGAGTTGAGAACATGATGTCTGTGGTTCAAGTGTTGGCATGTTGAATGTAAAGGAATGAAATGACCTATTGTTGTGCGTTAAGATTGGAACAAGGTTTGGTGTTTATTAGTGACACAAGAACCAATGCAGGAGTTGACCATATTTCTGTGTTCCGAAAACTGCATACTTTCGGCGTTACCGGAGAACGTTTTATTGCCTTGCAAACTGCAGGTAACTTAGCAACAACGCAAGCTGTTATTGGTCATTTACAAAATGCCCTGACTTTGCAGCAAGAGCCTAATCTATATAGTGTTAATACGATGTTTGAGGCGGCTGAACTAATTGGCAAAACCTTAAAAACTGTTTTAGAGGATATTAGTTCGGACACCCAAGAACAAATGAATTATGCCTGTAGTATTTTGGTGGGTGGACAGATTAAGGGTGGTGACATGCAACTTTATAATGTCTATCCACAAGGCAATTTCATTTGCGCAACTACAGATACACCTTATTTCCAAATAGGTGAAAGTAAATATGGAAAGCCTATTCTGGATCGAGCTTTATATTATGCAATGCCACTAGACGATGCATTACGTTGTAGCCTGATTTCTTTTGATTCGACTTTGCGTTCAAATGTTTCTGTTGGCTTACCACTTGATGCATTGGTTTACATTAAAGATAGCTTTGTTATCCCCATGGGAAAACGAATAACCGAAGATGATCCTTATTTCTCACAGATTAGTAAACAATGGTCAGATACTCTTCGTCGGGGTTTACAGGAAATGCCAAAGCCTACAGATGATTACTGGCGATAAATTTTGAATGTTTAAATAAAAAAAATCCAAGCATGCTTGGATTTTTTTTTATATTTTATTATTTAAGTGCTTTTACGAGTGGGGCGATTACTTAAGCGACAGAGTAATTCATATCCTATCGTTCCGTTTGCATCCGCAACATCATCAACTAAGCGATGTGGACCCCAGAGTTCAACTGGAGTGCCTAATTTTACTTTCATGCCTGTCACGTCGATTGCAATCATATCCATACTCACTCGCCCTACAACCGCACAGGGTTGTTTATCAATAGCGACATAGTTTTGTTTAATATAAGCTCGTGGATAACCATCACCGTAACCTATAGAAACAATCGCGATATCCATTGCTTGCTTTGCACAGAAAGTAGAACCATAACCGACATGTTCATTAGTTTGAATATGGTTGAGTGCAATCACTTCTGCTGAAAAAGTCATTACTGGTTTTAAGTCAAGATCATGAACTGTTTGATCTGCAAAAGGCGAGGCGCCGTAAAGCATGATACCCGGACGAACATAATCAAAATGTAACTCTGGCCATTTATAAATAGCAGCAGAGTTACAGCAAGAAGCTAACACTGGATCACAAGCTTGTTTAACTTGTAGAAATTGTTGTTTTTGTTGCTCGTTAAGTGGATGGTCTACATCTGCATTTGCGAAATGCATCGCAAGTACACAAGTAAATCCTTCAGATTTTAAAGTCTTAATAACTTCAATAATTTCTGGATTTTTAAAACCTAACCGGTTCATCCCACTATTAAGTTTAACCCAGACTTTTAAACCTTGATTGATGTACGCTTGTTTGTGTTTAATCAACCATTCAAACTGTTGTTGATGGTGAATGACACATTCAAATTTTTGTTTAATTGCAATTGGCATTTCATCTTCACAAAATACCCCTTCAATTAAAGTAACAGGCTGCTGAAATCCTAATTCACGAATTTCTAAACCTTCTTGTAGGCAGGCGACACCAAAGGCATCTGATGCATTTAAGGCTGCTAAACAGTCTTTGATTCCATGTCCATAAGCATTGGCTTTTACCATACTTACAATTTTTGAATTTGTTGCGAGTTGTTTGACACGGTTTAAGTTATATTGAAGTGCATTGCGGTCAATATAAACTGTTGCTTGGCGCACCCTCATTTACTCCTTTGGGCTAGAGATAGAGCTTATTCTTCATCATCATATTGGCTGTAATACTCAGGAGAGAGATTACTAAATCGAGTATATTGACCTTCAAAAGCAAGACGAACTGAACCAATTGGACCGTTACGCTGCTTACCAATAATAATTTCTGCAGTGCCGGCTTCTTTTGACTCTTTGTTATAAACCTCATCACGGTAAATAAACATAATTAAGTCGGCATCCTGCTCGATCGCTCCAGATTCACGTAAGTCGGACATTACAGGGCGTTTATTTGGACGGTTTTCCAGACTTCGGTTAAGCTGGGAAAGTGCGATAACAGGGCATTGCATCTCTTTTGCTAATGCTTTTAAGCTACGAGAAATTTCCGAGATCTCGCCTACACGGTTATCACCCATGCCCGGGACTTTCATGAGCTGCAAGTAATCGACCATGATACAACCGATTTTACCATCATGCATTTTGGCAACACGACGAGCACGGGCACGAAGTTCAGTTGGAGGTAGAGCAGATGAGTCATCAATATACAAATGCATTTGTTGAAGCTGCAAAATTGTGCCAGTCACCTTGGTCCATTCATCTGCATCGAGGTTACCAGAGCGTAAATGACCTTGATGGACTTTACCCATTGCGGAAATAAGACGCATCGCAATCGAGTCCGCTGGCATCTCCATTGAAAAGACAAGAGCAGGTAACTTGTTATATTGCAAAACACTCTCAACCAAATTCATAGCAAAAGTAGTTTTACCCATCGATGGACGTGCAGCAACAATAATTAAGTCACCAGGTTGCATACCAGATGTTTTATTATCAAGTTCTAAGAAGCCAGTCGTTAAACCTGTAATATTTCCATCTAATTTTGAAAGCTCATCAAGCTTACTAATTACGTCTGCGGTAACAGAACTAATAGATTTAGGACCTGCATCTTTTTTATTGTTATTGTGCTGTTCAGCTAAAGAGAAAATACTTGTTTCAGCCAAGTCTAAAATTTCACTAACACCGCGGCCTTTCGTGTCATAAGCATTTTGTAAAATTTCAGTACTAACTTTAATCATGCTACGAAGCGTAGAAAACTCTTTAATTTTAGTGGCATAAGTTTCTAAGTTATAGAAACTTGAAGGTGAGTCAGCCATAAGCTGCATTAAGTATTCTTCGCCACCAATAGCGTCTAGTAAATTTTGTTTTAAGAGCCAGTCACTTACTAAGACAGCATCATAAGGTGAGTTTTCTTGTGCTAATTTCTCGATTGCACGAAAAATATATTTATGGCGAGTCGCGTAAAAATCATTTTCTTTGAGTACATCGTTAACTTGTTCGAAAGATTCGGCAACTGTCATCAGGGCAGCTAAAACAGCTTGTTCAATAGCTAAATTGTGTGGGGGAGTGCGAAACTCTTTAAGTTGGCCTGATTCACTCGTTTTATTTTCTGTTGGAGATGAAAGCGCTAAAGAAGTGGCATTCGCCTGAGACATAATTAGACCTGATGATAAAGAAAGGTGTACACAAAGAGGCTGTAAAGCCGAGAACTATCTTAAAACAAAATTAAATAAACTACCTAATTAAAAAACCAATTAAACTGAAGAACTGATCAGGAATTAATATATCTTATTTTAAAATTTGAAACATAAAAAAAGAGCATGCAAAAGCATGCTCTTTTTTTGATGAGAAATTACTCAGATACGATAGTAACGAGAACTTCTGCAACAACATCATGGTGCAATTGGATTGCGATGTTGAATTCACCAGTGTGACGAAGCGCGCCATTTGGTAAACGAACTTCTGCACGGTCAACTGTAAGACCAGCATTCGTTAATGCGTCAGCGATGTCACGAGTACCAATAGAACCGAAGAGTTTACCTTCGTCACCAGCTTTAGCAGTGATAACGATGTTAACTTCATTCAATTGTTCAGCACGTGCTTGAGCAGCAGCTAAAACTTCAGCTTCTTGCTTCTCAAGTTCAGCACGACGAGCTTCAAAAGCAGCAGTGTTAGCTTCAGTAGCTGCAACTGCTTTACCTTGAGGGATAAGGAAGTTACGGCCGTAACCAGCTTTAACTGATACTTTATCGCCTAATTTACCAAGGTTCTTAATGCGTTGTAATAAGATAACGTCCACAGATCACCTCACTTATGGTTGTCAGTGTACGGAATCAAAGACAAATAGCGAGCTTGTTTGATAGCAAGTGCTAATTGACGTTGATAACGAGCTTTAGTACCAGTGATACGGCTAGGAACAATCTTGCCGTTTTCAGTGATGTACTGTTTTAAAGTGTCGATATCTTTGTAGTCGATGTACGCAACATTCTCAGCTGTAAAGCGGCAGAACTTGCGACGACGGTAAAAACGTGCCATTGATGTTCTCCTTATTCAGCTTCTTGAGCAACTTGCTGTGCTTCTTCGCGTTGAGCTTTACGCGCACGCTTTTCTTCAGCACTCTTAGCAAGCAATGACTCTTCAGTGATTGCGTGTTCACGACGGATGATAAGGTTACGAATGATCGCGTCGTTATAACGGAATAATTCTTCTAACTCATCAAGCGTAGTTTGACCACATTCAACATTCATAAGAATGTAGTGCGCTTTGTGAATTTTGTTAATTGGGTAAGCCAATTGACGACGGCCCCAATCTTCTAAACGGTGAATTTGACCTTCAGCTTCTTTGATCTGAGAGATATAGCGTTCAACCATACCTACAACTTGATCGCTTTGGTCTGGGTGTACCAAAAGTACGATTTCGTAATGACGCATTGTCAGCTCCTTACGGTTTAAACAGCCCCTAATAAAAAAATTAGAAGCAAGGAGTCATAACTTAATAAGTTATGTCGCAAAATTTGCGAAGGCTGAATTATAGGTAAAAGTTCGACTAAAAACAAATCTTTTGATCAGAAAAGTAAAACTTCTTTACTATAAAGAGGAAATCCTCTCTTGTTTAAAAGAGAGGAAGATTTGGAGCAGGGGATTGATAGGTAAAGCTAAAGCTCAAACTTAACAGGGTAATTAATATGACCGAGTACAGGAAAAAACGTTTAGCCCACAATTGATCATTTTCGGCTTTAAATCCAATAACTGATAAATATAACCAATATGCAGTCAAAGCATTAAAAGTAATTAAAAAAAATACATTGGTATAGCCAAAACAATATAACCCATTCAAAATAGCTGCAAATAATAGGATATAGATTACACATTCAATTTTCGTACGATAAATAGAACGTGCTACAGGTAAAATTGGAATTCCCGCATTTTTGTAATCATCAAAACGATAAATTGCAATTGCCCAAGAGTGAGGCATTTGCCATAAAGCGTATGCTAAAAACAAAAGCAGGGCTGCCACATCAAATTGATGAGTTACTGCTGCATAACCAATAACAGGAGGGCTCGCTCCGGAGATGCTACCAATGACGGTTTGATGGATTGAGGTGCGTTTGGTCCACAAGCTATAAAAACCGACATAGACAATAAAACCAATCATTGCAAACAAAAATGCATAACCATTTACACCAAACCATAAAATGCTAAAACCAATTACTCCAAGCACTAATGCATATATCAGCGCAACAGTAGGAGAGATTGTTTTTTTAACAAGAGCACGATTTTGAGTGCGCTGCATCTTTGTATCAATATCTTGATCTATAACATTATTAACCACACAACCAGAAGCCACAACTAAAGTTGTTCCAAGTAGGGTGAGGAGTAATAATAAGATGTCTATAGAGCCTTGGGCGGCTAAGAAAAAGCCGCCCAAGGTGGTAATGAAATTACCGAAGAGAATTCCTGGTTTAGTCAGGAATAAATATTTTCTCAACATGACAATCAGTTTAGATCATCATATTGTAGTGAAGGTAATTCATAATCCACACAGAACCGATTAAAAGTACGGCGATACATAGGATTGTGTAGATGAATGCAATCATATTCCAACGTTGTTCAGATGATGTATTCATGTGTAAGAAGTACACAAGTTGTACAAGAACCTGAGCAACCGCAGTGATTGCAATCACTGTAACTAAAAGACCACGACTGAAACCACCCGCCATCACCATCCCGAAAGGGATGATAGTGAGGATAACAGAAAGGATAAATCCAACAGTGTATTGCTTAAAGTTACCGTGTGACGCACCAGCAGCATTATGCTCATGACTACTCATTAGAGGACTCCCAGTAAGTAAACGACGCTGAATACACAGATCCAAACGATGTCAAGGAAGTGCCAGAACAAGCTTAAGCAAGCAAGACGACGTGTATTCGGTAAAGTCAAACCTTTAGTTTTGATTTGATACATTAATACAAGCATCCACACTAAACCAGAAGTTACGTGGATACCGTGTGTACCAACCAAAGTAAAGAACGATGATAAGAATGCACTGTGAGTTGGACCGTGGCCTTCATGTACAAGGTGATGGAATTCATAGACTTCCATTCCAATGAACGATGCACCAAAAAGGAATGTAATAAATAACCAAGTGATAACTTGATTTACATTCTTTTTATAAGATGCAAGTACAGCAAAACCAAAGGTTACCGATGAAATCAATAAGGCAAATGTTTCAGTTAACACGAAGCCTAATGAGTCATGGAATAGGTCATATGCGCTTGGAGTGCCTGCTGGAACATGACTGCTTAATACAGCGAACGCAATGAAGAGTGATCCGAAAAGAATCAAGTCACTCATCAAGTATGTCCAGAAACCAAAAACCGTTAAGTCGGTATCATCATGTTCATGATGACCGTCATGGCCGTGGTTGTCGTGATGAAGTACTTCAGCCATTTCCTTAGTCCTTCTTCAAGTGTTTTTCAAGTAAAGCATAGCGTTCGTTTTCAATACGCTCAACTTCAGCAGCAGGAACGTAGTAGTCAACATTCTTAGTGAATGAGCTTACGATCAAGCTAACAACAGCTGCAACGAATGAAACAACAACGAGCCACCAAATATGCCAGATGAGTGCAAAGCCAAGAAGAGTAATGAACATTGCAATGACAAAACCAGCAGCACGATCAGTCGGCATGTGGATGTCTTCATATTTAGTGTTACGTGCGTATGCTACACCATTTTCTTTGTCAGTCCAGAAACGGTCGATACCGCTTGCATCTGGTTCATGCGCAAAGTTATAGAACGGAGCAGGGGAAGAGGTCGCCCATTCGAGCGTACGAGCATCCCATGGATCGCCAGTAAGGTCCATGTTGTCTTTACGTTGTAAGAAACCAACGATGATTTGCATTAAGAAACATGCAATACCAATCGCAACAAGAACAGCACCAAATAATGCAATCGCAAGGTACGGATCCCATTCAGGGTTGTCATATGTATTCAAACGACGAGTCATACCCATGAAACCAAGGATATAAAGTGGCATGAATGCAAAATAGAAACCGAAGAACCAGAACCAGAACGCAGCTTTACCCCATGCTTCGTTGAGCTTCCAACCAAACATTTTTGGCCAGTAGTAAATGATGCCGGCAAACATACCAAACACCACACCACCAATAATTACGTTATGGAAGTGAGCGATCAAGAATAATGAGTTGTGTACCAAGAAGTCCGCAGGTGGAACAGCCATAAGTACACCAGTTAAACCACCGATACCGAATGTTACAAGGAAGCCAAGCGTCCATAACATTGGAGTAGTAAAGGTGATGCGACCTTTATACATGGTGAATAACCAAGAGAAGATTTTCACACCAGTAGGAATCGCAATAACCATGGTCATGATACCGAAGAACGCGTTAACGTTCGCACCAGCACCCATGGTGAAGAAGTGGTGAAGCCATACAACAAACGCAAGAACAGTAATCGCGATAGTTGCATACACCATAGACTTGTAACCGAACAACGCTTTACGAGAGAAGGTTGCAACGATTTCTGAGTATAGACCAAATGCTGGTAATACCAAGATATATACTTCAGGGTGACCCCATGTCCAGATCAAGTTCACATAAAGCATTGGGCTACCGCCAAGCTCATTTGTGAAGAAATGGAAGCCGAAGTAACGGTCAAGAGTAAGCATTGCAAGAGTACCTGTTAATACAGGGAATGATGCAATGATTAATACAGCCGTACAAAGTGAAGTCCACGTGAAAATAGGCATGTCCATTAATTTCATGCCCGGTGCACGCATTTTGATGATGGTAACGAAGAAGTTAACACCAGATAAAAGCGTACCTAGACCAGAAACCTGAAGTGCCCAGATATAGTAGTCAACACCTACACCAGGAGAATATTGAATGCCAGATAGAGGAGGGTAAGCCATCCAACCAGTCGCAGCAAATTCACCTAGCACAAGTGAAAGCATCATCAAACCAGCAGCACCAGCGAATAACCAGAAGCTTAAAGAGTTCAATAATGGGAAAGCAACGTCGCGAGCACCAATCTGTAAAGGTACAGAGATGTTCATCATACCTACAACGAGACCCATTGCTACGAAGAAGATCATGATTACACCGTGTGCGGTGAAGATCTGGTCATAGTGGTCAGGATGTAGATAACCTTCGCCGCCGCCTTTAGCGAGGAAAAGTTGTAAACGCATCATGATCGCATCGGCGAAACCACGCAGAAGCATGACAACAGATACGATGATATACATGATACCAATCTTTTTATGGTCTACCGTAATAAACCACTCATTCCACAAATATCCCCATTTTTTGAAATAGGTGATACCGCCAAGCACTGCAATTGCACCAATTGCCATAAGGACCATGGTGACAAGTACGATTGGCTCTGTCGGGATAGAGTCCCAACCCAGTTTACCAAAAATCATATCCATGTCTTATTCCCCTTGAGCAGCGTGTTCAGCTGCAGCATGAGTGTCAGCTGTTGCGTGTTCAGCAGAGTGGTCAACACCATGATAGTTACTCATATAGTGGTTGATAATTGTTTCAAACAATTTAGGCTCAACAGTAGAGTAATAAGTCACAGGGTGTGGCTTAGTCGGGAACGGTTTCATAGCTTCAGCTTCAGCAACTGCTTTTTCATCACCAGCAGCTTTAGCACGATTTACTAAATGCTCGATCTGATGCTTAGAACGGTTACCATCACGTAAGGTTGCCAATTCAGCTTGGTCAAGCGTAGTTTTTTGAACTGCTTCTGGGTTAATGGTTGAACCATTACCTGCTTTAACCGCTGCTACCCATTCGTTGAATTGTTGCTCTGTAACACTATGCGCCTTGAAACGCATTTGAGAGAAACCGTAACCTGAGTAGTTAGAAGAGAAACCACGATATACACCAGTTTCATTTGCTAACAAATGAAGGTGAGTTTGCATACCTGCCATTGCATAAATCTGGCCGCCTAACTGTGGAATGAAGAATGAGTTCATTGTAAAGTTAGAAGTGATTTTAAAGCTTAACGGAGTTTTTTCAGGGAAACGTACTTCGTTAACTGTTGCAATGTTTTGTTCAGGATAAATAAAGATCCACTTAAACTGTTCAGCAATAACTTGAATAGTTAAAGGTGCTTTATCTGATTCTAAAGGACGGTATGGGTCATACTTGTGGGAACCCCACCAAGTTAACCAAGCTAAAATACCAATAATAATGACAGGGATACCCCATACTACAACTTCAATTGCAGTTGAGTGTGCCCATGTAGGTTTATAGTCTGCATCTTTATTTGACGCGCGATATTTCCAACCAAACCATAATGCCATGATGATTGAAGGAATCACCACAAGTAACATTAAATAGATCGCAGTCATCATAAGGTCACTTTGACCTTGACCAACTGGACCTTTAGAGTTTAGAAGTACCATATCACCACCACACCCAGTCAAAAGTGCAGCAAGCGTTGATAAAGACAATACAGCTAAAATCGTTTGTCTCATTTTACAACCTCGGTGAAGAGTCCCATTCCCTAATTAAATATGGGATAGCGATTAAAGTGTCGCATGATTGAGAACGCTAATCCTTAAATTTAGACTTCTCAATTATATGACACCGCTACGTTGTAGGGCATTATGCCTCATATCGACAAACTAAGCTATACATAAAGTAGGCTGAAATAATTGTTTTAAAACCCGATTTTTTTTGTAGGGTATCTAATTTCAATAGAGCTTTTATTTAAATATCAACTCACTATAGAAAAAAGGAGGCAGGGTGCCTCCTCTTTTTTTAGACATTAAATGAATGAGTCATTCACTATCATTTGATCACTTTTGTTCTTGCAATTTTGTCATGTAAAGCTTGTCGCTTTTGTCCTAATGCAAAAGCATAGTCAATAATTGTACTGATCGGCATAAACAGTAAGTTTAATATGATAAAAACAATACTTCTTAATAAGAAGATGCGAGTTAAATTAACCTTGCTATTGTCCTCAGCATCTACAATTTTAATTCCAACGATTTTCTTACCTATACTCTGACCAAACTTTGTTAAAAGAACGGCTTGAATTGCAAGCATAATTACGACGTAAAGAAGCATTGAATGCCAAGCTTCTATTGGAATTAAAGTAAAAAGTTGTTGTTGCAATTCTGCAGCTTTAGTCGATGCGACTTCGGCAGATTGCATCTGTTTTTGCAGCTCGAATAATTGCTTATATTGAGCTTCATTAAAGAAAAAAGAAGGAATTGCAGCGATTGGTAACCAAAGCAATAAATCAATAATTTTTGCTAAAGCCCGAGCCGGAATAGACGCAAGTTCATGAACTTTAGGTTCTACACGAATTTGACGAATAGTTTCATTAGTTGATGTATTCGTGTTTATTGTAGGTACAGAATAACCGATAGGTTGATATACAAGTTTACCTTGGGTTAATTCTCCTAAAGCTTTCCATTCTGTCATGCCTTCATGCCAAGCTAAATCAGTTAACAAAATTTGTTGGCTAGCCAACATTTGATTTACTTGTTCTAAAGTATAAGGCCCAGCTTGTTGATTATTACGTGCCAAGTAAATTTGCATAAATAAAAATTCTCTATTCTAAAGATGAAAAAAGACCCACGGATGGGCCTTTTTTTATAACATATTAGATTTGCTTGATTTTTTCTTCAGCAAGGAAGAACCATGTATCTAAAACTGAGTCTGGGTTAAGAGAGACAGATTCAATACCTTGTTCCATTAACCATTTTGCAAGATCTGGATGGTCTGAAGGCCCCTGACCACAGATACCTACATATTTACCTGCTTTACGGCAGGCATGGATTGCCATTGAAAGAAGAGCTTTAACAGCTGCATCACGTTCATCAAATAAGTGTGAAACAATACCTGAGTCACGGTCAAGGCCTAACGTTAACTGAGTTAAGTCATTAGAACCAATAGAGAAACCATCGAAGTGCTCTAAGAATTGTTCAGCTAACAGAGCGTTAGTTGGTAATTCGCACATCATGATTACTTTTAATCCGTTCTCACCACGTTTTAAGCCATTTTGTGCAAGTAATTCAATAACACGTTTCGCTTCAGATACTGTGCGTACAAAAGGAATCATGATTTGAATATTGGTGAGACCCATTTCATCACGAACTTTCTTAAGTGCGCGACATTCTAATTCGAAACAATCACGGAAGTTATCAGATACATAACGGCTTGCACCACGGAAACCCAGCATCGGGTTTTCTTCTTCAGGCTCGTATAACTTACCACCAATTAAGTTTGCGTATTCGTTTGACTTGAAGTCAGACATACGAACGATAACTGGCTTGTCACCAAATGCAGCAGCAAGAGTCGCAATACCTTCAACCAATTTTTCAACATAGAAATCTACAGGTGAAGCATAACCCGCTGTACGAGTTAAAACCGCAGCACGAGTTTCACGAGGGAGGCTATCAATATTGAGTAGGGCTTTAGGGTGCACACCGATCATACGGTTAATGATGAACTCAAGACGAGCAAGGCCAATACCTTCGTTTGGAATTTGAGCAAAGTCAAATGCACGGTCAGGGTTACCTACGTTCATCATAATTTTAAACGAAAGCTTAGGCATAGATTCGATTGAGTTGCGTTGAACTTCGAAATCTAAAGCACCTTCGTAAATGAAACCTGTATCACCTTCAGCACAAGAAACAGTTACTTCTTGACCATCAGTTAATACTTCTGTTGCGTTACCACAACCTACAATCGCTGGTACACCAAGTTCACGTGCAATAATTGCTGCGTGACATGTACGACCACCACGATTAGTGATAATTGCAGCAGCACGTTTCATTACCGGTTCCCAGTCAGGATCGGTCATATCTGATACAAGAACGTCGCCTTCTTGAACTTTGTCCATTTCTTTTATTGAGTTAACAATACGGACTTTACCAGAACCAATACGTTGACCAATTGAACGACCTTCACAAAGAACAGTACCTCTTTGTTTGAGAAGATAGCGTTCCATAGTGCCTACATTTTGGCGGCTTTTTACAGTTTCAGGACGGGCTTGAACAATATAAATTTGACCGTCATCACCGTCTTTTGCCCATTCGATATCCATTGGAGCACCGTAATGCTGCTCAATGATAAGCGCTTGTTTAGCTAACTCTTGTAACTCATGGTCATTTAAAGCGAATTGTTGACGATCTTGTTTTTCAACATCAACAACAACAACAGATTTACCCGCAGAACCTTCTTCACCATAAATCATTTTTTGGTGTTTAGAGCCAAGGTTACGACGTAAAACAGAATGTCTTCCTGCATTTAATAATGGTTTAGATAAGTAAAACTCATCTGGGTTAACGGCACCTTGTACAACCATTTCACCTAAACCGTAAGAGGCAGTGATAAATACAACATCACGGAAACCAGATTCTGTATCAAGTGTAAACATTACACCCGCAGCGCCGGTTTCAGAACGAACCATACGCTGAACACCCGCTGAAAGTGCAACGATGTCATGATCAAAACCTTGATGCACACGGTAAGAAATTGCACGGTCATTATATAAAGAAGCAAATACTTCTTTAATCGCAATAAGTACGTTATCAATACCGCGAATATTCAAGAAAGTTTCTTGTTGACCCGCGAAAGAAGCATCTGGTAAATCTTCAGCAGTTGCAGATGAACGAACGGCAACCGCGATATCAGGGTTGCCGTTAGAAAGTGCTGTAAAAGCGGCGCGAATTTCTTGTTCTAAGGTTGCAGTGAGTGGAGTCTCTACAATCCATTGACGAATTTTAGCGCCTGTTTCTGCAAGAGCATTTACGTCATCGACGTTGAGTTGAGCAAGTTCTGCTTGAATTCGAGCGTTAAGACCACTTTGGTCTAAGAACTCACGATAGGCAGCAGCAGTAGTTGCAAAGCCACCAGGTACCGATACACCAGCATTTGATAAATGGCTGATCATTTCACCCAAAGATGAGTTTTTCCCACCTACGAGTTCGACATCGTGTTTCCCTAATTTTTCTAGACCGATTACGCGCGCTTCCAAAGTTTTCACTCCACTTTTGCAGTATTAATGTCTATCTTGGCATGAAATTATAAAAATAAAGTGCTTAGTTGAGAATTATACTAAGCGACAGTCATGTAAGATCAGTTTACTATAAAGATTATATAGCACTAAGACAAATGTTTAAGGAGAATTTTAATGTCAGAAAGTAAACAATTTAAGCGGAGTGTTTTTTTTATTTCTGATGGAACTGCAATTACTGCCGAGACTCTTGGACATTCGTTATTAGCACAATTTCCCAATGTAGATTTTGATATTCACATCATGCCGTATATTACAACTGAAGAGGCGGCAATGGATGTGGTGGTTGAGATTAATCGATGCCAAACCAAAGACGGTTGCCTACCTTTAGTATTTGATACTTTAGTCGATCCGCATGTGCGAGAGATTATTAACACGGCTAAAGCGGTTAATCTGGATGTGTTTGAAGGTTTAATTAGTAAACTTGAACAAGAACTTGGAACACCACCAACAACATTGGTCGGGCAGACTCATGCGGTAACCGATTCTGAATATTATAAAGCCCGTATCGATGCGGTTCATTTTGCGCTTGATAATGATGATGGGGCACGTACTCGTCATTACGATAAAGCGGATTTAATCTTAATTGGAGTTTCCCGTTCGGGTAAAACACCGACTTCTATTTACTTATCTCTTCAATTCGGTATTCGCGTTGCAAACTATCCATTAACTGAAGAAGATTTAGATGATAACCGTTTACCAGCAGTATTAAGAGCTCATCGTAGCAAGTTATTTGGTTTGATGATTGATGCTGAGCGTTTGGTCGCAATTCGTAGTGAACGTAAAGCGAATAGCCGTTATGCAAGTTTTAGCCAATGCCAAATGGAGCTAAGAGCAATTGAAGGGATTTATATTTCAGAAGGCATTAAATATTTAAACGTGACCGAAATGTCGATTGAAGAGATTTCAACTCGTATTTTACAAATGACAGGATTAAAACGTCGTATTGGTTAATTTAATCAATTGTTTATTTTAACCATTCAATTTTTGTATATTAATTTATAGATAAGTTGAATGGTTTTTTTAATATATATCACAGACAAAAATTAAAGTTTTATATATAAAACTAAATATTATTAAATAGTTTTTATTGGTTATAAGCCCGTAGTTATTTTGAAACTCATTTGTAAATTTAAATAACACTATTGAAAAGAAGTGTATGTTTTTTATTGTGCTGAAAAATAGTAATTCTTTATTTTTTATAAATATTTTTTAAAAGCATTCATGAAAAATCCACAATTTATAAAATGTTAAATGGATCACACTTTTTTGGTATTGTGTGATTGGTTTTTGATTTTAATTATAATTTCCCACCTCGATATGGGACTATCCGATTATCAAAATGCTAAAAAAATGTGTTTTTTCATTGGTATATATCTTGCCTCTTAATTTATATGCTGCTCAAGTAGATAAATTGCGAGAGCAAGCTATTCACACTTATAAAGCTGGACAAACTCAACAAGCAATATTGCAACTAGATCAATTGCTAAATAAATACCCGCATGACCAAAAATTACTAGCTGATTATTTAGTTGTCATGTCAAGTGAAAAAAGAGATTTATTAACCTTTTCTTCTCAGTATTTAGCAAATGTTAATTATGTGACTTTTCCAGAATATGGGCAACTACCATTAATACGTAATTTTCGTGATTTTAAACACTTTAAAGATGCAATTGAGTGGTCGAATAAATTTAATATTCAAAAGACATCTGATGGGCAGATTTTATTAGCGGTTCTATATGCTGAGGCTAAAGACCCTGTAAATGCTAAGGTGCATTTATCAGGTATTAAGAGTAAAAATCTTACAGCTGATCAATTTGTTCAAATTGCTTATGCATATCGACTTATTAATTCACCTGTAGATGCTTTATCTGCAATCGAGCAAGCTTATCAACAACAACCAAAATCTTTTGCGGTTTTGCAAGAATATAGTTATGACTTGGCGGCTATAGGCGCTTATAAAAAAGCTCAGCAGTTGCTGCTTGCCAGCGATAAAAATGCGCAAACAGAATCGTTACAACACTGGTTAAAAGTCAGCGAGTTTTCTCAACGTGTAAATAATGCAATTACTCGCTATAAATATTTGAATCGGGAAGGCATGTCGGACAGTGAAGGTTTTGCTGAGCTTGATGCCGTGTTGAAACAAGGTGAGCAAATACAGCCTTTGATTCAACCGTCAGACCCTAATTATTTAAGATTTCATTATGACTATTTATATGCGTTGGACTTTCGTGGGCATAGCCGTACGGTATTAGATGAATTTACTAAATTAAATGTACCGTTAGAAAAGCTACCGGCTTATGTTCGTCATGCGATTGCTGATAGTTATTTAGCTGAAAGACAACCCAAGCAGGCTGAACTCGCTTTTAAAACCTTACTTACCGAAAAAAACTACTCAGATATGACGGTATATACGGGGCTTTATTATTCTTATATTGAACAAGAAAAATATAAACAAGCTGAACAACTTTTGAATGAAGTTGATCGATTGATTCCTACATATAAATATAGTCAAGCCAAAGGGGTGGATAAATCAAGCCATCCTGATCGTGATGATTATATCGCTTTACAAGGCATGCATTTAGCTTACGCCAATCATTTGGATCAATCAGAAAAGCATTTTCAAAAACAAGTAGATCTTGCACCTGCTAATGAAGGTTTAATTAACAACCTTGCTCGTGTTGAGCGCTGGAGAGATAAACCTTTACAGGCAAAGCAAACAATTGCTCGTTTAAATGGTTTAACGCCAGTTGCTAAAGATACGCGTATTAACCAAATGCAAAATGCTCAGGCTTTAGGGAATATTCCTGAGTGGCGCAAAAGCACAGAAAGTCTTTTGCAATATTATCCTGAAGATAGTGGCGTAGTTAAAAGTCGAAAAGAGTTGGATGATCGTGATAGAGCAACCATCTCGCATTCTACAACTTGGGGCCAGAGTAAAGCAGAAAATAGCGATTCTGTGAGTGGGCAAAATGGCTTAAAAGATCGAGAAATGGAAACTCGTGTTAATAGCCCTTGGATTAAAGATAATTATCGTCTATTTGCTTGGCATCAAGATCGTTACGGTGAATACCGTTTTGGTGATGTGCATGACCAACGTTATGGTGTTGGTGCTGAGTGGCAAGCAAATCGTAAGGCATTGTCGGCAATTTTGTCGCAAAGTACAGATGGTGGCCAAGCAGGTATTCGTCTGGATTGGTCGCAATGGTTAAACGACCACTGGCAATATCAATTGCAATATGACAGTCAGGCTAATATTCCATTACAAGCAATTGATGCTGGTGAGGATGGACAAGCTTACCGTGCTGCTTTGACATGGCAAAAAGATGAGTCACGCCAAATTGGGGCGAGTTATGGCTTAACCGATATAAGTGACGGTAATAAACAACAAGAATTTTCTACTTTTTGGCGTGAGCGATTATTTGATGCGCCTCACCATATTACTTACGGAACCGTTCGTGGATTTTATGGCAGCAATAGCCAAGATCAGACTGCTTACTTTAGCCCAAGCAATCATTACAGTGCTGAGTTGAATTTAAGCCATGACTGGGTCACTTGGCGAGAGTACGAACGCTCATTTAAACAACATTTTGAAGCTGGAGTAGGGCTTTATAAACAAGCAGGTTACTCCGCTCGACCAACATATTCTTTGCAATATCAACATCAATGGCAGCTCTCACGGACTTGGCAACTTAATTATGGAATTGGTTGGCAATACCATCCATATGATGGTCATGATGAACAACATACCTACGGTATTTTCGGATTTGAAGGGCGTTTTTAATGAATAATATGATGTCAAAAATGTTGAGCTGTGTGTTTGCCTTAACATTATTACCCGTACAATTTGCCTATGCCCGCATTGAGACTGAATTACCAAAAAATCATACGGTTTCTTTAACTTTTCATGATGTACGAGATGACGTACTCAAGGAAGGTGATCGTGATATTTATGCGATTCAGACCAATAATCTGGCGCAGTTTCTCGATTGGCTTAGTCAGTCGGACTGGAAACCGATTCGTCTAAAAGATATTGAAGAGGCGCGTAAGCAAGGTAAGGAATTACCTCATAACTCTATTCTACTCACCTTTGATGATGGTGCTTTAAGTAGTTATAGCCGAGTATTTCCTTTGCTGAAGCAATATCAGATTCCAGCAGTTTTTGCACTTCCAACCAGTTGGTTAAATGGTAATACAAAAGCGGGTTATGAAGCCTATGGTCAAGGTAATTTGGTGAACTGGGCTCAAGTTCGTGAAATGCAAGCATCTGGGTTAGCCGAGTTTGCAAGCCATAGCGATGATTTACATCATGGGGTATTAGCCAATCCTCAAGGTAATGAGCAACCTGCTGCAACTTCTTATGCCTATTTAAAATCGCAATCACGTTATGAAACCGATGCGGAATATCAACAACGTATTTTGCAGGATTTAAAAAAATCTTATGCAGTTTTGAAAAAAGAAGTAGGGGTTAACCCTAAAGCAATTATTTGGCCTTATGGCGCCGTGAATGAACAGTTAGAGAAGCTAGCACAACAGGCAGGTTTCCAGTTTTCATTCAGTTTGGGACGTGATGGTATGAATCGCGTGAGTGACTCAACTTTTAAGCGTAGTTTAGTCATTGATAACCCTACAGCCGAACAACTGACAGAAGGCATGTTAAATATTCTGAATTTCGAAGAGTCAGATTTATTTAAGCAATCGCGTCATTTTGTGAGTATGGATTTAAAGCATTTGGCAGCGCACCACAATACCCAAACTGATGAAAAACTTGGGCAGTTATTATCAAAACTGTATAGCTTAAAAAACAACGCTTTAATCTTAAAGCCTTTAGAAGACAAAGATGGAGATGGGCAATATGATGTCGCTTATTTCCCTACAAATAAAATATCTGTTCAACAAGATATTCTAAATCGTAGTTTATGGCAGGCTCAAACTCGTGCTGGTCAATCTGTAATATTAGAGTTGCCTGCTTATCCGCAAAAAGATAAACCATTTTTAGCTGTAGATTTGGCTAAAGATATTGCACGTTTCAATAGTAATTTAAGCGGTGTTCAGCTTAATGCAGGATCATCTTTAAATTGCGCAATGCAAAAAATAACCGTGCAAGAAAGCAGTTGCATTGAACAATCAAAACAGCTCGAACAACTGAGTCAACTGACTAAAAAAGCGGTCAAACCTTATTTAAATATGAGTAATCAGGCGCAGTTTAGTTTATTGCTTACACCTGATTTAGAACATATCGAAAATCTACCTGAGCTTATAAAAACACTTTTAATGCAACATGATTTAGTCAATTTGAAGTTTGATGTGATTGGTAAGAAAAAACAATTTAATCAGTTGTTAATACTTTTAAATACACTTGATGATAATGATAAGCAACGAATAATGCTGACTTTAGAATTACCAGAAAACTCGCAAAAAAATGCTTGGGAAGAGGTTCAGCAAGGACTCTTTTCTATTCAGCGAGTAGGAATCCAGAAATTCGGTATTGATGGCTATAATTTTGAAAAATCAAAAGATGTTCATCAATATTTATATAATCCGCTTAGTCTGAATGCTAGCCCTGTGATGTATCAGCCTTTTGCAGGATTGGTAGAGGGGAAAAAGTAATGAGAGTATTACTCGATATTCTGTTTGCTTTTGCCTTTTTATATCCCTTACTGATGGCATGGACATGGATGGTAGGTGGACTTTGGTTTTTCTTTAAAAGAGAATACCATGAACAAGCACTTCCTGAACCCACAAATGAAGGGTGCAGTATCATCATTCCGTGTTTTAACGAAGAAGCTCAGGTTCGTCAAACAATTCGTTATGCGCTACAAACCAAATATCCTAATTTTGAAGTCATTGCTGTTAATGACGGAAGTAGTGATAGGACCGCCGAAATTCTAGATGAATTGTCAACGCAAGATTCACGTCTTCGGGTTGTACACTTAGCAGAAAATCAGGGTAAGGCTGTAGCTTTAAGATCGGGAGTACTGGTTAGTAAATACGAATATCTTGTTTGTATCGATGGAGATGCGTTGTTGCATCCGCATGCGGTACTTTGGTTAATGCAACCATTTATTAACTTCCCGCGAATTGGTGCTGTAACTGGTAATCCACGAATTTTAAACCGATCTAGTATTTTAGGAAAATTACAAGTTGGTGAGTTTTCTTCGATTATTGGTTTGATTAAACGTGCACAACGTACATATGGTCGTATTTTTACCGTATCTGGTGTGATTGCAGCATTTCGTAAAACTGCACTCGCTCGAGTCGGGTTTTGGTCAGACGATAAAATTACCGAAGATATTGATATTTCATGGAAGTTACAGCTCGACCATTGGGATATTCAGTATATTCCACAAGCGCTTTGTTATATCTATATGCCTGAGACATTTAAAGGTCTATGGAAACAGCGTCTTCGCTGGGCGCAAGGTGGGGTAGAGGTTCTTATAGAATATATTCCACAAATGTTCAAACTGCGTGTTCGCAGAATGTGGCCGGTCATGATTGAGGCGCTAGTCAGCATTATCTGGTCTTATGTGATGATCATGATCTTCATGTTATTTTTTGTGGGATTGTTTATTGAGCTGCCTCAGCAATGGCAGATCAAAACGCTTATGCCACAGTGGTACGGTGTAATACTAGGCGGAACATGTTTGATCCAGTTTTTAGTGAGTTTGTGGATTGATCATCGTTATGACCGAGGGCGTTTTTTTAGAAATTACTTTTGGGTCATTTGGTACCCGTTGTTTTTCTGGTTACTGACTTTGTTTACAAGTGTTGTCGCGGTACCAAAAACTTTATTTAACACAAAAAAACGTGCCCGTTGGGTAAGTCCCGATCGAGGCTTCCGTGGAGATAACCCATGAAACTTGAGGAAAATAAGGATATAGAGACTTTAGATATCCCTGAATATATTGATCAGCCGGAATATGTCAAAAATAAAACAGCAAACTATACATTACAAACCATTGGCTGGATTTGTTTAATGTGGCTGCTTTTCCCATTGGTTTCACTGTTTTTATGGGTTTTTGAAGGTCACTTAATTTATGATTACGTCTGGATAGACCACTTATCAGAAGTTAAGACCTTACTTCATTTAGCCCTACTGATCGGAATTAGCGCGCTTATTTTAATTTTATGGGCAAGTTATAACTGGATTAGGTTTAGTGGTGAGGACCGACGTGCTAAGGCACCTAATAGTTCTGTAGAATTATTAGCGACCCAATTTTCAGTTACTTCCGACATGCTAAATGATTTGCAAGAAAAACAGCGCATCATTTTGCATTACGATGATCATGGTAATTTGCAAAAATATGAGTAAATAAAAAAGCATGGCCTAAAACCATGCTTTTTTTACTTTTATGGTATTGCTCTGATAATAATATCAACGGGTTGTTCTATACCATCCATGCTGTGAATAGATCTATTGGTAATTTTAACAATTGGCCATGTTTGCAATTTACAGTTGGGTTTCTGAAGTGCCGCATAATAACTGTCGGATTTAAAAAATACTTTTTTGGTGGTTGCAGTATTGGGAGTCAAAAGACGCTTAAGCCATGGTTCGTTTACTTGAGTTTCTAGAAAACGTAATGCCAGAATGCTTTTAACACGATTGTTAAATAACCTGCGGTTTTTAATAATAAGTGGGTGAGTAATTAACTTATGTGTACCCATTTGACTATGGGGCAAAATAAAATGAGGGGTGATTTGGAAGACTGTCACAAATTTTGCTTGCTGGCAGATTTTTTCAAGATGAGTCACGCTATCTTGATTTGTACCAATAATCGCGACAGATGAATGTGAAAAGTCAAACTCTTTAATTGATGTTGATGAAATCACTTGACCAGTAAAATCTTCGAAATCTTGAGAGATATTCTGAAAAATTACTGATTTTGAAGTGTTATTTTTAATATTAATAGTCATTTTCCAAAAGTCCTTTTGGTTTTTTAAATCATGATGTTTTTATCGTTTTAATATAAATAACCAAGCAGGCAGTTGGGGTAAAGTCTTTTCAGATAGATGGTCATCCCATACTCAAAATCAATTCAAGTATGGGAGCTTAAAGTAGAGTTTAATGTTCTGTTTTTACATTCATGAGTTGTGTAAAGCTTTCTAAACGTTTAGCTGTATCGTATACATCGCATGTAAAAATAAATTCATCAACATCGTATGTCGCTAATAAATTTTGTAAGCCAGAGCGAACCGTATCTACAGAACCAATTTGCGCCATTGCATAGAAGTTTTCGACAGAAAGTTGTTCTGCTGTATTCCATAATCCCTGCATTGATTCAACTGGTGGTTTCAGCTTCAAGCTTTCACCACGGATTAAACCTAATACGCGTTGGTAAGCACTAGTTGCTAAAAATTGTGCTTCTTCATCTGTATCTGCAACAACAACAGGCACACCCATTGAAACATACGGCTTATCTAGGTACTCAGAAGGTTCAAAGTTCTCCCGATAAAGTTGAATCGCTTGACCTAACATACGTGGTGCAAAATGTGATGCAAATGAGTAAGGAAGTCCAAGTTTTGCCGCGAGTTGTGCACTAAATAGGCTAGATCCAAGTAACCAAACAGGAACATGGGTGCTTTGCCCTGGTGTTGCAATAATTTTTTGTCCTGCTTGAGGTACATCGAAATATCTTAAGATTTCGACAACATCTCGAGGAAACTGATCTTCTGTTTCTTGATAGCCACGACGTAAAGCTCGCATGGTGAGTTGGTCTGTACCGGGAGCACGGCCTAAACCAAGTTCAATACGATTTGGATATAAAGTAGCAAGCGTCCCGAACTGTTCTGCGACAACTAAAGGGGCATGGTTAGGAAGCATAATTCCCCCTGAACCTAAGCGAATATGCTGTGTATGTGCTGCAATAAAACCGAGTAAGACAGCGGTAGCTGAACTTGCGATTCCATCCATGTTGTGATGTTCAGCAAGCCAGAAACGTTCATAACCTAGTTTTTCTGCATGTTGTGCCAATTCTAATGCGTGACGTAATGAGAATTCGATGGTTTTATCATTACGAATAGGAGCAAGTTCCAAAATGGAGAACTTGGTATCTTGAAGTGATCGCATGCGATATTCTCGAATAAGGATATATCGAAATAATACGATATATGGGGTGTGATGTATATCGTTTTTTTTCGATATTAATTTTTAGCTATAAATAAAAAAGCACCCGAAGGTGCTCTTTTGATTCATCTGTGAATTAGCGGTTTTTATACCAACCACGGTGTAAGCCATTGTCATGGCGACGGCTACCACCTTTATAATAACGACGGTCACCATCGTAATATCTGCGGTCATCACGATCGTAACGATCACGGTCATAACGGTCATCGTAATTACGATCTTCAGCAACTTTACGACCTAATGCAGAACCACCAGCTGCACCTACTGCTGCACCGATGTATCCACCGTTGGTGCCGCCCATATTTTTGCCGACTGTATAACCAGCACCACCACCTAAAGCACCACCAATTGCAGCTTCTGTACGATTACGACGATCACTTGCTGCCGCTGCACCACCAGCACCACCTAAAGCAGCACCGATTGTTGCACCTGAGGTACCACCAATACTTTTACCAATTGCAGTACCCACTACACTACCTAAAGCAGAGGTTGCAGCAACACGTGTACCATTGTCAGCATGTGCAACTGTTACCATAGAAGATGTTGCAATTAATGCACTAGCCAACCAAATATTCATTTTCATCGTAGAACTCCATGTCCTTTTTACTGGAAGGACAGTTATCTTTATCTTGGGGTAAATGTAATAAAAAATTTCGTGATAATTATGGAGAACCCCAAGGGTGATACAAGTGTTTTGTGTCTGTTTGTAGTGTTTGTATTAATTTGTGGATAAACCATGAGCATACGACAAATTAGCTTTTAATCACTCATAATAAAAAAGCACCCGAAGGTGCTTAAATATCTGTTCGTCAAATTTGATTAGTGATGACGACGGTGTTTTTTCTTCCAGTGTTTAGAAGATTTTTCTGTATAACGGTCTTTAGAGATTTTATTACCTAAAGCAGAACCACCCGCAGCACCTAAAGCAGCGCCGACATAACCACCGTTTGTACCACCCATGCTTTTACCAACGGTATAACCAGCACCACCACCTAAAGCACCGCCAATCGCAGATTCAGTACGGTGACGACGGTCACTTGCAACAGCTGCACCACCAGCACCGCCTAAAGCAGCACCAATTGTTGCGCCTGATGTACCGCCCATGCTTTTACCAATTGCAGTACCTGCTACGCTACCTAAAGCAGAAGCGGCTGCTACATGTGTTGTATTGTCAGCATGTGCCACAGTAACCATTGAAGTTGCGAGAACAGCGCTACATAACCAAGCATTTAATTTCATTTTTGACTCCGTGTCCCTAGTTGCAGGACCCTATATCTTTTGTTACGGCAAATGTAACAAAACACTTCTCCCCAAATATGGAGAACCATCTTTTGATTATTGCAGTTTAGTGTCTGGTTTGTATGTTTTCTATTAAAATAGAATATTTAATACCCATATAGAAAAAAGTAATTCTCATTTAACATTCTTAAGTTTATTTACGGTCAGTTGAACACAAGAAATCAATGAAAGCTCGTGTGGCAGAAGACATATGCTTATGTTGTGCATATAGTAAAGAGAAAGGGCGTGTATGACCTGCATATGGCTCAAGTAAAGGCTGTAGCTTTCCTTGTTGAATTTTTTCATTAACGATAAAGTCGTAACTCTGACATATCCCTAGCCCATTTTCAGCAAGAGAAACTACTCCCAAAATATCTTCTTTTACTAAAATCCGATTTGATGGTATCCATTGAATTTCATTATCAAAATTTTTAAAAAACCATGGAGTAACCTTACCCGTGCTCGGTAATTCAAAGGCAATACATTGGTGATGGTTTAAGTCTTCCAAGGTTTGAGGAACACCCATACGTTTTAAATAATCGGGTGAAGCAACAAGTTGAAGAGGGGCAAGCTCCAAAGGTCTGGCAATGAGAGTGGTACTAGGAAGCTGACCTTGACGAATAGCTAAATCAAATCCTTCTGCAATTAAATCGACATTTCGATTAGAAATACTGACTTCTATTTGAATATCTGGATATTGCAAAAGAAATTTTTGTAGTAATTCTGGAAGGCGATAGTGTCCGTAGGTGGTGGGTACACTTAATTTAATTTTGCCGCAAATTTGCAGTTGCTTACCTTGAATAGCACGCTCTGCATGGTCAATTAACTGAAATGCATGTTGCATCTTTTCATAATAAAGTTGACCAGCTTCAGTCAGGCTCAAATGACGAGTTGTTCTTCTAAAAAACTGAATACCAAGTTTTTTCTCTAGCCGCGTAATTGTTCTACTAATGACTGAAGGAGTTGTTGCTAAATAAATTGCAGCTGCACTAATAGAAAGCTTCTCAGCGACAATTAAAAACACTTCAATATCGGCAAGATGGTCAAATTGACGTGACATTTAGTCCTCAAACGCAAAAAAGATTTGCAAAGGTGGTTGTTTATCTACCTGATTGGCAAAAATAGAATATATCCATCCAAAATATAAATCCAGTAAATGGTTGGAATGAAGGTCGAATGATGAAATCTCTAAATAAAATAATGCTTGCAGTAGTTGCCGTTTCAGCAGCATTCAGTGCAAATGCTGCTCATGTGTTGGTTGTATTGTCTGATGAGGCGCATTTAGAGCTAAAAAAAAGGTCATATTTTTAAAACAGGCTTTTACTTAAATGAGTTGATGCAACCTACAAAAATGCTTTTAGATGCAGGTCATACAGTAACTTTCGCTACACCAAAAGGGAAAGCTCCAACCTTAGATGAATCATCAAATAGTGCAATGTATTTTAACCAAGATGAAAAAGCATTAAAGCAATATGCAGATTTATTGCATGATCTAAAATTAACATCTGCTCAAGATTCTCCAGTTGTGAGCCTATCTCGTATTGAACAAATTGGTGTGGGTCAGTTTGATGCTATTTATATTCCAGGTGGGCATGCACCTATGCAAGATCTATTAAAAGATAAACAACTTGGAAAAGTACTTACAGCTTTCCATAAAGCTGGTAAACCTACTGCGTTGGTCTGTCATGGTCCTATTGCATTGATGTCTACTTTACCTAATGCCTCGGAAGTAGTTGGTCAACTCGAACAAGGCAAGCCAGTAAAAACTGGCGAATGGATTTATAAAAATTATCGAATGACGGTGATTAGTAATCAGGAAGAAGAGCAGGCTAAAGCTTTATTAAAAGGTGGAGAAATGAAGTTTTATCCACAAACGGCTTTACAGTCACTTGGCGCTAAGTATCAAAGTAATACCACTGCATGGACCCCAAACGTAGTAGTGGACCGTGAACTTATTACAGGACAAAATCCAGCGTCGGCTGTTTTGGTGGGCAAAACCTTATTAGAAAAATTAAAATAAGTAGGCTGGCAAAGAGGTTTTTTAAACAAAGCCTCTATTGTCATATAGAGGGAAAATATAACTTATTATTTTCTACAGAACAGCCAAATTATAGGCAAATAATAAATCTTATTCGAAATCATTATATTTATACGCTTCTACTTATTGGGAAAGTTGATGAATTGGCTGATTATATATGTCATTTAAGCAGCATAATCTGTAAACTATGCGCTATTTTTACGATTTTGCTTATCTTCTATACTTACATAGCCTTCGATAAGCTTTTTGGACTTTTGAGATATTTCCTCTTATGAAAGCGTCACTCCGTTTACGACTTGATCAACTCTGTGATCGACATGAAGAACTTACTGCATTGCTTGCAGATGCTGAAGTGATCTCCGATAACAAACGTTTCCGTAAATTGTCTCGTGAACATAGTGATTTATCTGAAATTACCGAAGTTTGGGGCAAATACCGTCAAGCAGAAGAAGACATTGAAACTGCTGAAATGATGAAGTCGGATCCAGACTTTAAAGATATGGCAGAAGAAGAAATTCAAGCCAATAAAACATTGCTTGAAGAATTAGAAAGCCAGCTCAATATTTTGATGATTCCAAAAGATCCAAATGACTCTAATGCGGCTTATTTAGAAATCCGTGCTGGAACAGGTGGTGATGAAGCTGCGATTTTCTCTGGTGATTTGTTCCGTATGTACAGCAAATATGCCGAGACACAAGGCTGGCGTATCGAAGTCCTTTCTGAAAATGAAGGCGAGCATGGTGGCTTTAAAGAAGTTATTTGTCGTGTAGATGGTGATGGCGTTTATGGTCGCTTAAAGTTTGAAAGTGGTGCTCACCGTGTACAACGTGTGCCAGCAACTGAATCACAAGGTCGTGTGCATACATCAGCTTGTACAGTTGCGATCTTGCCTGAAATTGATGTTGATACCAACGTTGAAATTAATCCGGCAGATTTACGTATTGATACTTACCGTGCATCTGGTGCAGGTGGTCAGCACATTAACAAAACCGATTCAGCGGTGCGTATTACTCACATTCCAACCGGCACAGTGGTTGAGTGCCAAGAAGAACGTTCACAGCATAAAAACAAAGCTAAAGCGATGGCATTGTTAGTATCGCGTTTAGAAAATGCAAAACGTGCAGCAGCAGATGCAGCAACTTCTGAAATGCGCCGTGATTTGGTTGGTTCTGGTGACCGTTCTGAACGTATCCGTACTTATAACTACCCACAAGGGCGTATGACTGACCATCGTATTAACCTAACTTTATATAAGTTAGATGCCATTATGGAAGGTGATTTGACTGAATTGCTCGATAGCTTACATCGTGAATATCAGGCAGATCAGCTTGCGATGCTTGCACAGGAAAATGGCGGCTAATGAATATTGCTCAAGCGCTTGCAACTCGTGGTGAGCCTGACAGTTATGAACGGCAAGAAAATGCTTGGTTACTTGAGCATTTTCTAAAAATCAATTCGCTTGAATTAAAGTTTAGACTTGAGCAAGAGTTAACTGCCCAACAAGAGCAAGATTACTTGACTGGTCTAGAACGTATCCAAAATGGTGAGCCTTTAGCTTATGTGACGGGTTCACAGCCATTTTGGACACTCGATTTAAAAGTAACGTCTGATACTTTAGTGCCACGACCTGATACTGAAATTCTAGTTGAAACCGTTTTAAATCTAAATTTGCCAAATACTGCAAATATTGTTGATTTAGGAACGGGAACAGGTGCAATTGCGCTTGCATTAGCAAGTGAACGTCCAGATTGGCAAGTCACTGCAACTGATATTTATGCGCCTACTTTAGAAGTCGCAAAAGAAAATGCACAAGTTCATAATTTGCAATGTGTGAAATTTGCCTGCGGCGCTTGGTTTGAAGCACTCGAACCACAAAAGTTTGATTTAATTGTTTCTAATCCGCCGTATATCGACCCTGAAGATGAGCACATGCAAGCTTTGGCAACAGAACCGCGCCGTGCATTGGTTGCAGATCATCAGGGACTAGCTGATATTGAAATTATTATTGCTCAAGGGAAAAACTGGTTAAAACCACAAGGCTGGATTGCGCTAGAGCATGGCTATGATCAGGGGCAAGCTGTTCGAAAAATATTTGCTGAGCATGGTTTTAGTGAAATTAAAACTATTCAAGACTATGGCCAAAATGATCGGGTCACTTTGGCATGCTGGATTTAAAATTAATTTTGTAGTGTATCTCGCCAACGTAATAACCAGTTTTCGATAAGTTTCATTAAGGTATCGGTTACTTTACCCAATAGCGCCAATAAAATAATTGCAATGATAACAATATCTGGTCGAGACGTCTCTCGGCCATCACTGAGTAAATAGCCAATCCCTTGAGTGGCCGCAATCAGTTCAGCTGCAATCATAAACATCCAAGACAAACTTAAGCTGTTTCGTAAGCCAGTTAAAATGCCTGGAGATGCTGCTGGTAAAATAATAGATATAATCCGCTGAAAAGCATTAAGCCGATAAACTTTTCCAACTTCAATGAGCTTTCTATCTACATTATGAATTGCTGCAACTGTATTGGTATAGGTTGGAAAGAATGCTCCGATTGCAATCAATGTAATTTTAGAACCTTCGTCAATTCCTAACCAAAGTAATAATAAAGGGATCCACGCAAGACTTGGAATTGATTTAATTGCTGAAAAAGTTGGTTCTAAATATGCTTCTGCTTCTTTACTTAATCCAACCCAAATTGCAAAAATTAAACCTAAACCGCTTCCTATAATAAAGCCCAACAGAACACGCCATGTACTAATATAAATATGGGCAAATAGATCGCTATGAGCTAAATCTAAAAAAGATTGCCATAAACTAGACGGTGCAGGGAGTAGATAAGCATCGATATAGCCATTTCTGACTAAAAACTCACAAGCCGTTAAAAAGATAAGTGGAATGAGTAGCGCTTTAAACCACCGTGTAAATTTATGGTTTAAATGCTTTTTCTGAGATTTTGAAGCCTGCTGAGCTAAGAAGTGATTTAGCTCAGCTTTGTTAAGTGAATCACTCATATACTATTTCACGACTTTTTGAGCAAAACGTGGGTCTAGCAACTGATCAACCACTTGATTGACGTTGGTACCTTTTCTAACCAAGTCTTCTTCTGTCAAAATTTTCCCAGAACGTTTTAGCGCTTGTGCTTGAGTTGCTGATGGAATGCTTTGATCGAAGTTGGTTCGGCTCAGTTGTAGTTTAGCCACAGGTAGAGGAAGTTTTGATTCTTGAGCTAAAAGTGCTGCCACTTTATCTGGATTGGCTTTTGCCCATTTTCGGGCTTGTTCGTAGGCTTTAATAACGGCCTCTACCGCTTCAGGGCTTTGCTTTGCAAAATCTTCTTTAACGCTCAGTACGCTATAGCTATTAAATCCAACATTACGATAAAGCAATTTGGCACCTGATTGAATTTGAGCAGAAGCCATTAATGGATCAAGTCCAGCCCAAGCATCTACTTGGCCACGCTCTAATGCAGTTTTGCCATCTGGGTGTTGTAGATGAACCAGTTGTACATCACGTTTACTCAAACCGACTGTATCTAGTGCTTGTAGTGTAAATAAGAAAGGATCGGTTCCTTTGGTAGCTGCAATTTTTTTACCTTTTAAATCTTTTAGGCTTTTAATTGGTGAATTTTTTGCGACAACAAGCGCGGTCCATTCCGGTTGGCTTTGTACATAAATCGTTTTAATTGGACTACCATTCGCTCGACTTAATACAGCAGCTAATCCAGCGGTAGAAGCAAAATCGATGCTGTTACTGTTGAGATATTCTAATGAGCGGTTACTACCTTGACTAAAAACCCATTTAATTTGGGTATTTGGCAGTGCTTTTTCGAGAAGTTTTTGATCTTTAACGACTAAACTGGTTGGTGCATAGTAAGCATAATCAAGTTTAAGCGTAGTCGGAATTGCTGCAAAAGCAGATGAAGTAAATACAAACCCCAATGTTGATGCCAACAAAGTCTTTGGTAGAGAAAATTTTGATTTTAAAGACATGATAAAAATAAAACCGAAATGAAATAGGAGATCATCCTTTCACGTGTTTAGAGGCTTATAAACTTAGTTATTTTGATTTATAAATCAGTTTGAAAGATAAAAGTTTGAATAGAATTATAAATCACTGTTTTTATGACTATTATTAAATTTTAAATAATGCGTTTATCTGAAATATTGAATTTAAAAGACATAAATATCATAAGCTTAAACTCTAATACCTCACGCTTCATTCGATGTATATGTTATTGCTTGTGTCCAGTTAAATTATCTCGATATGCACCTGGGCTGACACCTGTCCATTTTTTAAAAGCACGGTGAAATGCACTTGGGTCATGGAAGCTTAAATCTTCACTAATATCTTGAATTGAGTCATTCGTTTTGCTTAAGCGTTGAACAGCAATATCACAGCGGATTTCATTTTTAATTTGTTGATAGCTTACACCTTCATGTTTCAGTCGACGTTGAACGGTGGCTTCTGAAATATTGAGTTGGTGAGCTACATCTTTGAGTTCGGGCCATTGTGCAGGGTGGAGTTTCAATAAATGGCGACGAATAAGTACACTTAAGGCATTTTCATTTTTAAAACGAACTAAAAGATTTTGCGGAGTTTGCTCTAAAAAATCATAAAGCGCTTTTTTATCTTTTTTAATTTTAATATCTAAATAGTGGGCATCGAACTCAACTCGATTTATCTCAGCATTAAATTGAATATCTTCACCAAAACGTACTAAATAGTCCTGAATATCGTTCGGTTTAGGACAACGTACCATAATAGTATTTAAACCAATTCGCTGGTCTACCAACCAGCACATAAGTCCGTGTACTAATATTAAAAAGGTTGCGTAGGTAAACATACGTTTAGGTTGTTCATGATCATGAATCACTAAATAAGCTTTTTCTTGTTCTCGAATGAGTTCTCCGTGCATATCATCTAAAACAAAGTTAAAAAACTTCAAAATATCGTAGAGTGCTTTTTCTAAAGTTTCAGCCGTACTGACGAGTTTAGTCAGTAATTTATAGCTTCCACGACGCATAGGGTGGCTATCCATCCCAAAAAACTCATCGTTCATGGCATTAGCAAGCTCTATCCACAATTGGGCATAGGTTGTAACAAGCACACGTGCCTTTGGAGACATCAGTAATTCAGCGGGGATGCCTGCTTTATTGAGAATTATTTGTGTATTTAAACCTTTGGCATAAGCCGCACTCAGTGCTTCATGTACTAGTGCAATCGAAATTGTGCCTTTACTTAAAGAAGATTGGACAACCATGTCAAAGACTCATATTTTCTTCATATATTTCAAGTGAAATACTACATATTTAAAATTTGGATTGATCAAAAGCTGCAAACATTTTGAGGCTTTTTGAAATTGTATCGGAAAACAACAACTTTTACTCTCACTACTAAGTTTAAAGAACATTTCTATAGGACATTACATAATGAAAATTCAAGGGAAACATTTCGTCATTACAGGTGGTGGCTCAGGTTTGGGTGCTGCAACAGCTGAGTATTTGATAAAGCAAGGTGCTTCGGTTACCTTGGTAGACATGAATATAGAAGCAGGCGAGCAACAAGCGAAACAGTTGGGGCCAAAAGCTGACTTTGTAAGACTTGATGTAACCGATGAAGCTGCTGCTGAACAGTTCTTTAAAGATGTGTTGGTCAAACATGGTCATTTGCATGGTTTGGTTAACTGTGCGGGTATTGGCCCTTCTGCAAAAGTGGTTGGTCGTGAAGGCGTACATGATTTGGCATTATTTTCAAAAACGCTGCAAATTAATGTTACAGGTACGTTTAACATGCTGCGTTTTTCAGCAGATGCAATGAGCAAAAACACGGTTGAAGAAGGTGAAGAAGACCGTGGTGTGATTGTAAACACTGCGTCTGTGGCGGCATTTGATGGTCAAATTGGTCAGGCAGCTTATTCAGCTTCTAAAGGCGCTATTGTGGCGATGACATTGCCAATCGCTCGTGAGCTTGCGCGACATGCCATTCGTATTATGACCATTGCACCGGGAATTATGGAAACCCCAATGCTTAAGGGGATGCCACAGAATGTACAGGATGCTTTGGGACAAATGGTGCCATATCCATCTCGTTTAGGAAAACCAGAAGAGTTTGCCCGTTTGGTGGCACATATTGCTGAAAACTCTTACTTAAATGGTGAAGTCATCCGTCTAGATGGTGCAATTCGTATGGCAGCAAAATAATAAAAATAAGGATGCTGAAATGATCTTAAATGCTGAACAAAGTATGGTTCAGGAGATGATGCGTAACTATGCGCAAAATCAGTTAAAACCAACAGCTGCACATCGCGATAAAACCCATGAATTTCCTGCTCAGGAATTAAAAGATTTAGGTGCACTAGGTGCTATGGGGATGACCGTGCCCGATGAATGGGGTGGTGCCGGAATGGACTATGTATCTTTAGTACTTGCAATTGAGGAAATTGCCGCAGGAGATGGTGCTATTTCGACAATTGTAAGCGTACAAAACTCTTTGATTTGCGGTATTACACTGGCATACGGTTCAGAGCAGCAAAAACAAACCTATTTGCCAAAATTTGCCTCTGGCGAATGGCTAGGATGCTTTTGTTTAACTGAGCCACATGTCGGTTCAGATGCAAGCGCGATTTTATGTAAAGCTGAGCGCGATGGCGACCATTGGGTGCTCAATGGCGTAAAACAATTTATCACCAGTGGTAAAAATGCCCAAGTGGCTTTGGTGTTTGCGGTCACCGATAAACAAGCGGGCAAAAAAGGAATCTCATGTTTTCTTGTACCGACCAATATACAAGGTTACTTGGTCACTCGTATTGAAGACAAAATGGGCCAACATGCTTCAGATACAGCTACTATTACTTTTGAGGACTGCCGAATTCCTTTAGAAAATTTGGTGGGACAAGAGGGTGAAGGTTATAAAATTGCATTATCTAATCTAGCGGCTGGACGTATTGGTATTGCAGCTCAATCGGTTGGAATGGCAAGAGCTGCTTTTGATGCTGCTGTCCAATACGCAAATGAGCGTAAAGCTTTTGGAGTCGAATTAGTTCAGCATCAGGCGGTTGGTTTCCGTTTAGCTGATATGGCGACCCAGATTGAAGCTGCGCATCAGTTGGTTTTGCATGCTGCAACTTTAAAAGATGCTGGGCTGCCTTGTTTAAAAGAAGCCTCAATGGCAAAGCTATTTGCATCTACTATGGCTGAGCGAGTGTGTTCGGATGCAATCCAGATTCATGGTGGTTATGGCTACGTGAGTGATTTCCCTGTAGAGAGAATTTATCGCGATGTTCGTGTAAGTCAGATTTATGAAGGTGCTTCTGATATTCAACGCTTGGTGATTGCTCGTGAAGTGGCTCAAGTTTAAGTATTAGATTTTTAAAAAATGTCGTTGACTGCAAAAAACCGCAATTGTTATGCGGTTTTTTGCAATTAAATGAAACTCACTTTTTAATGATTAAATTTGAGCTTTGACTTCTTCACCAATCAAATAAAAAGTTCCACCTGCAATATAGTGCAGGCTACGAAGTTCTTTCGGCGCATCTTGAAAATGCCAGTGCCCATCTTTAAAGACACGGCTATCTGCCCATGCACCTATAACAGAACCAATAAATAAATCATGAGCTGACTGATTATGCGGTTCAGAAATAAGTTTACATACAAGCCATGCGACGCAACCTGATACAAGTGGGCTAGGAAGTTCTTCTTGATAGAATAGCTCAACACCGCAATGCTCAAGTTTTTCTGGATCATCTAACTTACTAATGGTGCCAAGTTGATGAGTCAGATCGAGCTGTGCATAACAAGGAACTTGTAGTGTGAAATAGCCACTTTGCTCAACGAGCTGTCGTGTTTTAGTGCTTTTGTCGAGAACAACGGACACTTTGGCTGGTTTGAATTCTAAGGCACATGCCCATGCGGCAGCCATTACATTACTGTCGTCACCATGTTGTGCGGAAACAAGGACAGTTGGACCATGATTTAACAAACGATAGGCTTTTTCTAACTCTACAGGTGCAATATATGATTGGGACATATTTAGCCTAAGTAATACAGAAAATAGATAGTGTTATTGTTGCAGAAAGTGTGAGAGAAGTAATGTGATAGGGTATTAACCGAATAAAAAAGTTGTTTCCATTTTATAGCTTTCATAATAACGAACTTAGTCATAAAATCATTTCGCTTCTAAGTGAAAGGATTAACGCGTGACCGAGCTTCAAGATATCGATTTTGTAGAGTTAAGTGATGAAGAAATGCATCTCTATAGCCGTCAGATTTTACTTGATGGATGGGATATTGAAGCTCAGGAAAAACTCAAACTTGCTAATGCACTGATTGTCGGTGCCGGTGGAATAGGCTGTACCAGTGCGGAATTACTAGCGCGAGCAGGAGTTGGGAAAATTACATTGATTGATGCAGATACGATCGAGATAAGTAATTTACAACGACAAATCGCATTTGGTCATGAAGATATTGGTCGCTACAAGGCAGAGATTTTGGCTAAACGGTTACAGAAAATTAACCCTTATATCTGTGTTGAATACTACAACGAACGTTTAGACGAACATAACATTGATAGACTTATTGAACACCAAGATGTGGTTTTAGATGGCTGCGATAATTTTACAACCCGTTATCTGGTAAATGCAGCTTGTAAGAAACATCAGGTCGCATTAATTAGCGCTTCAGCAATTGGATTTCAGGCGCAAATGTTTATGGTTGAAGGAGATTCAGCTTGTTATGAATGCCTTTTTCCGAAAGAACAACATAGCAATGAAGGGCTGCGCTGTGCAGAGTCAGGGGTACTTGCAACCACCCCTGTAATGATAGCGTCATTACAATCACATCACACTTTGCTGTATTTAGGTTTAAATCGTGTACCTTTAAAGCAGAAACTATTATTGTGGGATGGTTTAAATATGACACAACGTATTGTTAGTTTTGATAAAGATGTAAATTGCCCACTTTGTCAGGCAAGCTAATCAGTAAATTAAACAAAATTTGCTACACTCAACCTGAATGATTTGGTTTTGAAGAAATATGAAAAAAAATATTTTGTTTGATGGGCTACGTTCAGTCGCCCGCATTGGTGAAACAGCAGTGGTTGCCGCCAAAGCTGGAATTAAATACGCAACTGAAAAACCAAGTAATGCCAAACTCATGCGAGAGACTTTTGAGTCCCTTGGTTCAACTTATATTAAGCTTGGTCAGTTTATTGCGAGTACGCCATCGCTTTTCCCACGTGAATATGTAGAAGAATTTCAAGGTTGTTTAGACCAGACACCAACACTACCATTTAGTTATATTCAAGGTGTGCTTGCATCTGAGTTTGAAGGACGTGATTTAAGCCAGATTTTTAGCTACATCGATGAAAAGCCATTAGCTTCTGCGTCAATTGCTCAGGTTCATGCAGCTAAGCTGACTACAGGTGAAGATGTTGTTATTAAAGTACAAAAGCCTGGCGTTGAAACCATTTTATATACGGACTTAAGTGTGGTGCATTGGGCTGCCAAGCTGCTTGAACGCGCAGTACCAAAGATCAAATTCGCAGCTCTTTCAGAAATTGTAGATGAAATTAAAAGCCGTATGGTTCGTGAAGTCGATTTCATTGAAGAAGCACAAAACCTAGATGATTTTGTGGAATATCTTAATATTTCACAAAATAAAGCAGCGACGGCACCTAAAGTTTATCATCAGTTTTCTACCCGCCGTGTTTTGACCATGCAACGTCTATACGGTGTGTCTTTGACTGACTTTAGTGTCGTAAAACAATATGCTAAAGATCCATCGCAAGTACTGATTACTGCTATGAATACATGGTTTGGTAGTCTCATGCTATGTAAGAGTTTCCATGCTGACTTACATGCTGGGAACTTAATGTTGCTTGAAGATGGGCGTATTGGTTTTATCGATTTTGGTATCGTGGGTCAGTTAAAACCTGAAGTTTGGACTGCATGTATTGCATTTATGGATGCCTTACAAAAGACTGATTATCAGGCAATGGCTGAAAATATGCTGAAAATGGGTATGACCCATAACAAAATTGACGTTCAGGTGTTGGCTCAAGATCTAGAGCGTTTGTTTAATGGCGTATTAATGGCCGATCCGCAACAGATCTTGTCTTCAAATCCAGCCGATTTAAATGACATCATGATGGATATGGTAGGTGTAGGTGAGCGCCACGGGATTAAATTCCCACGTGATTTTGCTTTATTATTTAAGCAAATGCTTTATTTCGATCGTTTTATGCGCGTACTCGCACCATATACTGATATTTATGCAGACCAGCGTTTGAAAATGGTTCAAAATATGGAACCTGCTTCGTTGTTAAAGCACTAAGGTCAGTTTAAATTTATGGATGCCATTATTATTGAAGGCTTGAAAGTTGAGACAGTGATTGGCTGTTTCAACTGGGAAAGACAAATCATTCAACCTTTAATGTTGGATTTAACCATTCATAATGATTTGAGCCGAGCAGCAGAGTCTGACAAGCTTGAGGACACTCTCAACTATGCGCAGATTTGTGAGTTATCGGCTCAAACCATTCAACAAGCTAAACCTGAATTAATCGAGCATGCAGCACATCTGGTTTTACAATGTTTGTTTGAAACCTTTCCATCAATTGAAAAAATTACCATAACCATCCGTAAGCCAGCCATCATTGCAGAAGCAAATGCTGTAGGAATTCGTCTTGAACGCACCAGAAACAATTTTTGCGCTCGCCCTAGCGAGTAATTTAGACGCAGATCAGCACTTTACTTTTGCTTATACGCAATTGGCAACATTGGGGAAAGTGCAGTTTTCATCTGTTTATCAAATTCCATGCCGAGATGGTATTGGAGATGATTATTGGAATTCGGCATGTCTATTGAGAAGCACTTTATCGTGTGACCAAATTGAATCTTTTCTAAAGAAACTTGAGTCAGATTCGGGTCGTGTTCGTCCGTCGCATCATATTTCTTTAGATGTAGATTTGATTGCATGGGGAAGTGATCTGGACCATATGCAATTTAATTCTAAAAAGCTACCTTTGGCACTCGATGTAAAAATTCCCTTATATGAACTTTGGCATTGTGAAACCTTAAAGGCTGATAACATGATTTATCCAGTCGTTAATTTTAAAGTTTAATACCCTTCAAACTAAATTTTATGCAAATTTTACGCGGGCTTTGGTTTCCTCAATAGAGAATTTACGGGCATTTTATCGATACTGGAATTCACTAAATTAGTGTTATTTCAGGACAATAAAGATGCTTATAAATTCTCAAATGCGCATCTTGCATCAGTCTGGCATTGTCTTATGCGGACTTAAAACAAATGATATTTCTCCATCTCTCCTTATTTCCAGTTTGGCAAATCAAGCCAAGGGATATAGAGGAGAATAGCCATGTTAGAACTTATACTTGTTTTATTTATTGCTATTTTTCTAGCATGGTGCCTCAGTAAATATCTATCCAAAGTGATGGCAAATCAGCCGATGTGGGGTGATGGATTATTTCGTTGGATTGAAAATCCTGTATACCGCTTATTAGGTGTATCTCCACAACAACAAATGAACTGGAAACAATATTCTCTAGCATTTGTTGTAAGCTGTATTTTTCTTGCAGTGGCTATTCTTGCTATTTTTATGACGCAAGCATGGCTACCATTAAACCCTAACCATGCACCAAATATGAGTTGGGATTTAGCGTTACACACGGTTATTTCATTTTTAACAAATACGAACCAACAACATTATTCTGGTCAAGCTCAATTATCTTATTTGTCGCAAATGACAGGTATTGTAGGTTTGCAAGTCATTACTCCAATGATGGGGCTGGCTTTGGTGGTCGCGACCTTAAGAGCTTTCTTTTATCAGCGCCCAAGCCATATTGCAGCCGATGTTGCCGAGCAGCCAGACCAAATTTTAATTGGTAACTATTGGGCAGATGTAATTCGCCCTACAGTCCGATTCTTGCTTCCTCTCTGTTTTGTCTGGTCATTGTTGCTTAACAGCCAAGGCGTGCCAGCAACTTTCCAAGGCGGGCCAGAAGTACAGCTTATTGATAAAGCTAATAGCGTTGAAACTCAAAAAATTCCTTTAGGACCAGTTGCGCCAATGGTGGCGATTAAGCAATTAGGTAGTAATGGTGGTGGTTGGTACGGTCCAAATAGTTCTGTGCCTTTAGAAAATCCAACACCATTTTCTAATTTACTAGAAATGATTGCGATCTTACTTATTCCAATCACAGTCATTTTTATGGTCGGGCATTTTACTCAGCGTAAAAAGTTTGCTTACTTTGTCTTTGGCAGCATGTTTTTCATGTCAATTATTTCAGGTGCAGCGGCTGTCTGGTCTGAGAGTATGTCATCGACAGCATCTCAATTTGCCGTAATGGAAGGTAAAGAACAACGATTTGGACCAGCAGCATCAGCAGTTTGGGCAGCGCTTACTACACAGGTAAATAACGGCTCGGTCAATATGATGCATGATTCTTCTGCGCCGCTTACTAGTTTAGTCGAACTCATCAATATGTTGATTAACGCGATTTGGGGTGGTGTGGGCTGTGGTCTGCAACAGTTTATGATTTATCTGTTACTTGCCGTATTTATTGCAGGTTTAATGACAGGCCGTACCCCTGAATTGTTTGGACGTAAGATTGAAGCAGCAGAAATTAAATTGCTCGCGATTATTATCTTGATTCAACCTTTAGTCATTCTTGCATTTACCGCATTAAGCCTCAGCGTTCCAGGCATATCTGGAATTAGTAATCCGGGACCACATGGTATTAGCCAAGTGTTCTACGAATATGTTTCTGCATTTGCCAACAATGGTTCAGGTTTTGAAGGTCTTGGAGACAACACTGTATGGTGGAATGTCACTTGTAGTATCGCTCTACTGTTAGGACGTTTTCCGACCTTAATTTTGCCATTAATGATTGCGACACGTTTAGCAGCAAAAAGAAAAGCACCCGAAACAGCAGGTAGTCTTCAGGTTGAAACTCCAACCTTTGCTTTAACGCTGATTACGATTGTTGTGTTGCTTACCTTATTACAATTTATGCCAGTTCTTGTCCTTGGGCCTATTGCCGATCAACTTTTGTTGGTTAAAGGCTAAGGAGGCGAGTGAAAATGAATACACAAACTCATGTAAATAGCCATAAACAAACCATGGCAGTGCCAAATTTTGAAGTTTGGAAAAATGCATTTGTGAAACTGCTACCGCAGCATGCAATTAAAAACCCTGTGATGGCAATTGTATGGCTTGGAACAGTGGTTACAGCATTTAGTACAGTCTTGGGTTACACCACGCTGTTATTTGGTTTCACGGTTACAGCAATTCTGTTTATTACCATTTTATTTGCTAATTATGCTGAAGCGGTTGCAGAGGCCAGAGGTCGTGGACAGGCATCTTCATTACGTGCAGCAAGAGAAAATTTAACGGCTCGAAGACTCAACTCTTTGACAGACCGTCAAACCACTCAAGTTGCAGCTACTGAACTTCATTTAAATGATTTTATTGAAGTACATGCAGGTGAGCTTGTTCCAGCCGACGGTGAGATTGTAGAAGGCTTTGCCACTATTAATGAATCGGCTGTTACAGGTGAGTCAGCACCTGTGTTACGTGAAGCTGGAACAGACCGTTCAGGTGTTATTGGTGGAACCAAAGTTCTGACAGATCGTATTGTTGTGCAAGTGACTGCTGAATCTGGTCAAAGTTTCTTAGACCGTATGATTGCTTTGGTTGAAGGCTCAAATCGCCAGAAAACTCCGAATGAGATTGCACTTGGCTTCTTGTTAATGGTGATGACAATCACGTTTTTAATTGTCGTGATTAGCCTGCCATTTATTGCCAAGTATTTGCATATTGAACTTGATCCAGTTGTGCTCGTGGCGTTATTGGTCTGCTTGATTCCTACAACCATTGGTGGTTTGTTACCTGCGATTGGTATTGCGGGTATGAACCGTGCGCTCAAAGCCAATGTTTTGGCAAAATCAGGTAAAGCGGTAGAAGTTGCGGGTGACATTGATGTGCTTTTACTCGATAAAACAGGAACCATTACTTATGGTGACCGTCAAGCGACTTCTTTTTATCCTTTAACTTCGGTAACCGAGTCTGAGTTGAGAGCTGCTGCTTGGGTAAGTTCACTTGCTGACCCAACACCAGAAGGGAAGTCGATTGTTAAGTTAGCAAAAGAGCAAGGTTTAAAACAGCAAGAACCTGAACAAGCCGAATTTATCTCTTTTAGTGCTTCGACTCGAATTTCTGGTGTGAATTTACCGAATGGTGATCAAATTCGTAAAGGTGCTTTAGATGCGATCTTGAAGTTTGTAGATGAAGATTATTCTCAAGATTTGGAATTAAAAGCGCGTGTTGAACAAGTTGCCAAAAAAGGGGCAACACCATTGGTTGTCGCAAATCAACACCATGTATTGGGCGTAATTGAACTCTCAGATGTAATTAAACACGGCATTAAAGAACGTTTTGCTCGTTTAAGAGAAATGGGCATTAAAACCGTTATGGTTACAGGTGATAACCCATTAACTGCGGCCGCGATTGCTGCTGAAGCTGGTGTAGATGATTATATTGCCGAAGCAAAACCAGAAGACAAATTGGCTTGTATTCGTACTGAACAACAACAAGGTCGTTTAGTTGCGATGGTCGGTGATGGAACAAACGATGCGCCAGCATTAGCGCAAGCTGATATTGGTTTAGCCATGAACTCGGGTACACAAGCTGCAAAAGAAGCCGGCAACATGGTTGATTTAGACTCTGACCCGACCAAACTACTTGCTGTGGTTGAGATTGGGAAACAGCAGCTGATTACCCGTGGTGCTTTAACAACATTTTCGTTAGCAAACGACGTCTCTAAATACTTTGCCATCTTGCCTGCATTGTTCGCTGCTGCGATTCCACAAATGCAAGTATTGAATGTAATGCACTTAGCAAGTCCAAGCAGTGCGATTTTATCTGCATTAATTTTTAACGCGATTATTATCCCGCTATTAATTCCAATCGCACTCCGAGGCGTGAAATTTAAACCTTCAACGGCAACTCAGTTATTACGTCGGAATATGTTGATTTATGGTGTGGGCGGTGTGGTTCTGCCATTCCTTGCCATTAAAGCGATTGATGTAGTGATTGTTCAATTATTTGGTTTGTAATCTGGAGTTTGAAATGAAAACTTATGTACAAAATTCAGAAGCAAATTTGGGTCAGACCTTAAGAGCATCTTTGGGATTATTAATTTTTACCTTAGTTGGCTGTGGCGCTGCTTATAGTGCAATTGCTACAGGTGCGGGACAGGTGTTATTTAACAATCAAGCGAATGGTAGTTTGATTGAAATAGATCATAGAGTTTTAGGGTCAAAATTAGTTGCTCAGCCATTTGTTGGAGAGGCTTATTTTCATCCGCGTCCTTCAGCAATTGCTTATGACCCGATGGCGATGGCAGGTACAAACTTAGCGCGTACTAATCCTGAACTACAGCAACAAATTGATGCTCAGATTCTTGCTGTGAAAAAACAAGACCACACGGGCAATACACCTATTCCAAGTGATTTGGTGACTAAATCGGGGAGTGGTATCGATCCGCATATTAGTCCTGAATCTGCTCAGTTACAGGTTGCTCGAGTGGCTCAAGCTCGTCATTTAGATCCTAAGGTTGTGGAAGAGCTTTTGCAAAAGTATGTTGAACCGAAGCAGTTTGGTGTATTGGGGCAAGCTCGTGTTAATGTATTACAGCTCAATATTGCTTTAGATCAATTACAATCTACACATTAACTTAAAAATAAAGTTGTTAGTTTACCGGATGATATCAAGTGCAAAGCAATCGCGAAAATCAGGCTGAGGCCTTATTAAATCATGTCAACAGATATCAAGCCGGTCGACTAACGGTCTTTCTTGGTGCGGCACCGGGTGTTGGAAAAACCTATGCCATGCTTGCCCGCGCCAAAGAATTATTTCAACAGGGCACAGATGTTGTTGTTGGTATTGTTGAAACCCATGGAAGAATCGAAACTCTAAAAATTTTGGAAGGGTTGCCTCAGATTGCTAGAAAAGAAATGCAATATCAGGGGCATATTTTAGAAGAAATGGACTTGGATGCTATTTTACTTAGGCATCCGCAAATCGTTTTGGTTGATGAATTGGCTCATCGCAACGTCCCAAATAGTCGTCATGAACGACGGTGGCAAGATGTTAATGAGTTGCTAGACGCTGGTATTGATGTATTTACCACTATAAATATTCAACATTTAGAAAGTTTAAATGATGTGGTCTATCAAATTACAGGCATTCGAGTAAATGAAACAGTACCAGATCGGGTATTTGATCGTATTCGAGACATCCGCTTAATTGATTTACCCGTCAGTGAGCTTATTGAAAGGCTCCATCAAGGAAAAGTCTATGTGCCAGAGCAAGCAAATCTGGCATTACAAGGCTTTTTTAGCATTTCAAATTTAACAGCATTACGTGAACTCGCAATGCAATGCGTTGCTGAGCATGTCGATTCAGACTTAAAAGAGAGTTATGCCTCGAAGGGCTTGAAATCTATATCGTTGCAAAATGAATTGATGATTGCGATAGATGGGCAAGGCTCTTCTGAATATTTAGTGCGAGCAGGCTGCCGCTTAGCAGAACGTAATGGTGCTACATGGACTGTAGTGAATGTTGCTAGAAGTTTGGACTTTGGGCTGAGTTCAGTGAGCTCTTATAAAAAAGAATACATCGAAATTGACCGTGCGTTTGAGTTGGCTCGACAACTCGGTGGTCGAACTGAAGTTTTATATGGCCATCGAGTTGCGTCAGTGTTAATGGATGCCGCTGTTGATCGAGGTATTTCCAATCTTGTCATTGGTAAAAGTATTTCACCGTGGTGGTTAAAGTTATTTAAGAAAAATTTAGCTCAGCAATTATTAAATCAAGAAAACTCGATTGCTTTAACCATTTTGCACCCAGAACAGGGCACTAAAAAGATTAATCAGCTCAAAAAGCCTTCATTTTTATCATTAAAAGAAAGCATTTTTGTTTTAGCTGTGACGTGCGGTAGCATTTTTCTAGCTCACTTTACCGAAGTTCTATTTGGTATTGAAGACTTCTCTGTCATTTTTATTATTTCTGTTTTAATTGTTGCAACTAAGACCCGAATGTTAGCTGCTGTAGTGGCAGCCTTAATATGTTTCTTGGCCTATAATTTTTTCTTTATTGCCCCGCGTTATACCTTTCAGATTTCAGCACACCAAGGGGTAGTCACCGTTGTTGCTTTTTTTGCAGCAGCTTTAATTGCTGGCCGTTTAGCTTCTCAGTTACGCCAGCAAGTTTTATCTTTAAAAGCTGCGAATGCTTACACTATGGTAATGCAAGACTTAGCACGTAAACTTTCTAGTGCAGTAAACCTTGAAGAAGTCATGCAAACAGGACGTATGACTTTAGAAACACAACTTCAAACTAAAGTGTGGATTTCTATTCGAGATAAGGTAATTTCATCTGATATTGAGCTAAATGATAAAGAAAAAGTAGCCGCAGAATGGTGTTTGAAACACAAGCAGCCGTGTGGGCGTTTTACCGATACTCTGAGTCAGTCAAACTGGTGGTTTTTACCTCTTTTAGAACAAAAAAATAGCCTAGGTATTGTGGGAATTTACTTTAAGGATGAAGTGGTTTCCTTAAATTTTGAGCAAAAAAAATTGACTGAAAGTGTAATTGAGTACATTGCACAGGCAGTACTTCGAACCCAATTGGTGAATGAGCTTGAACAAGCAAAAGTCACCAGTGAAACAGAGCGCTTACGTTCTGCTTTATTATCTTCGGTATCGCATGATTTACGCTCGCCACTTGCTTCTATTATTGGGGCAGCAGACACGCTTGCCAATTTTAAAGCTGAAATGTCAGAACAAGACCAACAAGATCTGCTTGAAACAATTCATTTAGAAGGTGAACGCTTAGACCGTTATATTCAAAACTTGCTTGATATGACTCGTTTGGGACATGAAGGTCTAACTTTAAAAAGAGACTGGATTGGAGTAGATGAATTAATTGGTTCGGCAACTCGCCGTTTAAAGCGCTATAAACCAGATACACAAGTGGTCGTTCAGTTACCTGAGCAACCGATTAGTTTGTATGTTCACCCTGCACTGGTAGAGCAAGCTATTTTTAATGTTTTAGAAAATGCCGCAAACTTTTCACCTCCAGATGAACCAGTCATGATTCGTGCTCATCTTGTGTCAGAAGATGAAGTAAAAATTGAAATTGAAGATAGAGGAGCGGGAATTCCTGAAGACGAAAGACATCGTATTTTCGATATGTTTTACACGATGGAACGAGGAGACCGTGGAAAGTTTGGTACTGGTTTAGGGCTTACAATCGTAAAAGCGATTATTGGTGCTCATATGGGTACAATAGAAGCATTTTCAGGGCGCCAAAATAAAGGTACTTTAATTCAAATCAGATTACCCATTCACCCAGTAAAAGAATAAGTTGTAAATTCATGATAAGTTCCGAAACCTTACCTGTAGAAACACGTATTGTGATTATTGATGATGAGCCTCAAATTCGTAAATTTCTAGACATTGCTTTAAGAACTCAAAAATATAAAACCACGCTCTGCGAAACGGGGTACAAAGGCCTAGAGGCTTTGGCAACCCAAGGGGCTGATTTGGTGATTCTAGACTTAGGCTTACCCGATTTAGATGGAAAAGAAGTGCTTCAAGAATTACGTAGCTGGTCGAACGTTCCCGTTATTGTGTTATCTGTACGTGCTGATGAATATGAAAAAGTTGCCTTGCTAGACGCAGGGGCAAATGACTACATGACCAAGCCTTTTAGTGTGCAAGAGCTTTTGGCGCGCATACGTGTCATTTTAAGAAATCAACCGATTCAACAAGAAGCTCATGTGTATGACGATGGCTATCTCAAGGTTGATGTCATGCAACGTTTAGTTTGGATCGAGCAACAATCAATTACTTTAACTCGAAAAGAGTTTCAGCTTTTGACGTTATTAATGCGCTATCAAGGGCAGCTTTTAACACAGCCTCAGCTCTTAAAAGAGCTATGGGGACCCACCCATCAGGAAGATACGCACTATTTACGTATTTTAGTGGGCAAGTTACGCAGTAAACTGGGGGATAACGCGATTCAGCCACGTTATATTGCTACTGAACCAGGTGTTGGGTTACGTTTTTTAGCTAAACAGAAAAATCATTAATTAGATATAAAAAAACCTTAGGGTATTTCTCCCTAAGGGTTTGCAAAGTGGTTTATAGTTTTTTTGCTCTTTTTATTTATATATCCCAATGTTGTTCTGCTTCAGTCATTTGACTGTAAATATTTTGATATTCAGCCTGTTTAACCGTGTACCAATGTTCTACAAAGTCTGCCCCTAAATACCCTTTTAAAATAAGACTTCCTTTAAATATTTTTAAGGCTTCCGGCTGATTGTTGGCTAATAAAATGTGCTCGTCTGGAAACTTTAAAAGATGTGCAGGTTTTGGCAGCGGTAATTTATGAGATAAGCCATAAGATACGCCCGCTAAAATAGTCGCTGTAACCAGATAGGGATTACAGTCAGCTCCAGCAACACGATATTCTAAGCGTTGATTTTGTACATCTGAGCATGGAATTCGGATTGCAACATTTCGGTTGTTAGTATCCCAATTGGCTTCTAATGGCACGTGATGACCAATTTTAAAACGTCTATAAGAATTAATATTAGGCGCTAAAATCGCCATAGATGCAGGCATTAACTCAATTAGGCCACTAATCGCGCTCAATAATTTGACTGAAAGCTCATCTTTTTCTACTTTTGAACTAAATATATTTTCATGGTATTGATTAAGCATGCTCATATGAAAATGCATACCACTACCAGCCTTTGATAAGTTCGGTTTCGCCATGAAACAGGCAGTTAGGTCATGCTTTCTTGCAACTTGTTTTACAATTCTTTTTAAGGCATTAATTTGATCACAAAGCTTCAAGATGTCATGGCTGTGTTGAAGATTTAATTCGTATTGTCCAGGGGATGATTCCGCAACAATAGCGGTAATTTCAATTGATTGTAGTAAGGCTGCTTTTTCAACTTCATCTAGGACTTGTTGGTAGTTATTTGGCGCATCTATATCAAAACATTGGTTTTCTATGCAGGTTTCAGACTGATGCTGAGGTGAGAAAAGGTAAAACTCTAGCTCGGCAGCCATGACAGGAAAATAATTATTAGCATGTAACTGATTTAATAATTTTTTTAATATATTACGTGGTTCATAGCGACAGTCTGAACTATCTTCTTCTTGCATTGATAGGTAAAGCTGAGCATTTAATTCTGGGGATAAGGCACTTGGTTGCAAGCTGCCTAAAATGGGCAGGCAAAGTCTATCTGGTTCACCAATATATTTTCCCAGGCCTGTTTCTTCAATCACTTTTCCATCCAGACTCATGGCATAAACAGAAAGTGGAAAATAACATCCATGAGAGAGATTTTTGAGGCTTTTAACGTCAATTCGTTTACCACGAATATGCCCGTTTAAGTCGTGTAGACAAATATCAATGTGCTGAGTGTGTGGATATAAACTTAAATATTCATCAACTTCTTTTAAAAAAAGATCTGATTGGAAAGTACCAGATTGTGTCGGAGGAATAAAATTATCTGATATTTTAAATGCCTTAAATTGAGGATCTTTTAAGTTTAAATTTGGGTAAATAAGTGTACTCATTATAAAAAACCTTGGTGGTTATTTAGCTAAAATCCTAACGTAACCTTTGAAGTTAATCTCGTAAAAAAAGAGTAAAATGATGAAAGGTTTTTTTATGGGGTTTATTGTTTTTATTTATTAATAATCAATGTCTTGAGCCTAATTTTTATAATCAATTTTTAAAGTAAAATTAGCGTATAAGAGCAGTCAGCGCATTATAAAATTCTACTGATTTCTCTTTTTAAAATTAAACAAAGCTAAAAATTTAAGCTTCTCATTTGGTGAGATGGTCAAACTGCTTTAAACTTAAATGCTTATCCAGTTAAACATTTATTTATAAATCTTGAATTGAGCAAGGCTTATATAGCACATGTACTGGAATTTTATTTTTTGCGTTTTTTAATTTTATTTTTGAGTTTTCTTAATATGAAAAATATCGGTTTAGCCATTTTAGCAATCAGCCTTTCAGGTTGTGCTGCAATGAGCGTAGAAGAATGTAAGACTGCGAATTGGTCATTAGTGGGTGAGAAAGATGGTTCAAAGGGGTCTTCGCCACGTTTAGATCAATATTATAAAGCGTGTGGAAAAGCCAATATTGTTCCAGATCAAAAGTCATATGAACGTGGGTATAAAGAGGGCTTAGGGTATTATTGCCAGCCATCAAATATTTTTTATAATGCTTTAGAGGGTAACGGCAATATTAATGTATGCCCAATCGAGCAGCGTAATCGTTTAAGACCTTATTATCGAGCAGCTTCCGATTACTACAATGCAAAAGCTGAATATGATCGTTATGACGAGAAGTTTAAGCAATATTCTGATAATGCTTACAACGAAAAATTAAAGCCAGAAGAGCGCGAACGCTATCGTAAACTTTTAAGAGAATTACAAATTGATCGTGACCGTATTAACAGAAACTATTGGAACTCAATTCGAGATATCGAACGTTTCAAATATGATCATGGATTAAAATAATATTTTAAAAAAGGATTGATCTGAATGAGATCAATCCTTTGTTTTTTAAAGATAATAACTGGTTTTTGTCATTAACTTTGAAATAGCAGTCATCGTAATTTTTACTGCATATGGTAATTCAACACCGCCTGCTTCAAGTGCAGTATGACGGTGATGCAATTCATCTTCATTCATTTGCTCTAAAATTTTACGAGAGCGTTCATCTTGAGCAGGTAACTGGTTTAAGTGATCTTGTAAATGCAGACTAACCTGACGTTCAGTTTCAGCAACAAAACCTAAGCTATATTTGTCACCAGCAATACCGGCAAGGGCACCCATGCCATATGACAATCCGTACCAGATTGGATTTAACAAACTTGTATGACTGTTTAATTCTTTTAAACGATCTTCACACCAAGCTAAATGATCTTGTTCTTCAATCGCTGCTTGTTGCATTTCTTGGCGGACATTTGGCAATTTCGCCGTTAATGCTTGCCCATGGTAAAGTGCTTGAGCACATACTTCACCACTGTGGTTAACACGCATTAAACCTGCGACATGGCGAGCATCTTCTACACCAAGTTTTGTTTCTACTGTTTCAGCTGGATTTTGACGCTGTGCTGCTGTTGCACCCGGAACAAGACTACGCAATGCCTGATCAAATGAGTTAATAAGTTGATCAATTCCAGTATAGTGGCGCATAAATTAGTCCTCTAAAGAAAGGTGGGCTGTGGCAAGCATTGGTTTTAGTCTAGCGAGAAGCCAGATACTAAAGATTGCACTAAGTACAGCTGTAATAATAAATAGTATTTTAATATCAATTTTTAAAACACTTAAGATTAAGATTGAAAAAATTGCAGAAGAAACCATAAAAACGGCATTTAAGATATTGTTCGCTGCAACAACACGTGCACGATGTGAACGTGGTGAATAAGCCTGCATCATGGCATATAGGGGAACAATATAAAAACCACCACTAATACCCAATAAAGTCACAGCAATCATGACATGGTAGTAAACCCAGCCTTGGGTAAAAACGTCTTTTAAGGTAAGTAATGCCCCAGTTCTTTCGGGTACAAAAGCTAAACTGGCAGCAAGGTAGAGCGCAAAAACAGTAAGGCCAATTGCACCAATCGGCACCATTTTAATATTAATTTCTGAACCACCAATTTTACGGCAAAGAAGAGAACCCACACCAATACCAACTGAAAAGAAAGTCAGTAACAGGCTAACGACATTTTCTGATGCATGAAGGTTTTGCTGGGTAAGCTGCGGAATTTGAGTTAAATAAGTCGCGCCATAAAACCAGTACCATGAGTTGCCTAGCAAAATTGTGAATACTAGCGGTAAGCTTTTGGCATATTTAATGGTTTGAAAGCTTGTACGGATAAAATTCCAGTCAATCTTTAAGTCAGGTGCAGCAACTTTTTGCGGCAAAATGAAGCGGCTAAATAAATAGCCTATGCAAGCAATAGCCACTACGGTGATACTAATCCACAATAAATTACCATCTGATGAGGCAATTACGGCACCACCTAAGATCATCCCGAACAAGATCGCCATGGATGTGCCAGATTGAAATAGCGCATTACCGGACATTAACTCGCTCGGTTTTAAGATTTCAGGCAAAATTGCGTATTTAATCGGACCGAAGAACGTCGAATGTGTACCCATCAAAAATAAAGCAAAAAGAAGTAGCCATAAGTTTCCTAACAGGAAACCTGCAGTACCGATGAGCATAATGATGATTTCTAAAATTTTAATACCACGGACGAGTTGAGATCGTTCGTATTTGTCGGCAATTTGTCCAGCTGTGGCTGAAAAAAAGAAATATGGCAGAATAAACAAGAGGGCTGCCAAATTATTAAGAGTACTTACGGGAGCAGATTGTTGCTGAATCCATCCATAAGTAATCACCAATAATAAAGCTTGCTTAAAAACGTTATCATTTAATGCGCCAAAAAACTGGGTAAAAAACATCGGTACAAACCGACGTGAGGTCATCAGGTGCTCATCTTGTTTCATCATGTGCAAACTTCATTGTGTTTTATAAAAAAATGTGACCGAGTGTTAATTTGCATCGAAAACCATGTATGATATTTTTAACGCTTGATTAAATGAAAAATCAATGGTTTTGAGTGAGTTTTACACTTACCTTGGTGCGTTTTATTAAAAAATAAGTCTAGAGTTTTCTATGCCTTCTAAAATTAAGTTTAAACAGTCAACTCTCTCTCATTCTATGCATTTAATTTTAAAAATGCAGGGCATTCCTAAACTTATTTGTAGCAGCTTGTTGTTAAGCGTTTGCGTAACGCCAAGTTTTGCTCAAACTTCTGTTGAGAATAGTTCATCAACAACTTTAAACCAGACAGTATCTGAGGAGTCAACTGAACAGTCAGCTCAGGTTAACGAGCAATATACTGCTCCAGTTACAGATATCGCTACACTTGTAACCCAAGCTCAGCAGCAACAAGATAGCTTGGCTATATTGCAACAACAAGAACAATTTCCAAATCAAATTGATGAATTTAAGCCAATTACTCTTGATAATCTTGAAGATTTACCCGATATGCCTGTTGATCAAAATATGGCAAATGAAATTTATAGGGTAGCGGAAGAAGCAAAGAATGAAGCACAGAACTTTCAAAATGGGACTCAGAAACTCCCCGAAGTTACTGTAAGCGATGCAACTCAATCTGAATTAAATCAAATTAATCAGGCACCTGTAAATATTGATCAGCTTATGCAAGAAATTAAGTCTGACAGTAAAATTGTAGTTGAAGCCAATGAGACTGGGAAAACACTGCCTGAATTGACACCAGAGGCCGAAGAACCACCTGAGCAAGCTGGTTTCTTTAAGCGTATTTTAAATAAAGTACGTCCGCCGCGTGCAATTCCGATGGAACAAGTACCGCGTATTAGCGCAGAGGTAGAAGGCGCTTCAGATGTGTTAGCTAAAAATATTAAAGGTAAGCTTTCAACATTTACTCAAGAATCTTTTGAAGACTTTAATGCTGCTTTACCTCAGCTTAGAACATTAAGTAATCAGGCTGCTCAAGCTGTGGGTTACTATAATGCTGAGTTCCGATTTGAAAAATTAAGTCCGAGTCGTGTTCGTGTCAGAGTGACACCAAATGAACCAGTACGAATTAATGAGCAAAATATTGAGTTTACAGGTCCAGGCGAAAAGCAGCCACAATTTCAGGTTATTCGCTTAGTTCCTGATCAAGATGTTGGTGATATCTTTAATCACGGTTTATATGAAACCACTAAAACCCGTATTGTCGATGCAGCATCTGATAACGGTTATTTTGATGCTTATTGGCGATTGCATGATGTAAAAGTAAGTCAGCCAGAAAATAAGGCCGATATTAATTTACGCTACGAGACAGGTGAGCGTTATAAATTAGATAAGGTCGAGTTTCGTATGAGCGATCCTTCGAAACCTTTGCCATTAAATCAAAATATCTTAGAAAGTATGGCGCCTTGGAAAGAAGGTGATGACTATGCTTTCTGGCGTGTAAACGTGCTCGCGAATAACTTAACCAACTCGCGTTATTTTAATTACACATTGGTTGATAGCATTAAACCAGATCCAATTGAAAAGCCACTTGAGCTACCACCAGATTTACAAGCTTTGGTGGATGAGCAAAATATTGATGTTGATGAGTCTAATTTACTTTCACCAGAACAACGACAACTTGCGAAAGCACGTCAATTAGCGACATCCAATAAAGAAGTTACGCAAAACGTAGTCGATGAAAAACAGTTTGCCGGAACACAAAATGCAAAACAGGCAGAGCCTCAAACTGCGATGTTGCAAAGTGCCGCAGCTCAGCATGATGAACAGGAAACTGAACAGGATCGTTTACAAGCTCAAGCACGTGAAACAAAAAGAATTCCAGTTATTGTGACTTTAAATGCTGACAAGCTAAATAGTTTGGAAACTGGTATTGGTTATGGAACCGATACGGGGGCGCGTTTACGTAGTCAATATCGCCGTTCTATCGTAAATAAATATGGCCATTCTTTTGATGCCAACTTAGAAGTTTCTGAAATTCGTCAATCGATTGATGGTCGATATAGTATTCCTTATAAACATCCGTTAAATGACTATTTTAATATCGTTGGCGGTTATGAGCGTGAAACACGGGATGATATTGGTCCGGATGTAAGCCTCTTAACCGAATCTGCTGTTGTGGGCGGGGAGCGCGTAATCAAACGTCCATTAGGAAATTGGCAGCATACTATTGGTGTTCGTTATCGTTTAGATCGTTTGACCCAAAAAGGTAATGTTGATATTTCTGAATTACCAGATGCTTTTAAAACAGCTGCATCTGAGCAAGAAGCATTATTGTTTAGTTATGAAACATCTAAAACTTCAAGTAATACACGTTTAAACCCAACAAAAGCTTTTAAACAAACTTATAAATTAGAATTAGGCAGCGAGAGTTTACTGTCTGATGCCAATATGGCAATTGCGAGTGCAGGCTGGAGATTTATTTATTCTCTAGGTAAAAATGATGATCACCAATTTGTTGGAAGATCTGACCTTAGTTATATTTTTACAGATGACTTTGACAAAGTTCCATACAATCTTAGATTCTTTACGGGTGGTGACCAAACGATTCGTGGATTTGACTATAAAAGTCTTTCTCCAGAAGTAGATGGATATAAAATCGGGGGCCAAGCTTTAGCTGTAGGTTCTTTAGAATATAACTATCAGTTCAAAGATGGATGGCGAGCAGCTGTTTTCTCTGACTTTGGTAATGCTTACGATAAAGATTTCAGTAATCCAGCAGCTTATAGTGTTGGGGTCGGAATTCGCTGGAAGTCTCCAATTGGGCCAATCCGTTTAGATGTCGCTTCGGGTATTTCAGATGAGAACCATCCGATTCGTTTACATTTCTTTATAGGCCCACAACTTTAAAAATAAAATTTTATTAGGTTTATTTTATGGCGGAAGTAGAACAGCAGCCCACTTCGGCACCAAGCTCTCCTAAGAAGAAGCGTCGCATTTTGCGTAGCTTCTTGCTGACGATATTGATCATATTGTTATTATTGGCTTCTTCGTTAGTCATCATGATGTCAACGGATCGCGGAAGCCGTTTTTTATTAGATCGGGTTTTAGAAGCTCAGAAAATAATTAAATATGAATACGAAGGCGGGAACTTATTGCGAGGCATTATTCTCAAAAATGTGTTGGTGCAATTAAAAGACGTTGATGTTTCATTAGATCGAGCTGATGTAGGCTTAGGGTGGCGCTCTTTATTATTAGAAAAAGAAGTGCATTTAAGCCATGCAGATGTACGCAACTTACGTATTATTAATAAAACTCCGCCCTCTGGTAAACCGTTTGAATTTAAACCAATCAAATTGCCATTCGTTTTACGTATAGATGAAGGTGATGTTGATCATTTAGAAATTAAGTTAGCAACCTCAGATGTAAGTTTTCATGATGTCCATTTGCAGGATGCACTTTGGTCAGAGACCAAACTGGAATTTGAAAAATCTAGTATGGATATGGGCTATCTTTCAGTCCATAACGCAACAGGTAAAATGGATTTCAGTGGTAAATATCCATTAGATGCCACAGCAGATTTAAGAATCCCATCTTTAAAAAGTCTAAATATTCAAAATATTAAAGTGGCTGCTCGGGGAAGTTTAGATACTATAAAAGCTGGGGTTGCAACAACCACTCCCGATCTATTAACAGGTTGGGTAATATTGCATCCTGTTCGCGATGAAGTTCCAATGCAAGGTGAACTATTATTAAAAAACTATCATTTACCTTTGCTTCAAGAACAAAAACTCTTTGCAAAAAATGGCGTGATCAAGTTTCAAGGTGATATTAAACAGCTTAATTTGGCACTTGATACAGATTTAAAGGGTGAGAATTTACCTGAAGGCCAGTACAACGCTTTAATGAATACTGATTTAGTTCATCAGCTTAATATTACCGATTTCAACGGCCAAGTTATGAAAGGTGCCGTTAATCTTAAAGGTCTGGTGAATTGGAAAGATCATGTGACTTGGGACATCAAAGGTCGTTTAGATCGCATTAATCCTAAAGACAAAGCGATTCCTCAGGTGGTTCAAGACTTTTTACCGCCAAGTTTAGATGCTGCTATTGCTTCAACTGGTTCTTTGGAAAAAGGCACAGAAGTATTTGCTAACGTTGATTTTGACCGTTATGAGTCTTGGAAACTCAAGCTTAATCAGGCGCCTGAAAAAAATAATAAACCTCAACCAATGCTCATGAATGTGGCGTGGGCGAATATAGACCGTGCAATGCCTTATATTGGATGGTTAAGTAGTGATAATGGTCAAGTCGATTTAACATTACGTGACGGTCAACAAGATATTAAGGTTGCTACAAAAGTATATCAGCATGAAAAAACTTTATTGCCAGCAGGACAATATCTAGCCAACCTGAATGTTAAAGATAATATCTTAAATGTTCCTAATTTTAGTTTTGCTGCTGAAAAAGGTAGCTTAACAGGTCAGGCTAAAGTTTTATTACCTACTGAAAAACGACAGCTGGCTTGGAATGCTTTATTAAATGCAAAAGATTTTAATCCGCAAAGTATTCATGCAGCAGCGCCGGTCAATCTATTAAACGGTTCGATTAAGGCAAATGGTTTCGCTAAACCAAACCAGCAAATTATTCAGTTTGAGAAAATTGATTTAACTGGTCGATTGGCTCAAGCAGGTCAAGAAACTGTAAGTTTAGGTGGAAAAAGTACAGCAGCATTATTATTTCATGATGTTAAAGCTGGGGGCGGTTTTAAAGGCTTTGCGGTTAATTATGACGGGTCTTTAAAAGCCTTAAAACAGGCAAATGGTTTGTTGAAGTTTTCTATAGCGGGCACGCCAGATTTTATTCGAATTAGCCAATTACAACACGATGGTGTGGCTGGAAAAATCTATGCTACTGGTTCTGTCAATTTAAAAGACCGCATTGCATGGGATATTAATAGTTCATTAGTACGCTTTAAACCTCAATATTTTGCCTCAACTGTTAAAGGTGAAATTTCAGGAAATCTGAAAACTCAAGGGGTTTGGTCTGATCACTTGAAGCGAATTAATATTCAACAATTGAATCTTGCAGGCTTTTTAAATAATAAACCTGTTCGGGGTAAGGGTAATCTATCTCTATTGATGGATTCTAATCAAAATGGCTTTTTACCTCAGCAATTTGAAGCGAATAACTTATTTTTAGTGTATGGACAGAACCAGCTACAAGCTACTGGCAATGCACAAAATCTAAAAATTAAGCTGAATGCGCCAGCACTCTACGAGTTATATCCGGGACTGCGCGGTCGAGCTTATGGTGATTTGAATGTTCAATCACAACCACGTTTAAAAGCAACAGCGAATATTGCCGTAGATAATTTTGCTTTTAATACACTTGTAAGTGTGAAGAGATTGAGTATTCAGGGTGAGCTTCCAACATCGGAAACAACACCGACTCAATTAACCGCAAAATTAAATAATCTACGTAGCGGAAATAGAGAAATCCAGTCTGCTGAAGTGAATTTGACAGGAACAAGAAAAGCACATTTATTGAAAGTACTTGGCAATAATAGTGTTTCCAAGTTCTATGTTCAGTTGGCAGGTGGATTTAATCAAAAGAATGATTGGTTAGGTCAAATCCAGAAAGGAAGTTTTGATTCACGACGAATTCGTCTGGCACAAAATCAAAATGCTCCAGTAATTTTTTCTTCGGCGAAATCTGAGCTATATGTGGGCCAACATTGCTGGCAAAGTACCAATAGTCAGCTCTGTTTTGATCAGCCTGTCCGAGTGAGTAAAGCACGAGGTAATATTTCTTTTGTAACTCAGAACATGGATTTAAGCGACTTCGCGGCATTTATGCCAGAAGGCTTAGCGATGACTGGACAATTAAATGGTTACGCTAAGGCATCGTGGGTAAATGGCGGTAATCCAAAACTTGATGCGCGTTTAATTACGCGTAAAGGTGAAATCGGTTTAGCTGCTGAAGATCCACAAGATCCTGCAACGACTTTGGCTTATGATGAGTTAGGGGTAATTGCAAAAAGTGTATCAGAGGGTCTGTTATTCCGTGTTGATGTGAAAACACCAGATATTGGTACGGGCTACGCGAACGTTATTATCAACCCATTCCAGTCTTCAATGCCAATGCATGGTGAAGTGGCCTTTAATGATGTTCAATTAAAAGTCTTGAAACCATTTATTCAAGATGTTCGCTCAATGAGTGGAACGTTAGCCTTGGCTGGTAAAGTCAACGGTACATTAACTCAACCTCAGTTTACTGGTGAAATGCGTCTGAAAAATGGTGCGATTAGCATGATTTCTTTGCCAGTAAATCTAACCAATGTGCAGGTATATTCATCAATTCGTCAGGATATGGCAACAATTGATGGAGCATTTAATAGTGGGCAAGGTGTAGGCTTGCTTAAAGGTAGTTTTGAGTGGAAAGATGCGCCACGCCTTCAATTAAATCTGAAAGGTGATAATTTACTGGTACGTCAAGCGCCATTAATTACCGCAATTGCCAACCCGAATCTGACACTTGATATGTATCCTTTTGATAAGCGGTTAAGTTTAAAAGGATCTGTAGATGTTCCTCGTGCACGTATTTCAATGCCAGAAACAACTGCTCCAATTATTAATACCTCATCAGATGTTCGCATCGTGCGCCAAGGTCAAGACCCACTTGCAATTTTACGGGCCGCTAAACCTTGGGATATTCGAGCTGACATTTCTGTTAATATTGGAAAACAAGTGATCTTCCAAGGCTTTAACAGTAATATTCCGTTAGTTGGTCGTCTAAACTTAAGCCAACGTGGCTATGAGACTGCAATGAGAGCTAACGGAGCGATTGGTGTTAGCCAAAAAGTGAAAATTGAAGCTTATGGACAAAGTCTAGACTTAAACCGAGCAATTGCCCGTTTTAATGGACCATTGGCTAACCCGACTTTAGATATCGATGCGAACAAAAATGTTCAGGGTAGTATGGTTGGGGTACGTGTTACAGGTACTGCAACATCGCCAAACATTCAGGTCTATAACGATGCAGGTTTATCTGAGCAAGAAGCATTGAATGCGCTTGTGACTGGTCGTATTAATGAAGGTTCGAGTGGCTTAAGTAATGCAGAAGGTTTTAAATCTGATGTAAACAACACCATTGCAGCTGCGGGTATTAGTATGGGCTTGGGTGGTACACGTGCTTTAACTAACCAGATTGGACGTACGTTTGGTTTGAGCGGTTTAGCTTTAGATGCACAAGGTACAGGTGATGATACACAAGTGAGTTTAACGGGTTATATCACACCGGATCTGTTTATTCGTTATGGTGTTGGGGTGTTTACTCCTGTAAATAAACTCACATTACGTTATCAAATGAATCGACGTTTATACTTAGAAGCAAGTCAATCTTTAGAAAGAGCAATCGATCTTTTCTACAACTGGCGCTTTTAGTTAGTTGAAACCAATAATGAATAAATTAAAAGCTCACTATTGTGGGCTTTTAATTTAATAACGCCTTCATAACATTTAAAAAAGTTGAGTATTTATGATTTAAAGTATCGCTTCTCTTAAGAGTAAAGAAACCTTGGATAGGTATTGATTAAAGAAAATTCACTTGAAAATTGCTGTTTTATAAATTAGTTTTCAGAAACATTAAATGAAATTAGATTGATATACCTTGTTGATAAATGCAAATAAGGTGGGTTTTTTCAAGGATATAGTAGTGAATATAGATACTTATGTTGAAATTAAAAATGGCAAGGAAAACGATATCAACGTTAAATATCGTGGCCTAATTCAAAAATTAACAGCAACATTGTCATTGACGCTCTTGTCATTTGGATGGTGCTCCACCGTAAATGCTGCACAACAACAAATTGCTTTAGTAGGAACATGGACATCAATTCCTAATGCACCGCTTGCGCAAAAACCAAAACAAGCCAGTGAAGGCTTATACCAGCTTCACGTGAATAGCGATGGAACTTTAACTCCCGTTAAGGTGTTGAAAATGAAAAGTCCTTCTTGGATTGTGAAATCGAAAGATGGCCGTTTTGCATATACCACTAATGAAGAAAACGAAGGTGCGGTGACCGCATTATCTATTCAAAACGGAAAGGTGGAAGTGTTGAACACAGTGGATAGTCATGGTGGACATCCAACACATGCAACAATCAGTTTAGATGGTAAGTTCCTGTTTGTATCGAACTATTCGGCATTTGATAAAGGTCGTGGTGGTGTGGCTGTTTTGCCAATTTTACCAAATGGCCATTTGGGCGAAAAAGTACAAAATATTGTTTTTGAGGAAGGTTCTGGCCACGTCAAAGGCCGCCAAGAAAGTGGACATGCTCATTCCACAACTTTTAGTCCGGATGGTAAGTATTTATATGCTAGCGATCTTGGAAATGACAAAGTCTATGCATTTCGTTATAACCCGAACAAGGCTCAGCCACTTGAAGCGGATACCAACCGCGATGTAACTTTTACACATGGTTCTGGCCCGCGTCATATGGTCTTTTCACCAAATGGCAAACATGCGTATGTTACCGCAGAAATGCGAAGTGAAATTGTGACATTTAACGTGCAAGATGGTCATTTGAAAAAAGTTGCTGAGCTAAAACTAATTCACGAGGACAAAACACCTGAATTTAAGAGTGCGAGTGGAATTATTCTTAGCCCAAATGGTAAATATGTGATTGCTGCCAATCGAGGTGCAGATAACAAACTTTTAGTATTTAAAATCCAACAGAATGGATTGCTAGCTAAGCCAGTTGTTTATAAAGCGAATGGTATTGAACCACGTGCTTTCTCATTTGATGCATCTGGTAAGTATCTATATGTAACAAATGTTTATAGTAACAATATTAGTTTATTCCGTTTTGATGCAAAAAATGGCACCTTAAAACCAGCTGGCGATGCAGCAAAAATATCAACACCTACGGATATTAAATTCTTTAATTAATCCAAAACATGAAACTGACCTTTCTAGTACTTAATACAAAAGACCGAGATTTTGTTATCTCGGTTTTTTATAGCAGTTTTGGCAAAAACGATGATTTTCCGTATGATATGGGCAGCAATAATTAGTGTAGTGAAATGATGAAAAAGATTTTATTGATTGCAATGAGTTTGCTCTTTGTTGGTTGTTCGGAAAAGAAACCATTAACACCAGAAGAGCAGTGGCATGGCTTTTGTACTAGCGTAGGAAATGCTGCAAGAAGTATTGTTTTTGATCGTCAGCAAGCAATTGAAAAAACTCAGGCAGTTGAGCATGCAAATAAGATTGAAGATGAGATAACTAAAAAATTCATTCTTAATGTTATTGAAAAAGTTTATGCAATTCCAAAAGAAGAACTGACAAAAGATCCTCAAGCAATCCAAGAAAAAGTTAGAAAGCAAATGATGGATGAATGTTTGGTAACCCCTCATGACAAAATGCCAAAATATAAATCATTCTAATTGTGGATGAGGTTATTGAATTTTCATCTGGCTGAAGCTCTTTTTGCTTAAAAATAGCTCAATTTAGCCCAATTTGCTCATTATTTACACACTGGTATTTAGATACAAAATAATGGGCATCACGGAGAAACACCCCGCGCTCATTAACTTTTACCTTGAACTCTAGTAAACTTTTGTAGTCCATATTACTTGTGAAGCTTTTAAGAAAGCTGGAATTTGCAAGTAATTTTTCAAAAAAAGAGGAATGAACACCGTGCTAGAAGCTTACCGCCAACACGTTGAAGAACGTGCCGCACTCGGAGTCCCACCGAAGCCACTTGATGACGCTCAAACAGCTCAGCTTGTTGAACTATTAAAAAATCCACCAGCAGGCGAAGAAGCGTTCTTGGTAGATTTGCTTGAAAACCGTGTTCCTGCAGGTGTTGACCAAGCAGCTTACGTAAAGGCAGCATTCTTGGCAGCGATTGCAAAAGGCGAAGCAACTTCACCACTCGTTTCTAAAGAACGTGCAGTTTACTTACTTGGTACTATGCTAGGTGGTTATAACGTAGCACCACTTGTTGAACTTCTTGATAATGCCCAACTTGCAGGTTTAGCTGCTGAAGCATTAAAGAAAACTCTTCTTGTATTTGATGCATTCCATGACGTAGCAGATAAAGCAAAAGCTGGTAATGAAGCCGCTAAAGCTGTTTTACAATCTTGGGCTGAAGCAGAATGGTTCACTAGCCGTCCTGACGTTCCAGAAGAAATCAAAATTACTGTGTTCAAAGTAACTGGTGAAACAAACACTGATGACTTGTCTCCAGCTCAAGATGCTTGGAGCCGTCCAGACATTCCATTACACGCAAATGCAATGTTGAAAAACGAGCGTGATGGTATCAACCCTGAAAAACCAGGTGAAGTTGGTCCATTAAGCCAAATTAAAGAACTTATCGCGAAAGGCAATCAAGTTGCTTACGTTGGTGACGTTGTTGGTACGGGTTCAAGCCGTAAGTCTGCAACTAACTCTGTTCTTTGGTTCTTCGGTGATGAACTTCCACACATTCCAAATAAAAAAGACGGTGGTGTGTGCTTAGGTTCTAAGATCGCTCCAATTTTCTTCAATACTATGGAAGATGCAGGTGCATTACCTGTAGAAATCGACGTTGCTAACATGAATATGGGCGACGAAGTAGTATTGAAAATTGACCATGCTGCTGCAAAAGTAACTGCCTTTAAAGATGGCGTACAAATCTCTGAAGCAGATCTTAAAACTCCAGTACTTTTAGACGAAGTACGTGCGGGTGGTCGTATTAACTTGATCATTGGTCGTGGTTTAACTGCTAAAGCACGTGAAGAACTAGGTCTTGCACCTTCTACATTGTTCCGTACTCCAGTACAACCTGCTGACACTGGCAAAGGCTTCACACAAGCTCAAAAAATGGTTGGCCGCGCATGTGGTTTACCAGAAGGTCAAGGTATCCGTCCAGGAACTTACTGTGAACCTAAAATGACTACAGTTGGTTCTCAAGATACAACAGGTCCAATGACTCGTGACGAGTTAAAAGACTTAGCATGCTTGGGCTTCTCATCTGACTTGGTAATGCAGTCTTTCTGTCACACTGCTGCGTATCCAAAACCAGTTGACGTAACAACTCACCATACATTACCTGACTTCATCATGAACCGTGGTGGTGTATCTTTACGTCCAGGTGACGGTATTATCCACTCTTGGTTAAACCGTATGTTACTTCCAGATACAGTAGGTACTGGTGGTGACTCACATACTCGTTTCCCAATCGGTATTTCATTCCCAGCGGGTTCTGGTCTTGTTGCGTTCGCAGCAGCAACTGGTGTTATGCCACTTGACATGCCTGAGTCTGTACTTGTTAAGTTCAAAGGTAAAATGCAACCTGGTATCACTTTACGTGACCTTGTACATGCAATTCCTTACTACGCAATTCAAGCGGGTGATTTAACTGTAGAGAAGAAAGGTAAGAAAAATATCTTCTCTGGTCGTATCCTTGAGATCGATTTATCAGAAATGGAAAATGACTTGACTGTTGAGCAAGCATTCGAACTTTCTGATGCGTCAGCTGAACGTTCTGCTGCTGGCTGTTCAATCACACTTTCTGAAGAGAAAGTTGCTGAATACCTACGTTCTAACATCACGATGTTGAAGTGGATGATCGCAGAAGGTTATGGCGATGCACGTACACTTGCGCGTCGTGCTGAAAACATGCAGAAGTGGTTAGATAACCCAAGCTTGTTAAAAGCTGATGCTGATGCTGAATACTTAAAAGTTTACGAAATCGATCTAGCTGACATCAAAGAACCAATTCTTTGCTGCCCGAACGATCCAGATGACGCGAAACTTCTTTCTGACGTACAAGGCGACAAGATTGATGAAGTATTCATTGGTTCTTGTATGACTAACATCGGTCACTTCCGTGCAGCTGGTCAGTTACTTGACAAAGTACCTGGTGGTTCATTGTCTACTCGTTTATGGTTGGCTCCACCAACTCGTATGGACGAGCACCAATTAATGGAAGAAGGCTTGTATAACATTTATGGCCGTGCTGGTGCACGTACAGAGATGCCGGGCTGTTCATTATGTATGGGTAACCAAGCACGTGTAGCGCCGAACACAACTTGTGTATCGACTTCTACTCGTAACTTCCCGAACCGTTTAGGTCAAGGCGCAAACGTTTACTTAGCGTCTGCTGAGCTTGCATCAGTAGCTGCGGTTCTTGGTAAATTACCAAGCCCAGAAGAATATCAACAGTACGCGTCGCAAATCGACAGCGCTTCTGCTGACATCTACAAATACTTAAACTTCGACAAGATGAGCGAATATACTAAAGAAGCTGATCAAGTTGATACTAAGAAAATCCAAGCTGCTCAATTGACTTAATACGTCGATTTAGTACAAAAAAGGAGCTGATTATTCAGCTCCTTTTTATTTTAAATGAGACTTTGTACATTATTAGACTTAGAAAATAATAAATAGATCAAATTTTATTTAATGAAAATGTAAAAATAAATATTACTCTAGATATTAAATTGATTTTTGTTTTAAAATATTTGAACGAACTTGAAAATAATTAAAAAAAATATGAGTATTTTATATAGGGAACTTAAGAATGCTAAAGACAATTGTTGAATTTAAATTTGATGATTATCAATTATATGACCAAAAAACTTATGCTGATGAAGGTGGTATTTTAGTTCAAAAAACTGAAGATATTGCACAATATATTTTTAGTATATTAAAGAATAGATATCATTTAAATGTAGAGTTATATAGTGAAAGCTGGGGGTGGGAAATTGAGATTCCCTTAGCTGAAATAACAATGTATCTCGGAATTAGTGTTTATGAAGAATATAGTAATGGATTCGCAATTTTTATTTCTCCAAATACTCCGATTTTAAGAAAATTCCTATTTAGAAAAATTGATATTACTCATCATATTATGGTGTTGCAAAATTATATAAATATTATCTTAAAATCACATCCAGGCATCTATGATGTGATGTGGTGGGAAGAGAATGAATTTCGATGTGTAGCCACGAATTGATGAAAAAATTAAGGCTTAAATCTTGGGGTAAGTAAAACAAAAATTGTTAGAGACGATATTGGTGAATAGAGGCGATGAGCTTACTATATCTACAATATTAAGTGGTCAGATCAATATGCCTAATTCAGTTTGGAAGAGATTACGTAAGTTTTTTTATAATAATCTTCACAACCATGACTATGAAACGACGGTAAGTAAATGCATTAACTATTTTTTAGTTATTTTAATTATTGGTAACGTTGCTGCTGTTTTATTGGAAACAGTAAATGATTTGTACTCAAATTATCGTATTTGGTTTGACTACTTTGAGAATATTTCAATCGCAATTTTTAGTATTGAGTATTTATTAAGGTTGTGGAGTGTTGCAGATCGAGATACGACACAATCCGTATGGAAAACCCGCTTGAATTGGATGAAAAGTGGGGAAGCAATTATTGATTTGATGGCAATTTTGCCAGCTTACCTGAATTTCTTTGTACGAATCGATCTTCGTATGCTTCGGATTTTACGTTTACTTCGTTTATTAAAATTAACACGTTATTTTATCTCGCTACAGATATTGTTATGTGTGATTAAACGCGAGAAGGGATCTTTTCAAGCAGTTATCTTTATTTTAATTATCATGATTATTATGACTGCTTCTGGAATTTATGTGGTTGAAAACAAAGCTCAGCCAGAAGCTTTTAGTTCAATACCTAAATCTATGTGGTGGGCAGTGGTTACCTTAACTACAGTGGGGTATGGCGATGTCACTCCTGTAACTAGCCTAGGGAAGTTATTAGGGGCGCTTATTACTATTTTGGGTGTAGGTATTGCAGCATTACCAGCTGGTATTTTGGCGTCTGGACTTGCAAATGAGCTTAATCAACGGAATCAGAGACTAGAGCAAGAATTTCGTGAGTTACTTCAAGCACGAGGTATTGATATTTTACATGATGAAATTGAAATAGAGAGGGTCCGTCAAAAAGTAGGATTGCCAAAAGAGCAAGCGCATAACCTGATTATTCAAATTATGCGTGAAAAAGTATTAGAAGAAGAAGAGTCGGTCCGAGAGAAAAAATGTTATTGCCCACATTGTGGTGGAAAGCTAACTGATTAGAAGTAATAAGTTAGCCTTTTCTTTCATTAAGCTTTTTTGCTGGCTTTTTCTACTGCAAATGCGATAAGTAAAATGATTAGACCGCCAAGGCTTAAAACAAAACCTACCCAGATTGGAGCGATCCAACCCATTTGGTGACTGAGTACCCAGCCCCCTAAAAATGCACCTAATGCATTGGCCATATTAAATGCAGAGTGGTTGAGTGAGGCAGCTAAAGTTTGGGCATCACCTGCAACATCCATTAGACGAGTTTGTAATGCTCCGCCTAACCCCATTACCGTGAGACCAATTAAAAATAAAGATGCGATGGCAGTATAAATATTACTCATTAAAAAACTAGCGACAACAAATGCGATAGCTGAGCTAATTAATACACCCACTATAGTTTTGTTGAGGTTCTTATCTGCAAGCCATCCTGCTGCTAAACCACCAATAACCATACCTATACCCCAGATAGCTAAAGCGATAGGGACGATTTGGATATTAACTTGTGTGTATTCAGTCAAAATTGGTGAAACATAGCTATAAACTGAAAACATGCCTCCAAAACCGATTGCACCTACTGCTAGTGTTAACCACATGTTGATATTTTTAAGGCCAGCTAATTCAGTTTTGATACTGGCGGTAGCCTGAACTGGAATATTGGGTACAAAGAAGCCAACAGCAATTAAAGTGATGAAAGCAATAGTTGCTGAAAACTCAAAACCTGCTCTCCAACCAAAGTTTTGGCCTAACGACGTTGCTAAAGGAACGCCAATGACAGTTGCCACTGTAAGACCCATCATCATTTGGGCAACCGCAGAAGCTCTTTTTGATGGACCCGCTAGTTCAGCTGCAACTAAGGCACCCACACCAAAATATGCTCCGTGTGGTAAACCTGCAATGAAACGTGAGACTAAAACAGTTTCAGGTGTATGAGCTAAAGCAGTACAGGCATTTGCAACACCATAAAACAGCATTAAGCCAAGCAATAAAGTTTTCCTAGGTACTTTAGCTCCAAGAATAGCGATGATAGGAGCACCAATAACTACACCCAATGCATAAGCACTAATAAAGTGACCAGCTTCAGGTACTGTAATATTTAAATTATTTGCAATTTCTTGAATCAGTCCCATTGCCACGAATTCAGTGGTTCCAATACAAAAACCACCTACAGCTAGTGAGAAAATTGCTAAAAAGAGAGAGTAATGTTGATGTGTGGAAAGAGGAGATTGCGGGGACGCCATAATAAGTTGAAGGAAGACTCAAAAAGAGAATTATAAGGGAAAAGAGAACAGAATAATAAAAAACTAAAATATTGAGGGAATGATTACATATTCAAATGAAGTAAATTTAAATTTTATATAGATTAATTCATCGAAAAACTTTTAAAAATTATATATGATTACCGCGTAATACTTTAAGTATTACAACAAGTTGTATAAATATCTAAAAATAGAGATGCTAAAACGTGAGAAAATTATTTATTACCTGCCTTATGGGTATGGCTATGTTATCTATGTCTGGTTGCGCAGTATTTATGGCGGGTAATCAACCAAGTAAAAAAAATTTAAATGTTCTAAATCCAGGCAGTTCTCGTAATTATGTGATTGCCGAGTTTGGTGCACCTGTACTTTCAGAATACCGTGATGGAACACGTGTCGAGATCTATACTTTTCAGCAAGGTTATTCAAAGTGGGTAAAAGTCGGCAGAGCTTTTGGTCATGGTATAGCAGATGTGGCTTCAATCGGCCTTTGGGAGGTATTTGGGACTCCGACAGAAGCATATTTTAATGGTAAAGAAACCTCATACGAAGTATCTTACGGACCAGATGATTTAGTAAAAAGCTATAAGTTAATTGATTTCGAGCAAACATTTCCAAAGATGAAGCATCAGTAAAATCAACTTAAATGAAATAAGAAAAGGCCTTTGGGTCTTTTTTTATGTAAAATTAAATTTATTAATGATAATAAGAATTATTTTTATTTGTGTATACTGTATCCGCTTATATTTTGTCTGAAATTTTTAACTTTGCGTATAACAGGATTTTGTAATAATGAATAGATTTCTAATGACGTCACTTGCATTGATATGTACAACAGGCTTTGCTCATGAACCTTATGTAGCTCCTGTAGCTTATAAAACTGAACAGACTCAAGTACCCGTAATTGCTGGTTATGCGGAAGAAGCATTAAATAGTGAATATGCTTTAAAGGATGCTAAGCTTACTGTAATTACACCTAAAAATGAGCTTAAAACCGTCAATTCAGAAGCCCTGCATAAGTCTGCTACTGTTTTTGATGTAGATTTACCTGAAGAAGGCACATACATTGTTCAAACTCAGGCAAGTTATCCTTTGAAATATGTATACGACCAAAAAGCATGGCATTTATTTTTTGATATGCCAGCTGATAAAGCTCCACCGAAAGCAGAACGTGAATATTTGATTCCGACTGACCTTAAAACAAAAACAATTAAAACAGAACAAGTAACACGTGAGTGGATATTGCAGAGTTATCTTTCTAAAGGAAAAGTTTCAGATATTCAGCTTCCGAATACACCGATTAAAGTTAGTTTCTCTGTACATCCTAACCAGATTAAAGCTGCTCAACCTGTTAAATTAACCATAACTGAAAAAGGACAGCCTTTAGCTTATGCTGAAGTGAATTTAAGAGAAAAGGGTGCAACTGACAAGCAAGTGCAGCAGTTTAAGGCGGGAGGCAACGGTCAAGTCGAACTTACGTTTCCAAAAGTTGGAGAGTACCTAGTAGAAGTAACAGCTCCTCTAAATTTGAAATTAAAACCTAAAGATCAGAGCTATACGATTATTAGCTTAAATGTTTTAGCGCAATAGTTTTTAGGGTTTTAAAAAATAGGTCTTTATTAGGCCTATTTTTAGTTTTCATATTCTTACTCATTAAAAAAACTTCATTAAAACGTTTAATTTCACTTTAGTTTCAGAGGAAACAAAAATTCATTGCAAGTAAAAGATAATGAAATAAAATTCATGTTGAGACAAACTAATTAATTTTATGTTAAACTGAATAAAATTCATTAATAAAGATTTGTCGAAAGTTTTATGGAAAAGCAAAGATGAGCTTTATCCATTTATAGATAAATCTGTTTTTTAGGCTTGGGCCCATGTTAGAAATACGCCACCTTAAAACTCTAGTTGCTTTACGCGAGCATGGTTCATTAGTTTCAGCAGCTAATGACCTTTGTTTAACGCCATCTGCTATTTCCCATCAATTAAAAGAATTAGATCATTGGTATGGGGTAGAAGTTGTTAATCGTCGAAGTAGACCTGTTAGTTTTTCTAATGTCGGACAGCGCTTATTAAAATTGGCTGATGATGTTTTGCCACAAATCCAGATTACACATAGTGATATCACACGTATTGTGCATGGGCAGACAGGTAGAATTATTTTTTCATCGGAATGTCATAGTTGTTTTGACTGGTTAATGCCTTTATTAAATCAGTATCGCCAGCAATATCCTGACGTCGATTTAGACTTTGCTTCGGGGTTTGAAGCTAATCCACATGAACTCTTACAAAATGCGGAATTTGATTTATTGATTACAGCTGACCCAATCGCGTTAAAAGGAATTGAGTATTTTCCGATTTTTGAATATGAGTCACGGTTAGTCTTATCAAATACTCATCCTTTGGTGCGGGCTGAAAATATTACAGTTCAAGAGTTGGCCGAAGAAGTTTTAATTACTTATCCAGTTGATAAGCATCGTTTAGATATTATGTCTAAACTTTTCATCCCCGCGAATATTCAGCCTAAACTAATACGGACAACTGATTTAACCCAAATGCTTATTCAACTCGTTGCAAGTGGACGAGGTATTGCTGCTTTACCTGATTGGGTAGTGAATGAGTATGAACAAAAGGGATGGGTTACTAGTCGTCGTTTAGATTGTGTTTCTCCTACAGGTTTAAGACGAACTTTATATGCGGGCTATCGAACTGAAGAAAAAGAGAAAAGTTATTTTGAAGGCTTTTTAAAGCAGTTAGAAAAGTTCTCTTTAAAGCGAAACGCTTATTATTCTGGCTAAAAAATCATTTAGCCTAAGTGTTAAAAAGGTGCTTTATTGCACCTTTTTCATGTTGATTTTTATTTGCCAATGAATAAAGAGAGTAATCCTGCCGCAATTAGAGGACCGACTGGTACACCACGGAGTAAAGCGACACCAGCAACTGTACCAATCAGTAAACCTGCAACTACGTCAGGTTGGCTCGACATTAGTTTTACTCCGCGACCACCTAGCCAGGCGACTAACAGACCAATTGCGATAGCCATAATAGACTTAACACTAATAAAGGATTTTAAAATACTCTCTCCACTGAGTTTCCCACTGGCAATTGGAGTGAGTACGCCAATGGTTAAAATAAGAATTCCTAAATTAAGACCATGAGCTTGAATATAAGGGAGAAACTCATTTAATGGTGTGATTTTAACGACAATCAACACACCTGCTGCAATAGTTACAGCTGCATTTTGACTTAATAAGCCGCAGACAAGCAGAACGAGTAGAACAACTAAATTAACATCAAATTGGGCAAGCATGGCGAGCGGAGGGCATTATAAATAAATGGAATTGTATAATATTTAAGAGTTGGAATGTGAAAGCTTTAAAAGATACAGCTGATTTCAGCTCTTCTTAATTAAAAATTGAGTGTATATCTCTCAATGATAAGGAGTTTTAATTTTTTGGTTACGCTTGGACACAATGTTATATAAATTAACAAGTTAAAAATTATAGTGTTTAAAAATTATGATATAAAAATAATCATTACTCATGAGTACGGGATATTTTTATGGACATTATAGATATCAAGATCAAAGATCAGTTTGATAAGATTCATGATGCAAAAGCACAACTAAAGAAAAATTTAGTGGAACATGAAAATGAATCTTTAAAGCTAAGCCAACGTATTGAGCATATTATTGTTGATAATGAAATTATTTTGCCTACTACCGAATTATTATTTGAAAGCGAACAGAACGAAAATATTTATCGAGTAGTCGAAGAATAGAGTGCAAGTTGCATGAAGTAAATGTAAAGAGCTGCTGGTAGGGTTTAGTAAAAAGTGGAAACTACGTTAAAATAACAGCTTAGTTCTAATGAGAAAACTTCATGCTGCTGGAAAAAATTTTACAATCACAAGGGTTTGGTTCACGTAAATATTGTCAGCAGTTAATAAAAAACGGATCTGTAAGTATTGATGGAGAGGTTGTAAGTGACCTTAAAAAGCAATTCTCTCCAGAAAATTTAGAATTTTCTCTTTTCGGGGAAACTTATCAATATCGAGAAAAAGTTTATGTTGCGCTAAAAAAACCGAAAGGTTTTGAATGTTCACACCAACCTCACCATCATCAAAGCGTATTTAGCCTTTTACCGGAAATCATGATTCAACGTGGTGTGCAAGCCATTGGCCGTCTAGATCAAGATACAACAGGCTTACTTTTACTTACTGATGACGGTAAATATCTTCAAGCTTTAACTCATCCCCGTAAGCATGTTCCAAAGGTTTATCATGTTACGACTATAGATCCAGTTACACCTGAGCAAATTGAAATGCTGAGCCAAGGTGTGAGCCTACATCAAGAAAAAGGTGTGTTTGCTGCAACGGATGTAGCGCTATTAGAAACTCATCAATTAACCATGACGATTCATCAAGGTGTTTATCATCAAGTAAAAAGAATGATTGCAGCTGTAGGAAATAAGGTAGAAGCATTGCATCGCCATCAAGTAGGACAATTGGTTTTACCTGAACTTGAAGATGGAGAATGGGTGTATTTATCTGAACAACAAAAACAGCTTGCTCAAAATATTATTTGAGAAAACAATGAAAAGTTTGGAACTCGCTATCTCGAATGAATCCCATTTGTTCATATAAACGATGAGATTCATGGTTGTTACTTTGAGTTTCTAAACTAATCCGCAAAGCATTCTCTTGTTTTGCAAATAAGATTGCTGTATCGATGAGCTGTTTAGCTGAACCTTGACGACGGAAAACGGGGGTAACATAGACATCATCTAAGATATAGTAAGTTGAACAAGCAACTGAAGAAAAACCTAAATAGAGTAAAATAAAACCCGTAATTTTATCGTCTTTAATATGAATGAAGAACACACTTTCTCTATTCTCAAAACGTTGTTTTAGGAAGTGAAGGGATTCATTAAAATTAGAAGAGGCCCCATAAAATTGGCGATATTCATCAAATAAAACGGCGAGTTGCTCTAAGTCTTCAAAAGTCGCTCGTCTAACGATCATTTGGCACTCCTTGTAACTTATCATTATGTTTTTACAAAGAGAGCATAACGAAAAAAAGAACTTTTTGACGTTAAAACTTGTTTATAAATGCAACAGTGTTAAGTTTTGTCGCTTTCACCAAGAAGTGCATTCAATTCTTCAAATAAATCTTCATGGTCATCATCTTCAGCTAAAGTTGATGAATTTTGGTTTAATGAAGATGCTTTTGCTTTTCTCAGTTTTAATAATTGCTCCATATTAATATTCTGATTTTCGATAGCAAATGGAATAGATTTAGTTAATACGACCTGTTTAAAAAAAAGTCGTACCGCTTGGGCAGGGGTAATTCCCAATTGCTTAAAAACAGCAAAAGCTTGTTTTTTCTCTTGGGAGTCAAGTCGAACCTGATAAACTTCTGTTTTTCGCATGAATAACAAAACCAAATGATTTTTAATTTTTAGGAATTCATTTTAAACCATCGCAATGTAATTTCAATGTTTTTTGGCATAAAAAATAATCTTTTTGTCATTACGGTTACATTACAATGTCAATTCAAATTCAGAATTGAAAGACATTCCCTCTTTTGTGAGGGGATCTGTAAATGAAATATGCTTAGCCAGAAGCTGTAATGGTTCTGAAAAATCATCTTCAGCTTTGTGCTGAACTACGGGATAAAATGGATCATTTTTAATCGGAATTTCTAAATAATTAAGATGCACGCGAAGTTGATGCTGTTTCCCCGTTGTAGGAGTTAAACGATATTTTGCCCAAATCTGGTTGTGCTCTATAAGCTCAATATAAGTCTGGGTATTGGCTTTCGTATTTTCTATAACCTGCATCGTATAAAAAGGATGACCTTTATCTAAATGCAAATGTAATGTCTGAGGAAAATTTAAATCTTTTTTATAAGGTGCAATAGCGTAATAAATTTTATTGACTTGGCGCTCGGCAAATAATTGTTGATAAATACCACGCGACTCAACCCGCTTGCAAAATAGAACAACACCCGCGGTTTCGCGGTCTAAGCGATGAATAGGGGTTAAAAATTCATTGCCAGTTTGTTTTTTTAGCCGCACTAAAAGAGTTTCTTGAACATATTGTCCTGTCGGGCTAATTGTTAAAAAATGTGGTTTATCGACCACTAATAAATCATCATTCTCAAATAAAATCCGATGTTCAAATGGAACGTGGACTTCATAAGCAAGAAATCGATAATAAAAAATATGCGTATTACTTTGGTATGGACTATCTAATGTTAGTTTTTGTCCATTTGCCCCATAAATAAGCCCGTCTTCAAATCTTTGTTTCCACTCATCTGTTCTAATATGTGCAAAGTGACCACATAGATACTCATAAATCGTTTGAGTGTCTTTTTGTTGAGGAAGATAAACTTGGCTTGCGCTTACACCATTAATCATAGGTGGCAAAAAATCGTTCGGACTAGACATAAAAAAGTGTAAATATGTAAGAAAATTGATATAAAAAAAGCCAACTTCTAGGGCTTAAGTAGGCTTTTAAGGCAGGGCAATGTTATCATAACGATTATTTCGAATCATGTTATGTGTGCTATGTCGTATTCATTGAAATTGGTCTTAAATCATGAAGAAGATACTGAGCGTTTAGCTCAAGCTTTGGCGCAGCATGTTCAGTCGGGTGTAATTTATTTAATTGGAGATCTAGGTGCGGGTAAAACCACACTTACGCGCTATTTCTTACAGGCTTTGGGTCATAAAGGTTCTGTTAAAAGTCCAACTTATACGCTTGTTGAGCCGTATAAAATTAATGATAAAGAAATTTTTCATTTTGATTTATATCGTTTGAATGACCCCTACGAACTTGAATTAATGGGAATCCGTGATTATTTAGATATCACAGATGCGTTATTTCTATTTGAATGGCCTTCTAAAGGTGGAGATGAAATTCCACAAGCGGATATCATCATTGACATTCAAAAGTCAGATGATGAGTTGACTCGTTTAGTAACGTTAACTTTACCAACAGAAAATTTGTACCAGACTTTGCAGGAACAGCTTCATGACTGATGAAAAGCTAACACAACGTCGTATTCATACATTAGACGCAGCGTTAGCGAACCAGATTGCAGCAGGTGAGGTGATTGAGCGACCTTCTTCTGTGGTCAAAGAATTATTAGAAAACTCAATTGATGCAGGTGCAACTGAGCTGATTGTACGGATTGCTCAAGGTGGTTCGACTTTAATCGAAATCATTGATAATGGGCATGGTATTCATCCGGATGATTTGGCACTTGCTGTCATGCGTCATGCCACAAGTAAGATTAAAACTGCTGAAGATTTACATGCAATTGTGAGTTTGGGGTTCCGTGGGGAAGCCTTAGCTTCGATTGCTGCGGTTTCAAGATTGACTTTGACCAGTAGCCAAGATGAAAGTGGTATTGGTCATCAAGTTGAAGTAAACGGTACAGCATTTGATCATCAAGAAGTACAAGCTGTTGCAGCGCAAAAGGGAACCCATATACGTGTTCAGGACTTATTTTTTAATGTTCCTGCGCGCCGTAAATTCTTAAAAAAACCAACCACTGAATTTGGGCATATCGAAGAGATTGTTCGCCGTCTGGCCCTAACACATTTCGATATACGTTTTGTGCTTGAGCATAATGATAATATAAGAATTAATTTACCTATAGCGGATAGCGGAGAGCTACGTTTTCAGCGAGTTCAGCAATTATTAGGCTCACAATTTGTTCAAAATGCATATTGGATTGATGCTGAAAGTATTAGTATGCGTTTATCAGGTTGGCTTGGTCATCCTTCAGATGCACGTGCACAGGCTGATATGCAATATGTCTATGTAAATGGTCGTATTGTCAAAGATAAAACGATTTCGCATGCGCTACGCATGGCCTATGACGGTATTTTACATGGTCATCAACATTCATCTTATTTACTTTTTTTAGAAGTTGACCCTGAAAATATTGATGTCAATGTTCATCCGACTAAACATGAGATTCGATTTTTAAATCAAAGAGAAGTGCATGAGTTTGTAAGACATTATGCAAAAGAAACTCTCGCACAATTTCAGACAGCGAGTGCTGATCTAGCTCAAGCGATGAAAGCGGATGAAAGCTCAGATTATTCAGTACAACCTCAGCCCAAATATCAAGAACAATTTTCATTGCACCGTGCAAATGAAACTTTAAATTCAGACAGTGAAGCACGAACTCAGCCTGCACCGACAGAATTATTAACTGATTTTAACGCTAGTCGTCCCCAATCTGTTCACTATGCAGATCAAACACCAAAATATAATGGTTCTGCTCAATTAAATAATGCTCTAAAAACTTATTTAGCCCCACTTCGCGACCAACCTACTAGTTTTTCGGTAAATGAGGATGTTGGGCCAGTTGCTAAAGTAGATGAGTTTCCTTTAGGTATCGCAATTGCTCAACTGCATGGAATTTATATTTTAGCGCAGAATACCGAAGGGCTTATTATTGTTGATATGCATGCGGCACATGAACGTATTTTATTACAGCAAATGAAAAATGCTTGGGATAAACCTGAATTTTGGACATCTCAGCAGTTGCTTATACCTAAGGTGATTTCCATTAGCCGTATGCAAGCCGTTAGGGTAGAGGAGTTAAAACCTCAGCTCGAGCGCTTAGGTCTGGAAATTGATTTATATGGTGATGAGCAAGTTATTGTTCGCGGTGTGCCAGCCATATTACAAAAAGCTGATTTTGAACATCTTATTCCAGAGCTTTTAAATGATTTAGATCCAAATGATGAAGCACAAGGATTACTTCAAAAAAGAGATGAGTTGTTAGCTGGAATGGCATGTCATGGAGCCGTACGTGCACATCGACAACTTAGTCTTTCAGAAATGAATGCTTTACTTCGTCAAATGGAACAAACCGAATTTGCGAGCCAATGTAACCATGGGCGGCCAACTTGGCGTGCATTCCCATTATCTCAATTAGATAAATTATTTGCTCGAGGAGAGTAGTTTTACATGTCAAATCAATTGCCCGTCATCAATTTAATGGGACCAACTGCGAGCGGGAAAACCGCTTTGGCATGTGAATTATACGAGCGTGGAAATTTTGAGCTAATTTCTGTTGATTCCGCTCTCGTATATAAAGATATGGATATCGGCACGGCTAAACCAACTCGTGAAGAGCAAGAACTCTATCCTCATTATTTGATTGATATTATTACTCCTCTGGAAGTCTATTCAGCTGCTCAGTTTGTTGAAGATGCATGTAAATTGATTGATGAAATGCATTCACGTGGCAAAACTCCTATTTTAGTAGGAGGGACAATGTTATATTTCAAGGCATTGTTAGAAGGGTTATCTGGTAATTTACCAAGTGCTAATGCTGAAGTTCGAGCTGCAATTGAAGAAAAAGCTCTAAATGAAGGATGGCAGGCAGTTTATGATGAGTTGGTTTCTGTAGACCCTGCTGCTGCTATAAAGTTTAATGTAACTGATAAGCAAAGAATTATTCGGGCTCTGGAAGTTTATAAAATTACTGGTGAACCAATTACTAAATTGCAGGCAGAACAACCAAAAAACGTACCATATCGATACATATTTCATAACTACGCTTTACTTCCGGATCGGGTAGAATTACATCAACGCATTGAGCAAAGATTAAGCAAAATGTGGGATATCGGTTTTTTGAGTGAAGTTGAAGCTCTAATTGAAAAATACGATTTAGATGAAAATTTACCCTCAATGCGTTCGGTGGGTTATCGACAAGCACTAGAATTTCTATTAAAAAGTGATCTAAGTCTCAAAAGTAAACGTGAAATGGAGGATAAAGCTTTATTTGCAACACGACAACTTGCCAAACGTCAATATACGTGGTTACGTTCTTTGCAAGAAATACACGATTTTAAAACTTACTTGACGATAAAGCAGGCGAAAGAAGACTTGCGAAACTCTTATGGATAAAGCAAAATTTGCACACTGTCTTTTTATAATTTTTAGTTGAAAAATAAAGATAGTTTTTTTGCGCTGATTTAAAAATTTTTTTTGGAGTTAAAAATGTCTAAAGGTCAAACTTTACAAGATCCGTTCTTAAATTCTCTCCGTAAAGAACGTATCCCTGTTTCTATTTTCCTTGTGAACGGTATTAAATTACAGGGTCATATTGAATCTTTTGACCAATATGTTGTTTTATTAAAAAATACTGTAAGTCAAATGGTTTACAAACACGCGATTTCAACTGTTGTTCCAGCACGTAACCCTCGTCCAGCAGGCGCTCAAGGTACAGGCTTCCCAGCACAAGGCGGCACTCAAGGCGGTTTTGGTGGTCAAGGTAGCGGCTTTGGCGGCGGTCAAGGCGGTGGCTTCGGTGGCGCTCAAGGCGGCTTCGGTGGCGCTCAAGGTGGCTTCGGTGGTCAAGGCGGCTTCGGTGGTCAAGGCGGCTTCGGTGGTCAAGGTGGCTTCGGTGGTCAAGGCGGTTTCGGTGGTCAAGGTGGTTTCGGTGGTCATCAAGGTGGTTTTGACAACGATTCTAAATTTGAAGATGGTCAAGACGACGAAAATAATCGTTAATTGAAATCTTAAAAAAGAAACCAGTCAGACAATGACTGGTTTTTTTATGTGTATTTAAAAGTTGATTCAGAATATTTAACTGGTCATGGAGAATGATTTGCCATGCTGACTAATTTTATTTAAATAAATAGGGCTTTAATGAATGCTATTAATATTAGCTGCTGCTTTTAGCAGCGTCTTGGTATCTATCCTATTAAAAAATTTAAAGAGAAAAGGTTATCAACCACTACAAATGATTGCGTGGAACTATGCAAGCGCAAGTCTTCTTTGTTTTTGGTGGTTTCAGCCTGATATTCAACATGTTTCAATACAACATACTCCTTGGTGGTTAATCTTTGCTTTAGGAATAATTTTACCTAGTATTTTTTTATGTCTTGCTAAATCATTAGAGTATGCAGGAATTGTGAGAACCGAACTTGCACAGCGTCTTTCAGTTGTTCTTTCATTACTTGCGGCATATTTCTTTTTTCATGAACAATTTAATGCATTAAAACTGTGGGGTATAGGTCTAGGAATTTTTGCAGTCTTACTCGTATTATTTGGGCAAATCAATTCTTCAGCAAATCACCAATCTCGAAAGGCGATCTTTGCTCTTTTAAGTGTATGGTGTGGTTATGCAGCAGTAGATATTCTCTTGAAATATACAAGTAGTTTAGGTCTGCAGTTTACACTTACTTTAAATCTTATTTTTATTATTGCTTTTATATTATCGATTTCATATTTATTGCTACAGAATACTCAAAAGTGGCAGTTTAAAAGTACGATAGCTGGGTTAATATTAGGAATACTCAATTTTTCAAATATTGCTTTATATGTAAAAGCTCATATTCTTTTAAAAGATTCTCCTGCTATTGTTTTTGCAAGCATGAATATTCTTGTCGTGTTACTGGGAATTTTAAGCGGACTGATTTTATATAAAGAAAAATTAAAATGGCCTACTATTTTGGGGATTCTTCTAGGAATAAGTGGGGTAGTTTGTTTAGCTAGCGCAATGGCTTGATAGTTCAAGAGAAAAGAATCTCTTGAACTATAGAGATTTTTATAAATATGTGAAAATCACTTCATCTGGCAGACGTGATTTAGGAAGCTTAGCATTAAAGTCATTTTCACTACGATAGCCTAGAGAAACAATCACAGAGCTTCGTAAGCCTTTTTCAGTTAACCCGAGCTCAGTATTTAGAACTTTTTCATCAAAGCCACCCATTGGAGTCGCATCAATGCCTTCTAAGCCAGCAGCAAAGAGTAGCTGTCCTAAAGCAATGAATGTTTGATTTTCCATCCACCCGAATAAATTCTTCTGTTCATTTCGGTAGAACTCGACGTAGCCATGGCGAGTATCTTTTTGGCCTAATTTTGCTTTTTCATCTTTAAAACGGCCACTTAAATCATCTTGCTCAAGTAGTTGATTTAAGTACTCAGATGTAATATCCGTTTTTGTACAGAATACAAGTGTATGTGATGACTCTAGCACTTTAGGAGCATTGTAAGCATACTTTCCTGTTAATGCTTTTGCGATTCGTTCTTTAGCTGCAAGATTATCTGCAACTACAAAGTGCCAAGGCTGAATATTTACTGAAGATGGGGTAAAACGTAAAATTTCTAATAATTTTTTAATTTTTTCTTGAGGAATTTTCTTTTCAGAATCATACGCTTTTGTTGTATAGCGACTTTTAACCGTATTTAATAAATCCATACTTTACTCCATATCAGTTTTATAGCAATTGAGAGAATTTAATCTTTGCAATCATACGCTATTTTATTCAAAAACATTTCCTGTGTAGTTTGATAAAGAAATATAATTTCATATAAAGTTTTAGTAATCTATTGAAAATGATTGATTTAATGCCAACAGATGCAAAGAGTAAGCTGCGAGAATTTAGAATCGTTAAAGCCTTTATCATTTTTGCATTTATTTTGAGTCTTTTGATTTTATACATTGAGTATCACAATCATGCACATATAAGCTGGAAATTTTTATTTATTGCCAGTATGTGTGCGATTTACAATTTTGATTTAAATAACAAAATTAAAGAATTGAAAGTTCAAATAAAAAGTGACTAATTTTTAGTTAATAATTCCAGATAATCAATTCAAGCTGTTGCGTATTTGAAGATGGATCAATTTCCAAAATATAAGCTTGATCTTCACGCCAATCGCCAAGAACAATTCGTTGTTTAGCTTCTACCTTATGAAGTGAAGGGCGATGGGTATGCCCATGAATCAGTATATCTGCATCTTTTAAAGCAGAAATAACAGCTTGTTCATTCACATCCATAATTTCATAGCTTTTTTGCTGTTTATCAGCGGAGCTTCTTTTACGAAAGCCATTAACCAGTTTGGTACGAAAACTCAGTGGTGTACGGCGTAAAAGAGCAACTAAGAGCGGATTTCGAATAATTTTTCTAAATCTTTGATAGGAAACGTCATCTGTACATAGGGCATCACCGTGTTCTAGACGGTACTGATGTCCAGCAATATTAAGATAATAAATGTCGGGTAGTAGTACACCGTTAAATTTATTAAGGAAAACCTGATTTAAGGCAAAATCACGATTACCTACTTGGAAGTAAACCCGATTTCCTTTTTTGTTAAAGTCTTTTAATGCCTCAACAATTTCATCGAGCCATGGTGCTGAGTAATCATCGCCAATCCAAGCGTTAAACCAGTCACCTAAAATATAAAGCTGTGTTTGTTTATTTTGATAATGCACCAATAAATCTAAAAACCCTCGAACAAGTCGAGGGTGTTCAGGTGACAAGTGTAAATCAGAGATAAACAGATAAGTCACAGCTTATTCCTAAAATTATTCAGAAATAATTTTAGCAGATTCGATTACAACATTTTCTAAAGGAACGTCAGCGTGGTAACCACGGTTGCCAGTGCGAACACCTTTGATCGCTTCAACAACATCCATACCTTCAACAACTTTACCAAATACAGCATAACCCCAACCTTGAGCAGTTTTAGAGGTATGGTTTAAGAAAGAGTTGTTTTTTACGTTAATGAAGAACTGTGCAGAAGCAGAGTGAGGTGCTTGAGTACGTGCCATAGCAATCGTACCAACATCATTGCTTAAACCGTTGTCAGCTTCGTTTTCGATAGAATCACGAGTTGCTTTTTCTTTGAAGTTTTCATCCATCCCGCCACCTTGGATCATGAAACCATCAATGACACGGTGGAAAATAACGCCGTCATAAAAACCGTCACGTACATATTCTAAAAAGTTTGCTACTGTTTTTGGTGCTTTTTCAGTATTTAGTTCAAGAACAATACGACCTTTATTGGTGTTTAATTCGACTTGAGGAAAACTCATTACATTAATCTCCTAAACATGGGCTTATGACCATGGGTTTTTGGTTGAGAGAAGCATAAGCAAACTGTAAACTACAAGGCAAGTAAAAAACGTTAAAATCTTTGTGAAAAATGAAGATAGCGTTTAAATTTTTCGAAATTTATCTACAAAGAAGTGATTGATACACTATGAAGCCTAATGATGTTGTCTCGAGCCTGCCTAATAACCCGACACCGAATACTCATGCCTCTGTCGATTCTGCGCAGCAAGAACAACAGGCTGGCTTAGATTTTGTTCGCCAAGTCATTACTGATGATTTGGCTACGGGACGTGCAAAGCAGATCGTAACGCGTTTTCCACCAGAACCAAATGGTTATTTACATATTGGCCATGTAAAAGCGATTTGCTTGAACTTTGGTGTGGCTGAAGAGTTTGATGGTTTGTGTAATTTGCGTTTTGACGATACAAACCCTGATGCTGAAGAACAAGAGTATGTTGACGGTATTGCGAATGATGTGAAATGGCTTGGTTTTAACTGGAATGGTGAACCACGTTATGCATCGGGTTATTTTGATCAATTATATGCATGGGCAGTTCAACTTATTGAACAAGGCGATGCATATGTAGATTTACAATCTCCAGAAGAAATTAAGTTAAACCGCGGTAGCTTTGTTGAGCCAGGTAAAAACTCTCCATACCGTGATGCATCTATTGAAGAGAATCTTGCTCGCTTTGAAAAAATGCGTAGCGGTGAGTTTAAAGAGGGTGAAGCGGTTTTACGTGCCAAGATTGATATGGCAAGTACAAATGTACATATGCGTGATCCGATTTTATATCGCGTATTGCATTCAGAGCATCACCAAACTGGCGATAAATGGAAAATCTATCCAATGTATGACTATGCTCATCCATTGTCTGATGCGATTGAAGGGATTACTCATTCGCTTTGTACATTAGAGTTCCAAGATCACCGTCCGTTTTATGACTGGATTGTTGAAAAAGTAAAATCTAAAGCTGTTCCGCATCAGTACGAATCTTCACGTTTAAACGTGGATTACACTATTACGTCAAAACGTAAATTACGTAAATTGGTGGAAGGTGCATATGTAAATGGTTGGGATGACCCACGTATGCCAACCGTAGTCGGTATGCGCCGTCGTGGTTTTACTCCTGAAGGCTTACGTGATTTTTGTAAGCGTGTAGGCGTTTCAAAAACTGACGGTATTGTTGATGTTGCAATGCTTGAGTTCTGTATTCGTCAATCTTTAGAAAATACTGCTGCGCGTGGTATGGCTGTTTTAAGTCCACTTAAAGTGACTTTAACTAATTTACCTGAAGATATGGATCTTACGCATGCTCGCCATCCTAATGTTGATATGGGTGATCGTGTGATTCCTTTAACCAAGGAAATCTATATTGATCGTAAAGATTTTGAAGAAGTACCGCCAAAAGGCTTTAAACGTTTAATTCCTGACGGTGAAGTGCGTTTACGCCATGCTTACGTGATTAAATGTGATGAAGTTATTAAAGATGCAAATGGTGAAGTGATTGAATTGAAATGTTCAATTGACCCTGAAACTCTAGGAAAGAATCCGGAAGGCCGTAAAGTTAAAGGCGTGATTCACTGGGTATCTGCAACTAAAGGGATTCCTGCTGAAGTGCGGATTTACGATCGTTTGTTTACTGAAGCCGCACCTGATGCAGATGATGACTTCTTGGCAAATCTTAATCCTGAATCATTAAAAGTGGTACAAGCTGTCATTGAGCCAGCTTTGGCACAAGCGAATCCTGAAGATCGTTTCCAATTTGAGCGTGAAGGCTATTTTGTTGCTGATCAACATGATCATTCACCAGAGAAACCAGTTTTCAACCGTATTCTTGATTTGAAAGATAGTTTCAAGCCTGAGAAAAAGTAAGAGATTGATTATCTCTTACTTTTTCGCAAGACGAACAACATGTTGTGAGTAAACAGCCGAGATTGATTATCTCTTACTTTTTCTCAAGACGAGCAACACGTTGTGAGTAAATAGAAAATATTAAAAAAGCCCAACTATAAGGTTGGGCTTTTTTTCGGAGGTCTTCTCATCATAATATTCTTTTTCTTTATGATTTCGCTTCCTTGGCAAACAAGCTTAGGTAGGACTAATCACATAAAAATAAAGAACTAATAATAGAAGAAGCATAGTTGAAAGCATTAAATAAGTATTAACCGTATTAAAGCTCTTAATAAACTTCCAGATATCCATAGTAAATCAGCGTATATTTTATGTTACAAATTAATAATACACTGAAATTTTTCTGAAATGTTTCTAAAAATAAAATATAAAGTTTTTTTGTTTAAAAAATAATCATAAAATACCAAGTGTTAAAAAATAATAATCATGAAACATTAGAAACCACTTCATTTAGGTACTATAACCAATTCTTTTTAAGTATTTTTGAATTACTTCAAAAGCAGCATGTTCGAGGTTTTGAGCATATTTTTTATTTTCTTCACGAAGTGTCTGAATCGAAATATTGGCATTACGAAGTTCGCATGTATGGCCAATTAACCATTTCTCAAAATTTTCTTCTGTTGTTTCAATATGAAACTGCAACGCGAGAATATTATTTCCAACTTCAAATGCTTGATTGGTATAAATCTCTGAACTAGCTAATAACACCGCGTTTTCAGGGAGGTCGAAAGTGTCACCATGCCAATGTAGAACATGGACATTATTAAGCAAAGCAGATAATACCTGATTAGGACGTAAACTTAAGCTCAATGGACCCCAGCCAATTTCTTTTTGATGTCCTGCATATACTTTTGCACCAAGCGCATGAGCAATAAGCTGTGCACCCAAACAAATACCAAGTGTAGGTTTATCTGCTGCTAAACGTTGTTTGAGTAAAGCAATTTCATCTTTTAAAAATGGATAATCTTCAGTTTCATAAACCCCGATTGGACCACCTAAAATAATAGTTAATCCATCGTGTGCAAAAGCAGCAGTTAAATCATCTACACCTGCTTCAAAATAACGGACGCGAAATCCGAGTTGATAAAAGACATCTTCTAATGAACCTAAGTCTTCGAAAGCAAGATGCTGAATGGCATAAATAGTTTTAGGGAAGGCGTTTGTTGTGTTCATACAAATGATTCATAGAAGATCAATAGGTGGAGTATAGCGATAAATATAAAGAAGAAAATATCTGTATAAATCGTCAATACCTGAAAATTGATATTTTTCGTTAAGATAATATTGTTATGCAAAGGATTATCTATTTTCCAATAAATCTCTTTGCATATTCCATTGCTTAAAATAATAGCTTTTGAGTTTCTTCAAAATCTATATTTGAAAGTTGATGTTCATCTTTTAGATTAACTCCTGAGAAACCAAGTTGTTTGGATTTTTTCATTAAAGCGATTAAACGTTGTACTGCAACTGGAATACTTAAACCTGCTGAGCGAACATTAGAAATACAATTACGTTTAGCATCGAGGCAGCCTGAATATGCATTAAACGTGTAGTAAATTCCCATACTATCAGGAGAGCTTAAACCCGGACGCTCACCAATGAGCATCACAAGCATGGGTGCCTTAAAGATTTCAGCAACCTCATCACCAAGAGCAACCCGACTGCCTGTCGCAATTGCAATTGGTGCAAGGCTCCAGTTTTCTTGCTGAATTTGTTCATTCAGCATTGTAATGAATGAGATAGCATTCGCTTCAATCGCTCTTGCAGAGAGGCCATCACCAACTACAATACAAACATCATACTGTTGCGTGTTTTCTGCATACTTCTTAATTAAGACTTCTTTTGATAGGTTTGAAAGCTGACGACCTAAATCTGGACGTTTAAGATAAATTTCTTTATTAGGTGCATTACTTTGGACATGAAGACTTTGCAGCTGTTTTTGCGTTAATTGCTCAGATAAATATGAAACATTCATGTCTTGATAAACCGCATCTTTTGCTTGTGCATGCGACAACTGAAATTCAAGTAAGGCTCGTGTTGGGATACTACAACCCGCACGGCCCAGAGCAATACGGGCATCGGTAAACTGTTTAAGTTTTTCCCACTGATCTTGATGGGTAGAAGATGGATATTGAATATCAGGGTTCAGTTTCATGGTGTTCTCCCTAGTTCATGAGCAGACGAGAGAATTGGTCAGGCATGTGGTCCGCCCAACAGATTTGAGAGTTTTGTTGTTTAAAAATACCTTGCTGTTCAAGCCATGCTGAAAACTCAGGAGCGGGTTTTAAACCGAGGAGTTGTCTTAAATAGAGGGCATCATGGAATGAAGTGGTTTGATAGTTGAGCATGACATCGTCTGAACCTGGAATCCCCATAATAAAGTTAATACCCGCGGCGCCAAATAGAGTAAGAAGAACATCCATATCATTTTGGTCGGCATCGGCATGGTTGGTATAACAAATGTCGCAGCCCATTGGCACGCCAAGCAACTTACCGCAGAAGTGATCTTCTAGTCCCGCACGTATAATTTGTTTACCGTTAAAAAGGTATTCAGGACCAATAAAGCCAACGACTGTATTCACTAAAAGCGGATTATATTTACGGGCTACTGCATAAGCGCGAGTTTCTAATGTTTGTTGGTCCACTCCGTGATGTGCATTGCTGGATAACGCACTGCCTTGACCCGTTTCAAAGTACATGACGTTTTGTCCAATGGTTCCGCGCTTGAGTGCAAGTGTGGCTTCATATCCTTCTTGTAGTAAATCGAGTGAAATTCCAAATCCTTCGTTTGCTAGCTGGGTACCAGCGATTGATTGAAACATTAAATCAATCGGCACATTTTTTTCAGCCAGTTGAATACCTGAGCTGATATGGGTGAGTACACAAGATTGTGTCGGAATTTGATATTCCTGAATGACATGATCAAGCAATTTTAGTAGCTCTGATAAATTATGTAAGTTATCTGTCGCTGGATTAATCCCAATTACGGCATCACCATTGCCATACATCAAACCATCTAAAATACTGGCAGAAATACCGAGCACATCATCGGTCGGGTGATTGGGTTGTAAACGGGTAGAAAGATGACCTTTTAAACCAATTGTGTTGCGAAATTGGGTGACCACTTCGCATTTGCTGGCGACATAAATCAAATCTTGATTGCGCATAATTTTGCTGACTGCAGCCACCATTTCTGGAGTTAAACCTGATGCTAAAGCTTTTAAGCTTTGAGCAGTGGCTTCTTCACCAAGTAACCAATTTCGAAAATCGCCTACTGTAAAGTGTGAAATAGGGGCAAAGGCTGCCAGATCATGTTCATCAATAATTAAACGGGTAATCTCATCAGTTTCATAATCGACCACAACGTCATTTAAAAAAGTTTTAAGCGGTACATCGGCCAAAGTCATTTGTGCCGCAACATGTTCGGTTGCATCTCTGGCAGCTACACCTGCTAACTCATCGCCTGAACGTAACGGTGTAGCTTTTGCCATCAAGGTCTTCAAGTCAGCAAAGTGATACTGTTGATTGACGACAATATTGCGATAACTCATAGTTGCATCCTTTTTTATAGTTCTTGTTCTGCGGCTTTAATATTTGCAAACTCTTCTTCTGGTGTACCTTTCACTAAATGATAACGGCTATAGAATAAAAAGTAAGCAATAAATACGATATAAATAGCGGCAGCAATAAACCAAACTTTCGGATTAACAACAAAGCCTGCGACCACAGCAGCGACTGCTAAAATCAGTGCAATGCTTGAAGTGAAGATTCCTCCAGGAGTTTTATAAGGACGAGGCATGTCGGGTTTAGATAGGCGTAGTTTGATGTGAGATAAAAGAATCAATACATAGGAAATGGTGGCACCAAAAACAGCGATTAAAATGAGTGAATCACCTTCTTTGGTGAGTGAAAGCAAGAACCCAATAATGCCCGGAATAATAATTGCGAGATAAGGGGCTTTATTTTTATTGGTTAAAGAGAGTGAAGTAGGTAAGTAACCAGCACGAGAGAGTGCAAAAATTTGACGCGAATAGGCATAGATAATTGAAAAGAAACTCGCGATTAAACCTGCTAAACCAACAAAGTTAACAAAAGTCGCAAGCCAAGTATTGGTGCCATACACTTTAACCAGAGCATCGACGAGGGGAGCGCCAGAGTTTTGTAAAGTACTTGCACCCGCTGCACCTGCACCTAAGAATAAAATGAGCATGGCAAAGGCTGTTAAGATGAGCATTGCTCCGATTAAACCGCGTGGCAGAGATTTGGCTGGATCTTTCGCTTCTTCGGCTGCTAATGGTACACCTTCAACTGCAAGAAAAAACCAGATAGCAAAAGGAACTGCAGCCCAGATGCCCAAATAGCCATGAGGTAAAAAAAGACTTGCGCCAACACCTGTGCCAACAGGAATATCAAATAAATTTTGTGCATTAAAGTGTGGAATCATTGCCACAATAAACACAACAAGGGCAACTGCTGCGACAAGTGTAATTGCGAACATGATTTTTAAAGCTTCGCCGGCACCTTTGAGGTGTATACCCATAAAAATGGCGTAGCAGGCGAGGTAAATCATCCAACCATTTATGCCAAATAAAGATTCGCAATAACCACCAATAAATACGGCAATCGCCGCTGGTGCAATTGCGTATTCAATTAAAATGGCAGTTCCTGTTAAATAGCCGCCAAAAGGGCCAAAAGCAGCACGTGCAAAACTATAACCGCCACCTGCTGTCGGCATCATTGTGGACATTTCTGACATAGAAAGACACAGGCACAGATACATGATTGCAGCAAGGGCAGTGGCAATAAACATACCACCCCAGCCGCCTTGGGCTATGCCGAAGTTCCAGCCAGCAAAATCACCTGATATCACATACGCTACGCCTAAACCAATCAGGAGTAACCAACCAACGGTACCTTGTTTAAGTTGGCGCTGAGCAAAATATTCTGCTGACGAGACTTCTGTCTTTGAGGAAATAACGGAAGCTGTTTCTGGTTGATTCATACAATACTCCTGCGAGTGGGTTTGTATGAATCAATGCAAAAGCAATGCCTAAATAAATTGCTTTAAATATTAGGTGACGTTTTTTTATTCCAGATAGTAAAAACTTGAGAACTAACAGAACAAAATAAAGAAGCCAGCAATCTAAATTACTGGCTTTTTGTATAGTGGATGACTTTACTTATTTCTAGTGTTGATGTTTTTGTATCAACTTGGTGCGAAATTTAGAAGAAGCCCATTGGTTTAGTTGAATAACTCACCAACAAGTTTTTGGTTTGTTGGTAGTGATCTAGCATCATTTTATGGTTTTCACGGCCGATACCAGACTTCTTGTAGCCACCAAATGCAGCATGTGCAGGGTAGATGTTGTAGCAGTTTGTCCAGACACGACCCGCCTCAATAGCACGACCAGCACGATAAGAAATGTGAGCTGAACGTGACCAAACACCTGCACCTAAACCATACATGGTGTCATTGGCAATTTTGATTGCATCATCAAAGTCTTTGAACGTTGTCACAGCAAGTACAGGTCCAAAAATTTCTTCTTGGAAAACTTGCATGCCATTGTGACCTTTAAAAATAGTCGGATCAACATAGTAACCATCGCCTACTTCTTTACGGCCGCTACCGCCAAGTAAGAGTTCTGCACCTTCTTCACGACCAGTGTTAATACAACGTAAGATTTTTTCTTGTTGTTGTAGAGATGCTTGAGCACCAATCATGGTTTCAGTATCAAGAGGATGACCAGTTTTAATACGTTTTACGCGCTCGACAGCCATTTCTAAGAACTGATCAGCAATGCTTTCTTGTACTAAAGCACGAGAAGGGCAAGTACATACTTCACCTTGGTTTAAAGCAAACATCGCAAAACCTTCAAGTGTTTTTTCTAAGAAGTCATCTTCTTTATCCATGATATCTTCGAAGAAAAGGTTTGGTGACTTACCGCCAAGTTCTAAGGTGACTGGAATAATATTTTCGGTCGCATATTGCATCACCATTTGTCCAGTTTGAGTTGAACCGGTAAAAGCGATTTTGGCAATACGTGGATTTGTTGCTAATGGGCGGCCGACTTCTGAACCGAAACCATTGACAATATTAAGGACACCCGGTGGTAAAATGTCTTGGATGAGTTCAGCCACCAACAAAATACCCACTGGAGTTTGCTCAGCCGGTTTAATTACGACACAGTTACCTGCTGCTAAAGCAGGTGCAAGTTTCCATGCTGCCATTAAAATCGGGAAGTTCCATGGAATGATTTGACCAACTACACCTAGCGGTTCGTGGAAATGATAAGCAATGGTATCTTCATCAATTTCAGAGATTCCGCCTTCTTGAGCACGTATACATCCAGCGAAATAACGGAAATGGTCAATCGCAAGCGGAAGGTCAGCTGCTAAAGTTTCACGTACCGCTTTACCATTATCCCAAGTTTCGGCAACCGCAAGCATTTCAAGATTTGCTTCTAAACGATCGGCGATTTTTAAAAGTATATTTGAGCGTACTGTTGGTGATGCTTTATTCCATGTTGCTTTCGCTTTGTGTGCTGCATCTAGAGCGAGCTCAATATCTTCGGCACTAGAGCGTGGAATACGTGTGAAAGCTTTTCCATCAACAGGAGATACATTGTCAAAATATGCACCCTTTAAAGGTGCCACCCATTCACCGCCAATAAAATTTTCGTATTGTGATTTAAATTGAACTTTTGAGCCTGGTTGATTTGGATCGATATAGCGCATATAAATATTCCTTTGCTTTTTAGGACTAAAGACTAACAAGAACCCTGTCAGTAGGTACTTTCGTACTTTGTATAATTAGGATATAAATAAGAAGGTTGGAGAAAGGTTGGAATAGAAATGTGGATATATAAGGAATTTACAAATGTTCACAAAAAAGGATTTATTGCAGCAACGGACGTTGATTGATCAACTGCGCACCCAAAATAGTCTCTCTCCTCAGAACGCTGCCAAACTCGGCCAAAGTATTGCAAGCTCGTGGGAACGATCAGCCTCTGCTGCGATTCCTAAAGAGCGTTTTGCGGCTCCGTTAGTCGAAAAAAAATCTGCTTCACAAAATGCTTTAGATATGGCTTTAAGCCAATGTGCCGACGACTTACGTCATATTGCAGAGCAATCTTCAATGGTGATTGCTGTCGGTGATATCGGCAGTACGATTATCTGGACGGCACCAAGTGCTCAAATGCAAAGTGCTGCTGAGCGTGTACATTTTGTACAAGGTGGTCAGTGGCGTGAAGAATTTGTGGGCACCAATGCCTTGGCTTTATCTTTAAAAACTCAACAATCAAGCTGTGTTTTTTCAAACGAACATTACATGGAGTCGATTCATGATTGGGTGTGTTATGCCGCGCCGATTATCGATCCATATTCAAAACAAACCCTTGGTGTTGTTGATTTATCAACCACGTGGAAGAACCATAATAGTTTAGGAATTCTGGCTGCTGAACGTTGTGCATCCATTATTCAATCTGCTTTGCTAGAGCAGCAGCGCCAGCAATTACATATCCGTGCATTTTCGACGCCGCAAGTTAAATTTAACGGCAAAAGTTTATTATTAACGCCGCGTCAAATTGAAATTTTAACCATATTGGCACTATGTCCGCATGGTTTAACTTTAGAGCATCTTTATCAGGCGCTCTATGGCGAACGTAAAGTCAGTATGGGTACGCTTAAAGCTGAAATGTCTCAACTACGAGATATTTTGGGTGGTTTACTTGGTTCACGTCCATATCGTTTGCTGGTGCATGTTGAAGCCGATTTTTTACAAGCTGAACAAGCGCTCGATGCGGGATATGCAGCCTCGGCTTTGCAGCTTTACACAGGTGTATTTCTGGCAAAAACTGAAAGTCCATTTTTATGCGCATGGCGCGATTGCCTTGAGTCACGCTTGAGTGATGCAATTTTTAAAACACAAGAAACAGATTTATTACTTAAGCATTTAGCTCATTTCCCTGAAGCAATTGATGCGGTAGAACGCCTTATGGAGCTTTTACCAAGTGAACATCCTGCGCATCAACTGCTGGTGAAATACCTTGACTCACCTAAGCTTAGTTAAGTAATTTTTTGATCCAGCCACTGGAACAATTGTTGATAGACTTGTTCTCGTACTGGCTGGGCCGAAAGGACTAAGTCATGCAATCCATTGTGAATAGAGACAACCGAGACATCACCTTTAATTTTTTTACCATGTTTTTCAATGTCTTTAACGTCTAAAATTACATCGCTTTGAGTTGCATCTGGTCCCCATTTTTTTGGGTTTTTAGTTTGATGCGAATGCATAATCAGTGCGGGAACGTTTAGTTTAACCCCGCGGTGAATCTCTTTTTGTGCCGTATGAATCGCATGTACAAAGCTGAGTTGAACTGTAGGGGCAGAGGTTGGTTTCCAGTCAAGATTAAAGTCCCATTCACCTTTGAGCTGCTTATGAAGGCTGGTGGTGTACCATTTGTTTAATTGGCTTGGGAATTTAACTTTTGGTAGATATTTTCCTACTCGACTTAGCATTGGAATACCAAACTTCTTTTCGACTAGACTTAAATTAAAGTCGTAAAACGGACTATTTGCCCATAGCGCTTTAATAAGAGGATGATCTGGATGATGAGCAGCATAAAGCGTTGCTGTCAAACCACCAGTTGAATGGCCTGCGAGTAAAACATGAGTGTGTTGCTCTTCGCCAATAATCTGTAATGCTTGAGTAATTTCGGCGTTGTATTCATTTAAATCAAGCACGTTATAGAAAATTTGATGAGGCAGCTTTGAGCGGCCATATTTTCTTAAATCAAGTGCATAGAAGTCATAACCATGAGCATTGAATTGCTCAGCCATTTCGGTTTGAAAGAAATAATCTAAAAAACCATGAATATACAGCACGGCTTTTTGAGTAGATTGAGCAGCTTTTTTACGCACTAAGGTGGCTACAACTTTCCCTTCATAATCATCAGGAAAACTAAGTGTGAGCTGTTCGTAGCCCGTGCCTAAAATATCTGGAACATAAGTTTGATTAGCTGAAGATGTATTCATTTTTATCGAGCTATTGTAATTAAGACATGCTGAGTATCCTTCAATGAAATGGGCGAATTGTCAATCAGGTTTAGAGAAGGTTGGAGTATAGGTTCTAAAAAAAAGGGAATACCGCTGGAGCTAAATATTCCCCAAAAAAGTAAGTCAACGGTCGGAGGGATTTGACTTACTAGAGGGATATGCCATTACATCAGTATTAAAGTGCTGCTTTGAAAATCTCTACAACTTGTGCATGATTTGCTTTACGAGGGTTGGTGAGCATGCATGCATCTTTTTGAGCATTATCTGCCATCACTGCAAGGTCTTCAGTTTTTACACCAAGCTCGGTTAAACCAGATGGAATACCAATTGATGAAGAAAGTTTGCGAATGGCATCAATTGCGGCATAGCCAGCTTCTGTTACGGTGAGTCCGTGAGTATTTACACCCATTAACTCTGCGATTTTTGCGTAGCGATCTGGGCAAGCAATTAAGTTAAATTCACAGACGTGTGGTAACAAGATTGCATTACATACGCCGTGAGGTAGGTTGTAGAAACCGCCCAACTGGTGCGCCATTGCGTGAACATAACCTAAAGATGCGTTGTTAAATGCCATGCCAGCCAAATATTGTGCATAGCTCATTGCATCACGCGCTTCGATGTTTTCACCATTTGCGACAGCAGGTTGTAACCATTGACTAATCATCGTAATTGCTTTTTCTGCACACGCATCAGTAATTGGGTTTGCCGCCGTAGAAACATATGCCTCAACTGCATGGGTTAATGCATCCATACCTGTTGCAGCGGTTAAACCAGACGGTTTTGCAATCATGAGTTTCGGGTCATCGATCGCAATGAGTGGGGTACAACGCCAGTCAACAATCGCCATTTTCACGTGAGTATCGGTATTGGTGATAATACAGAAACGAGTCATTTCAGATGCCGTACCAGCCGTTGTATTCACTGCAATCAATGGCGTCATCGGGACTTTACTTTTATCAATACCTTCGTAGTCGCGAATATGACCACCACCCGCAGTGACTAAACCAATCCCTTTTGCACAGTCGTGAGATGAACCGCCACCTAGAGAGACAATAAAGTCACAGCCATTTTCGTTATAGGCATTTACGCCATTATGAACATTAATATCGGTTGGGTTAGGTTCTGCGCCTGGGAATATATGGCTTGCAACGCCTGCTTCAGTTAAATAGTTCGCGATAAGATCTGCAACACCAAATTTAAATAAGCCTTCATCGGTCACAATTAATGCTTTTTTTGCGCCGAGGTTTTGTGCCTTTGTACCAATTTCTTTAGCACATCCTGGTCCAAAGAGTGATACGCATGGAATATAAAAACCGTTTGTTTGATCTGCAATATTTTTAAAAGCCATGGAGTGATTCCTTCTTCCATAAATCCATTGTTTGTTATTACAGGTGAGCCTCACCATGGCCTTAGTATTGTGATGTGAAGTTTATTTTCCTACCTACCAAAAACCTACCAAATGTTATTTTGCTTTTAATTTTTGATTTATAAGTACTTTTTAGAAAGTTTGGCACATTCATTTAATTTTTTCGGGAAAATCGTTAAGCTATGGGCTGTTGAAGATGTACATATGAGATTATGAAACAGGAAACTGCGCTTAAACTGCTTAAAGCAGGTGAAAATGTCTTTTTAACCGGTTCGGCTGGTGCAGGGAAAACCTATACACTTAATCAGTACATCCAATACCTCAAAGCACGTAAAGTGCCTGTGGCAATTACGGCGTCTACAGGTATTGCAGCAACACATATGAACGGTATGACCATTCATACATGGGCTGGCATTGGCATTAAAGATCTGTTAACTGACGACGATCTAAAACGCATGAAAGAGCGTAAATATCTCAAGGAACATCTTGAAAATGCGCAAGTTCTTGTGATTGATGAAATCTCAATGTTACACGCGAAACAGCTTAATCTGGTCAATCAAGTTCTAAAATATTTTAAAGAAAGCGACGAAGCATTCGGTGGTATTCAAGTCATTGTGGCTGGAGATTTCTTCCAGTTGCCGCCTGTAGGACGTAATGGTGAAGCCAATCGTGACAAGTTCTGCTTTATGTCAGATGCATGGGTCGAAGCCAAATTCCGCGTATGTTATTTAACAGAACAACACCGTCAAGATGATGAAATTCTGAATCAGATTTTAAACGCTATTCGCGCGCAAAATATTCAAGCAGATCATTTGCAAGCACTGCGTCAATCACGAGCACATGATATTGGTGAGACCTTTACTCGTCTTTATACACACAATATGGATGTCGATAACATCAACTATCAGCACTTAAACGAAATTGATAATGAAGGGCATCAATTCAATGCTGTTTTAGATGGTAATGAAAAGTTATTAGAAACTTTAAAATCTTCAGTGCGTGCGCCAGAAGAACTCACACTTAAAAAGCATGCCAAAGTCATGTTTGTAAAAAATAACTTTGATATGGGCTATATCAACGGAAGTTTGGGTGAAGTCATCGGCTTTGAAGAAGATGATGAAAATGGCTTACTGCCGAAAGTAAAACTGACTGATGGCACGACTTTGCTGGTTGCTCCTGAAACTTGGTCCGTTGAAAATGAAGCAGGCAAAGTGATTGCAAGTTTTCAGCAAATTCCGCTTCGTTTAGCGTGGGCGATTACTATTCATAAAAGCCAAGGGATGACTTTAGAAGCCGCTGAAATTAACCTCATGAACACCTTTGAAAAAGGTCAGGGTTATGTTGCATTGTCGCGCTTAAAATCTTTAACTGGGTTAAAGCTATTAGGGATTAACGAGCAAGCTTTAGAGTTAGATAGTTTAGCTGTCAAAGCCGATCGCCGTTTCCAAGAGCTTTCAAAAGAAGCCGAAGATAACTTTGCAGATGTAGATTTAACGGCTCAACATAAAGCATTTATTCGTCACTGTGGCGGCACCTTGAATGAAACCGAGATCTCTCGTAATGAGAAGAAACTCGCAAAAGGTGGAAAGCAAAATTATGCTACGGCAACTTTAGATGAGACACGTGTGCTGTTTGAAGAAGGCTATGAGATTGAAGACATCGCGCATGAACGTGGTTTAACCCCAGCGACGATTATTAATCATTTGGCTCGACTGCATAAAGAGCAAAAGCTGGATATTTCAGTTGCCCATCCGGGTGAAGAGGTGGTCGAAGAAATTCGTAAAATTTATAAGAAGCTGAAAAAGCGTCAAAATCCAGATCATTTTTCTGATGATGGTTCGATCAAACTAAGACCAATTGTTGAAGCAACCAGCCCTCGAATGGGATATGATCAGGTCCGATTAGCTTTATTATTTATTGAATAAAGTTTAATTCGCTTAATGACTTATTATATAAATTGAGGTGGCTATGCCGCACGTTGTAGTTGATTATTCAGAAAATTTAACTGGATTAAACGCAAAACAATTACTTGAAGAAATTAATACCACACTGATTGAAACAGAGCTATTTAGTCCAGAAGACATTAAAAGCCGTGCGCGTAAAGATGATGTTTTCCTCATAGGTTTGGGAGCGGAGCAGGCTTATATTCATGCAAAGGTCTATATTTTGTCGGGAAGAACGGCTGAACAAAAACAGCTTATGGGTGAGCAGTTATTAGCGGCGCTTAGTAATAAAAAATATCTACAACAAGAGTTTAATAAAGAAATTCAATTGTGCGTTGAGCTTGTCGATATGCCAAGAGAAGATTATTTCAAGCAAGTTGTATAACATTAAAAAGCGCAATTTCAATTAAGAATAGAGATTCGCACTATGTAAAGTAGTGCTATCGAATGAACAGACATCTACTTACTTTTAAAGTGAGTCTAGCGTGATACAGGTATAACCTAGATTATGCCTGTATCTCTAAAAGCTTAATATCTGCATATTGCTCAATCAAGTTGTCATCTAGCATGTGGATGTAATCCATAAAGAGGGTGCTAAAACTTCCCATGGTTTGAGCTTGATTTGCAGCAAGTTTACCTGCAATCGCAAAATGAACATGAGCTGAAAGAGCAGCAATTGTTGGCGTCGTCACAGCGCTATATGCTGCGATTAGAGCACCCAAAGCACAACCAGTTGCTGTGATTTTGGGCTGTAAAGGACTTCCGCCGTTTACTTGAATCACAATGTCTAATTCTTTAGACAAAATATAATCTGACTCACCTGAAATAGCGATACAGTCCGCATGTGCTAATAGTGTATAAGCCTGTTGATAGGCTTGATCACTGCTTAAAGTACTATCGACACCTTTAGATTGAACTTGGTTGCCAGCAAGCGTACTAATTTCTGAGGCATTACCACGAATAACGCTTGGCTTGAACTGTAAAAGCTCGTCTGTCATTTGACTACGCCAAGCTAAAATTGGTCCATAGCCGACTGGATCAAGCACCCATGGAATGCCATTGAGCTGTGCAGTCTTGGCAGAGATTTGCATAGCTTGCATTTGCTCTGAGGTTGGCGTACCCAAGTTAATGCTCAAAGCCGATGAAATTTTGGTAAAACTTTCTGCTTCATAAGGATTATCAATCATGGCAGGTGAAGCACCAGAAGCAAGTAAGACATTGGCTGTATAGTTGGCTGCAACGCTATTAGTAATGCATTGCACAAGAGGTGTTTTTGCCTGCATGTTTTGCCAAGCGTCAATTACCTGCTCAATCAAAGTCGATGCTGATGTCATGTTATTATCCTTATTAAGCCAAAGTGATTGTAGATTTAATGAGTAAAATAATGATCTTGATGCTTACATCTTTGACAAATCAAAGAAACATAATCTGCTGCATCATAATCAACACTTAAATCATTTGAACCACAATGCATACAGCGTTTAACTGAATAAAAGTTTAATCGAGGTTCAATTTTCCGCCATGCTTTCCAGACAGGTTGTACAAAGATCTGTTCGTCGTAACCTAAGAAGCGGTTAAGTAAAATATAACTCATTTTACTGTAGGGAATATTGTGAGGGCGAGGCAACACTGAGGTTTCCCACTTTTCAGCTAAGGCTCTCTCGCGATATTGCTCTAAGGTTTTCTTTAACAAATTGGTGTTAATAAATTTTTCATTACGCGGCTGTAGGGCTTTCTGTTTATAAAGATACTCAAGTGCGGTTTGAATTAAATAATAAATCTGACCAATTGCCAATGAATCCATTAAACGATAGCAAAAAGTTTGAAAATTAGAGCTTCCTGCAATTTGAATGCCCCAAGTTCGGCAATAGAACTGCATAAACTGAATAATCTCTTGATAGAGCACCTGAAAAAGTACGTCTTTTACTTCATCAGCACTACGAAACGGAATACCAAGACTTAAATTTTCATAAAACCAGTAGCGTAATTGCTGGGCAACACTAAATAAACTTGGGTCACTATAACCGTCCAAGCGAATGTTTAAATAAAAGCACTGAGGTTCATCAGCTTGATCTTGGGCGTTTAAAATTCCATCTTTATGGAGTTGCTTAATCAGATAGTTTTGAAAAATCCAGTTTGGTGTAATGGACTGATATTTAATTTTGTCCCAGTGAATGTATTCGTCATGAGCAATATCGTCTCGTGCATAGTCGTCGAGCAGGCTAAGTAAAAAAAGTTTATGCAAAAAACTGAGCTGTTCCAGACTACGTTGAGGTTGCTCTTTTGACTTAAACTGGCGTTGTTCTTGTAGGCGTGTTTGCTGTAAAAGCTTTTTTCGTTGTTTTGTGCATGTTTCACAATGGCAAGTCATTTTCATGTCTTTAAAAACACGGTGCTGACAATGACTGCATTCATGAAACTGAATGTCTTGCTCAAATTGCTCGGCATCTACCCAGTACATTGAAGCTTGGCAGAGAGGACAATGGCTACTTTCATCTAGCTGTTTCTGTAGAATTTGTAAGACCATTTTGCTCCGAACATTTAAAACTATCATGACTGACTTATTATACACAGCCGCATTGCCGATAGCTGAGATTGTCTTTTTGTTTGGTGCAAAAATAGAAAACCTAAAGTCTTTGTTTTAACTTTAGGTTTTCATAAGGGGTTAAAATTTAAAATTAAACAGGGCACGGCAAGCTCTCATCATTCTGTCCAAGCTTTTTGGCATTGATAAGTGCCTGCACTTTTTTACTTGGTAATTTTACTTTACCTAAAGCATCATAAGTATTAACGATAGAGGTCACCTCCTGAGCTGTAATAGAAATACCTTCCGCAGATAAAAACACCGCAATCACATGGTGATCGAGTCCTGCTGCATCTAGATCATGAATCGCTTTAATATTTTCTAAACGATGAAAATGTGCTTTTAATTCCATACTGACACCTCTTGTTCTGATTGAAATATTTATATTGGTGTATTAATGAAGGCAATAACCATGCCCAAAATGTAAGCTGACTCTAAAAAATGTTAAAAGCTGAAGTTGTTTTATTTTTATTGTATAGATTGATTATATAACCAACGATTATCGTAAATTTGGTCTAATCTGTGCTAATAAAAGACGATTCTAATTTGAAATGTATAAATGAAGTCCCATTAATTTTATAAAGGTAAACAAACACGGTATGTATGAATGTATATGATCAAGTTCATAAAATTCGTACTACGGTTTCCGGAAAGTATATAAGGAATAAAGATGAATATTGCGGCGCAGCCTCCAGTTCAGGCAGATCAAACAGTTTATTTAAAAGATTATCAAAAACCTTCATTCTTGGTTGAATCCATTAATCTTGATATTCAAGTATATGATGACAAAACAATTGTTGATTCAACATTAGTCATGAAGCGTCAAACAGCTGGGGACTTGGTGTTATTAGGTCGTGATCTTGAGTTGCAATCTATTCAGCTCAATGGTCAAGATATTACTCCTGCACAATATTCACTCGACAGTGAACAACTGGTGATCACTGATGCACCAGATGAAGTCATTTTACAAACTCAAGTGATTATTCATCCTGAAACCAACACTCAGCTTGAAGGCTTATATAAAGCAGATGAGTTGTTTGTAACTCAGAATGAACCTGAAGGTTTCCGTAAAATCACGTTCTATCCAGACCGTCCAGATGTACTTTCAGTCTTTACGACACGTGTAGAAGCAGACAAAAAATATCCAGTGTTACTTGCCAATGGTAATTTGCTTGAAACAGGTGAGGTAGGTGAAAATCGCCACTTTGCGATCTGGCAAGACCCGACTAAAAAACCAAGCTATTTGTTTGCTTGTGTTATTGGTGATTTAGCTGTTCTTAAAGACCGCTATACGACGTCTGAAGGACGTGATGTTGCTTTAGAAATCTATGCTATTGAGAAAGACATTCCAAAATGCCATATCGCGATGGAAGCATTAAAGCATTCTATGCGTTGGGATGAAGAACACTACGGCCGTGCGTATGACCTCGACAACTATATGATTGTTGCTGTTAGTCAGTTCAACATGGGTGCAATGGAAAATAAAGGTTTAAACATCTTTAATACTTCATGCGTACTTGCCGATGAAGAATACACAACGGACGCTGCAATTATGCGTGTGCAGTCTGTGATTGCCCATGAATATTTCCATAACTGGACAGGGAACCGTATTACTTGCCGTGACTGGTTCCAGCTGTGCTTAAAAGAAGGTTTAACGGTTTTCCGTGACCAGTCTTTCTCTGAAGATTTACAATCTGCTGCAGTTCAACGTATTGATGATGTCGCTGTACTTAAATCGCATCAATTCCCGGAAGATGCTGGTCCATTATCGCATCCACCACGCCCAGATCACTTTGTAGAAATTAATAACTTCTATACAGCGACAGTCTATGAAAAAGGTGCGGAAATTAACCGCATGATGTCGACCTTACTCGGTAAAGAAAAATACCGTAAGGGAACCGATGAATACTTCCACCGTCATGATGGACAAGCCGTAACTGTAGAAGACTGGGTTGCTGCATTATCTGCGGGTTCAGGTGTTGATTTATCTGCATTCTTAACTTGGTATAACCAACCTGGTACGCCAAAGCTTGAAGCAAAAGGTGAGTACGATGCAACAGCACAAACTTACCGTTTAAGCTTTAAACAAAGCCTAAAAGCGCATCCTAAATATCCGAATTTAAAAGCTGTTCCAATTCCTGTTGCTTTAGCGCTTTTTAACGCTAAAACAGGGGAGCAATATACATTGCGTAGTGAAAGCCTATTCGTAAATGATGTTAAAGATGGCGTGTACTTGTTTGACCAAGATGAGGCAACTATTGAGTTTACAGGGGTAACTGAGCAACCTGTTGTTTCCCTACTACGTAATTTCTCTGCGCCTGTAAATCTTGTATTTGACTATACCGATGCTGAATTAGCGTTCTTAATTCAACACGAAACCAACGGCTTTAACCAATGGCAAGCAACGCAAACCTTGCTTGAGCGTATTTTGCTAGAAGACCATTCTGCAGATGCGTACATTCAAGCTATTCAGAGCACTTTGCCTGATTTGGTTGGTCGTGACCCGCTTTTAGCATCACGTTTGTTTGATGTACCAAGTGAAGGTTATTTGGGTAGTCGTATTGATCAGAACTATGTACCAGCAGATATTCATGTAAAACGTGAAGCCTTGCTTAATCGTTTAGCACAAGAATTGGGTTCATTCTGGAAAGATACTTACCTTACACTTGACCCAGACTTGCAAAAAGAATTCTCTTTAGCCATGGGCGTTCGTGCATTAAAAAATATCATGTTGATGATGATGGCTCGTCAGGGCGACCAAACTGCATTTGAATTAGCACATGTCCAATATCAAAACACAGGCAATATGTCTGAACGTTTAGGTGCGTTACGTGTATTAGTTTGGCAAAATGCACCTCAAGCTCAAGAGGCACTTGCTGATTTCTATGACCGCTTTAAAGATGAAGCCTTGTCTTTAGATCAGTGGTTTATGATTCAAGCTGCAAACCCAAATGCCACTACAGAAACAATTGAGTACTTAACTCAACATCCAGACTATGATTTAACAACGCCGAACCGTATTCGTGCGGTAAGTGGTGGCTTGTCAAATAATCCAGAAAATACTTGGGGCTTTGGTGTCGCTCACTTTATTAACCTTGCAGAATATCTTGACGAGAAAAACCCAATTTTAGGTTCACGCCTATTACAGGTGCTATCTCGCTGGTATACGCTTGCAGAGCCTCAGCGTACTCAAGTGCAACAAGCTTTACAAGCATTGCAGCCTAAAGTGAAATCGAAAAATGTTTCTGAAACTTTAAATAGCATGCTGAGCGTTTAATTATTTAAAATTACTAAATAAAGGTCTCTAAAGAGGCCTTTATTTTTTATATCTCATAGCTATTCAATATTTAAAATAAACAAAACTATCTTTGTCATAGTTCATCTATAGATCAAGTTTTATCATTTTATTTTTATATAAATTATAATCTTTAATAGTTTTTTGAAGATGCACTTTTAAGAAATAATATAAAATGAAAATTAAAGAGATAAATAATATAAAAAATAAATTAGCTGTAGAAAATTATCTAATTTTTTAAAGTTAGCTAAATTTTGAAATATTTATTTAAATTTATCTTAATATTTTTTCTAGTGTTTTTATTAAAATTATTTAAATCAAATATTTATATTTTGTAAATATTGTTTTTTGTATCCGTAAGATAGGTTTAGGTAAATTTGTTTTATTGATTAGAAATTAAAATAATAACGTGAACATGCATTTTATTTATTTTTATGTATTATGTTGGAAAGTAGGATAAAAAAATAAGCTTTAAAAGAGCAGTCAAATAAAAATGATTGTAAGAATAAGGGTTAAATTTTTTATATCTATTAATTCGACAATTTAGTTTAAAAGGTTTTGGCCATGAAAAAGACTTTTATTTATTTATCAGCAGTTGTTGCAGGAGTATTTTCTCTCAATGCGGCAAATGCAGCTACAGCAACAGGTACATTAACTGTTAGAGCAACAGTAACGAATAGTTGTGTATTGAATACCTCTGCAACTGGCACGACAACAAATGCTGTTTTAGATTTTGGTACATTAAGTTCACTTGCTGGCAATGTTGATGCAGATACCACAACGACTGGGGGTACCTCAATTAAAGTCCTTTGTAATAATACTGTGCCATGGACTTTGTCATTTGATGGTGGTCAGAATGTTTTATCAACCCAACGTCGCATGATCGGTGGGGCGACTAGCAATGAATATATTCCTTACAACCTTTTCTCTGACACAGGACGTGCCACAGCAATTGGTATTGCAACGACTGCCTACAGTGGAACCGGAACGGGTAATGTTCAAACTGTAAATGTATATGGTCGTATTCCTGCAGGAACAACTTTACCAAGTGCAGGTAGCTATGTTGACAGTGTGACTGTAACGGTAACTTATTAATTTGCATAAATTAGAATTACGTTAGCCCTTTTGAAAGGGCTAATACATTAAAAAAGTTATATTTGAGCAAATCATGAAAAAAAATATTTTTATTATTACGGGATTATTCTTATCTTTATCTAGCTCTATTAATGCCGCAACAATCCGTCTTTCACCTGTAAATGTAGAAATATTAAGTAATCAAAATGCTGCTTCAATTAGTTTATATAACCAGTCAAATGAAAGTGCTGATTTGCAGGTGCGTGTATTTGAGTGGAGGCAAAATGCTGGACAAGATCAATTAGTCCCTACGGATGAGATTGTCATTAGTCCACCATTTTTAAAACTACAACCTAATGATTCTTATAACTTGCGTGTAGTTAGGATTAATCCAGAACCTATTTCTGGTGAAAAAACTTATCGTATTATTATTGATGAGTTACCAAAACCTGTTGATAGCCGTAAAGCAGCTCAGGGAGTAAATGTATTACTTCGCTCGTCATTACCTGTATTTGTAGTGAATAAAGATGCAATTACCAAACTGAGTTGGAAAATTGATGTTAACCAGAACAATCCTTCTTTAAATATTAGCAATATAGGTAACCGACATGCGCTTTTAAATAATTTAATGCTTGTTGATACAACAGCGAATAAAAGTTATCCGATTAAAGTAAATACTGTGAATGGTTATATTCTTGCGGAGAAGTCGAAAAGTTACTCGATTAGTAACTTTACCTATCAACCAAATCATAAATACAGCGTATCTCTAACAGTTAATGGTAAGAAAACCACACTTTAAGAGGCTTATATGAAATACATTATAGGTGTCTTATGTGTTGCGTATTTTCCTGCATATTCTTTTGCCGAACAGTTACTAGATCATACGAATACTGCAGTGCCCAGTGTTCCTAAATCTGTAGGTAGCAATAGTGAATATACACAAGTAGGAACGAATGAGCATGAGCAAGATCTTAATTTCATTCATCTATTTTTAAATATTTCGATTAACTCAAATGCTTCTGAAGATTTGGTTGCTGTAAAGCAATCTAAGGATGGAAAACTATATATTCGTTCTAGTGCCTTAAGAACTTTAAGACTAAAAATAGATGAACATATCCCAGATAACCAGTGGGTATGTATCAATGATCTAAACGGAATTCAGTTTAAATATCTCGAGAATGAGCAGTCTTTAAACTTAAAAGTTCCATCGAACATGTTAACGGGTTACTCAGTCGACTTAAGTGGCCAGCAGATTACTAGCCCCAATTTGCTAAAGATGAAACCCTTAAACGCGGCTATTTTGAACTACAGTCTGTATAACACCATAACCAATGACGAGAACGTTTTCTCAGGTACGGCTGAGGGGATCTTTAATAGCTCAATCGGTAACTTCTCATCAGGGGTTTTATATAACGGTAGTAATGAAAGTAGTTATAGTCATGAAAAATGGGTACGACTGGAAAGTAAGTGGCAGTATGTAGACCCTGAAAAGATCAGGATATATACCCTAGGGGACTTTATTTCCAACAGCCCGGATTGGGGAAGCAGTGTCCGTCTGGCAGGTTTCCAGTGGTCGAGTGCTTATACTCAACGAGGTGATCTTGTTACCTCGGCACTACCGCAATTTTCAGGCTCGGCGGCACTTCCTTCGACTCTAGATTTATACGTTAACCAGCAAAAGATTTATTCTGGGCTTGTCCCATCAGGTCCCTTTGATATTAAACAGCTCCCATTTATTTCAGGAAATGAAGTCACCCTTGTGACTACCGATGCAACCGGAAAGCAGAGCATTACCAAAAAGCCGTACTATTTTTCATCCAAAATTCTGGCAAAAGGCATTAATGAGTTTTCAGTAGATGTGGGGGTTCCACGCTACAACTATGGACTCTATTCAAACGATTATGATGATGCCACCTTTGCCTCAGGTGCGATCAGATACGGCTACAGTAACTCACTGACTTTAAGTGGTGGTGCAGAAGCTTCAACAGATGGCCTGTCGAACCTCGGTACAGGATTTGCCAAGAATATTTTAGGGATTGGGGTGATCAATGCTGACATTGCAGCGAGCCAGTATAAAGATGAAAACGGTTACTCTACCTTGCTGGGTTTAGAAGGGCGCATCAGTAAGAACATTTCATTTAACACCAGTTACCGTAAAGTATTTGATAACTATTTTGACCTAGCCCGTGTGTCTCAAGTGAGATATTTAAAAGATAACCAGATCAATGCCGAGTCACAGAACTATCTGAACTACAGTGCATTGGCAGATGAGATTTTTAGGGCAGGGATTAATTATAACTTTTATGCAGGCTATGGAGTTTATCTGGGCTATAACCAGATCAAATATAGCGATAACTCTTATAAGTTACTGTCTACCAATTTAAGTGGAAGTTTGGACAAGAACTGGGGTTTTTATGCATCAGCGTATAAAGATTATGAAAACCATAAGGACTATGGAATTTACTTTGCGCTGCGATATACCCCGTCCAGTAAAGTTAATGCGATCACGAGTGTATCTAGTGACAGCGGTAGCCTACGGTATCGCCAAGAATTATTTGGATTATCAGCACCCCAAATTGGTTCATTTGGCTGGGGGGGGTATGTTGAGCGAGATGAGGATGCGAATGAAAACAATGCATCGGTCTATGCATCTTACCGAGCACGGGCAGCTTACCTGACGGGACGCTATAACCGATTTGGAGACAACGATCAGGTTGCACTTTCAGCGACAGGATCATTGGTTGCGGCGGTGGGACGTATCTTTGTGGCCAATGAAATAGGAGAGGGCTTTGCTGTTGTCACTAATGCTGGGCCACAAAGTCAAATTATAAATGGCGGTGTTAATCTGGGAGAAACTGACAAGTCTGGAAGGTTTCTGATTCCTAGTCTCATGCCATATCAAGTGAACCATATTTATTTAGATCCATCGTATCTTCCTCTGAATTGGAATGTTAAATCTACAGATCAAAAAACAGTCGTGGGTTACCGTCAAGGAACTTTGGTTGATTTTGGTGCTCATCAGGTCATTTCAGGATTAGTGAAACTGGTTGATCAAAATAACTCACCGTTAATGCCGGGTTATGCCGTTCGAATTAATGGTCAGCAAGATGGGATGGTTGGGTATGACGGTGAAGTGTTTATTCCAAACCTATTGAAGCAAAACAAACTTGAAGTCGATCTTCTAGATCATGGCTCCTGCCAAGTTGACTTCACTTATAACAGTAATCAGTACTCAACTAAAAAATTGGGACCTTATGTATGTCATTAAATATTATGAATAAGGCTCAAATAGAGAGCTATAAGTTTTTTCCATTGTCTTTAAAATATTTTGTAGGCATTTGCTTATTTTATCTCGTTTATGCATTTTTTAGTCCGGCACATGCAGCTTGTACGGTAAGTGGGACCACAAATAACACTTTTACCTACACAGCAGCAAATATTAATAGTGATGCAACCGTAAACCTTTCAGGAACAATTACTTGTACGAATTTAGGACTTCCCCAGATTTCTAATTTCATGTGTATGAAAACCGTATTTACGGGAACCACAAATGCAATTAACAGTGTTTCATTACCGTATACGGTTACTGCAACTGTAGGTGGAGCTGGGTCTTCTACCACAAACCAAACCTCCAATGTGTGGTATGGCCCAGTACCAACAGTCGCATCAAATAATATTGTGAGTTACTCGGTAAATATAAAAGTACCAGCTCGAACGGGGTCTCTCATTGCATACCCTCAAGGAACATATACGGCTTCGGTTCGGTTGTATTGGGATATGGATCTTTTGGGTTTGTCATGTGGTGATTTACTTGGTGGCTGGGATTCAGGCGATACATTGCTAACAGCAAACTTTGTGGTCCCAAGTCTGTGCCAATTAAACTCAACCTCAACTGTTGATTTTGGAAATATCAATGATATTAGTACAACGAGTCGTGATTACACAGCGCAAGGAGCAGTGAATACGACCTGTAATTTTGGAACGCCATATAGTATTTATTTAGGGGATGGTAATAACCGTATAGCTGGGGGCTTTAGGCGTATGATCAATAGTAATAATGAATTTATTCCCTATCAGCTATATAAAGATTCTAACTATAGTACGGTATGGGATGCCACGGGAGGCGTAACCAATGTTGGGGGAACAGGGGGAGTCTCAAAAACAGGTACAGGAAGCGCTCAAACGACTACAGTTTATGGAAAGATTCCGCAAGGTACCGCCATTGCAAGTAGACCTGGCGTCTATTCTGATAGTGTTGTTGTTACAGTGACTTATTAATTTTCTAATCTATTATATAGGAAGTTCTTTTTAAGGCAGAGCTTCCTATAATTCAAATTATATCGCTTGAAAAATGTTCTGAAATAAGTATTAAAAATCAAATAATTCTTAGCTTTCGGAACTTATTCGTCATCAAAAATAGTTTGACTTAAAAAAACATTCTGTATATTTATTGATTAGTTCTAAAAGAGAACTAGATAAAAGGCAATTAAAAATAAAGGTGAATAAATGTCGAATATTATTTTACATCAATGGGAAATTTCTCCATTTTGTCAAAAAATTTCAAGGGCTTTGAGATTTAAGGGAATTCCATTTGACACAGTTAACTATAACGGCATTCTTGGAGCGAAAGTTCCTCTGCTAAGTAAGGTGGGTAAAGTACCTGTCATTGACCATAATGGTCAGCGAATTCAAGACAGCACTCGGATTGCACGCTATTTAGATGAAGCTTTTCCAGACACACCTCGGCTTTACCCTGAAGATCCAAATCAAAAAGCACTTGCAGAGCTGTGGGAAGACTGGGCGGATGAATCTCTTTACTTTTACGAAATCTATTTACGCGTAAATGACTCAAAAGCTTTAAAAGAAGCGATTCGCATTAGTAGCATTGGTCGTCCAGCTTATGAAAAACCATTGGTAAAAGGTTTTATTTTGGCTGAATTAAAAACGCAGCTTTTCTTTCAAGGCTTAGGACGAATTAAAGCTGAAAATGTTGAAGAAGAGTTTATAAGACACCTGGACCGTATTGAGCAAGTTTTATCAAAAAGTGAATGGTTAATTGGAGACAGTCAAACTATTGCAGATATTGCCGTAGTTGCTCAACTCGGTGAAGTGATTCGCACAAGTAAAAAATTTGGTAAAGAAATTTTGGATCGCCCCTTTATTGCAGTATGGTATAAAAAACAAACAGGATGAAACGTCTATGACATCAGCAATATTAGATAAAAAGCGAGATTGTGCAGTTGTTATTGGCGTCGGGGCATCACAAGGTATTGGTGCAGCCGTGAGCCGTCTTTTTGCAAAAGAAGGCTTAAAAGTCTATGTCGCTGGACGTACATTCCAGAAAATTGAAGCAGTCGCTGCCGAAATCCATGCAAATGCAGGGGAAGCTTTCGCGTTCCGTTTAGATGCAGAAGATATACATCAAGTACAGGCCTTATTTGACACAATCACGAGTCAAAATGAGCGTATTAGTGTTGTTATTCATAACGTGGGAGGGAATATTCCTTCTATCTTTTTACGCAGCCCATTGTCGTTTTTTACTCAAATGTGGCAATCCACTTTTTTATCGGCCTATTTAGTTTCTCAAAGCTGTCTAAAAATCTTTAAAGATCAAAATCACGGTACGCTTATTTTTACTGGAGCAAGTGCATCTCTACGTGGTAAACCTTTTTTCGCTGCTTTTACGATGGGGAAATCTGCTTTAAGAACCTATGCATTAAATCTAGCTCAAATCTATAAGACACAAGGCATACATATTGCTCATGTGATTATTGATGGAATGGTCAATGGCGATAGAGTGAATAAAGCATTATTCGGTTTAGGGCGGTTAGCCCGTCTTACCCGTGGAACTGGTGGACTCAATATTGATGCAATAGCAGAAAACTATTGGATGCTTTACCAACAAACACCTCAGCTCTGGACACATGAGTTGGATTTACGCCCTTATCAAGAAAAATTTTGAGAGACTAAAATGCTAAAAAAAATATTTCAAAAAAAGCAGGGCTGTGTTGTAGTGGCTGGTCATGACCTTCAACTGATTGAGCGTGATTTTGTAATTCTAGATAAAAACGCACATTTTCCATTACATCTTTATCAAGTTGTGCATGATTCAACCGCGCAAAAGATGAAAATACATTCTATAAATGATGGCGTGATAGCAGTACATTTAAATTTAGTGAATGCAGATCACTTAAAATGCTTATTGCGTTATATTTCAAAACACGGGCATACCATTGAACTCTCTGTATTTCAGCCGAGTTTCTCATCTTCGCCCAATATTGAAGCTTTATCTTTAGAAGAGATTGAACACAGTTGGCAGACCACAGGTTTAAGTGCAGTAAGTGTCGCTCAAGCTGTGATTAAACCTATGCTTAAACAACAGCGGGGCACAGTTATTTTTCTTGGCGCACCCTCTAATCACTCGACCCATTACGATGTGTTAAGCCAAAGCATGTTTGCAAGCATCCGTGCTTTAGCACAGTCATTAGCCAGAGAGTTTCAACCTAAAGGCATTCATGTTAGTTATTGCATGATTGAAAAATGGGAGGGGCAAAATCCGCACTTTACCTCATCTCTTAAGCAAGTGTGCCAACACATCTATCAGCAACCTGATTCTGCATGGAGCCAAGAACTCAGCCTATCTTGAAGTTTTACTTTCACATGTTCTTGAAATACAGTACGGAGCTGGAATGACGACAGAACAATAACTTCGGTAGGTTTTAAATGGTGAATATAAAGAGTTTTCAGCGAGCTGTTCAAGTAGTGTCGACCTTGGCAGCTTTCATGTGTATTTCTTCACTCGCCCAAGCATATCAATATGATCAAACTGCTCGTTTAGTTAACGAGCGTTTATCCTATATGAAAGATGTAGCAGGTTATAAAGCAGAGCAGCATTTACCTATTGAAGATTTAACTCAAGAAAAGAAAGTTCTGGATCAATCACTTTCGGAAGCCGAATCTTTTGGTTTAAATAGCGAAACGGTAAAGCCATTTATTATGACGCAGATGAATGTTGCCAAGGCCATTCAATACCGTTATAGGGCTGATTGGTTGTCGAGTCCAGAAAGCAATTGGAAGCCACAGGATTTAGCAGAAGTACGTTTAAAAATTAGTTCTTTGAACACTGAGCTTCTAAAAAATATTGCCGTTGAACTTAAGAAAAATCATAACAAAGCACCTCATGGCTGTAGTTATATGTGGCCTGTTCAGCATTCTCAACTTAAAGACGCTGACAAAAAAGCTTTATGTGAGACATTAAATAAAATTAAGTTAAAAGACTGAAAACAATAATTATAACCGTAAAAGTTACCGCTACAGTTGAAGACGCCTACATGTTTTTATTTGTGATTGATGGGGCAATGGTTCAGCTTTTAAGTGCGAATAAGATCGATGAAAGAGATAAGTTATTAGAATATTTTATGTCGATGCTTACTTAAATTGTCGAAGACTTTAATGCTTAAATAAAAAGCCCTCAAGAGAGGGCTTTTTATTTAATTAGGCTTTAAAAGTCAAAAGAGGTTTGTAGATAGAAAGTACGTGGCAATCCTACATATTTACCGCCAGTAGAGTCCGTTGAGCGCGTAAAATATTGCTTATCAAAGACGTTTTTGATTCCGCCAGCAATTTTTAAACCTTTAACTTGTGAACTTAAGTCATAAGAGGTACGTAGCGCAAAAGTGGTATAACCCGGAATATCTCCATATTTACCATCAGCAGTTTCTTCTGTTTGATAGACATTACTATCAGGAAGATCTGGTGAATGCTGCTTAGACTGCGCAAACATGTCAGCATTTAAAGACCATTTATCCACGGTATAACCTAACCCAACATTACCGACATGACGTGAGTAAAATGGTAGGTCTTTATCTTTAAACTGACCAGCTTCAGCTACTGCTTTGGTGAAAGTATAGTTGCCATATACTTTTAAGCCTTCTAATGCATCTGTTAATTGACCGAAATCATAGCTAATACCCGTTTCGATACCTTTATGGCTGGTTGCCCCTAAGTCTGTCCAGATCCCGTTATTACCAGCATCACGTACTAGAGAAAGCTCTTTATCAAAGTCTAGATAGAACACTGTAAATTCAGCATTTAAACCATTGCCTAGATATTTGGTTCCGATTTCATAGTTATTCGATTTTTCAGGATGTAAGCCTTCGGTTGTAGCCGTTGCGGTTGTTCCTTCAAGACGTGCTAATTGGCTGTATTGCTGTGGACCAAAAGATACACCAGCGTTTGCAAATATATTCCAATTTTCATTTGCCGAGTACATCACAGATAAACTTGGCAAAAATTCGTCTGAATCAATTTTTGGATAAACAGTATTAGGTTGTCCTTTGTTATAACCTGTGAAGTTATTATAGGTTTCAATTGATTCGAATCGAACGCCCGGTGTGATGGTCCAACGGCCCAGTTCCATACGGTTGTCGATATATACCGCATGCGCTTTTGTACCACCTTCGCTGCTGCTACGTGGGGCAAAATCTGGAGCTGATGAATCTGCTGCATAAGATGCAGTACGTCCAGCAAACTCAGAACTTTCTTCTTTTAAGTAGCGATAGCCTACCGTTACTTCGTTTTGAGTATTACCTAGTTGATAAATACGAGAGTAACGCGGTTCAATTGCATAGACTTTATAATCACGTGGAGCAGAGTCGAGGCGCTTGTCACCACTCGCTAACACGGTCTCAAGATTACTAGTGCGGAAAGAGTCGATGTAGTAGCTTAGAACTTCGAAGTTATTTTTTTCATCTTTATGGTTATAACGTAAAGAGACATCAGTACGTCGACCTGCAAAATAGTTTTTTTCACCAGAAGATTGATACGGATTTTCTGCGTATTGGGCTTGAGTTAAACCCTCTGGCATTTCGCCTCGACCTTCATAATGATGCAGATTTAAAGCAACTGAATCTTTATCATTAAATTGATAAGCAGACTTTAACATTACATCATCGATATCAATCTTGTTATTTGCTTCTCGATAATTATTTCCTTTAGTCCCTGAATACAAGAGAGCAAGGCCTAATCCATTGTCTAAAGTTCCCCCTATAAATAGATTAGGGCTGAACTTTACTTGGTCAGTGCCAGATGCGTATTCTGAAGTTAGGCTAACAGTTCCACTAAAATCTTGAGGAATTGATCGGGTCGCAAAGTTAATAATTCCGCCTACGTTTTGAGGCCCAAAACGGACAGATCCTGCACCACGCACTACGTCAACTGACTCAATATTACCAATTGAAACAGGTGCTAAAGATAATTGTGGCTGGCCATAAGGTGCAAATGAAAGCGGAACACCATCAACAAGAACAGTTGAGCGAGGTGATAGGCGAGATGCTAAACCACGAACCCCAATATTGAGAGACACATCACTACCACCCGTTCCACTACTGTCTTGCGCCTGAACTCCGGGAACTTGTTTTAGAGCTTCTCGAATTGAGGTTGCCGCTGTTTCATCTAAACGCTTACGGTCAACTATAGTTCGAGCGCCAGCATGTTTGTGAACAGTTTCAGCATTTGCTTCTTCTAACCAGTTACCTTGTGCCTTAATGGTGATGGTCGGTAATGCACTGGTCGTTGTATCTTCGGCATGTGCAGGAAGTGCTAAATAAGTACAAGCCAGTCCGATTGCATAGCTCAGCGTAGAAACTTTGAACTTGAAATTTGGGAGTGAAAGAGGGGTTGAGCGGTCCATGTTGATGTATCGAAATCCTAAACGATAATTATAATCATTATAGCGAAAAAGTAACAAAATTTTATAAATGTAATTTAATTTTTTTTAGAAAAACTAAACATAGATTTTATCTAATCATTTTCATAGAACAGCCCTCCGAAGAGGGCTTCAAATTTATTTAAAGTTAGGTTGATTTAAGATTTTGTAGACCTTTTCTTTATATACATCATTAGAAATAACACCTTTATCTCGCTGTTGTTTTAGCGATTTAAACTGTTGGCCACGAATTTCTCTTTGAATACCCACATTATCATGATGTCTAATGTAGTAAAGACTACGCTCATGATCACTCATATTCACGGTTTCATCAGTAAACGAAGAAGGCTTTGCTTCATTTTCTTGATATTGTTTTGCAATTTCAAAAAAATCTACGTTTTGGGAATGAGGAGAATTAAATGAATTTTGCTGTTCAGTCAGCTGATGGTTCTGAGTGTTAGCATTTACTTCAAGCATACTTTTATGCTGGTTAAATCTAGGGCGGTTATATTCTTGTTTCGTTTGAAATGTGTTTGTTTCAGCAAAGATGGAAGAAGAAAAAAGCCCAATATTTAAAGATAAAAAAGTTAATAAAAATCTATTCATTTCTTTGGGAGTCCAATTGAAATTGGGTAAATCACTGTATTGTAACATTAAAATTTAATTTTTGAAGGTTTGACTTCAAGTATGCTTGATCAACTGGTAAATAATAAGATCTGTAGCGGAGTGTAAAAGCCAATTTAAAAAGGCTTTTTACACTCATTTTTTTAAGATCCTTTTGAATATTCTTCTTTCAATTTATCCAGAAAAATAAAGAGGTTTTGATTCATTTCTTGATAGTCATGCTTCCGTAATTCTTCACGAGTATTCACAAATTTATAATTGTGAGCATCATTTAACTCGACTTCTGAATGTTGAATCAATAATTCAACTACTTCTGAAGTTAATTCCATATGACATTGTAGGCCATAAACTAATTTGGAATATTCAATAATCTGTCTTGGACAGCCTGCGCTAAAAGCAATAATTTTTGCGTTGGGAGTTAAGCCTGGCATGTCGTTATGCCAATGGCCAGCTTCGGCCATTTTTCCTAAGTGAGAAAACTTAGAATGTGTTATTCCATATTCTGTAAGCATAATTGGAAACTTACCAATTTCTCGCTCAGGGCTGTGTTCAAACTTGGCACCTAAAGCTTCACCGATCAATTGAGATCCTAGGCATACCCCAATAACCACTTTATTTGCTTCAATTGCTTTTTTAATGATTGCTTGTTCTGCTATTGAATTAAAGTGAGGGCACATATCTAATGTAGTATCAGGACTTTGTGGACCACCCATTACAATAAGAAAGTCAATATCTTCAACAGAAGTTGGCAAAACTTCATTTAAATACACTCTTGAATAGGTAATTTTGAAGTTATTCATTTTGCCCCAAATTTCATATGCGCAGGCGCTTCAAAATCTTCATGAACAATAAAATGTAACCGCATAACAATCCTTAAAATCTAAACATTAATAGGTAGATCATTGGTTAAAAATCAAGGAAATATTAAAATTAGAATAGGGTCTTTAATACATCCAGTTTTGAAAACTTATATGTGCCAGCTTTATTTTTTTTATCGAAGTTGAAATTAATTATTTGTTTTTAAAATACATTCGATATATTTATTGTTAAGTTAAACTAAATTATTCTGGTGTGACAATAGCAGTTCAATTTGTTAAATTGTGTAGCTTTTATCAAAGTGGACAAAATTTATGAAGACATTTTTAGTTATATCTTTATTGGGTTTTGGGCTGATTGGTTGTGCTTCATCTCCATATAATTCTCAAGAAAATTATTTGAATAAACCTCCAATAGTTCCAGAGAATAAAGCTTTTAATAGTTTTAAAACACCTGAACACGGGATTTTTACTGATCGAGATGTCTATAATATAAATATATCAGAAAATTCGAATCTAAATTTTCGTTATGAAGTTCCTTTTTAAAGAAAAATAAAATATTAACTAAAAAGGACGGAGCAAAGGTGTTATGCCACCTTTGCTAACTCATAATAATCAATGATTAATACAACCTTTTGGGTGGTTTTTTAAATTCTAAACTGTTAAATTTTAGTTATTGAAAATAAGGTGTTTTAAATGAAAAACTTCACTATTGTTGCTTCTTTATTTTTGTTAGTTGGGTGTGCCACAGGTCACAAACAAGTCACTCCTGCGCCAGTGGCTGATAATAAAATTATTTCAGAGGCTGAAAAATATAAAAAACAATATCAAAAGAAAATTTATAAAACATGGGATATTCCCAAGTCTTCTACAGGTATGAGTGCAAGCGTTAAAGTCTTTTTAACGGATACTGGTGAAATTGAGCAAATTATCTTTTTAGATAAAGAAGAGCAAAAATTTAAAACAAGTATTGAAAAAGCTATCTGGCGTTCAAGTCCATTTGTTTTACCATCTAATCCGGAAGTAAGAAAACAAGCAAGAAAATTCAATATTAAATTTCAGGTAAAATAAAATAAGATCTTACTAAACATGAGGAGCGGATTTAAAGGATTTTCATTTATTTATATTAAATTCGCCCCTTTGTTATAAATATCTTTAATACTATTTACTTTAAAATTTTGAGGTTACAGAAATATTAAATATACTAATTAATATTTTTTGATAAACAAAATATAAAAATTAATAACATTTTTATCAAAAAGTTAAAGAAATAAAACTTTAAATACATAGCGAATTAATATAAAAGAATATGTAAATCTAGAAGTTTATCAAGAAAAATTATGAGTGAAGTGAAGAAATCTTTTAAAGAAAGTAAGACTACATCAGTTGTAGCATGGGTTGTGATTTTGTTTGGAATTGTCTTAGGCTTGGCTTTTATTTTGTCATACGGGCAAGTTGAAACTCGAAATGATAATTTAGATATTATCCAAGTGTGGTCTAAAGAAATGGTTACTGTTGGTCTTTTTATTATATTTAATGGACTACTTTTCGGGTATTTGTTTTTAAAAATTAGTAGTATTTTGAATCACCTTGAAAACAATAAAAATTAAAAAATATCTTAGTAAATTAATATCTTGTATAAGTATATTTCATCTAAAATGGATGGTAAGTTAGTATTGGAAGTATTGCTCATCTATAAAAATAAATTGAAAGAAAATTTTTCAAAATCTTCTTTTATTTTGGTATTTTATGTTGCATATTTCACATTTTTAAATGTTTTTGATAAATGCCTTGCCATTAACTTTCAAAAACCTTGTATTTCTTACATTTAGTTGATGAGTTTTACCCTATCTTACATAAAAAAATAATAGTTTAAAGAAGTATATAAATATACGCATGAGAAGATAGGAGCTTAAGATGCCCAAATATCTAGCAATAGCAGATAAGGTTTATAAAAAAATTAAAAATGACAACTTGTTTTCTGATGATGTAATAGAAAATTTAAATTGTTTGGTTGGGCTTATTCGTAATGCGATAAAAGGTACTGAATTCAAATTAAAGTATAATTTTATTAATTTTGAAGACTGCTTAACCAAGCCCATCGAGCAAGGCTCGGTAAAAATTGATTTTAGTCTTATGCCTAAGTTTGATAATGAAGGTGAGTTTATTTTATGGCTTGCAGGATTTATTGAAAGAATCACTGAGGGAGGTAAAGCCAAATTTCCTCCTATTTCTCAATTGGTCCCTCAAGGCTTTAGTATGGGAAATGAAAATATTCCAGTAACTACTTTACCTGTAAAAGAAGAAAATGCAGAAATGATTGTTAATTATTTTAAATCAGATGATTATATTAAAAATAATAAACTACCTTCTTAAAATATATAAAAGTTATAAGCCAATTATCTCTAACAATTTAGAGCTTAGTAACCGCCCTCGAGGGCGGTTTTCTTTGTTATATGTATCTTAAAGTGTCTGTTACATAAATGATGATTGTTTCATGTTGAATGTATCTGTTAATTATTTGAGCATGGTATGAGACAAGTGAAGTAAAGGATAAATCTCATGATAGATGAAGAAAAACCCTTAAATTTTGATGGTGATGAAGAGCCTCTTGATTTTGCAGATGAAGAATTTATCGATGATAAAAAAGAGGATGAGTTGTATAACAGTATTACCAAAGATGGCTCTAGTGTCGATCCGGCAGATGATGGTGAGCGACATATTCGACCTGAAGATGGCGATCCTATAGAAGTCGAAGAATAATCTATAGCCCAATTTTATATTGGGCATTTTAATTTCTAGCGTATTTTGGGAACAACAAATCCTAGATATTATTCAAAAATTATCATTAATGACTTAAAAAATGAGAGCTAGGCAAGAAGTTTAGAGATATGAGGTTGTATGTTTCTAGAACAAGTAAGATAACAGAGGATTAGATGCAAAAAATATTGGATTATCTTTGCAAGCTTTTTACTAACAAGTCTCGGTCACGTGCCGCTACAAATAGTCCGATTGCTACCGCAACAGACAATGGCGATGAGGAAATTGGTTTTGCGGTAGATGAGATGTCTCTGGGTCAGGAAGGGATAAATCATATTTGTAATTTTGAAGGATTAAGACTCAGTGCTTATGATGATGGCGTAGGTGTCTGGAGCATTGGTTATGGCACAACCAGATACCCAAACGGTTTGAGCGTTCAAAAAGGTGACACATGTACTCTTGAGCAGGCCAAAGCATATATGCAGCATGATTTGAAAATATTTGAGCGTGCAGTCAATGGCGCTGTAAAAGTTCCTTTAAAGCAAAATCAATTCGACGCATTAGTCTCACTAAGTTATAACATCGGGGCAGGAGCCTTTAAAAAATCGACCTTATTAAAAAAATTAAATTCAGGTGATTACAAAGGGGCCGCAAACCAATTTGATATATGGGTAAACGCAGGCGGTAAGCGTTTGGCTGGATTGGTTAGACGCCGCGCTATTGAAAAGAAATTGTTTTTAGGATCGTAGAGTCTTTTTAATTTTTATAGGCTTTTATCAGAAAAGCCGTTCCGATCTTTAATAAAATCTAGGCATAAAAAAAGCCTGATGCTACGAATCAGGCTTCAGTATTCATCGACAATAGGAGTTGATGAACAAGACCAATCTAACAGACCTGTTCAGTAAAGGCAAACCGAGGCTTGAATTGCTGAGTCAGATAAAAGTAGTTTTTCCAAATTACACGCATTAAAAAAGCCCTTGCTCGAAAGCAAAGGGCTTAGTCATTCATTGATCTACCAATGAACTATATAAGGCTCATCTCATACTAAGGTCAGTATATCTGAAATTGGAGCAACTGAGAAGAAAACCTTATAAATACCTTTTTCATTCTATTTAAACTTAATTTATTTGAGCGTATAGCAAGTTACATCATTGGTAAATCAATACACAAAACTTGCACTTTGCATTTTTATGGATGTGCTATTTGTGTAGGCTCTGATTGGCTTAGGAAATAAAACAATAGCTATCTTTTAAAGGTTCAATATAAAGTTTTGAACATATTAAAGACATCAGGAGCTGGATGTAAGCAAGGAAGTAAATATGAATTTAATTAGATTAGAAGAACTATCATTGATGAGTAATGCGGTTTTAACACCTCAATTAAACAATTGGCCATGTATACAATCAGCAAATTTAGAAGATACTGTTTGTCAGAAGCATAGAGATAGTTTTTCCGAACAATCTGATAAAAAATTTCATAAAGAATGGCGAAAACAACAAAAGAAAATACTTAAAAATATTCCGAGTAATGCTGTTTTACTCAGCATTAAAGAGATGGTGTAGTTAGACACGAGACAAGTTTATAAGGATATAAATTACAAGGATAAGCTTTTAGCTAAATAACTTTACGTAGGTACACTTGTTAGTCATAACTTATTCTAGAGATATTAATAATAAGCAAATTACATAAGGTAAGACAAACAAATAGAAAATAATAAAAAGGGCAATTCTGTAGAGGTAATTTTTATGGTTAATCTTCATCAGAAATCACTTTTTGATGTTCTGACTCAACATCAAGCTTATCTATATCGAGCATCTTCAAGATCGGTCAATGAACTACTTAATTTATTTAATTCCGAAACAGTTAACATGCTTACCAAGTTAAGTAATTTGTTAGATGGACTAAATGAAAAGGAAAAAACAGCGCTAGCAGGCGGGCTTTACTCAACAGCCACATTAAAAGAGATACGTGCACTGATTTCTCAGTGGTTTAATACCACTAACGATCTGCTCATGGATACTTTTACCATCTCTGCTGTGGCATTGGCTGTCTATGAAGCCAAATATATGTCAAAAGTTTTTAGTGGCAAACATAAAGAATTAAAAGGTGAACAGCTCTATAGAGCTGCTAAACGTGTTCCTTTAGCGGGTGGAGCATTGGTGGATGAGTTACTTTCTACAATTGCCGAGGTAGCCCGTCAAAGAGTTGAGTATGCAATTCGGGATGGCCTCAATACTGGAGCAACGAATCAACAAATTATTCAAAGGATTCGAGGGACTAAACGCCTTAAATATGAAGATGGACTATTAAATAGTTCTAAGATTGATATTGAACGAACTGTGCGTACGATTCGAAGTCATATATCCAATCAGGCCTATTTAAACAGCTATAAACAGTTAAAGTTTGAATATGTCAGATTTGTAAGTGTTCTTGATGGTAGAACCTCAAAAGTATGCGCAGCCCTTGATAGTAGTGTGTGGAATATCAATGATCCTACAAAAAAAGTTCCGCCTTTGCATCCTCATTGTCGCAGTATTCTAGTTCCAACTCATGAAGATGGTCAGCTAGTCGGCAACCGAGCCTTCATTATGGATGAGAGAAAATTTAGGGATATTCCTAAAAATGAACGTGAACAATTAATTGGCCAATTAGATGCAAATATGTCATTTAAAGAGTTTTTTAAACTAACAGATGATTTTTTTCAAAAAGAGTGGTTAGGGCCTAAAAGATATCAACTATATAAAGAAGGAGAATTTGACTTTGATAAGTTTTTTGATCCAGAAGGACGGTTGTATACACTTGAGGAGCTTAAAGAACTTGATGAGCGAGCTTTTAAAGTATTGGGATTGTGAGAGAGAGTAGAAGTATTAGAAATAGGATTTTTATCTTGAACAACTTTTTTAGTTTTAACTAAATACACACACTTAAACAATTAGTTGAAAAAAGTTTCAATAATCTAGCCAGATAGCATGTTAAGTTTTTCTCAATCATAAAAATTTAGAAAGGATCAAAACATGAAATTTTCCTACCAAGATCTTGCTGGAAATAATATTGAAGTGGAATGTGAAAGTTATATTCATATTCCCTCAGGAGCAGCTGTAAAATCCACAGAAGCCAGCAATTACCATATTACTGAAAATTTCAGCTTCTATAAAAAAACTGAAGCTGATTCTGTGCCCATCTATCGATTTGCTATTGATCGTAACTCGAATGTTTTTAACAGTGATGAACTGCCAGCATTAGCTCAAATTGGTAAAGATTGGAAAAATTTAGACTAGTCTTTAACTCAGCATAAAGCCCTCAGTCGAGGGTTTTATAATGTACTTTAAATGAGTTATTTCTTTTTAAATACAAGTGTTAAGCCTATTAAAATTGCAATCATTCCTATTAAGCCTGCAAGGGGCAACTTATTTCTTAAAATTAAAAAATCTAAAAGTGCAGTAACAACAGGGACTAAATAGAATAGGCTGGTCACATTTACAAGATTGCCCTGATTTAGAAGTCGGTAAAGTAAAAGTTGAGCAACTACAGAAATTAAAATTCCAAGGAATAAGACCGAAATAATGAGTTGTGAATTCCACGTTATTTCAAAATGTTCAAATGGAACTATAAATAAACAAACTACAAGGCTAACTACATACTGGAGCGGTAAGACATCTGTTGGGGCTTGTTGAATGTTTTTTTGCATGATGGCACCAAAAGTTATACAGATCAGTGCTGCTAAGGCAAAGAATATTCCGATTGGAGCGATAAAAGACATAGTTAAGCTTTTCCACACTAAAAGGATGAGTCCGGCTAAAGCAATCAATAGACCTAATAATTTCTCTTTTTGTAAATTCTTTTCTAAAAGACAAAGCGTCAAGATTGGCTGTATTCCCATGATTGTGGCCATTAAACCAGGGGTGACTCCGTGAGCCATGGCTTTAAAATAACAAATTGAATAACCTGCAATAATCAGTAGTCCAGTTAATAAAACTTGCTTTCGAGTTCCATGCTTAGGTAAAAGTCTTTTTCTAAAAATAGCAATTAACAACAAAACAAACAAACCTGTGGCAAAACGCAGAATTAATAATGCTATAGGTGAGGCACTGTCGAGCCCCCATCGAGTAAAAATCGCAGCACTTCCCCACAGTAAAACGAAAGTGGATGTCGCACTTTGTGACGCAAGCAACTGTTTATTTAGGCGCATAATACCTCCTCCTAGTGCGTAATACCTAAGAAATACGAAGTGATAAAATGGTTATTAAGGACAGTGATTAACGAGTTATTCAGTTGTTAATCAATTCATCGTTAGGGGCGTTTAAAAATGAACTGTTTTAACTTTTTATAAGTTCAGTATGAGAGAAGCAATAAATAAAGAAAAGCGCATAATTCTTTTATATACTATTTGAAAATCGAATAGATAAATTCTAATGACTTTAAAAAATTTACAGATTGATTGGCTAAAGTGTTTTGTCACCGTAGTAGATACAGGCTCGTTATCAAACGCAGCACCGGAGTTATATCGGTCACAGTCAGCTGTTAGCATGCAAATAAAAAAACTTGAAGAAGCTTTACATTGCCAACTTTTAATACGAACGCACCGACAAATTGAATTAACGTCTCAAGGACAGCTACTTTTAGGTTATGCGCGCCGTATTCTTGACTTACATGCAGAAGCCCAAATGGCATTTCACGGAGATGAGCTGAAGGGGCGTATACGCCTTGGGGTGCCCGATGATTATGCTGCAAAATATTTAACGCCTGTACTTAAGCGTTTTGCTCCACGTTATGGAGGTGTTGAAATTGAATTAATTTGTGAGCAGTCTACTTCGTTAATACCACGGGTAGAAACTGGGGATATAGATTTAGCATTAATTTCGAGAGATAACGCTCGTCAAGGAACACTTTTATTTCATGAACCAATGGTTTGGGTAGGCTCTCCACAATTTGAACTCTGGCGAGAAGATCCACTCCCAATTGCAGTTTATGAAAGTACTAGTCAAGCCAAAAAGAGTGCTATTAATTCTTTGGCTTTACAGGGACGCCGTTATCGGGTGGTATACAACAGTTCAAGTTTAGCTGGCCAAATTGCAGCAGTGGAAAGTGGTCTAGCAATTGCAGTGTTTACACAGTGTAGTGCACCTGAGCATTTAACTATTTTAAGTGCTGATCATGGCCTAGGACCTTTAGAACCTATGGAGGTCGCTGTTTACCGAAGCCGGGCATCTTTGGAGTCTAAAGCTGTAGATCACTTATATGACTTACTCCTCAAAACGCTCAGGCATTCAGTTAATATTTAATCTCAGTTTATTTTAGGTACTGGGCTCTGAACTTGGTGAGTTAAATTTTAAATGGGCACTTAAAATTAAAACTAAATAGCTTTACATTTTTGCGCTAAATCTACAAAAAAGCCTAGAAACTTATGCTGATCGTAAAACTAATAAAAAGTATTTATTAACTCATTAATCTGAACAATTCATGAGGTGAAACATGACAAAAATTATAGCGACCTTGGGTTTAGCCGCCTTTATTTCTTTGAGTGTGAGTGCTTGCCAAGGTGAAAACGACACAAAACAGCAAGATAAAACCACAACTCCTCATTCAATGGATAAAGATTCATAATCTAGTTGAATGCCCAAAGCCCATCGTAAGATGGGTTTTTTTATATCTTTTTATTGTTGTCTTAAATTGTGATTTGTAACTCAAAAGATTTATTTTTAATGGCACTGTTCAAAATATGTTGACTAATACACTTGGTTTTAAATATATTTAAATTCGACACTAATTATTTTAAATAGAACTCTATATTTAAAATAAATTGGTTCAAATATCCTCAGATCAGAAATTTAACCTTTAAGTTTGATTATAAAAATATTAACTAATCAAGGAGGTAGGTATGGACGCTAAATTTCATTCTGAAAATGAATACGGTTTTATTTTAAATATATTGAACAACTATGTCATCATAAAGAAGACATTAAAAGATGATCATTATCCTTATGATTCATTCGGTTATCTTCTTGCTCTTTATCAACCACTAAAAGTCTATATTCCTCAGCTTCCCCATCCAAAAATTTATATTGAGGTTGGTGGAATTTCTTATGACAGAATGATTGTTATGCAAACCGAGGACGAGACAGAAGCCATAAATATTTTATTGAATTTAGGACAACTTGTTGCTTAACAATGAAGTGATATTTAAATGCTGAGTTTAATTTACTTAAGAAAAAGCTTTCTTAAGTAAATTCACGAAAAAATAAAGGCCATAAAATAGTTGTGGGAAAAGAGAACTTAAAGAATTTTTTAATGTTACTATTTATTCTCATTAAACAAAGACCCTAATAAGATACAAAAAGCCACAAAAGCTAAATCTATAACTTTAAAAGAATTTGTTTATATAACTAAGAATATTAAAAAGTAGGTAATTGTCATGAAAAAAATACTTTTAACAGCATTGGCTGGATTTGCTTTATTAGGAAGTAGTGCGGTGATAGCTAAACCAGATGCTGCTTTATTAAAAGAGGCAACAAAAAATGTAGTTACAGTGTCCAAAGTAAAAACGTTGGCTGATGAATCTGGAGTAACTTTAACTGGTACGATCGTAAAGCATATTGCTGGGGATCATTTTGAGTTAAAAGACGCAACTGGTTCAATCATAATTGATATCGATGATGACTTATGGAAACCTCTTGAACTAAAAGCAGGTGATAAAGTACGTGTTGTTGGTGAGGTAGATAAGCATAGAGTTAAGCCTACCGATATTGAAGTTTTCCAAATTGAGCGTGTTAAATAAAAGCTGATATTTAAGTAAATTTTGTTCAAAACCAATGAAAAAGAAAACTCCTATTTTTAGGAGTTTTCTTTTGAAGATAGTAAGTTTTTATTATTGCGTCGCATTAAAAGCCTCATGGTATGTGACATTCGCTTTTGGAATATTGCCCGAAAAAGTTAGAGCCTGAAAATATTCACTCGGTACATCAGGAAAAATTAGCTCAGGATAATTTTTAAAACCAAATCGGCTGTAATAATTTGGATCACCTAATAAAACACATCCTTGAGCGCCAAGTTGTTTTAACTTTTCTAGTGATTTATTGATGAGAAGCGAGCCAACACCGCATCCTTGTTTATTTGGATGAACAGAGATAGGACCTAAACCATACCAACCTATTTCGCCTGAGCTAATCTCAACCGGAGAAATAGCAATATGTCCAATAATAGACTCATCTTCAATTGCAACTAGAGAAATAGTAAGTTGTCCGTGATCTCTTAGACTATTAACAATAAAATGCTCGGTATGACTTGTGTGCTCAGCATTTTGAAAAGCTGCTTTTGTCAATTCTTCAATGGCTTCAATATCTTCGGCTTGCTCATCACGAATAATAATATTCATTAAAAATTCTTCCAGACTTATAGATTATTCATATACTTTAACTTTTAAATAATTATTGAAAAGAAAGATAATTTAGATTTCTAAGATACTTTATTTGTTACTGGTTATAAAAAGCAACTACTACTCATCAAACTCATACATAAAGTAAAATTTTATAAAAATCATTTTTAATATAATCATTGTAAAAATAATTTCGAGGGTCAATAAATTGAGGAAAATCATTAAAACATTATTACTATCTACGCTTATTTCAGCTACTTCGCTCACTATCTATGCCAAAAATAATGAGCAAAAAGTTAATTTTTTACAAAGTTCACCACATACCACTTTAACTGGAAAATTTCAGGGCTACGATGATGTAAGGTATAGAATTTATGCAAAAAAAGGCCAAATATTAAAATTTGATATCAATAGTCTGGGGAATTTAGCCTACATTAATATTTTTGCACCTGGTAAGAAGCCAGGTAAAGATAACGCATTATTAATTGGCTCAACTATAGGTTTTAATGGAGAGCTTACTTTACCAGTTGACGGCGATTATATTATTCAAGTTTATCAAATACGTAATAGTGCTCGTAAAAATAAAACTGTCAAATATAATCTAGATCTTGAATTATTAAATAACGTAAAAAAATAATAACTGATGGAATTTACTAGCTCTCAAATGAGAACTAGTAAATTTGAAAATTGGTATATTACTAACTATTACGTTAAGGAAAATGACTCATGAATGCCCGAGCTTTCAACAAACAGTTGATCGTGTGAAACGAGCAATACCGCACCTTCATAACTCTCAATAGCATTAGCAAGTAGTTCTCTAGATTCAATATCCAAGTGATTTTCTGGTTCATCTAATAACAGAAGTTCAGGTGCAGGGTTTAACTGGCTAAGAGCCAATAAAGCTACTTTTAATTTTTCACCACCACTTAACTGAGACAATAGTTGGGTACCTTTATCCCCACGAATTCGAAGTTGACCTAGCAAATTTCTCCATTCGAGTTCTGAAAGTTCATTATTCATGTGAGATAAATTTTCAATAACAGTGATTTCATCACACAAAAAGCTAAAGTTCTGGTCGAGATAGAAACACTCTACAGATAAGTGAATGCTGTCACAGGGTTGATTGTTCTGTGCATGAATTGCCTTAAGTAAAGTTGATTTTCCAATACCATTTTCTCCTGCTATGCGAATTTTTTGAGCTGCTTGTACAGCTAGATCAATGGGTTTTTGAGTACCATGTTTCAGTTTCAATTTTTTAATCCGCAGAATTTCACCAGATTTCTTATGAAAAGACGGGAAGACAAACTGTTGAGGTTTAACCGTTTCGAGAAACAATTTCTTATCTTTTAAATCATTTTGACTGTTTGAAATTTGTCGCTGATGTTGAGACTGTATAGCAGCTATGCTTTGACCTGCTTGTTCCTTTTTAAAGTCGAGCAAAATCTTGGCTTTAGAATTTGATTCTCTTAATTTATTGCCAGCACGCTCTCGTTTTTGAGCTTTCATTAATACATCATGTTGCTTTTGCTTCATGTGCTTAACTTCACGTTGGCTCTGTTGAATAGATTGCTCTAGAGCTGCAATATTGGTTTGATACTGCCCATAAAATTTTTCATAATTTCCGGTGGTGTGATGTAGACCATGTTCATTTAAATGATAAATATGGTCGACTTCATTTAATAAAGTCCGATCATGGCTAATGATAAGACTACCTGCTGGGTGTTTTTTTAAATGATCGATTAACCATTGTCTAGATTCCTGATCTAGATGATTACTAGGCTCATCAAGTAATAGATAGTGGTCTGATTTTAAAAATAAACAGCTTAGAGCCAATTTGGTTTTTTGACCTTCACTTAAATTTTTAACTGGGAAATCTAAATCTGTTGGTAGACCAGCAGATTCTAAAAGGTTGTTCCATAAAGTGGGCAAGTCCCATTTACCTTCCAATAAATCATAATCATCGAAGTCGGAATTACCTTGTTCAACTCTTTTAAAAGCGTCGTAAATATCTAAGATATCTAAGGCTTCAGCAATCGTCAGTGCTGTCAAACGATGCAATTGATGTAAATACGCATGTTTTAAATGCCAGGATATTTGCCCTGATGTAACAACTGAATCTAATGTAAGCGTCTCATTTAACAATTGCATAAGCAAAGATTTGCCTTGGCCATTACGACCAATTAGGGCAGATACCTGATTCGATTCAAGACTAAAATTTAGACGCTTAAACATTACCTTTGAAGGGAACTCTAAGGTAAGTTGCGATATTACACATGCCTGCTGAGTCATAAAAAACCTCATAAATACAGGATGTACAAAATAGGAGAATGATAATTTTTAATAGAGACGGTAAATCACAAAAATAGTCTATTTTGCACATCAAAAAAAGAAAAAATTGATGAGAAAAAAGACTTACTTCATTGGCGTGACTCACGAAATTGATGGAATAGTGAACTATTCTATACGGTTTTTTAGTGGGTGTAAAATTTCTATAAGTTATTTTATTAAAAAGCCCAATCATAGGATTGGGCTTTTATCTTTCAAGTATTTTACTCTTTTACGACTAAAACTTGAATCTTTGTGCTATTTAAAACATCTTGAGCAAAGCTTCCCAAAATTAGTTTTTGGAAACCTTTACGGCCGTGCGAACCAATCACAATTAAATCAGAACCTAAGTCTTCTACGGCTTTCAAAATACCATCTGAAGAAATTTCACCTTGGATGATTTGAGTCTCTGCATCAATACCTTCTTCAGCACATAAAGCTTTAACTTTTGCGAGAGTTTTTTCTGCGTTGGCGCGTGCTTCAACAAAATAATCTTTTACAACAGGTGAGATGTAATAAAAATCTACGCCACTAAAAGGATCTACCGCAACCAAACTAATGGCGGTCAATTTACTACCAAATGCTTTTGCAATGTGAGCTGCTTGTCGAGCTGCTGCTAAAGAAATCTCAGAACCATCTACTGGTACAATAATATGTTGGTAATTCATGATGTTATTCCTCTTATTTACAGTTGTTATATGTATGAAGCTTTTATTAATTAAAGATTAACATATTTCATTCTATGGAGACATCTATTCAATTAAAAGTAATTGAAATTAAATAAAATAAATATAAATCAAATAGTTGAATTGATTGCTTTGCTGGTTTTGAACTGATAAGTATGCTGTAGACCAATAATTGTTAATATTTACATGAAAATTACAAAAAATTACGGTTCATATTTCTGTCACAAAGAAGCCGTATAACAAAATAGTAAATTAAAGGGGGGCTAAGAAAGATGGCAGATTTAACAGCAAAGAAAGTCAATAAACTCATTGAAGAGTTTAGTCAAACGGGTAAAGAACCTCAAAAGTTAATCATTGGCTACAAAACTTATGCAAGACTGATGACTGAAGATAAATTTGCAGAAAAAGTTGTTCCTTCACTAGAAGACTCAAAAGAACGCTTATATAAAAACTTAAAAATTAAACTTGTGACTGAAAAACATTATTTTGAAATTAAATAAAACTTATGTGAACTTCATCACTTTCTATTAAACTAAATTAACATTAAATAAGTTTAATAACATTATTAATGTATGATGATACAAAATAATAGTGTAATCAACATTTGAAAACAGCAATCGTTTATAAACTCGATAGAATAAATTGCTTTTATTTTAAGTAGTGGAATAAATTGAAATGCCAACAATCAGTGTAATTATTTTTTATATTTTAGCTATATTAGGCGGTATAACAATTGTTTATGGATTAATCAGTTTAAGTGTTTTTTTAATTACAATCGGATTGGCTCTATTATTTGCAGCACTTTTATTAAAAAAAGAATTTAAAATAGATATTTTATTTTGGCAATAAATATAATATTTATTTGTAATTTAATTTATTTATAAACATATTTTGATATAACTGACATAAAAAAATGTCAGTTTTTAAAAGATTAAATTAAGTTTTTGTATAGATATGTGGTTAATGATATTTTTGATCAAAATAATTACAATAAAATATAAAAGTAAGAAATTTAAAATTTATTTAAGTATTTAAAAATAAAAAGGTTTCATTTAGGATAAAAGTAAAGTAGTAAGACCATTTTAGCTATTAAACAATAACAAAGTGAGGTGAGCATGACTTATAAGTATGAGTATGCAGGGTTCTGGTTAAGATTTGGCGCAATGATTATTGATAGTCTTATTCTTTGTTTGGCAATTATTCCAGCCGCATGGATTTTTTATCGGGGAGATTACGACTTAGTATTTGCTACAGGCTTAAGTAGTCAGCCACAAAACTATTGGTTTGACCTGATTGTGAACTACGGATTTCCTTTTTTATATTCAGTTTTATGTTGGTTGTATTTTGCAGGTACGCCCGGCAAACGTTTGATGCGCTTAAAAGTTTTAGATGAAAAAACAGGTAATAAGCTCACAGTCATGCAAAGTATTATTCGATATATTGGCTATATTCCATCAATTTTAGTATTTGGTATTGGTCTTTTTTGGGTGGCATTTGACGCTAAAAAACAAGGCTGGCACGACAAAATGGCAAAATCAGTCGTAGTAAGAGAGTTATAAGAAAACATACTAAAAAGCGTTCATAGCATTGAAAATAGAGAGCTATGAACGTTTTTTTTATTAGCTTTTTTGGGCTTTAAATTTGAGCACAACAAATACAATAATTCCGACCACCAATCCCCAAAATGCTGAGCCGATCCCGAAGAATTGAATACCCGAAGCGCTACATAAAAAGGTAAATAATGCAGCTTCACGTTCTTCAATTTGAGCAAAAGCAATCGCAATGTTGTGGCTGATCGTACCAAGTAATGCAATACCAGCCAAAGCGACAATAAAAATATGGGGGAAAGACATCAATAAACTTGTGAGTGTTGCAGCAAACAAACCCATTAAGATGTAGAAAAAACCACAGCTTATACCTGCAATATAGCGTTTGCTTGGGTCAGGATGAACTTGGTCGTCTAAGCTTACGGCAGCACTAATCGCAGCAATATTGACGCTATAACAGCCAAATGGTGCAAGCACAACTTGGGTTAAACCTGTCCAGCCAATGAGTTGATTCACGTGTGGTTTGTAGCCATAACTTTTGATCATGGCAATACCCGGTAAATATTGAGAAGCCATACTAATCACAAACAGTGGCAGTGCTAAGCCCAAAAGTGCTGACCAGCTAAAGTCAGGACTAATCCAAACAGGTTTTGCTAAAGACCACTGAATTGTAGGTATATGAAATTCTAAAAAGACAGGACACAGGGCAATACCTGCAATTACGGTAAATACAATGCTATAACGCGGCCATAATCTTTTTGTAATGACATAAATGCTAAGTAACGATAAAACGAATGCCCAATCATTTTGTAAACTTGCGAAAAGTGAAATACCAAATTTGAGTAGGACGCCTGCCAGCATGGCACTTGTTAAACTTTGAGGAATGTATGACAGCGCTTTTTGAAAAATACCTGAAAAGCCTAAAATAGCTGTTAATAAACCACCAACTAAGAAAGCACCAATCGCTTCATTTAAACTATATCCACTACCTGTTGCCATAATTAAAGCAAGACCAGCGGTTGACCACGCCGTCGCTACAGGATATTTAAATTTCCAAGAAAGAATGAGTCCTGATAAGCCAATACCCAAACCCAAAGCCCAAAACCATGAAGTGATTTGTTCAGGTGAAGCACCTAAAGCTTGAGCCGCCTGAATCACTAAAACGGCCGAAACACTAATACCAATGAGAAAGGTAATAAAACCAGCAAATACTGCTGGAATTGAAAAATCTTGAAGAATTTTTTGCATGATATGTGTTCTAAATCCAAGAAAAATTAATAGGCTTCTGCCATTGCTTCTAGTTGGGGTGAATTTAACAATTTTTTTTAAGAAGGTGCTTTCTATTTTTGGGTTAAAAAATAAATAATATTTTTAAATTCTTAAATAATGCTATCATTCGTTCCATAAATAACAATGAATAAAGAATATTATTTTATGGACGAGAAAGCTGAAAATTTAACACCACTAGAACTGAAAATTATGCGTGCCTTACAGGAAAATGGGCGTTTAAGTAATGCTGAATTGGCAAAACTTGTAGGTATTAGTACATCATCTTGTTGGAATCATACTCAGCGTCTTTTTAAGATTGGAGCAATCTTGGATGTCCGTGCTCGGATCAATCCTAATACGGTTCAACGTGGTACAGTGGTGTTAGTTGGTGTAGTTTTGGACCGTTCAACCCCTGACAGCTTTCAAGCATTTGAACAAGCCTCGGGTGATTTGGAAAATGTTTTAGAGTGTTATCTGGTGGCGGGAGAAGTCGATTATTTTCTAAAAATTCGTGTTAAAGATTTAGCAGCGTTTAACCGATTTCATAGTGAAAAGATTATTGCCTTACCCGGAGTAAGACAAGTCAGAACTTTTTTTGTACTTAATGAAGTTAAAACAGATGGCATGCTGGACTTTTAGCAGTTCATGATGTTTTAACTTTCTAATACAAAAGTTATTAGTTTAAAATAATTAAATCGTAGAGGTTGCTAGTTTTAAACCAAATCCAAAAAATAGAATTCCGACTAAAAAGATTCCGCTTGCTGCAATTTTATGGTTCTCTTTAAAAAATGCCGAGAGCTTAATTCCAGAGAAGATTAATGCAGTTAAATAACTAAAGCTAATGATCTGTAAAATAATTGCTAAAATTAAAAAGCTCAGAGCAGGATAAGCATAATCTGGTTCAACAAATTGAACAAAGAAAGAGAGGAAAAATAAAATCGCTTTAGGGTTGAGTAAACTAATACTGAGTGCTGTTTTATAAGGATGAACTTTATCTAAAGCAGGTAAATCAGCCATTTCTGGTTGAGTTTGATTGCGTTGTTTCCAGCGTTGAATACTGCCTTGTAACAGTTTAAAGCCTAAATAAGATAAATAAAGTGCACCTGTTAATTTAAGAATGACAAATACCCATGGGAATGCCTTAAGTAGAGAAGCAGCTCCGAGTACTGTACATAGCATTAAAATAAGGTCACCGGTGAAAATACCGAATGCACCCATATATCCGGTTTTAATCCCGTAGCGCGAAGCGATTGACATCACATAAAGAGAATTGGGTCCTGGCAATAACACAATTAGGAATGTACCAATAATATATGTTGTTAAATCTGTTATGCCGAACACGAGAAACCCAATAAAAAACCGATTTTTATCATGATAACAAAAATCGGCAATTTTGTATGAAAAGTGCAGTTTTTTAAGATTTTATTTCCGCATCAATTCCAAAAGACTGACGTAACAAAAGGCTTAATTGGTCACGTGCTTTAATAAAGCCATCAACACCACCTTGTAAAAGCTGGAATGCCATTAAGTCATGGTTAAGTTCATCTTTAAAACTTTGTTCATCTTGAGCTGGTCTAACAATCGCTTCTGCTTGTTTTGCTTGAGTTGCATCAAGTGCTGCATCGACTGTACGAGTATCTTGCTCAAGCTGGGTAAGTAAGCTTGGCGAGATGGTTAGCAAATCACATCCAGCTAGCCCAAGCACTTGATCAATACTACGGAAGCTCGCACCCATCACTTGAGTTGGAATATTTTGCTGCTTGTAGTAAGTGTAGATTTTCTTAACTGAAACGACACCTGGATCTTTTTCGATTGGGTAAGCGTCTACACCTTCAGCTTTTTTGTACCAATCTAAAATACGGCCTACAAACGGTGAGATTAAAGTCACTTTTGCATCTGCACACGCTTGGGCTTGATGTAAACCGAAAAGGAGAGTGAGGTTACAAGCAATTCCTTCAGCTTCGAGCACTTTGGCAGCTTGAATACCTTCCCAAGTCGATGCAATTTTAATAAGAATACGTGACTGATCAATACCGTAACCTTTGTAAAGTTCACATAATTCATGCGCTTTTTTAATGGTCGCTTCAGTGTCATATGAAAGTGCAGCATCAACTTCTGTCGAAACACGACCTTCAATCAGTTTTAAAATTTCTACGCCAAATTTTACGGTTAAAATATCAATGGTTCTTTCGATTAACTCATCGTTGCTATAGCCTTCTTCTTTGGCTTGATAATAAGCATCTTCAATGAGCTCTTTACTTTCTGGTTGTTCTGCTGCTGCCGTAATCAATGAAGGATTAGTCGTCGCGTCTAATGGACGGAATTTACGAATTGCATCAAGGTCACTACTGTCGGCAACAACGGTCGTTAATGTTTTTAATTGGTCAAGTGCTGTATGAGTCATTGATATTCAACATCTTCAGTAATAAATCTTATGTTTTCTTTATAGCACAAAGTCTATTCATGCTGTCGATATATCAATTGTTATATTTCAAAGAAAAACGTTTAGGTTCTGCATCTAATTTGAAATATTTTTAAGGCAGTGGTTGCATTCGTTGCTTACGGATATGTTCAATCAAAAATCTAGCAGCCGCACCGAGTTCACTTTCTCGACTCCATACCAAGTCGACATAATATTCAAATCGGGGAGTGAAATCTAATAAATCCAATACTTTAAGTTTATTTTTTAATTCAGGGTTTTCTTTGAACATTTCTTGAGGAAGAACACCCCAACCTAGATTGCGTAAAATCATTAAACAAGCAGAGTGGTGGTTGTCTGTACGCCAATAATGTTTCGAAAATAGCAATTCAGGTTTTAAAGTTTCATCTCGGCTTGCAACTACAATTTGTCGTGTAGTAAGAATTTGTTCATAAGAAACTTGATTTTGGCTTGCGAGGGGATGGCTATTTGAAATAACCGGAATTAAAGCCTCACGTTTAAGTTCTACAAATTGTTCTCTGTTATCTAGGTGTTCGCGTTCAAACATCAGTGCAAGTTGGGCAGAGCCATCTAATAACATTTGAAGTGCATCTTCTTGAGGAGCAGACACAATATTAATTTGTAAGTCTGGAAAACGACTTTCTAAAAGACAAATATAGTCGGTCCAATTGGTGTGTAAAAGTTCAGAGACAATCACAAGAGTTAAATTGGCTTCCAAACCTGTACTTAACGCGTGAGCATGTTGTTTCCATTGATTCATCTCAATTAAAAGCTGAGATGTTTTTTCGTATAACACCCGTGCTTCGTCAGTAGGGATGGGTTCACGGCCTTTACGATCAAATAAAGTTAAGTCCAGATCAATTTCTAAGTTGGCAATAGACATGCTTACAGCCGAAGGAACTTTGCCAAGTTTACGCGCTGCTGCAGAAAAAGAGCCGGTTTCAATCACGGCTTGAAACATGAGTAGTTGTTCTTGATTAATATTCATCTGTCAAAAAAACTGAAAGAACATGATTGGATTAATCAATATTATAAAAATAAAATGCACATTATCCAAGTTATTATTGAGTATTTAAAAATGTTGATTTCCAAGAGAAGACTCATTCATGCAATCAGTTATGAAGGAATTTTATTGGTCATCATTGCGATTGCATTAAGTTTTATTTTTGATATGCCAATGGATGTAACCGGTACACTCGGTGTGTTTATGGCAGTGGTTTCAGTTTTTTGGAATATGATTTTTAACCACTATTTTGAAAAAGTAGAGCATAAATATAATTGGGAAAGAACGATCCCTGTACGGATTTTACATGCGATTGGTTTTGAAGGTGGTTTGCTGATTGCAACTGTACCGATGATTGCCTATATGATGCAGATGACTGTTATTGATGCATTTATTTTAGATATTGGCTTAACCTTATGTATTTTGGTTTATACCTTTATTTTCCAGTGGTGCTATGACCATATTGAAGATAAATTTTTCCCAGATGCAAAAGCTGCATCACTTCATTAAGCCAATATACTGAAATGAAAATAAGCACCCAAATGGGTGCTTATTTTATTAGGTCGATAAATAGAAATTATTTTTCTACAATCGCAACCACACCTTCACCACCTGCTGTACAGATCGAGATTAAAGCGCGGCCTGAACCTTTTTGATTAATCAATTTAGCAGCAGTTGCTAAGATACGACCACCAGTTGCAGCAAATGGATGGCCTGCACCTAAAGATGAACCATTTACGTTCAGTTTAGAACGGTCAATTGAACCTAAAGGTGCATCTAAATCAAGACGTTCTTTACAGAATTTTTCATCTTCCCAAGCTTTCAAAGTAGACAACACTTGAGATGCAAATGCTTCATGAATTTCGTAGAAATCGAAGTCTTGAAGTTTAAGGTTTGCACGCTTAAGCATGCGAGGCACCGCATAAGCAGGGGCCATTAACAAACCTTCTTTAGGACCGTTCTTACCAATAAAGTCAACAGCTGCTGTCTCAGAGAAAGAAAGGTAAGCTAAAACTTCATGACCGTTTTCTTTTGCCCATTCTTCAGAAGCAAGCAATACCACAGAAGCGCCATCAGTCAACGGAGTTGAGTTACCTGCTGTCATTGTCGCAGTTTCGCCTTTACCGAAAACTGGCTTCAATTTAGCAAGTTTTTCAACTGTGCTGTCTGCGCGTAAGTTGTTGTCACGGTTAAGACCTAAGAATGGAGTCATTAAGTCATCAAAGAAACCACGTTCATAAGCAGCAGCAAGTTTTTGATGGCTGCTAGCAGCTAACTCATCTTGTGCTTCGCGAGTGATACCCCATTCTAAAGCAGTGATGGCTTGGTGCTCACCCATTGAAAGGCCAGTACGTGGTTCACCATTGCTTGGTGCATCAAGAAGCTTTTTAAAATCAATTTTTGTTAAAGCTTTAAGACGGTCTTTACCCGTTTTAGCTACATTGAGTTCAAGTAAAACTTTACGTAAGCCATCACCTACAGCAATCGGCGCGTCAGAAGTGGTGTCTACGCCACCAGCAATACCTACATCGATTTGACCAAGTGCAATTTTGTTTGCAACAACAAAAGCTGCTTGTAAACCTGTACCACAAGCAATTTGAATGTCATAAGCAGGGGTTTCAGGAGCAAGATCTGTGCTTAATACAACTTCACGAGTCATATTAAAGTCACGGCTGTGTTTTAAAACAGCACCAGCAACGACTTCACCAATACGCTTACCTTGTAAGTTAAAGCGTTCAACCAAACCATTCAATGCTGCTGTCAGCATGTCAGAATTTGACGCTTTGAAATAAGCAGTATTTGAACGTGCAAATGGAATACGGTTGCCACCAATAATTGCAACGCGGCGAACAGTGTTTTGGCTCATGGTTTTATCCTGTTGAACAGAAGTTTTGGTTTTTGTTGCTTTTGGTGCTGCAGCTACATTTGAAGATGTAGAAGTAGTTGCTGTAGCCGCGCTCTTGGTGCGAGGGCTACGTGCAGGTGCAGTCGTTGAACGAGTACGTGTCGTTTTTGATGTATTAGTTGCTGCTTTAGGAGTAGTGCTGTTACGCTTAGCCGTGTTAGAAGCCGACTTTGATGTATTTGACACTTTTTCCTGAGCAGAATTCTCGACTGCTGGATTTTCTTGAGTTGTTTTGCTCATAAGGCTTTTCCAAGCATAATAACGATATTCTTGTAAGCTACCTTAACACAATTCAAATAGACCTGTATTGACTAGAATGACATTGTAGATAGCATTCAGGTCAAGACATCCAAAGATGAAGTCAAGTATGATTTGGAGTAACTCTAATGAACGACTGCTTTCATATTGTTGCTATTCATCTCATAACATAATGAAGCCTGTCGTAGAAAATTCATTTCTTTGAGAGATAATAATCATGACTGATCAATACCAAGCATTTACACAATCTCCTATTGGTAAATTCGTTGTTAAAAATCTGGGTTTACCATCGCCAGTTGTATTAGAGCGTTTTGAAAGTGCTCAGCCAGTAGTGAATGGTGCAGTATTGGTTGGCGCAGCGCCGTCAAGTGTATTATCTGGTGCGATTGCACAAGTACTTAGCAATGTTCATGCTGACAGCTATGTAGGCAATAATGTTGCATTACAACAAGAAGCTGCAAAAGTTGGTTTAAATTTACGTCCATTCAATGCAGGCGATAAAGAATCAAAATTCAAAGCAGTTGTATTTGATGCATCTGGTATTCAAAACTCAGAACAGTTAAATGAACTTTATAAATTCTTTAACCCGATTGCACGTCAAGTTGCGACTTCTGGTCGAGTGATTGTGATTGGTACAACTCCTGAAACTGCAAAAACTGTAAAACAAGCAATCGCTCAGCGTGCACTTGAAGGCTTTATCAAATCTGTAGGTAAAGAATTTAAAAAGGGTATTACTGCTCAAGTTGTCTATGTTGATGAAGGTGCTGCTGCAAACCTTGAATCAACATTACGTTTCTTACTTTCTCCACGTTCAGCTTATGTATCTGGTCAAGTGATTCGTGTATCTAAAGCAGATGTGGTTGATGTTGATTGGGCAAAACCACTTGCTGGAAAAACTGCATTAGTAACTGGTGCAAGCCGTGGTATTGGTGAGGCAATTGCACATGTATTGGCTCGAGACGGCGCGCATGTTATTTGTTTAGACGTACCACAACAACAAGCTGACCTTGACCGTGTAGCAGCTGACATTGGCGGTTCTACATTGGCAATTGACATTACAGCTGCTGATGCGGGCGAAAAAATTAAAACTGCTGCTGCAAAACAAGGCGGTTTAGATATTATTGTTCATAACGCAGGTATTACACGTGACAAAACTTTGGCAAACATGAAGCCAGAGCTTTGGGACTTGGTCATTAATATTAACTTGTCTGCTGCTGAACGCGTAAATAACTACTTGTTAGAAAACGATGGTCTAAATGCAAATGGCCGTATTGTTTGTGTATCATCAATTAGCGGTATTGCTGGTAACCTTGGTCAAACCAACTATGCTGCTTCAAAAGCTGGTGTAATTGGTCTAGTTAAATTTACTGCGCCTATCTTAAAAAATGGTATTACCATTAACGCAGTAGCACCTGGCTTTATCGAAACTCAAATGACTGCTGCGATTCCATTTGCAATTCGTGAAGCTGGTCGCCGTATGAACTCAATGCAACAAGGTGGTTTACCTGTTGATGTAGCAGAAACGATTGCATGGTTTGCATCAACTGCTTCTACAGGCGTAAATGGCAACGTTGTACGCGTGTGCGGTCAAAGCTTGTTGGGCGCTTAAGCACTTTTAGCGAAATAGGGGTGCTTATGCATCCCTTTTTTATTCAAGAATCTATAAATTATAAAAGGTTAGGTATGAATACTCGTCATTTTAGCCAGCTACCAAAAGCGGCATTGGCTTATCCAAAAGTTGTGCAAGGTTTAATTTTTAAAAAGCCGAAAGGTCCAAAAATATTACCGCAAGTTGAATATGTGGTAGATACTTTAGAAATTGATCAAAGCCATCTTAAAGCTTATAACGAAGTATGTGGCTTTCAAAATAATGGCTTTGTACCAGCAATTTATTTGGCTGTGCTTTCTCAAAGTTTGCAAATGCACATGATGACAGCAGAAGCCTTTCCATTTCCAATTTTAGGTTTAGTCCATATTCGTAACCAGATTAAACAGACCAGACCAATTGCTGTGACTGAAAAATTAACTTTGTCATGTAAATTTGGGGAACTAAAACCGCATGATAAAGGTGTTCAGTTTGACTTTATTACCACAGCAAAAGTTGGTAATGAAGTAGTGATGGAAGGCTTAACGACTTATTTATCTCGTCAAAAAGTCGAGAAAAGAGTAGGTGATAAAGCCAAAGAAGAACAAGCACCAGCTTATGTTCCAAAGGCAGAGTGGGATATTTTAGAAAACACAGGCCGCCGTTATGCGAAAGTGTCTGGTGATTTTAACTTAATTCATATTCATGCCATTACTGCAAAAGCATTTGGCTTTAAGCAAGCAATTGCACATGGCATGTGGAGTAAAGCTAAAGCACTAGCGAACCTCGAATTACCAAATGCTTATGAAGCAGATGTATGGTTTAAGCTACCAATGTTCTTACCGTCGAAAGTTGAGTTTTTAACTGCCAATGCAGATAAAAAGACTGATTTCTTGATTCGTAATGCGAAATCTCAAAAACCGCATGTTGCAGGAACAGTAAAAGCATTATAAAAATATCAGCAGCCTGAACAGAGGTTTGGGCTGTTTTTGAGCAAAATAACAAAAAATGCAAGGAACTTCATGTGATTAAAGAAATTTTACTGGCCGATACCCATAACTATCACGGTATTTTAGATGAAAGTTTTATTGATTTAGCCCACCAATTTAGCCGTCTTCAAGATGCTAGAACAGGACAAGGTGGAGCTGCATTAGCGGTTTATTTTAGAGGCCAGAAAGTTGTAGATATCTACACTGGTCTAAAATCACAAACCGAAGCTTGGCAACCTGACACATTGGCAGTTTGCTATTCTACAGGTAAGGGCATACTTGCAACTTTAGCGCATATTTTAGTAAGTGAATGTTTTTTAGAATACGACAAACCGATTGCGACTTATTGGCCTGAGTTTGCTCAAAATAGAAAAGAGCAAATGACATTGCGTCATGTGCTAAGCCATCAAAGTGGCATGTTTGATGTGCGAAATATTATCGAAAGTGCGAGAGAAATGCTCGACTGGTCACATATGTTAGATGTGGTTGCAGCGACTAAGCCAAGGTTCCTTGCAGGAGAGGGTAATGCTTATCAAGCTTTAACATTTGGTTGGCTTGTCGGTGGTGTACTTGAAAAAGCAACTGGTCAATCTTTAGATCAGCTCATGCAAAAATATCTTGTTGAACCGTTGCAGTTAGACGGCGCTTATTTTGGGACGCCTGCAAATGAGTTGGATCGTGTAGCACGTTTAATTATTCAACCAAAACCAGAAAAACCAGCATCTACTCAAGTTGAAAAACCTAAAAAGCCACAGACGCGCAAGAGTTCACTCTCTGAAAAAATGATTACTTGGACTGGACAAGACCCTCAAGACTTTCAAGATGCCATGATTCCAAAAGGAATGAAACATCTTAGTTTCTTTAGTGACGAGGGGTTGCAAGCAGTCATTCCAGCGGCGAACGGCACGTTTACTGCAAATAGTCTTGCTAAAATTTATGCGATGCTGGCAAATCACGGTGAATGGGATCGACAGCAACTTATTCGCCCAGAAATATTTAAAGAGCTCAGTACTATTCAAAGTTATGCACGTGATCGTGTCATGCCAATTCCGATGAATTGGCGCTTAGGATATCACCGCATTATTACAATGGGTAAACGCGCTAAAAATGGCTTTGGACATATTGGTTACAATGGTTCAGGAGCGTGGTGCGATCCTGAGCGCGACCTGAGTTTTGCCTATACTCATAATTTTCAAATTGGTTCAATCACGGGTGATTACCGTTTGTGGGGACTGACTCAAGAAGCCTTACGTTGCACTGACCAAATTTTAAAAGGCCGTAAAGGCTGGTTCTAATTTTAGTGTTGTAAAGCTGGTATTTTAATTAATGTCAGCTTCTATATTTATAATAATTCTAGGCGAATAATTGCTTCGGTATGGCGCTTAAAGTCTTCTTCAGCTAAACCGTGTAAACCAAGTTGATAAATACCTTCTAATCCGCATACAAAGGCAATGAGCCGCCAAGCTATGTCTGTTGAATTAGATATATTTTTAAATTCACCTTCTTTTTTACCAGATTCAATCGCTTGCACAATTGTTTGATGCCAATTCTGCATGGCAAGGTTATAAGCCTTGCGTATTTCAACATCTTGTTCAATCAAGAGTTCAGCTTCATTCCATAAGCGTAAGTAGGGCTGAAGTCTATCTATATTTTCTGCGCCTAACAAAATGAAGAGTCTTTGAAACTGGCTAGTGGTTTTTAGAGTTTGTTCAATTTCATCAAGCTGTTCCATGAGCTTTAAAAAAGCTTCAGCTTTTAAATGAGATGCCGAAGAAAAGTGGTGGTGAACTTGTCCTGTAGAGGTTTGTGCTTCTGTTGCGATTCGGCGTACAGTCATGGCTGTAAAACCTTCAGCCAAAGCAACTTGCATGGCTGCTTGCAGAATCATTTCTCTGCGTTGATCGCGATTAAGATAGGCCATGTTTCTTTCACCTGACTGAATTCGACACAAATTACATTAAAACTAAAAGTTGGACAAGTGTCCAATTGTGTATATAATAACCATGATTTGAACACATGTCCAAGTTTTGGATATTGAAGAGCGTTATGCAAAAAAAATGGTTAATCCTGACAATTATCGTCCTTATATATTTACCAGTTACGATTGATGCAACAGTGATGCATGTTGCAACACCATCTTTAAGTGCAGCATTGAATTTAACTGCCAATCAGCTTTTATGGGTCATTGATATTTATTCACTGATTATGGCGGGTTTGATTTTGCCGATGGGTGCACTTGGTGATCGTATTGGCTTTAAAAAATTATTATTTATTGGAACTGCAATTTTTGGAGTCGGTTCCTTAGCTGCGGCTTTTTCTCCAACAGCTTATGCCTTAATTGCTTCGCGTGCTGTTTTAGGTCTAGGGGCAGCGATGCTTATTCCTGCCACTTTATCAGGCATTCGTAATGCTTTTACCGAAGAGAAGCAGAGAAATTTTGCACTTGGTCTTTGGTCTACAGTGGGTGGTGGCGGAGCAGCTTTTGGCCCATTAGTTGGTGGTTTTGTACTAGAACATTTCCATTGGGGAGCTGTATTCCTCATCAATATCCCGATTATTTTAGTGGTTCTGGTTATGATCGTGATGATCATTCCTAAACAGCAAGAGAAAACTGATCAGCCAATTAACTTAGGGCAAGCTTTAATTTTAGTCGTGGCAATTTTAAGCCTCATCTATTCAATCAAATCGGCGATGTATAACTTTTCGGTGCTCACGGTTGTGATGTTTGTGGTGGGTATAAGTACATTAATACATTTCATTCGAAGCCAAAAAAGAACGACCACGCCAATGATTGATCTGGAGTTATTTAAACATCCAGTCATTTCTACCAGCATTGTTATGGCGGTGGTTTCCATGATTGCTTTGGTTGGGTTCGAATTACTCTTGTCTCAAGAGTTGCAGTTTGTGCATGGGTTTTCTCCCTTACAGGCAGCCATGTTTATTATTCCATTCATGATTGCAATTAGTTTAGGTGGTCCATTAGCTGGTATTTGCTTGAATAAGTGGGGACTTAGACTTGTATCTACTGTTGGTATTTTAATAAGTGGATTTAGTCTATGGGGGCTTGCCCAGCTTAACTTTTCGACTGATCACTTTTTAGCGTGGACGTGTATGGTCTTTTTAGGCTTTAGCATTGAGATTGCCTTACTGGCTTCAACTGCTGCCATTATGTCATCCGTCCCACCTCAAAAGGCAAGTGCAGCAGGTGCGATTGAAGGTATGGCCTATGAGCTTGGAGCTGGTTTAGGCGTCGCTATTTTCGGGTTAATGTTATCTTGGTTTTATAGCCGCTCAATTATTTTACCAGCAGAGCTTCCGTCGAACTTAATTGAAAAAGCGAGTATCTCGATTGGTGAAACCATGCAATTAGCTTCTAACCTTGAAAGCCCTTTGGGAGGGCAATTGATTGCAGTTGCTCAGCAAGCTTTTAGCTATGCGCATAGTTGGGTGCTTACAATCTCTGCCATTTGTTTCTTCCTTTTAACTGTATTTGTCTGGTTTAGCTTTCCAAAGAAAGTAAATTAAAACTAAAGGATAAAAAGAGAGACTACCTTTCTTTTTATCCTTAAATATCTTTTTAATATTTTCTACATATTAAAAATTGGTTATTTAATTCTCATAAACAAACTATTCTTTAAAAAGGTTCATATTTTTATTTCAAAATGATTCGGTGGTCATGTAATTGAAATTTAATAAAAAATGAATTGTTGTGAAATTGACTGCGTAAAAATGGTTTGCTAACCTGCTATTCGAAAAATCTAAAAACAAATAAAAGAGGCTGCTGTGAATTTTAAATTAAAAACATCACTCATTATTGGAGCAATTGTTGCGTCTTCACTTGTATATGCCGCAACTGTACTTTCACCAAATCAGAATAATAATAGTGGATCAATTCCATCCGGTTATTCAGATTTAGAATTTAATCTAGCAAATGGGAATTGGGTCAAAAACCTTACTTTACCAACAAGCGCTAATAATTTGGACAAAATTACAATTCTTTCTAGTGCTGCCTATAGTAGCTATTTAGATACTTCTAATACCAATATTCCGTTAGAAGTATTAAAGATAAATAGTGGAGATGTTTACCAATTCATCTTTAATAGTAGTCAAAATAAATGGATCGCTCAGTTAGCGACAGTGAGTCCTACTAATGGTGCGACCTATGAAGTCGTTCCATTAACAACTGCATCAATGCAAAAAGTACTTATTCAAAATGACAAATGGGCACAAACCATAGCATTACCGAGTGATGTACGTGATGGAACAACCGTACAAGTTGTTTCTACAGCAAGTGCAAGTTCGGACATTGATAAAACAAACTTACTATTCCCAAGCAGTTTCTCATTAAAAAATGGCTCTGAATATTGGTTTAAATATTATTCTGCTTTAGGAAAATGGGTTCCTGAATATATAAAACCTCAGAAGCTAAATGTTCAGCAAATCGGAACATCTTTAGCAGCAGTAAATAGTCCACTTACCGAAGTTTCATTTGGAGATGGAAATTGGGTTTCCAATTTCACTTTACCTGCTACCGCAAGTGATCGAGATAGAATTATTATCAAGTCTACAGCGACTTGGTCTGCAAAAATTAATAATACCAATATTAATAGCCAAGCGACTTTAACGCTTAAAACAGGCGATCAATATGAGTTTATGTATGTAAGCGACAAAGGATATTGGCAGCTGATCTCTTCACCAACAAAGGTGATTGATTCATCGGCAACAATCCCTGCAACTTTACCGAATATGACTCAGCCCACTTTAAAGGTGAAACTGTCTACATCAAATTGGCAGCCAACCTTGCAGCTACCCGCTAAAGCTCAAGTCGGGGATAAGGTGGTTATTGTGTCCAATGCGTCGGCAGACACCTATATTAATGCCGCTAATGGCTTATCTACTGCAATTAAAAATGGTGAAAATCGCCGTTTTATTTACACCGCTCAAGGCTGGACAGTAGATAGTTATACAATTGATATGTTGTTAGTTTCTAGTCCAGAAGTAAATACAATTTTAGGTGAGAGCGCTGCAAAACTTAGAATGATTGAAGGCGTAAATTTAACAAATTTAACTGCTGAAAATTCGAATGCACGTTTTTACTTAAGAGATGTGGGCTATTTAACTTATAAAATCCCTGCTACTACTTTAAAAGAAGCAATTTCGACTGGACGAGATGACACGACGGTACAAAATGAGCGAAAACGTGTATTGGCAGACGGTGTTTATTATCAAGGTAATGAACCTGGTGACGGTGGCTGTGGTTGGGCTTGGATCAATGCTTCTGCATATAATATGATTGGTGCAAATGATATTGCAGGTTGTTCTTTTGCCGCTATGCGCCATGAAGTCGGGCACAATCTTGGTCTGTACCATAATGGTTCAACCAATATTGGCTCAGGCTTTGCTCATCCGTTAGGAAGCACCACAATGGGTGGCAATAATATTAATTTTTACTCTAGCCCGTATCTGTATAACCCTAAATATGGTGTACGTTTAGGTGAAGAAGGGAAGATTGATGCTGTCAGTGTCATTAACCTGAATGCGCAGAAAATTTCTCTATATAACTAATCTCTATTTTAGCTGTAAATAATGAAGAAAAATAAATTGTTAATAGGAACTGCTATCGCTTGTGTGGCGTTAGCAGTTTTAATCGGGTTTGCGTTTTCACAGCAAAGCTCTTCTGCTTTAACGTCGCCTTTAGAAAGTCAGCAAGAGTCTGGGACAAAAGTGGCAGATAGTCAGAGTGAATTTTCTCGTCAAAATATGCTGAATTTGAGTTCATCAGAAAAGGAAAAGTTGTCTAGGCAACAAGTTGTTTTTAATGAAATAGAAAAAGATCAGCTTCCTTCTAATATTAATTTTCCGCTACTTAAAAATGCGAAAGGTATGGTCATTAAATATGATCCAAATGTGATCGAACTTAAAAAAGTGGGCGACACTGTTAAGTTCCAAATGTTGGAATATGGCATTAATCGCACAGGGAAAATTGTAGAGATCGAACCTATTGACCAAGATATTGTTCGGTGGACTGGAAAATTTGATCAGGGCGATCCAAATCAGAATTTCTTTACTATTACTCAAAGTCAAAAAGACCATTATACGATCATGCAGATTTTTACCGAGAAAGGAAATTATTCGGCTGAAATTAAGGATGGTGTAGGGCTGGTCCAAACCATGGATGAAGGTGTAACTGATCAAGAGCTTCATCATGATCATCCTTAGACAAATAAATGGTTCTGGTAGAGAAAAGAAGTCAGTTCGCAGTTTATCTGTACGGATATGAGCTTTATGCGTTCACACTCTTTTAAAAACAAAGTATGCTTATGCCTGTAAAAAGGAGCATACATGTATCAAGTACTTGCTAGAAAATACCGTCCACGTAATTTCAATGAGTTAGTGGGGCAAAACCATGTTTCTCGTGCATTAAGTAGTGCATTGGAACGCGGTCGTCTTCACCATGCTTATTTATTTACAGGAACGCGTGGTGTAGGTAAAACTACAATTGCACGTATTTTAGCCAAGTGTTTGAACTGCGAAACGGGTGTGACTTCTACACCATGTGAAGTCTGTGCAACGTGTAAAGCGGTAAATGAAGGCCGTTTTATTGACCTGATTGAAATCGATGCTGCTTCAAGAACAAAAGTAGAAGATACACGTGAACTTTTAGACAACGTTCCTTATGCGCCAACGCAAGGTCGTTTTAAAGTTTACCTGATTGACGAAGTACATATGCTTTCTACGCATTCTTTTAATGCGTTATTAAAAACACTAGAAGAACCACCAGAACACGTTAAGTTTCTGTTTGCTACGACTGACCCACAAAAGCTACCGATTACGGTTATTTCACGTTGTTTGCAATTTACGCTACGACCTTTAGCCGTCGATGAAATTACCAAGCACCTTGGTGCTATTCTTGAAAAAGAGCAAATTAATGCCGATCAGGATGCAATTTGGCAAATTGCTGAATCTGCTCAAGGTTCATTACGTGATGCATTATCTTTAACTGACCAAGCGATTGCTTATGGTCAAGGTTCTGTACATCATCAAGATGTTAAAGAAATGCTTGGCTTGATTGACCGTACGATTATTTATGATTTGATTTTAGCGATTCATCAGAACCAACGTGAGAAAGTTAGTCAGCTTTTATTGCAATTTAGACATCAAGCGTTAGATGTTTCACTTGTGCTTGATCAGTTGATTTCGACATTGCATGAATTGGCAATTTTACAATATCTACCTGATTTGAGTTTGAAATATAGCGATGAAATCAATCGCAAAATCATGCAACTATCTAAGCTGATTTCTGCTCAAGATTTGCAGCTTTATTACCAAATCGCTTGTAAAGGTCGTTCAGACTTGCAACTTGCCGTGACGCAAGAGCAAGGTTTTGAAATGTGCGTTTTACGCTTATTGGCATTCCGTCCTTTAGCGCCTAATGAAATTTTAGTATCAGAGCCTGTTCAACAAAATGGACAAGCAGTGGTGAATCACCAAGTACAGCAACAAGTTCAAGATATTGCTCCTGTAAGTGCTGTTCAGCCTGTTGAAGTTATTAGTCAACCCGCTATGGTTGAACCTGAACCTGAACCTGAACCTGAACCTGAACCTGAACCTGAACCTGAACCTGAACCTGAACCTGAACCTGAACCTCAGTCTAATCAGGATTTAATGGTATTTGATCCAAATCATCATGAGCTGATTGGGCTTGAGTCAGCAGTTGTTCAAGAGACTGTTAGTGTTCTGGAAGAAGATTTCATTCCTGTACCAGAACAAAAGTTAGTACAAGTTCAGGCAGAAACCCAAGCAAAACAAATTGAACCAGAACCAGCTTTTTCTGCTGAGCCTCAAGGTTTGTTTGAGACATCTAGCGCTGAATTTTCCCTTGATCAAGATGCGCCTATAACTCCTGATTTGTCTTCTGAAACTGTTATTGAACAACAGTCATTTGTACAAGCCGAAGTAATGGTTCAAACAGAAAAAGTTGCCGTTGTAAAAGAGCCTAGTGCAACTGATAACGGTCAGTTGATGCCTCAAGATATCTTGAAGCTGGCTCCTCAAGTTTTAGAAGGTGAGTGGACACTTGAAAAATGGGAATACTGGTTTAGAAACAGCCAGCTTTCACCAGCCGTCCAAGAACTTGCGCAACATGGTGTAATGACCGGTGAAATTGGCGGCAATACTATTTTCCATATTCCCCAAGAATATGAAAATATGCTGACCCAGTTACAGCAAGGCCTTATTGATGCATTAAATGAGCAATGGCCGAATACTCAATTTACAGTTGAATATGGTGCTTTGAATACATCTACACCATATACCATTCAAAGTGCGCGTAAAGAAAAAGCCTTTCACCGAGCAGCCGAGCTGTTACAGCAACAACCTGTCATTAAGAGCCTCATAGAAACTTTTGATGGCGAATTACAAAATATTCAATTAAAGCCTTAAATTTAACTGAGTTTTGATCTGGTGCAGAATATGAAAATAATAGAATTTTCATATTTTTCACTGGATTGAAATATTTAGGTCATGTCACTGTCATTGTACTTTTCTATGTTAGCCATTTTAGATTTTAAATGGATTGTACATAGCAATGAAAAGGCAATGCACTGGAATAAATTGTTTTAAATATTCATATTTTTTATTAATCGGCGCGATTCTGCTGAGTGGTTGTAACGACTCATCAAATGATAATTCAAATACACCAGAAACAGGTAAAAAGCCTGTAATGCGCTGTGCTCCATAAACTTAAATAATAAAAAGAACCTGATCATGATTACACGTCGTAAATTTTTAAATTATTCTTTAAATATGGGTTTTGGTGCTGCGGCATTGGCAGCTTTCCCATCTAGTATTCAAAAAGCTTTAGCAATTCCTGCAAACAATAAAACTGGCACCATTCAGGATGTCGAACACGTTATTATTTTAATGCAGGAAAATCGATCTTTTGATCACTACTTTGGAACGTTAAAAGGTGTTCGAGGTTTTGCTGATCGTTTTACAATTCCTCTGCCAAGTGGCCGCCGTGTTTGGGAGCAGCTTAGAAGTAATGGGCAAGTTCTAACGCCTTTTCACTTAGATGGTACAGCCAATAATGCACAGCGTGCAGATGGTACGCCTCACACATGGGATGACAGTCAGCTGGCTTGGGACAATGGGCGTATGGCGAATTGGCCAGCTCATAAAACTGATATATCCATGGGTTATTTTAAAGAAAAAGAAATTCCATATCAGTTTGCGCTTGCAAATGCTTTTACGATTTGTGATGCCTACCATTGCTCTATGCACACTGGAACAGATGCTAACCGCTCTTTTCATTTAACGGGTACAAATGGTGCAACACCGACCAAGCGTTCATTTGTAAACAATGAGTGGGACTGGATTGATGGTAACCCAGCGACGGCAGACCGTGGTTATACATGGAAGACTTACGCTGAGCGCTTAGAAGAAGCAGGAGTAAGTTGGATTTGTTATCAAAATATGCCAGATGAATGGGGCGATAATATGTTGGGTGCATTTCGTTCGTTTAGAAAGGCTAATATTGCATCTGGCTATCCTGTTGCAAGCGGTGGTGAACCAAACAAACCGTATGCGGATACGGGTCAAAAACTACCGTATAAAGCCTATGATGCTGCGACCGATAATGCCAAAAATCCACTTTATAAGGGCATTGCAAATACATTGCCGGGCAATAAACCAGAAGAATATCTTGATGCTTTTAAACGAGACATTCGGGAAGGTAAATTACCTCAAGTCTCTTGGATTAATGCACCATCAATTTATTGTGAACATCCAGATCCTTCAAGCCCAGTTCAAGGGGCATGGTTTATTCAAGAAATTATTGATGCTTTAACTGCCGTGCCAGAGGTTTGGAGTAAAACCGCGCTACTTATCAACTTCGATGAAAATGATGGTTACTTTGATCATGTACCATCACCATCAGCGCCATCTCGACTAAAAAACGGCCAGTACGCGGGTAAATCGACATTAAGTAGTGCCGATATGCAGGAGGAATATTTCGATCATGCTGCACCTGAAGGAAGCCATTCTCAGCCTACACCTGATGGACGCGTTTATGGTCCGGGTCCTCGTGTTCCTTTATATGTGATTTCTCCATGGAGTCGTGGTGGTTGGGTGAACTCACAAGTGTTTGACCATACTTCCGTGCTCATGTTTTTAGAAAAACGTTTCGGTGTGAAAGAGCCGAATATTAGTCCATATCGCCGTGCAGTGTGTGGTGATTTAACTAGTGCATTTAACTTTAAAACACCAAATGCAGATATTTTACCGCAGCTGAATGGTAAACAAACACGTGTGCAAGCAGATGAGTTAAGAGAAAATCAAGAAGCTTTACCAGCTGTGCCTGTACCCACGGATACGAAGTTACCGATTCAGCAAAGTGGTATACGTCTTTCACGTGCACTACCTTACGAACTGCACACCAGCGCACGCTGTAATACTGATGGCAAAGTGCAATTGATTTTCTCTAATACGGGTACGCAAGCAGCGGTTTTCCATGTTTATGACAAGCTCAACTTAGACCGAATTCCTAAGCGTTATATTGTCGAGCCGAATAAAACTTTAGATGATGAATGGGACGCTTTAAAAGATAACTTGGGCCGTTATGACCTATGGGTACTTGGCCCAAATGGCTACCATCGTCATTTCAAAGGGGATACTCAACGTATTACAGATAGTGGCGTTAAACCTGAAATTCGAGTGTGCTATGACATTGCCAATGGCGATGTATACGTAGAACTCATGAATGATGGTACTAAGGATGCGATATTGACGGTAAAACCTTGTGCATATCGACAAGATGCGCCATTACAACTTACCGTAAAAGCGGGACAGGTTGTTAAGCAACATTGGGCTTTAGCTGATGTAGGGCATTGGTATGATTTTGAAATCACCAGTCAGAGTGATCCATATTATTACCGACGTTTTGCTGGTCGAGTCGAAACGGGTGAAGATTCCTTTAGTGATCCTGCAATGATGTAAGTTAAGACGAGGCAAAAAGAGCTACGTATTTTCTTTTTGCCTCATTTTTTTATAATAAATAACTCTCTAAAACCTCACGAACTGTCTCGGAAATTGGCACAGTCTTACGCGTTTCTCGATCAACAAACACATGCACAAAATGTCCTTGAGCTGAGGCTTGGTTCTGACCTTGTTTAAAGATTGCTAATTCATAGCGCAATGAAGTCGTGCCGATTTTACCAATCGCAACACCTACTTGAATAATTTCTGGAAATGACAATTCCTGAAGAAAACTACAAGCTGAATCGACCACTAACCCAATTGCTTTTGCTTCATGAATATCAAAACCTGTTTTTTGAATCAATAAAGCATTGGCTGCTGTATCAAAATAACTATAGTAAGTCACATTATTTACATGACCATAGATGTCGTTATCTGCCCAACGCGTTTGAATGTCTAAAAAGAACTTAAATTGATCACGGGTTTTAAAAACTGGTTTAGTCATTAATGAATCGCCTGATAAATTGCCAAAGCAGCGGCTTCTGTCATGTCACGTGGGTTATTTTGTAGTAAGCGGGTTTGCAACATGGCATCTTGAGCAAGTCGAGGTAAACTGGACTCATCAATACCCAAATCACTAAGTCTTAAAGTCAAACCACTACGGTCTAAATGGTTCTGCATATGGTCAATAAATAAATCACACAAGCCATCAGTGCTGCCATTACTATATGGATCAAGCCATTGCATAAGCTCTGCATAGTATTTTTTTGCATTTGGTGCATTAAACTTTAATACTTCAACCAGTACTAGGGCGTTGGTATGACCATGCGACAAATGAAAATGTCCACCCAGTGGATAAGCTAAAGCATGTACCGCAGCAACGGGCGAGTTTGCAAAGGCTTGACCCGCGAGCATTGAACCGAACAGCATGTTTTGACGTGCTTCTAAATCATTACCATCTTTAAGAACTTTTGGTAGGTTATGATTTAACAACTTCAAAGCATGCTTGGCTAAAATATCCGTATAAATATTTTTTTTATGTTTAGAGGTATATGCCTCAATAGCATGTACCATCGCATCAATACCTGTTGCAGCAGTAATATGTGCTGGAAGATTTTGAGTGAAAGTAGCATCAAGAATCGCAGTGTCGGCGTATAGTACTGGAGAGACAATCCCCATCTTTGTCGTCTCACCTGTGGTGACAATTGAAATTGGCGTTACTTCTGAGCCTGTACCGGCTGTAGTAGGAATCAAAATAAGCGGAAGACGAGCTGTAGTGACCTGATTCACGCCGTACATCTCTTGCAAACTTTGGGTCTGATTAGGGTGGGCGAGTAAAGCAATAACTTTTGCAACATCTAGAGAACTACCACCACCAAAACCAATAATGGCATCAACATTTTGCTGTTTAGCGTAATTGGCTGCATCTAGTACTACTTGTTCAGGGGGATCAGCTTGCACATCGGCATAGATGACATATTCAATATTGAGCGTATCTAAAATTTGCAGGATGGGATGGTGTAATTGATTTTTAACCATGCCTGCATCGGTGACTAGCAATAACTTACGGTAAGCTTTTGACGACAAAACATTTTGTAATTCTTGTATAGAGCCTAAGCCAGAGATGATATTTGGAACAGTTTGAAATTGAAAATGGCTCATATACATTATTTCCTTATTTTTGAACATTATTGTTGAATGGCTCTATAAGATTCAATCTCTAAATAAGTTAGCATAAGAAACTTTAAAATAAAGTAGTTCTGACGTGACTAGACTTTTCTTAAGCCTTGTGCCACCCATAGATAAATACTTTTTTGCAATGTTGGGTCCGACATGTAAGTGAGGATTACCAAAATATTTAAACCCTCGTCGAAAAGTGGGCTTTTTGTTATTTATAGGGTTCTGTAGATTTTCTGGCAAGCTTCTAATTTATATAATGCCTTAACAATTTATAATTTTATCGGTTCTAAAAAGTGAAAATTTCTAAAACTTTACTCAGTATTATGGGATGTATGTGTTTGATGCTTAGCTCGGCAGCAATCGCGAAAACCAGTTCTAGTGTATATTCGCCTACAAAAGGTGTAATTTGTGACAAATATATTTGTGCTGACAAAAAAGGTGTTTCTAAAAAGCTTACAGCTAAATATTTAGGCACTTATAAAGCGAATAAAGCCTTCTCTCAAGGTGATTTTGATACTTCAGCGTTTACGCTCTCAAACGGTGTGTTCTGTGATACTAAAACAAAACTATGCCATGTTGATCGATACTTTGAGAATGGGCATCGCAGTAAAATTGATAGAACTATGACAGATAAGCTTTTCAAAAATAAATAATTTTTCTATTGCAGAAATGAAGTAAATATCCCTGATAGATGAGTTTATAAAAGTAAAATTAAATCGCAAAAGACCCCGCTAACTATCGACTAATGGCGGGGTTTTTTATTATTAAGTATTTCTGTAATATCAATTTAATAGTATAGGGTGAAAAATACTAAATGATCAGGGGTAGTAATTAATAAGGAAGGGTTTAGTTTTCGGTAGGATCTTTTCTGATTGGGAAGGGAAAAAGGATCTTTTTATTATTAAGAAAAAACATAATTTTTAGGTGGAATTTAAATAGTGATGTACACAATTAGATATGTTCATCGGAACAACACTTACTATATTGCTTCGAACAATGAAGGAAATTTTATTATTCTTGAGTCACTTGATTCAGAGTTTCGTATGGGCCATCAAATTTCATATGATGGTGAAAAAGTATTTAACCTGACACTAAATGATGAAACAGATGCAGTCATTAAACTGGAGAGTAACGAAAAAGGAGCCTATGAGTACTTACATTCAGTTAAGTAAATAAGCTTTTTTATTCTTAAGTATTTCTGTAAGATCCTTCCGTTGCTTTAAACAACAATAAACCTTAATGATCAGCGCAAAAGTCATAAGGGGAAAGCCTACTTGAAAGAGTAGGCTTTTTTTATTTATCTATAAAAGCATGCTGAGGACTTTATGATCTGTGTAGCTAAGTTATAAAAATTTATTTTTTGCAATGAATGAGCTTAAGTTCCAAATTCTTAAAATCTATAACTTGATTAGAAGAATCAACAAGTTTTAATTTAAGTTCATCATCAGTACTCTTATTAAAAACTTTCACCACATCTTTACCAGCTTCAATAAAATTACCGCCAGATTCAAGCATGGCGAGTAAAACAATATTTAGACTTTTGCCTTTTTTAGTAAGTAAGTATTCTTTACGCTCTCTCACACCAACTTCTTTATAAATTGACAGTTCAAATATTTCTAATTGGATGAGGTGCTTTAGACGATTAGATAAAATTTGCTTTGATATGCCTGTATTTTCTAAAAAATCATTAAATTTTGTTACCCCATAGAAGGCTTCTCTTAACAAGAGGATCGTCCATCTGTCATTCAATATTTCTGTAATTTTGAAGATCCCACATACATCTACTGGAAATTTATGATGTGGAATAATTTGATTTGACATCAGTGGGAGCTCCAATTAGTATGAGTCTATAATTTAGACCTAGCTTTGATTCAGGTAGCATTATGCCATTTATAAATATACAAACTATAGAAGGTTTACTAGATAAAGATAGTAAGGCTGAGCTTTTCAAGCGAATAACGGATTTATTTGTGGAAATAGAAGGAAAGGGAAATCCTGCTTTTCGAGAACATGTTTGGATAAGAATTGATGAGCATCCTCCTGAACATTGGCAATTAGGCAGCTTCAGGCCTACGAAAGAAATGATTGAATTAATCACTGCATCAAAGTGATGTTTGTAAAGCCCTATAAATTAGGGCTTTATTTTTATTTAATTACTACAAAAAATACAAGATTAGCTAATTTATCGCCTGATTTATCAACTTTTAATCTATTGATAAACATTATTTTCCTTTTCAACCCAAGTGAGTTTTGACAAAATGCAACAAGTCACAATGGTCAATTCGGTTCTCACAAACTTATAGTCTGTTAAGATTGTGCATGATCCTGTTTATTTTTATGTAATTCAAATGTTTGGAAGTAATTTCTAATGGAAACACAATATAAGGTGTTATGTGTCTGTTTAGGAAATATTTGCCGTTCTCCCACGGCTGAGGTGGTTTTCAGACATTATTGTGACGCGCATCAACTCAATGTCATTGTCGATTCAGCTGGAACGAGTAATTATCATCCAAATAAATCACCTGATCAGCGTAGTCAGTTGCATGCCAAGAAAAGGGGCTATGACTTATCATCTTTACGTGCAAGACAACTTTCAACCCAAGACTTTTTAGAGTTTGATTTGATTTTGGCAATGGATCATCAAAATTTTGAAGATATTCATGACGTGTTGCAAAGAGCCGTTTCTCAATTTGGCGCACACCAAATTCGTGCAAAAGTAGCTTTAATGAGTGAGCATGATCCTGAATACCCACAACAAGCGTTGCCTGATCCTTATTATGGCGGTGCTGATGGTTTTGAACGTGTACTCAATCAATGTGAGTCCAGTAGTTTGGCATGGGTTAATATTTTAAAAAAACAATTGAATGTTTAAGAATAGGTTTTTCAACACAATGCAAATTCAGAATCAAGTACAGCTTAAGCCATTCAATACTTTAAGTTTAGATGCAACTGTTTCTCACTATACTAAAGTTGGCAATATTCAAGATATTGAAGCAGCTTTAGAGTTTGCTGAGCAGCATCAGTTAAATGTACTTGTATTATCGGGCGGTAGTAATATGTTATTACCGCAGCAGATCAATGCTTTAGTGATTCATCTTGATATTCAGGGAATTGAAGTTTTATCAAACGATGATGATTTTGTGCGGGTTAAAGTAGGCGCAGGCCAAGTCTGGCATGATTTTGTTTTATACAGCACTGAACAGAACTGGTTTGGTTTGCAAAATTTAGCCCTTATTCCAGGATTAGTCGGTGCTTCACCCGTACAAAACATTGGTGCATATGGGGTAGAGGTAGGTGAGTTTATTGAGTCAGTACAAGTGTATGACCGTAAATTGAAGCAAACTCAGACAATTTTAGCGGCCGACTGCCATTTCGCCTACCGCCATAGTATTTTTAAAGATGATCCAAACCGTTACATTATCACGCATGTTACTTTTAAATTGCTTAAACAGCCGCATTTGAAACTTAACTACGGCGACTTGAAACAAGCAGTTGGAGACAATCAGACTGCCGAAAATTTACAAAATCAGGTCATCCATATTCGTCAAAGTAAACTTCCTGATCCAAAAGAGTATCCAAATGTCGGGAGTTTTTTTAAAAATCCGATTGTTAAACCTCAAGAGTTTGAACGCTTAGTCACACAATTCTCAACAATTCCACATTATCCTCAAGCGAATGGAAACGTTAAAATTGCAGCAGGATGGTTAATTGATCAGGCGGGTTGGAAAGGGAAGCAACTCGATATGGTAGGGATGTTCCATAAACAGGCATTAGTTCTGGTGAATTATGCCAATGCATCTCTAGCTGATGTAAGGAAAACTTATCAGGCTGTACAACATGATGTTGATCAGCTTTTCCATATTATGTTAGAACCAGAACCTGTGCTTTATAACAGTTTAGGTTTAATTGAAAATCATACGGAATAGTTTTATGCCAAAAGTACACTTAATGGTACGTTTAGTACAAGTAGTCACCGTGCTATTTGTACTATTAGGCTGTTTCGTGGTTTTTTTATATTCGCCATTTTATTCAAAACTTATTGTAGCTGGGCTTAACTATTTTGTACCTGTTGATGTTAATCAAGTCGCTGCTGAGAGCCAAAGACAGGCTGCATTAAGTGAGCATGATAATTTAGAGCCGGGTTCAAATTTATGGATCGCTCGTCAGGCCTATTTAAAACTGACAGAGCAAGCGTTACGTGAAAAAAGAACATCTGATCTGACCTATATTCAAGAGAATTATAAAGCCTTGCAGCAAATTATTCTTTTAGAAGAAAAGGAACAGGATTCAGAAGAACAAGCCGCATCTGTAACGGTTCCTTTAGTCGCTAAAAACTCAGAAATTGATGCCGCAGATGAGGCGAGTAGTCCTGTTGACGAAGCACTTTTTATTAATAGTTCTGAAAATAAAGCGCTTACTGAGCAATATACAGAGTTTTTAGCAAGAAAACCTGTGGTACCAGAGCATCAAAAAGCTGTCAGTGAACCTGAACAAAAAGTCGAGTATGTGCGTAAAAATCCATTACCAGTACAACCTAAAAAGTTATCAGAACCTTATGCAATTGTTGTGTTGGGTGGCGGATTAACTTTAGATAAAAATGGTAAGGATATTGTTGTTAATGGCTATACGCGTTTGCGATTAGAAAAAACTTTAGAAGTTGAAAAACAAAATCATTTACCTATTGTGCTTAGCGGTGTAGAAGCGCCTTATATGCAAGCTTGGTTAAAAGAACGCGGCGTTGATGCAAAGCTATTAGAAAAGCGCAGTATGAATACATGTGAAAATACTCGTTTTAGCTCTTTATTGCTTCAGAAAAAAGGCGGGGCACCAACAGTCATGTTGGTTACAGATGAATACCATATGCCACGTACACGCCGACTGTTTGCTTTAAATGGTATAGAAACTATTCCTGTTGTAGCTCCAATGCCAACTCCACTGACACGTTGGCAACCAAGTGTGCAAAATTACGATCATAGCCGCCGTGCAAATTATGAATTACTTGCGACAATTCGTGACATGTTGTTTGGCTCAAGTGATTGTCGAGAGGTTCCTTAATGTCAGATATTCCATTTCTCAATCCTGCCGTATTAAAACAATTAGATTTACCGGTTCCTAATCGTGATCTTACGCCGCAAGTTTTGAGTCCACTTAATTTAAACACATTAGAAGAACCTTCTCGTGATTTGCTGGCCTATCGCAAATTGTATGGTTTACATTTACTTGAATGTGACCATTGGCAAGGCTATGTCCAAATGCCTTTATTCCGTTTGCATGTGCAAGTTTTCAAACCCAAAGTAGAAAAAATACAAGGTACAGTTTGTCTATTGCATGGCTATCTTGAGCATAGCGGTATTTACCAGCCAATTATTCGTGAAATTCTTGAGCAGGGCTTTAGTATTATTACTTATGATTTGCCGGGGCATGGATTAAGTGATGGTTCACCAGCCAGCATTAAAAACTTTGATCATTACCAGCAAGTTTTGATGGCTGTTTATCAATATGTGAAACATGCAGATCAGTTACCTAAACCATGGGTCGGTATTGGTCAAAGTACGGGTGGAGCAATTTGGATGCATCACTTATTAGAATATGCTGAAAAACGCCAAGATCCGATTGTAGATCGAGTACTTTTACTTTCTCCGTTAATTCGCCCTGCAAAAACCGCGTGGTGGCATAACCCTGTTGGGTTAGGCATTATTCGCCGTATTAAGCGTCAGGTACCAAGACACTTTAGACGTAATAATCATAATCCTGAATTTTTGCGTTTTATTCGTTTAAAGGATCCTTTGCAACCCCGAATGATGGGCATGGACTGGATTTTGGCCATGTCAAAATGGATGCAAGAAATGGAAGAGCGACCTGCTTGCCGTATCCCAGTCTGGCTTGCACAAGGTGCTCTCGATCAGACGGTTGATTGGCGTTACAACATTGAATTTATTCGTCGTAAATTTAGGCTCCAAACGTTGTTAATGCTTGAAGAAGGCTCTCATCAATTAATTAATGAACGTGCGGATATACGTGCGGCATTAACAGGATTGATTCCTGCCTTTTTGCATGCAAAGCCAAAACATTTTTATTATTAAAAAAATAATGCATCTATCCAAAATTCTAGATAGATGCATTATTTAATCTTTGTAGTTTATTTTGAATTCTGATAAAGCTGCATAAAGTTTTTATAAACCGAAGACTGCTTTTGTGGACTATACATATTGCGCTCGATTGTTCCTTTATCTGTTTTGATTAAAACATTCACATTTTGAGCATTTTTAAATTCTTGTAGAAATTGACTTGGAATAACAAAGTAAGTGGTTGAATGTTTAGGTACTAATCGGCTCACATTTGTCTTTTCAGTGGCTTGAGCTGGTTCGTAACTGAATCGTTTACCATCAATATCAAAGGTCAAAGCGTTAATATCATAAAAGTTATAACTACTACTTAAATGAACATCTACACGAAGCTGATTTTTTTGATTTTCGTTCCATTTAACCAATAAGCTTGGGCATAGTTCAGTTGGTGAGCAGTTTAGTTGACCAGCTGTCTTTACCTCTTTAGGAGCTGGTGTACTAACCTGTGTGGTGCTACAAGCCGCAGTAAGTAGGCATGAACCCAATAAAAGTAGAGATTTCTTCATCATATAAATTCCAAGATCGTATGTTTAATATTATTTATGTTAAGAGTAATAAATTTTGACATAAATTAACGCGTAGTTGGACCTAAAAATACAAATGGTTTTGCAATTTTAAAGGAAGAGGTAGCATCACCTGCATAGATATGGCTTTGATCAGGCCCTAAATCAAGTCTACGTGTTTTACCATCTTTAAAGTTAATCTTTTTTAAGTCAACCCAAAATACATTTGGTGAGAGAGCGGATTCAAAAAAGTAGAGCATCTGTTTGTGGTCGGCAACAGTTCGCCAGCGAGTCGAAGAGATATTAGGTTCTTCTTGAGTATTTAGCCCATAGGGAACAGATGCATTCCGAATCACACTAAATACAGAAGCTTGTGCTTGTTTTGTATTATCATTTTTAGGAATAGCATTAATGTAAAATGATGCACGTGCAAAGCGATCAGATGCTCTGTTAGTACCGGGAAGCATAATCGTTCCGCCAATTTGCTTCCAATATTCAACAAGTGCAAGTTGTTTATCGAAAGTAGGTGAATTGGTCATGACTTGATAGCTTCGGCTATGGTGAATCACTTGTTTTCCACCAATATATTCAATAATTGCGCTATCACCTGTTTTATCAGAAATAGATAAATGTAAGGTGGTGAGCCGTGTTTCACCGGGAACATTGTCTGTAATAATAGTATAGGGTTCTTTTTCTAAGGCCTTAACGGCTTCATCTACAGTTGCAAAATTATCAAGTACATATTGAGCCCATGCTGCAATACTTAATAAAGGCTTATCTGTCTTTTTTGCATCTGGGTATTCAGACTCTACTAACCATAAAATATTAGCAACCAAACCTGCTTCATTCATTCCATCTGTTGTGGAAACTTCATAACCTGTAGCAATTACACTTCCATATTTCGACGTCCATTTTATTGAGTTGGGACCAGCGCTACCGTCACGGCTAACCCCGCTTGGCATAATCCATAAGTTGGTACCTGTATCAACCTTCCAATCCATTGAGCGAGCAGTAATAATATGTTGGTTATTACCTAAATATACGGCACGTGTACAAGCGACAGCATAGCTACTTAAGCCTACAGCGATTGCAACAAAAGAAGAGATGAATGTTTTTTTCAACATGACGAGGTACCTTCTTGTTATAAGCATTAAAAAATTTTTATTAAATAAAATTAAAATGTGTACGTTATTTATACTTTTATATTAGGTGAAAAATCTATTAAATACAAATTAAAAGGGGAGTGGAATTTAAGCAAAAATCACATATTAGGTTTAAATATGGAAGAGCATCACACTATAAAGGTGATGCTTAACTTATAAAAATTAATATAAATTAAAAATGATTGGCATCAGCCATATTCCACATTCGATAGTAGAAATTATCATCGTCATTATTAAGTTCAGATTGTAAAAGTTCACCTTCTTTCAAGAAAAAATGCAACTGAGCATAGTTCTTAATTTCACGGTCATTTACTCGCTGAGCCAAATGATGAGCTTTAATATCAGAAGGATGACGTAAACCTGCTGCAGCAATCATTTCTGATAATGCATGCAAGGTATTTTTATGAAAATTAAATACTCGTTCTGCTTTGGTTGGTACATCAATTGCTTTTTGACGATCTTTGTCTTGAGTCGCTACACCCACAGGGCATTGGTTGGTGTGGCAGCTTTGTGCCTGAATACACCCAACTGCAAACATGAAACCACGTGCTGAATTAACCCAGTCTGCACCGAGTGCAAAAGTGCTGGCGATATCAAATGCACTAATGATTTTACCACTAGCACCAATTTTAACTTGATCTCTTAGCCCTGCACCCACAAGAGTGTTATGGACAAAGCGTAAGCCCTCTCGTAATGGGGTACCAATATTGTCACTAAACTCAATTGGTGCTGCACCAGTACCACCTTCAGAACCATCCACAACAATAAAGTCGGGAACAATTTTTGTTTCAAGCATTGCTTTAACAATACTCATAAATTGCCAAGGTTGGCCAATACACAGTTTAAAACCAACTGGCTTGCCGCCAGATAATGTTCGCAGCTTCTGTAAGAAATGCATCATTTCAATTGGGGTAGAAAAACTAGAATGCTTAGCAGGAGAAATACAATCATGATCGCGTGAAACGCCACGGATTTGGGCAATTTCTTCGGTAATTTTATGCTTAGGTAAGATACCGCCATGGCCCGGTTTTGCACCTTGTGAAAGCTTTAATTCGATCATTTTGATCTGTGGCAATTGAGATTGTTTAGCAAATTTTTGCTCGTCAAATTTTCCATCTAGGGTACGGCAACCAAAATAACCACTGGCAATTTGCCAAACAATATCTCCACCATTTTCGAGATGATAAGGGCTTAAGCTACCTTCACCAGTATCGTGATAAAACCCACCTAATTGCGCTCCTTTATTGAGTGCTCGAATTGCATTGGCACTTAAACTACCAAAGCTCATGGCAGAGATATTCATAATGGATGCACTATAGGGTTGAAGGCATTGCGCATTACCCACCTGAATGCGGAAGCTTTTTGGATCAGCTGGTGGGCAAGGGTTTATTGAGTGGACAATAAAGCGGTAATTCTCTTGATAGACATCAATAATTGAGCCAAAAGGTTTATCTGCATTTTCGTTTTTAGCACGTTGATAAACTAAGCTTCGTTGCATGCGAGAAAAAGGTAGAGCATCTTGATCCGCTTCAATAAAGTATTGACGAATTTCGGGGCGTATATCTTCAAACAAAAAACGAAAATGTCCCATAATTGGGTAATTTCTTAAAATAGAATGTTGATTTTGTAAAACATCATAGAGGCCTAATAGGCTTAAGGCGCCTGTAACTACCCATAAACCATTAAGGAGAGTATCAGAAATAAAATAATAGATACTATGAGGGGTATAGACGGTTCGAAACCATGTGATGCTGAGCGCAGTAAAAATACATAAAAACCAGAGAGAATGACGTGAAAAAAATGTATTGAGAAATTTATGTCGAATGATTTGTGCTGGACTCGCCATATTGGAACAAATTCCTAATGTTTTACTGATACATACCTTGCCAAGAAGGAATTAAAACCACAAGTATGGAATTGTTAGCTTAAGGACGGTATAACAAAATCCAAAGATTATTAGGTTTGATTTTTCATTTAATTTTTAGAAATAGTTGAGCTAGCAATACATGCTTTTTAGTAGTAAAGACCTGCCATTAGCCATTGAAATATCTAAAAAAATTCTAAAGATGTGATAAAACACTTAGATTTCTTATTCATAAAGTATTATTTTCTTATTCATTTAAAATATATAGAATAATCAGGTGTTTACTTTTTGTTCTTATTTTTTTGACCAAACTTTAAAAAATTATAAAATATGATTGGTTATGGTAAATTTTAACTAATGAAAAATTTAAATTTTTTAGAAAAACTAATAAAAATGTAAATGAAATTATCGAAAATTAATAAAAACAGTGGGGCTAACCATAAAAATTTTTATAATTGAGAAATCAATCAAAATTTTGATTATTAATTGATATTTGGAATGAAACAAACATTAGTGTTTTTGTTGTTTTTTTGTATTATGCGCAATTAGTAGAGTAAAAAAATAACGCTTTGAAAAAACAGTCAGAAGAACTAGTGATTGTGATGGGGAAGGCTAATTTTTACATCTATTAATTTTATTGGCGTAATGTAAAAAGGTTTTTAACCATGAATAAGTCTCTCATTTGTTTATCAGCAATTGCTATGGGTTTAACGTCTATCAATGTTGCAAATGCAGCTAACGCAACCGGTACACTAACTGTTAAAGCAACGATTACAAACAGTTGTGTTCTCAACACTTCTGCAACAGGTACTACGTCAAATGCAATTTTAGACTTTGGTACGTTAAGTTCGCTTGCAAGCAATGTAGATGCAGACACCACAACAACAGGTGGTACTGCAATTAAAGTGTTATGTAACAACACTGTGCCATGGACTTTGGCTTTTGACGCAGGGAAAAATGCTCAATCGACACAACGTCGTATGATTGGTGGGGCGGCTAGCAGCGAATACATTCCTTACAACCTTTTCTCAGATACTAACCGTGCAACAGCAATTGGTATTGCAACAACTGCATATAGCGGTACTGGTACTGGTGCAGCACAAACAGTTAACGTCTATGGTCGTATTCCTGCTGGCTCAACTTTACCAAGTGCAGGTAGCTATGTTGACACTGTGACTGTAACAGTGACTTATTAATTTTTAATAAGTTTTATTGCGTCATCGCTAGCTCTTTTTAAAGGAGCTAGCTCAATCTGAGAAAAGTAGTTCTGGGCAAATCATGAAAAAAAATATCTTTGTTGTGACAAGTTTATTGTTATTTTTGCCTAGTATGCTAAATGCAGCATCAATTCGCCTTTCACCTGTTAGTGTTGAAATATTGAGTGATCAGACTGCATCTTCCATTAGTTTATATAACCAGTCAAATGAAAGCGCTGATTTGCAGGTGCGTGTATTTGAATGGAGACAAAATGCTGGACAAGATCAATTAATCCCTACGGATGAGATTGTAATTAGTCCACCATTTTTAAAACTACAACCTAGTGACTCTTATAACTTACGTGTAGTTAGAATTAACCCAGAACTTATTTCTGGTGAAAAAACTTATCGTATTATTATTGATGAGTTACCAAAACCGATTGATAGTCGTAAAGCTGATCAAGGGGTTAACGTACTACTACGTTCGTCATTACCTGTATTTGTCGTCAATAAAGATGCGATTACTAAACTGAATTGGTCAATACAACAAGAACAAAATAACGCTTATCTCACCATAAGTAATGTTGGTAATCGACATGCGCTTTTAAATAACTTAATACTTGTGGATACAACAGCAAATAAAAGCTATCCCATTAAAGTAAACACCGTGAATGGTTATATTCTTGCCGGGAAATCGAGAAACTTTAATATCAGTCCTGATTTTAAATTTCAAGCAGATCATAAATATAATATTTCATTAAATATTAACGGTAAGCAAACATCTCTTTAAAGAGGCACATATGAAATATATCGTAAGTGCCTTATGTGTTATGTACTTGCCGATTCATGCCGCTGCTGAATCATTACAAGATAGTACCAATGCTGTCTTACCAAGTATTCCGGAAGTTCCGAATTCTGCTCATCAGGCATTTGGTTCTGATCAGGGATATATCCAGCTATTTTTAAATATTTCGATTAACTCAAATATTTCTAAAGATTTAATATCGGTACGGCAGGATCAAGATAGAAAGCTATATATCCGCTCACGTGATTTAAAAACTTTAAGATTAAAAATGGATGAACATATCCCAGATAACCAGTGGGTATGTATCAACGATCTAAACGGAATCCAGTTTAAATATCTCGAAAATGAGCAGTCTTTAAACCTAAAAGTTCCGTCGAACATGTTAACGGGTTACTCAGTCGACTTAAGTGGCCAGCAGATCACTAGTCCTCAGTTACTGAAAATGAAACCTTTAAATGCGGCTATTCTGAACTACAGTCTGTATAACACCATAACCAATGATGAGAATGTTTTCTCAGGTACGGCAGAAGGGATCTTTAATAGCGCAATCGGTAACTTTTCTTCAGGCGTTTTATATAACGGTAGTAATGAAAATAGTTATAGTCATGAAAAGTGGGCGCGCCTAGAAAGTAAGTGGCAATATGTTGACCCTGAAAAGATCAGGATATATACCCTAGGGGACTTTATTTCCAATAGCCCTGATTGGGGAAGCAGTGTCCGTCTTGCCGGTTTTCAGTGGTCGAGTGCTTACAGTCAACGCGGGGATATTGTCACTTCGGCACTCCCGCAATTCTCCGGCTCGGCAGCACTGCCTTCAACACTAGATTTATACGTCAACCAGCAAAAGATTTATTCAGGGCTAGTCCCATCTGGTCCATTTGATATTAAACAGCTTCCGTTTATTTCAGAAAATGAAGTCACACTGGTGACTACCGATGCAACGGGACAGCAGAGCATTACCAAAAAGCCTTACTATTTTTCATCCAAGATTCTGGCAAAAGGCATAAATGAATTTTCAGTAGATGTGGGGGTTCCACGTTATAACTATGGACTCTATTCAAACGATTATGACGATGCCACTTTTGCCTCAGGTGCGATTCGATACGGCTACAGCAACTCACTGACCTTAAGCGGTGGAGCAGAGGCTTCAACAGATGGTCTGTCGAACCTAGGCACAGGATTTGCCAAGAATGTTTTGGGTATTGGCGTGATCAATGCTGACATTGCCGCGAGCCAATATAAAGATGAAAACGGTTACTCTACCTTGCTGGGTTTAGAAGGGCGCATCAGTAAGAACATTTCATTTAACACCAGTTACCGCAAAGTATTCGATAACTACTTTGACCTTGCCCGTGTATCTCAAGTGAGATATTTAAAAGATAACCAGATGACTTCTGAGCCGCAGAACTACCTGAACTACAGCGCACTGGCAGATGAGATTTTTAGGGCAGGGATTAATTATAACTTTTATGCAGGTTACGGGGTTTATCTGGGTTATAACCAGATTAAATATAGCGATAACTCCTATAAATTACTGTCTACCAGTTTAAGTGGAAGTCTGGACAAGAACTGGGGTTTTTATGCATCAGCTTATAAAGATTATGAAAACCACAAGGACTATGGAGTTTACTTTGCGCTGCGATATACACCGTCCAGTAAAGTGAATGCGATCACGAGTGTTTCTAGTGATAGTGGTAAAGCAACCTATAGACAAGAAATCAATGGATTTACTGATCCACAAATTGGTTCGTTTGGCTGGGGCGGTTATGTTGAACGTGATCAGGATGCAAATGAAAACAATGCCTCGGTTTATGCCTCTTACCGTGCCCGAGCAGCTTACCTGACAGGACGCTATAACCGATTTGGAGATAACGATCAGGTTGCACTTTCAGCAACAGGTTCACTGGTTGCGGCAGCGGGACGTATATTTGCGGCCAATGAAATTGGAGAGGGCTATGCGGTCGTAACCAATGCAGGGCCGCAAAGCCAAATTCTAAATGGTGGTGTTAATTTAGGTGCGACCGATAAGTCTGGCCGATTCTTAATTGCGAATTTAAGACCCTACATGTCTCATCATATCTACCTAGACCCATCATATTTACCTTTAGAGTGGGAAGTTAGCTCTACGAATCAGACAGCGTTTGTAGGTTACCGCCAAGGAACCTTGGTTGACTTCGGTGCTCATCAGGTCATTTCAGGGTTAGTGAAACTGGTTGATCAAAACAACTCACCGTTAATGCCGGGTTATGCCGTTCAAATTAATAGTCAGCAAGATGGAATAGTTGGTTACGACGGCGAAGTATTTATTCCAAACCTATTGAAGCAAAACAAACTTGAAGTTGATCTTCTGGATCATGGTTCATGCCAAGTTGTTTTTGCGTATGAAAATAAGCAATACAGTGCTAAAAAATTGGGGCCTTATGTATGTCGATAAATATTGCTAGCTTTAACCAACCGACAACATTTAGAGCACTTTCATTTATCCTGAAATATTTTTTGGGAACGGGTTTGCTATGCCTGATCTTTACATTTTTTAATTCCGCCCATGCAGATTGCACAGCTACAGCGCCAAATTCTGGCACATATACATACACTGCTGCAACAATTAATAATGATGCAGTACTGACATACACTGGGACAATACGTTGTTATGGAGCACGTTCAACACCAGAAATTTCAGGTTATATGTGTATGAAAACCGTTTTTACTGGAACCACGAGTAGTAATAATAATGTTTCATTACCCTATACGGTAACTGCAAGTGTCGGTGGGGCTGGCTCTTCTACCACTAATCAAAATTCGAATGTCTGGTATGGGCCTGTGAAAACCGTCTCTTCAAAGAATGTTATAAGTTACTCAATAAATATAAAAGTACCAGCTCGTACGGGTTCGCTCATGGCATATCCTAAAGGAACCTATACGGGTACGGTTCAGCTATTTTGGGACATGCAAGCAAGCTCTAGCACTGTGTGTGAGGGGGATAGTGGTGGAGGTTGGGACTCGGGTAATACCACCATAACTGCTAATTATGTTGTGCCAAGTTTGTGTCAAATAGATTCAACATCAAATGTCGATTTTGGAAATATTAATGATATTGGTAAGACTACTCGTGATTATACAGCTCAAGGAGTGGTGAATACGACCTGTAATAATGGACTGCCATATAGTATTTATTTGGGGGATGGAAATAACCGTATTGCCGGTGGCTTTAGGCAAATGGCAAATGGTAGTGGTCAGTACATTCAGTATCAGTTATATCAGAACTCGAATTATATTACGGTATGGGATACTACTGGTGGTGTAAGCGCAGTTGGAGGTTCTGGAGGTGTTTCTAAAACAGGTTCGGGCAGTTCTCAGGGTACAAATGTCTATGGAAAAATTCCGCAAGGTACTACTATTGCAACAGCTCCGGGTAATTACTCAGATACGATCGTTGTTACAGTAACTTATTAAGAATTTTTTGATTCTAAGATTGGATATTTTGCCAATGTTTTGATTGGCGGAGATGAATAATAATTAGTTTTTAAAATTGATATTTAAGCTAGGCTCGACTTAAAGGTGTAGTTTAAAAGGGGCCTTACTTATAGAATTTGATGTTTAATTGTTCTAATTTAAAAGAAGCAGATAAGTTTAAAAAAGTAGGGATGATAAGTGGTTAGCGATAATGTTGTTTCAGGATGAGTAAAAACAGAAAAAGACAAATTAAAAAAATAAGAAAAAACATCTGATAAATATATACCTTGTGAATATTAAATGTATTTTTACACAAGTTAACATATTGTACAAATTAAATTACAGTTCTCTTTTCTTTCTTTATTTTGTCTTATCAATCATTTAATGATTTGTATTGGAAAACAAAGTGTTAAAATTGAAAGGCTGAGATGCTCTGATATGTTTAATTGTATTTTATTCGGTGAATCTACGAATCGAAATTTGTGGATGCTTAGTAGTACTAAAGACAAATGGCTACATGCGTGACAGCTATCCCAAATTTTAACCTCATGAAAATACAAAGGTTTATAAATTGTTTCAACCACTTACTATCCAAACTCGACTTGGTGGATTCTACTTCTTTTACTATTCCATCGTGGGCACATTCATGCCTTATTGGAATTTATATCTTCAAGATCAGGGATTTAATTATCAAGAAATTGGTGTTTTATCATCAATTGCGATTGTAACTCGCTTTTTTGCGCCTTTAGTTTGGGGTTGGATTGCTGATAAATCTGGTAGGCGGATGTTGCTTGTTCGGATAGCAACTTGGATGGAATCTTGTATATGGTTTGCTATTTTTATAGTGCCAAATACTTTTCAATCAGTTGCTTTGCTTATGCTTATTTTTAGTTTCTTTCAAAATGCGATTTTAGCTCAATTTGAGGGAGTGACTTTATTTTGGTTGGGTGATCAAAAAGCTAAACTTTACGGCAAAATTCGTAAGTGGGGATCGGTTGGGTTTATTGTTGGGGTATTCACTATTGGGGCTATTTTAGAAATAGTGCATATTTCAATGCTCCCAATTTTACTATTAATTATCGCGTCTCTAGCGTTTATTTGGTCTTTCACAATCCGCGAACCTGATAGCGCGCCTACTTCCCAAAAATATTTAGAACCTTTACTTCCTGTTCTTAAGCGCCCAACAGTGGCTGCATTTTTTGCAATTGAATTTATTTTACTTTTTTCACATGCGCCTTTTTATAGTTTTTATAGTAATTTTCTGAAATCTTTGAATTTCAGTACGACTGAAATTGGATTTTTATGGGCCATGGGGGTTTTTGCTGAAATTTTTATGTTTTCAATTGCCTCAAAGATCTTTCAACGCTTTTCGTGGCGCAGTTTAGTCGTTGCGTGTTTGCTGATGACGAGTATACGTTGGATGCTAGTTGCAGTATTTTCACATTATTTTATTGGTCAACTTTTTGCGCAGTGTTTACATGCCTTTAGTTTTGGTTTATTTCACTTGATTGCAATGAGAGTTATTTTTCAAAACTTCTCTGCTGGACAGCAAGGGCGTGGACAAGCACTTTATAGCACCATGTGGGGGCTAGGTGTAGCTTTTGGTAGTGTTCTGGCTGGGCATTTCTGGAAAACTCTTTCTGGTGAACTCATCTTTATGTGTGCCAGTGTGGTTGTGCTCTTAGGTTGGTGCTTTGTAAAGTGGCTTCCGAAACAAGTCGATTCTTCTACTACCTAAGCTTGAGATCATTCAAAACAAAGAATTTATATTTAAAAAAGCAAGTAAATATAAAATTGTTTGATGACTTGTTGTGACACGTTACAGTTGAAAAATATTGTTTTTATATGGTTATGGAGCAGTGATTTTGTCAAAAAATATGCTAACTTAACTTCATGCGTTTAATGATTAATAAATCTATGAAAAATATTTATATTATTGGATTATTGTGGGCTTGTTCTGGTTTAGCTGTGGCAGAAACGGCTACTCAACAGCCAGCTGAACAACCCGTTCGGACCGCAAGTAATCCTAATGCTATACGTATTGTTACGCGCCCTGAAATTATGGGATTATGGGGAATGGAAATTCCAAATAATAAGAAATGTGTGGAATATTATAACTTTCGTAGTAGTAATGATGTAGTGATCAAAAGCGGTCAGGAATGGTCTTATGGTATTTATGAATATCAACCATCTGATGACCCTAAAGAGCAGCTAGCCGCTTTAGTAATGCAAATTAAATTTGATAATAATAAAGTAGATTGCTCTGGTCAGAAACAAGACCAAACAGGTGATGTCTCACAATATTTTGTACAGTGGAAAAACGACCATACAATCAATTTCTGTTCAACAGCTAAAGGTGAGCAGTGCTTTGCGACTTTACGTCGGGTATTACCATAAAATTATAGATATAAAAAAAGCCTCTTAAAAATAAGAGGCTTTTTTTATTATGCAGTTTCAGCTTTCTTTTCTTCGACTTGCTTTAACAAGTGTTTTTCAAGGTAATGGATATCCATTGCTTGAGAGCAGAAGCTCTTATCTTGCAAAATAAGATCTTTATGCAGAGGAATATTTGTTTTAATTCCCGTAAGGATCATTTCATCTAGTGCTTGACGCATACGAGCAATTGAAGTTTCACGGTCTTTACCATGAGAAATCAATTTAGCAATCATAGAGTCATAGTAAGGTGGAATGCTGTATTCTGGGTAGATATGAGAATCTAAACGAATACCAGCGCCGCCTGGCGCATAGAAACTTTCAATTTTACCTGGTGAAGGTAAGAAGGTTGTAGGATCTTCTGCATTGATACGGCATTCAATTGCATGTCCTTGAACTTTGATATCTTCTTGTTGAAGCTCTAGTCCTAGGCCACCAGCAATACGTAACTGTTGTTCAATAATATCGACACCGGTAACCATTTCAGTTACAGGGTGCTCAACCTGAACACGAGTATTCATTTCAATAAAGAAGAATTCACCGTCTTCAAATAAGAATTCAAACGTACCAGCACCACGATACTGCATCAACTGACATGCATGAACACAAGCTTCTAAAATATCAGCTCGAGCTTGCTCTGGTAGGTTTGGTGCAGGTGCTTCTTCTAGTACTTTTTGATGGCGACGTTGTAATGAACAGTCGCGGTCATATAAATGAATTGCATGACCATTACCATCACCAAGAACTTGAACTTCGACATGGCGAGGTTTTTGTAAGAAGCGTTCCATGTAAACGGTATCATCACCGAACCACATTTCTGCATCGCGCTGCGCTGCTTGAACTGATTCAAGTAGTGTATCTACACGCTCAACAATACGCATACCACGACCACCACCACCAGAAGCCGCTTTAACAATAAGCGGGAAGCCGATTTCTTTCGCTTCTGCCAAGGCATTGTGGATGGTTACTGCATGGTCGCAACCTGGTACAGTAGGTACGCCAGCTTTTTTCATGGCAACAATCGCAGAAACTTTATTCCCCATAAGGCGGATATGTTCTGGACGTGGACCAATAAAAGTAAAGCCTGAGCTTTCTACAATTTCAGCAAACTCAGCATTTTCTGAAAGGAAACCATAACCCGGGTGAATAGCATCAGCACCGGTAATTTCTGCAGCAGTAATAATTGCCGGGATATTTAAATAGCTATCACTACTTGCGCCCGGACCAATACATACTGCTTCATCAACAAAACGTAAATGCATCAAATCCTTGTCGGCATCTGAATAGATACCAACAGTCTTGATTCCTAATGTTTTACAAGCCCGGGTAATACGTAAAGCGATTTCACCACGGTTTGCAATTAAAACTTTTTGCAACATAGACGTCCCCGGGGTAATTACGCGCGATAACGGAATAAAGGTTGACCGAATTGGATAACTTCACCATTTTTCACTAAAATTTCTTCAATCACGCCACTTTGAGTTGCTTCAATTGGGTTCATGATTTTCATTGCTTCAATAATACCCAAAGTTTCACCAGCAGATACTGTTTGGCCTACTTTAACAAATGGTGCTTCACCTGGGCTTGGAGCAGCGTAGAACACGCCAACCATTGGAGAAGTTTCAACTGCTCCACGCGGTGTTTTTGCAACTGGTGCTTCTGCAACAGGAGCAGCCGGAAGTGCTACACCAGCCGCAGCAACGACAGGATTGCGACGAGTTAAAGCGATTGATTGATCACCTTCTTTAACTTCGATCGCTTGCAAGTCAGACTCAATCATTAAATCGATGAGTTTCTTAATTTTGCGGATATCCATGGGCGACTATTCCTAAACTAGTTTGGGTTAGATGGTTGAATTTTTTCAATAGCGTAATCGAGCGCAAAACGATAGCCTTTTGCACCTAGACCACAAATCACGCCAATTGCTTTATCAGATAAATAAGAATGATGTCTGAATGTCTCTCTTGCATGGACATTAGACAAATGAACTTCAATGAATGGAATCGCAACGCCAAGTAGGGCATCACGTAGAGCAACTGAAGTGTGGGTGAGGGCAGCAGGGTTAATAATAATAAGTTTTACGCCTTCAGTTTGTGCCTGATGAATACGATCAACAATGGCACCTTCCCAGTTGCTTTGAAAAGTATCTAATGTGAGTGAAGCTTGTTGAGCTTGGCTAATAAGTTGTTGGTTAATATCATCTAAGGTAAGATGACCATATACTTCTGGTTCGCGTTTTCCCAGCAAATTCAAATTCGGTCCATGAATCACCAAAATGGTCGAACTCATTCAGATTGCTCCAGCTCTAAAGTTGCAAATATTCTTTGCAAGATGTCTGCAAAGTTTGCTTATTATGGCATATGTTTCTACAATTTTTTTATAATTTGTTTTCATCGTCGCAGAAAGGGTATACCAAATTCGGCTTATATATTGTAAATTTTGCGATGATTTAGCAATGTTAAAAAATGACAAAATTTCAAGTAATTTAATGAAGCTTATTTTAAACTGAATTGACAAAAACAGTTCATGTATTTTGTGTAACGGCTATAGAGTTCTCTCCAATCACTAATAGCTCATTCCATCGAGTTAGATAATTTTTTGAACGGTGGCATTGTTTCATGTGCCAAGATGGATTACGGGAATGATAACCGACTTGTAAATAGTGACTACCGAATCGGTTACGAACTGTGCTGAGTGTTTGCATTAATTGTTGTCTTTGCTGAATCAACTCAAGAGGTTGCCATAAATCATCAATATGATGTTGACGAGGATGCAAACCACAAAATAAAACTCCAATCTTTATATATTTTTTATTTTCTTTATATAAAACATCTATTTGCTGCATGGCTGCTTTTGTTAATATGCATAAATCATCTGTTGCATAATTTAAGCCTATCGCTTGAGAAGATGCTTTTTTATAAGGTGGTTTATCTATTTTTTCATAAAGCATGACTTGAATGCAGGCACATAGTTGCTCTTGTTTCATTAAACGGCGATGAGCACGGTTGAGATGGAAAATAAGTGCTTGTTTAATAATCTCAATGCTGGATAAAGCTTGAGCAAAACTACGTGAAGCTAAAATTCGTTTTGTGACGATGGCAGGATCGTCAAGTTGAATACAGGATTGGCCTTTTAGCTCACGAATGGTACGTGCCATAACCACAGAAAAAGCTTTTGCTAGATGATGCTCATTGGCAAAAGTTAAGTCTAAGCATGAATAAATCTCATAACTCCGTAATTGTTTGACTAATTGATAGCCAATTCCCCAGACTTCTTTGACTGAAGTGTGTTGCATGAGGTCTTCAAGAAGCAGAGGATCTAAAGTGGTGAAATTACAAATTCTATTAAAGCTTCTAATTTTTTTAGCATAGTGATTGGCTAATTTTGCTTGAGTTTTTGAATATCCGATGCCAATACAACAGGGCAAGCTTAACCATTCTTCTAAGGTTTCTACGACTTTGACACAATAAGAATGAATATCTAGAGATTGAAGGTAAGGGGTAAGGCGAATAAAACATTCATCTATAGAATAAGCTTCTAAATCATCGGGCGAGAAAAACTCACCAAGAACTGAAAAAAAGCGACGTGACATTTCAGCATACAAAGTGTAGTTGCTTGAATAGACGTGTACACCTGCTTGAAGAGCTTCTTGTTCGATTTGATACCATGGAATACCCATTTTGATACCCATATTTTTTGCTTCTTCACTACGTGATACAACACATCCGTCGTTATTAGAAAGTACTACAACTGGTAGGCCAATAAGTTTGGGATTAAATAGTCGCTCACAACTCACATAACAATTATTAATGTCTACGAGCGCGTAAATTTCGCGGTGTGAGATTTCCATTATGATTTGCCCCATTAAAAATATTGGTAAAACTACATATTGATCTTGTTTTCATAAACACAGTGAGAGGAAGTGTTGGATGAAAAAGTTGCATCTTGAATATGTAACAAAATCAAGTTAACAAAATTTTTAGCAGAATACTAGGGTGGTTCTGTGGGTTTGCCTCAGGTTAATAATGGAAAAAATAGATAAGGAATTAATATTTTTAATAAAAAAGGAGATCGCATTGATCTCCTTTTTGTGACACATTCAATGTCAGTTTTTGATTACCATTTATGGCTATAAGAAACTTTCAGCGTTGCACCATTTGCTACTAAATGGCTAGTGTTATTACCAGATCTTAATAATTGGCTATAGAGAGGGTAGTACTTGCGGTTAAACATGTTCTCTAAACCAATCGTCACAGTGTCTTTTTTGTTAAGCGCAAAGCTACTGATTAAATCTGCTGTTGTATAAGTTTTTACATCATAGCGGCCAAAACTATTTACACCGTTTAAGCGGTAGTCTTCTGAACCGAAGTAAGTAGCTTGTAGACGATTCGTCCAAGTTTCAGTTGGACTATAAGAAACGTAAGCTGTGAGTTTTAATGGTGGAATACGGAAGCCTGTCATGTCTTGTTCTGTACCGTTTTGCGGTTTTTCACGGCCTTTCATCCAAGTAACGCTACCACCAGTTCCCCAAACATTGGAATCGTCAAGATAGTCAAAAGTTGCTTCAACACCAGTGACTTTCTCTTTCGTTCTAGTCATATCCAAACTATTACTTACTGGTTGCACAGCGCCAAGGTCAGAAGTAGAGTGGAATACAGCTAAACTTGAAGAGAAGTTATTGAAGTTTCCTTTCCAGCCTAACTCATAGTTATCAACTTTTACAGGTTCTAAGAATGACGAACCAAGGTTAAAACCTGTGCTGGCATTGCGAATGACTACACCGACATCAGGCAACTGGAAACCTTGGTTGAATGATGCATAAATCGAGTGTTGATCATTTGGAGAGAAAGTCACATTAGCATTGTATAACCATGCATCAGCTTTTACTTTTCCGCCCTCAACGGTGTAAGGGTTAGGCTTACCTAATTGTGATAATGGAACAAAGCTATCAATTTGGGCATAGCTGTCTTCATAACGCGTACCAGCTTCTGCTGACCATTGGTCATTAAAGCGGTGTTTTAACTGTACAAAGCCACCCAAACTTTGCGTGGTAAGTTCAGGTAAATAAATAAGTTTGCCAATTTTTACAAACTCTAAGCCACCAGATTGATCATAAATATCAGGATCGAAAATATCTAAAGGCATTTCGCTTTTTTCGCGGCTAAAGTCACCACCCCAAACTAGGGATGTATCACCTAAAAACTCAAGCGGTGTGGTCACAGTTAAGCGGCTACCGAGTACGTTATTTTCTTGATAAACCTGATCCACTTGTCCACCACGTGGGCTGACTTTACCTGGAGCAACACGTGCGTCAAATGGTGAAAAACGGGTAAAGAAGTCACGGTAATAAATTTGAGCATCAACTTTATTGCCAAAAAAGTCTTTATGGTTATAGGTTAAATTGTAGATTTGGTTTTCGTTTTTAGTCTGGTCTTTAAGCTTTAAGCCTTTAATGGCTTTGGCTGGTACAGTTCCGGCAGGGGTATTCTTAACACTTGTGTCAGATGCATAATCTGAGTCTTGCTCGGCATTATAGTAGTTTGCAGCAAATTGTAAGTATTGATTGTCATCAATATGATAACCAAGTTTACCACCTACGCTGTAAGCATCGGCATCATATAAATCGCCCTGACTAGGTTCAGGTGCAACACGGTCACCACTTGCATCGTACGGGCTACCAATACGTTGGTAACCAAAGTCGAGTGCATAGTCAAAAGCGTTAAAGCTGCCTGTGAAATATTGATGAATATCGCCACTTAAAGCATTAGAACGGAAATTTGTTAAAGGTGTTTGAAGCCCAACGACTGTTTTTGCTGTAGGTTCGCCACCCGCAGCTTTTGTGGTAATTGAAATAATACCGCCAGAAGCACCGCCACCATAAATTGCGTTGCTGCCTCGAATCACTTCAATGTTGGCAATGCTTTCAGGGTCAATTGCTGAAAGTCCGCGTGATGTGTCACGTGTGAGGTTCATTGGAACGCCATCGACCAAGATGAGAGCATTACGACCACGTAAAGTTTGACCGTAATCGGTAATGGTTCGGCTTGAATCTGACAGGCCCGGTACGGCTTTTGCTAAAACGGTTGCAATACTTCCAGATGAACCATTTCTTAAAAGTTCAATTTGTTTTTCATCTAGCTTGGTGACTTGTTTGGCAGAGGTAGAAAGTTCATCTGCGCGTGAAGCAGTAATTGTAATTGTCGGGAGAGCTTCGGGTTTCTTTTCTGTTTCTGTAGTTTCAGCAGGTGAAGCAGCAAAAGCTGAATTGGAAAGAATAATGGCCCCACCAAGTGAAAGGAGTGGAATGATATTTTTTACTTCAGACTTCCTCGTAAAAAGTTTGTGACTTTTTATCTTATTTCCCATTGTCTCGCCCTGAGAGTGATTTTAAATTTGTCGAATTATAAGTGAGAATGATTGTAATTCACAATATCGTTGTTGGACAAAAAATAATAAAATTTATTTTTATTAATTGTTGTGTAGAGGAAGGTGCACCCATCGCTCTACACAACTGAAAATTTATGAGATTTCTTTATAAGAATTCAAATGATTTTGATGGGCACGGCGAATAATGCTGCGGTCATCACCGAGTACAAAAAGCTGAACGGATTGTTGTTTCCACGCTGCAATATCTTCAGGTTGGCGTGGAATAGCACAGAAATGCTTTTGACTATTTTTAGTCTTTATATACATCTCTTGAACTTTTTCTTTCACTTTTGGATGGCTAGATTGCCATGGCATTCCCATTGATTGGGAAAGGTCGGCAGCACCTTCTAGAATAATATCAATACCTTCAACTTTTAATATTTCATCTAGTTGTTCTAGTCCTTCTAAGCTTTCAATCATGGCAACGACAACCGTTTCGTTTGCTGCGTGTTGAACAAAACTAGCTAAATCATCTATGCCATATCGATTTAACCTTGTCGAGTTGAGACCTCTTTGCCCAAGAGGCATATAGTGACAATAGTTCACGGCTTCTTGTGCTTGCTGAGCATTTTCTATACGCGGAAAAACAATACCCGTTACCCCTGCATCGAGCAGAGGTAGAACTAAATGGTTGGCGTTTAACGGCACCCTGACAAAGACATCAAGACTCATGGCTCTAGCGGCTAAAATCATGGTCTCGACTTGAGACGTACTAAATAAAGTATGTTCCAAGTCGATAATAATAAAGTTGTAGCCCGCAAGTGCCATTTGCTCGACATTAATTGGAGAAGCTACGGAACAAAAGATTCCGTAGAGCGTCTCGCCATTTGCTATTCGTTTCTTAAAAGAAATCGAATACTTATTCATATTCAATTTCCTTAATCAGGCTGAGCGGGTTTGGCGTGTTTTGTACTCTTAAGCGAATTTCTGGAAGGAAACGGCGGCTTGCGAGTTGTTCAATATCAATGGTGTCATCTGTAAAGTTAAACAATTCATAGCGCTCGGCAAACTCTGGGTGAGCTTCTTTGTGTTGATTGATGATAGTTCTTAACATAGTCCAGAATTTGATTTCATCGAAGTCATAATGTTCATTTAAGAAAATCGCTAACTCAGCTAGATTTACAAACCAAAGCGCATCTTGAGTAAAGTCTCTTAACTCATTTGGAGAGTGGGTTTCCAAGAACGAGTTCGGGTTAATCTTGGCGTGCTCTTTTGGCGCATCTTGTAAGTTGGGTAAAAGGTTCGGCTCACGTAAAAGATGACGACTAAAACGAATTCCATCGTGGAAATCTTTCAAAGCCGCTTTAACGGGTAAACCATTTTTATGAATTAGTACCATATTTTGTGCATGTGATTCTAAAGCGAGGCCGTGGCACCATAAAATATGCATGATTGGTAAATAAGCATTGGTAAGTAATTTTGCTAACCAGAACTCAATACCATACTCTTGGATCCACTCATCGATTAGTGGTTTTTGGTCCGTATCAACTTGCATTAGACCCGTTACAGGCGTTGCTGATTCGCCTTCTTTTAAGTAGCTGTAAATACTTTCGCGCCAAATGCAAGCTAGTGCGCCGTATTGAACAGGAAGGGCTATCGGCTGGTTAACTGAAAGACCGCCAATCTCTCTTAAAATAACAGGCTTGCGCTGTTTTTCTAAAATATGATCTTGCTCAACAATGTTATAAAGCCAGTCACTCATTTTTGCCGCATTTTGAACGGTATGTGGTGCCAATACACGAGATGTAGAGGTATTAACCAAGTTCATTGCTAATTTAAGAGAAAGTGCTGAGATATCACTAATATTTGATAAGGTTCGAATCGACTGCTGTGGTAAATACGTTGGGCCTTCAATATCTAACGGAATGATCAGTTGGTTGCTGATTGCATCTTGATAATATAATTCAACAATTTTATCCCACTGCCATGGGTGAATTGGGGTGAGGATATAATCTTTAAAATCTACATTTTGCTCTTTCAGTTGATCGTTAATGGCGTGTAGATCTTTTTCTGAAAAATGCTGTTTATAAAGCTGCTCTAAGTTAATGGTTTCGCTTAAAACCAGTTTGCATAAACTGTTATGAGTTGCCACCCATTGAACCGTAAAACCTTGAGAAAGCTCTGGTGCATATTTTTGATTTTCTTTTAAATCGAAGCCGATACGAGATTTAAAACTTGGGTGATATAAATGTGCGTTGGTGATGCGTGCTTCTTGTTCTAGGTAAGGCAAGGTTCTTAAAGGTTGAGCAGGTACTTGGCCTAAAGTTTGCGCATGCTTAACGTAAGTTAAATTGAGTTCATCATTAAAGTTTTGCCATTTAACTGGGTCAGCTTCAATAATATTTTTTAGATCGGCAAGTAATGTTTTTAAGTTAGGGCGAGTTTCAGTGCCTAAAGTAATATCAGAACGGACTAAGCTTGAAGGATCTAACTTAATTCGTTTAAAACTAAAATGTCGTTTGGCCGCGCAAGTATAAAAAACGGTATCGGAAATATAAAACTTGATCTGACCTTTAGAAAACTCGTATTTAAAAGTATTTTCAAAAATGAGTGCTTCTAATAATTGGCCCATCACGCGATTTTCCGCGAGGGTTTTATAATTGGTTTGTTGTGTTGGTTGAAGAGGGCAAAGCACTTCTGCGCCGCGATATTTATAAATAGGGTTTTCAACTTCAATCCAGATTGGGTTGCCACCACTGTGGTAGAGCGTATTTAACATATTTGCCTTGATTGGTAATGTGAGTGAATTAATTAATAAGTCGCGGTATTGCTCGCCTTTGGCGCTAAAATTTTCTTGCGTGAGCGTAAGGCGTGTGGCTTGCCAAAGTTCAGATTCTTCAATCACGGTAACTCGTGCAATTGCACTGATGAGATGAGCAATGTGATTGATCACAAGGTAATATTTTAAAAAGGTCCACGCATCTTTCTGAGAGAACCAAACGGTACTATCTTCAGAAATAGATGAGTCGTCTTCTATCATTTCTGGAACAATGCTAATGCCTTCCATATCTCGAAGAATAAGGCGATGTGGATAGCCGTTTTTAAATTCCATTAAACTGTTTTGCATGTGCGCTTCTACACTAATGCCTTTGTTTGCAAACAACTCAATTAATGGAATGAGTGAAACTTTAACGTACTGTTTCCACCAGAAAGTAATGAAGTCTTTCGCGTCTTTTGATTGTAGGTTTTGGTTGGGTGCCGCTTGCTGAATAATGCTTAAAAGCGGGATTTCATGGTTTTCATTTTCTTCAACCAAGCCACCTAGCATTCTGGTATTTTCTAATACCTCTGGCGTGAGCCCAGCTCTATAAAGGATGCCAAATGAACTTTCAAGCTCTGGAATTTTGACTGTTTTTGCCTCTAACTCCGGCAGAATCATAAGGTCTGGATATTGCTCATTAATCTTGTGATTAATAATAATTTTGCTCGCATCAATCGCGCGTTCCATTTCGTCCATTGGGTTATTACGAATGAAACTGGTAATTCGAACATCAATTGAGAGTTTTAAGAACAGATTCGATTGAGGCAACCATACTGTACGAACGGATGAGGTCGGCCATACGGTTTGACCTAAAACTCCCAGATAGATCACGTCTTGGCTGTCTAAATGTTTCTTTAAAGATGGATGTTGAAGTAAGAAATTAGCTTGCCAAGGATGGGTTGGCATTAGCTCGTAATTTGCTAAGTTTTCTTGCAAACGATCTTTTGCAGCTTCTAAAACTACATCTTCAATACGGTGAGAAGACTGTTCTTCACTTACAAGCTTTTGGATTAAAGAAGAATGAATTGCAAAGTAATGAAGTTGGAAACTTGCGCCTAACTCAGGGCTATACTTTTTCATGTCTTCTTTAGAGAAACCTAAATTGGCTTTAGAGGTTACATGAAAAGGGTGACCATATAACATGCCTTGTTCGGTTGCCTGAAAACCACTTAACGCTTTAGTTACTGTTTGGGAAGGCCTATTTTCTAAAAAGAATTTTGTATTTTCGATACTATTGGCAATATCGGAGTACAGGTTCTTATTTTGGTTTTTATCTTTAAATAAACTATTCAACTCATCTGTAATCAGCTTCACTAATTTTTTTGGGTCGGTGAGCGAGTCAAATGTATTGTCGTTTAAATTTTGCAGAATAAAACCACGTTGATATCTATGATAACCAGTGGTGGATAGATGCTGAACTGCACCATAAACAATCGTGTTAGATGCATTAAAAGTATAAGCAAAATACAGGGTGTCTGGGCACTCTGCATACAGTGTGAATAAAGGAGAATCTTGAGCTGGGATAATATGCTTTTCAAGATTTACTTTGAGTTCACGAAAGAAAGTATTCAGGTACTGTTCGAAAAGTTTATAAGACCATGCATCGGTTGTAATAATTGAGTTCATTCTTGTGCCTCTTCTAAAATTGTATCCATTAAGAATCTGTTCAAAATCACCACTAATCCCGCACCGATAAAAAATAGTGAGGTGCAGATTAATGCAGCAGTAATATTGAAAAATGAGTAGGTGAGCGTGATCGTGATTGGGCCAATAAGTTGTCCTAAGACAAAGGCACTGTTAGAAATACCAATCACTTTTCCTTGGCTTTGAGCGCCGGCTTTTAGAGAAATTGTGTGCAAGATCGAAGGAATAAGGGCTGCAAAGCAGAAGCCTTGTATGAGTCGTAATACAAGAATCAGCCAGAGATTAGAAACCCAGATCAATGCGAAAATCGTGATGCCGCAAATTAAAGATGCGTAAATGAAGTTATTAAAAGAATCTCCTTTATCATCATTTCTTTTTCCCCAATAGGTTGCAGCAATAAATGCTGCTCCCCATGAAAGCGCATGAATTGTTCCCGTTAAACTCGCAGCAGATAACGATGAGTGAGTGCTTTGGCTTATTTCACTAATGTATAAAACAAAGCATGACACCAAACCAAAGCCGCCCGCTTGAACCAAAATGCCGGCGCTTAACCATGAAAAAATCGTTCTATCAAAGAAAGCTGGAAGCTTAGATTTCTCTTTGGTTTTTGTGGTTTCGATTTTAACGGGATTGGTTAATACAAATGACGCAATCACAATGAGTGTCATCACAACAAATGCTGTCGTGTTGAGTAATACTTCAACCCGCCATTGATCCATAAATATCCCGCCGAGCACGGGACCACATAGGCAAGCTAGCGCAACACTACTTTGTAGTTGCCCAAAAGCGGCACCACGTTGTTGTTCATTAGAAAGATATGAAACGTAAGCATTTAAAATCACGGAAAGACTGCAAAAACCGAGTAAAATTCGCGCGAAAATAAACAGGTATAAATGCTGGGCGCTCGCCATGAGTAGTATTGAAATACAGAAACCAGCCAGAGAAAGTAACAAGGCTTTTTTATGGCCGAATGTGTCGGATAGGTGACCCACAATCGGTGCTGTAAATAAGCTGCCAATGGCTGGAGCCGCGAGTGCCAAACCTGCCCAGATAGTGGGAGCACTCATATGCGCCGTCAGTTTTTCCATATAGAGCGGCATGATCGGAATAAGCACCATGAGCCCGAAAGTAGAAAAAAACTGACAGAGCAAAATAATGAAATGATCTAGGCGAGATGAGCGCATGATTTAGATATCCATGGTCTCATAGCTAGAAACAGATAAGCTCTGATAAGGATTTGGCGTAGTTCCGATCTTACTTGGCATACCTGTTGAGTCGCTTTCTTGCGCAAGTAAAGGCGTAAGTAGCTGTTTGAATGGCCAAGTCTTATTGTCAAAAAGATAGGTTTGAATTTGAGATTTTGTTCGTTCTGAAATGGGTTGGGTTTCTACAAAATCTTGAATAATGTCTTGAACCATCTCCCAAAAATCGCTTTCTGTACGATCCGTATATTTCAAGGTAGCTAAAGCAATCGGGTAGAGATTAATTTGAATCCCTAAGGTAATGAAGTAATTAAATAAGTCTTCATTTTTAGTAAAGATAAGATTGTTCGGTGTACTCGTGTCAATGGTATAAACCGGAGGTGTAAAACCACTTTCTTCAATGGCTGTGGTACATATTCTTAAGGTATCGTGGTCACGCAAAATAAAGCATTTCAACTTATTATTTTCATAACACACCATGGTGTTTTGCCCGTGACATTCAGGCATGATGCCTTTTGCCCAAAGGGTTAAGAATGTTTGAATAAAATGAACACTTAAGTCTTTTAGTAATGACCATTTGTCACCTTCAATACCTAAAGTTTCCCAAGGGTCAACGTAGGTACAGCTTAAAGCTGACATAGTGATTGGCGTGACGTTTTTGTCTTGGCAAAAGTCCGGTAAATGTCGGACTTGGCAACCAATTACACCTAAGTTTTTTATAATCGGCTCTTGTTTACCTAGTACCCACCAATGTGTTTCATTACTCAAAAAGAGACGTTTTTTTAATAAAGCAGTTTCATTAATGACGTCATTTAAAAAATCATAAGCCGTATGACCATTCATTAAATAACGGCCTGGCATAGAGCGGATTGCACCTAATGTTTTGGCATTGGTTGAAAGTTTTAAATGCAGAGTCGGGTTTGTGTTGTGAATAAGAGTTCTTAAAGAAGAAGTCGGTAAACCAATTGTGGTGAAATGGTTTAGGTCAATACCGTCGTACTTATTTTCTTCAAACTTTAAATAGCGATGTTGCGTCTCTAACAAAGGCAGGGCTAAGTAATCATCTGAAAGCTGAGCCATTTTGTCAGCAATAAGACTTTCCTCAACTTCTGATAACAGAAGCTCTTTGTGAGGAATCGACTTCATATTATTAATCACGTCATCTTTCTTAAATGCCCACCAGTGCACCTCAATTTCTTTTTGAGTTGTGAGTGGTGCAAGTTCACCTTTTGAGTGAGCGAACGGATGAAATGGACGATCAGCTACCAACGATAGCAATTCACTAGTAATCAAAGGCGAAGAAAATGAAAGTGCTGACTGCAAAATTTGAGGAATTCTTTCAGCCGTTACTAAGTTATCTAGCCAATAATTAATCGCTTTTTGATGGTGTGGAGATGGCCACCAAGTTGCTTGGGTTAAATAGTTAAAAACTTCAGAAATAGAAATTTTAGAAGTTGTATTGCTCAACACGTTATGAAGAAAAACTTCGGGTTGGGTAACATAGAAAGGATTTACACCATCTACTTTTAAACAGCTGAAATAGAGTTCCAACTCATCATTGAGAGTAATTGCCAGATAAGGCTTTTTATAGGAAATATGATCTTTAAAATCTCCATAATTCTCCATGTAGAGTGCGTCTATCGTTTTTTGTAGTTGTGCTGTGTAAATCCGATCTAACATTTTAGTTATTCCTATTCTTATAAAAGCGGTAGAACCGTGCCAACGTTTTGTTCTTGTGCAGCATTGAAGAACCATTTAGCGCAGACAATATCGTCAATCGCCATGCCCATTGGGTTGAGCAAAATGATTTCATCTTCGTGTTCGCGGCCGTTTTTATGACCAATAATGATGTCGCCAAGTTCAGCATGTAGTTTTTCACGGCTGAATAAGCCATCTTCAACCAGTACATTGATGACTTTCTTTTCTCGGTTTGATTGGTCCCAGTCATCTACAATCACTTTGTCGACTTTTAAGAAGACTTCAGGCTCGATATCCATAATTGAAATATTTGAAACAAAGCAGCCTTTTTTAAGCCATTCAAATGGAATGTAAGGTTTATCTGAAACTGTGCAGGTAATGAGGACATCGGCTTGTTGAATCGCAGACTTAGCGCTGTCATGAATTTCAATTTCTAGATGTGGATATTCCGATAAGAACAACGCTTTGAGTTTTTCAGCTGCTTCAGGGTTTACATCAAATAAATGGATTTTTTTCACTTGAGCATATTGTTCAAGCACAGTTTTAATCTGCATTTGAGCAATTGGTCCGCAGCCAATCACGGTAATGTCTGAAAAGTCTTTTTTCGCTAGATATTTAATCGAAACACCAGTAATTGCCGCAGTTCGCATGGTACTGATGAGACTGCCTTCCATCACCGCAACTGGATAATTTGTTTCTGAGTCATTTAAAACAATCAGTGCGCTGGCACGCGGAATATTGAATTTTTTAGGGTTATGTTGTCTTGAACCAATCCATTTGATTCCAGCAATCGGGTCGTTGCCGCCTAAATAACAAGGCATTGCGATAATACGGTCGGCAATATGGTCTGCACCTTGCCAGCGAAGATAAGGTTTTAAAGGTTGAACAAACTGTTTATTTGCATGCAGGGTTAAACCTTCAGTAATTGCTTCAATAAATGAATTACTATGATTTGCGCCAAGATTTAATAAATCTGATTGACTTAAATAGCGAAGGGTAGCCAAATTGCTCATGAATATTTCCTAAGGAGAAGGTTAAACAACATTTTGTAAAGTAAGGTTTTCTTGGCGTCGTAAGTTTCGATTGAAGTGACGCTTTTTGATCATTTCGAACCATTCATCTTCATAAACCAGATCGAGATAACGATCGCCACGATCGGGCAACAGTGTTAAGACGCACGATCCATCAGGAATGGTTGGAATCAGTTTTTTGATGGCTGAAATTGATGAGCCACTTGAACCGCCAGCAAAGATTCCTTCATGCTCAAGAAGTTCTCGGCAACCGAGTGCCGACTCATAGTCATCTACATAAATGACATCATCAATTTCATCGGGGGAGAGTAGCGGTGGGACAGTACTTGCACCAATCCCAGGAATTTCACGTGGACCAGATGTACCACCGAACAACACAGAGCCGACGATATCGACTGCGATCACTTTTAATTCTGGAAATCTTTCTTTAAGGCGACGAGATACGCCCATAATCGTGCCAGAGGTACTTGCCCCAATCACGAGGTAATCAATCTTGCGATCAATTTGATTTAGGATTTCTTCTGCTTCTCCAAAATAATGGCTTTTCCAGTTATTTGGGTTGGCATACTGATTAATCCAAACAGCATTTGGAAGCTGTTGGCAGAGTCGTTTTACAGTGTCGATTCTGGTTTTTAAATAACCGCCGTTTTGATCTTTTTCAGAGACCATTTCGATATTGGCCTTGTAGAGCTTCAACATTTGTAAGTTTGCTGAGGCTATTTTCGGGTCAATAACGGCAGTAAATTTTAATCCATATATTTTGCAAGCCATTGCAAGCGCAATCGCTAAGTTCCCTGATGAGCTTTCAACAATGTGACTATCTTTATTAATCACTCCAGATTTCAGGCCTTCCTGTAGCATGAATAATGCCGGACGGTCTTTAATACTTCCTCCTGGGTTTAACAATTCCATTTTCGCAATCACTGAGATCGATTGATGCGTGAATAGCCTTGATAATTGTAGTAGTGGCGTTTTACCTATGCAGTCGAGAATATTTTCATGGATCATGGTAGATCTTCTCAGGTTTTTATGTGGTGTGAATGATAATGATTATTAATTTAATTATTATTACCATTTGTGCCATGATTGTTGCGGTTTGTAACTGAAAACAGGATGGACTTAGAGGATTTTTCACTAATTTTTTTTATCTAATTATTTGAATCGTAATATTTAAGTTTTACAAAAGGATTAATAAATAAATCTTTTTAAATATAATGACATAGGCAATAAATTACTTTAGAGCTAAAAAAATTAATTTAATTAAGACAGATGCGAGAAATTATTTTGAAGAAATAAAATGAAATTTATGACCTCACCCGCGTAATTGATGCATCACTATTCTGTAGTGAGTATGGGTAAATTTAAGGCTTGAAAAAGAGAGAGGTGTTTAAAGACTGACTTAAGATGCTTTGAATAATGAACTGAAATTGATCAAGTGGCAGTTATTGATATGAAAATGTCTGAAAATGATACGTTTAGATAGATATGATCATTTCCATAAGCGTTATATTTTCAATGGATCAGTTGAGCCTAGAAAATATAGTAATGCGTGTTTCGCATTTTGTCTTATGGGTCTTTCAAGCTGTCTTTGTCATAAAAGACAGCTTTTTTTATGGCGATTTGATGAGTAGAAAAGTTATGAACGATAGCGTTGTTTAGCTTGTTCATAAGCCTCGAGATTAATGCATTGAGCACCCAAGCTTGTGATTTGTGCTTGGTCGAGTTGAAGTTCATCCCATTTTTGCATTTGCTCGAGCAGCCAATAAAAGTCTTCAACTTTTGGAAGTGCACTTTCTTTTACTAAATGACGGACAATATCCTGAATCATATAGTATTTGTCGACATGTACTTCTTCTGAACAATGGAAGCGCACAATTCCAAACTCGACTAATAATTTTAAAATTGGAGCAAAATCGTCTAACTCACTCAATTCTTGTTGGGCTTTCATAATTGCCGTGGTGAGTGCAACCAGTGTTTGTGGATGCTGTTCAGCCCATTCTTGAGTTACGGCTAGAACCTTGTCAGCCACAGGTGAAATAATGTTTTGACTTGAGCAAATCATTTTACTTAATCCCAGAAGTTCGCCTTGAGTATTCCAAGGTTCTCCGACGCAAAAACCATCAATCACATGTTTGTCTAATGCTTCAACCATATAAGGTGGCGGTAATGTTTTGAGCTGGATAGATTGAGCAAGTTCAGGGTTTGCTAAAGCGAGCCACTCTCTTAAACAATAATGGTGAATAGAATGCTTAAATACATGCGCTAAAGAAATGGAGTGACCTTGTTCGAGATAATCTGCCACTTTTTGGGCTGTTACTTGGGCCGTATCATTTTTTTGAATTGTAAGTTGATGAGTAAGTTTTTGGCTTAAGCTAATGAAAGCACGGTTTTCACTTAAAACGAGTGATGTTTGCAGTGGCGTGCCAATTTGATCTGTGCCTACAGCCGCTGCAGGTAACATTGCAGATAAGCAATGCGCTGCATCTAATAGACCAAAAGCAAGACGGTCTCGAAGACTTGCCCAAGATGCTTCTTTAACTAAAGTGACATCTAAACCCACCTCTTCAAAGAAGCCTCTTTGTTTTGCCCAAAGCAATGCAAGACAATCAAGCAAAGGAATATAGCCGAGTTGTAATTGAGTCTTTTCTAATGTGCTCATTTATTCATCCTTTAGTTGATTGTTGAGTAATTTTTGGGCATCAAGTAACCGCCGTGCCATTTCTCCAATCGTTATACGGTGACTCATGGCATTTTTTCTGAGAAGTTGGAAAGCTGTATCTTCAGGCAGCCCGTGGAGTTGCATGAGTAACACTTTGGCCTTTTCAACATCTTTACGGTCAGCCAGTTTGGTTTGAGCCTCTTTTAAATCACCTTCGAGTTTTTTGTGCTTTTTATATTGCTCAATCGAGATTTCTAAAATGGTATGTAAACGGGCAGGGTCTATGCCATCTACGATATAAGCCGTTACTCCTGCATCAATGGCTTGTTTGATGGTGTCTTTATCTGAATTTTTAGTGAACAAGACAGTCGGTAGGTCATAGCTACTCACACAACTTTCAATAATGTCACGATGAGGATGATCCATATCGAGCAAGATCACATCGGCTTGTAAATGCTCGAGACGAAAAATATTTAAATGGTCCAAAGTAAGGCAAGCGACCACTTCAAAATCATTTTCAAGCAGACTTTTTCTTATATAGTCTGCTCGCGCATGATCATCATCAATAAGGGCTATTTTGAGTTTTGGCATAAGTTCAGAAAATCAGGCTAAGAAAATGCGCCAATTCGACGCGTTTTTTGTTATCAGGTTTTAAGCAAGATTAGTGCCATCCAAAACTAAACAAAAAATCCAGTTTAAGTGGCATTTCAGCAAGCTAAAGAATGAATGTGGTCAGTCTTGGTGCAAAAATACGATTCATTTTGTGGCAAGACATATTTTTATTTCAACTATTTAAGTGTACAGCGATGGGGCAAATAGAATAAGACATTATTTTTATAAGATAGCTGGCGAAATTATATCTATTTGAAATTAAAAATAAAAAATTTTTAAATTAAATTTATATAAGAATTGGCATGCAAAATGCTTACTTAATTACAGGTCGAAGACGACCATAAGTTTTAAAGACGGCCAACGATGTCCGTTCTGATCGAATTTGTGAGTGCAACTGTGCACACAAAGAATTTACGTTCAGTCGGAGTGAAGGCCATGTCTTTATTTTTATTGCATAAAAAAGTTACATCTGAATTATCTAATTTTTCAGTTCCAGCGATGCGAGCCTTCTCTATGAGGGGGCTCGCTTTTTTTATTTCTTTTTATGACTTTGCTGTGCACTGGGTGTCATTAACGAGTGGGAAAAATGGATTCCAAGCAGCTACATGCTTTGTGAGATTGATTCGCTTCTCGGTAGAACACAAGGCAAAAAAACAACGTCTATTTGAGAACGCAATAACGCAGCTTAAAAGCAACGTGATTTGAGGAGAAACACTATGAAATTGGTAATGATTGGTCATGGTATGGTGGGCCACAAATTCATCGAAGCCATTTTAGAAAAAGCAGATGATGAACTGGAAATCACGATTCTCGCGGAAGAACCTCGTATCGCCTATGACCGTGTACATTTGACAGAATATTTCTCTGGGAAATCAGCAAAAGATTTATCTTTAGCACGTTTTGACTTTGCTGATGCTCATGGCATTGACTTACGCCTAAATACAAAAGCAACTGCAATTGATACAGCTGCACAAACAGTCACAACCAATCATGGTGATGTCATCAGCTATGACAAATTGGTGTTGGCAACTGGTTCGTATGCATTCGTTCCACCAATTCCGGGTAATGACCGTGAAAACTGCTTTGTTTACCGTACGATTGAAGACTTAGACGCGATTCGTGCAGCGAGTCTTAAGGCAAAAACAGGCGTAGTCATTGGTGGTGGTTTACTTGGACTTGAAGCTGCAAAAGCTTTACGTGATTTAGATTTAGAAACACATGTTGTTGAATTTGCACCACGTTTAATGGCAGTTCAAATTGATGACTTGGGCGGTAAAGTTTTACGCCGTAAAATTGAAGACCTTGGTGTAAAAGTTCATACACAAAAAGCGACACAATCTATCGAATGTGGCAACAGCACTACACATGTAATGAAATTTGCAGATGGTAGCGAGCTTGAAGCCGATGTCATTTTATTCTCTGCGGGGATTCGTCCGCGTGATGAGCTTGCACGTAATAGTGGACTCGCGATTGGTGAGCGTGGCGGTATTGTGATTAATGATTACTGCCAAACTTCAGATCAAAACATTTATGCCATTGGTGAATGTGCGCTTTGGCAAAACAAGATTTACGGTTTGGTTGCACCGGGCTATGACATGGCACGTATTGCAGCAAAACACATTTTAGATGAAGAGTGTCATTGCTTCGCCGGTGCAGACATGAGCACCAAGTTGAAGTTGATGGGTGTGGACGTTGCCTCTGTAGGTGATGCACATGCCATGACTCCGGGTGCATTAAGCTATTTCTATGCAGATGAGCATGCACTGGTTTATAAAAAGATTGTTGTAAATGCAGATAAAACCAAATTGCTGGGCGCGGTTTTGGTGGGCGATGCGAAAGAGTACAACGACCTTTTACAAATGATGTTAAACGGTCTGGCTTTACCGGAAGTACCTGAAAGCTTGATTATGCCGGGCTTTGAACAATCAGCAGGTAAGTCTGGTGGTAGCGGTGTAGATTTGCTTCCAGACAGCGCGACCATTTGTTCGTGTAACAACGTCTCAAAAGCAGACATCTGCCAAGCAATTAGCGATGGTTCGACCTCTTTAGGTGCATTAAAGAAATGCACCAAAGCAGCAACAGCATGTGGTGGCTGTGCACCATTAGTGACACAAGTGTTGAAGTCAGAGTTGCAACGTCAAGGTGTGACTGTAAATAACCACATTTGCGAACACTTCCCGTACTCGCGTCAAGAGTTGTATCACTTGGTTCGTGTCAATGAAATTAAGACATTCGATGATTTGATTCATCAACATGGTCATGGTCTAGGGTGCGATATCTGTAAACCTGCTGCCGCAAATATTTTGGCATCTTGCTGGAACGATTTCGTACTTGAGCCAAGTCATGCAGGCTTACAAGACAGTAATGACTACTATTTGGGTAACATCCAAAAAGACGGTTCTTACTCGGTTGTACCGCGTATGGCTGGTGGTGAAGTGACTCCAGATGGTTTAATCGCGATTGGTCAAATTGCGAAGAAATATAACTTGTACACCAAAATTACTGGCGGTCAACGTGTTGACATGTTCGGTGCGCAAGTTCACGAGCTTCCATTCATTTGGGAAGAGTTAAATGCTGCTGGTTTCGAGTCTGGTCATGCTTACGGTAAATCATTGCGTACCGTGAAATCTTGTGTGGGTAGTACATGGTGCCGTTACGGGGTAGACAACTCCGTTGGTTTAGCGATTGAACTTGAAAACCGCTACAAAGGTTTACGTTCACCGCATAAATTAAAAATGGCAGTGTCTGGCTGTACTCGTGAGTGCGCAGAAGCACAAGGTAAAGACGTTGGTATTATCGCGACCGAAAAAGGGTGGAACCTTTATGTCTGTGGTAACGGTGGTATGAAACCACGTCATGCTGAATTACTTGCATCTGACCTTGATAAAGCAACGCTCATCCGTTACATCGACCGTTTCTATATGTTCTACATCCAAACAGCAGACCGTTTACAACGTACCAGTGTATGGCGCGACAACATGGAAGGTGGCCTAGATTACCTTAAATCTGTAGTTGTGGATGATTCACTTGGTTTGGCTGCCGAGCTTGAACGCCGTATGGAACACATCATTGGCACATATCAAGACGAATGGCGTACTGCGGTGGAAAATCCTGAAGTTCGTAAACGCTTCCAAACGTATATCAATGCAGGAGCAAATGAACAGGCCGATCCACACATTCAATTTACAACTGAACGTGGTCAAATCCGTCCATTAACCGAAGCTGAACGTTCAGAAGACCGCATTCCAATGGTTGAAGCATAAAGGAGAACTTATATGAATATTGTACAAGACAAAAATATGCTTCCTGATGATCAATGGATTGACGTTTGTGCACTCGATGATTTAACCCCAAACACTGGTGCAGGAGCGCTAGTGGGCGGTCAAGCGGTTGCAATCTTCCGTGTAGGGCATGAAAAACGTGTTTACGTGCTGAGTAATAAAGATCCGTTTAGCCAAGCGAATGTGATGAGCCGTGGGATTATTGGTGATTTACAAGGCGAACGCGTCGTTGCATCTCCAATCTATAAACAACATTTCAGTTTAGCTACGGGCCGTTGTTTAGAAGATAAAGACCAAAAATTGGCAGTTTATCCGAGCAAAATTGTTGATGGCCGTGTCTGGGTCAACGCGGTGCCGCAAAAAACTTATATTACCAATACAGGTGTATCACAAGACAAACTTAAACTGGTGCTGATCGGGAATGGTTTGGCAGGGATGCGTTGTCTGGAAGATTTACTTGATATGGCGCCAGATCGTTATGAAGTTACGGTGATTGGTGAAGAACCATGGGGGAACTATAACCGTATTATGTTGTCTCCGGTTTTATCGGGTGAAAAAACCATTGAAGACATTATGTTGCATCCACCGAAGTGGTACGACGATAAAGGTATAAAATTTATTGCCGGTGATAAAGCCGTAAAAATTGATCGTCCGCGTAAAGTGGTTTACACCGAAAAAGGTCAGACAGTTGATTATGATCGTTTGATTCTGGCAACAGGCTCGGCACCATTTATTCCACCAGTTCAGGGTGTCGACTTAAAGGGTGTGTTAACTTTCCGCGATATTTATGATGTCAACACCATGATTGAATACTGCGGTTCAAAAACCAATGCAGTGGTGATTGGTGGCGGTTTACTCGGTTTAGAAGCGGCGTATGGTTTAAAACAACGCGGTATGAATGTCACAGTCTTGCATTTGATGGACCGTATTATGGAACGTCAACTTGATGGGCGTGCAAGTCAGTTACTTCGTCATAGTATTGAGCAAAAAGGCATTCAAATCATTACCGAAGCCAATACAGAGGCGTTAATTGGTGATGAAAATGGTCATGTCAAACAAATCCGTTTGAAAGATGGCACGGTCTTAGATGCTGACCTTGTGGTATTTGCAGTGGGCATTCGTCCAAATATTGCTTTGGCCCAAAGTGCAGGATTACGTTGCAATCGTGGTGTATTAGTGAATGACACCATGCAAACATTTGACCCAAGTATTTACGCGGTGGGTGAGTGTATTGAACACCGTGGTCAAACTTTTGGTTTGGTTGAGCCACTATGGGGGCAAGCTTTTATTTGCGCGACCCATTTAGCAGAGCACGGCAGTTTAACTTTTAAAGCACCAACTGTGCCGACTCAGTTAAAAGTCAGTGGTGTCGATGTATTCTCTGCTGGCAATTTTGAGCCGAAAGATGATTATGAAGACATTATCCTGAACGATGAAAAACGCCAGATTTATAAGCGTATTATCATTCAAAGCGATCGGGTAATCGGTGCAGTACTGTTTGGTGATACTGAAGATGGCATGTGGTATGCAGAATTAATTGCAGACCAAACACCTGTTTCTTCATTTAGAAATAAACTGCTATTTGGTCGAGATTTTGCATTAAAAAATGCAGGCTAAATAGGGAAAGGAGCAGTTATGAATAGTATTCCAAGCGTTGAAGTCGATAGCTCCGATCATGTTGCAAAAAACACTAAAACAACATGTCCATATTGTGGTGTAGGTTGTGGTGTTAGCGTAAACGTCCAACAAAAACCTCAAGGACCTGTGGTGCAAGTTGAGGGGGATGCTGAGCATCCTTCCAACTTTGGGCGCTTATGTATTAAAGGTAGCCGACTTGCGGATACTTTAGGGTTAGAAACACGTGTTTTACAACCAATGATGGGGCGCAAAGCTGATCGGGTGGTAACGACATGGGATGCGGCAATCAATAAAATTGCTGATAAATTCCAATCTTGTATCGATCAATATGGTCGTGACAGCATTGCATTTTATGTTTCAGGTCAGCTTTTGACTGAAGACTATTATGTGGTGAATAAGTTTGTAAAAGGCTATTTAGGCACTGCAAATATCGATACCAACTCACGCCTTTGCATGTCATCTGCGGTGGCTGGTCACAAACGTAGTTTCGGTGAAGATATTGTGCCTGCAAGTTATGAAGATTTTGAACATGCAGATATGGTGGTATTGGTCGGTTCTAATACCGCATGGTGCCATCCTGTGCTGTATCAGCGGATTATGCAGGCTAAAAGCCAAAATCCAGATATGTTTGTGGTGGTAATTGACCCACGTTTTACCAGTACCTGTGAACAAGCGGATTTACATTTACCGATTTTACCGGGCCAAGATGTCGCATTGTTCAACGGTCTATTCCAATATCTATATCAAAATAGTCATGCCGATCAGGCTTTTGTTGATGCTTATACCGAAGGTTTGCAAGGAGTTTTGGCAAGCAGTCAGCCAGAAGCCGATATTGAATATGTGGCAAAGCGTACGGGAATTGCACTCGATAAATTACAGCAGTTTTTTGAAAAATTCGCTCAAACTGAAAAAGTAATTACCCTATTTTCAATGGGTGTGAATCAATCAAGTCAGGGCGTAAATAAGGCCAACAGTATTATTAATTGTCATTTACTAACAGGCAAAATTGGTAAGCTTGGTGCTGCACCATTTTCGATGACAGGTCAGCCCAATGCGATGGGTGGTCGAGAAGTGGGTGGCTTAGCCAATATGCTAGCGGCACACATGGACTTAGATAACCCATTACATCAAAAAGTAGTGCAAACCTTTTGGGATAGCCCATTTATTGCAACTCAAGCTGGTTTGAAAGCAGTTGATTTATTTAATGCGGTTGAAGCCGGAAAAATTAAAGCGATCTGGATTATGGCAACTAATCCAGTGGTGAGTTTGCCAGATGCCGATCAGGTGAAACGTGCATTAGAGAAATGTGAATTGGTCGTCGTGTCAGATATCTGTGCCGATACCGATACTACGGCTTACGCCGATATATTGCTTCCAGCTTTAGGTTGGGGCGAAAAAGATGGCACAGTGACCAATTCTGAGCGTCGTATTTCACGTCAGCGCGCATTTTTACCTGCGCCGGGTGAAGCAAAAGCAGATTGGTGGTCTGTTAGCCAAGTCGCGAAAAAATTGGGCTTTAAAGGTTTTGACTTTGCGAATGCAAGTGACATCTTTAATGAGCATGCAGCGTTATCTGCACAAGACAATACAGACATAGATGCTCGTGAACAAAGTAATAATTTCCGTTATTTTAACTTAAAAGGCTTAATGAATCTGAGCGCTGTGGAGTACGACGCTCTACAACCAATTCAATGGCCAGTATGGGATAAAAACCAAGACGCTAAAGCCGTTCAACAACTGTTTGGCAACGGCCAGTTTAGTCATAAAAATGCCAAGGCAAAATTGATTCCGACTGTTGCAATTGATCCGGTACATGCAGTTTCAGAAGATTATCCGCTCATTTTGAACACGGGACGTATTCGTGATCAATGGCACACCATGACGCGTACTGGTTTGTCACCAAATTTGACCAGTCACCGCGCTGAACCATTCTGTGAGATTCATCCAAGTGATGCCTTGAAATTTGGTGTACGTGATCAAGGCTTAGTAGAAGTTCGTTCGAAATGGGGCAGTTGTGTACTACGTGTGACCTTCTCATCGGGGGTACGTCGTGGGCAAATTTTTGCACCGATTCACTGGACTGAACAGGTTGCATCCGACGCCCGCATTGGTAAAGTCGTTAATCCAGAAGTTGATGCAATTTCAGGTGAACCTGAGTTCAAACATACGCCTGTAATCATTCAGCCGTTCTATACCACTTGGCAGGGCGTGCTCTATATTCGTGAAGGATACGATTCGCATATTCAAGAATCGCTACATCACTGTGCATGGTGGACCAAAGTCAAAATGGTGAAAACCAATCGTTATGAACTTGCAGACCGCCAAACTTTTCACGATACTCAAAAGAATCTGAAAAGCTTTTTACCATTTGCCGATGAAACTTTTGAATGGTTAAGCATAGAAGATATCTCTTCACAACTGAGCCATAGCGTTATTTTGAAAGATGGCATTGTAATTGCAAGTCTATATATTGCACCGCCAGATTTATTGCCAAACCGTGATTGGGTAGCGAGTCTGTTTAAACGAGAACGTTTGAGCGCCTTGCACCGAAAAGCTTTACTAGCGGGTATGCCAATGTCGGCTACTAATAATGATGGGCCTTTAGTGTGTAGTTGTTTTAAAGTAGGTAAGAATAAAATTATCGACGTGATAAAAACACAAAACATTACCCATGAAAAACAGGTTACTGCATGTTTAAAAGCAGGTGGGAACTGTGGTTCATGTTTACCTGAGATTCGTGGCTTGATTAAAGCTTGCCAACAAGAGGTGGAAGTGTGAATAAGGGATATCCCGTAACTGATTTGGTCATTTTGGCGGGTGGACAAGCCCGCCGTATGAATGGTTTAAATAAGCTGTTGCAGCAATTCGATGGCGATACGCAACTATCCAAAATTCATCAAAAACTAAAGTCATCTGTATCTGAAATTTGGGTAAATAGTCATCGTGATTATTCGATTTATCAAAGTATTGTGCCTGATATTAAGTGTTTTCAAGATGATGCTTCCGGTTTTTTTGGCCCACTTATGGGGATGAAAAGCGCATGGTCACATGTAAAAGCAGATTATGTTTTGTGTATTCCCTGTGATGTGACGTATATACCTACGCAAGTTGTTGCGAAATTACACAGCGCACTTCGCAAAAATAAACAAGCTCAGGCAGCCTATGTTTCAATTAATGGGGATGCTTTATACCCATTTTGCTTATTAAAGCGTGAAAGCTTGCTTACGATAAGAGAGCAAATTGACAAACAACGATTAAGTTTAAAAGAGTGCTTTAAGCTTTTACATGCACAAGTCGCCGTATTTCAAAAACAAAACTTATTTTTTCATAGCATTAACTCTTTGGATGAGCTTCAACAATATAAACAAATCAATGCTTTTAAAGAGATATTTACCGCGAGTTAAACATTAGATTCTATCAATTTACAAACTAAAGTGATGTTATAAACAAATTTAAAATGATGCGTTCTTGACTATCTAATATGTAAGTTCTATTTTGGAACCTGTTGTTTTAATTCTAGCTAGATGTATAAAAATAAACGGAGCCAGAAAAATGATGGACGCAGCTCAGCAAAGTAAAACAGATGTGACCGCATGTATCTTATGTTCTAGAAACTGCGGTTTGAGTGTCGAAATTAAAGATAACCAGTTTGTCAAAATTAAAGGTGATCCCGAACATCCTTTTTCTCAAGGTTACATTTGTCAAAAAGCTGCCAGATTACAGCATTACCAGCAACACGCAGACCGTTTGACTACACCTTTAAAACTTCAGCACGATGGATCATTTAAAGAAGTGAGTTGGGATGTAGCCATACAAGAAATTGCTGATCGATTAGTGCAGATTAGAGATGATTTTGGTGGGACTGCTTTTGCTTCGGTTGGGGGCGGTGGTCAAGGCAATCATCTCGGTGCAGTGTATGGCCGACAGCTCTTGCTGGCCATGAAAAGTTATTATGCTTATAACTCTCTTGCTCAAGAAAAAACGGGTGATTTCTGGCTCAATGGGCGTTTGTTCGGTAGTCAGGCATGCCATACCACAGAAGATGTGGAGTATGCAGATTACGTACTTTTCATTGGAACAAATCCGTTTCAGGCCCATGGCATTCCTAACGCAAGAGATACCCTAAAACATATTAAGAAAGATCCGAATCGAACCATGGTGGTGTTTGACCCGCGTGTTACCGAAACAGCCAAACAAGCAGATATCCATGTGCAATTAAAACCGGGGACAGATGCTTTTTTAATGTCAGCCATGATTGCGATCATTATTAAAGAAAAGCTTTATGATGCAGCGTTTATTGGGCAGCATACGCATGGTTTTGAAGACGTAAAAACAGCATTTAGTCGAGTTCCAATTGAAGACTATATTGTCAAGGCAGATGTTCCAGTCGATTTGATTTACCAAGTAGTTCGAGACTTTGCTAAAGCAAAAAGAGGCTGTGTGCGGATTGATTTAGGTATTCAACATACTTTGAATACGACTTTAAATGGTTATTTAGAAAAGCTTTTATACTTACTGACAGGGAACTTTGGAAAACAAGGTACTAATAATTTACATACTATGTTTATTCCAATCTTAAGCGATACAGATGAAAGAAAGCCGAAATATCGACGTAGTGTTTACCATAAAATGTTCCCGATTTCCGGTTTTTTCCCGCCTAATATTTTACCCGATGAAATTTTAAAAGCAGGGGAAAAGCGAATTCGTGCTGTGTTTGTAGATAGTTGTAATCCGTTATTAACTTATCCTGATACACAAGCTTTTGAGGAAGCATTTAAAGCCTTAGATTTATTGGTTGTGGTCGATGTTGCCATGACGGAAACCGCTAGGCTTGCGGACTACATTTTGCCGGCTCACACTCAGTTTGAAAAATGGGAATTTACTGGTTTTAATTTGGAATTTCCTAAGAATGGTTTTCATCTCAGACATCCTGTCTTGACCGCTCAAACGAATACTTTACCGGAAGCCGAAATTTATACTCGATTACTTGAAGCTATGCAGGTGATTCCAAAACGCTTTCCAATTTTAGAAAAAATAGCTTCAGTCGACTCGAAAAAAACAGCCTATTTACCTTACCTATCGGCATTGGGGCTTACTTTTGCACGAAATAAAAAATACATTCCTTTTGCAGCCTCAATTCTCTATCGCACTTTAGGTAAACACTTAGAAAAATCAGCTGGTTCAGTTGCTTTTTTATTGCCACTATCGATTCAATATGCTGTCTTACACACCAAAGCAGTGCGCCGTGCAGGTTACAAAGGTAACCCTTTAACTTTAGGTGTTCGTTTATTTGAACAAATTTTAAAGCAACGTTCAGGCGTAGTGTTATCGCAACATGAATATGACGAAATCTGGAAACTGGTTGCTTATAAAGATAAGAAAATACGTCTTGCTATTCCAGAGATGTTAGCTGAGCTGGCAAATTTAAAAAATCATCAGGTTAATGTTGAAGAATTTCCATTCATACTTTTATCAGGTGAGCGACGTAGCTATAACGCCAATCAAATTTACCGTGATCCAGCTTGGCGAAAAGTAGATGCTGAAGGAGCTTTACGAATTCATCCTGAAGATGCAGAGGCCTTAAATGTAGCTATGGGTGATCAAATCAAATGTATCTCACAACATGGAGAAATTCAGGTTACTGTAGATTTTGATGAGGGAATGCGAAAAGGAGTTGTTTCGCTTCCACATGGTTATGGCATGCGGTTTCAAGGTGGAGAACCAATTGGACCACAATTAAATCAATTAATTTCCGCTGAACATTGTGATCCATTATCTAAAACGCCGTACCATAAATATGTACCCATCCGCTTAGAAAAGTGCTAGAAATAAGTAGGGCATATAACAGGTTGACGCCGCACCGATTTTGTAAAGCTTTAAAGTTTGAGCTAAAACGGTACGGCCGAAATTTCAATTACAACCCGAAAAGTTATGGATGATAAATAGAATTGGAACAAATTTTGCAATGAAAGATCAAAGCACTACTAAGGCGCAATTTTAAAAGTTTAATTGCTCATAATCAGTGCTTGCAATATTTGAACTGTTCTCGATATGAGTGCAAATGATGAAACAATATCACTCTGAAACTGCGCCAATGCTTTTGCAAGATCAATATGGGCGCATCAAGCGAAAGTTACGAATTTCGGTAACTGATCGCTGTAATTTTAAGTGTGTGTATTGCATGCCTGAACATCCTGAATGGCTAAATAAACAAGATTTGCTTAGTTTTGAGGCGCTCTTTCAGTTTTGCAGTTTTATGGTGCAACAAGGTATTGAAAGCATCCGTATTACGGGTGGTGAACCATTAATGCGTCAAGGTATTGTTCATTTCGTTCGCGATTTACAAGCTTTAAAAGTATTAGGTTTAAAGCGTATTTCAATGACCACCAATGGACATTATCTTGCAAAATACGCTCAGCAATTAAAAGATGCTGGTCTAGATGATTTAAATATTAGTCTAGATAGCCTAGATCCGATTCAATTTAAAGAGCTCACTAAGAAAAAGTTAGAACCAGTTCTTGAGGGTATTCAAGCTGCAAAAGATGCAGGGCTACCTTTTAAAATTAACTGCGTGTTAATGAAAGATAAAAATGACGATCAAATCCTACCGATGGTGAAATGGTCTATCGCCAATCATATTCCGCTACGTTTTATTGAATTCATGCCACTTGATGGTGATGCACTTTGGTCAAATAAAGATGTGGTGAGTGAAGCTGAAATTTTACAAGCGTTGCAACCACATTATTCAGTACAAGTGATTGAGCAGCAACATGAGCCAGCACGCCAATATTTACTTAACAATAGCTACGCGCTAGGCATCATTTCGACCATTACTCATTCATTTTGCCACCAATGTGACCGCATACGACTAACGGCACAAGGTGAGCTATATAACTGTCTATTTGCACCGCAGGGTTTAAATATTAAGCCGCAGCTTCAAGCATTATTACGCGCACATAACTCAACCGATCATGTTCTGCATAGTCAGCAATTAAAAGATCAAGTTATGCCGTATATCTGGCACAAAGCAAAAGGCTTTCATGCCTTACAACATCAACAAACCCGTAAAATCAGTATGCATATGCTTGGGGGATAAATGCAGCAATCTATCCAAATTAAAATCGAATCATTCGGTGCAATTGAAAAATTGCTTCCCCAAAATCTTTCGATCGTTTGTCCTACCAATATTCTAGTGAAAGATGTCTTAGATCAAATTGTGACTTTACATCCGGAATGCACACAGGCCATGGAAAAATGTGCATGTGCGATAGAGGATAACGTTATAACCAGACAATCTGCCTTAAATCAGCCATGTACTTTGGTTTTATTATCACCAGTTGCAGGAGGATGAGCCATGCGAGATTTTGCACGTATACAAGAGCAGGCTTTAAGCCTTGATACCTTTGATCCTATTGAATCATTTCCTGAATGCGGTGGAATTGATATTTTTATGGGTACGGTTCGCAATCATCATGAAGGTAAAGCTGTTAAAGCATTGAAATATACCTCGTATAAACCACTTTCTGAAAAAATGATACGTGAAATTGAACTGGAAATTGAGAAAAAGTATCAGGTATCTTATGTGCGAGTGGTTCATCGGATTGGATATTTAGATGTGGGCGAAACAGCAATCATTGCAATTGCTTATGCAGCCCATCGCCGTGAAGCTTTTCAAGCATGCGAAGAAGCGGTTGAGCGGGTAAAGCATGAAGTGCCTGTGTTTAAAGAAGAGTTCTTTACAGATGGTACAAGTCACTATGTAGAAGGCTGCTGTATTCGTAAGGACGCACTGCACGAACACAAACATCACCATCATGCCGGCCATGAACACTCACACTGAAATAAGCAAGACTAGGATAAATAATGAAAAACGTAGGAATGAAGCCGGAAAGTTATCGTGTTGCTGAAGCACAAGCGATTTTATATGCACCACCACACTGTATTGAATTATTAAGACAAGGAAATACCGAAAAAGGGGATGCATTAAAAACCGCACGTGTAGCAGGAATCTTGGCAGCAAAACGAACTGATGAGCTGATTCCTTTGTGTCATCCACTGCCGATTTATCGTGCAGATGTTGAATATGAATTAGAACATGATTTTGTAAAGATTATTACCGTGGTGGAAACCATTGGTCCAACTGGCGTAGAAATGGAAGCCTTAACGGCTGCAAGTCTTGCAGGGTTAACCATTTACGACATGTTAAAACCGCATTGTGAACCAGAAGAACTCTGGATGGATCAATGTAAATTGCTTAAGAAAAAAGGTGGCAAATCACACTTTAAGCGAGTTCTTCGTCAGCCTGTTTCGGCTGCTGTTATTGTGTTGTCAGACACCGTAGCAGCAGGTAGAAAGCCCGATACTGCCGGAAAATCTGTGGTTGAAACTTTAACCGAGGCAGGATTTGATCCAATTCATTACCAAATTTTGCCAGATGAAGCGGATACTTTGAAAAACTTAGTGCTTGAGTTGAGCAAATCATATGCTTGCATTATGACCGTTGGTGGAACTGGAATTGGTAAGCGTGATATTACGGTCGATACGTTAGAGCCACTTCTTGAACGTAAGCTAGATGGGTTAATGGAAGCTGCGCGTTCATTTGGGCAAAAACGCACGCCATATGCTGCAATGTCGCGTGGAGTAGCTGGTTTCATTGATCGCTCTTTAGTGGTGACTTTACCGGGAAGCCGTGGTGGAGCAAGCGAATCAATGGCTGCTATTTTACCTGCCTTAGTCCATATTTTTGATGTTTGCCGTGATCTACCACATCCGGGAGGCTATGAATAATGACTGGTTGTGGTGCAGAACGTGGGTTGATTAGCGTGGATGAAGCAATTGAGCTGATTAGTAACCGACCTAAAAAATTAGACTCAATTCAGCAAGTTCTTCAAAATAGCCTAAGTAGATATCTTGCTAAAGAAATTTATTCAGAAATTAATTTACCAAGTTTCTCTCAAAGTGCTGTAGATGGTTACGCACTTTGTAGCCATGCAGAAGATTTAAATAATCAAAAGTTTCAGGTTACTGGCGAGATTCGCGCCGGAAGCGAAAGTCATGACATTCTGAATGAAGGACAGGCAATTCGCATATTTACTGGTGGCAAAATTCCTGAAGGCACAACACATGTTGCGAGGCAAGAAATAGTAGAGGTCGTTTCAGCACAAGAAATTTCGTTAACTGAACATATTCGCCCTAAAGCTGATATCCGTTTTACGGGTGAAGAAATCCAGAACGGGCAGTTGCTTGCCCAAGTTGGACAATTTTTAAATATTGGAAGCTTGGCTGCCTTAAGTATGGCAGGTGTGCAAACCGTTGAAGTCTATCGTGCGCCGAAAGTCGCTGTTTTGATCACGGGTGATGAAGTTGCCGAAACAGCAGAAGATCTAGCTGAAGGTAAAATCTTTGATGCAAATGGCCCGTTACTAAAAGCTTGGTTTGAAGATTATGGTTTAGATGTTGAACTCATTCATGTGGCAGATGAGGCAGCACAGGTCACACAATATTTCGACCAATTAAAAGATAGCCATGATGTCATCATAACCACAGGTGGAGTCTCTGTTGGAGACTATGATTTTGTTCGGCCATGTGCTTTTGAAGTTGGTTTTGAACAGATCTTTTGGAAAGTAAAACAAAAGCCGGGTAAGCCACTCTTTTTTGCTGAATATTCTCAGCCTGAATCAGATCACCACTGTTATTTACTGGGGTTGCCTGGTAATCCTGCTGCGGTCTATGTGTCTATGCAGGTTTACGGTAAAGCATTGCTTGACACTTTGCAGGGAAACCACGCTGGCCTAGTGTGGTTTAGTGCAATTTTAGATCACGATTTAAAAGAAGATGCACGCGAGCGTTTTCTAAGAATGCATGCCTATTTTGACAATGGACAACTCAAAGTTAAAAGTTTGGCAAAACAGCAATCACACATGCTCAGTAATTTAATGCAAGCCAATTGTCTGGTCCGAATTCCGGCAAGTGCAAAATTGGAAGCGGGTTATATATTGAAGGGCGTATTCATCTCAAATTAATGATGAGTAATAATAGATATAACTCACTATACAATTGGGTGAGTTATATTTGTTAAATGAATTTATATAATAGCTTTCTATTTTTTTATAATAAAAATTCTTTTATAAAGTTGATAAGAAGTTATTTTTATAATGAATCTTGCATAACTCGTAGTAAGTGGTTTAGGGTATAAACAATAGGGCCATTAGGCTAGGAAATATCGAGGAACGCATAAAGATGAAATGGGATGACATCGGTGATCAACCTTGTTCGGTTGCTCGTATGCTATCAGTGATTGGCGATCGATGGACGATGCTAATATTACGTAATGCTTTTATGGGAATACGCCGTTTTGACGATTTTCAAAAGTCATTAGGTGTCACTCGTCATGTCCTTTCGGATCGTTTAAAGCGTTTGGTTGAATATGAAATTTTAGTCAAAGCCCCTTATTTTGATCGTCAGGAACGCTTTGAATATAAATTGACTGATAAAGGTTTTGAACTTTATCCAATTATTTTGTCTATGGCGAATTGGGCAGATAAATGGATGGATCAGGGATTAGGTAAACCTTTAGAATATCGCCATAAAACTTGTGGTCATAAATTTGAACCAGTCATGGTATGTTCGGTTTGCCGTGAACCTTTACATGCAAAACAAGTTCAGGTTTCAGCTGGGCCGGGTTATTTTGCATATATGCAGCAAAAACAGAAACAAGCTTAATTTTCTTCTCTATAAGTTACGAAGACTCTTGTTGAATCGCATCAGCTAGAGTCTTATAAATGTGGTCATGATTTGACTGTGTCACATTAAAGCGTATGAATTGACCAGCATTGGAAGCTTGGCTAAACGCATTTCCTGGCGCAAGAATAACCTGATGATTAATACAATATTTTGCAATTTCTGAAGCTTCAACTCCCTTTGGCAAATGACACCAAACAAAAATTCCAGCTTGAGGCTTAATCCATGGTTTTATACCCAATGGTTCTAACTGAGTAATGGTATCGTGCATCGCTTTTGCTAATCGGACCTTTAATAATTCTATATGTTTACGATAAGATCCATCTGTTAAAGCACTTAATAAAACTTCAGCTGATACACCATTGTGAGAAAAGCTTGTGGCAATTTTCAGGTCAGTGAGCTGATCAATCCATTCTGGTTTAGCAATAACATAACCACAACGAATAGATGCTGATAACGTTTTAGAAAAACTCCCAATAAAGATTACACGCGAAAGATTATCCAAAGCAGCAAGCCGAGGAGCAGGGCTATATTCAAAGTCTGAGAAAATATCATCCTCAACAACAATCAAATTTGATTGTTCAATAAGTTTTAATAATTGATGCGCCGTAGAAAGAGAAAGTACTGCACCAGTTGGATTATGAATTCCTGAGTTGGTGATATAAAGACGTGGATTATAAGTCTCAATTGCTTCTTTAAATGCCTCTAAGTCAGGACCTGTTGGTGTGTAGGGAACACCAATAACTTTGACTTGATGAACTTTAAGTAATGCATGAAAGTTAAAATAACAAGGATCATCAATAAGAACGACATCATCAGGCTTTAGTAAAAATCGGCATACTAAATCAATTGCTTGAGTTCCAGAGTCTGTTAAAAGCACTTGATTAAGATTTGCATTGATACCTTTTGCTTGAGCGCGTCTTGCCAGTAAGTCACGTAGAGCTGGTAATCCTAATGGCGTTGAATAACCCATCAAACAATCATCTGGGCTCCTTGCAGCCGACCTTAATGCTTTACGAATACTGTCTAATGGCATCCAGTCATCGGGTAACCAACCGCAACCGGGCTTAAAAACATCTGCTTTTGCTTCCAAGGATTGACGTGAAATCCATAATGGGTCGACTGAGCGATCTAATTTAGGGCCTAATTCGCTTAAAGAAAGAGGGGCAAGCGGACCAACAATATAAAAACCAGATCCAGTTCTTGATTCGATTTTGCCTAGAGCAATTAATCTTTCATAGGCTTCTACAACCGTTGATACAGAAAATCCAAGGTTATTTGCTAACTTACGAACAGAAGGCAAGCGTGCTCCCGGCAATAAAGACCGATTTTTTATTTGTCGCTCAATCTCTGAAATGACAATTTCAATTTTGGTTTTGTTCTGGTTCACTGACTTACAATCCGAACTGTATTGGTTATTAATACATTACAGTTCTTTTAAATTGTACTGCTTTGTATCTGGTTTATTCACCTTAGCATAGCTTAAATTATTCGTATAGTAACGGAGTAAATTATGACTAGGTTTATGAATGGCTGGGTGAATGGTTTTATTGGCGTGGCTATTTTTGCTGGGTCGCTACCAGCAACACGCGTAGCCGTAATGGGGTTCGAACCGGGTTTTCTAACTGCGGCACGTGCGGCAATTGCAGGTATTTTAGGTCTTATTCTTATTTTGGTTTTAAAACAAAAGAAACCAGCCAAGCAAGATTGGTGGCCTCTTGCCATCGTTTCTTTAGGCGTGGTGATAGGTTTTCCACTATTTACAGCGCTTGCTCTCCAATACATGAATGCGGCTCATTCAATCGTTTTTGTTAGCCTTTTACCTCTCGCAACTGCAATATTTGCTGTAGTGAGAGGCGGAGAAAAACCCAATCAATTTTTCTGGATATTTGCAATCTTGGGGAGCGCGGTTGTATTTGCTTATATGTTCTTCATCTCTGGTGATACCTCACTTGGGATAGGAGACTTTTATATGTTAATGGCGATTATTTTATGTGGTTTTGGCTATGCAGAAGGCGGTGTACTTTCAAGAAAAATAGGGGGGTGGCAGGTCATTTGTTGGGCGCTAATTTTATCATTACCGTTTATGCTATTTCTGACTATTTTCTATATGCCAGCTTCATTTCAGAGCGTATCTACATCAGCTTTGGTCGGCCTTATTTATGTGTCTTTATTTAGTATGCTGATAGGTTTTTTCTTTTGGTACAAAGGGCTTGCACAAGGAGGGATTGCTGCGATTAGCCAACTACAACTCTTACAACCTTTAATGGGATTAGGTATTGCTGCGGTCTTGTTACACGAACAAGTAAGTTGGTCAATGTTAGTGGTTACAGCAGCAACGATTTTATGCGTCGCTGCCGCCAAAAAGTTTACCTAATTTTATAAGCAATTTGCTGGTTTAGGGATTCCTGCTAAACGACTTAAATGACGCGCCACTAAACCAGTATTAAATTGTTGCTGTAAAACAGCATTATTAATCTCTGGACTAACCGTTTTCATTAAAAATTTAATCAGCGGGCGAGTTGCTGGAGAATGTCCAAACTGTTGATAAAACTGACGTACAGCCGCTAAAACTTCAAAATGCCAATCGGTGAGTTCGAGATCAAGTGACTTGGCAAGCTCTTGAGCAACTTCGGGATTCCAGATTGTGTAATCAACCAAATGACCATCTTGGTCTAATTCTAAGTTCATGAAACCAGCCTAAATAATTATTTAAGAGAAATACAGCGATTAAACGTTAAAACCAGATCAGCAAATTGATCATAATCTAATACCTTTACCTTAGATAAAGTATCTGTATCAAGTAAGTCTTTTTCGATGCTTAAGCATGAAACAGATTCAAATGGTTGAATCATTTCAGCAGAAAGGTGTGCAACTGAATCACCCATAAAAACAATTTGGTCACCTACCTGAAAAAGATTGCGTAATTCCTCAATAATTTTAGGTGTAGTATGGTAAGAAGATTGCACAAGATAAAGTGTTGACGGATTCATTAAACTTACACCTTTATCTACCAATATAGAACATGATCAAAAGATTGAATAAACTCAGCATTCAACTGAACGAATTCAATTTCTTGTTCGGTTTTTTGTACAAGAGGATGCTGCTGATTTTTACTTTCAATCAGAATAGGGCTCAAGTCGTAGAACTCAAAACTTTCGACCATATTTGAGGCCACTTTGAAAGCCTGACGAAACTGATCAAAGCTCAAATCATTTTGCAAAAGACTAAGAGCAGCATCTTTCAATAATACTTTGACTGGTGAGCCAAAGGTTGCTAAAACCATAGTAGCAGAAAGGCTTTCATTGATTTGAAGACTGGTTAAATTGGCTTGGCTTAAAATGACGAGTACAGATTTCACACAATATACCTTTTAAAAGCAACAATCTAAGCAAACAAAGTAACTTAAAATTGAATAAGACGAGATGCTGACTGTACTGCATCAGCAAGTTCACCTAACCCGACAAGTTCAAAGTCTTTGGCAAGGTTGTGATGAGTAAGGTGATGACGACTGGCATTTTCTGCATCTGTAATACCACGAGCGAGGGCAGCACTCACACAAACAGGAAGACGAATAGCAAGCTTTTGCCATTCATGCGTTAAATTACGCTGGTCGTCAGGAACCCATTGAAAATCATTAGCAACCTGCACGCCATCTTGGTAAAAGAATACACGGAAGTCTTCATTTTTACTTTTGAGTGCCTGAGCAAGTCCTAACGCATGCCAAGCATGAATGGAAGTAGGAGCAGAGGTAATTAGTAGTAATGTACTCATTGAGAATTCACTATGGTCATACGTCTAAATGGGCGTAGATACATTAAGAGAAAGGTAAGTATACAATGATTTTAGTGACAGGTGGTTTAGGCTTTATCGGTTCACACATTGCGTTGAGTCTAATGGCTCAAGGGCAAGAGGTGGTAATCGTCGATAATTTGGCTAATTCAACCTTGCAAACTTTGGAACGGCTAGAGTTTATTTCTGGTATGTACGTTCCATTTGTCAAACTTGATGTACGCAATACACCAGCGCTGAATAAGGTGTTTGAGCAATATTCAATTGATGCAGTTATTCATACTGCCGGATTCAAATCAATTGAAGAATCTAACCTTAAACCTCTTGAATATTATAATGATAATGTTAGTTGTATCATGAGCTTGCTTCGTGCCATGCAACGTACGGGTGTTCGTCACTTTATTCATCTGTCTAGCCTTGCAGCTTATGGGAAATCTGGCTTGCAATTGAGTGAAACAGAAGAATTTAATTATGCTTATCCTAATCCCTACATTAAGTCTCAACAGATGATTGAAGAAATTATCCGTGATACTTATAAAATTGACCATGAGTGGAAAATTGCGATTCTACGATTGTCTAATATCGTAGGTGCATTTGAACATGGGGTACTCGGAGAGTATGTCGCTCAGCTCCCTAAAAATATTGTTCCGCTTGCGATGCAAGTCGCAGCAATGCAACGTGATTTAATTGAATTACAAGATCAAGCTGAAACGTCAGATCATACGACTGAACGTAGTTTTTTACATGTTTTAGATTTATGTGAAGCCGTCATTGCGAGCTTACATTGGCTGCGTGAACAAACGCATTGTTGTGAAGCATTTAATATTGCACATGACCAAGTTCATTCAATTCGTCAATTACTCGATGAAATTTCACAAGTTACTAAAGCTGAAGTTCCTACACAATCAGCAATTTATAAACATGTCGAGTTAGATCAAGTTGGTGCTAATATTGAGAAAGCAAAAACCTTATTGCAATGGACACCGAAGCGCCCATTAAAACAAATGATCGAAGATGAATGGCGCTTCTATCAAAATACTTTAAATGGAAGATAAGATAATGATTCTTATTTACAATACTGGTATGCTTGAGTACGATATTCAAAATTAACTAGCCAGAGCAAACACTTGCTTCAGCCCGTGAGTTCTTTATTGAGATAACCGAGGTTTCTATGCAAACACGAATTGAACATGACACTATGGGTGAGATTGAAGTTCCAAATGAAGCATTGTGGGGGGCACAGACTCAACGCAGCTTACAGAACTTTAAAATCGGGCAAGAACGATTACCCCGTGCCATGATTCGAGCGATGGGTTTGGTAAAAAAGGCTGCTGCAATAACCAATGCTGAACTTGAACAACTACCACAAGATTTGAGTCAATATATTGTGGGTGCTGCTGAAGAGGTCATTGATGGCAAATGGGATTCCCAATTCCCTTTAGTTGTCTGGCAGACGGGTTCTGGTACGCAAAGCAACATGAACTGTAACGAAGTGATTGCCAATATTGCAAACCAGAAATTAGGGCAAGCCTTAGGTGCTCAAAAACCAGTACATCCAAATGATCACGTTAATCGTGCTCAATCAACAAACGACTCCTTTCCAACGGCCATTCACGTGGCAGCAAGTTTGCAAATTAATGAATTACTCATCCCTGCTGTAGAGCAGCTCAAAGCGACTTTGCAAAAAAAGTCAGATGAGTTTCAGGATATTGTTAAAATTGGCCGTACCCATTTGCAAGATGCTACTCCATTAACCTTAGGTCAAGAATTTAGTGGCTATGTATCACAGCTTGAGCATGGATTGGTTCGACTACAACAAGCTTTAAGTGGTTTATATGAGTTGCCATTAGGTGGCACAGCGGTAGGTACAGGATTAAATGCACATCCTGACTATGCAGTAAAAGCAGCAGCTCAGCTTGCATTACTCACAGGTTTACCTTTTGTAACCGCGCCTAATAAATTTGAAGCACTAGCAGGACGGGACGCCGCTGTTTTTGCATCAGGTGCATTGAAAACTTTGGCTGTAAGCTTAAACAAAATTGCGAATGATATTCGTTGGTTGGCAAGTGGACCTCGTTGCGGTTTTGGTGAAATCCGTATTCCAGAAAATGAGCCTGGTTCAAGCATTATGCCTGGGAAAGTAAACCCAACACAAAGTGAAGCAATGACCATGGTTGTTGCGCAAGTGCTTGGAAATGATACGACCATTAACGTGGCAGGTGCTTCAGGTAACTTCGAATTAAACGTCTTTATGCCAGTGATTGCTTATAACTTATTGCAATCTATTCAGTTGCTTGGTGATGCATGTAATAGCTTTAATGATCACTGCGCGGTGGGAATTGAGCCTAATCGCGATAAGATTGATCACTTCTTGCATAATTCTCTGATGCTAGTTACAGCTTTAAATCCAGTAATCGGCTATGAAAATTCTGCAAAAGTTGCAAAGACTGCTTATAAAGAAAATAAAACTTTGAAGCAGGTCGCTGTTGAGCTTGGTTTGGTTACAGCTGAACAATTTGACGAAGTAGTTAAACCTGAAAAGATGGTTTCACCAAATAGTAAGTAATCTATCTAAAAATAAAGATATTTTTAGAATCTCAAACAATAGAAAGGCACTTTGGAACTATTTCGAAAGTGCCTTTTTATTTTAATAATTCGAATACTTAACTCCTATGAAAACTTGGCTTTTGATAATCTTATAGTTCAGGATAAAAATTCAGTCGTTCTCATAGTGTTTAAAAAATTGAGAAACATAGTCAGAGGAAGCTATGTTTAGTAATCTTTGGAACGTTTTCGGCTTCTCGTATTTCTTTTGAATGTTTTGTAACTCAGCTCAATTTATTACTTTTGTGTTAAAAAGTGCTTTTAATCACAAAATTTGCCTTAAAATCCATGGTTTTACTAATTACATTCTGGTTTTTCTATGGGAAATTTAACAATTTTAGGTGAGGCATTAGAAAGTGCAGAAATCTTGAAAAACGTTCAATATCATATTAAAGACAACAGATTACCTATATCATTAAAAGATGATTTGAATAAGCAAATTATTGAAGTTGGAAAATATTTTGGAGAAGATGATTTTGAAAAACTAGAAGTTAAGAAAAATAAAATCAATATATGGACAGGAGTTCTTGCGGTTCCAATATTGATTTATTGTATTGCATTATTCTTAAGTCGATATGTACATAACTTTGGTATCAATATTGATGTAGATGTCTTAAATCATATGTTGTTCGATAATATATTTAAATATATTTGGATTGTCATAATTTATGCAGTCATATTCTTTGGATTGATTGGATACTTTTATATACTTAATAACCAAAGCAAAAAATTAATTGAAAAGAATGTGAATAAACTTCTTAGCTAAATATGTTTAAAATCTTTAAGCATACAATATGCTGTGCATTCGGTTATCTGTATATACAGATAAATCATTAATAAAAGTGTACACGCTAATATTTATATAAAAGCCCTCAAATGAGGGCTCTTTTGGGGTGGAAGGATTTAGCTTGTATCTTGAAATTTGAAAATATCAAAGTAAGCCGTCTATGTATTCCCAACCATGAGATTTCATAGTTTCAAACTTCTTTTTTAGCTCTTCTTTTTCGTACTCATGTATATCGCGTGCTAAAAGAACATGATACGAGTTAGATTCTGGTTCTATAGTCACTTCAATAATCTCTACTGGTTCAATCACTCCACTCTCAGTTAAACCAGAGTCTATAAAACACATTCCTTTTACAGGAATAACAGTACAATCATATTCCTTAGAAATAAAATAATTATTTGCTGAAGCGGAATACGTACGTGATGCTCTAACTTTCATGTGTATCTCCTTCAAGCATAAAAAGGGAATGTTTTAGTCTGGCGTGCTTCCACAGTTATTTCTGTTTAATTTATATAGTGATTTTATTTTTTACTTCAATATTCTAATTATAGATTTTTTATTAGCATAAAATGCTGTTAGCTATAATTTACAAGTAAGGTATTAAAAAACTTATGAATCAAAAGCCACTTTCAGTTGTTTTAATTCCTGGTTATATGCTTGACGAATCTCTGTGGAATGAAGTCATAAATGAGGTGCCTAAAGAGTGGAATATATCTCGAGCTACTTTAAAAGAAGGGCAAACAATAAAAGAGATTGCTCAAAATATTGTTGAAAATGCGCCTGAGAGCTTTGTACTAATTGGATTCTCACTTGGAGGATACATTGCGAGATCTATAGTGGAGCAATTTCCTGAAAAAGTTAAGGCGCTTGTTTTAATAGCCTCTTCATTACGTTCAGATACAGAAGAGCAGAAAAATCAAAAGTTAACCGCAATTAAACTTAATTCTGAGAAAACTTTCCATGGGCTAAGCTCAATATCAATTGAAAAAACACTTCATCCATCAAATGTGCAGAATCGTACTCTTGTAAAAAGAATCCAGGAGATGGGGAAAGCTTTGGGTTATGGAGAGTTCGTAAAACAATCGATGTTAGATAGAAGCTCTTATGATATGAGTAAGATCGCATGTCCAACTTTAATTATTTCTGGTGCTGAGGACCAGCTCCGCTCCAAGGAAGAAGCCATAGAATTATTAGATCAATTGCCACATGCAAAGCTTGAGATAATTAAAAATACGGGCCATATGATTCCGATTGAACAGCCGAAAGCATTGGTTTCAGTGATTTTAACTTGGTTAAGTACTTATCTTTCATGAGGGCCTAACTTTCGTTTTCTTCGTCAGAATCTTGATAATCTTGAAAACTTGATTGCCAAGTTTGATTTTTTGATGAACAGTTGCATGATCAAGCTCATCCCATAACTCAAATGGGAAAAACTCCGAACTATGGTCAAATATCCATAACCATTGATAGCTATTGTTAAGGGTATTCTTATCAAAACGAACATCTTGAACTTTGACAATTTTAAACTGTTTACGATGTTCATCTTGAAGAATAACTTCATGATTCTCCATTAGACATCCACGCATTAAAAACAATTTTCAATTGTACTAAAATTAATAGTGTCTGATTAACTTGTTAAGTTGGCATTAATTTACAAAAGATTTCGGGTTGTTAAAGTTTGTCATTTTCAAAAAGAAAATAATCTTTACTTTTGAAATACAAGGTTTTAATTAGGTTACATTGTAAGAAATATGTGCAAATGTCAGAATGTACAGTGAAATCTATCTTCGAGTATCGCTATGAGTTTAATAGGCTTTATGTATGCAAGTAAAACCAATAGTGAACATAGTCAAATAAAACAAGATTTAATTGATATTCTCACTGAAGCAGTCAAATTCAACTCTCATAATGATATTACAGGAGTACTTTACTATGGTAATGGATACTTCTTACAGTATTTAGAAGGTGAGAAAGAACAAGTTGAATCGCTATTTTATAAATTAATTTTGAAAGATTCGAGACATCAGAACTGTGAAATCATCTTTTCAGAACCATCCGAACAACGTCTATTTAAACATTGGAGTATGAAATTTGCTCCCATTAACACGAAAATAAAAGAATTCTTTCATCATCATCATGTTGATGAGTTTAATCCTTATCTGCTTAACACTACATCTATTCCATCTTTTATTGAATTGCTTGTAGATCAACCAAACCATAAAGTTGATCAATATCAAGGTTAATCAAAATCAGGAATTGCAGTAGATTTTTAATTATCCTATGTAAAATTAAGCTCTCTTCGGAGAGCTTTTTATCACGAAGGTTGAAACTTTCACTAATTAATGGCGAATTGGCGTTGAATAAGCCGTCATAATTGTTAAAATGCCCACCTTGTCCTGTTTTTATATTGTTTTTTGTTTTGCATTTATTTCGCAAAGTTAGAGATAAAATTATTAAAAACAGCTGCTTAGTTAAGGATTTTTGAATGCTCTCTATTTATTTGACAGATACCCAACAACACGTGCAATTTAATGATTATCCTAGTGATCAGCCGGTTAAGTTTCTGTTAAATCTTAAAAAGATTTTCCCAAGTACAGCGGATTTATTATTACCAGTTTTACCTGAAGATAATGATTTAGAAAACGTAACGTGGGAATCAACCTCAAAAGATTTTGAAGTCTTTAAAAAGCTATTAGCGGGATGGGGTGTGATTGAGCTTCGTTTAAATGCAATCACTGCTTATAAAGATAAAAACTTTGCAAATGAGCTAGTGAAACAAGCACAGGTAAAACGTAAGAAAACAGCGCAAAAAAATCATCAGCTTTCTTTAGTTGCTTTGGATTATATTTTTATGCACGAAGTTCATGCATTGATTGATGCTGAGTTGGTCACTATTGGTGAAAAATTCTACTTACCAACCTTGCGTGAGCAATGGAAGGGTATGGTTTCAGACCAAGTGCTCAACGGAAAATTCTAATTTAAGTGCAAAAGGTGAATTTATAAAAATTTACCTTTTTTATTGTTAATTAAATCAATAACTTATATTTTTAAAATTGCTTATACAAAAGTTTACAAGAAAAGAATGCGTTTTTTCTAATGTGGCAGATACATTGCTTATATAAATACAAAATTATTGCGGGAGAGAGGTTCATTAAGAACCCGCCGAAGGAGCAACAAGCCCGGAAACTCTCAGGCAAAAGGACTGTAATAATTAAAAAATCTGGAGAGAAGCTTAGATTTATAAGAATGGAAAACAATAACTTATAAATTATAAACTCACCGAAGGGGAAGATCTAAACGTTAAAAGGTAACGTTGGGGTCGAAACTCTCAGGTACCAATGACAGATGGGCTGTACTGATGAAATGTTCTTGCATTTCTGAGGAGTCTGTTATGCCACATGTTATTGTGATAGGTGCGGGAATCACAGGGGTTACCTCTGCTTATGAATTATCGCAACTGGGTTATCAAGTCACAGTGATTGATCGACATTTATACCCTGCAATGGAAACATCATTTGCCAATGGAGGGCAATTATCGGCTTGTAACGCCGAAGTATGGAACCAAAAAGCCACCGTCATTAAAGGCTTTAAATGGATGAGACAAAAAGATGCTCCTCTATTGTTGAACCCTTCATTTAGTTTGCATAAGTATAGTTGGTTGGTTGAATTTCTATCACATATTAAAAACTATGAAGCAAATACGATTGAGACGGTGCGTTTGGCATTGCTTGCTCGTAAGCGTTTGTTTGAAGTTGCTGAAAAAGAGCAGCTTGAGTTTGATTTGGAGAAACGTGGAATCCTCCATATGTATCACAGTAAGGCTGACTACGAGATTGCTAAACAAGTTAATAACGTATTGAACAAAGGTACATTGGAACGCTATTCGGTTTCACCTGATGAAATGAAAACAATAGAACCATCTTTGACGGGTGACTATTTCGGTGGCTATTACACACCAAGTGATGCGACGGGTGATATTCATAAATATTCAACCTCTTTGGCTGAGAAGACTAAACAATATGGCGTTCAATATAAGTTTGGCCTAGAAGTTATGGATATTAAGTGCAGCGCAGACAAAGTAGTCGTAACTTGTCAGCCAAGTGCTGAGCATCCTTATCTGGTTGAGTCCGATAACATTCAGCTTGAAGGTGATGTACTTGTTGTTTGTGGTGGTGTGGGGAGTTATCAACTTGCCGATATGATTGGTGAGCGAGTAAATGTGTATCCAGTAAAAGGTTATTCAATTACCGTGCAATTAAAAGATGAGCACAGTGTAAACAATGCTCCTTGGGTAAGCTTGCTAGATGAAAGTGCAAAAATTGTGACTTCTCGTTTAGGTAAAGATCGACTGCGTGTGGCAGGGACTGCTGAGTTTAATGGCTATAACCGTGACATACGGGCTGATCGTATTCAACCATTAGTGAATTGGGTTAATCGTAACTTTGATATTTCAACTGAGCATGTGGTGCCTTGGGCAGGGTTAAGACCAATGATGCCGAATATGCTGCCTGTTGTTAAGCAATCTAAACAACCTCGTGTTTTTTATAATACAGGGCATGGGCATTTAGGTTGGACTTTGTCTGCGGCAACCGCAGTTTTAGTCGGTCAGGATATTGCTCAAAAATATCCAGCGTAGAAAGTAAAAAGCCAGTGTTCAAACACTGGCTTTTATTTTAAGCGTTAATCATATAGGCGGTAGATTCCGCTAAAACGTTCACAGCCTTTTTGCTGAGTTTTCACATTAAGTAAAGCTTTTTGAAAATTAAACTGATATTTACAGTTGTGCTCATTGTCTAAAATCTCACTTTTTTGTTCAGGTGAACTATAGGCCATCAATGAGATCGTTTGAGTTTCTTTGCGGTTATTTGGATTGCGGTATGCTATCCCTTCAATCTTAATTTTATCTTTCGCGAGCTGATGGACTTGAATGTGTACAGGCTGAGCTGCTATATGTCCATTTTCAAACTTAAGATAATGCTGGGTAAGCGTTTGCTTAAGTGAAGCATAAAAATTTAAGTCATCAGTACGTAAATCAAACTGTTGTTGAATACATGTATTACTCTTGCATTGCTGAGTATGTTTAGACCATAACTTTTGTGTATCCTGTAAAAGCTGTAAGGGGGCATCAGTAACTAAATATGCAGAAAGATATTTATTATTGAGTTGCTTTCTCGATTCACTAAATGTTTTTGAACAGATTTTAAGCTCAGCTCCAGTATTGGAACAGTCTATTGATTCTGCAAAGACAAGAGGTGAACATAAACAACTCAGTGTCACGACAAAACTTAATCTTTTCAATTGATTCATATCAGTATTAGACAGCATGATCGCTTATACTTTCAGTCTACTTTGCTAGGTGTACTATAGCGAAACAGAAAGGCTGAATACAAGATTTCTTAAGTTTTTATGGAAGGTAATAATTTATATGGTTGCTCAGATTCGTATTGGACAAGGAATGGATGTACATGCCTTTGAAGAGGGGAACTTCGTTACATTGGCGGGTATTCAAATTCCACATACACATGGTTTGAAAGCACATTCTGACGGTGACGTTGTACTTCATGCGCTATGTGATGCTTTATTAGGTGCTTTAGCGCTTGGAGATATTGGACAACATTTTCCTGATACTGACCCAGAATACAAAGGCGCAGATAGCCGAGTATTGTTAAAGCATGTTTATCAATTAATCTTAGACCGTGGTTATCAGTTAAATAATGCCGATATTACGGTGGCTTGCGAGCGTCCAAAATTAGCTAAGCATAATCTTGAAATGCGTCAAAGCATTGCTGATGTTCTAAATGTAGATATTAATCAAATTAGTATTAAAGCAACGACAACCGAAAAACTTGGGTTTACCGGTCGTCAAGAAGGTATTTTGGCTACAGCGACTGTTTTAGTCTCTCATCACACCAAGTGATCGGCCTGCTGCAAAGACTGTTGAAGTTCTAAAGTTGCCTTACGGCCTTGTAGCTGTAAGGTAATACTATGGATGAGTCCAGTCCAAGTCTCATTAGGTTCCCAAATTTCGTGTAATAAATCCTGAGACGTAGGCATATCCATATTCATATAAAACTGTCTATAGACATACATAAGGCAACTTACGCGTTTATTTTTGGCGCAATGTATCCAAACAATTTCATTTTGCACTAAATGATCAATCAAATCTAAAACTAATAAGCACTGCTCAGCAGAAGGTATCTCCCAATCAATTGGAATATGAATATAATTTAAACCAAGGTCTAAACAAATACGATCTTCATTTTCAAGGTGATTTGAAGCATTAGTTAAAGCAAGGTTAATGACTGTGCTACAACCAAACTCTTTAATCAATTTTAGTTGTTCAGCAGAAGGCTGGGCCGAGCTAAATAAATGTTCATGAATAATCGAAAATGCGGGAATTTGAGATAATGATTGTTCAAGGGTTGTCATGATCGCACTCTACAAGAGTAGGCTTAGCTTATTGTGTAGAATGTTATACACGATTCTAGAGAATAGTTGAAATACAGCCTGCTTATATATTCGGCAACGTTATCAAATTTTTAAAAATAATTAACTGGAAGAGTACAAGTCTTATAAAATAAAAAAACAGCATCATTAAGATGCTGTTTTTTTGAACTCAACATTTAAGCTTTTTTTAGATTTTCATTCAATAAAAATTCGACTAAAGCTTTTTGAGCATGGAGACGGTTTTCTGCTTCATCCCATACGACTGCATTTTTATAATCGAGCATGGTTTCAGAAATTTCTTCGCCGCGATGAGCAGGTAAGCAGTGCATGAATAAACAATCTGGGTGAGCAAGGCTCATTAATTTTTCGTCAACCTGGAAATCAGCAAAGGCTTTTTCACGAAGTTTTTGCTCTTCTTCTTGGCCCATGCTTGCCCATACATCAGTCACAATAAGGTCAGCATTTACTGCTGCATCTTCTGCATTATCATAAAGCTCAACGCAATGACCAAACTCGGCTAAAAATTCAGGTTTAGGTTCATATCCTTTTGGCGATGCAATTTTGAGTTTGAAACCCATCATGTGTGCAGCTTCAATATATGAATTACACATATTATTACCATCACCAATCCAAGCAACGGTTTTGCCTTCAATGCTGCCGCGGTGTTCAATATAAGTTTGTAAGTCAGCAAGTAACTGGCATGGATGATGATCATCAGTTAAGCCGTTAATTACAGGAACTTTTGAATAAGATGCAAAGCGTTCAACAATGTCATGACCAAAAGTACGAATCATCACAATATCAAGCATACTTGAAATTACACGTGCAGAATCTTCGATTGGTTCACCACGGCCTAATTGTGTGTCACGAGGCGATAAAAAAATCGCACTACCGCCAAATTGGTTAATACCTGCTTCAAAAGAGATACGTGTACGCGTACTTGATTTCTCAAAAATCATTCCCAATACTTTACCGACAAAAGGCTGGTAGACCTTATTGTCATGTTGCATTTTTTTAAGTTCGCTTGCGCGTTCTAAAATGCGATTAAGTTCTAGAGTGGATAGATCACGTAAAGTCAGGAAATGTCTTAGAGCCATGTAGCTACTCCATAATAATTGTTTTGAAATATAACAATTATCTGTTGTTGGCTGGGTGGATGTGGGAAAAAAGAAGTCTACTATACTATAAGCATTTTAAAATGCAAAAGAATTAGACTTTATGATGGCCTTTTAAAAAAATATCCACACAATATTCAATGTAATCAAGAGCTTCTTTCTCATCTGGCAAAGCTGGCATACCCATAATCATACGCCATTCAATGTCGCGCAAAATCCCAAAATACATCAGTGAAGAATAATAAGGAGAAGGACATGTGATTTCTCCTGATTTGTCTGCAAACTCTAATGCTTGAGTAAGCGTATTCTGTAAATTGTGTACCCATTTGTCATATAGGTATTGTATGAGGACAGTATTACATTCAGTTTGTTCGATAATAAGTCGTAAAAACGCAACATGCTCTGGTTGAATGATGTGAATATAAACCCGATTGAGGGTTTGAATTAGGTATTCTCTTAAAGTGCTTTTTTCGGGTTGAAATGCAATACAAACATCTTTAAAAAACATTTCACGTTTATAATCACAAATAGCAGTAAAAAGACCTTCTTTGTTGCCAAAATACTTATAAATTGACGCCTTAGAACCGCCTGCATGGTTGACAATATCATCAAGAGATACTGCATCATATCCTTTCTCTAGAAACAGCTCGGTCGCGCTTAACAATAGGGCTAAACGACGTTCAATACCGCGGCGTGTTTGAGGTTTCTCACATGCAAGGTGATGTGAATCCAGGACTGAATCATGCATAAAATTTAATAACAACAACTGACTTTGCTTATCTAGTATAGCAAAACTATCTTTAGTGATGGTTATAACCATTTTTTTAGATCATATGCTGAACAGTAAGTGGCTAATTCAAAAAATAAACTAATACAAAATATAAGCTTAGAGTTGTTTGTAGAAGGGTTTGATGATGTAACCTTATGTTTACATTATATTTTAATGAAAAATCTGATTGGAAAACAAAGCGGCTAAGAATGACTTAACCGCTCTGAAGTTAAATAACCGGATTTCTAGGCTTCGGTCTGAGTCACCTTGTGCTCATCTTCTTCGTCATCATCTGCAGAATCCATTCCAAGTTCTTTTAACTTACGTGTTAAGGTATTGCGACCCCAACCCAATAATTCTGCTGCATGACGTTTGCGTCCACGTGTTTGTTGCAAGGCTGCGTTAATCAACGTGCGTTCAAACATTGGTGTGGCAATATCTAAAATTTTCATTTCACCATTTTTAAGCTTTTGAATAGCCCATTGATTTAGTAGTTCATCCCAATGGTGTAGAGAAATACGCTCAAAAGAAGGTGCCGGTTGACTAGAATCACTATTCTTTTGCAATGGAACTTGTTTGAGCTCAGAAGGTAAATCTTCAGGATAAACTTCGCGGCCAGTAATCATTACGGTTAGCCAGCGGCAAGTATTCTCAAGTTGTCGTACGTTACCCGGCCATGGTAACTGTTGCATATAGTCTGTCGTCTCGGTACGTAAGATTTTTGGACTTACGCCAAGCTCTTTACCTGCACGCGCAAGGAAATGCTGTGCAAGCATTGGAATATCTTCACTACGGTGGGCAAGCTTAGGAATATGAATACGAATCACATTTAAGCGGTGATATAAGTCTTCACGGAAGCGACCTTCATTTACCAGTTTCTCTAGATCCTGATGCGTTGCCGCAACAATTCGAACATCTACTTTAACGGGAATGTGTCCGCCTACACGATAGAACTCACCGTCAGCGAGTACGCGAAGCAATCGAGTCTGAGTTTCAAATGGCATATCACCAATTTCATCAAGGAATAATGTTCCGCCATTTGCCTGTTCAAAGCGTCCTTGATGCTGAGTATTCGCCCCTGTGAAAGCGCCTTTTTCATGACCAAACAACTCGGTTTCAATCAAGTCTTTTGGTATCGCAGCCATATTTAAGGCAATAAAAGGCTTTGCACGGCGTGGGGAGTGCTTGTGTAAGGCATGAGCAACTAATTCTTTACCTGTACCCGATTCACCATTAATTAAAACAGTAATATGAGATTGAGATAAACGACCGATAGCACGGAAAACCTCCTGCATTGCCGGAGATTCACCAATAATTTCTGTTGATTGAAGAGGTGAGGCTGTTTTTGTAGCTTCTTGCTGTTGTAGTTTATTAATGTGCAGGATCGCGCGATTGACTAAAGCTAAAGCTTCATCAATATCAAAAGGTTTTGGTAAATACTCAAATGCACCCGTTTGATAGCTTGATACAGCAGACTCTAAGTCAGAATGTGCTGTCATAATAATGACAGGTAAGTCTGGATGAGTGTTTTTGACTTTAGATAAAAAAGTTAAACCATCAATTCCAGGCATGCGGATGTCAGTTAAGATGACATCGGGAGCATCATGGTGCAAACGTTCAAGCGCAGTTTGAGCTTCTTCAAAATTGGTAACATCAAAACCTTCTTCTTTAAAGGTCTTTTCCAATACCCATCGCATGGCGCGATCATCATCAATAACCCATATTTTATTTCGCGACACGGTCTGACTCCCAAGGTAAATATAAGCTAAAAATTGTTTTTCCAGGAACAGATTGGCATTCAATCATTCCGTTATGTTGATGCATAATATTCTGTGCAATACTCAGGCCAAGCCCAGTACCTTTTGCTCGTCCAGTAACCAATGGATAGAATACTGACTCCAAAATACTTTCAGGAATGCCTGGTCCATTGTCCTCTATATCGACTCGCACAGTAGATCGATTCAGCACACCATTAATTGTGACAAGTCGTTGTATGCGTGTACGTAGAATTAACTCCGGTTCGTGATCTATAAAAAATGCTTTATTTTCTGTTATGGCTTGAATTGCGTTTACACTAATGTTGAGCATGACTTGTATTAATTGATCACGATCGGCATTAACATCGGGTAAAGACAAATCATAATCCCGTATAATTTTAATTTTCTTCTTTGTCTGGTTGGCGATAAGTGAACGCACTCGCTCCAAAGGCTCGTGTACGTTAACATTTTCATAACTTGGGAGTTGTCTAGACCCCAACATGGTATCTGCCAAGTTAGTTAAACGATCTACTTCATTAATAATGACATCTGTAAATTCAGCATAACTCTTATCATTCAAACTGCGTGCGAGTAATTGAGTTGCGCCACGAATACCTGCAAGTGGATTCTTAATTTCGTGCGCCACGCCACGTACAAGCTGCCTAGCGACCTGATGTTGTTGTACCAGATTTTCTTCTTTAGAAATCTTTAACATACGATCAATCGGGTTGAGCTCAATTAAGAGTAATGGGTGATAACTTTTACCAGCATTTAATTGAGAAACTGTGTAATCGACATGAAGGTCTTTAAAGTTGACATTAATAACCGCTTCTCGACGGGTATAAGGTTGCCCCGTTTTTATGGTGTTTAATAAAGCTTCATGTGTATTAAAAGTATCATCAGGCGCATGAAGTAGGTTTAAAACGGGCTGTCCTGAAGCTCGAAGCAAACTAATGTCAAATAGTGCTTCGCAGGCAGAATTTAAATAAAAAATGTTTAAGTTACTATCGATCAATAAAATCGCAGTAGTTAAATTGTCTACCAATAGGCGATAGTCGATAGGGTTGTGTTGATCCATTAGCGAATCGTTCCTGTCTTAAAATAGCGCAATGGCATCTTCATTGGTTATCGGATTTTCACCGTTATAGAACATGAACGATGCAAAATGTACGCCAACTTTGTTTATGGGTTATTTTAAAGTTTTAAAAGTATTTAAAAACGCGCTTAAATCGGTCTTTATATCGATTGATCAAAACTGATGGCTTGAATATAGATAATAACATGATCCAACTTGGTGCAAAGGTGAGTTTTGGTGCAAATGTTGGTCGTATTTTGGTGCATTACACAAAGAGTAGGCTTTCCACCTATGCTTGAGACAAGAAAAGACATACAATACGCGCATTCAAGTGGAGCGCAGATTCATGAAGACCCCCAAAGTCGGTTTTGTTTCTTTAGGTTGTCCTAAGGCATTGGTAGATTCTGAACGAATTTTAACTCAGTTAAAGACTGAAGGTTATCAAGTTGCATCAGATTATGATGGTGCTGATTTAGTTGTTGTTAATACCTGTGGTTTTATCGAATCTGCGGTACAAGAGTCGCTAGATGCAATTGGCGAGGCCATGAGTGAAAATGGTCGAGTAATCGTTACTGGATGCTTAGGTAAAGACGAAGACAAAATTCGTCAAATGCATCCAAATGTTTTAAAGGTTACTGGTGCAGCAGCTTATCAAGATGTAATGGAAGCTGTACATGAATATGTCCCAGCACCACCTAAACACAACCCGTTTGTTGATTTGGTTCCTGAACAAGGAATTCGCTTAACACCAAAACATTATGCCTATTTAAAAATATCTGAAGGATGTAACCACCGTTGTACCTTCTGTATTATCCCAAGTATGCGTGGCGATCTAGTATCGCGTCCAGTTGGAAGTGTACTGGAAGAAGCCGCTGCGCTTAAAAGAGCAGGTGTTAAAGAAATCTTGGTTATTTCCCAAGATACATCAGCTTATGGTGTAGATACCAAGTACAAACTTGATTTCTGGAATGGCCAGCCTGTTAAAACAAAATTCTTTGATATGTGTGAAGCACTAGGTCAACTTGGCATCTGGGTGCGCTTACATTATGTTTATCCATACCCACATGTTGATGCAGTTATTGACTTGATGGCACAAGGAAAAATTCTGCCATATCTTGATATTCCATTCCAACATGCAAGCCCGCGTATTCTTAAGTTAATGAAGCGTCCGGCTCACAGTGAAAATACACTAGAAAAAATTAAATTGTGGCGTGAAAAATGCCCGGAACTTGTAATTCGTTCTACATTTGTTGTGGGTTTCCCAGGCGAAACTGAAGAAGATTTTCAAATATTGCTCGATTGGTTAGTTGAAGCTGAACTTGATCGTGTTGGCTGCTTTACCTACTCACCAGTAGAAGGCGCTACGGCAAATGATTTACCCGATCATGTGCCTGAAGAAATTAAGCAAGAGCGTTACGAGCGCTTTATGCAAGTGCAGCAACAAATTTCTGCTGCTAAGTTGCAAAAACGTATTGGTCAAACGATGACTGTATTAGTCGATAGTTTGGAAGATGAATATCCTGTTGCTGTTGCACGTTCTTATGCCGATGCTCCGGAAATTGACGGTAATGTCTTTGTAGAAGATATCGATAAGAGCACTATTCAACCAGGCGATATGTTGGAAGTCGAAATCACCGATGCGGATGAATACGACTTATTTGCAAAGTTAATTAAAATTAAGTCGGTTTAATCGATAACGATTCAAAAAAGCATTCAGTTTAAGAGGTTTTGGAGCAAACTCATGGCGGAAACAATTAGCCCCCGTTATTCACGCATTTTATTAAAACTATCTGGTGAAGCATTATCAGGTAACAAAGACATGGGTATTGATGCCCAAGTTCTTGATCAAATGTCCCTTTCAATTGCTCACTTAGTTGGCTTAGGTGTGCAAGTGGGTATCGTTGTTGGTGGCGGTAACTTGTATCGTGGTAGTCAGTTGCAAAAAGATGGCTTGGTTGGTCGTGTAACAGGCGATCAAATGGGTATGCTTGCAACTGTAATGAATGGTTTGGCTATGCGTGATGCATTGGTTCGCCGTAATATCAGAACTCGTCTTATGTCTGCATTACCAATTGGTACAGTAGTTGAGTCTTATTCAAGTCGTGATGCTATTCGTCACTTGAGTCAGGGTGAAGTTTGTGTTTTTGTTGCTGGTACAGGAAATCCATTCTTTACGACTGATACGGCAGCTTGCTTACGCGGAATTGAAATTGAAGCAAATTTAATTCTAAAAGCGACCAAAGTTGATGGCGTATATAATAAAGATCCAAGTAAATACGAGGATGCAGTTAAATATGATCATTTAACCTTTGATCAGGTATTGGACGAAAAACTTGGTGTTATGGATTTGACCGCTATTTGTTTATGTCGTGACCATAATGTGCCATTACAAGTTTTTGATATGAATAAATCAGGCGCGCTATTGTCAGTAGTCATGGGCGAAAAAGAAGGTACGCGCGTTACTAAATAATGTACGTGTTGACGAAAGCTCTTTATACTAGCGCTAAATTAAATTTGTTAAAACATCCTTGAATAAATAAGTAAGGTAGATCATATGATTAACGATCTGAAAAAAGACAGCGAACAGCGTATGTTAAAAACTCTTGAGTCTTTGGAACTAGGGTTTGCTAAAGTTCGTACCGGCCGTGCACACCCATCAATCTTAAATGGGGTAATGGTTCCTTACTACGGTTCTGATGTGCCTTTAAATCAAGTGGCAAACGTTGGTGTTGAAGATTCTCGTACACTTCTTGTTCAGCCATTTGAACGTACAATGGTTTCAGCTATTGATAAGGCAATTCGTGAGAGTGATCTTGGTTTAAACCCGATTACAGCGGATGCCATTCGTGTACCTTTACCTGCATTAACTGAAGAAACACGTCGTGATATGCAAAAAATTGCGCGTAGCGAAGCTGAAAATGCAAAAGTTGCAATTCGTAATATTCGTCGTGATGTGTTAGGTGATATCAAAGCATTATTAAAAGAGAAAGAAATCTCTGAAGATGATGAGCGCCGTGCAGGTGATGATATCCAGAAAATCACTGACAAATATGTTGCAGAAGTAGACAAGCGTCTTGCAGCGAAAGAAGCAGAATTGATGAAGGTCTAAATTTTATGACCGATTCAGAAGAGTATCATCTTCCTAAGCATGTTGCCATCATCATGGATGGCAACAACCGCTTTGCAAAAAAAAATCAAATGCAAAAAGGTGATGGACATCGAGAGGGTAAAAATGTTCTTGATCCTATCGTTGAACATTGTAAAAAAACAGGTATTCGTGCTTTAACGGTTTTTGCATTTTCAAGCGAAAACTGGAATCGACCACAATTTGAAGTCGATCTGCTTATGAAGCTTCTTGAAGAAACTATTCATGAGCAAATACCTCGCATGAAGAAATTTAATATTGCTTTGCGTTTCATAGGTGATCGTTCTCGATTACCGTCACACCTAGTTGCCTTAATGGAAGATGCAGAGCAACAGACAGCACACCATAACACGATGACCTTAACTATTGCTGTGAGCTATGGTGGGATGTGGGATATTGCAAATGCAGCAAAACAAGTTGCTGAAGCGGTTTCCCGTGGTGAATTTGGTGCTGATCAAATAAATGTTGATTTGTTCGAAAAATATGTCAGTCTAAACGATCTGCCAGCTGTGGACTTATTAATCCGTACAGGCGGAGATTATCGCATATCTAATTTCTTGTTATGGCAAGCAGCATATGCTGAGCTGTATTTTACTGATACTTTATGGCCAGAATTTACAGTACAAGAATTCGATCATGCATTGAATGTTTTTTCAGGGCGTGAACGTCGTTTTGGTAAAACATCTGAACAAATTCAGCAAGAGAAAATAGAGAACTTATAATGTTAGAGCGGATTGTTACCGCATTGGTACTTGTCGCAGTTGTTTTAGGCTGTATGTTTGCTACGCAATCACATTATCCAATGTTGGTTCTTATGATTGTAGCAGCAGGGGTTGCGGGGTATGAATGGTATAAATTAATGCCCCATGAAACTGTCAATGCTGTAAAGCCAAAAGCTTGGTGCTACGGTCTGCTTGTTGCATTCGTTTCAGGCGTTGCTCTATTTTTCCATGATATTGCATTACTGTTGTGGTCAGCTTCAATTTTGACTTGGCTTGTAAGCGTTTATTGGGTCAAATCTTTTCCTGAATTTGATGGGTGGTATAACGCTACTCTATATGTAATTGGCATTATTTTAGTTTGTGCGGCGGTAACTTCAATTTTTGTTGTGTGGCAAAGTTCGCCATGGTGGTTAATGTATCTGTTCTTACTCGTGTGGGGTGCAGATAGTGGTGCTTACTTTGTTGGCCGTAAATTTGGTAAAAGAAAACTAGCACCAACCGTAAGTCCGAACAAATCAGTAGAAGGTTTGTATGGTGGTATTATCACGACCATACTGGTAATGTTGGTTGTGCAATATCAGTATCTAAATTTAACTTTAATTCAGCAAATCCTGTTTCTTATCTTGTCACTAATTACAGTATTCGGTTCAGTTTTAGGTGATTTATTTGAGTCGATGATTAAACGTCGTGCTGGTATTAAAGATTCTGGACGTGTATTACCTGGTCATGGTGGTGTTTTAGATCGTATTGATTCTTTACTTGCTGCAGCCCCGATCTTTGCAACGGGAATGTATATATTAAAACTTATTGGTGTAGATTTATAAATGACACAATCTGTTTGCATATTGGGTGTAACCGGTTCCATTGGGCAAAGTACCTTAAAAATTTTAAATCAACATCCTGATAAGTATTCAGTATTTGCAATTTCAGCTCATAGTCGAATTTCTGAATTGGTTGATATATGTAAACAATTTCAACCAAAAGTTGTAGTTGTTCCAAAGCAAAAAGTTGACGAATTAGCAGCTTTATTTGTAAAGAGTGAATTACAAAATATTGAAATTTTGACTGATCAGGAAGGGCTGGTAAGTATCGCATCTCACCCTAATGTTGATGTAGTTATGGCTGCAATTGTTGGAGCAGCTGGTTTATTACCAACATTGGCGGCTGTAAAAGCTGGTAAACGCGTATTGCTTGCTAATAAAGAAGCTTTGGTCATGTCTGGTGAAATCATGATGCAAGCAGCACGTGATCATCAGGCATTATTATTACCGGTAGATTCAGAACACAACGCTATTTTTCAGTCATTACCTCATAATTATTTAGAGGCTGAAAGAAATGGACAACCGCAACAGGGTGTATCAAGAATTTTATTGACTGCTTCAGGTGGACCATTTTTAAACCATTCGTTAGAACAATTAAAAAAAGTTACTCCTGCACAGGCTTGTAAGCATCCCAACTGGTCTATGGGACAGAAAATCTCAGTTGACTCAGCTACTCTTATGAATAAAGGGTTGGAGTTGATCGAAGCATGTCATTTGTTTTCAATATCTGAACATTTTGTTACAGTTGTTGTTCATCCACAAAGTATTATTCATTCTATGGTGCAATATGTTGATGGTTCAACATTGGCGCAAATGGGTAATCCAGACATGTGTACACCGATTGCCCATGCATTAGCATGGCCAGAACGTTTACAGACTAGTGTTCCTGCTTTAGATTTATTTGAGTATTCTCAGCTTAATTTTCAAGCACCGGATATCCAGAAATTTCCAGCACTTGATTTAGCCCGTCAGGCAATGCGTGCAGGAGGGCTGGCACCTACTATTTTAAATGCTGCAAATGAAGTTGCTGTTGCTGCATTTTTAAAGGAACAGATTGGATTTACAAATATCCCACAAGTGGTAGAGCATACTTTGCAAAAATTGGAAAACTCAGTTGCTGATAATATCGAGTCTATTTTGAATAAAGATGAAGTAGCACGACATGTAGCACAGCAGTATATATCAAGTATAGGAGGCTGAAATGAGCGCATTATTTATGATTGCAGCAGCAGCTCTCTTGCTCGGTCCATTAATTGCAATTCATGAGTTCGGTCATTATTGGGTGGCACGAAAACTTGGTGTTAAGGTTCTAGTTTATTCTATTGGTTTTGGTCCGACATTACTTAAGTGGACATCAAAAAAATCTGGAATTAAGTACCAACTTTCAGCTTTGCCTTTAGGTGGTTATGTAAAAATGCTCGATGAGCGCGAAGGTAATGTTGCAGAGCAAGATTTACCTTATGCATTTAACCGTCAAAAACCATGGAAGCGTATAGCAATTGTTGCGGCTGGACCTTTAATTAACTTGATTTTTGCTGTTTTACTTTTCTGGATTTTATTTTTACCAGCACAGGAACAACTAAATACAAGAGTGGGTAAAGTTATACCCAACTCGCCAGCAGCAATAGCTCAACTACAAGTAGGTGACAAGATTATTGCTGTTGACGGAAAGGAAACGCAAACTTGGGAAAAACTTAACTTTGCTTTGATTGATCGTGTAGGTGAAACTGGTAGCTTGAATATCGATGTAGATCGTGCAGGTACTGAGAAAAATATTATTTTGCCGATTAAAGACTTTTTAAAAAATCAGAATGAATCAGCTTTAGATGTATTAGGCTTTTTACCATATCGTCCCGTTATTCCAGCTATTGTAACCGAGTTGACTGCAGATGGAGCAGCAATTCGACAAGGAATGAAAGTCGGTGATCGTATTGTTTCAATTAATGGTCAAGTAATGAAAGACTGGTTTGATGTTGTGGAAGTTGTACAACATTCACCAGAAAAATTACTTGGTATTGATGTGTTACGTAATGGTCAGCTCGTTCATTTGCAAGTTATGCCTCAAGGAAAGCGTGACAATATGGGACAAGTGAGTGGGGTTTTAGGCGTAAAAAGTGACGCAGGAAAAATTACAATTCCTGACGAATATAAGCAAACAATTCAATATACTCCATTGCAAGCTTTCCAGATGTCGCTAGATAAGACTAGCCAAATCTCTAGCATGATATTGAGTTCAATAGTAAAAATGGTTAAGGGTTTAATTGGTCTAGAGAATCTTTCTGGACCAATTACAATCGCGAAAGTAGCGGGACAAAGTGCAGAAATGGGATGGCAGACTTTTATCTCATTTATGGCTTTAATGAGTGTAAGTCTTGGAATTTTAAATTTATTGCCAATTCCAATGCTTGATGGTGGACATCTCGTTTATTACATTATTGAAGCTATTCGTGGGAAGCCTGTTTCTGAACAAATACAAATGTTTGGTCTAAAAATTGGTATGGTACTGCTCGGTAGTATGATGCTTTTAGCTTTATTTAACGATTTTATGCGTTTGTAAACGTATATGGATTTATAACTTACTGGAAAAACTGGCATGCGGCACACACATTTTTTAATGCCTTTGGCACTTGTTAGCGCTATGGCAGCGGTACAACAAGCATATGCAGCTGATGATTTCGTTGTTCGAGATATTCGTATAGATGGTTTGGTCCGTCTTACTCCTGCAAATGTTTCTACCATGTTGCCAATCAACAGTGGCGATCGCGTTAATGAACCGATGATCGCAGAAGCAATTCGAACATTGTATGCCACTGGACTTTTTGACGATATTAAAGCATCAAAAGATAACGATACTTTAGTTTTTAATGTCGTAGAGCGCCCAATTATTTCAAAACTTGAATTTAAGGGTAACAAACTTATTCCTAAAGAGGCTTTAGAGCAAGGCCTCAAAAAAATGGGCATTGCTGAAGGCGAAGTTTTCAAGAAGTCAGCTCTGCAAACAATTGAAACTGAATTAGAGCAGCAATATACTCAGCAAGGTCGTTATGATGCTGATGTAACTGTTGATACTATAGCTCGCCCAAATAACCGTGTTGAACTTAAATTAAATTTTAATGAAGGTACGGCAGCTAAAGTTTTTAACATCAATATTATTGGTAATACTGTTTTTAAAGACAGTGAAATTAAACAAGCTTTCGCAGTGAAAGAAAGTGGCTGGGCTTCAGTTGTAACTCGTAATGACCGTTATGCTAGAGAGAAAATGGCAGCGAGCCTTGAAGCTTTGCGTGCGATGTATCTGAATAAGGGTTATATCAATTTTCATATCAATAACTCACAGCTTAATATTAGTGAAGATAAAAAGAATATCTTTATTGAAGTTGCTGTAGAGGAAGGTAGTCAGTTCAAATTTGGCCAAACCAAATTTTTAGGTGACGCACTTTATAAACCTGAAGAGCTGCAAGCTTTAAAAATCTATAAAGATGGCGATACCTATTCTCAAGAAAAAGTAAATGCTGTTAAGCAATTGTTATTGCGTAAATATGGTAATGCTGGTTATTACTTTGCAGATGTAAATGTCGTTCCGCAAATTAATAACGAAACGGGTGTTGTTGACTTAAACTATTATGTAAACCCAGGTCAGCAAGTAACCGTACGTCGTATTAACTTTACAGGTAATAGTAAAACTGCCGATGAAGTATTGCGTCGTGAAATGCGTCAAATGGAAGGCGCTTTAGCGAGTAATGAAAAAATTGATTTGTCTAAGGTTCGTTTAGAGCGTACTGGATTCTTCAAAACAGTTGATATTAAACCAGCTCGTATTCCAAATTCACCAGATCAGGTGGACTTAAACGTAAATGTTGAAGAACAGCATTCGGGAACTACGACGTTAGCGGTAGGTTACTCGCAAAGTGGTGGTATCACTTTCCAAGCAGGTTTGAGTCAAACTAACTTTATGGGAACGGGTAATCGTGTTTCGATCGATTTATCTCGTTCTGAAACTCAAGACTACTATAACTTAAGTGTTACCGACCCTTACTTCACGATTGATGGGGTAAGCCGCGGTTATAACGTTTATTATCGTAAAACAAAGCTAAATGATGACTACAACGTTAATAACTATGTTACCGATAGTTTTGGTGGTAGTTTAAGTTTTGGTTACCCAATTGATGAAAACCAAAGCCTAAGTGCTTCTGTCGGTGTTGATAATACTAAAGTAACAACTGGTCCTTATGTCTCTACTTATGTACGTGACTACTTAAAGGCAAATGGTGGGAAAACCACTTCAACAAGTACTTACTGCCTCGTTGACCTTGAGAAAGATCCAACAACAGGATTGTATAAGTGTCCAGATGGCAAAACTTCTGAGCCTTATGGAAGTGCATTTGAGGGTGAGTTCTTTACTTATAATTTGAATTTAGGTTGGTCATATAACACATTAAACCGTCCAATTTTCCCAACTTCAGGTATGTCTCATCGAGTAGGACTTGAAATTGGTTTGCCGGGTAGTGATGTCGATTACCAAAAAGTAACTTATGATACACAAGCATTTTTACCAATCGGTAATTCAGGTTTTGTATTGCGTGGTTATGGTAAGCTTGGTTATGGTAATGATTTGCCATTCTATAAAAACTTCTATGCGGGTGGTTATGGTTCTGTTCGTGGTTATGACAACAGTACCTTGGGGCCGAAATATTCAAGCGTGAATTTACAAGAAGAAGGCAAAAATGACTCTTCTCCAGAAGAAGTTGGTGGTAATGCTTTAGTTCAGTTTGGTACAGAGCTTGCTTTACCATTGCCATTCAAAGGAGATTGGACTCGCCAAGTACGACCAGTTCTTTTTGCTGAAGGTGGTCAAGTATTTGATACTAAATGTGATGTTGGCTCTTATTCTATGATGATGAATGGCCAAGAAATTCCAAATGCTAAAAAATACTGTGAAGACAATTACGGTTTTGATTTAGGCAATATGCGTTATAGCGTAGGTGTTGGTTTCACATGGATCACTATGATTGGACCATTATCTCTTAGCTATGCATTCCCGTTAAATGACAAGCCTGGTGACGAAACTAAAGAGATTCAGTTTGAAATCGGTCGTACTTTCTAAGTACGACTTGACTAAACATGCAATAAGGACACAAATTAAGATGAAAAAATTAAATATATTAATGTTAGGATTAGGCCTTACAGTTTCTGCTATGACTAATGCAGCTGGTTATGGTGTTATTGATCTTGCTAAAGTTGTTGAAAGTAGTACTTATTTAAAACAACAAAATGCAAGTTTAAATCAATCTGTTAAACCAACAACAACTCGTCTTGAGCAGTTGGGTAAAGAGTTAGAAGGTCTTCAACGTCAAGCCCAAACCCAAGGGCAAAAAATGAAAGAAGATGATATTAAGAAGCTTCAGACTCAATATCAGTCAAAATTAAATGAATTCAACTCAACTCAACAAGGTTTGCAATCTAAAGTTCAAACTAGTTTGCAAGGAATGAACTCAACTTTCGAGAGTCGTGTGAAGCAAGCAGCTGAACAATTACGAAAAGAAAATAATCTTGACTTCATTTTGAATAAAAATTCGACCGTTGCCTATGACGCTAAATATGATTTAACTGATAAAATGATACAAAAGGTTAATTCAATGAAATAAATTAATGAAAGTGCAACATTATCGTTTAGATGAACTAGCTCACCTAGTGAATGGTGAGTTAGTCGGTGCGGGTAGTCTTCAATTCATAAACCTAGCAAGTTTAGAAAATGCTGAACCTTCTCATATTACTTTCGTAAATGGCGAAAAGTATATCGATCAAGCAAAGGCTAGCCGTGCGGGTGCGTACATTGTTACAAGCTCTATTAAAGAACAGCTTACTGATAAACAAAATTTTATTATTGTTGATAATCCATATTTGGCTTTTGCCATCCTTACCCATGCTTTTGATAAAAAGATCACATCAATAGGTATTGAAAGTACTGCTCAAATTCATCCTTCCGCAATTATTTCTGAAAAAGCATATATTGGCCATTACGTTGTAATTGGTGAAAATTGTGTAGTAGGTGAGAACACGATTATTCAGTCTCATACTCGTCTGGATGATAATGTGGAAATTGGAAAGGATTGTTTTATCGATTCTCATGTCACCATTACTGGCGGTTCTAAATTACTTGATCGTGTTCGAGTTCATGCAAGTACTGTAATTGGTAGTGAAGGCTTTGGCTTTGCACCATATCAAGGTAAATGGCATCGTATTGCACAATTAGGTTCAGTTATTATTGGTAATGATGTCCGTATTGGATCAAATTGTAGTATTGATCGAGGGGCACTAGATAATACGATTTTGGAAGATGGGGTAATTATTGATAATCTTGTGCAAATCGCACATAACGTTCATATTGGTTCCAATACAGCTATTGCTGCTAAATGTGGAATTGCTGGAAGCACTAAAATTGGCAAAAACTGTATTCTTGCAGGAGCTTGCGGTGTGTCTGGTCACCTTTCAATCACTGATAATGTGACTTTAACTGGAATGTCAATGGTCACAAAAAATATTTCTGAAGCTGGTACCTATTCTTCAGGAATTGGATTATTTGAAAATAGTCATTGGAAAAAGACAATTGTACGCTTGCGACAATTAGCAGATGTGCCATTGACCCAAATCACTAAACGACTTGATCATATACAAGCTCAAATAGAGTCTCTTGAATCAACTTTTAATTTGCGTAAATAGAATATTATGACCGAGTCAACTACACCTAAATTTGCCATCCCTGAATTACCAATGCAGATTCAAACGATTCGTCAATATTTGCCGCATCGTTACCCATTCTTATTGGTTGATCGTGTGACTGAAGTTACTGACAATAGTATTGTTGGTTATAAAAATGTTTCTATCAATGAAGAGTTCCTACAAGGACATTTCCCAGAATATCCGATTATGCCAGGTGTCTTAATTGTAGAAGCATTAGCTCAAGTTTCGGGCGTTCTAGGTTTTATTATGAACAATGAGACGCCAAAACCGGGTTCTTTATTCCTCTTTGCTGGTGCAGAAAAGGTTAGATTTAAAAAACAAGTAGTTGCTGGCGACCAACTTGTATTAAAATCTGAATTAGTAATGCAAAAACGCGGTATCTACAAATATAACTGTACGGCTACCGTTGACGGTATTGTAGCAACAACCGCTGAAATTATGATTTCACACCAAAAAACAGAGCAGGCATGAGCAATCACGATTTAATTCATTCTACGGCCATTATTGATCCATCTGCAGTGATTGCCCCGGATGTCCAGATAGGACCTTATTGTATTATTGGTCCAAATGTGACGATTGGCGCTGGTACTAAATTACATTCACATGTTGTAGTTGGTGGTTTTACCAAAATTGGTCAAAATAATGAGATTTTCCAGTTTGCAAGTGTTGGTGAAGTTTGCCAAGACTTGAAATATCAAGGTGAAGAAACTTGGTTAGAGATTGGAGATCATAATTTAATTCGTGAGCATTGCAGTTTACATAGAGGAACTGTACAAGATAATGCTTTAACTAAAATAGGTAGTCATAACTTATTGATGGTTAATACGCATATTGCACATGACTGTATTGTTGGTGATCATAATATTTTCGCAAATAATGTTGGTGTTGCTGGACACGTTCATATCGGTGACCATGTCATTATTGGTGGTAATTCGGGAATTCATCAATTCTGTAAAATCGATTCTTACAGTATGGTTGGTGGAGCATCTTTAATTTTAAAAGATGTGCCAGCTTATGTTATGGCATCTGGTAATCCAGCACATGCGTTTGGTATTAATATAGAAGGTATGCGCCGAAAGGGTTGGTCTAAGGATACAATTCAAGGCCTTAGAGAAGCTTATAAATTGATTTTCAAATCAGGCCTGACTTCTGTTCAAGCTGTTGAGCAGATTAAAAATGATATTCTTCCAAATGTTCCAGAAGCTCAATTATTAATTGACTCTGTTGAGCAGTCAGAACGTGGTATTGTGCGTTAACCCGAGATATTCAAAAAAAGACACCGCAATCTGCGGTGTCTTTTTTTCTTAAAAACTTTTATTTATTAAAAAATTTGGCTTCTTCAGATTTTGGATACTGACTTAAGATTTTAGCTTTATATTGGTTTGCTGATACAGTGTTTTTATCAACATCTTTGGCAATACTGTAGAGTTGATAAAGCGCACGAGGAGCTTTACTAGAATTTGGGTATTGCGTAGCGACTACATTATAGTTCTTTTTAGCTTCATTATAATTTACCGGATCAGTTGCTAAATTAAACTCGGCTAACCAAAAATAGGCATTCCCTGTATAAACGCTATTAGGATGATTTTTGATAAAGTTTTGCATTGGAGCAATCGCTTTTTTCGCTCCACCTTGTTTGTAGGCATCTAAAGCGACAGTATAAGCTGCTTTTTCAAGTTCTACAGGGTTCGATTGGTTTTGCGTAGCAGGCGGTGAAGCTGGTTGTGTTACTTGCGTTTGTGAGGGGGGAGTAACTTGACTTGCAGAAGTTGTAGTACTTGCTGCTTTATTGTCGGTAGGTAGAGCTTCTGAGCTGCCAGTAGCTGTAGCATCACTACTTGCTGTATTGTCTGGCGTTGCACTTTCTGGATCTACTTTTTGATTCAGTAATTCTAAACGCTGGTCTAAATCAGTATAGCGATTAGATAAATCTTTTTTCAATTGTTCAATATCATTCGATTGTTCTTCTAACTGCCCGCGTAAGGTACGTATATCATTTTCTAATTGTTGGTTTTTTTGCATCAATTCCCAATTTAAATTACTAGGGACTGAAGCGTTATTCGATGAAGTGTTAGTTGAACTACCACCACTTTGACTTAAACCGCGCGATTCAATTGGAATATTGGCATAGAGAGAAGTAGTGCTCATTAAGGCAATAAATAATAAAGAATGCTTCATCAATCGCATGAGTATAGGTCCATAATTTTATGTAAAAGCTAACTTGAGAAGGGAATATGTAAACTATTCACATTAGCTATCTAAGGTTTTAATTGATCATTGCAATTAAAACAGCTAACAATATAAATGCAAGAATAGTTTACAATCTTCAAGCATATTTTATTCAAAATAAGTATCAAGAAAGAATATAAGATAAGAGTTTCTAGGAATTTATATGTTTTTGACGATGAATTAATCAATTGAAACATAAACTTGCTTAAAATTGAGAAGAAGGCTTGCAACTCTTTTAAAAATCTCTATACTCTGTTTTGCAATGGTAGCCCCGCTGGTGGCTTCGCAATTGTACTCTGTGAACCCCGCCAGGACCGGAAGGTAGCAACGGTAGCAGATCTATGATGTGCCGAAGTTTTGCTAGTGGGGTTGCCACCATCTTCTAATCCGATCTCCGTTGGATTGCCTTCATAATTACATCTAAATCAAATCCTCTATATTGTAAAAACCTCATCTGTTTTGCTTTAAGTTTAGGATCTTTTTCTACTTCTTCACCAAACTTTTTCACTTTAAGTTGATAAGCCTGTTCCACCCAATCAATATTATGAATTTCATCTGCAATTAAATCATTTTCGATTTGTTTAGTTTTTAAAGCTTGTTTGATACGTTTTGGTCCTTTGCCTTTACGAATTTGGCTAGCCAATGTTAGTTCTGCAACGCGTTGGTCACTTTGATAATTTTGCTCAGATAACTCTTCAACAAGTTGCTTAACCTCTTCAGGGTTTTGTGCGTAACGATTCAATTTCTCGATAAGTTCTGCTTTCGAATAATCTCGACGAGTCAATAACGCAAAAGCATATGAGCGCAAACGTTGACCTGTAAGCAAAGAGCGTTGTTGGGGCTGTTCTTCTGTTCTTTTGAACATATATAATATTTCCTTGTAAAAAACGCCCCGAAGGGCGTTTTAAGACTTATAAGCGGTAATTAAGACTCTAATAGAAGATCTTCTTCTTCATCTTCCACCTGTACAGCACCATTAGTACCCGTAGTTAGCAGTTGCTCACGGATAATCTTTTCAATTTCTCCAGCCATTTGAGGGTTCTCTTCAAAGTGGCGGATAACGTTGTTTTTACCTTGGCCAATTTTATTGCCTTGATACGAATACCACGCGCCTGCTTTTTGCACGATATCTTGTTGTACAGCTAAATCTACAAGTTCACCAAGCTGGTTCGTACCTTTACCATATAAGATTTGGAAAATAGCTTCTTTAAAAGGAGGAGCCATTTTATTTTTAACAACTTTAACTCGAGTTTCAGAGCCGATGATTTCATCACCTTCTTTGACTTGACCAATACGGCGGATATCTAAACGTACAGAAGCATAGAACTTTAATGCATTACCACCAGTCGTAGTCTCAGGGCTACCAAACATTACACCAATTTTCATACGGATCTGGTTAATGAAAATAACCATACAGTTCGAGCGTTTAGCGTTACCCGTAATTTTACGTAATGCCTGACTCATTAAACGAGCTTGTAAGCCCATGTGGGAGTCACCCATTTCGCCTTCAATTTCTGCTTTAGGAGTAAGAGCAGCAACTGAGTCGACAACGATTAAATCAATTGCACCAGAGCGAACTAGCATGTCTGCAATCTCGAGTGCTTGTTCACCGTTATCTGGTTGCGATACAAGTAGATTATCAATGTCCACGCCCAGCTTACGTGCATATTGTGGATCTAATGCGTGTTCCGCATCGATAAATGCACAAGTACCACCAGCTTTTTGACATTGTGCAATCGCTTGGAGAGTCATTGTGGTTTTACCAGAAGATTCTGGACCATAAATCTCAACGATACGACCTTTCGGTAAACCACCAATCCCCAATGCAATATCTAAAGTCAAAGAACCTGTAGATACAGCTTCAACTGCTTGAACAGTGTTGTCACCGAGACGCATCACCGTATTTTTGCCAAATTGCTTCTCAATTTGACTTAGCGCGGCTTGTAATGCTTTGCTTTTATTCTCATCCATCTCAAAAACCTCAATACTCTAAGTTCATCACGTTTAACCCAAGTGGATGCATTGAATCTCAACTTGTTTCACAGGGCTAATAGTGACAGATTTTTTCTATAGCTTCTATGTGTTGTCTGTGTGTGTGCGACACAACTCGACGTTTTTATTCATCACCATACGACCAGTGTTGATCATTGTCCTGTTTAAACCGATTAATCTGTCTACGATCCTTTTTACTCGGTCTATGATCAGGTCGAGCAAGATTATGCAATTTTCGTTGGGATGCAATCAACTCCCGTCTAGCAATACTTACTTCTGTTTCTTCATAAAGTTGCTGGGCAACTGGTGCTGGACCACGTGTGTTCGAAAGCGCTTTTACGACAACGGTTTTTTTATCAAAACCTTGTTGAATAATAAGTTCCATTCCAATGCGAATTTCTTTGGAAACTTTTACACGCTCATTATTGTGATGTACTTTACCTCCTTCGATTGCTGCTTTAGCAATTGAACGAGTTTTAAAAAAACGAGCAGCCCATAACCATTTGTCGATACGCATGGTCTCTACAGCATCGTTTTCAAGCGATTTTGACATCATTATCCTTTCTATCAATTTGATTCAATATAGACAGCAATTCTGTAAGTCGATCTAGCGCTTTATATTCTAAATCTTCATGCTTTCTTACATCCTTTAGAGTTGAGGGCTGCAAGATAGTAAACAAGTGCTTGATACCAAATTTTTCAGCTGTTTTTAGTACAGCAGCTGTATCATCAATAAAAATGGTTACGTCTGGGTCAAAAGGGTGTAATTTTTGGAGCTCTTGCCAAAAATGAATATCTTCTTTTGCATAACCAATTTGTTCACTCGATACGATTACGTCAAAGAAGTGTTCAATTGCAACATTATCGAGCTTTAACCGTAAGCTTGCACGATCGGCATTTGTAACTAACCAACAACTATATCCTTGCTTTTTCAGTTCCTGCAGAAGCTCAATACAACCAAACCGAGCTTGAATTTTTGTCTGAAATTCTTGCTGTAATTTGAGTACATCAACGCCTACAGTTTTGGTCCAATAAATTGATGAATACCAAACAAGCGTATGTTTATGTGATTGATAAAACTGATATAGTGTTTTTTGGCTTTGGTCGAGTGGAAGTTGATGTATCTCTGCATGTCGCTTGGGAAGACATTCATTCCAGATGAAATCATCAAAAGCGAGATCTAATAGCGTACCATCCATGTCAAACATTACGATTTTAGACATATCTAAATATCTCCAAAATCATTTAAAGCAAAATTTTTAAGACACATCTACCATATATCCTTTTTAAAATCATTAATTAAAGAAACTTCGAGATATAAAATTAATTTAAAACTCCACCCATTAATTCTTTCAAAAGGTGTTTTGATTAATGTGATGGGTAGGGAGGATAAATGATTTGAAAATTATAGCGTGTAATTTTGAAAAACAAAAAACAATAATAAATGCTTTTTAATAGAAAACTTTTCCTGTGTTTAAAGTAAAAATAGGGAGTCAAAGTTTTGCAATTAAGAAATCTTAAAAGCCATCTATATTTATGGTTAATTTTGCTTACATAGGATACGTATTGACATACATTTTATAAATTGAAGGATACTTGTTTAAAGTTATATTTAAAATTAACCCTAATAAGAATTTAGAGAAAGCAATGAAAATTGGATTTATTGGCGGAGCCAATGACGGTATTGTAATCAATGCTGCTGATGGCCTTGATACTTATAAGCTTGAATGGCATTACAAAGCAGAAAAGCACTGTGAATCACAGCCAACGTTAGGTCTTAATGGGCCTGAGTATGATTACTACAACCTCTTAATACTAAGAAAAAATAAAGAGGCTAAACTCTTTTATGTACTCACTACCATGGGAAAAGATGATATCGCAAGTAAAATCCATGAGTATTGGGAGTGCTCTACATCTGTTGGCTATGATTTCGATGATTAAGAAAATTTTTATTAATAATTTAAAATTTTGACTTTAATCAAACATTAATGAAGAGCTTGTAATTTCATATAACACATGTGCTTTTAGTTGGTGATGGAGAGGAACCTTGGGATGATCAAAGTTTTTAACTTTGTGCATTCCAAGTCTTTCCATGACGGCTTGAGAGGGTGTATTTATGTTAGCGGTAAATGAAACGATCTTATCTAAATTCAGTACATTAAAACCATAGTCTAAAGCCGCTTTTGCTCCTTCAGTTGCATAACCTTGTTTCCAGAAGTCTTTTGCAAGTCGCCACCCAATTTCCTCACATGGGGAAAAGTCAAATTGTTCAGGTTGGCTATGTAAACCAATAAACCCGATAAATTGATGAGTTTCTTTTAATTCTACTGCCCAGAAGCCCCAACCATTTTTATCAATAAGAGATGAAATTTTTTGGATTAAATTATGGCTTTCTTGGGGTGTTAATAGATTTGGGAAAAATTGCATAACATCTTGATCTAAGCCCATTGTTATAAAAGGCTCAACATCACTTTCTTTCCACTGTCTTAAAATTAAACGCTGAGTTTCGATCATGAGATGGCTCTATAATTAAAAATGATGGGTCAAAGTGGCTTTTGCACAATCTTCTGTAAAATGATCTTGGAATTGATGCTCACTACACCTTTTATTTTATTTAAGGTATTAATGACGAAATGAGAAAAAGAACTCAAATCTTTGGTCGCAACGTGTAAAACATAATTAGATTCGCCAGTAATAATATATGCATTAATGACTTCATCAAAATTTTTGATCTGACTTAAAAAGAAGTTGTGATCATTTTCTGTGAGTTGGGCAAGCTTTATTTCGACAATTGCCTCAATTTTTATACCTAGTTTTTCATAATTAACTTTCGCTTGATATTTTTCAATTACACCATTGCTTTCTAAAATTTTAACTCGCCGATGACAAGCTGAAGCCGAAAGGTTAACGAGATCGGCCAGTTCTTGGTTACTTAACCGAGCGTTATCTTGCAAATATTTTAAAATTTTAAGATCAATTGCATCTACATTCATTTTCGAATTTCATCCATGTTTTTTAATTTCAATTCGAATTTTATACGAAAATAGCAAATTTTAATCAAATATTATCGAATAAATCGAAAGAATTGGCATGATAAAATTCAAATACAAAGGAAATGTTGAAAATAGGTGAAATAACAAATGATTACTCACGAACAATGCCTCTATTGGGATCAGGAAGATGAACTCAAAAAGTTTAAAGACGAATTTGCACTACCAGAAAATGTCATTTATTTAGATGGTAATTCTTTGGGTGCAAGACCAAAAAAATCATTAGAGGTTGCTCAGCATATTATTGCAAAAGAGTGGGGTGAGGACCTCATTAATAGTTGGAATAAAGCAGATTGGTGGGGACTACCGACTAGACTCGGAGATAAAGTCGCGCAGCTTATCGGTGCTGAAAAAGGTGAAGTCGTTATTTCAGACTCAACGACCCTAAATTTATTCAAAGTTTTATCAGCAGCGGTAAAAATTCAAGCTGAAAAATTTCCGGAACGTAAAATTATTGTTGCAGAAAAAGATGCCTTTCCAACCGATATTTATATTATTGAAGGCTTTATCGATTTGATTCATCAGGGTTATCAAGTTGAATTGATTGATGGCACCGATGGTTTATCTCGTGTTCTAGCAAAAGATGTGGCGGTAGTTGTTCTTTCTCATGTGAATTATCGGACTGGATATTTCTATGATATGGAATCTATTAATCAACAAATTCACGCTAAAGATGCTTTGATTATTTGGGATTTATGTCACTCGGTTGGTGCGGTGTCTATGGATCTTAATCAGAGCAATAGTGATTTTGCGATTGGTTGTACTTATAAATATTTAAATGGTGGCCCAGGTTCTCCAGCGTTGTTATGGGTAAATCGAAAGCATCGTGATCAGTTCTGGCAACCTCTCTCAGGCTGGTGGAGCCACAAGAAACCTTTTGATATGGCTCAGCACTATGAACCAGCTAACAGTATTCGCCGTTACTTGTGCGGAACTCAACCCATCATTTCTATGAGTCTAATTGAATGTGGTATCGATATTTTCTTACAAGCTGATATGCAACAAATACGTGAGAAATCACTCAAATTAACTGATTTGTTTATTCAACTTGTTCAACAAGAGTGTACCCAGTTTGGTTTTGAACTGATTACCCCTTTAAACCATAAATATCGTGGTAGTCATGTCAGTTATAGACATGAGTTCGGTTATGAAATTATTCAGGCGCTTATTGCGCGTGGGGTAATTGGGGATTATCGAGAGCCGGAAGTATTACGTTTTGGAATTACACCTTTATATCTAGGATTTGAAGATATTTGGAATGCCGTACAACAACTTAAGCAAATTATGCTGAATAGTGAATGGAAAAATGAGCGTTATCTGGTGCGCAGTGAAGTGACCTGATCGTTAGAGATCAATATCAGAAAAATGGCTAGGAGGGCCTATGAGCAGTTTTGATGAAATACAAAATCGAGAAGCGGGTTTACATAAAAAATTATCCGCAAAACAGATGGGAATGATTGCGATTGGTGGAGCGATTGGTACAGGGCTGTTCATGGGAAGCAAGTTCGCAATTAGCTTTGCTGGTCCTGCCGTCATTGTGAGTTATGCCATTGGTGGCTTAATCGCATTTGCTATTATGGCTTGTTTGGCTGAGATGACAGTCCAGCACCCTACGTCAGGCTCATTTGGGGCATATGCTGAGCATTATGTAAGTCCGCTTGCTGGGTTTTTAGTCCGTTATTGTTATTGGGCGTGTATTGTATTAGCGGTCGGTACAGAAATTACAGCAGTTGCTGACTATATGAAATTATGGTTTCCAGATGTCGGTTCCTGGGTCTGGATTGCGTTTTTTTCGCTGACGTTACTTGTGGTTAATGCATATAGTGTTAAAGCTTTTGGATTGGTTGAATATTGGTTTTCGACCATAAAAGTCTTTGCAATTATTGTATTTATTCTTTTAGCAATTGGCATTCTGACTCAAAGTCATGGAGGAACAGCTCAGGTTCTTTCTAATTTAACCGAGCATGGGGGCTTTTTCCCTCATGGTTTTAGTGGAGTCTGGATTGGAGTAATCATTTCAATATTTAGTTATTTAAGTATTGAAATGATCGCTGTTGCAGCAGGTGAGGCTAAAGATCCAGAAAGAGCTGTTAAGAAAGCTTTTAAAAGTACGGCAATTCGCTTAATCCTATTTTATTTGCTGTCTTTATTTCTCATTGTGGCACTTGTTCCTTGGACAACTTTAATTGGAGCCGAAGCGACCAGCCCTTTTGTGATGGTAATGAAAATTGTAGGAATTCCATATGCAGATAGTATTTTAAATTTTATTGTAATTGTCGCGGCCTTATCAGCTATGAATAGTATGCTGTATATCTCAACACGTATGCTATTTAGCTTGTCACGAGCTGGTGATGCACCAAAACTATTTGGCCGTATTAGTCATAATGGTGTACCAATTAATGCGTTGTTATTGTCAGCAGTAGGTATTGGAGTCGCGAGTATTATTTATACCATTAACCCAGCTTCGGCTTTCCCGATCATGATTGCTTTATCTATGTTTGGTGCGTTGTTCACTTGGGGCAGTATTTTTGTTACCCATATGTTTTTTAGAAGGAATATGGCACGAAAAGGAGAACAGTTAAAATTTAAGGTTCCAGCGAGCCAGTTAATTTCACTGTTGGGATTAATCGCAATTTTAAGTATCACTGTCACGACATGGTTTACTAATGAATTCAAGTCAACTTTACAGTTTGGAGTCCCATTAGTTGTTATTCTTACATTTTTCTATTATTTAAAACGTTCATCAGCCAAGCTTGCTTTAAATAGTCATGAAGAATCTTTGAAGTGAGAGACCTATGCGACCATATGACAATGCTAAAACCGTAGCGAATGAACATGAAATATTGGCAGAATTTAAAAGAACAAGCTTGTTGAGCTATCAAAAATTTACCCATATTGCAGATATCCAATATGGTACGCACTCACGGTCAACTTTAGATTTTTTCCCATTAGAGCAAACCAAAAAGACTGTTATTTTTATTCATGGTGGATATTGGCAATGGTGTGATAAATCAGATTTTGCATTCATCGTACCGTATGTTCTAGCAAAAGGAGTCCAGTGCGTTCTTTTAGAATATGATCTGGCCCCACAAAGCAAAATTTCAGATATCGCTTCTCAAATTAATCAAGCTCTCGATTTTATTCGAGAGCAAGACTGGAAAACTAATGAGGTAGTTTTGGTTGGGCATTCGGCAGGGGCGCATCTGGCTGCTTTGTCATTAGGCCATCCACTCATATCTGAGATGGTTTTGTTAAGTGGAATTTATGATTTGGAGCCTATACAAAGTACACATTTAAATCATGCTCTCAATCTTTCAAGCGAAGATATCTTAAAATACAGCCCTGTTCATCAGTCAAAACGAATTACTACTCCATGTTCAATTTTCTGTGGTGAACTCGAACTTGATGAGTTGAAATGGCAAAGCCAAAATTATTTTGAAATGAAGAAAAGGCAAGATCAGGATTTTGTTTCTTTCAAGCTTATTCCTAAAATTAACCATTATTCTATTTTAAATCATTACTTTAATAATATTTTAATTTAAGTGTTTGAAATAGAATGTAATTGAGTAAAGAAAAACAGATTAAACTTATTAGAAGATAAAATGTGAGATAAATCACAACTCAACCTAATTTTTATAAAAATTAAGTATCCTTATTGACCTGACTATAGAACTTAATTAGATTAAAAAGATAGTGCTTTCTCACTAAGCGGCAAAATGTTTAGCTGTTGTTTAGTTGAGTTTCAAGTCCGTAGCTTCCCAAGATGCGGACTTTTTTATTTGATTTTAAAAACAATAAGATAATTCGAATTTTTTCTTGGATATGGCGGTAATATCTATTTAATGATTAATATGAGTTAATCACATAGCCCTCTGCCAAATAAGAAACAAACTAGTATTTGCTTTTCATTATTTAACTGGAATTATCATTTAATTAATGGATTATATAAAATATATTTTACCAAACTAACAAAGTGTGAGATTACACTCGGAACTTCATGAATTTGTCATATAGGTTAGATAAATTAAAAACAGAAAAATAAAAGAGAGAAGGCTATATCACATAATTTAATAATATATAGTATCTGTAAATAAATGGTTTAGTCGGCTCTTATGAGTTGGCTTTTTTATTTTTAAAGGAGTGTTAATGAAAGTACAGTATTTTGAAGGAGGCATGTATAAACATATGTGTCCTGCTTGCGGATATCTTCATTATATTCCTGTACATTATCCTTTCTCTAACGGCAACCAATGGTTTTTTAATGGTAACTTGGAAAAACCGACATTTGATCCCATCATAAGTATAAATGAATATTGTAATTACTTTATTAAAGATGGCTTTATCGAATATAGCGTTAATTGTAGGCATCATTTAGCTGGTTGTAAGGTTGAGCTGCCAGAACTAAAATTAAAAAAACTATAGAATATAATTGATTTTGGTATTTATTAATTATGGCCATTTAAAGGACTGCACATTTCCTTAATTATCATATATTTTTGCAATATATATTTACATATTTGATACTGAACACATATAGTTTAAAAAATTGTAAATCTCTTTTAGTTGAAGGCTATATTATAATTTGCAAGAATTTTCATAACTTACTGTTTTATATTTTTATTTATGGATATCTGGAAATTTTTAAAAAGCTTTAATACAACTGGAACATATCTCATTATTTCTACATTTATATTATTTTTAATGATTATATATTTTTACATTATACATCCTACCTAAACTAAATTATAAATAAAGTAAGATAATTATTTATTCTAAAATGTTTGATGTATTGGTTTATTTGAATTGGTTCTCAATTTTAAATGAAAAAAGATAATAGCATTGTATAGGTCCAAGTTTTATGAAAACATGACGTGGTTATAATATATGGAGAATATAATAAAAATTCCTTTCTAAAGATGTTAATCCCTAAATATAAAGACTGTACTGATCATAACAATGATGTCTAAAGTAAAAAATATGGAGATTTTCTATGAAGTTTTGCCAAGTTTCGACTTTTCTTTTAGCAATAGCGCTGAGTCATTTAACCTATGCTGCACCTGCTACAACAAATTCTGTATTAGGCTCATCTGAAGCAAAAGGAATTATTAAAAATCAATATATTGTTATTCTTAATAAGGATGTGGGTTCTTCTAACGAGTTTGCACAAGGTATTGCTAAACAACATGGTGGGAAGGTATTACAGACCTATGATGTTGTACTTAAAGGATTTGCAATTTATTTACCCGATGTTGCCGGTACTGCTTTTGTTGAAGCAATGAAAAAAAATCCGAAAGTCGTTTCAGTAGAAAATGACACAATCATGAAAGTCGATGCGACTACGCAAAGTAACCCAGATTGGGGACTAGATCGTATTGACCAAAGAAACTTACCTCTAGATTCAGCCTATTCGTACTTACAAACAGGTTCAGGCACAACCGCTTATATTGTTGATACAGGAATATTGTCTACACATCAACAGTTCTCTGGACGGGTATTAAGTGGCTATACCGCGATATCTGATGGAAATGGTACAAGTGACTGTCATGGTCATGGTACACATGTGGCAGGAACAGTTGGTGGTAGTACCTATGGGGTTGCTAAGAACGTAAGTTTAGTACCAATACGAATTTTAGGATGTGATGGATCTGGTGCTTCGAGTAATGTGATTGCGGGGCTAGATTGGATATTGAAAAATGGTAAAAAGCCAGCTGTAGTGAATATGTCTTTAGGTGGTGAAGCAAACACATCTTTAGATAGTGCAGTAGAAAACTTATTTAATAATGGTTATGTAATGGTTGTGGCTGCAGGAAACTCGAATACAGATGCATGTAGTTCTTCTCCTGCCAGAGTAAGTAAGGCAATTACTGTTGCTGCTACAGATAGTACAGATACTCGAGCGAGTTATTCGAATTATGGAAGTTGTGTTGATATTTTTGCGCCCGGAAGCCAGATAAACTCTTCTTGGATTGGGAGTAATACAGCAACTAAAGTTTTAAATGGAACTTCAATGGCTACTCCACATGTGGCTGGTGTGGTGGCTGAAATGTTGCAAAGTACGCCCACTGCAACACCTCAGACAATCTCGACCAATCTTTTAAATCAAGCAAGTAGTAATGTTGTAAAAAATCCTTCAGGTAGCCCAAATCGGTTGCTATATAAATCTGCGCAGTAAAAGCAGTTATTTAAATTAGAAAAGGTCCCGAAGGACCTTTTTTAGATTTTTGCATGAGTACCGTATTTATCAATCATGATTGAGCTGGCTTCATTTAAACCGCGAACCGTTACCTGAATACCGTTCTTTTGAAATTTATTCACAACAGAATCTAACATGGCAACTGAGGTCACATCCCAAATATGAGAATGGGTGAGATCAATAATGACTTCTTTAACATCTTCTTTAAAGTTAAAACCTTGCATAAATTTTTCAGATGAACTGAAAAATATTTGACCTTTTAATTCATATAGACGAGCTTGACCCTCGAATGAAGTTTCAATACGAATATCGTTTTCTAGTTTATTTGCTAAGAAAAGTGCTGAAAGTAATACCCCAGTTAATACACCTAACGCTAAGTTATGGGTAGCAACTACTACAATAACGGTTGCGATCATAACGACATTACTACTTTTAGGATTATTTTTAAATTGAGTCAGTGAACTCCACTCAAAAGTACTAATTGATACCATAATCATGACGGCAACCAGAGCGGCCATGGGAATAACCTTTAACCAGTCACTTAAAAATACAACGAGAATAAGTAAGAATATACCTGCACAAAAAGTGGATAAACGTGTACGACCACCAGATTTTACATTAATCATTGATTGACCAATCATGGCACAACCAGCCATGCCGCCCATAAAACCTGAAGCAATATTTGCGATACCTTGACCTTTACATTCTTGAAATTTATCACTAGATGTATCTGTCATTTCATCAACGATTGTTGCAGTCATCATTGATTCAAGTAAGCCAACCGCGGCAAGGGCTAAAGAATATGGAAGAATAATAAGGAGGGTTTCTAAATTTAAAGGAATATTCGGAATTAGAAATATAGGTAACGTATCTGGTAATGAACCCATATCACCAACCGTTCGAACGTCAAATCCTAAAAAAATAGCGAGTAATGTGACTACTACAATACAAATAAGGGGCGAGGGAAAGAACTTTCCAATTTTTGGAATATAGGGGAAAAGGTAAATAATTCCTAAACCTATTGCTACTAATAAGTAGACATACCATGTAACGCTTATTAATTCCGGTAATTGGGCCATAAAGATGAGTATGGCGAGGGCATTAACGAATCCAATAACCACCGATTTAGAAACAAAACGCATGAGTTTAGCGAGTTTGAAATATCCTGCCAAAATCTGTATAACGCCAGTTAATACTGTTGCTGCAAATAAGTATTGAAGACCATGATCCTTTACAAGCGTTGTCATAACCAAAGCCATTGCGCCTGTAGCCGCCGAAATCATAGCGGGACGACCGCCTACGAAAGAAATAATAACGGCAATACAAAAAGAGGCATATAAACCGACTTTGGGGTCTACACCCGCAATAATTGAAAATGCAATTGCTTCTGGAATTAAAGCAAGACCCACAACAAGACCGGAAAGAATATCTGCGCGGACATTAGAGAACCATTGTTCTCGGACATTCGATAACATGAGAAATAGCCTAAGTTCTAAATTTTGAAAAGGCTAGTGATGTGATATACCAACACAAGCGACTACACCACATCACTAAACAGTAATGAGTTATTTACAATAGATAAGGGTAAATAAACTTAAGGTGGCGTAAGTGTCATAGGTATAGAGAGTTTGAGGCATTTAAAAGTGCCCGAAGAATAGCATAAGTTTTTAAGGCTGACTAACCTAAGTCGACTAAACCGATTTAATCATAATTTTTCATTTCAGCTTTTGGCATTGAGGCAAATTCATTCGCAGGCATATCTAAGAAAAAATCTTTGGCTTCAGAATGAGTGCAGTTGAGCCAATCATTTCTAAGATCGTCTGGTATTACAATAACTGAGCGTTTTTCATCATCCGGTTTATGAAATTGTTTCATAAAAGGGTGATGATCAGCATTGATTGTTAATAGCGACATTGACCTAACTTTCTGTTCATCTATAAGTGTTTCTTCATAGATTGCAGCAAGGGTAAAAGGTTGCCCATCTTGACGGAAAATACCATACCAATGTGCTTTTCCATTGATATATTTAGGTTCATAAATGGCTTCAACAGGAATAAGCGCAAATTGGTCATTTAACCAAGCATGTTTAAAAGAGCGCTTTTGTTGTACTGTCTCTGTTCTGGCATTATAAGTTGCATATTTGAAAGCAATTTCTTTGGCATAAGGGGGAAGCATTCCAAATTTAGCTTTTCTCCACTCAAGCTCATTTTCATTCGATAAAATCAGTGGGCAATCATCACTTGGGAAAATATCCATCTTATATTCAAAAGTAGGTTCAAATAACTCTAATTGATTGGCATGTGTTTTCTTAATAGGTTTAAAGTTTGCACACATAAGGCACCTTCGTTGTAGAAATAGCTCTCAATTACAGCTTCTAACTTTTAGTCTTTAGTGATGTATATTTTTATAATTAGAATTGTCTCTTTGAGTATTAATTTTTAACTATCAATTACTTCGTTAATAAATATTTATTTAACTCATGGGCATTTCAAAAAAGTTCAGATATATAATGAATAGAATAGATAAATCGTATAGTTAAGTTGCTCATCTTAAAGAGAGTTTATTCAGTTTTAATAGCTACTTTTATGCAACAGAGCCTTTCAGAAATTTAGATTTTAATAGGTTCGTTATTCATCATAATACAAATCATATAGAGAACTCTTACAAACCCTTTATTAGAGGTTTAAAAATTCTCGGAAAATTTTGACAATTTATAAGGTGGACACATGAATAAACATTTACTGGCAAAAATTGCTTTATTAGGCGCCGCTCAGCTAGTTACACTCTCAGCATTTGCTGATGTTCCTCTTACTCCATCTCAATTCGCTAAAGCAAAAACAGAAAACTTTGACAAAAAAGTTATTCTGTCTAATTTAAATAAGCCGCATGCTTTGTTATGGGGACCAGATAATCAAATTTGGTTAACAGAGCGCGCAACAGGTAAGATTTTAAGAGTGAATCCAGAGTCGGGTAGTGTAAAAACAGTTTTTCAGGTGCCTGAGATTGTAAATGATGCTGATGGACAAAATGGTTTGTTAGGCTTTGCTTTCCATCCTGATTTTAAAAATATTCCTTATATCTACATTTCAGGTACATTTAAAAATCCGAAATCTACAGATAAAGAATTGCCTAATCAAACTATTATTCGTCGTTATACCTATAATAAATCAACAGATACGCTCGAGAAGCCAGTAGATTTATTGGCAGGATTACCGTCATCGAAAGACCATCAGTCTGGTCGTCTCGTCATTGGTCCAGATCAAAAGATTTATTATACGATTGGTGACCAAGGGCGTAACCAGCTTGCTTATTTATTCTTGCCAAATCAAGCACAACATACGCCAACTCAACAAGAACTGAATGGCAAAGACTATCACACCTATATGGGTAAAGTACTACGCTTAAATCTTGATGGAAGTATTCCAAAGGATAATCCAAGTTTTAACGGGGTGGTTAGCCATATTTATACACTTGGACATCGTAATCCGCAGGGCTTAGCATTCACTCCAAATGGTAAATTGTTGCAGTCTGAACAAGGCCCAAACTCTGACGATGAAATTAACCTCATTGTCAAAGGTGGCAATTATGGTTGGCCAAATGTAGCAGGTTATAAAGATGATAGTGGCTATGCTTATGCAAATTATTCAGCAGCAGCCAATAAGTCAATTAAGGATTTAGCTCAAAATGGAGTAAAAGTAGCCGCAGGGGTTCCTGTAACGAAAGAATCTGAATGGACTGGTAAAAACTTTGTCCCACCATTAAAAACTTTATATACCGTTCAAGATACCTACAACTATAACGATCCAACTTGTGGAGAGATGACCTATATTTGTTGGCCAACAGTTGCGCCGTCATCTGCCTATGTCTATAAGGGCGGTAAAAAAGCAATTACTGGTTGGGAAAATACATTATTGGTTCCATCTTTAAAACGCGGTGTTATTTTCCGTATTAAGTTAGATCCAACTTATAGCACTACTTATGATGACGCTGTACCGATGTTTAAGAGCAACAACCGTTATCGTGATGTGATTGCAAGTCCAGATGGGAATGTCTTATATGTATTAACTGACACTGCCGGAAATGTTCAAAAAGATGATGGCTCAGTAACAAATACATTAGAAAATCCAGGATCTCTCATTAAGTTTACATATAAGGCTAAGTAATACAGGCCATTAAAAAACCGATCTATTAAAGATCGGTTTTTTAGCTTTAGAAACTATTCAGTTACGACTAATACCGGTAAATGAATTTCTCCTAAAAGGGCTTGAGTCACACTTCCTAAGAAGAACTTTTTAAACCCTTTTCGCCCATGTGAGCCAATCACTAATAAATCTGCTTTTAGCTCATTAGCTGCTTTAATAATTTCTGTGTGGATTGTTTGACCCTCAACAATTTTTGTTTCAACAGAAATTCCATGTTGGCTAAATTGTTCTTTAGCTTGGTCTAAAATGCTCTGAATCGATGCTCTAGCTTTATTAAAATAATCCTGTGCTAATTCTGTACTATCAATGAATTCTACAGAAATGAAAGGATCTATGGTAAGTGCATATACTAGAGTCACTTTACTGCCAAAGGCCTTAGCAATTGCTGTTGCATGATTAACGGCAATAAGTGAAGTAGGAGAACCATCGACTGGAACCAAGATATGGTGATAACTCATATATTGCTCCTTATTGTCTTGTGACAATGTATGGTGCGGGAACACCGAAATTATTATCTTTATGCTTATATTATGAACAGTTTTTTTAAAATTATTGTTTATTTTTAGTATGAATAAAAACTAAAAGGTTTATTAAACATCTTATTTTCAAAGATTGTAATGACTTTCTAAGTAAGGCTGATTTTGTTTAAGTATGGAAATAACCTGAGCAGCATCTATAGCAGATTCAAACAAGAACCCTTGGCCTATGCTGTAACCAAATTGTCGAAGTAGTTCTTCTTGTTCAGGAGTTTCAATTCCTTCGGCGATAAGCCCAAGTGATAAATTTGGAGCGAGTAAACCAATTGCTTGGACAATTGCATAGATTGATGGGTCATGTTGCATCTTTTGGATAAAGCTACAATCTACTTTTAAACTGTCAATTGGGTAATCGCGAATATGGGTTAGCGATGAGAAACCAGTCCCAAAGTCGTCAAGTGCAATACGTACCCCATGCTGTTTTAATTTATTAAGTGCACGGATCACATATTCCGAGCCTCGGTCGCCTAGCATGTGCTCAGTGACTTCCACTTCAATATAATGCGTTGGTATTTGAAATTGATTAATCTTTTTCAAAAGTCTCTCAGCATAATTATCTCTTAAGAACTCAACTGGTGCAGCATTTAGTGAAACAGGAAGAGGGGTAATACCAAGAGTTATCCATTTGGCGATATCATGTAAAACTTGATGTTGCATCGTTTCACCGATCTTACTCGCTAAATTATAATCTTTAAAAGCTTCCGCAATTTGTGCAGGGTAGCCTCTTTGAGCTGAGGTTGTATGCCATCTTAATAAAGCTTCAAATCCCACTACACGATGGGTATTTAGGTCTACTTTAGGTTGATAATAGGGTTGGATGGTATGATGGCGAATCAGCTGACGAGCTAAATTAAGCTGAGAAGCGACTGTTTCGGTCATTTGCATCATGCATGGATCATACATGCGAATACCACCACGACCACGCGCTTTTAAATCATGCAATGCCATATCGGCACAACTGAGCAAACCTGACTGGTCTACGGCATCTTGCGGGTAAATTGCGCAGCCAATGCTCATCCCACCATTTAAGACATTTCCTAAATAGGTAATCGGCTGATTTAACTGTTGAAGTAAAATGGCTGCTAACTCTCGGACATCATTTTCAGAATTGAGATTATTAATAATAACCGCAAACTCGTCTCCGCCTAACCGCGCGACAAAGCACTTTTCATCATCTACACAATGACTAAAGCGTTTGGAGAGAACTTTTAATAGATGATCGCCCGCGCTATGCCCTAAAGTATCATTAATATGTTTAAAGTGGTCGAGGTCAATTAAAAGTAACCCTACACTTGTTTGAGTATCTTTTGAATATGAAAGAGTACGCTTAAGTTGAAATTTAAATGAACGCCGATTATATAATCCGGTCAGTTCATCTCTCTCACTCATATTCCTAAGCTGGTTTTCTGCCAAATGTTGTTGAGTAACATTACGTGAGACACAAAGGATTTGTCCAATTTCACCATTTTCCCGATGAATCGGGGTAAGCATATTATCCCAATACTCAGGATCCTGATCTGGCAAACAGCTCATTCCTGCAAATCTAGCAACTTTACCTTGAAGAGCTTTTTTCAAAGCGACTCGACCGCGTTTACGAATGTGCGGTGGTAATAGTTCGAGCCATTTCATTCCAAATTCTGTTTCATCAACAGGTACACCTAAAGCGAGGCACCCTGATTTGTTCATGTGAGAAAGTGTGCCGTCTACATTTAAAACTTTAATGCAATCTACACTGATATCTAACATCTGATTTTGTATCTCAATGTTCTTTTGCAAGTTTTGTTGTTCTTGAATATCATGATCTATATCTAAAAAGCTAACATACCATTCGCTAGTTTGTGAGGAGCTGCGATACTTAGATGCTTGAATCGATAGTTTGCACCATCTATATTGATTTCCAGCTCGTAAAAGTCGACATTTTAATTCGATTCTTTTTTGCAGGCGAATTGCTTCGAGCCATCTGTTTTTGACTTCATCTAAATCGGTAGGATAAATAAAATCTAGCCATTGCGCTGGCAATGGAGAAAAAGTATCCAACCAATATTCTGTACACTCTATATTGCAATATAATATCAAGCCATTTTCATCACTCACCCAAGTTGGGAGTGGAATTTGCTCAACAATAAAATGCTTTTGGGTGTTGTTCGACATTGAAGTCATAACATGCCTAGAAAGATTGTGTTGATTAATCTATTTATTAGCCATTATTGTAATCTTTCTGTAGTAAGCAAAACAGCAAATAATAAATTTTATGTGTATTTTTTTTGAACTAAAATTGAGTTATTAAAACTAATATATACTAAAGATTTAATTTATGTTTTTGTTATTTATTAATTTTTATTTATCTTTCTTTAAAAAAATATTTATGCTTATTTTTGTAAAAAACTTATTAAAACAGCAGCTTATAATTATGCATATATATTTGTCATATTAAAAATAAAACTAAGAAAGTAGAAGGAGTAAAGATAAAAAAATAAAGAATTTGATAAATCAAATTTTATTCATAATATAAACAAAGAAGCTCTCAAAAGAGGTTAATTAAATACAATAATCGCTATTAAGTTTACAAAAGTAATATAAAATAATAGCTTGTATTATCGTAAAATTCTTTTTGTCAAAAAGGATATATATTTCCTTTTTGTGCATTTTATAGCCTACATTTTCCCCAAGATGTAGGTTTTTTTTATGCATAATTTTTATAGATTTTAATTATAAAAATAAAAAAAGCCAAAATGGCTTTTTATACAGTTTCTGGCTTGTTCAACTGTTGTTGTATGTACAGATTCATATAGTACTGTTCGATATAATCATCAGCATAGTTGTTTGCTAAGGTTTTTGTTGCCACTTGCTCATGTTTTAAATAGCAGTTTGATTCAAGGTCTTTTTCAAGTACCCACCAGCTACGGTTAATACGACGTACCTGAAATTTGTCACTTTTGTATTTTCTTTTAGCCATTTTCCGAAATTTGCTATTCAGTTATTGAAAGAGAATTTCTACTGGAGTTAAGAGCTCAAGTCAACAGATGGAAGGTTAATTGATTGTTTTATGTGGGATGCTATTTCTCTTAATATCAAAGTAGAGACATTAAAATAGTTAAGCTCTCGTAATGAGAGCTTTAACTATTGGGTATAAATAGATTCTTATTTCATCTTAGCGAGAAAGGTTCTTTAAAAGTAATTTTAAACTTTCCATCATTTTTTCTAGCTGTAAGGGAGTAATACCTTCAAAAGACTGCTCAAGTACTACACTTGTTAGATCATTGATCTTGTTGATCATTTCGGTCCCTTTTTCTGTAAGTACTACGCGAGTAATACGACCATCAGTTTGGCAAGAGTAAGTTTCAACCAAACCTTCATCTTTCAAACGATAAACGATTTTTGTGGTAGTCGACATTTTTGAAATAATCATATCTGAAAGTTCAGAAACACTCGCATGGGGCTTGCTGCTTAAAGCCAACATGATGCGTCGACGTGAGTTATCTAAACCATATTTTTTTAAAGCATTATCAATGTTTTGTACATATTGAGCATGTACTTGAGTAATCCAATAATATGGAAAATCTTCAAGAGTAAAAGATTCTGTTGTAGGTAAAAAACGCGCATACTTCTTTGTCATTGACTTTTCCCCATACCTTGGTGGATCGCATTCCTGGTGAACTATCTTTAATAGTTGAAAAATATAGTTTCATCAAGCAAGTTATAGCAGGACTTTACTTGATGAGCAAAAGTTATATAGCTTCATTTAACAATGACATGGTTTAATTGTCCTTAACTTTATAAAGCGTTCCTATAACTTTGCGAACTTTAAATACTCTTCAGCTATAATCAAAGATTATTAAAGGTAAAAACTGCTTAACAGGGCTGTACCTAAAACTCTTTGAGTGGATATGTAAGATTGCATCTAAGCTTGCTTGATCGTTAATTGAACGATATTGCTTGCAAGGGCATCGTAGAAAAAAAATTATGATTTGAACGTGGCATTGAACGAGAAAGTTTTTGTCTCTAAAGTCATAACTACGAAAAATCAAGACATTTAAATAATAAATATTTATAAATATCAGTTGTTTAATTTGTTTTATGGTTCGTGAAATTTACCATACATTTAACATGAAACATCTATTATTTAGTGAAATAAATTTGATTTATTTATTAACTTATTGATTATTATATGTAAAATTAAATAGCTGGTGGAATGGTTAATTATATATTTTTAGCTTTTTTGTCTATAAATTATATTTTTAAGAGTTTTTATTTTAGTCAGTGTTTAATTGCCATCTTTGGATGTGCCTAGTTTTTGATTTTTCTGCATAATAAATAAGAAGAATATTGATAACTATAGATGAGTACACTCACCTAATGAACCTTACACATAGCATGTACATTTGAGTATTGAGACTAACTGAAAGCAATGTTATCGCTGAGCAGTTTGTAGTTGTATGGTTAGGTATATCTGTTAGTGCTAATCGTATTTTTTAGCCACTCAAACATTTGTCGACTAACAAGGGTCCATTTAAATTGCCGGATAAACTCTTCTAAATGATTTTGAACAACACGATATAAATAAATTGACGAGATCACCATTAATATCATTGATCACTTCAACTTTTGAACCTTCTGCACGCATAAAAAATAGCGCTGCACCACCCGCGAAAAGTTCTATATAACATTGATGTTCTGGTATTTTTTTAATAAGTTGCGACACAAGTCGACGTTTACCGCCAAGCCACGGAACAATCGGGCTAGTTTTCATACAATCACCTAATTCAAAGCGTTAGAAATTTTGTTAACCTAACGTTGCTATGTACATGGCAACGGGGCTTTGCTTTTGACAGGCTAATTGTCGAGAGGGGCTATTCTTGTTCCAGCAAGTCTAGTCACCCCGGGTTTTTAATTATTCTTATTTAAGGCTTGATAATAAAAAGGAAGAGCTTCCATGAAGGATTTAATCAACTCCTTTAAAGAAAATATAGTTATATTGTTCTTGTTAACAGTCAGTTCAATTTGTCTGATATTTATACTTTATAACATGTATGCGCTGCCTGAATTTGCGAATTTAAAGTTAAATGAGAAAGGAGACTTTATAGCTGGAATACTATCTCCACTGGGTTTTATGTGGCTTATTTATGGTTATATACAACAGGGACAGGAGTTGAAGTTAAATACAGAAGCTTTGCAAATACAGGCAGAGGAATTAAAAAATGCCGTCTTTGAGCAGCGCCGATTAATTGAAATACAGTTACAAGATAATTTCTCAAAACACTTTTCAATTGAACCTCGCTTAAAATTTAAAGGGAAATCATTAGAGATAAAAACAATACGAATACCGATGCATGAGGATACCGAAGACTATTATATTGATGAATATACTTATGCAGACGTAACATTCACTATGGAAAATATAGGTGGAGATCTTAAAGATTTAACAGTTATGTTCAAAACTAGTGGGAATATTCTTAATAAAATTTATGAAATAAAGACAGGTCAACAAGTTGAAATTATTTTTAGTTTAAGTGAGTCAGAAACTTATCAACTTAAGACAGAAGATTTCCCAAACATAAGTACGTACTTGATACTTAAATATTATGACAAATTAGGAAAAGAGTTAGTTTCTAAAATATGTTGTGAATGTTCGGGTAATTTATTAAGTGTAGACTATGATGTTATTGTTTTTGAGGATATTTAATATAGTAATATGAACCTAAAGTTAAAAAATTAAGTAATTTTTTTGGAAAGAATTAGCTTTATGCAAGAACAAGTTTTAACAACAGTTTCAAAGCCTTTTTATAAAAAGTGGACATTTTGGGGAATACTAATAGTATTAGGCTTATATGGCTGTATTATTGGTTTTTATACATATAAGGCTTTTCATGCACCGGGCGAAAATCGTCTTCTTAATTCTAATGAACTAGGAGATTTTTTAGCTGGTGTTTTTGCACCACTTGCTTTCTTATTTTTATATTTAGGATACTTACAGCAAGGTGAAGCATTAAGAAAAAGTAACGATCATCTCTCGGAACAACTTAAACAGCAAAATAGATTAATCGCTCTCCAAGAAGCAGAACGTATAGAAAGAGAACATGCGGCCCAGCCTATATTTGATTTAGTAGTTAATGCATCACCTTCACCAGAGTTTAAATATGATGAAAAATTAAAACGAGCTGTGATGGTTCCCAATACTATGGGGCAAGCGTTAGATATAAAAATTAAAAATTCTGGTCAGAAAATTTCTACAATTATTATAAGTATTTCAGGAGATGTAGATAGATTTGTTAATTCATATATTTTAATGGATACAAATGAAGAAGCGAGTGAATATTTAGTAATAAGTAAAGAGCAGCTCGACTCTATAAACAAATCAGTCTTAAACTTAAGATTAGATATTATATATAAAACAAGTCTGGGTTCAAAATATTTAAAATCTTACCCAATTGTTTTAAATCTTGAAAATAATACAACTAGTTATGCGATGGATGTAGATCATTCTAAAATTGATTAAATGCACCCAACCTCACTAAACCAATCTTCAAAATCATCTGGGTTCTCTTCAATTTCATCTCTAGCTGGAAGGGAAGTGAACTCAATTGGTGCTGAAGGGTGATTACTTGCAAAGTCAGCTAGCAAGTGAGCAATAGCACTATCACCATGTCGGTCTTTATTATTTGAGTTGGTTTTCCCCATCGCAGGAATACGGGCAACACCATTAACCAATACAAATGCCCGGTGATCTTCTATCACGTCTTGATCCGCTGGCATATTCTCAATATCACCATCTTCTAACGATGATTTAAAATGCGGTATGTTCTCTCGATACCATGCTTCAGTCAGCATGACAGCTTCAATTTGCTCACCATATTTGACCTGCATTGCTTCAGCTAAATAACCACCATTACCACTGGCATCGTGTGCACCTTTACTAAAGTTAGGTAATATCCCAACAATAAGTTTTAAAAATTCTTCTTGTTGTTTGTATGGAACTTTAAACATTTCAAATAGGAAAGGAATACGTTTCTTTGTATTTTGCTGAGCTACCAAAGGCCAGAATGAACAAGCTTTACGTTTACGTGCAAAGTCTAGTCCATAATAACTGATCAGCTTTTTAGACAATGCGTTAATTACAGGTTTTAAGTACTCATTATTGAAAACTCTCAACTTCAAGTTTTCTTTGATGAAACATATGAAGTGTAAAAAGGGAGAATTTATATTCTCCCTTTTTTAATTATGCAGTGGTCACAATTTTTTCTTCTATTTTTTTCTTAACAATGGCATAGCTTATCCCTGTAACGATACTACCAGCAGCAATTGCAGCAAGATATAGCCAAGCATGATTAATCGCATTAGGAATTAAAAGAACAAATACACCGCCGTGAGGAGTAACTAATTCGCAATGGAATAATGCAACAAGTGCTCCAGTTACAGCGCCACCTAAAATGCAAGTTGGAATAACACGCATTGGGTCTTTAGCCGCAAAGGGAATAGCACCTTCTGAAATAAAACATAAACCTAATACGAAAGCAGCTTTTCCGGCATCTTTCTCTCCTGTACTAAATTTATTTTTAGCAATGAAAGTCGCAATAGCCATACCAATAGCAGGAACCATGCCGCCAGCCATTGTAGCTGCCATAGGCATATACGTGTTTGTTGTCAGCAGTCCAACAGTAAAAGCGTAGGCTGCTTTATTGATTGGTCCACCTAAATCAATACACATCATGCTTGCTAATATAATTCCCATTAACACGGCATTTGTTGTACCCATGTTATTTAAGAAATCTTTCATTAGCTCAAAAATATGTGCTACTGGCTGTCCAACCACATAAAACATAATTAGACCAACAAATAATGTGCCTAATAACGGAATAATTAGAATGGGTTTAAGTGCTTCTAAACTAGTTGGAAGTTTAAGTTTTTTAGCGATAAATAGTGCGATATAGCCTGCAAGAAAACCTGAGACAATACCTCCTAAAAAACCTGCTTGTAACTGAGAAGCAAGTAAGCCGCCAATTAAACCAGGTGCGAGGCCAGGACGATCAGCAATCGAGTAGGCGATATAACCAGATAACATTGGAACCATAAGCATAAATGCAGCGGCACCAATTTGTTTTAATATAGCCGGTAAGCTGCCTGCTTGTTCAGCTGCATTAAGGCCAAAGCATAAAGACAGAGCAATTAAAAGACCTCCCGCCACCACCATAGGTAACATATAAGAGACACCTGTTAAGAGATGTTTATATACGCCAACTTTTTCGGTTTTATCTTTGTTTTCTGCAGATGTTTGTTGCTTACCTTGTTCTAAAACTTGCGCATTACTGATTGCCTCAGCAAAAGCTTTATCTGTTTGCTTTAGAGCAAAACCTGTACTACATCTATAAACACGTTTACCTACAAAACGGTCTGTATTAACTTCAATGTCAGTCGCAAGAATGACGATGTCCGCATCAGCAATAGCTTGAGGTGATAAGATATTTTTTGCGCCAACGGAACCTTGAGTTTCTACTTCAATCTCATAACCGAGCTTTTCTGCGCCTTGCTGTAAAGCTTCGGCTGCCATAAAAGTATGCGCGACACCCGTAGGACACGCAGTGATCGCAACAAATTTTTTAGCTGTAGTTGCTGATAGGCTATTATCATTTTGCCAGTCTTGAGCAGATTTAAAATGATCTAAAGCAGTTTGAAGAGCTGAATCAGTATCACTTTTGATCTCTTCAATGTTAACGAAAGATAAAAGGTGTGTACCAAAAATATTAAGATTTTTCGGGCGTTGTCCAACAACGATAACTTGGTCAAAGCTTTCATTCACCTCGAATTCATCAAGCGAAATAATGCTGTTTTGATAACCCTGTTGAGACGCGACTTGTGCAAGCTTACGAGCTAAAATCAAAGCATTGACTTGCTGTTGCGGACTATTAATAACAAATAATAAACGTTTAGCAGTTGGCATCAGATTCACTCAATGAATTGATTATAGTTTGGGCTTTTAATTGGTTTAGCTTTTCAGCATTAGGAATACGAAAGCCTATTTGTGTTACAGCGTGGCTTGCAATTGCGGTAGCAATTTTTAATGTTTCTTCGGCAGAGAAGCCACTTAATAAGCCATGAATCATACCTGCTAAAAGAGAGTCACCCGCACCAACTGTACTTTTAACTATCACTTTAGGTGCTGTGGCATGCAGTGGGTGAGTGTCATGTAACCAGTTTACACCGTCTTCACCCATCGAAATAACGACATGTTCAATTTTAGCTAAGTTTGCAAAAAGTTTTTTTTGTTCAGCATAGGTTGTAGCAGGAAGCTGATAACTTTCTACTAACTCATCTGTATTTGGTTTAATCATCCAAGGTTGACATTCAATTGCAGCAACCAACGCTTTACCACTTGTATCAAGTGCAACATTTTTACCTTGCTCTTGAATAAGTTTAATAAGTTGTTGTAACTCATCAGCACTAAAACCTTGTGGTAGGCTTCCAGCAATAGCAACCACATCTACCTGAGGCAAAATCATCTCGATTTTTTGAAAGAGGTTTTTCTTATCTAGTTCAGATATGAAAAAACCTTTTCCATTCAAATCAGTCATACGTCCCGAATGTTCAGCAATTTTTATATTTTGGCGAGTTTCACCTTCAATATAAATAAATTCAGGTTGAAATTGAGCTTCTTTAAAATGGTCATCGAAAATCTGTCTGTTTGTTACTCCTAGAAAACCAGAAACAACAACCTCATGCCCCAAATCTTTTAAAACTTGTGCAATATTTAAACCTTTGCCTGCCGCATGTATTTCTACAGATTCTTGGCGGTTTACTTGACCTATCTGTAACTCTTTGAGTTGTATAGTCACATCAACTGCAGGATTTAAAGTAATTGTTAAAACTTTAGCCATTACCATTCCTAATCTTTACATTTCTTGTTCGGATAACTGACGTACAGCAGTAGCGCTATCACATTCAAGTGCACGCTTTGCAAGCACTTGAGCTTGACTGTAGTTAAGTGTACGAATTTGGGCTTTAACCAAAGGAATACTATTTGGTGACATACTAAGCTCATCGACCCCTAAGCCCATTAGAATGGGCACAGCTTTTGGATCGGCTGCGAGTTCACCGCATATGCCTACCCATTTGCCATACTTATGTGCAGCTTTTACAGTTTGATCAATCAATTGCAAAATACTTGGGTGTAGTCCATCTGCTTCAGCCGAGAGGATAGGGTGACCACGGTCAATGGCTAAAGTATATTGAGTTAAGTCATTTGTTCCGATACTGAAAAAGTCCACTTCTTGCGCGAGGATAGGTGCAAGTAACGCAGCAGAAGGAACTTCAACCATAATACCAACTTGTAAGTTGGCGCATGGATGTACAGCTTTAACTTCATCAAGAATAGTTTTTGCAGCACGCCATTCTTCCACACGGCCAATCATTGGAAACATGATTCTTAGAGGGCGGTCATCTGCAGCTTTAAGCAAAGCAATAAGTTGTTGACGCAACAAATCAGGCTGTCTTAGCGTTAAACGGATACCTCTTAGACCTAAAAATGGATTTTCTTCTTCAGCAATTGGAAGGTAAGGAAGTGGTTTGTCACCACCTACATCTAGCGTACGTACTACGAGAGGGCGGCCCGCTAGAGCATCTAAAACAATACGATAATCTGCTTCTTGGGTAGCTTCACTCGGAGCGGTACTATGCGCCATAAAAACAAGCTCAGTCCTGAGTAGGCCAATTGCTTCAGCGCCATATTCAACCGCATGGGCTGTTGCTTGAACTTTTCCTAAATTGGCAGCAATTTCGATTTGATGTTGATCTAGAGTAATCGCAGGTTCTTGGCTGTGACGTTCAGCTTCTTCACGAATTTTTTTCTGAAGCTCTCGTTCTTGTTTTGCTTGTTCGATTTGTTGAGCATTGGGATTTAAGATAAAAGCTCCAGTATCTCCATTAATTAAAAGAGAACTTTTTTGCTCAATATCTAGTACTTGATCACCAGCCCCAACAATTGCAGGGATACCTAAAGCACGAGCAACAATAGCACTATGAGCGCTTGCACCGCCTACAGCTGTCAAAATACCTGCTACACGATCTTTATTAAGTCGGGCTACATCACTTGGTCCTACGTCATACATGATTAGTATATAAGGCTCTTTAGGTTCTTCGATGATGACCTCACCGCAGAGTTGAGCCAAAACGCGATCACCAATATCACGTAAATCTGTAGCACGCTCAGCCAGTAATCGGTCTGGTAAAGCTGCTTGCTCTTTGGCTGCTGCCTCAATATGTTCATGCCATGCAGCAGGGGCAGAAAGATTCAAGTTAATCTTTTGATAAACACCATTAATCAGATCTGGGTCGTCAAGCATTTCCAAATGTGCTTGGAAGATTTGCTTAATCTCAGCCACTTCAGATTTTGCAATAACTTGGTGAATATTGTTTTTAACAGCGTGAAGAGCAATATCAAGTTTTTCTTTTTCTACTTTGACACTTAAACCCATACGTTCATATTGGTAAACCTTTGGCTTAATTACATGTACAGGTCCGAAAGCTAAACCGCTTGAGGCAGCAATTCCTGTATTTGAGCTAAGTGGTTTTGAATGGCTTGGAATTTCACTAGATTGCTCAATTTTAATGTCTGAAGATTTTATAGGTTCAACTTCTTCACCTAAGCCTTGTTGCACGGCCTGAATAACTTTATCTAAAGCATCAACAGCATCTGTTTCTGGTTCGGCAATGAAACGTAAAGTTTGGCCACGTTTACAACCTAAAGCCAAGAGGCGCGTCAAACTTTTAGCAGAAACAAAATTTCCGTCATCTACTGCGACCTGAATATCACCTTGAAAACTTTTAGTTAAGTTCACTAAATGAGTTGCTGGTCGAGCATGTAATCCATGGGCATTGGCTAATACAACCGAACGGTGAGGCCAATCTGGAATAACATCTGCACCAATGATTTTAGCAATTTCATTTGGTGCTTGTGTTTGGTCTAATTGCGCAATTTGCTCTGGATTAAATAGAATATCAATCAGTCGATTAAATCTCTGACTATCTAATTGCTCATTGGCAGCTATACACACGAGAGTATTTAATTTTTTTTCACCTAGCTCTAAAGCATGGCGAGGTTTTACAATGCTGATCGCTGGTTGTTGAACAAACTTACTACTTGAAATAGACCAGATCTGATCTTGTAGTTGAATAACTTGATCAGGGTCAAGTGAACTTAGAAAACCGCACTTTACGAAATTGTGTTTTTTTAAAATCTGAGATGCAGACCAAAATAAATCTTCAATATCTTGAGATTCAATTTCAGTTTGAATTAAATTCTCATGCAAAGTTAAAGATAATGGTTGAGCTTGTAAGATTTCAATAATTTGTTCAGGTTGTTTAGCATTTTTTACCTGTTCACTTACATCATGCATTAAAGCTCGAGTTAATATTTGTAGAACTTGTAAATGTTCATCAGATTTTGCTGCAATAACAACAGCTAAATAAATTCTGTTTTCACCATCCCATATAATTCCTTCTGGAAAGTGAGCTAAACGGATACCTGTTTCTAGAATAAATTCGCGAGATTGGGGTGTACCGTGGGGAATAGCAATGCCTTGACCTAAATAGGTGGCACTTTGTTGTTCCCGATTGATGAGTCCTGTAATGTAGTCAGGTGTAACTAACCCATCTTTTACCAATATATCTACTAGACACTGTAATGCATGCTTTTTATCAACAGCATGTTGATTCATATGAATATGTCGAGGCTCTAGTGCTAGCATACTTATCCTTGAACAATTTCTTTGGTTTAGCTAAACAGAAAAAAAGAAGCTGTTAGTATTAAAAATAGGTTAGTTTAACCGTTTTTAAACAACAGCTTCATATAAATAACGATAGCAGAACTTTAAAGCTATATCGACGTATTTACGTAAAAAGTGCTTGTTTTTAATACAAAGGAATAGGTGATTAATATATTTTGATTTCTTATGATAATTATTAGGTTAATAAACTAACTTTATAAAAGAAGTGGGTATTAATATTAAAAAAAACCTCTATACCGGATTACGGGTATAGAGGCAAAAGTAAAAGATCAATAGATTAGTGTTGGATTTCCTGTTCTAAAAGTACCCACAAGTTTTGATGTGATTTTTTAAACATTAGCATGTGCCCAATTGATTTATGCCCAAGTTTCATGGGATTTAGCTCTAGCATTTTTGTGGGCGCATTAGGATAAAGTTTTAATAAATCTTCAACGTTACGCTCGGTTGCAATTTCATCGTCACTTGCCCAAATTGAAGTAATAGGGCAGATAATTTCACTATGAAAATCATGATGGACTGTTTTACCTATAGCATTTTTCACATAGCCAGGATGGCTGCAAAATTCTCGCCACTGTTGGGCGACTTTTTTAGGTAAGTTTTCTCCCATTCCAATAAATTGGGTAGCACCATAACCTTTAAAAGCACTAGAAATTGGAAAGATGACATTGAACATTACCGGTGCTAAAAACTTGGTTTTACCTTTAAGACCTTTTACATGGCCAGTGGAACCTGCGACCGCAATAACTTTTGCTACTTTATGAAAATTAGGAACAATTCCTAATAACTGACCACCAGCACTGTGGCCCAGAAGGGTAACTTGTTCTGCTTTAGTTTTTTCTAATAACGTATCAATTGCGCAAGGAATATCGAGAACTCCCCAATCATTAATACTTGCTGTACTTTGCTTCAAAGACCCGTGTAAGGAGCCTCCAATTCCACGGAAATCAAAGCTTAATACGTCATATCCTTGTTCGCTTAACCATGTAGCAAAAGAGTGATAGAAGTTTTTAGTAATACCTGTTGCAGGACAGATCAACACGGGATTTACTGATTTTGGGGATTGAGCTGGATAAAAATGTGCAGCAAGTTGATAACCATCTTTACAGGTCATCCAAAATGATTCAAAAGTGTTATCCATAATATTTCGTAGTGATTGGTTTATTGATATCTTTAATTTACACGAGTTCTGAAATGAAACTTGGTTAAAATGTGACTATAAAGTCAATATTTATGTTATATAGCTCATTAAATTTGAATAAAACAAATAATTGGAAAAAAGATGGATTTACCGAAAGCTGTACAGCTCGCAATTGTGTTTAGTGGCATATTTTTATGGATAGGGATGTTAACTGGGGTATGGAAATATTGGCAAATACGCCGTTCAGAATTAAGTCGTGCTCATTATTATGTGGATATCGCTCATCGAAGTAGTTTGTTATATGCAGCTGCTAGCCTAATTTTAGCTGTATTAAGCTATTTTACTGTTTTAAATGAAAATATTACTTTATGGTGTGTGTTCGCAAATATTCTATTTTTTAGTTTTTCAATTCTGGTTTATATCATACATGGCTATTTACAGGACACAACAAATCAATTCAAACGTCCTCACAAGCTAGGTCGTTTTAGCTTACCTTCATGGATGATGACTTTAATGATGGTGGGATTAATTTTGACTGAATTATTAGCTACAGCTATTTTAGTTATCGGAACAATTTTTTTATTTTTGGATGTATAAAAATGGATGATTGCTCATCCATTTTTTAAGTATTCAAGTTTTGTTGACTAAGACGTCTTTTAGCTAGTTTTCGCATCTTATGGTCGACAAAGGCCCACACACAAAATATGAAAGAAACAACCATCGCATACATAAAGTATTCGGGTTTCAGATTTCCTTTAATCATACCTTGAAACAGTAAAGTCAGCATAAGAGCAAGCGGTGTTACTCCATAAACAACTGAATCTTTGCTGTTCAGAGTGTTAATGAAGACTTGTTTGTTGAAATGTAATGATAACATCTCCATCCCTCCTTGTGGTTGCGCTAAAACCGAATGTTTTAGTCAAGAATAAGTTTAATGTTGTACTTCTATTTTTAATTCAATTCAATAGTGAATAGAAAATTTTTTGAACAGTTTTATAAAAAACTCTATGTTTATAAAAGGTTAAGGTATTAAAAAAGTAAATATTAAATATTTTTGTATAAAATACTTAATATTTTAGAAAAGAGAAAATATTTTAATGAAAAGTGTAATAATTTCTCTTTTCTATCATTTCAGGTTAGCTGTTTTGTTTTTTTAAAAATGTATCAATCGCATGTTGAGCAATTTCTGCATCTTCAAAAGATTGGACACCAGAAACGCCAATCGCCCCTAAAACTTGTCCGTCATAAATAATGGGTTTTCCACCTTCTAACATTCCTTGAGCACTAGGCATACTTAAAAAACCTAAGCGTCCACTTTGTAGAAGTTCTTCATAAAATTTTGAAGGTCTACCTGATATTGAAGAGCATTTTGCTTTTTCTAAACATAAATGTGAGGATAAAGGTGAAGCACCATCTAAACGTTTCATCATCAGAAGAGAACTTGTTTCATCAACAATAGCAATACTGACTTTAAAGTTGTGTTCAATTGCATATTTTTGAGCTTCTTCCATTAAAAACTCTGCATCTGCTTGTGTTAGGTAATATTTACTTTTCATTGTTGCTCTTCTTTCCTAGTAAGCTAAAAATTATTTTAGTGTAATTTTACAGTAAAAACTGATTATATCTATAGTTGATTTGTCATTGAAAGTAGTGTGGAAATAAAATGCCGGTTGGGTAAACTCAGCATTTTATTCAATATATAAAATCATGTTTGGGTAAAACTCGATTTCAAAAGAGACACTAGATTAAATGTTTTTAAATTTAACTTTGTCGATAATTACGGTAATTGCTAGAACAACTAAAGATGGGATCAACCAAGCTAAGTTTTGTTCATTTAAAGGTAAATGTTGAAGAAATGCAGGTAAATAATCACCAAAACCAGCAACTTTAATACCGTCAATAATACCGAAAATTAAAGCAATACTTGTTACTGAACCGACAATAAAAGAGGGTTTGTGCCAAAATTTCCAAAAGAAGCTCAGCATAATCACAACAATGGCTGGTGGATAAATTGCACTTAAAACAGGTACTGATACGGCAATAAGTTTGGTTAATCCAAGATTAGAAATAATGAAAGAGAAACCAACTAAAATGAATACTAAAAGTTTGTAAGGTAATTTAGTTAACTGAGCAAAATACTCACCGCAAGCACAAGTTAAGCCAATCGCTGTCACCATACATGCTAGAAAAATTAGTCCAGTTAAGAATAATGAACCCATATTGCCAAAAGCATGTTGAACATATGCATGTAAAATTACTGCACCATTTGCTGCATTTGGTGCTACTTCATGACTACCTACACCTAATTTGAATAAGCTTAAATAGACTAAAGTAAGACCTGCACCAGAAATAAGACTGGCAATAATCGCATACTTAGTGACTAATTTTTTATCGGTAACACCACGCGAATAAATCGCTTGAATAATTACGATACCGAATACTAATGCGCCTAAAGTATCCATAGTGAGATAACCGTTTACGAAACCTTCCGAAACTGGAGATTCAACGTAATGGTTGATTGGAGCAGGGACGTAACCCGCTGGGATCATAACTGCTGCAATACCTAAAATTGCTAAAGCAATAATTTTTAGGGGAGCAAGCACATGACCAACAGTATCTAATAACTTGTTTGGATAAAGTGAAACTACAGTTACAAATGAAAAATAAATTGCGCTGTAAATTAAAAGGCTACTACTTGATGTTCCAAAATAAGATGAAAAACCAATTTCATAAGAAACAGTAGCTGTACGTGGAGTAGCAAATAAAGGGCCTACTGATAAATAACAAACAACGGTTAAAATCAGACTTGCTACTCGACCGAGAGGAGAGCTAATAATTTCAATGGAACCCTGCATACGAGAGAGTGCCATGATGGTAATTACGGGTAGACCAACTGCAGTAATCAAAAAGCCTATAGCGGCTAGCCATACATGATCACCGGCTTGTTGAGCGACAATGGGAGGAAAGATAATATTGCCAGCCCCAATAAAAAGAGCAAAGGTCATAAAACCTAGGGCAATAATATCTCCAGTACGAAGATGTTGCATAAATTAAAATTAATAAAAAAGAAGGAATTTTAGAGCAAAAGAGATCATGATCAAGCGGTATTTTATGTGAAAAAGATTTTTTTCAGAGCATAAAAACCTTTAATAGATATTAAAAATATCAACTGGTTAAGGTATGTATTTGAAAAACCATTGAAAGAAATTAGGAAATCATTTTTTGTCTCTGACTTTTTAAAGAAATTATGCAAAAATAAAAGTAGGAATTTCTATTATGAATGTTGAATATTTGGGCATTTAATGCTTCCAGCCTATCCTATATCCGTTCTAGAATATTCTAAATTAACTTACATTTTTGTAGGCGTGGTAAAAGCAGTGCCTACGAGGATAAAACTGAATGAGAGCTTCTACTGTTACAATAAAAACTGAACAAGATCTGGAAAAGTTAAGAATTTCTGGACGCTTGGCTGCACAAGTTTTAGAAATGATAGGGGCATATATTAAACCGGGTGTATCTACTGAATATTTAGATAACCTGTGTAATGACTATATTGTAAATACTTTAAAAGTTATTCCTGCGAATGTGGGATATCATGGTTTTACTAAAACAATATGTACATCAGTAAATGAAGTAGTTTGCCATGGAATTCCGTCACCGAATAAGATTTTAAAAGATGGCGATATTATTAATATTGATGTCGCAATTATTAAAGATGGCTATTTTGGTGATACGAGCCGCATGTATTTTGTAGGTGATGTAAACCCGCAAGCAAAAAAACTTGTTGATACAACTTATGAAGCGATGGTTGCTGGGATTCATGCTGTTAAGCCAGGAGCTACACTAGGCGATATTGGTTATGCTATTCAGTCAGTTGCTCATCGAGAAGGGTATAGTATTGTTCGAGAATATTGTGGTCATGGGATTGGTAAGGTTTATCATGAACAACCTAATGTTTTACATTATGGACAGCGCGGCCAAGGCTTAGTATTAAAAAAAGGTATGGTCTTTACGATTGAACCGATGATTAATGCGGGTAGACCACAGGTTAAAGAATTAAATGACGGATGGACAGTTATTACTCAAGATCTTTCGTTATCTGCGCAATGGGAACATATGGTTGCTGTAACTGACACTGGCTTTGAACTCTTAACACCTTGGCCTGAAGGTGTAGGAAACTATCCTGTAATTTAAAAATAAAAAAAGTTCGATAATTATCGAACTTTTTTTAAATTCATTTTAATGCTCAGAAAGATGTTCTACCAAATAATCAATAAATACTCGTACAGCAGGTAATAACCCTCGGCGTGATGGATATACAGCATGTAATATACCGTGAGGAGCTTTCCATTCCGGTAAAATTTGTACAAGCTGTCCAGATTTTAGAAAATCTTCTGCTGCGCTCTCTGGTAGTAAAGCGATCCCACAGTTTTGACTCGCTAATTGCGCCAACATATGGATATTTGTACCCATTACGATAGGGCTGACTTTGATTTTCTTTTGCTGATTGTCTGGACCATGCAAAAGGAATTGTTGATCAAGATGCTCTTCAGACAAACTTAAAATGCGATGCTCACTAAGTTGTTCTGGATTTTTTATATCTCCAAATTCATTTAGATATGCTTGACTTGCAAATAGACTCTGTTCAATAAGTGCAAACTGTCTAAGAACTAAACTTGGATCATCATCTAGTTTTGAGCGAACACGTAAAGCAATATCAATTCCTTCATTAATGACATCTACTCGACGATTGCTGACCATAAGTTGCAAACGAATTTCTGGATATTTTTTTAAGAAAGCAGGCAAAATTTTAGGCAGTTGATTTTGAGCAATATCAACAGGAACACTAACCTTTACAACACCTCTAGGTTGAATGCTTAAATGATCAACCAAATCATGAGCAGCCTGTGCAGCATTCATCATGACTTGAGCATGTCTATAAATATCCATCCCAATATCTGTAACAGCAAAATGACGAGAGCTGCGTTGAATCAGGCGAACGCCTAAGTTTTCTTCGAGGCTGTACACGCGACGGCTTAATTTTGATTTTGGTATATCCGTTACACGCTCAGCAGCACTAAAGCCACCATGCTCAACGACGAGAGCAAAACAATAAAAATCATCAAGATCTGTGAGCATTAAAATATCCTATTTCTGCAACAACCATGATTTTACATTATTATTTTTGCAACGATAATTTTTAAACTAAATTTTTTGTAATTAAAACATATACTAACATATTCAGTTTAAGTGAAAAAATAAATTACATTGTAATTACGATGTAATTTTAATGTGTATTTTCTACTAAATGTCTATACCCTTTTCTAGAACTTTTAATTAATTTCTCTTACACTATCATTTTCCTTATTTCTCAAATCTAATGCACTATCAATTGATTGAACTTAACGATGCTTCTGCGAATATTGAATGTCCATTTTGCAAACAAGCGATAATTGACTGGGCACAAGAACAATATGTTCAGCCATGTGAACATACTTTATTTATTGCTATGGACTTAGGGTTTGAATTTATTGCTGATCGATTTGAAGAGTGTATGGATCAGAGTGTAGATGAGTTACATGAACATCCGAATATGAATATTTTTGAAGCTCTCACAACAACAACTTATGAAAATCTAATTATTTTAAAATCTGATTTAGGTGTGGAAAATTTATTTCGCTATGTCGGGGTAAGTGATCGTTAAGATTGAGAGTATAAAAAAGCCAATCTATTGATTGGCTTTTTTATTATTTACGCTTCTGGCGCTGCGCTATATTGTTCAACTAATGGTTTTAATTCGCCATTTTGGAACATTTCGAGCATGATATCGCTACCGCCAATAAGTTCGCCATTTACCCAAAGTTGCGGGAATGTTGGCCAGTTCGCAATTTTGGGTAAGGTTGCACGAATATCAGGGTTTTCCAAAATATTTACATATGCAAATGGACGACCAATTTGACTGAGCGCCTCTACAGCACGTGCAGAGAAACCACATTGTGGAAACTGTGGAGTGCCTTTCATGTAAAGTAAAACGGGATGCTTCGCAATTTGATCGCGGATTAACGCTTCAGTATCACGTGCTTGTTCAGTCATAAAGAGATCCTCAACTAATCTAGCAGCATTATAGGGGGTGTTTACATCGCTTTGCAAACCACCTGATTACTTAAAGTTGCATTGAATATTCAATATTTTATTGTATAAACCGAAGTGATAGCGGAAAGCGGACGAAATTTTAGATAAATGAGTGATGAGACTTTTCATCAGAGCTAGTTTTTGCTTATATAAACCCTTCCTAAAATCTCATACAGACAGAGTTCGTTATGAATGATATTACCCTAGCTCCAATACAACCTGATCAACCATCACATTTAATGGCTACTTATGGTCGCCAAGCGATCAGTTTTGTACGAGGCCGAGGAGCATATCTATATACCGAAGATGGCACAGAATATTTAGATGCTTTAACTGGTATTGCTGTATGTGGTTTAGGTCATGCGCATCCAGCCATTGCTGAAGCAATTGCAGAACAAGCTGCAACACTGGTACATACAAGTAACCTATTTGAAATTCCTTGGCAAACGGCTGCTGCTCAGAAGCTGGCTGAAGTTTCAGGAATGGAAGAGATCTTCTTTTCAAACAGTGGTGCTGAGTCAAATGAAGGTGCCATTAAGATTGCTCGTAAATTTGGTACTCAACAAGGTATAAGTTCACCAAAGATAATTGTGGCAGAGCAATCTTTTCATGGTCGTACTTTAGCAACACTTTCAGCAACTGGTAATAAAAAAGTACAAGATGGTTTTGCGCCATTAACCAGTGATTTTATTCGTGTGCCATTTGGTGATGTAGAAGCAATTCAAGAAGCTGCTTTACAGCATCCAGATATTGTTGCGATTTTGATTGAGCCAATTCAAGGTGAGGGTGGTATTAATACTGCGCCTCAGGGCTTTAGCTATCTTGAAGAAGTTCGCATCATATGTAATCAACATAACTGGCTAATGATGCTAGATGAAATCCAAACTGGTAATGGTCGTACCGGTAAGTATTTTGCTTATCAACATACAAACATTGTGCCTGATGTTTTGACGACTGCTAAAGGACTTGGTAATGGCTTTCCAGTAGGCGCGGTAATGACCCAAGGTAAAGCTGTTGGCTTATTAGGACCTGGTAGCCATGGGTCTACTTATGGTGGCACAGTGCTAGGTTCTCGTGTGGTTTATACAGTAATTGATACAATCCAAAAAGAGAATGCTGTAGAAAATGCGGCAGTTGTTGGTGGTTATATTGTTGATCAATTACGTGCGCAATTGGCACATAAAGATGTGCAAGTACGTGGCTTTGGTATGATGATTGGTATTCAATTGCCTAAAGACTGCGCCGAGCTCGTTGCAATAGCTCGTGATCAACATAAGCTTATTATTAATGTTACAGCTGGTTCAGTAGTGCGTTTATTGCCACCAATTAACATGACTCAAGCACAGGCTGATGACTTGCTAGAGCGTTTAGTTGCTTTAATTAATAACTATCTTTAAGTTTTATATCAATAAAAAACGGGCATATAAATGCCCATTTTTTATATGAAATAATTAACCAGAGATGTACTGTTTTAATTGTTCAATTAAATTTTTCTGGTCTTCCATTGCAGCTTTTACCAAGTCACCAATAGAGATAAAACCAACTAATTTTTCATTGTCTAGTACAGGCAAGTGACGTAAATGACGATCTGTCATAAGCTGCAAACATTCTTCAACCGTGTTATTTAAGCTTACCGTAAGTACTTTGGATGTCATAATTTCAGCGACTGTAGTGCTATATGATGAACGTTCCATAAGCGTTACTTTTCGCGTGTAGTCACGTTCAGACAAAATTCCGACAACTTTTTCGCCCTCAGATACGACGAGTGCACCAATTCCTTTATCCGCCATAATCTTAATTGCTTCAAGGACAGTGGCTTCCGGAGAAATTGTAAAAATATCTTGTTCTGCTTTGTTCTTGATTACTTGTGCAACGATTGTCATTTCTTCTGTCCTGTGTTTTATCATTTTGTTTTAAATTAGCTTGATTTTATAAAAATGCAAAGACTGGATAGTCATTCAAATACAAGTTTTACATTCAAGCGTTCAAAAAGCATTCTAATAGAGATTAAGAACCTAAAGAAAACTTTAGGCTCCTTGCCAGTGCGGATGTTTAAAAAAGAAATGTTGCATTTGTTGGGTAGATAATTTCAACTTGCGATGAGACGAATTAAACAAAGCTGGTGTAACGTTGAGTCGAGTTAAAGTTGGTAATAAAGACTCGTGAAAATCTTTAGGAGTAATTCTTCTCGGTTTGTAATGTGGCCAATGTTCTTTAGCGTAGCGGTGAGCTTGCAATCCATTGAGCCAGAAAGGAAAAATAAAGTCTTCTTGATCTGATTTAATTGCCCAGCCCTGATGAAATAATCCCCAGAGAACTCCGCAATACATCATAGTTCTTAAAATATAAATTTTAATCATCAAGTCTTTTGAAACCGGTTGCAGATTGCTTAAACTATTCATTGTCAATTTAATGGTTCTTAACTTATCTTGCTTATTATAGAAAAATCAGATGACATTTCAGTTTAAACAGGTATCAAATCGTAAACAAATATTCCCAGCTACAAAAAATGTTACTTGAGAACGTTAATATGATTAAGGCGTTGGCATTAGCGTAAGACAAACGAAGTGCATAACGAATTATATTTATAGAATATTTTTACGGATGTAAAAAACGCCACCTGAGCAAAACAAAGCGATTAAAGCTTTGGTGAAGCGCAAGAAGAGATAAGGGATGAATTGGTTTATATCAAATTTTACAGACATAAAAAAACGCCACCTAGGTGACGTCTTTTTATGCTTGCATTGTGGCTAACTTTTGCCAATATTGTGCTTTAAGAGAGTCACGTTCAACACGGAAACCTTGATAATATAATTCTGCTAAGAATAGAGCGGCTTTACCATGCCCAGCGCGAGCAACTTCTTCTAACTGTGCAACCGCATCTTGGAAATTCATTTGAGAGTGAATTGTGTTTACTGCAGTTGCATATACATGTTCTAAATCATGATGAGAGATACGTTGAATCATAGAAAACTCCTTATTGTAATTATGATTACTTTTTTCTAAAGGCTAGTGCCTTTAAATTAATTTAACTTAGAATTATTAAACTAATATTACAAATTGATGGATTTGTCAACTATTTGTCATTTCGTTTAGTTCACTATTAGGATACATGATTAAACATTATTCACAAATAATTTTGATTAAAATCAATATGAGAATAAAAGACAAGGAGAATAAAATATGACAAATACAATCGATGGCTTTGTTTTTGACACCCCTCCTAAAGAGGAACAAATCATAGAACTGGCCCATTATCACCGTAAATTATTAGATGAAGCTATTTTTCATGAGGAAATCCATTTAGGGGATTACTGTCTAGCACAGCGTAAAAGGGTGTTTGATTTTGCTGGTCATTTGGAACCCGCCCAAAAAAACTGGTTTTATCAAGTTTATGATGGGGAACTTCGAAAAATTGCTGATGAAGACGAATTGCATCCAGCAGATGCAGAAGAAGGGTTAAGTATTTTTGCTATGTTTTTAGTCTTGGTGATTATTGCGGCAATTTTATACTTTTCCGTCATTCGTTCACTAATAAGTTAAGCATACTCATACTATCCAGTAAGGTATGATTATTAACCTTACTGGATGTTTGATCTTGTACTTATGAGTATTGAACCCTACACTACACTAATTCGAGGTAGGTCATGCTCATATTCAAACAAAATTTTCTTAAATTAAAGTCTGAGTTAAAAGTTGATCAATGTTTTAACCTGTTTGTGGTTATTGTCATTGGCTGTATTTTTGTGCTGTCATATTTAGCATTACTTCGGCCTATTAGTCCGGATCAATATCAACGAATTATACAACTTTCTCATCAGGCTACTTATCCAAGAACTCAAGACATGGCTGAGTTGCTTATAGCTCAGTCAGAAATTCATCGGGCAGATTATTTGAAGTTAATGCATGCTTACCAATTTGAAGGTGCTCATATTAAGCAATATCCAGCACTCGCTCAGGAAGATACCCAGTAAATGAGTTAATCAGGCTAAATCTTGGTTTCCAAAGCTTTTTGAGCACTATTGTGGCAGGCAAAATTTTGAATTTATGCTAAACTTTATCTTTTTAAACGCGCTGCTTTTCAAGGAATCCGCATGGAGCAACAATCGAATATGCAAAATAAATTCTTGATAGATGCTGAGATCGGTGATGACGATGTCACATTACCTAATTTACCTGCTATCGATGTTCCCATCGTTGAATCTCCTGTTAAATCGCAAGAAAATATTGAAGCAGCCAAAGTTGAATTAGCTTCTACAGAAACTGCGGTTGAACAACCAAAAACCGGTTTTTTTGGCCGGATGAAAGAAGGTTTAACCAAAACTCGTCGTAATTTCGCTGATGGTATGGTCAATATCTTGATTGGCGGAAAAGAAATTGACGATGAGTTACTCGAAGAAGTAGAAGAGCAATTATTAGTTGCAGATATTGGTGTTGAAGCTACTAAAACGATCATTACCAATTTAACCGAGCGTACAGCTCGTGGTGATTTGATCTATTCCCACTCTCTATATAAAGCGTTACAAGAAGAGCTGGTTGCTTTGTTGGCCCCACGTGTTAAACCTTTACATATTGATCCTAACAAATCGCCTTATGTGATTTTAATGGTTGGGGTAAATGGTGTTGGTAAAACCACAACTATTGGTAAATTAGCGAAACGTTTACAGGGTGAAGGTAAAAAAGTGATGTTGGCTGCAGGGGATACGTTCCGTGCCGCAGCGACAGAACAATTACAGATCTGGGGTGAACGTAATGATATCTCTGTGGTAGCTCAAGGTCACGGAGCTGATAGTGCTTCTGTTATTTTTGATGCTTTTGAAAGTGCTCGTGCTAAAGGAATTGACGTATTAATCGCAGATACGGCAGGTCGTTTACATAATAAGAGTAACTTGATGGAAGAACTCAAAAAAGTTAAACGTGTGATGCAAAAAATTGATGCAACTGCACCTCATGAAATTATGTTGGTAGTAGATGCGGGTACAGGGCAAAACGCGATTAACCAAGTGCAAGAGTTTGACCAAGCTGTGGGTTTAACTGGTATTACTATTACCAAACTGGATGGGACTGCGAAAGGTGGCGTGCTCTTTAATATTGCAAGTCGTACCCATGTGCCAATTCGTTTTATTGGTGTAGGTGAAAAAATTGATGATTTAAGACCATTCTCGGCTAAATCTTTTGTTGCTGCGCTGTTTGAAACTGATAAGTAAATTGCTTGGTAACCCTAAAAAGCTTCACTAAATCGTGAAGCTTTTTTTATATGTATATCTTTTATTATTGTTGCGAAAATAAAACGAACTGTCATATTTTTAATGCTGATTATGAAAAATGACTTTAATACACTGTACTCATTCCCAAACAACGACCCTTGGTCAAATCAATAGGTAGGAAATAACAAAATGTCTACTTTCTTAGATAAAATTAAAAACCGTCGTACAATTTATGCAATTGGTAAAAACGTTGCATTAGATCGCACTAAAATTGAAGAAACTATCCGTGAAGCAGTTAAACATAGTCCTTCAGCTTTTAACTCACAATCTTCACGTGTAGTGACACTATACGGTGAATCTCATGCTAAATTCTGGAATTTAGTTCGTGAAGCTTTGCGTAAAATTGTTCCTGCAGAAGCTTTTGCTGGTACAAATGCAAAAATTGATAGCTTTGTAGCTGGTGTTGGTACGGTTTTATTTTATGAAGACCAAGCTGTTGTTAAAAGCTTACAAGAGCAATTCGAACTATATGCAGACAATTTCCCTGTATGGTCTGAACACTCAAGTGCAATTGCTCAATTTGCAACTTGGACTGCGCTTTCAGAGCTTGGTTTAGGTGCTTCTTTACAGCACTATAACCCAATTGTCGATGCAGACGCAGCTGAAGCATTTGATGTTCCTGCAACTTGGAAATTACGTGCTCAATTAGTATTTGGTTCGGTTGAAGCACCAGCAGGTGAAAAAGCATTTATTAATGATGCTGATCGTTTCAAAACTTTCAATTAATTTAATTGAAATTAAAAAAAAGCACCTATTTTAGGTGCTTTTTTTATGTTTTTAGAATGAATAGGAGGAATACATAAAACAAAAATTTATGAAATTCAAATGTATATTTCAAAATAATAAATCAAGAAATTAGTCGATAACTGCATTGTCATAAAATAGTCACAATCATATTGCATATTGCTCATGATTTAATAGCTTATCAAACACAGAGAAAGAGACAGATGACTTTAAGATTAGGTGTTGCTGCAATTGGTTTATTACTCAGCGGTTCGGTATTTTCAGCAGTTACAATTACAGCACCAGAGGAAATTGTAATCCTTGCGGTGAATGGTCAGGAAGTCAACTCTGGGTTATTTCGTTCATCTAAAAATAATTATAAAGTCGATGCTGGTGAAACAAGCTTAAGTGTGCGCTATCAAGAATACTTTGAACATTTAAGCGGGGAGCATGACATTGTTAAATCTGGAGTAGTTACAATTCAAACTCCAGTGCTCAAAGATGGGCAAACTTATAAGCTCGCAATGGTAGATGCACCAAAGCAATTTGAACAAGCAAAGAAATATGCTGAGCAACCAACTGTGGCTTTGTACAGCGCAAATAATGAATTAATCGTACAACAAACTGGTGCAAACAATGAGGCAAAACCATGGTTTGCAACGGGCTTATTAGGAAAAGTCACTGACTTTACGACTAAATCATCTAAATCGCAGCCTGAGGCAGTGTATGCCTCTGCTAAACCTACTTCTGCTCAGGTGGCTGTACCAGCTCCAACATCTATGCCTGTAACAGGCGTAGCACAAACGAATGATCAACGTTTAGTTGAAACTTGGCAGAAAGCTTCTAAAGCTGAGCGTCAAAAATTTATGGCATGGTTAGCTGAACAATCAAATTAATTTAATATTAGTAGTTATTAATTTAAGCGAAATGAAAAAAGACCTCAGATGAGGTCTTTTTGATTTAGGTTAGAAACCAGATGTAATAACCTAAAAGCATGAGAGGCCAAGCTACCCATGGGCTAAATAGCCATTTCCATAACCAGAAGTTAGGTACGAAACCCACTCCGTAAATAAATCCACCAGAAATACCAATCATCACCAGCATAAGCTGGCTATGATTGTAGTGCCCATTAGCATCTAGCATGAGTGAAGGGTAAACCAACAAAATTGCAGCAAGGGGCAATGCCAACAGAAAAGAAAGGGCCATTGCAAATGCTTGAGCTTTTCGATGATTTGATGCTGTCATTGCTTTTGCCATCATTTATTCCTCATCTAAATCTTGATGATGTTCGATATAAAGCGCGCTGAGTACACCCGCAAAACATGCCATCAAAATACCTAGGATCCATGCGAAATACCACATAGTTTTCTCCTTAATACAAGCTATGCGAGTTTGACTCGATATGTTTGTTAGTGATGACTCCCCACATTTTGTAATAAGACCAACTGGTATAGATCAAAATAAGAGGAACAAAAATGCAAGCAGCAACTGTCATAACGCCTAAAGTAAGGTGACTTGATACAGCATCCCACATCGTCAAGCTAGAGTTAGGATTGATGCTAGATGGAAGTAGGAATGGGAATAGGGCAAAACCGGCAGTTAAAATTGCTCCTACAATCATTAAACTTGTACCAGTAAAACTTAGGCCTGCTTTTGCTTTTGAAGAAGCAAAAATTGCAATGATTGCACCTAAGATGGCAAGAGCAGGGGCAACTTTAGTCACTGGATAGGTGCTGTAATTGTTCATCCAACCTGGATTGCTATTGGTAACCACTTCTTTAGCTAAAGGGTTAAGCGCAGTATTTGGGTCTATAGCAACAGCATAGCTATAACCTGGAACTTGCCCAAAATACAGCCATGCTCCAATTACAAGGAAACAAATTAAAAATATAATCGCCATAATTTGAGTGGCCTTGGCAGAGCGCTGTTTTAAAGCTTCATCAGTACGTAGCATGAGCCATGCACCGCCATGTGCACAAAGCATAGACAGACTTACCACACCGCAAACTAAAGCAAAGGGGTTAAGAAGGGCAAAAAAGCTGCCTGTATATTCAGAGCGTAATGTGCTATCTAAACTGAAAGGAATACCTAAAAACAAATTACCGAAAGCCACACCAAACACAAGCGCTGGAACAGCACCACCGATGCATAGACCCCAGTCCCAAGAGTTACGCCATTTGGTATTTTCAAGTTTAGAGCGATAATCGAAACCTACTGGTCTTAGGAAAAGTGCAAATAGAACTAACAAGAGTGCCCAGTACATGCCTGAGAAAGCGACTGAGTAAACCATTGGCCATGCAGCAAATAATGCACCACCTGCCGTAATAAACCAGACCTGATTACCATCCCAGTGTGGGGCAATGGTATTGATCGCAGCACGGCGTTCGCTATCGGTTTTTCCAACGAAAGGCATGAGAGCCATAGACCCCATATCAAAGCCATCAGTCAGAGCGAAGCCGATCAGAAGTACGCCAACTAACACCCACCAAATGATTTTTAATAATTCATATTCAATCATAATAAGGCCTCCCCATTAACCGCTGCTTTTGGTTCTTGCTTTTCAAAATGATATTTGCCAGTGTGTAGAGAGCTTGGTCCTAAGCGAGCAAATTTGATCATTAAATACATTTCAATAATCAAAAGAGCAGTGTAGAACGCTGCTAGAGCAATAATTGAACCCCATACGTCACCAGTACTTAAACTAGAAGTAGAGAGATGGGTTGGTAAGATTTCACCAATAGACCACGGTTGACGACCGCCTTCAGCTACATACCAGCCAGTTTGTGCAGCAATCCAAGGAAGCGGTAGAGCAAACAATGCATATTTCAGGAGCCAAGGTTTATTTTCAGCATTTCTTTTTGCTACAGCCCAAGTCGCTAAAATGAAAAGTAATAGCATTAGGAAACCAGAGGCAACCATTGCGCGGAAAGAGAAAAATAGCGCTGTAACATTTGGAACAGTATCTTTTACAGCAGCTTTAATATTTTGCTCGCTTGCATCAACTACATTGGGTGCATATTTCTTAAGAAGTAGGCCATAACCTAAATCTTTCTGATTTTTTTCAAAAGAGGCTAATAACTCTGGTGAGCGATCACCTGCACGTAATTTTTCAAGTTCAGCATAGGCAAGCATACCGTTGCGAATACGAACTTCGTGCTGTTGCATGAGATCTTTAAGGCCAGTAACTTCTTTGGTTGTTGAACGAGTTGCAATTAAACCTAATGCATATGGAATTTTAACTGCGTAATCTGTCCGCATCTCTTCATGGTTTGGTACACCAAACAAAGTAAACGGAGCAGGAGCAGGATGAGTATCCCATTCGGCTTCGATCGCAGCGAGTTTAGTTTTTTGAACATCACCGAGTTCATAACCAGATTCATCACCTAACAAAATCACTGAAAGTGTAGATGCAAGACCGAAAATGGCAGCAATTGCAAATGAGCGACGTGCGAAAGGAAGATCACGTTTTTTAAGTAAGTAGTAGCTTGAGATGGCAAGTACAAAAATTGCACCAGTTACATAGCCCGCAGAAACGGTATGTACGAATTTCACCTGAGCTACAGGGTTAAAGATAAGCGCGCCGAAATCAACTAATTCCATACGCATGGTTTCAAAGTTAAATGCAGCACCTACAGGGTTCTGCATCCAGCCATTCGCCACTAAAATCCAGAGTGCTGACATGTTAGAACCTAGAGCGACTAACCACGTTACGCCTAGATGCTGAACCTTACTTAAACGATCCCATCCGAAGAAGAATAAACCAATAAATGTAGACTCAAGAAAGAATGCCATAAGGCCTTCAATTGCTAATGGAGCACCAAAAATATCACCTACATAGTGTGAGTAATAAGCCCAGTTTGTTCCAAATTGGAACTCCATTGTTAAGCCAGTTGTTACCCCTAAAGCAAAGTTAATACCAAATAATTTTCCCCAAAATTTAGTCATATCTTTGTAAATTTCTTTACCAGAAATGACATAAGTGGTTTCCATGATGGCAAGGATAAATGCCAAACCTAGAGTTAAAGGGACGAAAAGAAAGTGATACATTGCGGTCATCGCAAATTGAAACCGCGAAAGATCAACCACGCTTTCAGAAATCATCAACGTGTCTCCTTAATGTGGGAAATGTTATCGCCAGCAATATGCTCGGCGACCTGATTGTCAAAATTTTTGGGGATGGTGGGAGCATCAAACCAAATATGTTTGATCGTTAAGAGAAGCACTATTTTTATTATTAGAATAATAGTGATTTCTTTAACTAAACGACCATTAAGATTTTTAAAATTAAGGCTCATAAATTAAACCTCATTTGATATTAATTTTATTATTAATCAAAATATAATAAAAATAAACATTAAATATATTTTAAATGAATATTTAAATAATTAACTGTTATGAAACAAATACTTAATATTTTAAAATAAATACCATACTAAAATAGTTTGAATTGATTATTAAATCCTACTAAAACACTTGTAAATAAAAATATTAAGTTGATTAAAATAGTTTGTTTTAATTTAATACCAACTAAAATGGTTGTATATTATATTTATAAATACTATTTCAAACTAAAATAGTTGGAATAATAAATAATTAATTAAAAAGAAAATAATAAAATATAGTCATAATAAAGCCTGCAAAAAGCAGCAAATAATAAATAGAATGGTAGTGAGAATTTAATCGGGGGCGAAAAGATCGTTTGATACAGAAATTTTCTTGGCTACATAATGGCTTTTATGTACTCTGACAAGGATAACTTGAGAGTATAATTCGAGTTCGCCGTATTCTGGTTCGACTTGAACATAATGGAGCTGGCCGAATTCATCACGCACTCGCGCTTGGGCAGAAAATCCAGGTCTAGCATTACCACTAGAAACTGTCGCTAAGCGTCCTAGAAGATTATAGTTTGTATGAGTAAGCTTTGGTTTAATTACTTGGTCAAGGCAGTGAATCATGAACACAGTAAAAAAGATTGCGATGACAAGAGCTGGGACGATTAAATAAAATGGTGAAATAAAATAATGCTGGATTGCAAAGAAAGAGAGCTGTAAAAAATAGCCTGCAAAACTAAAATTGATAAGTAAAAAAACGAAAATTAAAGCTTTAGAAAATTTAACGTTAAGTAGTGGCGAGTTAGAAAGCCAAACAGGCGCAATTTTTTTGAGTAATTGACTTGGACGAAGTCCAATATACATACCAATGGTTTCTACCACGCTGAGTAATATCAAAGCCACTACACTTAAGTGAAATGGCATAAGATAATAATTGAAAAAGAAATCAGCCATGGCAGAAACTCTAATGTTGATCGCTTCAGTCTACGATATAGATACCGCCATCTGAATGTACTTTAATCTCAACTTTATTTAAAAAATCACCTAAACATGGTCCTGAGATACATTCGCCTGTTTCCACAGTGAATAAAGCACCATGGGTAGAACATTGAATATACTCTTGGTCTTGATCAAGAAATTGATTTTCTAAATATTCAAGCTCTGTTTGCAAGTGAGGGCATAAGTTTTGATAAGCATAGAATGCGCCATCACGTTGCGTAATGAAAATAGTAGTTCCTTGTAAAGTGTCAAAAGCTCTAGCTTCACGCTCAGGAACTTCTTCCGTCATACAGATCCTTTCCATTTCAAGCACATTCCTTCTGAAAATTTTCAAGAAGTTTAGCATAATCATTAATCGCTAAACGTGGGCCAAACTGAGAAACAACTTCACTAGAAATTAAGACAGCTAACTGTGCAGCAGCATTCAAATCTTGATGATGGTTTAGGGCGTATAGGAATGCGCCTGCAAATGCATCGCCAGCACCATTTGTATCAACGGCTTCTACGTGGCGACCTGCAACATGGAAATGTTGAGTAGAGTTAGAAACTAAAGCACCTTTAGCACTTTGTGTAATGACTACTGTATGATTTTTAAAACGTAATTGAGCAAGAGCATCTTCAACAGTTGTTGTATTTGTATACATTAAGGCTTCTTGTTCATTACAAAATAGTAAATCTACGCCATCATCCATGAGCTCTTCTAAGCCTTCGCGAGCGTATTGCACCATGGCAGGATCTGAAAGAGATAAAGCAATCTTAACGCCATTTGCTTTTGCAATTTCTCTGGCTTGTTTTACAGCTTTGCGCGCTGTTTCACTTGTAGAAAGATAACCTTCAATATAAAGCCATTTTGCTGTTTTTAACGGTTCAAAGTCGATTTGATCTTGAGAAAGTTCAGCAGTGATGCCCAAATAGGTATGCATCGTACGTTCAGAGTCAGGGCTAATGAGTACCATGCAGGTGCCTGTTACACCTTCACTAATTGACTTTGGAGTGGTTTGGATGCCAGCTTCATTTAAACCTTGCAGATAAATTGAACCCAAATCATCGTTACCAACGCGGCAACCATAAAAAGCACTTCCACCTAATGCACTAAAGGCTACAGTAGTATTCGCAGCAGAACCACCACTTGCTTGACCTTTGTAATCTTGATGCTGTTTTAACTCTGCATAAAGAGCAGATTGAGTGTCGCCATCGGACAACTGCATGGTGCCTTTTTGCAAACCTTGTTGACTAAGAAAATCATCAGACACTTTAAATTCTTGGTCGATTAATGCATTACCAATTGCAAAAAGATCTACAGTTGCCATATGTGTTGTCACAAAATAAAAAAATCAGGTTGCTAAGTTTACACCATTGCTTGGATTTGCTGTAGTTTGTTGAATAAAATTCAGTTAAATCAAAAATTAGTGGAAAAATATTGTTGTGTGAATATTCTTTAGATTCGAAAATAGCTCGTTAAGATAAAATTGATAAGCTTTTTAATTCAATACCTAACATATACATAGAATTAAAAGCTTTTGTTCTGTTAGGATAAAACATTCATGACTATGTGCTTGATATCAAAGCCGTGCCAATGAAAACTAATACTCAACAAAAACATAGTATTTTACTTGGCTTTTGTTCGCCAATCTCAAGCTGACTCAGGCTATAATGAGACTTATTCACTTATCCGATATGTTAGGAGATCACATGACTGTAGATGTCACTGAAACCATTTCTCAAACTGTTCACCCTGCGTTTCAGTTGCTACGTCAGCACCATGTAGAAGCATTAGATATTTTAGTGTCTGAATATAAGCATAAAGTCACAGGTGCGGTGCATTATCACTTGGCAACTGATTATGATGAAAATGTATTTCTTGTTGCTTTTAGAACACAGCCTATGGACTCTAAAGGCACGGCACATATTTTAGAACATACGGCTTTGTGTGGCTCTGAAAAGTTTCCGGTACGTGATCCATTCTTTTTAATGATTCGTCGTTCTTTAAATACTTTTATGAACGCATTTACAGCAGCAGATTGGACAGCATATCCATTCGCTACTCAAAACAAAAAAGATTTTCAAAACTTACTTTCTGTTTATCTTGATGCGGCATTTGCTGCCAATTTGAATCCACTTGATTTTGCTCAAGAAGGTATTCGTATTGAACTGGAAAATGGTCAACCTGTTTATAAAGGTGTTGTTTTTAATGAAATGAAAGGTGCGATGAGTGCACCGTCTGACCAACTTTATCATCAGTTGGCCCATCATTTATTTCCTGAAACGACCTATCATTACAACTCTGGTGGTGATCCGAAAGATATTCCTGATTTAACGTATGAGCAGTTAGTCGATTTTTATAAAGTACATTACCATCCAAGTAATGCTGTATTCATGACCTTTGGTAATCAAACAGCATATGAATTACAAGAGCAATTTGAAAAACTAGCTCTACATAAGTTTTCGGCAGGAACAACTTTATATTCTAAGCCTGAAAAACGTTTAGCTGCACCAATTGAAGTAACAGAGAACTATGGTGTTGATAGTGATGATTTAAAAGATAAAACTTATCATGTTTTATCTTGGTTATTACCAGAGGCAAATGACATTAAATTGCGTTTAGGAATGCGTTTGGTTGAAGGAATTTTATTAGAAAATTCAGCTTCGCCACTGCGTCATTACCTAGAAACTTGTGGCTACGCTCAATCAACAGGTCCATTAATGGGCGTAGACGATAGTAATTTTGAAATGACTTTCTACTGTGGTGTTCAAGGTTCAAATCCAGAACATGCGCAAAGCTTTAGAGAGGGTGTTTTAAATATTCTGCGTGAGGTTGCTGCAAAACCAATTGATAGTAATTTAGTCGATGCAATTTTGCATCAAATCGAGTTACATCAACGTGAAATTAATGGCGACGGTACACCTTATGGCTTAAGTTTAATTTTAAATGGCTTAAGTGGTGCGATTCACCATAATGATCCAATCCAAATTTGGGATGTTGACAGCGCAATTGCACAAGTTAAAGAAGAGTTGAAGGACCCAATGTGGTTATCAAATCTGATTCAAACACATTTGCTCGATAACCCTCATCGCGTACAGATGACTTTAGTTCCAGACCCAACCAAGTCTGTAAAAGAGCAAGAAGCTGAAAAAGCACGCTTAGCAGCTATTGGTGAAAAGCTAACTGATGCTGATAAGGCTGAAATCATTGCTAAGACTAAGGCTTTAGAGGAACGTCAGGACACTCCTGATAATCTTGAGTTATTGCCAAAAGTAGGTTTGGAAGATGTACCTGCTGACTTGCATATTGTGCAAGGTCAGTTACGCGAAATTATTTGTAATCGTATGGATACGCCGTTGAACTTGTACCATGCGGGTACTAACGGCATTTACTATCAACAAGTACTTATCCAGATCCCTGAAGATATTGTGAAGTCGCCTTATTTCAATTTGCTTTCTATTTTGATGGGTGAAGTAGGTGCAGGCGAATATGGCTATCTTGAACTACAAAACTTACAAACCGCTGTAAGTGGTGGTTTAGGAATGGGTGCCTCTTTACGTAGTAAAGTTGATGATAAAGATAAAATTAGTGCTTGGCTGACTTTAACGACTAAATCGTTGACTCAGAAATTTGATGCAATTCATTTATTAAAATTAGCATTTGAACAGCTCCGATTTGATGAGAAAGAACGAATTATCGAGTTATTGCAACAACGTAAAACACGTTGGCAATCTCGTTTATCTGGTTCAGGTCACAGCTATGCGATGCAGATTGCTTCTCGTAACATGAGTGCCCTGGCTCAACGTGACTATCAAAACACGGGTTTAGGTGCATTGAATTGGTTGGGTGAGCTTGTTACTAAAATTACCCAAGATGATGCCGCTTACGATGAGCTGATTGCAGAATTAAAACGTATTCATAGTAAGTTGTTGCAAGCACCTAAACAGTTCTTACTAGTGTGTGAAGAACATCAATCAGAACGTTTGGTTGAAGAAATCCAGAATGTTTGGGATAAGTTGAATGTTGATAAAGCTACAACTGAGTTAACTCAAGTAGAACAAGCTAATGATAATAATCATGAAGCATGGTTAATTCAGGCAAACGTTCAATTCTGTGCGTCTGCATATCAAGCCGTAGAAGTATCACATCCAGATGCGGCTCCATTAATGGTATTGGCAGCTTATTTACGTAACGGATTCTTGCACAGTGCTATCCGTGAAAAAGGAGGTGCTTATGGCGGCGGTGCTAGTTATGATGGAAATGCCTGCTCATTCCGTTTCTTTAGCTACCGCGATCCACGTTTAGCAGAGACTTTTAAAGACTTTGAAGCAAGCGTGCAATGGTTATTAAATACAGAGCAACAACCTCATCAGCTTGAAGAAGCGATTCTTGGTTTAGTGGCAAGTATGGATAAACCAGGCTCTCCAGCAGGTGAAGCGATTACAGCATGTTATGCATTGTTGCATGCAAGAACACCAGCTTTCCGCCATACTTTGCGTGAAAGATTGTTGCATGTAACATTGGAAGATTTACAACGTGTTGCTCGTCAATATTTAGTAGAACAAACTCCTGTAAAAGCTGTAGTTGCGCCATTTGCAAAACGTGATGAATTGCAGCAATTAGGTTTTACCATTCAACAAGTTAATTAAAATAAAAATTGGAGATGAACATGGCGTTCAGACAATTTGAACGCACATCTTTACAGCTAAGCATGGGAATCGTGCTTAGCTGTTTATGTGCGTCTGTGACATATGCTGACACCTTGGCACCTGTAACCCCTGCGACAGTTGATGCATGTGTTGCTCTTGCTTCAAATGCTGATCGTCTGGCTTGTTACGACTCTGTATTTAAACCAGCAGCTCTACCAGTTGTGCAAGCCGCGGTAGTACCTGAGCCTGTTAAAAAAATTGATCAGCCTGCTGTTCAACCAGAAACATTTAAAGAGAAGGTGGTAGATACAGTTAGTAATATTAAAGTGATTGGTAAAGCGCCTACACTTGAACCTACTACTTCTTTGTTAGATCAACGTTGGGAGTTATCAGAAAAAAGTAAGCTAGGTGTTTGGAATATTCGTGCTTATCAGCCAGTCTATTTACTACCTGTATTTTGGACCAGTGATAAAAATGAATTACCAACCAGTCCAAATCCCAACAATGTAGAAAATACAGCTCAAAACTTGAAATCGACCGAAAGTAAGTTTCAGCTTTCTTTAAAAACGAAAGCTTGGGAAAATATTTTTGGAAATAATGGTGATTTGTGGGTGGGGTATACCCAATCTTCACGTTGGCAGACGTTTAATGCTGAAGAATCTCGTCCATTTCGTGAAACGAACTATGAGCCAGAAGCAAGTTTAATGTTTAGAACGAACTATGAATTGCTTGGTCTAGATGGTCGTTTGCTTGGAGTCACTTTAAATCACCAGTCAAATGGTCGTTCAGATCCATTATCTCGTAGCTGGAACCGTGTAATCTTTAATGTGGGGTTAGAGCGCGGGAACTTTGCTTTAATGCTTCGTCCGTGGGTGCGCATTGAAGAAGACAGCAAAGACGATAATAACCCTGATATGGAAAATTACATCGGTCGTGGTGATTTAACAGCATTTTATAAGTGGAAGGAAAATGACTTCTCTTTAATGCTGCGTCACTCTTTAAAAGGTGGTGATGATTCTCATGGCGCTGTTCAGTTTGACTGGGCTTTCCCGATTAGTGGCAAGCTGCGTGGACATTTCCAATTGTTTAACGGTTATGGTGAAAGCTTGATTGATTATAACCATCGAGCAACTTACGCGGGCTTGGGTGTTTCACTCATGAATTGGTACTAAGTCCTTACTTGTAAAAATGCCGCTTTTATAGCGGCATTTTTATTAACCAATTTGAATGTTGGCTTGAGGGTGTTTGAGTCGACTTTTTTTCGGAGTGGCAATTAAATATGCCAGTGTTAATGGGCCGAGTCGCCCAGCAAACATCAATAAACTTAAAATGAACAAACTACCATTATGTAGCTCTGGTGTTATTCCACGAGAAAGCCCTACAGTACACGCTGCGGAAACAACCTCAAATAACAAGTTCATAAAGTCTGCTTTAGGCTCTAAAAGCAAAATAATAAAGAATCCCATGAAAATGAGTATGCTCGTAATTGCAGTGACTGCTAAAGCTTTATAAGTGGTTTCATGTGCGACTGAATGATTAAATATTCGAATTTCATCTGTGCGCCGTAAAAATGAAATTACACTAAGTACTAAAATGACAAAGGTTCCAACTTTGATTCCACCAGCTGTACTCAGTGAACCACCACCAATAAACATCAGTAACATCATCAGTAAGGAACTACTGTTGGTCATTGCACCCGTATCAATGGTATTAAAGCCTGAAGATCGTGGAACTGTTGCTTGAAACCAAGCGTTTAATGCTTGTTCACCTGAGTTTAACGTCCCTAAAGTCGCGGGATTTTGAGCTTCTAAAGCCCATATTAAAATAAAGGCAATGAGGTTAATAATTGCAATGGTGGTAAGAATAAGCTTGCTATTTGGTGTCAGTTTTTTCCATCTTTTGTTTTGTTTAATATCCATGAGCACTAAAAAACCAAGACCACCTAAAGTGTAAAGGATGCTAATGGTTATACAAATAATATAGTTGCTTTGAAAATTCATTAAGCTGTTGGAAAATAATGAAAAACCTGCATTGTTAAAAGAGGAAATGCTATAAAAAACCGCATAATATAAACCACGTGCAAACCCGTATGTTGGTGTAAAAGCAGTCGTGAGAATAATTGTACCAATCAGTTCGAAAATAAGGGTATAGGTAACAACTCCTTTAGCAACAAAAGTAACTTTTGATAGACTCGTTTGTCCGAGACTATCTTGAGCCATCATTTGCTGTTTAAGACCGACTTTAGGAGACAAGCTTAATGCCGCCAATATCGCAAAAGTCATAAACCCCAAACCGCCAGACTGGATCAGTAATAAAATAATAGTTTGCCCAAACAGGGTAAAAGACTCATGAATATTTAAAACAGATAAACCCGTAATTGTTACTGCTGAAGTGGCTGTAAACAGCGCATCCATCCAACTGACATTGCCTGTATTGGCAAATGGTAATTTAAGCAATAAAGTGCCAAAGATAATAAAGCCTAAAAACCCTAGCGCTAAAAGTGAAGGCGGGCTTAAATTTAACGTTTTATGGAGCTTGGGATATATAGACATATTCTAGAGTTCGTTTTCTTATATGAAGCAGTTAGAAAGTTTCTTTAACTGAGGTAGATGACCTTCTAAAATAAGAATATCATGTGTTTGCAAAGTGAAATTTTCTTCAGTCTCAAACAAAATCTGTTGCTGTCTTTTCACGAGCAATGTTTTGACTTGAGGCGCTTGCTGCATAATGCCATATAAATTGATGCCATTAAGTTTATCTGGAATCTCAATTTTAATAATGTAATGATCATCTTCTAAAGACATATAACGGCTTACCATAGGGTAGTTCAGAGCTTGAGCAACTCTTACCCCCATATCTTCTTCAGGATGAATAATCTTATTGATATTAAGGTGTGACAAAATGGTGTGATGAGCTTTGGTCTTTGCTTTAACCCAAATTTTCTCAATTCCCAGATTTTTTAAATTCAGCACACACAAAATACTGGCTTCAATATCTTCACCAATTGCGACTACAACTGCGTCACAATTTTGTATATTCAGTTCGTCAAGCACATGTTCGTCAGTGGCATCAGCAATGACGGCATGAGTTAAAACATCGGCAAGATTTTCAACATTCTTTTTGACCGTATCGATGCCAATAACATCATGATTTAATTTTGTGAGTTCCTGAGCAACCGTTGCTCCGAAACTACCTAAGCCAATGACTGCAAACTGTGCCATGTTGGTCCTTTTTTCCTAGTTAGATCATTATTTTTAAGGATATTTTCTTTAAGATAAAGAGAAGCAATGTAAAGATGCCAGAAATATAAAAAGAATTGTATAAAAAAGCCGACAACTATGTCGGCTTTTTATCAAAACCAAAGATTATTTTAAGAAACGTTTATAGCCGACGTTATCAGTAATTTCTGCATACGGATAATTAATCTGCTCGAGTGTTTCAATCAATCCATCAGGGTTTTGTTTCGCATCAGTTGCTTGTAAGCCCACTAACACACGTCCTTCTGCCGCACCATGGTTACGGTAATGGAAGAGGGTAATGTTGTGGGTTGGACCTAAACGAGTTAAGAAAGTTAAGAGCGCACCCGGACGTTCAGGGAATTCAACACGGAACAATCTTTCATCATCTAGATTTGCGTGACCGCCAATTAAATAACGAATATGTAATTTTGCAACTTCATCGTCAGAAAGGTCATCAACTACATAGTTTTGCTGTTTAAGTTGCTCTAAAATTTCATGACGCTCTGCATCTCCACCTTTTAAACTAATACCGACGAATACTTGCGCTTCATCTGTATTATTCGCTCGGTAGTTAAACTCAGTGATATTGCGACCTTGTAAAGCACGACAGAAGCCTAAGAATGCGCCTTTTTCTTCAGATAAGGTAACTGCATAAATCGCTTCACGTTGCTCACCTAACTCGGTGCGTTCGGCAATATAGCGTAGGCGGTCAAAATTCATATTGGCGCCGCAAACAATCGACACCATATTTTTATTACTGATTTTATGCTCGTGAATATATTTTTTGATACCCGCTAAAGCCATTGCTCCAGAAGGTTCAACAATGCTGCGGTTTTCATCAAATGTGTCTTTAATTGCTGCACAGATTTCATCTGTATTCACAGTGACAATATCAGGATCAACAATCGGTCCTGAATTATCAGATTTACGCAAACGAATAATATCAAATGGTAAAGCACCAATTTGTGCAACAGCTGTACCATCTGCAAATAAGCCTACATGTGGCAAAATTACACGTTCATTTGCTTCTAAAGCTGCTTTTAAACAAGCAGACTCTTCATATTCAACACCAATAACTTTTACGTGCGGTGCAACTTCACCAAGGTAAGCAGCTACGCCTGAGATAAGGCCACCACCACCTACAGCAACAAATACGTATTCTACATCGCGCCATTGACGTAATATTTCATTGGCAATTGTGCCTTGACCTGCGATTACAAGCTCATCGTCATAAGGTGGAATAAATACAAGACCTTCAACTTCTGCACGTTGTTGAGCATATTTATTTGCGATATCAAAGCTATCGCCATGTAACACGACTTGGCCACCTAAGCGTTTAACAGCCTGAACTTTAATGTCAGGTGTTGTGCTTGGCATAACAATAATAGCGGGAATTCCTAGTCTTTGTCCTGACAATGCTACGCCTTGAGCATGGTTGCCAGCAGAGGCACAAATCACCCCACGTTCGAGTTGTTCTTTAGGTAATTGACTAATACGGTTATAGGCACCGCGTAATTTAAAAGAAAAAACGGGTTGTAAATCTTCACGCTTAAAACGAATTGTATTGTTTAATTTTTGACTAATTCGTGGAGCTGCTTCGAGAGGTGTTTCAATTGCAACATCATAAACCGTTGCTTGTAAAATTTGTCGTACCACACGAGACAGCATGTTCATCTTCCCTATAACAGTTTAAAATAGGAAATTATTGTAGCAAACCCTTGTGCATTTGCGCCGTTTATTGGCGCATAAATGTCAAAAAATAGTTGAGTGATGTAATGAGCCTATATGCAACCCAAGATGAAAAGAAACAAGCAGCTGCGAAAGCTGCTTTAAAACACTTACCCAGAGGTGGCATTTTGGGTGTTGGGACTGGAAGTACCGTAAACTTTCTAATTGATTTATTACCTGAATTACAATTAGAAGCAGCTGTGGCAAGTTCTCAAGCAACAGCTGATCGTCTTAAAAAACTTGGTATTGAAGTGGTTGATATGAACCATGTAGGTAGCCTAGATGCCTATGTTGATGGTGCAGATGAGATTGATCGCCATATGCATATGATTAAAGGTGGCGGCGCAGCATTAACTCGTGAAAAAATTGTTGCATCAATCGCTAAGAAATTTGTGTGTATTGTTGATGATTCAAAATGGGTTGATCAACTTGGACGTGATTTTCCACTTCCAGTAGAAGTTATTCCAATGGCGCGTTCGGCTGTAGCTCGTAAATTGGTAAGTTTAGGTGGTGATCCGGTTTATCGTGAAGGTGTAGTTACAGATAACGGTAATGTTATTTTGGATGTTTTCAATCTTAATATCTTAAATGCTATTGAACTTGAAAAAACAATTAACAATATTCCTGGTGTGGTAACTAACGGTATTTTTGCGTTAAATCCAGCAACGATTGCAATTGTTGCAACGAATAATGGTATTGAAGAGCGTACAGCATAGTAATGTCTGCAAAAATGCCAGAGATTAAAATCGTTCGACACGTAAGAGCACGAAAATTGCGCTTACGTGTTGAGCCTGCGTCTATACGACTTACTGTTCCGCTATTTTGCAGTAAGAAGCAAATTCAGCATTTTTTAGCGCAATCTGAACAATGGTTAACCGAAACGTGGAATAAACAACAAAACGTCCAATCGGCGTCCATTGATATTCCTTCTGAAATTTATTTCTTTAATAAAGAACAGCCATTTCAAGTGATTGTTCAAAAGCAGCATCGTGTTTTTCAATTCGACTGGGAAAACAACTCTTTATTTATTAAAGATACACAGCCTTATTTGGCATTGCAAAACGCAGTTATTGCCTATGCGAAACAAGAATTACCAGAGCTTTTGAAAGAATTAAGTGAGCACACTCATTTGGCTTATAGGGAGTGTACAATTCGCCGCCCGAAAACTCGGTGGGGAAGTTGTAGTAGCCAGCATAATATTATGCTACATGCGGGATTGGTGCTGATGTCACACGAAATTGCTCGCTATGTGGCTATTCATGAGTTGGCGCATACCAAACATTTTGACCATAGTCCTGCATTTTGGGCAGAAGTTGAAAAATACGATCCATATTTTCAAAAACACCGCAGACAACTTAAATCAAATCCATTGCCTGCATGGTGGTATGTTTCAGCTTAACTAAAACTACATTCTAGTTGAGGTGTTTGTAAGCTATCGGGTGCTTTTCGGCTATCTAAACCTGCTGTAGCACTAATGATCTTATTTGCTTTAATAGATAGTTGGATAAAGTTGTATTGTTGCGTCGTGTTATTTGGTTCGGCTGAACTTAAATTGAGTAAATAACTTGAACTAGCAGCATCTGTTTGCAATAAATTATCGGTACTATCAGCACTTAAAGCAGCACGATAAATTTGTGAACCTTTACTTAAGTCGATTTGACCGTTCGCGCGAAAATTAAGCTGACATCCAGTTGAGGTGTCTTCATAGTGACCCACTAAATAGTCTGTAGCTGGTAGGTTTGGATCTGATAGATTGATGCTAGTTAAACCTTGTTTGCATGGATAGTTTGATCCATTACACGTCGCTGTGGTAGTAAACCCAACAGCTCTACGGTAATCTCCCGCACCGTCAATGCGAATAAATGTCATTGAATTTACAGTAGGAACAATTCCTGTATATTGTTTTTTTTGTAGAAGTTCATAACCCGTCTGATCTAAAGACTGTTGTGAATTAGCCTGAGCCAATTGCAAAGTAGATGCTTTTAGGTTGGTTCCAAAGTAATCGCGCGTTACTTTTTGATTAGCTGCAATATCTAACAGCGTATTTTTGATTGGATCAATATTATCGGGGGCAGCAGTAAAAATAGGGGTAAAGGATGTTTGATCCCCATGAAGTTTTTTACCATCCAAAAAACCATCTTTTAAATCAGTTGCTAAACTTTTAACGAGTTCTTGGTAAATGTTTGTTCCGCCATGAATTGTTGACCAATATTGTAAGTAACCAAAGCTAAGATAACTATCCACATATGTGGTGGGTTGTTTAGTTGAATACTGCTGTAAATTTAAAATTGTTAATGTATTAGCTGGGCTTAAACTAGGAATAGCTGGGTCTTTAAATGCGTTCATTAACGATTTGTAGACATCTTGAGTTGCTAAATCAACATGTAATTGTTCAATACGGGTTGGGTCAACAGTCTCTTGAGGGAGTTGCCCTGAGCGGATGATAGCTCTTTGATAAACCGCTTCACTGCTTGGGCTGATGAATTGGGTTCTGTTACTTACCGTATTCGGTGTAATAAATGCATGATAAATACCTGACAAATTTTGATATTGTGAAGTAATTGGGTCAAACACTTGAGATGAACTTTGAGTTGTAATTTCTACGCGATATACACGATTCAATTTTGTAGTAGGAATTTTGACATTAAAGCTGTTTAAACTCGCAATTGAAGTATCCACTAAAACAGCATTGTTGGTGTTGTCATATACTTTAAGCTGGATATTACGCATTTCTACAGGGGTTTTTAAAGTAACATCAGTTGTTGCTTCAGGTGTGGGATCCACGGGTGCCGGAGTACTTGGTGAGCTGCCTCCGCTACTACCTCCACCTCCGCAACCAGCAAGGGCTACACTTAAAATTAATGTGCTCAAGCCAAGGTAGTTACATAATTTTCTTTCTTTTGATTGTTGAAGCATCCTAGCTCTCCAAAAATTAATCTGGTATTTATTTGCTGATATTTATGTGATTATGACAGTTCAGTATGTGCTATCTGATTGTCGTTAAAATTAAAAAAATTAAAATTACCAAGCATGAAATGGTTTTGTAAGCTTGGACATCCTGTCATACTACTGCCCAAGTATAGATTCAAAAATTGAGGTAATGCACGTGATTTCTGTCGGAATTGTTGGTGGAACGGGTTATACAGGCGTTGAACTATTACGTATTTTATTACGACATCCTAAAGCGCAGGTTCGAGTTCTTACTTCACGTACAGAAGCGGGCAAACCAGTTGCAGATATGTTCCCTAATTTACGTGGACATACAGATCTTCAATTTTCAGATTTAAACATTGATGCATTAAAAGAGTGTGATGTTGTATTTTTTGCAACTCCACATGGTGTTGCGATGCAGCATGCCAAAGATTTGATCGCAGCTGGAACTAAAGTTATTGATTTAGCAGCAGACTTTCGCTTACAAAATCTTGAACAGTTTGAAAAATGGTATGGCATGGAGCATGCTTGCCCAGATGTATTAAAAGATTCTGTATATGGTCTAACTGAGTTAAACCGTGAAAAAATTAAACAAGCTCAAGTGATTGGTAACCCTGGGTGCTATCCGACTACTGTTCAATTAGGTTTAGCGCCACTATTAAAATCAGCACAAGCACTAATTGAAACCAAAAATATTATTATTGATGCGAAATCTGGTGTTTCTGGTGCTGGCCGTAAAGCAAGCTTAGGCATGATTTACAGTGAAAATGCAGATAACTTTAAAGCATATGGTGTTGCAGGCCATCGTCATCATCCGGAAATTGTAGAAGCACTAGAAAATATTGCAGAACAAAAAGGTGGGTTTGAAGGACTCTTGTTTGTTCCGCATTTAGTACCGATGATTCGCGGTATGTTAAGTACAATTTATGTAGATTTAACGGAAGCGGGTAAGCAGGCAGACTTACAAGCTTTATATGAAAACTTCTATGCTAATGAAAAATTCGTAGATGTGATGCCTGCGAATAGTTCACCTGAAACACGTAGTGTGCGCGGTGCAAACGAGCTTCGTATTGCTTTGTATAAACCACAACCAAATAAACTGATTATTTTGGCGGCTCAGGATAATCTTGTAAAAGGTGCATCTGGTCAAGCTGTACAAAATATGAACCTGATGTTTGGCTTTAATGAAGACGAAGGCTTACAAGGGATTGGTTTATTACCATAAAAAACTCTTTTTTGCTTCACACACATTTAAATTTCGATTTAAATGTGTGTCTTGACTCTGATCTTGAACACTGAGATGACGATGCAAAACTCTGGACAGACGACTTCGGCAGAAAGTTCGTTGCAAAAGAAAAATTTTTTAAACACCAATAAGCCTTTGTTTATTGGTGCTGCCATTTTAATGAGTGGTTGTTTTGCGCTCGGCTATACAATTGGGCACCGTCAAGGTTTAACTGTTGTTGGTTACGATGCAGATGCGGAGCAATTGGTTGAGGTAGTGCAAAAGCAAAAAACAGCTTTAGATGCAGTTAACAAAAGCCTAAACTCGGCAGTACAAGAGCGTGATGTAGCTGTGACTAATGCAAATGATCTGTTTGAAGCGCTTAATCAAGCGAATGCCGATAAGACTCAGCAAGAAGGTATGAGTAATATCTACCGTGAGATTTTGAGACAGCGCGGTGGTTTAAGCTTAACGATTCAAAATCTGGCAATTAAGCCTTTACCTGAAAATGCTTATGAATATCAGCTAGACTTAGTGCAAGTAAGTCCAAGTAAACGCCGTGCTTTAGGATCGGTTGAAATAAGATTGATCAAAGATACAGAGGTTTTAGTTGTACCGCTTGAAGCGAAGAACTTTAACTTTACTGACTTTGAGCGTTTGACAGGTCGTTGGACGATGCCTAAAGGTTTCACGCCTCAATTTATTGAAGTGCGTTTAACAGGCGGCTCTGAAACACCAGTTATTAAACGTTTTAGTTGGCAGCGTGGTAAACCTGTCGAAACATCTTCTGCATTCGTGGCAGAAATTCCTCAAGCTGAAGCAAATTCACAATAGTAACATCCTATGCGAACAAATAAGCGTCAAACAAACTTAAAAGATATCAAGGCTTCTTTTCAGCAGTCTGGCTATGTCGATTGGCACTTCCATCCACGCTTAAGTGATTCGCAAAACGAAGATCATGATGGAGAGGTTGTAGTACAAACAGCTCCTCCTGAACTCAAGCGTCCCCCATTATATGCAGTTGTATTAATGAATGACGATTACACTCCAATGGACTTTGTAATTGAAATTTTACAACAATACTTTGCAATGAATCTTGACCAAGCAACTCAAGTAATGCTAACAGTACACTATGAAGGTAAAGGTATTGCCGGAGTCTATCCAAGAGACATCGCGGAAACTAAGGCAAACCTTGTTAATAATTACGCTCGATCGCAAGGTCATCCATTACTTTGCCAGATTGAGCCTAAAGCATAAGGGGGTTACATGCTCAGTCGTCAATTAGAAGTATCATTACGTTTGGCTGTTAGCATGGCTCGTCAAAAGAGACATGAGTTTCTTACAGTTGAACATTTATTATTAGCACTACTCGACAACGATTCAGCCGTGAATGCATTAAAAGCATGTGGGGCTGATATAGTTTCTTTGCGTAAAGAATTAGAAGAATATGTAGAACAACATACTCCTAAGCTTGGCGAAAATAGCGAGCAAGCTCCTCATCCAACAGAAAGTTTTGACCGCATTTTGCAACGTGCTATTTTCCACGTGCAATCAAGTGGCGGCGATCGTACTGTTGAGGGTGCAGATGTTTTGGTCGCAATGTATTCAGAGCGTGATTCTTTTGCTGTGTATTTACTTAAACGTCATCAAATCAATCGTTTGACATTGACTCAATACTTGTCTCATGGGACACGTAAAGATGAAGTGCAAGTTGAAGAAGAAGTTGAAGATATTGAGGGTGAAACTAGCGCAAGCAATGCAGGGCCATTAGAGCTTTATACACTGAACCTAAATGTTGAAGCGCAAAAAGGCAAAACTGACCCATTAATTGGTCGTGAAAAAGAAATTGAGCGTACAGCACAAATTCTATGCCGCCGTCGTAAAAACAATCCATTGCTTGTAGGTGATCCAGGTGTGGGTAAAACCTCGATTGCTGAAGGTTTGGCATGGTTAATTGTGAACGGTAAAGCACCTAAACCTTTAAGTCAGGCTGAGATCTATAGTTTAGATATTGGTGCATTGGTTGCTGGAACTAAATATCGTGGTGACTTTGAAAAACGTTTAAAACAATTGCTTAATGCATTGAAGAAAAATCCAAATGCGATTTTATTCATTGATGAGATTCATATGATCATTGGTGCAGGCTCAAGTATGGGCAGCACGATGGATGCGTCAAATCTTATTAAGCCAGCTTTAGCTAATGGTACTTTACGTTGTATTGGTTCAACGACTTTCCAAGAATATCGTCAGGTTTTTGAAAAAGACCATGCGTTATCACGTCGTTTCCAAAAGATTGATGTCAATGAGCCAAGTATTGCTGAAACGATTGATATTTTACGTGGATTGAAAACTAAGTTTGAAGATTTCCACCACGTACAATATGACGATAAGGCTTTGGTGTCAGCTGTAGAACTTTCTGCTAAGTTCATTAATGATCGTTTCTTGCCAGATAAGGCAATTGATGTCATCGATGAAGCAGGTGCTCAGCGCCGTTTGAAAGCTGAAAGTGATGATAGCTTGATTACTGTTGAGAATATCGAAGATATCGTTTCTAAGATTGCTCGTATTCCACCAAAAACTGTGTCTAAAGATGATAAGTCAGTGCTTGAAAATCTTGAGCGTGATTTAAAACGTGTGGTGTTTGGTCAAGACGAAGCAATTACTGCATTAGGTTCAGCGATCAAGTTATCTCGTGCTGGATTGAAGTCACCAGATAAACCAGTGGGTAGTTTTGTTTTTGCTGGTCCAACAGGTGTAGGTAAAACCGAGGTTACTAAGCAGCTCGCTAAATTATTAGGTGTAGAGCTTGTTCGTTTCGATATGTCTGAATATATGGAACGTCATGCAGTTTCACGTTTAATTGGGGCACCTCCAGGGTATGTGGGTTATGACCAAGGTGGTTTGCTCACTGATGCGATCCATAAAAATCCGCATTGTGTCTTGTTGCTTGATGAAATTGAGAAAGCACATCCAGATGTGTTTAATCTATTGCTACAAATCATGGATCATGGCGCTTTAACGGATAATAATGGACGTAAGTCAGATTTTAGAAATGTGATTATTGTTTTGACTACGAATATTGGAGCGGAAAGTATTTCTCGCGCGAGTATTGGTTTCACTGAACAAGATCATAGTTCTGATAACCAAGAAGCCATGAAACGTGCTTTCTCTCCAGAGTTCCGTAACCGTCTAGATGGTGTTATTCAATTCAAAGCATTACCAACTACTGTGATTGAGTCTGTAGTCGACAAATTCTTAACAGAATTACAAGCGCAATTGGATGAAAAACAAGTTGTTCTTGATGTTGATCAAAGTGCGAGAGATTGGTTGGCTACAAATGGTTATGACCGTTTGATGGGTGCTCGTCCAATGCAACGTCTCATTCAAGAGCACTTGAAGAAACCACTCGCTGAAATGATTCTGTTTGGTGAACTTGCAGATCATGGTGGTAATGTGGCTGTATCGGTGAAAAAAGAAGATGGCAAAGCTGTCGGCTTAAAACTTGAAGTATTTGAAGATCATCATACGGCAGAACCAGCATAAGTTATGTTAATTGAGAGTTTTACTATAACCCGAATACTGAGCGTATTCGGGTTATTTATTATCACGGCAATTGCTGAAATTCTTGGTTGTTATTTTCCTTATCTGATTTTAAAAGAAGGGAAGTCGGCTTGGTTATGGCTACCTACTATTTTAAGCTTGGCGGTCTTTGTATGGCTGTTGACTTTACATCCGGCAGCTTCTGGACGCATTTATGCGGCCTATGGCGGTATCTATATTTTTACTGCGCTTATGTGGCTACGCTTTGTTGACCAGGTGGGATTAACAAGATGGGATATATTAGGTGGTCTAATTGTGCTTTGTGGAGCTGGTTTAATTATTTTGCAACCTCAAGGGTTGATTCGTTAATGCATCATTGAATCAAATCTTAAGCGAGAAAATAAGAAGTTTTTTTCAAAAAAAAGACTTGTCAAACTCATCAACAATGCGTATTTTAGATTTAAGGAACATTTTTTAATATTTGAGATAAAGATGTTAAATCAATCTGTGAACACTAACGCTTACTATTACTTTTGGCAATTTAGATAGTTGCCTGAGCGTATTCGGGCATGAGAAAGTTGCCCATCACAGTTAATACCTGATCGGCAACCCCGATCAGGTTTTTTTATGCTTTATCTTTTTAGAATCGAGGAACTTAAAATGAACAACATGACTTATTCATACTTTAGCAACTTTTATTGGTTTTACTTTTGCTTACCTTTACCAACGAATAGATCCAAAACGCTCAAATAAATGATCGGACTGAGTAGATTGCAGTCCCAAGGAAAAAACCAATGAATGCCCTAAATACTTTACTGACTCAAACCAATACAAAAGAAACACCAGTTAGTTTACCTATCCAGTTAAAAGCGAAATACCCGCTTGCACACTCTTTCGCACGTCAAATTGCCGAACACCGCCAAATTATTCAAAATATTCTTAACGGCAAAGATCATCGTCTAATGGTAATTACAGGGCCTTGTTCAATTCATGATCCAGTTGCAGTACTTGAATACGCTGAAAAACTGCAAAAATTACAAGAAAAAGTTAAAGATCAGATTTTTATCGTTATGCGTACATACATTGAAAAACCACGTACCACAGTGGGTTGGAAGGGGTTCATGTATGATCCAAATTTAGATGGTTCATCAAATTTACAACTTGGTTTAGAAAAATCTCGTGAACTCTACCTACAAATTATTGAAAAGGGTTTGCCAATTGCGAGTGAAATTTTAAGTCCAATGGCAACTGGCTATTTTGATGATTTATTGGCTTGGGGTGCAATTGGAGCTCGAACAAGCGAATCTCAGATTCACCGTGAAATCTCAAGTCATATGCCATACAGTATTGGTTTCAAGAATGGTACTGATGGCTCAATTCAGATTGCATTAGATGCGATTCAGTCCGCGCAAAATGAACATCAATTTTTAGGAATGAATCAACAAGGCTTGCCTTCAGTGATTCAGAGTGCTGGAAACCCATTACCGCACTTGATCTTGCGTGGTGCGAATCATGGGCCAAATTACGATTTAGCTTCAATTCAGGCGATACGCGAAAAATACAAACAAAATTTACCTGCACTGGTGATTGATTGTAGTCATGGTAACAGCGGTAAGGATCCATTGCGTCAGCCAGAAGTTTTACAGCAAATCGTTGCTGAACGTTTAAAAACACAAGTTCGAGGTGTCATGATTGAAAGTCATTTGGTTGATGGTAACCAAAAGATTTCTTGTGATATGACTTATGGCCAGTCAGTAACTGATGGTTGTTTAGGGTGGGAAAAAACAGAGCAGCTTTTATTAAATGTCTCGAAGCAATTAAAGACAAAAGAATTAGCTCATTCCGCTTAATTATTTATGGGCTTTAAAAAGGGATCTGTAAATAGATCCCTTTTTTTTAAGAAGCATGCTTGAGTTCGGATAAGAATGTAGTGATTTCATGCCCAAACTTTTTGGGTTCGGTTAATAAAGGTGTATGGCCTGAACGTTCAAAATATATTGCTTTTGCATGCTCAACACTATGTGCAATCAGTGTCTGACCAGTTTCTGGATAAAGTGTCGAATTACGACCAATAAAAAAAGTGGTAGGACATGCTAACTGCTGAATTGCTTCTCGATAATCTTCATTGTGATAAAGATAATTTTCAACATACCAAAACAAGTAATCCAAACGTTGAATAGGTAATAAATATTTTTGTAGAAAAGGCTGTTTTAAAGCTGTTTTAAAAACTAGTGGACTAAATGGATTGCTACTTTGTAACTCAATAAAATCTACCCATAGACGGACTAGTTCTTGTCGATCTGGAAGAGATAGTTCATAAAGATATTTGGCGTTTTTATGCTTTAGCAATAATTGATAAATATCATTTAATAGTTGTTTGAACTGAGTGTGAAGAGGGCCGAATAAACCATATTCCCAAGTTGAATCTACTGATATTTTCGGTGTCTGATCAATATGTAAATAGGCTTTTAACTGCTGTGCCAGTTGAGCGTGTTTCATGCCATGCATGGCAGTTGTCGCGCCCATTGAATAACCCATCAAGATAAAGTTATCGAGTTTTAATTGATCTATCAAATGAGCAACATCTTGCCAATGACTAGAAATGGCATCTTGCTCGGGAATTGCACAATTCTTTGACCCACCGAAACCACGCCAGTCTGGAATAATAAACTCATATTCTTTGCGGTTTGCATAAATAAACGGTAGCCACTGCCAACTTTGCATGCCAAGGCCAGATAAAACCAAAACAGGCTCACCACGACCAACACGGCGTACAAATAAATTTTCCCGATCGGGCATGGTGTAATACGGCATGGCTATTCTCCAGATGGGTTATCTTGGGCAAAGCGTTTTAATTGAGGGATGACTTGTTCCAACCATTTGATCCATTCACTTTCCATCGTAATTCCAAGTTCTAAGATCATTTTGTGGATGTATAACACACGGTCATTTAGATCATCACTGTCTTTAAAATCTTTATCATAAATACTTTGATAAAGTTTGAGCTTCTCTTGGTGTAAACCAAGATGCCTTAACAGTTCAGGTAATATCTGATTATTGCTCAATTGTGCTTCTGCACGCAATCTAACCATCAAATCATCACGAAGCTGCGCAGGTTCACTTTGTTGAGTCATCCATGAAGCCAGTTCTATACGACCCAGTTGTTCGACCTGATAGGTTTTTTTTCGGCCATTATCCATTTCATTTTCTAAAGTGGAAACCCAGCCTTTTTTAAGCATGTTATTGAGTTCACGATAAATTTGCTGGTGAGTGGCATTCCAGAAAAAGCCCATTGATCGGTCAAAGCGGCGGGCGAGTTCAAACCCTGTACTTGGACGTTCAAGCAAGCTGGTCAATAAAACATGAGGAAGTGACATGGCAATCCAGTTTGTAAGCAAAAGTAAAGTGTGACTCATGAGATTATGCAACATGTTGCATAAAAGTCAAAATTTGATTATAAATTTATGCAACAAGTTGCATTAGCAAGCATATTGCTAGCCATAGGAGAAAATATGTCAGCTTATCCACATTTATTAAAGCCACTTGATTTAGGCTTTACTACTTTAAAAAACCGTGTGCTTATGGGGTCTATGCATATTGGTTTAGAAGAAGCACCGCAAGGATATGAGCGCATGGCTGCGTTTTATGCTGAGCGTGCAAAAGGTGATGTGGGGCTGATTGTAACTGGTGGTGTTTCTCCAAATGATGATGGTGTTGTCTTTAGCCACGGAACCAAACTAGATACAATTGAAGAAGCTGAAAAACATAAAGTAATTACCCAAGCTGTTCATGAAGCTGGGGGTAAAATTGCTATGCAGATTTTACATACGGGTCGTTATTCTTATCAGGCAAATAACGTTGCACCTTCAGCAATTCAAGCACCGATTAACCCGATTAAGCCTAAAGCTTTAAGCTCTGCGGAAGTACAACAAACCATTGATGACTTTGCCAACTGTGCCAAACTTGCTCAATATGCGGGCTATGATGGTGTAGAAATCATGGGCTCTGAAGGTTATTTAATTAATGAATTTATTGCAGCTCGAACGAATCATCGTGATGATGAATGGGGCGGTAGTTACGAAAACCGTATCCGCTTTCCAATTGAAATTGTAAAGCGCACACGTGCTTTAGTTGGTGAAAATTTTATCATCATTTATCGCCTATCTATGCTTGATTTAGTTGAAGGCGGTTCAAGTTTTGATGAAGTGATTCAGCTTGCAAAAGAAATTGAAAAAGCAGGCGCAACAATTATCAATACTGGTATTGGTTGGCATGAGGCACGTATTCCTACAATTGCAACCAAAGTTCCTCGTGCTGCATTTACTTGGGTGACTGAAAAACTTAAAGGTGAAGTCTCTATCCCTTTAATTACTTCTAACCGAATCAATACGCCTGAAATGGCTGAACATGTATTGGCATCTGGTCATGCTGATATGGTGTCTATGGCGCGACCAATGTTAGCGGATGCTGAATTTGTCTTGAAAGCAAGTGAAGGCCGCAGTGATGAAATTAATACGTGTATTGGATGTAACCAAGCTTGTTTAGATCATATTTTCTCAATGAAAATTGCAACTTGTTTAGTAAACCCGCGTGCATGTTATGAAACTGAACTGATCTTTAAAGAAGCTCAGGTTAAAAAGAATATTGCTGTTATTGGTGCGGGTCCGGCAGGTTTAAGTTTTGCGGTATATGCAGCAGATCGCGGGCATCAAGTTAAAATTTTTGAAGCAAGTCATCAAATTGGTGGTCAGTTTAATATTGCAAAAACGGTGCCTGGAAAAGAAGAGTTCTACGAAACTTTACGTTACTTTAGTCGTCAAATTGAATTGCGACCAAATATTGAACTTGTGTTAAATCATCAAGCAACTTATGAAGAATTAAGCCAAGCAAATTTTGATGAAATTGTGGTTGCAACAGGTGTAACGCCTCGTCAATTACAGTTTGAGGGAATTGATCATCCTAAAGTACTGAGCTATTTACAGGTTTTAAAAGAGCGTGTGCCAGTAGGACAACGTGTTGCCATTATTGGAGCGGGTGGTATTGGTTTCGACACAGCTGAATATCTTACTCATGAAGGTGAAAGTGGCAGCTTAAATCCAGAAAAGTTTTATGAAGAATGGGGAATCGATACTCAATATGAACATGTAGGCGGTTTAAAACAGCCAAAAGTTGAGGCCTCTGAACGAGAAATCTATTTACTACAACGTAAAACTGCTGCTGTAGGTGCTGGTTTAGGTAAAACAACAGGCTGGATTCATCGCACAGGACTAAAAAATCGTCAGGTCAAAATGTTTGCAGGTGTGCAATACGACAAGGTAGACGATCAAGGTTTACATATTACTGTGGATGGGAAACCAAGTGTACTTGAGGTTGACCATGTGGTGATTTGCGCAGGCCAAGAGTCATTTACTGCAATGTATGATCAATTAAAAACAGATGGAAAAAAAGTTCATTTAATTGGTGGCGCTAAAGAGGCAGGTGAACTAGATGCAAAACGTGCAATACGCCAAGGCGCTGAATTAGCAGCGACACTATAAATTTTTATGGGCATTTCTTTTTAAAGAGAAATGCCCATTACTTCTTTGGTTAAATTATAGGATATAAAAAACAATGACACTCGAAACAACAAAACAGTCTTTAGAAAAATGGCATGAAATGGTTCAGGTTGGTAACTTATCCGATCTAAATGACTTGCTGGCGGATGAAGTGATTTTTCGCTCACCAGTTGCTTACAAACCTTATGAAGGAAAGCAGGTCGTTTTCTTCATTCTTACCAATGTGATTCAGGTGTTCGAAGACTTTACCTATCATCGTGAGTTTTATACAGAAGACGGTGAAAATGTAGTGCTTGAGTTCAGTGCCAATGTTAGTGGTAAATCATTAAAAGGTATTGATATGATTCGTTTTAATGAACAAGGCAAAATTATTGATTTTGAAGTAATGATACGTCCAATGAGTGGCTTAGCTGCATTGGCTGAACAAATGGGTATAAGAATTGCTAAGTTTCAACCTCAATAATTTTAGTAAATAGCCTAGTAAGATAGAGATCAATAAAATGTGGTTAAAGCTTTCAACTCTAGCATTGCTTCCTGTACTGTTTGTACAAGGAACAAAGGTTCGTAAGAATACACCACGACTGCTAGAAGCAAGCGGTGATAGAGAAGGCATCGTTGGCAAGGGAAGACCTCTATCATTACTTATTTTAGGAGACTCTGCCGCAGCAGGTGTTGGGGTAGAAAACCAAAAAGATGCTTTATCTGGTGCAATCATTTCTGAGTTGCAAGATCAATATTCGATACGCTGGAAACTGCATGCAAAAACAGGTGATACAACTAAGCAGGTTTTTCAAGCAGTACAGCATTTAGAGCAACAAAATTACGATGTGGTGGTTACGTCGATTGGTGTTAATGATGTAACAAAATTAACCTCAGCAAGTTCATGGATAAAACAACAAAAACAATTATTTCAATATATACAGGCACGTTTTCAGCCTAAGCTCATTATTGTTTCTGGTGTTCCGCCAATGCAGCATTTTCCAGCGTTACCAAATCCATTGGCTTGGTTGTTTGGAAAATATGCGGAACAAATGAATCAGACATTAGATAAATGGTTACAATCACAAAACCAATTTAGATTCATTCAATATGATATTGGGCATTTTCAAGCGATGAATCTGCCTATGGCAAGTGATGGCTTTCATCCGAGTAAGGAAATTTATGCAATTTGGGGACAACAGGTTGCAGCATTAGTGCGGCAATCATTTAACTCATAATCAGAGGTAGTGATTGGAAATGGGCATATCTACTTTAAATAAAATTAAAGCTTTCGGTTCAGAATTGTTCGATTCGGTATTAGGTGCTGAACAGCCAAAAATCTATTATGACCCAAACGGGAAAATAAAAGATATTCTGGAGAAATTGCCCCAGCTCAAGCAAAAATATCGGCCCACACCGTGGTTGAGCAACAATCACGTTCATCTTTTGTATTTTGATATCATTAGAAAAAAAACTATCAAACTTGAATATGACCGTATTGATCAGCTCACTATGAAAGATGGTGGCGTAACTGCGATCGCGTGGTATGGCTATGATCTTCCTCCAGATACTCCAACTGTTGTCATTATGCATACCATTACAGGAACACCTGAAAGTATGCGTGAACTTGTGAAAGACATACATCATTATACGGGATGGAGAATAGCACTATGCTTACGCCGTGGGCATGCTGGCTTACCTATGCCTGTGCCACAGATTTCTCTTTTTGGATCAACAAGCGACCTTAAAGAGCAACTTGAGCATATTCAAAAATTATTCCCTAAAACGGATTTATACGCAGTAGGTTCCTCTGCCGGGACAGGGCTACTAGTTCGTTACTTAGGAGAGCAAGGTACTGACACGCCATTTAAAGCTGCTTTTGCAATGTGTCCGGGCTACAACACAGAGATTGGCTTTAAAAATGTTCATCCGTTTTATAGCAAAATGATGACCAAAAAGTTATTCAAGTATTTTATTCATCCTTATCAAAGTACTTGGAACCAGGTTGCTTCTTTAGAAAAGGTTCTTGCAACGACAAGTCTAGAAGAGTTTGAGAAAGAATATTTTGAAATGGCTGGCTTTGAAGATTATCAAAGCTATTGCCAAGCCATTAATCCAATTTATGTATTTGAGAATGTAAAAATACCATTAATGATTCTTAATGCTGAGGATGATCCAGTCTGTTCTATTAAAAATTTGGAACCTTACAAAGAAACGATTCAGCAAATGAGTAATATTGCGGTAATCACCACAAAAAAAGGAAGTCATTGTGGCTTCTATGAAGGTTGGAAAAGTACATCATGGGCTGCCAAATTAATATCAAATTATTTTTTGGTCGAACATAAGCAATAACGGTAATTTGCAATAAGTTAAATAAAGCCCATTCAATAGATGGGCCTTATAATTTTATTAGATCAAGATAAAAGCAATTTGGGATCTTTTAGTCCAATTTTGATTTTTGTGCTAGCCACGAGGTCTTTTTCATCTGTTTGGTTGGGATGAAAGTCAAAGCGATAATAATCAAAAAATTGAGGGATCAATGTTCTATATTGTGTATTTGCAAAACTAAAGAACTTATGCCAAGATTTGAAATTTAAAAGTTGATGATCTCGTTTCATAAGAACAAATTGATAGATTGTTGAAAAGCCTGTAATTAAAAATAGACTTAAAGTAAAGACTGTAATGCGAGGAAGGTATGCACTTAAGCCACTTCCATATAAATGTTGGTAGAGATCAAAAGCCACAGCTTTATGTTCAGTTTCTTCAATACTATGCCATAGCCACAAATTGCGAATAGTTGAGTCCGTCATCAATTCATTAACGGATTGCATCATGCTAACCACAAGTACTGCTGTGTAGTGTTCTAGACCTACTGTTACAAGCAAATTCCATTTTTTACTAAAAACTTTTTCAATAGTTTTTAAAACGATGCCAGTTACTTTTTCTAAAGATTGAGGATCTAAACCATATTGCTGTGCACTTACATGAAAAGCTTGATGTTCTTTCGAATGCATTGCTTCTTGGCCAATAAAAGCACTGATTTCCCGATCTAAAATTTCATTCGACTTTGCTTTGGCGCGTAAAGCTCGAACAGAGCGAACAAAATATGATTCACCTTCAGGGAACAATGTTGATAAACCAGTAAAATAATGTGTAAAAGTAGGCTCGTTATTACACCAGTAGCGAGGTACGTTTTCAAAATTGTAGTCCATACGACGGACTGGAAATGAGGCGGGGACACGATTTGATACTGTATTCATTCTAGGCTCCAATCTTCTTTTAATTAAAGTTCCAAAAAGGAACTTGATCAAAAACTACACCGCCCTATATCTATCGTCAATGCTTTTTTTGGCAGAAAAAGTAGATTGTCCCTAATTGATAACTAAGAAAACTTTAAAGATAAATAGAAAGAAAAGTAAAACTTATTATTGTGTTGATAATTTAAATAATATTTAAAAAGCCCAAACTGATGGTTCAATTTGGGCATATTCGCATACGAACTTAGTTCTTAAGCGCTGGAGTAGCAGCCGCAATTGCAGCAGCAACAGCATCATCTTCACTTTGAGCTGGTTCAGCTGGCTTAGATGGTTTTGGCTCTGTTTTTGGCTCAGGCTTAGGTTCTGGTTTTGGTTTCGGCTCTACTTTAGGTTGCTCAGAAACTGTTGTTTGTGAACCTTGATCAGGTTGGGCAGGGCGAGTTTCACGGCGAATTTCAGTTGTCGTATTTGCTGTTTCTTCGTGATGCACCTCAACTTGCGTTGGTTCCTGAGTTTGAGCTTCTTCAGTTTGAACACTTTCTAAAGACTCAAATTTTGCAGGTTCAGCAGGTGTAGGTTCTGAAACAGCAGTTTCAACCTTTTCTTGCTCTTCTTCTTTAGGTGTTTCTTTTTTGACACATGCGGTTAACAATAGTCCAGCAGCAATTGCAGCACAGATTAAAAGTTTTTTATTTGCCATTGTCCTAAACAACATTTAATTGAGGAGCTGGCATTATAACAGCAAAAGAGAATGAAAAAATCATGTGAGATTGACCTAAATTTTTATTAAAAATGCTGATAGAATAGCCAGTTGTTTAATGATCTTTGAATTGATGCGGTTTGACTTTGCTTTATAGGGGCAGAGTACAGTAAAATTGCCAAACATTGTAGGCCGATTTCGGCTTGATTGTACGAGAAACTTAATGACCCATTTTATTTTTGTCACTGGTGGTGTAGTTTCATCGCTAGGTAAAGGTATTTCTGCTGCTTCAGTTGCTGCACTTTTGGAAGCCCGTGGCTTAAAAGTCACAATGGTTAAAATGGATCCCTACATTAATGTCGATCCAGGGACAATGAGCCCTTTCCAACATGGTGAAGTTTTTGTCACAGAGGATGGTGCCGAAACTGATCTAGACTTGGGTTATTACGAACGTTTCTTACGTCGTGCGAAAATGACCAAACTTAATAACTTTACCAGTGGTCGTGTATATCAGGACGTTTTAAATAAAGAACGTCGTGGTGACTACCTTGGTGGTACAGTTCAAGTTATTCCACATATTACCGACAACATTAAAGAACGCGTACTTCGCGCAGGCGAAGGCTACGATGTTGCAATCGTAGAAATTGGCGGTACGGTAGGTGATATCGAATCACTTCCATTTATGGAGTCAGTTCGTCAGTTAATGGTTGAGCTTGGTCATAAAAGAACCATGCTTATGCATTTAACTTTGTTGCCATATATCAAATCTGCAGCAGAGCTTAAGACAAAACCAACTCAACACTCTGTAAAAGAGTTGCTTTCGATTGGTATTCAGCCGGATATTCTTATCTGCCGTACTGAATATGATGTGGATGTTGACACTAAACGCAAAATTGCATTGTTCACTAACGTAGAAGCGCGTGCTGTAGTGGTATGTAAAGATGCGAAAACGATTTATCAAATTCCACGCACATTCTATGAACAAAACGTTGATGACTTGATCTGTGAGCGTTTTGGATTTAATGATCTTCCAGAAGCAAACCTAGAAGATTGGGACAATGTAGTCGAAGCATTACTAAATCCTGAATACACTTTACGTGTAGCTATGGTTGGTAAATATGTTGAATTACCAGATGCTTATAAGTCTGTGAATGAAGCGTTATTACACGCAGGTATTAAAAATCGCGTAAAAGTACAAATCGATTATGTCAACGCTGAAGAACTTGAAAGCCAAGACGTATCTATTTTAAGTACAGCTGACGCAATTTTAGTTCCAGGTGGTTTTGGTGAACGTGGTACTGAAGGCAAAATGAAAGCTATTCAATACGCACGTGAAAACAAAATCCCATTCTTGGGTATTTGTTTAGGCATGCAATTGGCTGTTATTGAATACGCTCGCCATGTTGCAGGTATGCCAGAAGCTTCTTCTACAGAATTTAACCGTTCTACAAAATATCCACTCATTGGTTTAATTACTGAATGGTTAGATGAGCGTGGTGAATTACAACAACGCAGCCTTGAGTCTGACCTAGGTGGAACTATGCGTTTAGGTGCTCAAAAATCTGAATTGGTTGAAGGCACAAAAACACGTGAAGTCTACGGTAAAGCTGAAATCACTGAGCGTCATCGTCACCGTTATGAAATGAATAACCGTTTCATCGAGTCGATTGAACAAGCTGGTATGAAGATTTCAGGTTACTCTTCAGCACAACATTTAGTTGAAACTGTAGAAATTCCTGAACATCCTTGGTTTATTGCTGTACAATTCCACCCGGAATTTACAAGTTCACCACGTGATGGACATCCATTATTTGCTAGTTTTATTGACGCTGCAAAAACACAGCATCAAAAAAGTAAATAATGCGATTTTAAATAAACTGGGAAAGTTTAAATGTCACAATTAAAACCACAAGAAGTTGTACGTTTAGGCGATATACAAATGGCAAATCATTTGCCATTTGTATTATTTGGCGGAATGAACGTACTTGAATCAAAAGATTTAGCTTTTGAAATTGCAGAAACGTATGTTGATATTTGCAAACGCTTAGATATTCCTTATGTATTTAAAGCGAGTTTCGATAAAGCAAATCGTTCTAGTCTGCATTCATTCCGTGGTCCTGGACTTGAAAAAGGTATCGAATGGTTAGGTGATATTAAAAAACATTTTAATGTTCCTATCATTACTGATGTGCATGAGCCATATCAGGCTGCGCCAGTCGCAGAAGTAGCCGATATTATTCAATTACCCGCTTTCTTAAGTCGTCAGACTGATCTTGTCGAGGCGATGGCGAAAACACAGGCTATTATTAATATTAAGAAAGCCCAGTTTTTAGCACCTCATGAAATGCGTCATATCCTGCATAAATGTCTAGAAGCAGGAAACGACAAACTTATTCTTTGTGAACGTGGTTCAGCATTTGGTTATAACAATCTTGTTGTAGATATGCTTGGCTTTGACACAATGAAAGAAATGAATGTGCCAGTTTTCTTTGACGTGACACATGCGTTACAAACCCCTGGTGGTCGTTCTGATTCAGCAGGTGGTCGTCGTGCTCAAATTACAACTTTAGCACGCGCTGGAATGGCAACTGGTTTGGCTGGATTGTTCTTGGAAGGGCACCCGGACCCAGAACATGCAAAATGCGATGGACCTTGTGCATTACGTATGTCGCAACTTGAACCGTTCTTGGCACAAATAAAAGAATTGGATACTTTAGTTAAAGGATTCAAAAAGTTAGACACCCATTGAGTTGTTTTATAACCCTTACGCTGCTTTAACCGCAGCTCATATTCATTCAAAGAGGAATTGTTCATGAGCCAAATCGTTGACATTCGTGCACGTGAAATTTTGGACTCTCGTGGTAACCCAACCATCGAAGCAGACGTAATTTTAGAATCTGGGGTTGTTGGTCGTGCATGTGCACCATCTGGTGCTTCAACTGGTTCTCGTGAAGCTTTAGAACTACGTGACGGTGATAAATCGCGTTACTTAGGTAAAGGCGTTCGTACAGCAGTTAATAACGTTAATACGTTGATTCGTGATGCTTTGTTGGGTAAATCAGTTTTTGAGCAAAAAGACATTGATAATACAATGATCGCGCTTGACGGTACTGAAAACAAAGAGAAATTAGGTGCTAACGCAACTTTAGCTGTGTCATTGGCTGCTGCGCGCGCTGCTGCTGAAGAAAAGAAACTTCCTCTTTTCCAATACATCGCAGATCTTCGTGGTCAAACAATTTTAACAATGCCTGTACCGATGATGAACATCTTAAATGGTGGTGAGCATGCGGACAACACTGTTGATATTCAAGAGTTCATGATTGAGCCTGTAGGTTTCACTTCATTTGCTGAAGCTTTACGTGCTGGTGCTGAAGTATTCCATTCTTTAAAATCAGTTTTAAAGAAACAAGGTTTGAATACTGCTGTAGGTGATGAAGGTGGTTTTGCTCCTAACTTACGTTCTAACGAAGAAGCAATTCAAATCATTTTACAAGCAATTGAATTGACTGGTTACAAAGCTGGTTCAGACATGATGCTTGCACTTGACTGCGCATCTTCAGAATTCTACAAAAACGGTCAATACGTTTTAGAAGGTGAAGGTAACCGTGCATTTACAAGCCATCAGTTTGCAGATTATTTAGCTGGTCTTGTAAATCAATATCCAATTATCTCAATCGAAGATGGTCTTGATGAGTCTGATTGGGAAGGCTGGAGCTACTTGACTTCAATCCTTGGTGATAAAATCCAATTGGTTGGTGATGACTTGTTCGTAACTAATCCTAAGATTTTACAACGTGGTATTGATGAAAAAGTTGGTAACTCAATCTTAATCAAATACAACCAGATCGGTACTTTGACTGAAACTTTAGATGCAATCTATCTTGCTAAAGCAAATGGTTATTCGACTGTTATTTCTCACCGTTCTGGTGAAACAGAAGATTCTACTATTGCTGACTTAGCAGTAGGTACAGCTGCTGGTCAAATCAAGACTGGTTCACTTTGCCGTTCTGACCGTGTGTCTAAGTACAACCAATTACTTCGTATTGAAGAATTGACTAAAGCTGCTTACCGCGGTAAAGCTGAATTTAAAGGTTTAAACTAATCTTTAAATAAAAAGTTAAAATTAATTTTTTAACATTTTAAGGTGCTATTTCCTGTTTTTAATAGGAAATAGCACCTTTTTTATTATCCTAATCGGCGTGTTTTTAAAGACTCAGCCCAACTGTGATGTTGACATCGGCTGCATTCTTGGTCGATTTTATTTAAAATTTTAGTTTCACCACATTTCATACATGAATAAAAAGTATTAAGTTTAAGTACATTAGCTCTGCGGTAGGCGTCAGGGAATAATGGTAGGCCCCATTTCACGTCCTCATCTTCAAAATAAAGCAGACTAAGAATACCATCAGACTCTAATAAAGCTGTTCTCACTTGTCCAAGATGCTCAACATGTTGTTGCCGCATTTCTGAGAAAAACTCATCATGAGAATATGATTGCTTTTGGAAATCTTTGTAGACTACAAGACCATCCTTAACAATACAAAGCGCTTTTCCTTCAAGTAAATCTTCAATTTTTTTATGCTTTACCATGCTCCATGTAGCAAATCGATAAAGAAAAAGAATAACGATAAACACAACAAAGGCATGTGCAATAGGTATATCCTCAGTAAACATCGGATCGCCAGCTGCTGACCCTAAACATAAAATGATTGCGAGTTCAAAAAGGGAGAGCTGACGTACACCTCGTTTACCAGATAATCTTAAAAAACTAATAATGATGATAAACATCACGGTACATCGAACTAAAACTTCTAAAACAAAGTTCCAGGTTGTATCACCTATAAATATATTAATAAAATCCATTTTTCACCTTTCTCCTTATTAAAATTTTGAGAGAAATCCTTATAAAATTCTTAACAAATTAGAAAATAAAAAAATATACTTTTTAGGTAGTTATTGGTTAAAAGAGTGAAGCATATGTGACTTTTTATAAATTTTATTCGTAACTAATTCTGTGTGAATAAACTTAAGATAGTTAGTCTAATTATGTGCTGTACTATTCAAAAATAGATCTATTAATAGGTGATGCTATTCCCAAAAGGGAAGGCAGTATTAAAAGATATATCAACAAAGACATTCTTATTAGGTAGATTAGATTTAATAATGATGCAAGCTATAAAAATAACTGATATTAAGATTTAAAAAAATAGTTTAATGACAACAAGGAGTATAAGGAATCTCATCTAGACGTTTTTGAAAAACTTGAGGATCCATAACATTTTTATACATTTGTTGATATGTTTTTTTGTGATCTTCAATGTTGTGATAATCAATAACTTCTTGGAGTTTATCTTTATATTCTATATGACCAGCATGGAACATTGCTGCATAATGTCCCCATAAAGCATATTGATATCGCAAAGCAGCTTTAGGAATTAAATTTATCTCATTTAAATAACTATTCGCGGTTTTTTCATAACATGCTTTTATTTCATGAGCATCTTTCTTCATTTTACTTAGGAAAATACATTGCATCTCTTGTAGCTTTGAACTATCTGTTTTAGCAAGTATTTTTTCGGTAACAATATATGCTTCATTAAGACAACCTAAATGTACAAGTATTTTGCGTTTAGTTTTTAAAATATTTAGATTGTTCTCGTTAGAAGGTATCTTTTTCAATAAGTTTTTAAATCTTAAGTGAGCAGTTGTTTGATCTTGTTCCGTGTTTAATTTATAAATAATTTCATTATATTCATATATATAATTATTATTTGATTTGTGTTGATTCTGATTGTCCTTCGTATTAATTATTTTTGAAGGACTATCGTCAGTATGGTTGTTACAAGCGCTCAAACCTAAGCTTACTAAAGAAAATGCTAAAACTTTATGCACTACAACTTGTACCTTTTATTCTCTCTTAAGAGGTTTGAGAAGAATAATAAAATATAAAAGAAAATACTGTTTAGTTTATTATTATTTGAGTTAATCATAAAACTATTGCATAACATTTTATTGGCTAATTGAAAGAGCAATAAATTTAAAAGATGTGATGACCAAACAAGGTTTGAAGAGAGTGAAAATATATAAGTGATTAGAACCATTGATAATTTAATTTAAACAAATAGGAATAATTATTAATATATTGTTGATAACAATTATCATTCATGTTAATTTTTGTGCCGACTTTTGCTGCTGTGTAACAAGGACCAAAGTAGCAAAAGGCTAAGGAATCTCGCACAGCACATTGGTTATTATGGAATTTTCTTATGTACACTCCGCCCTTTAGAAAAGCGTTTACATCTCATCCGTTAGCACTTGCTATGGCTTTAACTGCTCCTTCAATTGTTTATGCTGATGAGATAAATGGAACAGCCACTTTAGAAACGATAAAAGTACAAGCAGAAGAAGATTTCGCTGTTACCGAAGGTTCGGGCAGCTATACAGCAAAAAGCACAAATACTTCTACAAAATTAAATTTATCTCTTCGTGAAACACCACAGTCGGTGAAGGTTTTAACCCGTGAATATTTAGATGATCGGAAAATCGATTCTTTTCAAGATTTAATGAACAATATTACGGGTGTTTCGACTTCACGTACTGATGAGCGTCAGAAAGTTTATGCACGTGGTTTTGAGGTAGATTATTACTTAATAGATGGAATACCGAGCACGATTAATTTAGGTACAGGGGACCTTGATTTAGATATTTATGATCGCGTCGAGGTGGTGAAAGGTGCTAATGGCTTAACCACAGGTGCGGGCAATCCAGCGATGGCGCTGAACATGATTCGCAAACATGCAAACTCAAAAGAACTTAGTGGTAATGTCAGTACATCATTAGGCTCATGGAACTCTTGGAGTAGTTCGGCAGATATTTCTGCACCGCTTAATGTTGATGGTTCATTGCGTGGACGTATGTTTGTGAAGCATTCTGATGAAAATTCATTTATGGATTTTTATGAGAAAGAACGGAATGTATTTTATGGTGCCCTTGATTATGATCTGAGCGATAAAACAAGTATGTCGCTTGGAGCTACTTATCAAGAATTGCATCGTGATGGTATCCGCTGGGGTGGTACACCTGCGTTTTATACTGATGGGACCCGTACCAATTTTTCTAGAAGCTTAACAGTAAGTGCGCCTTGGACATATTGGGATGTGAATACAACGGCAGTGTTTGCAAACTTAAAACAGAATTTGTTTGGTGATGTTAATTTAAATATTGCTTATACCTTCCGCAAAGAAGATACGGACTCAATGTTGTTATATACAGCTGGAAGAGTAGACAAGGCAACCAACACCAGTCCATTAGAAAATCCAAATGATAATTCTGAGAATAAAACTGATTATGTTTCTGTATATGGCGCAAAAGCTGCCAGTGAAGAAAACAATATTGATGTTTTTATTAATGCCCCATTTATGCTTTTTAATCGCCCACAAGAAATCATTATTGGTGGATCTTGGAATAAGAATGAAAAGACCAAAGATCTTTCTGGTGGTTCTAATGCAAACAAAGAGATTGAAAAATATTTAGGTGGCCCGCTTAACTATAATGATATAGCGCAAGAATTACTTCAGCCACTGGTACTAAATACTAGAGGTGCACTCAATGAAACCACACAAACTGCTGCATATATTGCGGGTAAATTTCAAATTCTCGATCCTTTGAAAATTATTGCTGGTGCACGTTTATCTAACTGGGAATACAAGTCTGAAAATGATAAAGGTAACCGTGAATTTAACAATGAATTAGCACCATATATTGGCGCTATTTATGATTTTGCCCAAGATCATTCTGTCTATGCGAGTTATACAGAAATTTTCAAACCTCAAGATCGTAAAGATGTAAATGATCAATATATTGACCCGATTAAAGGTAAGAGTTATGAGACTGGCTTAAAAAGTGAGTGGTTTGGAGGGCGTTTAAATACAGCATTGTCAGTATTTCGAATAGAGCAGTCTAATTTTGCTGAATTGATACCTGGAGTATTTATTGTCCGTAATGGTACACAAACTACAGAACAGGCCTATCGTGCTGTAGATGGGGTTGAAAGTAAAGGCTTTGAGTTTGAAGCTGATGGGGAAATTAACGATAATTGGGCTGTTAATTTCGGTATTGCTAATTTTGAAGCAAAAGATGCAAAGGGTACGAAGGTTAATACGACAAACTCTCGAACAACTTCAAATTTATTTGTTAAGTACAAACTTAATCAGTGGAGTGCAGGACTTGGCTTAAATTATAAGAGTAAATACTATACGGGTAGTGGAAGCTCTCGCATTGAGCAAGATGCTTATGTTTTAGCAAGTGCGATGCTTGGCTATCAAGTAGATAAAAATATTAAACTTCAATTTAACATCGATAATATTTTTGATGAGAAATATTATGAAGGTATTGGTGAAAACTCAATGAACTGGGGAACACCACGAAATGCAACGCTGAGTGTTCGTTATAATTTTTGATACAGACATACTCATAAGTAACCGATTTATAAAAGCCCTCAAAAGAGGGCTTTTTGGTGCGTAGATTGATTTATAAGCAGTTGTACTTATAAATATTATTTCCCTTTCAAATTCCATTCATTTTTGACAAAATGAAACATGTCACAATGGTCAATTAAAGTAATATGCCCATTAATAATTTTGCTTAAATTTTTGCAGGAATTTCGCATGCTACTTCTTAATTACTATACAATACAATCTCTTAACGAAAGTTTTTAATTAAAAATCTTAATGATATGTTAGAAGTATTTCGATCCACTTCAAGCAAACTGATATTGCTACTGGTTATTGTTTTAGTAGCCATACTGCAATATCAATTTTGGTTAGGTGAGGGTGGCTATCTCCCTCATCAAGCTCTCATGCAACAAATTCAGCAACAAGCTGAAGTAAATGAAGAGCTTAAAGAACGAAACCGTATTTTGGCAGCAGAGGTTTTTGACCTGAAAAATGGTACAGAAGCAATAGAAGAACATGCTCGCCTTGATCTTGGTTTAGTGAAACCACATGAGACATTTGTTCAAATGAGTACCATCAGTACCCATTACAAGCCTATTTATATTGACCCGAACGCTAAAGTTGATTTGGAAACGAATGAGACACCTGCATCCCCAGATATCCCAGACTAAATTGTGGGCAGTAATTCCCGCTGCAGGGTCAGGAAGTCGATTTTCTAAAACTGAATTGAAACAGTATCAATATATTCAGAATACGACTGTTTTAGAACATACTGTTCGGCGCATAAGTCAACTTCCATTAAATGGTTATGTTCTGGCAATTGGTACCCAAGATACCTTTGCTCAGACTCTCGCATTTCAAAATATAGATAAGGCCCATTTTTGTATGGGTGGGGCAGAACGAGTCCATTCAGTATTAAACGCATTAAATCATCTTTTAACTTTTGCTGACGAAAATGATTGGGTGCTTGTGCATGATGCAGCACGGCCTTGTGTAACAATTGAATGTTTAAATGCCCTTGTCGAACAAGTAATTAAATCAAATCATAGTGCTATCTTAGCGATTCCTGTTCGTGATACGTTAAAGCAGGTTAGGGTAGATAATTATATTAATAAGACGGTAAGTCGGGAGTCATTGTGGCAAGCTCAAACTCCTCAAATTGCTAAAATTGGGAAGCTCAAAAAGGCAATTGAATACGCTTTAGAAAATAATATTGCTATTACCGACGAGGCAAGTGCACTCGAATATATGGGTGAAACTGTGCAGGTTGTGATGGGGCGTTCTGATAATATTAAAATTACTTATCCTGATGATTTAGAACTTGCACGTTTAATTTTACAATCACAGTCTTAAGATAAAAATCGAATAAAAAGTTGTAGTTTTAAGTGTAAAATAGCCTAAGTAAATATTTCATTTCTATATATCTATTTATAAGAATTAATGTTTTTTTACATCCCAAGTCTATAAGATTAGTTGAGTAATTTACTTAGATAATGTTCGATCATCGAACAAAATATATTTATAGCGAACAAAACTGTGTCTAGCTTACTAGATCAAAATACGAAAATTATCAAAAATGTTTAAAAGGGAAATCTAAGGGAAACACTCGGGATTGAGTGAAATATTTATCTATTCTTCTCGCCTCAGTGTGCCTAACTCTCTTACCTATCTCTTCTTCAATGAGCACAATGGAGTTGTCTAATGATTGACAAAAGTAAGTCCTCACTAAGCGAGGTTCTATCGCAGATTAAAGATGGTGCAACCATTCTGATTGGTGGTTTCGGTACCGCAGGACAACCCGCTGAACTCATTGATGGTCTTATTGAACTCGGTGTTAAAGATTTAACCATTGTCAGCAACAATGCCGGTAATGGCGATTATGGTCTGGCGAAATTGCTGAAAGCAGGCTCAGTTAAAAAAGTGATTTGTTCTTTCCCACGTCAGTCAGATTCTTATGTATTTGATGAACTGTACCGTGCTGGAAAGGTCGAGCTTGAAGTGGTCCCGCAAGGTAATCTGGCGTGTCGTATTCAGGCAGCAGGTATGGGCCTAGGCGCTGTGTTTACCCCAACAGGCTTTGGAACACTTTTAGCCGAAGGCAAAGAAACCCGCGAAATTGATGGTAAAGACTATGTGCTTGAGTATCCGATTAAAGCTGACTTTGCCCTGATTAAAGCTTACAAGGGCGACCGCTGGGGCAATCTGGTTTACCGTAAATCTGCACGTAACTTTGGCCCAATCATGGCCATGGCTGCTGATGTCACCATTGCTCAGGTTTCTGAAGTGGTTGAACTCGGTGGATTAGACCCGGAACACATCATCACCCCAGGTATTTTTGTACAGCACGTTGTACAAGTAGCGCCAGCACAGTAAGCAATAAGGAGAAATAACATGAGCTACCAGAAACTCAGCCGTGACCAGATTGCAAAACGTGTGGCGCAAGATATTCCAGATGGCGCCTATGTGAACCTAGGCATTGGTTTACCAACCAAGATTGCCAGCTACTTACCTAACGATAAAGATATTTTTCTTCATTCTGAAAATGGCCTGTTGGCTTTTGGCCCGCCACCGGCGGCAGGTGAAGAAGACCCAGAACTGATTAATGCGGGTAAAGAGTTTGTGACCATGCTTGAAGGTGGTAGCTTTTTCCACCATGGCGACTCGTTTGCGATGATGCGTGGTGGTCACCTTGATATTGCGGTACTTGGTGCATTTCAGGTTGCTGCGAATGGCGACTTGGCGAACTGGCACACGGGTGCACCCGATGCGATTCCTGCTGTAGGTGGTGCGATGGATTTAGCGGTTGGTGCCAAGAAAGTATTTATCACCACAGATCATGTGACCAAGCAAGGTGAGCCGAAGATTGTGGCTGAGCTGAGCTATCCGGTTACAGGTAAAAAATGTGTTGACCGCATTTACACGGACCTGTGTGTGATTGACGTGACTAAAGATGGTTTAAAGGTGATTGAAAAAGTTGAAGGTCTTAGCTTTGATGATTTACAGGCTTTGACTGGTGCAACTTTGATTGATGCGACTCAAGGGTAAGGAAGTAGGGAAATGACATTAAAAAACGCTTATATCATCGATGCCATCCGTACTCCATTTGGCCGTTATGCAGGTGGTCTTGCACCTGTCCGTGCCGATGACCTTGGTGCTGTGCCGATCAAAGCTCTCATGCAACGTAACCCGAATGTAGATTGGGAACAGGTCGATGATGTGATCTATGGCTGTGCCAATCAAGCCGGTGAAGATAACCGTAATGTCGGTCGTATGTCAGCACTTCTTGCAGGTTTACCGTATCAGGTTCCAGCAACCACCATTAACCGTTTGTGTGGTTCTTCACTCGATGCGATTGCCATTGCTGCCCGTGCTATTAAAGCCGGTGAAGCAAACTTGGTGATTGCAGGTGGTGTAGAAAGCATGAGCCGTGCACCCTATGTGATGGGTAAGTCAGACAGTGCTTTTGGCCGTAGCCAGAAGATTGAAGATACCACTATGGGGTGGCGTTTCATTAACCCGAAACTTAAAGAATTGTATGGTGTAGACACCATGCCCCAGACTGCCGAAAACGTGGCTGAACAGTTTAACGTGAATCGTGCAGATCAGGACCAGTTTGCCTTGGTGAGCCAACAACGCACCGCAAGCGCGCAAGCCAAAGGCTTTTTTTCTAAAGAAATCGTGGCAGTTGAAATCCCTCAGCGTAAGGGCGATGCTGTTGTGATTGATACCGATGAGCATCCACGTGCATCGACCACCCTTGAAGCTTTAAGCAAACTTAAACCTGTGGTTAAAGCAGATGGCACAGTTACTGCGGGTAATGCTTCAGGCATCAACGATGGTGCAGCAGCTCTACTGATTGCTTCTGATGAGGCAGTTCAAGCTTACAATCTAAAACCACGTGCCAAGATCATTGCTTCAACAGCAGTGGGTGTAGAACCCCGCATTATGGGTTTTGCTCCGGCACCAGCCATTAAAAAATTACTTAAACAAGCCAACCTGACTTTAGAGCAGATGGATGTAATTGAGCTAAATGAAGCGTTTGCTGCACAGGCTTTAGCCGTGACCCGTGATTTAGGCTTGCCAGATGATAGCAACAAGGTAAATCCAAACGGTGGTGCAATTGCATTGGGTCATCCACTTGGTGCATCAGGTGCACGCCTCGTGACTACAGCCTTAAACCAGCTTGAACAAACGGATGGTCGTTATGCCTTGTGTTCAATGTGTATTGGTGTGGGGCAAGGCATCGCATTGATTATTGAGAGAGTCTAATCATGAGCCAGTTATATGCCAGCTTGTTTTACCAAAAAGACGTCACTGACATCTTTAGTGACTCATCTTTAATCAAATACATGATTCAAGTTGAAGTTGCCTTAGCTCAAGCACAGGCACAAGTTGGTGTGATTCCTCAAAATGCGGCTAATACAATTGCCCAAGTAGCTGAGCAGGCATTAGAAAAGTTTGACTTTTCAGCTTTGGCTGTCGCAACTGGCTTAGCTGGAAATATCGCAATTCCATTTGTAAAACAGCTTACAGCAATTGTTAAAGATGTTGATGAAGATGCTTCACGTTATGTGCATTGGGGTGCAACGAGTCAGGATATTTTAGACACAGCTTGTATTTTGCAATGTCGTGATGCGTTGAACATTGTGGAAGCTCAACTTCAACAATGCTATGCGACTGCATTACAGCAAGCCAAGCAATATCGCCATCAAGTCATGATTGGGCGTACATGGTTACAGCAAGCTTTACCCATTACTTTGGGGTATAAACTTGCTCGTTGGGCTTCTGCATTTAAACGTGATTTAGACCGTATTCAAGCTATGAAGTCACGTGTACTGACTGCTCAGTTAGGTGGTGCTGTGGGTTCATTAGCTTCTTTGCAAGATCAAGGTTCACTTGTGGTTAATGCATTTGCGAAGCAACTGAATCTGACTGTACCGACAAGCACATGGCATGGTGAGCGTGATCGTATTGTAGAAATTGCAAGTGTGCTTGGCATGATTGTCGGGAATACGGGCAAGATGGCACGGGATTGGTCACTCATGATGCAAACTGAAATTGCAGAGTTGTTTGAGCCAACCGCAAAGGGTCGTGGTGGTTCATCGACCATGCCTCATAAGCGTAATCCAGTTGCGGCAGCATCCGTATTAGCCGCGGCGAATCGTGTACCGGCACTTATGTCTAGCATCTATCAAAGTATGGTGCAGGAACATGAGCGTAGCTTAGGTGCATGGCATGCAGAATGGTTAGCAGTTCCAGAAATCTTTCAACTTTGTGCTGGAGCATTAAGTCGTACTGGTGAAGTTTTACAAGGTTTCGAAGTGAATGCTGAGCATATGCAACAGAACCTTGACTGTACCAACGGGCTGATTATGGCCGAAGCTGTGATGATGGCACTTGCTCCAAAAATTGGACGTTTAAATGCTCATCATGTTGTTGAAGCAGCTTGTAAAACAGCCGTGGCTCAAAACAAGCATTTGTTTGATGTTGTTAGCCAACTAGACGAAGTGAAAGGACAGTTTAGCCAAGCAGAAATACAAGATATTTTCAAACCAGAAAACTATTTAGGCAATATTCAGCAACAGATTGATGCAGTTTTGCAAGAAGCACAAGGAGAGTCAAAGTGAAACAGACTATTAGCAATCGCCAAGGAAAACAGTTAGCTGTTTATACCGACGGCTTAAAAGACGCTCCTGTGCTTGTATTTTCTAATTCATTAGGCACAGACCGTGGTATGTGGCAGTCACAGGTAAGTGAATTAAAAAGTCATTTTAATGTCATTACATACGACACACGTGGTCATGGTGAAAGTGATGTAATTAGTGATACCACATTGCAAAACTTAGCTGAAGATGTGGTTGATATTTTAGATGCCTTGAGTGTTGAAAAAGCTCATTTTTGTGGCATTTCAATGGGTGGAATTACTGGGCTTTGGTTGGGTATTCATCATCCAGAGCGCTTTTTAAGTATTACTGTTGCGAACTCGGCAGCCAAAATTGGTCAGGCGGAGGCTTGGTTGAGTCGTGCTGATTCTGTGGAGCAGAATGGTTTAGCTGAGTTGGTTAAAACCACGCATACTCGCTGGTTCAGTGAAAACTTCGACTATCAACATAACGTGGTTGCACAAACGACGATTCAAAGTCTTGCAAACACACCGGCACAAGGTTATGCGAATGCATGTCGTGCTTTAGCGTATGCCGATTTAAGAGATGAAATTGCACAAATTCAAATTCCGGTACTACTGGTTGCGGGGACAGAAGATCCAGTAACTACAGTAGCAGATGCTGAGTTTATGCAACGCGCTATCAACAATAGTCAGATTGCTAAATTGGAAGCATCTCATCTTTCTAATATTGAGCAACCGCAAAGATTTACTCAGGAATTGACTAGGTTTATTCAGCAAATCTAATAGCTTAGTGATTTAAAAGGAATTGGCCTTAAGGAGGCAAATATGGCGTCTCAGGATTACGCTGCACCAAATAAAAGTATCGATGCTCAAGCATTAATTAATGATGCTCCACTCAGTAAATATCAATGGATGATCGCAATTATCTGTTTTTTAATTATTTTTACTGATGGTATTGATACTGCTGCAATGGGTTTTATTGCTCCAGCTTTGGCACAAGACTGGGGTGTTGATCGCTCTCAGTTAGGTCCAGTGATGAGTGCTGCACTTGGTGGAATGATTATTGGAGCTTTAGTTTCTGGTCCGACAGCTGACCGTTTTGGTCGAAAAATCGTTTTAGCTTTTTCGATGCTTGTATTTGGTGGGTTCACCTTGGCATCTGCTTATGCAACCAACTTAGATAGCCTTGTCGTTTTACGCTTTTTGACAGGTATTGGTTTGGGTGCAGCGATGCCAAATGCCACTACATTATTTTCTGAATACTGCCCAACACGTATTCGTTCATTACTCGTGACCTGTATGTTCTGTGGTTATAACTTAGGTATGGCAACCGGTGGTTTTATCAGTAGTTGGCTGATCCCGACTTATGGTTGGCACAGTCTATTTTTACTTGGTGGCTGGTCACCTTTGATCTTAATGATTTTAGTGATTTTAGTTTTACCTGAGTCTTACCGCTTTTTAATTGTGAAAGGTAAGAATCCTGAAAAAGTACGCAAAATCTTAAATCATATCGCACCAACTCAAGTTCAAAATGCGACTGCGTTTCACGTACCTGAAGAGAAAACTGAAACAGCTCAAAAGAAAAATGTCTTTGGAATTATGTTTTCTAAACCATATGCGAAAGGAACGCTTTTGCTTTGGTTGACCTATTTCATGGGACTCGTGGTTGTTTACTTGCTTACCAGCTGGTTGCCAACGCTTATGCGTGAAACAGGTGCCTCAATGGAGCGTGCTGCATTTATCGGTGGATTGTTCCAGTTCGGTGGTGTGGTGAGTGCATTGTTTATTGGTTGGGCGATGGACAAATTCAACCCGAATCGAGTGATTGCTATTTTCTACTTTGCAGCAGGTCTATTTGCGATTGCTGTTGGTCAAAGCTTAGGAAACTCAACATTACTTGCTGTATTGGTGCTTTGTGCGGGTATCGCAATTAACGGCGCGCAATCTTCAATGCCTGCGTTAAGCGCTCGTTTCTATCCAACGCAGTGCCGTGCAACTGGCGTGTCTTGGATGACTGGTATTGGACGCTTCGGTGCGGTATTTGGTGCTTGGATTGGTGCTGTACTACTCGGCAATGATTGGTCGTTTACCGCCATTCTTAGTTTATTACTAATTCCAGCGACTGCTGCGGCTGTTGCTGTATTTGTTAAATCAATTGTTGCGCATACCGATGCAACTTAATAGAGGTCTATCACAATGAATGATGAACAACGCTATAAACAAGGCATTGAGGTGCGGACTGAAGTTTTGGGTGAAAAGCATGTTGGTCGGTCTTTGCAAAATCTGAATGACTTTAACCAAGATTTTCAAAATTTTATTAGCCGTTATGCATGGGGTGAGGTGTGGTCTCGTCCAGGCTTACCGCGTCATACACGTAGTTTAGTCACTATCGCGATTTTATTGGCGCTTGGTCGTGAAGACGAACTACGCATGCATTTACGTGCTTGCTTTAACAATGGCGTAACTAAAGAAGATTTAAAAGAGCTGATCTTACACAGTTCACTCTATGCAGGTTTACCTGCTGCAAACGCTGCAATGCATATGGCTGAAGAAGTCTTTAAAGAGTTGGGGATAGAAGTAAACCCAATTGCAGCGAAAGAACAGGATTAAGGAGATAAAGATGTCACAACATAGCTGGGGTGCCTACGCCCAACGTAATACAGATGATCATCCACCAGCGTATACGCCAGGTTATAAAACAAGTGTATTACGTTCGCCAAAAAATGCATTGATCTCAATTAATGAGACTTTAACTGAAGTTACTGCACCACATTTTTCTTCAAATCTATTTGGCCCAAAAGATAACGATTTGATTTTGAACTATGCCAAAGATGGTTTGCCAATTGGTGAGCGTGTCATTGTTCATGGCTATGTTCGTGACCAATTTGGTCGTCCTGTAAAAAATGCACTTCTAGAAGTATGGCAGGCCAACGCTTCTGGTCGTTACCGTCATCCAAACGACAAGTTTATTGGTGCAATGGATCCTAACTTTGGTGGTTGTGGTCGTACCTTAACTGATGAAAACGGTTTCTATATTTTCCGTACCATTAAACCGGGTCCATACCCATGGCGTAACCGTATTAATGAATGGCGTCCTGCACATATTCATTTCTCTTTAATTGCTGATGGTTGGGCTCAGCGCCTAATTTCGCAGTTTTATTTTGAAGGCGATACGCTCATTGACACTTGCCCGATTTTAAAAACGATTCCTTCTGAAGATCAACGTCGTGCCTTGATTGCACTAGAAGATAAAAACAACTTTATCGAAGCTGATAGTCGTTGTTACCGTTTTGACATCACTTTACGTGGCCGTCGAGCGACTTACTTCGAAAACGAATTGACTTAATCGGGAGCACGAGCATGAATAATTGGAATTTTCAGGAACTAAAAGAAACTCCATCTCAAACAGGTGGACCTTACGTTCACATTGGCTTATTGCCACAACAAGCAAATATTGAAGTGTTTAAAAACAACTTTAATAACCAGTTAGTACAAGATCAGACCAAAGGTGAGCGTATTCGTCTTGAAGGCCAAGTGTTTGACGGGTTGGGTTTACCGCTACGCGATGTGCTGATCGAGATTTGGCAAGCTGATGCGAACGGTATTTATCCAAGTCAGGCAGATACGCGTGAGCAAAAAGCTGACCCAGCATTTCAAGGTTGGGGCCGTACAGGTGCCGATTTTGAAACAGGCGTTTGGAGTTTCAATACGATTAAACCGGGCGCGACAGCAGGCCGTAAAGGTTCAACTCAAGCACCTCATATTGCATTAGTCATTTTCGCTCGCGGTATTAACTTAGGTCTTCATACACGTGTTTATTTTGAAGATGAAGCTGAAGCAAATGCTAACGACCCAATTCTAAATAGCATTGAATGGGCACCACGTCGCCAAACACTTATTGCAAAACGTTTTGAAGAAAATGGTGAAGTTGTTTACCGCTTTGATATTCGTATTCAAGGTGATGAGGAAACTGTATTTTTTGATATTTAAGAAACACCTAAGGCTACACCTGATTATTCAAGGATACGTGTAGCCTTTTTAAGGATGAACGATATGAACATGAAAACATTATTAAGCCTAAGTTTGCTTGCACTCCCATTTTTTACTGCACAGGTGAATGCTGAACCTGTTGCTTTAGCTGCTCAAACACAACCTGCCGCTACAGCCGTTAAAACGATTGTTCCGATTACCGCAAAAACCAAAGAACAAGCTTTGGCACAAGCTCAAGTCATTGCAAATACAGCAGATGCTGATTTGGCAGAGTTTCGTATCGATTTACTTAGTTTTGCGAGTGATACAAAACAAGTGATTGCTTTGGGGCATGAGTTAAAAAAGATTTTAGGCAATAAGCCAATGATCGCCACAATTCGTACCAAAAACGAAGGCGGCCAGCTTGAAATTAGTGATGTGGATTATGGTAAGACTTATCAAGCTTACTTAAAGAATCCGTTCATGGACTGGTTAGATGTTGAAATGTTCCGTGATCAAAAAGTAGTTTCAGAAATTGTTCAAAAAGCACATCAAAAGAAAGTGCTGATTGTCATGTCTAATCATGACTTCCAAAAAACACCAAGCCAAGATGAAATTGAAAAACGCTTATTAAAACAAGATCAAATGGGTGCAGATATTCTCAAAATTGCCGTAATGCCAAAATCTAAACAAGACGTTTTTACTTTAATGAACGCAACTTTAAAAGTAAGTCAGCAAACAACTAAACCTTTATTGACGATGTCAATGGGGCAACTAGGTACGATTTCTCGTGTTGCGACTGCCAACATGGGCGGAAGTTATAGCTTTGGCATGATTGGTCAGGCTTCTGCACCGGGTCAAATTGATGTGACTAAGCTCAAACAGATTTTACAAACCGTTCAACCAACAAACCCATAAATCATAAGGATATGATGAAATGACTACATTACGTTTAACTACTCTTGCATTAGGTTTGATGGTTTCAGGAATAGCTGCGGCTCAAACTTATGTGGTTGACCGTTATCAAGACGATAGCAATAAAGGCTCTTTACGCTGGGCAATTGAACAAGCCAATGCAAACCCAAGCGAAGCTAGCGACATTTTGATTCAAGCAGTAGGCAAAGCGCCTTATGCGATTAAATTAAATAGTGCACTTCCTGAAATTAAAGCACCTGTCAAAATCATTGGTACACAGTGGGATAAAACTGGTGAATACATCGCGATAGATGGTTCAAACTATATTAAAGGCGAAGGGGCGAAAGCTTGCCCAGGTGCAAACCCTGAGCAGTATGGCACCAATGTACGTACTATGACTTTACCGGGGCTAGTACTACGTGACGTCAACAACGTTACTTTAAAAGGTTTAGACATCCATCGCTTCTGTATTGGGGTATTGATTAACCGCTCGAGTAATAACCTGATTCAACATAACCGTATTAGTAATAACTACGGCGGTGCTGGTGTCATGCTTACTGGTGATGATGGTCAAGGTAACCCAACCGCAACCACCACCAATAACAACAAAGTTTTAGACAATATTTTCCAAGACAATGGTGATGGTCTAGAGCTGACACGTGGTGCTGCGTTTAACTTAATTGCCAATAACCATTTTGTTTCAACCAAAGCAAACCCAGAACCATCACAAGGTATTGAAATTTTGTGGGGTAATGATAATGCGGTAGTTGGTAATAAATTCGAAAACTATTCAGATGGCTTACAGATCAACTGGGGTAAGCGTAACTATATTGCCTACAACGAAATGACCAATAACTCGATTGGTTTCAACATGACGGGTGATGGCAATATTCTTGATAGCAATAAAGTACATGGTAATCGTATTGGTGTAGCCATCCGTTCTGAAAAAGATGCAAATGCAAAAATTACATTGACTAAAAACCTGATTTGGGACAATGGTAAAGATATTAAACGCTGTGAAGCGGGTGGTTCATGTGTACCAGATCAGCGTTTGGGTGCAATTGTATTTGCTGTGCCTGCACTTGAGCATGCAGGATTTGTAGGTTCTCGTGGTGGTGGTGTGGTTGTTGACCCATCTAAACAACAAAAAACATGTACTCAGCCAAATGAACAAGGCTGTAATGCTCAACCTAATCAGGGTATTAAAGCTCCTAAATTAACTGCAAATAAAGGTTCAGTTGCTGTAGAAGTCAATGGCTTGCCAAATCAACGCTATCAAGTTGAATTTTTTGGTAATCAAAATGCGTCATCAAAAGAAGCTGAGCAATATTTAGGAGCAGTAACTGTTGCTACAAATGCACAAGGGATCGCAAAAGCGAATTGGAAGCCGACCGTAAAAGTTGCCTCAATTACAGCGAATATTACTGATCGTTTTGGCGCAACTTCTGAGCTTGGTTTTACAAGTGTTAAATAACAATAAGGAAAGCGCCTCATATGAGGCGCAGCATAGAAATATAGAAATGATAAAAGGGACTTGAAATGCCAAATTTAATGAAACTGAGTGTTTTAACGCTCGCTGTATTAGGTAGCCAATGTGCGCTCGCGAATGATCCTTGGTCACAAGACCGTCAATGGTTGCTAGGCGACTGGAATGGTGAGCGCCAACAGCTAGAACAACAGGGCTATAAATTTACAGCTTCTATTATGAGCCAAAGTGCCACAAATTTAGATGGTGGTTACAACGACAGCAATACTTTTGAAAATGCCGCGCAGCTTTCTTTAGGTGCAAACTTTGATTTAGAAAAGATTGCTGGGTGGAAAGATACAACAGCGAACCTAGTCGTGACTAAACGTGACGGAAATGCGCTTACTTTGGAGCGTATTAAAGACCCGCGTTCTAGCCAATTAGGTAATGCTCAAGAGATTTATGGTCGCGGTAAAATCTGGCGTCTGTCTCAAGCATGGGTAAAGAAAGGCTTTGTTGATAATACTATACAGGCCAAAGTTGGCCGTATGGGCATGTCAGAAGACTTCAATAGTTCTCAATGTGAGTTTCAGAACTTATTGCTTTGCGGTGGGCAGCTAGGAAAATCAATTGGTTCAATTTGGTACAACTCACCAGTTGGTGTTTGGGCTGCAAACGTTAAATATCAATTTGCGCCTGAGTGGACTTTGGGTGTCGGTGTTTATGAAGTAAATCCAGACAACATTAAAACCGAATCAAATAGTGATGGTTTTAATCTGGATATGAACAACGTGAAGGGTGCAACCATACCAGTTGAGCTCGCATGGAAACCAAAACTTGCTGCCTTTAATGGCTTGCCGGGTGAATATAAAGTAGGTGCACTGTACTCAACCGCAGAAGCCAATGATATTAAAACTGCGGGTAAGGTTCATGATGGAAAACAAAGTTTCTGGATTAATGCACAACAACAACTGACGAATAAAGGCGAAGATCCGAAACGCGGTTTATATGTAAGTTTTAATGGTGTTGTAAATGATAAAGCAACTACCTTCGTTCAAAGTACGCAACAGCTTGCTCTTTGGTATAAGGGACCGTTTGATAGCCGTCCAAATGATTCGATTGGTTTTGGTATAGCCAATTATGTAGTTAATGACCGTGCTAAAGATAAACAGATCGCAACAAATGAAAGTCGTGGATACTATAGCTATGATTCGATTGCATCTGACTATATTCCGATTCAAGACGACGAGCTAAATGTCGAGTTGAATTATACCTATCAATGGTCTCCGGCCGTCATGTTACGTCCAAACATTCAATATATTCATCAACCTGCTGGTGTAAAAGAAGTTGATGATGCTTGGGTGGCTGGTCTTAGTGTGAAAGTCAATTTTTAACAATATTGATGGCTGGTTAGACATAGTTTAACTGGCCCAAATGCTTGAACTATTCGGGTTCAGTATATGTGGAGTAGGATCTATGTCTGAGTCAGATTCTAAGTTTCATATCTTATTCAAAATATGGTGTTTTATATTAGGTCTAGTTTTATTGGCTACTGGTGTTTTTTACATCGTAGGTGGTGGAAAGCTAGTATCCCTTGGTGGTTCTTGGTATTTCCTTATCTCAGGACTGTTTATTGCTATTTCTGCAATTAGTATTTTCCGTAAAAAAGCACTGGGTGTCTGGATTTTTGCGGCTGTTTTTGTTGGTACCGTAATTTGGTCATTTGTTGATGCTGGATGGGAATTTTGGCCGTTATTTTCGCGCTTAATGTTTCCTGCCGGTCTTTTTGCTGCGTTGTTATTTACCTTACCTTCAATTAGACGTTACCAATTTCAAACTAGTTTGGCATCTTCATCCTATGCGGTAGGTGGATTAGTTGTTGTGGGTATGTTGATTGCGCTTTATCAAATGTTCCAACCGCATCCCACAGTAGCAAGTTCAGGTGAAAAATTACCTTTAGTACCAGTTGATCCTGCAAAAAAACAGGTAAATTGGGAAAATTATGGTAATGATGCAGGTGGTAGCCGCTTTGTTGCTCTCGATCAAATTAACCGAGATAACGTTCATAAATTAAAAGAAGCTTGGCGCTTTAGAACGGGCGACTTTACAACGGGTAGCGGTAATGGGGCTGAAGACCAAATGACCCCGCTACAAGTTGGAAATAAAGTGTTTTTATGTACACCACATAACAACATTTTTGCGATAGATGCCGACTCGGGCAAGCAACTCTGGAAAGCTGAGGTGAACTCTACAGCCGATGCTTGGGAACGTTGCCGCGGTGTTGCATACTTTGATTCAACTAAACCGCTTGTACAACCAACTTTAGCTGGTGCAAATGCAGTAACTGCGGTTGCAACCAATACAGCATGTCCACGCCGTGTATATACTAATACACCTGATGGTCGTTTAATTGCAGTGAATGCAGATAACGGTCAGCGCTGTGCTGATTTTGGTGTAAATGGAACGGTTGATTTGCTAGAAGGTCTTGGTGCTGGAACAAAAGCTCCACGTTTTGAAGTGACTTCTGCACCGACTATTGCTGGAACAACTATTGTGGTGGGTAGCCGTATTGCCGACAACGTAGCCGCAGATATGCCGGGTGGTGTTATTCGTGGTTATGACGTGATTACGGGTAAACTTCGTTGGGCATTTGACCCGCGCAATCCAAACCCGAACTATGTTCTTAAACCGGGTGAAACCTATAAACGTAGTTCGGCAAACTCATGGGCTGCAATGTCATATGATCCACAAATGAATACGGTATTCTTACCTATGGGCAGTTCATCTGTCGACATTTGGGGTGGTAACCGTAATCCATTGGATCATAAATACAATACTTCTGTGTTAGCACTTGATGCGACAACAGGTAAAGAGAAGTGGGTATATCAAACTGTTCATAACGATTTATGGGACTTTGACTTACCAATGCAACCAAGTTTGGTTGATTTCCCATTAAAAGATGGTACGACTAAACCAGCTGTTGTCATTGGAACCAAATCAGGCCAATTCTTTGTTCTTGACCGAGTAACGGGTAAACCACTGACTAAAGTGATTGAACAACCAGTTAAACCTGCCAATATTCCGGGTGAACAATACAGCTTAACTCAACCTCGTTCAGTTGAAATGCCTCAAATTGGTAATCAGACTTTAACTGAGTCAGATATGTGGGGTGCAACGCCGTTCGATCAATTGATGTGTCGTATTAACTTCAAGTCAATGCGTTACGAAGGCCTATTTACTGCACCAGGTACTGATGTTTCATTAAGCTTTCCAGGTTCGTTGGGTGGTATGAACTGGGGTAGCATCGCTTTTGACCCGACTCATCGTTATATGTTCGTGAACGATATGCGCCTTGGCTTATGGATTCAATTGATGGAGCAAACTCCTGAAGATATTAAGATTCAGGCGAATGGTGGAGAGAAAGTAAACACAGGTATGGGAGCTGTACCAATGAAAGGTACACCATATAAAGTGAATAAAAACCGCTTTATGTCGGCTCTAAGCATTCCTTGTCAAAAACCACCATTTGGCACCATGACTGCGATTGATTTGAAAACTCGTCAAGTTGCATGGCAAGTACCATTAGGTACAGTTGAAGATACTGGGCCGATGGGTATCAAGATGGGCTTAAAAGCACCGATCGGTATGCCAACAATTGGTGGGCCGATGGCAACTCAAGGTGGCTTGGTCTTCTTTGCTGCAACACAAGATTACTACTTACGTGCATTTGATTCATCTACAGGTAAAGAACTGTGGAAATCACGCATGCCAGTAGGTAGCCAAGGAACACCAATAAGCTATGTTTCACCTAAAACAGGTAAACAGTATGTGGTTGTTACCGCAGGTGGAGCACGTCAATCACCTGATCATGGTGATTATGTGATTGCTTATAGCTTAGAACAATAATTAAGAAAGGCAAAAGAGAGTATTTCTCTTTTGCCTTATCCTTTAATATATTTTTTATATAAAAGAGTAAAAGTAAATTCTATATTTTTAACTAGATAGCTTTACCAAATAGTAAAAAAGTGCTTGATGTTGTTGCTAAACTTGAAATAGTCTTATGGTCAATTCAGCCTGAACGCTAGATATAGCTTAACTATTGACCAGTTCCTTAGGATGTTTTACCTATAAATAAAACCTTAACTTTTATTAAGTTTTGTTTAACTTAACATTGTGAATTTTAATTAAAAATAAACATTATTAAGTTTTAAACCTTAAAAATAAGGTGTTTTTTGTTGGAAAAACGAGCTTAAATATATACTTATATTATATTTATATAATTTATTGGGTTGCGCTAGAATGGTCGACGCAGATTATTACTATCCAGTAATAATTTGTATTTCAGGAATTTAAGCTTTTATGGCTTAAGGCTCATCGAAAGATGGGCCTTTTTTTATGGGTGAAAGAAAATGTTTTTATCTTGCTCAATAGCCTAAGCAAAATTAAAAGTTAAATAATGAATAAAATCACAAAAAATAGTCTTTAATGACAAGAAGTGTATGATTTGATAAATTAAAGCCACTTGATAATAATAGGTGATGTAATGAGATTTTTGGTTCTTGCAACTTTATCTGGTTTAGCTTTGATGGGTTGTGCTTCTGTTCAGCAAGCACCGAATACACAAGAGACAATCCGCTATGCTTCTAGCCCATGTTTTGGCGCATGTCCGATTTATTCTGTAGAAGTAACACCTACAGGTTTAATTCGCTTTGAAGGTAAACAATACACTAAAGCTATAGGTGTTAAAGAAATTCAAGGTAGCGTTAAAGATTATAAAAAACTTGCAGATGATCTAAAAACTTATCGCCCTGAAACAGGTACACAATCAAAAACTGCGGGTTGCCAGCAAACAGCGACCGACATGTCTAGCTATTACATTACTTGGATTCAACCTAATGGCACAGAAACTAAATTAAGCCATTACACAGGTTGTATCTCTCCAGCAAATAATAGATTGAATAAGGTTATGGAAAAGTTACCTGAACAATTAGGCATTAAAGATCTAATTTAATGATAAAAGCCCCAAAATCTTGGGGCTTTTTCTTGTTAAGAAGAATTATAAACTCAAAAGTTTTATATTAAGTATTTCTAAAAGAATCAGCGTATAATACAGATTATAAAAACATATATTGTTAAGAGTGGTTATATGTCAAATATTGTCTATGCCTTTTTTGGTGGTTTATTACTAGGCATCGCAACAGTTGGGTATTTATATATAAATGGCCGTATAGCCGGAATCAGTGGTTTGCTTGCTCAAGTCATCAATCCTACTAAAGACACCTTTAAGAGTTCGGCATTCTGGTTTATTGCGGGACTCGTGATTACACCTTTCATATATGGTTATTTTTATCAGCCTGAAATTGAAATTAAAGCTAATACATTTGCACTTATTCTAGCAGGTGTACTTGTAGGCTTTGGAACACGGTTAGGGTCGGGTTGTACAAGCGGTCATGGTATTTGTGGTATGAGCAGGTTATCAAAACGCTCGATGATAGCGACAGCAGTTTTTATGTTTGCTGGCATGTTAACGGTTTATATCATTCGTCATGTGATGGGGTAATCCTATGAAAAACATTTTTGCTTTTTTATTTGGTAGCTTATTTTCATTAGGTTTAATGATCTCTGGCATGTCTAATCCAGAAAAGGTATTAGGTTTTTTAGATATTTTTGGGCAGTGGGATATTAGCTTAATGTTTGTAATGTTAGGTGCTATTGCTGTGGCATTTATTCCATTTCAAAAGGCTATAAAAACTCCTAAAACGCTTTTTAATGAGAAAATTCAATTACCAACGAATACACAGATTGACCAAAGGTTAATTGTGGGTGCTTTTATTTTCGGTATAGGCTGGGGAATAGCAGGTATATGTCCAGCGCCCGCTTTAACTTTGATTGGATTAAGACATTTTGAAGCGCTTTATTTTATTGTCGCAATGTTATTAGGAATGTTTATTTACCGAATTTTAAATAAAGGAAATTAAACCTATGCAACAACCTCTAGTAAAAGATTTTTTTGATGAAAACACCAATACTTTTAGCTATGTTGTTGCAGATTTAGCGACTCTTCAATGCGCTATTATTGATAGCGTGCTTGATTACGATGCCGCATCGGCCACTACAAAAACAACCAATGCTGATCTGATCGTCGATTATGTCTTCGCGCAAAACTTCAAAGTACAATGGATTTTAGAAACCCATGTACATGCGGACCATATGACTGCGGCTCAATATTTAAAATCTAAATTGGGCGGTACAATTGCGATTAGTCAAAAAATCTCGGTAGTACAAGAAACATTTTCGGCTATCTATAATTTTGATTTTAAGAAATTTAATGAAAATCAGCCCTTTGATTATTTGTTTGAAGATTATGAACATTTCAAAATAGGGGAGATAGAAGCCTATAACATTCCTACACCAGGGCATACGCCAGCTTGCTTAAGCTATGTGATCGCTGATGCTGTTTTTGTCGGGGATACTTTATTTATGCCCGATTATGGCTCAGCAAGATGTGACTTTCCTAAAGGAAGTGCTGCTGAGCTTTATGATTCGGTACAAAAACTTTATACACTTCCCGACAATATGCGTATGTTCTTATGCCATGACTATAAGCCCGAAGGCCGTGATGAATATATCTGTCAAACAGATATAAAAACTCAAAAGCAAAGCAATATTCATTTAAATCGACAAGTTTCCAAGGACTCATTCATCAAAATGCGTCAAGAAAGAGATGCTACTTTGGCAATGCCAAAATTAATTTTGCCTTCAATTCAAATTAATATGAATGGTGGAAATTTTCCGGAACCTGAAGCGAATGGCATCCGTTATTTGAAAATCCCTTTCAATTACTTTTAGAAATAGCCTAAGCATTTATTCAGGATCGTTCTATCTATTCAAATAGCCTAAGCAAGATTTAAAGAACTTGTCTCAAATCTCGCGAAGTCTCTTGCAATAGCGGCAGAATATGTTGAATTAAATATTCTTCAGTTGTTTTCATAGTTGGAGAAACAATATTTAAAGCTGCAACCACTTTAAAGTCTTGTCCATAAATCGGTACGGCGAGCGCATGAACTCCTAATTCGTGTTCTTCACGCGAATAACACCAATCTTGTTCTCGAATCTCTTGTAGTAACTCTAAAAATTTATCATTTTCGACATGCGTATATTTAGTTAAACGCTGAAGAGGATATTTTTGGAGCCAGTCCAATTGTTCTTCTTGGCTTAAATGTGCCAGTAAAATTTTACCCGCAGATGTCGCATGAGCAGGTAAGCGGTTACCCAAGTGTAAGCCGTATGGATTTACACGGTCAGTTTGTTGGTGGGCCGCACTACGAGCAATGGTAATGGCTTCATAACCATCAAGTACCATCACCGAATAAATGAGAGAAGTTTGGTTAGTTAGAAGATTTAATAAAGGCTGAGATACTTTCGGAAGCTGGGCTGCACCTAAATAAGCTCCTGAAAATTTAAGAACTTTCGGAGTTAAATAGTAATAGTGACCATCTGACTCAAGATACCCTAAATATTCTAAAGTTAATAAATGTCGTCTTGCTGCTGCTCGGGTAAGCCCAGTTTTTTCAGCAGCCATAGAAATGTTTAAACGATGTTGATTACTACTAAAACTATCTAAAATCGCCATGCCTTTACCAATACCAGCAATGTAATCTTCATGACGAATCGTTTTTTTGTTGTCCTGATTCTGGATTATCCGTTCATCTTTACTCATTACTGATCCTTGTACGATAGAAGCTTAGTAGATCAATTTGCTTTAATGAAAAAGTTTAATAATTTCATGTCGCAAAAATTGATGTCTTAAATTATCCCTTAAATCTTCGTGCCAAAACATACCCATTTTAATATTGGTTATCTCAAAAGGCAGAGAATGTAAGCAAATTTCAGGACTATAAGACAAATGCTGCAAAATCATTCGGGGCATAGTGAGTATTGCGTCGGCTTGAGCTCCTAAAACTTGTAATGCCGTTGAATAGTTTTGACAGCGCATAAATACATTTCTAGAGATTTTTTGGTGTTGGTTTAAATAAATATCTTCAAGTAAAGCGCCCGTACGGCGTGACGAAACACCAATGTGCCGACCACTGATATAACTAGCTAAATCGACTTCTTTAAGTTGGCTGCAAATGACAAACTCATCTGTTACCAAATGATCAAAGGTAATTTTTGGAGATAAGTATTGTTCTAGGTCAATCACGAAATCGAGCTGTTGTGTCGCCAAGTCCGCCATAATATGTTTTCGATCTAGCTTCATACTCACAAACTGCAAATCTAAATTAAGATTTTGAAAATGTTGAGCCAGTCTTGGAAGAATAATCGGTTCAATCTCATCATGAACGGCGATTTTTAAGCTTTTTAAACTTGTTGGATCAAAGACATGTTTCTGTTGGCTAATATTTTGGATGGTTAAAAGTGCTTGCTTCACAGTTGGATAAATCTGTTCTGCAAAAGGAGTGGCAGACATTTTATTGCCTACACGTATAAATACATCATCTTCAAGTTGCTGGCGTAAACGCTGCAAAGCATGACTTGCTGCTGACTGCGTAATATTGAGACTACTTGCAGCATTCGAAATACTTTTTTGCTCATAAATCGCGATAAAAAGCGGATATAAATTGATATCAATTCGGTGAAAAAAACTTAGGTCTAGACCATGTAAGTTATGAATATTATTCATGAGGTGTTATTTAATAAAATCATTTCATTCATATTAAGTTTCAAGTTATGTTGATGTAAAGACCAGATAATGATGTAAAGGAAAAAGAATGTTTGAACTCTCCAAGAAAGCTCAAGATTTTGCTGAGCGAACAAGAAAATTTATTTTAGAAGAAATAGAACCTGTCGAAGCAAAATTTTGGGAAGAGGTTCATGAGCTAAATCCAGATGGGAACTGGAAAAAATGGCAGTGGCCTGAACTGTTAGAAACTCTGAAAACTAAAGCTAAACAAGCTGGTCTTTGGAATATGTTTTTACCCGATGAAAAACTCGGTGCAGGGTTATCAGTTCAAGAATATGCGCATATTGCTGAATTGACTGGCCGTAGCTTATTGGCACCTACCGTTTTTAACTGTAATGCACCAGATACAGGAAATATGGAATTGTTATGGCGCTATGGTAATGAACAGCAAAAACAGCAATGGTTAGAGCCATTATTGGACGGAAAAATTCGTTCGGTTTTTTGTATGACTGAACCCGATGTTGCGTCAAGCGATGCAACCAATATGCAAGCGACTGCACTCATCGACGGTAATGAAATTGTTTTAAATGGCAAAAAGTGGTGGTCGTCTGGTTTAGGTGACCCAAATGCTAAAGTCATTATTTTTATGGCGCATACCCCAGATGAAACCAAAGACCGCCATCATCAACACTCCATGGTTTTAGTACCGATTGATACCGCAGGTGTCGAAATTCAACGGATGTTACCTGTATTTGGTGACTACGATGCGCCGCATGGACATGGTGAGGTTCACTTTAATAATGTTCGAGTGCCTATTGAAAACTTTATTGGTGGAGCGGGGCAAGGTTTTGAAATTGCACAAGGGCGTTTAGGGCCAGGGCGTATTCACCATTGCATGCGTTGTATTGGCGCTGCTGAAAAAGCGCTAGAACTCATGATTGATAGAGGCATGTCTAGAACGGCGTTTGGCAAAGAAATTTTAAAACTCGGTGGAAACCTCGAACGCGTGGCTGATGCTCGAGTCGCCATAGATCAAGCCAGACTTTTAACCTTGTATGCTGCTTATAAAATGGATACTTTAGGCAATATGGCTGCTTTAACAGAAATATCTGCAATTAAAGTGGTCGCTCCGAGTGTTTTAGAAAAAGTAGTCGATATGGCAATTCAGCTACATGGCGGTGCAGGTGTTTCAAGAGATACGCCATTAACAGGTTTCTTTGCCCAAGCACGCAGTTTACGTTTAGCTGATGGTCCAGATGAAGTACATAAAGGCATGATTGCCAAATTAGAGTTGGCCAAACGTGGTTATGGTCGTCATAAGAAAGTATAAGTTTAAAGGAAGTGAATATGTCGGTAATTGATGTAGGCGGTGAAGTACGTGAAGGTGAAGAGCTTGATATTGGGGCAGTTGAAAACTGGTTAAAAAACCAAGGGGTTGAGTTGGTTGGCCCAGCAGTCGTTACTCAATATACGGGCGGGGCGTCGAATTGGACTTATCGTTTAAAATATGAAAATACCGATTTAATTTTGCGACGTCCCCCAAAAGGAACAAAAGCGAAGTCAGCCCACGATATGGCCCGTGAATATATGGTGCAGAAAAATCTTGCGCCTTATTATCCAGTGCTTCCTAAAATGGTTGCACTTTGTCAGGACGAATCGGTCATTGGCTGTGATTTTTATGTCATGGAACGGATTGAAGGCATTATTCCTCGTGCAAAATTACCGCCTGAACTTGGTTTTAATGAAGAAGATGTTCATGAGCTTTGTGTAAATGTTATTGATAAGTTGATTGAGCTACATCAAGTTCCCTATGAGAACACGCCTTTAGCTGAACTAGGCAAAGGTGCGGGATATTGTCGTAGACAAGTTGAAGGTTGGGATAAACGCTATGAAAAAGTCCGCACAATCAACGTTCCTTCATTTAAATATGTCCGAAAATGGCTAAATGATAATATCCCTCAAGACTCGACGACTTGTATTATTCACAATGATTGGCGTTTTGATAATGTGATTTTAGATCCAGAGCATCCAACAGATGTGATTGGGGTGCTGGATTGGGAAATGGCGACCTTGGGGGATCCATTAATGGATTTGGGCAGTGCTTTGGCCTATTGGGTTGAGCCAACGGATAATATGATTTTTAGATCAACACGCCGTCAGCCGACTCACTTAAAGGGAATGTTCTCTCGCAAAGAAGTCGTTGACTATTATTTGCAAAAAACAGGTCTGGAGCCTCAAAACTGGGCTTTTTATGAAGTCTTCGGTGTATTCCGTTTAGCCGTGATTGCCCAGCAAATCTATTATCGTTATTACCATAAACAAACCCGAAACCCCGCTTTTAAAGATTTCTGGATCGTGATTCATGCGCTACATATCCGAGCTTTAAAACTTATCGCACAGCAAAAATTGCAAGAATCTGAATTTGCTCAGCAATCTCTACAGAAAATACAGGGTATTTTAAGAAAATGACCACAATTTATCTGGTAAGACATGGACAGGCATCGTTTGGTAAAAGTAACTATGATGAGCTGTCTGAAAATGGTGAGGCTCAGGCGACTTTATTAGGTCGTTATTTTAAGCAAATATTGAAAGAACAACCTTATGTGGTTGCAGGAACTATGCAGCGCCATGAGCAGACTGCAAAGCTCGCACTTAATGAATGCTTTCCAGATGCGGTGATTCAACATAGTAATTTATGGAATGAGTTTAACCATCAACAGGTTTTTGCACGCTATGAGCCGCGTTTTGAACAGCCTGAACTGCTAAAAGCTGACGTAGCACAAGAACAAAACCCACGTGCGTATCTTGCCAAAATATTTGAAGGTGCCATTGGGCGATGGACCGATGGCGATTTTCATCATGAATATGATGAGTCTTGGCCACACTTTAAAGAAAGAGTCGAAACAGCATTGCAGCAACTTTGTGATGATTTAGCAAAAACCAAACCTCGCTATGCAGTCGTTTTTACCTCTGGTGGAGTGATTTCTGTAGCCATTGGAAAACTGCTTGAACTCAGTCCTAATCGAACTTTTGCGTTGAATTGGGCAATTGCTAATACAAGCCTCACGACTTTGCGGTTGGTTGGAAATGAAGCTCAGGTTTTAAGTTTAAATGAACATCATTTTATCAAAGCTGAACGTCCAGATTTGCTGACATGGATTTAAAAATAAGGATAAAAGCATGGCAAAGACAATTTTAATTACAGGTGCAAGTTCTGGGTTGGGTGCGGGTATGGCGCATGAATTTGCAGCGAAAGGCTATAACTTGGCAATTTGTGCACGCCGTTTAGACCGATTAGAGACTTTAAAAACTGAACTTGAAAATGAATATAGCATTCAGGTGATTGCAAAAAGTCTAGATGTGACTCATTACGATCAGGTTTTCGAAGTTTTTCGTGCATTTAAGCAAGAGTTTGGTTATTTGGACCGAATTATTGTCAATGCTGGAGTCGGAAATGGTCGCCGTATTGGTAAAGGCAATTTTGAAATTAATAAAGCCACCGCTGAAACCAACTTTATTTCTGCCTTAGCGCAGTGTGAAGCGGCGGTTGAAATTTTTAGAGAGCAAAACGCAGGTCATTTGGTGGTGATGTCATCCATGAGTGCCATGCGTGGATTACCAAAACATTTATCGACCTATGCAGCAAGTAAAGCTGCGGTTGCTCACTTGGCTGAAGGTATTCGTGCTGAATTACTGGATACCCCAATTAAAGTTTCTACAATTTTCCCGGGTTACATTCGTACTGAAATAAATGAAGGTGCTAAACATCTACCTTTTGAGGTAGATGCCAAAACAGGATGTAAAGCTTTGGTCAAAGCTATCGAAAAACAACCTGTAAAAGCGTATGTACCACAGTGGCCATGGTTACCAATGAGTATTGCTATGAAGGTTTTACCATTAAAGTTGGTCAATAAATTAGGATAAAAAAATACCCCCTAAATTTTAGGGGGATTTTTTAGTTAAAACTTTTTGGTGTAATTGACGAATAAACGGTCTTCACCAAAGTCATTACCATGTCTTACGTTGTAGTCAATCCGAATATATTGCAGGGCAAATCCTTTTAAGAGTGGCTGCTGAAAGGCATAGTTCAGAATGATATTGGACTCGGTTTCGTGGTTTTTCTCACCATTTGCTGCTTTAAAGTCATGTCCGTAAACATATTTCACCATCGCGTTTAGGCCTGGCACATAATCTTTAAAGTCGTAGCCATACATGACATGGTAAGACTTTTCATCTTCTTTAAAGAAACCTGTGGCGTTCCAGTTAATAAAGTACGTCTCTGGTAAGAAACCATCTGGTAATGGGTAAGCCGATTCACCAATAATTTGTTGGTAACCCAAACCAAAGGTATGGTTTTTTACTTTGACGGTTTCAAGTAAACCAATGTTCTGCGCATCAATATCAAAAGTATTGCCGTCATCTTTTGCATTAAAGTACTTAAACTTAGAGGTAAGTGCAAAACTTGGCTGCTTCCAATTATGCTCAAGGCCAACATAGTGTTTGTTGTAGAGATCTTCTAAATTGCCAAAATAATATTCGCCCTTTAAAGATGGCGTAAATTGATAGCGCAGGTCAATGTAGTTCAAACCGTCAGATTCTTTGGTAATTCCATTTGATGTGAACGAAAACTTTTTAAAGTCTTCTTCATTTCGTGGAGACACTTTTTCAACTCGGCCAATTTCAGCATAGAGTTGATCTGAAAGTTGTGACTTTAAGTTGGTTCCCCAATACGAAGTAAGTAACTGACGACTAGCATCGACTGCCGTTACAGGTAAATCTAGCCAGAGTTCACCGACACTTAAAAGTGTTTTGTCATAGCCCAGCTTTAAAGTCGCGCCGTATTTTAGATAGTCTGATGCTTGAGATTGCGTTTCTTTATTAAAAGGCAAAACTGTGTCAGCGACATGTTTGTCTGAACTCAAGCGCACGGCGTATTGAACCGATGCATCGGCCCCAATCGTGATTGGCTTGTCTGCTATGACTAACGGAGTGTCATGCATTTTCGATTTATAAAATAAAGACGCTGCCTGAGACCAACTGCCCGTATCTTTGAGTGCATCATTATCAAAATCACGGTTAATGTAGGCATTTTTTAAAGTGAATTTCCATTCATCTTCAATTTGCTGATTTGGATTTGCGCCCCATGAGTTGCTGCACATCAGTAATAAAGTGGCAACGGCTAAAGTGTTTGGTTTAAAACGGTGAAATAATTCCATAATCCATTTCCCAGATGTATGCCAGTCCTCGGCACTACGTAATTTTGAATATTTCGGTACTCTCTAAGCGTTTAGTTAGAGAGTACATTTTTGCAATTGGTGAGACCTATTAATTTAATTTTTCAAGTTTCATGCTTTCACTAAAGAATTTGCAGCCTTTAAAAAGCAGAATTAGAGCCAGTACACACGACAGACCACCTACAATAGATAAAGAAGAACCTACCATTAACGGGCTACCAAAAACTTTATCTGTGATAATGGCCACCAATGTTGTACCAATACCGAGTCCAATTAAGTTGCTCACTAAAAGGAATAGGGCAGAAAGACGTGCTCTAAATTGGTTTGGGGCTAACATTTGCAAAGCAGTTGCCGAAATTACTAGAGGGAAAGATGCAAAGAACATTGCAGGAATCAGTAAGCTGACTGAAAGCCATAGCTGATCTGTTTGGGTAAAAAATGCAATTGGAATAATCAGGCCAACAATCCCAATCACACCCGTGAACATCGGTGCATCTTGGCGTCCTTTTTTAATAAACCAATCATTTAGCCAACCTGCACAAAATACGCCTAATGTATTTGCGACTAACAGAATCGTACCGAGCATATAGCCTGTCTCAGTCGGTGCGAGTTGAAACTTACGAATATAAAATGCAGGTGTCCAGCTAGTTAGGCTATAGAGTGCCATTGCATAAAAGGTAAAACCTAAATAGTGACATGCAAATGTTTTCGAATGTTTTTTAATAAACTGAAGACATTGAGAGAATTTAACTTGGTCAACTTGTCCATTTTGGTTGAGCTGTTGGCCTTTACGTGCAGGGTCTTTAACGGTCAGAATAAATAGCAGACCAATAATGATGCCCGGTAAACCTACTACAAAAAAGGCAATTTGCCATGCTTTCAGTGCGCCTAATAGTGGAACTTCAATGAGCGTTACACCTTTAAGCAAGTTAATGACATACCCGCCAACTAAAAAGGCAATACCACCACCTAAAAAAGCGCCAATTGAATAAATTCCGACAGCACGACCTAGTTTGTCCTTACTAAACATGTCGCTGAACATTGAATAAGCGGCTGGAGATAACGCAGCTTCACCTACGCCGACCGCCATACGGCTCAGGAACAGTTGAATAAAGTTTTTACTTAAACCACAAGTGGCCGTTGCTAAACTCCAAACAATAATCCCGATTGAAATCAATTTTGGTCGTGAAAAACGATCGGCAATATAGGCTAAGGGTAAACCCATAACCGCATAAAACAGTGAGAAGGCAAGGCCATGTAACAGGCTAAATTGTGTATCTGAAAGTTGGAGATCTGCTTTGATGGGTTCAATCATCAGCGCCAGAATTTGGCGGTCAATAAATGAAAATATATATGCCAACATACAAAGTGTGACGACATACCATGCATAAGCATTGCTTTTCTTTTGTGTCCTTTCAACAGCGATATTACTTTGGTTCATACACTTAATCCTTATGTATAAAACGCTTAAAGAAATTGATATCTAACTTTTATTATTCCTCTGAAGTCTTCGATATTTCCCCCTTTTAGATAAGAATAATAAATAGGCTAGAAATGAGTAATTTGGTCTCGTACAGACCGGAAGAGTGCGTCTAAACCCAATTAGGAGTTAATGGGATTTTAAAGATCATGGAATTATTATTTTCTTTTTATATGTAAAATTCCATTACTTATTGAGTATGTTAGAATACCTAAAAAGTATGTTAAGTAAACAGATAGTAATAATTTATTGAATTAAGAAACTGATTTTTATTTATTTTTTTAATATTGAAACTTATTTTAATAAAGAGCAGCGAGAAAAGAAGAACTATTTCATGCTGCTCTTGAGCGCATTGAACCCGATATCAAGTCAAATAATTAACTTGATGGCATAAGATCAAATAATTTCTTTAACTGATGATTTAAATTGTGAAGCTCATCTTCTGAAAAGGCATTTAGGATGCCCGCTAAGGTGACCACACTAATTTGATTAATCTGTTCAACCAGCTCGATACCTTTGGGAGTTAATTTCACCATCGAAATTCGTTCATCGGTGGTAGAAGAGTAGACCTCGACAATTCCATCTTCTACTAAGCGATATACAGCTTTTGTTGCTGTAGTTAACTTTAAGGTAGAAAGATTAGCGATATCGGTAATACTGGCTTCACTCAAAGCATTAGTACTTAAAATGATTTTACGGCGTGTATTATCAATACCTAGTTTTTTTATTGATTTTTCAATGAGTTGTGAATATTTTCCATTCACTTGAGAAACCCAAAAAAAAGGGAAATTTTGAATACTCGACGGTTCTTTATTAGGAAGAAATTGTTCTAAATGATCAAGCATAGCTAAGCAATAACTTAGTGAAAAAAGGGTAATCCTATTATAAACAAAATTTTGGATATTTCCTTGAGAACAAATTATAAAAAATACTTGACAATTCCATTAAATTTTCCGATATTTTGATTAATGAATAAAAATACATGGAAAAGTGAATGAATATTGTTAGTCAAAGCGTGCACAAAGGAAGTGGCAAGCTCAAGGTGATGGTCAAGGACACAATTGATATTCAAGGTCTAAAAACCATTGCTGGTAGTCGAGCTTTACTAAATGTTGAACCTGCTCAAGATGATGCTGAGGTGGTTAAAAACATTTTAAAAGCTGACTGTGAAATTATTGCGAAAACAAATTTGCACGAATTGGCTTTTGGTATTACAGGCATTAACCACGCTTTTGGTACACCTGTTAATCCCAAATATCCTGAACTTATTCCAGGCGGATCTTCGAGTGGTTCGGCTGCGGCAGTTGCAGCAAAACAAGCTGATTTTACTTTAGGTACCGACACGGGCGGCTCTATCCGTATGCCCGCTGCATGCTGCGGAGTTTTTGGTTTAAAACCGACTTTTGGCCGTGTTAGCAGAAAAGGTGTATATCCGCCGTCGAGTTCTTTAGATTGCGTTGGTCCTTTTGCAAATTCAGTCGAGATGATTGAAAAGGCGATGCAAATTATTGATCCAACTTTTAAGCCAACTGCATGTACTAGTGCACCAAAACTTGCTGTTTTAGATGTAAGCGCAGATGAGGTTGTTTGGAACTGTATCCATCAAGCATTTCAAAAAGCCAATTTACAGACCACTTTAGAAAAAGTTGAACATTTTGACGCGGCTTATGACGCAGGCATGCAGATTATTAATTATGAAAACTGGCAAGCTTTTGGTGAGTTAACCAAAACAGGTTTAATTGGTCCTGATGTAAATAATCGCCTGTTAAAAGCTGCTGAAACTACCTTAGAGCAAGTAAAGCAAGCCGAAGTCGTGAAGCAGCAGCTGACTCAAGAACTTGATGCTTTATTAGAAAAATATGATGCATTGATCTTACCAACGCTTCCGCAAATTCCACCAAAAGTTGCTGAAGCTGAAAATACAGTCGCTTTTCTGAATCTTACGGCTTTAGTTCGTCCATTTAATTTATCAGGTCATCCAGCTATTTCAGTGCCACTTGAAACCATTGAAGGTTTACCTGTGGGCTTACAGATCGTATCGAAGCATCAAAAAGATGAGCAATTATGTGCAATAGCTAAATTTTGTGTTGATGCAATGCAATAAATTACAAGGAGTTAGATGATGAATAAGTTATCTAAAATGGAGTTTGCTTCTCAAGACAAAGCAATTGACTTAGATGCTTTGTGTCAAGAAATTCGTGAGCGTGCCTGTACAGGCGAGTTCGATAATCAGGCGTATGTGAGCCAAGACATTATCGAAAAACTTAAGCAGATTGGCGTTTACCGTGCATTAGTTCCAAAACGTTTTGGTGGTGAAGAATGGTCACCGCGACAGTTTTGCGAGTTGATCGAAACTTTATCTAAAGCTGATGGTTCAGTCGGTTGGGTGGCAAGTTTCGGTATGAGTCCTGCGTATTTGGGAAGTTTGCCTGAAGATACACTTAAAGAATTGTACCAAAACGGCCCAGATGTGGTGTTTGCTGGAGGTATTTTTCCACCACAACCTGCTGAAATTACCGATGAAGGTGTCGTGGTTCGTGGACGTTGGAAATTTTCAAGCGGCTGTATGGGAGCAGACATTGTTGGTGTGGGGATTTCACCGCTTAAAAACAATGAAATACAAGGTTTACCACGCATGGCAGTGATGCCTGCAAAAAAAGCCAAAATTGAAATGACATGGGACACCGTTGGCTTAAAAGGTACGGGAAGCCACGATTTGGTGGTCGAAGATGTATTGGTCGAAAAGAAATGGACCTTTGTTCGGGGTGAACCTTCAAAACTAAGCGAGCCTTTTTTTAAATATCCGTCCCTGTCTTTAGCGACTCAAGTATTAACCGTGGTGGGTATTGGAGTTGCAGCTGCGGCATTAGAAGAATTTGAAAAATTAGCACCGGGTAAAGCATCCATTACAGGCGGTTCAGAAATTGCCAACCGACCAGTGACTCAATATGAGTTTGCTCAGGCAGATGCAGAATTTCAGGCTGCAAAGTCTTGGTTTTATCAAACCATGGATATTGTTTGGAATGAAATTATTGCTGGTCGTGAAGCAACTGCTGAACAAATTAGCGATATGCGTCTGGCATGTACCCATGCAGCGCGAGTTTGCGCCAAAGTGACCCGAAAAATGCAAATGCTCGCAGGCATGACAGCAATTTATACCAACAATCCATTTAGCCGTTTTGTGAATGACACCAACGTGGTGACTCAGCATGCCTTTATGGGTGATGCAACTTTACAAAATGCAGGCTCAATCAGTTTCGGGTTAAAACCAACCCCAGGTTATTTATAAGTTTAATTTTTAAAAGGATATTGAGATGGAAGCTAAAAAATCATTACGCGTTTTGTTCTGCATGGGTATTAACCAAAACTTTTTTGATGCAGAACCTGCTGAAGCAAAAGCAGTTTGGGCAGCGTTTGGTGAAATGTGGAATGGCATTCATGACTTACCGGGTGTTCATGTTTTTGGAAATCTTGATGATGACCAAAGTATGGTTGGCCCAAGTGCTGGCTGGCCTTGGACAACATACTTGCTTGCAGATGTTCCGGATATTGAAACCGTACACGCGGCTTGTAACTTGTTTAGAACGACTGTGGTGGGTGAAGGGCCATACAAACTTTGGAAATATTGCAAAGTTGAAGCTCGTGTTGGGCGTGAATTGATTATTCAACGTTAAGGCGACCGCAATGACTGACAAAGTGGATATTGCAAAAATCATAGAGCGACTAGAACAGTTAGAAGCGCACAATGCGATTCGTAACTGCCTGAATCGCTATATGGAAATCTGCGATGAGCTTAATGCAAATACAGACCTTGATGAGCTAATGAATCTTTTTGATCAGGACTGTATTTGGGAAGGTATTGGCGAGAAATATGCCAAATCTTTTGGCCGTTATGATTCTTGGCAGTCGATTTACGACATGTTTAAAAGCTATACCCAAAAAGAATCTCACTTTGTTATGAATGCACACTTTGTAAATTCAGAACAAATTTATGTAAATCAAAATGATGCAAATGCTTCTTGGCTCATGTTGCAAACTTCAACCTTTAAAGATGGCCGTAGTCATCTGAATACAGCAAAGCTCAATGTGAAGTTTCAAAAGCAAGCAGATGGAACATGGAAAATTAAACATTTCCAAACACAGAATATTTTCAGTCGTCCGGTATCGCATTGGCACAGTGAAGCTGAATTGCCGGTACCTTCCCAGGAATGACCCAGGACATATTTAAAAGGACTATTGATATGAACAGTATTATCCCAACGCATAACATTGGCATTGATTACGATGCTTTGGTTCAAAGTGACCGTGCCCATACTTCTCTTTATAAAGATGAACGTATTTTTGATGAAGAAATGGAAAAAATCTTTTATAGCACTTGGGTCTGGGTTGCGCATGCCAGCGAAATTCCGGAAGGCGGAAGCTATAAAACGATTAACATCGGTAAACAGCCTGTTGTGGCGGTACGTGACCGTAAAAAGAAAGTCCATGTACTTTTAAACCGTTGTCGTCACCGTGCAGCAACCGTATGCGAACATAAAAAAGGAAAAACTAATAGTTTTGTATGTCCGTACCACGGTTGGAGTTATGCACTTGACGGTAGTTTACGTGGTGTACCATCTCCGGAAAGCTACGGCGATTGTTTAGATAAATCAGAATTGCCACTGGTGAGTCTACGGGTAGAAGAATATAACGGGATGATCTTCGCTTCATTTAAAGAAGACATTCAACCGCTTGAAGAGTTCCTTGGGCCTGCAAAAAAATGGATTGACCTATTTATGAAACAGGGCGCGGGTTATCCAATTAAAGTGTTGGGTGAACACCGTTTCCGTTTCCCGGGTAACTGGAAAATCCAGCTTGAAAATACCACCGATGCATATCACTTCCCGTTGGTACATAAGTCATTCTTAAGTTCTGTAGATGAAAAAACAGAAGAACTCTTTAACTTCGAAAACCAACCGGGCTTTGTTGAAGACTTAGGTAATGGTCACAGTGTTATGGTGATGATTCCTGAACTGGTTGATCTAGACGAAGAGCTTATGGAGCGACCAATTCAAGAACGTTTTGAAGACTTGGCTCAAGCTTTGCGCGACGAAGGTCATGAAGAATTAGAAGTACGCCGTATTGTTCGTGCTGTTGGTGGTTCTGGCTTTAACTTAAATTTATTCCCGAATATTGCATGTTCGATGGCGTTCTTCCGTGTGTTACAGCCAATTTCAGTTGCTGAAACAGAAATTCATCACTCGGTGATTACGATGGATGGTGGCCCGCAAATTGCCAACCAATATCGCTTACGTTTGCATGAACATTTCCAAGGTCCCTTTGGTTTTGGTACACCAGATGACTCAGAAGCTTGGGAGCGCGTACAACACGGTGCCAATGCGGGTAATGATTTATGGATCATGTTGAACCGTGGTTTACCAGGCGAAGTCAAAACCGAAGATGGCTTAAAAAGTGATGTCAGTGCTGAAACAGGTATGCGTGCAGCCTATCAGCAGTGGAAAAAGATGATGACGGCTTAAGGAGAGAGCAATGAATATGAATCTGCAATTGTTAAATGAAGTCACTGCTTTCATCTGGGCTGAAGCAGATATGTTAGACCACAGCGAATATCGTGAATGGCTCAATTTATGGAATGAAAAGGGTGTTTATATCATTCCGATTGACCCGAACCTTACTGACTACGAAAACAACTTAAATTATGCCTATGACGATAATCATATGCGTACTTTACGTGTACAGCGTCTTGAAAATGGTGAGGCAATTTCTACGGCACCAAAGGCGAATACGGTACGCAGTATTTCGCGAGTACGAGTCATTCAAGACCAAGATGATGAAATCGTTTTGCGTTGTGCTCAAAACTTACGTGAATTTCGTAAAGAAAACCTCAAGCATTACACAGCAGATATTACTTACCATTTGACTCGTGATGCGGCTACAGGTTTTAAGATTAACCGTAAAATCATTAACTTGGTTAACTCAACCGATGCCTTAGCTGGTATTAGCTACATTCTTTAGGAGCGGTAACATGAAACAGGTTGTTTTAGTGACAGGTGCTGCTTCTGGACTCGGTAATGTTATTGCTGAATATTTTGCGAGCCAAGGCCATCAAGTGATTTTGTCGGCAAGTACGCTTGAAAAAGCCGAAAATGCCAAGGCTCAAAGTCAATATGCCCAAAATATGTTTCCCTTGAAATTAGATATTTCAGTTGAGGCAGATTTTCATGCAGCGGTGCAATGGATTGAAGAGAAATTTTCTAAACTTGATGTGTTAATTAATAATGCTACCGTCACTAAAGCAACGCCAGTATTAGAAATTACCGCAGCCGATTTTGATTGGGTGACCCAAGTCAACCAACGCGGCACCTTTCAGGCTTGCCAAATTATTGGCCAATATATGGCTAAAAAAGGCTATGGACGCATTATTAATATGGCGTCGTTAGCAGGACAAAACGGTGGTACTGCAACAGGTGCACACTATGCAGCAACCAAAGGCGCGATTGTGACGTTAACCAAAATTTTTGCCAAAGAGTTTGCGGCAAAAGGGGTAACGGTCAATGCAGTTGCACCGGGACCTATGGAATCACCGATCGTTCATAGCGTGGTGCCAGACGAAAAAATGGAACAGTTCATCCAGAATATTCCGGTTAAAGCCTTAGGAAGTATGCATTTTATTGCTGAAACTTGTGGGTTGCTTGCGAGTCCAAATGCGGGGTTTGTGACTGGTGCAACATGGGATATTAACGGTGGTTTATTCATGCGTTAAGCCAATAGGCTACGCATGAAAAGGGAGTTGAATCATGACTACACTTTATGATGTTGTCGTTAAAAATCGCCATGTGGAAGGTGGAAATATTGCAGTCATGGAATTTGAATCTGCAACTTCTACAACATTGCCAAAAGTTGAAGCAGGTGCGCATATTGATGTGCACTTACCGAATGGCATGGTGCGCCAATATTCACTTTGCCAAAATCCAAATGATGAAGGTAAGTTTCGCCTTGGAATTTTACGTGACCCTGAATCACGTGGTGGCTCAATATCCGCTTTTGATGAAATTAAAGATGGCATGCAAATTCAGGTCAGTGAGCCAAAAAATTTATTTCCACTTTTAAAAGCCAAACACAGTGTCTTGATTGGCGGTGGAATCGGGATTACGCCATTAATCACGATGGCGTATCAACTTGCACATGAAGGCGAATCATTTGAGCTTCACTACTGCGGGGCTAGCCCAGAAAACTGTGCTTTTGTTGATGAAATTAAAAATGGTGAGTTAGCAAAACACACAACTTTTCATTTTAAATCGGAAGGTGCAAGCCACCGAGCATTTTTTGAATCTGCCATTAAAGATATTGATCTTGAGAGCCATATTTACACCTGTGGTCCAGTCGGTTTCATGGACTGGGTGATTAATCTTGCCACGACTCACAATTTTTCTGAGCAGCAAATCCACAAAGAATACTTTCAAGTTGAAACTGATACTTCTGGAGATTCATTTGAGGTGGTGGCTGAGCGTAGCGGAAAAATCATTATGGTTGAAGCTGGCGAAACCATTTTGCAGGCTTTGGCTAAAGAAGGCATCGATATTGAAATGTCTTGCGAGCAAGGCGTATGCGGAACCTGTATGTGCGATGTAATTGAAGGCGAACCTGATCATCGAGATGTTTATTTCACTGATGAAGAAAAAGCCAGCAATGAACAAATATTGGTGTGCTGTTCGCGCTCTAAAACACCGAGACTAGTTTTAGATATCTAATGCTCTCGCGATTTATATGGATGTAAGAGACGGTTTAGGAGAAAGATGATGAATGTATTACAACAAATAGATGAGTTTACGGTCGATCCACTACAGTTCCGACGAGCATTAGGAAATTTTGCAACAGGCGTTACCATTGTTACTGCACAAAATGCACAAGGCGAGAAAGTCGGTGTAACCGCAAATAGTTTTAACTCGGTGTCACTCGATCCACCACTTATTTTGTGGAGCATTGATAAAAAATCTTCGAGTTTTTCAGTATTTGAAGAAGCGACACATTTTGCTGTCAATATCTTATCGGGCACCCAAATTGAGCTGTCTAATAAGTTTTCGAGACGTAATATTGATAAATTTGCAGACACCAATTTTCAACTTGGTGCAGGAAGCTCACCCATTTTAGAAAATTGTTCTGCGGTGTTTGAGTGCGAACGCTATCAAGTAATTGAAGGTGGTGACCACTGGATTATTATTGGCAAAGTGGTTCGTTTCCATGACCAAGGCCGAAGCCCACTGGTCTACCATCAAGGCGCATATTCTTGTGTCATGCCGCATCCGAGCCTTCAAGTTAAGCAAACTGAAGAGAACGGCGTAGACCAAACACATTATGGGCACTTATATAACAATGTTTGCTATTTGATGAGTCGTGCTTTTAAAGCTTATCAAACCGACTATATTCCTAAGCAAATGGCTTCTGGTTTCCGGACCAGTGAATCACGTCTTTTGCTCGTTTTGGCCAGTGGTACTGCTTCAAGTAAAGAAGATTTACCGCGTGATATTGCTATGCCAATGCAGGAAGTTGAAAGGTCGGCTGAAATTCTAAAATTTGAAGGGTTGCTGGTCGATCACGATAATTTGTATGCACTGACTGAAAAAGGCAAACAAACGGCGCAGTATTTATTTGATATTGCCGATAGCCATCAAAATGAGGTATTTAAAAAGTATTCTGAGGAACAAAAGGATATTTTTATTACCATGCTGCGAGATTTTGCAGGAGTAGCATAAGTCCCATTAAGCTGATAAATTGAATTGATTTATCAGCTTCTTCATATCTAGCTGACTATCATCAAAACAATTCCAAGGATAAGGAATTTTTGGCACACAATTTGTTTATCAATAAAACAAGATTGCAAATAAGCCAAGACAGTGCACCACCATAAACGCAAAATTTTGAGAGGTGGCACATGTATAGAGAGGTAAGGGATGAACCAATATGTAAGCGATGCATTACTCACATGGACGCACCATATTAAAAGCGTGTGCGGCAATTTTGAAACCGATTTTGACGGGACCCGTAATTTATTCATTGGTGAAGTTCAGTGCTTTTTATTGGGCGATACCGAAATTGCTTTTATCAAAAACAATGCCAATAAAATTGTCCGAAAAGCCGATGAAATCGATCGAGTGAATAATCGCTTTTGTTTTTTGATTTTGCAGTATTCGGGAAAAATGCTGCTCGAGTATAAAAATGAAACCTTAAGCCTAAATGAAGGTGATATTGTCTTGGTCGACCCAGTCGAAACAATTTCGATGTACCCGCAAGGTTTGGTAAGTCAGATTTCAGTCCATCTGTCGCGTGAAAAATTACTGAAAGAAAATATTAGTACTGAATATTTTGGAAAACTGATTACGCAAAATATGAGTGGTTTTTTACTTAAAAATATTTTGAAAAATATGTCTGCTGAAAACATCAAACTTTGGTACGCAACCGAAGACGGTAATGCTTTTGAAGATGCACTGATCGCCTTAATCAAACCCACAATCAATTATAAAAATGTTCATAGCTCCAATAATCTGATGGAAAAAGCCGAGCGATATATTATAGAAAACTTAGCAAAACCAGATCTAACCCCTAAATTAATTGCAGAGCATATTGGGGTATCACTACGACATCTCTACCGTTTGTTCCTTCAAGAAAATTTATCTATTAACAAATATATACAGCTCAAACGCCTAGAAAAAGTCAAAGCAGATTTACTCGATAAAAAGAATAAACAAAGCTCGATTACCCAGATTGCCTTGAAATGGGGTTTTTGGGACGGCGCTCATTTTTCAAAAATCTTTAAAAAGACTTATGGTATCTCCCCTAAAGAATTTAGAGAGGGTATGCCGGTTTAAATATTTCTTCTTTTAATGTCACTTTTAGACAAATTCGACGTCATTCTTGAACAAGCTAGCCCTATGTAACTGTGTTGAAATTAAATTCATTAGAGCAGGTTAGATAAGCTTAATAACCATAAAACTATTAAGTTGGTCTAATAAATTTCACTCACAGGAAAGTGCATTTTAACTGTCTGATTCAGATAGTTCAGGGATAGATGAAAAGGATGAAACCAATGCGTAAACAACGATTATTGAATGACATACAAAAAATACTGGCACTTAACTTATCAATCGCTGCAAGCTTTTGGGGACTCAATACTCAAGCGTTTGCTCATGGTGGAAAGGCCGAAATGGTCTCACTTTATCAAAACATGAGTGAGCAAGGTGCTAAAGTTGTCAAAGACGATTTTACTAATACTTATATGATCACCAAAGGCTCTATGGTGGTTCGAGCTAAACCTAATTCAGATCAGGTTTTGATAAATGGCAAACCTTTCAAGCTCAGTGTGCCTTTATTAATTAAGGATGGTAAACCTGTTATTGGAAAAGATTTTTTTAATGAAGTATTCCAGTCTGGGTTAGATCAAACTTTTAAAATTGAAAATACGTTTCACCCGCTCAATAGCCTAAACTCTGACGAAATTAAAAAAACATTTGATGTGATTACCCGTTCGAAATACGCCTATAAAAATATGCGTTTTGCCGAGTTAAAGCTTAAAGAGCCTGAAAAAGCAAAAGTTTGGGATTACTTTATTAATCACAAAGAATTTAAAGAAGATCGTATTGCCTCTTTTATTTTGTTAAAGGGGAGTCAAGCGATTGAAGGTGAAGTTAACCTTAACACTCAACAAGTCACAAAATGGAATGTACTGAAAGACACTCATGGAATGGTGTTACTCGATAATTTTGAAGCTGTACAACGCGTAATTGAGACAAGTAAAGAATATCAGGAAGCTTTACGGAAACGCGGCATTACCGATGTGAAGAAAGTGATTGCTACACCGCTAACTGTTGGATATTTTGGCGGTAAAGATGGTTTGGATAAACAACTCAATATATTAAAAGTCGTCGCTTACCTGGATGTAGGGGATGGCAATTATTGGGCGCATCCAATTGAAAATTTAGTTGCTGTAGTTGATTTAGATAAAGAAAAAATTATCAAGATTGAAGAAGGTGCGATTATTCCTGTGCCAATGGCAAATCGACCTTATATGTCGAATAAGCCGGTAGCAAGTAAGCTAAAACCACTCAATATTTCTGAACCTGAGGGCAAAAACTTTAGCATTACTGGCCAAACCATACATTGGGGCAACTGGTGTTTGCATGTGGCGTTAGATTCTCGTGTTGGCTTACAGCTTTCAACCGTGACTTACAAAGATAAAGGTGTGAAGCGTAAAGTCATGTATGAAGGGAACTTGGGTGGAATGGTAGTTCCATATGGTGACCCTGATATTGGATGGTACTTCAAATCTTATTTGGACTCTGGCGAATATGGTATGGGAACCCTTACCTCATCTATTCTTCCTGGAACAGATGCACCTGACAACGCTGTTTTACTTGATGCCGTGATTGCAGACTATAAAGGCCAGCCACAAGTGATTCCAAATGCCATTGCTGTGTTTGAACGTTATGCTGGGCCTGAATATAAACATCACGAAATTTTTGGTAACCAAGATGCGAGTGAAGCCCGCCGTGAACTTGTCATTCGCTGGATTAGTACGGTTGGAAACTACGATTACATGTTTGACTGGGTATTTGCCCAAAATGGTGTAATTGGGATTAATGCGGGTGCAACAGGTATTGAAGCTGTTAAAGGCGTTAAATCACGCACCATGCATGACAGTACTGCCAAAGAAGACACCAAATATGGAACTTTAATTGATCATAATATTGTGGGTACAACGCATCAGCACATCTATAATTTCCGCTTAGACATGGATGTCGATGGTGAAAACAACAGCTTTATGCATATGGACCCTGTAGTGAAAGCCAACGACAAAGGCGGTGTTCGTACAAGTTCAATGCAAATTGACAGTAAAGTCATTACGAATGAGCAAAATGCAGCTGAAAAATTTGATCCATCCACCATTCGTTTACTCACGAATTTCAATAAGGAAAATAAATTAGGTAATCCGGTTTCTTACCAACTCATTCCGTTTGCAGGTGGAACACACCCTGTGGCAAAAGGAGCCAATTTCTCTAAAGATGAATGGTTATTTAAACGTTTGAACTTTATGGATAAGCAAATTTGGGTGACTCAGTACAACCCAGACGAACGCTATCCAGAAGGGAAATATTCAAACCGTTCAACTCATGACACAGGGTTAGGACAATTCATTGGCAACAATGAAAATATTGAAAATAAAGACCTTGTAGTGTGGATGACAACAGGAACAACCCATGTGGCACGTGCTGAAGAGTGGCCAATCATGCCAACAGAATGGGTGAATACACTCATCAAACCTTGGAACTTCTTTGACAGTACCCCGACTTTAAACTTGGGTGAAGAAGAGCAAAACACACAGCACGACCATCACTAAATGGGTGCATGATCTAGAGTGGGTAACGAATCGGTTACCCACACTTGAGCACGGTTAGGCAGTTCGCAAAAAAGGAATTTCTCAATGAAAAATTTATTTTCTCAGGTTGTGAGAGGGACTCTCTTTGTCTCATTTTTTTCAACTGTGCATGCTGGTGAGCTTGAAATTAAGCCAACTTTTGAAGCAACTTTTGGGGCTTTTAGTAGCGGTAAAAGCTATAACGGCGAAAACCTAGATGATGAAAGAGTCAATTGGCAAGAAGGTCATCTTAAATATGGTGCTAAAGGGCAATATACCTTTAAAAACAATCAGCTCTATGCAAGCTTGAGCGGTATTAGCTCGGCAACATTTGGTGATGGCGACGCTGGCCAAAATAGTAATGGCAAAGAACGTAAAACGGATGTGAATGAATGGATCATTGGTTTTAAAGACGGTACCAATAAAGATGAGTTGACCACCTATGATTTAAGTATTGGTCGGCAAAATATTATGATTGGTGACGGGTTCTTCATTGCAGGTGATGCATTAAATCTCGGTAAAGCGCCTGCGGATGGTACATTAGACCGTGGCGGGGCATATTATCTGGCAGCTCGTCGAAGCTTTGATTTTACAAGTTTGCTTCAATACAAACCGCAAGAGAACACAACCTTAAAACTGGCTTATTTAAAGTCCGACAATAAAGCACAATTTTCACCTGAACTCTTTGTGACTGATCTGATGTATCAGCTTAAAGGTAAGGGCGTTGGGTTTACTTACTTAAATGTATTAGACCTTGAAGATGCTGAACACGTTTCAGGGCGCGAAGATCTTAAAAACTATGCTTTACGTTTGAATTATCAACCTTTACCAGAGCTACAAGTTAAGTCTGAGTTTGTTATTCAAGATAAAAAAGATAGTCAAGAAAATGCAGGTTACCTAGGGCTGAACTATAACTTTTTATCTTCAAAATATACGCCCACATTAGGTTACCGTTTTAGCCATTTTTCAGACCAATACGACCCTATGTTTTATGGAAATACTGTCGGTTTTGGCACGTGGTTTCAGGGAGAAGTTGCCGGAAATTATGCTGGCCCATTTAATAAAAATGCAGATATCCATCAAGTCTCTTACAGTATGAATCTAAAAGAAAATTTCATGTTAGGTGCTTTGGCCTATAAGTTCAAAACAGTAAATAAGTCTTTAAGCAATGTGGATGGACATGAGCTGGATGTGTTCTCGATTTGGTCCGTCAATAAAAAATTCAACGTGATTCCTTTAGTTGGGCTCTATAAACCAAAACACGATATCCAGAGTGGCGGCACTCAAAACTACGATGACAAAACCAATGTGTATGCACAGTTGATTCTGCAATACATCTATTAATAGATCCTTTTAAATGAATTGAGAGAAATAAAAATGAGTGAAGTTCAGATTTTAGCAAGCGTACAGCAGTTTATGGCGCGTCAACATGGACATTTTATTGATGGAAAATTAGTTGCTGCTGAGCATTTAGATAAAGTAGATATTGTAAATCCATCGACTGAACAAGTGGTTGCTCAAATTAGTATTGGTAGTCAACACGATATCGAAAGTGCCGTGAAAAGTGCTGAACATGCTTTCCAAAATGCTTGGGCCGATACTACGCCGTATGAACGTAGCGTTAAACTAAACAAGTTAGCAGATTTAATTGAGCAATATGGTGAAGAACTTGCTCAGCTCGAGACTTTATCTACTGGAAAACTCATCAATATTTCCCGTCATCTTGAAGTCGCACAATCTGTTATTTTCTTAAGATATTTTGCAGGGTGGTCAACCAAAATTAATGGCCAAACCATGCAACCTTCTATTCCATCAATGCAAGGTGAAAAATATACAGCCTTTACTTTAAGACAACCGATTGGTGTAGTCGCAGGTATTGTGCCTTGGAATTTTTCACTCATGATCGGTGTTTGGAAAATTGGTTCAGCTTTAACAACTGGCTGTACCATTGTGCTTAAGCCAAGTGAGTATGCCAGCTTATCTTTATTACGTTTAGCTGAACTTGCCATCGAGGCAGGTATTCCAGCTGGCGTAATTAATGTGGTTACGGGTAAAGGGGATACGGGACAATATTTAATTGAATCGCCGTTAGTTAAGAAAGTCTCATTTACAGGTTCAGTACCAACAGGCATCGCTATTGGTAAGCTCGCGATGAGCAGTGATTTAACCCGTGTCAGTCTAGAGTTGGGTGGTAAAAATGCCATAGCCATCTTGGCTGATGCGAATATCGATGAGATTTTACCAACTTTGTTGCAAGCAACTTTTGTGCATCAAGGGCAAGTTTGCGCATCTCCAGAGCGTTTTTTTGTACACCACACAAAATATGATGAATTGGTCGAAAAACTTTCTAAAGCACTATCTCAATTCAAAATTGGGTCAGCGATGGATGAGGGAAGTATGTTTGGGCCACTGTCTAATCAGGCACATTTTCATAAAGTGAAACATTATTTAGATATGGCAAAAGCAAACAACCAAATTATTGCAGGGGGTGAGGTATTAGATCAAACAGGATATTTTGTGCAGCCGACTTTAATTTCCTTTAAAAATACGGATGATCCATTATTTTCAGAAGAGACGTTTGGTCCAGTGGTCGGGTTAATGCCGTTTGAAACTGATGAAGAACTTATTCAGCTCATGAATCAATCACGCTTTGGTTTAACAGCAAGTATTTGGACAAATGATCTGTCTAAAGCCTTACGTTTAATTCCTAAAATTGAAGCAGGGACCTTGTGGGTGAATATGCATACTTTCTTAGATCCGTCAGTTCCATTTGGCGGGGTAAAAGCTTCTGGCATTGGAAGAGAGTTTTCAGATGCATTTATTGAAGATTACACCGAATTAAAATCGGTGATGATTCGATATTAAGTTTCTACGAGATATAAAAAAATGGCCTTTATAGGCCATTTTTTTTGAATCATTAAATTAACCTAATAAAAAATCTTTTAAGATTTTATTAAAAGCTTCTGGTTGCTCTACATTGGAAATATGAGAGGCATCTATTTCTGCAAGTTTTGATTGTGGAATGCGTTGCTGCATAAACCCACCATCTGCAACAGTCGTTACAGGATCTTGAGTTCCAGCAATCACCAATACAGAAATTTTAATGTCTTTTAACTGTTCACGGACATCCGCTTTAGCCAAAGCCTCACAACAATTGGCATAACCTATTGCGCTGCCAGCACTTAAGTCGTTACACAGGTTGTTGACAATTGAAGCATGACTTTGGATAAAGGGATCTGTAAACCATCGCGAAGCTGCTGTGGCTGCGATTGGCTGTAAACCTTGTTCACGTACTAATTTTGCACGGTCAAGCCATGCCTGTTCTTGTCCAATTTTAGCGGCAGTATTTGCCACAACCACATGACTAAAACGGTCAGGGTAGTGAATCGCCAGCCATTGGCCCGTTAAACCACCCATAGAAATTCCACAAAAAGCAGCTTTACTAATATTCAGATGATCCAGTAAACGGACAACATCTTCACCTAATTGCTCTACAGTGTATGGACCATTAGGTGTAGAAGATGAACCGTGACCACGTGTGTCATAGCAGATCACAAAAAATTGATCTTTTAACTCATTAAACTGTTTTTGCCACATACCATAGTTGGTGCCCAAAGAATTGGAAAACACCAGGGCAGAGGAAGATGGCTCACCAAAAGTTTGATAGTTAATTTGTGCATCGGCAGATTGAAAAGATGGCATTTGTTTCTCCTTAAAATGCTTCAACACGTTCAATAATCAAAGCGATGCCTTGTCCCACACCAATACACATCGAACACAAGGCATAACGACCACCTGTTTGCTCAAGCTGGTTTAAGGCTGTAGTGACTAATCGTGCACCTGATGCACCAAGTGGATGACCCAAAGCAATTGCACCACCGTTTGGATTTACCTTGTTGCTATCGTCTGGCAAGCCTAAGTCACGAGTCACTGCCAAAGCTTGTGCAGCAAACGCTTCATTCAGCTCAATCACATCCATCTGTTCTAAAGTCAGGTTAGCTTGTTTAAGTAATTTTTTAATTGCAGGTGCCGGAGCAAAGCCCATAATACGTGGTTCCACACCCACTGCTGTTGAAGCAATGATCTTGGCACGTGGTTTTAGGTTATAAGCCTGAACTGCATCATCAGAAGCAATCAGTAGAGCTGCTGCACCATCATTAATGCCTGAAGCATTACCCGCAGTGACTGTGCCATCTGCTTTAACCACAGATTTAAGTTTGCTTAAGCCTTCAAGCGTGGTCGATGCACGTGGATGTTCATCGGTATCAATCACAACAGCATCACCCTTACGCTGAGGGATTTCAACTGCCACGATTTCTTTAGAAAAAAAGCCTTTGGCTTGCGCGCTTGCGGTGCGTTGTTGGCTCACCAAGGCAAACTGGTCCTGATCTGCACGATTCACGTTGAACTGTTCAGCCACGTTTTCGGCAGTCTGGGGCATGGTGTCTACACCATACAATTCTTTAAGTTTAGGGTTAATAAAACGCCAGCCCATAGTAGTGTCTTCAATCTTCTGGCTACGGCCAAAAGCGCTGTCTGACTTACCTATCACATAAGGTGCACGGCTCATGCTTTCCACACCACCTGCAATCACCAAATTTGCTTCACCGGCTTTAATGGCACGGGCTGCAATGGCAATGGCATCGAGTGAAGAACCGCATAAACGGTTAATAGTCGTTGCTGGTACCTGATACGGTAAACCCGCAAGCAGTGCTGACATACGACCAACATTACGGTTGTCTTCACCGGCTTGGTTGGCACAGCCATAGATCACATCATCGACCTGTTCCCAATCTACATTCGGATTACGCTGTATGAGGGCTTTAATCGGCACAGCCCCCAGATCATCGGCACGGACAGGAGCAAGGCCACCGGCATAACGGCCGAATGGAGTACGGATGGCATCGATGATATAAGCGGTTTTCATTCTAACTTTTGTCCTTTACTTCAGGCCTTTTAGCCATTCTCCGTAGGTATTTCGCGGTGGCGACATGGATGTCGCCTCGTTGCTCAGCACAACAGGGATGTTGTGTCTGAGTAACAAAGGTTTTTGGTTACTTTTTTAAAAAAGTGACACGAATTAGCTGGTGGTATCTGGCTTAAACAGGTAAGCCTCCGTTGTGATGATTTATAAATTTTCATATCAACGGATAACATCACGGCTGTAATTTACTGTGATATCCATAGGTCTATTGCATAAGCGATACCTTACTTTTGAAAGGTCAAAAGTAACAAAAACCTTTGTTGAACAGAGGAGGCTTCCTTGCCTCCCTGTCCAACGGGCGACATCCATGTCGCCTGTCACGATAGTTACTGCTGTTTAAACTTACCCTTGAGTCGCATCAACCAAAGTTGCACCAGTCAAAGCCTGTAACTCATCAAAGCTAAGACCTTCCACTTTCTCAATCACCTTCAAACCATCTTTGGTCACATCAATCACACAAAGATCAGTGTAAATACGGTCAACACATTTTTTACCCGTTACTGGATAAGTTAGCTCAGCCACAATCTTCGGTTCACCTTGTTTGGTCACATGGTCTGTAGTGATAAATACTTTCTTGGCACCCACAGCTAAATCCATCGCACCACCTACTGCAGGAATCGCATCCGGTGCTCCCGTGTGCCAGTTCGCCAAGTCACCATTCGCGGCAACCTGAAATGCACCGAGTACTGCAATATCAAGGTGACCACCACGCATCATCGCAAATGAGTCGCCATGGTGGAAAAAGCTGCCGCCTTCAAGCATGGTCACAAATTCTTTACCCGCATTAATCAGTTCAGGATCTTCTTCACCTGCTGCTGGCGGTGGGCCAAAAGCCAACAGGCCATTTTCAGAATGAAGAAAAATATCTTTATCGTTAGGTAGGTAGCTTGCAATCTTGGTCGGTAGGCCAATACCCAAGTTCACATAGGCACCATCTGGAATATCTTGTGCCACACGTTGTGCAATCTGGTCACGGCTGAGTTTCTGGTAGCTCATGTTATTTCTCCTTATTGCTTACTGTGCGGGCGCTACTTGTACAACGTGCTGTACAAAGATACCCGGGGTGATAATGTGCTCAGGGTCTAATCCACCTAACTCTACCACTTCAGAAACCTGAACAATCGTGACATCAGCAGCCATGGCCATAATCGGGCCAAAGTTACGAGCAGATTTACGGTAAACCAGATTGCCCCAACGGTCGCCCTTGTAAGCTTTAATTAAGGCAAAGTCAGCTTTAATAGGATATTCGAGTACGTAATCTTTACCATCAATCTGGCGAGTTTCTTTGCCTTCAGCTAAAAGTGTTCCAAAGCCTGTTGGGGTAAACACAGCACCAAGTCCCATACCTGCTGCCTGAATACGGCAAGCCAGATTACCTTGCGGAACCACTTCAAGCTCGACCTTTCCGGCACGATACAATTCATCAAAAACATAAGAGTCTGACTGACGTGGGAAAGAACAGATCACTTTTTTAACTGAACCAGCCTTAAGCAGTTTAGCCAGACCATAATCGCCATTACCGGCGTTATTACTAACAATCGTTAAATCTTTAACACCGAGTTCAATCAGTCCATCAATGAGTTCAGCGGGTTGTCCTGCGGTACCGAAACCACCAATCAGGATGGTCGCGCCATCTTTAATCTGCGATAGTACCTCGCTAAGAGAGGACTTACTTTTGTCAATCATGTGAGAAACCTTAGAGCATGAGGTAACGTGATGTTATTACTACCGCTAAAAATTTATTTAAATTCTTAATGGTAGTAATAAATGGAATAAATTTTGTGAGTCAAAAGCGAACTTTTAACTCACATATACTTTTAAGCACTAGCGCGACGACGTTCAACTTCAGTTGAAGGAGCAGCAGCGGCATCTTTAACAAGTTCGATGTTAAATGTGATGTGTTTGAAAGCGTGATCTAAACCACGGCGTTCAATTTCAGCTGGGTCAGTTACATCAACTGCTGTTGCAACTAAGCCGTCACGCGTTGCGAAAGCAAAGTCGTCCCATAAGTACTCATCACCCTCAATGTTGAATTGAGTAGTTAGCTTGCGGTAACCCGGTGCAGAAACGAAGTAATGAACGTGAGATGGACGGTTACCATGACGGCCTAATTTGTTAAGAAGGGCCTGAGTTGTACCTTCTGGCGGGCAACCATAACCTACAGGCATCGTCGTTAATGCGACATATTTACCATCAGCATCAGTCAAGATAGTACGACGTAAGTTGAAGTCAGATTGAGACTTATCAAAGAATGAGTAGTTACCCAAACTGTTGGCATGCCATACTTCAACTTTGGCATTTTCAATGATATTGCCATCAGTATCGGTCACAGTACCTTCAATAATTAAGGTATCAATTTTGCCAGATTCTGTACCATCATCCATACGCGCAAAACCAACAGATTCAGGCGCGCCAGCTACATAAAGTGGGCCTTCGATGGTACGAGGTGTGCCACCCGTAACGCCAGCTTTGGCATCAGCTTCATCTGCACGCAAATCAAGATAATGCTCTAAACCTAAGCCGGCTGCCAAAAGACCAAGTTCGTTTGCTTGACCAGCATCTGTGAAATATTCCAAACCTTTCCATACTTCTGAAGGTTGAATATCTAAATCTTCAATGGCTTGAAATAAATCCCCAAGAAGGCGCACTACAATTTGTTGAACACGTGCATCAACTTCGCCTTTTGCAGTGTCGACATTCATTTGTTTTACAAGCGCATCAATTTGTTGACGGTTCATACTAAAACTCCTTAAGTATGCAATACGGTTTTGGGTGGCAGCGCTGCGGGCATTTCGTTTTGCTAGCGAATAAGTGCCGCCACATTCCTTGTTACCTTCTGAATAATCTGCTTGATTTTTAAATGGACTTCAGAGATCACATTTAAAAAATTCTTTTGGTTTACGAATCATCATCACGAACAGAAGAAGGGTGGCGATTCATCGCCATAACTTCGATGTTCATATAAGGATAGAGAGGTAAACGCTGTAAAATATTGTGCAATTCTTCATTGCTCTCGACATCAAAAATGCTGATGTTCGAGTACTGACCTGTAATACGCCAGATGTGACGCCATTTACCTTGACGCTGTAAGTCTTGCGAATAGGCTTTTTCAACAGCCTTAATTTCATTTGCTTTGTCGGCTGGCATATCAAGTGGAATATGCACATCCATACGTACATGAAATAACATGGGAAACTCCTTATCCTGTTGCCTTAACGACGTAACTTCTCGACTTTATCTTCATCAATTTCAATGCCTAAGCCGGGAGCCGTTGGCAAGTGCAATTCAAAGTTTTCGTAACGTAGCGGTTCTTTCAGAATTTCTTCGGTAAGCAATAACGGACCAAATAATTCAGTACCAAACGCTAATGTTTCAAAGGTTGCAAACGCATGAGCAGAAGCCATGCTACCTACAGGGCCTTCAAGCATAGTGCCGCCATAAAGATCAATTCCAGCCAAACCTGCAACCTTGGCAACTTCACACGCTTCAATGAGACCACCAGATTGTTCAATTTTCACGGCAAATACATCGGCACCATGACTTTTTGCAATACGGTATGCGCTGTCAGGACCAGTTAAAGCTTCATCCGCCATGATTGCGACATCAAAACGCTGTGTTAAACGCGCAAGTGCTTCAGTATTTTGAATAGCACAAGGCTGTTCAATTAAATCAATCCCGCCATCTTGAAGCTGTTGAATACCTTGAATACATTCCAGCTCTGACCATGCACGATTTACGTCAACGCGTACACTAATATCTGCACCGAGTGCTTTTTTAATTGCAATCACATGATCAACATCGTGTTGCAAAGGGCGTGAACCAATTTTGAGTTTGAACGTGTTATGACGTTTTAACTCAATCATTTTTCGAGCTTCAGCAATATCTTTTTCTGTGTCACCAGACGCGAGCGTCCAAAGTACAGGTAAACTATTACGCAGACGGCCGCCTAAAACTTCACTTAATGGCACGCCTAAACGTTTTGCCTGAATATCAAGTAGAGCAGTCTGAATGGCACATTTCGCGAAACGGTTACCATTAATATTCTTACGAATCAGTTTTAGTGTTTGAGCAACATTTAAATCTTTAACTGATACGAGTAATGGTGCAAAGTAAGTATCAATATTGGCTTTGACACTTTCAGGACTTTCTTCACCATAGTTCAGTCCACCAATGGTGGTCGCTTCACCCCAACCTACAATACCATCCGTGGTCGTAATTTTAACGAGCACCAAAGTCTGAGTACGCATGGTAGTCACAGACAACTGGTGAGGACGGATAGTTGGAATATCCACAAGTATGGTTTCTATGGTTCTATACATGAAGTTTCAACTATTTCAAACTTGTTTACATACCATAGAAGAATGTAATAGCCTAAAATAGATATAGAACGGTATTTTAAGATACTAAAAAGGTATATTAATGGAATTAAGACATCTACGTTATTTTGTTACAGTTGTTGAAGAACAAAGTCTGACTAAAGCCGCTGAGAAGCTTTTTATTGCTCAGCCACCACTCACGCGTCAAATCAAGAAATTAGAGGAAGAGTTAGGAATTGATCTGTTTGTGAAAGGCTCACGTCCATTAAAAGTGACAGAAGCAGGGCTGTTTTTTTACCAACATGCTGTTCAGATTTTAACGCATACGGCTCAAGCAGCTTCTATGGCAAAAAAAATGAAGCTGGTCGAGAATGTTGTTAAAGTTGGCTATGTGAGTTCGCTTCTTTATGGGCGATTACCACAGGTCATTTATCTATTTAGACAAAAAAATCCTGACATTCATGTCGAGCTTATTGAATGTGGTACACGAGATCAGGTCGAAGCCTTAAAGTTAGGAAAAATTGATTTAGGTTTCGGACGGCTACCTATTAGCGATCCTGCCATTAAGCGACTTCTACTTCGAAAAGAAAAATTAAAACTCGCGATTCATAAAAAACATCCTTTAAGTGAGTTCCAAGAATCAGGAATTTATTTATCTCAAATTATCAATGAGACAATTTTTTCTTATCCCACAACACCTAAGCCGAATTTTTCGACCACTATTCAAGCTTTGTTTACCAAATTAGGTCTTGTTCCTGCCAAACTGACTGAAGTCCGCGAAATTCATATGGCACTTGGCTTGGTGGCATCTGGAGAGGGTATTTGTATTATTCCGGAAAGCGCCTGTGATATTGGAATGAAGAATCTAACCTATTTAAATATCTTGGACTTAGAAGCCTATAGTCCCATTTCTCTATCGATGCGCAATATGGACCAAAGTTCATATATTCCTAAAATCTTAGATTGTATTGAAGAGATCTATAGCGAAGAAGAAGTATCCAGAAATTTAAATTTATAACTTTTTAATACGTTTTAAATTGAATTATCATGTTATTTTAAAACTTTAAACCTATAGGTAATATTTAAAAGGATTATTAGATGAGAAAAATTTTAGGGATAGCTTCTCTTATTATGTCTACTGGTGTTGTACATGCTGAGCAAGTAAATGAACAAGTCAACGAACAAGAAAAAATTTCTCCATACAGTGCTAATGTAACCTTCGCAAGTCAATATATATCACGTGGTTTTCAACAAACTTGGGGCAAGCCTGCATTACAAATTGGTCTAGATTATGCAAATCCGAATGGATTATTTGTGGGGACTTGGGCTTCAAATGTAAGTTCTAACTATCTTCGTGATGCTTCAGTTGAGTGGGATTTTTATACAGGTTATATAAAAACTTTTGATAAGTTTTCGGCTGGAATGACGGTTTTTTATTACTACTATCCGGGAGCTAAAAGTACACCTGAAACGGGGAGTACCAGTTATAACTATGGCGAAATTGTGCCTCAAATTGGTTATGGGCCTTTGACTCTTAAATATTTTATTACCTACACTCCAGATTATGCAGGCTATAACTCAGACACGATGGGTGGCACAGAAGGTAAACGTTCACGAGGAACAACCTATCTAGATTTAACTTTTACTCAGCCTATCAATGAGTCTTGGACTTTTGGTGCCCATTATGGCTATGAAAGAATTAAAAATTTCTCGGAAGCTAACTTTCAAGATATGAAAGTCGAATTGATTAAAGATTTAGGGGATGGCTGGACTACTGGTTTAGCGTATGCCAAAGCTTGGGACAAAGATGGTTTCTATAAAAAGTATAGTAATGGTGAACCTGATGCGCCAATTTCAAATCCGATTGATTCGACATTTACTGTCTCGGTTAAAAAGGTATTCTAATTTATAAATAAAAAAGCCTGATGACTTTATTTTGAGTGATCAGGCTTTAAATAGTGAATATATAAAGATTATTTTTTAATTAAATCGTAAGCCATTTTGGTGTCATCAAGCTGAACAAGTGAAGCATGGCGAGCCGAGAGCGGATCTTTATTTTCAATTGCGGTTAAAATCGCTTTATGTCTAGGTAGTGAATGGCCTTGTAAATTTGGGCGCAGACTAGTGACTTGAATGGATTGCTGCAAAGGTAAAACCAACATTTTTGACATATAAGCCAGCAAGTCATTATGAGTTGCTTTGGCAATTGCCAAATGAAATTGAATATCTGGCTCTATAAATTCTTCAACTGTTGTCGCTTTTTCCATCCCTTCATAGGCATGTTTAATACGTTCAATATCTTCTTCGTTTGCCGTACTTGCCGCAATATAAGCAAGCTCTGGTTCCAAAACGCGTCGTACGGTAGAAAGTGTTTTAAAAAATTCGTGTTCAGGCGTGGTTTGAATCAACCAAAACAATACATCTGGATCGAGTAAATGCCATTCGTCTTTAGGTCTAACCACCGTTCCAATTTTGGGTCTTGAGTAAGTTAAGCCTTTAGCGTTTAAAACACGGATTGCTTCGCGAAAGACAGGGCGGCTGACTTTATATTCCTCACATAAATCAACTTCACTCGGGAGCTTTTCATTTTCTGAAATTTCTCCAGAAACAATTTTTAATCCCAATTGTTGAACAATTAATGCATGTTGGCTTTTGCTTGGAATAGGATTTTTATAGTCAGCTTTACTCATATTTCACTATTACGACATGTTGAATATCCTATGGTATAGATGACCTTGTGTTTTAACAAGATCATCTTTTTCAAGAATAAATATTAATGAGAATGACGTGGAACTTCTGAGCCACGGCAACCGACCAAGAAATCAAAATCACAGCCCTCATCGGCTTGTAAAACATGTTCTACATAGAGCTTACGGTAACCGCCAATAAAACTTGGTGGAGCTGATGGTGCTAAATTTTCAAGACGTTGCTTAAGTTCTTCATCACTCACTTCTAGGTGAAGTTTTCCAGCATAGGCATCAAGTTCGATAAAGTCACCATTTTGAACTACGGCCAAAGGCCCACCTGCCATGGCTTCAGGGGCAACATGTAAAACGACCGTGCCATACGCTGTTCCACTCATTCGTGCGTCGGAAATACGAACCATGTCGGTAATGCCTTTGGCTAAAATTTTTGGTGGTAGCCCCATATTTCCAACCTCGGCCATGCCCGGATAGCCTTTAGGGCCGGCATTTTTCATCACAAGAATACAAGTTTCATCGACATCTAGATCTGGGTCATTAATGCGGGCTTTATAATCATCGAAGTTTTCAAATACGACTGCACGACCACGGTGTTTCATCAATTCCGGTGTAGCAGCAGATGGTTTAAGCACCGCACCTTTAGGCGCTAAATTTCCGCGCAAAATACACATACCGCCATCTTGTCGAATTGGATTATCTATTTTCCGAATCACTTCATCGTTATAAATAGATGATTGCTGGCAATTTTCCCAAATGGCTTGACCGTTTACGGTTAAAGCCTGTGGATGTGGCAAAAGATTGGCTTCGCCCATACGGCGAATTACGGCAGGTAAGCCACCACTATAATAGAACTCTTCCATTAAAAAACGACCCGAAGGCTGTAAGTCAACAATGGTTGGCATGCCACGGCCAACACGGTTCCAATCATCAAGTTGTAAATCAACCCCAATACGTCCGGCAATTGCTTTTAAATGAATGACTGCATTGGTTGAACCACCAATAGCTGCATTGACTTTAATGGCATTTTCGAAAGCTTCTTTGGTTAAGATTTTAGAAAGGCGTAAATCTTCATGAACCATATCAACAATACGCATACCCGAAAGATGAGCCAACACATAACGTCGAGAATCTACTGCTGGAATGGCCGCATTATGGGGTAAGGAAGTGCCTAGGGCTTCAGCCATACACGCCATTGTAGAAGCAGTGCCCATGGTGTTACATGTACCAGCCGAGCGTGACATACCAGACTCGGCAGATAGAAATTCATTTAAATCAATTTTTCCTGCTTTTAACTCTTCATGCATTTGCCAAACGATAGTACCTGCACCAATGTCTTTACCTTTGTGCTTACCATTCAGCATTGGTCCACCAGTCACTACAATGGCAGGAATATCACAACTTGCAGCTCCCATTAATAATGCAGGGGTGGTTTTGTCACAACCTGTCAGTAACACCACACCGTCAATAGGGTTACCACGAATCGCTTCTTCGACGTCCATACTAGCCAAGTTGCGTGTAAACATGGCGGTGGGACGTAAATTCGACTCACCATTTGAAAACACAGGAAACTCAACAGGGTAGCCGCCCGCTTCTAAAATCCCTTTTTTTACGTGTTCGGCAATTTTTCGAAAATGCGCATTACATGGGGTGAGTTCAGACCACGTATTACAAATTCCAATAATCGGTTTGCCTTGAAACTCATGATCTGGAATTCCTTGGTTCTTCATCCAGCTACGATACATAAAGCCATTTTTATCCGTTGTACCAAACCAAGCAGCCGAGCGAAGAACTTGTTTGTTATTCATACAAATTTCCCTATATAGTATTACTATTAGAATTAATTAATTTAAAAATACACCATAAATTTTATTTTTAAAAGGTTTGAAATTTAAATAGTATTACTATATTTTAAATTGAAAGGATAATTTACGAGCAAGATGCTCTATAAGTAAATAATAGGAAATGGAGTCGAAGATGGATTTCGAAAAGGATGTAATACGGACGGTCACGTTTAAGCTGATACCTGCATTAGTCATACTATATCTGGTGGCATACATTGATCGGGCCGCTGTCGGGTTTGCCCATCTGCATATGGGTGCCGATGTAGGAATTGGTGATGCTGCCTATGGCCTAGGAGCTGGCTTATTTTTTATTGGATATTTTCTTTTTGAAGTTCCAAGTAATTTGCTTTTAGACAAATTTGGTGCTCGTAAATGGTTTACCCGCATTTTATTAACATGGGGCCTCATCACCATGGCCATGGCGCTTATTCAAGGCCCTAAAAGTTTTTATCTATTACGGTTTTTACTCGGTGTAGCAGAGGCAGGTTTTTTCCCTGGTGTTTTATATTTAATTACACAGTGGTATCCAGTGCGGCATCGCGGAAAAATCATGGGAATGTTTGTGCTTTCACAACCGATTGCCATGATGATTGCAGGGCCTTTAGCTGGTCTATTACTTGGAATGGATGGCATTGCAAATTTGCACGGCTGGCAATGGTTGTTTGTTGCAGTTGGCTTGCCCGCGGTTTTATTAGCTCTACCGACATTCCTGTGGCTGCCCGATAACATTGACAAAGTAAAATGGTTAAGCATTGAACAAAAACAATGGCTTAAAAATGAACTTGTTAAAGATGAAGCTGAATACGACCAAACCCGACATGCCAATCCACTGCATGCCTTAAAAGACAAACGCGTACTTTTATTAGCACTCTACTATTTACCAGTAACTTTAAGTATTTATGGTTTAAATCTTTGGCTTCCTACCATTATTAAACAATTTGGAGGCGGTACTGATATTCAAATTGGGTTCTTATCTAGCATTCCCTACGTTTTTGGAATTATTGGACTCCTCATTATTCCACGTAGTACTGACCGCCTGAACGATCGTTACGGACACTTAAGTTTTCTCTACGCACTAGGTGCTTGTGCAATGTTTTTAAGTGGTTGGCTAAATTCTCCAGTTATGCAGTTGGTAGCTTTGGCTGTAGTTGCGTTCTGTCTATTTTCATCGACTGCCGTGTTTTGGACATTACCAGGTCGTTTCTTAACTGGTGCAAGTGCAGCAGCTGGTATCGCCTTAATTAACTCTGTTGGAAATTTAGGTGGCTATGTCGGGCCATTTGGCATCGGACTTTTAAAAGAATACACAGGAAATATGGCTGCTGGTTTGTATTTCTTATCTATCGTCATGCTTTTTGGCTTGATTTTGACTTACATCGTCTATGCCAAGCTCGAACGTCAAAAAACACAAACAGTGAATATTCAAAAGTCTTTGTAAGGAATAAAACATGCAAATTATTCAATTTGAAAATCGTGCAAATCAACGTGCCGTCGCCAAAGTAGAAGGCAACATGGCATATCCAGTTAAAGATATTCAATCGGTTCGTGATTTAGCACTTTTAGCAATCCGCAATAAAGTTTCATTGGAACGACAAATTGAGGCGTTAGGGTTTGAAGCGGAGACCTATGATTATTCATCTTTATTAGCAAACTTAAAGGTACTGCCGCCTTTAGACCATCCAGACCCAACACACTGTTTAGTGTCCGGTACAGGCTTAACCCATTTAGGTTCTGCATCTGCACGCGACAAAATGCATCAACAAAATTTAAGCGATGACAGCTCGGTGACCGACACCATGCGGATATTTCAATGGGGGCTACAAAAGGGGCGTCCAGCACAAGGTCAGATCGGGGCGCAGCCAGAATGGTTTTATAAAGGCGACGGTTCAATTGTGGTAAGACCGGGAGCAGAGTTGCCTTTACCTCCATTTGCTGAAGACGGCGGCGAAGAACCTGAAATTGCAGGCCTCTATGTTATTGGAGAAGATCTAAAGCCTTACCGAATCGGGTTTGCGCTAGGCAATGAATATTCTGATCACGTAATGGAGCGTCGTAATTATTTATATTTGGCCCATTCAAAATTACGTTTTTGTAGTTTTGGTCCAGCTTTACGGACAGGCGAATTACCAAAACATTTAGTCGGAACTAGCCGTTTGCGCCGTGATGGAAAAATCATTTGGGAAAAAGAGTTTTTGTCGGGTGAAGACAATATGTGCCATAGCTTGGCAAATCTGGAATATCACCACTTTAAGTATCAACAATTCTTAAAAGCAGGGGATGTTCATATTCACTATTTCGGTACTGCGACTCTATCTTTTGCTGATGGTATCCAAGCACAGGTCAACGATGAGTTCGAAATAGAAATGAAAGAGTTCGGACCTCCACTCCAAAACAAACTTGCTCATATGCAACCCGAGTTACCGATCGGTTCAGTTATCACACTCTAAGGAATATAAAATGGTCATAGGACACAACTTTATTGGCGGTTCACGTAGTGCACAAAGTTCCACTTTACTAAAAAGCGTGAATGCAACGACTGGCGAAACTTTGCCTTATGAATTTCACCATGCAACCGAACAAGAGGTCAATCAGGCCTGTGAAGCAGCCAGTCAAGCTTTTAAGACTTACCGCCATACTTCACCTGAACAGCGTGCTATCTTTTTAGAAAATATTGCCGATGAGCTCGATGCTTTGGGTACAGATTTCCTTGAAATTGTTTCGCAGGAAACCGCTTTGCCACTTGCACGTTTACAAGGTGAACGTGGTCGTACCAGTGGACAAATGCGTTTATTTGCCAAAGTGTTACGCCGTGGTGATTTTTTAGGTGCCCGTATTGATACAGCCTTGCCTGAGCGTCAGCCTTTACCTCGACCAGACCTGCGACAGATTAAAATCGGTGTAGGCCCTGTTGCGGTCTTTGGGGCAAGTAATTTTCCTTTAGCATTCTCAACTGCGGGTGGCGACACGGCTTCTGCACTAGCGGCAGGCTGTTCTGTAGTGGTAAAAGCGCATAGTGGACATATGGCGACAGCAGACTTCGTGGCTCAGGCAATCGAACGTGCAGTAGAAAAATCAAATATGCCTAAAGGTGTATTTAACATGATCTATGGTAATGGCGTGGGTGAACCTTTAGTTAAACATCCTTTAATACAGGCTGTAGGTTTTACAGGTTCACTTCGTGGTGGTCGTGCTTTATGTGATATGGCCGCAGCCCGTCCACAGCCAATTCCGGTCTTTGCGGAAATGAGCAGTATTAACCCGATGCTGATGTTGCCAGAAGCCTTAAAAAACCGTGGTGACAAAATTGCACAGGACTTGGCAGATTCAGTAGTTCTCGGCTGTGGTCAGTTCTGTACCAATCCGGGTTTAATTTTAGGGATTAAATCAGCCGAATTTACTCAGCTTATTAGCAACCTAACCGAAATTATGGGTGGCAAACCTGCACAAACTATGCTGAATGCCGGAACATTAAAAAGCTATACCGATGGTCTTGAGCACTTAACCCAGCATCAAGGCATTAAACATTTGGCAGGTCAAACCCAGCAAGGCAATCAGGCACAGTCACAACTGTTTAAAGCGGATGTTGAGTTGTTACTGGCAGGCGACCAACTTCTGCAAGAAGAAATCTTTGGGCCAACCACAGTCATCATTGAAGTTGAAGATAAAGCCCAACTCATTCAGGCCTTACAAAGCATGAATGGGCAACTGACTGCGACTTTAATTGCTGAGGAAGCAGACTTAACTGAATTTACAGATGTGGTTCCAGTGTTAGAAGAGAAAGCTGGTCGATTACTTATAAATGGCTACCCAACGGGTGTTGAAGTATGTGATGCGATGGTACACGGCGGACCATATCCAGCCACTTCAGATGCAAGAGGAACTTCTGTTGGAACCTTGGCAATTGACCGTTACTTGAGACCTGTGTGTTACCAAAACTATCCGCAGAGTTTATTGCCAGAAGCTTTAAAAGACAGCAATCCATTGCAAATTTTAAGGTTGGTGAATGGTGAGATGACCAGAGAAGCGATCTAATCAATTAAAAAAAAGAGACCACAAACTGGTCTCTTTTTTTATTCTTCTTTTCTATTCCTAAGGATACTGTTCAAAAGTCTACATAAAGTTCTTTTGAAAGAATTTTATTTCTTTTATTCGCATTTAAATAATCCCTGAATTAGTTTTAAACCGATTGTATGTATAACTATTAGAAAGCCTATCTTATTTAAACTGGCATATTTGTTGCTTAATTTAATGCATCTGGTCAGACCAGTCAGACAATGCATTAAATTGGAGCGGATATGCAACTCGAAACTTTTAATCAACTAGCTTCTAGCCAGGCTCGGCTGGTATTACAAGCTTGTGTGCATATCCCAACTTGGATTTCTGAATTAATTCAGAAACGTCCTTCTTCGCTCAAATCAGGAGATTCAATAATGGCGGGTATCAGCACACATATTTTAAGTGCATCACTCGGCGAGCCAGTAATTCAAGTATTGGTGAAATTATTCGAGGAAACGAGCCATGGATATATTTTAATCGATGAACAGTTCACTGATGCAGATGGACGTATTCAAGCATTTAATGTCGACTCATTTATTCGTGGTCATTATCAATTGGTTTTTGAAGTAGGGGATTATTTTCAGGCCCTAAATACTAATAGCTTTTATCCGAGAGTCTGTATTGATTTTAAAGTCAATGATATTCACCAGCACTTTCACGTGCCTCTATTGATCAGTCCTTTCTCATATTCAACGTATCGTGGCAGCTAAATCAACCCAAGCAATATGGACATCATGAATTTAATTTGAGGAACTAACCCATGCATCAAGACAATATAAATCCAGAGAGAGATCAGCATATCTCGGCAGAACATCAATATTTAGGAATGAATAAAAACATCTTATATGGTTTGCAGCATGTATTGACCATGTACGGTGGAATTATTGCACCGCCATTGATTATTGGTGCAGCTGCAGGTCTAGATGCTTCAGAGATTGGCTTATTGGTGGCTGCCGCCTTATTTGTGGGAGGCCTCGCCACAGTTATACAAACCATTGGTTTTAAATATTTCGGTGCAAAACTACCGATTGTGCAAGGGGTATCTTTCGCAGGGGTTGCCACTATTTTGGCAATTGTGAGTACCGGTGGGGGTTTGCCATCTGCATTTGGTGCTGTGATTGTCGCATCTCTAATTGGTTTGTTGATTACACCATTCTTTGCAAAAATTATCCGCTTCTTTCCACCTGTGGTCACAGGATGCGTCATTACCATGATTGGTATTTCGCTCACACCTGTTGCGATCCGCTGGATTATGGGGGGAAACCCGAAAGCTGAAAACTGGGGAGATCCGACTAATACTGGTTTGGCGGTAATTACGCTAGCGATTGTGATTATTTTTAGTATGTTGCAAAATCAGATTCTGCGCCGCCTTGCGATTCTTGCAGCAATCGTTTTGGGTACAGTAATTGCTTATATTGCAGGCTTTACTGACTTCTCAAGAGTAAGTACAGGTCCTATTTTTGCTTTTCCAAGTTTCTTCCATTTTGGTTCTCCTGTATTTGAATTTTCTGCCATTCTTTCCATGGTAATTGTTACTTTGGTAATCATGACTGAAACCACGGCCGATATTATTGCGATTGGTGAAATCGTTGGAACTAAAGTTGATTCAAAACGAATTGGTGATGGTCTACGTGCAGATATGCTATCGAGTGCAATTTCCCCAATCTTTGGTTCATTCATGCAAACCGCCTTTGCTCAAAATGTAGGTCTGGTTGCAATTACAGGCATTAAAAGTCGTTTTGTAGTGGCAACGGCTGGTGGAATTTTAATTATCTTGGGCTTATTACCTGTTATTGGCCGCTTTGTTGCATCAATTCCGATGCCAGTTTTAGGTGGAGCAGGCATTGTATTATTCGGTACTGTTGCTGCCAGTGGAATACGAACTCTAGCCAAAGTAGATTATAACGATCATAAAAATCTGATTATTGTGGCTACTTCACTCACAATCGGCATGATTCCAATTGTAAACCAAGAGTTTTATGCGCAATTTCCGACATGGGTAAAAACCCTATTACATTCAGGTATTAGTTCTGCCTGTATCACTGCCATTTTGCTCAATATTATTTTTAACCACTTACCGTTTAGCAAAAAGTCCGTTGATGTTGCAACTACGCCCATAAATTCAGGGCATTGATCGACACCGGTTAGGGATTAGACATTCTAATTTAACCACATTTTCATTCGCAAAAATTTAAAGGCCGCTTATTCAATGATGAATAGGTTAGGGGGATTTTGACTTTAAAAAGGTCAAAAACAGGTCTTTTGAAAGACCATAAGCGACTTTTAAACCAAATCTTACAGGGGAATTTTATGAGAAATTTTAAATTAAAATCGGCATTACTTATGCTGAGCATGGCTACTACTGTGCCGGTATGGGCTGCTGATACCAGTCTGAATGGCCTATTTAATCTAAAGCAGGATTGTCAAACGAATAATGATTCAATTGACCGTATAGGGGCAGCATTTGCGTGCGGCAGTATTCATGGGGTAGTCAAATCTGCATATTACTCACTTAATAATGGCTATTTTGTGAATAATTTAAATCAGGATACGACCGTCATTGGTGGGTATATTAAATATGAAACAGCTCCTTTTTATGGCATACAGGCAGCTGTGGGATATGACATACAGCGCCGACTGGATGATAAAAATGAAAATGATGAAGTGCCAGAATTAAAAGAAGATAGGGATGGTCTAGCAGAAGCTTATGTAAGCTGGAAAAACGATTTGGCTAGAGTGACGATTGGTAACCAGCGGCTAAATTTACCTTTTATGGGCGATTATGCTGACCGTCGTGTATTGATGTTTTTATATCAGGCCGCTGATGTACAGATCGGGAATAATTATGATTTCTTACGACTCACTAAAGTAAATAAATATAAAAGTTATGGCGAGGATGAGTTCAATAAAACTTCTCGTCAAAATTCAAATGTGGAAACCAATGGGGTTTGGTCGGTTGGTGCAGGAAAGCGCTTTAATTTAGCCAATGATAAAAGTTTAAAAACGCAATTTTGGTATCAAAATTATGATGACTATACGCGTCTAATTTATACTCAAGCTGATTTAGCAATTCCAAAGCTTAATTATAGTCCTGAATTTTCAATCCAGTATATTTCAGGTAAAGATCAAGGCAAAGCACTTGCTGGAGAGGTTAATAGCCAAATTTTCGGTGTACAGGCTGCGTTTAAGGTTATGCCTACCGCCAGTCTAAAAGTCGCGTATAACTATATAAAACCAGATCAGGGTAGTTATTTAAATGGGGCATTATTAACACCCTATGCAGCTAAAACCTCTTCAGGTGAACTTTTTGCCCAGCCATTTTTCACCAGCACTCAAGATTTAGGTGCAGGTAATGCATTGATGTTGTCTTTAGAAGGTAAATTGACAGATCAGTTGATAGCTGGCGCGCGTTATTCATTTATGGACTTAAAAGAGTCGGAAAATGTCGCGAGTCGAAATCAATCTGAATACATGTTATTTGGTATTTATAATTTTACGGGAGCTTTAAAAGGTTTTAGTGTCAGCAATTTTGCAGGTATCCAAACATCACCACGCTATGACAAAAATTTCTTACAAAACCGTTTTGCACTGTCTTATAAGTTTTAACTGTGTTTTATAGCATCGAGTGCATATTTAAATCGAAATATGCACTTTTTTTGTAGGGTAAAAAAATCCCCTTATAGAGGGGGAAAGCATTTAAATTTTTAGTCGAGAGGATTGCCGATAATATTACTGATGATCCCTTGCATGATGTGAGTACCTTGTTCCTGATATAAAGATTCATACCACTCTTGGGTGATTTTCGGGTCTTTCATGTGTGTCACATCGCAACGTTTGCGGGCTCTTAACACCATTTCCTTAGTACGATCATTGCGTTTGTTTTGATAGCGGTTCAAAGCATCTTCTAAACCAAAGGTATTGATTTGTAAGGCACGAGCAAGATAAATCGCATCCTCCATGGCTTGACAGCCACCTTGTCCAATATCCGGAGTAGTGCTATGGGCAGCATCACCTAAGAGCACTACACGTCCTTTATAGAAATTCATAAAAGGCTCGATATCATGGATCTCGACACGATTGGTTTTTTTCTCATCTAAACGCTCAATGAGTTTTTGTACTGGTTTACACCAACCACTAAAATGCATTTTAAGGTCTTGCTTATAATGTTCACGCTGATTTGACAGTCCAGCCTCAAGTGGTACATCAAAGAAGAAATAGAAACGATTTTGTGCAACGGGCATGAGTGATACACGTTTACCTTCACCAATATATGTGGTCCATTGCATGGCTGGTGCAATCTGCTCATCAATATCAACCAAGCCATTCCAATTTACATAGCCAGCATAGCGACGTTCAACTTGATGGCCCAATACAAACTGCCGCGTAAGTGAATGTGTACCATCTGCACCAATCAATAGATCGGCTGTAATCTGCGAACCATCCTGAAAATGTATGGTTACATCATTTTGATGAGCTTCAATTGCAGTCATTTTCATACCGAGTCGGATGTCTTCCAGACCAAATTGATGCATTAATAATTGTTGTAGATCAGCGCGAGCGACAGGATAGGCACGTTGGCTTACTTCTTTATATAGAGGTAACAAACTAAATTGAGTCATGGTTTGTTGGTTAAGGCCATCAAGATATGCTAAAGACTCCATTTTTCCACCTAGTTTCTGGATTTGATCCGTTAAACCAAGATAGTTGAGACACTTAACACCATTTGACCAAAGTGAGATGGCAGCGCCAACAGGTAATATTTCGGCTGCTTGCTCATAGATTGTGACCTGATGACCAAATTTTTTTAAAGCGATACCAGCAGTTAAACCGCCCATACCTGCACCTACAATCGCGATATTCATTGTTCAGATCCTAAGTATTTAAGTAAGTTTCTAAACCGTTCTAAGCGAGAAGTGTGCCAATTTTATTAACTGGTTTTACTGGTCATACCAGCAATATTGCTCCATTAAAAAGCAATCTTAAAAAGGTGGTATTGATGTGGTTCAAAGTATGGAGCAAAGTAGTGCATAGCACTACAAATTTGGAATTTATGATTATATTGCGCTGTTATGTCTGGAAAAATACACACCAGCACGCTGTGCGGCACCAATAATATGTGCTTGCATAGCTTTTTCAGCTGCTGCTGAGTCCTGATTATATAAAGCTTGCAGAATTAATTCATGTTCATGAATGGTTTTAAATGCCAGATTGGGTTGAACAAAGGGTAGGATCTGACTCTTTTTAATCCAGTCAGTATGTATTTTAAGTGTTTGAATAATAGATTGATTATGACTAAGTTCAATAATATGTTGATGAAATGCATAATCAAATTCAGAGGCTGATTGCCAATTTTGTTCTTTGATTGCACTTGCTAATGATTGGTAATGTTGCTGTAAGATGGACTTATCATCTTCAGTTAAATACTCACATGCGAGAAGTGCGCAAAAACTTTCTAGTACATAGCGTAATTGATAGAAATCTTTAAGTGATACACGATGTTCACCATCCCATTGTTCTGCGGCTTGGCTATGCTGTGAAATAACGTAAACTCCTTTGCCTGCTTTGATTTCTAATAGACCTAAAGCGGCAAGGCGGGTTAATGCTTCACGTAAAGAAGCACGGCTGATTCCTAATTGAATGGCAAGCTCACGTTGTGAGGGTAAAGCAGACCCGACTGCATAAGTATTTTGTTGAATGCGTTGATAAATGATTTCCACCGCTTGCTCAGTCACCTGAGATGATTTTCCATTGAGCATAGCTTGTGGACTCATAAGCAACACACCATAAATATATAAATAAATAATTTGATTCTACACAAAATTTATCTATTTGTTGGTGCACGTGCTTAAAATTAGCCGTATTTTTAATAACAGATCAGACCAGTTGAACTGGATATTACGTTATTGAATAAGGATAAAAAGTTTAAGAATGATTAATGACAATATGTATTGCTGAAACTTCAGAACGGTCAGAGACTATTTATCTCTGACCGTACACAGTAATTTTAATACTTTCCGTTGAAGTTTGCGCTAATTCTTTGTTTTAAATATTCTTTAGCTGTAATGGCCGGATATTTCTTTTGTGGTCCTTCAATGATCATATCTTCATTGGCTTGGCAGAAGAACGCCAAACTATAACGTGCCCCTTGATATTCATTTGTTTCAGGATTTTTAACACGATGAAAATTAGAAGGCAGTTGATCATCGCTCCAACGAGTGAGCATATCACCGATATTACAGGTAATTACATCATCACGTGGCTCAATGCTGGTCCATTGCTGTTGTTCCATATCTTTACCCGGACAAACTTGCAGGCCACCTTGTCCTTTACGTTGGAGCAGTAGCGTTAAACAGTCAAAATCTGTATGCGCTCCTGCACGCCATAGACCTAATTGATCTTTAAGAGCAGGGTCAATTGCATAGTAGTGCAGCATTCTTAAAGTACTTTGGTAGCTTTCTTGATCCGGGTCATGAGCAAGAGTAAAGAAGTTATCGGCAAAGCCTAGTTTATAAGCAAAGCAAGATAAAATTTTCATGCCGACTTGCCAGCATGCATGTTCAAACTCCAACATGGTATCTTTAAAATTAGGTAATTCCTCTTGACTAGGATAAAGACCTTCCATACGTGGGCGGGTAATTTGATAAGACTCTTTTTGGTCTGGTGTGCTGGTCGATGGACGAACCTGTGCCTTACTTTCCCAACCTGCATTGCGATTGAGTGGGTAGCGAGCTTTAATCGATTCTGGCAGATTAAAAAACTGTTGTGTCATTTCAAATGCAGTTTGAATCTGTTCAAGTGGAATGCCATGATTCGATACTTGAAAGAAACCAATATCGGTAGCTGCTGACCAAAGTTGGTCCGCAATTTCATATTTACGTTGTTCAAAATTTGATAAATCAATGACCCGGACTTCCCGTTCAAAGGTCTCTTGACCAAAAGCTCCCATACGAGCTTCTTTTTGCAGTTCTTCTAAGCTGTAGTCATTTTCAGCTACTGGAGTCATATTGGCGCTGTTCATATTTCAACCTCATATTTTGGATAATCGTGACCCAATCAAATAGATTGAAATAGATGGGTCACATTCAAAAAAGAGCCACACGTTCTTAATAAAAGATAACTTTATGTAAAGAACATGAGCTGTTTTCTGAGCAATGACCCACATAGCAATTAATATTACTACTATGCTGAACGCTTCTACTCTGACATAGAGAATGAAGCACTTTTTGTGCCAATTTCTAAGGATAGGTTCTGAAATTGGGATAGGCAGAGCAATATTGCATTTATAGAGGAATTACAGATGAACGATCAAAAAGTCCTTATGCCAGACAAGCACCTGCGAAGTGCATGAATGATGGCCTAATGCACCACTAAGCCGCATATAAAACAAATGGATTAATGTAGTTTGTTCATTTAGGCATGATTAAAAATAAGCCCAAATTAGATTATTACTATGAAAAACAAAATGAAATCAAAATTGGCACAGAGCTTGCTAAATCATTCCTGAGTATAAGCGGTCAGTGTGTGGTAAACATGCGGGACATTGCTCTACAGCGTTTGCTGTTCCTCTTTTGGGGACAAAACCATCTTGGTTTTGAGAGAAATGTGCATTTGATACATTGATTGCCCCCCTAAAAAGAATAGCAAGATAAATCAATACAGATTTAGGGGGCTTATTTATGAATATTCAGCACTATGTAAGCAAAGGGCGACGTACTGTTATTGTGAGTGCATTATTGGGGCTAGGAACAATTTTCAGTTCAACCAGTTATGCTGCCGATAAACTTGTTCTACAAACCACGTGGTATGCACAAGCCGAGCAAGGTGGATATTATCAGGCACTTGCACAAGGGATTTATAAAAAATACGGACTCGATGTCGATATTAAAATTGGTGGGCCACAGGTCAATAATATGACCTTACTATTGTCCAAACGTGCCGACATTATAATTAATTATGATTTACAGGTCTTAAAGGGTATTGAAAGTAATTTTCCAATCAAAGCAGTTGCGGCACCATTTCAGTTTGACCCACAAGGTGTATTAACTCATGGCGATGTAAAGTCTTTGGCGGACTTAAAAGGCAAAACAATTCTTGTTTCAACCAGTGGGCAAGCAAGCTGGTGGCCATGGTTAAAAGGGAAATATAAATTAAATGCAGCACAGGCTCGCCCTTATACCTTCAATATGCAGCCATTTTTAGCTGGCAAAAATGTGGCACAGCAAGCCTATGCAACCTCTGAAGTCTTTCAGGCAAAAAAAGCAGAGCCTTCAAGTAATTTCTTTTTATTTGCTGATGCTGGCTATCCAGCTTATGGCGGTATTTTAGTTACACGCAATGATGTGATTCAAAACAAACCAGATGTTGTGCGTCGTTTTGTTCAGGCATCGATGGAAGGATGGAAAAACTATTTAGCTGATCCTCGATTAGGGAATAGTCTGATTAAAAAAGAAAACCCAAATATGAAAGATGATCTGCTGGCCTTTGCAGTAGGTCAAATGCGCAAACTCAAACTGATTGATGGAGGAGATGCTAAAACACAAGGAATCGGGGTCATGACCGATGCGCGTTGGAAAGCCACACGAGATTTTATGGTGAACGCTGGTTTGTTAAAAGCTCAAACCAACTGGAAAACTGCTTATACCACACAGTTTGTTAAAACTGCCAAGTAGTCAGGGTTATAGGGTTAAGAAAAAAGGTATTCGCGCGGAGGGGAAACCATATGAATTCTGCATTAACAATTGATACTTCTATACATGAATCTTCAAATTTTATTACGCCAATGATTATGGTCAGAGGGGTAGAAAAGACTTATCCAAATGGTACTAATGCTTTACAACGTTTGGATTTAAATATTGCACGTGGTGAGATTGTTTCATTACTTGGACCGTCAGGTTGCGGGAAAAGTACTTTACTGAAAATGTTTGCCGATCTGGAGCAACCTTCTGCAGGACTAGTGCGTTGGAATGGCAAGGCCGAGATCCAATCACAATGCAAAATGGCAATGGTCTTTCAAGAAGCAACCCTGATGCCTTGGGCTAATATTGCAGAAAATGTACGTTTACCTTTGGATTTACAGCATATTTCGAAATCAAGTAGTACACCAAAAGTTATAGCCGCGTTAAAGGCCGTTGGTTTAGAAAACTTTAGCCAGGCTTATCCACGCGAACTTTCGGGAGGTATGCAAATGCGTGCCTCTTTGGCTCGTGCATTAGTGACTGAACCAGATTTACTGTTAATGGATGAGCCCTTCGGAGCTTTAGATGAATTTACTCGCCATAAACTTGACAGTGATATTCGTCAATTATGGTCGGAGCGAGATTTAACGGTGGTTTTTGTCACTCATAGCATCTATGAGGCAGTGTATTTATCTTCAAGGGTCATTGTGATGGGGGCGAGACCAGGGCGTGTGGTGGCCGATCTAGAAATTGAGGGCCCTTATGTGCGTGATGAAGCTTTCCGTAGTTCTGAAGTCTTTATTCAACAATGTTCACATCTATCCCAAGTATTAGCTGAAGCAAGCGGAGGGCATGGTCATGATTAAACCATTAATGGAACATCCAAAGGTACAACGTATTGCAGCTCCACTAGGGTTAGGTCTGATTTTCCTACTGGTTTGGCAGTTGAGTTTTCAACAGCTTGAAGTACCTGTCTATGTCGTACCAAAACCCAGCGATATTGTTATGGCAATGATTAAAGAGTCCCGTGTGTTATTTGGAAGCTTGTTGATCACACTAAAAATTACCTTATTGGCTTTTGTCTGTGCTGTAGTCATTGGCACCTTGATCGCTTTCGTCTTTGTACAAAGCCGTGTAGTAGAAGCCTGTTTTATGCCTTATGCCATTTTATTTCAGGTGACTCCAATTGTCGCTATTGCCCCTCTGGTGATTATCTGGATTCAAAATACAACATTAGCATTAGTCGTTTGTGCCATGTTAGTTGCAGTATTTCCAATATTGACTAACACCACTTTAGGTTTACGTAGCGTCAACAAAGGTTTACTTAATCTTTTTCAGATCAATAAAGCCAGTCGTTGGCAAATTTTAATGCGCTTACGTGTGCCGAATGCTTTGCCTTATTTCTTTGGTGGGTTGCGTATTTCTTCTGGTTTGGCACTTATTGGCGCCGTGGTTTCGGAGTTTGTGGCTGGAGCAGGTGGGACTAGTGCAGGTTTGGCTTACCAAATTTTGCAAGCAGGTTTTCAGCTCGATTTACCATTAATGTTTGCAGCATTATTTCTTATCACGTGCACAGGCTTGGGTTTATTTGTGCTGATGTCTTTATTAAGTCATTTCTTTTTAAGTAAATGGCATGAGAGTGAACAAGTATGAGTCCTGATCTTTCAAATAATGGTTCTTTAAATCATCGCTATTTAATCAAAAATGCTTATGCCATTTTGACAGGGTTATCGGGGGATGCAGCACGTTCTTCATTTACTGATATCCGTATTCAAGACGGTAAAATTATTGAATTGGGACAACTGACCGCACAATCGAATGAACAAATTATCGATGCGAAAGACTGTGTAATTTATCCAGCCTGGGTAAATACTCATCATCATTTATTTCAATCCTTATTGAAGGGAGAACCGCAAGGTTTAAATCAAAACCTAACCTCTTGGCTTGCCAGTACACCCTATAGATTTCGTGGTGCATTCGATGAAGCCACATTTCGGGTGGCAGTACGCATTGGGTTGATTGAATTATTAAGGTCAGGTTGTGCAACAGTAGCCGATCATCATTATCTTTACTGGCCACAAATGCCGTTCGATGGGGCTGCGATTTTATTTGATGAAGCTGAAAAGTTAGGCATGCGTTTTGTGTTATGCCGAGGTGGCGCAACTCTAACGCGTGGCTTAGAAAGCGAATTACCGCAAGCATTACGTCCTGAGAAATTTGAAGACTATATGGAGGATATAGAACTCCTAGTACAGCGATATCATCAACCGAGTTCCGATGCATTTCGGAAAATTGTGATGGCACCCACCACAGCTTTGCATTCGACCACTGCACAGCAACTAAGAGAAAGTGCCAAGATTGCCAGACAATTGGGTATCCGCATGCATAGCCATTTATCTGAAACAGTAGATTATCTGGATGCGGCTAGAACCAAATTTGGCATGACACCTGTACAGTTTTGCGCAGAGCAGGATTGGGTTGGAAGTGATGTCTGGTTTGCCCACTTAGTTAAGCTATTACCTGAAGAAATACAGCTGTTGGGCCAAACTCAAACAGGGATTGCACATTGCCCTCAGAGTAATGCACGTTTAGGTAGTGGTATTGCCGATCTTGTCAGTTTAGAACAAGCGGGTATGACTATTTCGATTGGAGTAGATGGTGCGGGCTCGAATGAAGCCGCAGATATGTTATCTGAAACCCATGCTGCATGGCTGTTACAACGGGCCAGAAAGGGCATGTCGGCTCTACCTCAATATGAGGGTGGGTTATTTGAAGGAGGAGCAGATGCTGCAAGTATTGAGGATATCATTCGTTGGGGAACTTTAGGTGGAGCTAAGATTTTAGGTTTAGATCAAGTTGGTTCAATTGAGGTTGGACAACAGGCAGATTTAGTGGCTTATCAATTGGATGATCCGCGTTATTTCGGCTTACATGATATGGCGATTGGCCCTGTGGCAAGTGGTGGGAGAGCACATATTAAAGCCATGTTTGTGGCTGGAAAAATGGTGGTGGAAAATGATCAAATTCCTGATGTTGATATGATGGAATTAGCTTGGCAAGCGAAGCAATCGGTGAAACTGTTGCAGCAGCGTAGTGTCGAAATGGCGAAAATAGCCTAACCGAGTTATCTGATTAGACTATGATATTGATAGCTTTAAGTTTATTTAATTTGATAAATATTAGCTAAAACGAAGGCGGTAATCATACCGCCAAATATCAAATAAGTTTAATCGGTAGGTTTAATACCACCTGAGCATCCTCAATAACATCTAAGCGGAGAATTCTCTAGCGTAGTTCTTATATATAAATAAGGTCAGAAGAGATGAAATATTTGTCTTTTTATAATTTTTAGTAAACTTATCTAGAGTACTAAAAGCTGTATAAATAGTTTTTTAAAAGTAAATAAAGATGAAAATCGACTAAAAGAATTTGCAATTGTTTTTAAACTAATCTAATAGGTATCTCTATTAGATTAGTAAAAACATCTTATTAAATAATAGTGTATCCGCCATCAATTGTAATACATGAGCCATTCATAAAACGGGCTTCATCGGAAGCTAGAAAAATAGCTAACTCGGCAACTTCAGACGCTTCTCCAAAACGGTCCAATGGAATTTTATCAGTCGGACGGTTTTCTAGCATTTTGGCCGTCATTGGTGTACGAATAGTACCTGGGCAAATAGCATTAATTTTGATGCCATGTTTGGCATACACTGCTGCTAGATGTTTTGTATAACCAATTACAGCATGTTTTGAGGCTGTATAAGAAGCGCCTCCCATTTGAGCAACTAGACCCGCAATAGATGCAATATTGATAATTGCACCAGAACCCTGTTCAATCATTTTTGGTAAAACCAAATTACTTAAATTGAATACGGCTTTTACATTTATGGCAAACATAGTGTCCCAAAGTTCTTCGGTCGTATCTAAGCTATTGGTATATTTGTCGAAAATACCTGCATTATTCAGTAGTACATCAATTCGTCCAAACTTCTCTAAAGTAAATTCAACTAATTGCTTGAGCTGATCAAATTGAGTGACATCAACTTGAAAAGCAAAGGCTTCTCCATCTGCGTTGATGATCTTCTCGGCAACTTGGTTAGCCTGTTCTAAATTCATATCGGCAATAATTAATTTTGCTCCTTGTTGTGCAAAAGTAATTGCTTCCGACTCACCCATACCAGAGGCCGCACCTGTGATAATACAGACTTTATTTTGTAGTCTAGACATAATACATTTCCTAAATCCTAAGTTTTGATCTAAGCTCTGTTTGTGAAATAGATGCTTAAATATTGAAGTTCTCCTGTAAGACTTAAAATACGTATTTAGCCAAACGAGCTCTAGATACAATCTGGGAATGAAGACGATATTCAGACATACTGAGCGAATATCGGACAGGGAATTTAGAAAAGGGAAAATGATGAGGGATCAGATTATTCAACATCCGCTCTCAGAAGAGACGATTAAATACGATGACTATATTGCAGGTTTAGCAAAGGGTCTCAATATTCTCGAAGCATTTGGCACAGATCGACAGCGTTTAAATGTTACTCAGGTCGCAGAGCGAACTAATATTACTCGTACAGCAGCACGTAGATATCTAAAGACACTCAAGTTTTTAGGCTATCTTGAAACTGATGAATATTATTACTGGTTAACACATAAGGTACTTAAGTTTTCAGGGGCTTTTTTAAGTACAGCACATTTGCCAAAAATATCGCAGTCTGTCTTAAATCATTTATCTGAAAAAACGACATTAGTTTTCTCAGTGGTGGTTCAAGATAATTATGAGGTTGTTCCGATTGCTAGAAGTGTCCCGCAAAATGATCATTTCCGAGTAAGTCCTTTTGGTATTCATCTAGGTAACCGAATTCCTGCTCATGCTTCATCTACGGGTAAAGTTTTATTAGCGCATAAATCTTTAGAAGAGCAGAAAAACTGGATTAAGTTATATGGACTTAAACGATTTACTGCATATACATACACAGAAGAAGCCAGTTTTCTAGCTGCATTACAGACCATTAAGGACAATGGTTATTGTATTTCCGCTGAAGAATATGAACTGGGCGTAACAGCAATTGCGATACCGATTATTAATCAGACTGGTGATATTATTGCGGGATTAAATGCTGTTGCTCCGATTTCTAAAGTAAATGATACCTATCTGATTAATACGGTTTTGCCATTACTAAGAGAGGCTGCCAAAGAAATTCGAGACATGATTTAGTTTATTTTTCTGTAGTTTCAATCAAACGTCCTCATCGGGCGTTTTTTTTATATTTAAAATAATTTTATCAATATTTTAAGACTATTTAATTTGTCTTATATAACCGTTGGAAGAGATGATTTTATAAACAGTGAACGATATAAGATGTGTTTGCGCGATCATCGTTCAATTTAAAAGAAAGTAGTCTAGTCGGAACTGTGATAGCCCCGTAGTTTAATAAAAAGAAAAGCGTTCGATACAACACTATCAGGATGGTGTAGCTAGCTATTTCAGGCAAGTGAACGCATGGATCTGTCGCAAGGAGTGACAACAATGAATACCAAATTACCTCAACAGCTTGAATGCGATTTGGTTGTGGTGGGTGCAGGTGCAGGCGGTTTGTCGACTGCGATTACTGCTAAGAAAAAAGGCTTAAATGTTATTGTCCTTGAAAAAGACGATGTGTTCGGAGGTACAACAGCTTTTTCTGGTGGAGTACTATGGGTTCCAGGGAATCAACATGCAAAACAAAATGGTATACAAGATAGCCGTGAAGCAGCATTGACCTATTTAAAGCATGAAACCAAAGAATTTTTTAATGCTGAGGCTGTAAACGCATTTCTGGATTATGCACCTGAAATGCTCCAGTTTTTTGAGCAAAATACCTCAGTCAAATTTATCCCGACACTTTATCCAGACTATCATCCGGATGCTCCGGGTGGGGTTGATATTGGTCGCTCTGTACTAGCTGCACCCTATGATATTCGTGGTTTGGGCGAGAATATGAAGCGCCTACGTCCACCTCTTAAAACCATTACCTTTATTGGCATGATGTTTAATTCATCTAATGCAGATTTAAAGCACTTTTTTAATGCCACTAAATCGTTTACTTCATTTATCTATGTGGCAAAGCGATTAGCTATTCATTTAAAAGAACTGGCTGTCTATGGTCGTGGTACCAATGTCACAAGCGGTAATGCTTTGGCTGCACGTTTGGCTAAATCTGCATTTGATTTAGATATTCCAATCTATACAGAAGCTGAAGTTAAGCAGTTAAATTTTGAAAATGACAAAGTTGTTGGCGTACAAGTTCAACAACCAGATCAGCACTGCCAGATTAAATCTAAAAACGGAGTCGTGCTGGCATGTGGCGGTTTTTCACATGATATTGAACGACTCAAACAAGTTTATGCACACCTGAAACGTGGTGGTGAACATATCTCACCTGTGCCAAAGACTAATACAGGAGATGGTTGTCGCCTTGCAGAATCGGTTGGTGGTGTAGTGGATATTCAATATGCGGATTCTGCTGCATGGATGCCTGTGTCAAAAGTCCCTTATACAGATGGCTACGGCGTGTTCCCACATTTATTAGACCGTTATAAGCCTGGAATTATTGGTGTGCTTAAAAACGGTAAACGTTTTACCAATGAATCAAACTCTTATCATGATGTTGGTGCAGATTTATTTAGGGCGTGTGAGGAGTTCGATGAAACAGCCATGTGGTTGATCTGCGATCATAAAACGATTAGCAAATACGGTTTAGGTTATGCCAAACCCGCCCCAATGCCAATTTCATCTTTAATTAAAAAAGGCTATCTCTTTAAAGGTAATAGTTTAAAAGAACTGGCACAGCAGATGGGAGTTAATGCTGAGCAGTTGGCTAAAACAGTACAGCGTTATAACGAAGGGGCTGTGAAAGGCCAGGATCCAGAATTCCACCGTGGTTCTACTTCGTTTAACCGATATTTGGCTGATCCAGATCACAAACCAAATCCATGTGTAGCACCAATTGAGCAAGGTCCATTTTATGCTGTGAAGGTGTTTATGGGTGACTTAGGAACATTTGATGGAATCAGAACAGCCGTTACTGGTGAAGTTTTAAATCAGTTTCACCAACCCATTCAAGGTTTATACGCAGTTGGTAATGACCGTGCGAGTATTATGGGTGGAAACTATCCAGGTGCAGGAATTACTTTAGGGCCAATCATGACTTTTGGTTATATCACAGGATCACATATTGCTGATTTAGCTAAAGGAGGGAATGGTTTTATATCATCTAAAAATTCTAAATCTGCCAACTCTCAATCTGTTAAGGAGACTTTTCATGTTTCATAAACCGATTGTTGATCACCGTATTTACAATATTACACCACGATGCATGCCTAGATTTCTTGAGGTATTCGATCAGCTGGCGATGCCTATTTTGAAAAAGCACTTGGGCGAGCCACTTGGTTTTTATATTAGTAATATCGGTACGTTAAATCAGGTCGTACATTTGTGGGGTTATTACAGTCTGGATGACTATGAAAAGCGTAGTTTTGCCCGAGATACAGATCCTGACTTCCAGGTTTATTTGAAAGCATCTGAAGGTTTAGTGACGTCACAGGTGAATCAAATTTTAAGGCCAGTGAATTTGGCTTCATTAATTAAGCCTTAAACAGCAGTTTATTTAAAAATTCCCTTAAGGAACGGTGTTTTGAGAAAAACACCGAGGGAAACTTCGTGCTTTTAAAAGGAGAAACTCATGAGCACAAGTCAAATACAAAGGAAAGATGTAAAAAGCATATTAAATGAAAATAAGATGGGTGGTTTACAAAAGCTCATTCTATTTTTTTGCTTTGCTATTATTGCCCTAGATGGTCTCGATGTCGTGGTTATGGGTTTAATTGCTCCTCAGATTATTCAGGAGTGGGGCATTAGTGCACAAGAGTTAGCACCAGTTTTAAGTGCAGCCTTGGTTGGATTAGCAATAGGTGCATTAGTTTCTGGGCCTTTATCAGATAAATTTGGCCGAAAACCAGTGCTAATTTTAAGCGTACTTGGCTTTGGTATTTTTACTTTGCTAACAGCATTTTCAACTGATATCACACATCTCTTAATTTATCGCTTTCTTACTGGATTAGGTGCAGGTGCTGCTGCTCCCAATGCAGCGACTTTAGTTTCAGAATATGCAGCAGATCATCGCCGTTCATTTTCAGTTACTGTTGCCTACTGTGGTTTTTCTCTAGGCGCTGCAGCAGGTGGTTTTTTAGCAGCATGGCTGATTCCAGAGTTTGGCTGGCGTAGTATGTTGATATTAGGCGGTGTACTACCTTTGATTTTGGTACCATTTTTATATTTGAAAATGCCTGAATCAATTACCTATCTAGTCAAACAATCGTACTCCCAAGACAAAATCAAAGCGATTTTAAAACGCTTATTTCCACAATCTTCTTTTTTAAATCAAGAAATTTATCTGAATGAAGTAAAAACCGAGAAATCTGGTCTAGGTCTAATTTTATCTAGTAAATATCGCTATGGCACGATTATGCTCTGGATCAGTTATTTTATGGCATTATTTTTAATCTATCTATGCAGTAGCTGGTTACCAACCTTAATTAAATCGAATCAATTTACGATTTCTCAAGCTGCCATTGTGACCTCGTTCTTTCAAATTGGTGGTCCTGTTGGAAGTATCACTCTTGGTTGGTGTATGGATCATTATCGTCCACGTTTGGTTCTTTTTATTGCCATGTTGATTGGTGCACTTGCAACCTTTGGCTTAGGGCATTTTGGTCATGATATGGTGCTTATGTGTATTTTTGCATGGATTCTTGGTTTTACTTTTAATGGTGGGGCTGTTGGTTTAAGTGCTTTAGCGACTGGATATTATCCGACTTCTGCTCGCGCAACCGGAGCAAGCTGGATGAATGGTATTGGGCGCTTTGGTGCAATATTAAGTGCATTTGCTGGAGCTGCGATGATCAGTTCAGGTATACCATTTTCTATGATGTTCTCATTGTTAATGATTCCTGCTGTACTTTCTGGTTTTGCTGTTTTAATTCAAGGTATTAAAACGAAACAATCTATTGTGCAAACCAAAACACAGTTGAGTTAAATCCGTAATAAAGCAAGTTGATTAACTATTTTTAAATCTATCTTTGCTTCTTAAATATTTTCTATGGCTTTGAATTAGCTTGATCAGCATGCTGGTCAGGTAGGGATAAATACACTTAAAAAATGTATAGCAGTTGATTCAGCTGAAATAATTCAAGGTTTTATGTTCATAATAAACAATGTGCTAAGGAACAGCATTAATGAAATTTTCTATGACTTCGCTTGCGATGATTTCAACTTTTACATTAGCAAGTAGTGCGGTATTCGCCTTCGATCCTTTAGCTCAGGATCAAAAATGGATATTGGGCGATTGGAACGGAAAACGGGCTCAACTCGAACAGCAGGGTTATCAATTTACTGCCGCTTTTCAAAATGAAAGTGCTGTTAATTTGAGTGGGGGATATGACGATTCACCACGACTATTTAATGCAAACCAATGGACATTTGGTACACGTCTAGATTTAGAAAAAATCTCAGGTTGGAAAGATACTCAAGCCCAGTTGAGCATAACGAAACGAGATGGACAACCGCTTTCTACTGATCGGATTAGTGATCCTAGGGCGCCGCAATTTAGTAGTGCTCAAGAGATTTACGGACGTGGACAATGGTGGCGCTTAACCAGTGCATGGATTAAAAAAGGTTTTTTGAATAATGATCTACAAATTAAGATAGGTCGTATGGGACTTTCAGATGATTTTAATGCATCACATTGTGAGTTTCAAAACTTAATGTTATGTGGAGGTCAGTTAGGTAAAACAGTAGGAGATATTTGGTTCAATAGTCCTGTAAGCCAATGGGGAATTAACGCCAAATATCAATTTTTACCATCGCTCTGGTTTGGAACAGGGATTTATGAGGTCAATCCTGAAAATGCTTTAGAGCAACATGGTTTTAATTTGGATATGGATCAACGTAAAGGTATTTTAATTCCTGTGGAACTATCTTGGAAACCCAATCTAGCATTTTTCGATGGCTTAAGTGGTGAATATAAAGTCGGTGCATTTTTGTCAATGGCAGATGCACGTAATGTTAGTACAGATGAAAAAGGTAATATTGAGCCAAATGCAGCAGATCGGAAATGGCAAAACAATAAGCATAGTGTTTGGCTTAATGCGCAACAACAGGTTTTTGCGCCTGCGGACGACCCTAAGCATGGTTTATTTATTTCAGCAAACTTTACTTTTAATGATAAATCTACAACTGTTGTTGAAAGCACACAGCAATTAGCACTTTGGTATAAGGGCATATTCGAGCATCGACCAAATGATACTATTGGTTTAGGTCTGGCACGTTTTGATGTGAATGATCGTGTCCGAGAACGCCAAAATGCATCTAATCAATTGCTGGGATTAACCGAAGCTGACTATGCGAATCCGAAATATACACCGATTCAGCATGACGAATTGAATATTGAATTGAACTATAACTTTCAATGGTCACCTAGTATTGCTTTACGACCAAATATTCAATATGTGCATCAAGCTGGTGGTCTAAAACAAGTGGATGATGCTTGGGTAGCCGGTATGACCATGAAACTTAATTTTTAAATATGTATGAGTAAAAAGGCAAACAGAGGTTTGCCTTTTTATTTTCCAAACAAGATTTTTAGATTTTCTTGGAAAAGCGTTTCAAGTGATAAAACTTCATTTGGATTTAGGATGCCATTGTGAATCATACCCATCCACATAGGGCTCACAATAAGCAATGCAAATTGCTGTGGGGAAATAGTGGCTGATAATTCTCCACGTTGAATCGCTAAACTGGTTAATTGCTCAAGCTCATACTGAATAGGTAAAAAAATCTTATTTACGTAAGTTTGACGAATATGCGGAAAATTATTTCCTTCACGTAAAATTAAGAGTGCCATATCCGCACGACCAGTCGTTTCAAGCGTTAAAACACTGGGAATAATCTTTTTACAAATAAACTCGTAAACAGTTTCATTTTGAGTGATTTCAGAAGCGCGAATAGGGCGAAATGAATCGTTGATAAGAGCATCAATTACTGCTTCAAATAACTGATCTTTAGTTTCAAAATAAGAATAAATTGTACCTTTGCCTAATTCAGCATGTTTAGCAATATCTGAAATTTTTGCTCTTGCAAAACCCACTTCAATAAAATGTTGTAGAGCAGAGTCAATAATTTTCTTTTTAGTTTCTTGCGTCTTTTCTAGACTAGGGCCGCGTGTTTTAGATTTCGTCATGTTGAACTAGATTTCATTGTTAACAAGATTATTTTAACATAAATTGACCTGCGGGTCATATTTGAATTAAAATCGACTTAAAAGTCACTTTTGGTTGAATTATGCAGACACCAAAGTCCAGTGTTCAATATTGCATTATTAGCTTTGCGCTGTGTCTTGCTGCTTTAAGCACCGCTCTAGCAAGTCCTCTATATGCAATCTATGAACAAGAGTGGGGAGTTTCAACGTCTCAAATAGGCTATATCTTTATTTCCTATATGTTAGGCGTAGTTTTTTCACTTCTGTTTTTAAATAAAATCAATGCAATTTATCACTATAAAAATGTGATTTTGGTCAGTCTGGCTTTAACCATTTTAGGTTTAATGTTGTCTGCATTGGCAAGTTCTGTTTGGTTACTGGGCTTTTCGAGGTTTCTGATCGGAATTGCTTCAGGACTTATTACCACCGCTGCAATGGTGGGACTCAAAGACCAATATCCGTTTCGTAATAAGGCATTAGTTGAAAAGCTTACTTCTATAATTACTGTCTTGGGTTTTGGTTTGGGGCCTTTGGTCGGTGGTGTATTGGCTGACCATACCGTGCGACCTTTGGCTGATCCTTATTGGATTATTATCTCTTTTTCACTTCTAATATTTATCAGTGTGTTTTGGGTCAAACCCAGATTTAAAATTGAGAAAAAATATCAGTTAAATGAGTTATTAAAGTTACAAGGTTTAGCATTGCCGCAGGTAGCTTCACGTAAAGTTTTCTGGGTCTGTAGTGTGGCTGCACTTTGTAGTTTCGGAGCCTTCAGCTTATATGCAGCTTTAGCTGGGACTTTTATTAAAGAATTACTGATTAAATCGTCAGCCACCTTAACAGGTGTATCAATTTCAATCATTTTATTTGTGTCAGTACTGAGTCAATTATTTTGTAAATCGTTTAAAGAATTGCATGTGTTGTATGCCGGGCTATTCGCTTTATTGCTTGGAACCATTAGTTTGGTAATGGCAGAAATCGAACACATCGTTTGGTTTTTATTGATCAGTATTTTACTGACGGGTATGGGACATGGTTTTACCTTAAGTGCTGTATATCACTTTATCGGCAATATGATGGATCGTGAAAAAAATCCGCTGATCTTTTCTAGTTATTTGTTTATTGCTTATCAAGGTACGATCTGGCCTGTCATCCTTTCCAGTTATTTTATTGAATATTTTGGGGTGGGCATCACATTAGGGCTGATTGCAGCATTATTAATGGTGACTATCGTTTGGTTGATGCATCAACTTAAATTTAAGGTAGGGCCTATATTAGCTTGTCATAAATAATGATTGCTCAGTTTTTGGAGCTTGAAAAATGTTTTAAAGGGAGTTTAGGCAATCGAAATATGATTTTGATTGCCTTAGAGGCTAAAAATTAGATATGGATTAAATTGATGATGGATGCAATTTTTTCAGAAGTTGCCATGAGTGCTGGTGCTAACTCTTCAATACGTTTAGGACTTAAACGTACAGAAGGCCCTGCAATACTGACTGTGCCAAAAGGCTCACCTGTCTGTGGATTGAGAATGATTTTAGCCATAGCAGACATGCCTAGCTCATAGGTGTCACTAATCACACCATAACCTCGCTCTCTAGAAGCATTAATCATTTGCTCTAGTTCTGTAAGGTCTTTTGGTGAGTTTGGTCCAAAGTTCTTGGCTTTATCGAAACCTTCACGTTCCACAATTCGTGAAAAGTCATTTTGGTCAAGGGTAGATAAATAGGCTAAACCACAAGCTGAAGCTGGTAAATAGGCCACGTTGCCTGAGTCAGGATCATATTTTAGACCTGATTTGGCTCCTTGAGCCTTACCAATCCAGATAATTTTTTCGTCTTCGATTAAACCGAGGCGAACCAGTTCAGAAGAGGTTTCTGCCAATTCATCAAGATAGGGTTGAAATGTTTCGGTAATCGAGCGCGATGATAGAAAACTCAAACCCATTGAGGCAATTTTAAGAGTGAGCTTGTAGTGCTGCGTGATTTCATCTTGATAGATATATCCCATGTCTTTCATCGCAGTCAGAATGCGATGCATTGCAGACTTTGGGATATCAAGATCAACAGAAAGCTGACTAAGTGCACATCCATCCACTTCTTTTAATAGTGCTTCGAGGATGAGCAAAGAACGATCGGTATTGCTGAGCATAAAAATCCTAATATTATTTTCTGGAACAGTGTTCCAAAAAAATTAAAAACAGATTATAGTTGTTTTAGATTCTATCTCAAATGCCGTACAGATGAATCATTCAGATAAGGAGTTTCCTAATTATTGAGCTTTTGAGAATAAGTAGGGAGCAAAACTGAATAAGCGATGGAAAACGCATATTTGCTTATACACACTAATGGAGTAAGTGTATGACTCAACAGGTAAATTTAAGGGAGTTTATTGATGAAAATCCTATATCCCCAATACAAAAACTAGTCATCTTTTTATGTTTAATGATTGTCGTTGTTGATGGTATCGACATATCAATCATGGGATTTGTGGCTCCCGTCATTAAGCAGCAATGGGGAATTACTACAACTGATCTTGCACCCGTAATGAGTGCAGCTTTAATTGGTTTAGCTGTAGGTGCAGTGATTTCAGGACCTTTGGCAGACAAGTTTGGACGTAAAAAACTACTCATTATTAACTTAATGGGGTTTGGTGTATTTACTTTATGTGCAGCAGTTTCTAGCAATGTGACAGAACTGATGATGTTCCGTTTTATTGCTGGTTTATTTATGGGAGGGGTAATGCCGCAAGCTGTTACGTTGGTAACGGATTACTCTCCTATGAGAATGAATGGCCGTATGGTTACCATCATTCTAAGTGGATTCACAATTGGTGCTGCTATTGGAGGTTTTTTGGCTGCTTGGGTGATTCCACATTTTAACTGGCATGCCATGATGATTATTGGTGGAGTCCTACCACTTGTTCTAGCCGTTATCGCAGTATTTAAATTACCTGAATCTATTGGTTATAAAGTCCTGAAGGAACATCCAAAAGCAGAGATTGATGCCATTATCCATAAAATGGCGCCAGAGTTTGATACGGTTAACACTGTATTTGTTTTACCTAAAGCAAAAACTAATACGGTTGATAATCCAGTAAAAGCAGTCCTGAGTCCTTTTTATTTCTTAGGCAGCTTTTTGCTCTGGTGGAGCTATGCATCTGGTTTGTTTGTGGTGTATTTACTTGGAAGTTGGTTACCAATGATGAGCCATGAATTTGGTTTCAGCATTAGCGAAGCTTCAATTATCACTGCGATTTATCAGTTAGGGGGCCCAGTAGGTTGTATCGCATGCGGTTATTTGATGGACAAGTTGAATCCACACCTTGGATTAGTGATTGCATATCTTTTAGCGATTGGCTTCATGTTCTTTCTAGGTGCAGTGGGTCATAACTTTGTAATGTATAGCATGATGTGTTTCTTCATCGGTATGTGGATGAATGGTGCGAATGCAGGTCTTAACAGTGTTTCCAGTTCATTTTACCCAGTTTTTGCTCGCGCGACCGGCAACAGTTGGATGCATGGGATAGGTCGATTAGGAGCAGTGGGTAGCGCATTTGCCGGAGCATATTTTTTAAGCCTGGGATGGGCAACGAGCAAAATTTTCCTTGTGCTTTGCTTACCAACCGCCGGCATGGTCGCAGCGTTAATCATTATGAAACTGGTTTATTCGCCAACAAAGATACGTCAGCACGAACTTAAAAAAGTTCAAATCTAAAATTTTCTAACTCATCTACTTTTAAGGAGATTGAATAATGGATATTCAATTGAATGGATCAACTCGTCTTTATTTTGTGGTCGGACATCCGATTGTACAGGTCAAATCACCTGAGGGTGTAACGATGGAGCTGCTTAAAAAGGATTTAAATGCGATTGTTATACCTGCTGATGTAGCACCAGAACACTTCCCAAATTTTGTTCAGCAAAATTTGTATTTAAATAATAGTGACGGCTTGATTGTCACGGTGCCTCATAAAATTTCGGCTTTGAATTGCTGCCAAAAATTAACTTCACGTGCACAGTTTATTGGGGCGGTAAATACGATTCGCCGCTGTAAAGAAGGGTGGGAAGGAGACATGCTTGATGGTAAAGGCATGGTACAAGCGATACGAAATAAGTTAATCGAGCTAAAAGATAAACGTGCCATTTTGGCGGGAGCTGGTGGAGCAGGTAAAGCGATTGCTTATGAATTACTTCTTGCTGAGGTAGCAGAGTTAGCAATTTTTGATGTAGATCAAACGCGTCAAAAACAACTAGTTGAACAACTTCAACAGCTAGGTAAAGGTAAAGTTGTTGCACATAACAATGATCCAACAGGATTCGACGTTGTGGTCAATGCGACACCTATGGGAATGAATGGTGACCCTTCAGCAGCTTTTCAATTAGAAAAAATAACTGCACAAATGTCGGTTGCAGATGTGGTGACTAGTCCTGAAAACACGCCATTTATTCAGCATGCGTCGACTTTGGGATGTAACGCAGTCAAAGGAACGGACATGTTTATTGAGGTTCGTGACCTAATGATTGCTTATTTACTTGAGAAAGAGCAGGAGCAACAAGATGTCGCGTGAATATTCACTTTCATTTTTGACAGTTGCAGATGTGAGTCCTGTAGAAGCAGTCAAAATTGCAGCAAAGTGTGGTTATGCAGCAGTGGGCTTACGCCTGCTGCCAGCAGCACCTAATGAAGTAGATTATCCAATTTTAAATGATAGCAAGCTAATTAAGGAAACAAAGGCTGCTTTGAATGACACGGGTGTTCGTATTGCTGATGTTGAAATTGTGCGAATTACTCAAGATTTTGAATCAAGAAAATATTTGCAGTTTTTAAGTACCGCTGAGCAGCTCGGTGCTAGGCATATTTTAGTTGCAGGAAATGACCCTGAGCAATCACGGCTAATTCATCACTTCGCACAATTTTGTGAATTAAGTAGACAGTTTGACTTGAGTTGTGACCTAGAGTTCATGCCGTGGACCAATGTGAAAAATTTGGCGCAGGCTGAATATATCGTGAATCAATCAGGGCAAGAAAATGCGGCCATTTTAATTGATGCATTGCATTTTGACCGATCAGATTCAACACTTGAGCAGATCAAAGCACTTAATCCAAAGCAATTGAACTATGTTCAGCTTTGCGATGGTTTTGCTGAATATGATCCGAGCGACGAAGGCTTAATTAAGATTGCACGTTCTAATCGATTAGTGCCAGGGCAAGGAGAAATTGATCTTGTAGGGTTAATTCGTGCTTTACCTAAAGAAATTATGTTAGCTGCAGAAGTCCCCAATTTAGTACTAGCTGAACGTCCTGCTCTCGAACGCGCTGAAGTTAATTTGCAAGCAATGAAGCAGCTCGTTGCGCTCGCTCAATTGGGCACGGTTACGGGGTAATAAGTATGAACGCAAAAACCCAACAACCATTTCAGATGATTCCGATGCCAATTCGTGAATGCTACGAATGTGATGTTTTGGTCATTGGCTCAGGTGCAGGTGGGCTTTCAAGCGCCGTGACCGCAGCATATGAAGGATTAAAGGTTATTGTCGCAGAGAAAGCATCCGTATTTGGTGGAACTACTGCTGTATCGGGAGGGTGGTTATGGATTCCTAATACACCTCATGCTGTACGTGAAGGAAAAGCCGAACCAATTGAGATACCTAAGCTATATTTAAAAAATATTTTGGGTGAAAAGTATGATGAAGCAAAGATTCATACTTATTTAACTCAAGCACCCAAAATGGTGGAATTTTTCGAAGCCAAAACTGAGGTTAAGTTTAATATTGGTGCCGCAGTACCTGACTTTTTCAATATTGAAGGTGCTAGGGTTGGGTGGCGTTCGATTGTTGCAGCACCTTACGATGGCTGTTTACTTGGTCAGAAACTAAATATCCTACGTCCGCCAATTCCTGAAACTACGCTTTGGGGAATGGGTATCGCTTCTGGCGCAGATATGAAGCATTTCATTAATACTTTTAATGCAATTCCATCCTTTATCTATGCGACCAAACGCGTATTACGTCATTTCCTTGACCTGATTTTTAGGAAACGCTCTACTCAAATTGTGAATGGTAATGCTTTGGTGGCTCGCTTACTCAAATCTGCATTTGATTACAAAGTAAAACTATTAGCAAATCATGCCATGACTGAATTAGTTGAAGAAAATGGTCGAGTGATTGGAGCATTATTTAAAACACCAGCTGGTATCGTCAAGATAATAGCAAAACATGGCGTGGTATTAGCGACTGGTGGTTTTCCGCATGATGAAAAACGTAAACAGGTTTTATTTAAACATGTGAGTGACGGTACTCCCCATCATTCAGCCGCTCCTGAAACAAATATAGGTGATGGTTTAAATGCAGGGGAAGCAATTGGCGCAACTGTTGATCAAACCTTGCCTTGGTCTGGTGCATGGGCACCTGTTTCATTAATTCCACGTTTAGATGGAACTTTAGGTCGTTTTCCACATTTGGTTGAACGAGGCAAACCAGGATTAATTGCAGTTTTAAAAAATGGATGCCGTTTTACCAATGAAGGTGATTCCTATCCTGCATTTATTAAAGATTTATTCAAACATACACCGCAAGGCAAACAAGCACATTGCTGGTTAGTTTGCGATCACAAGTTCATCCGCCGTTACGGCTTAGGTGCTGTTAAACCTTTTCCAATTTCTCTAAAGCCTTGGCTAGACAACGGTTACTTAAAACAAGGACACACTATTCAAGAGCTGGCTGTGGCGTGCGGCATAGATCCAGTTCAGTTTTTAAAAACAGTTGAGCAGTACAACGAATATGCCTATTTAGGCCAAGACCCCGAGTTTCAACGTGGAACTACTCCTTATCAAAAAGCACAGGGTGATGCCGATCATCATCCGAACCCATGTATTGCCCCGATTGAAAATGGACCATTTTATGCAGTTGAAGTGGTGCCAGGAAGTTTAGGGACATTTGCAGGACTAGTTACAGATGAATATGCCCAAGTTCTAAATAAAGCAGGGCAACCGATTAATGGATTATTTGCGGCTGGAAATGATCTCAATAGCATCATGGGTGGTCAATATCCAAGTGGTGGAATTACCTTAGGTCCAGCCATGACATTTGGTTATCTTGCTGCAAAAAAAATTGCTGAACAAGCTAGAACTGAAATAGTAGCGTTCACGCCACATAAGCAAGATTAAGGAGAATTGAACATGGATAAAGAAGTTGATTTATTGGTTATTGGCGGTGGGGCAGCAGGCATGTCCGCAGCACTTTTTGCCAAGCTTAATGGATTAGATGTCTTACTTTGCGAAAAGGCTTCACAAGTAGGTGGCACTTCAGCAACATCAGGTGGAACCATTTGGGCACCAGGCTCACATTTAAGTGTTCAAGCAGGTGTTCCTGATGATATTGAGCAAGCTCGAATTTTTCTTAAATCTGTCGTTGGTGAACGTGGTGGTGAAGAACTTCGTGAAGCATTTCTAGCTTCATGTGCGGATATGGTTCGTGATTTAGATGAGAAAACTACAGTTAAGCTTAATGCTTGTTTAGCACACCCCGATTATGTGAAAAACCAACCAGGTGAAGCATTTGGTGGTCGTGCACTTGCGCCTGCTGAATTTGATGCAAGTGTTTTAGGTGCTGACTTTAAATATGTACGTCCTCCACGAGCGGAATTTATGGGTTTAGGCGGCATGATGGTCAATCGTACTGAATTAAATGCATTGTTAAATCCTATACAAAGCTTTCAGAACTTTATGACTACCTTAAAAGTTGTGGTGCCTTATTTTCTGTCACGTATACGCTTTAATCGGGGTACACGGCTTGTTATGGGTAATGCTTTGGTAGGTAGCTTATTTTATAACCTTAAACAAAAACATGTTCCTGTTTGGTTCAATGCACCACTGCAAGAGTTACTGATCGAAAAAGGCAAAGTGGTGGGAGCCAAAATTGAAACCGAACAAGGCGTAAAAGTCGTTCGTACCAGAAAGGGTGTAGTTTTAGCTACTGGTGGTGTGGGATGGAATATAAAGTTACGCCAACAATTGTTCCCAAAAGGTTTAATCGCAGACTCACTTTCACCTTACTCAAACACGGGCGATGGGCTTAGTAAAGCTATGGAAAAAGGTGCAAAACTTGACCCATCTGTGGATAGCAGTGTGCTGTATTTCCCATGCTCCATCCATGTTCATGCCAACGGTTATAAAGCTATTTGGCCGCACATTATTTTAGACCGGGCCAAACCAGGCGTGATAGCTGTCAATGATGATGGCAAACGCTTTGTCAATGAATCAGATTCGTACCACGACTTTTGTATGGCTCAGCTTAAAACAAATCAAGGTAAACCAAAAATTCAGTCTTACCTGATTTGCGACCAAACTGCGATTCAAAAATATGGGTTAGGTTTTGTTTTGCCAGGCGCAAAAAAACTCGATTACTACCTCAAAGCAAAATATTTATTCTCTGCAAATTCACTAGAAGAGCTTGCCCAAAAGGTTGGGATTAACGCTCAAGGATTGGTGAATACAGTTCAACGTTTTAATCAACTCGTTGAACAGGGTGTAGACACAGACTTTGGTAAAGGCAGTGGTGTGATGAATCGTTTTAATGGAGATCCTGAAGTCAAACCTAATCCATGCTTGGGCAAACTTGAGCAAGGTCCCTTTTACGCTTTACCTGTCATTCCAATGGACTGTGCGAGTAGTGGTGGATTAGCTGGCGATATTTATGGTCGAGTGCTTGATCAGAATAATCAGGTGATTACTGGACTATTTGCCTGCGGTAATGACCTATCTTCAATTTTTAAAGGAACATATCCAGGCCCAGGAACAACACTAGGGCCAGGGATGGTATTTGCTTGGCGAATTGCTCAATTTGCCGCAGGAAAACTAAATAAACAAGTGACTGAACAACCTACACAAATGACACAACCACGGAGAACCGCATGAAGCTTTATCAATTGATTAACATCACTATCAAAATGGGTACAACTGCGACTGTTGCAGCAGGTGTTCAAAGTTTTTACCAAGCTGAGACAGCTAAGGGTAAGTTACTTGGAGTATTTTTCTCTGATATAGGCGAGCTCAACCAAGTTGTTGTATTACGCAGCTATGCTTCACAACAAGAATTAGATGATGAAAATGCGCGTTTAGCAGCACAAGAAAACTTGTTTGGTGCATCTGAAAATATTATTAGATATTCAGTAGAAAATTTTGCTGGTTTTGACTTCTTACCAGAAGTTGAGGTGGGTGAATTTGGTCCTGTATATGAAATCCGTACTTATGAGTTGAAAAATGGTGGTGTCCCTCATGTCCTTGAAGCATGGAAAAATGCAGTGCCGACTCGCACTCAATACTCAAAATTAACAATAGCGATGTATGCTCTTGATGGCACACCTCGTATTGTAAGTATTTGGCCATATGCGTCATTGAATGAGCGTTCGGAAGTTCGTGCCAAATCTGTGGCAGATGGCATTTGGCCACCAAAAGGTGGTCCACAGTGGTTAACTCATGAAATGAAGTCAATGATTGCATTACCAACTTCAATATCGCCACTGAAATAAAATTTGGTAATAATGTATTGAAAACTAGCCTACTATTTACTTAGTAGGCTTTTAAATATAGAAAATACAAGCAAGAAATAGGTTTATATATCTAGTTTAACTACTCAAATCTTATTGAATAAAGCATTACTAAATTTTAACTGGCAAATTAAGCACCACCTGAGCATCCTCAATAACATCTAAGCGTAAAATTTTTGAAGCGCCAAGTTCATTTAGCAACTTAGTTAAAGGGCCTTCATTTTTCACTAGTTGTACTTTCTTTGGAAAAAGCTTTTGCGCAAAAGAAAGAATGTTGGACTGAACCTCTGTCTGGTGCCATTTTCCATCGACTACATGTAGCATAGTTGCTTTATTAATATGTGTTTCAGAATCGACACTTTTTAAAGTAGGAACAGCAGTTTTTAAACTTAAATCTAATTTTCCATTAACATCAAAAATATTGGCTTGCACTTCTTTTGAGTTAATCTCGACATCAATTTTAGTTAACCATTTTGGTAGTTGGTAACCATATACACCACGCACTCTGGCGATTTCAGTATCAACTGGCAAAGCTAAAACATGTGCATAAAAATGACGTTGATGCATCGATTTCATTAACTCTGCGATGTGTGGCCCACGAGCATTAGGCTTACGGACAACAATCGCAATCGACACTTCGTTATAAGGGGCATTGTCACAAACTGAATAGGTAAAGAATGTGACGGCGACCAAACCATAGCCCGGAAATGGTTGTAATGGCGTTAAAGCAGCGGGAAGTTTTGCTTTAATTTGCTTAATCGGAGCAAGCATTAACAATTGAACATTTGCACTACGATAATAAAAGTTGGGTGCCCAAACAGGACCTACTCTCGATTCCACAATTTTTTTAGGAATATGACGGAAAAAGCTAATATTGCCAGCAGCTGGATCTTGAGCCACTTCATCTAGGTCAGGATTCATTCTAAAGCGGTCATAATAACCACCTTTCGGTACTTTGACTTTTTGTTGCCCGAATTCAACCTCAGTAAATTGTTGTTTTATATTCATTGGAGTTCACCTTTACATTAATTGACCGAGTAGCTACCGTTGTCTTTAACAAGACGTATTAATTAATAGCCAATGTGGTCACTATAAGTTTAAAGCTAACTTTAAAGTCAAGGCTTTAATTTTGACATGTCAAATCTTTGACATTTAAAAGAAATAAAATAAAAACAATTAAAGTTTAAAAAGATACAAACTTGATGAGCGTCTTCATATAAATTTTATTTTTAAAAGATGATTAAGATAGTTGACCTTAAAGTTAACTTTAAGCTTAGTATAAATATTCAAATCTTTATAACGAATCAACAAGCAGTTTTTCACCAGGAGAACAAAGATGGGATATGTAACCACAAAAGATGGCGTAGAAATTTTCTATAAAGATTGGGGACCACGCGATGCCCAAGTTTTATTTTTTCATCATGGTTGGCCTTTAAGTTCAGATGATTGGGACACACAGTTACTTTTTTTCCTTAAAGAAGGTTTTCGTGTAGTTGCTCATGACCGCCGTGGCCATGGACGTTCAAGTCAGGTGTGGGATGGTCACGATATGGACCACTACGCAGATGATGTGGCAGAAGTGGTTAAACATCTGAATATTAAAAATGCAATTCATATTGGCCACTCTACAGGTGGCGGTGAAGTTGCTCACTATATTGCTCGTCATGGTCAAGAAAACGTTGCAAAAGCTGTTCTTGTCAGTGCAGTTCCACCCCTAATGGTTAAAACTGAAAATAATCCTGAAGGTTTACCAAAAGAAGTCTTTGATGACCTGCAAAATCAAGTTCTCACCAACCGTGCGCAATTTTTCCGAGACCTTCCATCTGGCCCGTTCTATGGTTTTAACCGACCAGATGCGAAGCCATCTGAAGGTATCATTGCTAACTGGTGGCGTCAGGGTATGACGGGCAGTGCAAAAGCACATTACGATGGTATTGTGGCGTTCTCACAAACTGACTTCACCGAAGATTTAAAGAAAATCACCATTCCTGTTTTGGTGTTGCATGGCGATGACGACCAGATTGTGCCTTATAAAACTTCTGGTGTGAAATCTGCTGAGTTACTCCCAAATAGCCAACTCAAAATCTACCCAGGTTTTTCGCACGGCATGTTAACTGTAAACCATGAAGTGATTAATGCTGACTTGTTGGCGTTTATTCGTGAATAATTTAAAGCTTTAAACTTTAAAAAAGAGGCCTGTTAAGTGCCTCTTTTTAATTTATAAGTAAATGAAATTGAAAGTAATAAATATAAAAATGCTAAAAGGTATTGACATTAAAGTTAGCTTTAATCTTAAAGTAAAGCCATACTGAATGAGGTCATTCCAATGAAAGTGTTCGAAAAATTAGTATTCCCAAATGGCTCATATGTTCCGAACCGTATTGCTAAAGCAGCAATGGAAGAAAACATGGCCGATTTAAACCATGCACCATCAGAAGAATTAATGCGTTTATATCAAGCTTGGGCAAATGGTGGTGTCGGTCTAATCATTACTGGAAATGTGATGGTAGACCGCCGAGCGATGACTGGACCGGGCGGTGTAGTGCTTGAAGATGAAAAGCATCTGGATACTTTTAAAAAATGGGCACAAATTGGTCGTTCAAAAGGCGCTCAGATTTGGCTTCAAATTAACCATCCGGGGCGTCAAATGCAAGCGAACCTTGGTCAGCAGACTTGGGCACCATCGGCTATTTCACTTGATCTTGGCAAAATGTCAAATCGCTTTAATACGCCGATTGAAATGACTGAATCTATGATTGCATAGGTGATTCAGCGTTTTGCAAACACGGCGCGGTTAGGTGAAAAAGCAGGGTTTACTGGTGTAGAAATTCATGCAGCGCATGGTTATTTATTAAGCCAGTTTCTTTCTCCACTGAGCAATAAACGCCAAGATCAGTGGGGTGGTTCTTTAGAAAACCGCGCTCGCATTTTAATTGAAATTGTGGAAGCAGTTCGTAAAGTGGTTTCGCCTCAGTTTACTGTTGCAGTAAAACTAAATTCAGCCGATTTTCAACGCGGTGGGTTTAGTGCAGAGGATGCTCAACAAGTGGTTAAAATGCTAAATGAGCATGCAGTCGATTTAGTTGAACTTTCAGGCGGTAGCTATGAAGCACCTGCAATGCAAGGTCAAGCGCGTGATGGCCGAACACTCGCTCGTGAAGCCTACTTTTTAGAATTTGCACAAGAAATTCGTAAAGTTGCCAAAATGCCTGTTATGGTGACAGGTGGCATACGCCGTAAACAAGTAGCAGAGCAAGTAGTTGAAAGTGGTGTAGATATGGTCGGTATTGCCACAGCTTTAGCCATTGAACCTAACTTGCCAAATGCTTGGAAACAAGGCAAAAATGTTTCACCTGAACTCAAGCCAATTACCTGGGAAAATAAAACATTCGCTTCTCTTGCCAATATGGCAGTGGTGAAATTCCAGTTACGTAATTTAAGCGCTGGTAAAAAAACAAAACCAAATGTTTCACCAGCTTGGGCTTTAATTTTGCAACAATCAGCGATGTCATGCCGTACCCGCCAATACAAAAAAAGCATGCGTGACTATACATTTGCTTCTTAATAAGTGAGTTGTGTTATGACAAATCCTAACGATTCAAACTGGATAATTTATGGAGCAAATGGCTACACGGGCGAGTTAATCGCTCGTGAAGCTGTACGCCAAGGTCTAAAACCAACTTTGGCTGGTCGTAACAAAGCTAAGGTTGAAACATTAGCTCAAGAGTTGGGGCTCGATTATAAAGCTTTTGGGCTTGATAACGTAGATGCGGTCAGTGAGCAAGTCCAAGGTTTTAAACTGGTCATGCACTGTGCAGGGCCATTTTCAGCAACATCAAAACCCATGATGGAAGCGTGTATTAAAGCAGGCGCTCACTATTTAGATATTACGGGTGAAATCGCTGTATTTGAATTGGCACAGTCACTTAACAGCCAAGCTGAAAAAGCCGATATTGTGCTTTGTCCGGGTGTTGGTTTCGATGTGATTCCGACAGATTGTGTTGCCGCGGCACTGAAAGAAGCATTGCCAGATGCGACCCATTTAGCACTTGGTTTTGACTCTAGAACAGGGTTTTCACCGGGTACTGCTAAAACAAGTACAGAAGGCATGGCCGAAGGCGGGAAAATTCGTAAAAACGGAAAAATTACCACCGTTCCATTAGCACATTATGTTCGGACCATTGATTTTGGTGACGGTAAAAAAAGTGCCATGAGTGTTCCGTGGGGAGACGTATCTACTGCATTCTATACAACAGGTATTCCAAACATTGAAGTGTTTGTACCTGCATTCCCTAAAATGATTTTTGGTGCGAAAATGATGAACTATTTACGCCCAGTATTAAAAATTAATGCTGTGCAGAAGTTTATTAAGTCGCGTATTGAAAAAACGGTTGTGGGACCAAACGAGGAACTTCGCGCGAAAGTACCTACCTATGTTTGGGGTGAGGCAAGAAATACGCGTGGGGAAATCAAAACTGCCCGCATCCAAACGGAAAATGCGTATAGCCTTACCGTAAATGGTTCACTGACTGTGCTGAATTATTTACTCAAAAATACCGTGAAAGGCGGTACATATACGCCAGCAAAGCTGATGGGCTATAAATTAGTGACCGAGCTGCCGGGTTCTGGTCCGCTGGTCATTAATTAAAAGCTTTTATTAAAACAGCATGTTTATAGATCGTCCCGAACAAGGAGTCATTCTTGTTCGGGTTATTTTTAAATATTTCAAGTAAATACGGCTTAATATGGATAAAAAGAAAAACAGAAAACAAAACACTCAATAAGAAATAATTCAAATTGAATATACTAAAAAGCGATAAATCTTTTTCATAACAAAGGAATGAGAATAATGAGAAAACTCATACTATTTCTACATGCATCCCTAGACAGTTTTGTCGAAGGTCCAAATGGGGCAATGGACATAGGTTGGATTGCTTACGATGCCGATTTAGCAAATCATGCCAAAGAAATTTTGAGCACTGCCGATACGGTAATTTGGGGACGAGCGACCTACCAGATGATGCATAATTACTGGCCAACCATGCTTTCAAATCCAGAAGCTTCAGAGCATGAACGCAATCATGCTGAGTGGATTGAAAAGACTGAAAAAATCGTTTTTTCAACCACATTAGATACGGTTGAATGGAATAATTCCCGTCTTGTAAAAGACCATGTCGAAGAAGAAATTAATAAGCTGAAACAGCAAGCGGGTAAGGATATGGTGATTCTGGGGAGTCCAAGGTTCGCACACCATTTGATGCAACTTGGGTTAATTGATGAATATAAAATCACGGTTTCGCCCGTGCTGATTGGTAAGGGCTTGCCACTGTTTCAAGGCATTCAGCAAAAGACCAATCTTAAACTTATTGAAAATAAAACGTTTGCTTCTGGAGCTCTCGGTCTTCACTATCAAAAGATAAGCTAATTTTTTCTATAATATTTATATGAAAAAAACCAATTACAGCGTTCGCCTGTAATTGGTTTTTTCAACAAAAGTTCTATTTAAAGTTTAAAACTAAGGTGTATTTACTTTGTCGAAATAGAGGGTCATAAGCCGTTCTGCATTTTGCTCACACGTAATTTCATCGGGTTTATCATTAATGGCGTGAATCATAGTGCGTAAGTTTTGTTTACTCACCTTTAGCTTTTGTTCTAAAAGTTCTATTTCCTGAATTTTGGTTTCAATCGTTTGAATAAGTGCATCATGATCCCAAGCGACAACTTTCGAGGGCAAAAAACCTTTAATTTCAGCTAAAGAAAACCCAACTTGCTGGGCTTGCTGAATGAGAGAAAGTTGCTTCAAATCATTATCGGTATATTCACGATAGCCATTCGATTTTCTTTTTGCTTTAGGTAAGAGTTTGATTTGCTCGTAGTAACGAATTGTAGGGGTGCTTAAACCACTTAGTTTCGATAACTCGCTAATATTCATAGCCACTACTCTCTTGACATTCAAGCTAACTTTAGACTTATAGTAACATAAAAGCAAGGTTCATAACTTTACCAAGCACACACTTTCAGTAACAACTTTCTATGCTTTGATAGACGAAAGAATAGAATTATAAATATGAAAAATGAGGTGAGAAAATGTCTAAACGCATATTACACGTCGTGACCAATGTTTCACGCTATAAGGATGTAGATCAACAAACAGGGCTGTGGTTAGGCGAGCTCACTCATGCCTATGATGAATTTGAAAAGCAAGGTTATGTGCAAGACATTGTCAGTCCAAATGGTGGCAAAACCCCGATTGAACCAAAATCGCTTGCACCGTTAGTTGCTGATAAATCTGTTAAAGACCGAGAAAAAGATCAAGCTTTTATTACGCTGTTAGCAAATACCTTTAAACCCTCAGATATCAATTGGCAAGACTATGACGTGATTTACTACACAGGTGGTCACGGGGTGATGTGGGATTTTTTAGATAACCCAGAGCTCCAAGAAATTACCAAAAACATTTATGAAAAAGGCGGCATTGTTTCAAGTGTTTGTCATGGCTACTGTGGGTTACTTAATGTACAACTTTCAAATGGTGAGCGACTGATAAAAGATAAGAAGTTAACAGGCTTTGCTTGGAGTGAAGAGGTTTTGGCAGGGGTAGCAAAAAAAGTGCCGTACAATGCCGAAGAGTTAGCGAAAGAATACGGCGCTAATTATGAAAAAGCTTTTATTCCTTTTGCTCCATATGTCGTTCAAGACGGCAAGTTAATTACAGGTCAAAACCCTTTTTCAGCTAGAAAGACGGCTTTAGCAATAGTAGAAGAGCTAGAAAAGTCATAATTGTTAATGATTCAAATATAAACTAGAAAAGCAAAACCAGTGACGGTTTTGCTTTTCGACTGTTTAAATAAAGTGGTGTGATCTAGCAAGGCTAACTTTAAGGAACAATCACAAAATCAGGGTTAGCTATTGCAAAAACTGCTTCGCGGTCTGCGGCTGGTGGATAAATCCAGATGGTATTAATTTCTTGTTTAATTTTTTTAGCTTCATCACGCACAAATTGAACCTGACGATCCCAACCTTCGCTATAGAGTGCGCCCCAAGGACCTAAGTCAACACACGTCACATACTTCGGTTGACTGTATGGATGAAGTGGTAAATCAACTAGTTCTGCCGCAGCGTTGTAACCCGCTACACGGCCTAGACTCATGGCATGTTGGCAAGACATCACGTTAAAGTTACCTAAATCATCGGTTGGAACTTTTACCGTATCGCCAGTGACAAAAATATTTTTTGCTTCAGGTGCATGTAAATAAGCATCCCCTAAAATACGTCCTAAATTATCTTTTTCACCAGTAACTTGAGAGGTGAGCGAGTTGGCTCGCATGCCCGCAGTCCAGATCACGGTTTGTGTTTCAATTTTTTCGCCGTTAGAAAGTGTCACGCCAGTTGCATCGAGTGCTGTAACTCGTAGGCCAGCTTTACCTTCCACACCGAGTTCTGTGAGAGCTTCTCGAATAACAGTAGCAGCTTGGTCACCCATTGCTGCACCAATTTCTGTAGATGAATCTACTAAAACTACACGCACATCAGTTTCGCCTAAAATACTACGTAGACGTTCAGGCATTTCGGTCACAGTTTCAAGTCCAGTTAAGCCGCCACCAGCAACCACCACAGTATTACGTGCTGCATTTGCAGGTTTATTGGCTAAGTTTTTAAGATGTTGATCTAGTTTTTCGGCATCTTCTAGTGTGCTTACGCTAAAGCCATATTCGGTAAGGCCCGGTATTGGGGGCATAAACGTAGTACTTCCGGTTGCCAGAATAAAACGGTCATAGCTTAAGGTTTGTTTGCTGCCATCGGTGGTGGAAACTTCAATTGCCTGTTGGTCGACATCAATTTTATTTACCCAACCTGCTAGAAATTTAACCCCAACCACACTTAATAAATCTGAAATATCAGGGTTCATGTTTTCTAGTACAGCTTCATAAAGACGAGGACGAATACCAACATTTGGGCTAGGGGAAACCATCACTACTTCAATATTTTGTTCTTGCGACGCTAAGTGAATTGCTCTTTGTGCAGCAAGTGCAGCCCATAAACCAGCAAAGCCAGAACCAGCAATAATAATACGCTTACTCATTTGATTATCCTTTTGATAGATTTTCGGACAACACATTCCAACTCATCACAAAATTTAGGGTGAGCGAATCCTTTCTCTGATTGTCCGAAAAATCTGAGAAGGCGTTTAAAACGATTAGGGGAGTTTTAGCTTAGGGTTTTAGGCCCTATCAGTTCATTAGTCGGGGGTGTCCGGCGATATTTTATTTTTCCGCATTTTTGCTGTTCTTCCTTCAATGCGATCATTGATCCAGCCATTTACATCACTAAAAAATACGTCGGGTGCATAACGGCCAAAACGGTCTGCAATATCGCCAAGTGTATGAGCACCTAGCGCATCTCGCATGGCTTTTTCGGCCTGTAGCATGACGGCATGCACTGCACATACACCACTGGTTGCCCAGTCTGGTGGAGCATGATTAAAGACCGCGCATTTACCGCGAACTTCTTGGCATTCAAAAAGCGGTTTTTCACCCTCGATTGCATTCACAATATCTAAAAAACTGATTTCATGAGCAGATCGAGCCAGTAAATACCCACCACGAACACCTTCTTGAGCAATAACGAGACCAGCCTTCTCAAGTTTAGGAAAAATCTTTGCCATAAAACTCGGAGAGACTCCTTGTAATTCGGCAAGATCCTTACTACTCAAAGGTTTATCTTCATTGTTCACAAGAAAAAGAAGACAGTGAATCGCATACTCGACGCTACTAGTGATATAAGCCATTTAATTTCATAATTGATCAACTACAAACACAGACTAATGTAGTCTGCGTTTTAAGTCAATAATAAAACTAGGGCAAAGTTAGTCCTAGTTCTGTTTGGGAGTGATACAGATGAAAGAAAAGGGGGATATATAACTGAATTTAAATACCTTTAAAGTAAAGTTGAACAACATAATTAATTTAAAAAATTATCGAAAAAACTTACGAACGCCACCAATAATTTTCGACATTTGGTTCATTAAGATTCAAGAGTTCACCCATTTGAGGTGTACTAATCGCTAAATTATTTTGTTGAGCCAAGGCGACGATACGTTCAAACGGGTCATCCCAAGCATGAAGGGCCAAATCAAAAGTACCATTGTGCACAGGCAACAAATGACGTCCTTTTAAGTCGATATGTGCTTGTAAAGTTTGCTCTGGCTGCATATGAACATCAGGCCATTCAGGGTCATAAGCGCCCGTTTCTAACATGGTGAGATCGAAAGGGCCATAACGATGTCCAATCTCTTTAAACCCATCGAAATATCCCGTATCTCCACTAAAAAATACACGTAAGTCATTATCAATAATCACCCACGACGCCCAAAGTGTCGCATTGCTATCGCCCATACCACGGCCTGAAAAATGATGGGCAGGGGTAGCCACCAATTTTAGTCCATCTACCTGTGTGGTATCCCACCAGTCGAGCTGCTGAACTTTTTCTGCTGGAATTCCCCATTTAATGAGTGTGTCACCCACACCAAGCGGAGTTAAGAAATGCTCAACTTTATCGTTAAGCTGTATTACTGCATGGTAGTCGAGATGGTCGTAGTGATTATGCGACAAAATCACGCCTTTAATGGGTGGTAATTCGGCAATGCTAATTGGGGGTTGATGGAAACGTTTTGGTCCAAACCATTGAAAAGGTGATGCTCGCTCTGAAAAAACAGGGTCGGTTAACCAAAACTCATTTTGAAGTTTTAACAAGATAGTTGAGTGGCCCAAACGAAATAGAGAGCGGTCAGGTGCACTTAAAAGCTGTTCTTTTGACAAACTTAAAACAGGAATTTCTCTGTTTGGAACAGTTTCTTTTGGTTTATTAAATAGAAACTTCCACATAAGTTGAAGCGTTTTGCCAAAAGAAGGCTTGTGTTGGTTCGGACGCGTATTTCTAAATTTGCCATTGTATTGCTGTGATGGCATTAAGGGAGCAGGCAAGTCTGTTGTGTTTGAAATAGTCATTTTGTTTTTCCTTATTGGAACAAACCTATATGTACAAATAAGAACTTGAGCTAAGTGCTTATTTAGATTTATTTAAATGAGTGTTTACTCGCTCATTAATTCATTCAAAAATAAGGACGCCGCGCATCCTTATTTTTTATCTATATTGAAACTGCATGCCAAAACGCTTCAAAACCAGATTTGCGATAACGCTCGGCTTGAGAAGGGTCTTGGGCAATAAAATTGAGTGTAACTTCAGCAAGCGCACCTAAAATTGAAGCAATAAATAACGGTGGATAGTCTCTTAACTTGCCATCGTTAATACGCTCTTGAATGTTTTGGGTGAGGTCACAAAAGGTTTGCATGCCAATTTGTTTACTTTGCTCAGTAATTTGTTCCGATGTTGAAAGCTGCGCCATTACTTTACGTTTAAGGGGAGCTTCTAAACTCCAGTCCAAATAGCTTTGCCAGATATGCGACATTTGTGTTTTCAGGTCAGCGTTAGTCGGGTAACTAAGCATCATCACCTGACGTAGTTCGGCCTTTAGCGAAAGATATAACTGGTTCAGCAGTTCCTCTTTATTACTAAAATAGGTAAATAAAGTACCTTCTGCCACGCCAGCAACTTTGGCAATTTTTGAGGTAGACGCACGCTCGCCAAGCTCTGCCAATGTTTCGATAGCAGCACTTAAAATTGCATTACGTTTATCTTCACTACGAGGACGAGCCATATACAAAAATATTAATTGAGTGATTACTCAATCATACATAAAAATATTAAGACAGCAAGAGATATTTTGTTTGATCAACATTATTGATTCTTTCTAAATGTAATCGGTGTTTGACCTGTCCATTTCTTAAATGCACGAGTGAAATTTGTGGGTTGTATATAGCCTAAATAAAGAGCTATTTCTTGTATTTCCATATCACTATTGAGTAGTAAGTTTTCAGCTTCTTTTTGTTGCACTTCTTCTAATAGATGCAGATATGAAGAACCGACTTGGCTTAAATGGCGCCGTAATGTTCGGCTAGACATGTTTAAGCGATTCGCAATTTCATCAAATGTAGGGTAACCGACTTGTGGGTTTAAATTTAACTCTGCTTTTACGGTCAGGCATATATCTTTAATTTGTTCGGAAAAGCGGAGTTGTTCAGCTTCACATTGGGCTAGAGCTTGTTTGAAAGCAATCGGATCCGCCATTTTAATAGGTAAATCTAAAAGCTGTTTTTTATACCGAATTTGATTGGTTGGTTGATTAAAATGAATAGTAGGCAATAGGTGTTGATAAGCTTTGTGGTAGCTAGGTTCTGACCAGTCAACAGATAATTCAATATCAGAAAAATCATGCTCTCTCAAAAATTGACCAGCTTGAATCACTCCAATCATTAGACACTCATAAAAAAAACGTCTAAGCGTTTCGGCTTGGGTGGGTTGATTGCTGACAACAGGGTGAGTTTCTTTAATTTCAATAATAGAAAATTCATGCTCATCTAGCAGAGCAATCTGATAATCTTTTAACCGCATATTAAAGAATTGTGTTGAAACCTCTATAGCTTGACGCAGATTTGGACTACTCATGAGGGCATATCCCATTGGCCCATGAGCAGTTAAGCGCAGTTTTATTCCATACTCATATCCCAAACCAGAATCTTTTGACAATACTAAGCTTTCCCATGCCAGTTTAGACCATTGAATAGGGGTAATTCGGGCGTCTAATCTGTCTAAAAGTGTTAAGGGAATTTTACTTTTTTTCAAAATCTCAAGGGCTAAAAATCCTTTGTCTACCATAATTTCTAATAATAAATGAGCATAAGAAATAGGAATGCTGGCTTTGGATAGCCCATAAGGATCTTTCATATTGTTTTTTATTATGGCCGAAAATGATTATCAGTATGTCTGATCTACATCTCACGCTCAAGTCAAAACTTCGGAATAATCAATTTATTCTATTTTGAGCAAGAATTATGAGTCTACCTATTCCACGAGCCTTATCTCGCGTTGTGATTACAGGTGCTTCATCGGGCATTGGTGAAGAGTTAGCAAAACAGTTCGCTTTACGAGGCTATTCCTTAGTTTTAGTCGCTCGCCGTGTCGAAAAATTAGAAGCACTGGCTGAAAAACTAAAAGCTGAATATCAAATATCCGTAGATCTATATCCATGTGATTTGGGAGATAGACAAGCTAGAGCTAAGTTTCGTCAATATTTAGAGACTATTGAGGTTTCCATTCTTTGTAATAACGCAGGTTTCGCAACTTTTGGACGACTTCAAGAGTTAGATGCAGATCGAGAGCGCGAAGAAGTCGAAGTCAATAGTGTGGCAATTCATGACCTGACTTTAGCTGTGTTGCCACAAATGCTTAAACGAAAATCCGGAGCAATACTGATAGTAGGTTCTACTTCTGGTCATCAACCGACTCCGGCAAATGCCACATATGCGGCAACTAAAGCATTTGCAAACTCATTTGCAGAGTCTTTACATAGCGAACTAATTGGTACAGGAGTGACCTGTACTTTACTTGCTCCAGGGCCTACTAAAACAGGTTTTAATGAAGTTGCGGGTATCACCAAAATTGATGGAGTCGGTGGAAATTTTGTTTGGGTAACCGCAGAGCGAGTCGCCAAAGAGGCGATTCAAGGTATGGATTGCAATCGCCGTATTGTGATTCCCGGTTTTATTGCACAGGCGCAAACTTTTGGGGGACGTTATACCCCGCGCATTATTTTGCTCCCAATTCTGAAACAAGTATTTTCGAGATTAAAATCATGAGACAACTCATCAATGATTTAAGTGTTCCACTTGGCTTAGCCAATCTTGGTAATAAGCTGTATCACAATGCTCAGTATTTGACGGCTGTTGTTGAAGTCGATGAAAAAGCGATGGCTCGTTGGTTACCGTCTGGAATGACACTGGTTCAACCTGCCAGAGCTGATTTGTTCTGTGCTTATTTCCCAGAAAATGTCTATACGGGTGCTTACCATGAAGCGGGTTTATTCGTTCATATTAAAGTAGGCAATAAAACAGGAATCTTTTGCCCTTGGATGATTTTGGACGATGATCGCGCCATGATTATTGGACGTGAGTTGCTGGGCTACCCTAAAAAGATGGGTGAGATTAGCTGGGAAAATGACGGAAAACGTATTGTTAGCAATGCCTCACGCCGCGGTACAACACTCATTGAAATGGAAGCCAAGCTGGGTGAAGTCATTCATGATGCGTCTCCAATTTTAGGTTTACCACATCGAAATATTACAGGTGGATTGGGGATTGGTTTACCTCGTGAAGTTCGATTTACCCCGAAAGAACACCCACTTGAAATCCGTCGTGTAGAAATGAACCTACGTTTTACGGGTACTGAAAATGACCCTTTACATGAGATGGGACTAGGTAATGTCATTGAAGCAAGACTGCATCGAGTTGATTTGTCAGGTGGGGTAATTCCTCCAATTCAAATACCTCGTTTACGTACGCCATTATTTTTATTGCGTCAGTTTAATCCTCGTGTTTTATAACTGGAGAATAAATATGAATGCGCTCTTTCAATCAAAAAAAATACAAGATTTTTCTAAAATCTCAGCTTCAATTGATATTCCTGTAAGAGTAATGGACTTTGCCTTTCCAGATGAAATTCCAGAGTTCTGGTTCAATAATAATGCCTTGCTTACGATGTTATTGACTGCATTATCGAGTGCTTTTCCAGATGGTGAACGTCAATTTATTCATAGTGTGCGGAATTATCAGGACAAAATTAGCGATCCTATTTTGCTTAAACAAGTCCGAGCTTTTATTGGCCAAGAAGCGCATCACGGTAAAGAGCATGATGCACTTAATGCCATGATGCTTAAAAAAGGTTACCCAGTTGCACGCATTTATAAACGCTTTAAAAAGATGAACCGCATGTTGCAGCAACGGTTTTCTTTAGAACATCAGTTAGCTTGCACGGTATGTATGGAACACCTCACAGCAATTTTAGCTGACTATTTCATTAGTACCGCACCCCAAGATTTAGAGCTATTTAATACCCATGTAAGGAAAATCTGGGCATGGCATGCGATTGAAGAAACAGAACATAAAGCTGTGGCTTTTGATGTGTACCAGTCGTTGGTCAATAGACCTTATTTCTTACGGCTGGTGATGTTAGAAACTACGCTTTCTTTTCTTATCATTACCAGCAGAGGAACAACCGAACTTTTACGAGCTTCTGGAAAACAAAGAGACTTAAAAGAACTTTATCAAGGTTTCCGTTATTTGCTTGGAAAACAAGGTCTAGTTAGACGGATTGGCAAACACTATCTCGACTTTTTCTCCGCAGATTTTCATCCTTGGAAGCATGACAATCGGGACATGATGAACTTATTAAAAAAGCAATATTTCAATGAAGAGCTGCTGAATTGATCAAAAGCTGATGTTTATGTAGCACCCAAAGAACAAACAATTTTAGGAATAATTATCATGGCACAGTCTACATTTACAAATTCTCCGTTACAGCAACCATTAGAATTGGCGTGCGGCATAACCATACCCAACCGTATTGCAAAGTCGGCCATGAGTGAACAATTAGCAGATCGACATGGTTCGCCCACCACTGACTTACAGCAACTCTATGCAGCATGGGCGAGGGGTGGCACTGGGTTATTAATTACTGGCAACGTGATGATTGATCATCGCGCCTTTGTTGAGCCCCGAAATGTTGTTTTACAAGATGAGCAATTTTTACAAGCAAATAAGTTATGGGCTCAGGCGGCTAAGGCCAATGGTAGCAAAATCATCATGCAAATTAACCATCCGGGCCGTGTTGCTGTCTTGCCACTTTTAAAAAAGCCCATAGCACCATCAGCAGTCGGTCTTGATTTACCTGCCATGAATATTCTTCGCATTCCACGTGCGATGACCGAACCGGAAATATATGAGCAGATCAATCGATTTGCTACAACTGCTGCGCTTGCTGTTAAAGCTGGCTTTGATGGCGTACAGGTTCATGCCGCACATGGTTATTTACTCTCACAATTTTTGTCACCACTCTCAAATGTTCGAAACGATGGGTGGGGAGGAAGTCCTGAAAATCGACGCCGTATGTTAATTGAAACGGTTCGAGCTGTACGAGCTGCAATAGGCAAAGACAAAATATTAAGCGTAAAACTCAACTCTGCCGATTTTCAAAAGGGCGGCTTAAGTCAGGAAGAATCTCTAAAAATTGCATTAGCTTTAGAAGCAGAAGGAATCGATCTATTAGAGATTTCCGGTGGGAATTATGAATCTCCTGCACAGTTAGGGTATGCACCAGATCGTTCTGCTCAACGTGATGCATATTTTATTGACTATGCCACCGCACTTCGCAAACAAAGCAAATTACCACTCATGTTAACAGGTGGACTGCGAGATGTAGATTTCATGAACCATATTGTTGCCAATGGTACGGTTGATTTGGTCGGATTAGCTCGGCCTTTTGCAGTACAGCCAGATTTAGTAAAAAAACTGTTAGCGGGAAAATCTGTATTAAAACCAGCAAAAATTCCAGCCATTGGATACAAACCCGTCGATGCTTATTTGCAACTCGCTTGGCATGCTTCGCAGTTTCGTCGTATTAGCAGTGGGCAACAACCGAAAGCGATTAAGGGATTAGTACGAACATTGATTGCCTTTGGTCCCCGTATGGGCTTTAACATTCTGACTCAGGATTAATGGTAAGCCCTTTTGAAATATAAGGAATTGTAATCATGAATAGTTTAATTAGACAAAACCATGTCATTGTTCCACGGCGTCCTGTATTTAATTTCACTGAAACACCAAAGCATTGGATTTATGATGACCCATTAGTTTCACAAATATTAAATTCAATTAACCCAATTACACCTGCACCTGAACGTTGGTTTTGTCAGACTTTTAGAGATGCATTGCCTTATATTAAAGATGAAAAACTTAAAGAGGCAGCAATTGCTTTCATTAAACAAGAGGGTGCTCATAGTTATGGACATACTCTCGGAACTAGGCATATAGAGGCTTTAGGTATTGATTTAAGTCGTTATACCAAGATGATGAATTGGATATTTAATGACATGATTGGCCCAAAACCATTAGGCTATGAATTGAAGCACCCACGCTTAAAGTCATTGTGGTTAACGACCCGATTAGCAATGGTGGCTGCCGCCGAACATCTGACTGGAGTGTTAGGACATTGGGTTCTCAATGCAGAGGGGCTACAACAAGCGCCTGTCGATGTAGAAATGTTACGTTTATTGCAATGGCATGGAGCTGAAGAGGTAGAACACCGTGAAGTAGCCGATGCAATGTTTAGATACTTTAGCAATAGTAATGTACTTCGGGTTGGGGCGGCAGCTTTCACGTTCCCGCTATTTATTGTTCTGGCTTATATTGCTGTAGAAAATCTAGTAGAACAGGATGCACAATTACCACATCGTTTTCGTTTCAAAGATTATTTCCGAGCAGCTCGACAAGACCGTGTGCCTAAGGTTGACGATATAATACGTGCTTGCTTGCGATATTTTAATCCTCATCATAATCCTTTAAATGAGGGATCAACTGAGCAAGCATTGGCATTTTTAAATGATGGTAATTACCAACAGGTCACTTAAATGACTATATTATCTTTCTGAATCAGTTTTGAAATGATTTTATAAACTATTCATAAGCTGCAATATTTGATTCTTACACCATACAATTTGGTGTTCATGAGACTTTTGCTGATCCCAATATAAATTCATTTGATATCCAACAATATCTATCGGTAGCGGATGCACCTTAATTTGAGGGTAAGTATCTTTAAAATGAGCAATTTGACATTCAGGAATCGTGAGTAAATGGTCCATTTGTGTAATTAATCGGATTGCCGTTTCATATTGTTGGCAGCGGAAACTAATCGTTCTTTTAATACCTTGTTTAGATAAGAAAAAATCTTCAAAAACACGACCTGTGGGACGAGAAGACACTGTAATGTGCTTAGCTTCTAAATAAATTTCTTTGGTTAGGTTTGTTGTGGATAATAAAGGATGCTGCTTGCGACTTATTACTACAAATTGATCTTTAGTAAGGCATTCATAACCAATGCTATCTTCAACCGAATGTTGCACATCAATCGCAAAATCGATTTTCCCCGTAGAAAGCTCATGTCTTAAGTTTTTACGATCAATGCGTACGCTATTTAACTGCAAATTAGGATTAAATTGAGTTAAGTGCTGAATAATAGAGGGTAAAAAAATTCCTTCATACTCATCATTCATAGCAATTGTGAGATGCTTTAAATCTCGTGCTGGCACAAAGTCATGCGTGCTTTGAATTGCTTGATGCATAAGTTGTAATGACTGTTCAATTTTAGGCCATAAACGTTTGGCTAAAGGTGATGGAACAACACCGTGTCCATCTCGAATAAATAATGGATCATTAAAATGATCACGTAAACGTGCCAAAGCATGGCTAACAGCAGGTTGACTTAGAAAAAGTTGTTCACTGGCCCGTGTTAGATTTTTTTCTTTATAAATTGCCACAAATACACGAAATAAATTCAGGTCAATACGAGCAAGAGAGGCAATATTATTATTCATTTCATTCATAGTTTGTTATTCAAACAATTCATTTTATTCATTGTAACAAGTTAGATATGGTCAGGAAATAGCGTAAAAAATAGAGTGATTAAAACCGTGAATTTTGAATGTAGCGCTTGTGGTAACAGCGTTTAGAAAGCGTTGATTACCACTAATTTTTATAAAACCTATGAACATAAGGAAATGATATGGCAACACATTTATTTGATTTGACTGGAAAAATAGCCTTAGTTACAGGTGCAAGCCGTGGTATTGGCGAGGAAATTGCCAAACTTTTAGCTGAACAAGGCGCACATGTAATTGTATCTAGTCGCAAGATTGAAGATTGCCAACGCGTTGCTAATGAAATTATTGCAGCAAATGGTAAAGCGGAGGCAGCCGCTTGTCATGTGGGTAAACTCGAAGATATTGCAGCAATTTTTGAATATATTCGTAAAGAACATGGTCGTTTAGATATTTTAGTCAATAATGCAGCTGCCAACCCTTATTTTGGTCATATTCTCGATACAGATATTGGGGCCTATAACAAAACGGTTGAAGTCAACATTCGTGGATATTTCTTCATGTCTGTCGAGGCAGGTAAATTAATGAAAGAACAGGGTGGCGGTGCAATTGTTAATACCGCATCTGTAAATGCCCTACAACCCGGAGACCGACAAGGTATTTATTCTATTACCAAAGCTGCGGTGGTGAATATGACCAAAGCCTTTGCAAAAGAATGTGGACCATTGGGCATTCGAGTGAATGCTTTATTGCCGGGTCTTACCAAGACCAAATTTGCTTCGGCACTATTTGAAAATGAAGATATTTATAAAAGCTGGATGGACACAATTCCATTACGCCGTCACGCAGAACCACGTGAAATGGCTGGAACTGTACTTTATTTAGTGTCAGATGCTGCGAGTTACACCAATGGTGAATGTATTGTGGTTGATGGCGGTTTAACTATTTAGGGAGGAATAGCAATGTACGAACATTATTCAGGTCAAGTGGTCTTAATCACAGGTGCGGCGAGTGGATTTGGTGCATTGCTGGCAGAGCAACTGGCGAAGTATGGTGCAAAATTAGCGTTGGGTGACTTGAATATTGAAGGGTTAAATACTGTAGTTGAACCGCTACGCCAAGCAGGAGTGGAGGTGATTGCGCAAGTGTGTGATGTTAGCTGTGAAGCAGATGTACAGGCTTTGGTGCAAAGTGCAGTTACTCAGTTTGGTAGAATCGATGTTGGGATCAATAATGCAGGTATGAGTCCGCCTATGAAAAGCTTTATTGATACCGATGAAGCAGATCTGGATTTGAGTTTTGCCGTCAATGCCAAAGGCGTGTTCTTTGGAATGAAGCATCAAATTCGTCAGATGTTGCAACAAGGTGGGGGCATTATTCTGAATGTTGCTTCTGTTGCAGGTTTAGGTGCGGCTCCCAAATTGGCTGCCTATTCTGCGGCAAAGCATGCTGTGGTGGGATTAACCAAAACAGCAGCGATTGAATATGCAAATAAAGGCATTCGAGTTAATGCAATTTGTCCATTTTATACAACCACTCCGATGGTGGTCGACAGTGAACTCAAAGAGAAACAAGACTTTTTAGCGCAGGCCTCGCCAATGAAGCGTCTTGGCCATCCAAGCGAAGTGGTGGCAATGATGCTGATGATGTGTGCCAAAGAAAACTCATATCTCACAGGTCAAGCCATTGCAATTGATGGCGGCGTGACAGCTTATTAAAACATTTATTAAATACATCTTATTCATATGTTTAGGAAAAAATCATGACAATTAATTTAAGCGATCGAGTGGCTATTGTTACAGGTGCAGGCGCAGGTCTAGGGCGGGAACATGCATTGTTACTGGCTCGTTTGGGTGCAAAAGTGGTCGTGAATGATCTTGGTAGCGATGTAAACGGAAAAGGTGGCTCAACCATGGCGGCCCAAAAAGTCGTGGATGAAATTATTGCGGCTGGTGGTGAGGCGGTGGCAAATGGTGCTTCAGTCACTGATATTGAACAAGTTCAACAGATGGTAGATGAAACCATTGCCCGTTGGGGACGTGTAGATATTTTAATTAATAACGCTGGAATTCTTCGAGATAAAACTTTTAGTAAAATGTCACTAGATGATTTCCGTACCGTGATTGATGTCCACTTAATGGGGGCAGTAAATTGCACTAAAGCGGTATGGGATATCATGCGCGAGCAAAAATATGGTCGTATTGTTATGACGACTTCATCCTCTGGTCTATATGGCAATTTTGGGCAGTCCAACTACAGTGCTGCAAAAATGGCATTGGTTGGGCTCATGCAGACACTGGCTTTAGAGGGTGAAAAATCTAATGTTCGGGTGAACTGTCTAGCACCAACAGCTGCAACTCGTATGCTTGAAGGATTATTACCCGAAGAAGCCCTTAAAGCTCTTGCTCCAAGTGCGGTCAGTCCTGCAATCGCGACTTTGGTTAGCGAAGATGCACCTACCCGTATGATTCTTTGTGCGGGCGCAGGTAGTTTTGAAGCTGCCCACATTACCCTTACGCAAGGAATTTATTTAGGTACGGATGAACAAGTTCCGCATGTCTTAGCACAACGTTTAGCTGATGTTTCAGACCGAACAGATGAGTTTGTGCCTGCCAGAGGAGGCGCTCAGGGCGAGCTTGAGCTGAAAAAGGCTTCATTAATGGCAGGAGAATAATTTTGACAAAAAATACATTAAGCATCGACCAACTGGTTGAGTTGCAAGGCCAAGCATTAGGTAGCTCGCAATGGATGACCATTGATCAAAGCATGATTAATACCTTTGCGGATGTCACACAAGATCATCAATTTATTCATGTGGATGAGGAAGCTGCTCGCCAGACACCTTTTGGGGGCACGATTGCCCATGGTTTTTTAACACTCTCTTTACTTTCAGCAATGGCCGCTCAGGTGTTGCCGACTGTACAGGGGCAGAAATCTGGCGTGAATTATGGCATCAATAATTTGCGTTTTATGAGTCCTGTACATAGCGGTAAGCGGGTGCGTGGAAATTTTCACTTAAAAAATGTTTCCCAAAAAAATAAGGGAAGTTATCAGTTGATCATGGAAGTCACGATTGAAATCGAAGATCAGGCAAAACCGGCACTTGTGGCCGAGTGGCTTACACTTGTAAATGTAGAGGAATAAACCATGAGCAATGAATTAATTCTCTCTCGCCGTGATGTCGATTTTTTGCTATTCGATTGGCTAAAAGTCGAAGAACTCAGCCAACGCAATTCTTTCGCAGGACAGGACCGTTTTGAATATACGTCTGTTTTAAACGTTTACGAGGCTTTGGCAACCGATTTATTTGCTCCTCATAATAAAAAAAATGACAGTAACGAACCTGTTTTTGATGGTGAGCGTGTAACTGTCAATCCTGAAGTCGGGGTAGCGCTTAAGGCTTTTGCTGATGCAGGTTTGATGAGTGCAGCGTTTCCGTCAGATTGGAATGGGATGAACTTACCCAATACCATCGAGCGTGCAGGTATGGCATATCTACTCGGTGCCAATTCTGGAACTGCGGGCTACGCCTTTTTAACCATTGGTAATGCAAATTTATTAATGGCTCATGGAGAACCTGAAAAAGTTAAGCCCTATGTCAACGCCATGATGGAAGGCAAATGCTTCGGAACGATGTGTTTATCGGAGCCGCAAGCAGGTTCAAGTCTGGCTGATATTCGTACACGTGCGATTAAAACAAAAGATGGTCGTTATCGTTTGTTTGGAAACAAAATGTGGATTTCAGGTGGCGAGCACGATATCTCTGACAATATTGTTCATTTGGTTTTGGCAAAAATTCCAGATGAAAATGGACAATTACCAGCAGGTGTGCAGGGCATTTCTCTGTTTACCGTACCGCGCAAATTACTCGATGAAAATGGACAGCCAAGTGAACGTAATGATGTGGTATTAGCTGGCATTAACCACAAAATGGGCTATCGAGGAACAGTGAATTGTGTGCTGAATTTTGGGGAAGGTCGTTTCACACCCGAAGGAGAAGCAGGCGCAATTGGTGAGCTAGTCGGCGAAGCTGGTAAAGGGCTGGCCTATATGTTCCATATGATGAATGAAGCCCGAATTTCGGTTGGACTTGGGGCAGCAGCATTAGGATATACAGGTTATCTTCATGCTTTAGATTATGCAAAAACTCGAGTACAAGGTCGCTCTCGTAGTGAACGCAATCCAAGTTCTCCACAAATCCCGCTTATTCAACATGCGGATGTTCGCCGTATGCTCTTGGCGCAAAAAGCATATGTCTCAGGTGCGTTGGCACTATGCCTATATGCAGCCCGATTAACCGATGATATCCACTCGCTTGAAGATGCCGAGCAACGCGATCAAGCCCATCAATTACTTGATCTATTAACACCAGTGGTGAAAAGCTGGTCTTCTGAATGGGGGCTTGTGGCAAATGATTTAGCCATTCAAGTTCATGGCGGCTACGGTTATACCCGTGAATATAATGTTGAACAGTTTTATCGGGACAATCGACTCAACCCGATTCATGAAGGAACATTTGGCATTCAAGCGCTTGATTTATTAGGACGAAAAACTCGTCTTAATCAGGGACTGTCGATGAAGCTATTACATGAAAAAATCATGAATACGATCGAACAAGCCAACGCAGAGCCTTCTTTAAAAGATCATGCAGATCAATTAGACCAAAAGTGGCAACTCATCCGAAATGTAACAGAGAAATTGCATGCATTAACCGATGTAGAACTTCAACTGGCAAATGCAGCCAATTATCTAGAAGCTTTTGGACATCTTGTGGTGGGATGGTTATGGCTTGATCAAGCAGTAGTCATTCATAAACTCATGCCGAACTCAACAGACCCTGATTTTCTGCGTGGGAAGCTTGCCGCGTGTGATTATTTCTTTGGCTGGGAAATGCCAAAAATTATGAGTTGGTTAGCGGTACTTGATCCGGTAGAGACGACTCCACTCAATATGTCAGAAGAATGGTTCTAGTAAGAACCATTCCTTAACCGCGCCGTTTGACAGAAAAGGAGAACAACCTGATTTTATAGAAAATACCTAATAAGAATCACTATGTAAAAACAAACATCAGGCGTTCAGTAAAGAGCGCCCTAATAAGTAAAAATAAAAATCTAGGACGGATTAAAAGATGAAAAAGAAAACATTAGTCATGGTCATGGCTTCATTTTGTACGAGCCCAATCTATGCAGCAGCATTTGATCGAACAGGACAATCAATTTCTGCATTTCTACAACCTGATAATTATTTTGAGGCAAGTTTATCTGTTTCAGACACTTCGTTAGAAGGACAAGAAGCGGGTACAAACCCAACACGTAATAGTATTTCTGATATTGCAAACTCTGATTATCGTCCCAGTGCGGCTTTGAAATTACAGTTAGCACCTCAGTTCTCATTTGGTTTTCTATACGATCAGCCCTTTACTTCCGACTCAGAATATTATGGAAATAACAGCTTTGTTGCTAAGCCGAGTGATACGATTTTAGTACCGGGCATTGATTCAGCAACACTGGCCCAAAAGACCGGTAGAGAAGCCGTAACAGGTAACACCAAATCGAATTTTGTTATGCAAAATTTTAGTCTGATTTTTGGTTATCAACCGGATAAGAACTGGAATTTTTATGCAGGTCCTGTTTATCAGACATTTAAAAGTAACGTCAATTTAAGAGGTCAAGTTTTCAGTTTATATAATGGCTATGACTTTAATGCCAAAGAAGTTGGAGATTGGGGATGGTTGGCAGGATTTGGTTATCAAATTCCCGAAAAAGCCATTAAAGCCTCATTGACCTATCGTTCAGAAATTATGCATGAAGTGACTGCTAATGAAAATGCGCCACTGGTTGATATGTTAAGTACACAGCAAGGCCGTGATTTTCTTGATCAGCATTTGGCGTATATGGTTTCTATAGGACAACTCACTGAATCGCGGAAGGATGCACTCAATCATATTGTTGCGGGCTTACCCGAAGCAGGCACATCAGGCTCAACTAAGTTTAGAGCGCCAGAGTCAGTAAATTTGGAATTTCAGACCGGATTACGCAAAGGTACTTTATTGTTCGGTAACGTGCGTTGGGTTCACTGGAACGATTTTGAGTTTAAACCCTATCGTTTTGGCGAAATCTCAGAAGTTGTTGGGGTTCTATCAACGCCAAGTCGTCCAAATGGTTTTAATCTGGTTCGTTATTATGATGATCAATGGTCTGCCAATCTTGGAATTGGACAACGCCTAAGCGATAAATGGTCAGGTTCAGTTTCTGTAGGTTGGGACTCGGGAGCAGGTGAGCGCGTATCCACAGGCGGACCAGCTAAAGGTTATTACAGTGTTGGTCTTGGTGCGCAATATAGTCCAACTTCAAAATACTTTATTTCAGGTGGAATGAAGTACCTATGGCTTGGTGACGCCAAAGGTCAGCTTGGTGCTCAGGCAGGCAGTGAATATTATGTGGGTGAATATAAAAATAACTATTCAATCGGTTACGGTTTGAAAATTGGTTATAAATTTTAATTCAACTATTTGATGGATCGCTTAGTTATATAAACAGTTTATTTCTGTACGAGAGTAAGCAGATTAAGAGATTAAAGAAAATATAAAAAGTGGAGTAGGAACAGTTCCATTTCTCCCTCTCATAAAAGGACAATAAGATGACAAAACAGATCTGGTTAGATGAATATAAGCAATGGAATATAGAAAGTACGATTACATTGCCGGATGAACAAACTTCACTTCTCGATTTATGGGACAATAGTTTTAATAAGTTCCAGCAAAGAAAGGCTTTTATATTTGCAGATCAATCTTTTTCTTATGCTGAAATCGATTTATATAGTCGACAAGTAGCAACATTCTTGCAAAGTTTAGGGCTAGAAAAAGGTACACGTGTTGCCGTAATGATGCCCAATATTATTCAGTACCCAATTATTTCACTTGCCGTCATTCGTGCAGGTTACATTCTGGTCAATATTAACCCCCTCTATACAGCACGTGAGTTAAAGCATCAATTAAATGATGCAGGCGCAAAAGTCTTATTTATATTAGAGCAGTTTTTACCTGTTTATGACGCTGTCAAAGAGCAAGTGGCGGTTGAGCAGATTATTACGACCACCATGACTGAAATGTTAGACCAACCTACTGAATTAGACACCTTAGATTCTAAAAAATACGCTTTTAAGCAAATCTTATTGAAGACAAATGCCCGAGACTATATACGTCCTAAGCTTGTTCTTGAGGACACTGCGCTTTTGCAATATACGGGCGGAACCACAGGTGTATCCAAGGGCGCAGAATTAACCCATAAAAATATTGTCGCCAACTTATTACAAAATAATGTGGTTTTTAAAAGCTATTTTGGTGACCGAGATGCTTTTGAAGATGAAATAGCGATCTGTGCCTTACCGCTTTATCATATTTTTGGTTTTACTGTCTGTTTATTGCATAGTGCAATGAATAAAGGTTATGCCACTGTTTTAGTTCCAAACCCGCGTGATTTAGATGCTCTCGTACATTGTTTTGAAAAATATCGTCCTACGGTTTTTCCTGCTGTAAATACATTATTTAATGCACTGATTAATCATGAAGGCTTTAATAAATTGGACCACAGCCGTTTAGAAATTACTACAGGCGGCGGTATGGCAATTTTGAAATCCACTGCCGATGGATGGGAAAAACTGACAGGACGTATTATCCGTGAAGGGTATGGCTTATCAGAAACTTCGCCTGTTGCAACCTTTAACCCACCAATCTCTAATACTTTTAGTGGCACGATCGGTATTCCTGTCCCGAGCACGGATATTGCAATTTTGGATGATGAAGGTCACCAATTAGCACCCGGTGAAACTGGAGAAATTGCAATTCGTGGCCCGCAGGTCATGAAAGGTTATTGGAATTTACCTGAAGAAACGAAAGCAGTCATGACTGCTGACGGTTTCTTTAGAACGGGTGATATTGGCTTCATGAATGAAAAAGGCTATACCAAAATTATTGACCGTAAAAAAGACATGATTTTAGTGTCAGGTTTTAATGTTTTTCCGAACGAAATTGAAGAAGTTTTAGCCCAACATCCAAAAATTTTGGAAGTCGCCGTGGTTGGCATTGCAGATGAAAAATCGGGTGAAGTGCCTAAAGCCTTTATTGTTAAAAAAGATGACTCTTTATCGGTTGAAGAAATCCAGACCTATGCAAAAGAAAACCTGACAGGCTACAAACAACCACGCTATATTCAATTTATTAATGAATTACCCAAGTCGAACGTGGGTAAAATTTTAAGAAAAGAACTAAAAGTTTAATAAGAACTTTTAATTAAAAACATAAGCGTATGGGACTAGAAGGTCCATCAATAAATGGAAAAAAAGGAATGAGATTATGGGTTCAGGATTAATTACCGTATTTTTACCAATTGCACTTGCAATTATTATGGCTGGTTTAGGTCTAGAGCTGACCGTAAATGACTTCAAACGTGTACGACAACACCCCAAAGCAGTCTTTATCGCATTATTTTGCCAACTGGTTATTTTAGTCAGTATTGCTTTTATTATTTGTAAGGTTCTTGCTTTACCACCATTGCTCGCTGTGGGATTAATGCTCCTTTCTGCATCACCGGGCGGGCCAACTGCTAATTTATTTAGCTATCTCTATAAAGGTGATATCGCTTTAAATATTACTTTAACGGCTATAAATTCGGTGATTGCTGCCTTTACACTTCCATTAATTGTGAATTTTGCAATACAACACTTTATGGAAAATGGACAAAACGTAGGTTTGCAATTCTCTAAAATCATACAAGTTTTTCTCATTATTTTAGTGCCCGTGGGTATTGGGATGTTAGTCCGTCATTTTTCACCGCATATGGCTGAAAAGCTCAATAAACCTGTGCGTATTTTTGCTATTGTTTTTCTCGTATCCATCATCATATTGGCAATTGCGCGAGATTACCAAAATCTGATGACGTATATTGGGCAAATTGGATTGGCAACTTTGCTGTTCTGCGTATGTAGTTTAATGGTTGGCTATTTTGTTCCACGATTATTCGGTGTAAATAGCTTTCAGGCAAAAGCTTGTGCGTTTGAAATTGGGATTCATAACAGTACCTTAGCTATGACCATTGCATTTACTGTAATGGCAAGCAGTATGGCCGCTATGCCAGCAGCAGTTTATTCATTATTTATGTACATTGTTGCCGCAATCTTTGGCACATTGCTAAATCGTCTAGAAAAGAAAGAGATGGCACAAATATCAACAATCACCTAAAACGAACTTAATATCTTGCAGATAAAGATATTTAACTACCACCACATGTTTATAATTTGAATTAAAAGAGGAGGTCAATACCTCCTTTTTTAGTCTCAAAATTTAAAATATTTATGGCCGAGTCAGCGTAGTCACAATAAAAAGAAAGCGTTAGAGTGCTGTTATAAAAGCAAATTGTTAAGCCAATATTTAAGGTTTTTCTTAATTATGTAATTAAATGAAAAACAATAATTTAATTAAATAATTTCTAGCCAATTTCACATTGACAGCTCAAATATTGAAGATTACCATTTGCGGGCTGGCCTACATTGCCAGTCGGTTTTGACGGACCGAGTTTGTAAGACCACATCAGAGCTATTCCTTCTGAGGGATACTCATATGTGCACACCCCGTTCCCTCCCGTAGCGGTAGGACGGGAGTGGGACACCTTCGGGTGTGCTGGAGTCTTACCCAGTCCGTCAACCTGCTTCCGTTCTGCCACCATAATTTATAATGCTTTGGCAGAACTCCCAAAAGAAGGAGTTGGCTATGCACATTCATAAATTATTGGCAGTCACTGTCAAAATCTATCTCGACACAACTTAAATCAATTTAAAGCAGTTTGATGAGCCATAGGCTTTTCAGGCTTTAAATCATTACGTCTAAAACTTAGCAACAATAAAACTTGAGATGTGCCAAGCACAGTCTTTACGGCTTTGCTGTGCCTTTTTTTCTCCCAGAAAAGGCACAGGCTTTTTAATCTCTTTTAGCAACAACAAGAATTTATAACGGTAAAACGATGCCAACTTTAGAAAGATCTTCCAAAAAATTACAGGTTCTTCATACAGCAATTGAGCTGTTTAATATCTATGGATTTCACAATACGGGCGTGGACTTAATCGTCAAAAAATCCAAAATTCCTAAAGCCACTTTTTATAATTACTTTCACTCAAAACAGCGGCTTATTGAAATGTGCGTATCCTTTCAAAAAAGCAAACTCAAAGAAGAAGTGCTGGCAATTATCTACTCAAGCCGTTACCGAACCTCAAGCGATAAACTTAAAGAGATTATTGTTTTACATGTCAGTTTTAATAGCCTGTACTATCTATTACTTAAAGCCATTTTTGAAACTAAACAGATTTACCCGCAGGCCTACCGTATAGCGCTTGAATATAGAAAATGGCTGCTTAAAGAACTTTTTGATTTGGTTTTTAGTTTGGACACCCATCATGCGTTAAAACCAAGTGCGGATATGGTTTTAAACTTAATTGATGGCTTGATGTTCCAGATTTTAAGCTCAAAAAGTTTGGAAGAGAGGGATGTGGTGGTGGAGAGGTTTTTTACAAATAAGCAAATACATTTATAAATAGATGGCTCTATTGAAAGAGCCATAATCTTATAAACTTAGTCAGAGATTATTTCATACATTTTTTTAAATAACAGACTATCTTTGTCGGCAAGGGTATTCACAATATCAAAATGATTATGTCCTTCATCTTTAATTAATGAAACGTTTAATCCTTTTTCTTTGCATATTGAGTAGAAAAAATTGGTTTGATTTTTGAAACCTTCTGTCTCTAGCTCTCCTACACTGAGTATGAGTGGTGCAGCATTTACTGGCAATGGTAAATTTTCATAAGGGCTGAGGTTAGTTGCTTGTTCTGGACTGAGTTTAAGCCATTCATTAATGTTGGTATCACATAAGGGTAATAAATTATAAAGGCCACTTAACCCAAGAACACCTTTAATGACATTTTTTGGCAAATTAAATTCTTCTTGCCAACAATCATTCCACAGCATTGCAACCAAATGTCCTCCAGCTGAACTCCCGCCTATATATATTTGCTCAGGGTCTATGCCATAATTTTTAGCATTATGGTAAATCCAAGCAATCGATGTTCTTACTTCTCTCACAATTTCAAAAAGTGATGCTTGAGGACAGAGGCTATATTCAATTGTAGACACCGCTATTCCATGTGCTACAAAATTTTCAGCCATAGAGCAAGCATCATCTTTACTTTGTGCCCGCCAATAGCCTCCATGGATATAGATAAAAATTGGTGAAGGCTGTTTCTTTGCTGGAAAAATATCTAATGTTTCTCTTCTAGCTAAGCCGTAATGTAGATTATATAAGCCTGTAATCGCATCTTTGGATTTCTGCGCAAGTCGTGCATATTCCTTCATACAAGCATCAAAATCAGCCACTGAATTTCTTGCATTGTATTGAATTTCTCTTTCTTGAAGATTTGAGAAGAATAGGTCTGTCATATAAGCCTCGATAACAATTTATTTAATAAAAGGATAGTAATTAATTAGTTCAGACAACTTTAAATTTTTGTTTAGCTATATTTAGCTCCCGATACCACTTAAGTGCTAAACAAATAAAAGCAATAAAACTAGGTACGGCTAAACTTAAGAAAATTGAACTCATATCTAGCTTTAAAGTAAAAATGAAAGAACCTAAAAATGATCCTAAAATTGCCCCAATACGGCTTATTCCATGCATCCATGAAACGCCAGAGCCCCTACAGTTCGCTGGATAAAAAAGAGTAGCTAACGGAAATAATGCTGTTTGGGCACCTGCTAATAGGCCTCCAATCATAAAGATCAGTATTGAAAAGAGGCTAATGTTTGTATGCGTAAAGCTAAGAAGAATGAATAATAAGAATGCCGAGAAATATGAAGAAGTAATCACTTTGGTTGGATTTAATCTATCCATAAATCTACACATGATCATAGCTCCAATCACACCCCCGAATGGGAATAAAGTAGACATAAGACTTAATTGTTGTAGATCAAAACCAACAGTTTTTAAAATTGTAGGCATCCAGCTTGTAAAAAGATAAAACACTAATAAACTCATAAAAGAGCAAAGCCATAACATTAATGAACCAAATAAGTATTTGCTAAAGATATCTTTAAGTGGATTATTTTGTTCAACAACTTCCTTTTCCGCTAAAGATAAGACAAACTCTTTCTCAATTTTTTTTCCATGTATTTTTTCTAAAATTAAAAGTGCTTTATTCTGTTGGTTATTGATAATAAGGAATTGTGTGGATTCAGGCAGGGAGAAAATGAGTACAAGGGTAAGTAATGCAGGTATCAAGCCAATAATAATTAATAATTCAGACCAACTAAAAATTTTTAATAGATAAGCTGAAAGGAACCCTCCAGAAGATACTCCCATTAGAAATCCACAACCAGCTAAACCCGTGAGAAATGCTCGATGCTTTTTAGGCATATATTCTGAAACGATTGTACTAACATTAGGCATTGTTGCACCTAACCCAAGTCCAGTAATAAATCTATAGATAATGAGTTCTGCTGTATTGGTCGAGTAAGCAGAGATTATTGTAAATATAGATAAGATTAGCATGCTGATAATCATTATTTTCTTTCGGCCAAACTTATCTGCAAAAATACCTGATATTAAGGCGCCAATACTCATACCGATTAAAGCAGCACCAAATACAGGAGCTAATTCGGCCTTTGAAATTTGCCATTCATCTAACAAAGGTGGTGCTATAAAACCTATGATTCCAGTATCAAGTCCATCACAGAAAAATACTAAGAAACCTAAAACAAAGACTACCCACTGGAGGGGGGCTAGTTTTTCTCTATCTACAATATCGTTCACATCTATTTTAATCATATACATTCCTGAAATTTATTTAAATATTCATAAAAATGTAGAATAGGTTTTATGAATTTAGGTTAAAGATGAAGATGCTTTTAAGCTTTATTATTGTTTTTTATAGGATATAAGATATCCAATTTATCCAGATTTATATCCGATAATTCCAAATTTTAATTAAGTTATATTTTTCAATTAATTGTTTCATTTTAAAAATTAATATTTTTTTTAAAGTTGTTGTATGAAGTAAATTTTCTTTTTTAACAAAATCAAACATATATTAAAATAAAATTATTTAGAATTATTTCATCATAATTTGGGAATTTGCTTATGAAATTGTTAGGAATATTATCTATCCCTTTTATTATCTCTGCCTGTGTTACTAATCAGAATGTGCAAAAGGAAGAGACCCCAGAATGTATGAATTATCATGCAATGATGACAGCACCTATGCCAGCAGAGGCAATGGAAAACTTAAAAAAAGCCTGTTACGAATCTAGAAAATAGCGTTGAGCATTTATATTTAAAAAAAATTTATTAATACGAGAATATTAAGTTAAAAAATAACTGCTGACTGTTCTTATTTTTGCAACTTAAGTTCTTATTTTAGTAGCTTGTTTTAATCTTTCGAAATCAGAAATATAAGAATGTTTTTATCAAGTATAGAACATTTAATTTAATTGTATATCTGAGGTTTCGAATGAAAAAGATCTTTTTAAATACCACACTACTAGGCTTAATGTATTTGAACATAAGTCATGGAGCCAATGCTCAAAGTACGATAGATATTCCAGAAGCTCCCTCTACTGTAAATGCGGTTTATGTTTCCCAATCGAGTAAAAAAGCTTTAAATCCATCGGAAAAAATTGACCGGCTATATAACCGAAATCTTCAGCAAGAGTATGTACTGCAACGTATGACAGAACATACTTATTTTTTTCAATCTCAATTTTATGGAACGATGTTTTATGTAGGTGAAAAAGGAGTACTGTTATTTGACCCAGTTGAAAATGCTGGAGAAAAGATTTTAAAAGCCATCTCAGAAGTAACAAAATTACCTGTTACAACAATTGTCTATTCGCATGCGCACGCTGATCATATCAGCTCAGCTCCAGTAATTGTTGAAGCTTCTAAAAAGGCAGGTGTCAAAGTACGTATTATTTCATCTGATGCTACAGCAGAGCTTTTAAACCGAATTAAAAGTAAATTACCAAAACCTACGGAAACAATTCCTTTTAAAAATGGTAGTTTTAATTTTGAAGGGGTGAATGTTCAGGTACATGGTTTCAAATATGCAGCACATACTGCCGATACAGGTGTTTGGTTAATTCCAAGTGAGAAAGTTGCACATATTCCCGATTTAATAAATGCCGATCAATTACCTTATTGGGGTTTCGCTGGTGCTGAAGTTCCTCTTTATTTTGAAGAAAATTTAAAAGAATTAAAAAGTTTAAATTGGGTATTTCTGAGTGGTGGCCATGGAAATGTTGGATCTAAAGCTGATGTAGATTTCTATTTAGAGTTCCTAAAAGATATGAAACAAGCAGTGGGCCAATCATATGGCGTAGTGCAGTGGGGAGTAGGAGCTCCTGATCCTCAGAAAACAAATTCACATATGGCCCAGCTACCAGCATATCTTGATGCAATAGGTAATCAGGCAACTGAATATTTACGACCAAAATATGGACAATATTATGGGTTTGAAACTTCAGTTCCAAAGAATGGTGAAATCACAGCTTTATTAATGTATGCCTATCAATAGTAAAAAAAGTCTATACCTAAAATCGGGTATAGACTTTTTATATATTTATTTTAATTAAATATCCTGCATTTCTTTGAGTAGAGGAGGAATTTTTTCGATTAAGAAATCAAGAAAAACCTTTGATGCTGGTAAAGCACCGCTTCGAGATGGAAAGATTAAATGAAAATTTCCAGTTGGAAGTTCCCATTCAGGTAAAACGACGATAAGTTTCTTTTCTAATATCAGGCTTTTGCATTTTAACAAAGGCAGCAAAGCGATACCTTTTCCATCGGTAGCTAAACAATTAAGCAAAGTTAAACTTGCAGCTTTGATAAATGGTTTTATAGGCAAACTTACATTTTCATTAATAGTTTGATTGCTAAAGAACCAAGTTTGATTTTCATTTTCGATATTACTTAACAATTTATGCTTACTTAAATCGCTAGGATGCGTAGGTGTACCATATTGGTTGAGATATTGTGGACTGGCGACTAATACTGATTGTGTATAACCAAGATGTCTCATCACTAAATTGTGATCGCTATCTAAGTTCTGTCGAATACGGATCCCAATATCGACAGATTCTTTAAGGATATCAACTCTCTTGTTAGTGACAATAAATTTAATTTCTACTTTGGGGTATCTATCCATAAATTCAGGAAGAATGAGAGGCATAATTCTTTCTGCAACATCTATAGGAATGCTTACAGTAATTGATCCAATCGGCTCACCGCGTAACTGATCTATTAAGTCATAAACAGTTTGCGCCTCTAAAAGCATTGATTGTACATATTGATAAATCTGCTCACCGATTGCCGTAAGCTTAATTTGTCTCGAGTCTCGTTGTAATAATTTAACGTTTAAATTTTTCTCTAAATTTGAGAGTCTTCTGCTTAATTTTGATTTAGATATACCTGTTTTTTGTTCTACTTTACTTAGACCACCATGTTCGACAATTAAAGCAAAAATATATAAATCATTTAAATCTTTCATCGGTGTTTTAACCTTAATGAACCAATAATTTATCTTACTTCGAACTTTATCTTTGTTGGTTGCATTTTTTGCAACATATGTTCCCGATTATAGGGCTTAAGTGGCAAATATAAAACGAATAAACTCATTTCACGACTTAAAACCCTTATAGGTATGAAATGAAACTTTTACATTTAGACTCAAGTGCTCTCGGTGAATTCTCGGCTACTCGGGAGATTGGGCAAGCAGTAGTTCAAGAGTTAAAAAAACATGGGCCTTTAGAGGTAACCTATCGCGACTTGCATGTAGAGCCACTTCCACATTTTTCAAAACACTTTGATAGTTTGAGTGAAGAAGCACAAGTTGATGAACGTATTCTTCAACAATTTGAAGAAACGGATATTTTTGTACTAGGTGCACCGATGTACAACTTGAGTATTCCCACTACATTGAAAGCATGGATTGACCGAATTTTAATTGCAGGTCGGACTTTCAGATATACAGAGAATGGGCCACAAGGCTTAGTTTCTGGTAAGAAAGTGATTATTGTGAGTGCTCGCGGTAGTGCTTATGGTGATCAATTTCCTATGGATCATCAAGAATCTTATTTAAAAGATATTTTTAATTTCTTAGGTATACAAGACGTATTTGTAGTACGTGCTGAAGGAATGGCTTTTCCAACGCGTTCTCAATCAATTAGTAAAGCAATTAATAGTATTCCACAAATGTTTGCTATTCCTGCTCCAAACTGAGAGAGAATAATCATGACTAGAATTAATAACGCAATCGAAAAAATTATCCAACATCCAAAAGTATTTGGATTTGCATCACTTCTAATGCGGGTAATGATATCTGTAATTTTTGTCTTATCCGGATTAGGAAAGATATTTCAATATTCGAGTAATGCTGGATATATGGAGTCTATGGGAGTGTCGTCTGCATTATTGCCATTAGCAATTCTGGTTGAATTTGGAGGTGGTTTCCTTGTATTGATTGGTCTTCAAACGCGACTTGCAGCATTTCTATTGTTTGGTTTCTCGTTAGTGGCAGCAGTGCTATTTCACAGTGGTTCTGATATGAACAGCCAAATTATGTTTATGAAAAACATTTCAATGGCTGGAGGTCTACTGGCTCTTGTTATCTTTGGTGCAGGCGGCCTGAGTGTAGATAAGAAACTTAAATAATTTCAGAAAGGTAAAGGTACATATTTGTATTTTTACCTTTATTTTTCTATTTAAATAATGGTTGTTATCAATGAGATTATTTTTTTATCCTCATGCCTGTTCAATGGCGATTCATATTGCTTTAAAAGAAACAGGGCAAGTATTTGATACAGAGTTTGTAGACTTATCAACAAAAGTCACTGGGTCCGGATTGGATTATTTAAAGATTAATCCTAAAGGGGCAGTTCCAGCACTTGGACTTGAAAATGGTAAAGTCATAACTGAAGTTACAACAATACTGACTTATTTAGCTGACTTGGTTCCAGAGAAAAATCTAATACCCAAATCTAGTTCTTTTGAACGTTATGAAATGATGAGTCTATTGTCATTTATTAGTATGGATATACATAAAAATTTCTCTGCTTTTTTCTACAAAGAAAAGATTGAGTCTTGGATTGAAGTATCCAAACATAAGTTGTCAAGAAGTTTTGATTTTATTGAAAATAAACTTCAGTCAAATCAGTATTTAAACGGCAATGAAATCTCAATCGCAGATTTCTATTTCTTTGTAATGCTTCATTGGTGTGACTATTTTTCTATAGACTTAGAGAAATGGCCTAAGATTCTCAATTTGAAATATAACTTGGAAAAAAGAAGTTCTATACAAGAAGTTCTAAAGTTTTAATCAAGTTTTTCTCAATAAATTTTATATAGAAAGAGGAACATACGAGTGTTCCTCTTTTATATTTTATAGTCATAAAATAGATTATAGAAATAACGTATTTTGTAGAATGAAATTTAAATAAATAATTAAAATTATACCTTAAAGATAAATTATGTTGTCAAAAGTGAAATTTAAAGTTGTGAATTTGGCAACAAAGATTTGCGTTAAAAAAAATATAATAAGAAAGCGTGAATTAAAAATGAGTCTTTAAGTATTGAAAAAATCATATTTAAAGAGGTTAGTTAACTATTCATTAGCACTCTCATGTTCTATAAAAATTAAAGAGGTATTAATGAAAGATGCACCTACTAATATGCATATTTTTTTTATAAAAACCTATGCACTATTTCAAATGATATTTGCCCTTATATTGTACTGTGGGGGTGCGTATTTAATCTATCTGAATGGATCTAGTTATTATCTGATAACAGGGCTTTTACTTTTAGTCTCAAGTTTTTATTTATTCAGAAATAAATTGCTAGGAGCTAAAATTTTTGCTGGCGTCTTTATTTATACTTTAATATGGACAATGTGGGAGGTAGGTGATCGATACTGGGGGTGGATACCTAGGGTTGCAACAATTGCTATTTTTACTTTATTTTTAACTTTGCTTTTACCTTATATTGAACAAGGAGTTAGCAAAAGAATCTCTCGTATTTTAACAGGTCTAGTCATTTTATGTTTTATTATGGCGGGTGCATTAGCTTGGTTTCCACATTACTCTACATTTGATCAAAACCAAATTCCAAATACAGCTCTTACTCAATACCATTCGGATAATCAACAGCCTACTGAAGATTGGCGGTATTATGGAAGAGATGCGCAGGGAACCCGTTTTTCACCCACTAATCAAATTACCCCTGAAAATATTAATCAATTAAAACAAGTCTGGGTAACACGTACAGGAGATATGCCTCCTGTAGATAAAAAAAATAAATGGGCTGCCCAAACAACACCAATTAAAGTCAATGATGCTCTTTACTTGTGTACTGCTACCAATAACATGCTGAAATTAGATGCGCGTACTGGTAAGAAAATTTGGGAATATAAGCATAATTTAGCTTATGAAAAATTACCGTCGACCGCAGTGTGTCGCGGTGTCACGTTCTATACTTCAAAAGTAATTCCTGAGAATGAAATATGTCATGAAAAGGTGATTGAAGGCACGCTAGATATGCAACTTATAGCGGTAGATGCAAAAACAGGAAAGGAATGTCCCCAATTTGGTACAAACGGACATGTGAACTTGCTAGAAGGAATTGGTCATACAGTTCCAGGATTCATGGCTGTTACATCGCCACCCCCTGTAGTAAATGGAGTAATTGTAGTCAACCATAAAGTTCAAGATAACCAACGCCGTACAGCTCCATCCGGGGTAATACGTGCATATGATGTTGATACTGGCTCTCTTAAATGGGCTTGGGATGTAAGACAACCAAATCGACATGGATTACCTCCAAAAGGTGAAACCTATAGCCGTGGTACGCCTAACTCTTGGACAGTTATGACTGTTGATGAAAAATTAAATACAGTCTATGTTCCAACAGGAAGTTCGGCGCCCGACTACTATAGCGCTTTACGTACAGAAGAAGAAAATCAAGTTTCTACCGCAATTGTTGCATTGGATGCTCGAACAGGGTTAAAAAAATGGAGCTTTCAAACTGTTCATAAGGACGCATGGGATTATGATTTAGGATCACAAGCAACTCTACTTGATTATAAAGATCAATCAGGAAAGATTGTTCCAGCGCTCATTATGCCAACAAAAAGAGGACAAACATTTGTATTAAACCGAATTACAGGCAAACCCATTTCAAAAGTTGTCGAGCGCCAAGCTCCTGAATCTGTTATTCCAGATGATGTGCGTTCGCCTACACAACCATGGTCTGTAGATATTCCTCGATTAGGGTTTTCAGATTTAACAGAATCAAAAATGTGGGGCATATCACCAATTGATCAAATGCTTTGTCGTATTAAATATAGACAAGCATATTATGTTGGTGAATTTACTCCTCCTACGGTTAATAAACCATGGATTCAATATCCTGGATTTAATGGTGGTAGTGATTGGGGAAGCATAGCCTATAACCCTAAAAATGGTATTTTGATCGCTAACTGGAGTAATACCCCAATGTACAACCAGTTGGTTGCAAGAGCTAAAGCAGATCAAGAAGGTATTTTACCGATGGATGATCCGAAATTTAGTGCTAAGAAAAATGGCTCAATTGCGGCAATGGCTGAATCGCCTTATGCAGTAAATGTTCAACCATTCTATGCTCCAATTACCAATGTATTATGCAATGAACCGCCTTATGGCATGGTTACCGCTATTAATATGAACACCAAGAAAGTGATTTGGCAAAAACCTTTGGGAACAGCAGAGCACAATGGTCCATTTGGATTGCCAACATATTTACCTATTAATATTGGTACACCTAATAATGGTGGGCCTATTATTACAGATGGTGGAGTTGTATTCGTTGCTGCTGCAACTGATAACCGTTTGCATGCCTTTGACAGTAAAACTGGTAAGTCGATCTGGAGTGCCAAATTACCTGCGGGTGGACAAGCAACACCTATGACTTATTCTATTGATGGAGAGCAGTATGTTGTTATTGTTGCAGGTGGCCATTACTTTATGCAAACACCGCCCGGTGACTATGTAGTTGCTTTTAAACTAATGAAAAAATAAATTTAAAATCTTTTACCAAGTTCTATTTTTTAGAAAAAGAGGCCATAAAAGGTCTCTTTTTTCTTAGTTTTACTGCTTGAGGTGTGGTGGCATAATTGGGCGGCACCGCATACTTAAAGCCATTTTTGAAACTAAATAGATTTACCCGCAGGCTTGCCACATGGCAATTGAGTATAGAAAATAGCTGCTTTAAGAACTTTTTGATTTGGTTTTTAGTTTGGAAACTCATGCGTTAAAACCAAGTGCCGACATGGTTTTAAATCTGATTGATGGCTTGATGTTTCAAATTTTAAGCTCAAAAAGTTTGGAAGAAAGGGATGTGGTAGTGGAGAGGTTTTTTGACAGAGTCGAACTCTGTTAAGTGTGAAGCTTTATTTTTTTTTATAAAGTCTTATATGTTTTAAAGCTTATCAAATCATAAGGTTTGTTATTCAATAAAAGAAAACAATTGATTCTATGGTTAATTTTTTTAGATTTGCTAGCTGGTTTTTTAATAAACATATATTATTTTAACAGCTGAATAAATTTAGTAATTATATTTTATGGAAAATAAAACATGTAAATTATGTGATCAAGTTAAAGAGCTTAAAAATTCGCATGTAATTGGGAAATCAGTATTTCGAGAGCTTCTAAAAAGGAGTAATACGCATTATGGCTTGGTAACTGAACCAGAGAATAAAAGAATAATTAGATCAACAGATCAATGGGCATCAATGATGCTATGTAATGATTGTGAAAATTTGCTAAATTCTAGATATGAAAATTATGCACTTTGGGTCTTAAAAAATAAGCAAAAAGGGGTCAAGCATAAGATTCGCCTCCAATATTTGACGATTGTACCAGTTAATCAATATCGCTTAATTATGTACGTTATTTCAATAATTTGGAGAGCAGCTATTTCTCAACATAAAGTTTTTAGACAAGTGAAATTCTCAACAGAAATTACAGAATATTTGAAAAAATGTATATTAGGAGAAGTAACTTTAGACCATAATCTTTTTTCTGTGAGAATATCAAAATTGATAGATTCTAGAAATTATTATACAGAAGATGTAATACAGGGAGTTATCACTAATCTTGCACCTAGATCAAATGGTAAAAATATCTCATATTTAATGGTGTTTTTAGGTTATTGTTTTGAAATAAAATTAGGATGTGAAGAGATAAATGAATTGTATGAAATAGGTGTTCTACGAAAAAAGAAAAGCATTTTACATATTCCTTATGTAGACATGTTAAGTATCCCTGAGGTTTTTCGATCTTTAAAAGTTACTAAGGAAATTGCTGAAAAATATCCACAAACATTAAATTTTTTAAATTAAAGATCCTTTCACAAGATAAACTTTAAGAAAATGGATGAAATTGTAATATTAAAGAACCTCTGATTATAGAAAAATGCTTTTACTTAATTCTTATGTACTTTTATAGGCAAGATTGATCAAAGATTTCCTTGTTCTCTTTTTTCAAAGCTTTTTGCCATTCTGGTTGTTTTTCTTTGAGCCATTTATTTAAATCAGGTTCTTGCTCAATACTATGCTTTACAGCTTTTATATAAGTTGGGTTATTAACAAACTTACTCATTAAACATAAAGTATTTAATGCAACTGGTCTTACAGACTTTTCAAGTTTGGACTCTGCACTTGCCTGGTCATCATATCTTTTTAATAAACCAAGCTTAAATAAGGCATCCTCATATAATTGGTTGGTTAAAGCTGTAGGAGCTTGTTTTGGGGCTAAAGCATAAGTACCAGCATCGAGATTGAAGACAGTAGGTAAAAAAGTAGCTTGAATATCTAGTTCTTCTTGTGGGGTTGGCTTAGCACTACAAGCAGTAGTAAAAATATGTAAAAGGCAAATTAATAAATATTTCTTCATTCTAGAAGATTCCTTTATTTATCTTTTATTGAAAATAGACCCTGTAGAGGACCGATACTAAGTATAAGTTATATGAGAAGAAGTGTAAGTAAATTGCACTATTGTCCTTAAAAAAAAGCTCCTAAAGATGGGATTTTTTATATTACACATTGCTCAAAAAACATACAGAAACCTCCCTAAAACGAGTTGGAACGCTACAAACGCGAATGATACTTTAAGTTTCACTCTTCCAAATAAGTGAGGTGAGCAATGAAATTGTTAGCTTTGATTAGTATGGGAGTTGCAGCGAGTTATTGGTATAAAACTATAAAAGATAGCAAGCCAACTCTTCTGAAACCTAATTTTGATGAAATAGTAAAAAACTTTGTATTAGCAGAATTTAAAGCCTAATGCATTTAATATTCTTAATTAAATAAAAAGCTCATCGGAAGATGGGCTTTTTTTATTGTGATGGATCCTAAAGTTACTTTACTAAAGAAGTCATTTAATTAGATGATCGATTTTTTAGTCATGAAAAAAATAATACAGCTCGAAGAACGGCGTGATATGGTATGTAAACACCTCCAAAAATATGGATTAGATATGTCAGACAATACAACGAAATGGCTTTGTGTAGGTGGTGTACTAAGTGGAGAATGGAGAGAGCAGCAATTAGAAGCTTTTGATGTTGATCCTAATGATTTAAATACTCATAGTTATGAACCAATGAAACTTATTAACCCTGTTACTAAAGCAGAACAGCACTTTTATGTATATACGGAGTTACAGGAACAGGCATATGATAGGGCAATAAATTTTGCCTTATACAAAAATCAATAAGTATGAGAGAGCACTTAGGTGCTCTTTTTAATGAGTGGGTAAGTACTGGTTAAGTAGAAATACAATTAAAAAAGCCCCTCATATCTGAGAGACTAGTCATATCAATTTTCTGGAATGAATGGCTGCAATTTCTTAAAATAACTAAACAAATCAAATTGATAAAAGTAGTTAATAGTATAATAAATCAGTGCACTAATTTATTCTTAGTAGTAGCAGGACCTCAAAATAACTTCCAAGGCACTGTTAATAAGAAATTATTTGTTATTTGGATCAGGTTGATCATTATTCTCAGGCAAATCTTTTACGGTGCCAGGAACTTCTGATGGTTGAGTTTCGGTAGGTGCTTGTGTTGCAGAATGCTTATTCATTTGGGCTTTAATGATATTAGCGTTGTTAGTTGTATTTTGAGAAAAACTTTTAAAACCTGACATTTTTATCTTCTTATCTTCACTAGGGAAAGTTCATACTACGCTTTAAATCACTTTACATTACGGTTGTTTTAAGACTGATATGTGTTGATATGTCATAGAAATGGACTTTATTTCGACTCTATATTTCGTAAATAAAATCAATTATATGTAACCTGTTGAGTCTTATCCTTTAAAACTTGAAATTATCCTATCTCAATTTCAAGTAGGGGTACATAAAGCACACATATATAAATTTTCTCAACGTACAGATGATTAAATTTTAAAAATTAATTTAAATTAGTTGCCTACAAAATATTGATAGTATAAAAATTTTGTTAAGCATAATATGTCTAATTAAATTGGAGCATATTAATGCTAAAAGACATTACAATTATTGATTACCAAGGAAAAGAAACAAGGGCACAGGCAAACTATACAGAGGAAAATACTAATAGAATCAATCATTCATTTAGAGTTCAGAGAGCCAAAGTTGAATATATTTTGTTAAGAGGTGAATTTATTTACCCTACTTTAAATATGGTTTTCAACAGTTCTGATGGCAACAGCTATTATATAGAGTAAACATGATATGTCAGACAATTCAACAAAATGGCTTTGTGTGGGTGGTGTTCTAAGTGGTGAGTGGAGAGAGCAGCAATTAGAAGCATTTGATGTTGATCCTAATGATTTAAATACTCATAGTTATGAAGCAATGAAACTCATTAATCCTGTTACCAAGACAGAACAGCATTTCTATGTATATACAGAGTTACAAGAACACGCATATGACAGGGCAATAAATTTTGCCTTATCCAAAAATCAATAAGAACAAGAGAGCACTTAGGTGCTCTTTTTTTTTAATAAGTAGTCGTTGTATTTAAATCATAGATCTTATAAGTCTAGTATTAGCAGAATTTAAAGCCTAATACATACCGGTAATTTTAATTAAATAAAAAGCTCATCGGAAGATGGGCTTTTTTTTAATTTATAAATTCCATAGAAAATTCACTTATATTGTATATTTTTCAATCAATTAAAATAAATTAAGTAAAATTAATATATTGTTTTATAATGCTTTTTGTCGGAAAATTTTACCAAAAGTTAAAAAAATCTTTATTTTAAATGAAGAGGTTAATGGAAACCTCTTAAATAAAATAAAGGAAATAAAATGGATATTATAAAATTAATAGGCGGAAATCTGCTCGCCGTGGCTTTTGTAACGGGAACTCAAACAGCACATGCAGAATTTAAACGGTTTTCTGTATCTGCTGGATGGTTGCATGTCATGCCACAAGGGAAAGCAAATCCATTCAACATAAATACTGCTGTAGCAAATGGAACCACTGCCAAAGTCGGAACTATTTCTACTTCAGCATTTATGAAATCAATAGACCCTAATGCAACCTTATCAACTGGGGAAAATGCCAAAGAAGTTCTTGATATGGTATTTAGTCATCCAGTCGATGAAAACGGCAATCAGCAACAATCGGTTGGTCAGTTATTAGGGCTTGTAGATGAAAATGACATGGTTTCGCCAGATATCACGGGTACAGCAACCATTAAAGGACTAGAGCAATGGGAAGGTAAAGGCACAGGGCTTGAAGCAGAAGATGTAGACACTCTGGGTTTAATGTTCAATTACTATGTGAATGAGAACGTGTCTTTACAGTTAATCGGTGGGATTCCTCCAAAAGTTGATATTAAGGGGAAAGGAGAAATCAACGCACCGCTATCTGGTTTTGCAAATCCTGAAGGGTTAGCTGCTTTGGTTATAGGGGATAAACTTGATTTATTACAAGACATTCCGATCACTAATCTTGGTAATAAATCGAAAGCTGCTACGGTACGTGCATGGACTCCAGCACTAGAAGCTCAATATCAGTTTGGTAAGGCCGGAGTAAATAAATTCCGTCCATATATTGGTGCCGGAATTATGTATTCACGCTTCTCTAACATTAAGTTAAACGACCAAATTAATTCTGACTTAATTGCTGCGGGTCATATGATTCAGAATGTTCTAGATAACAATGCTGGTGCAGCCTTAGATGGTAAAACCTCAAGTGCAAATCCGTATGTACGAGTTAAAACGACTGATGCGATTGCACCAATTGTGAGTCTAGGCGCTACTTATGACATCACGCCAAATTGGTATGCTGTTGGTTCAGTGTCTTATGCAAAGTTAAATAACCGCGCAAATATTGATGTGATTGATAGCAAAACAGGTAAGCAACTAATTTATGCCTCAACCAAAGTTGATATTGATCCTTTAATTACATATCTAGGTGTGGGTTATCGTTTTTAATATCCTCATTTAAATATTATTCTTTCGTTTAGGAAAATTTACGATTTAACCTGTCGTATTTTCTGTGCATGGAAAGCCCTGCCAAATATCAAGTATTGGCGGGGTTTTTATAAGCAAAGCAGTGTAGTGGTCTATTTGTAAAATCAAGGAAGAACTTATTTTTTTATGATAAATATCTGAAAGAAATAAGCTTTATATGGTTGATTAAAGAAAAACCGAAGGTCACTTGAGAGATTAAATTAAAATATAAGAAATATGGTAAAGTTAAAAACCTAATTCAATACATTAAAATTGATATCAAGCTATTGTAGGAAAAACATGGTTAAAATTAAACCTCACCCAGCAACAAGCGGAAATGCATCGGCTGATCGCCTTTTAACTTTGTTAACTGCTTTTAGAATAGGTGATAAATCTTTAACCCTAGCAGAACTCGCAGAACGAACAGAATTAAATAAAGCAACCATCATGCGCTTAATTGTTTCGCTAGAAGATTTTGGTTTTGTTAACCGTCTTTCGGATGGCAGATATACGCTTGCCAGCGAAGTTATGCGTTTAAATACAATTTATCAAGATGCTTTAGATCTAGAAAGACATGTGGTGCCGTGTTTACAGCAACTTGTTGATGAAACTGGTGAAACTGCTTCATTTTACGTTAAACATGGGGCATATCGTCTTTGCCAATATAGAGTGAACTCTACCCATCGACTGCGTGTTCATATTCAGCCGGGCGAAGTTCGACCAATGGATGGGGCAGCAGGCGCTCAAGCATTGCGATCAACACACGAACAAGTTTTAGCGAGAACTGAACCTTTTTATTCAACGGGTGTAACGGAGCCACATGCTGCTTCAATGGCATTGCCAGTATTTGACGCTCAAAATGATGTGGTTGGAGCATTAGTCGTTTCGGGGCCATCAAGTCGTTTTACTGCGGAAATTGCAAAATCTGTGGGGGATTTTTTCTTCAAAATTGCAGATGATTTAACGAAAAGTTTAGGTGGTAAGAGTATTCGTAATTAATTCTAATATTGTAGATATAAAAAAAGGGGGCTAAATCGTTAGCCCCTTTTTATGTATGTTGTTTATGAAGTACTTTGTGGTTGGCTAAACAAAACAGCTTTCTTTCTAGACATAACGAAAACCATGATAGCCGACACGAGATTTAAGGCTGCAAGTGGAAGTAAGGCAATAGCGTGGCTTCCTGTTGCATCATGAATTGCGCCATAGATATTCACCATCATGCCGCCACCAATCAGGTTAGCGCATGCGCCAATTGCTGCTAGTCCTGCCGCCGTTGTAGTCGGTGACATCCATGAGGATGCTAAAGCCCAGAAAGGTCCTTTCATAGAATAAGCACCAATTAATACGACACTGAGTAAAAAGATTGTGCCAATAAGTGAAGACGTGAACAAAGCAATTAATAAACCAAAAGAGATCATCAATAGTGTGATTGCTGTATGCCAACGGCGTTCATTTTTACGATCAGAACTACGACCCCAAAAAATCATTGCAATAGAAGCTAAGCCATAAGGAATCGCATTTACTAAACCGATTTCTAAATTACTTAAACCAAATGATTTAATTAATTGAGGTGCCCAAACACTCATTGTACTTCCAGCAGCAGAAGCACCAGAATAAATAATGATCATAGACCAAATATATTTATTCCTTAAAAGTTGCCATAGTGAAATATGGCCAATTGGGGTTTTTTGTTGGCGTTCAAACTGTAATCTTTCAACTAACCAAGCTTTTTGTTCGCTATTGAGCCATTTTGCTTGTTCTGGTCGATCAGTGAGAACAAATAGGCAGGCGATACCCAGTAAAACAGCAGGAATGCCTTCTAAAATAAATAGCCAATGCCATCCACGCATGCCTAACCAACCATCTAGGGATAATAAAAGCCCAGATAATGGTGAACCGATAAAGTTTGCACCCGGAATCGCCACCATAAATATTGCGACCATTCTGGCTCTATAGTTTGCAGGCAACCAATAGGTTAAATATAAAATTACACCAGGGAAAAAGCCTGCTTCGGCAGCGCCGAGTAAGAACCGCATAATATATAATGATGTGGAGCTTTCAACGAATGCAGTTGCGGATGATATTACCCCCCATGTCACCATAATTCGGGCAATCCATACTTTTGCTCCAAATTTTTGCATAGCGAGGTTGCTGGGTACTTCAAATAGAAAATATGCAAAGAAAAATAAGCTACTGGCAAAACCAAAAGCAGTAGCTGTTAATCCAAGGTCTTCATTCATTTGTAATGAAGCCATACCAATATTGCCACGGTCAATAATAGCGATGACATAACAAATTGTTAAAAAAGGCAGTAATCGCCACGCCACCTTGCGCATCGTTTCGCGTTCAATCGCACTCGGTTGAGAGTATTCTGTAGACATAAAAAAATCCTTTTTTATATTCAGTATTTTAATTGTTCTCGCATCTAAAAGCTTAGAAACAATTGAGTTCCATGATTAGCTATTGAGTAACTTCCAGTTAGCGATAGCTCGTGGGTTTAGTAATTGGCCATCCCAAATACTCACAATCTGTTCAAGTGCTAAAAGACCGACGCGATTACGTGAATCTGTTGTGTTTGCTCCTATGTGAGGAGTCACAACCAAGTTAGGTAATTCCCATAGTGGATTATCTTTTTCTGGTGGTTCTGAAGAAAAGGTATCTAAACCTGCACCAGCAATTTTATTATTTTTTAGTGCATCAACTAATGCAGCTTGATCAATTAATTCACCACGTGCGGTATTGATTAAGATGCTTGAGCGTTTCATCTTTTCAAATTGGGCATGAGAAAATAAGTGTCTATTCTCTGCTGTAAGTGGGCAATGTAGGCTAATAATGTCACTGGTTTCTAAAAGTTTTTCAAAGTCGTGTTCCTGTTCTACATAATCGAGCTCTGGCAAATTTTGTAAAAATGGATCATATACTTTTACTTTCATGTTTAAGGGAGCCACTAACTTCATGAGTATGCTACCGATTGCCCCTAAACCAATTAAGCCCAACGTTTTGCCATAAAGCTCCACACCATTTGCACTTGCTTTGTCCCAATGACCTTCTCGAATACGTTGGTCTAACCATGTGACTTGTCGAGCAACATTAAACATGAGTGCAAAAGCGTGTTCGGCAACAGATTGTGCATTTGCGCCTACTGCAATAGTGACAGGAATTTTTCGTTCAGCAGCAGCTTGAGTGTCAATTGTGTCAAACCCAACACCATGTTTTGCAATCACTTTTAAATTATCAGAAGCAAAAATCATATCTCTAGAAAGTTTGCCTGTTCGAACAATGATTGCATCAGGTTGTTCATCATGGATGAGTTTTTCCATTTCATCTTTTGCCATGTAGGGTTCAGTTGGAATCAACTGAATATCATGGGACTGAGCATACAGTAACGCATCTGAAGTTAATGTTGGCCCCGTGATAAGAACTTTACGTTTCATTTTGACTTGCACTCCATTTAAGTATTTTGAGCAAAATACGTCCTTAATAATCCATATTATTAAAACGTCATTTCAAAAAAATAGTCAATAGTAAAAATTATATTTGAAAATCGAGTAAATTTTAGTTTAAATTTAATTAAAAATGAAATGACATTTCAAAAAAATGCTGTCATATTAATTTGCACAAGAAAACTGATCTAAGGGAAAAGTTATGGCAATTGGTTTTAGAGTGCTAAAAAACGACAGAAAAGTTGAGCAAAAATGGATTGAGCAATATCGAGATCTACCAGTCGCTAATGTCAGTGACTCAATGAATCGAATGACTTCAGGTGGGGCTCAATTAAGACCAATGCATAAAAAGGGATATCTTTGTGGGCCTGCCATTACAGTTAAGGCTCGTCCGGGTGACAACTTGATGTTGCACTATGCTATTGATATCGCCCAACCGGGAGACGTCATTGTGGTTGATGCTGGTGGCGATCTAACCAATGCATTAATTGGGGAAATGATGGTTGCGTATGCTATTAAGAAAGGTATAGCTGGCATCGTTATTAATGGCGCTATTCGTGATTCGGTTGTCATTGGAGAGGGAGATTTTCCACTTTTTGCGGCAGGAATTTCACATCGAGGACCTTATAAAGACGGACCTGGGGAAATTAATGTTCCTATCGCGATTAATGGAATGGTGGTTGAACCTGGAGACTTGATTTTAGGTGATGAAGATGGGCTTTTAAGCGTGCCTTATGCAGAAGTTGAAGAAGTTTATCTGAAAGCAAGCGCCAAACATGCCGCTGAACAAAAGCAATTAGATCAAATCGCCATAGGTGAAAATGACCGTAGCTGGGTGATTAACAGCTTAAAACAAAAAGGATGTGAATTACCGGAATAAGGTCATTCAAAACTATTCAAACAGGAAGGGAACTAGCGAAGTCAATGATTGAGCTTCGTTAGCCTATCTAAAGTTAATTCAATAATCATTATTTTACTGATTGAAAAATAGGAAATTTCAATTCGGTCTATGTGATTTCGTCTAAAGGAAAAGGACATGAAATATAAAGGGATAATTTCTTTATCATTACTAATGAGTATGACTTTGCAGCAAGCCAAAGCTGAAAGCGAAGATAACTCGGCGTTAAATGAGAAAATAATTAAATTACAACAGCAAATAGACTATCTCATGGAGAGGCAGAATTTAAATCAAAATAACGGAGTGAGTAAAGCGCCTGAGCTAATTCAAAATAAAACCTCAAATACCGAAAAACCTGTTTCGACTGATCAGACTAAAATTAAATTTTATGGAAATATACGTGTTGATGCGGCATATGATTTTGAAGGTTCAACGCGTTCCATTGCGAATAAGACAGGGTCAATACCATTAAACAATTCAAACTCAACAAGTAAATCATTAAATGTTTCTGCCGCGACTTCACGTGTAGGGGTGGATATCGTTAAGCCGACCTCGAAAGGAGACTTGGTTGGAAAGCTAGAAGCCGACTTCATGGGAAGTGGTGGAGATAACGGTAATGGTTCGGTTCGGGTTAGACACGCTTATATTTCACTAGGAAATTGGTTGATTGGCCAGACGACTTCACCTTTTGTGAATAGTGATACAGCTCCAAGTTTGGTTGATTTTACAGGTGCGATGGGCACAGGAACTCAGCGTAATATCCAAATCCGTTATCAGCACATCGTTGATGCCAAACAAAAATTATTATTCGCTTTGGAAGGCGGTGATGTTGAAAATAAAAATGTAGAAGGTGGAAGCCGTTTTCCTGCATTAACCATGCGATATGAATTTAAAAATCCAGATTTTTTGATTCAATTGCACGGCATGCTTCATGAAAATCGAGCAGTTTCTGACACGAATGAAGAGCAAACTAAACTTGCTTGGGGGGCTGGATTAGGCACAAAGTATAAGCTTTCTGAAAATGACTCAGTTGTGTTTAATTATTATCACATAGCTGGCGATAACCGTTACATGCTTTATTCAAAAGATAATGATGCCTTCTACTTTGATCAAAATCGAATGTATTTAAGTGAATTTGATTCTATTGAGTTAGGGTATCTGCGTAAATGGAATGAAAATTTACGCTCTTCTTTATCTGCTGGTAGCCTTATCTATAAAGATTCAAATTTTTCAGAAAATAACCCTGATCAAAATAAAAGGCTCATCAATGCAAGCGTCAATTTATTTTGGACGCCTGTTGAGAAAGTCGATCTTGGTGTTGAATACACCTATGGAAAGAGAGAAACATTTTCAGATTTAGAAGGGAAATTATCTCGAATCAACTTATTAGGTCGATACAATTTTTAATGTAATCACAGCCACTTTAATATCAGAAGTGGCTTTCTTTTATTTGAGAAGGGCTAATATTGTGGAACAAATTAATTATGCGAATGCAAGATCACAATTTTCAAAAGTCATGGAAAGAGTGCTGTTAGGTTACGCCGTAAAAATTACATGAAAAGAGAAAGATGCAGTGGTTCTAATCAGTGAAAAAGCCTACCTTGAATATAAAAATGCAATGTTTGAGCTCAATAAATTAAAAAACAAAGATTTTTAACCCCCAACAATCCGCTTCTCAAGCATCTCCATAAAGGTTTTTAAAATAATATTGTGATTTTTGCCCTTGTGAGTAATTAAACAAATAGGTGTGCTGTAATGCATTTTCTCCTTTGAAACAGCTTGCATAAAACCATCTTCAACCCATTTTTTTGCATAGTGATCGGGTAAAAAACCCAAGAATTTTCCAGTTAAAATCAGAAATGCGATGCCTTCACGGTCACTTGCTGTCGCCTTACAGTCTAAAAGCTGATGCAACTTTGCCGCTTCTGGTGTGATGGCATAATTAGGAAGGATTGCTTGCCATGTTTTTAACTCATCTAAATTCATGTTGCTGCACTGGCTAAACAAGGGATGATTTTTGCCGCAGTACAAAAATGAACTTTCGCTATATAAATCGAAATAGTCTAGACCAGACAATGGCGTCACAAGGGGGATAACGCCTGCGTGCAAACGGTTATCGAGCACACGGCATTCAATATCTGACAAAGTACTCATACTGATATTAATAATAACCTCAGCATGTTCCTCGGCAAGTTGTGTCAACGTGTTGGTGATATAGCCTCTAGGCATAGTCACAAGGTTGTTAATAATACCGATATTAAACTCACCTTTAAGACGGTTATGCATTTGATTGACTTTAGAGCGAAAATCTTCAATCGCTGCTGTGAGCACTTCGATATATTCTAAAATTTCTCGTCCTTCGTCGGTCAGGGCAAAACCTGCACGACCACGTTGACATAGTCGAATGCCAAGACGATTTTCTAAATCACTCATATGCAAACTGATTGCAGAGCGGCTAATACCTAAAATACTTTCGGCAGACGTAAAACTATGACAGTCGCAAACCGTTTTAAATATTTTGAGAAGTTTTATATCAAAATCAGTAACTTGATTTAATTTTTTCGGTTTCATTTAGTTTTGTTTTTTTAAATCTAAACTCAAGATAATTTGAATTTATCAAACTTATCACGCTATGTACACTCAAACCATAATTTGAAAATAAACAGGAATGGTTATGTTTGATACGGATAAATTCAGCGACTCAGAGCATACTTTGGATACGGTTCAAACTAATAATAATATGCACATAAATTATCAGGCACACTGGATGCCTTTCTCAGCAAATCGAAACTTTGCTAAAGATCCTCGCATGATTGTGGGCGCAAAAGGATCGTACCTGATTGATGATTCGGGTCGTGAAATTTATGACTCACTCTCAGGTCTATGGACTTGTGGTGCAGGTCATACCTTGCCTGAAATTCAACAGGCGGTAAGTGCACAATTAGGTCAGCTCGATTACTCACCAGCTTTTCAGTTTGGCCATCCGTTGTCTTTTAAGTTGGCAGACAAAATTGTTCAGCATATGCCTGAAAAATTACAACACGTTTTCTTTACCAACTCGGGTTCAGAGTCGGCAGATACCGCTATTAAAATGGCACGAGCTTATTGGCGCATTAAAGGTAAACCAAGCAAGACTAAATTGATTGGTCGTGCCCGTGGCTATCATGGTGTAAACGTTGCGGGAACAAGCTTAGGCGGTATTGGTGGCAACCGTAAAATGTTTGGCCAGCTTATGGATGTAGACCATTTACCGCATACCTTACAGCCGAATTTAACTTTTACCAAAGGCTGTGCAGAAACAGGCGGGGTAGAACTTGCCAATGAAATGCTTAAGTTAATTGAGCTACATGATGCTTCAAATATTGCCGCTGTCATTGTGGAGCCTATTTCTGGTTCGGCGGGTTGTATTGTGCCACCAACGGGTTATTTACAACGTTTAAGAGAGATCTGTGATCAGCATGACATCTTGTTAATTTTTGATGAGGTAATTACAGGTTTTGGCCGTTTAGGAACTTGGACTGCTGCAGAATATTTTGGGGTAACACCAGATATTTTGAACTTTGCGAAACAGGTGACCAATGGTGCCATACCTTTAGGTGGCGTGGTGGCAAGCCATGAAATTTACTCTGCCTTTATGCAACAAGACTTGCCGGAACATGCCATTGAATTTACTCACGGTTATACCTATTCGGCGCATCCAGTCGCTTGTGCGGCTGCTTTAGCTGCGCTTGAAGTTTTAGAAAAGAAGAACCTATTAGCTCAATCTGCGGCGTTAGCACCAACTTTTGAAAAAAAGCTGCATGGCTTAAAAGGCGCACCGCATATTTTAGATATTCGTAATTGTGGTTTGATTGGTGCTTTGCAGTTAGCTCCGCGTGATGGCGATGCCACGATTCGAGGCTTTGAACTTGGTATGAAACTCTGGAAAGAAGGGTTCTATGTTCGCTTTGGCGGCGACACGCTTCAGTTCGGTCCAATGTTTAATAGCACAGAAGCAGATATTGACCGCTTATTGAATGCCGTTGGCGATGCACTTTATCAAGTGAATTAAGGCTTATAGACATTTAAAGAGCATCGGTAACATCTCTAGATGCTCTTTAAAAACCAAATGAAAAATACAGTTTGATCTGAAAACTAATTGTAGTAAGGAGTAACAACAATGACAAATGGCCTAGAAGATTTTAGCTATGAAGAAGTTTCAACTGAAAATAGTACGCATAGTGAACAAGCCAAAAAAGTGCTAGGGCATTTCATTCAAGGAAGAATTGTATCTAAAACGGCAAGAAAACAGCCAGTTTACAATCCTGCGACGGGTGAAATTAGTAAAGAAGTCGAAATTGCAGATACTCAAACAGTAAATGAAGCAGTTCAGGTAGCCGAACAAGCATTTCCTGCATGGCGAGATACACCAGTCATTAAACGTGCACGTGTCATGTTTAAGTTCAAACAATTATTAGAGCAAAATGCCGAAAAGATTTGTGCTTTGATTGGGCAAGAGCACGGTAAAATTTCCCATGATGCTCAAGGTGAGTTGCAACGTGGTATTGAAAATGTTGAATATGCTTGCGGCGCACCAGAGCTTTTAAAAGGGGAGTTTTCAAAAAATGTCGGTCCAGATATCGACTCATGGAGCGAGTTCCAACCGTTAGGTGTTGTCGCTGGGATCACACCGTTTAACTTCCCAGCCATGGTGGCTTTATGGATGTTCCCAATGGCACTGGTTTGCGGTAATTGTTTTATTTTAAAACCTTCTGAAAAAGCGCCTTCTGTGGTTTTATACCTTGCAGAATTATTAAAACAAGCGGGTTTACCTGACGGCGTGTTTAATGTGGTCAATGGTGATAAAGAAGCGGTAGATGCCTTATTGCATCATCCTCGCATTCAGGCAGTCAGCTTTGTGGGTTCAACACCAATTGCTGAATATATTTACCGTACTGCAACATCCACGGGCAAACGTTGCCAAGCATTAGGTGGGGCAAAAAATCATGCGATCATTATGCCGGATGCCGATATTGATAACGTAGTCACTTCATTGCTAGGCGCAGCTTTTGGTTCTTCGGGTGAACGTTGTATGGCGTTGTCAGTAGCAGTTGCCATTGGAGATGAAGTTGCCGATGTAGTCATTGATAAGCTGACTCAAGAAATGAAAAAATTGAAGTTTGGTAACTATGCAGATGCAAGCAATGACTTTGGCCCACTGATTACTCAAGCACATAAAGACAAGGTACAAGCCTATATTCAAAGTGCAGAACAGCAAGGCGCAAAAATTGTAGTAGATGGCCGTGATGCAAAACCGGCAGGCTATGAAAAAGGTTTCTTTGTTGGGCCAACTTTAATTGATCAAGTCACACCAAACATGACCAGTTACCAGCAAGAGATTTTTGGTCCCGTTTTGCAAGTTATGCGTGTGAATACTATGCAAGAAGCCATGCAACTCATTAATGAACACGAATATGGTAATGGTACTTGTATCTATACCCGTGATGGGGAAGCAGCACGCTATTTTAGTAGCCATATTCAAGTCGGTATGGTCGGTATTAATGTGCCTTTACCGGTACCTGTTGCTTACCATAGCTTTGGTGGTTGGAAGCGTTCATTATTCGGTGATTTACATGCTTATGGTCCAGATGGTGTCCGTTTCTACACACGCCGTAAAACCATTACTCAACGTTGGCCGTCTGCTCAGGTCCGTGAAGCAAAACAATTTTCAATGCCAACTTTAAATTAATTATTGCAACAAGGGGAAAACAATAAGTTTTCCCTTTTTCATTATCGTAGGATTTTAAACATGTAATAGATTGTTTTTATAAATATATTTTTAAGGATTGAAATATGAATAATGATACAACAAAAAAATTAGGCGAAGGACTTTCAAATCGCCATATCACAATGATTAGTATTGGCGGTGTTATTGGTGCAGGTTTATTTGTCGGTTCATCCTCTGCAATTGCCAAGGCGGGCCCAGCAGTAATTCTTGCATACCTCATTACCAGCATTATGGTATTTCTGGTGATGCGAATGTTAGGTGAAATGGCCGTTTTAGAGCCGGACACTGGTTCATTTTCTACATATGCCCGTAAAGCGATTGGTCCTTGGGCAGGCTTTACCATTGGTTGGTTATATTGGTGGTTTTGGGTGCTTGCGATTCCTGTAGAAGCCATTGCAGGTGCTGAAATTTTACATTCGTGGTTTCCGAACGTTTCAGTTTCTATTTACGCATTTTGTTTTATTGTGTTCTTAAGCTTAGCTAACTTTTTTAGTACCAAAAGTTTTGGTGAGTTTGAGTTCTGGTTTTCTTTGGTCAAAGTAGTGGCCATTATCGGTTTCATTATTATTGGTATTTTGGCAATTTCAGGTATTTGGCCTTTAGCTAAAAATGTTAGCGGTGTTGCCAATTTATACAATAATGCTGGTTTTATGCCGCACGGTATGGGAGGCATTTTATCTGCCATTTTAATTACGGCATTTTCATTCTTTGGCGTAGAAATTGTCTCAATTGCAGCAGCGGAATCATCAAACCCTAAACAGAAAATCAGACGCGCTACCAATTTGGTGTTGTACCGTATTATCCTTTTCTTTGTGGTCTCAATGTTCATTGCTGTTTCACTTGTCGACTGGCGTTCACCAGACTTACAAAAGTACGGAACATTCCAATACGTTTTAATGAGCTTGAACGTACCGGGCACTAAACTCATCATTGATACGGTCGTGTTTATCGCCGTTGCGAGTTGTATGAATGCTGCGATTTATACGTCCTCTCGTATGCTATTTCGTTTGGGCACTCGTAGTGAAGCGCCTCAGGCAGTAACTAAAATCAATTATGCAGGTGTACCTGCAATTGCAGTGTTTTCTTCAACTTTTATTGGTTTAGTGTGTTGTGTCATTAACTATGTATTCCCTGGAAAAGTATTTGGCTTATTGCTTTCAAGCACAGGGTCAATTGCTTTACTGGTGTACTTAGTTATTGCGTTCTCACAACTACGTTTAAGACATAAGTTAGAAGCAGCTGGAGCGGAAATACCATTTAAAATGTGGTTATTCCCATGGCTTACTTGGTTTGTGATTATTATTATTTTAAGTGTGTTAGCTTATATGTTCTTCTCACCAGCATATAGTTATGAAACCACTTTATCTTTAGGTGTAACTTCGCTTGTGGTGGTTTGTGGTTTGTTTGTCACGCGAAAGCGTAAAGCAACCAGAGCGGTTGCCATGAATTTGGATTAATCATCCAATAAAATTAAATTATATATAAATTAAAAAAGAGACCATAAACGGTCTCTTTTTTTCTCTCATATTCCAAGATTTAGACGAACTATTTAGTCGTATCAATACAGACTAAAACCGATAAACCTGGGCGTAATAATTTAACGTCTTTTTGATTTTCAATAAGCTTAATTCGTAAAGGAAGGCGCTGAACAATCTTGGTAAAGTTACCAGTCGCGTTAGTCGCCGAGATGGGAGAAAAAAATGCGCCGGTAGATGGAGAAAAGCTATCTACCACACCTTTTAATTCAACGTTATAAGCATCTACATAGACATTAACTGGTTGTCCAATCTTGATCTTTTTTAATTCAATTTCACGGAAGTTGGCTTCAACATAAACCTGATCTAAAGGAACAACCACCATGAGTGGATTACCAGCACTCACAAAGTTACCTACGTTAGCTGACTTTTGACCAATCATGCCATCAATAGGCGCACGAACCTCTGTATAGCTCAAATTTAGTTTTGCTTTATCAAGTGCGGCTTGTGCTTGTTTAAGAGCAGCTTGTTTGGCTTGTACCTGAATCTTGTATTGGTTGAGCTGATACTGTGCATCAATCACTTTTTCTTTACTGCTGTCTAAGTCAGCATATTGTTCAGTCAATGTAGTCTTAGACTGCTGGGTAATTAATCTAGATTCCGCTCCAAGTGCTTGTAGTTGCTCATAACGCGCCGTATTGTCTTTTGTGAGCTTAATTCCAGCTTCTACTTTTCTCAGCTGTGCTTCAGTTTCACGAATAACAGTGGGTTGTCTATCCACTGCGAGCATTGCTTCACTCAGGTCAGCTTGCGCTTTGGCATAATTAGATTCAGCCTCAGCCAAAGCAGCTTGATAATCACGTGCATCAATCCTTGCTAAAAGTTGGCCTTTTTTTACGGTCTGATGATCTTTAATGTAAATTTCTTCAATATTGCCAGATACCTTAGGGGCAATAGTTGAATACTCTACATCTACACGTGCATCGTCTGTTTCAACAACCGAAGACGGTAAAAATATAAGTTTTAAAACCCACAAAATAGATGCTAAGACAATAATAAACGCAATAGCCATAACCCAATGCTTTTTGAGAAATTGCACCTTGGTTAACTTGGGTGGTTCGGTATGGGTGGTGTCTTGGGCTTCGAGAGTACTCATAAAGATTTTCCTGAGTTATGACTATTCATTAACTTAATGAGAGCAATACGTGGCGGATAAGTTCGAACTGGCAAAATCAACATCACGATGAATAAAATAGCGGTAAGGCCAGCTAAGATGAGATATTGATCGCTAATAACTAAAACTGATTGTTGCGCTTGAATCGCAGAATTTAGGGCAGATAAACCACCTGAAACACGATCTGCACCATTTGCGGTGAGCACAGGTGGAGTAAGTGGATTAATAACAGGGCCTTGAATATTTTGGAAAACATGTTGGGCTGTATTTTCAATCAGCCGTGTTGAATGGTATTCACCGCGAACTCGATTGACCCAGTCCAAAATACACACACCCAGTACACCGCTAATAGCACGCGGGGTATTAATCATAGGGGATGCATAAATTGCCATGGTTGGGTGAACGCTGTTTGTTCCCATCATTAAGAGCGAGAGCACGACACAGGTTTGTCCCAGACATGAGATTGCATGCCAAAAATAAAATTGGTCTTGATTCCATGTGGTATCAAGTTGACTTGCACCTAGGCAACCCGCAATGACCAGAAGTAAACCAAATCCGTGTACATATCGGCTATCCACCCAAGCTTGATTTAAAAGCTTCACAACAATAGGAATATAGATAAATTGCAATGCCGCAATTTGTAAGCCAATCCACATGGTCTGAGTGGGTTTATAGCCATGCACAGCACTTAAGTAATTGAGTGGTAATGTGCTGGTGGACATACCAATAATGACAAAGCAAAAGAGTGCGAAAACAGCATAAGCAAAATTTCTGATTTCGAGCATTTGCGGTTTAATGAGTGGTGAAGGATAGCGCCATTCATGTATGAAAAACCAAGGTAAAGTAATCGCACTGATTAAGGCCAATACACAAATTAATTGGGAATGGAACCAATCTAAATGATTTCCATGCAACAACATGGTGCTCAGGCTCGCTAAGCTAATAATTGCTAAAATGGCACCCATCCAATCGTAAGTTTTTATTCTTGAATAATTAAGAGGATCTTGGGGAATCCCAAAATACACCAGAGCAGCACTTAGCGCACAAAAAGGAATGGTTTGAAAAAATATCATTTTCCAGCCAATTACATCTAAATAAAAAGCTGAGAGTGCAGTACTTAAGTTGGGAAAGAACGTCGCAGTTAATGCATAGCAGGCTAATCCCCATAGTCGAATATCAGGTCCTAAAAATCTAAGCGCACAGGCCATGAGTAAAGGAATGGTTAAACCATTAGCGAGGCCTTGTAAGCCACGTAATAGATAAAAGATTTCGATATTTGGACTAAAAGGAATTAAAACGCTAGAAAAAAGGCAAAGTCCTATAGCAAAAAGAAGAACTCTGCGCATAGAAAAAATGACTGCCCAACTCGTAGACAGGATCATTCCAATAATCATTGCACTTGCGTAAATACTGTTAACCCAATAACCCGAGTCGACACTAATGCCCATTGCACCTCGAATGTCGACTAAAGTAATGCTGGTAATTCGGTTATTAAATTCAACAGTCATTGCAGCAAATATTGCACCTGCTAAACCGATGAGTGGCTTTGTATTCATCTTTTACCTTAAATCTTAAACATCAATTCATTGCACGGAGTAGATATTTACTGTACTGTACCGATCGGTACTCTACTCTTTAATTAAATTTCCGTCAATTCTCGATTTTGACGTTTTCGATGAGTTACACTTAGAATGAAATCGCTAAAATTTTTATAAGGTTAATATGTCTGTTACAACTAAAACCAATGAAAAAGATCAAAAAATTCTGGATGCAGCAACAAAGTTTTTTTTGATCCACGGCTTTAGTGGCACAACGACCGACATGATTCAAAAGGAAGCGGGAGTTTCAAAAGCAACAATGTATGGTTGCTATAAGAATAAAGAAGCGATGTTTGCAGCGGTGATTGAACGTCAATGTACCAACATGCAAAAACAAATTATTTTAGTTGAGACAAAAGCTGACAATTTACGCTCAGCTCTAACTGAAATTGGGAAGACCTATCTGTGTTTTATATTATCGCATTCAGGTTTGGCTTTTTTTAGGGTTTGTATTGCAGAAGCTGTAAGATTCCCTGAGTTATCTGAAAAATTCTTTGAATTGGGTCCAAAGCGTCTGGCAAATATCATTGCAGGATATCTAGAAAAATCCGTTAGACAGGGCGAAATTGAATTAAGCTCTTCTTCAGAAGTTGCTGCGAATATATTTTTATCGTTATTAAGAAGTGATGCTCATCTAAAATGTTTGACGCATCCTGATTATTTAATATCAGAGAATGAAATTAGTACTTGGGTTGAATATGCAGTTGATTTATTTTTAAAAAATATCAATTATAAACCAAGTTAATTTAGGAAGTTTTATTCTATCTATAAGCCCTAAATGTAGAAAATAAAAAAGAGACCAGCGAGTGGTCTCTTTTTTTAAATTGATTAGATAGCCTTTCTGGTCATCTCACCATTCACCAACCTTAAAATTTGCAATGGATTGCTGTCTTTTAAAGCTTCTGGCAATAAACTCTGCGGATAGTTTTGGTAACACACAGGTCTTAAGTAACGGTCAATTGCCAAGGTTCCAACAGAAGTACCTCGTGCATCTGAAGTGGCTGGGTATGGCCCGCCGTGTACCATGGCATCACATACTTCTACACCCGTTGGGTAGCCATTTATAAGTAATCGACCGGCTTTTTCCTCTAAAACTGGAACTACATCTGCAAACTCGGTTAAGTCAGCTTCATCAGCAATTAAAGTCGCGGTCAGTTGCCCATTCATGCTTTGTAAGGCCTGAATGAGTTGGGCTTTATCTTCAACTTCAATGATGACTGTGGTTGGCCCAAAGATTTCTTCTTGTAAAAGCTGGTCGCCTGCTAGCAATAATTCAACATCAGCTTTAAACAGTTGCGGTTGCGCCTGATTGCCTTGCTGGGTTTTACCTGCCAAATGTTCAATGCCTTGATGTGCAGTTAAGTGCTCAAGACCTGCGGTATAACTTTTTAAGGTGCCGGCATTCAGCATAGTCTGTGCAGGCTTAGCGCCCATAATTTCAGTCAGGTTGCTAATGAGCTGAGTAAATTCGGCTGATTTAATACCTAAAATTAAACCCGGATTGGTACAGAACTGACCACAGCCTAAAACAACCGAATCTGCTAAGTCTTGTGCAATTTTTTCACCACGGTTTTTTAATGCTTCTGGCAATAATAACATCGGGTTAATGCTGCTCATTTCGGCAAAGACCGGAATTGGTTGTGGACGGGCTGCGGCCATATCACATAAAGCGCGACCACCACGAAGTGAACCTGTAAAACCTACAGCCTGTATTAAAGGATGTTTCACTAAAGGTTCACCCACACCATTACCGTAGATCATGTTAAATACACCTTTAGGCATATTTGATTTTTCTACGGCACGTTCAATAGCTTGAGCCACGAAGTCTGCTGTGGCCATATGCCCACTATGCGCTTTTACTACCACAGAACAACCAGCTGCTAGTGCAGAAGCAGTGTCACCACCTGCGGTTGAAAAGGCCAAAGGAAAGTTACTTGCCCCAAAGACGGCAACAGGGCCTACACCGATTTTAATCTGGCGCAAGTCTGGGCGCGGTAAAGGCTGACGTTCAGGTAAAGCCGTATCAATACGGGCACCTAAAAAGTCACCACGGCGTAGTACTTTGGCAAACAGGCGCATTTGTCCACTGGTACGGGCACGTTCACCTTGTAAGCGTGCAAGTGGCAAAGCGGTTTCCTGTGAGACGATTTCTAGGAAATCTGTACCCAAAGCATCAAGCTCATCGGCAATATTTTCTAAAAAAGTAGCACGCTGTTCAGGTGATGTATGGCGGTAAGTCTTAAACGCTTGACTTGCAGCTTCACAGGCTTGATTCACCTCTTGTTCGGTTGCATGGCGAAATTCATAAGGCAAAGCTTCGCCAGTTGTTGCATTCACACTTTTTAGTAAAGTTGAACTTTGTGTGGTGCGTGAACCACCAATAAAGTTGTGTCCGATAATGGTCATAACAAATATCCTGAAATTAATGAGAGTGTCTTGGAAGGTTGTCTTGTTTTACGACTCGCATGTATAAAGTTGCGGGTTCCAAACAACCACCAGTAGATAATTGACCTACCATGTTGCGATACATTTCTTGCCAAGGTGTTTGAGATGCAGAGACCATCGGTTTCCATTCACGGCGGCGTTGTTCTAACTCTTCGTCAGAAATGAGTACGTTGACTGAACGTTTATTTAAATCAATACGTAAACGATCATTGGTTTTTAATAAAGCAATGCCGCCCCCTACAGCCGCTTCGGGTGACATATTGAGAATAGATGGGCTGGCAGAAGTTCCACTTTGGCGGCCATCTCCTAAGCAAGGCAGTGAATCAATCCCTTTTTTAATTAACTCTGCGGGTGGGGCCATATTTACAACTTCCGCACTGCCCGGATAACCAACAGTGCCAGCGCCACGGATGACCAAAATACAATGTTCATCAATTTTTAAAGCTGGATCATTAATTCGGGCGTGGTAATCCTCTGGTCCTTCAAAAACGATCGCACGTGCTTCAAAGCTATTTTCACTATTTGGGTCAGATAAATAGGTTTTCTTAAATGCCTCACCAACGACAGACATTTTCATAATGGCACTGTCAAAGAAATTACCACTCAGCACGATAAAACCTGCGCCATGTTTCAATGGTTGTTCATAAGGGAAGATTACATCTGCATTTGAGGTTTTTGCATTTTTAGCAATTTCCCCAATCGTTTTACCGCTGACTGATGCACAGTCTTCATGTAAAACACCTGCTTTTTGTAATTCATGTAATACAGCAGGAACACCACCGGCACGGTGGAAACCTTCACCCAAATATTTGCCCGCCGGCATGCAGTTCACAATGAGCGGGATGCTTTCTCCAACACGTTGCCAGTCTTCTAAACTCAGCTCAATCCCCATATGACGAGCAATTGCAATTAAATGAGGAGGGCAGTTACTTGATGCGCCTAATGCTGAGGCTACCGCAATGGCATTTTCAAATGATTGTTTGTTCATGATTTTAGAAGGGCGTAAATCTTCTAGAACCATTTCACAAATTCTTTTGCCTGTCATATAGGCCATTTGCCCACGTTCACGATACGGCGCCGGAATACTTGCACATGTCGGTAAAGACATACCCAACGCTTCTGCCAAAGCATTCATAGAAAGTGCAGTGCCCATGGTGTTGCAATGCCCGACCGAAGGCGATGCTGAAGTGGTCATTTCCATGAAGCCTTCATAGTCGATTTCACCTGTGGCAAGTAAATTTCTTGCATGCCAAAGTACCGTGCCTGAGCCAATTAACTCACCTTTAAAATGACCATCTAACATTGGCCCACCAGATAACACGATTGCCGGTATATCTGTTGTTGCGGCTGCCATTAAACATGCAGGTGTCGTTTTATCGCAGCCCGTTGTTAGTACCACACCATCAAGTGGATAGCCATGTAAGATTTCAACTAGACCTAAGTAAGCTAAATTTCTATCGAGTGCAGCAGTAGGGCGTCGAGACTGTTCAGCAATTGGGTGAACGGGAAATTCCATGGGAATACCACCCGCATCTCGAATACCCGCTTTAACGCGTTCAGCAAGTTCTTTGTGGTGACGGTTACATGGGGTTAAATCACTGCCAGTTTGTGCAATCCCAATAATCGGGCGGCCGGATTGTAGCTCGGCACGGGTCAGGCCATAATTCATGTAACGCTCGACATAGAGTGCTGTCATGTCAGCATGTGTAGGATCATCAAACCATTCTTGGCTACGTAAAAAAATCCGTTTATCTTGATCATTCATTTTTAGATCCTTCTACTGATCTTGCTCAGTAATTTAATTTTTCAAGTGCTGAATATTACGATTGAACCAGTCGATAATACGTGAAAATTATAGTAATTCACGTTGCTTCAAGTTACGCATCAAAGCATTTATTCCAAAATTCCACGGCGTTGCTTTGTCACTGGTCATGACCGTGTTGTATAGAGTGCCGAGTTTAGGTGAATGAATACGGACCACATCTCCAACTTTATGGGTAAAGCCAGCCCCAGCTTGTTCTCGATCTTGAGTCGGTGCAAATAAAGTACCTAAGAACAAAACAAAACCGTCTGGATATTGGTGGTTTTCATTGAGGGTTTGTTGAATTAAATCTTCCGGGTCACGGCTAATCTGAGACATAGAGCTCACCCCATTAAGCACAAAGTTATCTGTCCCTTCAATTTTCAGTTCAACATCGCAAGCGCGGATATCATTTAAAGTAAAAGTATGGTCAAAAAGGCGAATAAAGGGGCCGATTGCACACGAAGCATTGTTATCTTTTGCTTTACTCAACAGTAGGGCGCTACGGCCTTCAAAGTCCCGTAAATTCACATCGTTACCTAAAGTCGCACCTAAAATTTTACCTTGGCTATTGGCAACTAATACGACTTCTGGTTCTGGATTATTCCACTCAGACTTTGGGTGAATACCAATATTTTGACCCGTTCCTACGGCTGCTAAAACAGGGGCTTTAGTAAAAATCTCGGCATCTGTACCAATACCCACCTCAAGATATTGAGACCACATTTTTTGTTCAATTAAATATTCTTTGAGTTGCAGCGCTTTATCAGAACCGGGTTCAATTGTTTTTAAATTATCGCCGATTACCCCTTGTACAATTTCACGGATGGATTGGGCTTTTTGTGCATCGCCACCTGCTTGCTCTTCAATCACGCGTTCTAACATGCTTGCGGCAAAAGTAACACCTGCCGCTTTAATCACTTGCAGATCAATAGGGGCTAAAAAATATGCCTTGTTGGTATCTGGTTCAGCGACTGTGTTGGCAAACAACTCATCAATTGATCCAACTAATTTTCCTTCAATTTCAGATAAAGCTTTTAAAGGATCTGAACTTTCAAGTAACTGGGAAATCGTGTGGAACTTTTCAGAAATATCAAAAACCTGATCACCTTTTAAAAGAATTGGAGATGGACCGGAAATTTGATTTGGAATCCACGCGCGACCAATTAAACATCCTTGGGTAGCGTCGTCTGGTAATGAGTTCTGGGAATTTAACGTAAAGTTCATTTAAAGCATCCTTCTTTTATTTGAAATCATGATATGTTTCTTATTTAATAAACACCAATCGTAATAATTTAATTATTAATAACGAAAAGTTATCGAAAAGGATTTTTATAAATGGCAGATTTGACTTACACAAGTTTAAATAATTGGTTGAAATTTAAACACTTGGTGTTGTTGGAAACTTTGGCGAGAACCAATAACATGCATTTAGCTGCCGAGCAGATGAATTTAAGTCAACCTGCTGTTAGTAAAATGCTAAAGGAAATTGAGGGTCTGCTTGGGTTTCAGGTCTTTGAGCGGCTGCCTAGAAATATGCCAGTAACAGCCTTGGGTGAACATGTAATTCGATATGCCCAGCGTGTGTTAAATGATGCAAAGCATTTTGTCGAAGACATTGAAATTTTACGATTAGGTGGTCACGGTTTTTTAAAAGTAGGGGGTATTTTTGCTGCAACCGCTGTGGTGATTCCAAACTCAATTATTGAGATTAAGAAACAATGGCCGCTACTTTCTATTGATGTTGTTGAGCAGACCAGTGACCATTTAATGGAAATGCTAAGTGAGCATACTTTAGATTTAGCTATTGGCCGTTTTACCGATGTGACACAAAGTCAGTTTTTTGATTTTCAACCTTTAGGCCCAGAGCCGTTTTGTATTGTTGTAAATAATGCTCATCCATGTGCAAAGAAAAAGTTTTGTACATTAGAAGAATTATTAAATTGGCCGTGGGTACTTTATCCTAAAGGCACGCCAATTCGACAACGTATGGAAGGCGCATTTGCCCGAGCTAAAGTTAAAATTCCCTTAAATACAGTCAATACCATGTCGATGCAGACCTTTTTGCAGATCTTAAAAGGTGCGCCTATGGTAGGAATGTTGCCCGAAGCCATGGTGATCGATCAGGTAAAAGAAGGGCAATTGCAGATTTTAGAAACAGATCTAATTTTAGATGCGCAGGATTATGGAATTTTGACGCGTAAAGATGAACCAGTTTCTGATATTGCAGCAGCATTTATTAATATCTTACTTAAAAATGCGAAACGTAAATAAAGTATTCAGCCTCAAGCCAAGGAGCGGTTTGAGGTTTTCAAGTTGAAAGACAACTTGCTTTATTGAGTAAATTTATAAACACAAAACTGATATTAAAAAGTTATCAATATTTAGAAATTATTCATTGGAAATTATTGAAAGGACTCCTTATCGTTTAATTCACGACAATTACAAAAGTTTTTAAGTGAATAAAAACTAGGAAAGGACCTCTGTATGAATGTGCTAATCACTGGTGGAACAGGTTTTATTGGAAAACAAATTGCCAAAGAGATCTTAAAAACTGGCAGTTTGAATTTAGATAACAATAAACCTGAGCCCATCGATAAAATTATTCTGTTTGATGCATTTGCAGGCGATGATTTGCCGCAAGATCCGAGAATTGAAGTGATTGTCGGTGATATTACCGATAAAACTACAGTTGCTCATATTACAGAAAATATTGATGTCGTTTGGCATTTGGCTGCTGTGGTGAGCTCGGCAGCGGAGGCTGATTTTGATTTAGGTATGGATGTTAATCTGTATGGACTCTTAAATTTATTAGAAGAATTAAGAAAGAAACAAACTACGCCTCGAGTCATTTTTGCCAGTGGCTGTGCTGTATTTGGCGGACAGTTGCCAGAGATTGTGACAGATGAGACTGTGGTTACACCAAAGTCTTCTTACGGCATGCAAAAGGCAGTAGGAGAATTGCTTGTATCGGATTACTCAAGAAAAGGCTTTATTGATGGCCGTATTTTAAGACTACCGACTATTGTGGTTCGTCCCGGTAAACCTAATAAAGCGGCATCGACATTTTTTAGTTCAATTATTCGCGAACCGTTAAAAGGCGAAACGGCCGTTTGCCCAGTACCGTCAGATACTCCAGTCTTTGTTACTTCACCGCGACGTTGTGTTGAGTCGATGATTAAAGCGGCGTCAATTTCTTCAGATGTACTTCAAGATAACCGAATCATTCCTTTACCGGGATTAACAGTTACGGTTAAAGAAATGCTGGAAGCGCTTGAAAAAGTTGCGGGCAAACAAGCAACTGATTTGGTGCAATGGCAAGAAGACAAAACCATTCAACGTATTGTTCAAAGTTGGCCTGTTCAGGTGAAAGCTGAATATGCCGAATCTTTAGGTTTCCAAGCAGATAAAAATTTTGAAAGCGTGATTCAGGCACATATAGAAGATACCCAAAATTAATGGCAGTGATCGCCAGTTGATGTGAGAGTTATTATGGAAGATATCAAGAATGTAACTGCTCTCGAAGAGCAGACAATTAAACGTATTTCGAACCGAATTATCCCGTTTCTCATTATTCTATTCATTATGGCATTTCTAGACAGGACCAATATTGGTTTTGCTGCGTTACATATGAATGATGCACTTGGAATTACTCAAACCATTTTTGGTTTAGGTGCGGGTGTATTTTTTCTAGGTTATTTTATTGCAGAAGTACCGAGTAATATTTTACTTCATCGGTTTGGAGCGCGGATCTGGATTGCCCGAATCATGATTACTTGGGGAATCATTGCAGCACTAATGGGCTTTATTCATAGCGGCACGCAATTTATTGTTTTACGGTTTTTACTCGGTATTGCTGAAGCGGGTTTCTTTCCAGGCGTGATCTTTTATTTAACCTTATGGTTTCCTGCAAAATATCGTGCCCGTGTTTTTGCCACGTTTTATCTTGGATTGCCAATTGCTCAAATTATTGGAGCACCAATTTCAGTTGGTCTTATGCAATGGGGCAATACCATTGGCTATGAAGGCTGGCGTTTGATGTATGTGCTAGAAGGGATCCCATCCATTATTTTAGGACTAATCTGCCTTAAATATTTAACCAATAACCCAAAAGAAGCAGAGTGGTTAACAGCTGAGCAGCGTCAATGGCTCATGAATACGCTTGAACGTGAAGAAAGAGAAAAAGAGCAATCTGCCGATGCTGCTTTAACTAAAGGTGAACTCATTAAACAAGTATTTAAAAATCCTTTAGTTTGGATTATGGCGGTTGTTTATTTTGGAATTACTTCCGGTTCAAATGCAATGTTCTTCTTCTTACCAAGTGTTTTAGAGTCATTCCGTAACACATTTGGTATGCAAATTAGCCTTATTCAAAATGGTTTACTTACCGCAATTCCATATGCATTTGCAGCTGTTGGAATGGTGCTATGGAGCCGCCGTTCTGACCGTAAACAAGAACGTTATAAACACGGTGCTTGTGCTGCACTTATGGCGGCATTAGCCATTGCGATTGCACTGATTGTAAATCAACCATGGGCAATTATAGTGGGCTTTATTCTTCTTGCGATTGGTGTATTTAGCGCGATTAATATTTTCTGGACCATTCCTGGGCAAACTCTAACGGGTGTGGGTGCCGCAGCTGGAATTGGGTTAATTAACTCGGTGGGTAATTTAAGTGGTTTTACTGGTCCATATTTAACTGGATATTTATATACCACCACAGGCACCTATACAGTGGCATTCCTTGCGATTGCTGGCTTTGTAGCAATGGGTGGTTTGGGCTTGTTGTTATTAGCAAAGTTAAAATCGAATAGTTTAAAAGTAGAACAGCAGCAACTTAAAGTTCGAACTGCTACGGAGATGAAATAATGGTGACCATCGGATTTGTGGGTACAGGCATTATGGGACTACCGATGGCTATGAATTTACTCGAAGCAGGCCATCAAATTAAGGTTTGGAATAGAACTTTATCTAAAGCAGATAGTTTAAAAGAAGCTGGTGCCCAAGTTTGCTTTGACCTTGAACAAGTCGGGAAAGATGTAGAGTTTTTGATTTGTATGCTCAGCGATGGAAAAACCTGTGATGAAATCCTGTTTAAAGAACACGGCGCGACTTCGAAGCTAAAACCTGAAAGTACGGTCATTGTCATGAGTTCAATACCCGTTGAAGTTGCACAAGCACAAAGTGAAAAATGCAGAGAAAGAGGGTTTAAATATTTAGATGCTCCAGTCTCTGGAGGCGAAAAAGGTGCCAAAAATGCAAGTCTTGCTATTATGGTAGGCGGTGAAACTAAAATATTTTTACAAGCTGAAACTATTTTAAGTGCAATGGGCCGACCAATTTTAGTGGGTGGGGTTGGCTGTGGAATGCTGGCAAAACTGGTAAATCAAATGATAGTCGCATCCACCATTGCAACCGTGAGTGAAGGTTTATTGCTTGCCAGTAAAGCAGGAGCAGACCCGATAAAACTCAAACAAGCATTAACAGGCGGTTTTGCAGATTCTCCGATTTTGCAACAGCATGGCGAACGCATGTTAAATCGAGATTTTAAACCGGGAGGTACAGCTCGAAACCAGCATAAAGATATTCATACAGCCGTTAGCTACGCTAAATCACTAGAATTGAATTTACCTGTTGCCCAACAAGTCAGCCAATTATTTGAAAATATGCTTGCTGCCGGAGATGGTGAGTTGGATCATTCTGGTTTAATTCGTGAACTTGAGCGAATGAATCCAGTGTGATGTTACTTTGATTTAAATTTAGCGGTATTTGATGATAGACATAATCAGGTACCGCTTTTTTTATGCTTGATGCTAATACCTTGAAATAACCTTAATGGTCCGTACGTGTCGCTTTTATATATTCTTAATATCTACTGACGGAGAAACTCCAAAAAAACGTTTATATTCTCTGGAAAATTGCGACAAACTTTCATAGCCGACTTGCATGCTGGTAGATGAAATATCATATTCTTCGGTCATTAATAAACGCCGTGCTTCGGTCAACCTTATTCTCTTTTGATACTGTAAGGGACTCATTGAAGTTATATCCCTAAAATGTTGATGAAAACTTGATGCACTCATCCCCAATGTGCTTGCCAGTTCCTCAATACTAAATGATTTTGCAAAATTTGTTTTCAGCCATTCAATCGCCTTCACAATTCGATGCCCTGTAGTGCCTGCCGCTACAATACGTTTAAGTCGGTCACCTTGTGGGCTCATCAATAAACGATAAAAAATTTCCTTAATAATAAGAGGAGACAAGATGGGAATGTCTTGTGGCGTATCTAGTAGTTTTATTAACCGTATAAACGCATCATTCAGCTCTGAATTGACTACTCCAACCGCCATTCCTTTTTTCTCAGTATTTACATCTTTAAAAGGAATATGCGCCTCAAGCATGATTTGGGCGAGTACATAAGGGTCTAGGCGTAACACGATTGAAAGATAAGGTCGCTCAACTGAAGCTTCAAGCACTTGAGCAATTACAGGCAAATCAATTGCAGTAAAAAGGAAATGGTTAGAATCGTAAGTATAGGTTTCTTCACTAAGAATCACCTGTTTTTTCCCTTGAGCAATCATACATAGACTGGCATCCATCATGCTGCTACTTGGTTGGGCCAATGTCTCTGCACGATATAAAGTCAATCCCATAATAGGTGCTTCGAATGTACCTTTTTCTCGGGTCCATTGATCGATAAGTTGAGCTAATTCTTGATTACTGTCTAGAGAAGACCTATTCGACATTCAGATTCCACCGATTACCCTCTGTGTTTTTATTGTAGGCATTTCAAATAAGAAAAATAGTGAGAAGTGCAACAATTCGGAGGATTAGGCAAATCTGTAAGAGGAATAGAACAACACCTTACAACTTTCATTTTTATACTGAGGAACATGGCAAAAAACTGATTGATTCAATTCTGCTGGATCACCGTTTCCAAAACGTATTCATGGGTTTTCAAAATCAATAGCCATTAATGAATATCCAATGAAGGAATCATTTCTACTTAAACATTAAACACGAGAGAAAAAATATGACAACTGAAGTTTTAGGTTATGCCGCGCTGTCATCAGAAACTCCTTTAGTTCCGTTTAAATTTGAACGTAGAACCCCACGTGAAGATGATGTTGTTATTCAAATTGAATATTGTGGTGTTTGCCATTCCGATCTACACCAAGCTAAAAATGATTGGGGATTTAGTGCTTATCCATTAGTTCCGGGCCATGAAATTGTCGGGCGTGTCACTTCAATCGGACCTAAAGTCACAAAGTATAAAGTGGGTGATTTAGTGGGCATTGGCTGTATGGTCGACTCATGCCGTACTTGTTCTGCTTGTCATTCAGGGTTAGAGCAATATTGTGAAGAAGGTAACATCCAGACTTATGGCGGCGTAGATCGCCATGACCAACGCCCAACTTATGGTGGATATTCACAAAGCATTACCTGTAGCCAAGATTTTGTATTAAAAGTACCTGAAAATCTGGATGCTCAAGCTGTGCCACCACTGCTTTGTGCTGGCATTACCACTTGGTCGCCGCTTCGTCACTGGAATGTTGGTAAGGGGAGTAAAGTCGCTGTAGTGGGGTTAGGTGGTTTAGGGCACATGGCGATTAAACTTGCCAATGCTCTAGGCGCTGAAGTGACATTATTTACCCGCTCAGCCAACAAAGAACAGGATGCAAAACAACTTGGCGCACATCATGTTGTGTTATCAACAGATGAGGCTCAAATGAAATCAGTATTAAATCAATTTGATTTGATTATTGATACGGTGCCTTATGACCATGATTTAAAGCCTTATATTCCAACTTTAGCTTTAAATGGAACTATTGTGTTAGTTGGATATTTAGGTGAAATCAGTGCAAATTCAGTACCTATGATTTTGGGTAGAAAATCAATTGCTGGCTCGGTAATTGGTGGAATTAAAGAAACACAAGAGTTGCTCGATTTTTGTGGTGAGCATAATATCGTTTCTGAGGTCGAGATGATTGATATGCAAAATATCAATGAAGCTTTTGAGCGTATGTTAAAGAGTGATGTGAAGTATCGTTTTGTGATTGATATGAAAACTTTATCTGATCATTAATATGGTTTGATCTGGGCTGTGCATCTTTTTAAAAAGGTGCACAGCTTATAGCCTTAATCAAAATGTAAATATTGAGATGTGCTTTTATAAAGAACTATCATCTAAAGCTCTTTCAATTAAGGCAATAATCAACGCATCGTCACGAATTCTTCAGATGATGTAGGATGAATAGCAACGGTATTATCAAAGTCCTTTTTAGTTGCCCCCATCTTTAGAGCGACTGCAAAGCCTTGTAGAATTTCATCCATATTCAAACCAATCCCATGGATACCAACAATTTTTTCCTCTACACCAACACATATAAGCTTCATTTTAGTGAGTTGTTTATGTTGTGCCACGGCGTCATACATTGCTGTAAATGAAGATTTGTATACTTTAACCATATCTTTGCCAAATTCTTCAATCGCCTGTTCTTCGGTTAATCCAACTGTTCCAATAGGCGGGTGACTAAATACTACAGTGGGGATATTGTTGTAATCTAAGCATTCATTAGGCTTGTTATTAAATAACCGTTCTGAGAGCCTACGTCCGGCAGCAACTGCAACAGGCGTTAATTCAACCTTTCCAGTAATATCTCCAACTGCATAAATACCAGCGTGTGTTGTATTTTGGAATTTATCAACTTTGATAAACCCTTGTTCATCCAATTTTACATTTGTTAATTCAAGTTGGAGAGCTTTGGTATTGGGTTTCCTTCCAACAGCCCAAATAAGACAATCTACAACTTGTTGAGTTCCATCTTTTAAATGCAACATGATAGAACCGTCTTCTAATTTTGTTACTTTACTGATTTCAGCATTTTTATGAATTTTAATATTCTCACTCTGCATAATTTCTAATAATGCTTCTCCTAAGAACTGATCTAGATTACGTAGGAGTTTTTCGCGTCGAATAAAAAGCTGGACATCTGAACCTAATGATTTAAGGACACCAGCTATTTCTACTGCAATATATCCTGAACCCACAATAGCGGTACGTTTTGGTAATACTTCTAAATCAAAAAAGCCATTTGAGTCGATACCATGTTCAGCACCTTCAATTGCAGGCCAACTCGCTTCTGTACCAGTAGCTATGAGAATGTGATCAGCTGTTAATAAATCTCCGTTTACTTCAATTGTGTTTTTATCAATAAATTTTGCAAACCCATGTATGACATCAACATTATTTTTACTGAGGACATTGTTATAAGAGGTATGAATTCTTTCGATATATGCCTGTCTATTTCTAATGAGTTTCTGCCAGTCAAATGATTTTACTTCCGTAGTAAAACCATATGATGGCGCATATTGACGAATTGCGTCAGCAATATGAGCAGCGTACCACATCACTTTTTTAGGGACACAGCCAACATTAACGCATGTGCCACCAATATCTCCTGCTTCAATTAATGCACATTTTTTTCCATACATGGCTGCTCGATTTACAGAGGCTATACCGCCACTGCCTCCACCAATTGCAATATAATCGTAATGTTTAGACATGGATAACTCCTTTATTTGCTGAATAGTAGAATCCAGCAACACCTAGAATGGGGCCAATCAATAATATCCATGCTGAATCCAAGCCAATTATTTCAAAGGCATAGGTTGTCAATGCAATAGATATGATAGTCAGTGTAAAACCAATTGAATTTTGAATAGCTAATGCCGCACCAACTTTTTCGGATGGACAAGATTGGGCGGAAAGCGCAGAGAATTGCGGTGAGTCTGCAATAACAGAGGCTCCCCAGATCGCAAATAAAACCAATAAGAACCACGCAGGTAAAAAACGCCAGCCTAGAGCAAATACCAAGCAACTAAAACCTGAGATAGATAAAGATCCTATAGCAACATATCTATTACCTATATATTTAGAAAGATATCCGCCCACCAAGCAACCAATTGCTCCACATGCCATTACAAAAAAAGTAAGGAGCGAAATGTTGTTGTATCCCAATTTTTCTGGAATACCTGATTTAGCAATAAATAAAGGAATAATCGTCCAAAAGGCATATAATTCCCACATATGACCAAAATAGCCTATAGCAGCTGCACGAAATTTTCGAATTTTGAAAACCTGAAAAGTGCCACCTGATGACACTATATTTTGTGATTTTGGAGAGACTGTTGGGTCTCCTAGCTGGTAAATTAACAAGGCTGCAATCAATGCAAGACTTGAAGAACAGATCATGACTGTTTGCCATGCAAAATGAGTGGGGAAACTATTAATAAAATAGGGAAGAGCCGTGCCTAATGTCAGCATAGCAACTAATTTTGCTAGTGCTCGCCCAGCCTGATGAGGTGCCCATAGAACGATAAGTTTCATTCCGATTGGATAGATCCCTGCAAGACATAATCCCACGAGAAAACGATATATAAGGGCATCCATAAGTCCATGAGCGAACCATGCAAAGCAGAAATTAAAAAAGGCGCCTAATAGTGTTGAACAAACAAAAATATGGCTGGCTTTAAAGCGGTCTGCTATTTCTGTATAAGCAAATACAAAAGTTCCAATGATAAATCCCGCCTGAACAGCGTTGGTAATCCAGCCAATATCTGCAACTGTTATCTGCCATTGTTGCATTAAATCTATTGCTGCACTATTTGCACTAAACCACAAGGATGTGCCCAATAGTTGAGCCAAACTAATAATAGTAGTGGCATGTAAGCCATAACTTTTTTTATTATTTTGAATGTTGTAACCTACCATGTAAGGCACTCCCATTTAGGTAGATAACTATTTAAAGTACTACCGTAAAATTAGAGGTTGTCCGATGGATATTTCACCTGACATAAAAATTAAACTAATTTTGTTGGGATGGTCATAGTGGGTGCTATACATGGACGAATATAAAGGGAATGCTTTATTTAAAGCATTCCTATATTTTCTTTTATTAGAAATAGATTAGATATTTGAGTTTAAAAATATTTAAATATCCGAGCCAATCTTAAGAAAGCACGCCAACAATTTTTCCTATTACCTTAGGATCAAGTTCTGTTCCATTATTCATTGCCCATCTTACAAAACTACTTCCTTCCATTAAACTTAATAATTGAAAGGCTTTCTGATTTTCATCACCTTCGGCAAGTTCTCCATTTTCTACTCCTAAATGGATAATTTTTTCTATCCAAGATAATTGGATTTCAAAATATTTACGGGTCAACTCTTGCATGCTCTCTGGTAAAACAGCCATTTCAGCAGCAAGAGCTCCACATAACGGTAACATTCCTTCAGACATTGAGCTTCTAAATAAGGAAGCAAAGGCACAAAGACGTCCGAATGCATTAGGAAAATCATGTTCAATTTTTTCAAAATCTTGAATAGTCTGTTCAATATATGTTTCGACTATTAAAATTCCTAAATCTTCTTTTTTGGGAAAATAATGATGAATACTGGCTTTTTTAATACCAACAATCTTCTCTAAATCAGCATAACTAAAAGCAGCATAACCTCTTGATCTCAACATAAGCTCTGCTGAGTTAATTAAACTTTGGCGAGTATCAATGGTCATATTCGTAGTTCCCAGACTAGAGAGATTTGGCGGCATACTATAGCATTGTTGTTAAAGATGAATCATCTGATAAACGAGTATGCCACCCATCACATATTATTTGTTTGCAATCACTAATTGCGGTTTCATTCGAATTGATCGTGAAAAATTGGCGAAATTTGGTGAAGTTTTTAGAACAGCACTATGTATTTCATCCAATTGTTCTTGTGTCCCATCCGTATCAATAACTACAGTGTATTGGACTTCATCATATCCAGGATTAATTTTTTCATCTAAGCCTAAGAAACCTCTAAGATCAAGCTCTCCAGAAGTATCAATTTCTAATGAATTAATCTTGACACCTTTAGTAGCAGCAATAGCTACATAAGCAACTGTAAGACATGCATTAAGTGCAGCCATCAATAATTCTTGTGGATTAGGTGCACTATCTGTTCCTAAAATTTCATGAGGTTCATCAGCAGCTATATGGAAGTTACGTTCATAAGTCTTACCAAAGAGTTCATAAGATTTCACAGTTGAAACAGAACGTGTTTGACCCGCCCATCTTGTTTGTACGTTAAAACGAGCTTTTGAAGTAGTAGGATTCTGGCTTACTTTATCTGCAAATTGTTGAAAAGCATTTAGATCAATTTCATTTACTACATTGTTCATTATAGAACTCCAATTAAGATATAAATTGTGGTGAATGGAGAATAATTTCCCCATCACTAAGCTTGTCTATGTAACCTCTGGTGAGGTTACATTTCGTCATAAGCATCTAAAGTTCGTGCCGAGTACACATAGGCTGCACCAGCATTTAAAGCGATAGCAGTTCCTAAAGCTGCCGCAACTTCTTCTTTTGTAGCACCTGCTTTTTTAGCTGCGCCCGCATGAGCTGATATACAACCATCACAACGCGTAGTAACTGCTACTGCCAACGCAATCAACTCGTGAGTTTTTGCGTCGAGTACTTTATTTTCACGCGTTGCAACTTCTAAGTTGTGAAAAGCAGTAGCAACGGGTTTATTTGCTTTTGCAAAATTACCGATGTTTTTAACAAGAGTAGATAATCTGTTAGTCCATTCACCGTTCATTTTCAAACCTCATCATTTATTAAATATTATTTGCCTAGTTTTCTTGATGCCATGACACCACCATCCACATCCCAAATAGCACCAGTTACCCAAGATGTTTTTTCAGAAAGAAGGAATACAATAGTTTCTGCTACATCGTTTGGGGTACCGTTTCTTCCTAAGGGATGGAAACTATTGAAATCTTGAAGTGCATTATCTAATTGATCTGAAGGAATGAATCTTTCAAAAATACGGGTTTCCACCATGCCGGGACTAACAGCATTTACTCGAATTCCATGTTCTGCTAGCTCTGCAGCCACATGACGGGTCATAGCTTCTAAACCCATTTTTGCCATTGAGTAGGCAGATGCGGTGACAGTTTCGATAGCTTGGCGAGCTGCAACAGCAGAAACATTTACAATTGAACCTTCTTTATTCTGCGCAACCATTGATGAAGCAACTTGTTGGGTAATAAAGAAAAATGCGCGGTTTAGATCCAGAAAATTGTTATAGTCATTTAGCGAATGCTCTAGGAAGCTTTTAGGATAAAAAATTCCTGCTGAATTAACTAATAAGTTAATGTCTTTATGTTCACTATCCAATTTGCTAATTAACTTTTGAACACTATCAAAATTTGTTAAATCAGCAGTCAGTGCAAAAACTTGTTCTTCAGTTGTTATAGCAACTAATTGTTTACGGGCAGTCTCGGCTTTATCTGTGCGATTGCCAACAATTACTACAGTCCCACCTTGTTCAGCAACTTTCTTTGCTGTTTCTAAACCAATGCCACTAGTACCACCAATGACGAGAAGTTTCTTGCCTTTAAATTGTTGCTCACTCATATGATCACCTAATCATTAATACTAATTAGAAAAGTAGCCTACCTACTAGTTGGTTTGTAGATTATATAGGCTAATTTTAAATGTCAAGCACTAGCAGAAAATAGTTTGGAAAATTATTCAGCTTTAATCTCAGATTTCGTTAAGCAAAGAGAACCAATGGAACTCTTTTCTTCGTTTTTCTCATCATTTTTTGATTCGGACTTTATGAGTTCTTCTAAAGCTTTTTGGTAATCGGAGATAGGCTTTACTCCTACAATACGATGGATTAATTGCCCATCTTTGAACATTAATACAGATGGTAAACCCCATATATTATAACGGGTTGTTAAAACTGGTGCCTAATCAACATTAACTGTGCCAATAGTTACATTAGCTTCAATACTTTTCACAAATGTATTAAATAAACTTTCGCTATTGTGGCACGGTGGGCACCAAGGAGCATAAAAACGGACCACTGCTAAGCCTTCTTTCCATTCAATTTCATGAAAGCTATCTTCGTTTAAAGTATGTAATTTACGCATTATAAAACTACCTCTTTTCTGTATTTAAAGATTCAGAATTCATTTAATGAATAGTATTTAATCACTTATTAAGCGCAATCAATTTCAGAGGGAAATTAAAAATACTATTGCCTACCTACTAGTTGGTTGATATAGTGGCATCAACTTGTCATTTGTGCAATAGGAATGAGGGAGTGCAAATTTTGTACTTCTAAAACAGGTCAATGCCTGAGTCATTCACTGAATGATGAGTGTGGTTAAAGAAATTTCTTAATTATCTGTAAATCTCTCTAGAGGTCTGTGATGAATAAATTATTCACTCCCCATAATTTGGTGGATATCCAATTAAAAAATCGCGTAGTAATGGCACCCATGACGCGTACGCGAACATTGAATGGAGTTGCAGATGAACTTACTGCGCTTTATTACTCCCAGCGAGCTTCCGCGGGTCTAATCATTACTGAAGGTTTACCTGTGTCTGAAGAAGGGCGTGGTTATTTATATACGCCTGGTTTGTATAATGATGAACAAATGCAAGGATGGAAAAAGGTTACTGAAGCAGTGCATGCAAAAGGTGGTCGTATTTTTGCTCAGCTCTGGCATGTGGGAAGAATGTCGCATGTTTCAGTTTTACCTGATAGTCAAGTGCCTGTTTCTTCTGGGGTTATTCCAGCGACCAACACTACAGTATTTGCATATACTGATTCGGGTGAACCCGGTCCAGTTACGCCAAGTAAACCTCGAGCTTTAGAAACTGAAGAAATCAAACGTGTTACTCATGATTTTGTTAAATCTGCACAATTAGCAATTGAAGCAGGGTTTGATGGCATTGAAATTATGGCTGCAAATGGATTCATCTTTGACCAGTTCCTCAGTACTGAGTTAAATAACCGAACAGATCAATATGGCGGAACTGTTGAGAATCGCCAACGTTTTCTTCTAGAAACTATTGATGCTATTTCGCAAGAAATTGGCCATGACAAAGTGGCTGTCCGACTTTCTCCTTTTGGTCGTATTTATGACTTGGCACCTTATGAAGGCGAGGTTGATACTTGGGCAAATATTGCGTCAGCTCTTGGTAAACGTAAATTGGCCTATGTCCATTTGTACTATCAACCTACCTATGAAACAGCACCTTTAGAAGCCCAAAATTTTAAAACTTTATTCAGAGAAATTTTTTCTGGAACTATTATCGCAGCTGGTGGTTTTAATCAACAAAGTGCTGAGGCGGCATTAGAAAAAGGTGAGGTCGATTTAATTGCGTTTGGTGTCCCTTATATTGCTAATCCCGATTTAGTAGAGCGGATGCAGAATAACTGGCCCTTGGCGGAAAGTGATCGCACAACATACTACGGCGTAAGTGGATCTCCAGCAAAAGGCTATACAGATTATCCAGAATATAACGGCAAATAAACAATGGGGTGCCTAGTTAATTTTTGACACTAGGCATTAAAACTTCTTTGTTTTTAAACATCTAATGAATTTACTGAGAAATTTATGAAAACTCTACCTTCACAAATTACCGTAGATATATGGTCAGATTTTGTTTGCCCTTGGTGCTGGATTGCTAAAAAAAGATTTGAGAAAGGTTTAGAGGCCTTTGAACATAAGAATCAGGTAACTATCCAATATCACAGTTACCGTCTAGTAAATGGCCTTACACCACAGCCCTTTAAAGATGCATTGTATAAAAAATTTGGTGGGAAAAGTGGGGCTGATGCGATGATGAGCCATGTAAAAAGTGCAGGTGAGCTAGAAGGTCTGATCTATAACTTTAATAGTATGCTTTTTGGCGATACTTTAGATGCCCATGCCATTGTAAAGTTGGCGCAACAGAAGGGTGTTGGTGAACTATTAACAGAAAAGTTTTTTAAGGCAAGCATAACTGAAGGTAAGTCTATTTTTGATCATAAGGTGTTGGTTGAGCTTGCTAATGAAGTTGGAGTTCCTCGTGAAGAAGCTAACAGTGCCTTTAGTAATATTTCGTTTAAACAAGAAGTTTTAAAAGATGAAGCAAGTGCACATGCGATGGGTGCTAGTGGAGTGCCGCTTTTCATTATAAATAATAAATATTCAATCAGTGGTGCTCAGCCTATAGAAACTTTTTTAAGTGCATTAGAGCAGGTATGGGAAGAAAAGCAGAATGAATTAATGATCACAGAGGGTCAAAGCTGTGGCATTAATGGTTGTAGTATTTAGTTTGATGCTAAGGAATGATTGTATTTTAAGTAAAGTTCTAAATAAATCCGCGTCCATCTAAATACGAGTAATTGAAATATCACTTTCTTTGCTCCTCAATAAACGCCGTGTTTCGGTAAATCTCATTATTTCTAATTAATCTGGGCTGTGCATTTCGCTTTAGGGTGCACAGTTCAAAAAACTCTCTCAACAAGACAATATTATTAAGCCAATATTTAAGAATTTCCTTAATTATGTAATTTAATGAAAAACAATAATTAATTAAATATTTTCTAGCCAATATCACATTGACACCTTAAATATTGAAGATTACCATTTGCAGGCTGGCCTACATTGCCAGTCGGTTGTCGCAGACCGAATCAAACGAGCATTAAAAGTTTCATACTTTTAGTGTTGAGCCCTCGTGCCCCCTCTACGGTGGAACGGAGGGGGACACCTTCGGGTGTGCTGGCCTCGTTTGACCAGTCTGCGAACCCCTTTCGTTCTGCCACCATAATTTATAATGTTTTGGCAGAACTCCCAATAAAAAGGAGTTGGCTTTGCACATTCATCATTTCTTGGCAGTCTTTGCCAAAGTCTATATCGACACAACTTAAACTTTTAAAAAGGTTTGTAGGTTTTTCAGGCTTTAAATTATTATCAATCAAAACTTAATCAACAATAAAACTTGAGATGTGCCAAGCACAGTCTTTATGGTTTTGCTATGCCTTTTTTCACCTTTAAAAAAAGTGGAAGGCTTTTATATCTCATTTATATACAACAATAATTTATTTTAAAACGGTAACATTATGCCACATTCAGATCTCCCATCTCGTGCTTTAAGCGCGCTACATACCTCTCGGAGCCTTTTTAATAATTATGGCTTTCATAAAGTCGGGGTAGACCGAATTATTGAAGCAGCAAAGATGCCGAAAGCCACGTTTTATAACTATTTTCACTCAAAAGAACGCCTCATTGAAATGAGTCTGACCTTTCAAAAAGATGGATTAAAAGAAGAGGTGCTTTCAATCATCTACGTTCAGAAAGATTTAACCGTAATTGAAAAACTTCGCAAAATTTACTTTTTACATGCAGATTTAGAAGGGCTTTATCATTTGCCATTTAAGGCCATTTTTGAAATTGCAAAAACACATCCAAAGGCTTATCAGGTTGTAGTTAACTATCGAAACTGGTTAATCAATGAAATCTATAATTTACTTTTAACGGTAAAAAGTACGGCCTCAAAACCTGATGCGCACATGTTTTTATTTGTGATTGATGGGGCGATGGTTCAATTTTTAGATTCAAATAGTGTGGATGACAGGGAAAGGTTGCTAGATTATTTTTTGGCGCAGATTGCGTAATTCTTTCTTTGACTTGGAATTTTTGATTAAAAAAGGAGTTAGGCAAAATTTAAGTCTAACTCCTTAATCAAATGAAGATTTATGATTTAGAAGGGATGTATTTACGCATTACAAGGATGAGTATCGTAAGCAAAATACTAAGACCAAAAACAGGTAAGCTTAGGCCTAACACAATGCCAGCTAGCATTAACAATACTTTTTGCTGGCCAGTTGCACGCTTCCAAATAAATAAGCTTTGACCAACAAAGTGAGTTGTCATGAGTTTTAAATTTGAGTTTTTAAATGCAGCCTTATATGCATAAATAATCATGATACAAAGTGCAAGCGCATAAAGTGCGAGAACCAACTGATTTATCCAGCCAAATAAAATACCAATATGAGCATCAACTCCCCAACGAGTTAGTTTTGCCACCAGTGAATAGTCTTTAAAAGCAAGTTGATCGATGACTTTATATTGTTCCATATCAATGGCGATGCTATCTGCTTGAGTTGGCCATTTACGCTGAATCTCGGCCACTGTCCAAGCTTGATTTCCACTGGTGGGTGGTTTGATTTGTATTTGTGCCGCCTCAATGCCATGTGCTCTGGCTATTGAAAGAGCGGTATCAAACTCAGCTGACACAATATTTAAATTAAGATTTTCACTGTGTGGCATGTCGTGATGTTCATGATGCATCACTGTAGGTAAATTATCTGTTTGAAGGGAAGTTGCTAATGTTGGGGTTTGCCAGTTAAGCCACTGACGAGCAACTCGAATATTATCGCCAGCCCACTCGGACCATGTAAGACCAGTAATGGCGATTAATAATAAAAGTGGAAATAAAAATAAACCAAGCGTGCTATGCCATCTTAATAATTTATTTTTTTGTGTTTGCCTGATTTTAAGATTTTGACGACGTTTCCACCAATTATACAGTCCAGTTAAAGTCAAAATGGCTAACCAACTTGCTGCCAGTTCACTATAAAAGCGGCCCCATTTCCCTAGTAATAAATTGCTATGTAATTGGTCGAGCGTAGTCCGAAACGGTAGAACTCCACTAGTACCATAGACAGCCAGATGGCCTTTGGCTTTAAGCGTAAAGGGATCAACAAAAACGGCTTCACTGGTAAAATGATGTATCGGGTCTGAGAAAATAACACGAGTTGTCTGATCAGAACTTGGGGCTGGTCTAACTTCAATTACCTGTGCAGACTTGGGCATCACTTGCTTTGCGGCTTCAATTTGCTGACTCAGCTTATATTGCACTTGGTTCAATGGCTCAACGTATAGAACATCTTTATAAATCGCTTGTTCAAGTTGAGGTGTAATCGCATAGAGTAAGCCGGTGAATGCTGCGACCAATATAAATGGTGCAATGAAAATACCAGCATAAATATGAATTAAACGGTAAAGACTACGCCAAAAGGATGAATGGGTCAGCATCAGAAGATAATGTCTATCAGGTGTTGGGCGGATTATAACGACTTATTTCTCTTAATGTTGATCGAGCTGTAACCGCTATTAAATTATTTGAATGGCGCTTAGGCAGAGTGTTTAGACTAATAATTAGATAGTTTTTATTACTTAGTAAATTTGGCGCTTTTTTTGCTTAGTATTTAAGATCTTGTCTACCAAACTTTATTTGATAACTTCACAGCTTATGATTCAAACCGTCTTGCTCTCTTATGGTGTTTTTTTCACATGAAAAATGCACTAAATAGACGCATCTTTTTATTTTGCACTGTATTTGTGCGTTGGGTAGTGTAATGAAGTTTTTGGTTTCAATACTCACTTTATTCATCCTATGTGGATGCTCTTCATCTGAACAAAGTGGTAAAGCGCAAGAAAAGTTAGCAGCCCATTCTATATGTGTTTTTGATAGTACAAATACAAAAGTCTGTGTAGCCAAACCAGCCCAAAGAATTGTTTCTTTGTTTGAGTCGGGTTTAGATGGCTTATATATGCTGGGGCAAGGTCATAAATTGATTGGCATACCGGCCGAAGTATACATTCAACCTTTATTGTTTAATGCCTACTCAAAAATAGATAAGCGTATCGCCAATAAACAGCTTGCGACACCTTCACAAGGCGCAAATGCAACCAATATTGAAAGTCTCGTTTTGTTAAAACCAGATCTGGTAATTTTAGGGAGTGGGCAAACCCAAACGATTGAACTGTTGCGGCAGTTTGGCATTGCTGTATATGTGATGGAGTCCAGTACCTACCAACAAGTGAAAGAAGAACTTTCTGAAATTGCTATTCTAAGCGGTGCCCAAAAACGTGCCCAAGAAATTTTAAGTTTTTCTGATGAAGTTGTGGCAGAAGTCGCAGCTAAAACTGCACGTCAGACAAATAAACAATCGATTTATTATGCATGGTCAGGAGGGCGGATTTTTTCTACCTCTGGTCGCAAGTCTATTACTAATGACTTTATTGAGCTGGCGGGTGCTTACAACATTGTTCAGACCGATGCAAATCAACCCAACGTAAATCCCGAGACCTTAATTGAATGGAACCCAGACAATATCGTTCTTTGGAATACCAATCCCCAACTGATTTATGAACGAAAAGAATTACAAGGCTTAAGCGCTGTACAAAACCGAAAGGTTTTTAATTTGAGTCCCGCATTTATATATAACCCGCATACCATCAAAATTATTATTACGGCGATTTATTTGAATCACAGTATTTATCCTGAACAGTCCGATTTACCTGTAAGTGCTTTACAACAGCGTATTTTAACCAAGTTGTATGGTGAGCACCTTGCAAAAGCGTTGGTGCAATGAATATGGAAAAACTGAAATATTATTGGTTTTACCCGTTACCCGTCGTCATGATTTTTATCTCGTTGCTCATAGGGCCAACTCAGACCTTGAGTGCATGGGACTATTTGCGGTGGGGTGTGCAAGCGGTCTTCGGTACACCATATTTTGATGCTGAACAATTTAGACTGATGCAAAATATTCTTGTGAATGTCAGACTGCCTAGAATTTTACTGACCTTTATGGTGGGGGCTGCATTAGCAACAGCCGGTAATGGCTTGCAGGCATTGTTTCGTAATCCTTTAGTTGACTCATATGTGCTCGGTATTTCATCTGGTGCGGCGTTTGGGGCAGCTTTAGCACTTTCTTTAAGTTGGCTTTCGCCAAATCTATCAGCCTTTATTTTTGGTGTTTGTGCTGTTGCCTTAACGTATTTATTTGCGCATCAAAAACATGAAAGCCAGACGTCGTTAGTGATGGTGATTTTATCGGGCATGATTGTTTCGGGGCTGTTTTTGGCAGGACTTACAGTTATTCAATACTTAAGTGATCCATTTAAATTACAAGCCATTGTGCAATGGACGATGGGCAACTTACATCAGGCTTCTTGGCAAAAAGTTCAATACGCCGTGCTACCGATTTGTATTGGTCTTGCCGGATTATTTGCAATGCGTTGGCGCTTAAACTTAATGGCACTCGGTGCCGAAGAAGCACAGGCTGTGGGTGTTAACCCAAGGTGGGAACAGCTTCTTTTAATTGTACTAGTAACTGTATGTACATCAACGTCTGTGGCTGCTGCTGGCATTATTAGTCTATATGGGCTGTTTATGCCGCATATTGTGAGAATGTTGGTTGGGCCAGATCACCGCTATAGCATTCCTGCCAATATGGTGTTGGGCGGCAGTTTTCTACTGATGATTGATAACTTTTCTCGGGTTTTACTTACGTTTGAAATACCGATTGGTATTTTTACTATGCTACTTGGTGCGCCATTTTTCTTATTATTAATGAAAACACAGAGGACTCATTGGGCATGATTCAAATTGATCAGTTAAATTATGCCTATGGGCACAAACAGGTTCTCAAAAACATTCATTTGGAGTTTCCTGAAAATCAGTTTTCCGTAATTTTAGGGCGCAATGGCTGTGGTAAATCGACACTTTTTAAATTGATGGCTGGCCTAGAACCTGTAAAAGATGGCTTGATTCGTTACTCTGGAAAACCACTATCGGACTTTAAAGGGAAAGATCGGGCAGCCTTACTCGGCTTTTTACCGCAGTTTCATAAAACCGTATTTCCATTTTTGGTTAAAGATGTGGTGATTACGGGACGTGCCGCTTTTAGCAGATATAGACCTTTAAAATCAGACTGGGAACGTGTAGACCAAGCTTTGCTTGATTTAGACATTGAGCATTTACGTGACCGACCTTATACCGAGCTATCGGGTGGCGAAAGACAATTGGTCATGATTGCCCGTATTTTAGTGCAAGCCCCAAAAGTTATTTTGCTCGATGAACCAACCAATCATCTCGATGTTTATTATCAGTCTTATTTAATGAAAAAATTGCGTCAGTTGTCGCGGCAAAATTTTACGGTGATTGCGATTATGCATGATCCCAATTTGGCTTTTTTATTTGCAGACCATTTGTTTTTTATGCGCCAACATGAAGTGGTTAAGCCTGAGTCTAAAACACGAATAACCGATCCGAAGTTTTTAAAAAGTGTCTACGATGTTGAGTTTCATGAAGCCATGATTCAAGACAAAACTATTGTTATTCCTGATCATTCGTGGCTATGAATATGTTGAATTATCAGGTGGTTGGAAAAACAGACTATGAGCCTGCGGTAGAGTTTGCGCTTTATACAAGACAACTGTTATTCCCAGAAATCTATCATGGGCAAACTCCCAAAGATTTAAAAAAATTTGAACAATTTTATGTCCATGATCCATTGGGCTGCTTTATTACGGTAAAAGATCAAAACCGCATTATTGGCACCATTGCATATCGGGTGTATGACCATCGTTTTGATTTAAATTTACCCTCGAATACGGTTGAGGTGGTTAAGTTGTTTGTATTACCTGAATACCGCCGTAATGGCATCGCAACTCAGCTATGCAACATGTTGTTTAGCCATGCCAAAAACCATTCTATTACTAGTTTGTATTTGCATACTCATCCATTTTTACCGGCGGCTGAAGAGTTTTGGGCTCTACAAGGTTTTGATGTTATTAAAAGAGAATGGATCGATACCTATGACACTATTCACATGAGTAAATCTTTATAGCGCTTTATCATGTGCATAAAATCTTTTTTGAAATTGGCTAGGTGGATAACCCATAATTTTACTGAACATTGTGGTAAAAGCTGCCGAGTGTTCATAGCCCAAATTAAAAGCAATTTCCGTAATTGAGATATTTTCTTTTAAGGCATTTAAAGCATAGATAATGCAGACTCGATTACGCCAAGCTTGAAATGACAAGCCAGTTTCAGACTTAAACCAACGATGAAAAGTTCGTTCACTTTTATTGTGGTCATGTGCCCAATCTTTAGGGCTACTATGAATATCAGGATGCTCCATAAACTCAGCACACTGTTTAGAGAGTAATGTGTTTTGAGGCAGAGGAATAAACAAAGGCAGGGCTGGTGCAGCTTCTAGTTCATATAACAATAAATCGATAAGAGCGCCGTCACGGCATGAGTGTTGGTAGTCAATAGGTAGCTGATTTGCCTGAATGAGCAGTTGATGTAACAAAGGCGAGACTTGTATAACCTCGCAATAGTTTGCTTGTCTTGGTGCATGGCCCGCTTCTATATATAAACTATAAGTACTGACTTTAGATAGCCATACCCGATGTGGTTTACCTGCGGGTATCCATACACCGCTGTACGGTAAAACGAGCCATTGACCATCTTCAGTTTCAACTTTCATGAGACCTTCGGGTGCATATAAGAACTGAGCACGACGATGGCTATGCGTATCTAGCAAAGTATCAGCAGGATAGTCTGATCCTAACGCTAGAACTGGTTGCGGTAGATGGTCTACCTCGTTAATTGGAATATTACGCATATATTTTTGGCTGAAATAAATAAAAATATGGCTTTTCTACGTTAGTTTGCCATAGAGCTATTTTATATCATGCCTCTATAAACGTGAGGAAGATAATCATGCTATATGAGCTATTTTTATTTGGACTACTTTCAGGCATAACCACTTGGTTATTTGGTTTTGGCGGCGGTTTTGTGGCTGTACCTTTGCTTTATACAGTCATTATTCAAAAGTGGAGTAACGAAAGCAGTGTCAGCATACATGCTATGCAAATCGCCGTAGCTACATCAGCTTTTGTCATGCTCTGCTCGGCAAGTTTTGTAACCTTCCGACACTATCGGTCTGGACATATAGATTGGCAACAAATCCGCTTTTTATGGGGCGGTATTGCACTTGGTGGAATTGTTGGTGCGGTAATGGCCTCATTGTTTAATGGAAATTGGCTTCGCTGGATATTTATGAGCTATGTGTTCGTAACCATTATTGATTGTTATTACCGACCAGGGTTTATAGTGACCTTGAGGCAAAAGCAACAATATGGGCAGAACAGCGAACTCATTAAAGGGGGCATTATTGGTTGGGTTGCAGCACTTTTAGGTGTGGGTGGCAGTGTAATGACAGTTCCGTTATTAAGGCGGCGGGGTAGTTCTATGGCAGAGGCTGCGGCTATTGCAAACATTCTCACGCTGCCTTTGTCTTTAACTGCAACACTGACCTATTGTGTATTGTCAATTTGGCAATCTACATGGACACCTAGTGGATTTATCGGCCTAATCTGGTTTGAAGCTGCTTTATTCTTGGTTGTTGGAACATGGATTGGGCTATATTTTTCAGAAAAATTTATTTCAAAACTACCTGATTTATGGCGTGCAAAGTTGTATCCACTACTTCTAATAGGGGTTTTGACTGTCATGCTTTTTGTAAATTAATTTTTTATTTCACTTGTTTGAAGAATAATTTTTATTAAATAACAAATCTCTAAATACTCTAAAACTGTAAATTTTATTTCTTAAATGGCTTTAAAAAAAGTTTAAAAATTAGACTTGCAATATATAGTGGCTTTGTGCCACTATATATTCATCGAAGGTCATCAGACAAAAAGAGGATGATATGGCTATCCAGCTTTTAGATGCGTCAAGAAATGAAATTCCAGTGAAATTCACGCAGTTTTCTGGTGGCGAGCGTCATGTTCAAATTGATGAGACAACGTTAGGTTCATTATCTGGCAAGATAATGGTTCGCGCCAATATGACCTCAAGTCATGATGTGATGGACTATTTGTTACTTGAGAATATATTGCTGACTCAAGGCTTAACCGTTGACCTAGAAATTCCATATTTTCCATACGCCCGTCAGGACCGTATTTGTGCAGTAGGCCAAGCGTTCTCGCTTGATGTGATGACGAAGCTACTCAATATCAATGCAGACAAAAAAGCGGGCAAACAAGGCAAGGTGACTGTTTGGGACTGCCATAGTGAAGTAACGACAGCATTACTTGCTGCCAATACTTCTTTTAGTGAAGTTGTAAACATCAGTTCAGTCGACATCATCTCAAAGAGTGAAGCGCTAAGTACATTGTTAAAAGATGAAAAAACAGTACTGATTTGCCCAGACAAAGGTGCAAAAGCACGCACACAAATGGTTGCAAGTGCTTTTAATGGCGAGCGCAAACAACCCCTCACTATTGTTCAGTGTGATAAAAAACGTGACCCAGTGACTGGCAAAATTTTAGGTACACATGTACATGCAACGGATTTATTAGGCCTAACAGCGGTCATTACCGATGACATTTGTGATGGCGGTGCAACCTTTATTGGTATTGCTAAAGAACTCCGTCGCCTCAATTGCCATAAGGTCGTTCTATACGTGACCCACGGTATTTTTAGTAAAGGTATAGAGGTTTTTGATGGACTGCTAGATCAACTATTTACCTCAGACAGCTTTCCACAACAACCATCAGACAAAATTTCAGTAATTGCTTTTGCAGCAAAATAAAGAGAACAAAGATGACGATTAAACTTAATCCATTAAACGCTATCGATTTTTATAAAGCTGATCACAGACGTCAGTATCCAGCAGGTACAGAGTACGTGTATGCCAACTTTACGCCGCGTTCATCTCGACTCGCTAAAATGTTGCCTGACTTTGACGATAAAGTTGTGTTCTTTGGTCTTCAGGGTTTTATCAAACACTTTTTAATCGATACATGGAATGAAGGCTTTTTCAAACAACCTAAAGACAAAGTAGTGGCTGCTTATAAACGCCGTATGGATAGTTCATTAGGTGAAGGTGCTGTACCAGTTGATCACATTGAAGCATTACACGACTTGGGCTATTTACCATTACGCATTAAAGCATTGCCAGAAGGTAGCCGCGTCAATATGCGTGTACCTGTGCTTACCGTAATTAATACCGACCCGCGTTTCTTTTGGTTAACGAACTATATTGAAACGGTGTTAAGTGCTGAACTTTGGAAAAGCTGTACTACGGCCACAATTGCCTATGAATACAAACGTTTATTAACACAATATGCCGTAAAAACTGGCGCACCACTCGATTTTATACCTGTACAAGGACACGATTTTAGTAGCCGTGGTATGAGTGGAATTTATGATGCTGCACAATCTGGCGTTGGCCACTTAACCAGTTTTATTGGAACAGACTCGGTTGCTTCAATTGACTATGCAGAAGAATATTACAATGCCACAGGGGTGATTGGGGTATCTGTACCAGCGACCGAACACAGTGTGATGTGTATGGGCACAGAAGACAGTGAGCTAGAAACATTTAAGCGTTTAATTTGTGAGCTTTATCCGTCGGGTGTTGTCAGCATCGTGTCTGATACTTGGGACTTTTGGCGAGTGATTACCGAGTTTACAGTGGCTTTAAAACCTGAAATTTTGGCAAGACAATCGAATGCTTTAGGCTTGGCTAAATTGGTTTTTCGTCCAGACTCTGGTGACCCTGTCAAAATTATTTGTGGTGATCCAGATGCTGAAGTCGGCAGCCCAGCCTACAAAGGTGCAGTTGAATGTTTATGGGAAGTATTTGGCGGTACAACAACTGAGCAAGGCTATAAAGTTCTGAATGAACGTGTCGGTTTAATTTATGGTGACTCAATTACTCTAGACCGTGCACAGCGTATTTTAGAAGGGTTAGAAGCCAAAGGTTTTGCTTCAAACAACTTGGTGTTTGGTATAGGCAGCTTTACCTATAACTACTTAACTCGAGATACTTTTGGATTTGCTGTAAAAGCGACTTGGGGACAGGTGAATGGTGTAGGCCGTGAGTTGTTTAAAGACCCGATTACTGACTCAGGTGTGAAAAAATCTGCGAAAGGTCTGTTACGGATCGAAGAAAGTGAAAATGGTTTTACCTTGTTTGATGAGCAAACAGCCGAACAAGAACAAGGCGGAGCACTAAAAACCGTCTTTGAAAATGGTAAACTTCAATATGAGTGTACTTTGGATCAAATTCGTGAGCGTTTATCCATCGCATAACTGAGTTTATATGAGTCGTTACATGGGTATCGGCTCATCATTTTTATTGAGAGGCTGAACGTGACTATTCAAACTGAACAAGAATTCCTTGCCAGTTATGATCGCCGAGATTATGACGCACCTTTACTCACGGTCGATATGGCTATTTTCTCGGTATTTAATGGTGAGTTGCAGGTATTACTCATTAAGCGCCCCAACTTTCCAGCCAAAGGCCAATGGGCTTTACCGGGTGGTTTTGCCGATTTAACTCATGATCAAGACTTGATGGCCACAGCTTATCGTAAGCTGGTCGAAAAAACAGGAATTAGTTCACCTTACTTGGAACAAGTTGCCTCTGTGGGTAATGCTAAACGTGACCCGCGTGGCTGGGCCGTAACCATTTTGTATTTTGCATTAATCGATTTTAATGCCTATCAACACCAAGCATTGGCTGAATACAGTGAATGGGTGTCTGTAGCAAAAGCAAAAGATTTAGCATTGGCGTTTGATCATAATGAATTGCTCAGTTTGGCTTTAGAGCGTTTAACCAGTAAAACTCGCTATACCGCATTGCCAGTTAGTCTAATGCCTGAGTTATTTACGCTAACCGAGCTACAAACTATTTATGAAATTATTCTTGGGCAATCTTTAGATAAAAAAGCGTTTAGACGCCGTATGATAGAAGCGGGCGCAGTTGAAGAAACCAACCACAGTAAAATTGTAGGCAAACGGCCAGCTCAGCTTTACCGCTATGCACTCGATTCTTTCGATTTTATATTTCCTCGCTCACTCGAATTACCTAGAAATAAAGAGAGTGAAGATAAGCAAAACAATGAGCTTTCTGACTAGCGCATCTTGATGCACTTTGATTTATAATGCCGCGCTTATGATTGATGTCATGTTTTGATCAGCACTTTGCCTATGTCTCACGTTTCTTCCTGCTTCCAGCAAAACCAGTTTTTTGTGTTGGTGGAATATCTCACTTCACTGCATGAAATTTATCCTGTGAAACATGAGTTCGCAGGATATCCAGCTGCAATGACATTGGCAGATCGCGTACATTCAGATCATGATATTGCGCCGCTTGAAGCCAGCAAAAGTTACCCTGACTCAATAGAGAAAGTCTTACACTTTTCAGGTAAGGCGCGAGACATACAAGACTTTGAGCGCTTTTTAGAACAAGCTCAAGCAGCCAATATTCAAAACTTGTTATTGCTTACAGGCGATAAACTCAAAGAACACCATAATGGTCGAGATGGACAGCCGCGTAGCCGATACCTAGAGTCGGTAAACGCCGTAATGGCAGCTAAGCAACATGGTGGTTTTCGTATTGGCGTTGCTTTTAATCCGTTTAAATATGTCGAAGCTGAGCGTGATGCACAGTATTTAAAACTGCATAAGAAGATTAAAGCAGGTGCTGACTTTATCATTACCCAATTGGGTTATGACATTGATGCTTTAAAACAAGCCAAATCATTTTTAACAAAGCATGCTTATTCGCAGCAAATACTGGCTTGTGTCATGCCGCTGACTTTGGGCCGTGCCAATTTTATGGTGAAGCATAAAGTCGCGGGTATTGTGATTACTCCACACATGTTAAAAGTCTTGGTAGACGAAAAACAGGCAGGACATACAGACCGAGTTTATTTGCGCTGTGCTTTACAGATTTTGATATGTAAAAAGTTAGGGTTTGCAGGAATTCATTTATCTGCTTGTCATAAGCCAGAAGAGCAAATGTTGCTTGAGAGCTACATTGAGCAATACAGACATTTGGAGCTTAAAGCTTTAGAAGAGCTTTGGAATTCACTTTGGCAAGTCACGTCAGGCAAAGAGTTTTCGCCTGAAATTTCGCGTTTTTCACGTCAGCCAACGTCTAAACAATTAATTAAATATCGTCAGCTACATGTTATGCATGAAGCAATGTTTGGATCAAAAATCGCTAAAGGCGTCGGACGTTTTATTTTCAAAGCATCTTTTTGGGAAAATGCTTTGATCGCCAAACTCTTACTTAAAACGGAAGTGCTGAGTAAACATAGCCTAGTGGGCTGTGAAAGCTGTGGTCAGTGCCGCCTAAGCGATACTTTATACATTTGCCCTGAAACGTGTCCAAAAGGTTTAGCCAACGGCCCTTGTGGTGGTACAACTTTAGACCGCTGTGAATTTGGTGACCGTGAATGTATTCACTCAGTCAAAGCAAGACTTGCAAAAGCTGTTGCACAAACAGAAATATTAAAGGAGAAATTGATTCCAACTGTGCCTCTTGAAATTAGAGGGACCAGTTCTTGGAAAAACTGGTATTTAGCGACTGAGGCTTAAGTTTTGTATTAACCGTTGATTTGTCTTGCTAAAAAATTAAATGAGATGCTAAAGCACGGCGATAATTTAAAAATAACAATTGTTTGCCTTAATTATGTCCAATCAAAATGGCTATCGAGGAGTATACTTAAAGCAAATCTTTTGCGTTAAAGGAAAGGCTGTCTCAATGAAAAAATTGGTTGCTGTACTTACTGTAATTGTTGTTTTAACTGGATGCGTTTACGACCCTGTTAATTACAACAAAATACACGACCAAGAGTTCCAAGATCACCTCAGGCAAAACGGTTAGTAATAAAAAGCCCACTCAATGAGTGGGTTTTCATTTGGAATAACTTTAGAAGAAATTTTTAAGGGTTTATATAAGTAAAAGATCACTTAAATCACTATTTTTAAAGGTTTGTTTGACTTTTAAATAAAGGGTTTGAAACTATTTTTATCTGGAAAATATAAGTTATTTTAGTCATCAGAATGGCTTATTTATTAAAAATAACGTTTATTTGTTTTATGGATATTGTTATTTTTGAAAAATATAATATTTATAACTTATATATATTTTATATTTATAAGTATAACAAATTTGATTGTTAACTCATTTTTAAATTAAATATTGTTTTGATTAATAATACTTAATGATTACACAATAAAACTTATTCTTAATGTTAGTGAAATAAATCACTCTATTCAAACATATACCTCTATTTGTTACTATTCTTATAAATTATTTATTAACAGGTGCTTATCTTTGTTTTTTTGAGATTTTTTTAACCAAAAATCTCTACAAATTAGAATTACATAATTTTTTAATATAGTTTATATAATATGTTTTATTGACATAAATAGAAAAAATATCTGGCAAATAGGTCAATGATATTTAATTCACTTAAGAACCATAATTTGCACCAAATTTTACGCTGTCACGATTCATTGTATAAAACCAAGTGAAAAGTTACGTAAAAAAGAAACCAATAATTTTATTGGCTTAAATAAAAAATCGAATATTACAAATAAGCGGAATGAATATGGATAACGTAGCTCAGCTAGAAACTGATACTAATTTCCAAAGCCGAAAGAAAATAACTTGGGGTGTTTTTAGTGTCCTACTGTTATTTTTATTTGCTGGCATATTATATTATTTTTTTGTATATCGTTTCTATCAATCTACAGATAACGCTTATGTGCAAGCCGATGTCACTTGGGTGATGCCAAAGATTTCGGGCGAAGTAATAGAATTATTAATTAACGATAATCAGGTGGTAAAAAAAGGGGAAACTTTAGCGGTATTAGATCACCGCGATTATCAAGCTCGTTATGACCAAGCCCGCTCAGTAGTCAGCTTAAAAGAGGCAGCGCTGGGTGTACAACAACAAAATGAAAAGTCTGCACGCTCTTCAATTACTGAAGCTCATAGTGGCGTAGTGGCAGCACAAGCTGATTTAACTCGTTTAAGAAAAGAGTTTGAGCGTTATCAAGATTTATTAAAAGATGGGGTGATTACCCGACAAAACTTTGAAGGGGTTCAGTCTCAATATTTAACGGCCCAAGCTCAACTCAGCAAAGCGCAAGCCGCCGTAAATGCGGCAGAAGCTCAGTTGGGGAGTTTACAAGCGAGTCGAGCGCAGCTTCTAGCAGATATTCAAAGTGCCAATGCAAACTTAAATCTGTATCAGGTCGATTTGGCTTCATCAAAAGTGGTCAGTCCTGTAAACGGTAAGATCGGTAGCCTTGCAATCCAGAAAGGCTCACGTGTTTCTCCGCAAACCCGCTTAATGGCGATCATTCCTGAAAATAGTTTGTATGTACAAGCCAACTTCAAAGAAACTCAAATTGAAAAAATGCATATTGGTCAGAAAGTTAAATTAAAACTTGATGCCTACCCAAGCCTGACCTATACCGGAAAAATTGAAAGCTTTTCACCTGCTTCAGGCGCAACTTTTTCACTCATGCCACCAGACAATGCCACAGGCAACTTTAACAAGGTTGTTCAGCGTATTCCTGTGCGTATTGCCATAGATTCAAGCCCACATATTGATTTGATAAAACCTGGAATGTCGGTGAGTGCCACCGTTGACCTAAGAACTTAATAATAAAATTTTAGGTAATAACAAATGAATAAGCACCTTGAGGCCGAGTGGAGATTCCCAGCAAAAACTGCATGGGCAATTTTTGCTGCCATGATTTTTGGCAACTTCATGGCGATTCTTGATATTCAGATTGTGGCGAGTTCTTTAAACGAAGTTCAAGCTGGTATGAGTGCAAGTCGTTACGAGGTCACTTGGGTGCAAACGGTTTATTTAATTGCCGAGATTATTGCAATTCCCATGTCGAGTATTGTCTCGCGGGTACTTTCAACACGGGTGTATTACACCATCTGTGCAATTGGTTTTACGGTGAGTTCTTTACTTTGTGCCTTGGCATGGAACTTAGAAAGTTTATTGGTTTTCCGTGGCATACAAGGTTTTATGGGCGGCGGCATGATTCCGACCTCCATGACCGCATTGTATCTACTTTTCCCCGAACCAAAACGTTCATTGCCATTGGTTATGTTTGGCATGATCAGTACTTTAGGGCCTGCGATTGGCCCAACCATTGGCGGCTGGCTCACCAATAACTTTTCGTGGCACTGGATGTTCCTGATTAATATTATTCCGGGCATTATCATTGCTACGGTCATTTACTCAGGCCCTAATATCGACCGTGCCAACTATTTACTCATCAAAAGTATGGACTGGTTTAGTTTGGTCGGTATGGCGATGTTTTTAGGTGGGCTTGAATATTTCCTTGATGAAGGCGCAAGACATGACTGGCTTGCAGACACAGGTGTCCGTATTGCGTTTATGATCTGCATTGTGGGCGGCATGATTTTCTTCTCTAGAAGTTTTACCCAGCCTAAGCCTTTGCTCGATTTGTCTGTATTTAAAAATAAAAATTTTACCTTAAGTGCCATCACAACTTTTGTGATTGGCATGGCGCTCTATGGCTTGGGTTACATGATTCCCGTGTTTCTTGGGCAAGTCCGTGAAATGAACAGTAGCCAGATTGGTCACGTCATGATGGTGACAGGCATTGTCATGTTCTGCTTTGCGCCGTTCCTGGCGTGGCTCATTCCCAATTTTGATACCCGAAAAACCGTATTTGTCGGAATGATTTTGGCTGGTTTTGGTGTGTGGCTCAATTCGCACCTCAGCATTCACAGCGATTATGACTTTATGTTTTGGCCGCAAATTTACCGTGGTATTGGCCTCATGATCTGCCTGATTGTGGTTTCACATTTAGCCATGAGCACTTTGCCGCTGAGTAAAGTAGCCGATGCCAGCGGTATTTATAACCTGATGCGCAATATCGGCGGTGCGGTTGGACTAGCTCTCATTAACTCATCGTTAGATTGGCTGACTGCGCTACATGTCACCCAGATTAATCAGGGGATGACACCGCAAAACTGGATTTTTACAGAACGACTCGACCAACTCACGGCGCAATATCAAGAAGTCGGCTCAAATGCACAGCAAATCGCACTCAGTGTGATTTACCGCGACATTCATTTTCAGGCACTGACATCGAGCTTTAATGACCTATTACGCATGCTCGCAATCATCATGTTTGTGACCGCATTTTTAACCATCTTTATGGATCGGGGGAAGAAAATGAATATGTAGATATTTAAAAATAAAGGCAGCTTTCAAAGAATGAAAAACAACAGGGCATATCAAAACATATCCCTTCATAGAAAAAGAACATTGATCTGAGTTTTCTAAAATCGGTTGATGAGATCGGGGAACTCACAAATTAGAGGTGGAAGGTTAAAGGATTATGATTAATACAACGTATAAACTAATTTCAAAATTGAACCTGAAAAACACGACTTATGGTCAATATTTTGAAAAAGAGCAAATCGATACTGAACGATTAAAAGTGATGTATTCCATTTACGAACAGTATTATGAAAATACGAGATTTTCTATTTTCGTAGATGATTTCCAAAATAAAAGCGGTGCGATCTTAATTTTTGATTCGGAAACAGATGAGATTGTCGGTTTTTCGACTGTGGTGGTGCAGCATTTCTATTTAAACGGTAAAGACTACACCGTGTTATTTAGCGGAGACACGGTTGTTTTGAAGAAGTTTTGGGGTACGCGTAGTCTGCAAAGTACCATGCTAAAACTGATGATTAAGCTTCGAATCAAATATCCATTTAACGAACTCTATTGGCTCCTGATTTCTAAAGGCTATAAAACCTACTTACTGCTCGCCAATAACTACTATGTGTATTACCCAAACATTAAAGATGAAAACCAGCATCTTTCAGAAGTCGTTGAGCACTACTGTGAAAAATTCTTTGGCGAATATTATGACAAAGATGCGGGGCTCTTAAATTTTGGAGACGACTATCAACCATTAAAAGGCGAAGTTGCACCGATTACTGCCGAAATGAGAGAAAAGAACCCAAATATTCATTTCTTTGAACAAAAAAATCCAACTTGGAAAGCCGGTACTGAACTGCCGTGTATCGGCCGTCTTGGTTGGAAAGACATAGCCCGTTTTCCCGTAAAGCTGATGACTAAACCGACCAGTAAAGGAAAGTTTGAAGCATGCGTAACCCATAAAACAAAACGTAGAGAGGCCATCCAATGAAATCTAATGAATGGCTAACTTTGGGTTCGCATCTGATTTTAAAAAAATGGTGTGATGCATCTGACCGTAATTTCCAAAAGCAGTTTAATGCCTTAGAGACCACACAACGTCAAATTTTGCATTCGATATTACAAACCTCTACCTTTGCTAAAGATAAAAAGGTCCAAAATTATGAGCAGTTTGTAAAATCATTTCCTGCGACACGTTATGGCGCATGGCGAGAAGACATTCAACTTTACCGTGAACAAAAGCTTTCACTGTCTAGCAGTAAGCTCGTTCGTTTCCAGCCGACCAGTGGTTCGAGTGAACAAATCAAGTTCATTCCATATACCAAGTTGTTTTTAGATGAACTTGACCATGCGATTGCACCGTGGATGGCAAGTTTATACCGTAAGTGTCCAGAGCTTAGCTCTGGTACACACTACTGGTCGGTGTCGTGGTTGCCTGAAAGTCAGCGTGAAGTTTTAAAAGATAAAAATTTAAATGATGACAGTGCGCTACTTGGTATAGGTAAGCGCATTTTATCTAAGTTTACCCAAGCCGTTCCAAGTAATGTTGCCTTTGCCGCCAATGCCGATGATGCACTGTTTGCCACCATTTGTTATTTGGTTGCAAACCGTAACTTAGCCATGATTTCGGTGTGGAGTCCAACTTTTGCGCTGCAATTGCTTGAGCGTTTGGAGCTACTACAACAAGACGTGATTGAAGTTTTACAAAGTGGTTTATGGGGCAATCGTCAGGCTTCATTAAAAGAAGTGACTGCACCGCATAGCCCTGAAAGTGCTCAAGCCTTAATTACTTGTTCAAACGCTGAACAAATCGACTTTAAAAAGCTCTGGCCAAAGTTAAGCCTGGTGTCGAGTTGGGATACCGCAGGTTCAAAAGCTTGGGCCGAAAAATTAAAAGAGAAGTTACCCAGTGTTCAGTTTGAAGGCAAAGGGTTATGGGCGACCGAAGGTGTAGTGACCATTCCCTACAACGACCAATATCCATTGGCCTACCAAAGTCACTTCTACGAATTTGAATATTTAGAAGGTGATAAACAAGGGCAAATCATTCCGTCGTGGCAGCTTAAACAAGGTGATGTGGTGAGTCCGCTGATTACTTCGGGTAATGGCTTACTTCGCTACTGTCTGGATGATTGCTTACGCGTCACTGGCTTTATAGAGCAAATTCCGTGTTTTGAGTTCCAAGGTCGTCGTTTTGGGGTAGATCTGGTCGGTGAAAAACTCGCGCCTGAAACAGCTCATCAGTTATTGTCGCAGTTAAATGAAACCGAATCGAAAGCGATTTCTTTACTCGCGATTGATACCCAGCAACAGGTTAAACCATTTTATTGCGTGCTTTTTGAAGGTGACATTCATCACAGCATTAGCAATGAATATATCGACAGTATTTTGCGTCAAAACTTCCATTACGAACTTGCACGAAACTTGGGGCAGCTTGATGAGCCTCAAATTCGCCAAGCCAATAATGGTTGGAATGCGTACAAGAAACTGGTCATGTTTGATGGCATTATCGAAGGCAATATCAAACCTGAGCCACTTAAAAAAGTCACCCTCAATAGTTTGGAACAACTATGAAAGGGATGAAGCCATTTAATACTCGTTTTTTAACACTTCGACACGCCTTGTACTTAGGCGTGTTGGTTGTGTCGAATGTACAGGCTATGACTTTAGATGAGGCTTTGTCAGCCAGTTTAAGACATGAAAGTCAGCTTGAAGTCAGTCGTTTAAGCGTGAACCAGTCCACCGCAATGCTTGAGCAAGCCAAGCAGCGCGATGGACTTAAAGTCAATTTAGTCGGTCAACTGGACTATGAAAGAATAGATACACCTTCACACGTCTTGTTTCCAACCGAAGGAAACCGTAAAGGTCGAAGTTTACAATTGCAGGCTGATTATCCGATTTATACATCTGGACGACACCGTTTAGGAATAGATGTTGCCGAAAGTCAGCTTTCTGCCCAAAACCAAGGTTTGTCAGATCAAAGATCGGAAACTATCTTAAATACCGTGATGGTCTATACCGACGTATTAAAAAAGAAAGCCATTTTAGAACTTAGACAAAAGACCATGGCAAATCTGCAACGGTCTTTATATGAGTCAAAGCGCCGTTTTGATGTGGGCATGATTACCCGTGCAGACTTAGCTCAGGTTTTGGCGCAAGTTGCACAAGGCCAAGCCGATATTACACAGGCCCAATCTAACTTAACCGTAAGCGAAGCGCAGTTTTACCAAGTGACAGGTGTAACGCCTGAAAACCTTGTCCCCATTAAACAACTGCCAGTTATTCCAGCTAACTTAGATGAAATTTTGGCTCAAACCAAGAACCATCCCGCTTTAATGCGCAGCAAATACGAAAAGCAAGCTGCCGAGAAACAATACGCTTTAACTAAGCGTGAACTCTGGCCAACGGTCATGCTCACCAGCCGTGCCGGAAAGCAAGATGAAGCAAGTTATATTGGTTCGGAAAGTAATAACTATATGGTTGGGGTGCAGCTCAATGTACCGCTTTATGACGATGGCTTAAATCGCGCCAACGTTAAAAAAGCACAGGCCGATATCGATTTGGCTAACCAAAAAACGCGAAGTCTTGAACTAGATTTAAATAAGCGTACACGCACGACCTACGCCCAGCTTCAAACCATTCGACAAAATAAAGAAGCATTGGCAAATGCCATAGAGGCCGCGTCTATTGCCTTTGTCTACACACGTAAAGAGTTTGATGTTGGCACCAAAACCACGTTTGATTTGCTCAATACCGAGCAGAAGTTACTTGATGTACAAACCCAAAAAACAGTGAATGACCAAGACGAAGTGGTGTTTGTCTATCAGCTACTCGACCAAATGGGCCGTTTAAATAACTTGGTTCCCGTTCAGACCGCACAACAGGTGAATAATGAATAAAACAAATCCACCACTTGCTGACAATACCCTCATTACCCGAGAAGCGACTTTGGCAGATGACGAAGCTTTACGAGACTTAATTGCCGTACCGATGACCACCAAAGGCATACAAATTAGCTTTCAGCGTGAACCAAGTTATTTTAGAGCATCTGACATTGTTTATCGGCATAAACTGCATGTTGTAATTGAAGACACTGAGAGTCAAAAGAATGTCGCTTGTTATAGCAATGGTTACCGTCCATGTTATGTCGATCGGAATATTCAAAACTTACGCTATGCGGGGGATTTACGGGTAGATCACAACTATCGCGGGAAATCACTGGTTAAGGTTTTGGCGAAGCATGTAAAACAAACCATGCATGAACCGAACTATAGTCAAATGATTATTTTTGATGATAACCATGCTGCGCGCGCTGCCATCCAAACGGGCAAAACAGGAATGCCAGATTATTATGACGAAGGGCTTATTGAGACATTAAGTCTGACCGACACTGGCGCAAAACGAAAAATCACGTCTTTTTTAAATCAGGTTGATAAACAGAGTGATCTTCAAGAGATTCGTAGCTGTGTTGCTGAAGCTCAGCATGTAGAAGCCATGAACCAATTTATTAGCGACATGGCAGAACACTATAACTTTATTCCAGCTTATAACTTTGAAGAACTGGCCCAAGGACATCGGTATTTTTCAGGGATAAAACTCTCGGATTTTTCACTTTACTTTAAGGGCGAAAAACTGGTGGGTATGTTTGGCTTGTGGGATCAGCATAGTATTAAGCAAACCAAGATTTTAAATTATAGTTCGGCTATAGGTGTGCTTAGACCCGTTTATAACTTGCTAACCCCAATTACTAAAGGCATGCGTTTGCCTAAACTCGGTGACTCTATCAAGTACCATGTGCTACATACGCTTATGTGCCATCCACAAGATTTGGCTTTGCATCATAAAATGCTCGAAGATGCCTATCACAAGTCAAAACAGCAGGGCGTTGGTGTGGTGAGTTTTACGCTTTCACATAAAGACCCGCGCTATCAGTTAAACCAGTTTTATAAAGGCGAACGCTTAACAGGAATGCATGGTTTTATTAGTTATGAAGGCGACCCACGACCACATTTTGATAAAAACTTGATTCCATACTTAGAAGTTGGCCGTATTTGATTTAACGCTTGAATTGATACTTTGGATGAAGCCCACGGAAGTGGGTTTTGTCATTTTGAATACGAGTGATGAAGTTGAAGATCAGTTTATAAAAGAAAATATAGCAATAATTTATAATATAATTATTTAATTTTTAATGGAAAAGTATTTTAATTTTTATTGATGCGTATTCACTAAACGTACATATAGCGCAACTACTATACAAATCGAAATTTAAGAACATGGTAGTTAAGTGATGAAAAAAAGTTTATTGGGCGGCCTTATTCTGTCTTTGTGTACAACTCCAGCTTTTGCACTAAATATTCTATTGGTTAACGATGACGGTCTAACCAGCAATGTCAAAGCACTCTATGATGAACTAAAAGCAAATGGTCATAACGTGCTTGTGTCTGTACCGTGTTCACCACAAAGTGGTCGCGGTGGTGCAATCGTGATGTACAGCTCAACAACGATTACTGCGGATAACGATAAGCAAATTGCGGCTGAAAATGGTTGTCACAATGGCGCAGCACCCGTTGGCGCACCTGCGGCTGGAACCTTTACCAAAGCGGGTTATACCAATGGCGACTGGAATTACACGCATGGCACACCAGTCATGGCAACAGTTTATGGACTAGACGTGGTTGCGCCAAAGCGTTGGGGTAAAGCGCCGGACTTAGTTTTATCTGGCCCGAATGAAGGACAAAATGTCGGAAAAGTCGTTGTGCACTCTGGCACGATTGGTAATGTACAGTTTTCGGCAGGACGTGGCATTCCGTCTATTGCCTTAAGCGCCGATACCAACACGGTAGACGATAAAATGTTAAACAACCCTAACTCTGCGATTGTGGCAAAACAGACCGTAGTGTTATTAAAAGAATTACAAGCTAAGGCAGGCAAGGGCCAGTTGTTGCCAAAAGGCATTACCCTAAATGTGAATTTCCCTAAAAATTTAACAACCAGCACACCATTTGCTTTCTCAAAAATTGGAACTTATGACTTATATAAATTGAAGTTCCAAGTAACCAAAGACAATAAAGGCAATAACCAATTTGGTCTAGGAATTGATGCTGCTCCTTCGGCACCAACTGCCGCGCAAATGTCGGATGAAAGCGCTGTAATGCAAAGCAAAATTGCTGTGACTGCAATGCAAGTGGCTTACGATCAGCGACCACCAGCTCAGGAATGGCTCAAAATTCGTCTAAAAAGCCTATTTAATAAGTAAGGGGAAAGACCATGAAACGTTGTTTGTTGGTTTTACTCCTTGGGCTTGGCTTGGCGGCTTGTAATGACAATGATCATGATGACCAAGTCTCGACTGAAAAACCTGCACTGGCTCCGAGCTTAGACGTCGGTACTTATATTATTAGTACTGAAACTGATCAAGAGTTACCAATGGCGGGTAAATACTATTCTGGTGCAGATGGTTCTAAATTACTGGTTTTAGATGATGACGAAAACCGTGCCAAGGTTGTGATGAGCTATGATGCAAAAAACAAAGCTTGGCAGAGCAATCAGTCTAATCAAACGATAACAGTTGAATTAGCGCATTATGAAAAAATTGATGATCAGAAAATTACGCTGAATCAATTGGTCGGCAATTACGATTTATCGTTTCCAGATGGAACAACGGTAAATGCCGAGGTGAATGCACAAGGCAAAATTGTCTCGAAAGACCCAAATTGTGTGTTTACAGGTGTTATTACTGAAAGTGCATTAGCCAATACAGCAAGCTATCAACTGACCGATAACAAGTGTGATGCGCTAAAAAATAACTCGAAAGGCTATGTTGTGGTAGATGAAGACTTAGAACCTATGAGTTTTAGACTCGTATCTGACACGGTTGCCTCAAAAGACATTTGGGCATTTACACAATCTTAAAAATAAAAAAGGCAACGGATTCATTTCGTTGTCTTTTACCCCAACCTATCTTGCGCCGTTGAAACAGCTAACATGGTTTGAAGATAATAATCTACACGTGATTGATTATTTTCCTTATGCGAGTTATGTGCATTAAAGGCTGCATCATGAAGTTTCACAACTCGAGCGATCGGATTCAAACCACAACGAATTAAATATTCTTCGCGTGTTTCAGTTTCCCGTTTAGTTAATGCATCAACGGCATCACGGACTTCTTTTCCAAATAAGCTTTCGATTTTGTCTAGGGTAAGAGGTGTGTCTTCAACGCTATCGTGTAGAAGGGCTGTAATAATATAGACTTCTGAAAATTGGTGCTCAATTAATGAGTTGACCACACCTTTAATATGGTAATCAAAGTAATCATGAGGACCATACTTTTGATCTTGATGCGATTCTTTTGACAATTTCTCTGCTAATTCAACTTTATTTTGAGTCATTTTTTGCTCTTATCACTTTAAGTATATGACACGGCCTAATTGGTGAGATTAGTCGCTTAAACACAATTTTATACTGAATAGCGACTCATAAAAACTCTTCTTAATAACAGTAGTTACTCTTTTTTATTTATTCATTCTTAGTTGATATGAACCAATCCAGACCTTAAGTTTTTGAAATTTTAAACTTTAACTTAATGATATAAGGGTAGATTAAAAATATTACTTAAGAATTTCCTTAATTATGTAATTAAATGAAAAACAATAATTATTTAAATAATTTCTAGCCAATTTCACATTGACACTTCAAATATTGGAGATTACCATTTGCGGGCTGGCCTACATTGCCAGTCGGTTGTCGCAGACCGTTCTTCAAGAGCATTAAAAGATTATTCTTTTAGTGTGTATACCCTCGTGCCCCCTCTATGGCGGAACGGAGGGGGACACCTTCGGGTGTGCTGGGTCTTGAAGCCAGTCTGCGAACCCCTTTCGTTCTGCCACCATAATTCTAATGTCTTGGCAGAACTCCATATATAAGGAGTTGGCTTTGTACATTCATCATTTCTTGGCAGCCATTGCCAAAAGCTATAACAACACAGCTTAAAACACTTAACGCAGCTTGATCGCCGTAAGGCTTTTTTCAGGCTTTAGCTCGTTATTACTTAAAACTTAGACAATTCAAACTTGAGATGTGCTGTGCACAGTCTTTACGGCTTTGCTATGCCTTTTTTCTCCCAAAAGACAGCGGTTTTTATATCTCATTTATATACAAAAATAATTTTTTATAACGGTAAAAATATGCCAAAAATAGTTCTCCCAACACGTGCAGTACAAGTCGTAAATAAATCAATTGAGTTATTTCACTACAATGGGTTTCATCTAGTCGGCATCGACAGACTTGTGAAAGAGTGTGAAGTGACCAAAGCGACTTTTTATAACTACTTTCACTCAAAAGAACGGTTGATTGAAATCTGCCTGATTGTGCAAAAAGAGCGCCTAAAAGAAAAAGTGGTTTCAGTGGTTGCATATGACCGCAGCACAAACGCAGCCGATAAACTCAAAAAACTCTATCTTTTACATGCAGACCTAGATGGGCTGTATTACTTATTATTTAAAGCTATTTTTGAAACAAAACTGACTCATCCAAAAGCCTACATAACCGCCGTGCGATATAGAACATGGCTCATCAATGAAATATATAGCCTGCTTAGAGCACTTAACACCGATGTTTCCTTTACTGATGCCAAACTCTTTTTATATCTGATCGAAGGCACAATTATTCAGCGTTTAAGTTTGGGTGGAGTTGATGAAAAGGTGTTGGAAGTGTTTTTGAGGGGGATTTAGAAATAAAAAAGGTGTCTTTATTGACACCTTAATATAATCAATCAACAAGATATAATTTTGTTTTCTTTTTCGGTATATCTACTTTAGCAAGTGCATCAAATGTTAGCTGATTGAAATCAACTTCAGAAATTCCTATTTCATCGAGCATCTTATTTTTATCAAAAGAAGGTTGCGAAACTAATAATGAAACAATCTTTGGAAGCATCATACTTTCATCACGGTGAGTTTCTTCCGGCTCTTCAATATGATATCCAAGAGAGTTGATTTTCATTAGATTACTTCGATTAACCCAGTCACTGATTAAGCCTAGTTTATGAGCTTTATAGTTCACTGCTTTTAAAGATGTTCTCCAGATTTTTTTATATTCAATCATGTTATCAATTGATAGGTAACGTGGAGAGGTTGCAAAAAAAGCTTCTGCGGGCATTAAGAACTCTGAAGCAAATTGATCCGCTTCAATTTCTAAGAGCTTATTGTCTTTTTCTTCGCGAACCTTTCGATTATGAGTATGCATAATGATATGTCCAAGCTCATGTGCACAATCAAAACGCGAACGTTCTGCCGACTTAAAATTATTGACGAATATAAAAGGAGAACCACTTTCATCATCGAAATAAGACAGAGCATCAATTTCTTTAACTTCATTGGGAAGTCTAAAAATACGAATACCTTTAAGTTCACAGAGTGACACAATATTGTTAATGGGTTGAACCCCTAATCCCCATAATGCTCTTAATTCAATAGCAATATGATCAATATAACGATAGTGCTGATCTTGTATCTCAGTAATATCTAAAACTGGACGAGAGAATTGGGGTAATTTAACCTTTTTGAGCAAATAGGTATTAATATTCTTTGCTAAAAGTGTATAGGCTTCATTAGCTTTTCTATGTTGAGCCTTGATTCTAGCAACGGATCTATAAAAAATTTGTTCTGTGTCATGAGGTTGGATATCATTTTCTATAAAAAATGACATTGGCACATTTAATACTCTACAGATTTCGGTTTGATCATTTTCACTGATTTCCTTATCTGCATCTAAAAGCTGCTTCACTTTAGAAAGCGAGCAGCCTAGTTTTTCTGCAAAATCAGTATTGCTAAGACCTCTTAAATCTTTAGCAATTCTTAAACGATCTTTACTAAACACTTTAACCTCAAGTTAGACTACAAGCTGAATATCAAAATCATCTGGTTTAATCTCGTTAGATGGTTCCAATATTGGCTTTTTAGGATCATTGTCGACTGGATGAGTATTATCTATCTCAAATGCAATTCTGCAAGTGTGATTGCTTGGTAATATGTCAATTTTTGTCTTATCAGGAGTTTGTACAAAACTTGTAGGGTATGCGATTTCAAAAGGAATTGTTGGTATATCAGTTGCTGTGTAGGCCGGATGAGATGTAGAAGGAAAATAAAGAATCCAAGTTCTTAATTTTGATGCATCATCATAACTAGATTGATTTTCTTTAATATTCTTCAAAGTCATATAACCCTTTTCACAAAGAGCTGATAGTACAAGTTCTGAATGCCCAAGGGCTAAGTTACCACTCATGAAAATAATCTGAATTTTCTTATCAATATTTTCTAGTCTTGGCTGGCTTTCATTATGATAAACCCAAGCTGGATCTGATTTTCTAAGAAGTAAAGCGAGCTGTTCTCCAATCTTTCCCCAACGAGCGATAAATTTTGATCTGTTGTATATTGTATTGGTTCTAAATTCAGAATCACCAACCATAATTGCTTGTATAACTATATGAGGATCGGGTAGACCCAGTTCTTTAGCTTTTGCTATAGCATCTTCTCCACTGAAGAAGTCACAAGGTGTGGGTTCTGAATCCTTTAAGGATTCATTATTAAACATATCCAAATTCATAAAAGCAAAATCCAAAAGGTAGCGAATGTCTTTTTTATAACATCTTTTGATGTTAAAAAAAAGACATTTCTATGAAGTTGTTTTACTTTTGTGAAAGATCATAAAAGACTTAATGAGGATGAATTAGTAAAAATCTAATTAAAAATAAGCAGAGCTTAGTTTGTAGTTCAGCAATGAAGGTTTACAACTATTAATTTGAGAAAAAATATGAAAGACATTGAAATCTTAGAAATAAAAGAAATTGGTGACCATGAAGAAGATCTATTGCTATTGTTAGAAGATTCTATCAATAGCGGAGCTTCTATAGGTTTCTTATCTCCCGTAGAAAAGAACGAGGTCTTAAATTATTGGCGTGAGGTCAACCATAAATTAGCACAAGGTAATAGCCGCCTATGGATTGCCATACAAGAAGGAAAGGTTGTAGGTAGTGTTCAATTGTCCTTAGTGAGTAAAAAGAATGGAGTTCATAGAGCTGAAGTTGAAAAACTCATGGTGCTTACATCGGCAAGAAAACAAGGAATAGCAACATTACTACTGAATGAGCTAGAAAATTTTTCAAAACAAAATGGTCTGCGTTTACTTGTCTTAGATACACGTGAAGGCGATGTGTCCGAGCTTTTATATAGCAAAATTGGATTTGTTCGTGTGGGCGTAATTCCAAGTTTTGCATTAAGTTCAAATGGGAGCTATGACGGTACGGCGATTTATTATAAAAGGCTTGTTTAATTACCATTAAAACGTATCTATTTGGAAAGTTCCTCCAATTGAGAAACTTTCCAATATTTGGCTTAAAGATGCTTTTGAAAGAACGGAATAATTTTTTCTAAGGCTTGAGCAACAGGTTCAGGTTGGTCATATAAGTCATAATGGCTTGCACCTTTAACCACAAAAAGGTTCTTATCTTTAGAAGCAGCTTTGCTATATAACTCATAACCATCGCGATAAGAACCGAATCCACCCGCTATATCACCAATCACAATTTGTAAAGGTTGAGTGAGCAAGTGTTCTGCCAAATGAAACGCATCAAACCCAACAGCAGCCGCTAAACCTGAAAAGCGAAGTTTATTTGGTGAACCTTCTGCCCGACCGCGCGGGGTTTTGTAGTAATCAATCGCTTCTTTGATATCAATATCATTGATTCCAGCTTGTTCACGCTCTTGCTGTGAGTTTGGAATGTACTGGGTAATAAATGGTTCCGCACCACGCGCTTCCGCAGTACGCTGTGCTGCAATAGCTTCTAAAGTTTTAATGGCAGCTTCAGGTGTTTGGTCACCTTCACGCATTAAACGGCCATAGTTTGCTGCTACAATAGTTGCTACAGCTTTAAAACGGCGTTCAGTCATAGCTGCATTGACAGCATAACCACCGCCACCACATACACCTAATACACCAATACGGTTTTCATCAACATAAGCAAGCGTTGTTAAATAGTCGGCTGCACAGCGGAAATCTTCTACACGTGTTGCAGGGTCTTCAATAAAGCGAGGTTCGCCACCGCTAGCACCTTGATACGATGCATCAAATGCTAAAGTGATAAACCCAGCTTCAGTGAGTTTTTCACCATAGATTGCGCCTGCAGTTTGCTCTTTACAACTACTAATTGGATGCGCACATACAATTGCTGCATATGTTTTGTTTTCATCGAAATCTTTTGGAAAACGAATAGTTGCAGAAACATCGATATTTTTATTTTTGAAAGTTACAGTTTTCATCATCTTCTCTCCGAAAGAAGAACTAGGTCGATGAAATTAATATAACTCTAGTGATTTATTATGATAATCCACTATAATTAGATAGCACTTATATTGAATACTTATAAATAATGAAAGAAAATTTAAATGATTTGCATACTTTTATGGTCGTTGCTCAAGAGCGAAGCTTTACCCGTGCAGCCGCAAAACTCAGAACTTCACAGTCAGCCATTAGCCAAACACTCCGTAATTTAGAAGACCGAATTGGCATAAAACTATTATCCAGAACTACCAGAAGTGTCGCACCGACAGAAGCAGGTGAATATCTACTGAATTTGCTTCAACCTGCAATAGAAGAAATAGAAAATGGCATAAATCAAATTAGTGCTTTAAAAAATGATCCAGCAGGAACATTACGTATTAGTGCAGATGAATATGGAATACAAAGTGTTTTATGGCCAGCAGTTGAAAAAGTCATACAACAATTTCCAAAAATTTCAGTAGAGATCATATCTGATTATGGTCTTGTCGATATTGTAGAAGGGCGTTTTGATGCAGGACTTAGAAGAGGCGGTTTAGTTTCTAAAGACATGATCGCTTTACAGGTGAGTGAGCCAATACAAATGCTAACAGTTGCAACCAAAGAGTTTTTAGCTTGTTATGGTCATCCAAAGCATCCAAAAGATTTAGTGGAATACCAGTGCATTAATTTAAGATTACCCACACATGGTGAACTCTACCGTTGGCAATTTACCAAACAAGGTAAAACACAAACAATTACTGTTAATGCTAAAGTTGTTTTTACAACCTTATCTCCAGTGCTTCAAGCAGTAAGGAGCGGTGTAGGAATCGCTTATCTACCTATTGATATGGTTCAGCCTTATATTGAAAGTGGTGAACTGGAAGAAACGCTGAAGGACTGGCGACATAGCTATGAACCGTATCACTTGTATTATCCCCATAGACGTGAGCAAGCACCTTTATTAAATATCTTAATTGATGCGTTAAAAGAAAATTTTAATAAAAAATAGCTGCGCATAAGACTTATGGTTTGAGTCAATGATTAGAATTTTGCTGCTAGTTCAATAAATAAACACGGATATTTCAAAAACATCCGTGTCTTAAAAGACCTAAAATGAACTATGGTTTTTTCTCTGCCAAGAGCATGGTCTGTTTAAGCTGTTTACGGTTGAAACCTAAAAACTCAATCACATTTTTAAACAATGCGGGTGCTTTAGCAATCGGAGTATTTATTTTAGGTACAACTGTCATATCTTTACGCTGTTCTATGCTCTCAACTACGCCTGAGGCCACTTCTTCAATAGAGATATATTTCCAAATACCCGAGTTACCTTTCCATACAGCTTTACCTGCTGGGTCATTTTGAATACTGTCCATCATTGGGGTTTTAAAGAAAGTTGGATGAAGGCTACCAACATCTATATTTGAATGTTTTAATTCCAGACGAAGACTATCGCATAAAGCCCAAACGCCTGCTTTACTCGAAGTGTAGTGCGTGTTTAACGGGGAGTGGACGAAAGCAGCCATTGAGGACACAGCCAGTAAATATCCCTGAGTTTGTTTTACATACGGTATAGCTGCGCGGAAAGTACGAAATACCCCTGTAAGGTTAATATCGATGGTTCGCTCAAAGGTTTCAGGAGCCATATGTTCTAATGCTTCGGTTGTAGCTATGCCAGCATTTGCAATCACCACATCAATTTTACCGAAGTGTTGAGCTGCTTTTGCCATAGCCATTTCTAGGCTTTCCAAAGAGCGTACATCTGCTACCCAACCTGCGGCAATGCTTTTTCCACCTAGCTGTTTTGCCTGACTTTCAACTTTGTTAAGCTCTAAATCTAGGAGTGCTAGTTTTGCGCCTTTGGCCTGTAATGCTTGGGCAATCGCAAGTCCTAGACCACCTGTTGAGCCTGTGATGACCACAACTTTATCTTTTAATTTGTACTTAGACATATCAGATTTCCAGACATTTTTATAAATGAGTTTTAAGGAAATGGATTATTTCTGGACAGGTTTAGATTCATTTTCAAGTTGTTGAAGTAATCCCTGCAGTTTCTTGTGGCGTACAACCATTGCATCACTACCTGCATTAAACAGTCCGCGTAATATCGAGAACGGAACCCAACGCACTGGAGCAAAAATGCGTGGCTGTCGACCCTGTACACCTTTTACAATTGCTTGCGCCATATATTCCGGAGAAATAGGCTTGCGTAACCATGCCGGAAATCCTGCTTCAATCATCTCCGTTACAGTTGCGTTCCCTCCAAAGGCAACCTTGGCGATTGGTGTTGCTGTCCAGCCTGGATAGACAACGCTGGCTGTTGCACCGGTATATGCAATCTCTGTACGGAGACAGCGTCCGAGCATTTCTACTGCCGCCTTTGAGGCTGCATATGGAGCGTTTGCCATTCCATTGACGAAGCAATAAACAGAAGAGGTTATGAGGATTTGTCCTTTGTTGCGAGTCACCTCTGGTAAGGCGGCACGGACTGTACGCCAGACACCAAGTAAATCAACCTCAACAATTTTATCGAACTCAGCTTCATCACAACTAGCAATTGTCGAAGCACCATCACGCCATGAGATACCTGCATTGGCAAAAGCTATATCAAGATGTCCAAAGTGTTTTATTGTTTTCTGGACTACATCTTTTGTGGCTATTGCATCAGTAACGTCTAGCGCTAATGGTAAAACCCGAGATGCCTCAAATTCAGATGCAAGTTTATCTACAGCTTCCTGTTGCATATCGGTAAGTACCAAGTTTGCACCTAATGCATAAAATTCACGGGCTGTTGCTGCACCAATTCCTCCAGCGGCTCCTGTAATTAAAACAACTTTTTTGTTAAGGTCATATTTCATGGTCTTTCTCCAAATATTTTAAATTTACTGTTACTTGACTGGAACGATGCGTTTAAGGAAGTCGATCTGATCACGAACAACACGCTCAAAAGCCTCTCCAACGTAAATTTCAAAATGACCATCGGCGTAGTGCTTAATTTCATGATTGGGTGTATGGCTCGCATGACGCAATGTTGTTTTTGAGGGTGCAACAGAGTCGGTATCGCAGACACAAAACAACACGGGCGCTTGAATACGTGATGTCTTACGGCCCGGGTAATAGCGTATGATGTCGAGTACAAAACGTGCAGCGACATAGTTTGGAATATTTGATCCAGAAGGCATAAGTGCGAGATAGCCTGAATAAGCGTCAGGTGCATTCATTAATGCTGTATGTCCTGTTGGAGCTGCAAGAGGCACCATGACTGGCTTGGTGCCGAGCATTGATCCAATCTTGTCTTTTAAAGCGAGTCCCGTGAGCTTGAGAGTCGTTATTGGGTTCATTGCCATGCTAGATGAGAAACCATCAGTGAAGGGGCATTGTGATATAACAGCAGCAAGTCGGTTATCATCAGCAGCTGTTGCCAGCACATGGCCTCCACCGAAAGAAGTCCCCCATATAACTACGCGGTTTGGGTCAATTTTTTCTAGGCTACGTGCATAGGCAATAGCGGCTTTCCAGTCTTCAAGCTGACTTTTTATATCTAGTAATTGTCGAGGTTGTCCTTCGCTATCACCAAAATAGCGATAATCAAACACTAAACAAGCATAACCCTCTGCCACAAAGCGCTCGGCAAAAGCTGTTAAACGCATTCTTCGAGTACCACCCAGACCGTGCGCCATCACAATAATTGGTGTAGTGGCCTCGGTCGCTGGACGATATAAATAGGCACTGCATTTCATGCCATTTGAATCAAAATGAACATCCACTGGCGCTTGGGTCACATTATTTAGACTTTTACCCATCGTATTTTTCTCAATATTGGCTATAACGCTATCTTCTGAAAAATAATGAGATTGGGCTTGATGAAAGCTGCCATATTGCTTGACACTTTGCGCCAAAATTTGGATTGAGCAGGTATTTTTAGTCATTTGCTTTTGCTTGAAAGCTTTAAGTACACTAATTGATAATTGGCGCCAAATTAGAACTATACGGAATGAATGGATTGAATAAGCCGTTGTATAGAAGAAGGATTTCTGAAATCTATGTCCAGTTATTATTTGAATATCTCGAAAAACTAGGACATGACCCAGAAAAGGTGCTGGGTGAACCGTGGCCTAAAGCAGATTCAAATCATTTAGAAGGCGTAGATATCGACCATTGGGAAAATCTTCTCATTATTGCTAAAGATTATTTAAATGACCCTTTCATTGGTTTACATGTGGGTCAAACCATTACAGCTCAGCATTTAGGTGTTTTAGGATCTGTATTTCTTGCCTGTGAAAATCTGGGGGCAGTTTTAGATAGGTTTGAACGATATCAGAGGCTTGTCTATGATGTTTATCCTGCCACTGTTTACATTCATACTGAATATGTAGAACTTTCATGGGATACAAAAGGTGAGCAAGTTGGTCCCTTGTCGGATGAAACTGGCCGTACCGTTATAGTTCAGTTTTGCCGTAGTCTCATTAGAGGAAAAGTAAAACTAAAAGAAATACATTTTATTCATGAGCAGCCTGAAAATGTTAAGCCTTATGAAGAATATTTCGGCTGTCCTGTACTTTTTGAGCAACCCGTGGCACTTATGCGTTTTGATAAGGAAGTCTTAAGTCTACCGCTTAAAAACTCCGACGCCGTCTTAGTTGCCATACTAGAAAAACATGCCGACAAGTTACTGGCAAGCCTGCCACATATTGATGAAATTACAGACCAAGTCCGCAAACAGATTGCTTACTTACTTCATCAAGGCGAACCAACTATTGAACAACTTGCAGAGCGATTAAATTATTCACGTAGAACCTTGCAACGCCGTTTAACCGAGGCAGGTACGAATTTTCGGAAAGAATTAAATACTGTCCGTTACGAATTGGCAAAATCGTATTTAAAAGATCTAAGGCTACAAATTGTAGAAATAGCCTTACTGTTAGGTTATGCCGAGCACAGTCCATTTACACGGGCTTATAAAGAGTGGTCGGGTAAAACGCCACAACAAGCCCGTGAGGAAATGAATAACTGATAGTAGAACCTCTTAAAATAAGATGTGCATATGTTTTGAGTGTTTATTCATCGTTTAACGCACATTCAAAATTACTTGGGTTTTCTTTACATCTTACTTTTTTCAAAAAATTCATCATTTTTGGTTCATAAATACCAGCCTTGGTTAGCTGTATACGTGCCTCGCGCATCATTTTCATATAGTTTAATTGCTCATTTTTAGGAATATCCATCCAATATTTTGAAGGAATATCACTTTCATATTTAGCAATAATGCCAAAGGTTCTATTTAATTGGCTGGCTACCCAAGTTCGCGACTTTTGCCCAAAACCTGCTGGAAACTGATCTTTACGAATAATGAAGTTTGCTGAAATTTGAGTTAAAGGAAAACGAACAATTGCTCCTTTCTCACCTAAACCTTTGTGTAGTTCAAAAGGTTTAAATGCCACAATAGGAGCGGGCACAATATCAATTTCATGGTTATTAAACTTCGCACCAGCATTGGTGACGTCTACCGATACAGCCTGACCTCCAACATGTTGGACAAGCTTTGGTTGCGCCTCATCGTATTTAAATACCCCAATTTTTTTACCGGCAGCTTTAGCGAGTGTATTGATACTTCTATCATTTACAAATAAGTATGCAGGACCAATTGTGCCTAAACCTGCAATTTCATAAGAACCGACCACCATGTTTTTTGCGGCCATTGGTGAAGACAACAGTTTATAGGCATTAATTGCCGTTTTCATATTTGTTAATGCGCCAACTGCATCTAAAGATCCTGTGTATTTATTAAACTGACGGCCACGTAAACCACTAATAATAGCGCCATCACACTTACCGACTTTTAAATCTTCAGCCGCAATGCGTTCATCTACATATGCTTTTAAAGATAGATCAGCTCCCCAGTTTTTAGCTTCAAGTGCATAGTCTTTGGCTAAAGCGAAAGCATCTCCCGATTTACCAATCGGGTCATACACACAAACGACTTGTTGTTTTGCATAAATAGTTGTTGTTAAACATGTGCTTGCAATGAGTAAAATAGTTTTAAAATGATCCATATTTAATTATCCATTATTTAAATTATAAAAATTATTTTATGAATCTTGCTTAGATTAGATATGACATTTAAATAAGAATTTAAAGAGAAAAGGTCAAAAGATGGCTTTATTACTACTTAATGAAGTAGAAAATTGTGCAAGAGAAAATGAAAAATATGACGGAATAGCTATTTATTATAAATACTAATACTTGGTTTCTTGAACAAGTTCTAACTTAATGGGAATGGAAATACATTTCTTGTTGAGTAATCTTAGAAAAATTAATCCGTTCGTCAAATAGTGCTTCATATACAGACAAATCTGTATAAAAAATGCTTCCACTTTGTTAAGGTTTTGTTAAAATAAAATTAAGTTGATATTTATCACGGATTGCCTAGTTTATGGTGAACTATAACAAATTTAATAAAAGTGTCTTATTTATCTGTTTATCGATTATGGGAGGATTAAGTTACGCTGCAGATCCTGATGACCCGATTCGACAGCGAATTCAGGCTGATCAGTCTACTCGTCAACAACAACGTGATACAGCGTTAGAAAAACAAATCCAGCCCAATGTAAATGTCAATCTGGGGCAAGAACAAAATAAAAATTTAGCTCAACAATTACAATATTTACGCTCTAATAGTGAAACTCCTTGTTTTGAAATTAAAAAAATACTTTTAGAAGGTGATTTAGCTCATCAATTCATATCAGATTTTAATGTGATTACGACTGGCAAGAACAATATTATTGGACGTTGCTTGGGTGTAAATGGTCTCAATCAGGCACTTGATCTTGTTCAAAACAAAATTATTGCAGATGGTTATGTCACAACACGAGTTTTGCTTCCTCAGCAAAATATCGCATCTGGCACTGTTCGAGTTCGTGTTATTCCTGGCCGAGTTGATCAGATTAAGTTTGCTGAAGGTACTTCTAAACGTGCTCATTTATGGAACGCTTTACCGATGAAATCGGGTGAGCTTTTAAATATTCGTGATATGGAGCAAGGCTTAGAAAACTTTAAAAGAGTACCTACGGTTGAGGCTGATTTTAAAATTCAGCCAGCAGAACAAAAAAATGAACCGGGCTATAGTGATGTGATTCTTGCATGGCAACAGGCTAAACCTTATCGCTTACATGTGGGAATTGATGATTCAGGTTCTGATGCTACTGGAAAATACCAAGGTACAGCGACCTTGTCACTTGATCATGTGTTGACTTTAAATGATTTGTTTTATGTTAGTTATAATCATGACTTAGGGGGTAGTGGTTCTGGTAAGCATGGTACAGATGGCTTTTATGCAAGTTATACCATTCCATTTGATTATTGGTTATTTTCAACCAGTTATAGCCGTTCTAACTATTTACAAACAGTCGCCGGAAGCAGTGAGACCTATCAATATAGCGGTAAAAGCGAACTTATTAATGCAGATTTGTCCCGAATTATTTATCGCGATGCACACCGTAAAACTGCCGTAGGTTTTGGTGGCTGGTATCGTGAATCACAAAACTATATCAATGATGTTGAAGTAGAAGTACAACGCCGAAAAACGGCGGGATGGAAAGCAAGTGTCGATCATACCGAATATTTTTCTAATGCCACTTTAAGCGGTAATGTGACTTATAAGCGTGGTACAGGCTGGCTTAATGCAATGAGAGCACCAGAAGAAGATTTTGGTGAGGCTTATACACATGTAGGGATTTTACAGGCCAATGCCAGTTTACAAGTTCCTTTTAAAGTAGGGCAACAGAACCTGCAATATCTTGCAGAATGGCGTACCCAGCACAGTAATAAACCTTTAACACCGCAAGACCGCTTCTCGATTGGAAACCGTTATACCGTAAGAGGTTTTGACGGTGAGCAAACGTTGTTGGCAGATAATGGCTTTTTAGTTCGCAATGAACTGAGTGGCTCAATCATGAATAAACCACATTCATGGTATGCCGGTATTGATTATGGAGAGGTGGGTGGAAAAACCGCGCATTATCCAAACCCTTTACCGGGTACCAGTTTATTAGGTGCAGTTGTGGGATTGCGTGGACAAATTGTCCCTCTGCATTTGAATTATGACGCTTTTGTCGGAGCACCGTTGAAAAAGCCAGATCACTTTGAAACGGATGATTACACGACTGGATTTAGCGTGAACTGGACCTATTAATTTAAGTTCAAAGGTCTAGGACGCAATTAATTGTATTAAAAAAAGATTTAGTGAGATTTTAAAATGAATAAGAACCGTTATCGTATTATCTTTAGCCATGCTCGCGGTATGTTTATTGCTGTTGCCGAGATTGTAAAAAGTAAAACTAAGCAAGCAGGACAAAGTCAGGGAACAATGGAAACAGGCTCAATAACGTCTTCTGTTTCACCTATTCATTATAAAAAACTAAATCCGCTTAACTTTGCCGTTATTGGTTGTTTAGGGGCATTGGTGATCAGCTTACCAATGAGTAGTGTTGCTGGAACGCAGATCATTGCAGACAAAGGTGCGCCGACATCACAGCAGCCAACTATTTTAAATAGTGCCAATGGAACAACTCAAGTCAATATTCAGACCCCAAGTGCAGGTGGTGTTTCGCGGAATACCTATACGCAGTTTGATGTTGGTCAAGAAGGTGCGATTTTAAATAACTCGCGTAATAACACTCAAACCCAGATTGGTGGATGGGTACAAGGCAACCCATGGCTTGCAACAGGTGAAGCCAAAGTTATTTTGAATGAGGTAAATAGCAGTAACCCAAGTCAACTTAAAGGTTATATCGAAGTTGCCGGAAAACAGGCTCAAGTCGTGATCGCAAACCCTTCAGGTCTAATTTGTGATGGCTGTGGTGTGATTAATGCAGACCGTTTTACTTTAACCACAGGCCAAGCGGTAATGAATCAAGGTTATCTTGAATCATTCCGTGTCCGTGAAGGGCAAGTTACGATTGAAGGTAAAGGCTTAAATGGAAGCTTAACACCTTATACAGATATTTATGCGCGTGCCTTAAAAGTCAATGCTGGCTTGTATGCAAATGAATTGGGCACGGTACTTGGACAAAATGACATTCAAGTCAAAGACCAAGTTACTCCTCAAATTAAAGCAACTACAGGGTCAACATCTACACCTCAGCCGAACTTTGCCTTAGATGTGGGCCAACTTGGTGGAATGTATGGTGGTAAAATCTTTCTAGTAGGAACAGAGCAAGGATTAGGTGTTCGTAATGCTGGCTCGATTAACAGTACCCAAAGCAGCCTTACCCTGAATACAAATGGTGATCTGGTCAATAGTGGTAATTTGATTGCAAATAAAGATCAGGTGCAACTTAAAGCTCAAAACATTCAGAATACAGGTAATATCAGTAGTGCAACTTCACAAATTTCAGTTGAGAGCCAAAATTTAAATAACTCTGGTCTAATCAGTAGTGCAGATGAGTTACATCTCCAAAACCAGAATATTGTTAACAATAGTGGTACGTTAAATGCTGCTCGAATAGCGATTAATTCTAAAAATCTAAAAAATAGTGGTTCTATCGAACAAACAGGCATACAAGGGCTTGATTTAAAATCAGGCTCAATGACAAATCTTGGCGGTAAAATTGGAATTGCTAAGAGTAATACTGGTGGCGGTACGGGGGGATCTACAGGTGGAAGTGTTCCGACGGTCCCAACAGATCCATCTAAAGATGGTGGAAGTTTAGGTGTTGTAACTCCAGTAGATACAACTCCAAAAACTTACGATACTGGTCTTATCCATGTGTCAGATGTGCTGAATAATGATCAAGGTGCAATTGTTGCTAATGGTGGTGTAGATTTAGACAGCCAAAATGGTTTAGATAACCAAGGCGGCCAACTTAATTTAGGTGCTATCAATATTAAAGGAAATAGCTTTAATAATAACCAAGGTCAGCTTACTGTTAAAAGTGCCAATATCCAAACCTCAAGTTTTACTAACCAGCAAGGCCAGCTTGCTTCTAATAGTACTCTTAATATTCAAACTCAGTCTGCCAACAATAAAGGCGGAAAAATCCAGTCAATTGGACAGCTTGATTTAGCTGTAATTGGTGAGTTGAATAATGTTGATGGACAAATTGCTAGTGGAGCAATTATCAATGTTAATGCAAGTGATTTGAAGAACCAGTCAGGTGTCGTGTATTCAGAAAACCAAGCTGTAAATATTAAAGCGAATAAAGCGGTTGATAATACTGAGGGGCTCATTCAGGCTAAAACCAATTTAAATTTAGATAGCCAATCACTTAATAATACATCAGGACAAATTGTTGCAGATCAAATTAATCAGAAACATGTGACGGTTAATAACAATCAGGGATCTATCGCAGCTCAGCAAAATTTAAACAGTATTGCTCAGCAGTTTGATAATACTCAAGGTCAGATTCAAGCTAAATCAATAAAGTTACAGCATGATCAACTTAAAAACACTGGTAGTGTTTATGCAGATCAAGATTTAACGATTACAGGACAAAATACTCAGAATGCTGGTACTTTGGCGGCTGGAAAAAATGTCCAAATTACCAGTTCAACTTTAGAACATAGTGTAGATGGATTGATTGCAGCGGGCCTAGATCGTGAAGGCAAATTAGCTAATGCTGGTAATGTTTCAATTAGTTCAGATCAAGTCGGTTTACATGGACAAACCTTAGCTGGCGGTAATTTAAAAGTACAAGCACAAAGCAATATTGATGCGGCAAAAGGGCAATTGCAGGCACAAAATATTGAACTAGGGAGTGTAACTGGCAACATTTCCACACAAGCTGGAAGCGTAGTTGCCAAAGATCAACTCAACCTAGTTAGCCAGAACCTCATTAATAATCAACAAGGGCAATTAAGTGCTCAAAATATAGTGCTGAACGCCAAACAACTTGATAACAGTCAAGGTAAAATTCAGCATATTGGGAACAATGAATTTACCCTAGATTTTGTAAACGGTTTAAATAATAAATCAGGTGAAATTAGTAGTAATGCATCTTCAATTAACCTGAACACGTCTGCTCTGAATAATGAAGCTGGAAAGATTATCCATGCAGGGAGTCAGCAACTGAATATCACTGCCGATCAATTGCAAGGAGCACAAGGCCAGATTCTCAGTAATGGACAGCTATTATTGAAGGGTGGACAAGTTGTATTAGATGGTGCAACTACTTCGGCTAATCAGATCAATATCTCTGCGGATAGTTTGAGTCATCAAAAAGGTCAAATGGTTCAGCGCGGTACATTAAAACCGCTTACCTTAGCGATTAAAGATCAATTGAATAACCAATTAGGTTTTATTCAGAGCCAATCGGGTTTACAGCTAAAAACAACTACGCTTAATAATCAGGGTGGTCAGTTAAGTTCTGCTCTTAATTATGATGTACAACTTGATGTGGCAGCCTTACTCGATAATAGTCAATCAGGCAAAATTTACGCAGGTCAGAATGGCGTTATTCAAGCTGGTTCTATTGATAATAGTTTAAGTGGACTTATTTCTGCACAAAATGCATTAACTCTGACCAGCTTGGGAATCATTAATAACCAGTCTGGTAAAATTGTGGCGAATCAAGATGTCACTCTTACTTCTAATGGCCTAGACAATAGCAGTGGCCAAATTGGTAGTAGCCAAGGTATTGTAGCGGTTAAGGCAGGAACTGGTGTAGTTAATAATACTTCTGGAACTTTACAAGCTGAAAAAGATTTAACTGTAACTGCTGACCAGATTAATAACCAATCTGGTCTTATGAACAGCCAAAGTTCACTTAGTTTAAGTAGTCGTAAAGATGTTAATAATACATCTGGACAAATCATTGCTAAACAAGATGTGACTACACACAGTCAAGGTTTGACCAATAATTCAGGACAGATTGGTAGCGTTCAAGGCAATGTCTCATTAGATGCTGGTTTAGGCGATTTGAATAATCAAGCAGGTAAAATACTTGCTGCTCAAGATCTGACTTTAAGCGCTAAAAATTTAGATAATCAGTCTGGTCTTATCTCTGCTCAAAAAAAATTGGCATTAAAAGTTCAGAAATTAAACAACCTTAAAGGTCAAATTCAAAGTGGCGATGCCATAGAAATTACGGGACAAAGTCTGAATAACCAAGGTGGTTCAATTGAGACAAATGCTGATCTTACTTTAAATATCAAAGGTGCATTAGATAACAGTCAGTCAGGCAAATTGACGGGCAACACTACAAAAATTACAGCAGGCTCAATAAATAATAGTAATAAAGGCCAAATTAATGCTACAGATACCTTAACTGTTTTATCGCAACAAGGAATTAATAACCAAACTGGGGTAATGGCCGCGAATCAGAACGTTTCTATTCAAAGTCAGGGCTTGGATAATACGTCGGGGCAAATTGGTAGTGTTCAGGGTTCATTAACCATTGATGCTCAAAAAGAAAAATTATTAAACACTTCGGGTTCGCTTCAAGCAGGAACGAGTCTTAAAATCACGAGTGGTGGTTTGAATAACGATTCGGGCACTATTCTTGCGCTTACCGATAATACAATTACAAGCACGGGTGACATCAGCAATAAAGCAGGGAAAATTGCATCGAATGCTCATACCACAATTACAAGTCAGAATTTAACTAATCAGGCTGGAACGATTCAGTCAGGTAGTGGTTCAGCTTTAGATCTGGTAATTAATGGAGCATTAGATAATAGTCAAGCAGGCCAATTACTGAGTGGTGCTGGTTTGAATCTGAAAGTGAATACTTTAGATAATAGCCAGCAAGGGCAAATCAGTGCGCAAGATGCACTAAATATTATTAGTACAGGACTCATCAATAACCAAGCTGGTTCTTTGGTTGCAAACCAAAATGTAAATTTGAGCAGTAAAGGTTTAAATAATAATCAGGGCCAGATTGGCAGTATCCAAGGCGGATTAGTTATTGATGCTGGGGATCAGGCTCTCACCAATCAGTCTGGCGTATTACAGGCAAAAACTGATTTAACGGCAAAAGCCTTATCTGTAGATAATACAGCTGGACACTTCAGTGCTCAGGGTACAATCGATTTAAATAGCCAGAAAACTATTAATAATACTCAAGGTTCAATTGTTGCAGATCAAAACCTCAATATCCATAGTCAAGGTTTGATTAATAATCAAGGGAAGCTGGCAACCCAAGGTAATTTAACTGTTCAAGCGGGTACACAAGCATTAAAAAACCAAGCTGGTATTATTCAATCTGGACAAGATATGTCCGTGATAGCTGCCTCAATTGATAACTCATTATCAGGACAGATTAATGCGCAAGGTAGCGCTACTCTCCAAAGCACAGGTCTTTTGAATAATGAAACAGGTGTTTTAGCGGCTGGACAGAATCTTACGCTTAACAGCTATGGTTTAAATAACACCAAAGGTAAAATTGGAAGTGTGAGCGGTGCATTAAATATTAATGCAGGTTCTTCACTTTTAAATAATGAATCCGGATCATTGCAGTCGTCTGGCGTAATTGATCTTAAAGCGGGTGGTGTAAATAACAAATTAGGCAAAATTACATCATTAAAAGCGATAAATATAGATAGTCAACAACAGGCATTCACTAACCAACAAGGTACGATTAGCTCAGATCTGATTTCGATTTCATCTGGTCTATTTAATAATGATCAGGGTCTTGTGCAGGCAAAAACATCACTTGTGCTTGATACCAATGGGCAGAATCTTGTGAATACCAATAGCGGTACACAAGGGGGATTACTTAGCCAAGGTAATCTCACTTTAAAAAATCTTAGTGCTCTCGATAATACGCAAGGTTACATTGCAAGTGGGCAAAATTTAGATTTAATTGCGAATCAGGTTATTAATAACAAAGGAACATTGCTTGCAACCCAAAACCTGAAATTGCAAGGGACAGGTCAAAACCAACTGCTAAATAACCAGTCTGGTCAGATTTTGTCGATGGGTGATATGCAGTTGACCATTGAACAGGTCAACAACCAAGGTAAATTGGTGGCAACAGACCCAGATAGCCATATCATGGCCACGGGGCAGCTAGATCTTGTAACTCAGCAGTTAGATAACCAAAACACATTAACTACGGATAGTACGTCTGTTCAAGGTATTGATGCTGGTAATCTAAACTTGAGCGCCCAAACTTTGAATAACAAGTCTGGTGCAATCCGTAGTAACCAAAATGCTGTACTTAATGTTAGTGGGCAGTTGAGTAACCATTCTGGTGAAATCAGCGCCGTTAAAGAGCTTAATTTACAAGGCGATCAGCTTGTTATTAATAACCAAAAAGGCAAGTTGCTATCAGGTGAAAATTTAAATATTACAGCTCAATCGCTTACAGGTGATGGTCAGATTGCAAGTTTGGGCGATGCGAATATTACTCTAAAAGAAAGCTTTAAGCAGACTCAAGAAGGTCAATTACAGGCAAATAACAATCTTAGTTTAAGTACTGCTGCGGATATTACCAATGATGGCAAAATCAATGCAGGCAATATTTTAAAACTAAATGCAGCCAATATAACCAACAATAGCAATGCTCAAATTGAAAGTCACGATACTCAAATTGAAGCACAAAGCCAGATTAATAACACTGGGCTGATCAATGGTGATTACACCATACTAAAAGCAAATACTGTAAATAACCAAGGTACAGGTCGTATCTATGGTACAGATCTTGCGATTAGCGCTAACACTTTAAATAACTTGCCAGATATTCAAGGTAAGGCTCCAGTTATTGCTTCACGAGGTGATATGAACCTTGGTGTGGGAGTGTTAAATAATCTGGCGAATGCGCAAGATTATGCGAGTCAGGCGCTTATATTCAGTGCTGCAAATTTATATTTAGGTGGTGCTTTAGATGAGAACCGTAAAGCGACTGGTCAAGCCAGTGTGCTTAATAATGAAAGCGCGACCATTGAATCTTTAGGTAACATGCGCTTATCTGCTGCTCAGATTAATAATATTAATAAGCATTTCATAACCGATGATAATGTTGAAGTATCACGTATAGATGGCTTAGAAAAATTCTGTAATGCTTGGTGTACCTTTGACGGTCAATATGATGGTGGTAACTGGTTTGAAGACTGGATGAGATACACCTATAGTGAAATTACTTATGAAACCAAAGCCATTGAATCCGCTCCGGGTCAAATTAAAGCAGGCGGAAATCTGGATCTAAGTGGTGCACAGGTATTTAATGATAAGAGCCAAATTTTAGCTGGAGGAGAGCTTATTAATTTGGGAGGCGCTATTGTTTCAGATAATGGCATAAAAGGGACTAGAAAGGTTGTAGATCAGGGGACAGTGTATAAACATTGGGAATATGAAGGTGATTGGGAGGGACCTTTTGAAGTTTCAAGTGAAACAACAATTGATGTGCCAATAGGTCAGGTCGCCGATCATTATGAGCTGAACCAAACGAATCAAGATATTACGGCTGTTTCTAAGAGTGCTGGTGGCCCAATCATGAATGCACAGATCAAAACAACTCATGTTAATGATTTAACAGCTACATCTAATACAACTTTTGTTGAGCAAGCAGGTGTGGCACAAAATAAAAATTTACAAGCAGCAGGTCAAACTTCTGTAAAAACTGATGTTCAAACTTCAGGGCTAAATGGAAACTCATCTAACGTTCAACAAAAAGACAATACCACTCAAATCTCTGTTTTGGACCAATTACAAGGTCAAAAAGCTTCTCAAGTTTCAGGTGTCTCCACTTCAGATCAGGCCACTGCACCAGATCAAGCGGGTACTGGGGAGCAACTCGAAATTCGTACCATTAATAACAACAATATTAAAGTTGCCAATAACGCCTTGTATAGAACAGGAGCTGATAGTAAAGCAGGTTATCTCATTGAGACTGACCCGAACTTTACCAATTACAACAAATGGTTGTCTTCAGACTATATGTTGAATGCTTTAGGCCTTGACCCTGCATTGCAACAAAAACGTTTAGGAGATGGTTTTTATGAGCAGCGCATGGTCCAAGACCAGATAGCTAACTTAACTGGTTATCGCTTCTTGGAAGGTTATGCATCTGATGAGGAACAATATAAAGCCTTAATGAATAACGGGGTGACTTTTGCCAAACAATATGGCTTGCGTCCGGGTATTGCTTTAAGTGCTGCACAAATTGCGCAATTGACCAGTGATATTGTCTGGTTAGTTGAAAAAGACGTGACTCTACAAGATGGAACGAAAACTAAGGCGCTTGTTCCGCAAGTCTATGTAAAAGCTCGTGTAGGAGACTTAAAAGGAGACGGTTCTTTACTTTCTGGTAATAGTGTTAACTTTAAGTTAAACGGTGACTTACTGAATGGTTCAACCATTGCTGGACGAGAAGCTGTTCAGATTACTGCAAATAATATTAATAACTTGATGGGCCGTATTCAGGGCAATACCGTTGATATCACCACGAAAAAAGACCTTAATAATATTGGTGGTCAAATCAGTGCCAAAGATGCAATGGCGGTTAAGGTCGGTGGTAATCTCAAAATTGAGACTACGACAAGAACATCGACAACCCAGGTAGGTGGCTTTGGTTCAAGTACAACAGGAGTGGATCGTGTTGCTGGGCTTTATGTAGGTAGTGGCAATAAGATTCAACCGAATAAGGCAACTCTAGTCGTTGATGTTGCTGGAAATACGGTTCTGAAAGCTGCAGAACTCAATAATAGCAACGGCGCAGCGGTGATCAATACAGTAGGTAATGTTGACATTGGAACTGTACAAACGGGTTATAAACTTACAACTTACCGTGATGCACAAAATCATGCGACTAGCCAGAAAACCCAAGATGTCGGTAGTCAGCTGAATAGCAACGGCTCATTATTGTTAAATGGGCAAAATATTAAAGTACAAGGTTCGGGTTTAAATAGCGTACAAGGTACGACTCAACTCTCCGCTGTTAATCAATTAGATATTGAAGAAGGCCGTAAGACTAGCCAGTTTGATCGACAGTGGTATGAGAAACATAAAGGAACTTTAGGCAGTAAGACAGATACTGGATTTACTCATGATCAATCTAGTGAAGCGATAGCAAGTACGATCAGCGGTAAAAAAGTTCTACTCGATGCAAATAATGTCAATATTCGTGGTAGTCAGGTGGTGTCGAATGAGTTAACACAGATTCAGGCCAAAGAAAATGTGAATATTACCGCTGCACAAAATCAATATTCCAACCAACAAGAGCAGACTGTTAAGAAATCAGGATTTAAAGCGAGCCTTTCTGATGGAGTGGCAAGTGTAGGTTATGCAAAATCTAGCTTGAATACAAAAGAGGACGGAAAATCTACAACACTTACCCAAAGTGTGATTCGAAGTCAGTCGGGTGATACAACGATTATTGCTGGTAAAGATTTGACTACCGAAGCAGCTATTTTAGATGCAGGAAAAGACCTCAATCTAAAAGGTGCAAATGTTAATTTAAATTCAGCATATGCAACCGATGAGCAACATTCAGAAGTTCATAGTAAACAGTCTGGTATTTCGGTTGGTGTGACCTATTCTCCAGCGATGGCTGCCGCATCTGCTTACAAAAACAGTATGAACAATGGTCAATTCTCGGATAGCGCCGTTGGTCAGGTGATGGCTCAAGGTGAAGCTGTACGAAAAGCGTCTATGGCAGCAATGACACCAGTTACTATCCAAGCTGGTAGCAATAAAACAAATCAGGTAAGTAATACATCCAGCACTCAAGCTGTAGTCACTCAAGCTACCGCTAAAGGCAATTTAAATATTATTGCAACAGAAGGAAGTATTAATAGCGAAGGTGCGCAGCTTTCTGCCGAAGGCGATGCATTATTGCATGCTAAGGAAAATATTAATCTGGGTATTGCCGAGAGTCATTCAGAGCAAACTGCTGACCGTAAACAAAGTGGTTTTAGTATTGATAACCGTGATTGGGCTGCACCTGCTGGAACATTTAAAAACAAAAATCATGGTGATGGGCGTAGTACTCAAACGACAGGAACTCAGCTTTCGGTTGGTGGAAAAACAACGTTACAAACTGGGCAAGGCGATATTAATATTATCGGTAGTTCGGTTGCTTCAAAAGGTGATGTGAACATTAATGCTGCTCGTGATATCAATATCAAGTCGAGCCAGAACAGCCAAAGCCAAAGTGAGCAGAGTTCAAACAAAGGTATTGGTAGTGCGCAGATTTCGGATACGGAGCAGTTCTATGGCTATATGAATGGTCAGAGCCAAAGCAATAGTAAAGGTGTTGAACAGCAACGCAGTCAAGTGGGCAGTTTAGAGGGCAATGTCAATATTCAGGCAGGCCGTCAATATACCCAACAAGTTGCTGACGTTGTTGCTGCGAAAGATTTAAATATTAAGGCGCAAGATATTCAGGTTTTAGAAGGCCATGACACGGGTAGTTCGTCTGAAAATACAAAAGACTTAAAAATTGGACAATTTAGTCGTGTGAGTTCACCACTGATTGATTTATTAAATGCTGCAGATAAAGCAAAAAACAGTAAAGCTGATGACCGTACACAAGCATTACAAGCTGTTGCAGCAGGTGCTCAGGGTTACCAAACCTATAGTGATATAAAAGGTGGCGCACTATTTAAAGCTGAATCTGGCATCGGCTTTAGCACCAGCAAAAATCAGCAAAATAGCAGCTATGCCACTTCGCAACAAAACAACTTAAAAGCTGGTGGCAATGTCAACCTAACCAGTACTAATGGCGATATTCATCTTCAAAATACACAGGTAAAAGCAGAAGATAAAATCAATCTAGATTCTTCAAAAAATATTATTCTGGAGTCAGGTCAAAGCCAAAATAAAGCCGACGGTAAAAACAGTAATGCGGGCTTAAGTGTGGGTGTTGGTGTCTCTGTAGGTGCGCAAACAGGTGCTTACATTTATGGTGAGGCTGGTTTTGGTAAAGGCAGCAATCATTTAGACAGTAATACGCATAGCCAAACGACTTTGGATGCAAAAAATATCAGCTTAACCAGTAAAGGTGACACCACTCTACGTGGAGCACAGGCAAAAGCAGACCGTATTGATGCAAATGTAGGTGGTCAGCTTAAAGTTGAAAGTTTACAAGACACTGTTGAGCAAAATACCAAACAAACTGGAGCAGGAGGTCGCTTGCAAGCTTCATTTGGTACAGCTTGGCAGGCATCTGGTAATTTTAGTAGTAGCAAGGCTTCGGGTGATTCCAATAGTGTTAATCAACAATCTGGCTTATTTGCAGGAGACGGTGGTTACCATGTAAAAGCAGATAGTGTTGATTTAAAAGGCGGTGCAATTGTTTCGACTGCAACTAAAGATAAGAATGATCTGACTACGAACCGTTTAACCTTTAGCAATATCGAGAACCAAAGTCAGTACGACGCGACTACAGTTAGCCTGTCTGGAGGTACAAGTTTAGGCAAAGGTAAAACTGGAGATAGCAAAGCATCAACACGAACCAATAATGACAATTGGCGTAATGCAACCAGCTTTAGCCCAAGCTTACCGCAACATGACTCTGACAAAGACAGCAGTACGACATATGCTACTTTAAGTGCAGGTAATATTAAGGTTGGTGGCAAATCAACTACGGTTGAGCAATTGGGTATTCATAGCGACGCCTCGACAGCAAATAGAGCGGTTGAGACTTTACCGAACTTACAAACTATTTTAGATAAGCAAAAAACAGTAGCAGATGCGACTTCTACGATTGCAGCTGCAACAAGAACGTATAGTCAGAATCAGCAACAACAGGCGGAAAAAGCAAAAAATGCTGAAAAGCAAAATGTACTTAATCAACTAGGGTTAGATAGTGATGCGCTGAAGTATTACCAAAGCCTTGATTCAGCGAAGCAAGAGGAATATCTACGTCAATATTCACCTGACTATGCAAAAGCTAGTGATATGAATCAAGCTTGGGGTATGGGCGGAGACAAAAGTCGAGCCTTGAATGCAGTGACTATGGCAGTCACAGGCGCACTTGGTGGGCAAACAGACGTTCAAGTTGTAGCTAATACACTTGCACCTTATGCGGCGAATCTGATTGGTTCACAATTTGAACATGGTGAAGACAAGAACAAAGCTGCTCAATTAGCGAGTCATGCGATATTGGGTGCAACGCTAGCTTACTTAAATGGAGGCAACCCTGCAGCGGGTGGTAGTACAGCAGTTGCAAGTGAGGCAGCAGCAGATTACTTTGCAAATCAATACAACGATGGCAAAACAGCGATTAACCCTGAAACAGGTAAGTTCGATGCAAATTTATTACCAGAAAATGTTAAGTCAGGTATTCGAGACTTAACTGCAGCGATTGGTGCAGTTGTTGGTGGTACAGTCGGAGATTCGGCATCGAATGCACAGTTAGCAGGTGTGATTGGTCAGAATGCGGTTGAGAATAATAAAACATCTATTAAGCAAGATATTAAGCATGCGTTAACTTGTTGGGGTCTAGAATGTCATCAGCAATATAAACATTTAGATGTAGTTCAAGAGGCGGCATATCAGAAAGGTAAAGATCGAGCTGTTGCTAAATTTGTTAGTGATCTGAAGAACTTACCAAATGTTCCTAAAGAGGTTTATGAGGCGATCAAAAATGACCCTACAGGTACAGCTAAGGCGATATATGAGGGCTTAAAGCAAGTTCCTCGAGATATAATAGATACGGGTAAAACAATCGCTAACGTCAATACAGTAGGAGATACCCCAGCAGAGTTTGAAAAGTTGGGTGAAGCTGATATGGCACTTGCACTCAATACATTATCAGGGCTAGTTAGTGCAGGGACAGTTACGGTTGCGAAGAAAGGAGGCAAAATTGTTATTGATGCTTCTAAGACGATTAAACTTAAGGCTGATTTTGATCCCAGTATAAATGTTCAGACGAATGGTTTCTCTTTACCTCCTAAAACGACACCTAAAGTTATTAATATTAAAGCTGATCAGGCAAAAAAAGGAACAAAAGAGTATGATATTCTTAATAAACCTCCAGCAAATAGTCATGTAAAGTTGGATAATGGTACTGAGTTTAAAACTAATGCCCATGGTTATGTTGAGGAATTAAGTTTTCAACCAACATTGAATAAAATACCACGTGATAGTCGTCAGACTGCTGCTGGAAAAGAGGGCGTAACGGGTGATGTCGGTGGGCATGCTCAAGCTTGTTCTTTAGGGGGAACATGTGATCGATTTAATCTTTTTCCACAAAATGGAAATTTCAACAATTCTGCATATAAAAAGTGGGAAAATGAGATTCGAAATGCATTAGAAAAAGGCACTAAAGTAGATAATGTGACTATCAAATTCAATAGATCTACCTCATCAAATGCAAGGCCAGACTCTCTTCGAGTAACTTACAATATTGGTGGTGTACCACAGACTAAAGATTTCCTAAATATGTCTTCAAAATAAAAGGTGAGAAATGAGTATCAATCAACAAACAGAAATCTTAAATAGTTTATTGCAAATAATGCATGACAGTGTCTCTACCTCATATGACTCTTTAGAATGCATATTTGATTATTATAAGGATTCTGATGATGGGTCTTTATCAATAGGTTCAAAATTTGCATATATTGATAAAGATAATGTTAATTATGCATTATTAAATGACCCCGATTATAGGGTCAATGAATTAATTATAAAACTACATGATTTAATGGTTGCCCATACAGGGGGGAATTGGAAAGAGTTTATTCTTAGTTTAGATGAACATGGCAAGGCACATACTAAGTTTATCTACGATGAAAATTAATATTAACTATTAATATTTGAAAATAAAAAGCATGTCTAAATTGACATGCTTTTTATTGCTTGAAAGATTTTTGGCCGAATAGATAGCGATCATAATGATTATCTAACAGCGAAACAAAATTCAAAATTTGCGTCAACAGGAATTCAAGCTAATTTTGAAACATTTGAAATAAATAGTTTTGGAAAGTCTGCTAAAGTTGATAATGCACATTTAGATATTATTAAGTAATAGGTCGATTATGAAAGCTATATTGAAGTCAATTGATTGGTCACATGAAAATCCATATGAGTATATGCCACTAGAACTAAGTGATATTTATATTACTTTTACTTGTGCTATTGGTCTTGAAAATGAACAAGGGGCAGATTTTTTTGATATTACTGTTTGTAGTCCAGAGTATTTAATTTCAAATGATATGTTTGAAAATAAAATTATTAGACATGTGTTGTTGGTAAGAGATTATGATTTTGAAATAATATTAAATATTATTAACAAATATATTGATAAGTGTGATGGAAATGATATTTCATTTAAACTATCGAGGTATTTTCAATGGGAGTATGAGGATTATATTGTATCGGAAAATAATTTTTGAAGTAGCCTTGCTGGAACTGCTACAGGAAAATAGTTTATGAAAGATCAAGAAATATATCAAAAAATAGGTGAACTTTTATGGTCTATAATGCCTGAAGATGCAACTGTAATATATTTTACAGGAGATATTTATCCTGAGCATTTTTCAGGTGGGGCAAAATGGCTTCTTAAAAATGGAAAAATTGAGACATTTCCTTTCGGTGAACGTGCTTATGAAATTGAAAATAAAATATGTATATTAATTGATGAATTGAGATCTTTGGATGTTTTTAAAGAAAAATGGACTAACTATAAAGTAACTTTAACAGAGGAAGGAAAATTTAATATAGAGTTTGCCTATATCCCAGAAGAAGAACATTGGTCTGGATTATATATGAAGGCAGTTAGTGATTTGAAAGAAGAAGAGCTAGATGAATATAACATTCCTTTTGATGAGTGGGAGAAACGGATAAAATTGAAAGAGCAAAATAAAAAATAGACTGAATATTTCATTCTAGTATAAAAAAAAGCCTATCAGCATTAGATAGGCCTTTTTTTATAAGAGATATATTAGTGGTGTTGGAAACAGAAAAGTCATAATAATATTTAATTATAGTTTTTATTAAGCCACACTTTAAAAACCCACTTATTTATCAAATACTTTGACTGATTTATTTTAAAACAGTTGTCACTTTTTGTGCTTGACGACAAATATAGTGACTATTATCCTTTACGTGCTGGCCACATTGCCAGTCGGTTGTCGCAGACCGAATCAAACGAGCATTAAAAGATTCTTCTTTTAGTGTGTACACCCTCGTGCCCCCTCTATGGTGGAACGGAGGGGGACACCTTTGGGTGTGCTGGCCTCGTTTGACCAGTCTGCGAACCCCCTTCGTTCTGCCACCATAATTTTAATGTCTGGCAGAACTCCCAATAAAAAGGAGTTGGCTTTGCACATTCATTATTTCTTGGCGTTCATTGCCAAAAGCTATAACAACACAACTTAAAAATTTAAAGCAGCTTGATGACCTTTAGGGTTTTCAGGCTTTAAGTTATTTCGTCTAAAAACTTAGTTCAACAATAAAACTTGAGATGTGCCAAGCACAGTCTTTATAGGCTTTGCTGTGCCTTTTTTTCTCCCAGAAAGGGTACAGGCTTTTTTTATCTCATTTATATACAACAAAAAACTTAATTTATAACGGTAAAAATTATGCCAAATTTAAAAACTTCATTTAGAGCGCTACGCGTGCTCTACACGACAACAAATTTATTTAATCAATATGGGTTCTACATTGGGATTGACCGCATTATTGAAGAGGTCAAAATTCCCAAAGCCACCTTTTACAACTACTTTCAATCTAAAGAAAAACTTATTGAGATGTGTTTGCTGTTCCAAAAAGACCTGTTAAAAGAAAAAGTGAGAGGAGTTATAGAAACTTCTCAATACTCAACTTTGACTGATAAACTTAGGCAGATTTATCTTTTACATGCCGATTTAAATAGCGCTTATTACTTACTGTTTAAAGCGATTTTTGAAGTTAAAGCGAAGTACCCTAACGCTTATCAAACCGCTGTGCGTTATAGAAGATGGCTTAAAAATGAAATTTTCTGTTTGCTGATAGAAAGTAAAAAATCGGTTTCCTATGCAGAAGCAGAGATTTTCGTATATATGATTGATGGTGCAATTTTGGGGCTGTTAAGTTCAGATCAGGTAAAGGAAAGAGATACGTTGCTTGAGTATTTTTTATTAATGCTTTAGACCTTGTTGCAAGGAACAACTACGATTGGTATGGGAGGATTGAGTGGTGCAGGGGGAACTGTGATTAATAATGATCCTTTAAAGAAAGATGTACCTAAATCTGCAGTTGTTGGTGCTTTAGTACCTGCAATCAGTGGTGAGGCGGCAGTTACTGCAGCGGGTGCTGGTGGTAAAATTCAAAAGGTTGTGAGTATAAATTCCGCTGTAGTTGGTACTGCGGCGGAAAAAATTCAAAAGGTAGAACCTAAAAAAGCTACTCAGAATAATAAAGAAGGAAATAAATAAGGATGGATAATTTAAAACAGTTAGAGCCCTCTTATATATATAAGAGCTCTGGTTGGTTGATAACATTAATAGCTTCAGTAATTGGTTGCGTAGGTTTATTCTTTGTTTTGAAAAAAATCTATCAAACAGATTTTACTGACTTAATCGTAAACTTTAATTTTGAAACAATTGTTTTATTAGTGGTTTTAGTTGGATGGTTTTTTATGCTACTTTCAGGGCTTTATTCTGTATTTCCAGTTTATATTGATAGCCATGGTGGGCATTATAGGACGCTTTTTTTAAGGAGAAAAAATCTTGAGTGGAATGAAGTTAAAGAGATAATAATTGTAAAACAGAAAAACAATTGGAAACTCCAGTATCATATGATGGTTTCTCATATAAAACCTGGTTCTTTAGTGTGGGGTGTGGCAACTTATAAAGGTGATAATTATCAGGAACTTTATCAGGTTGTTAATTATTATGTACAAAAATATAAAATTAAGGTGATATTACAAGATCGATTGAATAATTCAATTCGAGTACTTGATAGTATGCCAAAAAATCTAGATTTTTCATAAGCAAATTTAAGTGGTCAGCTCAAAGTTGAAAGTTTACAAGACACTGTTGAGCAAAATACCAAACAAACTGGAGCAGGCGGTCGCTTGCAAGCTTCGTTCGGTACAGCTTGGCATGCATCTGGTAATTTTAGTAGTAGCAAAGCTTCGGGTGATTCCAATAGCGTTATAATCCTCATTATGATAGTAAACATGGAGCTTATACAACTTTAGAGCAGCAATATGATCGGGCAATGAATGGAACTAATCCGCAAACAGGAGGAAAAGGTAGACCTGCTGATGCCTCAAAATTCTTTAACTCAACAGATATGCAAACTGCAATTGGAAAAGCAGAAGCTTTATATAAGCAAAATCCAAGTAAATATACTAATGATCGGGGATCAGATTACCGTAAATATTGAGTTTAATCGTCCAATTAGTGAAGGGTTCACAGGAAATACTAAAACAAATGTTAGAAATAATATTCCTGTAGGTGAATATCGTTGGAGTAATACTGCAACCATTAATATCGACCCTAAAACAGGGAAAGCTTTTACAGCCTATCCAAATTTAAAATTAGGTCAATCTAAACCTAACCCATTAAAACGTCGTTAAGGAAAATAGGTATGATAGATGTTAGCCCAGAACATATAGAGCGCATAATTGAAGGAGCATGGCATCCTGATACCGTGGAATTTTATAATTTTGAGAATGAATTTTATTGTTTGGATTTTTCAAAAGTAGAAGATGCTCGCTATGCAATCAATAAATGGCTAAGCATAGATAAATGGCATTCTATAGAATCTATGCTGCAACATAAGGAAGATTTAAGATATTGTATTACTAAGAAAAAATATCCACTTGGTAATATTGATTTAAACAATTTGGATGGAGATGCAACTCATGTGCAGAAGCCCAATATTAGCAATGAATATTGGGACAGTTGGGATGGTTGGGATAATTGGGACAAGAATTTTTTTAATTTTTTATTAATTTTATGGGATGAGTGGTTTCATGAGCCTTTTATTCCCGCCAATTTATCTCAATACCGTGAAAGAATAGATAGGGAATTTGTTGAATTTCCTCATATGCCTGAATTATGGGGAAAACCAAAATATAAGGTGGAAGCTTAATTGTTACTCAAGAATTTCTAACCTTTTTTTACATAAATAACTGGAATAAAATTATAAATGATGATTTTGGGAAATAATGATACCTTTTCATTATTTATTGAGTCAGCCTTATATATTGAAAATATGTGAGATTCGGATATTTACTTATGCAAACTCTTAATTCTAAGAGTTTGCATTTATTCTTAAGTATGGTTTGGAAAACAATTAAAATGTTAAAACTAAAGTTAGGGATTTTAATACGCCTTTAATTTCCTTAGAAAAAGATCGTTTTAAATTAGGTAATGTTGTACCTAAAGCTTGTGGAGAGGCAATTAAGTTAAGAGTAGAAAAGCAAGTTAGCCAGAAGGGATCTCCTGATAATTGGTCTATACAATTTCCTTATGGAAGTATTTTTGATCCTAAAGTAATAAAGAGTAAATAAATAGGTAGATTGTTATGTTTCAAAATACTTTTAAACCATTTAGTGAAGATGAACTGCCACAGGGTTTTAACTATCCTGTAAAATATTTGGAATTATCTAAAAATTTAAAACCTTTACATTCAATACCATACTTCTCTTGGTGGTTTTATGATGCTGTCGAACCCTTGGATGAAACTATGGAGATTTATTTTAGTCTTACAGGATGTAAAAATTTAATTGTATTTGCTAGAGATGGTGACTGGGCAGCTTGTTTTGATGCAACAGATTATAGTGGTGATCCTAAAGTTCTAGTGTACGACCTTGGAAATAGGGAAAATCATTATGAGAAAAAGATTTTGATGAATGGTTAAAGTTCGTCATTAGTGAAATCTAATTATAGTATTAATATGATTGAGATAACTTATCTTATTGGATTTTAGTTTTTTTAATTGTTGAAAAATGCTTCTACCTTTGAGTGGAAGCATAATTTTCATTCTACTGAAAAACAATAAATTCTATCGGTACATGTTTAACCAACCAGACTCCATTTTCAGCTTGGAAAAATTCAAATCCATTCTTATGCATTTCTAAAGCGTGAATAATTAAAATCTGAGGTTTACCATAACGTGCTCCAACAGATAGGGCTGTATCTTTGTTTTGTGTTAGATGTACATATTGACGATCTTTTGAGATTAAACCTTGTTCTTTTATAGAGTCTATAAACCTTTGAGCTGTACCATGATAAAGATAAGTTGGAGGTACGAGTGTCTTAAGTGTGATATCAACACTTGTAGTTGAATGACCTTGTACAGCGCGAATATATTTTCCATCATCAGAAATTTGGAAGCGCTTTTTATCACTATTGCTCACGATACTCTTAATAATTTCTTCGTCTAAAACTACATTTTTGACTGGTTGTGACTTTGAGATTAATTCTTCAATATTTGCCCAACCTTCACGATCTAAATTCAGATCAATTTCTTCTGGTTTGGGACTTGCATCTTACTTTTTTACCAAAGATTTGGGACGTGCTATGCGTGTTGCGGATGCACTTGAATATGGAATGGTTGCTTTAAATACAGGATTATTATCAAATGAAGCAGCACCATTCGGTGGAGTAAAGCAATCTGGTTTAGGGCGTGAGGGTTCTAAATATGGAGTTGAAGATTATTTAGAGATCAAATATATTTTAATAGGTGGGTTAATGTAGGGGAAATATTAAAGATCATAAATTCATGATCTTTAATATTAATTTAAACTTATTAAAGTCACGTGACGCCAGGGCCTTATATATGGTAGGTTTTTAAATCTTCTATTTAACATAATATACATTATACGAACAGTTATATAATTCACTAGTAAGTCCTTGATTCTGTTGCTGTACGTTTAGCTATACTTGTTGCCCTACAAAGAATTATTAATTATTTTAGATGCGTATTATGCAATTTATAAAAAAGACCTTTGTTAAGGTCTTTTTGCACAGTTAAATTAATTTCATAATTTTATTTTGAAGAATTCCAATAATTGACGTAATTCAACTGTTGAATACCTCGTTCTACAAACTCAGCATTTTGCCATTGTTTTACATCAACATCGCGTTTTATCAGTTTGGCCTTTAATGCAGTCTGTACACCTTCTTGTAGATGCCCTAGATAATATTCATCTAAAAGTGGCGAAAAAACTGTTTTTAAGGCTTTGTCTTGTAGACTCAATGCATAGAGTTCTGCTGGTAATCCTGCATTTTTAGTGACAAGTTGAATCGCATTATCGCGGTTTTCAGGCTGTGAAACCCAATGTGCTGATTGTAAAACCGTATTTACCAATGTTTGGACAATTTCAGGATGTTGCTTAATAAACTCACTACGACCCACCAAACCTGATTGAATTGTTCCAGCACCATCTTGTCTCTGCCCAGTATTCAGTGGAACCTCTACAATTTTCTGCTGTTTAAGCGCTAGAATTGGCATTAAACCCCAGCTGGCATCAATTTGCTTAGCTGCAAGTGCTGCATTGGCCGCAGCAGGATCCAAATTAATAATGCGGAAATCTTTTTCAGTAAAGCCATATCGCTCGATATATTGATCAAACGACAATTGCATAGCAGTTCCTTGAAAAATTGCTATTCGTTTGCCTCTTAACTGTTCGAGGCTGGTATATCCTTTATTTGGCAAAACACCCAAATAAGCATCTATGTGCCGTCCAGTCGCTACCAGTAATGTGGTATCAATTTGATTCGATTTACCAATAATGGCAGCTAAGTCGCCTAAAAAAGCAAAATCTAATTGCTTATTGGCCAAAGCTTCATTGATTACTGGCCCTGCACCTTTAAAAAATTGCCATTCAACCTGAATATTTTTCTTTGCGAATTCTTTTTCAAGTAAATGATTTAAATAAATATAATCAACTAATGGTGTGCCGCTGCTGTGTCTTTCACTACTGCTTAGATCAGGTACAGCAATTCTAATTTTTACAATGTTTTCAGTCTGATTTGTTGTTTTTGATGGTGCTGATGAAGATGGTTTGAAAATAAACAGTAGCAAAGCGACAAAAATAAGTGCAGGAATAATCCAGATAAATCGATTACGTTTTGATAGTGTGGCCATATCGTTTTTCTCAACAACATATACAACGTCACTGTTTAATGACAGTGACGTTTTGCATGTTTAAAATGGTATTTAGTTGGCATTTAAAACGGCGTGAAGCTTGGCTTTTTCGAGTTGTTCTGCTGATAAATCTTTGGGTAATGTGGTTTTACCTTTTAAGCCATGTACACCAGTCGTTACTTCTCCGGCAAGTGTAATTCGGCGTACAACGCGATGTTGATCGCCATAATCGTTAACCGCATAGTGCTGTGTAGAGCGATTATCCCAAATCACCACATCCCCTTCCTGCCATTGCCAACGCACTGTATTTTCTGGTCGCGTTACTTTTTCTTGTAAAATATTAAATAAAAGCTGTGAATCACTTTGGCTAAACCCCACAAGTCGTTTGAAAAAATGCCCAAGTAAGAGGCTTTTCTTGCCAGTTTCTGGATGTACTACGACTACTGGATGCTCTGTCTCATACTTGGTAGATACAAAAATTTTCTTCAGTCTTTCGAGCTGTTCCGGCTCAACATTTTGTTTTGGTCCACCATAATCATATTCATTTGAATGTACAGCTACCAATTGCTCAGCAAATTGCTGTAAAAGCTCAGGAAGATCCTCATAAGCAGTTTCAGTATTTGCCCAAGTTGTATCACCACCTGTTTCAGGGATGATTAGGCTTCTCAAGATACTAATTTTAGGATAGGCATCAACAAAAGTTACATCAGTATGCCAAGAATTGGCGCGTGCACCTTTTTGTGAGTCAAGTTCAAAAATAAAATCTGTGCCATCCACTGCTGGTACTGTTGGATGTTTAACGGGTGATCCAAATAATTCTGCAAATTTTTCTTGTTCCGTGTCCCCCAAATGTTGCTGGCCACGAAAGAAGAGTACTTTATGCTCTAATAGCGCATCGTGTATAAACTGAACTGTGGATGAATCAAGCTCAGAGCTTAAATGAATGCCTGATATTTCAGCCCCAATTCGACCAGTTAATTTTTTAACGTGTAGTTGTTGTGCTGGTTTCTGAATAAATGTGGTCATGTTAATTTCCTGTCATAATATATGACTGAATTTTTATCAGAAACGGTGGCATATTCTGTTATTTCAGAGACAATCCATCACGTAAAAAATTATTTTGATATTTAAATAATTAATAACACGCACATATGAAAATTAAATATGAAATTATATTTTTTTGAAATTTGAATAAATTTCAACTCTGATAAGCTGTTTAAAATCTTAGTTTATATCTCTGATTTATCATGAAAGCATCATCAATTATCGAATTTAGGAATCCTATCTCAAAATATCAGAATGATTTTGACGGCGGACAATCTTCGGATCATCAAATTATAACGAATGAATTTATTCATAAAAGTATTCGTATTTTAGAAAATTATCAGGTTATTCAATCTTTATCTAATACAGAGAAATCTACGCTTATTCAGCATTTAAAAATAAGAAAGTATTATCATAATCAAACGATATACAATCAAAATGATCCGTGTACTGATATCAATATTTTGCTTGAAGGCGCGCTTAAACTTGGCTGGAGCACATCTCAAGGCAAATACCACACCGATATTTTTGTGCCCTCAGGTACATTAATCAATATTGTTCCGATCGTAACGGGTCAACCCCTCCTTCACGACCATATTGCACAAGGTAGAACGGTCATTGCCAACCTTCCTGGCCAATTGTTTATGGATGTCATCAGAAATAATGCAGATGCTTTATTCATGGTGTTGAAATTAATCTGTGTAAGAACACAACTAAATCGTGAACAAAATTTCATTTATTCAACTGAAACATTGCAAACTCGTCTCGCTAAAAAACTAGTTTTTCTAGTGGATTATCATTCCTATCAGGACAAAGATAAAATTTTACTGAATCTCAAATTGAGTCAGGAAAATCTGGCAGAACTTTTGCAGACTTCAAGACAAAGTATTAATAAAGAACTAGCAGCGCTTTCGAATCAAAACATCATTGAGGTTAAATACAATCAAATCTTTATTTTGGACTTTGAAAAGCTAAGCGATATTGCACAGACTCATCAGTTCAACAGTACCACCAAGTTCCTTTGATATATCTGCTTTTGTCATAATGATATGATTTTATTAGGAGATAACTGTCAGAATAGAAACAGAATAAAAATTTGTCATATTTACACTAAGCATTTTAGTCGCTTTGTTGGATAAAACATGACAGATGTAAATATCAAAAACCAACCTAATATTTTATTGATTGTGGCAGATGATTTAGGCTTTTCAGATTTAGGTGCTTTTGGCGGAGAAATCAATACACCTCATTTGAATGAATTGGCATTAAACGGCTTAAGACTTACTAATTTTCATACGGCGTCAACCTGCTCCCCTACTCGTGCGATGTTACTTTCAGGTACTGACCATCATTTAGCTGGTTTAGGAACCATGGCAGAGGCCCTCACCCCAGAGCTCGAAGGTAAAGAAGGCTATGAAGGTGTATTAAATAACAAAGTTGCCGCATTACCAGAATTATTAAAAGATGCGGGATACTACACCCTTATGTCTGGGAAATGGCATTTGGGTCTAAAGCCAGAATATTTTCCAATTAAAAAAGGATTTGAACGTTCTTTTGCCCTATTACCGGGTGCCGCTAATCATTATCTATTTGAAGCTGATATTCCTGAAGACCAAATTCCACGCTTACTTAAGTCAACAAAAGGACTCTATGCAGAAGATGACGAGTTTTCGGAAGAACTACCTCAAGGGTTTTATTCATCAGATTATTTTACCACTCGCCTTCTAGACTTTTTACAAGATGATGAAGCACGCCAAGGACGTCCTTTTTTTGCATACTTACCTTTCTCTGCACCGCACTGGCCCTTACAGGCACCTCAGGAAGATATCGATCGATATAAAGGACGTTATGCAGATGGCCCCGTTAAATTGCGTGAACAGCGCCTTGAGAAACTCAAGCAACTTCAATTGGTAGATGCAGAAACAACGATTCACCCTGTCCTCGCTAGAACTCCATTCTGGGAAAATATTACTCAAGAGCAACGTGATAAGTCTTCAAGAATTATGGAAGTCTATGCGGCCATGGTAGATCGTATGGATCAAAACGTTGGACGTGTAGTGGAATACCTCAAAGATCGAGGGGAATTGGACAATACCATTGTTATTTTTCTATCAGACAATGGTGCAGAAGGTGCTCAACTTGAAGCTCTACCCGTCTTTGGGGGCCAACTTAATGAAATTATCGAGCAATATTACGACAACAGTATTGATAATATTGGACGAGCAAATTCATATGTTTGGTACGGAGAACATTGGGCACAAGCAGCTACTGCTCCTGCTCGCCTTTATAAAGCACATACTAGCGAAGGTGGAATTAGAACAGTTTCTTTCATTCACTACGCAGGGTTTAAACGCCAAAATCAGATCAGTCACGAATTTTTGACGGTCATGGATTTACTACCAACCCTATTAGATTATTTAAATATTCAGCATCCTGGTCAGGTATATAAAGGTCGTCAATTGGTCCCACTCCGTGGTCGTTCTATCTTGCCGTATTTACAAGTACAACAAGATCACATTCACAGTGAAGATCATGTCACAGGCTGGGAGTTATTTGGTCAAAAGGCTCTGCGCAAAGGAGAATGGAAAGCGCTCTTTATCCCTGCGCCAAATGGACCAAATCGCTGGCAGCTATATAACCTTAAAGATGATAAAGGCGAAACTGAGGATTTGGCAAAACAATATCCAGAAAAGCTCGATGAATTACTCAAAGAATGGGCAACTTATGTCAAAGAAAATGGTGTGATTGAAAATGTGCAACAACGAAGATTATTACAAAATGATCAGCTAGAACCGTTCGAAGCGTAAAATAAAGAAGAGATTGGTATCAACTGATTGAACTAAGCCAGCACCTCATGCTGGCTTTTACATTTGCCACCTGAACAATATTTTAAAAGGCCTATGTTTAAAAAATTACTATTAAATATAAAGATAAGATCATCAAAATATAAACTTAAGTTTGTACTGATAATGACAGTGTTCAATTACATAAAAATTAAAATCATCACAAAGAAAACACAAATGGAGTCATTAATGTCAGTTCAAAAGCACACCTTTCATTTCAAGAGAAAAAGATTAGTTTTAAATAAAATCACGCAAAGTCTGTTTATTTCATTTATAGGGTGTGCAGGATATTCATCTATTGTCTATGCCGAGGACACTTCCGCTACTTCAGGTACAGCGGTAACGGAAGCCAGTACGTCAAATTCAAAGTCAAACAGTAAAGCAGATGATGTCATTCAGCTTGCAGATGTTATTGTGACTACACGAAGACGTGAAGAAAAAGCACAAAATGTTCCAACACCGATTAGTATTTTAAGTGCTAAAACACTGGAAACACAAAAACTCAGCAAACTTGAAGATCTACAACAAGCCCTACCCAGCCTTAATGTTGCTTTCTTAAACCCTCGTCAATCGAGTGTAGCGGTTCGGGGTTTGGGTAATAACCCAGCCAGTGATGGTTTGGAAGCGAGTGTTGGGGTCTATCTGGACAATGTTTACTTAGGTCGCCCCGGCATGGCTGTATTTGATTTATTAGATATTGCTCAACTCGAATTATTACGCGGGCCACAAGGGACATTATTTGGTAAAAATACTACGGCGGGCTTATTAAACATTAGCTCAAAACAGCCTACCTTCGACCCAGACCATTCTGCTGAAATTTCTTTTGGCTCACGCAATTATTTGCAGGCTAAAGGAACGTTTTCAGATGCTCTATCCGAAAATGTAGCAGGCCGACTCTCATTTTATAAAACCACTCAGGATGGTTTTATTGATAACACCTATAATGGTAAAGATTATAACAATACAGATCGCGAAGGTGTCCGCGGTCAAATTCTCTGGAAACCGCAAGAGAATTTTAATTTACGTTTAATTGCAGATTACAACAAACAAGATGACGATCAAGGCGCGATGGTCATGTACTACGCTGGGCCAACGTTTAACAGTACCGTATATGGCAATAACTACAATCGTTACTTAGAAAATGCCACACAGTCAGGTGCTAAAAATCTTTATACCAACTGGAACGATAAACAGATTCATTCAGATGCCCCACAACACATGTCTGTTGAGCAAGGTGGTGGATCGGCAGAAGCCAATTGGTCGCTAGATAGCGGTAAAAAAATTACGTCGATTAGTGCATACCGCTTTTGGAACTTCACTCCAACCAATAGTGATTTTATTAGTTCAAATGCATTGACGAATGCCGGTGTTTCGGTTCGAGATAAACAGTATTCTCAAGAGCTACGCCTAACATCTGCTGGAAATCAAAAAGTGGATTGGGTAACAGGTCTATATTACTTTCAGCAACAGTTAGACAATACGACGTTCTCTTTATATGGAGATACGGCTGACGCATTCTATCTTTACAACGTTCCGAGCGTGAGAACCTTAATTGCAAATGGTCAATCGAATATTTTGAATAATCGAGATTCGTATTCATATGGAACAACTGAGACAAAAAGCTCAGCACTATTTGGTCAAAGTACATGGCATGCGACACCGAAGTTAGACATCACCACAGGTGCACGAGTCACCTATGAAGATAAATCTGCCAGTATCTATAGAACCGACCCTATTGGGGGTACTCCAGTTTCGGGTTTAAGTGCGGCAGAGCGTAATTTACTAAATGCCCAGCTTGGCGCATACGACTCAGGCGAACTGAAGCAACATGGTTTAAGTTACTCTGGCTTACTGACTGGCAGCTATCGGGTAAATCCGAGCACACTGGCCTATGCAACGTATTCACACGGCGAGAAATCAGGTGGCTTTAACCTGAGCATTGGTTCTGCACCAGCAGCGGGTGCTAACTCGTTAAAGGTTGATCCTGAAAAAGCAGATAACTATGAAATTGGATTAAAACAAAATTTTCTTAATAATACCTTACAGCTCAATAGCAATATATTCTGGATTGATGTTTCTGACTATCAAACCACAAGCTATGAACAAGTCGGTAACTCTGTCGTGAGTGTATTGGCAAATGCAGGTAAAGTACGCAGCCGAGGGATTGAACTCGATGCAACCTATCAGCCTATTCGTCGCCTTACACTTAATTTTAATGGTTCTCTTAACGATACTACTTATACAGAATACAAAAATGCCCCGGCTCCATCCAATATCAGCATTCCAACAGGCGTAAATACACAAGATCTGTCTGGAGAGCGTGTATATGGCGTACCGAAGTGGATTGCAAATTTCAATTTCCGTTATGACTTAGCTGAGCATAATAACTGGCAGCCCTATGTTTCAGGAAGTTATGCTTGGCGAGATTGGTCATATGGCTCTTTAGATAATAACCCGTACAGTGTTATTAAAGCTTATGGATTAACAAATGCGAGTCTGGGTGCACGACATCGTATTGGTGAAAATGAACTGGATGTTGCGCTATGGGTAAAAAACCTCACCAATGAAACCTATGTGACCAATACATGGAATTCTTCTAATGGTATTGTTCTCGCTAGTTTAGGTCAGCCTCGTACCATTGGTGCAACCGTGAAACTTAGCTTTTAACAAATAAAATGCTCAATCATTGCAGCATTGGCTCCTAAAAAGCCATGCTGCAAATTTTGTATAGAGTTTTATGGCGTATTTAGAATAGCGTCAATCTGAGTCAACTCATCTGCACTAAACGTCGTATTTTGCAATGCTTTTAAGTTTTCGATGATCTGCTCTGGTCGACTAGCACCGATGATTGTCGATGTAATCCGTTCATCTCGTAAAACCCATGACAATGACAATTGAGCCAATGTTTGGTCTCGACGCTTTGCTGTTTCATTTAACTGCTGTATTTGCTGTAGCTTCAATGCAACGAGATGTTCTGACTGTAAATAACGACTACCACGCCCAATACGTGAGTCTTCAGGTACACCATTCAGATATCTTCCAGCCAATAGCCCTTGAGCCAGTGGTGAGAACGTAATTACACCAAACCCCTCTTGTTTAGCAGTCTCCGTTAAACCCTGCTCAATCTGACGTTCAAAAAAATTGTAAATCGGTTGATGCAAAGTAAGTGGAACGTGATAAGCCTGAAGCAATTCTATCAACTGTAAAGTTAACTCTGGTGTATATCCAGAAGAAATCCCCACATAGAGAGCTTTACCTTGTTGCACAATATCAGCAAGTGTCTTGGCTGTTTCTTCAAGCGGTGTTTCTGAGTCATAGCGATGTGAATAAAAAATATCGACATAATCAAGCCCCAGTCGCTGTAAGCTTTGATCAAGACTAGCCATTAGGTATTTTCGGCTGCTACCACCTTGTCCATAAGGTCCAGGCCACATGTCCCAGCCTGCCTTTGTCGAAATAATGAGTTCGTCTCGATATGGCTTGAAGTCAGTTTTTAAAAAGTGCCCAATATTTTTCTCTGCACTTCCAAAGGGTGTTCCATAATTATTGGCCAGATCAAAATGATTAATTCCATGATCAAACGCCGTGTAAAGTACTGATTTTTGTTGCTGAATTGGAGTGTCATCTCCAAAGTTATGCCAGCAACCAAGTGACAATGGTGGTAATACCAAACCGCTATTTTTAATTTTTCGGTATTGAAATGTTTGATATCGTTCTGAATTTGCGAGATACATACTTTGTCCTTCTATTCGGCATCAGCCAAGAGGCCGAGGTTTTGTCTTAATGTTTGACCTTCGTATTCTTTGCGGAATAAATTGCGCTGTTGAAGGATGGGAATAACCAGATCGACAAAGTCCCTAATTCCGTTTGATATGACGGCAGGCATAATGTTAAACCCATCTGCTGCATCACTAACGAACCACTCTTCAAGCTGGTCGGCGATATATTCTGGCGTTCCAACCAAACAAAAATGCCCTCGTCCTGATGCAATACGTTGATAGAGCTGTTTAATAGTTAGACCCTGCTCTTGCCCGAGTGCCTGAATCAATTGCTGGCGACTTTGCTGCCCTGTTTGCGTCTCGGATAAATCTAAGGAAGCTAAAGGCTGATTCACATCAACATCGCTTAGGTCAAAATTGCCCAACATTCTTCCTAAAAGCCCAAGGCCAATGTCATCATCAACGAGTTCATCTAAAAGCTGTTGCTGTTTCTTAGCCTCTTCATGTGTATGAGCAACAAGCACATATACACCCGGCATGACCACTAACTCATGTTCTTGGCGATCAAAGTCTTCAAGACGTTGTTTAACATCGCTATAAAATTGCTGTGCAGCGGCTAAGTTAGATTGCGCAGTAAAAATGACATCTGCGGTACGAGCTGCCAGATTTTTGCCTCGTTCTGAACTGCCTGCCTGAACCACCACAGGGTGAGACTGTGGGCTTGGGCTAATATTGAGTGGACCTTTTACCTGAAAAATATCACCGCAATGATTGAGCGTATGTACCTTATCGGGATTAAAGAAAATCCCTGTGGCTTTATCATGAATAGCTGCATCCTCATCCCAACTATTCCAAAGTCCTTTTACGACATCGTGAAATTCTTCAGCACGTGCATAGCGGTCGTGATGTTTGACATGTTCCTTTGTGCTGAAATTTTTCGCTTCAAGTGCAAAATCCGTAGTGACGAGGTTCCAACCTGCTCGTCCAGCAGAAATCTGGTCTAAAGAAGCAAACTTTCTTGCGAGATGATATGGCTCATTATAGGTTGTCGTGGCTGTTCCAATGAGTCCAATATGACGGGTTTGAGTTGCGATTGCCGAAAGTAATGTGAGAGGTTCAATCTCGTTACCGCGAATTTTGCCTGATGTCGCAATCGCTGGATCAACAGCCAAACTATCGGCAAAAAAAATAGCATCAAATTTACCCTCTTCAGCTATTTTTGCTGCATGTAAGTAGCGCTCATAGGGGCTTAGGTTTAATTGACTCGCTGGATGTCTCCAACTGGCCAAATGATGGCCATAACTGTCTAAAAATAAATTAAGGTGAAGCTTTCTTGTAGACGAAGGATTACTCATTTTAATCAGTCCAATGGATGGGTGTACACCTCTTAAAAACGAGGCGTACTAGACATACTTTTTAGAAATTTTTACGGAATGAAATGCCAAAATAGCGTTCATCATCTCTAGGGACTTGACGAGTAATACGGCTACCATTGGTGCTCAGTAAGGTCGCATATGATTTATCCGTTATATTTCGTACATTCAATGCCAATCGCCAGTCAGAAGCAGTATCAGCTAAAGCAATGCTCGCGTTCAAAAGTCCATATGCACCCTGAATGGTGTTTTGGTTCTGGTCGAGACTGAACTGTACTTTGCTTTGCCATGCATATTGGGTTGAAAGTTCAATTTGCTTGTTATTTGCCAGAGTAAAATAGCGATCGAGCTGAGTGTTAAATTTCCAATCCGGAGAAAATGGCAGCGGCTTACCATTTACATTTGGGCACGAAGTATCGGCAGCTGGACATTTGAAGTCATCAATTCGCGCATGTGTATAGGCACCTGAAAAGTTTAATGCCCAATTTGGATTAATCTTATATACCGAATCAATTTCAGCCCCATAGGTAGAGACACTTCCTGCATTAACCAAGCGGGTTATCGGGAAACCATTTGGGTCGAGAGTTCTAAAATTTGCCTGATAGTTATCATAATCCGTGTTAAATAAAGCCACATTGACGCGCAGACGATTATTCAGCCATTGAGATTTGAGACCAAGTTCGTAAGAGTTAGCCGTTTCAGGGTCAATGACAGGCGTATCATTTTGCTGCATATTAAAATAAACGTTATATGCAGGACCTTTATAACCTCTTGAATAGGTAAAATAGCCCAATATGTTCGGTGTAAAGTCATATTGAGGTCCAATGCGGCCTGAAACTCCAGTTTCACTGGTTGATCCATCACTGCTAAATGAAGAACGAATAGCATTTCGGACACCTACACTGCTTGGAACAGTTGAAACTCGGCTGTGATCATAAGACAACTCATCTCGAGTAACACGTAAACCAGCAATCCATCTCAACCGATTTGTGAAATGAAAGGTACCTTCACCAAATGCAGCATAGTTGGTGCTGTCTGTGTTATAGATTGCCTTACCAAAATCTACGACATAGGCATTAGAGGCATTGTTGTACCAAGTTGACTCGCGTTGATAAGTCTCATCGTTTTTGTTCTTTGAAAAATATAGACCCGCGACATAATCAAAAAAACCATGATCGAGCGGTTTAATTCTAATTTCTTGAGAAAATTGCTTACTGTTAACATGCCCTAAATCGGCAATTCCGGCAAAATTTGGTGTCGGAGCAGCAAGCTGATCGCTGTCACCAATCTGTGTGTTTTTCCATTGGCGAAAGGCCGTAATGGATGACAATTGATGATTGGTTAATGTCCAGTCTGCGGTAAGCGCTACCCCCTGATTGGTATCATCAGTCGAGGCTTGAGTATTTTCAACCGTACTTCGATTGGTTGGAGATGCTACAACAGGCGATAATGCTGCTGCATAGTTGGCATCGGTATTTTTAACCACAATACCTGTCGGAGCACTTCCTTTTTTATGCAGATAATCGGCAGTAAAGCCTAAAACTAAACTATCGGTAGGCGTATATTCAAATTTGGTTCTAAACCCATAGTTTTTATAGCCATTAACATCTTGATTGGTTGTAAGGTTATCTACATTGCCATCAAAATTACCTAATAGCGCCGAGACATTGGCAGTTAATTTTTCAGGAATTAATGTACCAGATGCTCCTAGTTTAATTCGTTGTTCACTATCGCTAGTGGCATAGGCATCAATATAACCCGAGGTTTCACTGGTTGGATTTTTGGTCACAATATTAACTACACCTGCCGATGCATTTTTACCAAAAAGTGTCCCTTGAGGACCACGAAGGACTTCAATACGATCCACATCTAACAAATCGAGTGTTGCTTGCCCCGGTCGGCTGTACACAACGCCATCGATCACTGTAGAGACGGAAGGCTCAACACCCGGTGAAGTGGTAACAGTTCCAATACCGCGAACAAATAAAGAAGTATCCTTATTGGAAGCTCCAGCCCGAAAGTTAACACTCGGTACTTGTGTTACCAATGTTTCAAGTGAGTTTCGCTGTTGCTTATCGAGTTCCTTTCCACTAATAACTGAAACGGCAACGGGTACTTTTTGGAGTGATTCTTCACGGCGTGTTGCTGTCACAACAACGGTCTCTAATTGAGCCACATCCTCTGAAGAACGTGCGGTGCTTGAGACTGTTTCTGCATGAGCTTGTCCCCAAACTGACAAGATACTCAGCGAAAGCAGACTTAAATTTAAAATTTTTTGTTTAGTTACTGACGTGAACGGATCACGCCCTACATTTCTCGAATGTATCGACATTATTTACCCCATAATTAAGTTTTAAAAGACGATGCTTATTTCACTGATTTCAAATATTCGTACTGCTGAGTTGGCTTCCAGTAAGTCTTTAAATTTGATTGTTCAAGTGCTTGATTTACAAATGACGGATTAATCCAGCTTTTGACGTCAATATTTTTGCGTATCAACCCTTGTTGCGTAGCCAAAGTGATTTTTTGCTGCAATTGTTGGGTGTAATAGCCATCAAATAACGGTGAATATAAAAACTTCAGATTTACACCATTGAGTTCCTGAGCATATATAGATGCTGGATAACCCGATTGGGTAAAAAAGAGTGCGACTTGTGGTACTCGATTTTGCTCATTTGAGAGCCAATTCAGTCCTTTTACAACCTGAGTCACAACCTGTTGTGTTTCATTTGGATGTTGTCGAATAAACGATTGACGACCTAAAAACACACCTTGAGTAGATCCTGCACCATTTAACTGACGACTACTTATAGGCAAGTTAACGATGTGTTTGTCACGTAACGCAAAAAATCGAGAAGGTCCCCATGACGCATCAATTTTTTTTGCGGCCAAAGCAGCGTTGACGGCGTTAAAATCTAAATTGACCACTCGCACATCGCTGAGCTTTAAACCTTGGCTGTTCAATGCACTCACAAATGACAACTCATCTGCTGTTCCTCTTAACAAACCAACGCGTTTCCCTTTTAATTCAGCAAATTTTTTGATCGGAAGATCAGATCTTACCGCTAGATAATTGGTAATGCCGCGCGCTGTTGGAACAAGTAATTGGGTATCTAATCCATTGGCTTTACCAATGATTGGAGGTAAATCCCCTAAAAAGGCGAAATCCAGTTGATTGTTGGCCAAAGCTTCATTAATGGCTGGCCCAGCACCTTTAAAGAAATGCCATTCCACTTTGACATTGTTTTTTGCAAGTTCTTGCTCAAGCCATTTTTTGTTGTAAAGCACATCAACAACTCCACCACCCGCGTGTTTCTGACCAGCAGTCAAATCGGGAGAGCCAATTCGAATTGTTTTAAGGCTTTCAGCATAACTGGCATGTCCAAAAGACAATAAGCTCAGCAGGATCAATTTTTTAAAAATTGATGGTTTCATTATATCTTCCACATTTTTATTGATAAATCAGCGTCGTATTGCTTAGACGCTTAAGACGTAGATGGCTTAATTTGCTTACTCGCTTTGCCATCGATATCAACAGGAACATCGCCTGCCAACGTAACGCGTCGCATAATACGCAAGGCATTACCATAATCATTGACGGCTAAATGCTGAGTGGCACGGTTGTCCCAAATAGCGACATCTCCATCCTTCCACGTCCAGCGAATCGTGTTTTCTGGTTTGGTAATACGATCTTGAAAAATTTCAAACAGCTTGTTGGACTCTTTAGCAGTCAGACCTACAAAACGTTTAAAAAATTGGCCTAAAATTAAGGTTCGCTTACCTGTTTCAGGATGTACTCTGACCAATGGGTGTTCCGCCTCATAGACCGTTGAAGCAAAGATTTTTTGATGGCGTTTTACGACTTCATCACTTGCAGAAGGTCGAAAACCACCATAATCAAAATCATTGGTGTGAATCGCACGGAGCTGATTGGCAAGGAGCTTTAGCGGCTCTGGCAATTCATCATAGGCTGCTTCTGTATTTGCCCATGTGGTATCGCCCCCTCGATTGGGCGTAGTTACCGCTCTTAGAATGCTGATTTTTGGATAATTTGATACAAAGGTGACATCGGTATGCCAAACGTCTGCACGACCGTCATGACGGGAATCAAGTTCAAATATATAAGTCGAACCCTCTGCCACTGGAACAGTAGGATGAGAAATAGGTTGCCCAAGCAATTCGGCAAATTTTTCCTGTTCTTGATCTGTTAAATGTTCCTGATTACGGAAAAAAATAACTTTATGTTCAAGCAATGATTGCCTAATTTGATTCAAGACCTCAGGGTTAAGGTTTGAAGATAATTCAACACCATTAATTTGTGCACCGATACGACCTGCTAAAGGGATCACATCGATTAACTTACTCACTGGTTTTTTTATTAATAAATCTGCCATATCATCGTTCTCATCATTGATGATATGAGTTTAGAAATTACCCCCTTTAAATTCTGCAACAAAAATTACATAGCATTTCTGCATTTATGAAAAATTATTCATAATTCGTCATAATCTCTTTAGTGCAGTAAGGCTTTTAATTTGTCGATGTCTTTTACAGAGATATGATTGTATTTTGTTTCTATAATGCCTTCTTCAACAAACCACTGAATTTCCTTTCTGATACTTTGTCTCGATATTTTTAAAAGTTCAGCTAAATTTTCTTGTGAGAGTTTTAATAAAACCTCAATACCTTTTTGAGTTTGGGTCGAAAAAAATTCGATTAAATAGATGAGCTGTCGTGCAATTTGTACCTTTAAAGGTTGCGTAGATGTGTGATAGATATCATTGTCTAAAAGCCGTGTTCTCTGACATACCAATTTTAAAACCTGATATAGCATGCGTGAATTGTGCTGTATGGTGTGCTTAAAGATATGTTCAGGAATGGTTGCTACCACAGTTGCTTCATGTGCAACATATTCATGCTCTAAGGCAGATTCAGAAATAAGATAGACAATATTTAATAGTGCGCCTGTAGGAATAAAACGATGAATAAGATATTTCCCATCGTATGAATTCCAACCTAATTTGAGTACACCACTTAAAACAATGATCAGTTCACGACAGTCTTGATTTCTCGAATATAGCACTTGCCCTTGATAAAGATGCTTTATCTTAATTTCATTAAATAATTTCTGCTTTTCTTCAAGTGAACACGCGTCCATGAATTCACATTCTGACAGCATTTGTTCAGCCAGTTTTTTATATTCAAAGGTAATGTTGAAATCTTGATAACGATTGATATGAGTTTGATCTAATAAATCTAAAAAATGATCATAGTTATTTCTTCTTTTATCGTTATAAACAAGTGTTGTCATTCGCCATCTCACCATCAAATTGAAGCTCTAAAATAGACCATACAACCTAATCGTGAAATTCAAGTTTAATATAAATTTAGATTAAACAATTATATAAAAATCAAGATCTCAAATTTGGATCTTGATTTTCTTTCGTCTTGTTTATTTGGATAGAACTTAAGACTTAGGCGATGTAATAACTGATAGTTTATCAACGCCTACCCGTTCTATGCTGGCCAGTAACTTGGCAACCGTACCATAAGGAACCGTCTCATCCGCATTCAGGTTCAGAGCCAGTTTAGGATTGGCCGCCTTACGCGTTTGAATGGCCTGTTCAAAGTGTTCAAGAGTAACTTTATCTTTATCCAGATAAATTTCCCCTTTTGGATTAACACTAATGACTACTGCCTTGGTCTGATCTGTCACCTGTGTTGGTGCAGCTTTGGGTAAGTTTACCTTAACAGTATTGGTTAGTAAGGGCGCCGTGACGATAAATACAATCAGAAGAACTAACATCACGTCCACTAAAGGAGTAATGTTGATCTCGCTAACGACATCATCTTGTTCTGATGTTGAAATTGCCATTATGCATATACCTTTTCTTTATTGTGGGTATGGCTTAACTCGCTGGCTGGAATGCTCGTATTTGTTGTTTTTGTCTTGACAGTCTTAAGCTGGAAACCTGATTTTTGGTTTAGGCTGACAAAATCAGTCGCAAAGTCATCTAGTTCTGCACCAATAGTTTTTACTTTACGCACAAAATAGTTATATGCCAGTACCGCTGGAACAGCCACTGCAATCCCGATGCCTGTTGCAACTAGTGCTTCACCAATCGGCCCTGCAACGACATCCATACTGGCATTACCCGAATGTGCAATGGCCTGTAAAGCATGGATAATCCCAAAGACTGTACCAAATAGCCCAATGAAAGGTGCATTATTACCAATTGATGCGAGCAAGGCAGAGCCTTTTTCTAGCTGGCGACGTTCTGACAAAATTTGTTTGCGTAAATGGCGCTCGAGTAAATCTTGACGACTCCAGCTATGTTGTAAATCTTGATGAGTATCATCGTCTGCATCGGCAAGTGTTTTAAAACCAGTATTTGCAATGCGTGCCACTGGTCCTTGCCCTACTTCCGATTTTTGAATCGCATCTTGCAGATTTTTAGCACTCCAGAATTCTTCTGCAAAGGCTTTACTTTGGCGGTTGGCTTTTTGGGTTTGAACCAGTTTAATGACAATCAAACCCCACGTCACAATCGAAAAAGCAACCAATAACCAGATAGTCCCATCGTGGATCAGGGAGTTTATATCACTCATTTTGAAATTCCTTATAGATCAATATTAAGTTAAAAATTATTTTGGGAGCTGATAGTGAATAGGAACATCGACCCAACCTTCGACTGGTGTCTTCCCTTTTAAAGCCGGTGAGAACTTCCATTGTTTTACGGTTCTCACTGCTGCACTATCGAGTATTTTTTTTCCACTGCTCTGTTTGACTGTCACGCTATCAGGACTGCCATTTGGCAAGACTTTTACCCTCAAGATGACTGAACCTTCCCAACCTCGATCGAGAGCCTGTTCAGGATATTCAGGCGCTGGATTACTCAAATAACCTGCATAGCCTTTTGCTTCTGTAACTGGCAAATTGTCATCAACAGCTTTCGCAGGTGCTTCAGCGGGTTTTGAAACGGGTTGTTGAACAGGAGCCGACACCAGGTTTTTACTTAAGGGTTCCGCTACAAGCCTTGGTTGCTCTACTGCCTTATGCTGTTCAACAGGTTTAGGCTGCTCAACGTGTTTCTGTACTGGTTTTGGTGTCTCTATTTGCTTTTGTAAAGGCTCAGGCTTTGGGCTAACAGGCGGTATCTTTGGCTTTTGCACCACTGGAGGGATTTTAGGTTCAATCACCTTAGGTGGTTCAGGCAGTTTGACAATCTCTATCACCACAGGATCAGGTGTTTTGACATCAAGCTGAGGTGTAGGAAGTTGTTTGGCGATATACCAGATTCCCAAATGTGCCGCAGCAACCGCCACAATCGCAATTGCCAAAGCATTCTTTTTTGGTTCAGCAGTATCATTTTCAACATCTACGTTATGGCTAAAAGGATCATTAACCGTCGTTGTATGGGTGACCTGATTGGATAATTGCTCAAATAAAAATGCTTTTCTAATCGAGCCTTGACTAAATTCACTCATCAATAACTCCTATTAACCAATTTTGTCTTCGGTCAAAATCCGAAAAATCTGTTCTTTTAATTGATGTAATTCAAAACTTGAACGATTTCGAGGACGCGGCAAGTTGACGGGAATTATCTGTTCAACACGACCAGGTTTGGGTTTTAAAATCACTACACGATCTGCCAGAGTTACGGCCTCTTCCACATCATGTGTAATAAAAACAGTGGTCATTTTTTGTTGAGATTGAATGCGAAGTAATTCATTTTGCATTTGATGCCGTGTTAATGCGTCCAAGGCACCAAACGGTTCGTCTAACAGAAAAATACGTGGTTGCACCACAAGACTACGAGCAATAGCTACACGTTGAGACATCCCACCAGATAGTTGGTGTGGGTAGGCCTTTTCAAAGCCATTTAAACCAATCAATTCAATTGCTTTCTGAACCAGAATATCTTTATCGCGCGCAGTTAACGCCTCATTTAATAAACCCAGCTCAATGTTTTGCTCAACGGTAAGCCAAGGAAATAAGCGATGTTCTTGAAAAACTACTGCTCGATCGCCACCAATCCCGCTTACATCGGCACCATCAATTAAAATTCGACCATCAAAATCTTGATCAAGTCCAGCCAAAAGACGTAAGAGCGTAGATTTACCGCAACCACTGCTACCTACAATCGCAATAAACTCGCCTTCTTTAATTTCTAGATTAAAGTCGTGAATGACTTTGACAGGTTGTTGATTGACGACAAAAGACTTATGAACATGGTGAAATGCCACACGTGTTTGAGCATTAGATTGAAAAGATTGGTGATGTTTTTCAGTATTTGTATTAAGGGTAATTGTCATGGTCTGACCTCAATTTTTTCGCCAAGATGTTGCGTAGTTTTCAGTTATTTTTCCCAGCCATGCCAGAAGCGCCCCTAAACCAGCGACCAAAACGGTTGCTGCTATTACACGGTCCATTTCAAAGTTTTGCTGTGCAGCCATCATGTAGCTACCTATGCCAATTCCAGAGCCCATCAAGTATTCAGCTCCAAAAGATGCCATCCACGAATAGAGCAAGGCCAATCGAAATCCAGCAAACATTGAGGGTGCAATGCTCGGTAAAATCAAAATTGTTAAGCGCTGAACCAATGTCATTCTTAAAGTGCTTGAGACTTCAACAAGCTGCATTGGAATACTCGACATGCCTTTCCATGTCGCAATAAACATCGGAAAAAATGTTGCTATTGAAATGAAAACAATTTTTGATAAATCTTCGAGCCCAAACCAAGCTGTCAGTAGCGGAATCCAAGCAAAAATGGCGATTAGACGTAATGTGTTGAGTGTAGGTGCCAACAGATTTTCAATAGGTTTAAATAACCCCACCACAATTCCTACTGAAGCCCCAATTAACCCGCCGATAATCAAACCCAAAATTGCACGATAAAGGCTGTAATACATGGCGGTAGTGAGTGAGAAATCTTGAATACCTGACCACAGTGCTTCTAATACTTTCCACGGCGTGGGAAAGATTTGACTCGAAATCAAGTTAAACCAACTGCTGATTGCCCAAAGCACCACTAAACTCAAAGGTAAAACCCACGATTTGAAAATATCTGTTCTGCTTTTTTTGTGAAAAGTATGAGCACTTAAAGCAGCATGTGGCCAGAATACAAACTTACGTTCAATTCGATGTAGGATAAAATCGAAAATAATTCCTACAGATGCGATCACAAAAATCGTGACAAAGACAATATCAAGCTGAAATAGCTGACGACCTGTCACCATCAAATATCCAATGCCTTCCGATGAAGCCAATAACTCAACAGCAATTAAGCTCGTCCAACCTGCTGCAACAGCAAGTCTTAAACCCGTAAAGAAATATGGAAGTGTGGCTGGCAGTACAAGTTTTGTGAGCAAGGTTAGCCGATTAAACTGTAAGATTGCTGCCATTTCTTTGAGTTTGGGTTGAATGTCACGTACCCCTGCCTGAGTATGTAAGGCAATCGGCACCATCGTAGCCTTAAAAATGATGAAAATTTTTAAACTATTTTCGATGCCGAGCCAGATCATGAGCAAAGGTAACCAAGCCAATGTTGGAATAATGACCAATGCATAAAACGTTGCAGAAAGGTATTTTTCCGCAATGCGGCTATAACCCAGTAAAACACCTAGAAATACGCCGCCTAATACACCTGACAATAAGCCAAGACCAAAGCGCTCAAGACTGATCGCAAGCTGTGACCATAGATCTTGCGATGCGATTTCAACGAAAGAATGCCATGTGTCTTTTGGGGTAGGTAAAATTTGGGCAGGCATCCATTGCTCATTTGATGCTACCCACCATAGTAAGAATAAACAAAGAGGTACAATCCAATAGATCGCAAGCGAGTTAAAATACCCAACAGAAATGAACCATGGTTTCTTGGTACTTTTCCAGACAATGCTGGATGAATTTTTTTGCGAAATTATTTCTTTCATATCTCGATATATATCCATACATTCTGCTGTTATAGATCTCTCAGAATGTTTAACTAAACGTATACCTGATGATCATTTATCCGTGTCATGCAGATCTAATATGAGACGTGTTGTGATCAACTTTGGTTTTATGCTCTGGATAAGTGTAAAGAGAGATGTTTTGTTTAACTGTCTAAACAGGTACAAAGATCAGAAAATATTTATATTTATAAATAAGAGATAAAGATAAGAATTCTTGTATAGACCTTTCATAAAAGATGAAACGTATATAAAGAACAAAAAATTAAAAAAGCCCAACTAGCTTACTAATCAGGCTTATGTAAAGAACATTTAAACTTTAAAGCGCAATATCAAATTCTGGGCTAGCTACCGTAGGCTGTAATCGAGCACGTTGCTTTTTAAAGTGTGGAAGAACGTGTTCACCAAGACGGTATGACTCTTCAAGATGTGGATAGCCAGCAAGAAAGAATAACTCTATGCCAATGCTATTGTATTCTTCAATACGCTCAATAATCTGTTGGTAGCTCCCTACCAAAGCAACACCGGGTGGCACACCAATATATCCAAATCCAGACCAAACATTTGGATGGATGAAAAAGTCGCTAACATTTTTACTGCCATCTTTTTCGGCATACTCTTTTTCGAAGCTTAATACGCGCGCTGAACGTAAACCCGCATGGGCTGCTGCCGCGTGTAAACGTTGCTTTTCAGCAGCTTCATCAAGAAAGCGCTGTGCCTCTGCCAAAGCTTCTTGTTCAGTACGGCGAGCAATGGTATCGATTGATAGACCAAATTTTATATTTTCACGACCATACTTTTTTGCACGAGCACGTACGTCTGTAATCAATGCGGCAATTTCTTCTGGTTTTTCAGCTCGCATTAAATAATAGTCGGCATGTTTTGCTCCAAACTCGCGAGCAGCTTCAGAAGAACCAGCCGTGCAAATAATTGGAAGGCTTGCTTTATTCAGTGGATATTTTAGACCACCGCCTTCTGCCGAATAGTACTTTCCTTTATAGTGAAATGAAGGATTATTCCAATATCCTTTTACAACATCAAGAAACTCTGTAGCACGTGCATAACGCTCATCGTGAGGTAAGTCATCGCCGACCTGACGTTGGATGACTTCCGAGCCGCCATTAATAATATTCCAAACCAGTCGATTGCCCGTTGCACGCTGATAAGTTGCCGCAGTTTGTACAGCATTATATGGACTAAAATGATAGGCCTGAAATGCAGTCACAAAGTTAAGTTTTTTGGTTTCTCTTGCCAGCAATGAACATACTGTCCAAGGCTCTTCACCCGTTGGTGCGTTTACCATGAGTGCACCAGCAAAACCATTAATTTCTGCTGCCCGTGCTACCTGACTTAAGTAATCAATATAGGTAAAGTCATCACCTACTTCATAGTTCGAAACAGCTCCGGTATTTTCAACATTTTCAATATTGGCCCAATCACCGCGATTACGTGGATCACCAGGTAAAAATTCTGTTTCGCCATGAAGTGGTAAACGTGTAAAAAATTCAATTCCCATTATTTTCTCCGTAAAGCAAAGCTTAGAATTTTGCAGTGAGAGAAACACCAACTTGACGTGGGTTTCCATAGGTTAAGACATATTGTCCAGCAGGACCATTTGGTCGCCCATGAACTTGATATTCTTCGTCTAGCAAGTTTTTAACGTAAGCATTAACTTGGTATTTATTATTTGCGCTGATATACCCAACGTTTGCGTTCCATAAGGTGTACCCTTTTTGACTCAAGATTGGGTCAACAGAATAATCTTGACGATTGACTAAGAAAAACTCACGGTCACGATATTTTGCATCTGTGCCCACAATGACTCGTGCTCCACTATCAAGATTAAAGGTATATTCACCCCCTAAACCGATGGTGTATTTTGGAGAACGAACCAAGCTGTTACCTGTATTGTCAGCATTTACGACATTGGTTACTGGGTTTTTATCAACAAAGTCGGTGTATTCACTGTCTAAATAAGCACCTGCAAACCGTAGGCGTAAGTTATCGGTAGCTAAATAATCTAATTCTAATTCGGCACCTTTTACTTCTGCTTTAGGTCCATTTGCTAGAACTGAGGTTACTCCTCCACCTTGTCCTTCTGTGGCAACCAATAAATTTGTTTGAATATCTTTGTAGTCGTAATAGAAAATATTGGCATTGGCCGTTAAATTGCCTTCTAACAAGCTAGACTTCAAACCTAGCTCATAGCTATTTAAATATTCAGGGTTAACATCTGCTAGTTGAGTCAGGCTACTCGAAAGACCAGTGTTAAAACCACCTGAACGGAAACCTCGAGCAAAACGGAAGTATGTGTTGATATCAGGAGTGATTTCATATTCTGGCGTAATATCGTAGGTCAGCTCATTCCATCTCTTTTTACGACTTGTTGAACCATTTGCATTCGGCGCTGGGTTATAGACCGCATTGCTATATCCATCCTTTTGCCACCAACTGCCTTTGGTGTAATCACCTGAGGTAATTTGAACAAGATCTAGATCAATGTCTTTTTCTTCACTTGTCCAACGTAAACCACCTGTCACTTTAAATTTATCGGTAAATTTATAGGTACTGTTACCAAATAAGGCAAAACTTTGTGTGGTCTGGTTATAGGTAATGTCCCTAAAAGCTGGAGTGCCCGCCGTTTGAGCTGGAGCGCCATTCGGTAATGTTTTATTTACTCGCGCACTTACGCCTGTTGAGTCTAAATCTTCATTGAAAAAGTGGAAACCTGCGATCCAACTGAGTCTTTTTTCAGCATCAGAAGAAACACGAAACTCTTGGCTATATTGGCGCCATTCATTATCGCTATAGCTTCTTGCTACATCGTAAGGCGTATAGTCACCATCAGAAATAGATTTTTGAGTGGTTTTATCAAATGCTGTAATGGATGTAAAAGTATGACCGCCGCCTAAATCTCCTGTTAATGTGAGTGAAGCGCCATCATGTTGAATTTTATTACTTTCAGGCAAATCTAAATTTGTATCTCGGCCTTGTGGTCTTTCATAAACACCCCAGTATTTTCCAATACTTAAAGAGCCATTATTACCAAGACCATTATAAGTTTGGCTATGTAGATTGACTAAAGCATTCCAATCATCATTAACTTTTCCTAATATCTGGAAGCGAAATGATTTTTTATCTACATCCCCGTAATTTTCACCATTGGCTAAATTTTTTGCATAGCCATCGCGGTCTTCTGAATAGAATGCTCCTCGTACGGCAACGTTATCTGATATAGCCCCATTCACGGCACCTTCAAAAGTACGAAGATTATGGTCACCTATTCCTATTGTTCCATAACCAGTCGGTTTATCTGTAAAAACAGGTTTTCGTGAAATGTAATTTACTGCCCCAGCCGTGGTGTTTTTACCGTAAAGTGTACCTTGTGGACCACGTAGAACCTCAATACGTTCTAAATCGAATAAATCTCCAGCACCAGCAACAGGCGCATTTAAATAAACCCCATCTGCATAAATACCGACTGGGAAAACTGTAGAGGCAGCAACATCGCCAGTTCCTAGACCACGAATATACCAGCGTGGACGGCTATCACCATCTGGGTTTTCAGCTGCTGCATTGGGCGTATAAGTTAAAACATCGCCAATAAATGTTGAGCCTTTCGCAGCCAAATCTTTGCCCGAAACTGCTGTAATTGCAGTCGGAACTTTTTGAATGTTTTGTGCACGATATTGTGCAGTAACGATGACATCGCCTAGTTTTTTTACATCTTTAGCATTTACCACTTGAGCTTGTTGCTCAGCAGGAATTGTATCAGCATCATCGTTCGCTAAAGCTAACGTCGAAACACTCGCCGTTACTCCCCACATAGCAGTTAAAATACTTTGCCTAATTTTTGTAACCTTAAACATGGTGACTCCATTTAAATAAATCTATTCTTATATTGGCAACTTCCATGCCATTAAATTTATTTAAATAATTTCAAATACTTAATAAAAAATTAAAAATAAAAATGATTCAATGCTGCTGATAGATAGACAGTCTGAAAGGTATTATTGTTGTTATTTCAACATTCACGATTTAACGTGTTTTATATCCCGTATTAATAATAAAGCCATACAGATGTATGGCTTTTTAAGATTCTTGGAAATGATTGATTGGGTTTAAAATTTATAACTAAATTGACCTTGTACAGTCAGAGGGCGCATTGGTTGTAAAAACTCGCTATTTGACCCTGCCAAACCATTCACAAAATTTCGTTCATTGGTTAGGTTAAGAATGTTAAGACCCACCGTCCATTGTGGCTGGCGATAATAAAGACCTAAGTCCAGATTATAGTTATTCGGTACTTTCACGGTTTGGCTTAGGTTCGTGTACCAGTAGCTTGTCCACCATCCTGATAGGTTGGCCCCAAAACCAGATTGATGTTGGTAATCTACATAAGCACTAGCAGAGTACTTGGGAATTCCAGCTGCATCATAGCGGCCAGCTTTACGTTGGTTTAAAGCATTATTATCTCCCCAAACCGTAGCATTGTCTGCGTGAAAGCCAAATGGTGAAAAACCCGCAGGTATAATAGAGCTGTATTCAGCATCCAAATAAGTGAAATTGCCCCCAATCGCTATATTTTTTTGAAGTTGCCATCTTAATGATGACTCAATTCCTTTTACTTCAAAGCGAGCCATATTACCGTTCGTATCAGGTGATAAATCTCGTTTTTGTTCAAACCCACTTAGGGTTAAAAATAATTGGTCAGTGATAGGTTCATATTTAAATCCTACTTCTTTTAGCTCACTTTGACTATCAAAAGCTAAAGGATTAAGTTGATTTCCTGCACCCCAAATCAAGAAAGGCCCAAATACTCCTGTATTTAATGCAGTACTTTTGTCATAAGTAAAATAGAGTGTGCTTTTCGCAGTAGGCTTAATAAACGTACTCAGTTGATAGCTCAATAGACTATATTTATCACTCGATGAGCGGACATCTGTTGGGGTTAAAACAAGTGGGTTTTCAAGTTTTGCTCTTACAGAACTATGGTTAATTCCTAAGTTAATACCGAATACATCGTTAAAGGTAAAATTTTGTTGGGTGAATACACTTAACGTATCCCAAAAACCAGAGCCGGTATAGACAGCACCTCCTCCATTCGGTGGAAAGCCACCTTTTTCTGCATATAAACCATTTCCAATTGGGTACATGCGCGGTAAATTTAAATATCCAAAATATTGAGAATATTGAGGTACCCCTGCTTGCCCAATCCAACCTCCTGTTGAACCGCTATTGTTGATTAACCCCAGTAAGTCTCCAGGGTTCTTCTGCGATGGATCATTGGTTAAATCATAAGGATTGATATTAAAACTATTATTTGCTGCTAAGGACGTAAACTTTTCATGACGATATGTTCCCCCTGTACTGCTTTTATTATTAATTTTTACGCCACCTATTTCAAAATCATAGTCGCCTAAAAATTCTAGTCGGTTATCAATTAACTCATGATCTAAATCTGTAAAGAAGCTTCCAACAGAGTCGCCTAGATCTTTATTATTTTGATAGAGCGTACTGTTTGCAATAGACCAATGTTCATTTAAATCTTTAATTACTTTTAATTGGGTGCTAAATCGCTTGGCACTATTTTTATCTTCACTACGTCCTGAAACATTATCATCTAGCTTGACCAATTCATTGCCGGGGATTGATGGATCATACACCCAACCTTTAATAGTTCCTGCTTGATCGGCAGTTGAGTTCGGTAACGGCGTGGTCTGAACTCCACCAACAGCCACATATTGGTTTTTATCGTTCTTCTGACGAGTTTGCCAACCAATGACTTTAGAATTTGCCGCACCAGATTCAAATACAGGAGACCAAAAAGTCGAACCGTTTTGAATAATAGGCGTAGCTCTACCTTTGTAATAAAGGCCATTATCAACTGATTGTTGTGATGCTCTATTCCAGCCATGTGTGACATTAAAATCGTAATAGTCATCGTAACTGATATTCCAATCTACCCTTAAACGATCATTTGGACGCCAAGCAAGCGCTCCATAAAATGCATTAAAGTTATTTTTCACATTGTCATAATAGTCATCTGTCTTTTGTGCTGTTGCACTCACGCGAAATGCTAACTCTTTTGAAATGGGTGCCGTATGGTCAATACTGACAGAGAAATTAGGCTCTGCGCCTTTACCTGAGTAAATGGAACCTACAGTCCCAGAGATATTGGTCTCGGCTTTATTAAAATTAGGCTTTTTGGTCAGGTAGTTAATATATCCACCCGAACCAGAAGTCGGTGCAAAAATTACACCTGTTGGTCCTGCCACAATATCAGCTGCTTCATAAGCATTTAGATTGGTTGGATGGCGAGTACTGTAAATGCGTTGACTATCTTGAAAAACTTCTGAATTCTGTCCGCGAATTTGTGGTGCAAAGTTAGCATTTTGTCCCCCGCCTCGCGTAATGCTAGGCGCATATTTGACGAGATCATCTGCACTACGAATAACATCTTCTCTAAATTGTTGTTCTGACACTTGGGATACTACACGCGGTGTATCCAATACAGAGCTATCCGTTCCATAAATTGAGGTAACTTTGCGTTTGAGAACAACGGTAGTTTTCTTGGCTGCTCCAGTAACAACTACATCGGACAAAGTAATTACATCACTTTCAGAATCACCTGCTTGTTGTGGCGTTTCTTCGGCAAAAACATATAACGGTAAAGTCACCCCTAATACGCTAAGCGCAATAACTAAAGGTTTTAATTGAAAAGGCTGTCTCATATCACACTCAGTAAAGTAAATTTACAAGGCGTTACGCAAAGCCTATGCCAACCAATAAACGACCAAATAATTACCCTTAACCATTTGATTTAGTTATTTTTAATTTATCATTCTTTATTTATTAATTCTATTCATGTTTATTTTTTCAACAAAGCTGTTGAAATAGAGACACTTGCCGAAAACAAGATTTATATAAGCCAATGATAAATATCGTAAAATTATATAAAAAACTTGGCATTTATTCTGCAATACCTTAGAAGATGAAGATCTAATCAGGTATTTATAATGACAAATCAAACATTTCTGTTATCACGTCGGAAATTTTTAACGCAAAGTCTTACGGCGCTAGGTGGCGTCTCTTTGATGGGCAGTTTATCAGGCTGTGGCCCCTCTCCAGATAATAGTACCGAATCAAAAACTACCTCTTCAGCAACGCCTAAGCATGGAGGAGTTATACGTTTGGGTTTAATTGGAGGACAACAATCAGGCAGTCTAGATCCTCATCTTTCAGCATCGGGAAGTGGCATTACCCGAGGTTTCGCTATTTATAATAAGTTATGGGAATGGGATGAAAATATGCTGCCCCGACTTGCTTTAGCGGAGTTTGCAGAGCCTAATCACAATGCAAGTGAGTGGACAATCCGTTTACGCAAAGGATTAGAATTCCATCACGGTAAAACTATTACCGCAGATGATGTAATCTTTTCAGTTAAACGCCTAACAGACCCAAAACTTGCTTCACCATTTCGTAATCTGGTGCAGTGGATTGACCGAGATCGTATTCAAAAACTAGATGAATATACGGTTCGTATTCCTTTTATTAGTACGATTCCCGGCTTTGTCGCACTACCTGAAACTTGGGTAAACTTTGGAGGAATTGTACCGACCGACTTCGACCCTATTCATAATCCAGTTGGAGCTGGTCCATATAAAGTCAAAGAGTTTATTCCGGGGCAGCGTTCTGTTTTTACCCGTTTTAATAACTACTTTAAAGCGGATAAACCTTATGCAGATAGTTTTGAAGTGATTGATTTTAAAGATCAGGTCTCTCGATTAAATGCTTTATTGGCTGGGCAAATTGATGTAGCGAATGCGATTTCGCCCGAATATATTAAAATTTTGGAGCAGGCAAAACACATTCAAACCATACGCTCTGCGACCAATACGCATAATAGTTTTGACTTTAATACTCAACAAGCGCCGTTTAATGACCCTAGAGTGCGTCAGGCATTTCGTTTGATTGCAAACCGAGAGGAGTTGGTACAACGGGGCTTAAATGGACAAGGGCGAATTGCCAACGATCTTTATTCGCCGCAAGACCCTGCTTTTCTCAATTTGCCACAGCGCCAACAAAATATTGCCGAGGCAAAAAATCTATTAGCGCAAGCAGGTTTTAAAGATGGTTTGAGTGTAGAGCTTGTTACCCCTGTGAGTAGTGCTCAACCTGCATTAATTTTTGCCGAGCAAGCAAAACAAGCCAATGTGAATATTCGAGTTAAACAAGTCGATTTTGCAACATTTAATGGCCCTGACCGCAATAAGTGGCAACTATCGAGTAATGCTACCAATGTCGGCACACCCTATTTATCGACTGCCGTTGTTAACGATGCCCCAATTTCCACGACTAACCGTGTGAACTTTAAAGACCCTGAATATAGTGAGTTATTTTTTCAAGCACTGGCAGAGCCTGATTTAGCCAAACGCAAAATCTATTTAGCCCAAGCACAGAAAATTCAGCATGAACGTGGTGGAATGCTCATTTGGGGGTTTAGCCATACCATTGACGCAGCAGTTAAAAATATTGGTGGTTTAGCTCCTGAACATACGATTTTTCCGACATGGCGCTTTGAAAAACTCTGGAAAGCTTAATACTCATCTATAAAGTCACAATACAAAAAAGCTGCCGAAGCAGCTTTTTTTACGGGGGTAATAATTACTTAGGTACTGTAATCACAGAGAGTTTATCTACACCTACACGTTCAATACTTGCCAATAATTTTGCGACTGTTCCATACGGTACGGTCTCATCAGCATTTAAATTTAATGCTAATTTAGGATTACTGCTTTTGCGTGACTTTATTTCTTGTTCAAAGTTCGCAAGTGTCACTTTATCTTTATCAAGGAATATTTCACCTTGTGGATTTACACTAATCACCACAGCTTTGTTTTGATCTGTAGATTGAGTTGGAGCTGCCTTGGGTAAATTTACTTTCACCGTATTTGTTAACAAAGGAGCTGTCACAATGAACACGATGAGTAAGACCAACATGACATCGACTAACGGCGTAATATTAATTTCACTGACGACATCGTCTTCTTGAGAAGTAGAAATTGCCATTATGCAAACACTCCTTTCTCTTTCACTTCTTTAGCAGAATTATCTTTAAGCGCCGTATTTCCAGTCGTACCCTTGGTTTTAGCAGTTGGTAGTTGGAATCCTGCTTTTTGATTTAGACTTACGAAGTCAGTTGCAAAATCATCAAGATCTGCGCCAATTGTTTTTACTTTACGTACAAAGTAGTTATAGGCAAGCACCGCAGGTACAGCAACTGCAATACCAATACCAGTTGCAACCAGCGCTTCTCCAATTGGTCCAGCCACGACATCCATGCTGGCATTACCTGAATGAGCAATCGCTTGTAATGCATGAATAATCCCAAATACTGTACCGAATAGACCAATAAATGGGGCGTTATTTCCAATAGAAGCCAGTAAAGCCGAGCCTTTTTCTAATTGGCGGCGCTCAGTTAGAACTTGTTTACTTAAATGGCGCTCTAATAAGTCCTGACGGCTCCAACTGTTTTGTAAATCTTGATGCGTCTTTTCATCTGCTTCAATTAATGTTTGAAAACCTGTATTAGCCACTCGTGCTGCTGGGCCTTCCCCCAGTTCAGACTTAGTTACTGCATCTGATAAGTTTTTTGCTTTCCAAAACTCTTCTACAAAAAGCTTACTTTGTTTTGTTGCTCGCTGTGTCTGGACCACTTTAACCACAATCAACACCCAAGTCACAATTGAGAAAGCAACTAATAACCAGATCGTGCCGTCATGGATCAATGAATTAATATCTGACATGAAAATATCCTCTTAATTTAAATTTTATTTCGGTAATTGATAATGAATTGGAACATCGACCCAGCCTTCTACAGGGGTTTTCCCTTTGAGCGCAGGTGAAAATTTCCATTGCTTTACTGTTCTTACGGCAGCACTGTCTAAAAGTTTTTTGCCACTACTTTGCTTGACACTGACTGTATCCGGGCTGCCATTTGCTAATACTTTGACCCGTAAAATGACTGAGCCTTCCCAACCACGTTCTAAAGCTTGTTCAGGGTATTCAGGTGTAGGGTTACTGAGATATCCGGCATAACCTTTGGCTTCAGTCACAGGTAAATTGTCATCTGACGCTTTTACAGGCTCAGCCACTTTTTTAACCGGTTCTGCGACTACTTCTTTTGTGATCACTGGTTCTGCAACTTTTTGTGGAGTGGGTTCAGCCACGGCTTTTGCAACTGGCTTAGGTTGCTCCACACTTTTTTGGACAGGTTTGGGTTGTTCCACTTGTTTAGAAATTGGCTTGGGTTTTTCCACCACAGATGGAACTTTTGGCTTTTCAGTAATCGGTGGAATTTTGGGTTCAATCACTTTAGGTGGTTCAACCGGTTTTACGATTTCAATCACCACAGGTTCTGGTTTATGAATATCTAAAGCTGGTGTCGGCAATTGTTTTGCAACATACCAAATTCCAAGATGTGCTGAAGCAACCGCAATAATTGCGATTAAGACTTTATTCAACTTCACTGGAGCAGGTTGAATAACATCTTGATCATGCCGTGCAAACGGATCTGCAATTTCAGTTGTGGCTGCAACTGTCGCAAATTGCTCAAAGAGCAAAGCCCGCTTATGGGGATTAAAGATTTGATCACGCATAAAAATTTAAACTAAAAATAAAAGATTAAGTAGTAAATTGCACAAGCCATGCCAAAATTATAAGTTATTATTTTTTATCAATTTAATTTGTGTTTTTTAAATGATTGATACAAAAGATGTTGGTTTTCAGACAGTGTTATGCTGTTCAAACAACAAGATCCCTTTGATATCGCAAAGGGATCTAAGTTTATTATTTTAATTTATATCCTACTAAGGGTAAGACTTCTTCAGCCACACGATATGCTTCTTCTAAATGCGGGTTACTGGCTAAAATAAAATGTCCCACCCCAATATCAATATATTCTTGCAAACGTTCTGCGACTTGCTCATAACTCCCGACTAAAATACAGTTTGGGCCACCTCGTACATTTGACATTCCCGCCCACACATTTGGACTCACAAATAAGTCTTCAAAACGGTTGCCCTGCGCCAAAGCTTGCTGGCGCTTCGCTCCTACAGATTCAGTGTCTTTGCGTTCAAAAGCATTACTATCGACAGCAATGGTTTCATACATTTGTTTAAGCTCTTGAAAGGCTTGTTCTTGGGTTGGGCGCGCTAAAATATCAATACGCATGCCAAATTTAACTTTTCGTTCCGGCGAATTCTGCTCAAAGAAATTTTGAGCCTGTTCGATCACTTTTTTCTGTTGGTCTACAGGTTCGCCCCAAGTTAAGTGGATATCTGCGTGACGTCCTGCGACTTGTAAAGCTGCATCGCTTGCACCTGCTAACCATAAACGTGGAACGTCATATTGATTCATTGGGTATTTCAGGCCACCTTGTTCAACATGGAAAAACTTTCCATCGTAATTGAAAGGTGCATGGTGCGAATAACCTTTCACAAATTCTAAAAATTCATTGGTCCGTGCATAGCGTTGATCATGTTCAATAAAGTCCCCATATGCGCGTTGTTGTGCACCGCCTCCACCTGAAATCACATTCCACTCTACTCGTCCCTGACTTAAACGCTGCAAACTTGCAGCCATTTGACTTGCATAAGCAGGATGAATAAACCAAGGCTGAATTGCGATGAGCAAACGAAGTCTTTTTGTCTCTCTTGCCAGTGCAGACGCTAACACCCATGGTTCTTCAGTATGTGGAAAAGCAGGAATGAGTGCGCCATGAAAACCAACAATATCGGCTGCTTTCGCTACTTGCTCGACATAGTCATAGTAAGCAAATAACTGATCTTCATGTTGCGGTGCAACACGTTGTGGAGATTGAACTGATGGCGTTAATTGATTCCATTCACCGCGTGTGTGTAATTGATGCGCTCGACGACCATCCCCATGAACAGGGATTCTCCATAAAAACTCAACTGACATAATGAATCTCGATAATTTAAAGATTTGACGATATTTAATTCGTTAAAAGTCTTATGAGCAGGAATCATGCCGTTATTTTTTTAAATTAATTTTTAGCTATACTACTGTTTTATATGAATATTAAAAAAAATGAGTTTAAAGGCTGTGTTGATATTTCAACACTTAAACGCTAAAGAGTGTCCCAATCACAACACAACGGCGGCATTTAACCTCAATAATAATTCTAAAAAATTATAATTAATTGATTTATTTTAGTTATTTTTATTGGCTTGGTTCTTGCTCAATCCCCATATATTTTTTAATTCTTATGATGATATGCGTATTTTTCCACGTCTACTTTTAGGTTTTAGTTTTTTGGGTGTTGTTGCTTGTGGCGCACAAAAAACAGAAGAGACCACCCCAAAACAGTCTGAACAGCAGCAACTCCGAATTGCTGTCGTTGCCAATGGCACTTCAGGTAGTTTGGACTTTATTGGTGTGCCACAACTCATTTCTCAAGATCAAATTTTTCTAAAAGCATTAAAGCAAAATCACATTGAATTAAAATGGGAACCTGTGACCACTGCTGCTGTAGCAACTCTGGTTAATGAAAGTTTTCTAAATAATAAAATCGATTTTGCTTTTTATGGGAACCTTCCTGCTGTAGTTCTTAATGCCACAGGCGTTAAAACTCAAATTGTTGTACCTGGAGGTATTGGTAATAACGTCTACCTTATTGTTCCAGAAAATTCACCTATTAAATCTATTGAAGAGTTAAAAGGTAAAAAAATTGCATTACATCGTGGTCGTCCGTGGGAAATTAACTTCGGACAACTCATACAAATTAAAGGGTTAAGCCTAAAAGACTTTCAAATTGTGAATTTAAATCCGCAAGCTGGGGCTGCGGCTTTATCTGCCAAAAGTGTAGATGCCTTTTTTACCTTAAGCGATGCGCTTACTTTACAAGACCGCCATTTGGGTAAAATTATTTGGTCATCACAATCTTTGCCAGCAGACTGGAAAATGCGTGCCGAACTCTGGGGTAGCAAAAGTTATATTGAGCAACATCCAGATACCACACAATTACTTGCGGATGCGACAGTACGTGCAATGGACTGGATTGCTCACCATCAAGATGAGTTTCAGCAAAGTCAAACCAAGTTTGGCCAACCTCTTAGTGTGATTCAACGTGAAAGCCAGAATACGGCAAGCACATGGCAACAAGACTGGTCTCCAGACTATCAAGTCGATTTTCTGAAACAGCATTATTCAAAAGTCATTGATCACGCTGTGAAAAATCAGCTTATTCAAACACTAATCAAAGCAGATGAACTGTTGAATCCGAAGTTTACCCGTCAAGCGATTCAAAATTTACAGGCGAATCATGCTTCAAATAAGCAGGGAAACTAGACAATGAAAATACTAGTAAAGCCGCTTATTGAGCAAAATAACGTTTTATTTAAAACCCCACTCCGTAAGAAATTTTCTTCTAAAAAGGTGTATGGGTTGCTCTCTGTGATTTCACCCTTATTAGTATTATTCATTTGGCATTTGATCAGTTCTTTACAGATTTTTCCAACCCAAATTTTGGTGCCACCTAAAACTGTCTGGAATACTTTCATCGCGTTGTTACAAAGCGGTGAGCTTCAAATGCATCTCAAAGATAGTCTTTCACGTTTGTTTTTGGGATTTTCTATTGCAGCAATCAGTGCAATTGCTTTTGGTATTGCTTACGGGGCAAATACTCTCTTTCGCAATTATACCTATATTTTATTTAACGTTTTTTATCAAATTCCAATCTTTGTCCTTATTCCTATTTTTATTCTAGTTTTTGGAATTGGTGAGTTATTTAAAATTTTACTGATTATTAAAGCCTGCTTTTTTCCAATAGCGTTAGCAGCAGCCGATGCAGTCAAAAATATTCCCAAAAAATATATTGAACTAGGACAAATCTACCAGCTTAAAACACGAGCTTGGCTCAGGCTTATTATTCTTCCATCCATACTCCCGCCGTTAATTGGTGTACTACGTATTGCACTTGGTCGTGCATGGCTGATTTTAGTTGCCGTTGAACTACTGGCAGCTGGAACGGGTATTGGACAAATGATGGAGCTAGGACGTCAAATGTTGCGCTTAGATGTTGTGATGGTTGGTGTGTTTATCACAGGCGTGGTCGGGTTTGGTTTAGATAAAATTTTACGTTTAGTGGAACAACGCTTTATCTCACCTGAGCTTAGTAAGGGGGAAAAATAATGTCTCAGCGTTCTTTTACTTTAAAACAGGCATGGCAACGGCCAATTATTTTAATACAAGGCTTAGTACTACCATTATTGTTATTAGGCTTATGGCAATACAACTCAAGCTTAGGCGCCAGTCATGCCTATGCATTTGTTCCCTTGCAAAACATTTATTTCGCATTTATTAAATTGCTTGAAACAGGTGAATTGTGGCTAAACACGTGGGCAAGTCTTAAAAAAGCTGGAATTGGATTTATCTTAGGTTCGATAAGTGGATTAATTTTAGGTACTTTGCTTGCCTATTCAAAAGTTTTAAATGCTTTAGTTTCTCCACTATTTAACAGTATTCGACAAGTTCCGTTACTGGGTTTAACACCTTTAATTGCCTTATGGTTTGGTAATGGAGAAGAAGCAAAAATCTTTATTATCGCGCTTGCCTCGTTTTTTCCATTAGTGATTAATACATTTCAGGGCCTTAGCCACAATGATGCAAAATACGATGAAATCGCACGTATTTATCAATTTTCATTCTGGCGAAAATTTAAAAAAATACGCCTTCCCCAAGCCCTACCCCATATTTTAACTGGTCTAAATTTAGCTGTGCCCTTTACTTGGATCACCACTACAGCAAGTGAATTGCTATTCAATGCAGGTGCGGGACTTGGCAACTTAATGATGAAAGCCGAGATTAATGCCGAAATGGATATTCTGTTGGTTTGCGCCATAACGGTTACCCTTTGTGGGGCCCTTATGACGATAAGTATTCATCTTATTTCAAAACGCCTGCTGCAATGGCGTACCTAATTTGTCTTTTTAAAAAATATTGTTAGGAATTTAAATGTCGTTCTCACTACTTTCTATTAAAAAACTCAATAAATCTTTTCAACGTGATCAAAATACTTTGACCGTTTTAGATGGTATTAATCTCAACATTGAACAAGGTGAATTTATCTCAATTGTTGGCAGTAGTGGCTGTGGAAAATCAACACTATTACGTCTTATTGCTGGATTAGATCAAGACTATGACGGTGAAATTTTACTGAATCAAACTCAGATAAAAGGCACAGATTTAAAGCGAGGTCTTATCTTTCAAGAACACCGATTACTTCCATGGCTTACTGTTTTTGAAAATATCCATTTAGCACTTGAAGAGACTCCACTCACCCGTGAAGAGAGAAATTTACGGGTAAATGAACATATAGAAATTGTCGGGCTGAAGGGTTTTGAAAAGGCGTATCCACATGAGCTTTCTGGTGGCATGGCACAACGTGTTGCAATTGCCCGCGGACTCGTCAATAAACCCGATATTTTACTTTTGGATGAGCCTTTTGGCGCTTTAGATGCCATCACACGGGGTCACTTACAAGCTGAACTTCAGCGTATCTGGCAACACGAAAAAATCACCATGATTTTAGTCACCCACGATATTGAAGAAGCTGTCTATCTCGGAGACCGTGTCATTGTGATGTCAGCCCGGCCAGGAAAAATTAAAGAAATTATTCACGTTCCGCTGACACATCCTCGTCATAAAGAAAGTGAACTTTTATTTGGTTTCCGTAATCAGGCACTTAATATGCTAGATCACACAGCATAATTAATTTGAATATTGATCGATATTAATGTGATTTAGAAAACAGATAATATCGTGATATTAATACTCTTTACATTTAATTAATATAGGATAGAGAAAATGGGTTTATCTATTTGGCATATTTTGCTATTTGCAGTGATTGTTGTTTTATTATTTGGAACTTCAAAGTTAAAAAATCTAGGTAAGGATTTAGGTGGTGCAATTAAAGACTTTAAAGATTCAGTTAACTCTGATGATCAGAAATTATTGCAAAACCAGCAATACAAAGATATCAGTCCACTCGAATCACATAATGAAAAACAAAATAAAATATGAGTGATTTAGTATTATGTTTAATATCAGCTTTGGAGAGTTATTAGCTTTTGCAATTATTGCGCTTATTATTTTAGGACCTGAAAAACTTCCTCACACGTTAAGATCAGTTCTCCTCAAATACAGAGCAGTTAAAAACCAAATTAGTAAAATTCAAAATGATATTGAAAACGAACTTGACCTGATCGAACTTAAGAGAGTCATGCAAGAAGAGCTGCAAAAAATAAAACAAAATGAAGAGCAGCTCAAACAACAACTCGCTCTTATGCAACAAGAAATTGAAAATGTACAAACATCTGTTTTTACAGAACAAAAAGCCAAACCACGGCGCATCAATGACTATATCTATACCCTTTCACAAGATGAGTTAAAGACACCATTTTTAGCTCATTTTAAAATAGCCAATAAATTCAGTGAGGATCAAGCCGCATGACGGAATATATTGTCAGTGAAAGCCTCACTGAAATGAAATATAGCGAACATTTAAAAGAATTAAGAAAACGGCTGATCTATAGCATTGGTGCAGTTTTAGCGATTTTTTTATTATTACTTCCGCTTGCTCAGAAGAACTACCATTTTCTTGCTCATCCCTTAATTTCATTGCTTCCTAGCAACTCCACCATGATTGCAACAGATGTGATGAGTACATTTTTAGCACCATTTAAACTCAATATTTATTTTGCGATTTTACTAAGCATTCCCTTTATTCTTTATCAATTTTGGCAATTTGTCGCTCCCGCACTTTATCAAAAAGAAAAAAGGTTCGGTATAGCACTCGTGATTTCGAGTAACCTTTTATTTTATTTAGGAGTTGTGTTTGCCTATACTTTAATTTTGCCACTTGCTTTAAAGTTCTTCGTATTGGCATCGCCCGATAATGTGTTACCTATGACGGATATCAATAGCTATCTGGATTTTTGTTTAAAGCTTTTTCTTGCTTTTGGTCTAGCATTTCAAATTCCAGTTTTAACTTATATTCTTATTTTTATTGGCCTTATTTCTATTCAACAGCTAGAAGCACATCGCAAGCACATCATTGTATTCTTCTTTTTTATTGCAATGTTTATTACCCCTCCTGATGTTTTTAGCATGCTTGCTCTTGCAGTCCCAATGTGGTTGTTATTTGAATTGGGTTTATGGGTCACAAAATTCACAACGCAAAAAAACATCCATTAAAAAATGGATGTTTTTTTTATGTAAAACCCTTAAGCAATTTCATTTTCATTCTTATTAGGTAGTAAGTTATATCTTGATAAAAGATTACGTAAAACGTTACGCGATAGGCCTAACATTTTTGCTGTCTTGACCTGATTGTTCCAGCAACTTGAAAATGCAGTATTTACTATTTTATCTTCAATAATATGCCATGCTTCCCCATCATATTCTTGAAACAAACGCTTCAAAATACTTTCAAACTCTTGAATAAGGTCATTGTCTGGTAGCACGGCAGAACCCGTTTCCTCAGAAAATCTTAAATGCTCAAGATCAATTGTTTTACCTCCACTTACGAGCAAAGCATAGTGAATATTGTTTTCTAACTCACGAATGTTGCCTGGCCAGCTATAGTTCAGCAGCGCATTTCTTGCTCTATCACTGATATTGGGCTTAGTCGTAATGAGCTTCTGAGAGTATGAACTTAAGAAGAAATCAACCAGAGGTAAAATATCTCCTTTACGTTCACGCAGTGGCAAAATATTAAGCACAACCACGTTCAAGCGATAATATAAATCTAGACGAAACTTATTTTCTGCTACTGCTTTACGTAGATCAACGTGTGTCCCCGATAAAATGCGGACATTAATTGGGATTGGTTTTCGACCACCCACGCGTACGACTTCTTTTTCTTGCAACACCCTTAACAGCTTAACTTGTAAGGATAGAGGCAACTCACCTACTTCATCTAAAAATAAAGTACCACCATCGGCCGTTTCAAAAATACCAGCTCGAGTTTTGTTTGCACCCGTAAAAGCACCAGCTTCATAGCCAAACAGTTCAGACTCGGCAAGAGTCTCGACCAAAGCACCACAATTGACCGCAAGAAAAGGCTTATTTTTACGATCACTTTTCAAATGAATTTCGCGTGCAATTAACTCTTTACCTGTCCCAGACTCTCCTTGAATGATGACACTAGCAGAGCTTGGAGCAATCGTTTCAACTTGATTTAATAATTTACGGGAGTTCTGATCTGAAAAGATAATTGCTTTTGCTCTTATTGGTTTTACAGGAACACCATTATCAGGCAAAGTAATTACTTTATAATCATTATCTAAAAAGGTCTTCATAATTACCCCATAAAACTTATGATATAAGCATTCTAAAAGGCTATATTACATTTCAGTGTGTTTTTTAATAAATAACAAATAAATATATTTAATCCAAAATTCATCTAATTTATTCTGAAAATATTTTCTCTTATAAATTAAAAATAAACACAATTCTTTTTTTATGATATGTTGCTTCTCAAACACAATGTTGTGTTTTTGATTAAATCCAAACACTCTAAAAAATTATAATCCATTCCTATATTTGATTTATATAGGTATAAAGTTTGGCATTTATTTTGCTCATTCATTTAAAATCCACAAAATAGGTTTAATAATGAGCATCGAATTTGTAGGTATGGTTTTCCCTAACCAATGGTCTGAAACCAAAGGAACACGAATTGGCCATAAAATTGACCTCGAATATCTACGTTACCACGCACGGGCACATGAATATGCGGGTTTTGATAAAGTCTTAATTGCTAGCGGGCCAACCAGCCCAGACAGTGCACAAATCGCGGCATACCTTGCCCAACATACAGAACGTCTTGGATTTATGATTGCCCATCGTCCTGCACTCCTCACTCCAAATCTTGCTGCACGTTCTTTTGCTACGCTTGACCATACTACAGGTGGTGGAAGAATCCGATTACATGCAATTACGGGAATTACAGCGGAGCCTCAAGAAGGTGATTATATTGTTGATAAAGTTCAGCGCTATGAGCGGACGGGTGAATATCTAGATATCATCCAGAAACTTTGGAAAAGCGATCAACCGATTAGTTATGAAGGTAAATACTTTAAGTTAGATAATGCTTTTTGCCCGTTAAAGCCTGTCAACGGTACAATCCCGATTTCATTCGGTGGTTCATCAGACATTGCTTATGATATTGCAGTCCGCCATGCAGATCTCTATTCACTATGGGGTGAACCACTGGCTGGAGTAAAAGAGCAAATTACTAAATTGAAGCTCGCAGCAGAAAAAGCCAATAAACCACAGCCTCCTGTTAGTTTATCTGTACGTCTTATTATTGGTGCAACCGAAGAACTTGCTTGGCAACGAGCAGAACAGATTCTTGCAGATATTCAAAATAATCCGACTTTTCAAAATAACGGCACATTATCGGGACATAAAATCAAAGGTATCGGTTCACAGCGCTTATTAGCAGCAGCCCAGCAAGGTGATCGACATGACCGCGCATTATGGATGCCAACAGCAACTGCTGTTGGAGCTTATGGCGATACGACTGCCCTTGTTGGTACACCAGACACCATTATTGCCTCATTACTTGATTATGTAGATTTAGGGGTGACGACTTTCTTAAATCGGGGCTACGATCCGATCTATGATACGGTCGATTATGGTCGTTATATTATCCCCGCTGTACGTGAAGAGGCAGCCAAAAGATTAAAACAAATCGCTTAAATATTTAAAGCAAAAGCCGCTCATTCAATATCTTTGAAGAGCGGCTTTTTTAATAAAGATTTTCTTTAGTGAGAAAATCTTTAGTCCATCTTTTATTGCAAGTCAGGTTTACAAATAGCCTGAATTTTCTCTCCCGCAATCACCTTTTTAGCAAACGGAATTGAATCTTTTAAGGAAGCATTAACAGTTTCGCTATGTCCTAAGCCATGATACAAATGACCTTCGACCACTGTACCTGCTTTACAAGCATCTGCCACCAGCTTCATTTGAGAACGAGCATCTGGAGTTCGGTCATTTGCCCCTGTCCCAATAAATAATGGATGACTAATTTTTAATGTAGGGTAATAACCATAATCATTTGACTGTTTCTCTTGCAGTTTTTTATAGCTTGCCGGCGGATTAGGTTTATATGCTTGTGCTGGCGAAAGCCCTGCGGTTTGAATATCTCCCATAAAACTTGTTAAGCAGGCATTTCTTGCTTGTTCAACTAAAGGAGCAGCTTCAGGCGTGAAAATATCGTCTGTTTTAATTTCTGGATATAAACTTTGTGTCACTAAAAAACTATAGATGCCATAAGCCAGTGATGGGCTGACTTCGTAAGGATTTAACTTTAACTGATTTTTTTCAGGCGTCGCTTCAGGATCTTGATAAATCACGCCCGTACCAATTGAACCCTTAATATTTAAGTCAGGTGCGTACGTTGCCGAGTAGGAAGAAGCCGCAACAGCCCCAGCGCCTCCTTGTGATTGGCCAACAATCACAAACTTATTCGCAAGTGGTAACTTGGTTTTTAAAGCAGCTCTACCACTATCTAAAATACTATAAGCCAGCATTGGGTTATTAATTAACAAGTGTGGTCCTGCAACACCTAACCCTTCGTAATCTGTGGCAACGACAGCAAAACCTTCTTTAAGCCAACGATTTAAATATTGTACATCTCGGTATGATCGTCCACTCCAAGACGGCGCACAAGCATCGGCCAAACCTACAGTACCATGAGCCCATAACACCACTGGCCAACCTTCTTTCGGTGGAGTTCCTTTTGGTAAGTGAATACTTCCTGAAACCACAATAGGTGTTTTGCTATCTTTACCACTGGTAGAACTGTAGAGAATCCGAATAGCCTGACTGTCATTTGCTAAACGAATATAAGGATTATGAATCGCTTCTGTTTTTAATAATTTTCCTGCCTGTTCAGGAATAGCCGATTTCCATGTATAAAACTCGGAAACTCGGCCATCTCCATATTTATCTTCTGGCGCTGGAGCTTTTTGAGCGGTCACCAAACAACTTGAAGTTAACATCGTTGTGATTAAAGAAAACTTGCATAAAGTTGATAAAAAAGTATGTTGCATTGTTATTTACCTTAAAAACTGTCTCATCATTTTTGATTTAAAATTCGTAACTTACGCGGCCATATAAATACGTTCCAAATGCTCCTTCAGGCGCATTAAAACTATATTTGACAATGTTGCCGACCGAAGAATCTTTGGCTTGATCAGGATGGCTATTAAATAAGTTGATTGCCCCTAAATTGAGTTTCAGGCCTTTCACGAATGCATCCGCTTTGTAGCCAATATCCAAATCTGCAATCCATTGAGGGTCAAAGGTTTGGTCTAGTGCAGTATTGGTATTATTTAAAGTGGTCCATTTATCGTAGCGACGGACTGCTGTATTCACGCTCCATGTCTGATTTGACCAAAGTGCGCCAAGCGTTAGCTTTGTTTTCGGTGCAGCAGACTCAATGAGGCTTTGTGTATTTCGTCCTGCAATGCTTGAAACAGGAATTCGTTCACCTTTTGCGGTAATAGAATCTCTACTTTCGGTAATTTCATTTTTGTTATATGCCAGCCCCAGGTTCAGATTTAACTTGCCATATTGTTCAAGGTTTAAATCATGCTTAAGCGCGAGCTCTAAGCCTTGAGTACGTGTATCTAGTAAATTATTAAAGAACGCCACATTGGCAATATTTGAATATGGTGTATTGGCAAAAGCATTGGTAATTACACTTCCAGTAATATTGTCTGAAAGCAAAATACGATTTTTAATATCGATTTGATAAAGGTCTAAAGTAGCCGATGTATTAACAAGTGGCTTCCAAACAAAACCTAAAGAATAATTCGTCGATTTCTCAGGTTTAAGAGCAGTTCCGCCAATGAGTAAAGCCGCCTCACTTCCTGCAACTAAAGTTCTTTGTTGAACATCTTGCCAACCTGAAGGGGTCTGCACTGTTTGTACGCTATAAGCCGAATAGCCCTGCTGTGCCAATGACGGCGCTCTATAGCCTGTATTTACTGAACCACGTACCGTAAATTTAGGTGATACATCATATTTAGCAAATAATTTTCCGTTTGTTGTTGATCCAAAGTCTGAATATTTTTCACTCCGGACTGCTGCCCCGACATTCAAGTCTTTAATAATATCTGCTTCTAAATCTAAATAGACACCGTAAACATCACGGCTGATTTTTCGTTGATCCTGATCTGTAATTCCTGCATATATTCCCGGAACACCAACGCCTAAAGTTGTGCTTGGATTGAAATATGGACCGCGGGTGTAGGCAATTGGATCACCTGCATTTTGCTTATATTGCTCCCAACGATATAAAACCCCTGTAGATAACGTGAGTGGGCTTGCTAACCAGTCAATTGCAATATCACGGCTATAATCTAGCCCTGTATTTAATTGTGAAAAAATATTTTCACCCAAGTCATAGTTTGAAGGAGAATTTGGCCCGTAACTTGGATTAATGCCATTGCCTTGTTCTGTGCTGACTTTATTTTGTCCATAGGTCGCATAAAGATCATATTTACCTGACTTTTGCTCTCCTTTTTTAACTCCAACTGTCGTTGCAAAATCATCTACAGTGACTAAGCTCAATGGCGAGCGTCCATCTGGATAACGTTCTTTAAAATAGCTGGATTGATTCAGTAATGTTTTGGTTGTTGGGGGCTCATAAAAGTTTTCCCCTATTGTTTTACGATGGCCATAGCTACTAAAACCATAAAGTGCAACGTCATCTGTCAAAGGCAAATCTAGATTGGCAGTCACATTGATTTGATCTTTTTGTTCGGGGGAGCCAAATTTCCACGTTCTATAGGGTGTATTTTGTTCTGTATATTGAGCCTTGGTTGAACCATCATAAAAAGTTCGCGTATCAGGTGCCGTGTTACTTGCCGCTTCACGTTTGCCTAAATCTAATGCAACCGTCAATGCACCATCATTAGGGAGCGCAAAACCTTTCCAAAGATTAACTTTATGTTGTTCACCATCTCCTTGAGTATAGCCACCTGTTTGATAGCTTACGCCACCTCCATGATCTCGTGATTTCAAAATAATATTAACGACACCGGCAATTGCATCTGACCCATATTGTGCGGCAGCTCCATCTCGCAAGATTTCTATACGCTCAATCGCGCTCACTGGAATTAAACTTAGGTCAGTTACCGCTGCGCCTCTTCCACCTGCATAGGCTTGGCGGGTGAAATAAGCGGATGTATGACGACGTTTTCCATTAATTAAAATTAGAGTTTGATCAGCAGATAATCCTCTAAGTGCAATACTTGGCGGAACCGATGCCCCAAACCCACCTGCAGGAGAACTCGGTAAAGTCACCGAAGGAGAAAGCCGTGTTAACGCTGCTGCAAGATCAGTTGCACCAGTCTCTTGTAACTCTTTGGCAGTTAAAATATCAACGGGTGCAGGTGCATCGAGAGAATTACTAATTGCTCGTCTAGAGCCTGTAACAACCACAGATTGTAATGTGATGGCATCCTCTTTCTCTGGCAAATTCTTTTGATCATTTGCCAAAGTAATTGAGGCAGTGAGTGTACTCAGTGCAAAAATTGAGGAGTGAAGAATGAATTGAGAAAAATATGTACGCATATTGGCTTCCTTAACGATCTAGACCGATATAGCAAAGCCGATGCCAAATATTTTATTATTTATTATCAATATATTAAGGAGATTAAATAAAAGAATCATTGTTTAAATTTAAACAATGATTCAAAAAAATGTTTATAAAACTACAGTTGTGAAATTTGCAAATCGTTTAAACAAGTTGGTTTTGTAAATATGACTGATATAACTGAAAGTAAGCTGACTGCTGCTGTATTAACTGCTCATGCGAACCTTCTTCTACGACATGGCCATTTTCAATCACAACAATTTTGTCGGCCTCACGAATGGTACTCAGCCGATGTGCAATGACAATACATGTTCTATTTTGGCATAGCCGTCTGAGCGCATATTGTATTTTTTGCTCAGTATAAATATCGATTGCAGAGGTAGCTTCATCTAGAATTAATATTTTGGGGTTTGCCAAATAAGCACGAACTAAACAAACAAGTTGTCTTTGTCCATGACTAAGATTTTTACCAAGCGCCCCAACTTCGGTTAAATAGCCTTGCGGCAGTTGTTGCAATATCTCATCCGCTCCTAAGTCTTCAATAACTTGGATAAGTTTCTGATCTGAAGCATCAGGTTGAACTAGACGTAAGTTATCTAAAATTGTTCCACTAAATAAAACATTATCTTGTAAAACAATACTCACATGCTGTCTTAAACTTGCAAGATGAATACTCTGTATTGGATAACGGTCTAGAAAAATTCCACCTTGCTGGGGTTCATAAAATCTCGTTAGTAACTGAACCATGGTGCTTTTGCCATGTCCTGTTGGCCCTACAATCGCAATTATTTTTCCAGCTTCAATGTCTAAATTAAAGTTTTGTAAAACAGGTTTGTTGGTATAGGCAAAATCTACCGACTGAAAACGAATATGACCATTTAAATGTTCAAGCTTCACAGCATTCGGTTGTTCTTGAATCGTAGATTGAGTGTCTAAAAGTAGAAATATTCGCTGCGCACATGCCGCTCCATTGGCATAACGTTCAAATAGATCAGTCAGTTCCTGCAACGGCGCTAAGAATAAAAACACATAGAAAATACTTTCTGCAAATTGTCCTATACTAATCATGCCGTCACTATAAGCAAAACTACCAATCACAATGAATCCGGCAGTAGCTAGAGTCGAAAGCAAACCTGTAAAGGGAGCAAACCAACTGGTCCGCTTGCTGCCATAAATAATAGAGTTATTAAAGTCTTTTAATAACTCTTGATAACGAGATTGATTGGTTTCAGTGTAATTTAACTGCTGAATGATTTTTGCTCCATTTACTGTTTCAACCAAATGAGCAGTAAATCGACTGCGTTCCTCCGCAACTCGTCCCCAATGTTTTTGTGATGACTTTTTAAAAATAGCGGTCATACCAAATAAAATGGGTAGCGTCGCAAATAAGCACCAGAAAAATGGTGGATAGATATGCCAAAGCAGTACTGAAGCTAATCCACAACGCAAAATTGCCGAAAGTAACTCTGGTGGTCCTTGTATTAAAACAGGCTCTAGTGTTTCGACATCACGATCAGCCCGTGAAATAATCCTGCCAGCCTTGGTACGATCAAAATAACCAATATTTAAACTTTGGATATGCTGAAATAACGACCGCCTTAAACCATTAATCACTTTCAAAGCTGCTCGGCCTGAAAGATATTTTGATACGCCAGCTAAAGCAAAACGACAAATCCAACTTAAGGTTAAAATGCTAATCGAAATGAATAAAACAGGCTGATTCAATACCATTTTTCCAGCAATGTGTTGAAAGCCCGAATCTAAAATATATTTCACCACCCAAGGCCGAACAAAAACGCTCATCACTTGTAAAATTTCTACTGCGATTAAAGCAAGTAGCAAGTAACGGATGGGATAAACTAAAGGAATAAGTTTTTTTAGCATGCCTCTATGAATTGAGGTATTTGCCAAATTTTCTTCAATTTGTAGATCAGCTGATTTTGTAAATGGGCGGAAATTTTTAACACTGGTATTCATGCATCAATCTCCTGCTGCTCTAACTGAAAACCCATCAACTCTCGATAAAACAAACAATCTTGAACCAATTCAGCATGCGAGCCTTGGGCAATAATATGACCCTGATCAAGCACAATAACGCGATCAGATAAAGCAATCGTGGTTTGTTTATTAGAGTTAATAATGATTGTTTTCTTAAAATGATTTCCATCATCAGACAGCGCTGATAGACGCTGTAAAACTTGTTTTTCTGTAGTCGCATCTAAGGCACTGGTAGAATCATCTAACGCTAAAATTGGCGAATTTTTTAAAATAGAACGGGCTAAGGCAAGTCGTTGTTTTTGTCCTCCAGACAAAGTAACGCCCTTGTCCCCAATCAACGTGTCTAAACCATGATCAAGTCTTTGTAATAGTTCAGATGCAGAAGCTAAATGTAAAGCCTCTTTCATCTCTTGCTCCGTTGCATCTTGTTTAGCAACTCTTAAGTTATCTGCCAGTGTGCCACTGAAAAAGAAATTTTCTTGAGGAATGATCTGAACCAAATGACGTAATTCAAATAGGCTTAAATCTTTAATGTTCGTCCATCCCATTTGCTCAGAACCAATCAAAACTTGTCCTTCTGTTGGGTCAATAAACCGATTGAGTAAATTCATCAAAGTCGTTTTACCTGAGCCTGTCTTACCGACAACAGTAACGATTTGACCTGCTCGAAATTCAACACTGCATTGCTTTAAAATATAATTTTTTGTTGTTTTATCCTGAAAGCTGACATTTTCTAATTTAATGCTTAACCCATCACGCCATTGCAATGTTAGAGGATATTGTTGATCTTTAATTGCGGACTTCTCATCTAGCATTTGCCAGATTCTTGTTGCAGACGAACGCGCATCAGCAAAAATATGTAAGACCTGACCAATGCTTTCAATACGAAACACCAATAAATTTGCCATGAGAATGGCAGCAACAAATTGCCCTACTTGTAACTGATTTTGACCAATTAAATAAGCACCAAAAGCAATGACCCATAAATATGAACCTGCAATAATCACTTGTGGAATAGGCAACCTTTTCGCACTTGTCTTGATGGTCTGAATAGAATGATGAATAAATAGATCTACAGCATGGTTAAAATGTTGTAAAAGTTTCTCTTCGAGTTGAAAAGCTTTAACTACCCGAATTCCATTCACGCTCTCTGCCAAGGTATCGCTGACTTTTTCATATGCAAATGCAACTTGATGGTCCAGAACCACCAATTCATTGGTCAGTTTAAATAGAACCCAAAGCCCTAAAAAAATAAATAATAAAGGAACTAGGCCGAGCCAAGGATGATACCAACACAAGAGTCCAACAGTTACGGTAACAACCAAGCTTGACTCAAACACTTGTCGCCAAAAATTGATGAGTGCTTCTTTTAATTTATCTGAATCACGTGTTGTACGAGATAATACTTCTCCTAGCCCATGTTTCCAGTGCCATGAAACATCTAAATGCTGTACTTGACTAAAGATTCTTTCTCTTAAAATACTTAGCAGTTGCTGGCCAATGGTTAAAGCACTTAACCCTGCCAAATACTGAATAACAGCTCTAATACTGGCAATACTCGTAAGTAGAATGAACCAAAACCAAGGATTTAAAGGATCAGTGATAGCATGCTGAAATAAGGTTTCTCGTTCACTATGTTTTAAGGTATCAATCGCATGTCCGATTGAATACTGTTGAAGTGCTAACCCTATATTCGCAATAACAAATAAGGTTGCCGTCAATAAGAAACGAAATGGCATAAAACGATATAAAGCCAAACTTCGTAGTAATGGATAATTTTTAAACATAAAAGATAGTAAAAATTTAAGATTCCGTTTTATTGCGAGATTCATGCCAAATTAATGACCTTAAAAAATATTTTAAATTATTGTTTTATATTGTTTTTATAGAGCGCTATTTATGGGGGTGTTGTTTTTAAAACACCAACGCAATTCTTGTGTTGTAATCGCAACAAAATTTGATATATCAACATCATAAAAAAAGATATTAAAAATAATTTATAAATATCAATAAATTAATGAGTGGCATCAATTTTGCTTTAAAGCATGAAAACCACAAAAGGATGTCACGATGACAACACTTCAAACTCAACCATTAAACACACTTTGGTATACACGCTGCCCCGTACCAACTGGTCTAGGCATTTCAATTCAAAAAGGTTGGCTCAAAGAAAAATTTAATGAGCAGCAGATTGAAATAAAATCAATTCGAGAATCAAACTCCAAAGATATTCGTAACTCCCATTTTAACCATACCCTTGCCAACTCAGTTCGACATGGCGGCAGTATTCCTGCAATTTGGGCATATGCATCTGGTCAAAAAACCAAAGTGATTGGCTTATCTTGGGCTGATGAAGTTCAATTGTTATTAACACGCTACGATTCAAACATCAAAACTGTTGCAGACTTAAAAGGCAAACGTTTTGGTATTCCACTGAATCAAGATGCAATTATTGATTTCTCACGTGCACAGGCGATTCGTGGTTTAGAGAATGCCTTAAAAATAGTGGATTTGAAGGTGAGCGATCTTGAGCTGGTCGATTGTTTACGAGCAGATATTTTAGCTGCACAGCAACAACAGCCTGAAGAAAATGATTCTAGTTTTTATGGTAATCGTAACAAAATTAATGCAAGTGCAGAAATCGTGGCATTAATTAAAGGTGATGTCGATGCTATTTTCCTAAAAGGTGCACATGCTGCGCAAATTGCTCATGATTTCGCCCTGCATACTATTATTGATATTGGCTCACATCCAGACCCTATTCTACGCTCTAATAATGGAACACCAAGAACGCTCACTGTTGATGAAGATTTTCTAACGCAATATCCAGAGCAAGCCCAAGCGATTGTCGATGCTGTTTTACAAGCAGAACAATGGGCTCATGCCCATCCCGATGAAACCCATCGTTATTTGGCAAAAGAGTGTAATAGCAGTGAACAATGGGTTCATGCGGCGTATGGTGCAGATGCGCATCTGAAACTCAACACTAACTTTGATGAGACTTCTATTGTTGCTTTACAAGACCTGAGTGACTTTCTATACCGCTGGAACTTTATTCCTGCACAGATTAATGTTCGTGAATGGCTGGCGCAGGATATTTCTATTCAAGCTCAAGTGGCTTAATACTTCAAAACAAAAAGGTTGTCTTGATGACAACCTTTTTTATTTTTAGCATCCAAATTCAAGTAACCCTAAACTATCGTAGTAGTTAGCATCGGTAATGTTAATCTCTTTAACAACAATTATTTTAACGGAGTCTTATCGAGTTTTATCCAATTTTAGGATTAGCTTTCAGCTGGAGTTACTTTGGTTTCGCCCAAAGTAACCAAAGGCATTGTCATCTGCAAAACCTGTTCTTTTCTTGGATTTATTAAAACCTCTCGTAGAAACAGCCTCTTGTTTAAACCATGCAGGTTGCAGATGACGTTTCCGAGTATCATATTTACTTTCGAACTCGGGTTATTTATTAAATTTAGTCACATTTTCCGCCTGTTTCTTCAGAAGTACCGAGTTGTATTCTCCTGGTGGAATATTATTTAAATAATAATTTCCAACATGATATAGCCTCCAGCGAATTGGATCATGCGTGGTGTGGGTTCGTGCGTTACGCCAGAAACGGTCTAGATTCCATTTCGATAAGGTTGAACTTGCGCCGAGTAATCCAAAAATTTCACTCGAAATTTTTAAAGATGCATGATCAGACTGACTACGAGTAGCAGCAACCGATAAAATCAGTTCCGTTTGTAAGTCTTCATCTTCTACATTTGCCAAATGCTGTTCAAAAATTTGTGCTGAACGATCTAACAATGCCTCAGCCGAACGGACCAAAACAGCAAACTCACCAATTTGTTTAATAATATGAGATTCATGTGTAGGTGAATCGACCCCACTTTCTACCCAAGGTCGAGCATGATGTTGTAAATAATCAATCCCGCCTTGTAATGCCCCTTTGGCAATTCCTGTGTCCATTGCAGCGTGTAAAATCTGAGGCCAAGTGAGTCCCGTACGTAAAACCGTGCCTAAACCACCAGTATTCCGCTTAGCAATATAACGTTCATCAACAATCACATCTTTAAAATTAACAGTGCCACTGACGCTATTATTTTGTCCCATTGCATCCCAGTCATCAAGCAACTCTACTCCCTCTGTATCTCGATGAATTAAAATCGAGACTGGTCCATCATCACTACCCGCAAATAAAGAAATCCATTCTGCAAGTAAAGAGCCCGTAGAATAAAACTTACTGCCGTTTAGAATTAATTGTCCTTCTGCATTCCTTTCTACGCGTGTTTTATGCTGGAACTTATCTTTGCCTCCCACTTCTGCAAGTGCATTGCCTAAACGCTTTCCACTTAATACATCGGCAAGTAATTGATCACGAATTTCATCGTCATAGCCAGTTAAAATTCCTCGGAACATAGTGAAGTGAATCTGTAATAACTGCCCTACACCACCATCGGCAGATGAAATAATTTTCACCACATTGACCAAGGTTGAAATACTGGCACCTAAGCCTCCAAATTGCTTGGGCACAATAATCGCGGTTAAACCAGCTTCTGAAATTAAACGCGCCTGATCATAAGGGACAGTCTTGTTATAACTTGGATCTCGAGCAAATTGATTCAGTTGATCTGCCACCTCATTTGCAATCTCAAGTGCTTCTTGCTCGCTTTGAATATGTCTTACGCTACCTAATTCTAAAAAACTGTGTTGGTTAATATCGTTCATTTTTAACTCCGAAAAATCTGTTCTTTTTTATACGCCAACTTCTAATACGTTGTTTTTAAACAAGCTTGGCGCATGGGTAAGCAAAGTTTTGGTATATATATGTTGAGGATGACTAAGCACTTGATCTGTTTCACCGTATTCAACAATATGTCCATTTTTTAATACGGCGACTCGATCTGCGATTGCACGAACAACCCCTAGGTTATGAGTCACAAATAGTAAGGTCACACCTTGCTGCTGAAGGTCTTGTAACAGTTTTAAAATAGATGCCTGAACTGAAACATCCAAAGCAGAGGTAATCTCATCACAAATCAAAACATCAGGTTGGCACAATAAAGCTCGCGCGATCGCCACTCGTTGTCGCTCCCCACCCGATAAATCTCTTGGATAGAGTTCCTGAACTTGTATAGGTAGAGAGACTTGTTTAAGTACCTGTGTGACTTTTTCTATGGCTTCTTGTCGAGATGCTCCAAAGAAATGCTGCACAACTTTAATTAAGGTCTGTCCAATCGTATGCGCTGGATTCAAGGCTTTATAAGGATTTTGAAAGATATATTGCAGTTTATGTCGTTGCCGTAAATGACGCTGTTGTCCACGCAATGACAAGACTTCATCTGCTAATGTAATTTGTCCATCTGCATTTTCATTCAGGCCAGCAATCACACGTGATAAAGTTGTCTTACCTGAGCCAGATTCACCAACCAATGCTAAACATTCACCTTTTTTGAGTTGAAATGAGATATCAAAAAGAGCCTGTTGCTGCCCATACCACGCATTAATATGTTCAACTTTCAGCAGTGCTTCTCGATCAGTTTCTCGTTCAATAACCTGATGATCAAGCTCTTTAAAATTAATCACGCCAACATGATCCGAATGGTGACAAGCAACAAAATGCGGGTCAAACTCATCTTTTAATTGAGTTAATTCAGGTTGTTTTTGACGGCATATGTCTGTGGCGAAAGTACAACGTACTGCAAAAGCACATCCGGCTGGACGCTCATTTGGTGAGGGTGCGTGTCCTTCAATTGGAGATAAATATTTACGAATGGCCACATCGGGAATGGCGTTAAGTAAACCTTGCGTATAAGGGTGTTTAGGGGTTTCAAATAGTTGGGTTAATACCGCATCTTCAGCAATTCGCCCTGAATATAAAACAATCACCCGATCTGCAATATCTTTTACAACCGTTAAGTCATGCGATACATAAATAGCAGCAACATTATATTCACGGCATAATTTACGAATGATGTTCAACACCAATGTCTGTGTCGTCACATCTAAGGCGGTGGTTGGCTCATCTAAAACAATCAAACGTGGCTGTAATAAGAATGCCAAGGCCAATAAAATTCGTTGTTGCTGTCCACCTGAAAGTTGATGAGGATAACGCTTGAGAAATAGCTCATCATGCGGTAACCCCACTTCATCTAAAATTTTGGCTACTTTCTGGTATTTTTCAGCGCTTGATAACTGGGCCTGATGGACTTCTAATAATTCAAATAAATGTTGACCAATACTTAATGCTGGGTTGAGTGCCGTTCCAGGATCTTGAGCGATATGACTAATTTTATAGCCACGAACCTGACGTAAAGCATGATCATCTAAACTGAGAATATCTTCATCATCCAGTTCAATAGTTCCTTGAATAATCTTGGCGCCATGTCGTGCATAGCCCAATAAGGCACTCGATAATGTCGTTTTACCAGAACCACTCTCTCCGACCAGACCTAAAACTTCACCTTCTCGCAAGCTAAATGAAATATTAGAAACGATGTGATTGCCGGTGTTTACCAATGCCACGGTTAAGTCTGTTATGGTCAATACTGTATTTTTAAATGTATTTGCCATATTTATTTTTCCTCAATCCGAGCTGCTGCACGTCCAACGCCCTCAGCCAATACATTCGTTCCGAGCGCAAACAAGGCAATTAAGATGACAGGAGCAAACACGGCCCATGGTTGAACTAATAAACCAGCGCGATTTTCATTAATCATGAGCCCCCAATCTGCTGCTGGAGGTGCCACGCCATAACCTAGAAAAGCCAAACCAGATAACATACCCACTGCCCATGTCAGCATCACACCAAGATGAATGAGTAATGGCGTCAACATATTGGGTAAAATTTCACGGAATAAAATATAAGTTTTTGAATAACCAAGAATTCGGGCAGCTTCGATATATTCCTGTTCCACTAAATTAAGTGCAACGCTTCGTGCAAGACGCACGACTCCTGGAATAAAAGCAATTGAAACCGTTAAAACGATGAGCCAAGGCTGTCGACCTAACATCGAAACGATAAGTAAGACCAAAATAAGATCAGGAAAGGCCATAAAAACATCAGTCAGCCAAGTTACGAACTGATCAATCTTATTTCGGGCAAAAGCAGCTAATATGCCTAAACTAGAACCAATAACTAATGCGACCAAACTGGCAGCTAGCGTCATCCAGATAATTGAAGCACCGCCAGCAAGAACACGTGACCAAACATCATGACCAATATAGTCATAACCTAAAAATGATTTTCCTTCGGGTGGTCCATAAGTCATGCCGACCAATGCCGTAGGTTCAAATGCAACAAATAACGGTCCAACCAATGCGAAAATCAAAACTAGGGCTGTGACTACAAATCCAAAACGTACTTGTCTTTCACGGATTAATGTTTGAAAAAAGTTTCTTTGGTACCAATGAAGTGAGCTCATTTCCCACCTCCTTGCTGAATATTCTTTAACGCATTGCGACGATCGACAGGTTTTACCGTAATTGGTCGGCCAGACTTCCATAAACGTAATGCCTGACGTCGCCCTGGTGAACGTGCTTTATGTCTTTTTGCAGTTCGTATTTTTGGTGTGAGTAAAGTCGTGATTAAATCTGCAATTAAATTAACAACGACCACACAAATGGTGAGCAATAAAACGATTGCTTGAATGGTCGGGATATCCCTCATTTCGATTGCTGCATTAAGTGCATTACCAATACCGGGGTAACTGAAAACCACCTCAATAATGAGAGCACCACTCAGCAAAACTCGTATGGTCAATGCTGTACCCTGCACCACAGGAACCAATGCATTTGGTAAAACATGTTTCCAAATAATCCGGCGCTCAGGAATACCACGCAGTCGTGCAGAGGTCACATATTCCGACTCTAGCGCATCAATCATTGAACCACGTACTAAACGCATCAGATATGGAATGAGTGATAAAGCTAAAGTTAAAATTGGTAAAATTAAAAACTCTAGTTGGCTATAAGGAGACTCATTAGGAATCAGTAACGAGGCCGCTGGTAATATATGTAAAACCGATGTTGAAAAAAACATCATTAACCAAATCGCAATAACAAACCCCGGCACCGCTTTAAACACAATAGAGCTAGAGACAATAATACGATCGAGTTTGCTATCGCGATGAAGCGAGAGCCACACACCTAACACGACTGAAATCGGTACAGTAACAACAATCACGAGGTTCGTGAGTGCAACTGTATTACCAAAATAATTCTGAATAATTTCTAAAACAGGCACATTGGAATCAATCGAGCGTCCAAAATTACCTTGTAACAGTTGACTCAACCAATGCCAGTATTGAAGCAATATCGGATCATTTAATCCCAATTGTTCACGAAGTATTTGTACCGTCGCTTCAGGTGCCTCTGCACCTAAAATAACACGCGCTGGATCGGATGGAAGTGCCTGTGTGGCAATAAACACAATGAGACTAATAACAAAAACAACCAATACCCCTGACACTAAACGTATCAAAAACCAAGGCAACCATGCAGGAAGTTCAAATGATCTGACAATTGCTGGTTGTTGAATGGATGCTTCTATTTTGCTGGATTGAATTGTCATATCAGTTACCCTCTACGCCAGAATTCATCTGTACGCCACGCAGCGAAACCAGTGCGATCAGGCGTTACACCACCAATTTGGCTAGAATGGGCATCCAAAACATTATTAAACCCCCAAATCAATAACCCACCTTGCTCATGTTGAATTTTCTGGGCTTCATGCACCAACACCTTACGTTTTTCCAAATCTGGTTGTTGTAATGCCGCATGTACCAGTTCAGTAAAACGCTCATTATTAAAACGAGTTTTATTGTTGGCTGCGCCTGGCCCATCAATTTGTAAGACAGTTAATAAGAAGGGTCGAGAAACATTAGAACCTGTACTGAATGCCCAATCCTGTTTGACTGCATCTGCAAATGTTGCTGCTTCAACTTGTTTGACATTAACAATCACACCGGCCTGAGCTGCATGTTGAGCAAAGACCAATGCGGCATTGCTGTCAGGCCCTGTATACAAATCAACCTTTAAGTTGTTATCAAAACCCGCTTGTTTTAATAATGTTTTCGCTTTTGCCAAATCCTGCTGACGCTGCGCAATATCATGGTTATAAACTGGATCACTGAATGAATACAGATCGTTGGCAATTCGGCCTTGTCCTGCCAATGCACGTTTGACTAAATCATCCCGATTAGCAATCAGGCGAAATGCCTGTCGTATCCGAGTGTCATTAAAAGGCGCCTTGCTGGTATTCATATCAAAGGATTGCCAAGCATCTGTTTCAGATGAAACGAGATTCAGTCGTTTATTGGCTTGAATTAAAGAAAGATGCTCAGCACTTACTCCAGAGGCAATATCAATTTGGCCTGATTGCAAAGCAGCAAGACGTCCTGTCTGATCTTTAAAGTCAATAATTTCTATTGCATCAGCATAAGGTTGATTTTCTTTCCAGTAATTTTCAAAACGGACAAAGCGTGAACGCTGACCGGGTGTAAAACTTTCCAGCTTAAAGGGGCCAGCTCCGACTACATTTTTAACTGGGTCATAATCTGTAGGAACAATGCCACCCCAGCTCATCCATGCTTCTGGTAAAGCAACCAATCCCTTTCCTTGAGCAAATGGAATCTCAACCGTGTATGCATCACGCTTTTTGATCTCATCACGCTGCAATGAATAAAGATAAGCTGCAAAGGGAGAAGCTAGTTTAGGGTCTGTCAGGCGACGTAAAGAAAAAACCACATCATCAGCAGTAATAGTTTTACCGTGATGAAACTCAAGTCCTTTTTTGAGACGAATAGTCCATTTGCTTCCATCTTCATTCGGTTCCGCAAATTCAGCCAACGCCAATTTAGGCTGGATATCACGTCCCCATTCCCATAACTTGGCATATAAAGGCCAGCCTCTGAATGCACTGGACATACCGATGGGTTTATGTGCATCTAAATTACCTGATTGATTGCCATTGATCACCCCAATTTTGATCACACCACCTTTTTTGGGCGTATGATTTCCAGCTGTACTCGCATGAGTATTATCATAAGATGAAGAATCTGTTTTAGAACATCCTATAAGGCTAATTGCAGCAAAAGCGCCAACACCTAATCCCGTCTGTTTAATGAGTTCTCTACGTGTAATTTTATTCATGCCTTCTCCCTTAAACCACGACTTCTTGATTCAAGAGGGAATCAATGGATGAATTTTTATTTAGCTTAGGTAACTCAAAACCATGATCTAGCTCTAATAATGGAAACAATAAATCTGCTACCCGATAGGCTTCTCCAATTAAAGGGAAACCAGACAAGATAAAGGTTGATACACCATAGCTTTCGTATTCTTTAATCCGTTTGGCAATATTTTCAGCACTACCAACTAAGGCAGTTCCTGCGGCTGGGTTTAAAATATCGAAACCAAATAAAGATGGGCCAGTCCAAACATTAGGATAAATTTCAAAATCTTTAGCTTGAGGCAAATCACCTCGACGTAATTGTTCTAAGTTCTTTTGAATAGATGGGTTGTTGCTTTGATAACTCTCAAAACTTTCATTTGGAGGAAGCTGTCGTTTAACAGCTTCGATTGCATAATTTACATCAATCTTGTCAAGTAACGACTGAGCATATTGCCAAGCCTCTTCTTCTGTTTCCCGAACAATAATTTGTAATCGAGTCCCAAATTCTAAAGTTCGGCCAATTTTTGCTGCCTCAGCCGCAACCTTGCTAAACTTTTTTCCAAGTAATGGTGGTGTATTCGCAAAACTTAAATACACATCTAATAATTCAACAGAATGCTGAACGCCTTTGGCAGAAGTTCCTGCTCCCCACAAAGGAACACCCTGCTTTTGAGTTGGACCACGCCATTTGGACATTGGAGATCCACCCTCTAAGCGTGGAGCAATTTGAATAAACTCGCCCTCAAATCCCGAGGTATCACCTAAGTAGTTTTGTTGAAATGCATTCCAGTATTCTTTACTAAAGTCATAACGCTCATCATGAGTATAGTGAATGCCTAAAGCTGCCAAACCCTTATCATTTCCATTGACGACATTAAATAACAAACGCCCTTTAGAAAATGCATCAAAAGTTTGCGCATATTTTGCCAAAACTGCTGGTTGGACTTCTCCAGGATGTTGGGCAACCAGAAACTTTAAACGTTCAGTAAATGGAATTAAACTTGCAGCAACAGCAAGTGTTTCATACTCACTTGTACCCATGAGTGAACCGTAAAAACCAAGTCTATCTGCGGTAATCGCAATCTGTTGCAAGTGTTCATAATCGGTATCCCACCGCCCAGATTCCAACCAAGGATATGGTCCATCTGGAGAAGTGAGATACCATAAAAGTTTTACAGCCATAGTATTCTCGATCTTTATTTTTTAATCTTTATCTAATTCAGGGGAAGTAAACCCAGCGATTTTGCTTTTTCAGTCAATCCGCTCATTTTCCATTGCTGATGTAAAACCCCTTGCCCGTATTCTCGGCTGCCACCGACTAATTCAGCCAGCAGCTGAATTTGAGCACCTTCTTCAAGCAATAAAATAAATTCAGCAGTTTCCTGTAGTCCTTGGCGTCCCCATACAGTTGCTCCACCATTGGCTTCCAAAATGGCCCGATGTTCAATATCAACTTTGAGTTGATCTAAAATAAAATCCACTTCAGCTTGACGGCGATCAATGTAAATCGGCAACTCTTTAAATAAATGGAAGCGCTGAACAGGCACATAGCGGATCGGTAAAGTACGATGGGTTTGAGCCCATGCGCCTAAATTCGGCGCGTGTACATGAGATATTGTGGTGACATCTGCATGCTCTTTAAAAAGCTTGTTATAGCGCCCACCTGCACTTTTTCTTCCCAATAAAACTTCACCATCAATTGTCTCCACCAATACTTTGCTTTTTTTATCTTTAGACCACGGTCCTGCATAGTTAAAAGTGACTAAGGTATTTTCAGGTCCACGTTCAACAAAATTAACTGTTCCATTTGCAGTAATTGTTCTTGTTTCACGGAATACTTCAAAAGCAAATTCAGCTTTTTCACGGTTCAATTCGATAAAGTCATTGAGTTCACGAGATAATGGCGTTTGAATAAGTGTTGTCATGTTCAAATCCTCTTTAAAAATTTTTATTTTGACGGCGTTTTAAAACTTCGAGTAAAGGACGATGATCAACCCATGTTTCAATATCGACATCGCGCTCTAAGAAGCCATGCAACCAAAGAAAATCTTTTTGTTGTTTTAATAGCTCTAAACGGTCTTCACTTAATGACGGATGTAAAGACTTATGAAAATTATTTCGATAGGCTGTTGCAACACTTTCTGCTCCTGCAATCGTTTCATCTTCTAAAATGACCAAGACCTCATCTAAATGATCTTGTGCCCAATCTGCGGTATCAAACAACTCTTCAAGAAAATCGACGACCACATCAAAATTATCTTCTAATAGATCTTCATGGACTGTAATGGGACGAGGTGTACCGTTATTAACACGAGAAGTCACATCTTCAAATTTATCTAAATCAATCCCAACTTTTAGGCCACGTTTAGTTGCAGCTTCAACAGCAGAAGCTCCTTTTACATACACGGCATCAACTTCACCTGTAATTAATGCATCAAGACCTGACCAATACGTACTCGCATCACGATTCTCTTTAGATCCAGCACGTTCAGGTACTTCAATAAAATTCACATCACGAAAAGTGAGATTGGCAAGTTGTAAAGCACCACGAATACCTTGCAATGACATGGCTCTAAAAATACTGCCAGCACGTTTGTCAGCATATTCTGGTAAAGCTACTTTCGCATTTTTTAAATGCTCTGGCTGGCTAATATCTGAATCAGGTCGCACAATAATGACTTGCCACTCATCAATCCAAGTCAATCCAATGAGTCGGCTTGGCGCGCCTTCAGAGCGTGCGGCTAACGCAGGTACATTTCCACCCTCTCGGAACAGAGCTGGCAATTGATGATCAAAATGATGGACCGATAAACCTTTACGCGCATCTTGCAAGACAGCAACATCAATGCCGTGTTTTTCAAACTTTTTAACTAAAGTACCGCGTTTTAATGAAATACCTGTTGCTGTGGGTACTGGACATCGAGTGACCCAAATTTCAGACAGGATGTTTTTTACAAATTCTTTAGAATTTTCTTTTTTATCTACTACAAGTGACATACGGATTCCTTAGGATAATTCCACTTTCATCACTTACATTGAGCAGCTTTTATGCCAATTTAATTTATTATTTATTTTCAAATGTTTATGCAAATATAGTGGGATTGGAAATGTTTATATTTCATCATTTTTCAAGGCTAGTGTTGTTTTATCAACAATTATTTTAGACAAATATAACTTTCTATATATTTGTTATGACCACTTTTTAATTCAATGATTTTTTTAGGATGCCAGAACACTATCTTCTAGATATAAGTATCAGAAAGCTAAGGATTCAATGTTTATATATAAAAAAACATCAGTTATCTCATCTCACTAATACTATGGACTGAAATCAATTCTAAATAGGCTTCATTAAAAAATATCCTTATATTACTGCTCATTAAGCTAACAAGTTCAGTTAAAAAAAAAATTAACTCAACTTGTTACCTTATTACTTAAGTTATTGAATTTTATAAGACCAAAAAGGAACAAGTTGAGTTAAACATACGATCTTTCATTTGTTTGTAGTGCTTATTACTTTCTAGCTATTGCGGTACTTTTAGCTATGTGGAATGAATTTTTATTCTAATTAAATTCAGCACTAGCATCTTCTGAAGTTACTAGCGATGCATAATAAATAGGATTCATAAAATCTAATTAAATAGAAATTATGATTAGGTTTGGCTAATAATCGCTTGTTTGATTTTTATTGAGCTTTTTCTCTACCTAGAGCTCCTAGAAATTAAAACTATATTTCGCTAGACCATTTTTCTAAAATCTTTAAAGTCTATGCTAAATTCTAATTTATTAACTCTGATATGCTCAAATCCGCAATATAAAGCAAATTTAATTACAGATTGGTTGAATAATGTATATTTAGTCACATTTTTATTGAAATCTATATTTTATTTCTCAGTAATAATTTTGAAATATAAATTATAAATTAAAAAATGAATTATATTTTTATTAAATATTTTAATGTATATCATGCTGTTTTAATTTGCAGTCTGTTTTTTTATTAATCATTATTTTATAAATTTTTATAAATAACAATAACTTAATATTGTTTTGGTGGTTTTATTATTAATAAATTTTTAGAAATTATAACTATTACATTATTTAAAGTATTTAATGTGATTTATATCACGTATAAATTAATGATTTTTTATTATTTAAAGCTTAATGATTGTTTTTAAATTAAAAATAAGGTATCAAATATATATAAACTATTTTATAAATAGGTATATAAAATGAAAAATAATATATTTAAACTTCTTGTTTTGATGGTGCTTTCCTCTTCCCCACTATTTTGTTATGCAAGTAACACAATAATGATAAGAGGAAATATTGTTGAAGATACATGTTCAAGAGAACATAGCGAGATAGAATGTGTTGAGGTAAATAATTTAAATATTAAACTTGATAGTGAATATTTAAATAAAGATAGTCTTTTTAAATTAGCTCAACATACTGAGAAAATGGACACAAGCATTGAGAGCATAAGTTCTAATCACAAAGTCGTGCTTATTAATTACCATTAATATCCCAACTTATTTCTGCAGTAAGTTTGATGAAAGAGTGATTTGTCGAATTCATCGCATGTTTTGATGAATTGATTGATGAGTCACTTTTTTTTCATAAAAAATGACTATTTATATATTTTTTCTGTATACATATGCATAATTTATTCTATATAATTGTATTCTAAGAATAGAAGCTTATTTTTCACATAATTTGTTTAATTCTTTTTTATTTACATTGTGTTCTTATGTAACTTGCTTCTTTTCATTGCTTTTCTTTTTTATAAAACAAAAAAATTTTCATAAACAATGGTATAGGCTATTGATGGCGACTCTACATCTCAAATAATAAATGTGATTTAATTAAAATTATGAAAAAATAATGTGATCTAGTTTGCATTTTGTTTAATAAGTGTTAAGATCGCCCCATTACTTTTCAAGATGTCAAACACTGGAAAAGTAAGGAAATAAACTTTTATCCAGACTTTTGAGAAAACACTATGAAAAAACTTGCTTTGATCGCTGCTCTTTCGGTTGTAGGGATTGCTAATGCTCAAGCTGCTGATGGTACAATTACAATTAATGGTTTAGTTACAGACAAAACTTGTAACATCGCTACTCCAGCTGGTAAAGATTTCACAGTTACTCTTCCAACTGTTTCTAAACAAACTTTAGCTGCTGCTGGGAATGTTGCTGGTCGTACTCCTTTCCAAATTAAATTAGATAAATGTTCTGAAGGTAAAGTAGCTACTTACTTTGAGCCAGGTGCAACTGTTGACTTCAATACTGGTCGTTTAATTAACACAGATGCTACTGGCGCTAAAAACGTTAATGTTCAACTTTTAGGTAGTAATAATAATTTCATACCTGTACTTGCTGCGGGTACAAATGGTGCTCAAGCTAATTCTCAATGGGTTGATGTAAGTGCAACTGGTACTGCTGACCTTAACTACTATGCTGAATACTATGCAACTGGCGCTTCTACTGCTGGTAAAGTAACTACTTCTGTTCAATACACAATTATCTATCAATAATTAATTGATAGCGGGGTTTCTATGTCCGCATGGAAACCCTGTTTTGTGTAACACTTTCCTGAATCTTTCTTGGTTGAGAACTCGAAAATGAAATTGAACAGTTATAATTTTTTGTTAGGTTTAGCATTTGCTTCAGCAGTTATTGCACCTGCTACTCAAGCAGAAATTGTAATTCATGGCACTCGTGTAATTTACCCGTCAGATGCTAGAGAAGTTACGCTACAAGTTAGCAATAACGGTTCAAAGCCAGCACTTGTCCAAGCTTGGATTGACGAAGGTGACCCAAAAAGTACACCGGACCAATCAAAAGTTCCTTTTATGATTGCTCCTCCTATTTCTCGTGTTGAAGCAACGAAAAGTCAGACTCTTCGTATTACAGCTTTACCAAATGCTTCTCAGTTAAATCAGAAGCAAGAAACAGTTCTGTGGTTGAATATCTTAGATATTCCACCAAGACCTACTTCAAAAAGTGAAGATACGACGCCTGATAATTTCTTACAACTTGCAATTCGTTCACGTATTAAATTCTTCTATCGTCCTTCATCGATTAAAGAAGATGCGAATTTAGCATCAGATAAGCTTCAATGGATTAAATCTGGTCAAAATTTAACGGTAAAAAATCCTACCCCTTTTCATATCACAATGACTTCTGTTTACCAAAAGGCAGGTGATAAAAAGGTTGATTTATTACCTCAGGGGCTAATGATTAAGCCTTTCTCTGAAGCGTCAGTTCAGCTTAAGAATGGCAACCTTCAAGATATGAGTTTTATTAACGTCAATGACTACGGTGGTCGCGTTGAGCACCCGATAAAACTTCAGTAATCAGATTTATCTTTTTAATAAATTTAAGCACCTATATGTGTAGGCGGACTTAGCTATGCCAAAAAAAAGGCAAGAATCTTATAAATTATTAAAACGCCATATTTGTTACTACTTGGCTTCTGGTGTTGTCACAATGACAATGCCTGTATTCGTGCATGCTGAAGAAACAACTACGAGTGCTCCAGTAGAGGCTGAATTTGATTCTGCTTTTTTAATTGGGGATGCTCAGAAAGTTGATATTTCTCGTTTTAAATATGGAAACCCTGTTTTACCAGGCGAATATAACGTTGACGTATATGTAAATGGTCAATGGTTTGGTAAACGTCGTATGGTCTTTAAAGCATTAGACCCTAATAAAAATGCGGTAACCTGTTTTACAGGGATGAACCTGCTTGAGTACGGCGTTAAACAAGACGTTTTGTCTAAACACACTACCCTTCAAAAAGAAAATAATAGTTGTTATAAAATTGAAGAGTGGGTTGAAAATGCATTCTATGAATTTGATACCTCTCGTTTACGTGTAGATATTTCTATTCCGCAAGTTGCTTTGCAAAAAAATGCGCAAGGCTATGTCGACCCAAGCGTATGGGATCGCGGTATTAATGCTGGTTTTCTATCTTATAGTGGTAGTGCCTATAAAACATTTAATCAGTCGAATGATCAAAGCGAAACCACAAACGCATTTATGGGTGTTACAGCTGGTTTAAATATTGCTGGCTGGCAATTACGTCATAATGGCCAGTGGCAATGGCAAGATACACCTGCTGAAAATCAATCTAAATCAGATTATCAAGAAACAAGTACATACTTACAAAGAGCCCTCCCTAAATACCGTGGTGTTTTAACGCTAGGTGATAGTTTTACAAACGGCGAAGTATTTGACTCTATTGGTTATCGTGGTATCGATTTCTCAAGTGATGACCGAATGCTACCAAATAGTATGTTAGGTTACGCCCCGCGTATTCGTGGTAACGCAAAAACCAATGCAAAAGTTGAAGTTCGTCAACAAGGCCAACTTATCTATCAAACAACTGTTGCACCAGGTAATTTTGAGATTAATGACCTTTACCCTACTGGTTTTGGTGGGGAAATTGAAGTTTCTATTATTGAAGCAAATGGCCAAGTACAAAAATTTTCGGTTCCATATGCTTCAGTTGTACAAATGTTGCGTCCAGGTGTAAACCGTTATTCTTTAACTGTAGGTCAGTTCCGAGATCAAGATATTGACCTTAATCCTTGGGTAGTTCAGGGTAAATACCAACAAGGTATTAACAACTACCTAACAGGTTATACAGGCATACAAGCTACAGAAAATTATGCTGCTGTATTGTTAGGTGCTGCTTTTGCTACACCAATTGGTGCTGTTGCGTTAGATGTGACCCACTCTGAAGCCGACTTTGAAAAACAGTCATCACAATCTGGGCAAAGTTTCCGTTTAAGCTATAGTAAGTTAATTTCTCCGACTAACACAAACTTAACCCTTGCTGCATATCGTTACTCGACAGAAAATTTCTATAAATTACGTGATGCTCTACTTATTCGCGATTTAGAAGAAAAAGGTGTAAACACTTATGCGGCTTCGGGCCACCAGCGTAGTGAATTCCAAATTACTTTAAACCAAGGACTTCCTGAAGGTTGGGGTAACTTCTATGTCGTGGGTTCGTGGGTTGACTATTGGAACCGTAGCGAAAGTACTAAACAGTACCAAATTGGTTATAGCAATAACTACCATGGTTTAACTTATGGTTTATCTGCGATTAACCGTAAGGTTGAGTACGGTTCAAATGATGCGACGCATGATACTGAATATTTAATGACGCTTTCATTCCCGATTAACTTTAAGAAGAATTCAGTCAACGTCAACGTTACTGCTTCTGAAGACAGCCGTACTGTTGGTGCAAGTGGGATGGTTGGCGATCGCTTTAGTTATGGTGCCTCTGTTTCACATCAAGACTATGCAAACCCAACGTTTAATGCTAATGGTCGTTATCGTACTAACTATGCAACTGTTGGCGGCTCTTATAGTATTGCTGATTCTTACCAACAAGCAATGGTTAGCTTAAGTGGTAGTGTAGTTGCACATTCAGATGGTATTTTATTTGGACCTGAGCAAGGCCAAACAATGGTACTTGTACATGCACCTGATGCAGCTGGAGCAAAAGTTAATAATACTGTTGGTTTAAGCGTTAATAAGGCTGGTTATGCGGTTATCCCGTATGTAACACCTTATCGCCTAAACGATATTACGCTTGACCCACAAGAAATGTCGAGCCAAGTAGAGCTTGAAGAAACTAGTCAACGTATCGCACCTTTTGCTGGCGCAATTGCTAAAGTAGATTTTGCGACTAAGACAGGTTATGCAGTCTACATTAATAGTAAAACTGCTGATGGCAACAGTTTACCGTTTGGCGCTCAAGTCTTTAATCAAAAAGATGAAGCTGTAGGTATTGTTGCACAAGGTAGTATGATTTACTTACGTACCCCACTTGCTCAAGATAGTCTCTATGTAAAATGGGGCGATGAAAGCAATGAACGTTGTTCGGTTGAGTACAACATTAGTAATCAGTTGCAAAATAAGCAACAAAGCATGGTAATGACTGAGGCTGTCTGCAAATGAAAAAATTACTCTTAAACAGTGCATTAGTCGCAGTAGGTTTTTGTATTAATACGGCGACTCAAGCTGCGTGTTCAACTAGTTCGGGCTTCAAAACAATTGATGTTCCTATGAGGGTTGGACGAGTTGTAGTTCGACCAAGCGACCCTGTGGGTAAAGTTTTAGTTAAATCACTTTTTGAGATCAGACCAGATTCTTATACCTACTATACCTGTAGTCTTTCCGATATGTTGACGGCACAGTTATTACAAAATTACCCAATTAGTTCACTTGGGGATAGCATCTATTCAACAAATATCCCAGGAATTGGTATTCGTCTCTATCGTGAAGCATTTAATGCTGGAAATTTCTCTGGTTACTATCCTTATACTCGTCGTGTCCCAAGCAGTCGCTTTTATCTTGCAGAAGGCTATTTCGTTGTAGAAATTGTGAAAACAGCTGAAAGTACTGGAGCTGGAACTTTAGTTCCTGGTGTTTATAGTAGTTATTATGCTGGAAACCGAAGTGATCGTCCATTCTTAACCAGTACCGTATATGGCAACGCAATTACTATCGCTTCGTCTTCTTGTGAATGGCGTGGTGCTATTAATAAACAGGTACAACTGCCAACGGTTACAAAGGCAGGGTTTAAAGGTGTTGGTTCAACTCAAGGAGACCAATCCTTCGAACTAAATATTCTGTGTAATGGCGGTATAAACCCAACGGGTTATGAAGAAAAAAACCTTATTAGCTTGAGTTTTGATTATCAACAAGACGGCACTAATACTCAAGTTTTAAAAAATCTTGAACCAAATGCAACTAAAGCAAATGGTGTTGGAGTTCAACTTGTATGGAATTATCAAAATAAGAATCAGGTTATTGGCGTAGGTAATAAACTAGAATTGGGAACCGTACAATCAAATCAAACCATTCAATATGATGTTCCTTTAACAGCTCGATACTATCAAACTGCAGCAAATGTTACGCCTGGTAAAGTTCGTGCAATGGCCACTGTAACTATTGAATATGATTAATCATATTCAATAGTTTATAAACATAATAATTTTAAATATTAATAATAAATTTTACTTTATAAAAAGTTAATACTTAATTTGATAGGAATATTTATGAAAAAAATAGGTATAGTTACTCTTAGTGCAATTACATTATGTTGGGCTATATATGATATATATCCTGATAATACCAATACAGTAACACATAATGATTCAGGCAAAAAAGGCGGCTCTAAAAACTTTTCATCAACTGCAAAGAATGAAAAATTAGCGTCTCAAACCCTCTTGGCTCAAACTACCTCCCTTAACTCTTCTGCCCCAGTCTGCCAATACAATTTTGATGCAACTCAAGAAGATTATGATCTTTGGAATAAAGAACACTCTGATTATTGGTCTATGAAAAAATTCCCATTGATAATTGGCCAAAAATTTAGCCTTAAAGTGGATCAGCCTATATCAGAAAATGAATATGGTATTGTAGAGTATATAGCTAAAAGTAAAGCTAGTCTTCATTCACCCCATAACATTGGAGATTTCATATTACCTCACACAGGTATTATTGCATTTGAAATGGAGCTTAAGCTTCCAATCTCAGCTCTTGGAAACTCATCATTTGGTAATTCTGCTTATTACTCCTCTGCCATTGGTTTTAATGGCGTAACAAATAATGGCTATACAGTTAGATCCAACTATTGGTTTGATATGGGCACTTATGATCCAGATTTTGGTCAGAATCCTACTAAATTAAGCTATAATATAGCTTATCGGCTTAGAGATAATAGCGGCCCCGACCATCCATACTATAAAGGTCAGAAGCTGACAAATAATGCAAATGGATACCAAAGATTAGGTGTGTATATTAATCAGAACATTAAGCAAGTTGGCTTTATTATAAATGGGGTTGATCAGGGATATAAATCTACTTTACCTGCCCCACTTGAGAATATAAGTTTTTCTGCTTCAAGTGCTATATCAATAGATGCTGAACAATTATTTGGACAAGAGTTGTCAAATGAACTGATTACTGACCGTAATGCGCTACAGTTTAACTACCCTCAAGGTACAACTGACATATGTGGCAATGTTATTCAAGATATAAACCTATAAGTGGTAAAAAAGGGCTGAATCACAGCCCTTTTTTTCTTTTATTTAGAAATGAATGACAGTACGAATTGATTTACCTTCATGCATTAAATCAAAAGCGGTATTAATGTCTTGTAGAGGCATAGTATGAGTCACAAAAGGTTCAAGTTGAATCTCACCTTTCATAGCATCTTCGACCATTTTTGGAAGTTGTGTACGACCTTTTACCCCACCAAACGCAGTACCTAACCATTTACGGCCTGTCACTAGCTGGAATGGGCGTGTCGAGATTTCTTGGCCTGCACCAGCAACACCAATAATAACGGATTGTCCCCAACCACGATGTGCGCACTCTAGAGCCGAGCGCATAACATTGACGTTACCAATACATTCAAATGAATGATCTACGCCCCAGCCTGTCATTTCTACAATCACTTGCTGAATAGGTTGATCATAATCTTTTGGATTTAAGAAATCGGTAGCACCAAACTGTTTAGCAAGTTCAAATTTATCTGGGTTTGTATCTACGACAATAATGCGCCCTGCTTTCGCTTGACGTGCACCTTGTACAACAGCTAAACCAATACCGCCTAGACCAAATACAGCAACTGAATCACCTTCTTGTACTTTTGCTGTGTTATGCACGGCGCCAATACCAGTTGTCACGCCACATCCAAGTAAACAAACTTGTTCGTGATTCGCTTCAGGATTGATTTTAGCCAAAGAGACTTCTGCAACTACCGTATATTCACTAAAGGTTGAACAACCCATGTAATGGTAAATCGGTTCGCCGTTATATGAAAAACGTGTGGTTCCATCCGGCATTACACCTTTACCTTGAGTAGCACGTACCGCAACACATAAGTTGGTTTTTCCAGATTTACAGAATAAGCATTCTTTACATTCGGCTGTATAAAGCGGAATTACGTGATCACCTGGTTGAACGCTTGTGACGCCCTCACCTACTTCAACCACAACACCTGCGCCTTCATGACCTAAGATGGCAGGAAAAACACCTTCTGGGTCATCGCCAGATAATGTAAAAGCATCAGTATGACATACCCCTGTATGGGTAATTTTTATTAAAACTTCACCCGCTTGAGGTGGTGCAACATCAACTTCAACAATTTCTAAAGGTTTTCCTGGGGCAAAGGCGACAGCTGCACGAGATTTCATCTTTGGGTTTCCTTTAAATCATTCGGTATTTATAGTTGAGCAAAATAGATTATATATCGGTAATACAAGAGCTTAATTTTGCTTAAATTAAAATTGGCTTTCATGACAATCCATCACAGCATAGCCAGTCAGATACATCTAAGCAAGCCTACATTTAAAAAAGAAGAAAACCTCTTACTTGAAGAGGTTTCTTATCAAATCATTATCTTATAAGCAGCTTGTTTTTACTTATAGGTAAATATCTGGTGGATATGGTGTGTTATCACTAATTGGAGCATAAAGCGTATTTTCAACAAAGAAGCCATTTGGGGCTTGAGTAGTATCAATCGTAATTGAATCATACATAACTTGTGGATATGCCCAGATAAATTGCTTCATTAACCCTAAAGAAACATTATTCTTCATATCACCAAAAATTCGTTGCCAAATGGGTGTTCGATATGGCTTTGTTTTATCAAATCCATATATGTAAGCAATAGATGCATCGGGAACGAATCCGGATAAATAAATGACTTTATTGGCAGGATAGCTTAGACCTTGTATAGGTATTTGGGAAACTGCCTGATGTGCCAAGTCTAAGCGAGCTTCTAATAGCCAGTCATAAGCTTCTGTCATCATGTAATCAAAATTAGGATATGAGTAGTGTTGGCTTGGATAGTTAATATAAGTGGCTAAAGTCTGAATTGGGGACTGAATGGAAGGAAAGAAAATAAGAGGACTAACTTTGGCACTGGAATATTTTGCTTTGATCACGGTACGAATATTTTGACAGGTTTGACCTAATTTATTTCTAAGCCATGTTTTAAACTCATCATATGGCGTTCCTGTTTTGTTCATTGCCTCATAAATAGTACCCAAATCTGGTGCATATAAACCTGTATCTGCATTAAAAGCCAATTTTGTTGGGTAGTCATACACACAAGGTAGATTGGTGTCAGTGTTATACCACCACCAAGGTTCACCAATCTGCATATTTACATCGCATCCCCCTACGACCATTGCATCTGCAAACTCAATAAAGACTTTATGTAGATATGCCAAAGCATTCTGATGACTTAAACTAAAAAAATAGCTCGGTGGTTGGTAGCCTGTTTTACCTAAATTACTGTTCCAGTCACGCTGAGCCCAATATTCATTGGCTCCCAAGGAATACATTTCAAAGCTGACCCCAAAGATAGGTTGCATACTGGCATTATGCAAAGCTTGGGCATATTTTTCATGCCATTTACGAGTACATGAATTAACAACTGTCTCGCCTGTCACCAATGTATCTGGTATTTGCCATTTATTAATATCACTTTTCCACGTCATTTCAGGATAGTGCGACATTCCACAATAGTGATTGACCAAACCTTTATATCCCAAAGTCACCATATTGTTAACTAAGCGCTGAGGATTTAAATCATAGTGGTCATCATAGCTTGTACAGATGCCATAATTATGCTGTGGTACTACAACTCGGCTTAGATTTAACTTGGCATTTGCCCCTGTTACAACTGAATTGGTAATACGAATATAGCCATCTTCTGCTTGACTGAGAGGCAATGATGAGTGCGCGTTATAGCTGCTTGTAAAAGCAGAAAATGAAATCCGCTGAATATTAGTAACTGGAAAGCTATCTGTAGCAGAGAAGCCTGCTTTTACTGTATCCCAGTTAATATGAATATGTGCCGTTCGTGATGATGGATTATTTGCGTAATTAAATAGAACAATATATGCAATTTTATCTACGCCATTGTCGTTATAGTAAACAGTTAAAGTTGGGGTTAGTGCCCCATTATTTAAAACAGGCATAGAGGGAGACAGTTCAATATCAAAGTCCCATACCACACCTGAATAGCTATACTTGGTTTCATACGCTAAAAATTTATGATCTTTAGAATCATAAGAATCCCAAGTAATTCCTGCCAAATCCGTTGTCATGCGTGATCTAAAAGATGCTTCAAATCCATTTCCATAATTGGTAATAGCAAAAGACATTGTTTGTGGACCGTCTATTCTCCAATAAATAGGACTAAACCGATCAATAAGTGTATTTTGAGTGATTGGATGAGGTGATGTGTTAGTATTATTTTGCACATTTTGTCGATTAGTTATCATGACGTCATTCTCTTAATGTATTAAGAGGTTTTATATTAAATAATAATTCCTATTTTATTGTTCAGATAAGTAACAATGACGTTTAAATTATTTACAGTTTATATTTTTCATAAAGTTCAAAATAAAATTAAACATGAAATCTTAATATTATCCTAAAATATTTTTACACTGAGGAGTTAATAAATGGCAACTTTTATACAGCCTATAAATTTTAAGAGTTTATTTTTATTTACTCCTCTTGTATTTGCATTATCAGGTTGTACAGAAACTTTATATTCCAACACTACGTCGACCACAAAGATCTCTTCGGAAAGTAACGCTTATTCAGAGATCGACACAGTATTAGGAGAAAAGTTACAGCCTAACGAAGAGTTGCTCGCTCAAAACATAGCTCAAGTCATTGAAAAGTCAATTCGGGAACAGTATACGGCTGGAAATGCTTTACGTGATGCACATCCTAAGGCGCATGGTTGTGTTCGTGCCGATTTTCATGTCTCAAAAAATATACCTACCCAGTTTGCTAAAGGAATGTTTATTCCAGATCGAAGTTATCAAGCATGGATTCGATTTTCTAATGCTTCAAATGATGCCTCTAATGCCGACATTAAAAAAGATGCACGTGGCATAGCAATAAAAATTTTAGGTGTGTCTGGACAGAAAATTTTAGAAAGTGAAAAGCAAGCAACAACTCAAGATTTTATTATGATTAATCATCCAGTCTTTTTTGCGAATGATGCTAAACGATACCTTTCTTTTATGAATGACGTGAATAGCCATAATATGGTCAGAAAACTTCACATTCCATTTGCTTTAGGTTTTAAGGGAACAATGAATGCTCTTGGAGCACGTAATTCACAAATTGCAAATCCATTATATGCACGTTATTGGTCTATGGTTCCCTATCAGTTAGGACTTGGTAATGATCGAAAAGCAGTTAAATATTCAGTACGTGCTTGTTCAATGCAGCCAAACAATCTACCTAAGAATCCTAATCATGATTTTTTAAGAGAAGCTTTAAAGAATACTTTGCAAAGTACAGATGCTTGTATGGAGTTCCTTATTCAACCACGAACTTCAAATCAAATGTTGGTAGAAGACTCAATGACAGAATGGGATGAAAAAGCAGCTCCTTTCTATCAAGTCGCAACTATTCATATTCCCAAGCAGAACTTTGACACAGCCGAGCAAAATAAGTTTTGTGAGAATCTGTCTTTTACACCGTGGCATGCCCTACCTGAGCATAAACCATTAGGTGCAGTAAACCGAATGCGTAAAGTCATTTATGAAAACATCAGCAGAGTTCGACATGATATGAATTCAGTTCCTAGACAAGAACCTTAAATACCTTATCTATTGTGGTTTGGTATAAAAATTTTTTAAAGATGAGAGTTTGCAATTGCTTCTTTTTAAGGGAGATTTTTGCTTGTATCGATAGTGATTCGATCAATGAAATCTGCCAACCATAAAATAAAGTCATCTTCGCTTTTATGCTTTGGAATCAAACTCATATCTAGCCTAATAGGAAGTTCATTTTTTACGCTAACCACAGTACCTTCAAAATTCACAAAGTTATATAAAAACTTTAGTTCAGTGCCAACAATAGCTTTTTTTATTTCTATAATGAGATTATTTAAATTTCTAAAATGGTTGTTTGAATAAGAACTTTTAATATTTTTATTAATTTTTTCTGCTAATAGTAAGTATTTTGGCATTTCTACTTCCTTATTAATTATTTATAAAATATAAGTATAAGTTGAAAGTTATAAAAATAATTTTTTAATTTTTATTAAATTGTTTCTGTGTTTTTAATTTTAATTGATAAGTTATGTGTAATATAACTATTTTATTGTTTTAAAATGTGATTTATTTGGGATTTTATTCTGATTAAATTGGTAGGTATTCTTTAATCTCATTTAAGGGTAATTAACTAAATTTTATATTAAATAGGCTCAATATTTAAAATTTTGAGCCTATTTAATTTTTAATATTCACTTAAGACTAAAATTAAAAATTCACATCTTAAGTCAATTTTGGGAAATTCTTGATTTTATGAATTTTCCCACATTTTCTGCATTCTTTAACTTCGTCATGAGTAATATCAAAGTCATATTCCCAGACATGAATACAGAAAAGCTGTCTAAGGTTGTGGAGCATAGACACCTCCTTATAAAAAACCAACTCATTAGTAAGTTCTTTATGAATGCAGTTCGCTTATTTTGATGAGTTTTCCTCTTTAGCTTTATCCTCCTTGTGTTTACAGCAGTAACCGAAAACAGCACCAGCACCAAAGAAAAACATAGCCTTGAACATACTTATCTCCAAACGATAATTAAGTAAATTTAAAATTAACATTGAAGGTTGTATCTGTTTTTAGGCCAATGAGACTGATTCTGTGCGTTATGCAAACTTTTGTGAAAAGTTATAACAATATATTTTTTATGAATAAGGTGGGTAAAATTAAAAAACCGCCCCAGTAGGCGGTTGCTGAATTTACAGCGAGATATAGAAGTGTAGTGGACGATCACTTCTATATTTTTTATGTACTTATTTTTCTTGGCTTATAATTTTATTAAAGGCATCTGATTTGAAATAATTAATGATCATCTCTCCATCATCTTGTGTAGAAGATGATACTTTGGGTGGTTCCTCATAATTAAACTTAAAGTCTGGAGGAATAAATTTTGAGATCGGAGGAAGCTTTGCCTCACCTCCTGTCGTAATTCTTTCAATAAAACCCGCAAGCCAAAGTATATATTCGTCTTTATTTTTATATTTAGGCATAAGGCTCATGTCTAACTTAATGGCACACTCCTCTAAGGGCTTGGTTAGGCATTCCTCAAAATCTATAAAATTGTATTTAAGTTTAAATTTGGTACCTTTAATTTCATTACGAATTACACCAACTAATTGATTTAAGTTTTCTGCCGAGCTTTCTGAAAATAAATTTTTGTCCTCAATCTTTTTATATACATTCTCAGCGATGATTAAATATTGTGGCATCTCTATTTTCTCCCTTTTATTATTAAGCTACTCACTCAGCCCTTTAAGGAAGTATGATAGATATCATGTTTTCTAATGTAATTGTTGTACTGCCAATTGTAATTAGTGTGTTTTTGTGAAACCTGCAAGCATAACCATCCGAAAAAATTCAATTTAATGCAAACTAAATCTCATTTTTAAAAAATTCTTTAGTCAAACAATATGTTTAGTTCATTCAGAGTTGGAAGTTGATCATAAGATTCATCTGCATCTACTGTGTTTACCCAATTTGACTTTGAAACGATACAAAAATTAAGCTTTTTTAGCACAACAATATCTTGGTCTAACAGGCCTAATGGAATCCACATAAAATCAGTAGTGCCTACCAAGTTAGGTACTGGTGAGCCACATTGACTGCAAAATGAAGATGTGAAGCCTGTTTCTTTTTTATAGGTGCGGACAAATTCTAAACCTGATAACCATTCAAATTTATCCTTATTCACTAATGTTGCTGCGTTTGCCCCGGTTCCGGTTTGTTTACGGCAGAGACTACAGTGGCAATGATAGACAGTATTTATTCTCTTAGTAACTGAAAATTTGACTTCATGGCACAGACAAGAACCCACGTGACTCATCTCAAGCATCCTTAAAAAAATAATGTTGAATATAGCATTAGGCATAAAAGGGTTAAATTTAACTTTATATTTTTAAATAGATATATCTCTATAAAAATAAAGAATTGCTAGCGTTGAGGCTTGGCAGAATGTATTTATAACGTTTAATATGAATTTTGACATATAAATTGAATATAAAAATGCTGTGATGTGCTTATCTTGGATGCGACTTTAAAAGCTTACATGATTAATCAAATCTATCAGCAGTATAGTAGTATGGCATTAAATGCTTGGGGCTTTACACATACACCTTCGTATAACGGTACATACGACCCTGATGAGAATGATATAGTGACGAATAGCTTTAATTGGTTGAATGATGAGCAAGCTACAAAAAAAACAGAACAAGGACTGACTGCTTTTGTGGCATTAGATGATGCCTTTATCAGTATCGCTTCTCGTATGTATCTAATTAGAAATGCAAAAGAAAAAATCGATTTACAATATTATATTTGGACAAATGATTTTGTTGGAAACTTAATGTTGCACGAGTTACTAACGGCGGCAGATCGTGGTGTAAAAGTACGGTTACTTATTGATGATCAAAATGGAGTAAAGCTGGATGGAGTTCTTAGAAGCCTTCTCCACCATCCCAATTTTGAAATTCGATTATTCAATCCATACAAATTTAGATATTTAAGAATTTTAGACTATATTTTTCGGTTCAAAAAAGTAAACCATCGCATGCATAATAAGTTAATTATTGCGGATGGCGTGATTGCGGTAACAGGCGGTCGAAATATTAGTAGTGAATATTTTGACGCAAGTAGTAAGTTTCAGTTTACAGATCTAGATATTTTATTTTATGGACATACTGTACAACATGCACAGTCTGTCTTTAATGATTTTTGGCAAAGTGATTTAAGTCAAAATGCTACTGAGTTGGTGGGAACATGTGCTGTTCACCATTTGCAAACACTAAGGCAGCACTACCATGATTTAATTCATGAAAGTGAAAATCATACTCAAACCGAAGATAAGCTTTATGATGCTCAAAGCTATTTAAAAGAACTTTTAGAGCACTATCCAATCCAGTGGTCAAAAGCATATTTTGTTGCTGATTCACCAAAAAAGATCTTAGGAGTAGCTTCTAAAGAAGAAATGCTTTATGGGCAAGTTATGGCCATTATGGGTGAACCAAAGCAGCATATTGAATTAGCTTCTGCTTATTTTGTTCCTACTCAACAAGGCACTTACTATTTAAAACAACTCAAGGTGCAAGGTGTTAAAGTTAGGGTTTTAACCAACTCTTTTGCTGCAAATGACGTAGCAATTGTGCATGCCTTTTATAGTCAATATCGAGTCGAGATGCTTAAAAGTGGTGTAGAACTATTTGAGTTTAAGCCATTTTTAGAACGCAGGCGCAGAACATGGTATGAAGTGGTGACTGGAAGTGTGATCCCTGCAAAAGGTAAAAATAAATCGAGCTTACATGCCAAATTTTTTGATGTAGACGGTAAAGTATTTATTGGTTCTTTTAACTTTGATCCGCGTTCGACTTACTTAAATACAGAGGTCGGTCTTGTTATCGAGTCGAGTCAATTACAAGCGCAAATTTCAGTCATGCTCGATCAGCACTTACCTCAAGTTGCTTACCAGCTTAAGTTAAATAGTGAAGGAAAGATCATTTGGTTAGATTATCAGTCGGATGGAAAGATTGTTGAATATGAAAAAGACCCAGATACGAGCCTTTTCCAACGTACTATGATTAAAGCTGTTTCATATTTACCAGTTGAATGGATGATGTAACAGCATTTCAAGTTTACTTATAAAATGCCTATCTCTTTAAAGAATTTTTGATAAGCCTCTGCTTTCTTCTCTAGCGCTAATGGATATGCTCTAGAAGAAGATGGTAGACGATATAAATTAATATTTCGTCCAGCAAAGTAAGTCGAGGTAGACATTCCTATAAGCGGTTTTTCGGTGTGCTCTGGTAAAACTGAAATTAAAGTATCAGTCGCTTTATCGCCTGTGGTCATAATGGTCTGACATAGAGGAATCTGCTGAAGTAAAACTGCAAGATCTGTTGGTGTTACTATTTCAAGAAATTTATCTGCGGCATTCCCCTTCAACCGCTTAATTTGATAAGCAGTATCAAAGATTGCAATACCAGTTTCAATTAAGAATTTTCGAATACGTTCTTCATTAAAATTTTTTTGGCTTTCACTTAAAAAGTGTGTTTTATCTTGGAAAAAGATCAAACCGAAAATACGCCACATATCATTTTGGAAATTCGGATAGTAAAAATCCATCTTCCATTTATTACGTGGCGGTGGAAAACTGCCTAACATCAATAAACGGGCATTTTCCGGTAAAAATGGCTCAAGTGGATGGGTTTCTATCTCAATTATCATAAAAAATCAGTATTTACTTAAAAAATTTTATAAACAAATTAACCTATTTTTGAGTTAATCACGAGTCATGAAATGCAATTTCTCTTAATTAAAGCGTTAAAGGTTGTACAAAAGCGATCATTATTGAGGAATGCTTATTCTAAAAATACTATGTGAATATTGATTTAAATAATCGACTTGACCTTTATGGGCAATGACAAGAGCTTGTACAACCGAAAGACCTAACCCAGTGCCGCCTAACTCTTTATTTCTTGATTGTTCTAACCTGAAAAAAGGGTTAAATAAATCTTTGCGATGCTCAGCTGAAATGCCAGGTCCTTCATCTTCTATTTCAAGAATCCAGCTAGTTTGTTCTTGTCTCGTTGAAACAATTAACTTTCCCGGATTTGCATAACGTGTAGCGTTATCAAGTAAAGCAATTAAAATCTGTTCAATTCGCCGTTGATCACACTCAACTTTTGGCGCTTCAATATCGAAAATGACTTTAAGCTGAGCTTTTTCTAATTTTTCTTCAAACATGTGCACGACTTTGTGAGCAGTTTCATTAAAACAAATCGTTTCGAGGTTAAGTCTAAGCTGTTGGTTTTCAAAAAGACTCAATGTACGTAAATCTTCGACTAGGTTTGAAAGACCTTCTACTTGATTCAGTAAGTTTTTAAATAAAATAGGGTCAGCTTCAAAAACACCATCAATAATCCCCTGCAACCTACCTTGCAAAATGGTGACTGGCGTTCTTAACTCATGTGCAATTGCGGCATTCCAGACATGAGCATTTTCAACTGAAATCTCTAGTTTTTGAGCCATATCATTAAAATTATCCATGAGCTCACCAATTTCAGAAGAATGATGCGTCGGTTTTTCAACTCGTGCGCTTAAATCCCCATGACTAATTTTCTTGGCTGCATCTGCTAATAGATTAATAGGCACGATAAAGCGTTGAGCAAGCTTGATGCCTAAAATAATTGATAATGCTGTGCCAAACAAAAGCACGGCGAATAACCATATACCATCTAGATAGTGAAAAAACTCATCACTTTCTTTCAGCTTTTCGAGAGATATAAGCCCTACTTCAATTGCAACATAGTAGGTGCCATAACCTAAAATTAGCGAACTCAGCGTAACACTTAGGCTGGTAAAGCTCAGTGCAATAATCAGTTGTTTACTAATTCCCGTTTTATTTTTCATGTGGATGATCCAACCTGTAGCCTACACCACGAACATTAATGAGCATATTTCGTAAACCAAGATCTTCTATTTTCTTTCGTAGCTTACTGACGTGACTATCGACCGTACGTTCTAATGCATCTCGGTCTGGTAGACACTGATTCATGAGCTCTGAACGAGTAAAGACTTTATGAGGATGCGGTAACATCAGTAATAAAATTTTGTACTCAGTTAGAGTTAAATTGAGTGTTTGTTTTTGATCGCCCGAATGGATGTAAGCAGTATGAATTTCGGTATTGACCTCAATATTTTTATAAATCAGATTTCGGTTAGGAGTTTGCTGGTTTTGTTGAGTACGTCTTAGTACTGCTTGTACACGTGCGACCACTTCATTTGGGTTAAAGGGTTTTACGACAAAGTCGTCTGCTCCAATTCTTAAAGCCATGACTTTATCAATTTCTTGATCTAAAGCCGTAAGCATAATGACTGGTGTCGCTGCTTTTTGCCGAATTTTATTCAGTACTTCCCACCCACTCAGTTCCGGCATTTTTATATCGAGAATCACCAGATCAATAGGCTGCGCTGCGTGTATTTCAATTGCCTGCTTACCATTCATGGCCCGTACAACACGCATACCTTCACGCTTAAGATAATGTTCAATAATATCGCCAATATCATATTCATCTTCTACAACAAGAATAAGCTTATCCTGACAATTAAACGTAAAGGTTGACTCGAACATAGCAATAAGACGCGGGAAAAATTTGATTTATCATACGCGTATTTTTTGATAGATCTCCACACTTTTTCCACATATTCGTGATTTTGGTTACACACACATCAAAAATAATGCCAGCATCTAGAAGTCCATTAGGTGTTATAAAAGTGCAAAAGCATTTTTTAGTTCCATTCATTCTATCTTTCGGTCTTGTATTACATGGCTGTGGCAATGAACAAGTAAGTGATCAAACACAGGTATCTACGGCTAAGGTTACCGTTATTTCAATTCAACCGCAGTCTATTAACTTTAGTGAAAATCTACCAGCGCGTGTTCAAGCTTTCAGAACTGCTGAAATTCGTCCTCAAGTTGGCGGTATTATCGAAAAAGTTTTATTCGCTCAAGGTAGTGAAGTTAAAGCTGGACAACCTCTATATAAAATAAACTCAGAAACATTTGAGGCTGATGTAAATAGTAATAGAGCGGGTTTAAATAAAGCTGAAGCAGAAGTAAACCGCTTAAAAATACAACTTGAGCGCTACCAGCAACTTTTACCAAGTAATGCGATTAGCAAGCAAGAAGTAAGTAATGTCGAAGCGCAATATCGACAAGCGATTGCAGATGTTGCTCAAATGAAAGCGTTATTGGCTCGTCAAAATCTTAATTTACAGTATGCGACAGTGCGAGCACCGATTTCCGGACGTATTGGTAAATCATTCGTAACGGAAGGCGCTTTGGTTAGTCAGGCTGATAGCAACACTATGGCGACTATTCAACAAATTGACCGCGTTTATGTCGATGTAAAGCAGTCTATTGGAGAATATGAGCGCCTACAGGCGGCTCTACAAAGTGGTGAGTTATCAGCCAACAATCAAAAAGCTGTACAGATTTTGAATAGTTTGGGACAGCCCTATAACGTTACAGCAAAAATGCTGTTTGAAGATATAAATGTGGACCCTGAAACTGGGGATGTCACCATCCGTATTGAAGTGAACAATCCTGAAAGAAAATTACTGCCGGGTATGTATGTCCGCGTTAATATTGAGCGTGCTTCGGTTCCTCAGGCCTTACTCGTGCCAGAACAAGCTATTCAGCGCAATATGAATGGCGATCCTCAAGTATATGTAGTGAATGCCAAAGGTGGCGCAGATGTTCGCTCAATAGAGTTAGGGCAACAATATGAGCAGTTTTATCTCATCAATAAAGGGCTGAAAGCAGGCGACAAAGTTGTTGTTGAAGGCATAGAGCGTATCCAACCCAACCAAAAACTGGCAATTTCAGCATGGAAAGCAGCCTCAACAAAAAATACGGTGAAGCAAGGAGATGCTAAATGATGTCTCAATTCTTTATTCGCCGTCCTGTTTTTGCATGGGTAATTGCAATTTTTATTATTCTATTTGGTGTACTGAGTATTCCAAAGTTACCCATTGCACGCTTTCCGAGTGTCGCTCCACCCGAAGTGAACATTACAGCAAGTTATCCTGGCGCTACTCCCAAAACGATTAATGATAGTGTAATTACCCTTATTGAACGGGAAATGTCAGGAGTAAAAAACTTACTCTACTATAGTGCTACAACAGATTCGTCAGGAACCGCTGAAATTACCGCGACGTTTAAACCCGGTACTAATGTGGATATGGCACAAGTCGACGTACAAAACAAAATTAAAGCGGTTGAAGCACGCTTACCCCAAGTCGTCCGCCAACAAGGCTTAGCTGTAGAGGCATCGTCCTCAGGCTTTTTAATGCTTGTCGGTTTAAACTCACCTAACCATCGTTATTCAGAAGTCGATTTAAGCGATTATATGGTTCGTAATGTGGTCGAAGAGCTTAAACGTGTTGACGGTGTCGGAAAAATTCAGTCCTTTGGTGCCGAAAAAGCGATGCGAATTTGGGTAGACCCAAATAAATTAGTTTCTTATGGTCTATCGATTAGTGATGTAAATAATGCGATTCGTAACAATAATATCGATATTGCACCAGGACGACTTGGTGATCGTCCTCTAGTTAATGGTCAATTAATTACCATACCTTTATCCGCTCAAGGACAGCTTGAAAATGTAGAGCAGTTCAAAAATATTAGTCTAAAGAGCAATATTAGCGGCGCCAATATTAAGTTGTCGGATGTCGCCGATGTAGAAATGGGAGCTCAGTCATATAATTTTGCGATTTTAGAAAATGGTAAACCTGCAACAGCTGCGGCCATTCAGTTGAGCCCTGGTGCAAATGCAGTAAAAACAGCAGATGCGGTAAAACAGAAACTCGAAGAACTAAAAGTAAATTTACCTGAAGGCATGCAATTTAGCGTTCCTTACGATACTGCACCTTTTGTTAAAATTTCGATAGAAAAGGTCGTTCATACATTAATTGAAGCCATGGTTTTGGTCTTTATTGTGATGTATCTATTTCTTCATAATGTTCGCTATACCTTAATTCCTGCGATTGTCGCTCCAATTGCCTTGCTTGGCACCTTTACCATCATGCTTTTAACGGGTTACTCAATTAATGTGTTAACTATGTTCGGTATGGTGCTTGCGATCGGGATTATTGTCGATGACGCGATTGTAGTCGTTGAGAATGTAGAACGAATTATGGCAACCGAAGGTCTATCGCCTAAAGAAGCGACTTCCAAAGCCATGACAGAGATTACCAGCCCGATTATTGGTATTACTTTGGTACTAGCAGCCGTATTTTTACCAATGGCTTTAGCAAGTGGTTCAGTCGGTATTATTTACCGCCAATTTACCATTACGATGTCAGTCTCAATTTTATTCTCGGCATTTTTAGCTTTAACACTCACCCCTGCACTTTGTGCAACCTTATTAAAACCAGTTGATGCAAATTATCAAAAGAAAGGTTTTTATGCATGGTTTGATCGTAGCTTTGATAAAGTCACAAAAAAATATGAAGCGATTTTACTTAAAGTTGTTAAACATACTATTCCGACTTTAATTATTTTTGTGGTGATTACAGGTTTAACTTTTGCAGGTATGAAATATTGGCCAACTGCTTTTATGCCCGAGGAAGATCAAGGCTGGTTTTTAACGTCGTTTCAATTACCTTCAGATGCGACTGCTGAACGTACAACAAAAATTGTGAAAGATTTTGAAGGCCATTTAAATGAGCAGTCGGATGTTAAAAGCAATATTTCAATTATGGGTTGGGGATTTAGTGGCGCTGGCCAAAACGTTGCACTCGCTTTTACAACCTTAAAAGATTTTGGTGAGCGTGATAAATCTACTACTGACTATACCAACTTCATAAATGCAGAAATGGCAAACAGTAAAGAAGGTACAACTATGTCTGTACTTCCCCCTGCCATTGATGAATTGGGTACATCTTCAGGCTTTAGTTTGCGTTTACAAGACAAAGCAAATTTAGGAATGCCTGCTTTAATTTCGGCCCAAGAAAAGCTCATGGAAATGGCGGCACAAAACAAAAAGTTTTACATGGTTTACCCAGAAGGTTTACCTCAAGGTGACAATATTAGCTTGAAGATCGACCGCGAGAAATTAAACACTCTAGGAGTAAGCTTTGCTTCTGTTTCGGATATTATTTCGACCTCAATGGGATCGATGTATATCAATGATTTTCCAAATCAAGGCAGAATGCAGCAAGTTATTGTTCAAGCCAATGCAAAATCACGAATGCATTTAAAAGATATCTTGAGTTTAAAGGTTGCAGGCGCAAACGGACAACTGGTGTCTTTATCCGAGGTCGTGATTCCTCAGTGGAATAAGTTGCCGCAGCAATATAATCGCTACAATGGCCGACCATCATTAAGTATCGCTGGAGTGCCTAACATAGGGGTATCTTCAGGTGATGCGATGCGAGAAATGGAAAAGCTGATTGCCAAACTTCCTCAAGGTATTGGTTATGAGTGGACAGGTATTTCACTGCAAGAAAAGCAATCTGAATCTCAAATGATATTCCTTATTGCTTTATCAATGTTAGTCGTGTTTTTAGTTTTAGCTGCACTTTATGAAAGTTGGTCAATTCCGTTATCTGTCATGCTTGTTGTTCCTTTAGGCATCTTTGGTGCGGTAATGGCCATTATGTTAAGAGGAATGCCAAACGATATTTTCTTCAAAATTGGTCTTATCACTATTATTGGTTTATCTGCCAAAAATGCGATTTTAATTGTTGAGTTCGCAAAGATGCTCAAAGAAGAAGGCATGACTTTAATTGAAGCAGCCGTTGCAGCAGCAAAGTTACGCCTACGCCCAATTTTGATGACTTCCCTTGCCTTTACTTGTGGTGTTATCCCATTGGTCATTGCAACTGGAGCAAGTTCGGAAACTCAGCATGCATTAGGTACAGGAGTATTTGGAGGCATGATATCTGCCACCATCTTGGCCATCTTTTTTGTTCCCGTGTTCTTTATTTTTGTGTTGGGAGCCGCAGAGAAACTATTTTCCAAAAAGAAAATTAATTCTTAGTTAAATACATTGAGGCGAAACGTATCTATGTTTCGCCTCAATGACTTAGAAATATGAAAAATGTACTTACAGAAAAACGATTAAGAATTAAGGACTTTAAAGACTTTACCTGTTCTAGGATGAGCAAAGCTATTATCTGGATCTAAATTGATGACTTTATCCGAAATCACAATTTTAGAAAGTGGTAACCAGCTCTGTTCCAGTTCAACGTCTATAAAGTTTTTTTCATTGATATTTTCATAAATTTGTTCGACAACGATTTCCATACCACACATACTTTTAGCATTCACTTCTTTTAAGATATGGCGTTTTGACATACTAGTCTCCATTTTTTTATTATCCGCATCGACAATAATAAAGACTCCACTGATACAATATGTAAATTTTAATAATGAAAGTGTTTTCTTTGTTTTAATCATATTTTTGCAATAATTAAATGAATAGTTGAGTGATTATTTAATTTAAATATTATTTTTAAGTTAATCTATTCAATGTAAATATTACTTATTAAAAAATTTACTTTTAATCAAAATTAAAGGGTTCATTAACTGAACCCTTTTTATTTAATTCTAAACTTGTACTGCGTTATCCAGCGAACCATCATCTTTATTTTTAGCAGTGTCTTTACTAATCAATGAGTCTGTATCACTATCTGTGGTAAAGCTTTTGCTATTTTTTTGCTTTTTCTTGTACATACACATCCCAATCGCGATACCTGTTCCCAATACTATAATTGACTTTAACATTTTGCACCTCTTCGATTAACGGAGTAACTTTTGAGAAATTAGCTTAAATTAATAACATAAAATTTGTTATTTAACGGCTTTCATTTGCTCCGCTTTTGTAAGGTGTTTATTTTTTATGTTAATTGAAGAGAAAAATAATCCCGAAAAATAAATTTTGATACAAAGCAAAAAGCCTATTCTAAAAAAGAATAGGCTTTTCACTGTATTTCAGGATTAAGCAGTATTATGAATCGCTTTAGGCAATCTTATTATCTTTAAAAATACATTACAAATGTATTTAATGCTGAACTTTTAGTCAAGATGGGATTGAGGGTTTTTACCAATAATTAGCGATTATTGTGATGACTGTCACGTTTATATAATTAGAATAAGAAAAAACCCATTTCTACTTCTCATAAAGAAATGGGTGATGTGAAAACCACAAAAGACCTGAAATACCAAATGTTCTTACATTCAGTAAGGTTGAGTGTAGTGAATATACCGAATGGTTGACAATTAAACTATTTGTATTTTTTTTAGTCATTTCGGCCAATAAAAAAATAGTTATGATTCTGTAGATTAACTCTATTTAGTCATTCATTATTGACCAAAAATTCTATAAAGCACCCTCACCCAATTATTAAGACATATATTTTCAATTAGTGTTTTTGAATAACCACGCTGTTGCATACGTTCAATTAAGCGATGTAGGCCTGTTACATCTTCAAGTTCAGTACCTATAAGTGCACCATCGAAGTCCGAACCAAAGCCCACATGTTCTTCGCCCAAATGATCCATTAAATATTCTAAATGTTCCAAAATTACATCAATCGATGTATCTGCATTTCGTTGTCCATCTGACCGTAAAAAAGCGACATCGAAATTTACCCCCACCATCCCTTTACTTTCTCGGATTGCTTTGAGTTGTGGGTCAGTTAAGTTGCGAGCTTGAGGACATAAAGCATGTGAATTAGAGTGTGTTGCTACAATTGGCTGCTGCAATATATCTACAGTATTCCAAAAAGCTTTCTCATTCATATGTGAAACATCAATCACCATCTTTTTATCAGCACAGCGTTTGATAAAGTCTTTACCATCGCTGGTAAGACCTGCTCCTGTGTCAGGTGAGTGCGGAAACTTAGTATTTAAACCATGTCCAAAACGACTAGGTCTATTCCAGAGGGGACCAATACTACGTAAGCCTCTTTCATAAAATACATCGAGTAAATCAGGATTTTGTTGTAAAGCTTCTGCACCTTCCATATGCAATACAATTGCTAGCTTTTGCTCTGCTAAACAATCCTGAATATTTTGAACCGAGGTGCAAATTTTAATATTTTTAGAATACTGAGCAAGTTGGTGAGCTAAATCGAGTTGTTCCAAGCAAATTTGTTCAATTTGCTGTTGGGTAAAATCAGAAGCATTCGGATCAAATAATTTATTAGGATGATGCTGTTGCACATAGCTATATGGCGGTAAAAAAATCGCAAACATTCCACCAATAAAACCAGCTTCTTGACAGCGTTTTAAATCAAGATGGCCTGATAGGCGTTCATGAACAAAAGCATGTACAGGATCTGGATAGTCACTTAGCCATAAGCGTGTTAATGCGTCATTATGTCCATCAAAAACTGGAATATGGCTAGGCTTCATGAGTATTCCTGTTAATTGCTATATGTCTGTAATTGTGTGGACTGGAATATTTTGGGTGGCGCTTAAAGATTTAGAGTTTCTACTATTACGGAAGACTAAATTTTGTAGAGGTGCAACCAACTGACTTTCTGCCCGTGCTTGTTCAATCATTTGATGATACGGCGATTTCCCACATACAGGATCGGCATTAGCCGCATCTCCAGTCAACATATAGGCCTGACAACGACATCCGCCAAAGTCACGATCTTTATCGGGACAGCTACGGCACCCTTCTGGCATCCATGCATCGCCACGGAAATGATTGAATCCGGTTGATTTGTACCAAATATTTGACAATTTATGTTCGCGGACGTTTGGAAACAAAATGGGCAGTTGTCGTGCTGCATGGCAAGGTAGCGCCATACCATCTGGAGCAACCGTAAAGAAGATTTTACCCCAGCCATTCATACAGGCTTTTGGTCGTTCTTCATAATAATCGGGCACTACAAAAATGAGTTTGCAAGGGTGATTTTGCGCTTTTAATTTTTCTCGATATTCATTGGTAATCCGTTCAGCTCGTGTCAGTTGCTCTTGTGTGGGTAATAAACCTTGGCGGTTTAAAAAAGCCCAACCATAAAACTGACAAATTGCTAGCTCGACTGTATCTGCATTCAGCTCAAGGCAAAGTTCAATGATTTGTTCAATCTGGTCAATGTTATGCCGATGAATAACAAAGTTAAGCACCATTGGGTAATCGTATTTCTTAACCAATCGGCACATTTCATACTTTTGTTCAAAAGCATGCTTTGAACCTGCCAAGGCATCGTTTACCACAGGGTCGCTCGCTTGGAAGCTCACTTGAATGTGGTCTAAACCCGCTTGTTTTAGATCAGCAATACGTTGTTCGCTAAGGCCCATGCCTGAGGTAATGAGGTTGGTATAAAACGCTTGCTGATGAGCATGTGCAACGAGTTGTTCTAAATCTTGACGTACCAGTGGTTCACCACCAGAGAAACCGAGTTGAACAGCACCCATCTGACGTGCTTGATCAAAAACATCAAACCACTCTTGAGTAGTCAGCTCATTTTTATGCTGAGCGTAGTCCAATGGGTTTGAGCAATATGGGCATTGTAGCGGACAACGATAAGTTAACTCCGCTAATAACCATAAAGGTAGGCCAACACCTTCTGTCATATTAAATCAATCCAGTGTTGCTGTTTTGCGACCAGCATGTAATCCACTACATCTTGATCTATCTCAGCAATATCACCAAATTTTTGCTTTAACTGAGCAATAATTGCAGAAACATTTTGCTGCCCATCAATATATTGTCCAATTGCCCCTGCACTTTCATTTAATTTGATCATGCCTTCAGGATATAAAATCACAAAACCATTTTGAGCTGGCTCGAACTGAAAACGGTAACCTTGTCGCCATGTTGGCACAAGGTTTAAATCAAACTGCTCTTTATTCATTTAAATAGTCCTTTGTGCCAAACTCGTTTGCTTGTCACGCTGTGATATGGTGCTTCATTGTGAACATATGCCAAAGTTAAAGCATCTAAAATGCTCCATAAAATATCCAGCTTAAACTGTAATATTTCCAGCATTCGTCCTTGTTGCTCAAAAGTTGTAAATGAATCAAGCGTAATTGTTAAACCATGTTCAACATCACGGCGTGCCTGGCTTAAACGAGAACGAAAATACTCATAGCCTTTATCATCAATCCATGGGTAATGTTGTGGCCATGAATCAAGACGTGATTGATGAATTTGAGGAGCAAAAAGTTCTGTTAAAGAACTGCTTGCTGCTTCACGCCATGAAGCACGACGTGCAAAGTTCACATATGCATCTACTGCGAAACGTACACCCGGCAAAACTAATTCTTCGGAAATAACTTGTTCACGACTCAAGCCCACAGCTTCGGCTAAGCGTAGCCATGCTTCTCGACCACCGCCATCTGGATATTCACCATCTTGATCGATCATACGTTGAATCCATTCTTGACGCACACGTTGATCAGGACAATTTGCCATAATCGCCGCATCTTTAAGCGGAATATTAATTTGATAGTAATAGCGGTTTGCAACCCAAGCCTGAATTTGTTGCTGGGTTGCTTTACCTTCATACATCATCACGTGAAATGGATGATAGATATGATAATACTGGCCTTTATCGATAATGGCTTGTTTAAATTGTTCGGTTGTTAAAGCTTCAGGTGTTTGAGTCATGTTTCACCTTAGAGTTCAATCTGCATGCCGTCATAGGCAACTTCTACACCATTTGCTTTAAGTTCAGCAAACTGGCTAGAGTTTTCATTTAAAATTGGATTGGTATTGTTAATATGAATTAGCACTTTTTTAGGTGTACTCAGCTGGTTTAAATAAGACAGTGAACCACCCTCGCCACTAATATATAAATGCCCCATTTCGCGACCAGTTTTAGTTCCCACCCCTGTTTGCTGCATTTCATCATCTGTCCAAAGCGTACCATCAATCATGACGCAGTCTGAACTCTGCATAATCTGCATGATTTGATCATCAATTTTTCCAAGACCTGGTGCATAAAACAACTGCTTTTGTGTTTTATGATCTTTGATAATTAAAGCAATATTGTCGCCATCATGTGGGTCATATCGATGTGGTGAATATGGCGGCGCAGCACTTTTAATAATTAAAGGCACAAACTCTAAATTTTCGAAACCATCAATTTTAAAGGCTTGTTTAGGATTAATTTGGTTGTATTGAAGACCACCATTCCAGTGTTTGAGCATATTAAAAACTGGAAAACCACTCGTTAAATCTTGATGGACCATTTCTGTACACCATACATTCATTGGGCAACCTTCACGTAAGGTTAAAAGCCCAGTCGTATGGTCTAACTGACTGTCCATTAAAATAACGCTTGTTATTCCTGTATCACGCAATTTACGCGCTGGTTGAGCCGCTTTAAATTCGAAGAGTTGCTGACGGATATCAGGTGATGCGTTTAATAAAACCCAGTCTGTTCCATTTTCAGAAATAGCAATTGATGATTGAGTACGGGGTTTGGCTTGGATTGTGCCTGTGCGCACACCATGACAATTCGGGCAATTACAATTCCACTGCGGGAATCCGCCTCCAGCAGCTGAACCTAAAACATAAATATACATAAAATTAATATCTTATTAGAAAGAGATAAGCCCTAGAACAAGACTAGGGCTTATGACATATTTGATGAAACTGATTAACGTGCTTCAAAGTACATTGTAACTTCAAAACCAATGCGTAAATCAGTAAAAGCTGGTTTAGTCCATTGCATAAATTATCTCCGGTTCATATTAATCTTATGAAATGAATCACTTGATTAAGATTTATAAGGCAATTAAAAATTTATTCTAAATAAAAAAATTGGGTTTGTAGACCACCCCTAGCTAAGATATTGTTCGATAATTGTGTTTTTTGTCCAAATTTTAATATTTCGAACATATTTCCTTATTGGGTGTTTCATCAAATATTCATACTAAAAGCGTATTTTTTATCCGTCTTAATTGATCAAATGATAAAAAAATGAAAAATTTAACAATATTTTTTAAAGTAACAACACTTTCTCTGGCTGTAGCGTTATTGGCGGGATGTAATGACGATGATGATAATGACACAGCACCACCTGCCCAAAGAAGCAATCAAACTGTAAATATTTTAGCTTTTAATGACTTTCACGGAAATCTTGAGCCACCTAAACGTTATGTCGAGGCATCAAATCCAAATGATGCTACTCAATCTGTTCGTATTCCTGTGGGAGGAGTGAGTTACTTTGCCGATGCAATTAAAAAACTTAAAGCAGAAAATCCAAATAATGTTGTGGTTTCGGCGGGTGATTTAATTAGTGCCTCTCCTCTCACCTCTTCTTTATTTTTAGATGAACCAACTATTGAAGTCATGAATGATATTCAAATTGACTTTAATGCTGTAGGTAACCATGAATTTGACCGTGGTACAGACGAATTACGCCGTTTAAAAAATGGTGGATGTCAGCAATATACCAGCACTGCACCTTGTCAAATTAATAAAAATTTTAGTGGTGCAAAATTTGATTTTCTCGCTGCTAACGTAGCAATGAAAAATGATGCGAGCAAAACAATCTTTCCTGCATATAAAGTCAAAACTTATGGTGGAATTCCAGTCGCATTTATTGGTTTAACCCTTAAAGCGACGCCAAGTATTGTTTCTGCGGCGGGTATTAAGGATGTTGAGTTTCGTGATGAAGCTGATACGGTAAATGCCTTGATTCCTGAGTTACAAAAACAAGGCATTGAAGCAATTGTTGTTGTGGTACATGAAGGTGCGGCGCCAAGTACGAAGCTCAATCAAAAAACATGTGATGGTTTAAGTGGTCCGATTTTAGGAATTTTGGATAAGCTTAATCCAGCAGTTGATATTGTTGTTTCAGGTCACACACATCAATCTTATATTTGTGACTATGCAACAAAAAATCCAGCTAAACCATTCTTACTTACTTCAGCTGGACAATATGGCACGCTCATTACTGACATCAAGATTGAATTAGATGGTAAAACTGGTGATGTCATTAAAAAAGATGCTAAACAAGTTCCTGTACAAAGTGAGGCCTATACGTCTGGCACAACCACGGTAAGCCTGACAGACCTCTATCAAAAATTTAACAAAACCCCAAGCATTGAAGCGATTTTAGATAAATACCGCCAAGCTGTGACCACCATTTCAAGTCGTGTGGTTGGTACATCTACTGCCGTTGTGAGCCGTACTCAAGTCGAAAGTGGTGAAAGTCCGCTAGGTATTATGATTGCCGATGCTCAGCAAGCGGCTGCCTTAAAAGCAAGTAATCAAGGCTCAGACTTTACACTAATGAATCCAGGCGGTGTGCGTGCGGATCTACTCATTAATAGTAGTAACCAGATTACCTTTGGCGATGTTTTTGCAGTTCAACCTTTCGGTAACTCTATTGTGACTTTGAGCTTAACCGGTAAACAGATTAGAGATGTGCTTGAACAGCAATGGTCTGGTGCAAATGCAAATTCACCTAGAATTTTACAGCCATCTAAAGAGTTGAGTTACCAATATGCGGCAAATACATCTGTTTCACCACGAGCAAGTAATATTATGATTGCAGGTTCGCCGTTGGTTGACACTAAAGTGTATCGCGTGACAGTAAATAGCTTCTTGGCAGATGGTGGTGACAACTTTACGGTATTAAAAGAAGGCCAAAACCGTGTCGGTGGTGGTCAAGATATTGATGCTCTTGAAACTTATGTTGCTAACAATTCACCTTTAACTATTCCAGCTACGACTCGAATTAAAGTTATCAAGTAACTGATTTAATAAAAATAAAGGACAGTATGATGCTGTCCTTTATTTTTATGGCAGTTTAAAAGATTTTTATTCGGTATATAGATTGAGCTCAACACTACTGATATCGACTCCAGTATTTGCAAAAATAATATCAGTAACCTCATGAAGTAATTCTTTAACTTTGTCATTTTCAAAGTTCAAAGCTTCAGAGGTTTTGAGCGAAATGAGGTTACAACTCATCTTGTCTTTTCTAAGCTTATAAATACTTTTGCTTTTTCCTAAAAACACCCTTTTGATGAGTTTACGGTTTTCAAATTCCGACAAGATTCGATAAATCGTTCCTAGCGTTATTTTATGTTCATTTTTAATTTGCGTATAAATACTCACAGCACTTAAGCCTTGTGGATTTTGATTTAAAATTTCAAAAACCTGTATTCTCGATTTTTTTATGGGTAGTCCATTTAATAATGATTTTGAAGTTGCTGTCATGATTAATTAACCTTAATGTTGAAAAAATATAGAAATTTTTTAAAATTATTTTGTCTATACTTACTTGAAAATTATGGAAATGATTTGATGTATAAATCAGAGCTTATTACCCTATAAATAAGCTTTGATCTGATTATAAGATTCTGAATAATTTAATATTATTCCTACCTCACTATCTACATGTACGCCCTTGGCGAATAAAAGCATTCTTGAGCTGAACCATATTGCGACCCTCTTCATTAAGTCATTTTTCGAGCTTATTCTATATAATGATTAACATATGATAAATATTATCATTTGTGTTTAGCGGTGTATCATATACATATAAGTTTTAATATTCAATATTAAGTAATTATCAAATACATAATGATAACCATTATATATTACCAATTAAATGATGATGAGTTGCATCAATTCTCTATTATAAGTATTCATTTCCACCTATATAAAAAGCAGATCGATGATCTGCTTTTTATATTTTAAATAGAATAAGTTAAATGACTATTATGCTAAAGATAGTACATCTTGTTCTTGCATCCATGCTTGGATTACTTGTTGTGTTGTCATGACTTGAGCACATCGTGTACTGGCATATTTTAATGCCATATCGTGCTCTTCGCGGCTAAAGTCAGCTAGTGCATCACCACATAAGAATGGTTGGATGTTTAGCATAAATGCTTCAGCAGCACTCATAAGACAACCAATATGCGCATATACCCCGCAGATAATCAGTTGATCGCGACCAGATTCCCGCATGAGTTGTTCGAGAGGTGAAAATTTAAAAACACTATATCTCCACTTGGTAAGAACCGTATCATTTTTTTGAGGTGAAATTTTTGGCAAAATCTGCGTAAAGCTTGGCTCGTTCTTTAAACCAGGTCCCCAAAAATCAGTTAATAACTGTCGATGTTCAGGTGATTGATTGCCGGGTTGCGCTGTATAAACAACGGGAATATTAGACTGATGAGCGGCATCAATTAATGCTTTGGTGTTTTTAATGAGTTCTGGAATAGGTTCTTGAGTTAAGTCATAGAAATCTAAAAAATATTGCTGCATATCATGAATCAATAAAACAGCTCGATTGGTATTCAATAACCAATTTGTTTTGTTGGGAGTAAATTCATGGGCTTGGGGCATACTGTAACTTGCAATCTTTGGAATACTCATTAGTATTTTCCTTTTCTATTTTTCAAAATATTTTTTAATTTCAGATGGTTGTTGTGCTGAAGTAGTATTTAAACCCCAAGTGTCGCTCCCCCATCTACCACTATTTCTTGCATCGTAATTTGGGCAGCTTGGTCCGAGAGTAAAAAGCTCACGGTATTGGCAATATCATCTGGTTGCGCGAGTTTTCTTAAGGGAATACCTGTTCGGTACTGGCTCAAATCACCATCAATTACTGCAGGTGGAGGTGCATTATCAGTCCAAAGTTGTTGCTGCATTTGAGTGAGAGTAGATCCTGGTGAAACAATATTCAGCCTGACTTGATAAGGCGCGATTTCAAGTGCCAGATTGCGACAAAAATGACTCAGTGCAGCCTTAGTGGTGGCATACATACCAAGTTGCATACGCGGCATTCGTGCACTATTTGAACTAATAGTGACAATACTGCCCTGCTTTTTTGCACAAAAATGTTTAGCTACTTGTTGGCTGATCGCGATAGGCGCCATGACATTGACCGCAAAAAGTGTTTCCCAATCTTCCATTTTTGCTTCAAGCATGGAGCGCATAATTAATACTCCTGCTGCATTTACTAACCCCGTAATTTCGTATCTTTCTAAAAGCTCTGAAATTAAAGTTTGTGTTTCTTGTTGATGGGTAATGTCTTGTGAGATGCCTTGCCATTGTGAAGTTTGATCTGGCGTTATTGTTTTGCTGATATCCCATTGTTTAGGATTTTCTTGTCGGTCAATACCAATAACGTGATAGCCCTGATCTAGTAGTTGCTTGGCAATAGCCGCTCCTATCCCTCTTGCAGCACCTGTGACCACGATGGTAGAGCGCATGTGGATACTCCAATTTATATTATAAAGAAATCTATAAATATAATTGCAAATAATTATCATTCTTATCAAGAGCAAATTAAGATAAAAGATTAATTTATGATCTCAGGTAAATGAGCTTTAGCTTAAAATTTTAAATTACATTGTTGTTTTATATTAGTTTTATTAAATTAGAAGGTCAGAAATATTTTATTGTTAATAATCATTTTCAATAAAGCAGGTTTTGATTTATTCGGCTAAAATCAGATTTATGGTTTATCAAACCTAGTAACTTTTTAGGGTTCAATCTCCAGCAGGCTAAGAATGAGTTCTCTATAACTCCGACTCTCGTAAGTTTGGAAATGCGTATAAAAAATGAAAAATTATAAAATCCACATAGTTTCGGTCAGATGTTTAATCTCTTGAATATCATGACTCACATAAATCATTGGAATTTTTATTTCCTCTTTTACTTTCTGAAAAAAAGGAATAATTTCAGCTTTATGATTCGCATCTAATGCTGATAAAGGCTCATCAAGCAGTAACAGCTTAGGTGAATATAACAATGCTCGACCTAGTGCCACGCGCTGCTTTTCCCCACCTGAAAGTTTAATGGGCATGCGTTGTAATAAATGCCCTAACTTTAATAACTCAATAATATAATCTGCTTCGAAGTGACGTTCTTGTTGGGACAGATGCTTAAGACCAAATAATAAATTTTGCTTTACCGTTTTATGCGGAAAAAGCTGAGCATCTTGAAAAACCAACCCAACATGCCGCTTTTGGGTACTCAAGTTAATTTTTTGATCTGAATCAAACCATGTTTGGTCCTGTATTTTAATGAGCCCACTACGCGGAGTGTTCAGGCCAGCAATGGCATGTAAAATCGATGTTTTACCTGAACCCGATGCACCGAATAAGCCAATAACAGAAGCATCTGACTGGAAACTAGGTTCAATATGAAATTGCCCCATTTGTAGCTGGAAACGGCAATCAATCAACATAATTTTACCGCCCTAAACGCTTCTTTTGATAACGATGAAACCACTGCGCAAACCATAATGCCAGAAAAGCCACGCTTAACGATAAAACAATAAGCCGTTGAATAGCGGCCTCTGTATCTGGTTGTTGCATTAAGCTATACATAGCTAAAGGCAAAGTCCGTGTTTCATTTGAAATATTACCCACGAAGGTAATGGTCGCACCAAACTCACCTAAACTACGGCAAAAACATAAAATAGCACCAACTAAAATGCCACTGCTGGCAAGAGGTAAAGTGACATGAAAAAATGCCCCTAAAGATGAAGCTCCTAATGTCTTTGCTGCCATTTCTAAACGCTGATCGACCAATTCAATTGCTAGTCGAATAGATTGCACCAAAAGCGGAAAACCCATCACTGCCGAAGCAAGAACAGCGCCTTTCCAGTTAAATGCAAAATCAATTCCGATCGGTGCCAAATATTGCCCAATAATGCCGCGACTGCCAAAAACTTGTAAAAGCAAATAACCAGGTACAACTGGCGGTAGCACTAAAGGTAAAAACACCAATGTTTCAATAAATGACTTACCCCAAAACTCTTTACGTGCCAAAAACCATCCCACACAAATTGCAGGAATAATACTGACCACAAGACAACTTGATGCAACCTTACAAGAAAGTTGCAGAACGCTGAGTTCTTCTGGAGTTAAAGAAAGCATCATGGTTTAACTGAAGCCAACACACTAAAGCCATATTTTTTAAAGACTGCTTTGGCTTGGTTGCTTTGTAAAAATTGATAGAACTTTACTGAGTTTGAGTTCTTTTTAATCAACCCTACAGGATAAATAATTAGTGAATGTGTATTTTGCGGAAATACACCAGCTACTTTCACTTCTTTGCTAATTGCTGCATCGGTTGCATAAACAATCCCAACCTGACATTCACCACGTGCCACAAAGTTTAATGCAGCTCGAACATCTTGTGTTTCGACTAATTTTGGCTCAATACGACTCCACCAACCTAAATTAGTAAAAGCTTGTTTAGCATATTTGCCTACAGGCACACTTTTGGTATCCCCTGTACAAATCTTGCCTGTAAATACTTTATTGGGATCGGTCGTTTTATCTAATTTTATATTTAGTGACTGCCCTTTTGGGGTAATTAGAACCAGACGGTTGCCTAATAAATTTATACGGTCATTTGCTGCAACTCGTTTTTTATTTTGCAGATAATCCATCCACTGGGTATCAGCAGAGATAAATACATCAGCTGGTGCCCCAGCTTCAATTTGTTTAGCTAAGGTTGATGAACCAGCATACGAAGTTTTAACTTCTACTTTATTCTGTTTTTCGTAAATTTTTTCTAAATCATTAATTGCATTGGTTAAGCTCGCTGCTGCATAAACGGTAACCGATTCAGCCTTGGCTGGAACATTAAAGACCAATCCTATGCTGAGCACAGAACAGGCTAAAGCCAATTTTTTTATCTTCGTATCACTTACCATTATTTTTTACCTTTTTGTCGTTTTTTGCAGCGATATATACCCAAGAATATAGCGATAACCATAGACGATGAAAAGTAGAAATTATTTATAAAGATGGATATTTTTTTCTGAGCAACTGAAAACTATTGGTAGATAAAACTGATTCGCGCTTAAATTCTTTAATTTATAAAGTATTTCTCATCTTATTTCTTTAAATAGCTACTCATGATTTGATAGTCCTGTTCTAAGGCTTGTCGAGCATTGATTTCCATTTGTCGGTAATGCTCTAAGACTTTTTGGCCTAAAGCTGTAACAGCTGCCCCACCACCATGTGTTCCGCCTGTTTGAGTTTCAACTAAAGCTGTTTCAAAGCACTGGTTCATGGTGTCTACCAGCTGCCATGCACGGCGGTAGCTCATATTCATAGATTTTGCAGCTTGTGAGATCGAACCAGTTCTTTCAATTGCTTCAAGTAAATCTGCTTTACCCGGACCAAATGCGATGTTTTGCTCTAAAAGAATTCTAATTTGTAATTTTAAGTTTTGTTCTTTCATAGACTTAGTTCACAAAATTTCATTTTATGCTCCTTAACATTATAAGGAACTTTAATAGGTTAAAACACATACAAATTTAAATCTCTACTCTTTCATAAAAAGAGTTCATTTAAAAAATCAAATCTGCACAAAGTGGATAAAGATCTGGAAAAAACGGATAGAGGCTAAGGCTTAATCGCGGTTCAATCAGTTAAAAGCTGATTGATTGGAGGATTGAGCAATGACCTCATCTAGTTTAAAACAATGGAATGATTTTATAGATGGATGTATCGACTTCCGTCCTAACGATGGCGTGTTTCGTATTGCACGTAATATGTTTACCGAGCCTGAACTATTTGACTTGGAAATGGAACTTATTTTTGAAAAGGTTTGGATTTATGCATGCCACGAAAGTGAGATTCCAAACAATCATGATTTCCTAACCGTTCAAATTGGTCGTCAACCGATTATTGTGAGCCGTGATGGTAAAGGCGAACTACATGCCATGGTTAATGCTTGTGAACACCGCGGTGCGACCTTAACACGCGTTGCTAAAGGCAATCAGTCTACATTTACTTGTCCGTTCCACGCATGGTGCTATAAGTCAGATGGTCGTTTGGTTAAAGTCAAAGCGCCTAGCGAGTACTGTGAAGATTTTGATAAATCAAGCCGTGGCTTAAAACAAGGCCGTATTGCCAGCTATCGTGGATTTGTATTTGTAAGTCTTGATACTCAAGCAACAGACTCTCTAGAAGATTTTTTGGGCGATGCAAAACTGTTCCTTGATTTAATGGTTAACCAATCTCCAACAGGTGAACTCGAAGTATTACAAGGCAAGTCATCTTATACCTTTGCAGGTAACTGGAAGCTACAAAATGAAAATGGCCTAGATGGTTACCATGTAAGTACTGTTCACTATAACTATGTCTCTACAGTCCAACACCGTCAGCAAGTCAATGCATCAAAAGGTGAAGAACTCGATACGCTTGACTATAGCAAGTTAGGTGCCGGTGACTCAGAAACTGACGATGGCTGGTTCAGCTTCAAAAATGGTCATAGCGTATTGTTTAGTGACATGCCGAACCCAACTGTTCGTCCGGGTTACAGTACAGTTATGCCATATATGGTCGAAAAATATGGCGAAAAATATGCTGAATGGGCAATGCATCGTTTAAGAAATTTGAACTTGTACCCTAGCCTATTTTTTATGGACCAAATTAGTTCACAGCTTCGTATTGTTCGCCCTGTTGCATGGAATAAAACTGAAGTCATCAGCCAATGTATTGGTGTTAAAGGTGAATCTGCTGAAGCACGCCGTAACCGTATTCGCCAGTTCGAAGATTTCTTTAACGTATCAGGCCTTGGTACACCCGACGATTTAGTTGAATTCCGTGAACAGCAAAAAGGTTTTCAGGCACGACTTGAACGTTGGAGCGATATTTCGCGTGGTTGTCAGTCTTGGGAATATGGCGCGACCAAAAACTCGCAAGATTTAGGCATTCACCCCGTTATTACTGGTCGTGAATTTACCCACGAAGGACTGTATGTAAACCAGCATGGACATTGGCAACGTCTAATGCTCGACGGATTAAACAAGAAAGCATTAAAAATGCAGGATATTACTTTTGAAAACAATGCCCTAATGGATGAGGTGTAACCATGTCACAAGAACTACATTTTGCTGTATCTCAGTTTTTGTACAAAAAGGCAGAGCTTTGCGATGCTTATGACTGGGATGCCTATCTAGAGCTTTACGATGAAGATAGTGAATATCATATTCCACAGTGGATTGATGACCATAACTATGTTCAAGATCCAAATCAGGGTTTGTCTTATATTTATTATGCAGACCGTACTGGACTCGAAGACCGTGTATTCCGTATTCGTACCGGAAAAGCAGCGTCTGCAACACCCTTACCACGTACTTTGCACAGCATAAACAATATCCGAGTGAAAACATTGGATGATGGGTTAATTGAAGCAAAAGTTGCATGGCAAACGCTCTATAACCGTCAAGGATTAGAAGGCTGTTTTTACGGACACGCTACTTATCTTTTACGCCAAACCGCAGATGGTTTCCGTATTCGTCGTCAGCACAGCATTTTGCTTAATGACAAAATTGATTCCGTTTTAGACTTCTATCACGTTTAAGGGGAATGAAAATGGGACATTCAGTTGCACTTAACTTTGCCGATGGCAAAACCTTTTTCATTTCGGTAAATAACGACGAATTGTTGCTTGATGCAGCAGTTCGCCAAGGAATTAACCTGCCATTAGATTGCCGTGAAGGTGTTTGTGGTACCTGTCAGGGACAATGTGAAACTGGTATTTATGAACAAGAATATGTCGATGAAGATGCATTAAGTGAACGTGATTTGGCCGAGCGAAAAATGTTAGCTTGCCAGACGCGTGTGAAATCAGATGCAGCTTTTTATTTCGATCATGATTCTGCTATCTGTAACGCTGGTGATACTTTAAAAATTGAAACCAAAGTGACTGCGGTTGAGCTGGTTTCTGAAACGACAGCAATTTTGCATCTTGATGCGAGCAGTTATGCTGAACAACTTCAGTTTTTGCCGGGTCAATATGCTCGTTTGCAAATTCCAGATACTGAAGATTGGCGTTCTTATTCTTTTGCAAACAGACCAAATACAACCAATCAATTGCAATTTCTCATTCGTCTCTTGCCAGACGGTGTGATGAGTAATTACCTGCGTGATCGCTGTAAAGTTGGACAAACCCTACTCATTGAAGCCCCACTTGGTAGTTTCTATTTACGTGAAGTACAGCGACCATTGGTTTTTGTAGCAGGTGGAACAGGATTATCAGCTTTCTTGGGAATGCTAGATAACTTGGTTGAACAGCCTAACTCACCTGCCGTTCAGTTGTATTACGGCGTAAATAATGAAACTGACTTGTGTGAACAACAGCGTTTACATGCCTATGCAGAACAGCTTCCAAACTTTAGTTATCACCCGATTGTGACTAAAGCAACCGAAGCTTGGCAAGGTAAAGCCGGCTATATCCATGAGCACTTAAATAAAGATCAACTGGCCGAGCAGGCTTTTGATATGTATTTATGTGGCCCACCACCAATGATTGAAGCCGTGAAAAATTGGTTAGATGAGCAATCTTTGCAAAACTATCGTATTTATAGCGAAAAGTTTTTACAGAGCAATACCTCACGTTAAAAGTATAAATAATTTAAAAACCACTGAAACCTGAAATTATTCAATATACTCTGCAAGGGGTATATTGAATTTTTGCATTTAAATTAAAAGTTATTATATATCAATAATATAAAATAATAAATTCCGACAAAATAAATTGACCAGTTCGCTCGGATTTGCTATAAATTTTGATAGATCTTAAGGAATAAGATCATGATGAGATTAACTTATAGCACCTTTTATATCCCCCTATTCTATTTCTCAAATGTATTAAATTGATGGACAAAATCCGAATTAAAAATTTGAGAAAATCACATTAATTAGCGGTTAAATTGGTCTGTATTTTGCTTATATCTCATTGTAATTTGCGAGTAACTTAATTTTTTAAGTACCGTATTTACTTGCTGTACAGCGAAGTTTTAAAGCTTTTACAACACAGGTAAATACAGGAGTGAGCCAAAAGGGATATATATGAACCAAGCCAACTCCCCCGAACTCAGTGGACGTCATTTTCAAAATGAGTCTATCTTTACTGATCATAATTTAGTGTTTGATCACCACGATTTAAGCGAAACCTGCCGAAATGTAGGGCAAATTTTTAAACCGCATAATCTTAAAATTTCTCATCAGAAGCGAGATTTCAGTGCAACAATGCACCATGTTAAAACAGGCGCATTGTCTATTAGTCGCTTGGAATATGGCGCGGATGTCATTATTGAACCAGATCACCTTGATAGCTTTTACCTAATTCAAATTCCAACTCAAGGCTACGCAGAAATCGAGTTTGGTTCTCAAAAGTTTATTTCTTATTCTCAAGTTGCTTCTCTTATTTCTCCTCAGCAATCTTTACGTATGCGCTGGCATGCGAACTCACCGCAGCTCATTTTAAAAGTTTCAAAGGATGATTTTACTTACCATTGTCGCCAACACATTGCCGATTCAGAAAATAACTTACTCGTTTTCGACCCAAAATTAGACTTTGCTACACAAAGTGGAGCCTACTTTTTACAGCTCGTCAGAACACTGATGGATGCTTTAGCATGCGAGCAACACCCGCTTCATCATCCTTTAGCCTTTAAACAATTTGAGTCAAATCTATTTAATGCACTCATTTATGGTCAACCTAATAATGCGTTACATAAAATAGATCAGCATAAAGAAAAAACAGTCTCTCCTTATTTTGTGAAGCGTACAGAAGCCTACATAAAAGAACATTTACATGAGCCGCTTAACGTCGAAATTCTGGCCGAGCATGCAGGCGTGAGCGTGAGAACGCTATTTACCGGTTTTAAAAACTATTTGGGTACTACCCCAATGTCTTATTTAAAAGAATTACGCTTCGAACAAGCTCATTTAGAACTGATGCATAATGAAAATCTATCGGTTACTGACGTTGCATTTAAATGGGGATTTACTCACTTGGGCCGTTTTTCTCAAGAATATAAACGCCGTTATGGGGAGCTACCTTCGTCTACTCGTCGATCTGGTCACAGTGAAGGTTCAGGCTTAATTACTTCAATTTTTTCTTAAGTTTAAAATAGACGAAAGCCTTTTATATTGATTGATATAAAAGGCTTTTTTTATAATTTAAAAATGATGGACATAACGAACTTGTAGTCGTGTTCCCGCTGGGCGGTTTTCAGCATCTTGCTCAAAATATGCATTTGCAACTAAGTGATCATTTTTAGAAAAACTGTACATCGCACCGGGACCAATTGCCCAAACTTGTTCACGTCGACCTTTGACTTTTTCACCATCAACTTCGGTATCAGTGACTTGTTTTAGCCAATAACCATTTAGTCCTAAGCGGAACCGTTCGGTAATGGCATAGTCCGTTGCAAAGTTTGCATGAATTGCTTGCCCTGCCTGCATATCATTTGCTCCAGCAAAAGCATAGCTTGGGTCATTATTCTTAAAGTTATAAAGATAATGGATACGTGTGGAAGCGGTCCATTTGGGATTAAACCAATATGTTGCAGTCCAATAAGGGTCAAATGAAACAGCGTTATTACCTGGATTAATATCTTTTTGTTGATCGTATTCGCCAGTAGGTAAATTCACCTGAAACTCAAAACGATGTACAAACCTCGGTCCTTGTGCGCCCATGACTGGATCGAACTGAATAAAAGGTCCAATCATAATGTCCCCAAAGCCACTTTGGGCCTTAATGGCAGCATTATTCAAGCCATCATCCATGTCCATTTTACTGACAAAAGGAATTAAAAAATTCATACCTAGGCTGGCTTTATCTTTTACTCGGACATTCGATAAATAACTAATCTGCTCAACCAATACTTGATAATTTAAATCTGTTTTAGGTAAACCGAGTTTTTGTCCATTGGCATCGACTAGTTTATTGCTATCGTAATTTTGAAAATAGGTTTGAGCATACCAACCGGGCCCAGCGGGTAATCCGCCATCGAGAAAGCTGGTCATGCCTAAATTTACGGTTGGTAAATCATAGGCATGAGAAACTAATGGCAAACCCAACAATGTCCCTGCTAAAAATCCATGTTTAATTAAAGTGCTTTTCATCTTCTTATTTCCTAAAAAAATCACGACCGGATTGATCGTGATTGTAGTGAATTAACCTGCTAATTCTGGATGCTCAGCGGCAATCCGATACTTTCCTGCGTGGAATACCAATGGTTCACCTTGGCGCTGTTGGTATTGTTCAATTTGACCAATAAAAATCAGGTGATCGCCGCCTTCATACTGATTTACATTGCGGCAAACCAAGGTTGCGAGTGCATCGGATAAAATTGGAACGCCAGCATTGCATTGTTGATGGGCAATGCCTGCAAATTTGTCTTCGGCACCTCGAGCAAAATGTCCAGAAAGTTGATGATGCTCTTGTGCCAACATGTGGATGGCAAAATATTCAGCTTCTACAAAATCAGACAAACTTGGCGCTGTTTTTGAAAGACTCCACAAAATTAATGGCGGATCTAAAGACAGCGATGAAAATGAATTGGCTGTCATGCCTATCTTCCGACCATCTTTACCACGAGTTGTAATCACTGTAACGCCAGTTGCAAACTGTCCAAGTAAATTACGGATTTCTCTTGGGTTTTCAGCATTAATTGCTTGTAAAGCTAAAGTTTCAATTGTGTCCATTTTTAATTCTCCCTTTGCTGTTTTGCCCTTAAGCTACTTTTGCTGCGGTTTTTGAAGCCAAGAATGCCTGAGCCTGATCTGCATCAAACCACCAAGGAGCAAATGCGCGTGGGTCATCAAAGTTATTGGCCATAATCGAAGCAATGCTCTGGTTTTGGCTTGCGGCTGCTAATAGTTCAACAACATGTGGCTGCGGTGGTACTAACAGACTATTAGTCCAAGCCACGACTTTTTCTGCATAAGCCCAATAACGTTCAAAAGTTTGAGCCATCCATTGTTCGCTAAATCTTTGATTATCATTGGCTAAAATGGCATCGAAATAGATTTTGCTACACTTAGCAGCGTTGTTTGAGCCTTGACCAGTAATTGGATCATTGACCACCAAGGCATCTGCCATACCAAAAATTTGCTTGCCAGACGGTAATGTCAAAATTGGTTTGCGTACTGTCGGCGGGAAACGCCCTGCCAAATATCCGCCTGCATCGGTTAGCTCAACATTTGTGCAACGTTCATATTCCCAAGGCACAAATTTTTTGAGCAAATCCAAACTACATTGCAGATGCTGTTCAGGTGTTTTGACATCTTGCCAACAGTCCATTGGCCCATTTGGAATACCTTCAAAGACCATAATGTCGCAAGGCCCATTCACGGTAAGTGCTGGAAATGAAAAGTACTCACCGACTTCAGGAATAATGTTAAAAGTCACACGAGAGTATGGTGAAATTGGCTTCATATTTTTGACATAGGTCAAAGCCAAAGCGCGCTGAGGTTTATCGAAAACACTACGTGCATCATCACGCTCAAACTGTTTAACAACTTCACCTTTACCAGCCGCGAGTAATACAAGCTCGTAGTCGTTTGCGAGTTGTTCTAACTCTTCTATACCAACATCCTGAATCACCAATCGACCGCCACGGCGTTCAAATTCTTCCATCCAATATGGCATTTTGACGCGTTGATCGACTGATTGAGCGTAGCGCTCAAGACGAGCACTCCATTCAAATGCTTTACCGCCATTTTCAGGGTTAACTAAAGCTAGCCCAATGCCTTCTACTGCTGGACATTGTTCTTCCCAGAAATTTAGTCCCAAGTCACGTTCAGTTTGTAAAGCGGTATGAAACATACACTGGCTTGACATGACTTTACCTTGACGGATTTCGTCGGCAGTTCGATTGGTGATCATGGTCACGTCATAACCTGTATCTAATAACCCCAAACCAAGCTGTAAACCAGACTGTCCTGCTCCAACAATTGCAATACGGCGCATAATATTCTCCATAATTTTCTAAATGTACTTTTAAAACGCTGTGCTATTCGGCTAAGCGTGGAATAGCAGGCTGTGATCCTTCAGGGCCCATCACTGAATAGCCACCGTCGACTGCGTAATCTGCTCCGGTGACAAAGCTCGCAGCAGGTGACAATAAAAACAAAACAACATTGGCGACTTCTTCGGGATGGCCCAATCGGCCTAGCAAGTGGTAATCGGCTGCCACGCTATCGGCCTTTTCACGGTTATTACCACTGACTTCTGCAATGACACGAGACCATGTCCAACCGGGAGAAACTGAATTGACGCGAATACCACCGGCAGCAAAATCCATTGCCATGCTTTGTGTGAGTTGACGTATCGCGGCTTTAGACACTGGATATAACCAGCGCCCTGTTTGTGCCACTTTGGCCGAGATTGAAGTAAAATTAACGATTGAACCTTGCTGCTTTTTTAGGTCAGTGTATAAAGCACGGCTCAGCTCAACTGTGGAGACCAAATTAATATCGAGTGCTTGTAACCAGTCCTGACGTGAAGATTTAAAACCATCATCTAAGTAGGTACATGCCAGATTGACCAAATAACTCACTTCACCTAAATGTTGGTGAATATCCGCCACGGCTTGGTGGATAGCCGCATCACTGGTTAAATCGGTTTGAATAAACATCACGTCATGGTTAAAGCTTTCGGCAATCGCCTTACCTTTTGTATCAATATCTAAAATAGCGACATGAGCACCTGCACTGACTAAGGCTTGCACAACAGCTTTACCAATGAGTGTTGCACCGCCGCTTACCACAGCGACTTTTCCTTTTAAATTTATATTCATTGCAAATACTCCTTAATTGACTGGCTTGCCTTCGCTACTTGACCAAGATGGCATCAAAGTATTGGAAGGAAGATCTTCATCAAGAAGTTTTCGTGCTGTCTCGACACCTGCAACTGGCAAGCCTGTTGGGTCTAATAAACCAATTTGAACGAGCACCGATGCTTGGTCCCAGTAAATATGCTCATGGCATAGCTTTGAACCTCTGAACTGAATTACACCTAACATTGGAATCTCGACATATTTACCAGTCGGTTTTACACCCGGTAATAACCAGTCAATTTCAGCGTCGTGTGTAAAGCTCATAATGAACTCGTCTACCACTTGCGTTGAGCCAACCGTACGAGAGATCGAGGTGATCTTCATATCTTTCGGGTTTTGATGCACAAAGTGATATTGATAAAAACGAGCAAGCTGGCTTTGGCCTACACCACCAGTTAAAGTTGGAATATGGTTCACATACGGTTCTGCGACCATTGTTGCCATGGTTGCTGGCACATCACGCGTATCAAACTCATGACGAATATGCTCTTCCCATAAGGCAACTAGGTCATATTTCGGTCCAATCGTGTCATGTAGAGCTGTTACTGTACGCTCGTGGGCAAAACGTGCTGAAGGTTTGTGATAATGATTGCTTTTTGGGCGTGCAAAAGCATGATCAACACCTTCATAAACATAAGCTTGTACATTTGAATATTGGTTGGCTGCATCAACAATCGCTTGTCTCGCATCTGGCGGTGTAAATTGGTCCAGTTCTGCAATATGTAAAACCAAATGTCCTTTTACGTTGGCTAACTCATCTAACGATTTTTCAATGCCTACACCGTAATAACCTACAGCACATGCCACATCAGGAAGTCGGCAGCCTGCCAGATAAGCAAGCTTTCCACCCAAACAGTACCCCACTACACCGAGGCCTGTAGAGGTGTCACATTCTGGTCGAGTCTTTAAAAAAGCTAGGCTGTCCTGAATGTCTTCAACCCCAAGATTTTCATCATATTGCTGATAAAGCTCGAAAGCCTTTTGAAAATCTTCTGGTGTGTAACCCAGTTCTATATTAGGTGCTACACGCCAAAATAAATCAGGAACTAAAACGGTATAGCCTTCTTCTGCAAGAAATTCTGCTTTTTCTCGCATGGCTGCATTAACCCCAAAGATTTCCTGACAAAGCACAACTCCAGGTCCTTTTCCTGTTTCTGGTGTTGCTAGATATGCACTGAACTGCTTTCCAGATGCTGTTTTAATTTGAACGGTTTGACCAGCCATAGTGTCAACTCCTGACATTGTTATGGCTTTATCTTCTATCCGAATTTTTTTTTAGACTGTCCAAAAGCTGCAAGCACTATCCAATCTCTGCGCAATTATCAAAATCAATCAAACTGGATAAAAAATTAAAAACAAAGAAACACCTATATTTCAAAACTTTAAATTAAAAATGGAAATGAATGCTTTTTATCTAATTTGGAAAAAATGGATGAAGATTAGGACTTATTGGATAGTGACGATTGGCTAAAAATAGTTCAATCAAGTCATGTAATTCGTTTGATTACATAAAAAAAGCCCAGTCATTTTCTAAATTAAGGCGTTTATTTATGCATCGACCATGGCCAATTTATGGACAACAAAAAACGTTAATGCTCATCAATATTTTATGTTGCAGTGCATTTTCTACTCAGGCTTATTCAGCGGATGAAGAATGGAAATTTACATTAAAAAATGCATATATAGACAGAAACTATGACAATCCAGATGTAAAAGACACAGGTAGTTGGTCACAATCAGTTTCTCTATTTTACAACTCAAATATGCATGATACGCCGTTAGAAATTGGAGGAACCCCGATTCAAATTGGCGCAAATGCTTCAGCACAATATGCGGTTCGTTTAAGCCAAGATAAACATGTTGCAGATACGGTATTACCTTTTGATAAAGCGACGCAGTCCCAAGCACCCGATTATCTAAAATATGGTGCGACCTTAAAGTTAGGATATAACAAGACGCTACTCAGCATTGGTGAATTATGGCTGGATTTACCCGTAACCACTGTAGATGCAAGCCGACAACTACTGACGTCTTATTGGGGAACTAATCTTAAGAGCCAGCTAAACGACAAACTTTTTGCTGAAATTGGCCGTATTGAAAAAGTATCACCGCGAAATGAAGAAGATTTCCATCGATTTTCTTTTACTTCAAAAGGTGTGACTGGCTACTCCGACGGACTTAACTACATAGATCTGCGCTATCAATTTACGCCTACATTGAAGGGTGAATATTACTTTGGGAATATGGAGGATTTATATAACAAACACTATGTCGGCATTGACCATCTATGGAAAAATTCTAATTTTTCAGTTAATTCAAAATTCAAATATTTCAATGCTAAAGATAATGGAAATCTTTTTGACATCGACGCACAAAACGTAGGGTTATTAGAAACGCTTAAAGTAAAAAATCACAGCTTTAGTGTGGGTTATCAGCAAATTATTGGTGAGTCTGCTTACCCGTTACCAGATGGCTTCTTGCCTGAAACTTATTTCATTAACTGGAACACGACTGGTTTCTTCAAACAAGATGAAAAGTCTTATCACTTCATCTATGGCTATGACTTTAAAGATCATGTGCCTGGTTTAAATACCACTTTCAAATATGTATATGGCGATCACTTTAAGACAGCAGATGGCTTAAAAAATAAAGAAAGTGAATCCAACGTTATCATCAATTATGCCCTTCAACAGCCACTCCTCAAAGGTTTAGCCCTTCAGTACATCTTCATCAATTACGACGTTAAGCATGGAAACGATTTCTCTGAAAACCGTTTCTTCGTCAATTACAGCAAAAAATTTTAATGAATAAGGAATACGTATGAAAACGATAGATGCAAACACGATTATCAATCGCGAAAAACTGTCTCCATTACAATGGATGGTTTTTATACTAGGCTTTTTTGTCTTCTTCTGTGATGGTCTAGATACAGGAATTATTGGTTTTGTTGCTCCAGCATTACTCGATGATTGGGGAATTACTAAGCCTCAGCTTGCTCCAGTTTTAAGTGCTGCTTTAGTCGGTATGTCGATTGGTGCAATTATTTCTGGGCCTCTGTCTGATAAGTTTGGCCGCAAAGGCGTTATTGTTTTTACAAGCCTTTTATTTTCCATATTTACGATTTTGTGTGGCTTTGCCAACTCAACTCAAGACTTAATGATTTATCGCTTTATAACAGGTGTTGGTTTAGGCGCAGCCATGCCAAACATCAGTACGATTGTTTCTGAGTATATGCCTGTAAAACGTAAAGCATTTCTTACAGGTCTTGCTGGCTGTGGATTTATGCTGGGTATTTCTTGCGGCGGTGTGCTATCCGCTTATCTGTTAGAAAGCTATGGTTGGGCTAAGGTTATTATTATTGGCGGAAGCATTCCCCTCATTTTAGTGGTTGCTTTATTGCTTAAATTACCTGAATCAACTCAATACTTAATTACACGTCATCAACAAGACAAAGCTCAGCGTATTTTAGAAGATATTCAAGGTCATTCCTTCCAAGAGCCAGTAAAACTTGTTTTAACTCAAGCAGAAACTGTATCAGATGAAAATCCAGTTAAAGTGGTTTTAGGAAAATATCTGTGGGGTTCAAGTATGCTTTGGCTCTGCTGCTTTACGAGTCTTTTAGTGTTTTATCTTTTAACAAGCTGGATGCCAACGATTTTAAAAACAGCAGGTTTTAGTACTCAACAGTTTAGTTTAATTGCTGCGATTTTCCCTTTTGGTGGTGTAATTGGTGCAACTATTATGGGATGGTACATGGATAAACTGAATCCAACTACAGTGATTAAATATTCATACCTAATTGCTTTCGCCCTATTCATTATTGCTGGTCTGGTGAGCTCAAATATTTTCTTATTAGGTCTTACTATCTTCTTAATTGGTGCACTACTCGCTGGTGCGCAGTCTTCATTACTGCCACTTGCAGCTATGTTCTATCCGGCAGTGTGTCGCGCGGTTGGTGTTTCATGGATGCATGGTATTGGTCGTATCGGTGCAATTTTAGGTGCTTTCTTTGGCTCGCTCATTTTTACTTTTAACCTAAGCTTAAGCGGTATTTTCTTTATTCTAGCAATACCAACTTTCATCTCATTTATTGCACTTAGTCTCAAAGTGATTTATGAGAAATCTAAAAACAAACAAGTGTTAAAGCTCGAAGAAAGTTTATAAATATTAGGCAATAAATAAAAAACTGATTTAGTTGCCTAAATCAGTTTTTTATTGCGAAAGTTAAATGTCAGAAAATTTTCCCTTTGGTCTCGCTTGGATTTTCACCAAACTCTTCACGATATTCTTGAGAAAAACGACTTAAATGGTTAAAGCCCCAGTCATAGGCAAGCTTTGAAATAGAAACCTTTCTATCTGCACCTGTGGTGCTCAGGATTTTGTAAATTTGTTGGAGGCGATATTTTTTTAAATATGACATTGGACTGGTGCCATAGTATTGTTGAAATTCATCATACAATTTTGATTTTGAAACCCCAGCCAAACGCTGCAAATCTTCTGCACAGATTTCTTCATGCGCATGTTCAATAATAAAATTACGAACCTTACGGATATAAGCTGGCTCATCTTGATGTGAAAGTGACTTTAAGGCTTCAGAGTAGTTGTTTTCTTGAGATAATAGTAAGGCTTTAATTACAAAATTTTCATAGTCTTCAGATAACATCTGCAAACCATAAAAATTACTATATTGCGATTTTAGCTGTAAAAAATTCTGAATATTCTTCCACCATGCACCAATCAGTTGCTCCGAGTCCAGATGCATTTCAGGGTTAAAAATGATAGGCGTTTCTATAGGTTTATTCAGTAGATCTGCAAGGACAATCTGCATACTCCGCTCAGGAATAACGACCTGAAATTTTCTACAGTCTTTATCGATAATCAAATCTTGCTGATCGTTATTTGAAACAATGAGGCCTCTGTTTTCATCAGATTGATAATGAGCGCCACGAATATTAAGAGCTTGTCGACCTTGTATCGGCAAACTAATGCTATACGCTTTTAAATTTGAGATGTTGATGGCAACGTTTGCACCATAACTGATTGTACCGATCGCCATTTTTTTATTAGGCAAACGCATTCCGTCATAGTGAAAATCGAGAGTGTCTTTGTAAATTGTGTCTAGACGGTGTTCACCACAAATTGTGGACATCAAATTCTGCGCAAATTCAGCTTTGCGTGAATAATGATTGAGTTCCATCTGTTGGCTGAGTGATATCATATCCTTTTCACCTAGCTAAATAACTTATTGCTTAAAAAGCAACTTGTATGCCAATTAATATCCTTTAATTGACGAGTTTTCCTGAAAAATATCGAATCAAGAAAGAGAGTAAAGATTACTTTCTCATACTCTATTAAATTTTAAAAATGGAAATAAGTTAAATACCTTTAAAGTATAATTTCATACCTTAACGAATTTATTTTATTAGATTTTTTATAAGCAAATAGAGTAGAGATAAATCATTATTTTGAACAGGAGACTATCGTAAATTTTTAACGAATAAAAAACCGCCTATTTTAAATAAGCGGCTTTTATAAAATACTTAAATTATTGGGCGGTGTAACCACCATCCATAACAACAGCTTGGCCTGTTACCCCACCTGCTTTGCTACTCGCAAGGAAAATCGCATAGTCAGCAATTTCTTCAACAGATAGCAAACGCTTTTGAGGAACCATTGCCAAAATTACATCTTCAAGTGCGCTGTCTAAACTCACATTACGGGTTTTAGCCAAATCTGCAATTTGACCACGGACCAATGGTGTATCTACATACCCCGGACATAAAGCATTTACCGTAATACCATCACGTGCACATTCCAAAGCTGCAACTTTTGTTAGGCCAATTACGCCGTGTTTAGCACTGTTATAACCTGCCTTTCCAGCGAAACCAATCAAGCCATTAATTGAAGCCATATTAATAATACGGCCATATTTTTGAGCTTTCATAATTGGAAGAACATGTTTAATACCAATAAATGCCCCCGTTAACATGACTTGAACTAATTTTTGAAAAACAGCAGTTGGAAACTCTTCAATAGGCGCAACATGCTGGAAACCAGCATTATTAATTAAGATATCAACTGTACCAAAGGTCTTTTGAGTGAGCTCAATGGCTTGTTTATAAGCATCTTCATCGGTCACATCACATGGTGCAGATAATGCATCAAAACCTTGCTCTTTAAGTGAGTTCGCCGTTTCTTGACACTTTTCAGCATTCATATCAGAAATAACAACTTTGGCACCTTCTTGAGCAAATTTCTTAGCAATCTCTAGACCGATACCACTTGCAGAACCTGTAATAAAAGCGACCTTACCGTCTAAAAGTTTTGTCATTTATTTACTCCTTAATACTTATAACGTGCTGACTTAAACAATACCCGTTACGGTAAAGACCGTAATCACCACAAATACCGCTACCGTTTTAATTACCGTAACTGCAAAAATATCTTTATACGACTGTTTATGGGTTAAACCCGTAACAGCGAGTAAAGTGATAACAGCACCATTATGCGGTAAGGTATCCATACCACCCGATGCCATTGCAACCACACGGTGCATGACTTCTGGTGGAATACCTGCGGCTAAAATCGCGGCGTTATATTGTTCAGCCATCGCACTTAAAGCGATACTCATACCACCAGAAGCGGAACCAGTAATACCTGCTAAAACGGTTGTGGTCACAGCCCCATTGACTAAAGGATTTGTAAAGGTACTGCTCATTGCATGGCTAATCAGGGCAAAGCCTGGTAATGACGCAATAATTGCACCAAAACCATATTCAGATGCGGTATTCATCACTGCTAAAAGTGAGCCACCAATACTGGCATTAATGCCTTCTTTGAAGTTCGTCACTACACGCTGATAATCAAATAAAATTGCAGAAATAATCCCGACAATCAGTGCAAGGCCCACCGCCCAGATTGCACCAGTTTTTGCAACATCTACGGTGTAATCAGCAAGACCAACTGCGGCAAAATCAAAACCATTTGGATACCATTCTTTGATGGCTTTAGACAAATATTTGTTCATTACAGCAACAAGAATGAGGGGTACAAATGCTAAAAACTGACGAGCCGTACTTCCATTATTTTGCAAGTTCATATCGGCTTCAATTTCTTGAGACGGCGTATTGTCTACACCAAAACCAGAGTAGCCCTCACCAACTTTTACAGCTGCACGGCGACGCCATTCCAAGTAAGCCAAACCCATGCATAGAACAAAAATTGCACCGATAATTCCTAGAAATGGTGCGGCATAAATATTGGTGCCAAAGAATGTGGTTGGAATTACGTTCTGGATTTGTGGTGTACCAGGCAAAGCATCCATGGTAAATGTAAATGCACCGAGTGCGATAGTTCCCGGAATTAAACGTTTTGGAATATTCGCTTGTCTAAAAAGCTGGTTTGCAAAAGGATAAATGGCAAATACAGCAACAAATAAACTTACACCGCTATATGTTAAAATTGCACCTAACAATACAACGGTTAAAATTGCTTTTTTTGCTCCAATCCATCTCACAATGGTTCGTGCAATAGACTCAGCAATTCCTGACATTTCAACGACTTTACCGAAAATTGCTCCGAGTAAAAATACAAGAAAGTAATCTTTAATAAAGTTCACCATTTTGGGCATAAATACACCCGAATAAAATGGTAAGACATTGGCTGGGTTAATGAGTAAAACAGCGAGTAAGGCACAAATTGGTGCCATGAGAATGACTGAAAAACCCTTGTAAGCTGTATACATCAACAGCCCAAGCGAAAGTAGAATTACAAATAATTCCCACATATATTCCTTCTCCCTAAAGAATAGATATTAGGTTCAATAAAATTACCAAAAGATATTTAGGTTATCCCAAACCTATAATGATAAAAATCACAATATCCATGTGTGGTAATAGGTAAATGAGCTTAAAAATAAAATATCACTAAAATATTTAAAAACAATGTAATTTATTTAAATTTTAAAATATACATATAATACAAATATTTAAGTTGGTTTGTTGGTAAAATTTTATTATTTAAAAGCTATTATTATTTTATAAAACTTATTAATTGTTGAGCAAATTAAATTAAATTAATATCTCTATATTATTTAATAAAGACAATTAAATAATATATTTCTTAAAATAATTAAATAAATTTTTTTTGTCTTATTCTTTATAAATATCACACAGATAATTTTTTTATCTTTAGTTGAACAAAGCCATCCAAGGATTAAAACAGGAATATAAAATCATGTTTTTTACTATTCTCATCTTTACTCGAAAACGGTATTTAGTTTATTAAAAGTAACTTCTACTTACGTCATTAGAGCTGGAAAATTTAATGAATACTATTACATTTCTACTGATGAACTTTATAATTTAGACTTCTCACCAGTATCTTAGTCATGAATAAAAGAAATCTTTTGCTTACTATTCAAACTGGATTGATCATCCTACTTAATGGATGTACCGATACTTCTCTGGCTCAAAATAAGGTTATTGTTCCAAAAATTGGTTACTCTGGTAATGCTGATAATGCAAGCTATAGTGAGGCACAAATCAAGATTGAAGGCTCTTGTGTTTATTTAATGAATACAAATGATCGAGTGATTCCTATTTTTGCAACTAAAGATGCTCATTGGAATAGCAATAAATATCTTTTAATTGTTGACTCAAAAGAATATAAAGATGGTGACACGATTGCTTATGGCAACGGAGAAGCTTATCCCATTAATTTGAACAACTACAAATGGATAATTAAACCTGATACTACATGTGATTTAAGTAAAGGCGTTATTATCAATCAATTTATAGAACCTCTTACTAAAAAGTAAAGAAAAAAGCCCCTATATGAAAATTCAACTCTTAGCCTCTTTAACTGCTTTTAGCCTAACATCTTGCATGGTAAAGCCTACTATAACTAACCATGAAGAGGTTTCTATTCAACCGATACTTATTACAAGCAATACGAAAAGTAATATTTCAATGATGGCTTCAGCACATGGAAAGCTTATAGCAGATAAAAATGGATGTATCAGACTGGGCGATGAAAAAGGTCCGTTGATTATTTGGCCTTATGGCAGCAAATTAGTAAATTTAGGCCATGGTAAATTTAAAATCACTAATGGTTTTACAAATCAATCTGCTGTAATTGGTGAACAGATATCACTAGGTGGTGGCTTATATGAAGTGAAATCTACTCAAGTTACTCCTTCTATTTCTAAAGCTTGCGCAGATTATGGTTATTGGTTAGCTGGCCCTATGGAAGTAAAATAAGCTCTTATTTGGCTTAATATCATCGTAAAATTAAGTCTTGGATATTATTGTGAGAAATTTGTTATTTGATAGAATCTCCTTAAAATTTTGAAAAGAGTTGGAAAATGATAAAAAAGACAATTTTAATTATTCTTCTTTCCTTAATATCTTATAAATTTACCCATGCAGCACAAATTATTTACATACCTAAAAATGATTTGAATTGGCAGGGTTTTGATTTTCATTACGTATTCTTTTCGGATGGTGAAAAAGCATCTAGAGAAATATTTGACCAAAAAATGAAAAAACAGGTTGATATCTTTAAAGCTCACCATGAACCAAGAATTAAATTTGCAAATAATTTACAGGATAAACTTCAAGCAGAATGTGATTATCTTGCAGATGCTCAAAAACTTCTGGCAGTGTATATGCAGTACTATCCAAAGCTTTTACAACAGAAAGATGCGAAACCAATTTTCTTTCAATCTCAGGAATATTTAGATCATTTCAAAACCAATAATTCAAAATGTGAAACTTAAAGACGATTACGTATTCTTTATTACATATTAATATCTTTTAGGCACAATCATTAAGTGCTTACTTTATTTTTCGTTTGCTGTTCTATAGATTGGCAACCATTAAAAAAAAGTAAAACTTGAAATTAACCCTAAAAAATAATTTTTTCATGAAATTACCTACGCTAACAATAAAAATGAACAGACGTGATTCTTATGCCATCTTTACTTTCCTCCAGACAATAAAAAAACGCCTACTGGTTTATGAAGATAGTTATCTATAATTCTTTGACACACTTTAATGAAGCTGCCTTTAAATCATTATCAGCTTTGTAGATCATATTTGAATTAGAAGCACTTAAAATTGTTCTAGCTTCGAGTATATCTTTGTTTAGATGCTTCACTTCTAGAGTCATACCATTTTGAATATAGATCATATTATTTACAGACTTAACTTTGTTGAATACAACATGCCCACTCGTATCATCACAAAGTACTCCATTGCCATCTGAGTCAAGTTTTATGGTTGATATGCTTGGGCCAATTGAAATCGTCCATATACCTGATATTGAAGGTGTTGAAGGCTGCACTTCGCTAAAATTATTATTATTCATTTGATTAGTTGGGCTTACACATCCACTTAATAAAAAAATTAAGCTTAATACAATTATCTTTTGCATGATAATTATCCATTTTAATTATGAGTAAAATTTAACAGTTCAGAAAATAAAAAACCACCCGAAGGTGGTTCAAGTAATTTGTTAATCTTACATTTCAGTTTTTAAAGTAGGCATTGGCGGTAAAAAATCTGATTTTATCAGTTGATCTGTATCGTATAGCTCTAAACTCACAGGACCTGCAGCATATGGAGCCAATTCGTAAAGCTGAAAATCAAAGGTCACTCCACCTGATTGATTGATATAGAAATTATCACTTACTTTAAAGTCTTCTTTGCTAATAGAAGGTTCCATATCATTTTCTTGGCACCAATATTCGTACTGTTTCCATAAAGCATCTTTAAGCGCATTCATTTTTCCATTGACTACAATATCTTTTAATCCAATGCGCTTTTTGCTTTTTAAGTCAAAAATATAATCTTCAAAAGTTGATATACCATGTGCTCCGCCAGAATATTCTGAGCTAACTTTCGAAATTTGAACATATTGACCAAACTGTCCATTAAAGCGATAAACCACACTATCTGACCAGTTATTAAGCCCCTCAGCTTGTGTTTGATTTAACTGTTTTTGCTGTTCTGATGCAGGAGTAAGAGCATCTGCATAATTTTTACGGATTTCCTTATCGATTACTTGATCAATCCAGTCAATATTACTTTTAAGTGCAATGGCTTCTTTAGAAGTACATACTATACCCTCGACATCTGGATTAGACCCACAAATTTTGGGTTGTTCAAACTTCACGAGAAAACTGTGCGCTATTATTGCAGGAATTTGATTTTCTTTTGTTTGGGGTTGTTCAGTCGTTTTTATAGTTGAAGCATTTTCTGTTTTTTCTACAGTTTTTTCTTCAGCTTTTTTCACACAGCCACTTAATATGAGTGGAGCCAGCACTAAACCAAGAATAGTTTTATTCATTAATTTTACCCTTACATAATCTCATTTATCTTTTAAATTAAGTTTTAATGAATTTAAAATTCACAAATATTTTAATTGAATTAAGACCAGCTTTATATTGAGATATAGTTTTTTTGAAAAACAGTATTTATTTAATCTTTGTTATTTAATAGAATACTTTTATAAAATATTGATAAGAAAATGAAAAAACTATGTGGCTTAAATTTATGTTGTACCCTTTGGGAATGTTTGTACTGTGGCAAATCATTTTCATCATCGAACAGCTTTCTTTAGAATTTTTAAATGCACCACAAATAATTGTAGCTATAATTGCACTGATCATAAATTGCGGTATGCAAATTTTGATTGGTTATAAAGTTCCTCAATTAGCACCAAAATATAAGTTTGTAGCGAGTATTACATACATCATCTTATTCACTTTTTTAGTAGCAATTTATTCAACCATAATTTTATTAGAAGGCTTAAAAGTTGCCCCTCAAGCAATTTGGCTAGGTTATTTATTTTTCCATGTTGTTGGAATGGCTCTATATTTTGCAAACAACACGGATGAATTCTGCTGGGAAAATTTACTAAAGTAGTTCAGCACACTGTTCTCTACTTTCTTTTTCATAATTTTTTGTCAAAAAACATCATATTAGACAACTTTTCGTATAAATTATCCTTCTAGGTGAGCTGAGCAATCTAAAGGAATGAAATGACGCTTAAACAATTAAAAGCTTTTTTAGCTCTTGCACGTACCCTCAACTATGCCAATGCATCACTAGAGCTACATCTAAGCCAGTCTGCTTTAAGCCTCACCATTAAAAGCTTAGAAGAAGAGTTAGGCGGAAAATTGTTTAATCGTAATACACGTCGTGTTGAGCTTACCCAAGAAGGTAAATCCCTAATTCCCTATGCTAAAAAATTACTCGCCAATTGGGATGAAATGGAAAACGATGTTAAACAACGTTTTAAGCTCAATCGCGGAACCTTAAGTATCGCCTCAATGCCCTTTGTGACTCATGCAATTTTGCCTGAGGTGATTCATCAATTTTTAGAACTTCATCCCAATCTTAACTTTTCAATTCACGATATCCCTAACGAGACCATTATAGAAAAAGTACAAGATGGTATTTTCGAGCTTGGCATCTGCTTTGAACCAGATCTTACCGAGGGCTTAGAGTTTAGACCTTTGTTTGAAGAAGATTTCTTGGCTCTATTACCTAAGACTCACCCACTTGCTCAATCATCTTCTATTACATGGTCCGAGCTTTGTTCAAATCCATTCGTGACATTGCAAAAACCTTCAATTGTTCGATATTTAGTTGAACAAAATTGTTTGAGAAATAATATAACGCTCGATTTGAAAGTTGAATGTCATCAAATTTCATCACTCTCAAGCTTTGTGGCTTATGGAATTGGGGTGAGTGCAATTCCAAGGCATTTTGCTAAACACATTGATAAAGAACATAACGTACTCATTGAGTTAAAGGATGAATCTATTCATAAGACTGTAGGAATTGTTTATAAAAAGAACTTTGAAATTTCAAATATTTCGACTCAATTTATTGAAGCTTTGATTCAATATAAATTTTAAAAAATTAAAGACTGCTTTTTAGGATGAGCTAAGCATAGGCTTAAGCCAAGTTTATTAATTATTATAACTTTCAATACATTAATGCAAATTCATGAAGATTTTAGCATTCTATACATCTAATTTTTTGTTGTTAATTTGATAGCATTCATTGAATATACTCATTAATCCTTTAAAAAAATTAACTTCTATAACGCAAAATGTGATGCTAAAACTAAGATTACTAAGGGATATAGGATAACAATAGAATGAATAAAGTTTATGCCAATGCAGAGGCAGCACTAAAAGACGTTATTGCAGATAATCAAACACTTGCCGTAGGCGGTTTTGGTCTATGTGGAATTCCGGAAAAACTGATTGTTGCAGTTAAGCAAAGTGGTGTGACTGGTCTCACATGTATTTCAAATAACGCAGGTGTAGATGATTTTGGTTTAGGTATTTTGCTTCAAACAAAACAGATCAAAAAAATGATCTCTTCTTATGTTGGTGAAAACAAAGAATTTGAGCGCCAATATTTAAATGGTGAACTTGATGTAGAGCTTACTCCGCAAGGTACATTAGCTGAAAAGTTACGTGCTGGCGGTGCTGGTATTCCTGCGTTCTACACACAAACAGGCGTCGGTACACTCATTGCAGAAGGTAAAGAAGAACGTACCTTTAATGGCAAAAACTACATTTTAGAAGAGTCGTTAACAGCAGATGTTTCGCTTGTTAAAGCCTATAAGGCAGACAAGGCAGGTAACTTAGTATTCCGTAAAACTGCTCAAAATTTTAACCCTGAATGTGCGATGGCTGGCAAAATTACAATCGCCGAAGTTGAACAGGTTGTTGAAATTGGTGAATTAGATCCAGATGAGATCCATTTAGCGGGTATTTATGTAAACCGCATTGTACTTAATGCGTCACCTGAAAAACGCATTGAGCATAAAACTTTAAGCACGGAGGCAGTATAAAATGGCTTGGTCACGCAATGAAATGGCACAACGTGCTGCAAAAGAACTTGAAGACGGATTTTATGTCAATTTAGGTATTGGCTTACCTACCCTTGTTGCTAATTATATTCCTGAAAATATTAATGTTTGGCTTCAATCTGAGAATGGCCTATTAGGTATTGGTGAATTCCCGACTGAAGAAACTGTCGATGCCGATTTAATTAACGCCGGTAAACAAACGGTTACAGCTCGCCCTGGTGCTGCTTTTTTCTCAAGTTCAGAATCTTTTGCCATGATCCGTGGTGGTCATGTCAATATTGCAATTTTAGGCGCAATGGAAGTTTCCGAAAATGGTGACTTAGCGAACTGGATGATTCCGGGTAAGAAAGTCAAAGGTATGGGCGGTGCAATGGACTTGGTTGTTGGTGTCCAAAAAGTTGTAGTGCTTATGGAACATTGTGCAAAAGACGGTACGCCAAAAATCGTGAAAAACTGTAGCCTACCTTTAACAGGTAAAGGTGTGGTTCATCGCGTCATTACTGACTTAGGCGTAATGGACATTACCCCGCAAGGTGTAGAGCTCATTGAACTTGCTAAAGATGTCACGCTTGAACAGATTCAAGCTGCTACAGGTGTCGAGTTTTATAAAACCTTAGTTGCGTAAATTCTAATTTTTAGTTAGCCAGATAAGACTTAAGTTACAAAGTTAGCTTAAGTCTTAGCCCTTTTAAGCACCGGATGTGCTGTTTATAAATAAGAACGAGAAGGATTTTTTCAGCTATGGAAAAACAACAAGGAATTTTTGAAAGATTTGCCCTTCGGATTAGTGACTGGTCTGAAAAATGGTTTCCTGATTCATATATTTTTGCATTACTTGGCGTCATTATCGTGTCAGTTGCCTCTTTAGGTATTGGTGCACCTATTCACGATGTCGCGACTTCCTTCGGTAACGGTTTCTGGAGTCTTATTCCCTTTACCCTGCAAATGACGATGCTCATTATTGTGGGTTATGTCGTTTCTGTATCTAAGCCCGTAAAGTTCCTAATCCAAAAAATGGCACGTATTCCAAATTCTGGACGTGGTGCTATTGTTTTAGTTGCAACTGTCAGCTTGTTAATTTCATTAGTCAATTGGGCAGTAAGTACGATTCTTACTGCACTTTTAGTGATTGCATTAGCAAAACGTAAAGAGCTGAACATGGATTACCGTGCAGCAGCGGCGGCGGCAATTATTGGTATGGGAGCAACTTGGGCACTTGGAATTAGCTCTTCGGCAGCACAGCTTCAAGCGAATAAAACTAGTTTACCTGAGTCAATTTATAACCTAACAGGGGTTATTCCATTTACCGAAACGATTTTCCTTTGGCAATCAATTGCGATGACCATTATTTTGGTTATTGTGTCAATCGCAATCGCTTACTGGTCAGCTCCAAAAGGCAATAATGTTAAAACAATTGATAGTTTTGATGTTCAATTTGAAGAAGACAAACCACATGAGGAAAAATCGACGCGTCCGGGTGATTGGTTAGAAAACTCGCCTATCTTAACGATTATTGTCGTCGCATTAGGCTTAATCTGGATGTTTTTTGAATTTTCAAAAAGCAATCCAATCATTGCTATTTCAAGTTTAAACACATACAACTTTGTGTTTTTAATGCTTGGGTTAGCCTTGCATGGAACACCAAGAAACTTCTTAAATGCTGTTTCAAAGGCAGTTCCAGCTGTATCAGGAATCTTAATTCAGTTTCCACTTTATGGAAGCATCGCTTTTATTATGACGCAAGCTTTAAACAGTCAAGATTTATCGCTGTCGCATTATATAGCTGAGTTTTTCGTTTCAATCGCTTCAAAAGAAACCTTTGCAATCGTGATGGGGATTTACTCTGCGATTCTGGGGTTCTTTGTACCGTCTGGTGGTGGAAAATGGATTATTGAAGCCCCATATGTTATGCAAGCAGCAAATGATTTGAAAGTTCATTTAGGCTGGTCTGTACAAATTTATAATGCAGCCGAAGCTTTACCGAACTTAATTAATCCATTCTTTATGCTTCCAATGTTAGGCATTCTAAAACTAAAAGCAAAAGATGTGATTGGTTTTACAGTCACTCAACTCGTTGTGCATTTTCCGTTAGTTTTATTTTTATTATGGTTCTTTGGAAGAACGCTTAGCTATACCCCACCTACTTTTTAATTTACCGGCGCCTTTAGTTTCGGCTAAAGGCAAATTTAGCAAATACATCAATAAGAGATATTAAGATGAGTTCAATTGTTATAGTTTCAGGTAGCCGTACTGCAATGGGCGGTTTTCAAGGCAGCCTAACGGCTTTAACTGCACCAGAACTTGGCGCTGCAGTTATCCGTGAATCGATCCAACGTGCAGGTGTTACCCCTGAACAAGTAGATGAAGTTATTTTTGGTTGCGTATTAAGTGCGGGTATTGGCCAAGGTCCTGCTCGTCAGGCGATGCGTAAAGCTGGTGTACCTGATCATGTCGGCGCTGTCACCATTAATAAACTTTGTGGCTCTGCCATGAAAGCGGTGTTAATGGCATCAGATACTCTAAAAGCAGGCAGTGCCAATATTATTGTTGCTGGCGGTATGGAATCTATGACTAACGCGCCTTATATTTTACCAAAAGCTCGCGGTGGTTACCGTATGGGTCATGGTGAGATTAAAGACCATATGTTTTTAGATGGCCTTGAAGATGCAGAAACAGGCCGTTTAATGGGTTCTTTTGCTCAAGACATGGCAAATACTAAAGGCTTTACCCGTGAGCAAATGGATAACTTTGCAATTTCTTCATTGAAAAAAGCGCAAACTGCCATCACCGAAGGTTACTTCAAAGAAGAAATTGTTCCTGTTGAAGTAAAAACACGTAAAGGTGTTGAAGTTATCGATCAAGATGAACAGCCATTAAAAGCGAATCTTGAGAAGATCCCAACATTGCGTCCAGCTTTTAGTAAAGATGGGACAATTACAGCTGCGAACTCAAGCTCAATTTCTGATGGTGCTGCTGCGTTAGTACTTACCACTGAAGAATATGCTCAAAGTCATGGTTTAAATACTTTAGCAAAAATTGTTGCAACTTCTACTCACTCACAACATCCAAGCGAATTTACCATTGCTCCAATTAGTGCAATTCAAAAAGTGCTTGAGCGCGCTGGCTGGTCTGTTGACGAGGTAGATGCTTGGGAAATTAATGAAGCTTTTGCAATGGTAGCAATGGCACCAATTCATGATTTAGGTATCGATGAAGCAAAAGTCAACGTACATGGCGGTGCTTGTGCTTTAGGCCATCCAATTGGCGCAACTGGTTCAAGAATTATTCTTTCTCTTATCTATGCTTTAAAACGCCTTGGTAAAAAGAAAGGTGTTGCTGCGTTATGTATTGGTGGTGGTGAAGCTACAGCTGTCGCGATTGAAATCTAAAAATCAAACTACCAAGAAGATGTAAGCATTTTTCTTACATCTTCTTTTTTTAGACTTTAAAAAGCTCATAGCAGGTTTGACGGAACCATTTATGGCTACTTTTATGATGGCATGACATATGCCAATGTTGTTTTACATCATAAGTTGGAAAGTCTAGAGGTGCTGGTAAAATCTGTAAATTTTCTCTCACCAATAAGACTTGGCTTAAATAATACGGTACCGTTGCGATCGCATCTGTTTCTTGAACGACTAATCCTACTCCAAGATAGCTTGGTAATCGAATTAAGATATTTCGATCCAATCCTTTGTTCTGCAATTCATTTTTAATATGGTAGTGCCCGATTCCCGCATCAATGTCGATATGATACTCGCGCATATAATCATCTAAAGTAAAATTATTTGGGTCTAAACGAGGATGGCTTTTAGAGCTAATCACCACATAATGTTGTTTAAAAAACTTTTGTTGATAAAAGCCTTCTTCTAATTGGGGTAAAAAGCCAATTGCAAGATCAATCTCACCATTTGCCATTTGATAGCTGGTTTCTGGCGTAATCGGCCTAATATTCAAGCGAATTAAAGGGGCTTTCTCTTTTAAATAGTTTGTTAATTGCGGTAATAAAACCAGATGAGATACATCTGTCATCGCAATTGTAAAAAGCTGATCTGAAGTTAGCGGATCAAAATTCACACTAAAATTATTAATGCTTTCCACTTTATCAATCACTTCACTAATGAGTGGAAAGATTTCTTTAGCTAATTCGGTTGGAATCATTTCATTCCCAACACGAATAAAAAGTGGATCATTAAAATGCTGACGGATTTTGTTCAGTCCATTACTAACGCTCGGTTGTGTAAGCCCAATAGCATCAGCAGCCATTGAAACACTTTTAAACCGATAAATATGATAAAAAATATTTAGTAATCTACTATCTAGATCAAACAAAATTGTCTCCGTCTGGATCAAATAATCCATTCAAAAGGAATAAAATCAGACACAGCATATATAAAAATGCTCACTAGATTTCTGAATTATTGATATATGGTCTAAATTAACAAAGAACCTAGACCATGAGCAATGCTTTATAAAGCCTTTCATCATAAAGACAAAGGTATGAGCTCTTTGATTGATTACTTTGTATGTAAATATCTTGAGGACATCACATATCATTATAAATTTTAATCATGCTGAGTTTGGAAGCCCTTCCAAATTTGCTGAACAGATTTGTTATCACTCAAGTTATTTTTAAAAATATAAATATCCTGTGGCAGGCAGTATTCGTTATGGTCCAACATGACCAATTTTCCGGTAGCGAGATCTTCCTCTACATTAATTTTTGGAATCCATGCTACACCTAAACCTTGTAATACAAGCTCTTTCAAGTTGGTGGCATTGTCAGTTTCATATAAGGTTTTATAGATCAGTTTACCTTCAATCAATTGATCGACCAATTTGCGCAAATAAGCATGTTTACTATAAGCAAGTAATGAAAAATTACTCTGAATTGTATGCTTAGGCGTATGATCTGCTTCGGTAGCTGACACTGGGACAATCTCTGTTTCAGCGATCTTGATGCCACTTAAAATATCATCACCAACTCGATTAATATTAGATCGATCTGCATAACAAATCATAAAATCGCAGGCACCTTCTTTTAAAAGAGATAAGCCTTCACCACTATTCGTTGCGACAATTTCAATTTTTAAATCACGCATAAACGTTGGGAATTTTTTTAAAAAAGTGGTTAAAAAACCTGATGCTAATGAGTGGACAACACAGAAACGAATCGTAGATTCGGTTTCATTTTTGATGTTTTTAATCAGCTTTGCTGTTTCTTCTACCTGCTTCTCAATATTTTTAGACATCACCAGCATAATCCGTCCAATGTCTGTAAATTCAATATTATTTTTATTATTTCGGATAATAACTTCAGCTCCGATCATCTCTTCTATTTGCTGAATTCTACGCGTAAACGCAGATTGACTAATAAATCGTTTTTCGGCTGCTTTTGAAATAGAACGCTCACGCTCAAGTGTCAAAAGGTCTTCTACCCAACGTACTTCTAAGTTCATTTTATGCATTCCCTTTTTATAGTTATGTCCTTAATCTGTCTGGTTGGGAAGCTGAATAAATAGCTGAATAGATGAATAAAAACTATAAAACATGGGAGTACCTGCAAAAATGCGATGGAGGGTTGGCAAAGCCAAACAATAAAAGTAAGTATTTAAATAATTCTGACATAGAAAAGAGCGTAAGAGAATAAAAGACTTTGATTTAACTCAACAACTCATACAAATATAAAATTATCACTCTAAAAATTATTTTAAATCAAAAAGTAAGGAGCATATAACGCAAGTAAATAACAAATTTTAAGTTAATAAAAAATAGAAATAATCCTATGCTTTACTCATGTTTTATTTTATAAAAAAAGTCCGCACCTTGGGGAAGAATACGGACTGTAAAACTGAAAATGACTATCTTGCTTATTTCAGGAGTTAAGCTCTCTGACTCAATAAATTCATTTAGATCAGAAGATATGCTTGTAGTATAGCTCAGTCCATAAAACCTGACTATTCTACTAAAGTATTTAACTTAAGATTGAATTAAAACGAATTCTTAATATTCACCAATGAGGTAATATAACTTTCTTGAAATTTCAACCATCATATTAGAAGTATATTGAGTAATTTCAAAAACTTGCTTTTTCTGGGGATTGAACACCATATTGTCATTTTCATCACTAAAAAAGATATAAGTGGTGTATTTATCCATATGGTGGATATGCTCTTTTAAGCTTAATTTTTCCCCAGAATTGGGATCATAGGCGATAAACTTCATTCTCATGAATTTTGTCTCTATACATACAGTCTTTTACCCAAATTTTAAAAAAATCTAGATAAAACAATATTTTGATGGATAATATGAAATAGTTAACCTAAGAACTGAGGCTACTTGTAAGATATGGGCACAATACTATTAGCTTTGTTTACCGAGGTTTCAGCAGAAGCGATTGATTGCTCTGCTTCTTTAAGCAGACGAGAAGTTTTAGACTCACTTTTCTCTTCACCATGGAAAAGCACATAGTATGTAAAACTTCCCAAAATAATTAATGCGGCTGTGACTTTTAACATAAACTTAAAACTAAGATTTTTTCGTATTATAGTGTTTTTTATGTGAAATGCATCACATTTTTATATGAATTTGTTAGATAGGCTTCACTTTAAAAGCTAATAATAAAGATAATTAAGTTGATATTTCACTTAAATTAACTAGTCTTAATTTTTGCAATGGGTTGCTTTTAAAAATTAGATGACCATTCATTGTATCAAGCAAATTTTGAAATTAACTTCATCTAATTATTAAGTTATTAATTTATATAGTTAAATTAATAGTTTAAAATGAACCCTCCTAGTTAGTTGACTATAAAATTAAAAAACTGATATGCAAAAAATGCATAATTAACTTGATAAATGCATTAGAAGTGAAGCATTTCGAAATCTAATATGAATTATCTTCTTTACTAATTCGAAGTTTAATGATGAACGCTGAAATTACCACCCGTATTGAGAAGGATCTTATTGGTTATAGAGAGATCAATAATAACGACTACTACGGAGTTCAAACATTACGTGCTCTAGAAAACTTTAATTTAACTCAAAGCAAGGTCGGAAATTTCCCTCACCTTATTAAAGCTTTAGCAATGGTAAAGCTTGCTTGTGCTGAAGCGAACTATAATCTTAAAAGCTTAGATCAGACTAAATTTGAAGCGATTGAATACAGCTGTAATCAACTTATTCGTGGTAATTTTCACGACCAGTTCCCAATTGATATGATGCAAGGCGGTGCTGGTACTTCAACCAATATGAATGCAAATGAAGTATTAGCAAACATCGCTTTAGAATATATGGGACACGCAAAAGGCCAATATCAATATTTGCATCCTAATAATGACATTAACATGTCACAGTCAACAAATGACGTGTACCCTACTGCGATTCGCTTAGGTTTGTTATTAAGCTTAGATGAACTAAATCTTCCTTTTAACAACTTAATCTTAAGTTTCCGCAATAAATCTCAAGAATTTGCTCATATTCTAAAAATGGGCCGTACACAGTTACAAGACGCTGTGCCAATGACATTAGGTCAAGAGTTTGGTGCTTTTGCAGTAACTTTACAAAAAGACCTTGAGCAAATTAATACGCTTATTCCAAATATTTTAGCGTATATGAACCTTGGTGGCACGGCGATTGGTACGGGAATTACTACTGAATATAGTTACCGTGAACTTGCGATTCAAGCGCTTGCAAAAATTTCTGGTAAGAAAATTAAGTCTGCTCCTGATCTAATCGAAGCAACTTCAGATATGGGTGACTTTGTTCTTTTATCTGGTTTATTAAAGCGTACCGCAACTAAACTTTCAAAAATTGCCAATGACTTACGTTTACTTTCAAGTGGTCCACGTACTGGCATTAATGAAATTAATTTAGAAGCTCGCCAACCGGGTAGCTCGATCATGCCGGGTAAGGTAAACCCAGTTATACCTGAAGCAATGAACCTTGCTTGTTTCCAAATTATTGCAAATGACTTGGCTGTAACTTTAGCTGCTGAAGCTGGTCAATTACAGTTAAATGCAATGGAACCACTTATTGCATTCAAACTATTTGAATCGATGGACTTGCTCGGTAAAGCAATGGCAATGTTCCAAACTAAGTGTATTGATACAATTACGGCGAACCCTGAGCATTGTAAAGCTTTGGTTGAAAACTCAATTGGTATCGTGACTGCACTTAACCCATATCTAGGTTATGAAACTACAACTCGTATTGCTAAAACTGCAAACGAAACTGGACAAAGCGTATTGGCTTTAGTTCAAAATGAAGGTTTATTATCGGCACAAATGCTTGATGATATCTTGTCGATTAATAATATGGTTAAACCAAAAATGTCGGCTTAATTCCTGAAATAAAAAAGGAGCTTTTATAAGCTCCTTTTTTATTTGTTTTATATTTTAAAAACTGAAAGTTGTAGAGAACTGAGCTGTACGTGGATTACCTAAAAATAAGTAGTCATCACCCATAAATGCACCAACATCACGCCAATACTTCTTATTAAATAAGTTATCAATATTGAATCTAAAAGTTGTGTCATGTCCAGCAAAATTTGTTTTATAGGCAGCACCAATATTAAAGACGCTATAACCACCTACTTTTGCCGTTCCCTCTTTGTTTGCATATTTACTGCTACTGTATTGCATACCACTGAGTAATCTTAACCCTTCAACTGACGGAACTTTATAAGATAACTGTGCAGTTGCGCGTACTTTTGGTACATTTTGAGTTTGATGACCTTTATAGCTGTCACTATCAATATCAACTAGACGAGATTTGGTATAGGTAACGCCAGAGCTTACGTCAACTGTATCGGTTAAGGCACCAGTTAAACCTAACTCAATACCTTGGTTGTGTTGTTCGCCTTGTGAAACAAAATCGAAAGTTCCTTCTGCATTCACTTTGCTATATTGATTGTCTTGTTTTAAATCAAAAATAGCTGCTGTTACTAAGAAGTTCCGAATTTGTTGCTTAATACCAATTTCATATTGTTCAGAGTTTTTAGGAGATAGAACTTCTAGAGCATTATTAGCGAACCACGGAGCTTCACCACCATCCGATAAACCTTTGGCATATGAAGCATAAAGGTTAGTCCCAGCAGTTGGACTATACATGAGCGCTAATTGTGGCAAGAACTTGTTTAAGTCGGTATCACGACTTTGTTGCCCATCTGAATTATAAGTTTGCTCATCAAGATGAATAAGTTTTCCACCGAGTAAAGTTGACCATTGATCATTAAATTGAACTCGGTCAGATAGAGTAAATGCAGTCTGATCACTTTCTAACGCTTTATAGTAATTTCTTAAGTCAATCTGAGCTGGTTCATAATCCTTTGTTTCTTCATAGATATTACCTAATCCGATAGGGTCAAGCTCCATTGAGTTAGAGTTATAGCGCTTCAATGTTTTATAAGTATGTTGTATTTCAAAAGCGATTTGATGCTGAATGATGCCAGTGCTGAATTGACCATTTAACCCAGCAGAAAACTGGTTGGTAATACGTGTATCATCTGGACTACGAAAATCGTAAATACCGTAATTACCATCTTTATCAAAAGTATTATTTTGACAAACTCCATTATTACTATAACAAGCCCATGGAAACGCGCTGTAATCATCAATCACAACACGGCTTTGAGACGCACTTAAGCTAGCATTCCATTGATCGTTAAATGCATATTGATATTTCAAACTCGCATTTACACTATTATTTACAACAGGTTTACTCCAAGACTGGTAACCCAATAAACGGTCTTGATCTACATTTGTTGGTACTTCTTGCCCATCAAGCAGTTGATAACCTGGTACTGAACGTTGACTTTGATGCTGAGCTTCAATATCAAATAATAATTTAGAACGCTCATTAATTTTCCAGTCTAAAGCAACTGAACCAAACTCTCGTTTACCATTTGCGTGATCAACATTTGGATGGATGCTTTCATGGGCTAAATTGATTCGATAACCAAAACTATCATTAACAAAGCCGCCAACATCTGTTGCCAGTGTATAGCCGCCTTCTGAATTTGCATCGACCGTAATAGTTTTAACATCGACGGGTCTTTTGGTTACATAGTTAACCACACCACCCGGCGTCGACATTCCAGATTGAATTGCAGAAATACCTTTTAAGATTTCAACTTGTTCTTTATTTTCTAAAGCCACATTTTGTTCGCCACGTATAGTGTGACCATTAATAAGATAACTTGAGCCTAAATCAAGCGCAAAACCACGTGCTACAAAGTTTGGATAGTAGCCAATTGCAGCGTAGCCATCCCCTAATGATGAATCATTTTTAATAACATCAGTCAGTGTTTTTGCGTGTTGATCTGCTATGCGTTCAGAGGTAATGGTTGTAATAGATGCAGGAACTTTCTTTACATCACCAGTTTGAAAACCAGATAAATTGACTTTCTTAGATGTATATAGTGCATCATTATTTTGTGTAGCATTCACAGTAATGGTTGGGAGCTGCGAAATCTCCGCTTCATTTGCATAGACGACAGATGTTATGAGTGCAATAGATGAAGCCAATGCTGTTTTAGAGCATGTCATGAAGTGAAGATTTAACGAACGTCTTTCCATTGAATAACTACCTGCCATACCGTGCATAATTCTAAAGCGCTAGAAATGAATGCGGAGTCTATTTTTAGCCACGCAAGAATACAGCTACATATATTGAGAAACAACATATTCTGTACTTTTTCGATTAAGTGTATTTGACACAAATTTTATAAACTTATCATTATATAAATTTCATTTATTTTATTAGGAATTGACGCTATAACTTTTTAAGTATTACCAAATATTCAAAATAAACTTAAGCTCGAAATGAAACTTAAAAGGAGAAATAAAATAGAAAAGTACCGTTGTAAATTAGCTCACTGATTTTAAATAGAATTAATTATTAAGTTAAATGAAAGGAAGTGTTCGATCATTGGTAAAATTATCTTTAAATCGAACAAAAGGACGTAATCTTACTAGAAACGAATTTTAAAATTAGAAAAAATGAATGGTTAGGAATTTAAGGAAGTGCTCAGGATTGAGTGATATTTAAAGTTTCATTCTATTTTCTATCCAGCATATCTAAAAATTCCTCATTTTTGTCTGCAAAATGATGGAAGAAATATGACATACACTCAGGAAGAAAAACGTAGCAGAATACGTGGGATTGTAGGCGCAGCCTCTGGTAATTTAGTTGAATGGTTCGACTTTTATATCTATGCAGTATTTGCTGCCTACTTTACACAAGCTCTAACTGCACCAGATATGGATAGTACGACTAAATCTATCTATGTGTGGGGCGTATTCGCTGCAAGCTTTTTTATGCGTCCTATTGGTAGTTGGGTATTTGGACGAATTGCAGACCGGCATGGTCGAAAAAAGTCGATGGTCATCTCAATTTGTCTGATGGCTTTGAGTTCTTTTCTATTTGCAGCCCTACCTACTTATGACCAAGTTGGCTTATTTGCCCCTTTTCTTTTACTGGTAGTGCGCTTACTTCAAGGCTTATCGGTTGGTGGTGAATATGGTGCAGTAGCAACATATATGAGTGAATTGGGTTTAAAAGGCCAACGTGGTTTTTACTCATCTTTCCAATATGTCACCCTCTCTGGTGGTCAGTTACTCGCAAGCTTACTTGGTGTAATTTTATTAACGTTCTTAAGTGAACAACAATTACATGATGGTGGATGGCGTATTCCATTTGTTATTGGTGGTATCGCAGCAATCTTATCTTTGCTTGCACGTAGTCGTTTAGAAGAAACGCTTTCTCATCAAGATAGTGAACGAAAAGAATCTGGTAGCTTAAGAGAACTCTTTAAAAAGCACTGGAAAACCTTTTTATTGGTGGTTGGATACACTTCTGCTGGTTCATTAACGTTTTATGTAGAGACTGTTTATTCAAAAACCTATTTAACCAACTTAGGGATGGATGGAAAAACCGTTGGTTATATCATGACCTTCGCCCTATTTGTCTATATGTGTGCTCAACCTGTATTTGGTGCAATTTCGGACCGTATTGGACGACGCTCTTCAATGTTGGCATTTAGCTTATTGTCCGCCATTTTTATTTATCCCGTCATGGTGATCGGGATGCGTGCCTATATAGATTCGCCGATCATTATTACCTTGCTACTCATCTTTATGATGATGTTACTCAGCTTCTATACTTCTATTAGTGGTTTGGTAAAAGCTGAAATGTTCCCACCTCATGTGCGAGCTTTAGGTGTAGGTTTCTCTTATGCAGTAGGTAATGCGCTGTTTGGTGGTTCTGCGCCTTCGGTTGCCTTACAGTTTAAAGCTGCCGGAATTGAAAATACCTTCTTTATATATGTCATTGTCATGCTGATTATCTGTTTCTTATGTAGCCTTGCGCTTCCGAGAAAACCAGATTATTTAGAACATGATCATTAAAAAGTAAAAGATAGATATTCTTCTAGAGATTTTTTAGAAGAATATCTTTTTAAAATAATAAGAAAGTCATTTTTGTTCTGTATGCTATAGCTGCCTAGCACATCTAAATCATTCAATTAACTAAACGTTACTAATTTTTGATGTTCTTGATCCGTATGAATCAATTTTTTGATGGGATAAAAAATGGAAAACGAAAAATCCCCTTTACCTGAAAGTATTGTTCAAGTCACCTTCTGGCAAGCCTTTTTATTTTGGCTCAAGCTCGGCTTTATTAGCTTTGGGGGACCAGCTGGACAAATTGCTGTGATGCATCAGGAACTCGTTGAGCAAAAACGCTGGATATCCGAAAAAAGATTTTTGCATGCCCTGAACTACTGCATGTTATTACCTGGTCCTGAAGCACAGCAATTAGCAACCTACATTGGTTGGCTTATGCATAGAACTGCTGGAGGATTGGTTGCAGGTATTCTATTTGTATTACCCTCCTTATTTATTTTAATTGGACTGTCTTGGATTTACATAAAATTTGGAGATGTTCCCGTTATTGCAGGTATTTTCTACGGAATCAAGCCTGCCGTTACCGCAATTGTTTTCCATGCAACGTACCGTATAGGTAGTCGTTCGCTTAAAAATAAGTTTTTATGGATCGTCGCGATTGCGGCGTTCTTTGCCATCTTTGTCTTAAAGCTTCCTTTCCCGCTTATCGTTTTATCAGCTGGTATTGCTGGCTATTTAGCGAGTAAAAAGTACCCAGAACTATTTTCCTCCGCGGCTGGACATAAAGCCAGTCAAAAAGATTATGGTCCGGCATTTATTGATGATGAGACTCCAACACCAGAGCACGCTAAATTCCATTGGTTGCGTTTAGCTAAACTTATTTTTGTAGCAATCGCTTTATGGCTATTGCCAATTTTAGCTTTAGGCGCATATTTTGGATGGCATCATTCTTATACTCAAATGGCGTGGTTCTTTACCAAAGCTGCTTTACTTACGTTTGGGGGGGCCTATGCAGTTTTACCTTATGTCTATCAAGGAGCTGTAAATCATTTTGGATGGCTTTCACCTACACAAATGATTGATGGTTTAGCTTTAGGTGAAACTACACCGGGTCCACTGATTATGGTAGTGGCTTTTGTTGGCTTTTTAGGAGGCGTCAATCATTCATTACTTGGCTCTGAGCATCTATTTTTTGCTGGAGCACTTGGTGCAGTCATTGTGACTTGGTTTACCTTTCTCTTTTCATTTGTATTTATTTTTGCGGGTGCGCCCATTATTGAATCTACACATAATGAAATTAAATTTACTGCGCCACTCACTGCAATTACCGCGGCTGTGGTCGGTGTAATTTTAAATCTCGCCCTATTTTTTAGTTATCATGTGTTATGGCCACAAGGCTTTTCAGGGCATTTTGACATTGTTGCAGCGTTCATTACTGTTGCTGCATTTATTGCTTTATTCCGCTTTAACGTGAACGTGCTATATGTGATTTTTGCATCAGCGCTGGTTGGACTCTCTGTCACTTTTTTTAGTTAACTATTGATTTTAATATTTTTTAAATTCATAAAATCTTATCAATAAGGCCGAACAGTTTCTTTACTGTTCGGTTGCTTATATTTTTAACCCGCTAATTGTGCGATTTGTGCTGCTGCGTTATCTAAGGCAGCTTGACGTGCTTCTGGGCCGAAAGCGATCCCTTCCGCGCGCACAAAAGTAATATCAGTCACACCTATAAAATTGAAAAACGCTTTGATATAAGTTTCTTGATAGTCTAAAGCTTCGGCTGGTGAACCTTCTGAGTACACACCGCCACGCGAAGAAGCAATAATGACACGTTTACCTTCTACTAAACCTTGAGGGCCGTTTTCCGTATAACGGAAAGTTTTTCCAGCAACAGATAGTCGGTCAAGCCACGCTTTTAACTGTGATGGGAAGCTAAAGTTGTACATTGGTGCGCCAATTACAACGATATCTGACGATAAGAACTCGTCCAAATATTGGGTGTTTCGTGCAACACGTTGCTGCGCTGTTTCATTATTAGGTTCAACACCTTGCCATGCCAAAAACTCAGCATCAGACAAATGAGGAATTGGTTCTAAAGCAAAATCGTGATGAATAATTTCTGCATCAGGATAAGCTGCGCTGAGCTTTCCAGTAACAGATGAGGTGAGTTGGCGGCTAACAGACTGCTCACCTAAAATACTTGTGTCAATTTGAAGTAGTTTCATCGTTTATACCTACAGTATAAAATTGTTACTTGTACTAATTATGTTACTACTATTATTCTGATGCACAAGAAGGCACATTTAGGGAACCAAGTAATATGACTGTAACCATACCTCACGATATCCAAAGTTCAGATTGCCAAAGAGTCAGTCAAGTATTGGCTAGAGTTGGCGAGAAATGGAGTATACTCATTGTAATGACACTTGCATCACGTTCTCATCGCTTTTCTGAAATTAAAAGAAGTATCAATGGAATATCGCAGCGTATGCTTACCTTATGTTTGCGTGGTTTAGAGAGAGATGGATTAGTTAAACGTACGGTTTATCCTGTAGTTCCACCTCGTGTTGAATATGAATTAACTCCACTCGGTCATTCACTTACAGAACCTGTAATTGCTTTAGGCCAATGGGCTCAGCAGCACATTGCGGATATTGATGCGGCAAGAGCTGCCTTTGATGCAGCTCAAGATAAACCAATTACATTTGACGTTTAACGTAACTGTGAAGGACTCATACCATAAAACTGTTTAAAGCGATGACTCAAATGGCTTGCTGAACTAAAACCACACACTAAGGCAATATCTTGTAAGGAAAGCTGAGATGACTGAATTAGCCCTTTGGCTCTGGTTAAGCGTCTTTGCATGACATATTGGTGAGGTGCCATATTCATGGACTGTTTAAACATATGAGCAAAATGGTATTCGCTTAAATTTACAACATTTGCCAAATCAGACAAGGTAAGTGCTTGATCTAGATGCCCTTCAATCCAGTCCTGAATATATTTGAGTTTATGAGGAGCGAGCCCACCTTTAATGATAGGTTGCTGCCACTTAACATTGCTATATCTTCGAATTAAATGGTTCAGCAATAAACTGGCAGTTGTACTCATTTGTAAATGGTTTGCTGAATCTTTCCAATCACAATCTAGCAAGAAAAACTGATAAAGCGCTCGAATCTTTTCGTCATCGTTAAAAACAACTTCGTTTAGTTCAATTTGGTTCGGCTCTTTGTCCCATATTTTTTCAGCAACATCACGCAAATGTTGGTCGGTATAATATAGGTGAACGAATTTAAGCCCACCACGTATATCCCAAGTCGACTCCTGATGCTCAGGCAATAAGCAAAAACGCCCCGGCCCACCGCCGTTTTTCCAGCCTGCAGGGGTTTTTTGATAGCTTTCATAGCCATCTTGAATATAGAGACTTAAAGTGTGGTGATCGCTACAGACACTTACACGATCTTGCTGATTAGACCAAAATGCAAGTTGCATATTCTCATCAAGCACCACAGTTTCGTGAAGCTTGGCTTTAGATTGCTGTAGCTGTTCTAAAGTTTGATAGGCCATGCAAAATTAAAACGAATATCATTGAGCTTAAGTTAACCATATTCCGCAAAATTCAGCTAGTTTAGATCTATAAAAAACGCAAGATCTTGCATGTACAACACAAGAATATATACGTGAAAAATAAAGCAATCCTAGATACTTAAGATTGGTAATCGAGGATGAAGTTATGAATATTTTACTCTATGTTGCGGTGGTGTTGATTTGGGGAACAACATGGATTGGAATTGCGGTTCAAAGCCATTATGCAACACCAGTTGTCGCAATTTTATGGCGTTTTGCTATTTCAGCCTTATTACTGTGGGTTGTTTTATTATTTTCAGGAAAATTACAGCGAATTGCTTTAAAAGATCACTTGTTTTGTATGCTGCAAGGCCTTTGTGTTTTCGGCCTAAACTTTATTTGTTTTTATACCGCCGTTAAATATGTAAACAGCGGTTTAGAGTCCGTTATTTTTTCGATGGCTGTTTTCTTTAATGCCATTAATGCGCTTATCTTTTTTAAGCAAAAACCTTCCCCAAACTTTGCACCAGCTGCAATTCTGGGTCTAATTGGTATTGTTTTACTGTTCTGCCATGACCTGATTAATAGCCAATTTAATATACAGTTATTAATGGGTATCGGCCTATGTGCAATAGGCACTTACGGTTTTTCTTTAGGAAATATGATTAGTGTTAGACACCAAAAACGTGGGCTAAATATCTTTTCAACAAACTGTTATGCTATGACTTATGGTGCATTGGTTATGTTAAGTCTAGCTTTATTTACTGGCCAAGATTTAATGCCTCCAATGAATTTCCCATTTTTAAGTTCGGTACTTTACTTGGCTGTATTTGGTACGGTTATTGGGTTCTCTGCTTACTTTTCTCTTGTTGGACGAATTGGCGCAGCCAAAGCAGCCTATAGCACATTGCTCTTTCCTTTAGTTGCTCTAACAGTTTCTACTTTCTTTGAAGGATATGTATGGACTTTAAATGCGGTATTTGGAATTTTATTAATCTTACTTGGTAACTACTTAATGTTTAGTAAGTTAGAAATTGGAAAAAAGTTATTTAATAGTCAAAAAAATTGTGAGAAGCAGGCCTAAAAGCCTGCTTTTTTATAAGTAATAATTCATCTCTAGCAGCCCGTTTTAAGCATCAACTCAAAATCTTTTAAAGCCGCGGCTGCTGTGGCTAAAGGCGCAGATGCCCCTCCACTTACCACAAATTCTCCCATTTCTTGCGTTAACACACGAATGCATTTATTAGAACCTTGTAGATAAGCAAAAGGATGATTTGCTGGGACTAACCTTAATTCAACACCTGTTTGGATTTGCTGATTTTTAATATCAATAAAACCAACCAGACGAGGAATTACATTTTCTTTTTTCCAACCACGAATATGTTCAGCCGTAACGTGATTAATTCCTTGTCTTGGAATATCTTGAATTTTTACATCAGCCCCCAAAACAGTATTGGCTAGTATCGTAATTTTGGCAGCAGTATCCCATCCATCTACATCGAAAGAGCTGTCAGGTTCTGCAATACCTTTTGCTTGAGCTTTTTCAAGAGATTCAGCAAATGCACATTCGTGTTGCAACATATCATTCAAAATAAAATTCGTGGTGCCTGTAAACACACCTTCTATTTCTAAAATTTGGCAGCCAGCTAAGTTATATTCAAATAAATCAACAGTTGGTAAGGCAGCAGCTGTTGCACCGCTAAAAAATAGTTTTTTATTGTGCTGATGTGCCAAGTTAACTAATTTTTTACCATCTACGACTAAAGCACCTTTAGATACCGCAATCGCATTCATGCTATGTGTTAAAGCATAATCTAAATAAAATAGGCCTTTTCCACCTGTCACATAGTCACTTGGCCCTGTCTCAATAATGACATCTGCTTGAACCTGTTCTAAAAACTTTTGCTCTGTTAGGTCTACTTGATATTTTGTTTTATCTAGCCACTTCGAAGCGTGTAAACCTTCTTGATCAATTAAACCTGATGATGAGTTGCAGACGCCCACTAAACGGGCATCAATTTGATATTTTTGTTTATAGTATGTCGATCTATTTAAAAGAAGCTCTGCAATTTGTTGCCCAATCCGTCCAAAACCACAAATTGCTACGTTAACTCGCTTCATATCGCTTTCTCAAAAATTTATATCGTTTAAATCAAATTTCCCAAGAGAATTTTAACATCTCATCTTTGGAAAATTGCTAACTACAGAGATAGTTAAAATACTATATTACTTAGATATTTGTTAGATTAACTATCTTAATGACCATATAAATTGCGACAGCAAAAACCATTAAAGCAAAGACTTTTTGCACAATTGCAGACGGAATAAAACGAATAGCTCTGCGCCCTAATAACATACCAACTGCACATGCGAGCGCAAACGCACTAGTAATGTCTACTGGATAGTGAAAACCCTCTGCAATATGCATCACAATACTCATTCCACTAATGAGAAAAATAATCATAAGTGACGTTGCAACAATGCTATGCATATCCAAATTTGTGACTTTTCTAAGTGCTGGCACAATTACAAAGCCGCCACCTACACCGAGCATCCCAGTTAAAAGCCCCGCAATAATTCCAATGCCGGCAAGTACACCACCAGTTTTAAAATTCCAGATAAAGCGTCCTGTACTTGGATTGACCTGACACGGCGGGTTATGAAAGTCTGATACTCGGTTACTAATAAGTCGATAACCCACTGTAAACATGACCAAGCTAAACATTAACATGAGCCAAATAGGTGAAATCGTGTTAGCTATTAAAATGCCGATATGTGCCATAGGAGCACCAATTAAGGCAATCCAGATCGCAGCACGATAACGAACAATCTTTTTAAATAAGCCTTCAATGGTTCCTATGAGAGTAGATAGCGCAACCGCCAATAACCCAATCGGCGCAGCTTGAGCCACACTCCAGCCTTGACTGGTCATAAGCGCGGGTACAGCAAGAATACCCCCACCTGCACCAGTAAGACCAAGTAAAAAGCCAATCACGATGCCTTCAACGACAAGTAATAACATATCAAAAGCCTAAAATTGCATATACATCATTTGCAGTAGACTGCTGGTTAATGAGGAAGTAGATTCTCGTCTTCTTGCGAAGCTTTAACCGCTTCTCAGGGTAAAGCGTTGCTTTGTTTATCCTCTTAACTTGAGCACAGCTCTCGTCTTGCGCTCGGGTAAAGATTATTAATCTTTACTTATCCTCTTCCGCTCGAGCATAGCTCTCGCCTTGCGCTCGTACAAAGCGTTGCTTTACTTATCCTCGCTCAGGTTTGACCATCCACTCGCGGCCTTTTAGCATGCCTTGCCAATAAATCGGTGGCAAAATCTGTTCTTTAAGCAACCAAGCCAAACGAGACGGTTTTTGCCCATCAATCACCCATTTTGGAAAACTTGGAAGTAATTTGCCGCCGTAACCAAACTCAGCCAGAACGATTTTTCCACGTTCTACAGTAAGTGGACATGAGCCATAGCCGTCGTATTCACAGAAGTTTTGCTCACCGTTCAGTTGTGCGAGAACATTTACTGCAACGATCGGAGCTTGTGCTCGTGCCGCAGCAGCAGTTTTGGCATTAGGCGCATTCATCACATCACCTAAAGCAAAAATATTGGCATGCTGTGTATGTTGTAGGGTTTGAGGATTCACGCTCACCCAGCCTGCTTCATCAGTGAGTGTGCTGGCACGAATAAAGTCTGGGGCTTGTTGCGGTGGAACAACATGCAACATATCGAAATCAGTCTCGACCAATGCTGCATTTTCATTGTTCACTACCTTAAACCATGCTTTTTTTGCAGGCCCATCTACTTTGACAAGTTGATGGTTAAAATGAAGTTCAGAGCCATATTTTTCGACATATTGCATTAGTGCAGGTACATATTCCTTCACACCAAATAAAACAGCACCAGTGTTATAAAAATGGATAGAGATATCTTTAAGTTTGCCTTGCTTTAACCAGTAGTCGGCTGAAAGGTACATCGCTTTTTGAGGAGCACCGGCACATTTAATCGGCATAGGCGGCTGGGTAAAGATTGCCTTTCCACCGTTTAGCTGTTGCACCAGTTCCCATGTATACGGCGCTAGATCATAACGATAGTTAGACGTCACCCCATTTTTACCTAAGGTTTCGACTAAACCTTCAATTCCATGCCAATTCAGTTTTAAACCAGGGCAGACGACCAAAGCTTTATATTGAATGGGTTGGCATCCTTCCAAAATAACCTGATTATGCTCAGGGTCGAATCCGGCAACTGCTGCTTTCATCCATTTTACTTTTGAAGGAATCACACTTGCCATTGAGCGTGCAGTTACTTGTGGTTTGAAAATACCGCCACCAACCATGGTCCAGCCCGGTTGATAATAATGTGTATCTGCGGGATCAATAATGACAATATCTAAATTAGGTTCACGGCATAAAAGACTAGACGCTACAGAAATTCCAGCTGCTCCAGCGCCAACAATCACAACGCTATAACAAGGAATTGTGGCTGGTTCATGATCACGTTTTAAAATACGTGGCACCAAGCCTTTTAAGTTAAACCCAAGCTTATTACCCGATTCAACTAACAGTGCTACATCTTGTGGGGCAACTTCAGCCAAAGCCCACAAACTGATTGCACGCATACCAGAGCGACAATATGCTAAAACGGGCTTCTGAGCATTCTGATAAAGCTGCTTAAACTCGGTAACTTGTTGATCGGTAATTTTGCCACTGGTCACAGGCTGATAGATTACTTTTAGGCTATGCCGCTGAACTGCTTCTTCAATTTCAATCACATTGGGTTGATCTGCACCTTCTCCATCTGGTCTGTTACATATCAGAGTTTTTATTCCTTGGGCTGCAATTTTTGCAATATCGTTGGCAGTAATCTGGCCAGCAACATAAAAATCTTGATTAACTCGTTTAAGTTCCATATTGCCACCTTATAATTGTGAAATTGAGCCGCAAGCCTGATTGGCAGGAAGTGCTTTATCGATTTGTTTTGGATATGGCAGATTTAAGTTATTCATTAATTCAATAAAATCTTCTCGTGAGCGATTCTGACCTAAACGTGAGTTATTTAAACGTTCATTACCGATCGTTGAAGACAAACGACCTTTATAATCGTGTCCCGGATATACAATAGTGTCGTCAGGTAGGCTAAAAAGTTGTTTATGGATACTGTCATAAAGTGTGCCCGCACTACCTTGCTGGAAATCGGTTCGACCGCAGCCGTCAATTAATAATGCATCACCAGTGAAAACCATGTTTTCAACCAAGTAACTCGTACAAGCATTGGTATGACCTGGTGTATAGCGCGCTTCAATACTGAGGTTGCCAACTTTAAGCATGCAACCATCTGTAATTAAAATATCTCCGCAACTTACATCTGAATTACGGTGTAAAACCGATTTGCAATCGAGACGTTCCCGAAGCAAATTCGCAGCGGTAATATGGTCTGCATGAACATGGGTATCTAAGGTATAGATGAGCGTAAATTGATGCTGCTCTAATTCTTTGGCATAAATCTCTATATCTGATGCGACTGGGTCAATTAAAACAGCCTCTCGTGTTTCTTCACACCCAAGCATATATGTATAAGTCGAACTTTCTTTTTCAAAAAACTGCTTAAAGAACATGATTTATACCCCAATAATTTATTTCTTTCCTATATTTTGCAAATAAGATGCCAATTATTTAAAATTAAATAATAAATATAAAAATTAAATACTTAAAATAAAAAATGAAATTAAAGTTAGAAAACAAACGCAGCTTGATGTTCCTATGAAACTCAAGTATGTTTCAATGAAACGATTGTGAAACATATGAAATGGCAAAGTTAAATTTTGAGTCAGAACAAGATTTTTTTATTTTATTTGAGCAATTAAAAGCTTTATTCCCAAATGCGAGTCTGTTTTTAGCAGACACAACGACTCAAGCAATTCACTATAAATTTAATACAGACGATATTTCTGTAGAGAGCATGGCAGCGCTTACTCAAGACCATCATAATCAGTATCTTGAAATTAATACTCCTAAAATGAGAAAGCGATTCATCTATCAGGAAAATGATATTTACATCGCAGAGCATCGCATTATCGGGAAATTGCATATTCTACAGCCCGTTAGCATAGAGAATGATATTGCTGATCAAGTAGAGCTAACAGAACAATTGCAAGACTTGGCTAAAGTTTTCAATAGTTGTTCACCAGAAATGACTCGTATGTTTTCAATTATTCAAAGAGTGGCAATTACTGAGTTTCCAGTGCTCGTCCGCGGCGAATCTGGTAGTGGTAAAGAACTTGTGGCAAAAGCAATTCATGATTATAGCCAACGTAAAAATAAGATTTTTGTTGCGATTAACTGTGCAGCTCTTAATGCCAATATTCTAGAGAGTGAACTTTTTGGACATGTGAAAGGTGCTTTTACGGGAGCAATTCGTGACCATAAAGGCGTTTTTGAACGTGCCGCAGGTGGAACACTGTTTCTAGATGAAATTGCCGAGATTCCTTTAGAGCTTCAAGCTAAATTATTACGGGTGTTAGAAACAGGTGAATTTACTCCTGTAGGTGGTGAAAAACCAATTCAAGCCAATGTCCGTATTATCACTGCAACGCATAAGGCGCTACGCGAAGAGGCTAAGGCTGGGCGTTTCCGTCATGATTTACTCTATCGTTTGCGTGTGATTCCAATTTTTATACCACCACTCAGAGAACGAAAAGTCGATATTCCACTCATTGTCGATCAGATTTTAAAAGAAAGCTCAACTCAACTCGACACCATGCCTCGGCATGTTAATCAAAAAGCCATGCAAATTTTATTAAACTATGACTGGCCAGGAAATGTTCGTGAGTTAAAAAACACCCTCCTTTATGCGTTAACCATGGCAAATGGTAAAGATGAAATTGAGGTCGAAGACTTACCAAATGAACTCTTAAATGCTGAAGATTACGTTAAATTACCCGAGACAAATACAGAGCTTAGTCCTGAAAATGTACAAGCAGCTTTAGAAAAATATAACCATAACCTGAATATGGTCGCGAATATTTTTGGAATTAGCCGCACTACTCTTTGGCGATACAGACAAAAGCATAAGCTTTAGCTAGGTATTTGGCTCGTCTAAGGCGTATCATATTGCACTAGGTTAGGTTCGTTAGTTCAAAGGCTTTATATGATTGTCCGCGATAAAAGCAATGTATTTAAATTATTATTTGCTTGGAAAGGAACAATTTTGCCGAAGGTTTTACCTGCACTGAGTTTTGTTGTCCTTATTTCAGCATGTGTAGTCTGGCTCTCTTATTATCATTGGATTCAAATTCCTACCGTACCTGCGATTGGATTTACAATATTTGGTGTGATTCTTTCGATTTGTACGGGTTTTCGAAATAATGCGTGTTATGACCGATGGTGGGAAGGTCGCAAACTTTGGGGTGCACTAATTGCCAATGCTAGACATATTGTTAGAGATAGCCATGTTCTAACCAATGAACAACGTGAACATTTAATTCATCAGGTCTTAATTTTTAGTAATTTACTGCGTGATCGTTTACGTCAACAAACAGTCGAACCCACAAAATTTCTTGAACATGCCTATTTAAATAATTCTTCACTTAAGTATTTAAATGAGCATATTAATGCCCCTCAGTTTGTACTCGAAAATATTCAAAAAGATTTAGTTAAAATACTAAAAGACGGCGAAATTAGTGACATTATCTATAGCACCTTAAATCGACATATTGTTGAGCTAGGCAATATTCAAGCAGGTTGTGACCGTATTGCTGGGACACCTTTACCCTACTCATATTCAGTACTTTTACACCGTGCCGTTTATTGTTTCTGTTTCATATTACCGTTTAGCCTTGAAGCAGCTCTAGGTATTTGGACACCGCTTATTGTCGGCTTAATTGCTTATATGTTTTTAGGTTTAGATGCCCTAAGTGCTCAAATTGAAGAACCTTTTGGTTTGCAAGAAAATGATTTACCGCTCGATTCAATTGTACGTTTGATTGAACGTGAGTCTCTAAGCTCTTTAGGACAGCCATTGCCGCCTATTATTGAAGCTCAAAACAACAACTTACTTTAATAAAAAAGAGCGAATCATCGCTCTTTTTTATAGGCATAAGTGTCTATTTATGGATGTACAATAATCTTAACGGCTGATTCATTGTTATGAATTAAGGTTTCAAAACCTTTTGAAATCAAATCATCAAGTTGAATGCGCTGGGTAATAAAAGGTTCCAGATTTATTTTACCTTCTTCGACCAGTTTAATGGTTTCTTGATGGTCATTTACGTAGGCAATTGTGCCTCTTACATCGAGCTCTTTCATTACAACACTGTGCACATTAATTGATGCTGGGTGGCTCCAAATCGAAACTATAACGATCACGCCTGTTGGTTTCACTGCCGCAACCAAAGTATCTAATACCTTGTTAACGCTACTACATTCAAACGCAACATCAACACCATCTCCATTAGTAATTTTCATAACCTCAGAAACAACATCAACTTCTGACGGGTCTAAAATATAATCTGCGACTCCCGACTCTTTGGCTTTTTCTTTACGTTTTGCACTTAGCTCAGTAATGATGACCTTAAGCCCTTTCGCTTTTAAAATTGCCGAAAGCAATAAACCAATTGGGCCGGCTCCGCCAACCAGTGCAATGTCACCAGCCTTTGCACCACTGCGCACATAGGCATGATGACCTACCGATAACGGTTCAATTAAGGCCGCCTGATCCAGTGGAATTTTATTGGAAATTGGATGCACCCAACGGCGTTTAACCGCAATTTTCTCCGATAAGCCACCGCCACGACCGCCTAAACCAATAAAGTTCATATTTTTGGAAAGATGATAATTATCGCCCGGTCCAGTCGGTACATCATCCGCCACAATATAAGGCTCCACGACGACATGTTGACCAATTTCAATATCATCAACACCTTCTCCTACGGCATAGACCACACCTGAAAATTCATGTCCCATGGTAATCGGTGCAGATTCACCTGAAATAGGATGCGGATGTCCACACGGTGGAATAAAAATTGGCCCTTCCATAAACTCATGTAAATCTGTACCACAGATTCCACACCAAGCCACCTTGATACCTACAGTGCCGGGAGTGACTTCTGGTTCAGGGATATCTTCAATACGAATATCGCCTCTGTCATAAAAACGTGCTGCTTTCATTATTATCTCCCTCAAATCAGGATGTTGTTTTAGCGATAGACAATTCCGCCGTCTGTTAAAATGGATTGACCCGTAATATAGTCCGAATCTTCACTTGCCAGAAAAGCAACTAATGCGGCTACATCGTCTGGTGTTTGGGCTCTACCTAAAGCAATACCTTCCACATACTTTTTATAAGTTTCACCAATTGCGGCACCGGTAATTTCAGCAAAACGTTTATCGATTTCAACCCACATATCAGTTCCGACAATTCCGGGGCAATATCCATTTACCGTAATACCGTGACTGGCATATTCTTTTGCCGCAGCTTGGGTAAGTGCTCGTACCGCAAATTTGGTTGCCGAATAAATACCGAGTAAAGCAAACCCATCATGGCCTGCGATTGAGCAAGCATTAATGATTTTACCTTTATGTTGGCGTTGCTTGAATTTTGCAGCAGCAGCCTGTATTCCCCACAGCACGCCACCAATATTAATATCAACAATTTTTTGAAATTCATCCGGTGTGATATCCGCAATCGCTTGAACTTGTGCAATTCCAGCATTATTAATTATGACATCAAACCCACCAAGGGTCTTCTCAGCATGATTTATAGCGGCATACACTTGCTCGCGGTCACTTACGTCGGCAATAAATGTACTCGCATTTACGCCTAAAGCCTGAATTTCTTGCTGCACATCATTCAGTCGATCTTGTTTCATATCAACTAATGCGATGTGTGCCCCTTCTTGCGCCAAGCGCAGGGCAATCCCACGGCCAATGCCTTGAGCTGCCCCCGTCACTAAAACGACTTTATTTTTTAATCCCTTAACCATATTCAACTCCTGTAAATGCAGAATTTCTACATATGAATCGCTCGTTGCATTGAAGCCAAAATGGATTCATGCATGGCTTCTGATAATGTTGGATGCGGGAAAATCACTTGAGCTAAACTTTCATCAGTTGCTTCCAAGTATTTGGCAATCGCAAAGCCCTGAATATGTTCAGTCACTTCATGACCTACCATGTGTGCACCAAGTAATTCACCCGTTTCTGCATGAATAATAGTTTTCACAAAACCTGACGCATCTCCAATTGCCAAAGCTTTGCCATTTGCGGTTAAAGAAAACTTGCCGATTCGTATAGGTAGATTCTTAGCTTTTGCTGCATTTTCTGTTAGACCAATACTCGCCACTTGTGGATGAGTAAAAATACAACCCGGAATCTGGCTACGATCGAGTGAATGGACGTTTGTTACACCAGTGATTTTCTCGACACATATCATGGCTTCATGGCTTGCTTTATGGGCAAGACACGGTGCACCAGCCACATCACCAATTGCATAAAGCCCCGCTACGTTGGTTTTACAATAGTCATCAATTGCCACAAAACCTTGTGGGTTGAGTTCTACACCTAAACGTTCTAGTCCTAGCCCCGTGGTATTAGGCTGTACACCAATTGCTGAAAGCACACGGTCGAAAATAATCGTTTGAACGTCATTTGCTGTTTCAATCACACAGTGGACTTGATCATTTTCAATTTGAATACTTTGAACGACAGCATCGGTTAAGACTTTCATTCCTTTTTGTTCAAACTGTTTTCTGACAAATTGAGCAACTTCTGCATCTTCGGTTGGTAAAATTTGTTTAGCCAAATCAATTAAAGTTACCTGACAACCCAAGTCTTGATAAAGACTAGCAAACTCACTGCCAATCGCTCCCGAGCCTACAACCAATAAGCTTTTTGGTAACTGCTCGGGAACCAGTGCTTCTTTATAGCTCCAGACATATATTCCATCGACAGGAAGTTGAGGAACATGTCGGGCTTTAGCTCCAGTTGCCAAGATGATATGTGGCGCACTTAAAACCTGACTGTTACCTTGAGCATCTGTCACTTCAATTTTTTCTTTCGCCGTAAGCTGAGCACGACCATTAAAAACCGTCACCTGATTCTTTTTAAGTAAATAATCGATGCCTTGTACTAACTGAGCTGACACTTGGCGGCTATGTTGCACAAGCTTTTGAATATCAAAATCGAGTTGGGATACCTGAAAACCAAACTGTCCGGCATGTTTAAACTGGGTTGCAAGCTCTGCTCCTGCAAGCAAAGCTTTAGTTGGAATACAGCCCCAATTTAGACAAATTCCGCCTAAATGTTGCTCTTCTACAATTGCGGTTTTTAACCCGAGCTGGGCTGCACGAATTGCAGCCACATACCCACCCGGTCCCGCGCCAATCACAATTAAATCAAATTGAGCTTCTGACATGCGGGTTCTCCTACACCAAAATTAAAGCAGGGTTTTCAACAAACTGCTTAAAGCTGGCCAAGAATTTCGCCCCAACTGCGCCGTCAATGACTCGGTGATCGCATGACAACGTCGCTGTAACAATCTCACGAACCACTACATTGCCATTTTCAACAACAGCACGTGATTCAGAAGCACCTAATGCCATAATTGCACCTTGCGGAGGGTTGATAATGGCGTCGAACTGTTTAATGCCTAACATTCCTAAATTTGAAATGCTAAAGCTCCCCCCCTGAAACTCGTCAGGTTGCAACTTGCCAGTCTTAGCACGGGTTGCCAAATCACGCATGTCATCGGAAATCTGTGCTAAAGACTTCTGATTTGCAGCTTTCACAATGGGTGTAATTAAACCGTTTGGAATCGCTACAGCCACCGAAATATCCGCTTGAGAGAACTGTAAAATTGATTGAGTCGCCTCATCAAATTGAACATTCACTTCAGGTACTTTAATCAGTGCCGCAGCAGCTGCTTTAATTAGCATGTCATTAATAGAAAGTTTGACTTGAGGAACCGTTTCATTAATCTGCTTACGTAATTTTTGCAAAGCCTCTACGTTGAGATCGACCACTAAGCGGAAATGCGGTGCATTACGTTTTGCAGCTTGTAAGCGTGAAGCAATCGCTTTACGCATCCCATTCATCGCCACAGTCGTAATTGTTGATTGTGGTTGAGTAACAGCACATTGAGCAGATTGTTCATTTACCGACGTTGGTTTATTACGATAGTAAACTGCCTCAACATCTTCTTTACAGACGCGACCACGAGTACCTGAAACACGGCAGTCATTTAGGTTAATACCCCATTGTTTTGCTAAACGACGTGCTACAGGTGTCGCTAAAACTTGGCTATCATCGGCTGTAGATTTAAACACTTTAGCTTGAGTTTGCTGTTTAATATCAGGCCATTGACCACCAGCAGCCTGTACAGCTTTCTGGATGTCTTGAACACTAATACGTCCTTCACGACCAGAACCCGTGATTTTTGCCAAGTTTACATTGTGCTTTTCTGCAAGCTTTAACGCATGTGGTGTTGCAAAAAAAACATCAGATGTTTGATAGCCTTGTAATGACTCTGGTACAGCGTAGTCATCTTTCGCTACCTTTGCAGGAGCTGAAGCACTAGCTGCTACAGTCTGTGGTTGTTCTGCTTTTTCAGCAACAGGTGCAGATGTTTCTGCTTTGCTTTGCTCCGAAGGTGTTTCAGGGGCTTTAGCTGCTGAACCACCTAGTGATGCAATAAACTGCTCAATTTCTGCATCAGAAACTTGGCTTTCAGCACATACAGCAATAAGACCACCAACAGGTAAAGTATCACTATCTTTCGCTAAAATTTTACGGAGTGTTCCAGCAAAAGGCGCTTCTAACACATTGACGATTTTTGTGGTTTCAATTTCACAAATTTCATCGCCCTTATTAAAGCTATCACCCTCTTTAATCAACCATTGGGCGATCGTGCCTTCTTCCATGGATAATCCCCATTTCGGGATCTCCAGCGTTTTAATTTCGCTCATCCTAAGCCTCCAATGTTTTTCGCACAGCTTGCTCAATACGCTCTACACTTGGAATCCATTCTTTTTCTAAAACTGGAGAGAATGGAACAGGCGTATGTGGTGGCGTTACAAGTTCAACAGGTGCTTTCAAATAGTGGAAACCTTTCTGTGCAACTAGTGCAGCAACATCATGTCCAAAACCACAACGTGCAGCTGATTCATCCACAATAACCACACGTCCAGTCGACGCAACAGACTCTAAAATTCCTTCTTCATCCAGAGGTGAAATTGTACGAGGGTCTACCACTTCAACCGAAATACCATCTTTTGCCAATTTGTCTGCCACTTCATTAGCACGATGTACCATCAAGCCTAAAGCAATAATGGTCACGTCTGTCCCTTCACGGGTGTAATTTGCTACACCAAAAGGAATGGTATAGGCATCATCTGGAACTTCGCCTTTAATGTCATAGAGCATTTTATGCTCACAGAACACCACAGGGTCATCATCACGAATGGCCTGAATTAATAGCCCTTTCACATCATATGGGCTAGATGGAACCACAACTTTTAAGCCCGGAACCGCGGCAAATACGTTATATGGTGACTGAGAATGCTGAGCTGCCGCAGAAAAACCTGCGCCAATCATGCCACGTACAACCATTGGCGCTTTTGCTTTTCCGCCAAACATATAACGGAATTTAGCGGCTTGGTTATAAAGCATGTCATGACACACGCCATAGAAATCCATAAACATTAAATCAGCAACAGGACGTAAACCTGTTGCAGCCGCACCGGCGGCCATACCGATAATTGCAGACTCGGTAATTGGTGTATCAATCACACGTTCTGAACCAAACTCCGTCCATAAACCTTTGGTTACACCAAGTACCCCACCGAAGCCTTCAAGCTCGTTCTCTTCGGTATTTTTACCGCCGTGCCCACCACGAACATCTTCACCAACAACAAATACGGTTGGATCACGACGCATTTCTGATTCAATGGCTTCTTTAATTGCATTACGAAAACTTTTATTTGGCATCTTTACTATTCCTTTAGTAAGAGACATAGACGTCAGTAAGGAGTTGTTCTGGTTTTGGATAAGCCGCAGCACGAGCTTTAGCAACGGCATCATCAACATTTGCCTTAGAAGCTGCATCAATCTCGTCTAGTTTGGCTTCATCAATTTTGCCTTTGACTTTTTCGCGGAAAATTTTCAAAGGATCTTTATTTTCTTTGATGAACTCGACTTCTTCTTTAGAACGAATCAAGCCAGGGTCACCTTCGAAGTGGCCATAAAAACGGTTTGTAATGGTTTCAATCACACTTGGACCTTCACCACGACGTGCACGTTCAATGGCAGTTTGAGCAGCTTCATAGACGGCAAAGAAATCGGTCCCATCAACTTTAACTGCAGGTAAACCAAAACCTGCTGCACGACCAGCAATGTCCTTGCTTCCTACTGCGTAATCATGCCCTGTTCCTTCACCAAAGCCGTTATTTTCGAAAACGAAAATTACTGGAAGTTTAAGTACAACAGCCATATTCATCGCTTCAAAAGTAAGGCCTTGGTTTGAGCCACCGTCACCTGTAAAAGACAGTCCGACCCCACCAGTCTTTAAGGTTTTCGCTGTCAACGCCGCACCAATTGCTAAAGGAGGTCCACCACCCACAATCCCGTTGGCACCGAGCATACCTTTATCTAAATCGGCAATATGCATAGAACCACCTTTTCCACGGCATAGCCCGTCATCTTTACCGAAAATTTCCAGCATCATGGCGTGAATGTCACAACCTTTTGCAATACAGTGTCCATGTCCACGGTGTGTTGAAGTGATATAGTCTTTGTCGGTTAAATTTTCGCAAATCCCGACTGCTACAGCTTCTTCACCACTGTATAAGTGAATAAAGCCAGGAATATCACCATTGGTATTTTCTTCGTGAAGTCGATCCTCAAATTCACGAATATCGCGCATGCGTTTATATGCTGCGAGTAATTGCTCTTCCGTTAATTGCATATCCTTTTCCTTTATTATCTTGATTATTAAAAATCAACCAAGTTTCAGCGAGAGTTATATATTTCGCTATAAATAATAAAGCTCAATTTAATTTAATATGCTATTAGACTAAAAAGTTTTAAATGGTTTTTATGGATATTATTTTTTATTTTTCAAAAACTTGTACAGCAAAAATAAAATTAAAAAATTTTAATACATTTCATTGGCTTGTGAAACAAACCTTTAACCAACCTTTATTAATTTATAATATTAGCTGTGTACTACGCTCATTAATAAACTCTATGTCCTTTATTTAAATTATAAGGATTTTTATTATATAGAGTCTAGTTAAATATTATTTAATATAAAATGGAATTTTATATATGGACTTAAAAAGGCAAATAGAAACTGGTATTAAATTAAGAGGAGCGGATAAAGTTGCTCGCATTCCGATTAAAATTTTACCTACAGAAGAGTTACCGACTAAACCTGACTGGATTAGAGCCAAAATAACCGATTTTGAAGAAATTAACCGCATAAAAAATTTGCTACGCCAACAGAAGTTACACAGTGTTTGCGAAGAAGCGGCGTGTCCAAATTTACCGGAATGTTTTGGTGGAGGTACGGCAACATTTATGATTATGGGCGATATTTGTACTCGTCGTTGCCCATTTTGTGATGTCGCTCATGGTCGCCCAAAACCGCTAGATGAAGATGAACCTAAGCACCTTGCAGAAACAGTCGCAAATCTAAACTTAAAGTATGTCGTGATTACCTCTGTAGACCGCGATGATCTACATGATGGCGGCGCTGCACATTTTGTAAAGTGTATTGAAGAAATTAGGAAACGTTGTCCAGAAACATTGATTGAGATTTTAGTACCAGATTTTCGCGGTCGTTTAGAAACAGCTCTTTCGACTTTGAGCTTATCGCCTCCAGATGTGTTTAATCATAATATTGAGACCGTTCCTCGTTTATATAAAGCGATGCGCCCCGGTTCAGATTATCAACATTCACTAGAGTTACTTAAACGCTTTAAAGCATATTGTCCCGATATCAAAACCAAGTCTGGCCTGATGGTTGGATTAGGAGAAATAGAGGCTGAAGTGCTTGCCCTACTCAACGATTTAAAAGATTATCAAGTCGATCTTGTCACGATTGGTCAATATCTTCAGCCTTCAAAATCACATGCACCTATTCATCGATTTGTAAATTTACAAGAATTTGAACGATATACCCGACACGGTAAGCGATTAGGTTTTAAAAATATTTGGAGTGCACCTATGGTTCGTTCTAGCTATTTTGCTGATCGACAATATTTTGGAGAAGAAGTGCCAAAGCCTTTCAGCCGACAAGATGTCTTATCTTAATGATTAGGCAATTAACAAAACTTATCCAATAGGATAATGGTCAAGACTTATAAAATTATTTAAGGTAAGGAGATAACTAGGAAATAGTCACAATAAGAAAGTTATAACTGTTGAGCGGCTACGGATACGCCATTTCAATGATAAAGGAATTTCGATATGGATATGTCAGAACAATTATCATCGCCTTTAATAGACACTACTCCGTCCTTATTTCGGCCGGAATCCTCATCTCATTCTAAACAATTAGGAAAAAAACCATCACTTGACCTTGAAGCAGCACCTTTGTTTGATCTGGGTGAGGAATGGGAACACTCATTATTTGGTCGTTCGATTCACGAGTGCCATCGCAACTTAATGCATATTGCCGAAGATGCCGATATGGCCATTGGTGTGACTGATCCTCATGGTACTCTACTTTGGACATGGAGTAGTCACCCTATGCGCTCATCGGCTGAGCAAGTCCACTTTGTTGAAGGTGGTCAGTGGTCTACTCAGGCAGTAGGTCAAAACGCCATTGGTCTAGCATTAAATACACATTCTGCAAGCTGTGTTTACTCACATGAAAACCAAATGAATAGTGTCAGAGACTGGGTCTGTTATGCAGCCCCAATAACTGATACAAATACAGGTCAGTTTTATGGAATTATGAATTTATCGACTAAATATCAAAAACATAATTCACTTGGAGTTTTAGCAGTAGAGCGTTGTGCTGACATTGTTAAACAAGCAATTCAATTTCATCAGAAAAATATCTTATATATTAAAGCTTTCGGCACTCCTAAAGTTCAATATAACCAACACAGCCTTACATTGACTCAACGTCAAATTGAGATTCTGTGCATCCTAACCCTTTGTCCCGAAGGAATTAATCTTGAAGAACTTCACTATGCTTTATATGGTGATCGGCCTGTAAGTACCACCACTTTAAAAGCAGAACTTTCTCAACTCAGAAACCTAATACCTGACGTTATCGAGTCGCGACCATATAGACTTAACTGCGAAATTCAATGTGATTTTTTAATGGCCGAACAAGCCTTAAACCTTGGTTTTACATCAACTACGCTTACACTCTATAGAGGAAGTTTCTTAGCTAAATCAGAAAGTCCTTTTTTATGCGCATGGAGAGATTGTTTTGATGCTCGTTTGAGTCATGTGATTTATCAAATTGAAGATATTGATCAATTATTGCGAGTAGTCAGTCGTGTACCAGACCGTGTAGATGCTGTTGAGCGTTTACTTGAATTATTACCCGAAGAAACACCTTATCGAACTAAACTCTTAAAGTTGCTCGAATAAAATAAAAGGGAGAATATCCATACGATATTCTCCCTTTTTAAGGCTAGATCAAGCAGAGGCTTGAAGCTGTACCCTATAGCAGTCGTCCAAAGCTAATTCATAATATCGCAGCCCTTCTTCAGCAGCATGAAATGCTTTTTGCTGCCAGTCAGGACGGTCATTACATAAGCGTTTAATCAACTCCATAGCTTCATATGGATGAAGATCATCGTAATGTGCATGAGCGCGCAACCAAGCTAAAGAACGTTTATCAATCGTGACTTCAGGATGATTAGTATAGGTATGAATACCTTTATACACCTGAATAGACCAATCTCCAGTTGCCCATTCAATCGCCAAATTTGTTGCAGCCAGACATTCTGCCAAATTGCCTCGATGACTCATATTCCATAGAAAATGGTTTACAGCATTCATAGCAGCGGGTGGTCGTACATGATCAAGTTCTTCAACTGTTAAGCCAAAACCTCCAGCCCAATCGCGATACCATTTTAAGTGTCGCTCTTCTACCTTAATATTTTGAATTAACCAATCTCGCGCTTCAGTAACTCCCGGTTCAGAAAATCCAGTCGCTTTCCCCAATGCTCCAGCCATATATGACGGGAAATGGGCGACTAATGGATAGAAATTAAGTAGAGCATAACGGAAACTATCTAGGCTCAATCCCCCATTGGCCATTTCCGTAAAAAACGGATGTTTACTCACCCGTTCTTTAGCTGGTAACAGGTCGTCCCAGAACCGTTGTGACCATCCATTATGCGGCGTAATTTCTAAATTCATTCCATATTGATTTAGAGCAGTCATTGCTAATTTTCCTATTTATATGACAGCAATCATCTGTATTTCACGCTATAAGTCTATCCGAAAATGATAAAGATACAATCGTTAATCGACCATTTGTAACTTTTTTCGATGAATTGGAGAACTTTAGATAATTATTAGGCTAATCATTGAAATGTCGTGATTTTTATCACATTTAACATAGATAAAAATCATTACTTTTTTAAAAAATCTGTATTATTATTTTGAATAAACCACACATTATATAATCAATATTTTTAGATGGAACTTTACTTAAAATAAGTCTCATTTTATGACAACTTCCAATATAGAGAGCATTAATTATGAAGTTGCAGGGTTCCAATATATTGGGACAGGAACAAATAGATTTATTAACCACACGAGGATTAAACTTTGTATGGTTTCCAAAGCAGCTTGAAACGATTTATCGTTTTCAATACCAAAACGGTGCTGCCTATGAGTTCCGCTATAGAGCGCCTATTATTTTAATATTATATATATTTTTAAGCTTTGGTATATATCAAGTTTTACCAAGTGAACAAGTTTTATCCTGGTTTAGCTATTATTCTTGGGTTGGTGTAATTGTTCTTATCGCTTGGATTTTATCATTTATTAAAAAATTAAATCAGTATTTTGATTATTATGTAGGAGTTGGCTCGGCTTTAGCGGTAGCAATTACTTTTATTTTAATTAACGTTATTGAGAATGGACAAGATAATGTTCTTTTTCATGCTGCCATGATGTATGCAATCGTTATTATTTATGGTGCTGTTGGTATGCGCTTTTATACCGCCATATTTGCTGGATGGATGGGAGGACTAGTTGGAATTTTAGTAAGTAACTACTTAAATGGTGTGATCGACTGGACGTTCTTAAACCGAACTTACACTTTTAGTAGTTTTTTGGGAATGACCCTCGCCTATGCAACGGACCGTCAACATCGAGAAAACTATTTACAAAACTGTATGATTGAGCTGAACCGCATTGAGCTCATGCAACAAGCGCAGCAGTTATCCTTACTTTCTCAGCAAGATGCACTTACTGGTTTAGCCAATCGACGTTATCTAGATGAAACTTTGGATAATGAATGGCGACGTGCATTACGACATGAAACCCCACTCACTATTATGATGGTCGATATCGATTATTTTAAAGCATACAATGACACGCTAGGACACCTCAAAGGTGATGAATGTTTAAAAGAAATCGCAATTGCTATTTCTTCTATTGCTGCTCGTAGTGGAGATTTAGTTGCTCGTTATGGTGGTGAAGAGTTTTTACTACTATTCCCAATGACAAATTCTCAGCAAGCTTTGATACAAGTCGAACGTTTAATGAATGCGATTAATAAAATTGCGATTAAACACCCATGTAGTGATGTTTCACCACATGTCACTATTAGTGTAGGAGTCGCAACCACAATTCCACGTCTAAACGATTCTATTTCTGCTTTTGTGGCACGAGCTGATCATGCATTATATAAAGCAAAAACCAATGGACGTAATCAATATAAGATTGCTGTAAATGAAGAACAAATTGTAGATTTAACTTAATAATGGCAAATAACAATTGAGGATAACTTTTGGCTAGTGATTACATTATTTGTTTTTTGATATTAATCTTTTGAATTAAAATAATGAAAGAATTCTCTATTTAGCTTTTCCATCCGTGGTAAAGCTAAAATGTAATCTAGATTTAATATGTACTAAATATTGTTGTTTAGTTCTTAATATTAAATTAAGAATGGTTTAGTTAAGATTAATACATACCTACTCTAAGCTAAAAAATTCCAGTTCATCAGAATTCTCCTTTTAACTTCTTCCAAAGTTTATTTATAAAATAGAGCAATAAGTTTTGCTCCATCCTTGGAGGTGTTGTCTGAACAACTTCATTTGAAAACGGCAATATCGAGACAATATTCTCATGTATCGTTTCATAGTTCGGATAAGCCTCTTTTTTAATAATCTCTATAATTTTTTGTATTTCATCTACAGATAAGTTCAAGAATTTTTTAATTTCTTGGACTGTCTTTGATTCAATAGATAATAAAGCACAAACTCTAGTGACATTAACAATCTGCTCTGCATGAATATTTTTAAAGTTTGGATAACAAACAAGTTTGTATAGAATTTTTGTCTCAAACGGATCTGTAGCAGTTATATTTTCTATTCGTTCTCGATAAGATTTTTTAAAATATTCATTATTTTCAATTTCTAATAAAATTTTTAAAAGCTCCTGATACCTTAAGGGCCTCTTTAATCCATATTGATAACCTTTTAAAAGCTCAGGGTTATTACTTAATACAATTTTAATTTTTTTAGGAATAAGAATATTTGTATAGCCACTGTCTAAATCAATAATATATATATCTGGATTATCATCACTATATATCCAGTTTTCAGATAGCTGAGAGGATAAAGATAAGTCATGAATAACTTTTATCATTGCCTCTAAGTTTTTAGGCAATAGTTTATCCTTTGACATACAGCCAATTCTATATGTACATTGATTCATTGATATTTCCCCAATTTCAATGATGACTTTGAAAATTATTTGTTTAAAGTAATAAAATTTAAATATGTAATAAACTTATATAAAACTAATTTGAATAAAATTAGTTTTAAGATATAAATATCTTGAGTAAGTATAAAATTAATAAGACTTTAATTTCTTACTTAAGCAGATAAATATATTCAGAAATAAATCGCGGGTATTATATTTATATAGAGATTATAAGACAAGGAAATAATTTAAAATTTAATAGAGCCGAATATGATAAAAAAATTAAAGCCCCCAAGTTTAAGTTAAATATGGGGGCTTAATTTACTATAGTCAAAATTATGACTATGGTTCAATTGGTTCAAACGGTGGAACAACATCTGCATTTTGTGCACGATGGCGTAGGAAGTGATCCATTAGGACAATAGCCAACATTGCTTCTGCAATTGGAGTTGCTCGTACACCTACACATGGGTCATGACGACCTTTAGTTAACACATCAGTATCTTCACGGCTTAAATTAATCGTTTTACCTGGTGTTGTAATACTTGCAGTAGGTTTTAATGCAATGGCAACTCGAATCGTCTGACCACTCGAAATACCGCCTAAAATACCACCTGCATGGTTCGCTAAGAAGCCATTACTCGTCAACTCATCACGTGTTTCATGACCAAACTGCCCAGCAACTGCGAAACCATCCCCGATTTCAACCCCTTTAACCGCATTAATGCTCATCATGGCATGAGCAATGTCAGCATCTAGACGGTCAAAAACAGGTTCACCCCAACCTACAGGAACTTTTTCAGCTAAAATTTCTAGCTTAGCCCCGCAGCTTGTGCCTTGTTCACGCAAAGACGTAACCAATGCTTCAAAACGAGGAACAGCATCTACATCACCACAGAAAAATGGATTATTTGGAACTTCATTCCAATCCAGTTTTTCAGCAACTTCATTACCAATTTGAGTGACATGACCACGAATCAAGACACCAAATTTTTCTGCTAAATATTTTTTTGCAATAGCACCTGCTGCAACACGCATAGCAGTTTCACGTGCACTCGAACGACCGCCACCACGATAATCACGGAAACCATACTTTTGTGTATAGGTGTAGTCCGCATGACCCGGTCTAAAAGTCTGAGCAATATTGCCGTAATCTTTCGATTTTTGGTCAGTATTACGAATGAGTAAACCAATTGGCGTACCAGTAGTTTTGCCCTCAAACACACCAGAAATAATTTCAATCTGATCAGGTTCTTTACGCTGAGTCGCAAATTTCGAGGTTCCCGGCTTACGGCGGTCCAGATCTTTTTGTAGATCGTCTTCAGTTAACTCAAGACCAGGTGGCACGCCATCAACAATTGCCATTAAGCCAACGCCATGAGACTCGCCACATGTCGTTACACGAAAGAGTTGTCCAATACTGTTCCCTGCCATATGTACAACTCCTTATGCTTGTTGCTGTTCAAATAGTTTTCTATAACGACGACATTGTTCTGCGGTTAAAGCAAAAATGCCAGAACCACCTTTTTGGAAAGTAAGCCAGTTGAAATCAATCGTATTGAAGTTTTGGCGCATAGCCCATTCAGAATTACCCACTTCAATGACAATTAAACCATCTTCAGTTAAATAATCTGCCGCTTGAACAAGCATTTTACGCACTAGATCTAAACCGTCTTGGCCTGCTGCCAATGCAAGCTCAGGTTCGTGTAAAAACTCTTCCGGTAAGTCAGCCATATCTTCGGCATCAACGTACGGAGGATTACTTACAATTAAATCGTACTGGTTTTCAGCTGGAATCTTGGCAAATAAATCAGATTCAAGTAACGCAACTTGATATTGCTTATTGTGGTGTTCAACATTAATCGATGCTACTTCTAAGGCTTCTTTAGAGATGTCCGTTGCATCCACTTCCGCATCTGGATATGCATAAGCCAAAGCAACAGCAATACAACCAGAACCTGTGCACATATCTAAAATACGCTGTGGAGTTTTAGGTTTAGCATTTTCTGGCAGGTTGTTAAGTGCTTCACGCATTTGACCATTTTCATCTAAGCAATATGGTGCAAAGCGCTGTTCAATTAATTCAGCGATTGGTGAACGCGGAATAAGTACGCGCTCATCCACATAAAATGGCTTATTAAAGAAGTAAGCTAAATTTAATAAATAAGAAGTCGGAATACGGTCATTAATACGACGTTCTAACAAACTTAAGAATTCTGCTTTTTCACTTGGCAAAAGCTTAGCGTCTAAAATCTCTGAGTCTGCTGACCATTCAAGAGATAAGGTTTGTAAAACTAATGCAGAACTTTCTGCAAAATAATCTTCAGTACCTTGTCCTAAATGTGCATCATGTTGACGTAATGCTGATACCCCAAAGCGAATAAAATCTCGAATTGTAGATAAATTTTCAGCAGCTTCCTGTAAATGTTCAGGGCTAATCGTCGGTCGCTCCACTTAGGCGTCTCCAAAGGCAAATTTTGCAAAGTGACTATTCTACTGAGTGAGACAAAGCAACGCAACGCTTTGCCTTGTGAAGCAGTGTTTTACACACCTATCTCTAACAATCACAGCTTAAAATCAGCATACTTTGTTTTAATTAAGAAATAATGAACTTTTAGCAAAGGATAGATTTCGTCTATGAAATAAAAAAGCGGTCTTTGAAGTTTGACCGCTTTTGATGTTTAGTGGGTTTAAATCTTAAGTTTTTCTGCCACATAATCTGAATCTTTATCTCCACGACCAGAAAGATTAACCACAATCATGGTTTCTTTCGACAGCTTTGGCGCTTCTCGTATTGCCCATGCGACAGCGTGTGAGCTTTCAAGCGCAGGAACTATTCCTTCTACACGAGATAAGGTCATAAAAGCATCCAAACATTCTTGGTCAGTTGCTGTGCTATATTCAACACGGCCTAAATCTTTTAAGAAACTATGCTGTGGCCCAACACCAGGATAGTCCAATCCTGAAGCAATAGAATGCACGGGTAACGGTTCACCAGCTTCATTTTCAAGCACGTAACACGCCATACCATGAATTTGACTTGGTTTACCTAAGGTTAAAGTTGCCGAATGCATGTGAGTTTCTAAACCATGTCCTGCTGGTTCAACCCCAACCAATTTCACATCCGAATCATTTAAAAATGCCGTAAAAGCACCGATTGCATTTGAACCGCCACCAACACATGCGACAACATAATCTGGGTTTTTACCAAAATGATGATGCGTCTGCTCTTTAATTTCATTGCCAATAATCGATTGAAAATCTCGAACCATTTTTGGAAATGGATGTGGTCCAACCACAGAACCAATGGCATATATAAAATTTTTAGGGTCTTTTAAATATTCTTCAAACGCGCTATCTACAGCATCTTTTAAGGTTGCTGTACCACGTGTTACTGAAACTAAATGAGCACCCAAAATTTTCATTTTGACCACATTAGGGTGTTCTTTTTCAATATCGACTTGTCCCATGTGAATTTCACATGGAATACCAACTAAAGCACAAGCCGTGGCTAAAGCAACGCCATGCTGTCCCGCACCAGTCTCGGCAATAACTTTCTTTTTGCCCATATATTTAGCAAGTAGAGCCTCACCTAAACAGTGATTAATTTTATGAGCACCTGTATGATTTAAGTCTTCACGTTTTAAATAAATTTGTGCACCGCCTAACTGCTCAGAAAGACGTTTTGCGTGAAATAAAGGACTTGGACGACCTACATAATTTGAAAAGAGGTCTGATAATTCATTTTGAAATTCTGGTGTATGGCGAATTTCTTCATAAGCAACATTAATTTCATCCATTGCTTCTTTTAAATGCGGAGGAATAAATTGGCCTCCATATTCACCAAAAAATCCCTGTTCATTTGGCAAAGCAATACCATTAATTTGATGTTGCATATCATCCCTCTTTTTAAATTATTAAAGTTATCAAGTTTATCGAGAAAGGTAACGCGTCAGATCCTCAATACCTTTTAGGGTCATTGGATACATATGGTTTTCAAAAATCTCTTTAATCCAACCAATGGTTTGAGTGTAATGCCAATACCCTTCAGTTTCAGGGTTTAACCATGCTGTTTTATCAAAATGTTGACGTAGGCGACGTAACCAAACCTCACCTGTTTCATCATTCATATATTCAACCGAGCCACCCACCGATTTCAGCTCATACGGTGCCATACTGGCATCACCTACGACAATTACACGATAGTCGCGTCCGTAAGTATGGAACAGATCCCATGTATTCATGCGGGTTGCTGTTCTTCGGTAGTTATCTTTCCAAACATAGTCATAGAGACAGTTATGAAAATAAAAGTATTCAAGCGTTTTGAATTCGGTTTTAGCTGCGCTGAAAAGCTTTTCACATTGGGCAATGTGTGCATCCATCGAACCACCCACATCAAACAACATGAGTACTTTGATTCGATTGCGACGCTCTGGCACCATCTGAACATCCAAGATACCTTGTTTGGCTGTTTCTCGAATAGTTCCATCAACGTCTAACTCTTCAGCTGCGCCTTGGCGAGCAAATTTGCGTAAACGTCGTAACGCAATTTGCATCTGACGAGTTCCAAGAACTTGGTCGTCATCTAGATTTTGGTATTTCCGTTGTTCCCAGACTTTAACCGCCGAACGTTTACGCCCCGGCCCACCAATTCTGACTCCTTCTGGATGGTCACCAAAAGCTCCAAAAGGTGAAGTTCCACCTGTGCCAACCATACGGTTACCACCTTGGTGTTTCTTATGCTGTTCGCGTAAACGCTCTTCTAGCATCTTCATCAGTTCTTCTAAAGAACCTGCTTTTTGAAGTTCAGCTCTTTGCTCTGGGGTTAAATGCTTTTCGAGAAGTTCTAAATCGAACCAGTCTTTTGGTAATTTATGAACTTGCTTAAGCAACTCATCGATATCAAAAGTTTCAATACCATCAAAGTAATCTTTCATGGCACGATCAAACTTATCAAAAAATCGCTCATCTTTAACTAAAATAGTTTTAGCAAGCTGATAGAACTCTTCTTGGTCAGCAAAAACCAAACCTTCACTCACCGCACGGTTTAGATCAATGAGTTCACGAGTGGTAACTGGAACACCATATTTACGTAAGGTGTAAAATAACCGCACAAACATGGGTTACTTCCTCCCTTAACGTCGAGACATGAAAGCCAAGCGTTCGAGAAGTTGTACATCTTGCTCGTTTTTGATGAGAGCACCATATAAAGGTGGAATAGCTTTAGAGGTATCTCGATTACGTAATACATCTTCAGGCATATCATCTGCCATGAGCAAGCTTAACCAATCAATTAACTCAGAGGTTGATGGTGGTTTCTTCAAATTAGGAATTTCACGTAGTTTAAAGAAAACCTGTAAAGCTTCGTTCACCAATGTTGCAGAGATATTTGGGAAATGAACCGCAATGATTTCTCGCATTGTGGCTTCATCTGGAAACTCAATATAGTGGAAGAAGCAACGACGCAAGAATGCATCTGGTAATTCTTTTTCATTATTTGAAGTAATAATTACAATTGGGCGTTGCGTTGCCGTAATTGTTTCATTCGTTTCATAAACATAAAAAGACATTTTATCGAGTTCATGCAACAAGTCATTTGGAAACTCGATATCGGCCTTATCAATTTCATCAATTAATAATACGCAACGCTCTTCACTGGTGAAAGCTTCCCACAATTTACCGGGTTTAATATAGTTCTTAATATCGTAAACTCGGTCATCACCTAATTGGCTATCTCTTAAACGAGAAACTGCATCATATTCATACAACCCTTGCTGTGCTTTAGTTGTAGATTTGATATGCCAAGTAATCAGTTTTAAACCTAAACTTTGTGCTACTTGTTCAGCAAGTAAAGTTTTACCCGTGCCCGGTTCACCCTTAATCAGTAAAGGCTTTTGCAAAGCACGAGCTGCTTTTACAGCAAGCTTAAGACTATCAGTCGCGATATATTGATCTGTACCGGTAAAATGTTGGGTATCAGCAGACATGTAAAGACCTTATTTTTCTATTTCAATGGTTAGATGGAACGCATGCTTTTGTTTGTTGAATATTTTGACCAACAATATCCAATCACCAAACCTAGACCAACTACAAACAGAATTAAAGATAAATTTGACCAAATCAACGGACTATCTTTAGTTAAAATACCAAAAAGTAGTCCAAAAATAGCAGGTGCTACAGATGCATTCGGTCCTTCAGACACTGTTGGTGTAACTAAAATAGCAAATACAATCAGCCAGCTAATTGCACCAAAGGTGGTAGGAAGACGGCGCATTAATCGCCACCAACACCACAAAGCAATAATAGCGCCTATTCCATAAGCTGTTAAAGCAATAACACCTTCAGGAATAACATCCAAAAAAGAGAATAATTGATTCATTATTCCAGTTTGATCTTCACGCACCACGTAAGCCCTCTGGTTCAACTGCATTCGGGTTAATTAACCCTTCTGGCGGCATCTGAATAAAGAAACCTTTTGTTTGTAATGAGTCTAAAACATGTAAAACATTAACACGCGCCAATTTACGTGTTGGAGCCAACTCTAAATGCATGACAAACGTTGCACGACCAAACGCTTGTAAAACAGCTTCAGGAACATTTTCAAACGGATCAGCTTGTTCCGTATTGTCAGGATAGTTTGGACGAGCAATATACATGTACATTTCATCTTTTTTGCTCGATCTATAAATATCACAGTGCATTTCAAATCAACTCTTGAACTAAGGACAGCATACATGAAAAAAAACGACACACACACGCAGGTTTGTTTACGCATCAGTCGTTTTTTTAATTCTTGAGAAATATTAACCTACAACATTGATTAAGGTCGATAATAACTTTGTTCCTGTTAAAAACAAGGTTCCATATAAAATTAATAAATATTTGATTTTAAATAATTAAACATAATTTTCAAATTTAATAAAATAAAACAATTTTTAGGAAAAAAGAAAAAATGTTCGTTACTGAGTACTTTTTGTGATCTATCTTTAATAATTTCACGATTTAATTCTATGAAATTTATCATATTACAATCAGGTATTACCTTTTTAAATTCACATTTGAGTAAAATTTCTATGCACTTAATACACATTGGGAGACATTACTTAACTGGTTTAAATTTTCAACATGTTTAAATATTAAGTATCTTGTTCATAGATATGGAGGATGAAATTATGCCTCGTGGTGATAAAACTGCTTATACAGCCAAGCAAAAACGTCAGGCCAAACATATTGTTGAGAGTGAAGTAGATAGAGGCCATTCTCAAGAAGAAGCCGAACGAATTGCATGGTCTACCGTCAATAAACAAGATGGTGGCGGTAAGAAAAAGTCCCATTAATATATTAAAATAAATACTTCTTTAGCCCAAACTAAAGAAGTATTTTTTATTTAAGGACGTGTTAATTTTTTTCTAGAAGACGCGAGAGCTTTTTATATAGTCATCGCTTACTTGATTTAAGGCACTCAAAATAGCGCTATCATCTTGACTTAATAGAGCCTCATTAAAACTCTCCATATAAGCAATGAGTTGAGTTTTAGAGGTATGGGCAAATTCTCTCGTTACAGCTTCATCTTCATATAAGATTACATAACTACGTGCGAAACCGTAGATTAGGTAAACTGCTGCTTTTTCTTTTGTATCTTGAGATTCTTTAAGTGACTGCTCACATGCATTTTTTAAGTCTTTAAATGCATCTGTACCAGTAGATTGATTTTTGAAAGATAAAAGTATTGTTTGGAAGTTCATATCCATATTCCACTCAAAAAGTAAAGCTACAGAACAAGATAAAACCTGTCAAATAATATCCTGATTAATATAAATTTAATTGTAAATAAATTTATATTTAACTTCCTCTAGATCACGATAAATCATGCAATAAAAAAACCACTCTTTTTTAAGAGTGGTTTAGTTAAAACAATTATTCATTAGAAGCTTATTTCAATTGTGATCGTAGTACCGGAGTGCTCAATATCAGTTGACACATTAAAACCTCTGCTTCTAAGCTCCTCTTCAACCAGTGTAAGATGATCAGGACTTATAGCATCAACAGGAAACCAGAAAGTTGCTTTTCGCTTCCCCTCTTTAGATTCAGACTCCGTCCCAGTTAAAATTTTTTCCAATATGACGTCTTGATTTATTTTAAAGTTTTTAGCGTTTTGACGAGCTTGTTCAGCATTAAAGTTGTTAAGCATATTTATCTCTCTAATTATTAATCTATATAATTTTATAGCATAAAAAGGCTATATAAGTTTTAGTGTTGTGTAGTTAAAACCAATCAGAGATATAGGTTTATTGATTGAATAAACTTTCCACCCATTCGATAAATTTTCTGGCATTTCTATTTTTAAGATCCTCCTTATTTGGAATGTAGTAACACAGCTTTGATTGAACGGCTTTAGTTTTAAACTCCTGTAAAAGATTCGCCTTAACAAACCTTTGGGTAAGTGTAGTAGAGCAAAATACTAATCCATTGGCAGATAAAGCCTCGTGTATCCCAAAAATTTCCTGATCAAATTTCTTAATCGTCACCCTATCTTGGTTCCATTCATTTTCCTCAAGCCAAGCCTCTAGTGGTGGGCTCGGTAACGCCTTATTTTTCCATTCTGTCGTAAATAAAGTTATTGGCTCACTAGAACATTTAAGCAGATCAAGTTTGGATGAACCAAATACATTAAAAGACTCATATTTAACGATATCTTGAGACTGGACCAAAGATACGTCGCCATATCGAATAGGTAATGTATATAAGTGATTATCTAAAGTTTCACCTGTAGAAAACTCAACTGATATATCGGGATGCAATTGATAAAATTCATTTATTGAAGGAATTAGCAGCATTGCAGCTACTGAAGAAGTACTAGCAACTCTCACTACGTTTCCATTTACTGTTATTTCATCTAGCGCATTTTCAATTTTACGAAATCCTTCAGAAATTGCTCCAGCAAGTCTTTCCCCTGTCGTTGTAAGCGTTATTTTCCTTACCTGTCGATGAAATAAATCAACATTTAACCTGCTTTCTAGATTCGCAATATGATGTGAAATTGCAGTCGGTGTTAGCGAAAGTTCTTCAGCAGCCAACTTAAAACTACCCAATCGAGCGGCTGATTCAAATGCTTTAAGTGCTTGCAAAGAAACTTGCATGCCTCCTCCCCATTTATATTTATAGATGAACTAAAATCATCTATAAATGTAATTTTCTCGTTTGTCTACTTATGTTTTAAAAATCAAAATAAATTAAATCCTAACCCTTCTGGAATTAATGATGAGTAAGATATTACATATAGATGCTAGTGTTAGAGCTGCGATTAACCCCAACCCAAATCATAATTCTATTTCAAAAAATATTGCCAATCGGCTAATCAACTCATGGAAAAAACAACTGCCTATAGATGAGTATATCTATCGTGACGTAGGAATAAATCCACCACCCTTTATTAATCAAGACTGGATTGATGCTGTGTTCACACCTGACAATAAAAGAACCGAAGCTCAATGTGATGTTTTATCTATATCAGATCAATTAATAGCAGAAGTTTCGAGCTCAGATATACTTGTAATTTCTTCGCCTATGTACAATTACGGTATGCCTGCTCAACTGAAAGCATGGTTTGACCAAATTATTCGGATCAATAAAACCTTTGATTTTGACCTTGCTCGGGGAGACTTTCCCTTACAGCCAGTTTTAGCTGGAAAAATTTTAATTATTATCACTTCCAGCGGTGAATTTGGGTTTGAGAAAGATGGGCTTCGGCACGATATGAGTCATCTTGTACCCCACATTCGTACACTGAGCAAATATTTAGGCGTAGAAAAAATTTATGAAATTACTTCTGAGTATCAAGAGTTTGGAGATCATAGGCATATAGAATCATTGGAAAATGCTTTTCAAAAAGCTGAAGAAGTTGTTTCTAAACTTGCTGATTCATTTAGATAATATCTGTAGATTTTAATACTCATTTTTAAATTTTATAAATTAAGTTACTTTAACTAAGCCATATCATTAAAAATAAAAAAGCCTACCCAATTGGGTAGGCTTTTCATTTCTGCACCGAAACAAACTTATAGTTATATATTATATAAATTGAAGTTGTTTTTCTTAAATCCAAGAATATACAGACCTGTATGTTTAATCAATTGAATTTTTCTCATTATATAAGTTAATTTAATTCATTATTGAAATTTCAAATTATATTTACTTTATTACATTATTTTATGAATTTTATTAGACTACATAATTATTTAGATAAACTAAAGAAAATCTATTTTTTGTATACTTAGATATTATAATTAGCTCATTTTAAATAGTAATTAATTAAAAATTTAACAGAATGGTTATGCTTTAGTTAAAAAGGCTCATCATATGATGAGCCTTTAAATTTCTAATTATTTATTGCATTTTAAATAGATAAACTTTGTTTTTCTTCTTGAAACAATTGGATTAATGGTTGCGTTAATAACTCATAACGCCATCCTAACAGATAGTCGGGTAAATCTCGTTCATCCCCTTGAGATAGAACATGTTGATGAATGGCGTTTAACCATTTTTTTCTCAGCAACACTTCTTTAGGAATAGAAGTCTCATTTATTGCATGAGCAAGCACCATATCCATTTTATTTAAAGTCTCTTTAGACGTAATCTTAAATGGTTTTGCAATCTTTGATGGCCATTTGCTTTCGACTGGCAAATCTTTAAGAAGCTCTAAAATCGTTTTGCCGTACTCGCGAACCACATTTGGACGAATATCTTTCACTTGCGATAGTTGAAAGCTATTGCGTGGGTTCTTTTCAACCATATCAATCATGGTTGAATTTCTAAGAATAAAACTGCGTGGCTGATTCGTTGCTTTCACAATGTATTCACGCCATTCGCTTAAATTTTGTAGCTGCATTAGCTGACGACGTGAGTGACGATAATTTCCCACATCGGTATATAGTAATTCGTTAGGGGTTTCACTAATGATTTCTTTAGTTAGACTACTACAGTCCTCAAGAACATAATTATAAAGCCCTTTCTGCTTAAGCTGCTCTTGAATATGATGAGCTAACTTCATTAGATACAAAACATCGTTAGCAGCATAACAAAGTTGTTGAGGCGATAAAGGTCTAGCTAACCAATCAGATCTGGTTTGATCTTTTTCAATATCAATATCAAGACAAAGTTTTAAAGCACCTTGGTAACTCACTTGCAGGCCATGACCTAAAAAAGAAAGACCCACTTGAGTATCAAATACATTAAGCAAATCTTCTTGATCAGCGTAATGATAGATTAAATCAATATCTTCTCCGCATGCATGAAAAATGTTTTGCTGTGCGAGGAAGATCTTTTTCCAAAACTGACTTAGATCTAATGAAACACCATCCAACAGATAGACATCACCATTTACATTGACTTGGCATACTCCAAGTTTAGGCCAGAGTGTATCAACCTTAATAAATTCTGTATCAAGTCCATATATTGAACATTGATCCATTTTTTGAAGAACATCAACCAATTCGGTTTGCTGTTGGATAAACTGAAACATGCTTTCTCAAGTATTGCAAAGAGTGCTTTAAACTCTGGTATATATAACATAGAAGCAGAAAAATGCCACTTAAACCTTTATGAATACTCTATTTTTGAACAAATTTTCGAAAATAGATAATTTTTTGATCTTTTATTTGTACTTTTTAAATTTATCTCCAAATGTTCTTTATTTAAAATTTATAAGATCTTTTTCATGCTTATATTCATATTTTGTTTAAAATATCTTTAATAATAAAATACAAAATAATATTTATGTTTAATAACTGAATTCAATTAATAAATTTAATCAAATTGATAGTACATTCATTAATGAAATAAGCATCGAAATACTTATTTCATTCTCATGCGATTATGTACTGCCTGACTTAAAGTATGGCTATCTACGTATTCGAGTTCACCACCCTGAGGTACACCTTGAGCAATACGCGTCATTTGTATTGGTAAATGTTTAGTCGCCTCTACCAAATAATGGGCTGTCGCTTGTCCTTCTACAGTCGCATTAGTTGCCAAAATGACTTCTTCAATAGTACCTTGGCTTAGACGCTGAATTAGGTAAGGAATACCAATTTCTTCTGGACCAATACCATCTAATGGAGAAAGATGACCACCTAAAACATGGTATTTTCCACGAAAGCTACCGCTTTGCTCAATCGCCATCACATCAGCTGGTGATTCAACTACACACAATAACTGATCATCTCGGTCAGTTGAGGCGCAAATATCACAAACTTCATTTTCAGTCAAAGAATGGCAGACATTACATTCATGTATATAACTTGAAGCCTCATGTAAAGCATGAGCTAATGCAAATGCCCCTTCTCGATTTTTCATCAAAAGATGTAAAGCCATACGTTGAGCCGACTTCGGACCAACGCTTGGCAATATACGTAAAGCTTGAACGAGTTGTTCAAATCTATCGCTAAACACTGAATTTCCTTAGAACATGCCCGCTAAGCCAGGTGGTAAACCCATACCAGAATTTGCTTTTTGCATTTTTTCTTCAGAAATCACTTCTGCTTGACGCACAGCATCATTTACTGCAGCAGCAATTAAGTCTTCTATCATGTCTGGTTCATCTTGAAGTAATTCTGGATTAATTTCGATACGTTTTACGATATAACGGCCAGTCATTGTGACTTTAACTAAACCACCGCCCGCTTCAGCGTGTACTTCAGTTTGAGCAAGCTCTTCTTTAGCCTTTTTTATATTTGATTCCATATCTTTTTGCATGCGCTGCGCTTGCTGCATAAGCATATTGATATTCATAAACCTAACTCCGTATCTCTATCAAATATTTCAAGTATTATTGATAGTCACATAACACTGCAAAACTTAAACTCTTTCTACTCCCCCTATAGATCATCAAGATCATTGAGGTTAGTACGTTTAAATCAAAATTAATCCGTAATTCTGACACAATAAATCAATGTTTTCTATTGGTATCTATGAAACTATTTTCTATGGTCAATCCACTATAAAGCTTTTATATAAAAAACTTTTGATGAATAGAAAAAAGTAAAATTTAGAAAAGTTACTGGGCAGCTTGTAGACTTTTATTGTTTGTTTTATATTCACTTAAGGGAACTTTCTTGAACGAAGTATTGGCTTTTTCTATTGAAAGATCAGCATCCTGAACAGATTTGTTTGCATCATTAATTAATAATACAGTTTCACTCATCTGTGTTGGTTCATTTTTTTGGGCAAATACTCTATATCCAACCAGACCAATTGCCCCTATCGTAACTAAAATAATTATTGGTTTAAGCATGACTAAAGACTCTCTTTGTTATTTTTATTAAATTTAGAACTTTTATACGTTGAAATTTTAGACTGATTTATAACAAAACGTAGACTTTTTATTGCTATTGTTGTTTATAAGTAACAAAAAAAAGCCACATTAAAATGTATGTGGCTTTTCCATAACAAACATAACTTAATTAGATTAAATCTAACCCACGCGAGATATCGCCAATAATATCATTAATATCTTCTAGACCAACAGAAACACGAATTAGACCTTCTTGAATACCAGCTGCTTCTTTTGCTTCAACAGAAAGTTTGCCATGAGTTGTGGTTGCTGGATGGGTAATCGTCGATTTCACATCACCTAGATTACCTGTAATCGAGATAAACTTAGTATTATCAATAACCTTCCACGCACCTTCACGCTCGCCTTTAACAACGAACGATACAATACCGCCAAAGCCATTTTGTTGTTTGGCAGCAAGTTCATGACCGTCATGAGGTGGTAAACCAGCGTAGTAAACCTTCTCTACCTTTTCATGAGTAGATAACCATTCTGCAAGAATTTGAGCACTCTCACAGTGTGCTTTCATACGTAAACGTAAAGTTTCTAGACCTTTTAAGAAAACCCATGCATTAAATGGGCTCATTGATGGTCCAAGCGTACGAACAACACCAAAAACTTCTTCTAACAACTGATGATTGCCAACAACAGCACCGCCTAATGCACGGCCTTGCCCATCTAGGTATTTAGTCGCAGAGTAAATCACAAGATCCGCACCAAACTTGAGTGGTTGCTGCAAAACAGGTGTACAGAAACTGTTATCAACCGCAAGTAATGCGCCATTCGCATGGGCGATATCTGCTAGTGCTTGTATATCTGCAATCTCAGCTAGAGGGTTAGACGGTGACTCAACAAAGAAAAGTTTGGTTTCAGGACGTACAGCATTTTTCCATTCGTCTAAATCACATAAATCAACAAATGTAATGTCTACACCAAACTTGGCAATATATTTTTCAAATAAGGCAACAACTGAACCAAAAACTGCTCTTGAGCAAATAACATGATCACCCGCTTTTAGATATGCCATAGCAACTGACAAGATTGCGCCCATTCCAGAGCTCGTCGCTACAGCTCGTTCAGCACTGTCTAAAGCTGCTAAACGTTTTTCGAACATCGATACAGTCGGATTAGTAAAACGAGAATAGATATTTCCTTGAACCTGACCAGAAAATTTTGCTGCAGCTTCAGCCGCATTTTCATATACAAATGATGAAGTCAAAAAAATCGGTTCGCCATGTTCGCCTTCAAAACTACGAGTATGTCCGGTACGAATGGCTAAAGTATCAAGTTGGTATTCTAAATCATCAGACTGGTGCATTAAATGTTCGCCTTTACTGGTCATGTACTAAAAAACTATCATCATTTTGAGTGTCTAGGGTATTTAAGGTCAAGGTAAACCTTAAAATTATCGCTTAGACTTTATTCAACTTTAGTAAATAGTTGGTAAAAGTAAGATGAAACGCTTAAAGTCCCTTGTCTCTGAACAAAGTCAAATCAAGCATCTCTCTACCCGACTATTTCACCCACAGACATTAGTATTGTCACAAAGCACTCCGTTCGAAGTGATTGGTGAATTTAATCAAACCCGTATACGTTATTACGCAGCTACTCAAAAACAATTTAAAGAACCTTTAGTATTCGTTGCTCCTTTAGCTATTAATATGGCGATATATGATTTATATCCTTATCGTTCTCTTATTAAATACTTCCAAAATGCTGGTTTTGATGTCTATTTGGTAGATTGGGGCCGTTTAAAGTTTAAGGACAGACATCTTAACTTTTTATCATTTATTGAAGATTTCATTCCTAAAGCCATACAACTTGTCAGAACACACTCCAGAAGTGAACAAATCTCGCTTCACGGATGGAGTATGGCAGGTATATTCGTCACTTTATATACAGCGCATAATCATCCAAATTATGTTAAAAATCTTATTGTTCTTGGTAGTCCAATAGACAGTTATGCTTCTGGTTATATTGGAAAACTCTACCGAGCCATAAACAACGCGATTGGTCGCAATAAAAAAATTCAAGAACGTATTTACTCTGGACTACCAAAACGTTTGATTCATAGCCCAGGAATTTTAAATTCTTTAGGTTTCAAAATTCTCGACCCTAAAGGCTGGCTCGATGGTCATATTCAATTACTTAAAAATCTTAATGATCTTCAGTTCGTACAAGAACATGCCACACTAAGTAGCTTTTTAAATAATATGATTGATTACCCGGGGGGAATTAATCAGGACATGTTGTTCAATGTTTGGCTACAAAATCCATTGAAGCGCGGCTTTATTGAGTTAAAAGATAAAAAAATTGAATTAAAAAATATCGACTGCTCTCTCTTAGTGGGCGCGGGTCGTAGTGATCAACTGGTTACCGCTGATGCAGCTCAACCATTAAGCCAGTTAACCAGTAGCCAAGATGTTACGTTTACTCTCATCCCTGGCGGACATTTAGGCCTCATGTCGAGTCAGGCAAGTGCATTGGAGTTCTGGCCACAACTAGCAAAATGGCTCACCGAACGATCAACGCAAATTTAATGATAAAAGTCATGATTCAATTCGTTGCATTTACTGGTTTAGGAGTAATTGATACCGTATAGCTGCGCATTGACTAATAATACTATTATTTTCATAGCTACTTACTGGCTTGTCTTAATAGTTTAAAAGTACTTAATTTAAATATAAAAAAACCGTTCAAATGGGCGGTTTATAAAATATAAGTCAATGAAATATATTTACTAAGAGTAATCAACTATTCTATTAAGTCATCTCATTTATGACTCAAATCTTTTTATATAAAAAGCATCTTAAGCACTTCAATTTTATTATTTTTTAAGATGTAGGAACTTTATTATTTTTTTTATAATCGGATGATTTAAAGTAATTTACAATCATCTGTGCACTTTTTTCAGAAGAAGCCTTTGCCTGCTCCAGTTTTGTTAAATAAGGATTAGTCACTATACAGCTCGGTAGTAAACTATTTGTAAGTGGTGGAAACTTTTCTCTTCCACCTAGAGTAATTTTTTCGATAAAACTTGCCAACCACATAATGTACTCACTTTTATTCTTATAAGTTGGCATTAAGCTGATATCGAGTTTAACTGTACATTCCTTTGCAGGCTTATTTAAACATTCTTCAAAATCAATAAAATTATATTTTAGTTTATATGAAGTGTCTTTTATCTCTAGTCGAATAATACTAACTAAGCTATTCAAATGCTCGATCATATCCTCTGAGAAAAGCTTTTGCTCTTCAAATTTTTTATAAACTCTTTCAGCAATTAGTAAAAATTGTGGCATCACCTATTCCTTTAATATTTAGTCTTAACGAATGACTAGATCCTTTAAGGAAGTATGATGGATATACTATTACTATATGTAAGGGTCTGATGCTATAAAGTAACGACTAGAGCAATTGTGAAAGTGATCCATCTATTTGATCACAAAAATACAATATCGTGTATGATAATTATCATTATAAACCGTTTATTTTTCATGATTTGAAATAACTTTAATAAAAAAAGCCTATTTCATTTGGAGAAATAGGCTATAAAAACAAAAAACTATCAAACGCAGCAATTATGGGCCATATAATAAGACTTTAAATATGTAAAATCAATACATCTTTCAGTTGAATTGTAAGCTAAAATAAAAGTCGAGAAAATTTTATCTTTGTTTTAATAAAAGAAGCCCATTTCCGTCTAAAATAAATGGGCCTAGTGAATTCCACCAAATCCTAAAATACAAAACGTGATAACTATCACGCTTTATTTTTTGATCATGTCATTAATATCTTTCTTTTCCATTGACCAAAATTCAAACTAAAACTGTCTTTTCAGTAAAAGATGAGTCGTGAATATGGCTTTTCTACGCCATTTTTAATTTTTTATTTAACAGATGCAAGACCTCTGTTACATTCATTACGAGCAATTACAAGGTGTTAGATCGTAGTTAAATTATCGAAAGATATATAAAAATTTAGTTAAGTTTTTGTTTTTATTGTTTGTTTTTAAAACATTGATATATAAATATTTTATTCATTTTTTGCCTAAAATACAAACCAAAATGACACTTGAGTAATTAATAGTCATTGAAATATTGGTAAGAAACCTTATATTGAGTACAGGTTCATACCTTTAACTGAGGAAAAGCTCATGAATAAATTTATGGTTGCAGTCTTTACTGGCATGGTGAGCATTGCTAGTTTAGGCGTACAAGCTGCAACACCTGAGCAAGAATGTCAAAAATTGCAAGATGATTACAATTTGATTTATGCGTCAAAAGGCTTTTGTTTTAAAGATCCTGATGCTAAAGAAAAATATGGTAATGAAAACTGTCATACGACGAAACCAAAGTTTTCTGACAAAGAGCAACAACGTCTTGACGCTATTAAAGAACGTCAAAAAGAATTGAAATGTAAATAATTTTAAAGGAATAATACATGGCATATGATGATCAAAATATCTTCGCAAAAATTTTACGTGGAGAACTTCCAGCGATAAAAGTCTATGAAGATGATCAAGTTCTAGCTTTTATGGATATTATGCCTCAAGCCGATGGTCATACATTAGTTATTCCAAAAACACCTGCTGTAACACTGCTGGACTTACCTGCTGAAGCAGCAGCCTATACTATACAAATTGTTCAAAAGATTGCTAAAGCAATGGAAAAAGCACTCAATTTGGAAGGTATTGTATTGATGCAACTTTCTGGAGCAGCAGCAGGACAAACTGTTCCACATGTTCATTTTCACCTAATTCCAACAAATGTGCATCATCTTGGACGCCATGCTGTGGAGTTAGGGGATCAAGAAAAAATTAAAGAATTAGCTGAAAAAATTAAAGCAGCTCTTTGATTTTTATATAGTTAAAGCGGAGTTTAGGCTCCGTTTTTTTCGTCTAAATACTATAAAAAAATGAAAACAACTAATTTATTTCTAAATTTTAAACGTCATAAAACTGTCATTTATTCTTCACTTCTCTGTCACAAAATTTGCCGATACTGCTTAGCAAGTTGGTGAGCTTTTGTAACTTTTTGTACATAAGTCAACTACAAAATAAATAGTTAGCTAGGCATACGCCATTTTTAAATACCTTTTGGAGAAATCTCAATGAAGAAATTGCTACTCGCTGCCGCAGTTGCAACTTTGAGCGTAAACGCGGTGCAAGCAGCGCCAACTTTGTATGGCAAACTAAATGTTTCTATTAACCAAGTTGATAATAAAAATTTCGATGGTAAAAGTGACGTTACCGAAGTTAACTCAAACTCTTCTCGTATTGGGGTTAAAGGCGAAGAGAAATTAACTGATAAGTTATCTGCTGTTTATTTAGCTGAATGGGCAATTTCTACTGATGGTTCAGGTTCTGATACTGACCTTAGTGCTCGTAACCGTTTTATCGGTTTAAAAACTGAAGGTGTTGGTACATTAAAAGTAGGTAAGTATGATTCTTACTTCAAAACAGCTGCTGGTGGTAACCAAGACATCTTTAATGACGATACACGTTTAGATATTACTAATATCATGTACGGTGAAAACCGTTTAGACAACGTGATCGGTTTTGAATTAGACCCTAAATTATTAGCTGGTTTAACATTCAATATTATGGCTCAAACTGGTGAAAGCACCTCTGATAGCAAACAAGGTGAAACTGGTAAAGACAGCAAAAATGATAGCTTTGACTCTGTATCAACTTCGCTTGGTTACGAAAACAAAGATATCGGTTTAGCAATTGCTGCTGCTGGTGACTTTGGTATTAAAGGTAAATATGCAGCTTACGGTCTAAAAGATGTTTATACCGATGCTTACCGTGTAACTGGTTCTTATGATATTGCTAAATCTGGTTTTGTTGTAGGTGCTTTATGGCAACACGCTGAACCTACTGATGACTTGACTGCATATGGTCAATCATATAAATCAGATGGTTCAATCGATAAAGCTGGCAAAGCTTACCGTGGTTTAGAAGAAGAAGCATATGCAGTAACAGCTGCTTATAAAATTCCTAACACTAAACTTAAAGTGAAAGCAGAATATGCTTCAGCTGAAACACAAGTAAGTGGTCAATCAGATCGTAAAATCGACTTGTACGGTTTAGGTCTTGACTACCAAATCAACAAACAAGCTCGCTTCTACGGTATCGTTGCTCAACAAAAACGCGACTGGATTAAAGAAGACGACAAACAAACTGTTGTAGGTACTGGTATCGAATATAACTTCTAATCAGTTATGTTTGATTCAGATCTAAAATAAAAGGGCTTATGCCCTTTTATTTTTTGTCCTGAGTAAAAAAAGCCGATATAAAACTTATCGGCTTTTTTAAGATTTATATCTTATTTTAAAAAACCACTTACAAGATTCATGACATTTTGAATATCTTGGTTTGCTTCTTGATGATTAGTACTGTCACCTTGAGGTGTTAAAGAGTCAATGACCTGAGGTAAGACCGATGCGATTGCACCATAAACTTGTTCTTTGGGCGCTTGAGCTTGCTCGGCAACTTGTTCAATGTCAGACGGATTAAATAGGCTCTGTAACTGTTGGGTAGGAACTTCGCTATTACTTTGATTTGGATCAACCCAACTTTGAACCTGACTTCCTAAACCAGCCCCTTTTAACTTTTCTAATGCAGCTTGTAAACCACCTTGTTGCTGTACCCAACCTAAAATTAAAGGCACAACTGCAATTAATAAACTTTGTACGCCGCCACCTGTTTGAGGTGTATTGTTATTGCCCGTCACTTGACCTAATACAGAACCTAGTACGCCTCCAAGACCACCTTGTGCGCCCGAAGAAGTATTGCCCCCCATTTGTCCTAGTACTGAACCTAAAATTCCACCTAAACCACCTTGACCTGATGCTTGCTGATTCCCACCTAAAGCCTGCTTAGCCAAAACTTCTACAATATTGCTTAAATTAGTCATGTGTAACTCTTATGTATGGTTTATACATGAGCATACGCGGATTCTTGTTAAGACAGCAAAAACCAAATTGTTAAATTTTGAAAGAGATTTAGGGCCCTTTTACCAGCGGAATTTATTCCAGTTTTCCGGGTTCGCCCAGAACTTTGAATTAAACCAGTCTGGAACATGTTTATAAGTCAATATATTAAATTGCCATAAAGCAAAATCACTATCATGTGAAGTTTTATCAATAAGTTGAGTAAAACCTAAAGAACGTAATAACTGCTCATCACTGCGTTTACTTACCACTACAATTCGTTTCGCTAATAAATCTCTTAGCTTTACTAATAATTGTGATTTTTGTACATCGCTGATGTTTTGCATTTCATCAGTATCAAACAATACAAAACCCAAGTCATAACGCTGAGTAAAAGGCAGACTTAAAAGCTCAGTTACGGTAAAATAGTGCCATTGAATTGCGTTATTCTGGTCAATTTTCTGGCCAATACAAAGTGCAGTATGAATGGGCTGTTCGTTTGATAAATCGTCTAGCATAGAAGTGATGACATTTTGTTCAGCCATAACTGCAACCCTTAATTGAAAGATGTGAGTTTAAACTTTATGGAACTACAAGGCATTTGCCATAAAATGCATGCAGGCCTAAAAGATGCTAGTGTAACTGATCAACAGACAACCAAGGCAAATGTTGAATACAAATTTGTATTAGACCGTTCAGAAATTGATCTTCCTTTTAATTTAGGACAAGAACTAGAAATCGAATGGACAGGTAATATTTATTGCACTTCTTGTGGCACTAAAACACCGAAGTCTTATTCTCAAGGTCACTGCTTTAAATGTTTTAAAACTAAAGCGGAATGTGACTTGTGTATTATGAAACCTGAAACATGTCACTATCATTTAGGTACATGTCGTGAAGATGACTTTGCCCATAGCGTTTGTTTCCAACCACATATTGTATATTTGGCAAACTCTAGTGCTTTAAAAGTGGGTATTACTCGTGTTAGTCATATGCCAGGTCGTTGGTTAGATCAAGGTGCAACTCAAGCCTTACCTATTTTAAAAGTTGGATCGCGCCGTTTATCTGGTCAGCTTGAAACCATGTTTGGTTCTTTAATTGCTGATAAAACAGATTGGCGCAAACTCCTCAAGGGTGAAGCTGAACCTTTAAATATGGTTGAACAACGTGATCAATTAATCGAAGAGTTCGCCCCTAAAATTCAAACTATTCGTGAAGAATTTAGTCAAAACCTTGAATTTAACGAAACGGTTGAACTACTAGAAAATGAATTGCCACGTGAGTTTGTATACCCAGTTGAACAATATCCTGAAAAAATTAAGTCTCTAAACTTAGATAAAACACCAAAAATTCGCGGTGTATTACAAGGTATTAAAGGCCAATATTTAATTTTTGATATTGGTGTTATCAACATTCGTAAATATACTGGTTACGAGCTGATTGTACGTGCCTGAGTACATTTAAAAAGCCCCTAAAAATGGGGCTTTTTTTTACTTTTCAAGTACTTTTAGGATTGTTTGGACTGGGTCTTCTGTATTTCCAGAAATAAGCTGTTTATGCATAGTTAAATGTTGCATCACTTGAATTTGAGCGGTTTCTATATTCATCAATTTTTCTATTTCAGCTGCTAAATTTTCAGGTGTGGCATCAGCTTGAATTAGCTCTTCAATTACTTTTTTACCCGCAATAATATTAGGCAAAGAGTAATAAGGAATTTTCACCAAGAATTTAGCAATTAAATAAGTTAACCAATGCAATTTATAGAATGTGACCATTGGGCGATGCATGAGCATGGCTTCTAATGTCGCTGTTCCAGAAGCTAAAGCAATAACGTCACTCGCATTCATGACCATACGACCAATTTTCGATTCATTATCCGTATTTTCTAAAATATGAATTTTTGCTTTTAATTGAGGCGCTAATTGTTCAACACCCTGCTCAATCTGTTGTTTACGAGCATCATTAATTGCCGGAATTAAAAATTGAATGTCTGGATGTTTGGTATGCAAAATATTGGCAGCCCCCAGTAACATAGGAAGAAGACGCTCTACTTCACCTTTGCGGCTACCAGGTAACAAGGCAATATGCTTCTGATTTTCATCAATACCCAATTGCTGTTTGGCAATTTGAATTGGATTCTCAAGTGGCAATTGTTTAGCTAGCGGATGTCCGACAAATGCTGCTGGAACTTCATATTGTTCATAAAAAACTTTTTCAAAAGGAAATAAGCAAAGTACTAAATCTATACTTTGTTTGATGCCATGAACACGCCCTTGGCGCCACGCCCAAACTGATGGGCTCACATATTGAACTGTTTTTATTGGAAGATTCTTTTCTTTAATACTTTTAGAAAGTCTGAGATTAAAATCTGGTGCATCAATACCAATAAAAATATCAACCGGATGTTGAGTCCATTGATTGATTAGACCATCACGCACGGCGAATAATTTTTTTAAATCTTTTAAGACCTCAACAATCCCCATCACAGATAGAGTTCCCATTGGGTAATAACTGTTAAAACCTTCAGCAATCATTTGAGGACCACCGATTCCCTCAAATTCAGCATCGATTCCCTGTTCTCGAAAACTACGCATAAGTTTCACACCAAGCGTATCTCCAGAAACTTCCCCAACTACAATACCTATTTTAAGTTTTCGGTTTGCCAAGGTGATTTACCCAAGAATTTGAAATAATGCATTCTAGCATAGAGGTTTATCAATCTTGAACTTGATCTATATGTACTTACCAAGAGAGGCCACAGCACAAGCTATCTAAAATTACACTCATTCACCATCTTTTAATCTAAATTAACAATGCAATTTGAATTGTAGCTTACATTTACAAACAATAAAATAAATGAGAATTATTTACATTATCTTTAATCTTATGAATATCCCACCTCGACCATTTAAGCTTTCCGTAATCGCCTGCGCGATTTGTTATGCAAACCTCACCTATGCCCAAGATGCACAGGTACAAGCTTTACAGACGATTCAAATTAAAGCATCAAATGCTGAACAGTCTTCTGAACAAACTAAAGCATATAATGTTAAAAATTCGAGTAGTGCAACCAAGCTTAATATTGAGGCTAAAGAAACTCCTCAAACCATTAACGTCGTTACTCGTCAGCAAATAGAAGATTTTGGTCTTACTAGTACTCGCGATGTTTTAAAAAACACCCCTGGTGTAACAGTATCTAATCAAGAAACTGAGCGAACTACCTATATGGCTCGTGGCTTTGAGATTTCAAATATATTAACTGACGGCGTGGGTTTTCCCCTCTCAGGTTATAACTATAACAATACGAATCCTGATACTTATTTCTATGATCGTGTAGAAGTGGTTAAAGGAGCTGACTCTTTAACTAATGCATTTGGTGATCCAAGCGCTACAATTAATAATATTCGAAAACGCCCGACTCAAGAATTCCAAGCAAGTGGTGGCGTAAGTTATGGCTCTTGGGATACGCAGCGTTATGAAGCTGATGTTTCTGGCGCAATTATACCGAGTGGAAAAGTACGTGGCCGTATTATGGGCTATGAACAAACTGGTGATTCTTACCTTGATCGGTATTCTTCTGAGAAAAATGGTTTCGCAGGTATTATTGAAGCTGATTTGACAGATAGTACTTTACTTACTGCAGGTTATAGCCAAGAACAGAATAAACCTAATGCAAATAACTGGGGTTCTCTGCCTTTATTAGATGCCAATGGTAAACAAATTTCATATGATCGCTCATATAATCCAAACCCTGACTGGGCGCACTGGGATAATGAGACACAAAATGCTTTTGTTGAATTAAAACAAAAAATTAATGATCTATGGACGGCTAAACTGACTTATAACTATCTTGATACCAAGCATAATAGTCGTCTTCTTTATTATTATGGTTATCCAAAAGCTGATGGATCAGGCGTTTCTCTAACCCCTTGGGGCGGTCAAGAGCACCAAGAAAAACATGCTGTCGATTTTAATCTCGAAGGAACATATAAACTTTTCAATCGAGAACATGAGGCATCTTTAGGCTACAGCTATGTACGTAGTCATCAGCAAGATAAACAATCTACAGGAACGATTAACGATAGTAACATTATAAAATCAACCACTACCTATTGGTCAAGTTGGACACCACAATCTATAACTTGGTCAGATTTCACAGAAGCTGCAAACTATAAGCAGAATATTAATTCCATCTATGCTGCGACACGCTTACATCTTAATGAAGATTTAAAACTTTTACTTGGTGCAAACTATGTCCAAGCTGAAAGTAAAGGTGAAAGTTATGGTTCACCAATGTCATATAGTGAAAGTAAAGTCTCACCATATGTTGGACTAACTTATAACTTTACACCTGAATATACAGGTTATATGAGTTACACCTCAATTTTCCGTCCTCAAACTGGTATTGATAAAGATACCAATCAAGCTTTAAAACCTATTGATGGTAAAAGCTATGAAATGGGCGTAAAAAGTTCATGGCTAGATGACCGTTTAACAGGAACACTTTCAGTATTTAAAACTGAACAAAATAATTACCCACTACGCAGCTCTGATGGAAATCCACTTAATCGAAAAGTACCAACGAGTGATTTAGAGTCACAAGGTGTAGAGGTCGGTCTATCAGGTCAAATTACTGATAACGTAAATCTTTCTTTCGGTTATGCTCAATTTAGTATTAAAGATACTAAAAATGGTGGCGAGGCAAGAACCTACAATCCAAACCAGACACTTAACTTGCTAACCACCTATACTCCGCCAGTTTTACCTAAGCTGAAAGTTGGTGCAGGTTTACAATGGCAAGATGGGATAAAGTTATATGATTCAAATGTAAACAGTACGATCAAACAAGATGCATATGCTTTAGTCAATTTAATGGCAAGCTATGAAGTCAATGATCATATTACGCTTCAAGCAAATGGTAATAATATTTTTGACAAGAAATATTTAAATAGTTTCCCCGATGGGCAAGCTTTTTATGGCGCTCCAGCCAACTATACAGTTGCTGTAAAGTTTAAATATTAATACCGTAGCCAATCCCAATTTAGGGATTGGCTTTACTTATTATTCTTTGTTTATGTGTCAGTAAAGATGTCCAAAACTGTAAATCTCCCTATGTCATATCGTATAAAAGTTTTCTATCGATTCTTGCTAGTTTTCGGTATGGGCTTTGCCTGTATGGCGTATTTAAGTCTTGGACTCACTGGAATTTTCCTTTTGAATCTGGACAAAGCTGAGGCTATCTATCTTTCAGCATTTATAGCGATTTTATTTTACGTAGTCTTTGTAATTGTTGGTTTCTGCGTTCAATCATTAGTGCGACTGACCATTTTATCAATCGCACTATTTGCCCTTTTCTTTATTGTGACACGGACGGTGGGTTATGCATAAAGGTATACGTCAATCTATGGCATGGCTACACTCATGGACTGGCTTAATTTTTGGGTGGCTCGTATTTGCCATTTTCTTAATGGGTAGCCTATCTTATTACCGCCACGAAATTAATTTATGGATGCAGCCTGCACTTGCACAATATGAAGTAAAGCAAGATATTGCTATTAAAACAGCATATCAATATTTACAAGAAAACGCTCCAGATGCCAAATCTTGGTATTTAACAGTTGCTACACCAGAAAGTCCCGTCAACACTATGTATTGGGAAAAAGCTGACGGCGGTTATGGTAATGCCACACTTGATGCTAACACGGGAAAAGAACTCCAACTTTCGGCAACCCTAGGCGGAGATTTTTTTTACCGCTTCCATTACCAACTTTTTGGCATTCCAATAATGGTTGGGCGATTAGTCGTATGTCTTGCTGCATTTATTATGCTGATTGCTTTGGTTTCAGGCATTATTACCCATAAAAAAATATTCACTGACTTTTTTACTTTACGTACATTTAAGTCTCAGCGTTCATGGCTAGACTTTCATAATATTTCTTCAGTCGTTGCTCTGCCCTTCTTTTTAACCATTACATTTACAGGCTTAGCTATTTTCTTTTATTTATATTTGCCTTGGGGAATGCAAAAACTTTACCCTGAAAACCCTTATCAATATTTTACTGAAATTCGTACAAAGACCGGACTTGAGAATCAATCGATTCACCCTGCTCAAAACTTAGCGATTGAGAAGTTATTGAGCCAAGTTCAACAAAGTTGGGGCAACCAACCTTTATCAACAATGAGTGTAAAAAATCCAAATACCAATCAAGCTCAAATTACATTTATTCAAAAAGAAGACCGCACTATTACTCGAAATCAGCCTCAAATTACATTAAATGCTTCAACTGGCAAAGTCTTGGCAGATACACGTAATAATAGCCCTATTGCAACATTGAATGCGGGTGTTTATGGCCTGCACATGGCAACATTTGCTCAGCCTTTACTTCGTTTAGGATTCTTTTTCTCAGGCATTTTAGGCTGTGTAATGATTGCCTCTGGTTTGTTACTTTGGAGTCTTAAACGACAAATTCAAAATAAAAGTAGTCAGTTTCATTTCGGGCACTATTTAGTTGACCGTTTAAATGTTGCAGCGTTTGTTGGCTTACCTTGTGCAACTGTCGCCTATTTAAGCGCCAATCGATTGTTTACAGTCACTTCAACCACGATCAATTATGAAATTTATAGCTTTTTCTTGGTTTGGTTAATCAGCTTAATCATTGCATTAATCACTAAAAAGCAGCATTTGTGGCGAACTCAACTTAGCGTTTTTATTATGCTGTGTCTTGCACTTCCAATCTTAAATCTAATTTATTTACTTAAACATGAGTATGTTCAAAGCCTCAGTGATTATTGGATCTTTGCACGTGTAGATGTATTTTTGTGGCTATTTGCAGCTTTAGCCATTTTTATATTTTGCAAAATTCAACCTATCCAGCATAAAGCCATAGAAAAAATTCAAAAAAAACTGAATAAATTAAATACTGAGGTGAGCTCATGATTCTTATAGCTTTCATCTTAATTTTATTAGGGATGTATATGTTGTTTATGGCGAGCGAGAAATATCGATCGCCGAAATCAACAGGTCATTTCAAATCGTTAGCTCAAAAATATTACCGGCACTTTAAAATAGCTGCATTCATGCTATTTGGTTTATGCGCATTTATTCTTATTCAACAATATAAATTTTCAATTGGTTTTGTCAGTTGGTGGATCTTTGCAACGCCATTAACTTTTATTCTTATACTTTTAATTAACCCACTAAAGTCATCAAAATAATCATTTTCTTTAAAAAATGATGAAAAATAGTACAAGCTAAGCAAAATTTTCGTTGCTTAGCTTTTTTTTGCATAAGTAAATCATTATTCATGACAACTGTTTATCTCTAAAAGGAATAAGATATCTGCGTTTCGTGATAAGTGGCGATAAAGATGTCTGGTGCTTTTGAATTTATCTTAGCGGGTATGTTAGTTGGTTTCTGTGTAGGGATTACAGGAGTTGGTGGTGGATCATTAATGACACCAATTTTAATTAGCCTTTTTAGAATTGAACCTCATATCGCAATTGGTACCGATTTACTTTATGCTGCAATCTCAAAATTTTGTGGATCAATGGTTCACGCTCGAAAGCTCAATATTGTTTGGCCAATTGTTTTATGGCTAGCAGTAGGGAGTATCCCTGCATCTTTCATTACTTCATGGGTACTTGAGCATTATTTAAGCCAGTCAACACACTATAAAGCTGTACTCACCATGGTATTAGGCTTTATGTTGACCTTAACTGGTGTTTCCATCATTTTCCGTACGCGTATTGAGAAATTTTTTAATAAATTCAGAAGCAAAGAAGTCACTCAAACTGAAAATGAGCAGTTGGCAATCCATAAGAAACGTAGCTTTATCGTGATTATGGGCATCATTTTAGGTGTATTCGTAACACTTTCATCAGTTGGTGCGGGTGCATTTGGGATCATGGCACTTGTGATTATGTTCCCGAACTTGCCAATGATCCGAATTATCGGGTCGGATGTTGTACATGCAGTATTGCTTACCTTAGTGGCTGGCCTCGGACACATGAGTGCTGGTAACGTCGACTTTACACTTCTGATGTGGTTATTGGTGGGTTCAATTCCAGCAATTATTATTGGAACATTAATTAGCTCTCGTATGCCTGAACGTTTAATCCGAAAAATTCTAGGGATTACCCTATTTGCCCTCGGTGTTAACTTTATGGTTCATCCAGTCAAAGCAAAACCGAAAGCACCTGTGGTACAACAACAAGCAGTAGTTGCCGAAAAAACAGGCAACTCGACTGAAAGATAGTAAAATCAATAGGATTTTTCCAATCTGAAATACCATGAGATGTAGTATTTTCATAATTATTTCATGGTATATTCAGTACACAAAACAACCTTTAGTATGATCGAACCAGTGACAGCAATGACTACACATTCAAATTCCGTTTCAAAGCCAGATATCGACGACGTTAATATTAAAAGCATTCAAACTCTTGTAACACCAAATGAGCTTAAGTCAGAACTTCCTTTATCTGATGTTGCTTCGCAAACTGTTCTAAAAGGCCGCGAAACTATTCGTAATATTTTAGATGGTTCAGATAAACGTTTGTTTGTTGTTATTGGTCCTTGCTCTATTCACGACCCAAAAGCTGCTCACGAATATGCTGATCGCTTAAAAGCGCTAAGCGAAAAGGTTAAAGATACCCTATATCTAGTTATGCGTGTTTATTTTGAAAAACCACGTACAACAATTGGTTGGAAAGGCCTAATCAATGACCCAGATATGAACGACTCATTTAACATCGAAAAAGGTTTACGTATTGGTCGTAAACTCTTGCTTGAGTTAAATGAAAAAGGTTTGCCATGTGCAACTGAAGCACTCGATCCTAACTCTCCACAGTACTACCAAGACTTAATTTCATGGTCTGCAATTGGCGCACGTACAACCGAAAGTCAAACTCACCGTGAAATGTCTTCTGGCTTATCTTCACCAGTTGGTTTTAAAAATGGTACAGACGGTGGCTTAACTGTTGCAACCAATGCGATGCAATCTGTTAAATATGGCCATAGTTTCTTAGGCCTAAATGAAGATGGCCAAGTTTCAATTATTAATACAAATGGTAACCCTTATGCACACGTTGTATTACGTGGTGGTAATGGCAAACCGAACTATGACGCAGGCTCTGTTGCGGAAGCAGAAAATGCTTTAGCAAAAGCTAAAGTGAGCAACAAAATCATGATTGATGCGAGCCATGCTAACTCAAATAAAGACCCGTATTTACAACCGCTTGTTCTTAAAAATATTACTGAACAAATTTTAGATGGTAATAAGTCAATCGTAGGTATTATGGTTGAGAGTCATTTAAAAGGTGGACGCCAAGATATTCCTGACAATCTTTGTGATTTAGAATATGGCAAATCAGTAACTGATGGTTGTATCGACTGGGAAACTACTGAAAAGACATTGCTTGAAATGCATGAAGCTTTAAAAGATGTTTTACCAAACCGCTAATTCATCTTTTTAAGATTGAAAATTAAGCCCTCATTTTTTGAGGGCTTTTTTATTTTTGGATGAAACTCAAAATTAAACTAAATAAAAATAACTCGAAACAAAAGCAAAAAGCAGCACGGTTTCACTTAGTTCAATCGCTGCACCGACGGTATCCCCCGTAATACCACCAATTCTTTTAATAAACAGATGTCTTAAATAAATCAGACTGATTAAAAAGCCAATAACGGCGATGAGCCCTTGCCATTCCCAATACAAAGGTAATAGTAGAACGAACCCAGTGATTATCCATGAAGTTGTTTTAGATAAGTGATCTGTCAAAGAACGCCCTAAACCTTTTTCACGTACATATGGTGTAGTTAAGAATAAAATAGATGGCACCACACGCCCAAGGATAGGAACAAAGACTAAAAATAACGTTTGATGCTGTTCAATCAATACATAAACCAATGCAAATTTGAGCAAACATATGATAACTAAGCTGAGAACTCCAATTGGGCCACAACTTGGATCCTTCATGATTTGTAAAGTACGCAGCTTGTCACCAAAACCGCCTACCCACGCATCTGCAGTATCCGCTAGACCGTCTAGATGTAATCCCCCTGTCAGCCAAATCCATAAAGTGATTATGATAGTTGCAAGCAAAAAAACGGGTAATTTGGCAAAAAGACAGGCAACAATAAAAAGTATGCCGCCAATAATCAGACCGACTAGAGGATAAAACAAAATAGCTCGACCATTTTGTTGCGCCGTTGGTATAGTCTTTAACTCAATAGGCAGAACAGTTAAAAATTGCAATGCAATCCAAAAAGGTGTCATATCCAAGTCTCTAACTGATCTATATTTTAAAGCAAATTGGATTATGAAGAAATAAAAATGGGAATAGCAATCCCTATTCCCATTAAAGACTCCAAAAAACTGAAAATCTATTGCATTTGATAACACTGTTTCAATTTGATGTAGTCATAGTAAAAACTGGTTGGTGTGTAACGTGCATAGTTACATGCAGATTTAAACAAAGTTTCTTTTTCGTTATAAAGCATTTTAACCAAAGTAGAGCCTTGGCTATTTTGATAAATATCCCACTGCACATTTGCAGCCATAGGTGAAACTATTTCACCACGCCATGCGCTAGTTGAGTAATTATAAGTCTGATGTAGTGGTAAAGGCTGCATCATATTATGTAAATCTAGACTGGTTGCTAGAGGAATAATAATTTCAGCATGGGCAAAACGTAAAACTGCTTTGTATGGTTGAGCTTTATTTACAACCGCATCAACTTGTTGGAACAAGTCCTGTTTGAGTCCTTGGGCAATTTCACTTGTGACTTGATTTGACTCTGTGAAACTTGGGCCTTTTTCATAAAAATCATTCGCATCATTAAATTCAGCATAAAATTTTGCAGCGTCCAAAGGCATATATTTATCAAAATCAATACCTTTTAACTCATCTTTCATGCCGCCCGAAATTGAATAGAGCTCATAAATATAAGCTGCTGCATCTACTGCACTAGCAATCGTATTTTTGCCCTTACCTTTTTCTGTAATTTGCTCACCTTTAGGTGAAGTGACAGTAAAAGATCCAGTGTTGCTAAAACTATAACCTGTTGTACCAAGTTTTTTAATAAAGTCTGCTTTAAAAATCGGACTGAGCACTGTTTGAGCTGTTTTTTCAGCCTCGGTATTTTTCGACAACTCATCTAACTTTTGTGCTAAATCTTTATTATTTTCTTCAAAATCTTGATAGGCCTGACTAGCATCATAAATTTTTTGTTGGCTAGCACTCAAGGGTTGAGCTAAGTCTTCGTCTGCATTCAAACTATGAAAATAGAGTTTGAAACGATCAACGCCACCATCTTCAACAGTTGGCACGCTTTCACTCGATAAATTGGTATAAGACAATGGAACAATTTTATCTTTCAGTGGCGGTCGTTGTTTGATGAGTTCAGCAGTGAAGAATTTTGCACTATCTACCGCACGATCCACTCCAGAACTTTGTACCAAAATAGATGCTTGCGAGTTTAAAAGAGTTGGTAAGCGCTGTAATAAGCGATCGGCAATGCCGCGGTGTTCTAAAACACCAGTCATGGTTTCATTCCCATAACCATACTGGCGGATCCCTTCCACGCCATAACCTAATAAGATATTTGCCTTCATCATGGCTTCTAAATCAGCACCTAATTGCTCACCTAATGGTGTTAAGGCATTTTCTGATTTTGCCTGTTTCCATAAATTATAAAGTGCCAAATCATATTTCAGACTTGAGAGGCCTCTTGAACCGTGACGCGCCACTAACTCTGTAAAAACTGGCTGGAATCCATTCGGTGCTTGTTCATAGTTTTTTATTTCTTGTTGTGGTTGGTAAGGTGTTTTTGTTTGATAATATTTTGATGGGTTTGTGGATGGTACAGCTTGAGCTTCTTGATCATCATTATCGTTACAGGCTACGAGTAATAGTGATGCGGCGAGCATAGTTGTTTTAAATAAAATATTCATAAGCCAGATGTGTGATTAATAAGAAATGCCAATAGCTTAGTTTTTAGCAATGACAGTTCTATTACATAGACTTAAATATCTTTATAAAAATAATAACTTACAAGTGTATAAAAATATAAAACTACTATCTAAATATAAAAGTTAACTGTCCATCTGTTTCAGAAAATTCGAGTGAATATAATTTTCCAAGCTCTGCTGGCATTTTAAGTAAGTCATCTAGAGGTTGTTGTCTGGCTAAACAAGCCAATAGCTTAATCACACCGCCATGAGTAACAACTAAAGCATGCTGTAAGTTTTGCTTTTGCATATGCTTCAGCAAATCTTGAAAACCTTTAAGAACCCTTATTTGAAACTGGTTTAATGTTTCTGCGCGAGGTGGACAATATTGACTCGGTTTTTGCCAAAAATTTGCAAGTAATTCGGGTGAAGTTTCATAAATTTGCTGAGTTGAGACGCCTTCCCAATCACCAAAATACATTTCTTTTAAGTCATGATTTAGAAGTAAAGGCAGCTGAGTTGTCTTCGCAAGTTGCTCAGCAAAACAAGCACAACGCTTTAATGATGAACTTATAATGACATCCCATGGCTGATTAGCCACTTGCTCAATGGTTGACTGCATTTGCTGCCAACCTTTTGCTGTTAACTCATCATCTAAATGGCCACGTAAAGTATGGCTATATTGACTTTCGCCATGTCTAAGTAAATCAATTCTAAATTTACCCAATTTTATCCCCACTTACGGCAGCTTGAGCAAAGGTAGCCATTTGGTTGTGTAATACACATGCCATTTTAACTAATGCCAAAGCAGCGCCAGCACCACTACCTTCACCTAAACGTAAATTCATTTTTAAAATCGGCTCAGCATTGAGTTCTTGTAAAATACGCTGGTGTCCATATTCTGCCGATTGATGGCCAAAAAGTATCCAGTCACGCACTTTAGGGTTCATCCGCACTGCGCATAAAGCAGCGACCGAACTAATAAAACCATCCACAATGATAGGTAAGCCCACCTGCGCACAGCGGATATAAGCACCTGTAATTGCCGCAATTTCCAAACCACCAACTGCACACAGTGTTTTGAACGCATCGCCAGTAACATGTTTATGATGAAGTTCAATTGCCTTTTCAATTACTTCAATTTTATGTCTTAACTGATCTGCACCAATTCCTGTACCAAATCCAGTTAATTGCTCGGCAGTATCATTTAATAAAAGACATGCTAAGGCAGAAGCAGAACAGGTATTTCCTATACCCATTTCACCAGCAATATAAATATCTGCACCTTTAGATTTGGCCGTGTCTACACTGTTTTTACCTAACTCTAAAGCAGCACGACATTCATCTGCATTCATTGCAACTTGTTTAGCAAAATTTGCTGTGCCGGCACGAACACAATGACGTTCAACCCCTGCATATTCATATGCTTCACCAACTGTACCGCAATCAATCACTTGTAAATGAGCTTGATGATATTTGGCAATAACACTAATTGCTGCACCACCAGTCGTGAAGTTTTGTAACATTTGACGGGTAACGGCTTGAGGATATGCAGAGATATTTTCTTCAACCACGCCATGATCGCCAGCAAAAACTGTAATCCATGGATGGGTAATGTGTGGATGCGCATTTGATTGCAAACTAGCAAGTTTTACTGCTATCAGTTCTAGATCACCTAAAGCACCTGTAGGTTTGGTCAGTTGAAGCTGGTGTTGCTCAGCTTGTTGTTTTGCGTCCACATCAGGTTGCTGTACAGATTGTAACCACCAGTTCATTTTATTTCTCACCTTTTAAAATCATTGGAAAACCAGCCACACAAAACACAACCTTATCTGCAATTTGCCCTAAACTCTGATGCAGTCTGCCTGCTTCATCGACAAATCGACGACTAATCTCACCGAGTGGCACAACGCCTAAACCCGTTTCATTACTTACTAAAATAATTTCTGACTGAAGCGTGGGTAAAACTTTTAATAGTTGCTCACACTCAAGTTGTTGAACATTTTGATCTTCTAAAAGTAATAAATTGGTTAGCCAAAGTGTTAAACAATCCACAAGAATAATTTGATTAGGTCGATCAATTTTTTGCAGAATCTTTGCTAAATATAAAGGTTCTTCAACCAAAGACCAATGAGAAGGACGCTGATTTTGATGATGTGTTATTCGGCTTTGCATTTCAAAATCTTGCGCTTGCGCCGTTGCAACATAAGTGACAGCTAATTGCCTGTCTATTGCCGTTTGTTCAGCCAGTCGGCTTTTGCCGGAACGAGCTCCACCCAAAATCAGTTGCAACATGCATCACCTAAAAACAAATGCTGATACGGATATAACTTACCTTGTAAAATTTGAGCTTGATAATAACCAAATGTTAAATGCTCAACTTTAAGGTCAAATTCAGCCTGTTTATATTGTACAGGTAATTCAGAAATTTTTTGTAAAATCAAATCACTACTATAGTCTGTTTTATACAACCCTAAAGTGATGTGTGGGCAATAATCTAAAGCCGCAATTTCATTAGAAACTAAACCTAACTTTTGGCGTATCTGAAATAAGATATTTTCGGTATCTGCTATTTCTACAAATAGAGCACTACTAAAGCTATCGATTGAACCAATTTTTAAATGAAACGGAGCAAAATCTTCTTTTTTTAAGATTTCTCTTTGCTGCTCAAATTCACTCAAACTAAAGTCATCACTATAAACTCTGGTTTCGTGATCTAAAAATCCACATATAAACAGCGTGATATGATATTGACGACTATTAGGTTCTAATAAGAATTCTGAAAAATGCGCGCGCAAGGCATCTAAATAATCAACTGTTTTTTGATTATTAATTTCTAAATACCACAACGCATAATTTTGCCGTCCAAGATGCCACTCAGGATAATCTCGTATAGATGTTGGCACCATGAACGTCGAGGGTTTTAGCAACACAGCTTTAATTCAAAATCATTCAATTCTTGTATTAAAGCATGTTTGCCTTTCAGTTGTAGAGCATAATTAAAAGGATTTAGGCATATTGAGTACGCGCTTTTTCTGAGTTGACAATATTCATGTTTAAAGGCTGTTTGCCTTGTTCAGAAAATAAATATTGAACTAATTGCGTTAACTCAACTTCAAGTTGTGCTTTTTGAGCAGCACTCATATCCAGTTTTTTAACTTGCTCGTGTAAATGTTTAATTGCATTAGTCTCTTCAATTTCTAAAAATTGAATCGCATAGGCATACCCTAGTGCAGCACCTTTTAATAGATTTTTATAAGGCAAATTATGATCTATATTCACCTCAATTGACGCAATTACTCTTTCATTATGAGTTAATTTGCGAAGTGGATCTCTAGCAACTCTTTGACAAGGGTCTTTAAAAGCATATTCACATGAGTCTAGGAAGCTTTGTGCCATGCGATCCAGATCTTTTGCATAGTTAGGTAATACAATTGCAAGCCCTTGCTTTACTTCTCTTATTAAGTTTTCTGCAAATGCTTTAACTGAATGATCACCCATGGCAACACCAATAGATTCATAACCTAGTAAAGATGCGTACCAAGCAAGCATGGCATGCACGCCGTTCCATAGACGGTTTTTGATTAATTGAATGTCTGTAATCTGATTCACCAAGACAACTTGACGCAACTTTTCAAGTAAAGGGCTGCCTTTTTCTACATAAATTGGCATATCCGTTTCGCTATGAAACAGAATTAGATCCATGCTTTGTAATATATGGCCTGGCTGAAAATTACGGCGCATGTTATCGACATATAAAGATGCCTGGTTTTGCTGGTCTTGAGTCAGTTTATTACAGTCTTCAATTTCGATTTGTTCTTCGTGTTCAACATCTTCTAAATGCTGTTCAAGGAAATTATGCTTAATACGAAGTTGGCGATATAAATTTTGATTAGATAATTTTGAAACCATGCGATTTACAACGGTATCGCAAAAGTAATGTTCTTTTAAAATATGTTCAGTCACATCTTCATCGTTGGTCAATTCTAATAGAGCTTCTCTAAGATGCTTCATAACTAAATATTTCGCGCCGACTTTATTTAAAATAATTAGAAAAGTTAACGGTTCAATACATGTTTCAAGTGGCGAGTTAAAGCGAGCATATAATCCTTTTGCGATTATTTTTGCTTCAGCTTCGATGGCCTGTTCGGGTAAACACAGTGCGATCAAACTTGAATGGGTATACATCTCCAACATTTGTTGTTCATTTTCAGAATCAACAATGGTCATATTCTCAATACGTTCATCATAAGAAAATTGCCCATAGCGAATGCTATATGTTCCAAATGCATTCACAGCTTCGCGAAAAAGACTATTACGTGTTGAAGCAATAATTTTTTTTGGTTTTGTGTACCCATCCCAATGTGACAAGATTTGCGCTACGTAACCACCGCCAATAGCACCGAAACCATGTATTCCCACTGTCAGTTGATTCAGACTTTGCGGAAAAGATTCCTGCATTTCCGGCATGTCCATAACAGGGATAAATTGGTCGAGATCGGTTAAAAAGTCATACATCTGATCATAATAAAAATCTGCTTTTTCCAGCATTTCGTCATTTGGTTCTTTAATATCTTTTAATAAAATCGTTAAACCTTTTGAAGTATGAGCTGAAGTTAAACCATTTTCAGAATCTTCAAACATAAGACACTGGTTAGCGTCCAAGTGAAGTTGACTAGCAGCTTTTAAAAAGATTTCTGGATGTGGCTTTCCTTGCTCTACTTCATCACCACAGGTAATCACATCAAAAAATTTATAAACATTCGCATTAATTAAATATTCTTCGGCAATTGCCCTACGGCTTGAAGTCGCAACAGCCATTCTTAAACCAGATTTTCGTAAACGTTCTAAAACTTGAACCAAACCTTTTTTAATCGGTACGCCGTGTTTTCGAATATATTCGAGTTCCATCTCATCAGCTTTTTTTCGAATTTCTTTATATGGAACATTTACGCCATATAGACGTTGAGCCAGTTGCTCAGCAGTAGTTGCACTTAAGCCTAAACATTGCATTAAATATTCGTGTGAAAACTCCTGTCCAATGAGTTCTTGAGATGCCTGTTGCAATGTTTGAAACCGTAATCGCTCAGTGTCAAACATTGTCCCATCCATATCGAAGATAGCTCCGTGAACAGGTTTTCCATGAAAAATAAGCACGTTTTTACCTCTTTTTTTGATCATGTTTTATTCAGGGTATACAAAAAAATCGCTAAAAAGGTAGGATGTTAATAAATGAAACATTAGTGGTTATTTTTTAATCAAAAACATACTCGAACTGTTACTGTATAGAGTTAAATGTCCAAAAGAGTTGAAATGTATAAATAACTATGAAATGAACTTTAACTACAAAAGCAGTAGGCCATCCTCGCCTACTGCTTTTGGTTAGTTCTTTTTGTTGCGCTGATAATGTTTATTTTTCTTTGTTCCATTTACCGCTAGTTGAACCTGCCTATTTTTATAATATCCTGCAGGCGCTCACATACCAGAAATCAACTCATCTTTTTCAACATCATTATTATTGGAGTCTCTGGTATAACTTTAAATCGCCTAAAACTTAGCATTAAAGTAGTAGACGTTAAACTTAATTACTAGAATATTCCTCAACTTTCAATATAGATAATGATAATCATTTGCATTTAATAATGCAAGTTTATTTTATTATTTTTTTAATTTATTAAGGAATACCTATGATTTATAGATATTCCCTATCTCACTTCATATTAATAATTAAATGTATAACTGAGGCCGTAAGTACGTCCTTCAGCTGGTATACTTTCTACAAGACCATATACTTTTTCTGCTTGTTGACTATAGACAGTTCGATAGTCTCTATTCCAAACATTATATACACCAAAATCTATACGTCCTTTCCAAGCTGGAAAATGAGCCAAAACATCCATCGTGCTATAGCCCGTAATTTTTACAGCTGAAAGTGAACCATCTTTTACTGCTTCATTTGTACCTTTTATAGCAAGAATTTGCATACGAGCACCATATCCTTCATCACTGTTCCACTCGGCAAAAACAGTACCTTTGATTGGTGAAACTTGAAAAGCATTCAACTCTTTCCATTTACCATCCGTATCTTTATATTGACCTCGCGTATAACCCAGTGTTCCCCCAACTTTAAACTCTTCCATAAATGGGTAGGTCGCCGTTAGTTCAGCACCATATACACGTTGGTCTTTGTCCATAACCTCAGCAACAGTTTCTTTATTACTGTTCTTGTAGAATTGAACAACTTTATCTGAGGTATTATAGAAACCCGTTATACCTAGATTTAGGCTTTGCTCCCCTTGTAAACGCCAGCCTAGTTCATAGCTGTTTACACTAATAGGTTGAATATTCGCTGTTGAGATATTAAATGCATCACGCATCATCCGTTGTACATCTGGAAAGCTAAAACCTTGAGAGAAATTAGCAAATATTTGCTGCTCATCTGTTAATTTATATATCGCTCCCAAATTGAATAAAACAGCATCGTCATTTACAGATCCGCTTGGCTGTATGCCATTTTTAGTCGAGTACTGTTCTGTTTCAGCTTTGATATATTGGTAACGAGTACCAGCCTGGACATTCATACGGTCTGTTAAAGCGTAATCACCTTGTATAAAAATGCCAGCACTTTGAATTGTTGTATTTGGACCGGCATCGGAAGTTTTACCTGTAGGTTTATAGGTCAAACCTGTATTAAACGCTGTGAAATGCTCATAATGTTGATGATCTTTTTCATGTTCATAATCTAAACCATAAGTTAGATTAAGATCACGATTCATAATATTTAAATCACTTTGTACTGTTGAACGCAGACCAGCCACTTCGATTTCAGATTGAGATTGCTTTGCTTCTGTACCTTCCCCTCCTAAAAAGACTGGAAAGAAACGAGCATCTTCTTTACGGTAATATCCTTCTAAATTTAAGACCTGACCTAAAATATCTTTATTTTGGTATTGAGTGTTGAATGCATAGCGCTCTGTAAAAGGCTGATTAGATATTTCTAAACCCTTTTTCCCAATATATGAGTTAGGCGCTCCTCCATAAATATAATTTTTCCCATAATCAGGACCATAATTCGTATCTTGTTCATCCTTATAATACTGTGCACCCAAACTTAGTGATTGGTTATCAGTTAAATCTATATTTATACGACTATTAATATCAATTGTATCAGTATCAGGACGGCTACCTTGCATAGGTGCTATAGCAATACGATCACCATGGCTATCGAACTGAGATCCGCGACTAGTGAAATTAGCCCCTAAGAAACCATTTATATTATCTTTATTAAATGAAATAGATTGGCCAATATCATAAGCTAGACTATCACTTCGAAATGTATCGGAAGACGCAATACCAAGTTTAGTTTCAAAACTTACTGGTTTAGTCGAATCAGCACGTTTCGTAATAATATTAATAATCCCGCCGGTAGAACCTGATCCATAAATACTTGTAGCTCCTGAAAGAACTTCAATACGTTCAATCATGCCTGGACTAATACTATTTAGCTGCCGAGCAACATCGCGTGAGCCATTTTGTGATACACCGTCAATCATAATCATGACATCACGACCACGCATTGTTTGCCCATAGTTGGTAGTCGTTCCACTACTCACCCCAAGTGATGGAACCAACTGAGCCAGAATATCGGCAATTTTTCGTCCAGCAGTTGCCTGTTGTTCAATTTGCTGCTTTTCAATCGTTTGAACTGTGCCGGCAATTTCAGCAATATTTTTGGGCGTCCTTGTCGCCGTCACTATAATTTTTTGCAATTGAGCTACAGGCTTTTGTGTCGGTTGATTATTAAGGATTTCCTTTTCAATATTTGTATTTGCATAAACCTGCTGCGCAAATATTGCTGCTAGAGCAATACAACAAGGTTTTAATTTAAAATACCGTGATTCTGCACACATCAGATGATTTGAGTTAGCCCCAACCTTTTTGTATTGATTCATTTTCCCTTTCTCCAAACCCAAAAGTTATTAGATAGTTATAAGGCTCGGGATAATACTAAATATAAATAATAATGAGAATTGTTTTTATTAAAATAACTTGATTTAATACTACCTATCTTAAAATTAGTTAATTTAATGAGATAAGAAAGAGATTTATTTTACTTATCAAGTACATCAACAAATTGAGCATTTAAGAGTTGTGCTAGATCTTTCGGGTTTAAGCCAATATCTAGTCCCCGTTTCCCTCCACTCACATAGATTTTGCTGAACTCTTGTGCAGATGCATCAATAACGGTTTTTAAGCGTTTCTTCTGACCTAAAGGACTAATCCCTCCGACCAAATACCCCGTTAAACGTTCAGCGTCTTTTGGATTGGCTATTTGCAATTTTTTACAGCCAAACGCCGTAGCCACTTTTTTTAAATTTAATTGATGATTAACTGGCAATACTGCAACAAAAAAATTCTTATCATCGCTAACCATCAATGTTTTGAATACTTCCCTTACATCTAAATTTAGTTTTTCTGCTGCTTCTAATCCAAAACTTTTAGCATTTGAATCATGTTCATATTCATGAATAGAAAATTCGATTTTATTACTTTTTAACAGTCTACATGCAGGAGTCATAATAAGTAGTGTTATAGATGAAATTATTTGGATTATAGTTTTTTTAGAAAAATTTTTAAATTTGCTTAGGCTATTTACAAGAATTACATAAAAAATCAAACAGCAACTGAATAAAAAATAATCTCAACTTGATATTCATGGCTCGACTCCATATATTTTATTTAGATTTAAGTCTGAGCTGACAATTTTATGAGTTATAAACACAACAATCTGATGGCTATGCGTCACCGTTTTTGGGATGAATCTTCAGATTATGTCTTAAATGAAAAGCAGTTTTTACAGCAGACGTTAATTGAACAAGGCATCTTTAATAACGCAACACTCGAGGATGTTAAGTATTTTTTCTATACCTTACCCAGCATTATTATTGTAAAAGCTCATGCACTTGGTTTTATGCATGATTCAGTCAAACAAATGTTATTACAGCATATTCAGTCCAATCGCCTTCACTTAATGCAGAAGTCTGAATTGAAGATCCAATTTAAAATGTAATTTAAGTTTTTGTGAAAGATCCGTTTTTACCCTAGTTTTACTCACCTGAACGCTGTAAGTTTCTTAAATTTTAAAATTGCTTAGGCTATTTTAAAGTTAATGAAATAAAGATAGCCATTTCGACTGATCATTCAGTCTGAGAGAACTATTTTAATACGCTCAAAACATGTAATATTCGTTACAATTTTAGATCACCAGCGTTTGGCTGCATGATGCGCATAGGATTCTATTTTCATGTCAAATCAGAAAGATAAGCTTAAGAGTTTAAAAACTTCTTCCATGGATCGACGCTTATCAATCGCGAAAGCTTCTTTACTTGCAGGAACACGTTGGGCAACTGCAAGTGCCTCTTCTTTATTTTCTAATGAGGAAGAAAAAGAAAAGAAACGCAAAAAAGCGATGAGCGAGCAAGCTAATTATCTGGTTTCTGAAATAGGTAAACTTAAGGGTTCTATTGTTAAGATTGGCCAAATGATGGCCCTTTATGGTGAACATTTTTTACCTGAAGAAATTACACAAGCATTAAACACCTTAAATAACCAGACAGTTGCTTTAGATTGGCCTGCAATTAAGCCGCACCTTCAAGAGCAATTGGGCGCTAAATTAAATGATTTAACAATTGATCATGAGCCAATTGGTACGGCCTCTCTCGCACAAGTACACCGTGCAACGCGTAAATCAGATGGTTTAGAGTTAGTTTTAAAGATTCAATATCCGGGCGTTGCAAATGCTATTGACTCCGATATGAGTTTGTTTAAAAACATGCTTAAACTGACGCGTATGGTTCCACAAACCCGTGAATTTGATCAGTGGTTTGATGAAGTACGTGAAATGATGCATCGTGAAGTTGACTATGATGTTGAAGCTGCCACTACTCGTCGCTTTGGTGAACGCTTAAAAGATGATGAGCGCTATATTGTTCCTACAATTGTAGATGAATATTGCACAAATCAAGTGCTCTGCATGACTTTTGAACGTGGTGTGCCAATTAATAGCCCTGTGATGTTGTCATTACCTCAGGAACGTCGTAATCAACTCGGTGAAGCGTCATTAGAGATTGCGGTTCGTGAAATTTTTGAATGGGGTGAAATGCAAACTGACCCTAACTTTGGTAATTACCTTGTTCGTTTAGGTAATGGCCAAGACATTCAAGACAAAATTGTATTATTAGATTTTGGTGCTATTCGCCAGTTTGATGAACACTTGCTATCAGTTGCCCGTCAACTCATTCAGGCAGGTTATCAACATAATAAAGATGCAATGGTCAAAGCCATGACTGGTTACGAGTTCTTTGATGCGATGCCTGAAAGTATTAAACCAGGTATGGCTGATGTCTTTTTACTTGCAACAGAAGCATTCAGTACTCCTGCAAATAACCCAGATATGCCCGCTGGTCTTATGGATGAACACGAACGTTATGACTGGAAGAAAAGCCAGCTTCATAGCCGTGTTATGCAACAAGCTAGTAAATCAATGGCTTCACGTTATTTTTCAGTTCCGCCAAAAGAGTTTATGTTTATTAGCCGTAAATTCATTGGAGCCTACACATTTATGACGGTTATTGATGCAAAAACCAATGTGCGACGTATGATTCGTAACTTTGCTTGATTTAATGAATGACTAGAATGATTCCATGTCATTCTAGTCAATCCTTCTCGGCTCCCCAACATTGCAATTATTTTAAATAAATAAAATCAAAAACTTATAATTTTCTTATTTTCTATTTACCATTTATCTACTCATTTTTCGAATGTCAGTAACGACATAGTTTTTTAATATGAGGCGTGTCAGCATAAAACAATAACAATGTGTTAGGACACCATAATCATGACAAGTATGATCAATAAAGCTCAGGGTTTGGGTTTATCGCTGATCACAAGATTGGCTGGAAGCGATGTACTTGATCAACTCAAGTTGCGTAAATTTGTTGAAAAATCTCTTTATCAAGGTTCAAAAGCTGGCTTTAGAGCATTAACGCAGACTCAAAAAGCATTTAAGCCCAAGCAAATCTCTCAACAACGTTTACCTCGCCAACAAAAAAATTTATTTGATTTAAGTTTAACCGAAGAACAACAAATGACTTCTGAAGCAATGTCTCAATTTGCTCAAGAGGTTTTATTGGAGTTAGCTCATGATGCCGATCAGGAAGCTCAGTTTCCTGAAACTCTTTGGCAATATGTTGAAGATTTAGGACTTAACTATTATGCACTTCCAGAAGCACTCGGTGGAGTAGCAGCCGAACAAAATATCGTTAGTAACTTATTAATTGCTGAAAAACTAGCTGAAGGTGATTTTAGTCTTACAGCAGGATTACTCAGTACATTTAGCGTTATTAATGCAATCACACGTTGGGGTTCTGCTGAAGTTCAGTCGATGTACCTACCATGTTTTGCAGAAGACTCAGACATTACAGCAACTTTTGCTGTTCAAGAAACAACTCCAGCATTTAATCCTTATGCTTTAAAAACAAAAGCATCACTTGAAAATGATAAGTTTTTTATTGATGGTGAAAAAACATTAGTGATTTTAGGCGATTTAGCTGATGTATTTTTAGTAAGTGCAGACTTTAACGGCAAGCCAGACGTATTCGTCGTGCAGTGTAATGAAACAATTTCAATAAAAAATACTCCGGCCATGGGTCTTAAAGCGACAGAAACAGCAACTCTTCGCTTTAATCACACTCCTGCTCTACGTTTAGGTGCAACAGATTTTGATTACACAGCCTTTGTAGATTTAGGCAACTTAATGTGGTGTGCAATGGCTGTGGGTACATGTGAAGCTGTAAAAGCTTACTGTATTAAATATGCCAATGAACGAACTGCATTCGGTGAACCTATTTCACATCGTCAAAGTGTCGCTTTCATGATTGCAGATATGGCAATTGAAATTGATGCAATGCGTATGTTGATTTTAAATGCAGCAAGCCTTGCAGAGTCAGGCAAGCCATTTCACCGTGAAGCTTACTTAGCCCATCTACTTTGTGCTGAAAAATCCATGAAAATTGGCACAGACGGTGTGCAAATTCTTGGTGGACATGGTTTCACAAAAGAACATCCTGTTGAACGTTGGTACCGCGATTTACGGGCTACTGCAATTTTACAATCTGGCTTACATGCTTAAAAGATCAATCAGAGGATACTTTAATGAATTTACAAAATCCTAAAAAATTCAAAATGATGATTGATCAAGCACATGATGTTGCGATCAATGTATTACGCCCGATTTCCCGTAAATATGATAAAGCTGAACATGCATATCCAAAAGAACTTGATATGCTTGCCTCCCTTATTGATGGCATGAATGAAGGTGGTGAAGGAATTAATGCTGGTGCTGCGGGTGCTGGAAAGCGCGGTGATACCGACAATGAAGGTATTCGCAATGGAACCAACATGTCGACCGCTCTTGGAATTATTGAGATGTGTTATGGCGATACAGGCTTATTACTGAGTATGCCTCGTCAGGGTCTTGGAAACTCAGCAATTGCTGCTGTCGCAAATGATGAGCAATTAGAACGGTTCAAAGGAACATGGGCAGCAATGGCCATCACCGAACCGGGTTGTGGCTCCGACTCTGCCGCTATCCGTACCACGGCAACTAAAGATGGCAATGACTACATTCTAAATGGTGAAAAGATTTTTGTGACCTCAGGTGAACGAGCAGACTCTGTCGTTGTTTGGGCCACACTTGATCGCAAACTTGGCCGTGCAGCTATTAAATCATTTGTAGTACCCAAAGGTACGCCTGGCATGAAGGTCGAACGTCTCGAACATAAATTAGGAATTAAAGCATCAGACACAGCAGTCATCAGTTTTATTGACTGCCGTGTACCAGCAGAGAACCTTTTGGGTAATGCCGAAGTGGATGTTGCTAAAGGTTTCGCTGGAGTAATGGAAACTTTTGACAATACACGCCCTCTAGTTGCAGCAATGGCAATCGGTTGTGCGAAAGCTTCACTAGAGCGTATTAAAGAGATTTTTAAAGATCAGCTTGATCCTGACTACTCGACTCCCTATTTGCATGCTTCTAACCTTGCAGCACAAATCTACCGTATGGAGGCTGAATGGGAAGCTGCTCGTCTGCTCATGTTAAAAGCAACATGGATGGCTGATAACAAAAAGCCAAATTCTAAAGAAGCTTCTATTGCAAAAGCAAAAGCAGGTCGTGTTGGTAACGAGATCACTTTAAAATGTGTCGAGTTAGCAGCAAGTGTTGGCTATAACGAAGATGAACTACTTGAGAAATGGGCACGTGATTCAAAGATTCTTGATATTTTTGAAGGTACTCAGCAAATTCAACAATTAATTATTGCGCGTCGTGAGCTTGGTAAATCTTCCAGTGAATTAAAATAAAAAAGACGCAAGAGAATCTAAACTCTTTTGCTTCATAACTCTAAGATTTATCTAAAAGATAAAACCCTCTAATCACATGATTAGAGGGTTTGGTATTTCAGGAATATATATTATTTATTCAATTTTTATGCTTCTAATGATTTATCTACTGCACCAAATTTTTTGAAGATTTTTGCACGTCGTTTTGGTGAAATATTCGCTTTGTTCAAATCACCTTTATAGTGATCAAAAACTCGCTTATCCATTATTTTGAACCACAACGAAGGAATTAACGCAGGTAATAACATACTTGCATAACCACTTGGTAATTCTGGCGCCTCATCAAAATGACGTAATGCTTGGAATGGACGAGTCGGATAAGCATGATGATCTGAGTGACGCTGCAACTGGTACAGAAATAAGTTTGTTACTACGTTGTTATTGTTCCAGCTATGCTCTGGCATTGTGCGCTCATATTGACCATTTTCTTTTTTCTGACGCAGTAAGCCATAATGTTCAATATAGTTAATAATTTCAAAAAGACTAATGCCATAAAATGCTTGTGTCGCTAAATATGGAATTGTACTTTTACCAAAAATTCCCACCATAGAAGCATGAAAAGCAGCACTCATTCCCCAGCCTTGTAATAATTCATTATCTGCTGACCAGAACTCTTTTCCTTTACGTTTTAAACGATTTTTCTCGATTTCAATTGCAGACTTAAAAGAACCTACAACTGTACGTGGCCAGAACTCATAAAATGTTTCGCCCATACGTGAAGAAGCGGGATCTTCAGGAGTTGCTGCACGTTTATGGTGTCCATAAGGATGTTCGATACGGAAATGGTTATAACCTGTAGGAACTAAAGCAAGATGAGATAAAATATGATCAATACGATCATGCTTATGACTTAATTCATGGGCTGTATTAATCGCAATACCATTAATCGCCCCCATTGAAACACCGAGCAAAATTTTATCAATGAATGACGTAGTTTTACGGCTTGTTAAATAACATGCATAAACATTTGCAGCATATTGTAATGGGATAAAGCTCTTCACTAACCGTGAATAATACGGATCTTTTTCAAGAAGCTTAATTTCTTCGTCGGTTGGATTACGTGCATCTTTACCAATAATCGTATCAATTGCAGGAATCACAACGTGTAATAAAAGTGGGCCACCTAAAGCAAATACTTTCTTTAATGGGCGTGGACCAAAATGGTATCCAGCTAAAATACCTAAACCAATTACAGGTAGAGCCGGACTAATCATCCATAAATAGCGCTTACGATCTATCTCACGCATAGACGCTGGCACTGGCATAAGTTCTTGCTGAACATTTACTGGTGCATTCATAGTCATATTTCCTTTTTCTATATATCTATATAGTTAAAGAAATAGTACTTACTTAACAGTAGTAACCGTCCAAAAAACCTATTTCAAAGTCTTTGGCATTTTCTTCCACTTTTTTGTCCTAAAAACACATGTTGATCTATTCTTATAGCTCACTATAATTTTATTAAAATAATGATTGATCATTTAAAGATGGATGCACTAAGTAAATTTTTTGATGATATTCACCTTAATAAGTCTGAATACATCTATTTAAAAGCACAAGGAGAATGGGCTTTTAAAACACAAGATCAATCTGCTTTACTTGCCTATATTGTTTTAACTGGTTCAGTATATATTCAACTTAATGCGTCAGAAAAAATAATTGCGACAGCTGGTGATATTATTTTAATTCCTTCTGGAAAGGCACATAATGCCACCGACTCAAAATCAACAGCAACTAAATTAGTAGATTCATTAGATATTACTTCGCTTTTTAACGGCCATAGACAAGACGCAATTGAATTTGGCACCTCCTCTCCTAATAAAACCTTATTACTGTGTTTACGCTGTCAGATTGATACTCATATGGCAGGCCCTTTGATTAATGCATTGCCTTCGATCATGCATATTCAACACGAAAATCAAACCAACCCACCAGAATGGCTACAAATTGGGCTTTATTTTTTAGCAATTGAAACTCAAAAAATCAGGCCGGGACATGACAAAATTATTGATCATTTAGTCAGTATTCTTCTCATTGAGTGCATTCGTGATCATGTTCAACAAATGACTGATCAACAAAACTGGCTAAGTGCGTTAACCCATCCTGAATTGAGTAATGCCCTATCCGCTATTCATAGCCAACCAGAAGTCGCTTGGACAGTTGAATCTTTAGCAGAACAATGCTGTATGTCACGGTCCAAATTTGCAAATCTATTTAATAGTATTATTGGGGAACCACCTCTAACTTATTTGCAACATTACCGTTTTCGTTTAGCAAGTCAGTACTTACGCACAAGTAATTTTTCAATTCAGCAAATATCAAACAAAGTCGGCTATTCATCCGAAACTGCTTTTAGTCAGGCCTTTAAAAGAATTTTTGATTTATCACCTAAACAATATCGACAGCAATATATCGAACATCATCTCGATTAATAGAAAATAAAAAAGCGCCGAAGCGCTTTTTTTATTTGATCAAATTATTATTTAATTTTTGCATGTGATTTTAAATATTGGCTGTAATCTTCCAATATTTGTTGACCACGAGATTGACGATAAAGTTGTTTTAGCTGTTGTAATTGATCAGCAGGAATAGCATTAGCGGCTGATGAATTTACATTTGAAACTGCAACGACTACCAGCTCATTTGGTAAGTTTGCTGTTGTAACAGACCACATACCCGGTTTAGGGGTAGCTAAACTAAATGCTGCACGTTCAATTTCACGCTTTAAACCCTGTGAACGACTAAATACGCCAGCTGATTCAAATGCGACTTTATTTTTAGCAACTACTTGTTCTGCTGGTTGAGTTTTAAACTCAGTCAACATGGTAGCAATTTTTGCTTGGGCTGCTTTACGCGCTTTTGCATCGATAACTTTGGCTTTTGCTTCATTCATCGCTTGCGCTAATGGTTTTACACCAGCTGCGTGGTAATCACGTACTTTAACCCATACCGTATCACCATTTGCTAATTGAATATTAGATGATGCATTACGGTCACCATTTTTCACATCATCATTAAATAGCTTAATTTTGACACTTGGATCACTTAAATATGGGTTTTGAGTTGCTAAAGTTACACCATTCAATGATTCAACTTTTGCACCTTTTACTTCTTGTACAACAGCTTCTAAAGAATCATTACCAACAATTGTTTCATTCAAACTGTTTACGGCATCTGAATAAACAGTAGCAACTTTATTCTTTTCAACCTCAGCCGTTAAACGCGCTTTCTCAGCTTCAAATGAAGGGATTTGGTTAGCTTGAGTTTCTGCTTCAATAATATGGTAACCATATTGTGTTTTTACTGGCTGCGAAACTTGTCCATTTTTCAAACTTAAAACAGTTTTATCAAATGCATCCGAGAAAACGCCTGGAGCATATGCTTCAACTAAACCACCTTTTGCTTTTGAACTAGGATCTTCAGAGAACTGCGATGCAGCTTGTGCAAATGAAAGACCGCCCTGAATTTTCGCATAAACTTCTTTTGCAAGTTTTTGAGCGGCTGCATCATCACGAGCATCAGTAGTAATTAAAATATGCTTTACAGTTCGTTTAGCATCTTTTTTCTGAGTTTCAACAAACTTTGCATAAGCTTGCTGAAGTTCAGCTTCAGTTGCAGGAGCTGGTTTAGCCATCATTGATGGAGATAAGACAACATAATCAACATCAACCGAAGCCTGTTGCTTAAATTCATTTTGATGCTTGTTATAGTAATCTGTAGCTTCTTGATTAGAGGCACTTAAACCTGTTTTGTAAGCATCTAATTTAATACTAGCTAAATGTAACGTACGTTGTTCAGTTTGCAAATTCGCAATTTGCATTAGATCAACTTTGCTTACTAAAGAGTAATCAGCAAAGGTTGACGTTAACATTTTCAAAGCATGATCTTGACGTAGGCTTGCTATTAAACCTTGACTCGTCATGCCAATAGAACGTAAGTAATTTTCATAGAGTTTTTGTGAGAATTGACCATTCTCTTGCAAACTAGGCTGCTGAGCTAACATTTGCTCAATTTGAGCATCACTCAAAGAGATACCTAATTTTTCTGCTTGCTGTATTAATAGATTACGTGACACCAAAATATCGAGTGCCTTAGCCTGAATGACAGGCAAATTAAGTAAACTTTCATCCCCTTTAACAGCAGCTAAATATTGTTCTTTGTAAGACTGAGTTAAAGTTTCAAGGTCTTTTTTAGATATTTCTTGGCCATTTACTGTCTTAGCAACATCAGCCTTGTTTCCCCTATTAAAATATCCTTCAATACCTACAAGTGCTAAAGGGGTCAAAAACAAAATTAGAAGGACTTTGCCGAGCCAACCCTTAATGACTGTACGAAACGATTCCATAAGTATTCCAATATTTTATTTCGAGGAGAATTTTAACTGAAAAACCACAATCAATGAATGAGCAATATTGGTCAATTCAGATATTTAATAAAAAACGCGCCTATATTGGCGCGTTTATTCATCTTAAAAGATTAAGCTACTGAATCTTTAAGACCTTTACCAGCTTTAAAGCTAGGTACTTTTGTTGCTTTAATTTGAAGCTCTTCACCAGTTTTAGGGTTACGACCAGTGCGTGCAGCACGTTCTTTAACACTGAAAGTACCAAAACCAACTAAAGTTACTGTGTCACCTTTTTTAAGTGCTTCAGTAATTGACGCAATTGTCGCATCGAGTGCCTTGCCTGCATCAGTCTTAGATACTCCCCCTTTTTCAGCAATTGCATCGATTAATTCTGATTTATTCATGAATAAAACATCCTCTTAATATCGTTTGTTTAAGGTCCAAGGCTATAGTTTAAAAGGCCATGACGCCTTTATAGCAATGCTTTAGGGGAAAACGCAATACTAGAGCAGGGCTTTTAGCAAAAATAAATGCTAAAAAACTGTTATATATTTGCTAAATCCCAACATTTTTTTACTTTTTATTCAATTTTTCTTTCAAATGTTGATTTTCTTCTATTAAAGCATCCACCTTAATATGCAGTTGTACAAGCAGCTGTTCGATGTGTTGCAAATCCTTCGGCGTCACCAACCCAATACGGTTTAAAGAGTGATTAACACTCGTATCAAGAATCTTTTCTACTCTGTCTTTTGTTTCAGATACAGATTCTTTTGCTTTTTCTGTGACCTTGCCAACAGTATTGTCTGCCAAGTCTCCAGTTTTTGATTCTAGCTCCTCACCCACTTTAACCAAAGAATCAAAGAGCTTATTTCCCTCTTCTTCCGCACGTGAAAAAGCACCAAGTCCTGCTAGCCAAATTTGCTTAGTATACTTCCTAAAATCTAAAGCTGATTTTCTTGAACTTTTTGATTTTAATTTATTTTTTTCTTCCGACTCTTCTATCTGGGTATCTATATTTGCATTATCCATTAATCTAAACTCCTAATCATATGAGAGAAATGATGACTGATTTGACCACAAAATATTTCTATAATATCAAAGTAAAGACTTGATCCATTTACAAAACTGTTCTACAAAGCAAATAAGTCATGTAAATATATTTAACACGACATTGTGTTAAGTTTGGGATAGGATGTCCCATTCTTCAGTTAATTGCTATTTCTAAGGATAAACTTTTATGAGTGAAACGCAACAAAGACAAAAACATCCGCGTCTGTTGCTGAATATTGTTCTAATTATTTTAGAAACTTTTTTTTCATTTATTCTCACCCACGATGGTGCCCTTCGCTTGCAAGCGAAAAAGTTTATTTTGAACAAAACAACGATTCGTATTAATAGCTATTTACCTTTCTTTGACTTCTATGTTCAATTTACAGAAAAAGGTTTGTTATTCGATATTCATTCTTTTGATAGACGTATTGATCTTGAGATCAATAGTACGCTTATCGATTTAATTAAAATTTTTGGTTTTTCTAACCAACGCAGTCTTAAAAATATGCGTATTGATGGTGATGAGGAAACGAAAAAGGAACTTCTAGATTTAATTTCTCATTTAACTCTTCCAAAATTGCTAGTTGACTGGAAACAGTGGTTTAACACTTCAGATGATGAAGCTGAAACCCTTGCTTCACGTAAACGGATCGCTCCATTACTTGAGAAAATTGATCAACAAAGATCAGAGATCAACTCCCTTCACGTGGAAATTAAACAATATCAAAATCGAATTACTCGCTTACAACGACGTCAACGAAATATTAACTTCTCCTTTGGTATAATTAGCCTAATATTTATTGTTTATTTCATATATAATTTGTGGGTTGCCTAATTTATTTTTCTATTTTGTTCCTACACTTGAATTAAAAATAAAAAAACTTGACTATTTTAGTCGGGATTCATAAAATCCTATTATCTAGTCTTAACATGTGTATCGAATCATGCGCCTTACAACTCGCGGTCGCTACGCAGTGACTGCTCTACTTGATTTAGCTTTGCAGCCAACTGAACAAACGATCACGCTCGCCGAAATTGCCGCACGCCAATCCATTTCAGTTGCTTATTTAGAACAGTTATTCGCAAAACTTAAGCGTCATGGGTTAGTTTCTAGTGTTCGTGGTGCAAATGGTGGTTACCATTTGGCTCGAAATGCTGATGAAATTACTGTGTTAGAAATTATTGAAGCTGTAAATGAAACGGTTGATGCAACACGTTGTGACCATAAAGGTAACTGCCAAAATGGTGCAATGTGTCTCACTCATGATTTATGGCAAGAACTCTCTCATCATATTGCCGACTATTTAGCAAAAATCTCTCTTGCCGACCTCATTAGCCGAGACAACGTTCAAACTGTTGCATTACGCCAAAATGTGACTGGCACAGATTCAGCTCTTTTATCGGGTACAGGTATTTGATATGAAACGTCCAATTTATCTTGATTACGCAGCAACCACTCCAGTAGATCCGCAAGTTGCAGAACGTATGATGGAGTGTTTAACTTTCGACGGTACCTTTGGTAATGCTGCGTCTCGTTCCCACGCTTATGGCTGGCAGGCAGAAGAAAAAGTTGAATATGCACGTGAGCAAGTAGCAAATTTAATTAAAGCTGATCCACGTGAAATCGTTTGGACTTCTGGTGCAACTGAATCAGATAACCTTGCCCTTAAAGGTGTAGCTCAATTCTATGCATCTAAAGGCAAACATATCATTACAAGTAAAATTGAACACAAAGCTGTTCTAGATCCTTGTCGTGAATTAGAAGAACAAGGCTTTGAAATTACTTATTTAGAGCCGGAACCACAAACAGGTTTAATCACTCCTGAAATGGTTAAGGCTGCCCTTCGCCCAGATACTATTCTTGTTTCTCTTATGATGGTAAACAATGAAATTGGTACAGTCACAGATGTAGCGGCGATTGGTGAATTAACACGTGCCAACAAAACATTTTTCCACGTAGATGCAGCACAAGCAGCTGGTAAAGTTGATATCGACTTATCTACGATGAAAATTGACCTTATGAGTTTCTCTGCTCATAAAATTTATGGTCCAAAAGGTATCGGCGCATTATATGTACGTCGTAGCCCGCGTGTTCGTCTAAAAGCACAAATTCATGGTGGTGGTCATGAGCGTGGTATGCGTTCTGGTACTTTGGCTACTCACCAAATCGTTGGTATGGGTGAAGCTTTTGAAATTGCAGGCAAAACAATGCATGCAGAACAAGAGCGTCTCCGTAAACTTCGTGACAAACTTTGGAACGGTTTACAAGACCTTGAACAAGTGTTCTTAAATGGTCACCCAACTCAAAACGTTGCAAACTATTTAAACGTTAGCTTCAACTTTGTTGAAGGTGAATCTTTAATGATGGCACTTAAAGATGCTGCTGTATCAAGTGGTTCTGCTTGTACTTCTGCAACTTTAGAGCCTTCATATGTTCTTCGCGCATTAGGTTTATCTGATGAGCTAGCGCACAGCTCGATCCGCTTCAGTTTTGGTAAATACACAACTGAAGAAGACATTGACCACGTGCTTACAATTACCAAAGCCGCTGTTGAGAAATTACGTGAACTTTCTCCGCTTTGGGATATGTACAAAGAAGGTATCGATCTTTCTACAGTTGAATGGGCAGAACACTAATTATTGAAATTAGTGTTTTAACCCTCATATTAATATTAGGCTGACCCCGAGGTTTGGAGAAGCGAAATGGCTTATAGCGAAAAGGTAATTGATCATTACGAAAACCCACGTAATGTTGGTGTTTTAGATAAAAACTCTGAAAATGTTGGTACAGGCATGGTGGGTGCACCTGCATGTGGCGACGTGATGCGTTTACAAATTCAGGTAAATGATAGTGGTGTGATTGAAGAAGCACGCTTCAAAACTTATGGGTGTGGTTCTGCAATTGCATCAAGCTCACTTGTAACTGAATGGTTAAAAGGTAAGACTCTTGATGAAGCTCAAGCGATCAAAAATATTGATATCGCAACTGAGCTTGCTCTTCCTCCAGTAAAAGTTCACTGCTCTGTACTAGCTGAAGATGCAATTAAAGCTGCGATTGATGATTACCGCAGTAAAAAATCTAAAGCTTAATTTGTTACCATTGTAAACGTTGGAGTTTTCATGATTCATTTAACTGAAAATGCTGCGACTCATATTAGCAATTACCTTAAAAATCGAGGTAAGGGTGAAGGCATTCGCGTGGGTGTGAAAACTTCTGGTTGTTCTGGGTTGGCTTATGTTCTCGAATTTGTTGATTCTGTCGATGAACATGACCAAGTTTTCGAACAATTTGGCGTTAAGGTTTTTGTAGATCCAAAAAGTCTTGTCTATTTAGAAGGCCTAGAAATGGACTACGTAAAGAATGGCCTTAACGAAGGGTTCGAATTTAACAATCCCAATAAAAAAGGTGAATGTGGTTGCGGTGAGTCTTTCACTGTATAACTCCCTCTTCTCCTTCCATCCTTTTCATTAAAACAGTGACTTTTTATAGCACTGTTTTAATGTATTTAATTAACGTGGACCTCCTTTCTAATGAATCATTTTGAGTTGTTCAATTTACCCGTAGAACTCGATATCGATTTAGCGAGCTTAAAATCTAGTTTCTTAAGTTTGCAACAGCAATATCACCCAGATAAAGCAGAAGATAAAGATCAGGCATTGATCAAATCAAGTGAAATCAATCAAGCTTTTAAAGTACTTTCGCAAGTAGATAGCCGCGCTGCTTATCTATTAGCGTTAAAAAAGCAAGATCATCACCTTGATCAATCCATTAGTGATTTTGAGTTCCTACAATCAGCTCTAGAGCTTCGTGAGCAACTTGATGAAGCAACTTCACAAGAGCATTTGAGTACTCTTAAGCAAGAAGTTTTTCAGTGGATTGAAGGCTTAGTTCGCGAATTTAAAATTGACTACTCAGATGAAGATTGGGGCGAAGCTCGAGATACTGTACGTAAATTACGTTTCTTTCAGCGCGTTCTTAACGATATTGAAAAAGCAGAAGATCAACTGTTGGATGATGAAGACAACTTTGATTTAGACGATGATTTTTAATTTGCTTTTTCCAATTTATATTCAAAGGATTTAACTCATGGCACTTTTGCAAATTGCTGAACCGGGTCAATCCAGTGCCCCACATGAACACCGCATTGCGATTGGTATCGACCTAGGAACAACACATTCTTTAGTTGCGACAGTGTTATCAGGCAAACCAAAAGTCCTTAACGACGAAAAAGAAAGACGACTTCTTCCTTCTATTGTGCATTATGGAAATGATGTCACTCATTATGGTGAAGAAGCAAAACCTTTCATTATTGCTGATCCAAAAAATACAATTGTTTCTGTAAAGCGTTTTATGGGACGCTCAAAAGCAGATATCAAATTTCAACACCCATATGAATTAGTGGGTTCTGAAAATGAGATGCCAGCTTTCGAGACACGTTCTGGTCGTAAAACGCCTGTTGAAATTTCAGCTGAAATTTTAAAACAACTAAAAGAACGTGCTGAATCTAGTTTACAAAACCCAGTAAATGGAGCCGTAATTACTGTTCCAGCTTATTTTGATGAAGCACAACGTCAAGCAACACGCGATGCTGCACAGCTGGCTGGGTTGAATGTACTACGTCTTTTAAATGAGCCAACTGCTGCTGCTGTGGCTTATGGTTTAGATCAAGAAACGAATTTAGCTACAGATCATAACTATGTGATTTATGACCTAGGTGGTGGTACTTTCGACGTATCAATCCTACGTTTTTCACAAGGTGTCTTTGAAGTATTAGCTACAGGTGGTCATACTGCTTTAGGCGGTGATGATTTAGATCGTCTCATTGTTAAGTGGGCTAAAAAACAATTAAATATTGATACGCTAAGTGATGAAAACTATGCAGTATTTATTGTTGCTGCTCGCCAAGCAAAAGAACAAATCTCTACACAAGAATCCGTTCAGTTAAAACTACTTGAAAATGTACTAACACTTGATCGCTCAACCTTTGAGAGCATTATTCAAGTTGCTTTAGATAAAACAATCAGTGTTTGCAAACGCGTTTTACGTGATGCAAAACTTGAGTTATCAGATATTCAAAATGTTGTTTTAGTAGGTGGTTCTACCCGTTCATATGCTGTTCAGCAAGCAGTTCGCAATGTATTTAACCAAGAACCACTTTGCACAATTAATCCTGATGAAGTAGTAGCGATTGGTGCTTCTATTACAGCCAATCAATTAATTGGAAACAGCCAAGACGGCTCACTACTTTTAGATGTTACTCCTCTTTCTCTTGGCTTAGAAACCATGGGTGGATTAGTAGAGCGTCTTATTTCTCGTAATACAGCTATTCCGGTTGCTCGCCGCCAAGAGTTTACTACTTATCAAGATGGCCAGACTGCCATGCTGATTCATGTAGTTCAAGGTGAAAGAGATTTAGTCGAACACTGTCGATCGTTAGGAAGATTCGTTCTTCATGGCATTCCCCCAATGACTGCTGGTCAAGCACGTATTGAAGTTACCTTTCAGGTAGATGCAGACGGCTTGCTTACTGTTTCAGCTCGTGAAACAACTTCAGGTGTACAAGCTCAAATTGATATTAAACCATCTTATGGTTTATCAGAGTCTGACACTGAACGCTTGTTAATTGAAGGTTTCCAACATGCAGAAGAAGACAAAAATCTGCGTCATTTAAAAGAAACCAAGGTTGAAGCTCAACGTGAGCTTGAAGCATTAGAACAAGCTTTGAAAGTTGATGCTGATTTACTCAATGCTGAGCAGCTCGAAGCACTTAAAACCGCTGAAAATATGCTTAAAGTACAACTTGATGGCAATGATATTCAAGCGATTGAAAAATCTGTAGAACAACTTAAAGTACATAGTGATGCTTTTGCTGCACTACGTATGAATCGACATATTGACCACGCCTTAAAAGGTACAAAACTTGAAGATTGGTCAAATTCAAACTAAAGGTATAGGTGATCAATATGCCCCGCATTAAAGTACTTCCTCACGCTCAATTTTGTCCTGAAGGTGCAGAATTTGAAATTGAACAAAATGCAAATCTTTGCCAAAGTTTGCTTGATCGAGGAATTAAAATCGAACACGCATGTGACATGTCATGTGCTTGCACTACCTGTCACGTAGTAGTTCGTAAAGGTTTTGATAGCCTAGAAGAAATGGATGATGTTGAAGCAGATCTTTTAGATCGCGCTTGGGGTCTTGAACCAGATTCTCGCCTCTCATGCCAAGTAAAAATTGTTGATGAAGATTTAGAAATTGAGATCCCTAAATATACAATCAACCACGCTTCAGAAAATCATTAATCGTGTTAATAAAAAAAGCTGCTTTAAAAGCAGCTTTTTTTATATTTTATAGACTCTAAACTTGATCTTGTTGGTCTATTTCTAAAGTTTTAACTTCATCTTCAAGTCTTAACTGCGCTATACCTTGAGTATTCACTAAAGTTTGTTGAACTTTAATTCGTTGAATCATTTTCTCAAGCACTTCTACTAATTCAGGATATTCATAGTTTTGTACTTCTTCTAAATTAAGTACCAAGTGAAAGCCTTTATACTCATAATCGAACCATTGCTGATGATCCGATTTATTGCCTGTATATTTCTCCATCACTTGCCATGTCTTTACCGCACCTTGAATACCTTTTAGATAAATCGGTGTTTTAGGTGCGCATAGGAAATCACTTTTGATTAATTGATAAGTATCATCTGAAATTAAGATTTCATCTATTTCAGCAGCATATTGCAGACGAGCCGCTAAATTCACATCACGACCTACAATCGTATAAGCCATACGATGTGTTGCCCCATAATTTCCTACGTGGCAATAACCAGTACTAATGCCCATTCGGATATGCAATGCTGAGTAACCCATTTTTTTCCAGCGCTCGCGCAACAATTTCATTTGCTGACGCATAGCGATTGCCATTTCTACACAGGCTTTGGCATCTTGCTCCACACCTTGTGAATTCGGATCACCAAAAAATATGAGAATGGCATCCCCCATAAATTTATCGACAGTAGCCTCATACTGTTTAGCAATTTCTGTCATATGACTTAAATAGTCATTAAGCAAAAATGCTAAATCATCTGGAATTAAAGTTTCTGATAACTCTGTAAAACCCTGAATATCAGAAAAAAACACCGTCATTTTTTTACGCTTATATTCAATCTTTGCTTCAGCCTCACCGCGCATGATAGATTGCCATAACTGTAATGGCGCATAACGACTTAATTGATTAGCAAAAGCAATATAGCGGGTCATTTGATCATAGTAATGTTGACGCTGCTGACTGATTTTTTTAACCCAACGATGCTGGTAGTAGTTTCCGATGGTAATAAACATAACCAAGCCAAGAAGTGTAATTACAGTCAACTCTTGGCTAGTAGGCTCAAAATATGTATAAAAACCAAATAAAAAGAAAGTACTTAAATAAAAAATAATCGCGCCTAACAAACTGGTCAAACAAATGACTGCGAAAGAAATACGACTATTAATTGCTGAATAAAATAATGCAAAAATTGCAATAAATGTAGGCACCAAATTAAGATGCAGACCTGCTAAGGTAACTGCTACAACAATTGCATCGATTGCAAAGAAAACACTTTTTTGAGTTTTTTTATCGAATTGGTACTGAAGCCAATGTTCTAACTTCGAACTAATAAAAAGCAGAAATAGGAAAAAAGGTGGAACATAGATCTGATAATTTGTATTAGGTGAGGTAAAAGCATAGATCACTAAAATTAATGACAGAATTGAATATCCCATCAAACGATGAAAATATGCAAACTGCTTAGGCTCTCTATCGATAAACCTCTCTAATTGCACCCTATCCTCCACACCTCAATGTAGCCACATTCATATAAATGTGGCATTGCATTGATTTAGTCCATGCGCCAATCAAATGGCATATCACCTTGACCACGTAACGCAAGCATAAGAGTTTGACGCATATGAGCCAACACATCATTTGTATAAGGAACCGCAGGTGTACCCCAAACTGGTTTAGGCCATGCAACATCATTCTGATAACGTACAACATGATGAAAATGCAATTGAGGCACCATATTCCCCAAAGCTGCAACATTCATTTTATCAGCACGGAATACACGAGATAGCTGGCTAGATAACCAACTCGATTCACGTAAAAACTGTTCTTGGTCAGCTTGGCTCAACTCATATAATTCTGTGATTCCCGGCACCCGAGGGATTAAAATCAGCCAAGGGAATTGCATATCATTCATTAAACGACATGTTGAAAGCGGAAAATCGCCTACAAAAAAAGTATCTTGAGCAAGTTGTGGATGCAAACTAAACATATCTTTTATAAATGACAATAAACAATAATGGCTAATACTATCACATCAGTTTTGATGTGAGTATTGCTAGTGTCTGGTTTGATTACAAATAACAATGATTTTATGCACTTATTCCCCGAATAGACCAAGAAATCGCGCATAAAATTCTATTATCAACATACAAAAGATTCTTGTTGAGTTGAAATCACTTTAAAACACTATTTAAGCATGTAATTCATTCAATAATTTCGCTAACAAATCATTAATAAATTGGATTCGTTTTTCCTGTTCTTCAAGCTGAACCATAACTTTTAAACGTTGACCACCTTCCATACGATAATAGGTGGGATGCTTTTGCATGAGTTGAATAATACTGATGGCCTGAACAGGTGTATCAGGCGAGAATTCAATATTGCCGCCTTGAGTATTAATATCGATTTTAGTAATCCCTAACTGTTCAGCTTTCAGTCGAATTTGATGAACACTAAATAAGTGTTTAACTGATTGCGGTGGAACCCCAAAACGGTCAATAAGCTCCATACGGATGTTGTCGAGCTTTTCTTGGGTATCTGTATTACTAATACGCTTATAGAATAATAAACGCTGATGCACGTCACCTAGATACTCATCTGGAATAAGAGCAGGTATGTGTAAATTAATTTCTGCTGTTAATGATAAAGGTGCATCAAAATTCGGCGTTTTCCCTTGCTGAATCGCTTTAGTAGCTTTTTCAAGCATTTCCATATATAGGCTATATCCAATTGCCTGCATTGAACCACTTTGCTGTTCACCTAAAAGCTCACCGGCACCTCGAATTTCTAAATCTTCTGTAGCCAGCATGAAACCAGCACCTAAAGTTGAAGCACGTTGAATTGCATCTAGACGTTTTTCAGCATCACCTTTTAAATGCTTTATGGAAGGAACCAATAAGTAGGCATAAGCTTGGTGGTGTGAACGTCCTACACGGCCACGTAATTGGTGTAATTGAGCTAAACCAAGTTTGTCAGCCCTTTCTATTAAAATAGTGTTGGCATTTGGAACATCAATTCCAGTTTCAATAATGGTTGAACATACCAATACATTGTATTCTTTGTGGTAGAACTGTTGCATGACTTGCTCAAGTTCTCTTTCCCTCATTTGTCCGTGTGCAACAGCTACACGAGCTTCAGGGACAAGCACACGAATATTTTCAGCTGCTCTCTCAATCGTATCAACTTCATTGTGCAAGAAATATACTTGTCCACCACGCAGTAACTCACGCAAGATCGCTTCTTTAATAGACGCTTCAGTATGTTCTTGTACAAAGGTTTTAACAGCTAAACGACGGGCTGGTGGTGTAGCAATGATAGATAAATCACGCATTCCCGAAAAAGCCATATTAAGCGTACGAGGAATTGGTGTAGCTGTAAGCGTTAACATATCTACATCTGCACGTAATGCTTTAATACGCTCTTTATCACGCACACCAAAACGGTGTTCTTCGTCGACCACCATTAAGCCTAGATCTTTAAACTGCACATTTTCTTGTAAAAGTTTATGGGTGCCCACCACAATATCGACTTTACCTTCAGCAAGATCTTCAATATTTTTCGTATGCGTTTTATTTGAACCAAAGCGTGATAATACTTCAATACGAACAGGCCAGTCAGCAAAGCGGTCTTTAAAAGACTCATAATGCTGTTGAGCAAGCAATGTCGTCGGTACTAAAACAGCGACCTGTTTGCCATTTTGCACCGCAACAAATGCTGCTCGCATTGCAACTTCTGTTTTACCAAAACCAACGTCCCCACAAACAAGTCGATCCATCGGTTTAGCTTGTTGCATATCATAAAGTGTCGCTTCAATAGCATTGGCTTGATCAAGTGTTTCTTCATACGCAAATCCACTCGCAAATTGCATATAAAGTGACTGATCGACTTCAAAACCAAAGCCAGGTTTTGACTGACGACGTGCTTGTATATGTAGCAACTCTGCTGCAACATCATGAATTTGTTCTAAAGCTTTACGTTTAGCCTTACTCCAGGCGTCAGTTCCAATTTTATGTAATGGTGCTAAATCTGGATCTCCGCCACTATAGCGGCTAATGAGATGCAAGTTAGTCACAGGCACGTAAACTTTTGCCTCTTCAGCATAGTCTAGTTGCAAGAATTCATAATCTTGCCCTTCAATTGCCAAAGTAATTAATCCAGCATAACGCCCGACACCATGATCGATATGAACAACAGGAGCACCTATGCTTAATTCGGTCAAACTACGAATTAGGAATTCTTCTGAAACTTCTTGCTGACGTTTACGACGACGTTGAACTACGCGATGCTCATACAACTGATTTTCTGAAATAACAGACAATTGATCGGTTAAAAGCAAACCACGGTCTAATGGTGCATTCGTAATAGCAATCGCAAACTGACTTTTCTGGAATTGCTCAAAACTATCTACGCTAGGAATATCTCCCAGACTAGCACGCAAGCCATCTCTTAAACTTTCACGTCGACCAGCACTTTCTGCAACCAATAAAACAGAATGATTTGCTTCATCAATATATTTTTTAACTACAGCAAATGGTTTTTCTTTTTTCGGATCAACTGGCAACTTAGGTGGTTGCTCAACCTTAAGATTTAGAGCCCCAGCTTTTTCTTCAACTGCTTCAGCGCTTACAAGCATACGTGGGAACTGATTTAAAGCACTTAGCAAGTTATTGGGTGCAATAAATAACTCATCAGGAGGAAGAATTGGTTGGTCTGCGTTATGGCGTCTATCTTCATAGCGACGGAAAACTTCTTTCCAAAAACTGGTTAAATCAGTATCTATATCATTATTTGTAATTACAATGCAATTCTTTGGAAAGTACGTTGTAAGTGTACTTTGAGATTGCATGTAAGTTTTATCAAAAAATAACGGTAAATAAAACTCAATTCCCGGAGATGCGATTCCATCAAGAACATCTTGGTAAATTGGGTTTTTCTTAGGATTTGCGGTCGGAAAAAGTTCAGAATAACGATCTCTGAAAATGGAACGAGCTTCTTTTAATGGGAACTCTTTCGCGGGAAGAACTGTAAAACTTTTTAAAGTTGTGGTGGTTCTTTGTGTTTCTGGATCAAAGAATTTTAAAGTATCAATTTCATCATCAAATAGGTCAATACGGATAGGTGCATCCTGACCAGATGCAAAAATATCCATAATGCTGCCACGTACAGCAAACTCACCATGGTCGTAAACTGTATCTACTAAATGATACCCAGCTTGTACTAAACGTAGCTTCTGTTGTTCTAAATCAAATTTTTGCCCCACACGAATATCAAAATGCTCACCTAAAACCCAAGAATATGGTGCAACTCTTTGAGCTAAAGTGCTTGCTGAAATGAGCAATACACCTTTTTGTGGCATATTGGATAAAATCGCGAGTCGCTCTGAAACAATATCTTGATGAGGTGACAAGCGGTCATACGGCAAAATCTCCCAATCAGGGAAAATTGTCGGTTTTATGCCATAAAATTCAAGTTCACTTTCTAACTGAGCAACATGTTGGTTATTTTGAGCTACTACAACGAGCAAAGATGAATGCTGAACGGCAATTTCTTTGAATAATAATGCAGCAGACGAACCTAATAACGACCCTACCCAACGCTTTTCACCGGCTTTGAGCTGTTGTAAATTCAATTGAGAGATTTCTTGTTGAAACATGTATATGGCTTTTATCAGCTAAGAAGATATGAGCTCAATAGTAGCATGATGTTTTTAGTGAAATGAGTTATTTTTTTGAAAATCAAACTACTAGTTGGCCCTACTTTTTATATTTTTTAATCAATCAACTATGATTATTTATCACGCAAAAACAAAACATAATATTGATTTAAAATTTGTATAATCGCTTTGAGTTGAAGTAGCTTTTCTTGATTATTTTCCAATCTTGCAACATAACGCTGTGTTGCGATTTCTAGATCAATCTTTTCATTAATTTGTGGCGTAATTTGAAATAACTTTTGAAGATTATCAAAATTCTGTAATTTACGGTTTGAAAAATATTCAAGATGCTCTGACCACTTTTGATTAATCACTACATCATTAATGATAGGCCCACGTTCAGAGTCAAATTTTAATTGATTCTCTTGCAAGTAAAGTTGTTCTGGTGTTTCTTTTGAGCCTTGAAAAAGCTGCGTTATCTTTTTAAACATTTCATCACATCATATTTATTTCAATTTAAACAATGGAAGTAATCTAGTCACTCCCATCATTTAAGTCTTCTAAACTAACGACTATTCATCGCCTAAATCATCAAGAAAATCTACAGTCGGTACAAAAAATAAAGTACCTGTTTGAGCAGTACTAAAGTCAAGTAACCGATCTAGGTTACCATGCTCATTGCCTAAAAACATGTTCTCAAGCATTTGTCGGGTTGTACTAAATTTACGCGAGTAGCCAATAAAGAATGTGCCATATTCATTTCTAGACGGATTTGAAAAAGGCATATTAGCTCGCATAATTTTAAGTTCATTACCTTCTGCATCATGAGCTTTACTAACGACATTATGAGCCGTTAAAGGTTTTTCATCATCGCCGAGCTCAACATCATTGAACTTTTTTCGGCCGATCACTTTTTCTTGCTCTTCGTCAGTTAATGAACGCCATTTGTCCATATCATGTGTATATTTTTGGATAAAAGCATAACTTCCCCCGATAAAGTCAGGGTCTTCATCGCCTACTAATGCCCACTGTGCTGCAATAACAGGTTCAGGATTCTCTGTTCCATCCACAAAGCCAATAATTGCACGACCGTCAAAATAACGAAAACCATGAACCTCATCAATTGGATACGTTACTTTACCAAGCTGTTGATTAATTATATTGCCCAGCTCGTAACATAAAGTCTGACGATCAGCACGTATATGGAAAAATAAATCACCTGGAGTTGAGACAGCCGTGTATTTCGGACCTCTAATTTCTTGAAATGGTTGTAACTCTTGAGGCTTGGATTGCTCTGGAAACAATATATCCCATGCATTGGAGCTAAAACCTAAAGTAGCATTAAATTTACTATCTGGATAACGGTTAGTTAGACTTCTGGTTAGTGCTGAAAAATTAGCAGCAAAATCTTTTACTTTTTCTATTACAGAATCACCTTGAGCTAGTCCCAATACAATAAATAATGCATTTTCACCAGGAGCACTCGTTACAGGTTGAATTCTCATACATTCCATAAAATATGCCTTTTTAGGTATTTAAGTTTATTAATTTAGCATACTCATATTTTTTTCATACAACCTGTTAAGAAATCTGATGTTAATAAGAGTTTAATTAAAACGCCTTAAACTCTTACTCAAATTAACCTCAATCAACGTCCATATTGCTTTTTCAAATACTTTACGATTTGAGCAGACTCAAACATCTTAACTCCCGTATTTGGATCTACCAAATAAGGCACCTGCATTTTATCCTGCATAATCGGCAATAGCTTTTCCCTTTTTCCACCTTCTAAAGGTATATATTTCCCTGGTTTTAAGCGAAGAATAGCAGGTCCCATATCTTGCCATCTCTCTTTTGCCACATTATGCAAAACATATGGAAGCTCAAGTTCAGAGAGTAGACTTCTTACAATTCGTGAATACGGACTTGCTTCAAAACTCCATAACTCAAGTCTTTGCTCAGGCGCAGCTCTATTAACAATTTTTTTATTTATCCATATTCCACGAGCTCCATTTAATATAGTTCCTGCAACTGCAACATAAGGCATGTTTGGGTAACTCGAAAATTTCTGCGGTGTTTTCCCTGTCTTACCATAATGTTTAAATAAATGATGGATAATATCCTGTGATTCATATAGCTGATCGCCAGTATTTTCATCAATTAAAAAAGGAAACTGTAATTTGCCGCCTTTTTCTTTTACCACTGAACGATACTTTGTTCCGCCTTTAGGACATGGATAAATTTCAACATCCAGATTCAAAAGTGTAATCACTTCACGAACGCGACGACAAAATGGTGAACCTTCAAATTCATATAGTTTCAAAGCCTTTACAGGCTGTTGTGGAAATGCTGTTCCTGAAACACCTCTACCACCTTCAGCAATTGCAGATACAACTGCTTGAAGTACTTTAATTTGATGAATCACCATCGTGCCTTCCTTTATATTAGAGAATTAGACTAATTTTTCTTTTGCTATCACAATCCCATTATTATCAGCATAGATAAAATCACCAGATTGAATTGTGACTCCACCAAAATACAAATTAATATCTACCTCACCAATGCCCTTACGATTACTTTTTTGCGGAATTGCAGCCAATGCATGTACTCCCAAATCTAAGGTCGCAATTGCATCAACATCTCGTACACAACCGTAAATCACTACACCATTCCAGTTGTTTTTAACTGCTGACTCAGCAATCAAATCACCCATAAGTGCACAGCGCATAGATGCACCACCATCAACAACTAATACTTTACCTGTACCATCTGTTGCCAATAACTCTTTTACACGTGAGTTATCTTCAAAGCACTTTACTGTTACAACCTGCCCCCCAAAAGTTTTACGTGCTCCATAACTTTGAAAGAACTTGCCATCCATTGATGGGATTACAACCTGTAAGTCTTTTTCAGGGTTATCATCTAATAAATCACATGTTACAAATGGTACTGTTGACACTTTAATACTCCCTTATCGAGTTTGTTGTATGCTCAGATTATCATATCGTTTAAAGGCTTCAATTTGCGTTAGCGCCGCTACGACCATCGTATGAGCCAATTGCTCCGCAGTTACTGGCTTATATTTGAATTGCTTTTGAAATTTATTCTCGATAAGTTTAAATAGACTTTGTCCCAAGTCTTCAATAAACCGTACATCGCTGCGTTTACCAATCAGTAAAGACGGTCTAAAAATTGATAGTTTTTCGAGTTCTAAACTCTCAATATAATCTTCTAACTGTCCTTTTACTTTATTATAGAAAATTGGAGAATTTGCATTTGCTCCAAGGGCACTCACTAGCAATAGATGAATATGTTTATCTTGTACTAAATCTGCTAAATGAGCATTGATTTCATAATCCACAGCGTAAAAAGCCTGTTTTGAGCCTGCCAATTTTAATGTTGTTCCAAGACAGCTAAATGCATGGGTATGGCCATTCACATCTTCATCATTGAGTAATAAAAAATCCTCTATAACGAGTTGAGTAACTTTTTTATATGTATTAAGTAGTTGTGATTCTTTTCTTACCACAACAGTAATCGCTTCAAATTCTGGTGTTTGCTCAAGCTGTTCGACAAGCGCTAAACCCACAAGTCCCGTAGCACCTATCACAATTGCTTTTTTAGTACTTATAGTCATTTTTTATCCAACCCTCTTTAAGTTTGTATCAAATTTAACCTTTTCTTACCGTTTTAGCAGCCCCTAAAACCGCTTAAAATGCTCGCAAGGCTTGACTTCACGGTGTTGATTCATCACAATATGGCACTTGTTTACGGGCTGGTGATGGTTACACCAGTTTACTGAATTGACCACAGCCCGCCCAGACCAACTTATTTTCAAGGAGTGCAAGAGTGGCAAACTCTGCTCAAGCTAAAAAACGTGCGCGTCAAAACGTTACAGCGCGTAAACACAACGCAAGCTTGCGTTCTATGGTTCGTACCTACATCAAACGTACTTTAAGTGCAATCGCTGGTGGTGATTATGCTGTTGCTACAGAAGCTTACAAAAAAGCTGTTCCTGTAATCGACCGCATGGCTGATAAAGGCATCATCCACAAAAATAAAGCTGCTCGTCATAAGAGCCGTTTAAATGCTCAAGTTAAAGCGCTAGCTAACTAATTTGAACATGTAAAAAAAGCCCAATAGGGCTTTTTTTATTATCTATTGTTTTGAGCTTATAGCACTTTATGAAATTTAGCTACATTCAGCTCATAGGCCTTTCCTCTCCAAATCCACTTTAATTTACAATTTGGAAACTCTTCACCTTCAAACCAGACAAATAATCCTTCCATCATTTCCGGCCAGTCTTCTTTCTTAATTTTATTCTCGCCAGAAATTACAGCAACAATTGCTGCAATAATCGTGTCATGACTCACGGCTAAACTAAGACCGCCTTTAGTTTTTGGATGAGTCCGGTAAATAAGCTCTAGTACATCTAAAACACCCGTAATGGGATGTTTCATACCAGGTAATGCATTATTTACAAAACTATTAATAAAACCTAAAGCACCCTGCTTTTTAAAATAAGGAGCAGCTTGTTGTATATCCAACACAAAGCTACCCGGTTCAACAAGTAGCCCTTGCTCAATAATTTCAATCGTATGAGTATTTGATTGAGGACTTACATCGTCAGCCCCTTCAATCATGAGTGCCGCCGTATCGACACAGCGTTGTATTGGACTTGAAATACAATGCTGAATAACACGATCTGTATTTTTTATTAAGTAATTACCCCATGCCTGCGCAAGCTCACGTCCTTGAGGAGTAAGTTGGAGATCATAACCAGCCAAGCCCTGCCCATCTACAAGTTCTCTTAAAGAATGGCGCGTAAATAAGGTTACAGGAGTTGAAGCATCGGGCAATAAATCAATTGCTTCAAACATACTTTTAGGCAATAAATCGAGTGCCATCTTTATCTTGTCATCTTTTTTCAATACTTTGCCACTATAACATGTCTGGCATAACTCTCAATCTATAACACCTGATTGGGCTAATGCTTCAAATGCTATTTTTTTGCTTTCCTGATCACGAAAAGCGATAAAGCCCTTATTTAAAACCGTGCTTCTTTGGTTATATTCAAAAGGTTTTCCATCAAGAGTAAGTAAACCACCGCCTATACTTTCTAAGAGACCTTGACCAGAACTGGTATCCCATTCAGAAGTAGGATGAAAGCGTGGGTAAATATCAATTTCACCTTCTAACATCATGCAAAACTTATAGGCACTCCCAGCTTCTCGTCGAATAATACGATGTTCTTTTTCAATAGGTTGAATAAATTTTTGATATTTTGGATTTTTACTACCGTGACTAAGGCCTATTTGTATAGGTGCATCTAGCGAAGTTGAACTAATCTGATATTGATACCATTGTTGTTGGCTAAAGCTATATTTAAAAGGTAAATCTTGCAGATATCCTAAGTACACAACTTGTTCACATGGCACGGCAATAACTGAGAAAACTGTTTCTTTGCCGTTGATCAAGCTTAGATTGATCGTAAATTCATCACGTTCATGTATAAACTCTTTCGTACCATCAAGCGGATCTAACATCCAACAAGTAGACCAGTCATGACGGGCACTATAATCACTTTCTTCAGACAATACAGGCAACTCTGGAGTAATCTCTGCAAGATGCTTTAATAAAAATCTATTTACCTTTAGATCTGCTTGGGTTACAGGTGAATCATCTTGCTTTTCATGAATAGTAAACTCATGACCCGCAGAATAATTTTGATATTCTTCTAGTAAAATCTGACTCGCCTGTTCCAGAATAGGCAGAAGTTGATTAATTAAATTATCTTGTGGGCGTGTAGTTGTTATAAACATAAATATGCTCTACATAGTTTCACTTCTATTATAGGTGAATTATGAACAATTCTATATTCGCCAACAGTTTGATTTACTAAAATAGTCATTTATCCTAATCATTAGGATTGTTACTTTCCGCCTATGCTATTTAAGTAATATGAATAATTTTAATATTTATAAAAGTCTTTATTACGTACAAAAAACAATCTATAAGTTATGAAAAATAAACAACTTAAATCAGATTTATCCATTTCCTTTTCATATATTTCTTGGTATGTTCAAGGACACAATAACAAGATGGAAGAAAGTGCACATGATGTTATATGGATATCATTTCTCAACAATAGAACATAACTGGGAAGACCTTAAGCCCTTAAATGAGTTTCTACAAACATTTGCAGATGATGATGGTGATGTTTCAACACGAGATAAAGAATCTCTCAAAGAAATCATAGCGAAATCTGATACAGCTTTAGCTCTCGCTAGAGAAATGGGTTGGGATGGTAGTTATACAGGCTGTCCTTATCTATTCTGGTTACCCAGTAAAAATAGCCAATCTTTTGAATATGGCTTCGTATTTAAACAGACCTCAGATAATACAACTTTTGTGATTTCACCCATTGAATTGAGCTATTTAGCTGAAGATTCCGAGGTACAAACATTAAGTAAAAATATTGAATAAGTGATATAGGTTATTGATTCAGAGTTGATATCAATAACCTGATCTTATTTTAGATAGATTAGTCAAACATGCTTAACTGTGGTGTCGGTTTTATAACTTTTTCTTTTGGCACATGAGAGCATTCAAATTCTTCAACCGGAAAGCCTTCTATAAAGCTGGAAATATCAGGTGATTCTAAACTTAACCATTCATCTAGTCGGTCATGTGGAATCACAATAACAGATCGTTTAACATCGCCCGGCTCATGAAAGTCTTTCATCATTGGATGGTCTATAGCATCCATGGTCAACATGCTTGCAGAACGAATAATCGTTTCATTTATTTTGCAAATTTCATAGATTGCTGCAATAAAAAAAGCCTGTCCATCTTTACGGCGCACACCCCACCGCTCTGGCTTATCATTTATATACTTACTTTCATAAAATTCGGACACTGGAATCACACCGAATTTACATTTAAGTGCGGCTTCTTGAAAGCTAGGTTTTTGGAAAATAGTCTCATGACGGGCATTGTAGGTATGTTTTGCTATATTTGTATCTTCAGCCCATTTAGGAACCAATCCAAACCTCACTTCGCGCCATTCAAACCCTTGTGATGATTTGAATAATAGTGGCATTGTTCCAGCAGGATAAACCTCTTCGGCATAGCTAAAGCCGACCACAGGCAACTGAAGTTGCTGTAATTGGGCAAGCGTTAAAGGTTTAAAATTGGCGCACATAGCAAGAATAAAATACTCAACATTTATCTCTCTTATTTTATAAGCATTTACCACATTAACCAAATAAAAAGGCACTCGAGAGTGCCCTTCACGACATAACTTTACGCTTATGAAACGTGTTGAATACCTTGAGGAATCGCCTGTAATAGTCGTTTAGTATAATCATGTTGAGGATGTGCATAGAGTTCATCTGAATTGGCTATTTCAACAACTTCTCCATGATTCATGACCATGACCTGATCAGAGATATATTTCACAACCGATAAGTCATGTGAAATAAAGATATAACTAAGCCCAAACTCCTCTTGTAAGTCTTGTAATAAATTAAGTACTTGTGCCTGTACAGATACATCAAGTGCAGAAACTGACTCATCACAAATCAAAATTTCAGGCTTTAGTGTTAAACAGCGTGCAATGGCAATACGTTGACGTTGACCACCTGAAAACTCATGCGGATATCGGTAGTAAGCTTGTTCAGGCAGATTCACTCGCTCAAGCAGTCCAAGCGCAATTTGTTTGCGCTCAGTATCATCTTTACCAATGTTATGAATTTGCATAGGCTCTAATAAAATCTGTCCAATGGTAAAGCGTGGATTAAGAGAGGCATATGGATTTTGAAAGATGATCTGGATTTTTCGTTGATATTTAGCAAACTCTTTTTCAGTTAATGAAAGAATATCTTTACCTTCGATGAAAGCCTGCCCACCAGATGCCTGATGTAAGCGCATGAGTAATAGCCCAACAGTCGTTTTACCTGAACCTGACTCACCAACTAATCCTAAGGTTTTTCCTTTAGCCAGCTTAAAAGAAACACCTTTTACGGCCTGAAACTCTTCTTTGCCAAATAGACCTTTACGGCTATAAAAGCTTTTTTTCAGGTCTTTTACTTCTAAAATGATTTGTTCATCACCAATTAAGCCACGTTTGCGCTCGGGAATTTCTGAAGCATCAAAACTTTGCTCGACCAATACATCGTCTTCTTGACGCATAAAATCGCTGGTCACTGGTAAACGATAAGGTCGTTGTGACATTTGCGGGCGGCAATATAACAAAGCTCTCGTATATACATCTTTAGGCTGTTCAAGAACCTGTTCAGCAGCACCTTGCTCTCTAATCTCGCCATGACGCATTACAATGACTTTATCTGCAATTTCACCAACCAACGCTAAATCGTGAGTAATAAAAAGCATCGACATTTGACGGCGCTTACGCAATGACTCAAGTAAATCAATAATCTGTTTTTGGATCGTGACATCAAGTGCCGTAGTCGGCTCATCGGCAATGAGCAGTTTAGGCTCACACGCAATCGCCATAGCAATCATGACACGTTGTTGTTGACCACCCGAAAGTTGGTTTGGATAGGCATCAATTTTAGTTTCAGGTGAAGGAATACCTACTTCTTTAAGCAACTCTAAAACGCGTTGTCGGGCCTGTTTACGGCTCAATCCCATATGCAAACACAACACTTCTGCAATTTGATTGCCAACCGTAAAAACAGGATTTAATGATGACATCGGCTCCTGAAAAATCATCGCAATATCTTTGCCACAAATTTTACGCATCTCTGTACGAGATAAGCTCAGTAAATCTTTACCTTCAAATATAATTTTACTTTGCTCATCAATTTTACTCTGACCTACCGGCAGTAATCCCATAGTTGCCAAGGAAGTAACCGATTTTCCGCTACCCGACTCACCTACTAAAGCAACCGTGGTGTTTTCTGGAATGTCAAAGCTAATTCCTTTCACAGTTTCAATATATTGTTTATCTTCATCTTTAAAACTTACTCGTAGATTTTTAACATGCAGTAACGGCGCATTCTTATTTTCATGTTCTGACATTAGGATTTCCTCTTATTTTAGTTTTGGATCTAATGCATCACGAAGTGCATCAGTAAACATTGAAAATGCCGTTACCAAAACAGCCATCGCGACAGAGGCTGCGACAAGCTGCCACCACTTACCTAAAAGAAGTTCACTTTGCGCTTCATTTAACATGCTACCCCAAGACACTACGCCTACTGGTACACCAAAACCTAAGAAACTCAAGATGACCTCAGATTTAATGAAAGACACCACCAAAATTGACATTTGGACCAAAGCGATATGGCTGACATTAGGGAAAATATGAATGAACATACGACGGAAGTGTCCAACGCCAATTGCTTTAGCAGCAAGAACGTACTCACGTGCAGTATGTTTCATATATTCAGCACGAATTAAACGATAAACACCCGTCCAGCCCGTTAAACCTAAAATCAGAACAATAGATAGAATGCCTTTTTGTTGAAGTACGGCAGCAATAGCAAGCACTAATAATAAATATGGAATTGAGGTAAAAATGTTATAAAACCAGTTGAGAATATCATCCACCCAACCACCAAAATACCCTGAAATTGCGCCTAAAAGTGTACCGATGCCTACTGCAAGTAAAGCAGATATCACTCCAACAATAATTGATGTTTCAGCACCTTTAATGGTCTTTTTAAGGACATCTTGTCCCCATTTGTCAGCTCCAAATATAAGTGTGCTTTTAAGTTCACTTTGCTGATCAAGTAAATGTCCCCCCAGTTGCTGATCAATTGCCTTCATATCATCAGCTAAAGGGTCAACTACACCATAATAATCAATTGCACTTCCCGCACTCTTTTCTTGTTTAATTTCAGCCTTGAGTTGGTGAATTACATCTTTTAAAGGATCAACTGGATTTATCGGTAACTCTTCTTCAATCGCTGCTGCATTTTGTCCAGCTTCTGTTATCTTGTCTGGCCCTATGAATGTGGGTGGCGCATAACTCACAGCAACTTCTTTATTCCAGTCAGATGCGATCACACCCGTCATTGATAGAACTAAGATAATAAAATAAAGCAATACAATCACTAGCGATGACATTGCAATTTTGTCGGCCCGAAGACGACGCATGGCAAGTTTCCACAGGCCAGATGAATGAGCTTCGGCTTTTGTTTGTTGTTTTCTTTTTGATAAAACGCTCAGCATAGCCCACCTACTTCAACTGTACACGTGGATCAACCACTTTGTAGACCAAATCGGCAATCAGGTTAAAAATCATAGTTGCAGCGGCGATGTAAACTGTAATTGCCTTAATAACAGGAAAATCACTCCGCTCAACTGCAATAATCACCTCTCGACCAATCCCGGGAATACCAAAAAAACGTTCAATTAAAAATGCGCCTATGAGCAATGCAGGTAAAGTTGACATCACATCGGTAATAATAGGAATTGAAGCGTTCCGCAGTACATGTACACCTAAAATTCGGCTTTCACCTACACCTTTGGCACGTGCTGTTCGAACATAGTCCTGATTAATTTCATCAAGCACAAAGCTACGATATAAACGTAAAGTCGGTGCAATACTCACCACCAGCATGATTAGAATCGGCAGTAAGGCAAACTTAAATAAATTATCAGTAAAGCTATCGCTCCAGCCTTGTACAGGGAACCAACTTAGCTGATACGCAAGAACATATTGAAAAACGATAATGTAAACTAAGATGCTGATCGACATGCCGATGGTACAGAGCATCATGACCATACGGTCGGTTAGAGAACCACGTACCGCTGCAACAGCCAATGCCAAAATAATTGAAATAACCGTCTGTAAAATAGTCAGTGGAATTAAAAGCGTGAGCGATGGTCCTAATCGGGTTAAAATAATTTGAGAAACAGGTTCGCCAGTACTCCAACTTGCACCATAGTCAAAAGTCAGTATTTGTTTAATGAAAATCCAGAGCTGAACGTAATAAGGCTGATCGACACCTAGCTGCTTACGAATGTTTTCAATCTGCTCAGGATTCGACATCTTACCCGCTAAAATATAAGCAGGATCGCCACCTACCCAGTTAAAAAGAATAAAAATAAGTAAGACTACCCCCAACATAGTTGGAATCATCTGCCATAAACGCCGAATAACATATGCCAGCATAGTGATAATTCCTTATTTAACCCGTTGTCCGGTAATTTCATTAAAGAACGCTTTGTTATCAGGTTCACGGCCAAGGAAATCTTTAACTAATTCAGCCGCTGGTTTCTGGCTACCTTGTGACAAAATGGTTTGACGGTAACGCTGTCCAACTTGCGGGTTATTAAGGTCGTCCCCATATGCAGAAAGCATGTCTAAAGCTAAAACCTCAGACCACATATAGCCGTAATAACCTGCTTGATACCCCCCCATCAAATGCCCAAACTGCCCAGGAAATTCTGTTGTTGGTACATAACCTAAGGCTGTAGCAGCTTCCATTTTTTGCCAATTTTCTAAAGGTTTTACCTTTAAGGCATCAGCAGTGTGCAGTGACATATCGTACTGTGCATAAAGAGTCTGACGCGCATAGCGCAAGCCACGACCATAGTTATGTACAGCTTTTAAACGGGCAATTAGTTCATCATCAACACGTGGACATGCTGGATCACAATAATCGGCCACTTTAGATAAAGTCTCTTTACGGCGTGCCCACTCTTCATACATTTGAGACGGCGCTTCTACAAAATCACGCTCTACGGATGTTCCTGACTGACTGGCATAACGTGTATTTGATAAAATGCCATGTAAGGCATGACCAAACTCATGAACAAAAGTTTCAAGCTCGTCACTGTTTAAACCTTTACGGTTAAAATTGGTGACCAAAGCCGAAATGGGCAATCGATTGGTTAAAGTGCTGCCACCGTATACTCCCCAAACGGCAGCATGGCCATATTTCCCTTCACGAGGAAATTTATCCATATATAAGCCGCCAAGAAGCTTTCCTGTTTTTTTGTCAACTACATCGTAATATTCAACTTCATCCTGCCATGCTTTAACTTTGACAGGTTTAAAATCAATGCCATAAAGGTCAGATGAAATGGCAAATAACCATTTTTGAGAAGCTAAAGTGGGAAAATAATCACGAAGTTTTTCCTGATCAATCTGATATTTATTCTTACGAAGTTTTTCACTCCAGTAAGCTTCACTCCAACGCGTTATCTCGGTTTTTTCTAACGGCGTTTTTAACGTTTGTGCTTTAAATTCACGGAGTTCTTCTACTTCTTTACGTTCAAGTGGTGCTACTGTTTTTTGAACTTCTGCTAAAAATTGATTTACAGCCTCAGGCGTTTTAGCCATACGGTCTTTTAAAACCCAATCTGCATAACTTGCTTTTCCAAATAACTGCGCAAGCTCATAACGCAAATCAATTGCTTGTTTAAGTAGTTTTAAATTTTGCTCAGTACCACGTCGAGTAAAGGCAATTTGATATCTTTTCCGAGCATCATCATTATCTGCCAACTCCATAAAAGGACGATATTCAGGATATTCAAACCCTAATAAATAATTGCCTTTAGCATTTTTCTTTAATGCTGAAATATAACTTTGAGGTAAGCCTTTCATCTCTTCAGGGGTAAACTCAAGTTTCTCCGGATTATCACGGACGTTACGGGCATATTCTTGCTCAAGTTTGGTCAACTCATCCAGAATGGCCTTCATTCGTGCACGCTTTACCGGTTCAAGTTGAACACCTGTGTCTTCAAACTGATCTAGAATATCTTGGCGGTATTTTTGGTCAATTGGGTCTGTTGCTTGTGTATTTTTAATTAAGTTATATAGCTTTGGGTTCTGAAATATATCAGTGTGAAACTGATTAATTTTGATTTCACAGTCTTCAGCTGCCTTACGTAACTTTGCATCTGGGTCTACATTACTATATAGACTTATCGGACCTGAGAAATCTTCAAAATGCGCAAAAATTTTATCCCATTTTGCCAATATAGGTGCCGCTGCTGCATTATCTTTAACAGGCGTTTTTTCAAAAATAGTAATCTGTTGTTGAATCTTTTTTAAATTAGCATCACACCATGCTGGGAGCTGTTGTGCTTTAAGTAATGGCAAAGTAGGACGGGTTGTCTCTGCCGTTGCAAACTGACTTATACCTATGGCCAACATACATAAAGTTGTCATTTTCAGTGCATTATTTTTCATCATATCTCCAATTTTTTTCATTTAATGATTAGATTTAGTATGTGTATCGATATCAAAATACATCCACTCAGCATGTAAAATTGGATGCTTTTTATACCCAATGATTTGTGGTTGAGCCAGCATATTTCGGTAGCGTGCATAAGAGACCTGAACAGGCATATACACTTCTAATAAACGTGTCATTTTTCGATAAAGCGCATCTCTCTCAGGACCTGCTTGCATTTGTTGTGTCTGACGATATAACTGATCAAACTCTGGTGTCGAACCACAAGACCAGTTCGTCATATGCGTATTGGGTCCATAAAAATTCTGCATAAAATTATCCCCATCTGGATAATCTGCTATCCATGCAGAAGAACCAAACATACCTTCACATTGTTTTTGCGCTCGAATGAGGTCTGCAAAAAGCATGGGTTTAAAGACCATGCGAATATTTAAACTATCAAAGTTCTTTTTCCAAAGCTCAGCGCTTTGCTGACCAATACTGTCACTGCGCGCCATATATTCAATGACGAGAGGCTTACCGTCTGGTTGTGTACGCCAACCTGAAGCATCTTTTTTATAGTGATATCGATCTAATAGTAAATTTGCTGCTTTCACGGAATATGGCGTACTGGTTCTATACTGTGGATCGTTACCCACTACCCCTGGTGGAACTGGAAAATCTAAACGCTGAGCATCATCATTTCTTACTAATTTAATTTCTTGATCTATTGAACGAGACATGGCTATTGCACGGCGCAAAGCAACCTTTTCTTTACTCATTCCACCAACAACCGGATTTTTAAGGTTCCAATAGATATAGCTAATTTCAGGATCAACAATACGAGATAGCTGCACACCTTCTTTAGCAAGTTCAGGTCTTAATTTACCGTCTTTAATTGCTTTTGCGACCAGTTGGCCTTCAAGCTGAAATATATCAACCTCACCACGCTGAAATGCTAGCCACCGCGATTGGTTTTCTTCCATTACCTGAATATCAATTGTGCCGATTTGAGGCATTTTTTTACCTTTAAGTCGCTTCACAATTGCCTGATCTTCAGAGCTGCTGGCATTAAAGTTCCAAGTAAAGCCGCGATAATCAGGATTCGCTTTTAAAACAATACGCGATGCTGGTACCCACTTGCTCAGTACATAAGGACCTGTACCTACAGGATGGCCCATTACATAACCAGCTTTATCTTTATACTTTTCGATGACTTCACGTGCCACCGCACCTGTCGGATCATGGGCCAGTAATAAAGGAAAGTTATAGTCTGGCTTAACTAAACGAATCACCAAAGTGTATTTATCAGGTGTTTGTAAACCACTTACCTTTTGGTCATAGTTAAATTTTCCGGATTTATTAGCTGCTTTGACTAACGCATCCATACCTTCAATTTTGTTTTCTAATAACCAGCTATTTGGAGAGTGCAGATTCGGGTCCAATAAACGCTTAAAAGAGTACGCATAATCATTGGCTGTTAATTCTCTAGGTTTGCCTTTAAAAACAGGGTCTGGCGTAAAATAAATTCCCTTTTTAATGTGAATGGTATAGGTCAGACCATCGGCACTGACTTCTGGCATAGCGGTTGCTATTTGCGGAATAAGCTTTGCCGGCCTTGCTAAATAATCATAGGTATATAAAGTTTCAAATATCGATGTGGTTACATGCGCCGAATATAAATCATGGATATAAGCCGGGTCGAAACCTGTCTCAGCTGTTGGAAATACATAACGTAAAACTTTATTCGGATCGGCTGGGCTTTTCGCAGAAATACTTGTAGATCCCGTTAAGGCCATACTAGCGAATAGCAAGCTGATACTACAGTGCTTGAGCTTTTGTTTTAAATTTTCAGTCATCATGATCTTTATCTAAAATTATTTTTTAATAGGAGTAATATCAAGATATTGCCAGTTTGTATTCATCATAGGATGGGGTTTAAAACCCTGAACTTGTGGCCGTACTAACCAGTTACGAATTCGAGTTACATGAACAATCCATGGGTTATCAGCTTCAATCTGGCGATTGAGCTTTTCATAATATGGTAGACGTTGTTGCGGTGGTAAATGAATGGCCTGAGTATAAAGAGCGTCATATGTTTTAGACTGATAACAAGCATGGTTTCCCTGACCAGCATTTGGTCCATAAAGCAACTGTGCAAAATTATCTCCTTCAGGATAGTCAGCAATCCATGCCCCACTCCAAATCATATATTTACATTGAGTTGCGGCTTTTAAGTTATCTGCAAAATTACTCACTTTAAAGTCAGCTCGAATGCCAATCGCATCTAAATTCTTTTTCCAGAGTTCGGAGTGGATAACTGAGGCCGAGCTATTTTCTGTATTAATTTTTAAAATTAAAGGTTTCCCATTTGGCAAATTTCGATAGCCATCAGCCCCCTTTTTATAACCATAATAATCAAGTAATTTATTTGCTAGCAGCGGGTTGTATCCTACGCTACTTTTATATTTCGGATTATAGCCATTCACACCTTCAGGTATAAACATTTCAGCCCGAACAGCTTGTCCTTTATAAGCCTGTTTTATACTTTCTTTTTGGTTATAAGACAAAGTAATTGCTCTACGAAGAGCGATCTTTTCTGGGCTAAAACCACCAATGACAGGATCACGCATGTTCATCATGGTATAGGTAATTTCAGGTTCCTTATATGGGAAGTGTTTAATTCCTCTCTTCTTAAAAGAAGCTTTAAGCTGATTTCCATCTAAAGCTTGAGGAACAGCATCTGCTGTAAGTTTGTCAAAATCTAATTGACCCGACTGAAAAGCTAACCATCTTGACTGTTGTTCCTCAATAATACTAACCACCACCTTTCCAATTTGTGGCATTTTCTTACCGCTCATTTCTTTAACAAGCTGGTTATCCCAAGGTGTTCCTGTCGACTTAAAGTTCCAGACGAAACCACGATAATCAGGATTGGCAACTAACTCGACCTTACTTCTTGGTACATACTTACTTAACATGTAAGGGCCTGTACCTACGGGATGCATACCAATACGATCACCGTAATAGTCAATAACCTCTTTAGCAACTCCGCCAAAAGTAATATAGGCAAGAATATAAGGGAAATTATAGTCTTGGCGAGTTAAGGTAAATTGTAAAGTATATCGATCAAGTGCTTTGACTCCTGCAATTGGAGCAGCATAATCAAATTTTCCAGTTTTCTTTGCTTGGGCTACAACCGCATCGGCACCTAGTAACTTACCATCAATGAATGAAACAGACGGTGCTCTATTTTTAGGATCTAGAATCCGTTTAATTGTATAGACGTAGTCTTCGGCTACTAGCTCACGGCGTTTACCTTTAAAAGCGGGATCATTGGTAAAATAGATACCTGGCTTAATTTTAAAAGTATAAACTTTACCGTCTTGTTCCACTTTAGGCAGACTCTCTACTGTATAGGGAGCTAACTGTAATGGACGTGCCAGATAGTCATATTTGAGTAAAGGCTCAAAAATTGCCTCAGCAATATTAGCACTATAGAAATTGGTGGTTTTAACCATATCGAAGCCATCATCTGGAGCTTCATAGGCAACATGCAAAATTTTGTTTGGTTGTGCTGGTATAATTGCGTAAGCACAAGGAACTGATGTAATAGCCAGACTTAAAATGGCGAGCTTAAAAAATTTTAATTTCAAGTTCATACCCACGTAATTAGTTTTTTTAAAAGATATTATCCTTTTGAGTAACATCTAAATCTGCATAAGAAAAGTTCTTTTTCAACAGATAAGCCTATTTGGGTTTAATTCTTTACTTTTCTATAAGCGTTTTTATTTGAACAAATGGAAAAACAAAGTCAAAAAACCCAATCTTTTGTAACTACTGAAAATAAAGCGAATTTCATGCCATTTATTAATATTCATCACAAAATAATTAATAATATTAGAAATTCATATTTTTATTAGGTACTTAAAATGGTTTGAACTATATAAATAAAAGTAACTTTTTGCCAAATATTATATTTGCATATGTTAATCATCTAATACCTTAAATGCACAAATAAAATACATTAATGACACATTATGATTCATATTGAGACAAGCCAAATTAACAAATAATTATAAAGTAAGTAATTGATTTAAAGTAAAAAACACAAAAAAACTCGACATTACAAATAGTATAACATTACATATAGAAAGGTTCTAAAACGATACATTTTTATTTATTAAGCATGTGAAGAGTCCAGTAATGTATATTTTTTATACAAAAAAATTTGAAACTTTTGGCCAGCGTTAAAAAATTTTCCAAACGGAAAATTTATTTTTGTTTAATAAAAGATGAACCTTCGTGCTGAACCATAATAAAATCAATATATATCAATATTTTGCATAAACTAAAAAAAGAAAAATATATAGTTGGCACTTGCTTTGCTTAAAAACTTTCCAGCAATATCGCTAACGACAACAAAAAGGGATCAAATCCACGATGAAAAAAAAATACAATGTTCGATCTCAGGCAACCCCCAAGATCAGCAAAACAATTCTTAAATTAAGCACCCTTAGTTTAAGTATGATGTGTCTTACCCTGGCACAGGCAGCAGAAACTGAACAATCAAGTACTGATGAAAAACCAACAAAAGTCGTAAAAGTTGCCGTTACAGGTTCTTCAATCAAAGGAGTTGCGGCACAAAGTGCTTCACCCATTACCATCGTAAAAGTTGATGAAATCTTAAAACAAGGGGTAACAACAACTGAAGAGGCTTTGGCAAAGATCAGCGCAAACCAGTCTAATTTTGTTACTGCCAGCAACGTAGGTACAAGTAAAACAGCTGGCTCGGCAGCAAATCTTAGAGCCTTGGGTGCCAATAAGACACTTGTTTTACTTAATGGCCGTCGATTAGCTGCAAATGCATATGACAGTGGCGTTACCAACTTAAATATTATTCCACTCGCAATGTTAGACCGTATTGAGGTTTTACGAGATGGCGCCTCTTCCATTTATGGGACTGATGCAATTGGCGGGGTAATTAACTTCATTACCAAAAAGCAGTTTACAGGACTTAATCTGACTGCCGGCTATCAAAAACCAGAACAAAAAGGCGGCGAGCAGCAAGACTACAGCATTTTTGGCGGTTTTGGTGATTTAGACGAAAATGGCTATAACGTTTTTGGTGTTGTGGACTATCGCAAAGGCGATGATGTCATGGCCAAAGACCGTAAAGTTAGTCGGCGTGGAGGGATATTACCCGAATTAGGTGTCAATAGAACCAGTAGTGGTTCATTCCCTGCCAATGTCCCAGGTTTAGGTAACCCTTACGCATCCACTGGTTGTGGTAATAATCCTCTTAATAGTAACGATGATGGAACTTGTCGATACAACAGCCAAGCTGTGATTGGAATTGTTCCAAAGACAGAAGACATCTCAGCTATGGGCCGAGCTACTTTTAAATTAAATGATAATTTTAACGCGATTGCAGAATATTTATATGCAAGAAGTGAAGTCACTACTTCAGTTGCACCAGATGTTTTTTTTGATCTGACGCTTGACCCTAGTAGTAAATATTATCCAGGTAAAGGTATCACCCCAGCTTTAGCAGGCGCTACGGGAACTATCCCTCTATATCTACGTTCACAATCGGGTAATCGTGTAAGTAATAGTATTAACCAGTCACATAGAATATTTGCTGGTATTGAGGGTGAAACTCATGGTTGGGACATTAACTCCGGTGTTACCTATGCACATAGTAGTGCATCGGATGCTCTCGTAAGTGGCTACTTAAATTATGATAAAACTCAAGAAGCTTTAAACAATGGTATTTTAAATCCATTCGGACCACAAAACCCTGAGGATGCCAATGCTTGGAATGAGTTAGGAGTTGAAGGTAAATATTTAAAAGCTAATCTAAATGCGACTACTGTCGATTTCACTGCAAGTAGACCTATATTTAAATTACCAGCAGGAGACGTGGCTTTTGCAGTTGGGGCAAGCTATCGCTATGAAGATTGGACTTCAAAAGTTATGGCTGATATTGCCCGTGTAGCTCCAAGTGCAGGTAGCGATCCAGATGAGCCAGAAAATACTGGCGATCGTAATATTAAATCGGTATTTACTGAATTTCATATCCCCCTTCATAAAACTTTAGAAGCTCAAATCGCTGCTCGTTATGATGACTACAATGATTTCGGAGATACGTTTAATCCAAAATTTGCACTTCGTTGGGAACCTATTAAACAGTTAATGTTCCGTACAACTTATAGTACAGGTTTCAGAGCCCCAACACTTTGGGAGGTGAATGGTCCAAATTCGATAACTAATACAGGTGCATCATATGATGATCCAGTACTTTGCACAGGTGGCGAAGTACAACCAGGAGGAAAAAAAGAACGCGATTGTAATATGCAATTCGACAGACAAAATGGAGGTAATAAAACTCTAGATCCAGAAGAATCAAAGTCTTTTACAGCTGGCTTAGTGTTTGAACCAATTAAAAATTTAGCGTTTACTCTCGATTACTTCAATATTGAAGTCGACAAGCAAATTGCTACACTTTCGGAAACTGCTATTTTTAATGACCCTGTGAAATATGCAGACAAATTTGTACGTAATCCTGATGGTTCATTAGATTATATTATTACAACACAACAAAATTTAGGTGGAATTAAAACTTCAGGTTTCGACGTCGGTTTAAGTTGGGTTTCTCCAATGACTGCTACCGGTCGCTTTGGTTTCAATATTGATGGTACATATATAACAGATTACAAATATCAAGCCGAACCAAATGGTGAGTGGATAGGTGTTGCTGGATCATATAGTGGCTTAGACTATCAATCCATTATTCTGCGATGGAAACATACTGCAAACCTAAATTGGAATTATGAAAACTGGGCTTTAAACCTACAACAAAACTTCTCTCGAGGGTACCAAGATCAAAATTCTAACGACCAAAACCATAGAGTCAGTGACTATACAACCTATAATATTTCAGGCACATACAAAGGCTTTAAAAATCTAGAAGTTACGGCGGGCATTAAGAATATCTTTGATGAAGACCCTCCTGCTTCTAATGTAATTGATAACTTCCAAATGGGATATGACCCACGTTACGCAGATCCTTTAGGACGTACTTACTTTGTACGAGGTACATATAAGTTCTAAATGGTTGTTCTGCAAATATAACTCTCAACGGTTAGTTTGCAGAACAAATACTCATTCTTAGCCAAACAGTCATTTTAAAAATTGTTTGTCTACAGTTTCAGGAGTAACTATGGGCATGACTTTTACAGACATAGAAAATAAATCTGCCAAACGCCTAATTGGTATTGCTGCAGTTATTTTTCTGCATCTTCTTGTTGCCTATATTCTGATGTCAGGTTTAGCAAACAATATTCAAAAACCAGCAGAAAAACCTGTGGAATTACAAATTATTCAGGATATTAAGCCGCCTCCTCCACCAAAGCCGGAAGAGCCGAAACCAAAGGAAAAACCGCCTGAGCCACCAAAAATGGTAGAAAAAGTTGCCAAGGTTCCTGAGCCGCCTAAACAAGTAGAGAAAGTAGCAACACCGGTACAAAAAACGACACCAGTGGCTCAACCGACTAAAGCGGCTACCCCAGCTCCTGCGGCACCTAGTACCCCATCTCCAAGCCCTGTTGCCGCACCTGCTCCAGTGGCTGCTGCGCCGGCACCAAAACCAGCTGGTGTAAGTCGTGGTGTTTCAGAGGGTTCTGCTGGCTGTGAAAAACCAGAATATCCACGAGAAGCACTTATGAATGAAGAACAAGGTACGGTGCGCATACGTGTTTTAGTTGATACTTCCGGCAAGGTTATTGATGCCAAAGTAAAAAAATCGAGTGGCAGCAAAATTTTAGATAAAGCGGCAACTAAAGCTTACAGCTTATGTACGTTCAAACCAGCAATGAAAGATGGTGTACCTCAGCAAGATTGGTATGAAATTGAATATCCATTTGTAATTGAATAAACAATTGAATTAGCAAGAAATTAAAAAATATTGGAGATATATGATGAAAAAATCAACTCAACCTTTAGTTCGTTTCGCTTCTGCAAGTCTAATCGCAGCTTGCTCGTTACTTCCATTAAGCTCAGTTTTCGCAGAAGAAACAAGCAATACTCCTGTGGCCACAGCAACTACTGAAGCTACATCAAGTACAAATACTCCAACTCCACCACCGAAACCCGCAACGAGTGAAACTGTTAAAAACCCTTATGGCCTAGAAGCCCTTTGGCGCGAAGGTGATTTAGTTGCTAAGTCTACCTTATTTATATTAGTACTCATGTCGATTGGAACTTGGTACATCATCATCTCTAAACTATTGCAACAAGGTAAAGTCAAACGCCAAGGCAAAGAAGCTGAAAAACATTTCTGGGAAGCCACTTCCCTTGATAATGCTGCAGAAGGTTTAGAACAAAGTAGCGCTTATCGCTTTATTGCAGAAAAAGGCATTAATTCAACTAAATCACATGGCGGTTCTTTACTTGAACGAATCGATTTTAATACATGGGTGAGCATTTCAATTCAACGCGCAATTGAGAAAATACAAAATCATTTAGGCGGTGGTTTAGCCTTTTTAGCAACAGTAGGTTCTACTGCACCATTTGTTGGTCTTTTTGGTACTGTATGGGGAATTTATCACGCATTAACAGCCATCGGTATCTCAGGTCAAGCATCTATCGATAAAGTTGCAGGCCCCGTTGGTGAAGCTCTGATTATGACAGCGATTGGTCTTGCAGTCGCAGTACCTGCTGTACTTGGTTATAACTGGCTTACACGTCGTAATAAAGCAGTTATGGAAAATGTCCGTTCATTTGGTTCAGATTTACACGCGGTTTTATTAAGTGGAGAAATTAATACCAATAATTCAGTTAATCGCAGTATTAAATAATCGGGAGCAAACATTATGGGTATGAGTGTTGGTTCTGAAGATGATGATGAAATGATTGGCACAATTAACACGACACCTTTGGTTGATGTCATGTTGGTTTTACTTATTATTTTTCTTATTACTATTCCGGTAGTCACACATACAGTTCCAGTGAAACTACCAGAAGAAAAAAATACTCCCTATGCAACCACGCCTGAAAATATTCAACTCTCAGTAAATAAGAAAGGCGATATTTTCTGGAACGAAAGTTATGTGCCTAGTAAAGAGATATTGCTGGCAAAACTTCAAGCAGTTGCACAAAAAAGACCTCAGCCAGAAGTTCATATTCGGGGTGATCAGCTTACCCATTTTGAAGCGATAGATCAGGTCATTAGTACGACCAAAGAAGCTGGTATTGGCAAAATTGCTTTTGTTACTACCCCTCCAGCCTCCCCGTAATTAACTTAAGGAGAATTTTATGGGTATGAATGTCGGTTCAAATAATGATGACGATGTGATGTTAGAAGTCAACATGACACCTCTTATTGATGTCATGCTGGTACTCATTATTATGTTTATTATTACTATACCTGCACCAAACAACGCGATTAATATTAATTTGCCAAATGGCACACCGCCACCAACAAATGAAAAGCCACCTGAAGTCATTGATGTAAGAATTGATGCGGTAGGCAAAGTATTTTGGAATAACCAAGAGGTTTCTGACCGAAAGGCGCTAGAGACTTTATTTCAAGGTGTTGTTGCTAAAAAAGATCAAGACCAGATCAAACTCAAACCAGACCAGATGGCTGAATATAAGAATGTAGCGATGGTCATGGCTACTGCACAACGTTTAGGTGTCACTAAAATTGGAATTGTGAGCAGTAACTAATATTGCTTTTCAATATATTTAACTCTATTAACTCCTGCGCTAACTTGAATCTTCAGTTAGCGTTTTTTTTGAAGCGAAATATTCAACTCTAAAATAATATCTCCACACTCATCATATTCTCCAGTTTCTTGAAAGCCCTGTCTTTTATAAAGTTTTCCAGCAATGTTATTAGAAGATTTATACATCGTTCGAATTCGTTTAGCTCCTTTTGCAGCCATTTCCTCAATTGCCATTTGCAATGCCTTGGTACCATAACCTTTGGCTTGATGATCTTTGCCAATCATAAAACGAAACAACCAAAATAATGTCTCATCAGGTGGGTCAACTTCGACACAGTACATTAAGAATCCAATGACTCTATCATTTGAACAAATCACTCGTGGACAGTAATGTTCTTCCACTTTAGACTCAGCAATAGAATATACATTTGGTGCAACATAGTCCTTTTGATATTCATCCAACGACAGCTTTGCACCTAGAATCCAATTCTCACGATCAAGATCTTTTAGACTAATCAAATTCAAAACCTTTTAGCTATAAATTCCCTTCCTATAAGCACAAAATATACCGAAAATAAAAAAAGCCTCCGAAGAGGCTTTTTTCAAAACAGGATGAAATTAATCACCTGTATAACCTTTTAACTTCAAACGAGCAGCATGAAGTAACGGCTCAGTGTAACCAGAAGGCTGTTCACAACCTTTGAAGATAAGGTCAGAAGCTGCTTGGAAAGCAATATTTGTTTCAAAGTTAGCTGCCATTGGTTTATACAATGGGTCATTTGCATTTTGCTCATCAACAATTTTTGCCATACGTTTAAGCACGTCTTCAACTTGTTCACGAGTCACAATACCGTGACGTAACCAGTTAGCAACGTGTTGAGAAGAAATACGTAATGTTGCACGGTCTTCCATTAAGCCCACGTTGTTAATATCAGGAACTTTCGAACAACCTACACCTAAGTCAACCCAACGAACAACATAACCTAAGATACCTTGGCAGTTATTTTCAAGTTCATTGTTAATCTCTTCCGCTGACCAATTTGTATCAGGTGCAAATGGAGGTGTTAATAGGTCATCTAATGACAACATTTCTTCAGCTTTTAACTGATCTTGACGTGCTTTTACATTTACTTGATGGTAATGCATCGCGTGAAGAACAGCACCAGTTGGAGATGGAACCCAAGCACATGAAGCACCCGCATTTGGATGTGCAGCTTTAGTTGCTAACATATCTTTCATGCTATCTGGTTTTGGCCACATGCCTTTACCAATCTGTGCTTTACCTTGTAAACCACATTTCAAGCCAATCGCAACGTTACGGTTTTCGTAAGCAGCAATCCATTTTTGTGTTTTAACCGCTTCTTTACGAACAACAGGTGCAGCTTCCATAGAAGTATGGATTTCATCACCCGTACGGTCCATAAAGCCAGTATTAATAAAGATCGTACGGTCTTTAGCAGCAGCAATACAGTTTTTCAAGTTTACAGATGTACGGCGCTCTTCATCCATAATACCGATTTTTAACGATTTAGGTGGTAATCCAATCGCCTGTTCAGCACGTTCAAATAACTCTACAGCAAACGCAACTTCTTCAGGACCATGCATTTTTGGCTTAACAATATACATAGAACCTTTACGAGAGTTTTTATTTTCGTTTGTACTACGGATATCAGCAATTGATAACAATGGAGTTACCAATGCATCCATAATACCTTCGAAAATTTCTTCACCATCTACCAAAATAGCTGGGTTAGTCATTAAGTGACCTACGTTACGAAGTAACATAAGTGAACGACCATGAAGTTTTGTTGTACCACCAATTAAGTTTTTAATTTCGCGATCTTTATTTAGATCACGAACAATCGTTTTACCATTCTTTTCAATAGATTCTTGAAGTGTACCCTTCATTAAACCTAACCAATTACGGTAACCTTCAACTTTTTCTTCTGCATCGACAGCCGCAACAGAGTCTTCCAAATCTTGAATTGTGGTTACTGCCGCTTCAAATGTTAAATCTTTAACACCCGCTGGATCAGTTTGTCCAATTGGGCTATTTGCATCAATTTCGATAATGACATGAAGACCATTACTTAAAAGTACAACTTCTGAAGGATTTGCTTCTTCACCATTGAAACCAACAAACTGAGCTTCATGAGCTAAACCTGTTTTTGAACCATCTTTCAAAGTTACAACGAGTTTATTTTGCTCAATTGCATATTTTGTTGCATCTGCATGTGAACCTTGAGCAAGCGGGAAAACTTCATTTAAGAAATTCTTAGCGAACTCAATAACTTTTGCACCACGAACAGGATTATATCCTTTACCCTTTTCAGCTCCGCCTTCTTCAGAAATTACATCGAAGCCATAAAGTGCATCATATAAAGAACCCCAACGGGCATTTGCTGCATTTAAGCAATAACGTGCATTACGTACAGGTACAACTAACTGTGGTCCTGCCAACAACGCAATTTCTTCATCTACATTTTCAGTAGTAATTTGAAAATCTTCAACTTCTGGTAATAAATAACCAATTTCAGTTAAGAACGCTTTATAAGCACCTAATTCAAATTTGTTGTTACGGTGCCATTCATCAATTTTTGCTTGTAATTCATCACGCTTAGCCAATAATGCTTTATTTTTTGGGCTAAGATCGACAACAACTTGCTCAAAGTTCTTCCAGTAAGTTTCACTATCTAAACCAGAACCTGGTAAAGCTTCATTTTCGATAAAATCGTAAAGTTCTTTAGCAATCGCTAACTTGCCTTTTTGAATACGTGCAGTCATTGTCTTTCCTGAAGTTGCTACTTTTTATACCAAGAGAATCCTAGTATACCGATTTAAATTAAGCTGAATACTAATATCACATTCCTAAATAGTAAGCATTTTCCCTTGCAAAACTATTGACAAAGATAAATTTTTCTATAAAGGAAATATTAAAATTCTAACTAGGATTCCCATCAATTTATTCAATATTTAAAGATACTGAAACTAGACTTTTTGTTAACAGACAAAAAGTTTCACTATCTTGTTTTTCTAAAGCGTATTTAGTTATATCAAACTTTGCTGCGTGAAAAAGCACTATTTAACTAAATTTATCTATTTTTGTTGTAAAAAAAGCGCTCAATCTAGAGCGCTTTTCATATCTATTTTACTTAAGAGGTTTTTGTAGCATCAATATGTCGGTGTTCAGAATGTAAATATTCATCAGACTGCATTTCTAGCAAACGTGAACGCGTACGTTCAATCTCAAATGCTAACTTTTCACCTTGATAAATATCAATAATACTATCTTGAGACGTTAAAAGTAATTTCACACCTCGATCGTAAAACTCATCGACTAGATAAATAAAGCGACGAGTACCTTCAGATAAGAAATCTGTCAAATGAGGAACATTACTCACTAGAACCGTATTATAGATATTCGCAATTTCAATAAAATCGGCTGGGCTACGTGGTTTAAAGCAGAGTTCAGAAAACTCACACCACAACACATCTTCTGTATGTCCTAGAGTCTCGACAACACGATTATTAATCACAATCGGCTCTTGAGAATGAGCTTGTGTATGAGTTAATGCACTAAAACGTTCAGCCATCCAGCTTTGAGCTTCATTCGTTAATGGCGATTTAAATAATTGAGCTTGTTTTAGTACACGCAAACGATAGTCCACACCTGCATCTACATTTAAAACAGCACAGTTCTTTTTAACCATTTCAATGGTTGGCAAGAAACGATCACGGTGAATACCGTTTTTATATAAGCCATCTGGTGCAATGTTTGATGTTGCAATTAATGTCACACCACGCACAAATAATTTTTGGAATAAATCGCTTAAGATCATTGCATCTGTTACGTTTGATACAAAGAACTCATCAAAACAGATAACAACAGCATCTTTATAGATTTGGTCAGCTACGATTTCAAGTGGATTACGTTGGCCTGAAAGCTTATTTAGCTCTTTATGAACATGTTGCATGAAATGATGAAAATGCATACGCGTTTTACGGCGAAATGGCACAGATTCATAAAATTGATCCATTAGCCAAGTTTTTCCACGGCCTACTCCGCCCCACATATATACACCTTTAGGTGAAGTTTGGCGACGGAAACGACGGAAAGCTTTTTTTGAGGCTTTATAACGGTTTAAAAGTTCTTTCCATACGCGATCTAATTCTTGCACTGCCTGTGCTTGCGCTTCATCTGCCATAAATTGACCTGAAGCTAAAGCCTCAGCATAGCGTTCTGCTGGGGAAGAAGGTGTGAATGCAGTACTATGAGAAGATTTTAAATTTAACATATCGTTTTATTTCAATTTTAACTGATGAGAGTATAGCGAACATTTTGTTCAACCACATTAGCTTTTAGCATCAAGAGTTACGACGATGACTCTTTTGCATATTGTCGAGGACTCTGTCCAAACCATCGTTTAAATGCATGATTAAATGCCGCCGGTTCAGAATAGCCGAGTAATTCAGCAACAACTTCTATTGAGTATTCCCTATATTCCATAAGCTTCAATGCCTTATTCTTGATAATTTGTTCACGAATTTGCTTATAACTCGTATTTAGCTGTTGCAGTTGATGCCTTAATGTCCTTTCAGGCATTTTCAATGCAAAAGCTGTTTCCGCCATGCTCGGGATAATTCCTTGTTGCAGTTCAAGATAATCTTGCACACATTGTATGATATGTGGAGTTTGATGATCTTGTTGATTTAATCTTGTTATATCTGCAATACATTTTGATTCATAAATACGATGTGTGATGATATCGGCAGAAGGAATCTTGATTTCAAGTACATCCTTACTTAGGCTAAATGCCGCATATTTACCATTAAAATGCACATCTTCGCCATAATATGCAAAATAGTGTGACAAAGTATCTATATCAGCAGGCTTTTCAAATGGGAGTTCTATACGCATCGTAGGCATTTGTAATCCCATCATCGTATAAATATCTTGGATAAACTTATAAGTTCCAGAGACTTCACATTGTGCCCGTAACTGACCAATTTCCGTTTTTAAATCAACAGGCAAATAATTTAAAATGGTCCGCTCATCAGTTTCATATAAAGCTAAGCTACCAAATAAGTGCGTAAGCTTTTGATATTTTATACCTTTATTTAAAGCAGTTTGAATATCATTACTTGTGACAAGTAGCATAAGCAATGGGCCGTAACCGGCTAAAGCATAATGCTGTCCAATAAATAAACCCTTTTCAGGCTCAACATTTTTACTAATAATTTGTTGAATGTCCCATTCAAGGCGATCATGAATTGTAGAACTCGGGTCTAAAGCATCTACTTTAATACCTATATCGGCCAAACGTGAGTCGACATCAATGCCAGCATTGCGCATTCCTTGAATTAAATAGATTAAACCAAGTATCGACCGTTTCATTCTTCTATCAATTTCCCTAGACTGAAATGTTTTACTATAAAGAAGCAAGAAAATTAATTGCCGAATCTATCAATTTTCACGTCGATACAATCATGTTTAAACTGATTAAAAAACGTTAGTCTTGCGTGCAATCCTCTTTTCAGCTTATGCAGGGTTTCCAATGCTAAACACAAAGCAAGATGCTATTCAAAAGACTAAAATCGCTATTATTGGTGCTGGCTTTGGTGGCCTAGCAATGGCAATCCGTTTACTACAAAATCAACAGCAAGACTTTGTTATTTTAGAAAAATCAAACGATGTCGGTGGAACTTGGCGAGAAAATCGTTATCCAGGTGCAGCATGTGATGTTCAATCTCACATGTATTCATTGTCTTTTGCACCAAAAACAGATTGGACAAAACGCTATGCTGAGGGACCAGAGATCTTTAATTATATTCAAGACATTACACAAAAATATAAAATTAAAGATTACTGTAAATTTAACCATGACGTAACTCATGTCCAATATGATGAAACAGGTCATGTGTGGACTCTATACTTTAAGAACCAACCTTCAATAAAAGCGCAATTTGTAGTTTTTGCATCTGGCCCCCTACACATCCCACAAATTCCTCCTATCAAAGGGATTGAAAAATTTAAAGGAAAAGTGTTTCATTCCTCACAATGGGAACATGACTATGACTTAAACGGAAAGTCAGTCGCATCTATTGGCACAGGTGGTAGCGCAATTCAATATATTCCTGAAATAGCCAAAGATGTTAAACAGCTCTATGTATTTCAAAGAACAGCTGCATGGGTAATACCACGCGATGAGCGCAAATATTCAAGCTTAAGTAAAGCATTATTCAAATCTTCTAATATTTATCGCCAGCTTCATCGTAGTCGCCTTTACTGGAGTAATGAATCTCGCGTTGTGCCCATTGTTCAACCTCAAATCATGAAGTATGGCCAAAAATTGGCAGAAGCATTCATCCGTTTTCAAGTTAAGGATAAAGAGTTAGCAAAAAAACTCACACCTGACTTCGTCATGGGATGTAAACGTATTCTTATCTCGAATAAATACTTTCCTACCTTTAACCGAAAAAATGTTGAGCTAGTAACTGATAGTATTCAAGAGATCAAAGAAAATAGTATTGTTACTAAAGATGGTCGAGAACGACCTATTGATTGTCTAATTTACGGTACAGGTTTTATTACTGACCCACGTATTTATTTAAAACATTTCACATGTATCGGACGTAATCAAATCGAGTTAAAACAAGCATGGAAAGATGGTGCTGAAAGCTATTACGGCATTATGACTAAAAACTTTCCCAATCTATTCCAACTGGTAGGCCCTAATACAGTTCTAGGTCATAATTCGATTATTTTTATGATTGAATCTCAAGTGAATTACATTTTACAGCTTATTCAGTTAGTAGAAGAGTCTGGTCAAAGAGCAATTGAGATCAAGCCTGAAATTCAAGACGCCTTTAATGAACGTGTCCAAAAGCAGCTGCAAGCAACCGTATGGCAAGCTGGTGGCTGTAGTAGTTGGTATCAATCTGCCGATGGTAGAAACTTTTCACTATGGCCAACTTACACATGGAAGTATTGGTTAGAAACACGCAAAGTTAAGCCCAAAGACTACTTACTTTTAAATAAAAGCTCACAAAGCTATGCAGCTTAAAATGTTCAAGACATAATAGGTAGATTGATAACAATCTATCTATTATATGCAATCTTTTTATCTCATCATTCAAATTTTTTTAGCACTGGCTTTCGGTTATTTCCTAGCACCCAAACTATCTCTAAATATCCGACAATTTATATTTAAAATACTGCCCTATTTTTCTTATATTCTTTTAGCTAGTGTAGCTTTTGAATTAACTTTGGCACTTGATCAAATCGAGAATCCTTCTGCCATACTCCCACCCGCTATTATTATTGCTCTTACCACGTCTTTTGGTTCGTTCTTTACGTGTTTATTTGCTTATACAATTTTTGATAAACAAAGTGTTAAAGGCAAAATTTCCCTACAACTTTTTGTAAATGCTTTAAAGAATATTGCGAAGGCTTTTCTTGCACTAGGTGTCGGTGTTTTATTCGGCGCGATCATTACTCAATACACCTCACATATCGCATTTAATAGCTGGTATTTGTTATTATTTTTTATTTTTTTAATTGGTATCGAACTTGCCTTCACCCACTTTAACCGTACATGGTTAAGCTGGAAAATTTTAATTGTACCCTTAGCTGCTTTTATAGGGTCATGTATAGCGGGCTTTGTGAATTACTATTTACTTCACAAGCATTTTACACTTAATGAAACTTTAGCTTTAGCACAAGGCTATGGCTGGTATTCAATGTCGGGGATTTTATTTACGCAATTACATTCAGCAGAGTTGGGTGGAATCGCCTTATTAACTGACTTATTTAGAGAAATTGTTGCTATTTTTCTAATGTATACCATGGGTTGGCGTTTTCCACGCCCTGCTATCTCAAGTGCTGGTGCAACCTCAATGGATGTTACCTTAGCAATGGTAAAACAGTCATGTGGCACACATTATGTACCACATGCCATGATGAGCGGCTTATTATTAAGCCTACTCGCCCCGTTATTAATTACCTTATTCCTAAATTTTTAGGCAATCGAAGCAAGAATAGATTTCAACATTTCTGTTGGCTTTTCTGCTTTAGTAATCGGTCGACCAATTACCAGATGCGTAGAGCCATCAAGCATAGCTTGCTTTGGAGTTACAATACGTTTTTGGTCGTCTGCATTAGAACCTTCTGGACGAATACCAGGTGTTACTAAAGAGAAGTCTTGCCCAATTAATTCACGAAGAATCTTAGCTTCTTGAGCTGAACAAACCACTCCATCCAAGCCACTTTCTTTCGTTAAATTAGCCAAGCGCTTTACATGCTCTACTGGCTCAACATCTAAACCAATATCTTTTAAATCTTCACGACCCATTGATGTGAGTACTGTCACAGCAATAAGTTGGGTTTGATAGTTACCCGCTTTTAAACGCTCCACACAGGTTTCCATCATTTTACGGCCACCTGAAGCGTGAACATTTACCATCCATACACCTAAATCAGCCGCTGCACATACTGCTTGAGCTGTAGTGTTTGGAATATCATGAAATTTAAGATCAAGAAAAACTTCAAAATTTTGTTCTTGCAGTTTTTTTACAACAGATGGGCCTTCATGAGTAAAAAGCTCTTTACCCACTTTTACACGACATAAAGCAGGATCAAGCTGTTCAACAATTTTTAAAGCGTCATATTGGCTTTTTGCATCTAACGCAACAATGATACTCAAGAGACTTTCTTCCATCATATAAAATCAGCGTTATTATAATAGACAACTCATGAAGGAATAAAGGAATGTAGAGAGCTGCTTTCCAAAATTAAAGCGATAAGAAAAAGCATTTATATTAAGAAGAATAAAAGAAGAGATAAAATTTAGAGAGATACTACTCTTTACTCATTAATAAAGAGTAGTACGCGGATTATAGCGGAGTAGAATTTTTATCTTGCGGATAAATATCTACAACGGTTTTTTCATGTCTTACATTTGCAGCTGCTTCAGCCGCTGCTAATTGAGCACTTTGGATTTGTTCTTTTCTTAAATGGTCAATATCTTTACGCAGGCGTTTAATTTCCCAACCTTTTTGGAATACTCTGAAAACCTGTACACCAAGTAAAAGACCGACCACTGTTCCTAGTACTAATGTGAGTAGCAATAATAAGCCTAAACGCATAGCTGGAACTTGGGTAAATAACAAATCAACAGAAAGTTCTGTTGGATTCTGCAAAACAAGTGCTAAAGAATAGCCAAATACAACAATAAGCAATGCAATTAAAATATAACGCATAGGCACCCCGACTTATAAATTTTATTTATTTCCCAGATTCGTTTACAGCATCACGAAGGGCTTTTCCGGGTTTGAAATGTGGAACAGCTTTAGCTGCAACTTCAACTGATTTTCCTGTTTTAGGATTGCGACCAACTCTTGGATCACGGTGGTGTAAAGCAAAGCTACCAAAACCACGGATTTCAATTCGATTATCAGTTGATAGTGCTTCTATCATTTGATCAATCATAATTTTAACCGCCTCTTCCACCAAAGGTTCAGCTAAGTGTGGGTTTTTTAGCGCAATGCGTTCAATCAAATCAGACTTATTAAGAGCTTCAGTAGTCATCTACGACCTCGTTATTTATTGCTACTCTATGTCGTTCGATAATAACCTGTTTAAATACAAAACGGTAGCGCAGTATGTTGAATACTAGGCTACCGTTTACAGTAATTTGTATAAAAAGTACAATTCCGTTACATGAAACTGTACTTTGTTAACTTATTACTTCATTTGTGCTTTGATCAAGTCACCAATAGTCTTAGGACCATTGTCTTGACTTGTAGTTGCTGTACGCAAGCTAGCAACTGCTTCTTTCTCTTCAGCTTCGTCTTTCGCTTTGATAGACAAGTTGATAGAGCGAGATTTACGATCAACGTTGATGATCTTCGCTTCAACTTCTTGACCAACTTCTAAGAATTTAGTCGCATCTTCTACGCGGTCACGGTTGATTTCAGAAGCTTTAAGAGTTGCTTCAACTTCGTCAGCTAACTTAACAGTTGCGCCACGAGCATCAACTGCAGTTACAGTACCTTTAACTAAAGCACCACGTTCGTTAGCAGCTAAGAAGTCATTGAACGGATCGCTGTTCAATTGCTTGATACCAAGGCTGATACGGTTACCTTCAGCGTCTACAGACAAGATAACAGCTTCAACAGTGTCACCTTTCTTGTAACGACGAATAGCTTCTTCACCTTGCTCGTTCCAAGAAATATCAGACAAGTGTACTAAACCGTCGATACCACCGTTCAAGCCAATGAAGATACCAAAGTCAGTGATAGACTTGATAGTACCAGATACTTTTTCGCCTTTCTCATGAGCTTTAGCAAACTCTTCCCATGGGTTAGCACGAGTTTGTTTGATACCAAGGCTAATACGACGACGTTCTTCATCAACTTCAAGAACCATAACATCAACTTCATCACCAATCTGAACAACTTTAGATGGGTGGATGTTTTTGTTAGTGTGGTCCATTTCAGAAACGTGAACTAAACCTTCAACGCCTTCAGCGATTTCAGCGAAACAACCGTAGTCAGTTAAGTTAGTTACGCGAGCTTTAACGATAGAACCTTTAGGGTAACGGCTCATGATCGCTAACCATGGATCTTCGCCTAATTGTTTAAGGCCTAAAGATACGCGGTTACGTTCACGGTCAAATTTAAGTACTTTAACAGTAACTTCTTGACCAACTTCAACAACTTCTGAAGGGTGCTTGATACGCTTCCAAGCCATATCTGTGATATGTAGAAGACCATCAATACCGCCAAGATCAACGAATGCACCGTAATCAGTAAGGTTTTTGATTGTACCTGTAACTGTTTGACCTTCTTCAAGTTGAGCAAGTAATGCTTCACGGTCAGCAGAAGATTCAGCTTCCATAACAGCACGACGAGATACAACAACGTTATTACGTTTAGCATCAAGTTTGATTACTTTGAACTCTAACTCTTTACCTTCAAGGTGAGTAGTGTCACGGATAGGACGAGTGTCAACTAATGAACCTGGTAAGAATGCACGAACAGGACCGATGTCAACAGTGAAACCGCCTTTAACTTTACCAGAGATAACACCAGTAACGATTTCGCCATCTTCAAAGATTTTTTCAAGTTTAGTCCAAGTTTCAGCACGCTTAGCTTTTTCACGTGATAAAACTGTTTGACCCATACCGTTGTCAAGAGCTTCAACAACTACGTCAACAGTATCACCAACCTGAACTTCAAGTTCACGTTGTTCATTTAAAAATTCAGCACGGTCAACAATGCCTTCAGACTTTAGGCCAGTGTCAACAGTTACCCAGTCGCTATCGATGTTTACAACAACACCTTGGATGACTGCACCCTTTTCAACGTTGAGGTTTAATTCACTTTCTTCAAAGAGGGCTGCAAAAGATTCGGTCATGATATACCTGATAAATTCAGCGGTCTTGGATCAGACAAGGCCGGTTTAGTTAAGTATCAACATAGTCTTTATAGACTGATCAAGCTATGCTTCAACTGATAATTCTATTTACTAAATAGTACGGCTATCGACATAATCAACCATTAACTTAAATACCTGATCGATCGTTAATTCCGAACTATCAATGATATAAGCATCTTTGGCTGGCTTGAGCGGAGCAACTTCTCGCTCCATATCTCTTTTGTCTCGTGCCTGTATATTAGCTAAAATGTCGTTTATTTTAGCATCTAGCCCCATACCCTGCAACTGTTTTACTCTACGCTCAGCACGCGATTCAGCCGAAGCTGTCAGATAAATTTTAGCATTTGCTTCAGGAAAGATAGATGTTGCCATATCACGGCCATCTGCAACTAAACCAGGACTTTGCGCAAAAGCTCTTTGTCTTTCAAATAGTGCCTGTCTAAGCTCTGGAACCACTGCAACTTTTGAAGCGTACTCACCAACTCGCTCTGTACGGATTGTTTGAGATACATCTTCTCCATCCAAAAAGACCAAAATCCCTGAGGTAGACGTTTCAAATTTAATGTCCAGTTGACGTGCATATTGGATACACTCATCAAGCTGACTGTCTAATTTCTCTAATAAATCGTGTTTATGTAATGACAACCCCAATAAACGATATAAGGCACCCGAATCAAGTAAATGATATTGATAATGTGCTGCAAGTTTTGCGGCCAATGTTCCTTTACCCGAACCACTCGGACCATCAATAGTAATAATTTGAACTGTCATTGAACTCTCACTAAGAAGCAAATGCTTTAGCTAATCTCGAAAAGCCTAGTGTAATGGCTAGTTTTAGCTGTGCAAGGATTAATTTACTGACCACTGGCGCTTTTGCCGTTAACTCGATGCGGTATGTAACTAAAGTAATGTATGGTGTGATCTCAGAAAACTCGATTCTGCCTAAATGGTGTTTAATCAAAGGATTGTCTATTAATTTATACTCAATACTTTTATTTTCTTCCAACAATGTAATTTCTTCTTTAAGTGGCTTAATTGGACCAAATCCCATACGTCGAATTGAGCCTAAACCATCAGGTCTTTTAGAATCTGCGGAGTCTTTAACACGCACAACTTGTAAAGGTGCAAAAGCAGTATTGTAAGTTGAATGCTTAGAGAGCAAATTAAATACATCAGTAAGAGGAGCATTAAATTCTTTTTCTACGGTAATTACATTACGCATTGGATCGTCCTTATTAAATAGAATCATGACATTAAAACTGCGTTAGTTTGCCATAAGAGTATGTTAATTTTTAATCATTTAAGGACGTTTTTTGTTGTTTCTCTTGTTTCTTTTGCTCACGTCTTTGTTTAAAAAAATGGCTAAGCTGTTGAGCACATTTTTCTTGTAGACAACCATTCTGAAATGTAAACCTATGATTATAATAACCTTGCTGTAATAACTGACGTGCACTCACCAAAGAACCTGCTTTAGGTTCTGGCGTACCAAAAACTACATGTTTAATTCTTGCATGTACGAGCGCACCTACACACATAGTACATGGCTCAAGAGTGACATATAAAGTTGTATCTTCGGGTAATCGATAATTTTCTAAAGAGGAACACGCTGCACGGATAGCTTGAATTTCTGCATGTGCAGTTGGATCTAATAAAGTAATTGGAGCATTATAACCAGATCCAATTACTCGATTTTGGCTCACCAGAACCGCTCCAACAGGGATCTCACCCTGCTGAGCAGCTAATTCAGCTTGCTCGTAAGCAAGCTGCATCCAGTATTCATCACTATATTCAGTCATTTATTTTAGGTGATCACACCGTGTTGTCTAAGTAAGGCATTCCAGCTATCAATTGAAGTTACTGGTGGACAATCAGCCAATATACCTCTCAAGCTTAGATCGTCACATGGTTTCCATTCAGGTGATAAATCCTTATCAACTAAGCGTGCGCGAACACCTTCCACAAAGTCAGGATGACGTATTTTCCACTCAGAAATCTGAGCCTCTAGATCAAAGACCTCATCCCATGAGTGAATTTGTTTGCCCCATTGCCACAGTAACCAAGTAATTGCCGCAGTACTAGGAGATCCTTTTTGCAAATTCTCACTCGCTTGACGTAACCAATCACTGCTCGCATCACGTAAGCTAACAATAGCTTGATAGTCTTGTTCAAAATTAAAACCACGGCAAACGCTATGAATTACATCAAGTGAGTTTTGCAATGGACCTGCCGCAACAGGACGGTGCAAACTATTTAAAGTATCATCAATTGCTCGGAAATCCCCTGCAGGATAATGAGCCCAGTTAATATTTAAAACTTTTTGCAAAACATTATCACGCTGAGCTTCACAAATATGTGTTGCCCAACCGATGCTATACGCCCCAGCAGCAGTCATAATTGAACCAGTTAAACCCGTAAACAAACCTATTGGACCACGATCTGCCAAGAAACGGCTCGCACCAACATCAGGATATAAACCAATATTAATTTCAGGCATTGCTAAACGTGAATATGGCGTCACTAGACGGAATGGTGCAGCCATAAACAGGCCTAAACCACCGCCCATTACATAACCTTCTCCCCAAACCACAACCGGTTTAGCATAATTATGTAAAAGTAAATCTAAAGCATATTCCTGCTGGAAGAACTTATTTGCGGTATCGACTTCTCGATTTATAACAAGTTGGCGTAATTTTCTAACATCACCACCTGCACAAAAAGCTTTTGGTGTAGTTGAGTCTAACCAAATTGCTTTAACCTGTTCATCGTCACGGAAATCTTCAAATACACGCAATAATGCCGTTACGATTGATTCGTCTAAAGCATGTAACGATTTAGGACGATTCAAACGTACTATACGCCAGCCGTTTTTTGCTTCTTCAACCACCAAGTCCGGGTGATAGTTATTTACATTGGGAGAGTTCATCATGCGTCCAATTGCCAGTCTATGGGCTCAATGCCATGTTGTTTCAAATATTGATTTGTTTTTGAAAACACTTTGCATCCAAAAAATCCCCCTCTATTTGCAGCAAGAGGTGATGGATGTGCGGCTGTTAAAACCAAGTGTTTATCTCTATTTATACGTTGTCCTTTGCGCTGTGCATAAGCACCCCACAAAATAAATACTATATGTTGTCTCTGTTCATTTAGAACATCAATAACTTCATCAGTAAAGGCTTCCCAACCCTGCTTTTGATGTGAAGTCGGCTGTCCAGCCTCAACGGTAAGCACACTGTTGAGTAAAAGCACGCCTTGCGTAGCCCATTTTGTTAAGTCACCATGACGAGGAGCCGGAATACCCAAATCTGTATGTAGTTCATGAAAAATATTGCGCAAAGATGGTGGTAATGCAATACCTTTTTGAACAGAGAAACTTAATCCATTCGCTTGGTTTGGCCCGTGATAGGGGTCTTGACCTAAAATCACAACTTTCACATCAGCTAATGGTGTGGTATTTAAAGCATTAAAGATCTGTTTACTAGGCGGATATATTATTTTCTGAGCTTGTTTCTGTTGAAATAAGAAATCGCGCAAACTATCCATCTGAGGACTTAATAGAAAAGATGCTAAAGATCTTTTCCAACTTTCTTCTAATTGAACTTTACTGAGTTTATCTTGCTGTTGCTCAGTTAATTGCATTAATGTCATCCTAGATCAATTTTCAATTCTACAAATAAAATAAGTAATTCGATTTATACTTCGACTTGCAAATCAACTTGAGGATTATTAAATTTAATCCCTTTTTTCAAGTCTTCATACATTTGTGGATTTGCCCACTCTATCTGAATTTGTTCTGAAAAAACAATTCCATCAAGACTTAAAATACCCATTTGTTCGTTTTGAATATCTTCAATAAAGCTCTGAGCATATCCAGTATCAGTCTCATGAACAATAACAGAATATACTTCAACATCACCTTCCCCATTTTGAGTGACTGTTGATTGTAAAACTTGCTGAGCTAGATAAAAGAAAATACGTGAAAACTGTTCAGCCGACGGTGAAACAGGTAAAGAAATCCAACGAGCACTAAAAGTCTGACATGCATCAATATATTGAGAATCATCTTTTTCCCAAAAACAGATTGCGTGATCAAAGCTGTCGAATAGGTCTTTTATTACTCCTTTTAGGAGTCCAAAATCATAAACCATTTGCCCATGATCTAATTTCGAAGCTTTAAGCAATAACTCAACTTTATAGCTATGTCCATGAATTGATCGCTTACAACGATCCGATGTACAGTTACGTACAACATGTGCATTTTCAAACTTAAATAACTTACGAATTAACATGTGCCAAATCGATCATTCCTTCTAAGAACATTATTATAAAGCAAAAGACGAAAATTTCGCACCACTTTTCAATTAGAAACAATTAGCAAAAAGTATGATAAGACTGATGAAGAAATATTGAATATAAACATATAGAAAGTTTATATTTACTTTAACGTTTAACTTGAGAAAAATTTATAATTACAAACTTCAAAAACATCAAAAGCAAATAAATCATAATTTTTCAATTAGTTAAAAGGCACTATATTTCTAGAATATACATAAACCTGCTTATCACTGCGCATTAAAGCACTTGTAAACTGTCTTTTTCTATTATTTAACACAACCTCAATTTGTGCTTGAAAAAAGTTCGACTTCACATCTAAAAGACTATTAACTTCAGTTTTCTTTTGTGGATCAACTGTTGAAAAAGCATTCAATTGCCATAATTCATCAATATTTTGAAAGAACTTTAAATTCTGTTGGCGTAATTGAAGTTCTTTTTCTATAGTCCCTAAATCTAATTTTTGATCAATACTCGCTAATACTAATGGTGATGCGGTATTAATATTCACTTTTGTATTTTCAGGTAATGCAGAAATGTATGGTGCGATTAAATCATATTTCTTACCTTCAAAACCTCTTACCAATTTCAACTCTTCTATACGATGAAATTTAGCATTTGAAGCTAAATAGCCAGGGTCAAGTCCTTCATAATAATTACTTTCTGCCCCCATAGGTCCAGATGGTTCGTCATCTGGATCTTGCCAATCAATAACTGCTTGACTTAACTCTGCTGGCAATCCTACACGCACAAGCAATCGCTCAAACCAATTTTTAGCAGCTTCGTTTACCTTGCCTTCATTGGTCGTTAAATTGTTTAGATTAAATTTTCCTGACTCATCTAGTAAGCGCCCCGATACGGCTCCATCTTCTATTGGGAAAGGTGGCATTGGCTGAGCCCAACTTTCCTTTAAATGATCGATACCACCAGCATTATTTGTATCTTGAATTAATAATTCAGAAAAAAAAGCTTCTGCACTTTTTGCATAGAGTAATGACTGATTTTGACGCATCAAATAACCCGTATTTTCCATCGTATTAGTTTGATGCTTTGCGATAGAGGCAGCTAAAATTGTAGCCAAAGCAACCATTATCAAAATTGTGAGTAACGCTACACCTTGCTGATTTTTTTTATAGAGTAACATTTATTGACCTCCCTGTTTGGAGAGCGATAAGTCACCTTGGTTTAAGCTATAAATCCACTCATAACTTACACCTGCAACCGTGAGTTGCATTTTTATTCCTTTTGGCAACTTCCTAAATTCATCAGGTTTTGTAGGGTCAATGTTAACTTCAGGCCACTTTGTTACTTCTTGAGGTGTCAAAACCATAATTTGAAGTTGTTCAACTTGGCTCAACAGCGTACTTGATAAGGGTTGCTCTCTATTTGAAGTATTTAAGTTACTATATTTAAGGCGATAAAGCTTTTTTTGATCAGGATCATATCGATATTCGATACGCTCAAAAGGTGATAATCCTTGCTTTAATGGATCAGTAACACCCGCCTTACTAAAGCGGAGAACTTGATTATCAATCTCTAAAGCTGGACGTAATTGCCCGCCTTGATTGGCTGATAAAGGTATAATTTGCAATGTATCACGCAAAACTTGTTGATAAGCATCTTGTAATTCAAATAGCTGCACTTCATGTTGAGTATTACGATCGCGAACTTTTAATAAATAGTCAAAAACCTTCCAACCCAACAAAGATAAAATAGCAAAAATTGCAATTGAAACTAAAAGCTCAACTAAAGTAAATCCTGAGGCACGAGTTAATCGAGCACTGCTCGATCGTGTCGCAAGATGAGAAACTATGTTTCGAGTGTGAGAGTCTTTAAAGCAATGCTTTGTCTGAGTGCAAGGCGAAGAGCTTTGCTCGGAGTAACCCCTCATCATCTGCTCCGATCGTACCGCAAGACGTGAAGCTAAGCTTGGAGAGCGAAAACTTTTATTCTTTATCATTATTTTGCTTTCATTGGATAATTAAAAAATACCAAGTGAGTAATACCATTTTGAACTTTGCCCTTATCAGAATCATATAAGCTAATTTGTAAATCTACTTTCTGAACATTCGGGCTAATTGTAGATTGTGCAGATTTGTCAATCTGCCAAGTTTCGCCTTGAGAAGTAATTTGCTTACTTTGAGTACCTTCAAGCCATTCCTGATTTATCTCCATTAAAGCAACTTCATTCATTGCCACAAACTGAGCTTTTGTTCTAAGAATTGCATTTGAGGTAGATTGAGTATATTGCATGGCTACTTTAGTTAACGCGACAGCCGCTACTGCAAAAATTGCTAAAGCAACCATTACTTCTAATAGAGTAAAACCTTTAGATTTCATTTATTTTACCCAAATGATCAATTTGTATTTCTGAACCAATTGGTTTTTGTTCAAAGTAAAACTGTATTTTCACAGTTTTAGCTTCACCGTTACCGAACCAGATTAACTGGGGAGCCTGCCCTCCAATTAAATCAGTATTCGTAGCTTTTGAATAGTTTTGCTCATCTAAAGGTTGTATTGTAAACGATACATGTTTAGGCAACTGGCGTGTATTAAACTCAGAATATTTCTGCCAGCGATTTTTTAAATCTTGGACCTGTAATTTACTCTGGTCGTGATACTCATACAATTCATAAGAAAATGGTGAAACATCTGTTTCACTGACAGTAGATAAAGCTAAAACACGAGACTGATCAAGCGACTCTTTACCAATTTTATGCATATCAAGCAAAAATAACTCTCTTGCTTGCATCGCTTTCTTTTGGTCAACCCCACCTATGTTGAGTACAACTAGAGAGGTCATAATCGTCATAATAACAATCACCACCATCACTTCTATGAGAGTAAAACCTTTTTGGGATTTAAGTGGTGATTGAGATTTCATATCGACCTAAGCATATTGCTCAACAGCTTGTTTAGGTAAGGCCAAAGCCTGATCAATATAAGCCACTCTTAAAGTGTCTCTTGAACCTAAATATCGTTGATAAAAACTTGAATTGAGAATAGCTGCCGCACCATGAGTTAATGACCAAATAGAAGCAAGATAATCTCGTGTAGGCATACTGCTTTGAATAGATTCTAAGTAGTGGTCTGTCATGCGAATGATAATTCGCAATCTCTGTTTACGCACTTGATAAAGTTCGTGAAAAAGATGATGTACGCCTTGAGCAGTGATTGAGAGTTTTTCCTCAATTTGATGGAATAAAACTGTTCGCTCAGGATGATGTAAATGATGCAACATGAAAAAGGCTAAATGTTCCGGAAAGGCCTTTTCAGTATCTTGAACCATTTCAAGTAACATACGCTCATTACGAATGATCAACAGCATGTACAACTCATCTTTACTTTGAAAGTGTTTGTACAAAGTTCCTTTTGCTAGATCAAGCTCAGCAGCCAAGACATCAAGTGTCATTCCGGCTTCGCCATTTTCTAGCAATAATTGTTCCGCAACCTGAAATATTAATACTTCTCTTGCTCGGAACTGAGCCTGACGATCCATCTTCACGCAATTACTCTCTTATATAGTTTCTATAACCTAAATCGCTTTTAGCAAGTTCTCAAAATTTTGTGAGGTGATCATTGCAATTTCCTCAATCGATTTATCATATACATCACTGAGCGCTTTGGCTACATAAGGCACATATTTTGGTTCATTTGTTTTACCACGATATGGGACAGGTGCTAAATACGGGCTATCTGTTTCAATTAAAAGGCGATCTAGTGGAACCTGTTTAGCTACATCGCGTAAATCTTGAGCATTTTTAAATGACACAATACCGGAAAAAGAAATGTAATAACCACAATCAAGCACAGCTTTAGCAGTTTCCCAATCTTCAGTAAAACAATGCAGAATCCCATGTGTTGAGTGTTCAGCACGGATAATATCTACCGTATCATGCTTTGCTGATCGGGTATGAACGACAACTGGTTTTTTTACAATTTTTGAAGCTTGGATATGTCTTGCAAAACACACCTTTTGCTCTTCAATAAAATCTGTACTGTGATAATAGTCCAGTCCAGTTTCACCTAAAGCCCATACTTTTTCTGATTGAGCCAATTCAACCAAATATTCAGTTGTTGCACGTGCCATTGTGTCCACATCCTCACAAGGGTGTACACCTACCGTATAACCAACATCTGCATGTTTCTTTGCAATCTCAGATAGTGCAATATGGTCATCGAGATCAACGGAAATTGCCATAAACTTAGACACTCCTTCTGCTCGCGCCGCTGCAAGCACAAGGTCCAGATCACCGTTATAAGGCGTTAAATCTAACATCGTTAAATGGCAATGCGTATCAACAAACACTTTTCTTTCCTATTTAATTACATCGTATAACTTGGACGGTCTAGAGACATACTACCAGCCAAAACTCGTTCTGCCTCAGTTTTATAGTAAATTCCCTTATCTCCGCTTAACTGAATAGCAAAACCTTGAGGTTTAAATCCACTTTGCTTATGGGAGATCCAGATTACCTTACCTGTTAGAGGAATTTTTTGAGACTGCTCAGGCAAAGTCGCTAAAATGAAAATTTCTTGTCCCATCTTTACCTTTTGTTTTGATGGTACGAATAGGCCTCCACCTTGCACATATCCCATATAGCTTGCTTGCAAAGTAGCTTTATCAGGAATATTTACCTGAATAATCCCCCCCATTTGCGGCTGCATAGTTTTCCCCTTAAATATTCATTAACGTTATAAATAATTGATCAATAATAAGTTGGCTTTGTACATTTTGTTCAACAAGCTTTTTTGCTTGCTGTAATTCACTATAAATATTAAATAAGCTTTCTAAATCATAATATGGGCTTAACTGATCAAAATCTAAATCAGTATTTTTCTGTGGTTGGTTTAGCTTGACACAAATTAAATCACCCAACAAGTATTCAAAAAGCATTATAAAATCATTAAAACTTAATTCTTTTTGCCATTTGCCTGAGAAAAATAAAGGCATATTTTTTTGAGCAACAATTTTAAGCCAATCATTTAAGAAAACTTGCCTTTTCGCAAACCAGTCACTTTGAGCAATTTCTATTGCTTGTAAAGGCATATCATTAGATAAGCCAAGCAGTAAATCAGGCTGTACTTCCGCAAGTTCAGATAAATGCTCATTCAAATAAGAAGTAGCTTGCTCATATGAAATACGATCTAAAGCGAAATGTTGCAATCGGCTACGAATAGTGGCCGGTAGTTTAAGATAGTGATCAGCTAATAAAATTAAAACAACACGCTCACCTGGTTCTTCTAAAGTCTTTAGCAAAGCATTTGAAGATGCCAAATTAAGTGCTTCTGCAGGCTCAATCACAATAACGCGCCAACCTTCTCCCGTTTGTTGTACGAAAGGTAGTAAGTCACGAATCTTTTCTATTTTAATTTTTGCATTCTGTTTTTTATTTTCTTCATCCGTTGTGATATGAACATAATTGGGATGAGTGTCTGATTTTAACCATTGGCAACTACTACATTCACCACAAGAGCCCTGCGGCTGCTTATTTAAACAAAGTACCCATGCCAAAAACTGCTTAGCAAAAGCATGTTTTCCACAACCTTGCTTGCCGTAAAATAAGAGACCATGTCCAATATTGGGAAACCTTGTTGTCAAGGTGTCCCATGTTGTTTGCTGCCAAGGATAAACCTTTGAAGTTACATTCGGATTCATTAAAAATTAACGCTTATTCAAAAGATTCAACAGGCATACTATTTAAGCGATCAAGATCAGCTTGAGTGTCCACACCTGGTGGTAAATTGGCTTCGGCTACAGCAATTGCAATTCGATGACCATTTTCCAAAACACGTAATTGTTCAAGGCTCTCCAACTTTTCAAGCTTCCCCATATCCCATGTTACGTATTCTTGTAATAAGTTCACTCGATAAGCATATAAACCTAAATGACGAAATGCTTGTGAATGTAAAGTCGGTTCATCATGCTTAGCCCCATCTCGATCATAAGGAATGGTAGCCCGGCTAAAATATAAAGCTTCATTTTGTTTAGACATGACTACTTTTACAATACTGTCACGCTGGAACTCATCTAAGGTATGAATCGGCTCACACAACGTAGACATTGAACAATTTGGTTTATCAACCAAAAGTTCTGCAACTTGCTGAACAAGTTGAGCTGGCAATAAAGGTTCATCACCTTGAACATTTACAATAATATCGTCTGCATCCCAACCCTTAATGCGAGCCACCTCACTTAAACGGTCTGTACCCGAAGGATGATCAGCACTGGTAAGAACTACATCAATTCCATCTGCACGGCAGATCTCAGCAATACGTTCGTCATCTGTTGCCACGCACAAATCATCAAAACCTTCGACTTTTTTTGCCTGATCCACTACACGTAAAATCATAGGACGGTTATGAATAAGCAACAATGGTTTACCTGGCAAACGCGAACTTGAGAAGCGTGCTGGAATGACGATGTGTTTCATTTTTTCTTCCTAAGATAATTGAATATCAAGTTCTTGCAATTGCATTTTTAAAACCTGATAACACTGTGTAGACAGGACAGCTTTAACAGGAACTACCCAAATAGATTGTTTAAATTCAGGATGTTTTTCAAGTAATGGTAATAGTTTAACTGCATCTTTTTCAGTTGTAATAAGTGGCAGCTCGTCATTAAAAATTAAATCATTGATTGTGTAATCATGATGATCGCGAAATGCATGCTCTTGGAATTGCTTCAACCCTAGATCTTTAAGTGTTTGATAAAACCGTTGAGGAAAACCAATACCAACTACAGCATGATAATTATTCTCAAGATCAAAGCTTGGTTTAGAATTAGATAAAGGGTTAAGTAAATATGGCTGTCCTGTCTCAAGATACATGTTTAATTCTGTAGCAGGTTTATGAGTATGCTCAATCACTGTTCCAGTTTCTAAACGTTCAACAGGCTCTCGCAGATAACCTTCAGGTAATAGTTTTTTATTCCCTAAACCACGATTTTGATCCAGTACAATCCACTCGATCTGTCGATCTAATGCCCAATGCTGCAACCCATCATCACTAATAATCAAATCTATTTCTGATGACTCAAGCAATAACTCTATTGCGGCCTGCCTATTAGGGCCTACTGCCATTGGTACACTTGTAGCCTGAACAATTAATGCTGGCTCATCCCCAGCTTGAGCTACTTGGCCTCCCGAGGTAACCAGCAGTGGAAAAGGACCATTACCCCCATATCCCCGACTAATTACCCCTACTTTTACATTATGCTGCTGTAGATAATTCACCAGTTGTATTAGCAAGGGAGTTTTTCCACTTCCACCTACTGTGATATTACCTATAACCATCACAGGTACAGGCGCTTTATAAACTTGCTTAAAACCTGAATTATAAAGATTACGATTTAGTAAAAACCCAGCCCGATACAAACAAGACAATGGACGTAAAACAATCAACCAACTCGATTGTTTATTCCATGCATTCTGGATCAGCTGGGCTAATGACATGCTTAGTTATCCTCGAAATTACGCTGATGTAATTGATAATAAGCACCATGTTTGGCGAGGAGTTCTTGATGAGTACCTTGTTCAACAATTTGTCCTTGATCCATCACTACAATACGATCAGCATTCTCAATTGTTGATAAACGGTGAGCAATGACAATCGTAGTGCGGTCTTGCATCGCTTCATCAAATGCTTGCTGAATAAAATGTTCAGATTCATTATCAAGAGCACTTGTAGCTTCATCTAAAATTAGTATTGGAGCATTCTTTAAAATTGCTCGAGCAATAGCAATTCGCTGACGCTGACCACCGGATAAGTTTAGGCCCTGTGCCCCTAAAACAGTATCATAACCATTTGGTAAATTCATAATGAAGTCATGTGCATATGCAGCTTTTGCAGCGGCATGAATTTCCTCATCTGATGCACCTTGCAACTGACCATACGCAATGTTTTCACGAACAGTACGATTAAATAATACAACTTGCTGATTTACCATTGCGATTTGAGTACGCAGACAAGAAAGCTCAATGTCATTAATTGGCAAACCATCTAAGTAAATTTGCCCACTTGATACTTCTTGGAAACGTACCAACATATTAACTAATGAGCTTTTACCAGCGCCTGAACGTCCAACTAATGCTACAGTTTGACCAGGAAGAATATCTAAAGAGAAATCTTTAATAGCCTGTATGCCATCAGCATAATTTAATGCCACATGATCAAAACGAATCGCACCATTTAGTTTAGGTTTCAACTGACCATTATTTTGCTCTTCAGGCAAATCCAATAGTTCAAAAACAGAATGAGCTGCTGCTAAACCACGTTGTAACTTTTCATTAACGTCAGTTAAGTTTTTTACTGGTTTTGCTAATAGACCAGCAGCTGTAAGGTAAGCCACGAACTCACCAGCACTAGTATTACCTAAAATTTGTGGTCGTAAAGCTAACCATACAATAAGGGCCATCGCACAAGCCATTACTACCTGAACCACAGGGCTATTCAGGTTTTGTACAATTACCATTTTTAAACCGCGTTTTAAGTTTTCTTCCGATGACTTATAGAACCGTTCTTGTTCAGACTCTTCACCAGCAAAAGTTTTTACTACAGCATTACCATTGATACTCTCTTGAACAACGTGGTTCACGTCACCCATCGTATCTTGAACCTGTAATGAGAGTTTTCGCATACGTTTTGAAGCTTTACGTACCAATACACCAATTACAGGTAAAAATACAAAAATACATAGCGTAAGGCGCCAATTGGTATAAAACAGGTAGCCTAACAGTCCCAGAGTAATCATCCCATCTCTAACAATGGTTCTTAATGACTCCGAAGAAGCTGCCGTTAGCTGCTCAACGTTATACATAATCTTGGCAGTAATATGGCCTGATGAATTATCGAGGTAATATTGTGCCGGTAGTCTTAAAAGTTTGGCATAAACTTCTTGGCGAATACTAAAAACTAAACTACGTGAAATCACCGCAGTATAGTAACCTCCCATAAAAAGGCCTAAACCACGGAAAAAAACCAATAAAATGATTAATAATGGGAACCAATCCAAATCACCTCTACTGCCATTTTGGATTGCATCAATAATAAATTTAATCAATTTAGCAACGGAGACTTCTGTTGCTGAGTTAATACCGAACCCGATAAGAACTAATAAGGCCACGCCCCAATAAGGTTTTAAATAGGCTATGAGACGCAAATAAACCTTAAAATCTTGATTCACTCAGAAAAACCTCTAGAAGGAACTTTGGTACTAATATTGATGTTAACAAAACCGAGTTGTCCTGCTACATCCATAACGCGAATTACATCCTGATGAGACGCTTTGGCATCCGCAGCAATGATGAACATAAAATCACGGCGCTCTTGAGCAACTTGCTTAATCGCAGTACTCAGATCAGCAACCTCTTTAGACGAAAGTGCCTGACCATTTACAGCATAATGACCAGAAGAGTCTACCACGACTTCAATTTTGTGATCGTACTGTTTTGGTGGAACACCTTGTGCATCTGGTAACGTTAAATTGAGGCGACTTGGCTGATTAAAAGTAGTCGATAGTAATAAAAAAACCAAAATGAACAACAAACAGTCAATCATAGGCGTTAAATTGATTTGAATGTCTTCAACCTGAGAACGTTTAAATTTCATCTGGCTATTCACCCATCACCCAACACGACGATGTTCTGCTATAGACGAGGAACGTTTATAGAACAATGAGGCATGAAATAAAGTCGATTGCTGTTCTAGTTCAGCAATATAATCTTGTACTAGTCTTTGGAAATAGCGATAAGCAACTAAAGCAGGAATCGCAATTAACATTCCCACAGCTGTAGTAATAAGCGCTTTAGAAATACCCGGAATCATTAAACTTGGACTACCTGCCGATCCAAAATCAATCACAAGGAATGACTCAATAATCCCGACTACTGTACCAAGCAGCCCTAATAAAGGCGCCACAGCACTCAAAGTCCCCAAGAAATTAATATTTTTCTCTAAATAAGAAATTTCTTGAGAAGCGGCTACTTCCATTTGTGCACGTGCAAATTGCTCGCCATGCTCACGATGATCAAAACCTGCTTTTAAAATGTGAGCCAATGCGCTGTTTTGCACTTCTACATTTTGTTCCAAATTTTCCACAATATCTTCAGTTCTTAACGAACTATCATCGATTAATGCTTTGGGTAGAACTTGTGAACGTCTTAACCGAACAAAACGTTCAATGCTGATCGCAACAGTTAAAATTGAGCACAGAATTAAAGGCAGCATCAACCAGCCACCCGCTCTCACAAGTTCCCACATATCTTCTTCCCCAAGAATATAAAATTAGAAATATATGACCCAAATACAAATTAATCAGGCAAACAAATATTTAAAATGCCATCTAACTCATCTAAGGTATGGTAATGAATAACAAGCTTTCCCTTACCTTTTTGATTATGATCAATTTTCACATTAGCGCCAAAACGCTCTGATAATTTTTGTGTCAATTGTTCAATATCAGGTGCTACAGGTGCTTTTTCCTTCTCCTGCTTAGGCTCACTTCTATCACGCACCAATTGCTCTGTTTGACGAACAGATAGTCCTTTTTCAATTACGATTTTAGCAACGTCTAATTGATCTTTACCCTTTAACGTCAAGATAGCTCGAGCATGCCCCATATCAAGCTGGCCTTGTTGCATGAAATCTTTAATTTCATCCGCCAAACTCAACAAACGAAGTAAATTACTTACTGTAGTACGTGCTTTCCCTACTGTGTCAGCAATTTCTTGATGGCTCAAACCGAATTCATCATGAAAACGCTGCAAGGCTATAGCCTGATCAATCGGATTTAAATCTTGACGCTGAATATTCTCAATAAGCGCCAGTGCAATAGCAACCTGATCATTTAAATCACGAACAATTGCAGGAATTTCAGTTAAACCCGCTAGTTGCGCTGCACGCCAGCGTCGTTCACCAGCAATGATTTCGTATGGATGTGCTCCATCATCAACTGGACGAATTACAATAGGTTGCATCACTCCATGTTTTTCAATAGAAGATGCTAACTCTTGCAAATCATGCTCATGAATAAAGCGACGTGGTTGATATTCACCACGTTTCAATAAATTTACATCAATTTGTTTCAACTGTCCGTGGTCAAGTGCCTGTGCTTCCAGCTGTAATTTTTCTTTTTGAATTGAACCAAGTAATGCATCTAAACCACGTCCTTTAGCCAATCCGCGTTTTTTGATGCTCATACTTTACTTCCTTTCTTCACTTTACTTTTCTTCAACATCTCAGCTGCAAGATTTAAGTATGCAACTGCACCTTTAGAACTTTTCTCAAAATAGATAACAGGCAAACCATGCGCCGGCGCTTCTGCTAAGCGAACATTACGTGGAACGACAGTATCATAAAGTTTTTTACCGAAATACTGTTCTAACTCAGCAGATACATCACGTGTTAAAGCATTTCGTGCATCGTACATTGTACGTAATACACCAATAATTTCTAAATCAGGATTTAATGCCTTTTGAATACGATCAATAGTCTGGGTTAAATCAGCTAAACCTTCTAGCGCATAATATTCGCATTGCATTGGAATGATTACACTATCTACAGCTGCTAAAGCATTAACAGTAATCAAGCTCAAGCTTGGCGCACAATCCACAATGATAAAATCAAATGAGTTTCGGATTTCATTCAAAGCATTTTTTAGAATAAATTCGCGCCCTTCTTGCTCTGCAATAGCAAGCTCAACACCGGAAAGTTCACGATTAGATCCTAAAACTTTATATCCAACTTCTGCTTTTTGAATAGCTGTTTCAATTGGTACTTCACCAAGTAGAACATCCGTAATCGAATACAAAAGATCGTTCTTTTGAATACCGGACCCCATCGTAGCATTACCTTGTGAATCCATATCTACAAGTAATACACGTTTCTTTAATACAGCTAGAGACGCTGCAAGATTTACTGCAGTCGTTGTTTTACCAACACCACCCTTTTGGTTTGCAATCGCAATAATTTGAGCCATGGTAACCCTAATAATTTTTATTTAAATACGTTGAAGTAAAAGTAAATGACGTTGTTCATCAAGTCTTGGTACGCGCAGCTCAATCACTTTACATGAAAAGTCCTGATTAAGTTGCTCAATTTCCTCAACTGGCACAACTCCTTTCATTGCTGCAATTATACTGCTCTGATGCAAGTATGGCTGAGCTGCATCCACAAAATCCGTTAAAGAAGCAAAAGCGCGACTTGTAATCACATCAAATTGACCAAGCTCATCAATTGTATCTTGATTTTCAACACGTGTTTGCACGGCTACTACGTTTTTTAACTTAAGGTCAGCAATAAACTGTTTCAAAAAACGAATTTTCTTACCATTTGAATCAAGTAATACACATGAGCGTTCCGGCTGACATAAAGCAATGATCATGCCCGGCATACCACCACCTGTACCTACATCAAGCAAACGGCCTGTTGGCAAATCTTTCAAAATACTTAGGCTATCTAACAAATGCTTCACTAACATTTCTTTCGGATCACGAATCGCTGTTAGATTATAAGCTTTGTTCCAAAGTACCAAAGCATCTTGATACTTCAACAATAATGTCAAAGCTTCATCGCTAAGCGATAAACCTAATTTTTGACTACCCTGTTGTAACTCTTGAAAAAACGGATGCATAAATAGATAACATCTAAGTAAAATTTAAAACAAAGTATACCCATTTATGCATCGTGGAACACTAGTTAACGATTAGGGATTACACACTTAATCGTAGAAGCCTTCACGAATTTGCAAATCTAGCTCCATTAAACGCTCAGGCGTTCCCACATCTACCCATGCACCTTTAAGCTTTTCACCAGATATTTTCTGATTATGCATCGCTTGCTTCAATAGTGGAGCTAAAGGACGCTTACCCGCTTCCAATCCGTCAAAAAGTTTAGGATGAATAACTGATAGACCGCTAAAAGTGAGGTTTTCGCCCGTCACATCTTGATCGAATGTAAAAGCGCGCCCATCCAATAATGTAAAGTCACCTTCAGGATGCTGTTTAGGATTATCAACCAACACAAGATGTGCCAAATCATCATTTAGCTTAATATGGCGCAGACCTTCAAAATCCATTGTGGTCCATACATCCCCATTCACCAGAATAAAAGGATCTGTTCCAAGCAGTGGCAAAGCATTAATAATTCCACCAGCTGTTTCTAGCCCTTCATCCTCTCGTGTCCAACGGATATCCACACCAAATTGAGAGCCATCACCTAAACTACTGATGAGCTTGTCGGCCAACCATGCAGAATTGATGACTATTTCAGTCACACCAATTTTCTTAAGTTTTTCAATATGCCACACAATCAGGGGTTTACCACCCACCTCAAGCAGAGGCTTTGGTGTATATAGCGTAAGTGGACGCATACGATTGCCCAAGCCAGCAGCAAGAATCATTGCTTTCATTATGCTGCTACCTCATAGCTACCATATTTCTCGATAAATTTAGGCATCACGTTGTTATTCATAAATACCATAAACTCTTCAAGCTCAGCGTAACCACGGCTTTCTTCAAGCAAATACCACATGACACGTGGTAAATCCTTCAAATAACCCGACTTCCCATCACGTTCAAACAAGCGAACAAAAATACCTAGAATTTTAATATGGCGTTGAATCGCCATTAAATCTGCATCACGTTTAAATTGATCAAAGCTACGGTTTTGTTTAGTCGACGCTGGCAACAGGTCATAAAACACTTTAAACCATTGATAAACACGATCAGCGTTCCATTGAACATACGCATCACGAGTAATCGAAATTAGGTCATATGTATCAGCGCCAATAACAGCATCTTGGAAGTCGATTACCCCTAACTCTTGCTCATCGGTAATTTTCATCAAATTTCGACTATGAAAATCTCGATGTACAATAACTTGAGGTTGGGCTAATGCAGCATGAGCCAAGAAATCAAATGCATTATCAATCGTTTTTTTCTGTTCAGCAGTCGGCTGGATAGAAAGCGACGGTAACATCCAGTCTGTGAGTAGCTGCATTTCCGACATTAATTTTTCGTAAGAATAAGCTGGGAACTGATTAGTCCCGTCAATAGACTGCAATTGAATAAGCTGTTTAAAACTTTGTTCGTAGTATTTATCAACAGTTTCATTAGTTAATAATGTCGACAAAAGCACATCACCAAAGTCCTCTAACAATAGAAAACCTTGAGCCAGATCCTTCGCAACGATCTGAGGCACACGCACACCATGGCTCGCAAAAAACTCGTCAATGGTCACAAACGGAACACAGTCTTCTTTTTCTGGAGGGGCATCCATGAGCATATACGTTTTATTTTGTAACTCGATACGCGCATAACGGCGGAAGCTTGCATCACCTGCTAAAAAAGCGATCTTAAATTGATCATTTTCAAGAACAGATGTAAGCCATGTATATATCAATTGTTCACGTTGTGTATTCATTTGCAATAAAATCTAAAACAAGCTGAGATTTTTGAAGGGTTAAGTGTAGCCACTTATAAACTTTTTCTCTATGATGCGACAATAATTAATTGTGAATTAGCATACTTGGTTAATGAGACAATGAAGCATCAGTTTAAATTTAATCCTTTAGCGACAGCTATTTTTACGCTCTTATGTGGCTCCATACAATCAAGTTATGCTGAGTCAACTGATGTTGTCTCCAATATAGACAATAATCAACTTAAAGCGAGCATCAAGGAAGCTTACCCAGGTCAAGAATTCTTTCAGCAATATTATGTTGATAAATCTGCACCTGAAGCTCAGCTTCGTGACAATAAATATTTAAGCTCGGCATTTTGCCAAGGCACATGGGTTACACCGATTAACCCTGAGACCAAAGCTTTAGATGCCGACAAAGCGACTTCTGTCGTTACGGCTAACTACGGACATTACAATCCAGCGGGTGATTCTGTTTTAGAAGGTGATGTCGTTATTGATCAGGAAGGACGCACAGTTCGTGCTGACAAAGTAACGATTGATAAGACCCAAACCTTTGCGCATGCACAAGGTCGAGTACAGTTAGCTCAAGGCGGGTTACTTTCACAGAGTGATGAAATTAATTACAACCTAAAAACCCAAACCGGGAATTTAGACAATAGTTTTTATATTTCTGAACAGCAACATGCCCATGGTCACGCAGGAAAAATCGAAAGAACCTCACCAAACGTTATGGTTCTTAATGATGCAACCTATACGACTTGTCCCCCAGGCCAAAAACCTGGTTGGAAAATCCAAGCCAATAAAATTGAGTTAAATCAAGAAACTGGACGCGGCGTAACTCGTGGAACAAAATTATATGTTAAGGACGTTCCTGTTCTAGCTGTTCCCTATTTTAACTTCCCGATTGACGACCGCCGTACTACAGGTATTCTCAACCCACAATTTGGTTTCTCAAACGATGGTGGTGTTGAGCTTTCTGTTCCGGTTTATTTAAACCTTGCACCTAACTATGATTTGACACTTACTCCGCGATATTTAGCAGACCGCGGTGCAATGCTAAAAGGTGAATTTAGATATTTAACTGATGGCTTTGGTGCTGGTGAAATGTGGGGTGGCATCTTGCCATCTGATAAAGGTTATGATGACAAAGATCGTAAAGATTTCCATTTTTTACATAATTGGGATATCAATGATCAATGGTCTACTAACCTCGAATATAACTATGCATCAGATAAAGATTACTTCTCTGACTTAGATAGCAGTCCTAACTCTAAAACAGATCTCAACTTACGTAGAGCTTGGGAACTTAACTACCAACATGGTATTCCAGGATTAAAAGCACAGCTTAAGGTCGAAGATTTCCAGACACTTGATCCTCAAGTTAAGGATGCAGACAAACCATATGCACGTTTACCACAATTCTTATTAAATTACGTCACTGGCAATCCACTAGGACTACAATACGAATTTAATAACGACACTGCTTACTTTAAGAAATCAATTAATGATGATTCTGCTCAAGAAAGTAGTGGTACACGTATTTATAACCAGTTCGCAACGCGTTATAACTACCGTACACCAGCAGCTTTTGTGATTCCTGAAGTCTCTGTACGTTCTATTCAAACGTTTTATGATAAAGATACTCAGTTAAATAACCCTGGTGGTTCTGAAAATAAATCAGTCGTTGTACCTCAATTTACTTTAGACACTGGGCTAAACTTTGAACGTGATGGTAAGTATCTACAAACTCTTACACCACGTGCTTTCTATGCATATGCGCCATACAAAAATCAAGATGGTTACCCTAACTTTGACTCAACCACTGCGTCAGTAAGTTATGATCAATTATTTAACCCTTACCGTTTTTATGGTCATGACCGCCTAGAAGACAATAACTTTTTATCATTAGGTGTAAGTTATAGCCTTTTTGACACAGTAGGTTTAGAGCGTTTACGTGCAAGCGTAGGCCAAAGTTACTATTTCGAAGACCGTCGTGTCACCTTACAACGACAACAAGATGAAATTGATACTGAGCGCAACACCGGTCCTGTGGTGAGTCTATCAAGCCAGCTTAACCAAAACTTTACCATTGCTGCCAACTCAGCTTGGATGTCAAATGGTGACAATGCTCAACGTGACTTCCAACTTTACTACACAGGTGATAAAGGAAATCTATATAACCTAGGCTATTTCTATCGTAAAGATATTCTTGGTCGTCAAGATACTTATGACCAAGTTGTTGCATCGTTTATACAACCAATTAAAGACAATTGGCGTATTATGGGCCACGTACAATATGACATGGACAATGATGTTGCCCGTGAACTCTTGCTAGGAGTTAACTATGAGTCATGTTGCTGGGGTATTTCTGTCTATGGCCGTTCATACTATAACGATCTAGACGATCCAAAATCTCCAGATGTTAGTGAAAAGCGCGCGATCATGGCCGAAATTACACTAAAAGGTTTAGGTGGTTTAAACAATAAACTCGCGTCTTTACTTGAAAATCGCGTTTTAGGTTTTAACAAAATTAATCAATCTTGGACACAACGTTAATGAAGACAAAGCATCTTAAACAGTTTTTTAAAGCAACTACACTTGCTGCCCTAATCTCTTCATCAATGCATAGTTTTGCCCAACCCGCTGATGAAGTTGTGGCAATTGTGGACAATAGCGTAATTTTAAAAAGCGATCTTCAACAAGGTATGGCTGAAGCAGCTCATGAACTGCAAGCTCAAAAGAAAGAAGTGCCACCTCAGCAATACTTACAGTTTCAAGTATTAGATCAACTCATCTTGCGTGAGGCACAACTTGAACAAGTTAAAAAATATGGCATCAAACCTGATGAAAAAAGCTTAAATGAAGCAGTCTTAAAAGTAGCAGGTCAATCTGGCTCTAAAAGTTTAGAAGCTTTCCAGCAGAAGTTGGATGCTATGGCACCAGGAACTTATGAAAGTTTACGTGGCCGAATCGCTGAGGATTTAGCGATTAGCCGTTTGCGCCAACAACAAGTGATGTCTCGTATTAAAATTAGTGATCAAGATGTAGAAAACTTCTTAAAATCACCTCAGGGACAAGCTGCGTTAGGTAATCAAGCACATGTAATTCATATGCGCATTTCTGGTGACAATGCACAAGAAGTTCAATCTGTAGCTCAAGAAGTGCGTTCAAAGCTTGCGCAAAGTAATGATATAAATGCTTTGAAAAAACTTTCAACTGCAAATGTAAAAGTTGAAGGTGCTGATATGGGTTTCCGCCCACTGTCTGATATTCCTGCTGAACTTGCGGCTCGTATTACACCATTACAAGATGGGCAAACGACTGACTTAGTTTCAGTACGTGATGGTGTACATGTTTTAAAGCTTCTTGAACGTAAACAAAATGAGCAAAAAGCTTTAGTACCTCAATTTCAAACCCGCCACATTCTCATTCAGCCATCTGAAGTAGTTACTCTTGAGAATGCCAAGCAAATTATTGATAACATCTATAAACGCTTAAAAGCTGGTGCAGATTTTGCAACACTTGCAGCGACTTATTCTAACGACACAGGTTCAGCGCGTGATGGCGGAAGTCTAGGTTGGGTAACCCCTGGAATGATGGTGCCTGAATTTGACAAAAAAATGCAGGAAATTCCTGTAGGTGAAATCAGCGAACCTTTCCAAACTCAATTCGGCTGGCATATCTTACAAGTGACTGAGAAACGTGAAAAAGATATGACACACGAATATCAAGAACGTATGGCACGTCAAATTTTAGGTGAACGCCAATTTAACACCGAGATTGATAGCTGGTTGCGTGAAGTACGTGCAAACGCATATGTAGAAATCAAAGACCCAAGTCTAGACAAAAAGAACTTACAAAAGTAAGTCTTTTTGTCTTTATCAAAACCTGTGTTTATCACAGGTTTTTTTATGAATGAAATTTACCTAATAAAAAACCGGTTATATAAATAACCGGTTTCTATAAATTAAACCCTAGCGGGAATTATTTATAACGATCAACCATTTTCTCTAAAGAAATTGGACGGATCTTGTCAGCATTACCAGCTGTACCAAACGCTTCATAACGATCAATACAAATTTGCTTCATTGAATCTACAGTTTTAGCAAAGTATTTACGTGGATCGAACTCAGCTGGGTTTTCAGCCATAAACTGACGAATTGCACCAGTAGATGCTAAACGCAAGTCTGTATCGATATTAATCTTACGTACACCATGTTTGATTGCTTCTACAAGCTGTTCAACAGGTACACCATAAGTCTCTTTAATATCACCGCCAAACTCATTGATTACTTTCAACCACTCTTGCGGCACAGAACTTGAGCCATGCATAACAAGATGGGTATTTGGTAACGCCGTATGAATTTCTTTAATACGGTCAATCGCCAAGATATCGCCTGTAGGTGGACGAGTGAATTTGTAAGCACCATGTGAAGTACCTACAGCAATCGCCAATGCATCTACATTAGTATCGGCAACAAACTGAGTCGCTTCTTCAACTGAAGTAAGAAGTTGTGAGTGATCAAGGACACCTTCAGCACCAACACCGTCTTCTTCGCCAGCCATACCAGTTTCAAGGCTACCTAAACAGCCAATCTCACCTTCGACAGAAACACCGCACGCATGCGCTAAAGCAACAACATTACGAGTTACATCAACGTTATATTCGTAAGAAGTAGGTGTTTTACCATCTGTACCTAATGAACCGTCCATCATTACTGAGCTAAAGCCAAGCTGAATTGAACGCTGACAGATATCAGGGCTTGTTCCATGGTCTTGATGCATTACCACTGGAATATGCGGCCATTCTTCAATTGCAGCCAAAATAAGATGGCGTAAGAATGGAGCGCCTGCATATTTGCGAGCTCCAGCTGATGCTTGAACAATTACAGGTGAATTGGTTGCATCCGCGGCAAGCATAATTGCACGCATTTGTTCTAAGTTATTTACGTTAAATGCTGGTACGCCGTAGTTATGTTCAGCAGCGTGATCCAAGAGCTGGCGCATTGAAATGAGTGCCATAATATCCTCCCAGGTAGTGCGGCTTATTCTACCCTGTCATTTATTTCAATTCAGCAACAAATCACAGTATTTCAAAAAAAATCCCTGCATTTGCAGGGATTTTTTAACAAAAAACAACAAATTAATGTGTTTCTGAAGCAGCAGCCTCACTTGGCGCACTACCTTCAACCACATCTGTATTCTTTTCATCTAGAACTGGCTTATCAATCGCATCAATTGCTGCTTGTTGCTCAGGCGTTACTTTTTCAGAAACAGCAGTAGATGCAGCTGATTCTTGCCCCGCTTGAGATGCTTCATCTTTCTTAGCACAAGCAGTCAACATCATCGGTACAATTAACATAGCAGCAAATGTAAGCTTTAAATTCATCACTATTGTCCAGAGTTGGTGATTTAATACTCGACATTTTATTGCAAATATATGACAGTTTAATGACTTATCAATGAAAAAGGGATTGGTTGCCCAATCCCTTCTTATTTCTATATAACAGTATTAAGCACGTTCAAGCAAAACAGCAACTGCTGGCAATGTTTTTCCTTCAACAAACTCAAGGAATGCACCACCACCTGTAGAAATATAACCAATTTGGTCAGCGACGTTATATTTATCAATCGCAGCTAATGTATCTCCACCACCAGCAATCGAGAATCCTTCCGATTGAGCAACCGCAAGAGAAAGCGCTTTGGTCCCTTCACCAAATTGATCTACCTCAAATACGCCTACTGGACCATTCCAAAGGATCGTTTTTGATGTTGTTAAAATATCAGCAAATGCTTTAGCTGTTTCTGGACCAACGTCTAAAATCATATCATTTGCAGTCACATCTTCTACTTTCTTCACAACAGCTTGAGCTGCTGCTAAAGAACCTAAGAAATCTTCAAAATTAATTTGCGATGCATCAGCAACTACAACATCTGTAGGAAGTGGAACACTTACTTTAGCAGCAATTTGTTTAGCAGTTTCAACCAAGTCAGCTTCATATAATGATTTACCAACGTTAAAACCAGCAGCTGCTAAGAATGTATTTGCAATACCGCCACCAACGATCAGTTGATCACAGATACTAGAAAGTGAGTTTAAAACATCAAGTTTAGTTGAAACTTTAGAACCAGCAACAATTGCAACCATTGGTTTTTCTGGAGTTTGCATTGCACGGCCTAGTGCATCTAACTCAGCAGCCAACAAAGGACCAGCAGCAGCAACTGGAGCGAAACGAGCTACACCTTCAGTAGATGCTTCTGCACGATGAGCAGTACCAAATGCATCCATAACAAACACGTCACATAAAGCAGCATATTTTTGAGCGAGCTCTGGATTATTTTTCTTTTCGCCATGGTTAAAGCGTACATTTTCAAGCAATACTACTTGACCAGCTTCAACCTCAACGCCTTCTAAATAATCTGTTAATAATTTAACTTCTTGACCCAATACTTCTGTTAAATAAGCAGCGACTGGTGCAAGTGATTGTTCTGGCTTTGGTTCACCTTCAACAGGACGACCTAGATGTGAACATACCATCACTGCTGCGCCTTTATCTAAAGCAGCTTTAATAGTTGGTAATGCTGCACGTAAGCGAGCATCGCTAGTAATCACACCATTTTTGACAGGAACGTTTAAATCTTCACGAATAAGGACACGTTTGCCTGTTAAGTTAAGGTCAGTCATACGCTGAAAATTCATGTAAAGCTCTCTTTATGATTTTAAAAACGCGCCAATTTTAAATGATTACATCAAAAAAGGTTAGTTTTTTTGCATAAAAGCTGTAGAAAGCCCCAGTTTTGATTATGATAGAGGTAGTTATTTGATATTTCACCCATTATGTCTATTCATCCAGATCCACAAATCAATCGCTTAAATGTTTTAGGGGAACCTTTAGCAAGTTGTTGCTTTGACCCTATTACAGGCTATTTTAGAAATGGTTTCTGCCACACAGCAGTAACAGACCTTGGTCAGCATACCGTATGTGCACAAATGACCGCTGATTTCTTAAATTTCTCTCAGAAAATTGGTAATGATCTTATTACCCCTTTGCCAGAAGTAGGTTTCCCTGGTCTGAAACCGGGTGATTTCTGGTGTATCTGCGTAACTCGCTGGGTAGAGGCTTATCAAGCGGGTGAAGCCCCTCCTATTAAAATACATGCATGTCATCAAGCTGTATTAAGCTATGTACCTTTAGATGTATTAATGGAATTTGCAGTGTAATGGTTCAGCCACAAATTATTTTGGCTTCGAGTAGTCAAACTCGCAAAGACTTAATGGACCGTCTTGGAATTAATTATATTTGTATTAGTCCCGATATTGATGAAAGTCCTCGCGATGAAACCCATGCCGATGAACTTGCAAAAAGGCTCGCTTTCACAAAAGCTCAGGTGATTGCTGAACAAAACCCATCAGCCATCGTTATTGGTTCAGATCAAGTTGCTTGGCGAGAACACGCTCCGCATGACTTTATTGGCAAACCGATGACTATTGAAAATGCTAAAGCACAACTAGCAGATAATTCTGGTCGAACTGTTTTTTTTAGTACAGCTCTTAGCGTGCAATGGCTCGATAGAAACTTTGAACAAACGCTCGTTGAACATTATCAAGTTAAATTTCGAAACCTGAATCAACCTGAAATTGAACGATACGTTTTATTAGATCAGCCACTACATTGCGCAGGTAGCTTTAAGTGTGAAAGTTTAGGAATTAGCTTGTTTGAAAAAATGATAGGCCAAGACCAGACCACACTTATGGGTCTTCCTATGATTCAACTTTGCCATATTTTAAGGCAACTTGATCTACAAATTCCTTAATTCTAGATATTTTATAAATAGGTTATTTCCATGACAGAACCTTTAGCAGTTTTAGGCGGTATTACTGCCGAGCAATTTTTAGCAGAGTATTGGCAGAAAAAACCTTTACTGGTGCGTAACGGATTGCCAGAGATTATAGGTCTTTTACAACCCGAAGATGTACAAGAACTTGCCTTGGAAGAACATGCAAGTGCCAGACTGATTCGCCAAAAAGATAAAAATCCAAACGAATGGCACGTAAAATCTTCACCTTTAACCAAAAGTGATTTTCAAAAGCTACCAAAATTATGGTCGATTTTAGTACAGGCAGTGGATCACTACTCTTTTGATCTTTCTGAACTTTGGAAAAAATTTCCTTTTATTCCTCAATGGCGCCGCGACGATATTATGGTGTCTTATGCGCCTAAAGGTGGTTCAGTTGGGAAGCATTTCGATTTCTATGATGTGTTTCTAGTTCAGGGGCATGGTCATCGTCGCTGGCAGTTAGGTCAAATGTGCGATGTAAATACTGCATTTGTACCCAATCAACCATTAAAACTTTTGCCAGAAATAGATGTGCAATTTGATGAGGTTTTAGCACCAGGTGATTTACTATATGTTCCACCTGGAATGGCACATTACGGGGTTGCAGAAGACGACTGCTTAACATTCTCATTTGGCTTTCGCATGCCAAACGTTGCAGGAATGATGGAACGTATTAGCGATCAATTTTCAGCTAATACTTTACTTCAAAATCCTGTTGTAGATATCGCACGCAAACAAATGAGTCAGATTGGTGAAATTAACTCAACTGAACTAAGTTATCTAAAAAACCTAGTTTTAGCTCAGTTGCAAGATTCTGCAGCACTTGATGCCGCAATCATGTCATATATGAGCGAACCTAAATATCCAGATAATATTCCAGAACCTGATGAGATCGAAGCTGATGATCTTCAAGAGATCTTACATGAAGGTTATGAAGTTCTATTAGAACCTGCCTCTCGCCTACTTTATACAGAAAATAACGGAATTTTAAACTTCTGGGGAAATGGCGAAGCGCTATGTATAGCTGAAACTTTCGCACCAAAATTAAAAGCTATTGCTGATGGAGAAAGCTTAGCTTTCGATAGCGAATTTAATGAGCTTGAAATCCTTGAAAATGTTGCTTACTTACTCAATGAATCTATTTTGATGCTTTTACCACCTTCAGAGTAAGAAACTTAATAAAAGTGGACTTTTCAAAGCAACGGGAAGTCCACTTTTAAATTAGCCGACAAATTCAAAAATAGATTTGTTTTTTTGTTTATTAATTTTCCTTTTTAAATTTTAAAATCGACTTATCGCAAAAATATTGGAGTTAAAAGATTTTGGAAAAGGAAGTATGATTATTTAAATATATAGCCTAAAACTCTTTGCCATTCCCCTAAAAGTAAAACTTCAGCGTTTAAAAAAATAATATCTTTTTTCTATCAATAACAAACAATACCTTGTAAAATTAAATTATCTAGATTCTCATTGATAAAGATCACCGTTCAAGCTAATAGCAATTCATTTGTGAGAGGCTAAAGTATGTCGAAAAAAGATGACATTATTAACACCGCATTAAGACTTTTTAACTCGTATAGCTATAATTCTATAGGTGTAGATCGCATCATTAATGAATCTGGCGTTGCAAAAATGACTTTCTATAAGCATTTTCCATCAAAAGAAAAATTAATTGAAGAGTGTCTACTTCTTCGAAATACGCTTCTACAAAACTCTCTTACTTCTGCCTTATCAAAACATGATGAGTTAGATCCTCTTGCGAGAATTAAAGCAGTATTTTTATGGTATTCCGACTGGTTTAATAGTGAAGATTTTAATGGCTGCATGTTTCAAAAAGCCTTGGAAGAGGTTTTAAAACAATATCCTTCAACACATCAACCTGCCACTTTGTATAAAGCTTGGTTGACCCAACTCATGCAAAATCTTCTTAACCAGTATGATGTAAAAGAGCCAGTTCCCCTATCTTTACTACTCGTTAATATTTTGGAAGGTATGACCATACAGGCTCAAGTCGAACATGGTTCAATAAAAATTAATGATTACTGGACTCGAGTAGAAAAATTAATCGATTTCGAAAGAGCAGCATAAAAATAAAGCGTGATATTCTTCTTCTTATATTTAATGATTCTTCTTATGTATCACGCTGCGTCTGAAAGTCATTTTGGTTCACAATTAGACGTTTTTTTCGACCTTACTGAACCAAAATATACAGACCTGTCTGTACAAAACAGATTATATATTTAAAAAATAAAAACTCAATCCTTTTTTATGATTTGTCTCAAGATAAATTAGATTTAACTATTTATTGAATAGCAAATTGGAATTGTTTTAGGTTGACTTCGTTTCACTTATACTTAACAATTACACTTATAACACAAAGCAACATTTTAAACACAAAAGAAATACAAATAGTTGTTTTTAATTAGAAAGACTACTTATTTATCAATTCCCCTTATATTGCTTTTCAACAAAAACAATTGGATTGATTAGTTTTGCTACATTCATTTTCATAAGATCAATCTATACTATGCCCGCTATATTGATATAGGTATAAAGTATGAAAGATGGACTCCAAATTGAAGAAATGAAAAATGCGGCTGATTCAGTCGTTGGAATTCTCAAATCTTTGGCTAATACAGATCGTTTATTAATTTTATGTCACTTAGCTTATGAGGAGTTAAATGTCTCGCAAATAGAAGAGAAGACCCAAATTACCCAGCCCACTCTTTCACAACAACTGATGATGTTACGTAAAAGTGATGTTGTCTCAACTCGTCGTGATGGTAAGCAAATTTTTTATTCTATTAAGGATGACAATATGCATTCGATTTTAAACACGCTTTATCAGCTGTACTGTGCAAGTAAATAATATCTTCAAATTATAAATTTATAATAATAGTAGTAATTTCCTGAAATATGCGATTTTTCAGCTTGAAAGCTTAGAGTCCAATCCAAGCACAAAGTTTTGAAAATTCGCGTAGCTTTTCCAAATGCTCCACCATATTTAACCTTTTGCCAATTTATTTTTCCTTAGTCTATTCGATGCTTCTACAGCTTTTTGATATACCTAGTTTTTTAATGAGCAATTAACAAGCAAAATCACCAACTATAAAATTTAAAACATAGAATTAACCACAATAAAAACAACTATTTAATATTACCATTAATTATAAATACTTATAGGTGCTATAAAAAAGCTTAAGATTCACATCACTTAAGTATAAAATACTCCGCTTGTTCAACCTTTAGCCATGATTAGGTTAATAAGGCCTTTATATGCTTGCATTCTTTTCTCGATTAAGCTTAGTCACTAAGATTATTATCGCCATTATTCTAGGGATAGGCGTTGCATTACTATTTCCAAACGTTACGCCTTACTTAAGTTTATTTGGTGAGCTTTTCATTAAAGCCTTAAAGTCGGTTGCGCCTATTTTAGTTTTTGTATTGGTGCTTTCTTCTATTGCCAACTTCCAAGTGGGTCATAGCGCCAATTTACGCCCTATTATGATTCTATATGTGGCAGGTATGTTGCTTGCAGCTTTCACAGCTGTGATTGTCAGTCTTTCTTTCCCAAGCACATTATTTCTCAATACAGTTTCACATAATGATTTACAAGCGCCTGGTAGTCTCGCAGATATATTAAAAAACTTGCTCTTAAGCTTTATTGCGAACCCTGTTCAAGCAATTAGTGAGGCTAATTTTATTGGTATTTTAGCGTGGGCAATTGGCCTAGGTTTAGCTATGCGCCACAGCTCAGACACCACAAAACAAGTGATGCAGGATATCTCACATGCTGTAAGTGCTATTATTCATAAAGTAATTGCTTTTGCACCAGTCGGTATTTTCGGATTAGTTGCAGTGACTTTTGCCGATGCTGGACTTGCAACACTTGAGAGCTATGCACAATTATTAGTGGTATTGTTAGGCACCATGTTCTTTGTTGCTTTAGTTATCAACCCTATTCTTGTTGCCCTTACTATACGTGGAAATCCATACCCTCTCGTATTTAAATGCTTAAAAGAAAGTGGTATTACAGCTTTCTTTACACGAAGCTCAGCGGCCAACATTCCAGTTAACTTAGATTTAGCAGAGCGTTTAGGTGTTAATCCATCTACAGCAAGTGTGTCTATTCCGTTAGGCGCAACAGTAAATATGGCAGGTGCGGCAGTTACGATTACTGTACTTACATTAGCTACTGTACATACTCTTGGCATTCATGTTGATTTTGCGACAATGGTTATTTTATCAGTTGTTGCTACTATTTCAGCTTGTGGTGCTTCTGGTGTTGCTGGTGGTTCTTTACTACTCATTCCTGTAGCTTGTAGTCTATTTGGTATTTCAACAGAAATTGCGATGCAAGTTGTAGCGGTTGGTATGATTATCAGTGTATTGCAAGACTCTACTGAAACAGCCCTTAACTCATCTACAGATGTATTATTTACTGCAGCTGTAGATATTCGCTCCAAGCAAACGTCTTAAACAAAATGCCATTTCAACGTCTACCAAACTGGTTCCAACTTGGAGCCTTTTTACTGGCTTTTAATGCCGGAATGATTAATGTATTAGGGTTAATTACTCTTTTGCATCAATCTATTTCACATATGACTGGCAACGTTAGTATGCTGGCTATGAGTTTGGTAGAGTGGCAACCCGAACATATCATTTTTTTACTTTTAGTGATTATTTGCTATGTTTGCGGTTCATTTTATAGTGGTTTTATTTTAGGTAGCAGTCATTTTCGACTAGGTCGTCGTTATGGCTTACCTTTGAGCCTTGTTGCCTTATTCATTTTCCTTTGCTGGCTATTGCTTCCTTATTTTCCACGCTATGGATTATTATGGGCTTGTACGGCAATGGGTTTACAAAATGCAATGGTAAGCCACTATAAAGGAACAATCATCCGCACTACCCATCTATCAGGTGTTTTAACTGATATTGGTTTAGCACTTGGGTATAAAGCCAGAGGCTTAATAGTAGAAAATCGACGTATTGTTTTACATCTACTTATTTTTATCGGCTTTCTGCTGGGTGGAATTCTTGCCGCTTCAGTACATCCATATTTAAAGCTACGATCATTTTTATTGCCGGCAACTTTAAGCTTAGCCTTAAGTATTTCTTACTGGGTAGTTTATCTCTATAGCACTTCAACTTCACACAAGGACTAAGACATGGTTAAAAATGCCTTACAAGCACAGCTATTAAAAGCTGGTTTAGTTGATAATAAAAAAGCAAAAAAATTAACAAAGCAAGCTCATCACGAACAGCGTCTTGGACTAAGTAATGAGGCTGAAATCAAAGCAAATATTGAAAAAGCTCAACAAGAAAAGTTAGCTAAAGATCAAGCTTTAAATTTAGAAAAACAGAAACAGCTTGAAGAAAAAGCACTTAAAGCATCAATCATTCAGATGATTAAGCAGCACAAGATTACTGATTTTGCAGGGGATGTGGCTTATCAATTTATTGATGAAAATAAAATCAAAAAAGTGTATCTATCTCAGCAAGTTTATAATGCACTTGTTGCAGGTAGCCTAGTTATTGCTAAAGATCAAGATCAATACGCCTACCTTCCAAAAGCTTTAGGTGAAAAAATTGATCAAAAAATGCAAGGCTTCATTTTGATTAATAATGCTGAGAAAAACGAACAAGCCACTGATGAGGAAGATCCATATGCAGCATATGTTATTCCAGATGACTTAATGTGGTAATACAATACTTAGGCCTTTATGATATAGATCTAAAGGTCTTTTCTAATTAATGTGTAGCTGTAACAATTTAACAAATGTTCAAAATACTAAGAAAAAATACTTAAAGAATAAATTCCTTCACCCTTTATCTATTAATCTCGATATAATGAATAATACTTTTAGTCCTCGCGACGTTCTTGAAGATTTCTTCGAGTCTCCTTTTTTGCGTCATGTATTAATTTAAGACGTGCAACATAATCAGTTCATGTGTATTTGCATATATTCACAAGATCGAAACCTTAAGTGATATTGATCTAACTGACTTTTTGCAAATTAAATTGCAAAGATTTAATAAAGTGGCTTTTGTCTCAAAGGTAGTAATTCATGCTGAAATGGTTTGAAAAACTTGTAGATCCCTACCCAACTAAAGGTTTAGATGAACCTTTACCAACTCGTTTTTTCCCATTTGTTTGGCAAGCTACGGAAGGCCTACGCCCTTACTTATTCTTACTTATTCTTTTTACAGCAGGTGCAGCAAGCTTTGAAGCCTTACTTTTTTCAAAGATTGGACAACTCGTAGATTGGTTAAGTAAAAGTCATCCGGAAAGCTTTTTAAGTCATCATGCTACTGATTTACTCATTTTGATTGCGGTCTTATTTACCAACATCTTTTTTGTAAATATTCAATCTATTATCAAACATCAAATTTTATATAGTACCTTCCCAATGCGTTTGCGCTGGCGTTTCCATAATCTTTTATTGAAACAAAGCTTGGACTTTTTCCATAATGACTTTGCAGGACGACTTTCTGCCAAAGTTATGCAAACAGCATTAGCAATCCGTGAGTTCTGGATTATTTTGGGTGACATGTTGGCCTACGTCAGCATTTACTTCATTACGGTCAGCATTGTTCTTGGCGCAATTTCACCAATTTTACTTATTCCACTTTTAGTTTGGTTAAGTCTATTCTTATTAAGTGCATGGTTCTTCATCCCCCGCTTAAGTAAAGTTTCTCAGCAACAAGCCGATGCTAGAGCGATTATGACGGGCCGCGTAACAGATGCATATACCAACATCCAAACAGTAAAACTATTTGCCCATGCGGGTCGTGAAAGCCAATACGCAAAAGCATCTATGAAAGAGTTTATGACTACAGTCTATGCTCAAATGCGTTTAGGTACCCTATTTGAAGTCAGCATCAATATGTTGTCTGCTGTTTTGTTTGTAGGTGTAATTGGTACTTCTGTTTGGCTATGGACCCAAGGTTTAGCAGCATTAGGTGTAATTGCAGCAACTACTGCAATGATTTTAAAACTTAATAGTATGGCTGAATTTATGATGTGGCATATGTCAGCCTTATTTGAAAATGTTGGAACTATTCAAGATGGTATGCAAACATTAGGTAAAAAGATCAACATTCAAGACAAACCAGATGCGAAACCACTTAAAGTCACCAAAGGTGAAATTGTATTTAAAGATGTAAGCTTTGCTTATAACAATAAAAATGTAATTGATCACTTCAACCTGCATATTAAAGCAGGTGAAAAAATAGGTATTGTGGGTCGTTCTGGCGCAGGAAAGTCGACACTGATTCAGTTGCTTTTACATTTTTACCATCTTAAGCAAGGTGCCATTTTAATTGATGGCCAAAACATCGAAGATGTAACTCAAGATAGTCTAAGAGCTAATATTGCTTTAGTTACTCAAGATACGTCTTTATTACATCGTTCAGTTGCAGAAAATATTAAATATGGTCGCCCTGATGCATCTGATGCAGATATGGAAAATGCTGTAAATAAAGCCAAAGCTGCTGAATTTATTCCGCAATTAGTTGATTTAAAAGGACGTAGTGGTTATAACGCTCAAGTAGGTGAACGTGGTGTTAAGCTTTCTGGCGGTCAAAGACAGCGTATTGCCATTGCACGTGTATTCTTAAAAGATGCTCCTATTCTTATTTTAGATGAAGCAACTAGTGCATTAGACTCAGAAGTTGAAGCAGCAATCCAGTCAAGTTTAAATGACCTGATGGTTGATAAAACCGTTATTGCAATTGCACACCGTTTATCTACTATTGCACAAATGGACCGTTTAATCGTTCTTGATGAAGGTCGAATTGCTGAGCAAGGAACTCATGAAGAGTTAATTGCGCAAAATGGTATATACGCACAGTTATGGAAACGTCAAACAGGCGGTTTCCTAATTGAACAAAAAGTATTACAGGGTCAAGATTAATGCTTTATTTAGAAGATTTGAAAATTGGTGATCGTTTCATTAGCCGTGAATATGAAATTACCTTAGATGAAATCAAAAAATTCGCAAACTCCTATGACCCTCAGCCCTTCCATATAGATGAAGAACAAGCTAAGCATGATCCAATTTTTCAGGGAATTGCTGCTAGCGGTTGGCATACTTCTGCAATTACTATGCGGTTATGGACGGAATGTATGCCGATTCATGGCGGCCTGATTGGTTCAGAGTCCAGCTTACGGTGGCCACGCCCTACTCGACCAGGTGATAAAATTCATGTTGAAGCAGAAATTTCAGCGATCACACCATCCAAAACAAAATTAGATCGTGGTATTGTAAGTTACGTTACGCAAGCCTTAAATCAAAATGGCGACGTATTACTTATTTCAACAACAAAAATTGTTGTCTTTAAAAAGAATGTTTAAAACATGGTTGATATGATTGTCTAACAGTTTTTATAAACTCAGATTATATTTCATGACAAGATGTGTAAGAAATGCATGTGACAAATTGATGAGAGCAATGGAACGCATATGAAAATTACCTCAGCTCGTCAAGATCAGGGTATTCCGGGAGTCTATGGCTTATTGCTATTAGATGTTGTTTCACGTTGGGGATATAACGATGAAACATTATTTGCTCCATTTCATCTTACTAGTGAACAACTGGCCGACCCTGATTATCGTATTTCTACACCTGTAGCAAATGAATTGGTTAAACACGCTCTTAATTTAACTGGTGAAACCACGTTGGGCTATCATCTTGGTACTCAAATGCGTATTTCAATTCATGGCTTCATTGGCTATGCGATTATGACAGCCAAAGATATTACAGAAGCAATTGCCCTTGCAGCACGTTTTATTCAATTACGCTTACCTTTCTTACAACTCTATTTTTCAACGTTTGGGCCCAAAGCCACCTTACAATTACAGTGTGATATCGAACTTGAACCTCTAAGAACAGAAATCGTTTTAGGCTTGACCATTGGTATCATGAGTATGGCCAAAGCGATTACGGGTATCGAAGATTTAGCTGGTGAGGTAGATTTGGATTTTCCTGAACCAGAAGGTTTTGAAAAGTATAGAAATAAATTAAGTAGCACAATTCGATTCAATCAGCCACATTTGATCTCAAGTTTTGATAAGAAATACTTAGGAATTAAATTAGTTAATGCAGATCCTATTGCAAGTCAGGTTGCCATTAATCAATGCGAAGCTGAACTTTCCGCTTTGGGTGAGCGCCGTCGTTTAGCAATGCGTGTTCGTGATATTTTAAGTAATTCCGAACAACATTATTTAAGCATCGAAAATGTAGCCGAATGTCTACATATGTCAGATCGGACACTCAAACGTCAATTAGCCGCTGAAGGAACTTCATTTTCTACATTGGTTGATGAAGTTCGCTATCGACATGCAACATCTCTACTTTCACGTACAGATTATAGTCTTGAACAAATTGCAGATGAACTTGGCTATTCGGACGTTGCAAATTTTAGCCGTGCCTTTAAACGCTGGAGCGGCCGCAGTCCGAGTAACTGGCGTAAAGACCCATACTTATAATGTTTAAAACTATTGGACACAAGCTTAAGGAGTTATCATGAATCATCCTTCGGAACTGAAGTATGCACGTACACATGAGTGGGTAAAGATTGAGGGTGATCTAGTTATTACCGGGATTACCGATCATGCACAAGATGAACTTGGCGATTTGGTATACGTTGAAACTCCAGAAGTTGGAAACCAAGTTACCGCTGGTGAACAAGCTGGTGTAGTAGAGTCAGTGAAAACAGCATCTGATATTCACGCCCCTGTCTCAGGTACTGTAGTAGAAGTGAATACTGATCTTGAAGATGATCCTGACTTTGTAAATGAAGACCCATATGGTAAAGGCTGGATTTATAAAATTAAACCAGACAACATTGCAGATGTTGAAAAACTTTTAACAAATTCAGAATATGAAGCTGGCTTATAAAAGATAGGCATCGCTTTCAATATTTGATAAAACCAGTTTAGTTTTAAACTGGTTTTTTATTATCTATTTAAAATTAGCTTTCCGAATAGGTGAATTCTATGACAAAACTTGTTGTATTTTCAGGTGCGGGCATGAGTGCCGAAAGTGGAATCAGCACTTTTCGTGACAGTAATGGCTTATGGGAAAATTACGACATCCAACAAGTTGCCACACCTGAGGCATGGCAAAGAGATCCTGCCTTAGTTCAACGCTTTTATAATGAGCGTCGTAAAAATATTTTAGAGGCTAAACCTAACGAAGCTCATCAATATATTGCCAAACTACAAGACTACTTTGACGTACAAGTGATTACTCAAAATATTGATGATTTACATGAACGGGCTGGAAGTTCCAACGTTTTACATTTGCATGGAAATATTCGTTTGGCGAAAAGCTCTGGCCCGAATGCACAATTTACAACACAGTTTTACGATATTAACGGATGGAAGCTAGATTTAGAACAAGACTTTTGCCCAGATGGCTATCCCCTGCGGCCACATGTAGTCTGGTTTGGTGAAGCTGTACCAGCTTATGATGAAGCAATTCAATTAGTACAAAGTGCAGATATTTTTATTGTGATCGGCTCGACATTAAGCGTATATCCAGTTGCGGCTTTAGTTCATGAAATTTCAGATCAATGTAAAGGCTATTATATAGATCTAAATGCAGATCATCTGCGTGTTCCTCACCGATATGAATTATTAAAGATGTCAGCGACTCAAGGAATGCATAAACTTTTTGAAAATTTAATCGGCTAATTGCTATTTTTAGACACTAAATAAGCCCAACGTACATAAAAAAAACTATTAATTGAACAAAAAATTGTCGATTTTTTTAACTTTATTCTAAATTTCTATAAATTTTTTTTGACCAATAGCCTATTTATAACTCAATATCGATTTAGTTTTTTTCAGAATGGTGTTTTTTTTCTGAAAAAAATTAAAAAAATAAATATTAAAAAATTATAAGTTAATGATTAATATTATAATTTTACATCTATAAAATCAATTTATTTCAAGTTACACAATGATACAAAAGTACAATATAAAAATAACAGTGCAAAAAAAATCTTTTGTGGTTGAATCTCAACCTCTTGGATGCCGTACAAGAAAACAGCGACCTGGATTAGGTTACAATCACGGATTATGGATATAAGGACACACATCCATTATGAGTTATTTTGATCCCACCCTCATCATGTTTATGGTGTACATCGTAGCAATGGTTCTTATCGGCTTATTTGCCTACCGTGCTACAAGCGACTTCTCAGATTATATTCTCGGTGGTCGTAGTTTAGGCAGTTTCGTAACTGCATTATCCGCAGGCGCATCAGACATGAGTGGTTGGCTGCTCATGGGTTTACCAGGCGCGATTTATCTTTCTGGTTTATCTGAAGCGTGGATTGCAATTGGTCTTATTATCGGTGCTTGGCTTAACTGGCTACTGGTTGCTGGTCGATTACGCGTTCATACTGAAGTCCAAAATAATGCACTCACGTTGCCAGATTATTTTACAAGTCGTTTTGACGATCAGAAAAAAGTACTTCGTATTTTCTCTGCCGTTATCATCTTGGTTTTCTTTGCAATTTATTGTGCTTCAGGCATGGTAGCAGGCGCCCGCTTATTTGAAAATTTATTCGGAATGTCATACACCACTGCTATTTGGCTCAGCGCAATTGCAACCATCAGCTATGTTTGTATTGGTGGATTCTTAGCGATTAGCTGGACAGATACATTCCAAGCTGGCCTAATGATTTTTGCTTTGTTATTAACACCAATCGTAACTTATCTTGCAATTGGCGATACAACACAATTTGTGACACTCATTGAAACTGCTCGTCCACATGCATTTAATATTATTTCAGATTTAAGTGTAGTGGCAGTTTTATCTTCCATGGCATGGGGTTTGGGTTACTTTGGTCAACCACATATCCTTGTACGTTTCATGGCTGCTGACTCTGTAAAATCAATTCCTGCTGCGCGCCGTATTGGTATGACTTGGATGATCTTGTGTTTAGCTGGTGCAGTCGGTGCTGGTTTCTTCGGTATTGCTTACTTTGAGCAACACCCTGAACTAGCAGCAGTTGTAAGCAAAAACCCTGAAACAGTATTTATGGAATTGACTAAAATCTTATTCAATCCATGGATTGTAGGTATCATCTTAGCTGCGATTTTAGCTGCTGTAATGAGTACATTGAGCTGCCAGCTTTTGGTATGTTCAAGTGCGTTAACCGAAGATTTGTACAAAGGCTTCATTCGTAAGAATGCATCTCAAAAAGAACTTGTATGGGTTGGCCGTATCATGGTTCTTGCGATTGCTGTTCTTGCAATTGCTCTTGCTGGTAATCCAGACAGTAAAGTTCTTGGTCTTGTTGCTTATGCATGGGCTGGTTTCGGCGCTGCATTTGGTCCGCTTATCATCTTATCATTGTTCTGGAAACGTATGAATTTACAGGGTGCTCTAGCGGGTATGATCGTTGGTGCAGTTGTAGTGATTGGCTGGAAAAATCTTTTCGCAGACACTGGTGTTTACGAAATCATTCCAGGCTTTATCCTTGCATTTATCAGCATCATTGTAGTGAGTCTCTTAACTAAAGCGCCAAATACGACAGTAACTGGCCGCTTTGAAAAAGCAGATGAACTCTACAAAGAAAGTGTATAAGTTATTGAAATAAATCAAAGGGGCTTCGGCCCCTTTATTTACTTTTAGTTTTGATTTTAATTTTTGAAGTATCTTTTACAACTTGCATGACAGGATAACTACGAGTCTCTTTTACCCCTGGTAATTGCCACAGTACCTGCCCCGCAATTCGTCTAAACTCTTCCATGCTGCCACTTCGTAATTTAATTAAAAAATCAAACCCACCACTCACCATATGGCACTCAACAATTTCAGGATAGTGAACCACAGCATCAATAAACTCATCTAAAACATTGGGGGTAGTCTTATCTAATAGCACCTCTACGAACACCAAAAAATTTGCGTTTAACTTGATTGGATTCAATTTAGCTTCATATCCTAAGATGAATTCATCTTTCGTTAATTTTTGAACTCGTGCCATCACTGCTGTTGGTGACAAGTTAACAAGTTCCGCCAATTTACTATTAGAAATTCGCCCATCTGTTTGAAGAATATCCAAAATTTTTAAATCAGTGCGGTCAAGGCTTAAAATTGGGCCATTCATCTGAATTTTCCTCTAAAAAATGGACTAAATATAGTGAGTTATTCGGTGTTTCTTCTGTAATGATAAATTATCTAAACCTCTCTACTCAAGATGAGTTTACGAGAGCTGGTTGGCGGAAACAGATATGAACACAATGGATACTTTTCATCAAATGGATAAATCTCACCAAGGCTATATCACCGAATTTAACGATAAAAGTGAGTTTGAACAACGCATTAATACAGCTTGGCGACGTGCTGAACCAGAAGCTGTAGAAGAGCTATTACAAGCTGCTGCGGTATCTGATGATTTAGATCATAAAATTTATGACCTAGCTTTTAATCTTGCTAATAATTTACGTGAACGCAAGACCTCTTCGGGTAAAGCAGGTATTGTTCAAGGGTTATTACAAGAATTCTCTCTTTCTTCACAAGAAGGCGTGGCGCTCATGTGTCTTGCCGAAGCTTTGCTTCGTATTCCAGACTCAGCAACACGTGATTTGCTTATTCGAGATAAAATCAATCAAGGTAACTGGAAAGAACATGTTGGCCAAAGCAGCTTAATGTTTGTAAATGCTGCAGCATGGGGCCTCATGTTAACTGGTAAGCTGATGGAAACTCCAAAGCAAACCAGTCTTTCAAGTGTACTTACTGGCCTTTTAGCACGCAGTGGACGTGGCATCATTCGTAAAGCTGTTGACGTTGCAATGCGTATGATGGGTGAACAGTTTGTGACTGGTGAAACCATTGAAGAAGCTGTAGATCATGCGAAAGTACTCGAAGACAAAGGTTTCCGCTATTCTTACGATATGTTAGGTGAAGCAGCCTTAACCGAACATGATGCTGAACGCTACTTTAACGATTACACACAAGCCATTCATGCAATTGGTAAAGCATCTAATGGTAAAGGCGTTTATGATGGCCCAGGCATTTCAATTAAGCTTTCTGCTTTACACCCTCGCTATCAACGCGCGCAAATTGAACGTGTTCATCAAGAACTTTACGGCAAAGTATTTGAACTCGCTCGTTTGGCTAAAAAGTACAATATTGGCTTAAATATCGATGCTGAAGAATCAGAACGTTTAGAAATTTCTCTTGAGTTACTAGAACGTCTTTGCTTCGAGCCAGAACTTGCAAACTGGAAAGGTATTGGCTTCGTTATTCAAGCTTACCAAAAACGCTGTTTCTTCGTAGTTGATTATATTATTGACCTTGCTAAACGCAGCCAAAAGCGTCTCATGATTCGCCTTGTGAAAGGTGCGTACTGGGATAGCGAAATTAAGAAAGCGCAAATCGAAGGTATGGATGACTACCCTGTCTTTACTCGTAAAGTACATACAGACTTATCTTATATCGCTTGTGCTAAAAAATTACTTGCAGCACCTGAGTTTATCTATCCGCAATTTGCAACTCATAATGCTCAAACATTGGCAACGATCTATCATTTAGCTGATCCAAGCAAATATTATGCTGGTCAATATGAATTCCAATGCTTACATGGCATGGGCGAACCGCTTTATGAACAAGTTGTTGGTCCACGTGAGCAAAATAAATTAGGCGTACCATGTCGTATTTATGCACCCGTTGGCAACCATGAAACGTTGTTAGCTTATTTAGTACGTCGTTTACTCGAAAATGGTGCGAATACTTCATTCGTTAACCGTATTGCCGATAAGACACTTAAAGTTGAAGACCTTATCCAGTCTCCAATTTACGATATTCGTCATGCAGCTAAGCTTGAAGGTTCAGTTGGCTTAAAACATCCATCTATTCCTCTACCTTTAGATATGTACGGAACACTTCGTAAAAACTCTAAAGGTTATGATTTAGCAAACGACACTCCACTTGCAGCTTTAGATCGTACAGCTCAAGAATTACGTAATCGTATTTGGCAAAGTCATCCATTATTGGCAAATAATGAGTCGTTAGAGCAAGGTCATTCTGTTGCAATTACAAACCCTGCACAAAATGATGAAATTGTTGGTTATGTGCAAGAAGCTGATCTTAAGCATGTTGAAATTGCGCTTAATGCAGCTGAACAAGCTCAATCAGAATGGTCAAATACGCCTAAAGAACAGCGTGCTCAACACTTAAAACGTGCAGCTGACATAATGGAAAGCCGCATTCAAGAATTGATGGTTTTGCTTTGCCGTGAAAGTGGGAAAACTTATGCCAATGCGATTGCAGAAGTTCGTGAAGCTGTAGATTTCTTACGTTATTACGCAACTCAAGTTGAGAATCTTCCTGCAAATACAGCTATTCAGCCTTTAGGTACTGTACTTTGTATTAGCCCGTGGAACTTCCCTCTTGCAATTTTCTCTGGCCAAATTGCTGCAGCATTAGTCAGTGGTAACTGCGTTATTGCTAAACCTGCTGAACAAACCCCATTAATCGCAGCTCAAGCAGTTCAGATTTTATGGGAAGCTGGTATTCCACATGGTGCTGTACAGCTACTTCCTGGCCGCGGTGAAACAGTAGGTGCTCAGCTTAGCCAAGATAGCCGTATTGATGGCATCATGTTTACTGGCTCGACTGAAGTTGCAAAAATTTTACAGAAGACCGTTGCAAAACGTTTATCTGAAAATGGTCAATCTATTCCGCTCATTGCAGAGACTGGCGGTCAAAATGCAATGATTGTTGACTCATCTGCTTTAACTGAACAAGTTGTATTAGATGTTGTAAGTTCTGCTTTTGATAGCGCGGGTCAACGTTGCTCTGCTTTACGTATTTTATGTGTGCAAGAAGACAGTGCTGCAACCGTTATTAAAATGCTTAAGGGCGCAATGCAGCAGTTGATTGTAGGTAACCCTGCGATTTTAAAAACTGACATTGGTCCTGTTATTGATGACGAAGCAAAACAGACGATTGATCAACACATCCAAAAAATGAAGTCGAAAGGCTATCCAGTACATCAGTTGATGTTTGGTTCAACAAGCCAGAATGAACTAGATAAAGGAACCTTTGTTGTACCAACAGCAATTGAACTCCCTAATCTTGATGACTTGCAGCGCGAAGTTTTTGGTCCAGTTCTACACATCATTACCTATAAGTATGGTGAGCTTGAGCAATTGATCTCACGTATTAATGCCAAAGGTTATGGTTTAACAATGGGTCTGCATACCCGTATTGATGAAACCATCCAAACGGTCATTCAACATGCTGAAGTTGGTAACCTTTATATCAACCGTAATATTGTTGGTGCTGTCGTTGGTGTACAACCATTCGGTGGTGAAGGTCTATCTGGTACAGGCCCGAAAGCTGGTGGTCCGCTTTATATGTACCGCTTAATGCAGCAGTGTTCAAACAAAGTATTGGCAACACCATTTGCTATGAAGAATGAGCAAACTGCTTTTGAAGGCTTTAACCGAGAGGTTTATCAGAGCTTACAAAATTGGGCGAAACAACATTTACCACAAGCAAATCGTGAAATTGAACCATTTGGTGTTGGTAAATTCTATGAGTTACAAGGTCCTACTGGGGAAAGTAACCAATATATTATTTTGCCACGTCATCGTGTTCTTTCTATCGCTGATACAGAACAAAATCAGTTGCATCAGTTGCTCGCAATTTTTGCAGTGGGTAGCCAAGCGGCCGTATTGCCAAATAGTCCGTTATTGGCAAAATACAAACAAACATTGCCAAAAGATGTGCTTGCAGCAATTACTACTGTTAAAAACATTACATCAGATGATTTTGATGCAGTTTTACACCATGGTAACCGTGAAGAAATCTTCTCATTACAACAAGAAGTTGCTACGCGTTCTGGCGCAATTGTTGGTATTACTCACGTTGAGCCGAATGAGAATATTCCACTTGAGCGTTTAGTGATTGAACGTGCAATTAGTGTGAATACAGCTGCAGCTGGTGGTAACGCAAGCTTAATGACAATGACTGATTAATATATAACTTTCTAAAAAGCCCAAATCTCAGTATTTGGGCTTTTTTATTTAATAAAGTAATCTACTCTTAAATATATAGATTTTATCAATTCGAGATTTTAATAATGATCTTTTTAGAACCAGAACAATATCAAGAAAGATGCGCTCAGCTTTTTAATTCATATCAAAAAGACATTTCCACACTTCTACCATTTGCCAAAATTGAGCATATTGGTTCATCCGCTATACCGAATGCAATCTCAAAAGGTGATTTAGATATTTATATTGAAGTTATGCCTGAACAATTTGAATTCGCAATAGAACAATTAAAAACACTTAACTTTATCGAAAAACAAAATACGCTAAGGACACATGAGCTTTGCATGCTCGAATCACTCAACAATGATGATGTTGCATTTCAAATTGTAGTATCTGGTTCAATATTCACTTTTTTCTTAGCCTTTAAAAATAAGCTTATAAACTCACCCACGCTGGTTAATGAATATAATGAATTAAAATTACAGTGTAGCCATTTAGACCCCGATCAATATAGAACAATAAAATCAGATTTTATTAATCGTGTTTTAAATTAGTTCCAGTTTAGATACCTCCTTTCTCTTATGAATATCTGGTTAAAATTGGCTCCTGTAAGTTCAATTTTTTTGATACCATTCATTATTTGATTCTGTCTAAATTTTCTTTGTCTATGACCTCTTCTTATCGTCAACAACTTCAATCTAAAATTGAACGCATTACTACTCAATTTTCTGAATTTACACCACCTACATTAGAAGTGTTTGAATCACCTGAACAACATTTCCGTATGCGTGCTGAATTTCGTATCTGGCATACAGAAAATGATATGTTCTATGCCATGTTTAAGCGTAACGATGACGACAAGCAAAAAACCGTTGTACGCATTGATGAGTTTCCAATTGCAGATCAAAGCATCAATGATTTAATGCCAAAACTTTTGGAAGAACTCAAGGCTGAGCCTAAGCTTTCTAATCGTGTATTTGAAGCTGATTTCCTCGCGACGCTTAGCGGAGAAATGTTGGTTACCCTAATTTATCACCGTAAACTGGATCAAGAATGGGAACAAGCCGCTAAAGCGCTTGCCGATAAATTAGATATTAAGATTATGGGCCGTAGTCGTGGTCAGAAAATTGTTATTGGCGATGATTTCGTTGTTGAAGAATTCGAACTTTTAAATCGTTCATTTAAATATAAACAAATCGAAAGCAGCTTTACCCAACCTAATGCACAAGTTTGCAAAAAAATGCTGCAATGGGCATGTGATGCAGCTGAAGGATCAAAGAAACACTTGTTAGAACTTTATTGTGGTAATGGTAATTTTACACTTCCACTCTCTTTAAAGTTCGAACGAGTATTGGCTACTGAGCTTGCAAAATCATCTGTTTATGCAGCTCAATGGAACATTGAACAAAACCAAATTGATAATATTCAAGTAGCACGTCTATCGGCTGAAGAATTTACTCAAGCTTATCAAGGTGAGCGCGAATTCCGCCGTCTACATGAAGCGAATATTGATATTCAGAGCTATGACTTTGACACTGTATTTGTAGATCCACCACGTGCAGGAATTGATGATGAGACTTTAAAACTTTTACAAGGTTTTGAACGTATTATCTACATTTCATGTAACCCTGAGACGTTATATGAAAACTTAAAAACACTCAGTCAAACTCATCGAGTGACTAAATTCGCCTTATTTGATCAGTTCCCTTATACGCATCATGTCGAGTCTGGTGTTTTACTTGAGAAGATTTAAACAAAATCTTTCATTGTAAAGTTTTAAATAAGGAGGTTACATACCTCCTTATTTTTTAACGTTTTATTAGTTAAGTATTTAAATTTTCAAAAAATATCAAGTCATCTATTCGTCATAATTTCGTTTAACTCAAGCATTCCCATCGAAAATTCTCGAGTTCAATTGGTGGATTTATCACTTATGGAGTCTTGTATTTTATTTTAAATTGGCTATATTTCGAGCTATGTTAGGTTGTATATGAAGGCTCTATGAGTTTTTGGCAAAAGCTGTTCTTGGCAGATCAACAGCATAACGAGCATAAAAACCAAACTGCTTGTGTTGAAAATGACTGCTCATGTAAAACTAATGAACAACTTCTAAGTGCACTTGCACAAGCAACAGATGAAGATGTCATTAAGGGAATTAAGAAAGTTCTTATTTCCCGTGGTTATAGCCGAAAAGAGTTAAATGAACTCACTCAAAAACCATCTATTCATTAATTAAAAAGCCAGTCTTGTACTGGCTTTTTTATATTTCACTTTAATGCACAACTGGACTCGCCTACCCAACCGACCATTGGTCCCATTTGAAATTGCTGATCATTCCGTCTGTTCTTTTGCAGATATAAACTAGAAATAGAACCATCGAGATATAAAGCTTGCTCTACTTTAAGGTTTCTTTGAAAAAACTCGGCAAAATTATAGAAATTCACCCTATTTTTCGATATTACAAAGTAAAGTTTATTATCTCGAATACCAACTCCATTACGAATTTTCTTTGATTGAGAGTCTGGTAAAAAAAGGGAATTTATCTTTCCATCAATAACTAACATTGGCCCAGATTGGGTTGCATAATAAACTTTCAAATTTTGTCGGCTATATTGTTGCGTAGTTAAAACAAAGGCCTGTTTTTTATTCCAAGCTAATACACCATTCGGCTGTAAAAAGAAATTTCCCAATCCTTTATGCTCATTTAAGGGTTGAATTATCTTAGCCTTTTCAACATATAGCCCTACGGGAGAAAATCCTATATGAAACATCCCTGCATTCATTGCAAAGTTAAGTTGCTCGCACTGCTTTAATTGCTCCTGAACATTGTTAAAGCTTTTGTAATATTGTTGATTATGAGGATTTCTTAAAAACAGGCGCAATGCTTTAAAATCGCTGATAGAGACCACATCGTATTGATCACCTTCTACTGTTTTAACTTGCTGATGTTCTATAGCATATGCAGACTGAAATAAAAACCAATACAAAGCTAAGCACCCGACGACCCATTTCATTTAACATCACCTGACATGACATTTTTCCTTCATATTAAATTCTTAAATTATATACAAGAAATATGAATAGATTGGATATGCATCAAACTCATTCATCCGACGTAATCAATACACTCCAAATTGCTGATATTGGTTATAATGTTTAGCAGCTTTTCAATAAAAGCCATTTACACTTTATTGGATCAGCGTAAGCATGCAACAACCGAATAAACACTACCCTTTAGGGGCTCACCTTATCGTAAAGCATCTCGGCTATAGCCATCATGGTATATATGCAGGGAGAGGTCGAGTTATCCATTATTCCGGCTTAGCTCATTTCATCAAAAAACGCCCGATTGAAATCACGTCAATAGATGCTTTCTCGCATGGCAAAAAAATACACGTCCGTTCTTATGACAAACCTCGTTATAAAGGAAAGATTGTTGTTCGCCGAATGCGTTCACGTATGCATGAAAACCACTATCATTTGATTATTAATAACTGTGAACATCTATGTAGTTGGGCAATTACGGGCATTGAAAGTAGCACTCAAGTTGAACGTATGATGCATCGCTTAACGACTATTGGCTATGTAAGCTCAATCATGAGCTATATGAATGGTATGATGCTCACCGTTGCAACTACATGTTTTGCTCTGGTTCTTTATATTAAAAAGAAACTGCGCGATCAGGCAAAAAGAAAAGTCCCTACTTACCAGTTCTTAAGAGAAAAATCGCAGAAAAGAAATATCGATCCTTCAGCGCCTCTAGTATTTATAGACCCAGATAAAAAAGAGCCAGTCTAAATAAAAAGCCCTCATATTTGAGGGCTTTTTAGAAAACTTATAACTTATTTTTTAGTTGCATTAGCGGCAGTTGCTTCAGTCGTAATGTTTACAGTGATCTTATCGCCAACATTAGGCACATAACTTCCTAAACCAAAGTCAGAACGCTTGAATGAAGTTGTAGCATTAAAACCAATCGCTGGAACTTTAGCCATTGGGTGCTCGCCTTGCTTGTTTAAAACAGCGTCAAGTACAACTGGCTTAGTTACGCCTTTAACAGTCAAATCACCAGTAATTTTGAAATGCTTTTTATCTTTAGTTTCTACTTTCGTACTTTTAAACGTAATATTTGGATATTTAGCAGTATTAAACCAAGCTTCTTCTTGGAACTCTTTATCTAAAGCAGGTACGTTTGTATTTACACTGCTTAAAGGAATAGTCACATTTACAGATGAGTTTGCTGGTTTAGCATTATCAACTTTAATTACACCTTGGATATCCGAGAAGTTGGCGCTTGGAGTAGAGAAACCAAAGTGATTCCATGAGAAAACAGTAGCTGTATGTGTTGGGTCAATTTTGTAATCTACTGGTGCAGCTAAAGTAACTGAACTAGCCAATGCTACTGCCAAACCAAAGCTTAATGTTTTAAGATGCATTTTTCGTATCCTTTATTGATATAGTCGTTAGTGTATACATCAAGTAATTTAATTCACTATTCTTTATAAAACGATATGTTTCATCTATGCAACAATAAAAGCGTTACAGTTATTATTTAAAACTAATATTATAAAGTATAGATATTCTTCTATTCGAAGCTTCAGATTTATTAATTTTTCTTGCGATTTTATTGATGAATAACAAGGTAAAACATGGTTAATACGGCCCAAGCACAAAGTACTTCCACTCCATATCGGGTAACTCTCACCGATCCTTCAGGCCATCAATGGTTTGCAGATGAACCAACTGATAAAGGTGGACAAGATACAGCTCCGAACCCAGTTCAGATTTTATTATCCGCTTTAGGAGCTTGTACCACCATTACTTTAGAAATGTATGCGAATCTTAAAGGAATTAAGCTAGATCATGTTCAAGTGGATTTAGCATTAAACCCAAATGGCGAACCTGAGAAAGGCCAAAATAATATTGAACGGAAAATCACACTCAAAGGCGAGTTTACTGAAGACCAGCATAAGCGATTACTAAAAGTTGCAGAGAATTGCCCTATTCATAAGTTATTAACCTCTCAGATTAATATCCAAACAGAACTCACTATTTAACCTCTCAAATAAAAAAGCGCTCTAGATAGAGCGCTTTTTTACACTACTTTAATAGTTAAGCAGTTAATTCTTTTACGGCTGCAACAACAGCTTCAGTCGTAATACCAAAGAATTGGAACAAATCTTTTGCTGGTGCAGACTCACCATAAGTTGTCATACCAATTACTTTGCCATCAAGACCAACAAATTTCCACCAGTAATCAACATGAGCTGCTTCAACAGCAACACGCGCACGGATATGAGCTGGCAATACTGCTTCACGGTATGCGGCATCTTGCTTCATAAATTCTTCTGCACATGGCATAGAAACTACACGCACACCTTCAAGTTGTGCATAAGCTTCCATTGCTAAAGAAATTTCTGAACCAGTTGCAATAATAATCGCTTTTAATTCGCCTTTTTCTTGAGCAAGTACATAACCGCCTTTTGCAGCGTTTTGAATTTGCTCTTCAGAACGTGTTTGGAATGGTAAGTTTTGACGAGAGAAAATAAGTGCTGTAGGGCCATCTTTGCGTTCTAAAGCAGATTTCCAAGCAATTGCAGTTTCTACAGTATCCGCAGGGCGCCATGTATTTAAGTTAGGTGTACCACGTAATGAAGCAATTTGTTCAATCGGTTGGTGAGTTGGACCATCTTCACCCAGACCGATTGAGTCATGTGTATAAACATGAATTACACGTTGTTTCATTAATGCAGACATACGTACTGCATTACGTGCATATTCCATAAACATTAAGAATGTTGCAACGTAAGGAACAAAACCGCCATGTAATGCAACGCCATTAGCGATCGCAGTCATACCGAATTCACGTACGCCATAGTAGACATAGTTACCAGCTGGGTTTTCTTGAACACCTTGGCAACCTTTCCAAAGTGTTAAGTTAGAACCTGCTAAGTCAGCAGAACCACCTAACAATTCAGGTAATAAAGGACCAAATGCTTGTAATGTATTTTGGCTTGCTTTACGAGTTGCAATTGTCTCGCCTTTCGCATTTGTTTCACGAATGAAAGCATCTGCTTGCGCTGCAAATTCTGCTGGTAAGTCACCACTGATACGACGAAGTAACTCAGCCGCTTCAGTTGGATATTTTGCTTGATATTGTGCAAATACCGCATTCCAAGCTGCTTCAGATTCACTACCTTTTGCTTTTGCATCCCATGCAGCATATACATCAGCAGGAATAACAAATGCTTCTTCGTTCCAGCCTAATGCTTCACGAGTTAAAGTAATTTCATCTTTACCTAATGGCGCACCATGACAGTCTTCTTTACCCTGCTTATTCGGTGAACCTAAACCAATAATCGTTTTACACATAATGATTGTTGGTTTCTGAGTTTCAGCTTTTGCTTCGATTGTCGCTTGACGAATCGCATCAGCATCATGACCATCTACACGAAGAACTTGCCAACCATAGGCTTTGAAACGCTCTTCTGTATCGTCGCTGAACCAGCCTTCTACTTCACCATCAATTGAAATGCCATTATCATCATAATAAGCAATCAATTTACCAAGTTGTAAGGTGCCAGCTAAAGAACATACTTCATGAGAAATACCTTCCATTAAACAGCCATCACCTAAGAAACAGTAAGTGAAATGGTCAACAACTTTTAAATCATCTTTATTAAATTGAGCAGCCAATGTTTTTTCTGCTAAAGCAAAACCAACAGCATTAGCAATACCTTGACCTAAAGGACCAGTTGTCGTCTCTACACCCGGTGCATAGCCATATTCAGGATGACCAGGAGTTCTAGAATGCAATTGACGGAACTGTTTTAAATCTTCAATTGAAAGATCATAACCTGTTAAATGAAGCAAAGCGTATTGCAACATTGAGCCATGGCCATTTGATAAAACGAAACGGTCACGGTTTGCCCATTGTGGATTTGTTGGGTTGTGATTTAAAAACTCACGCCAGACGACGTCAGCAATATCTGCCATCCCCATTGGAGCACCTGGATGCCCTGAGTTTGCTTGTTGCACAGCATCCATTGCCAATACACGAATTGCATTTGCAATACGACGTTCGTTTAAAGGGGTCGTCATAGATCAGAATCCAATTTTAATAGATTGATGAAAAGAAGAAGATGAATAACCATTCAATGCCGCTATATTGTCTTAAAAAAAAGGCTTAGGGTAAACCCCAACACGGTATATTTCTTTATTTTTAACCGTTTCTTGGTTACACAAAAAACATTTGAATCTTTAAGTTATACAAAACAGTGTTCATTTTTCTGCACAACGACTAAATGTAAGCACATTAATCTTGTTAGCTTTTGATATATAGATAAAATAATTAGCTAATCTTGTATACGTTTATCATGTTTCTTTACTTTAAAATTCAAATTTTGATATTTAAGATTTTTATTAAGTTATATGTTTAAAAAACACACTAGCAACAAGTTGTTAAAATATAAATACTTTAAATTAAAGCTTTCTATATCAATTTTGCTAATACACTTATCAATTAAAACACACTATAAATGAAATAAATTCATGCTTTTTAGTCAGTATGAACTGGTCCTCAAGCTCAAGTCGATGTAACATATTATGTCTTTTGAAATAACCAAGATAGGACTTTCATGCGCGAGTACGCTGTTTTTACCTCGGAATCTGTAAGCGAAGGTCATCCCGATAAAATGGCCGACCAAATTAGCGACGCTATTTTGGATGCAATCTTAAAAGAAGACCCATACGCACGTGTTGCTTGTGAAACACTGGTAAAAACAGGCGCTGTTGTACTTGCTGGTGAAGTAACAACGACTGCTAATATTGATGTTGAAGCTGTTGTTCGTAATACTGTTAACGGTATTGGTTATCACCACTCTGATCTTGGCTTTGATGGATCAACGTGTGCTGTAATCAATATGATTGGTAAACAATCACCTGAAATTGCTCAAGGTGTAGACCGTCAAAAACCAGAAGATCAAGGTGCTGGTGATCAAGGCCTAATGTTCGGTTATGCAAGCCGTGAAACAGACGTGCTTATGCCTGCGCCGATTTCTTATGCTCACCGCTTAATGGAGCGTCAAGCTGAACTTCGTCGTTCAGGTGCCCTTCCATGGTTACGCCCAGATGCAAAAAGCCAAGTTACTTTTGCCTATGAAAATGGCAAGCCTGTACGTCTAGATGCTGTTGTTTTATCTACTCAGCACGATCCTGAAATTTCTCAAAGCCAGCTTAAAGAAGCAGTTATTGAAGAAATTATTAAACCGATCATTCCTGCTGAAATGTTCCATGCAGCTACTAAGTTTCACATTAACCCAACAGGTATGTTCGTTATTGGCGGCCCTGTAGGTGACTGTGGTTTAACAGGTCGTAAAATTATTGTTGATACATACGGCGGTATGGCTCGTCACGGCGGTGGTGCTTTTTCTGGTAAAGATCCATCTAAAGTTGACCGTTCTGCTGCTTATGCTGGTCGTTATGTTGCAAAAAATATTGTAGCTGCTGGTCTTGCTGACAAATGTGAAATTCAAGTGAGTTACGCAATTGGTGTAGCAGAACCTACTTCAATTTCAATTAACACCTTTGGTACAGCAAAAGTTTCTGATGAGTTGATTATTCAACTTGTACGTGATCATTTCGATTTAAGACCATTTGGTATTACTCGTATGTTGGATCTTCTTCAACCAATGTACAAACAAACTGCGGCTTATGGTCACTTTGGTCGCGAAGGTTCTGACTCTGCATTTACTTGGGAAAAAACTGATAAAGTTGATGCCCTTAAAGATGCTGCTGGCCTCTAAAATAAAATCGTAAAAAAGCCCGCCATTGAGCGGGCTTTTTTATTTATAGTTCAAATTTTATGGTATGTAGGGTTTAATCTTCTAGCAATCATCCTTGACGCCATATCATTTGTAGCTGTAATCAAAATCTATTGTCTTGTCGTTTTATCATCCTGATTTAATACATCCAGTAAAGTTGACTGCGTTGGAGTATCTTGATGGTTCTGGATATAAATATGGACAACTTTAAATACAACGACAACAGCTAGACAAGCCATCACACAAAACATCCATAAGCCATACGGGCTTCGAATATGTTGTGAACCACAATATGGACATGATTTATCAGTCGATGCCACAACTTTGTCGCAACACGCACAATGGTATTGATATAGCATAGGTAACCCTCCTTCCCTCATTTCAACCGTTGTTGTTTTAATAGGTTTGCTACATTTTTTAATTTATACATCCTTTATATTTATCCTATGTGAAATGAATAGATAATTCAATCTGGATGAACAATTGAGTCAATTAAAAAATATTAATTAAAAACATATATATAAGTTAAATATTATTTTTATAGAACTATTTTTCTTATTTTGATATTTTGCCAAATTTGTTAAAATAAGCGAATAATCTCACATTTTAGGCAAATGCATGTCACATACAAAGCTCATTAATAAAGGTGGGTTTCGCGAACGAGCCAACCGAAGCCGAGGTTATCAACAATCTGAAAATAAGCAAACAGCCTTAGCTTCAAACAAATACCAACCTCAAACAAAACCACAAGAAAGCCCAACTGAATTGCCTCAAACAGATTCTGCTGTGACTGAATCTCTAACTAAATAATTTGTATCTTCTTAAAATAAAAAAGGCCTAAACTTTGGAGGTTTAGGCCTGTAGATAAGGTATTTATTAATCCTTATTTTTATGTTCAATTTTCTTATGATCTGGAGTGACTTCTCGCGCTTCTCCGTCAATAATACTTGAATCACGGTATTGACCTTGACTGCCCCCACCTTGTTGATTCTGCATATCTTGCATTTGGCGCATTAGATCAGCAAATGGATTTTGCCCACCCATATTACTGCCCATACCCCCCATCATTTTATCCATCATAGCTTGTTGGCGTTTTGCAAGAGTTCTCATGGCTATATTACGGAAAGCAGTTTGAACACCAGGGATCAAAATTAAAACCGCTAACACATCAGAAACAAGGCCTGGCAACATTAATAAGAAACCTGCAAAAGCATAAGCAAGTTTTTTAGTTACTGTTGGGTCATTACCGAGTTGGCCAGTCATCTGCATTTGCTGTAATTGAGGCATAATACCAGCAGTACTTCTGCGAATAAGCCCCAAACCAATAAAGAAAGCAAGAATGAACCAAAAGAACACATACCATCCACTGATGAACTGTGCTACGCCAATCCATACGGCAATTTCAACAATCGCGCCCAGAACTACAATAAGAAGTAAATTCATGTAAAACTTTATCTATCTCAAAAAGAAAATTCATTGCAGTTTATTTGCCCCAACCCTATCGAAACAGCCAGAGTCTGCAATACTAGAGTACATTTGATTTTAACTCGATAAAAACAAACATGCTTTATTATTAATGAGTGCTGTATCAAGTTTATCAAGTGCGACTTCAATTAGATTTTAATTTTTTTACTCTAGTTAAACGAAAAGTCCTTCAAGAAAGCAGTTTTTTAGTCTAGTTGAAAACTTAGGTTCTTAGAAAAATTGGATATATTCCTTTATTTATATAGTTGTTTTATAAAATTTAAAAAAGTAGTGCATAGATATAGAATTTCCTAAATAACTTACATTTTCTCTATCTAAAAGTACCTCTATTCAAGTTAAATTAAAGAATAATTCTTTTAAACCCACATAAACTCATGACTAAAAAAGCTCTTTTCTTTGCCATTGGTACGATGTTTTTGTCGGCATGTTCTTTTAATACCGTACAACAACATCAAATACAGTCAATTTCTACCAATAAAAACTCAGAGAAAATTAAATCATTGTTTGATCAAGCACAAACTGAAGGTGTTTTAGTTATAAAACGTGGGCAAACAGAGGAAATCTATGGCAATGATCTTAAAAGATCATCAACCGAATATGTTCCCGCCTCTACCTTTAAAATGTTAAATGCTTTGATTGGACTTGAGCATCATAAAGCAACACCAACTGAAGTGTTTAAATGGGATGGGCAAAAGCGTTTGTTTCCTGATTGGGAAAAGGACATGACTCTAGGCGATGCGATGAAAGCTTCTGCTATTCCAGTTTATCAGGAACTAGCTCGACGAATTGGCCTTGATCTTATGTCTAAAGAGGTAAAACGCATTGGTTTCGGTAATGCTGATATTGGTTCAAAAGTAGATGATTTTTGGCTTGTTGGTCCACTTAAAATTACACCTCAACAAGAAGCCCAGTTTGCTTATGAACTAGCCCATAAAACTCTTCCTTTTAGCAAGAATGTGCAAGAACAAGTTCAATCTATGCTGTTCATAGAAGAAAAAAATGGACGGAAAATTTATGCCAAAAGTGGTTGGGGATGGGATGTGGAGCCTCAAGTGGGCTGGTTAACAGGCTGGGTCGTTCAACCTCAAGGAGAAATTGTAGCGTTCTCACTCAATTTAGAAATGAAAAAAGGCATACCTAGTTCTATTCGAAAAGAAATTGCTTATAAGGGATTAGAGCAGCTAGGTATTTTATAATTTGAACTTTATAGCCCAGCTTATATTCATCCTTATAAACTGGGTTATTTTAAAACTTGAAATTTGAAAACCTTATTATTTATCCGTCAACTGGGGTATGTGGTGTATTTAAATTTAACTGATAGAAAGCAGCATCTAACCATTGACCAAACTTAAAACCGACTTGCTTAAAAGTACCTGCATGAATAAAGCCCATTTTTTCATGTAAACCGATACTTGCTTGGTTGGTTGCATCAATACAGCCTATCAATACATGTAAGTCTGCCTGTTGAGCACGCTTAATCAATTCTTGCATTAAAATTTTGCTTAATCCGCCGCCACGATGTTCATGATGAATATAAATACTATGTTCGACCGTATATTTATAGGCAGGAAAAGCTCTAAAAGTTCCCCAACTTGCAAAACCTAATAACTTGTTTGTCTCATCTACAATACCAATGACAGGAAAACCATTTTCTCTTTTAACTGCAAACCAGTTTTTCATCGACTCTTCAGAGCGCGGCAAATAGTCATACAAAGCAGTAGAATTGATAATTGCTTCATTCAAGATATTTAATATAGCCTTTGCATGTGTAGCTTCATGACAATCGATTAAACGTAAATTTGGATTAAGATTTTTAATCATGAAGATTCCTTAAGAATAGAGACGAGCTCATTACATACAACTAAAATATATCGAGCAGCTTTATAAGAAGGATTGCTATATATGATCGGTTGATCTAATTGCATCGCCAAACAATCCCCCTCTTGTAAAGCATAAAAGTTTTCACCCAATTGAATATCAATTTGCCCCTCTATTACCCAAATTTGCTGTAATACAACTTTAGAATTCGTACTTGTTTCATAAGTAACTCGGGACTGGGCTGGAAATTCAATTTCAACGATCTGAAATGGAGATTTCCAATTTGGAGGCGAAACTTGACGGCGAATATATCCCGTTTCTGGATCTTTCCATTCTGCTTGTTGAGTACGCCGTACCATAGGTTGAGGCGATTGAGTATTCTGGGGCGAATCAAATAGCTGAGTCAAAGGCACCCCTAAACCATTTGCTAGCTTTTCAAGAACAACAGCTGTAGGGCTCGCTTCTCCTCTTTCAATGAGTGAAATTGCAGAACGGCTTACCTGACATCGACTAGCAAGAATATCTAGGGTATATCCACGCGCTAGACGTATTTCACGCACTTGCTGCGCAATGCGGATATTAATATCTTCCATCGACCGATAAACTTTAATTCCAAAATTATAGATAAGTATTCCACTAAAATAGAATTACATCAAATGATTTTAAAGATATAAATTGGTTCGATAAAACCGAAAAATAACCATTCATCGCAGCATTCTTTAAATTACGCATGCAGAACCTTTTTGGCTATGTAACAATACTCTCTAAACTATTTATATAAGTCTTCACATGGCATTGATTATTGGTATTGACCCGGGTTCACGCTTAACAGGTTATGGAATCATTGAAAAAGATGGTAGTAGACTACGTTTTGTTGATGCCGGTACAATCCGAACAGAGACTCAAGAAATGCCAGAACGCTTAAAACGTATTTTTGCTGGCGTTGAGCGAATTGTGAAATTCCATGGTCCAACTGAAGCTGCAGTTGAGCAAGTCTTTATGGCTCAAAACCCAGACTCTGCCTTAAAATTAGGACAAGCCCGTGGTGCTGCCATAGCCGCATTAGTGAATTTAGATTTACAAGTTGCAGAATACACTGCCCGCCAAATTAAACAGTCTGTGGTTGGTTATGGCGCTGCCGATAAAGAACAAGTCCAAATGATGGTGATGCGTTTACTTAATTTGACCATTAAACCTCAATCCGACGCAGCCGATGCCCTTGCTGCCGCTATTTGCCATGCTCACGCATCAGGAAGTATGAGCAAACTTTCTGTTTTAAATGCCTTAGGTGGTATGGCACGTGGGCGAAGTCGGTCTAGCAGTCGCAGACGTTAAAACTTATTGATTTACGACCTGAGTAATGATTTGATTCATTTGGTAGGCCTGTAAGCCACGCATACCTTGTTTTGCAAGTTCATCACCTGCTTGAGCATGAAGGGTAACAATCTCATGTAATGCAATACCTTTGTGAAATTGGGCTTTTAAGCTCGCAATCATTCCTGCTAACACATCTCCCATTCCACCAGTTCCCATACCAGCATTACCTTGCGTGCAGATATACAAATTATCTTCTAAAATTAAGCTACCCGCTCCTTTAAGTACCCACTGGCCTGCATATTTTTGCTGTAAGGCATAAATTGCAGCAATTCGGTCATTTTCAATTTGCGCTGTAGAGCAACCAAGTAAAGTAGCAGCTTCTCCAGGATGAGGTGTGGCATAAATATGTGTATTTAACTTTTCAGGCTGTTTAGCCAGAAACCATAAAGCATCTGCATCTAAAACAATTTCTAGGCGTGTACTTTGATTTAACAAATTAAACCATTGTTGGTAAATCTGCTTTGCCCAATCGTCACGGCCTAATCCCATTCCAAAGCATATTGCATCGATCTGAGATAGAATCTCTTTAATATTGTTTTCATCTAAAGCATTAATATCACGAAGCATAATATTAGGTGCCCGCGACAAAATGGCCTGATGATGGTTGCGATGACAAACCACTGTCACTTTGCCTGCACCTGCATGAAAGGCAGCTTCAGCAGCCATAATGACTGCTCCACCCATTTGCTCATGTCCACCAATCACTAAAACATGCCCGTAGCTTCCCTTATGCCCAAATGCCATACGCTGAGGAAGTTTAATGTTTGTGGGTGACAAATAAGCTAAGGATTTCAACTCGTTGTCTATAGGAATTAGACTAACTAAATGAACTTGTCCCGCATATTCTTTTCCTTGTCCTGTAAATAATCCAGCTTTAAGTCCTAAAACAGTAAAGGTATGATCAGCTCTCACTGCACAAGGTAAGACTTGCCCTGTATTTGCTTGTAAACCGCTAGGTATATCAACTGAAATTTTTAGACCAGATTGTTCATTAAACTTTTGAATTACTTGTTGCCAATCTATATTTAATTCTCGGTTTAAACCTATGCCAAATAAAGCATCAATATGACAATCAAATGTTCTTTTAATATCAAAATTTGGATGAATTTGGGCTTTCATTTCTCTAGCAAATTGCGCTGCACAATGTAAATCGGTTGACTCACCCAATTGAGCCGCAAATATTCCAACCTGAAATCCAGCTTGTTTAAGGTAACTTGCTATAAAGTAACCATCACCTGCGTTATTGCCTTGTCCGCACCAAATAGCAATATTCTTAATAGCCCGATCGTTAAAAAGCTCAATAAGTTGCTGGGCAATTGACCAAGCCGCTTGCTGCATTAAACCTAAGGAGGAGTTTTGCGCAGCAAACCAGCGCCGCTCCCATGCTCGAATATCATCGCTATGGTAAACTACCGCCTGCATATTATTATCCTCTTGCATTTTGGTTTATGACATCTTCCGACACATCACGCATTACAGTGCAACAAATTGATCCACATGAATTAAAAGCATGGATCAAAGCTCAAGCATTAGACTTGGGTTTTGCTGATTGTGTCATCGCAAAACCAGATGCTCAAGAGCAAATGCCACGTTTTTTAGAGTATCTTGAACGTGGTTATCATGCAGACATGACCTATTTAGAAGAAAATCTAGAAAAGCGAGCTGATCCAACACTATTAGTGCCTGGTACAAAAAGTATTATTTGTGTCCGCATGAATTATCTTGTGGAATCTCCAAAGCCTCGATATGTACCTTTAGAGCCTAATTCTGCCATTATCGCCCGCTATGCACGTGGCCGTGATTACCATAAAGTCATGCGTGGTAGATTGAAAACGCTAGCAACACGAATTCGTGAAAAAGTTGGTGACTTTGAATCTCGTCCTTTTGCAGATTCGGCGCCTATTTTTGAAAAATCATTAGCTGAAAGTGCTGGAATGGGTTGGACAGGTAAACACACTTTGCTCATTCATAAAAAGTCAGGTTCTTTTTTCGTATTAGGTGAGCTATTTACATCACTCGAGCTACCTTTCGACGAGCCTGCAACAGCACATTGTGGTTCTTGTAGCGCTTGTATTGATATTTGCCCGACGCAAGCAATTGTCGAGCCTTACATGCTAGATGCAAGACGTTGTATTGCTTATTTAACTATCGAATATAAAGGAATTATTGCTAAAGAATTACGTGCAGGTATTGGAAACCGAATATTTGGTTGTGATGACTGCCAGTTAATTTGTCCTTGGAATAGCTTTGCTAAAACAGCATCTATTTCTGATTTTAATCCTAGACATGGATTAGATAATATTAGTCTGCTTGATATCTGGCAGTGGGATGAAGCCACTTTTTTAGCCAATACGGAAGGTAGCCCTATCCGCCGGACAGGTTATCAATCATTTAAACGTAATATTGCAATCGGATTAGGAAATGCTCCTTATTCAAAAGAAATTGTAGATCAACTACAAAATGGCAAAAATTTACATGACGAAATCGTCAATGTGCATATTGATTGGGCAATTGAACAGCAACTTAATCAACTTCAGCTATCAAATTAAAAAAATGATGTTTTTTGCCCTATAGCTTTAATACGAATTCTGTATGATTATGTATAGTGAATTAATGCCATCATCATGGATATGACAATGACTCTACGTAATGATTGGAATCGTGAAGAAATCCAAGCTTTATATGAACAACCTTTTTTGGATTTAGTTTTCAAGGCTCAGCAAGTACATCGTGAGCACTTCACCGCCAATTCAATTCAGGTCAGTACCCTTTTATCTATTAAAACGGGTAAATGTCCTGAAGATTGCAAATACTGCTCACAATCGGCACATTACGAATCAAAACTAGAAGCAGAAAAACGTATTGCTGTAGAAAAAGTGATTAGTGAAGCGAAAGCTGCAAAAGATTCAGGTTCTTCACGTTTTTGTATGGGTGCTGCTTGGCGTAACCCACATGAGCGCGATATGCCTTATGTTTTAGAAATGGTACGCGAAGTTAAAGCATTAGGTATGGAAACCTGTATGACTTTAGGGATGCTTAACCAATCTCAAGCAGAACGCCTAAAAGTTGCTGGTTTAGATTACTACAACCACAATTTAGATACATCTCGTGAGTATTATTCTCACATTATTAGTACTCGTACTTTTGATGACCGTTTAAATACCCTTGATTATGTTCGTCAAGCTGGTATGAAAGTTTGTAGTGGCGGTATTGTGGGTTTAGGCGAAAGTCGTGAAGACCGAATTGGTTTATTACATGAACTAGCTACCCTACCAATTCATCCTGAATCTGTGCCAATCAATATGCTTGTTCCTATTGAAGGAACACCTTTAGCTGATGTTGAAAAGCTTGATGTAATTGAGTGGATTCGTACTATTGCTGTGGCGCGTATTATCATGCCTCATAGTTATATCCGTCTCTCTGCGGGCCGCGAATCATTAAGTGATTCAGACCAAGCATTAGCATTTATGGCAGGTGCAAACTCATTATTCTCTGGTGATAAACTACTAACTACACCAAATGCTGGTGAAGGTAAAGACCAAGCTTTATTTAATAAACTAGGTTTAACGGCTGAAAAACCAAAGCCAACAGTTGCTGATTTATCAGTAGATGCAATGAGTGCTTAACTCAAATTAGAAAATTTAAAAGCCCTGATTATTCAGGGCTTTTTTCATTTATATAGAAGTTACTAATATTCCGTAAGTAGCATTTAGAAAGGTTCCGACTCGAATAATATCCTTTCCTGCTGCATGCGTTACTGTGAATTCTTGGCTCAACACATCAAAATTAAAAGAATCAAAAACATCTTGATGGTGTAAAAGCCAAGTCACTGTATCTGCTACATTCTCATCCGCAATATAAGTTAAGGCCTTAAAGTCTTTACTCATAAACAACTCTTAAAAATAAATTTTATGAATTTTATATGAGTTCACTCTACCTTAAAAGAAAATCTAAGCTGCTTTAGGATTTACTAACGAATGACCTGATAACAGACTTGCCAAGGCTTGAGGTGTAAATTCTAAAGAAAGTACATGATTTTTGAGATTGACTGAATGCTTGCTAATTAATGGAAGTAAGCCATCTTCTGTTTCAAAGACATATTCATCTGCAATATTTAAGATACCTTCAAGGTTTGTCGTACTTGAAGCAAGATCATGGCTAAAGATGTCATAAATCGTTTGCAAGTTAAACGTTGTTTGCTGCTCCGTCGGATGCTTGATGAGATAATCCTTTAAAAATAAAACTAATTTATGAGCAAAGAAAAAGTAATTAGGTTTATAGCTATACTTCATAGTATTCATGGAACTGAACTCCAGATTATCTTTTATTGAATTACAACTAAAACAGTAGGAATTGAACCTTAAAAAATTCTTAAAAAATTAAATATATTTATAAGATATACACAAAACAATTTTATCATTAAAAAACAATGGCTTAATCAAAAATATTAGATGTATATTATCTTAAATATTTTAAAATTTCATTAATTCAATAAAATACAATTACTTAGATATTACTATTTTTTAAATTCCATTTTAAATAAAAACTAATTAATTATTTTACCAAATGATAAAAAATAAATTTTTTAATTTTTATTAATAAAAACAATTGATCAAAATATATATAAATATAATGTTTTTCTTGTTTTTTGATTGAAAAGTGATATATTTCCTTCGCCTTACTTAATCAGAATAAACTTACTGAAAAGTAATGGATTTTATTTTAAAAAGCTATTCTGGGGATTTTATGAAAAAATTTATTTTTGTGGCGGCAGTTTCTCTCTTAAATATAGCAAATGCACAAGCAGCAGATGGCACAATTACTATTAATGGTCTTGTCACGGATAATACTTGTACTATTGATACTGGAGATAAAAATTTAACAATCAATTTGCCTACTGTTTCATCTCAAACCTTAAAAAATGCTGGTGATGTAGCTGGTCGTACACCTTTTCAAATTAATTTAACGAACTGTACCGCTGCAGGTAAAGTCGCAACTTATTTTGAACCAGGCGCAACCGTTGACTTTAATACGGGTCGTTTATTAAACCAAGCAACTTCTGGTGCAGCAACAAATGTAAATATTCAGTTACTTGGCAGTAATAACGCTGTAATTCCTGTACTTGCTACAAGCACAAATGAAACTCAAACGAATTCACAATGGGTAAATGTTTCAGCAGGCGGTAGTGCTGATCTTAACTATTATGCTGAATATTATGCTACAGGTGCTTCTACTGCTGGTACGGTAACATCGCAAGTAAAATACACGATCATTTATCAATAAACTTAAAATTGAAGCTTCTATTCATGAATAGAAGCTATCTCCTTCCTATTATTTGTTATTGAGAATATGACTGATGCTTTTTCGTGGTCGTAAATTTTTTTGGGGATTAGTTTGTCTGCAAGTAGCGCTCACTACTACAGGTCATGCTGAGATTGTTTTACATGGTACTCGTGTCATTTATCCTTCAAATGCCCGTGAGATCACATTACAACTGAGTAATAACGGCACGGCCCCGTCTCTTGTTCAAGCATGGATCGATGATGGAAATGCAAAGTCAACACCAGATGAAACAAATGTACCTTTCATTATTACTCCACCAATTTCAAGAGTAGAAGCAACTAAGGGGCAAACCTTAAGAATTACAGCGTTGCCTACTACATCTCAACTAAGCCAACAACAAGAATCTATTTTTTGGCTTAATGTTTTAGATATCCCTCCTAAACCTGAAGGGAGAACTCAACAAGGTCAAACCACAACAACCTCTAACAATTTTTTGCAACTCGCTGTTCGTTCGCGAATTAAATTTTTTTACCGCCCTATAGATCTAAAAGAAAATATTGATCAACTAAGTGACAAAGTCGAGTGGAAAATAAATGATCAATATCTAATGATAAAAAATCCGACACCTTTTTTTCTTACTATTACCTCCATTTTTCAAGGAAGTGAAGGCCATAAAACAGACTTATTGCAACAAGGCTTAATGATTGCCCCTTATTCAGAGGATAAAATTAAACTAAAAAATAAAAACTTAGCAGATATGAGCTTTGTGTATATCAATGATTACGGTGGACGAATTGAGCACCCAATAAAATTCTAACCTCATTGTATTACTTAAAAAAATTTAAAACCTATCATGAATAGGCTCTAGAACTATGTCTAAATGGTTTATACCTTATATATGTTTAAAAAGCCCCTTTACTTGGTATGTCGTCTCAAGTATTACGCTATTCATGCCTATGGCTATATATGCTGAAAATACTAGTGATGTTCCACATTTTACGAAGGCTGAATTTGATAGCAATTTCTTAGTAGGTAATGCACAAAAAATTGATATAGCTCGTTTCAAATACGGCAACCCGATCTTGCCTGGTGAATATAGCTTAGATGTTTATATTAATGGTCAATGGCTGGGTAAACGGCGTATGCGATTTACTGCCTCAGCTCCTAACACAAATGCTGAAACATGTTTTACAGAAGCCACGTTGCTTGAATATGGCGTAAAAGCTGATGTTCTAAGTCAACATGACTCTAATTCATCTCTTTCATGTAAAGCTCTCGCGTCATGGATAGATAGTGCTTTTTATGTATTTGATAGTTCCCGTTTAAGAATTGATATTTCGATCCCGCAAGTCGTCTTAGAAAAAAATCCGCAAGGTTATATCGATCCACATTTGTGGGATCGTGGTATTAATGCAGCTTTTTTAAGCTATAACGCCACAGCATATCGAATAGTCAATGAACAACATGCAAATAGTTATGCTTTTATGGGAACCAATCTTGGAGCAAATTTAGCAAGTTGGCAGTTTCGCCATAATGGACAATGGAAATGGCAAAGCCAATCTAATTCTCAATCTAATAATTCTTCTTATACCTCGACAAATACATATATACAAAAAGCGTTTCCCGATATTCACGGTGTTGTGACTTTAGGAGATTATTTTACTAATAGCGATTTTATTGACTCTTTACCCTATCGTGGAATGAATATTTCAAGTGATGACAGAATGCTTCCAAATAGTATGCTTGGTTATGCTCCAAGAGTTCGAGGTTATGCCAAAACCAATGCAAAAGTCGAAGTTAGACAACAAGGTAATTTAATTTACCAAACCACAGTCCCACCAGGAAACTTTGAAATTAATGATCTCTATCCCACAGGATTTGGAGGTGAGTTACAAGTTTCGGTACTTGAATCTAATGGAGTAGTTCAAAAATATTCTATTCCATATGCTTCTGTAATTGAAATGCTACGCCCTCAAATGAGCCGATATTCATTCACGTTAGGGCAATTTCGAGACCCAAACATTAAGTTAACTCCATGGCTAATACAGGGTAAATATCAACGCGGAATCAATAATTACCTTACAACTTATAGCGCAATTCAAGGAACGCAGCAGTATTTCTCTGTATTGTTAGGTACAGCTTTTTCAACGCCTATTGGCGCTATTTCTTTTGATGCAACTCAGTCAAATGCCAGTTTTTCCCATTCAACTAAAATGACAGGGCAAAGTTATCGTCTAAGTTACAATAAGTTATTTGCTCCAACGCATACTAACCTAACACTAGCAACTTATCGTTATTCAACACAAAACTATCTCAAACTGCGTGACGCAATTTTAATTCAAGACTTACAAGAGCAAAATATTGATAGTTTTTCGGTAGGTAAGCAAAAAAGTGAATTCCAGATTAATTTAAATCAAGCTCTTCCAAACCAATGGGGAAATTTCTATTTAGTAGGTTCGTGGACAAACTATTGGAACCAGTCTACTACTAATAAGCAATTCCAATTAGGTTATAGCAACCAATTTAAAGATTTAACTTATAGTTTCTCTGCAATTAATAGTGAAACTATTGAAGCTGGTGGGCGAGCTGACCAAGATACTCAATACCTCATTTCTCTATCCTTTCCCTTAGATTTTAAGAAAAGCTCTTTAAATTTAAATAGTCTTCTAAGTAAAGATAGCCAAATTTTGAGTTTTAGCGGTTTTACAGGAAACCGTTTGAATTACGGCGCATCAATTTCTAGTCAAGACCATGGTCAAACAAACCTCAACATTAATGGCAACTATAAGACAAACTACACAACATTAGGTGCTTCATTCAGTTACGCCAACTCATATCAACAAGAAATGCTTAACTTGAGTGGCAATATTGTTGCCCATTCCCAAGGAATTCTGTTTGGGCCAGATCAAGCTCAAACAATGGTTTTAGTTTATGCACCAGATGCAACAGGAGCACAAGTCGGTAATACACCAGGACTCAGCATAAATAAAAAGGGATATGCGGTTATCCCCTATGTTACACCTTACCATATGAATGACATTAGCCTTGATCCGCAAAACATGTCTACACAGGTTGAGCTAGCTGAAAGTAGCTTACGTATTGCTCCCTATGCAGGCTCAATCACTAAAGTTCAATTCACAACAAAAAAAGGTTACGCACTTTTTATTAGCCCAACCACTTTAGATGGCTCACATTTGCCTTTTGCCGCACAGGTATATAACCAAAATAACGAAGTGATAGGTATTGTTGCGCAAGGCAGCCGTATTTATTTACGAACCCCCTTAACCCACGACCGTTTATATGTGAAATGGGGAGAAAGAAGTACTGAAAAATGCGAACTTGAATACGATATCACGGATCAAATAAAGCATAACAATCAATCAATTATTATGACAAAGGCGGTCTGTAAATGAATAAGATTTTAAAAAAAATTGGATTTTTGGCAGTGAGTCTATTTGCTTATAGCCATACAAATGCAAATTGTAATTTAAGTAAGGGATTTACCACCGTAGATATCCCGATGAACATTGGTAAAATCGTCGTAAAACCGACTGACCCTATAGGGACTATCTTACAAAGGAATACTTTTACGATTTCTCCCAATAATTCCACTGCAACATGTAGTCGTGCTAGTGATCAAATTATTGCGGCTCTCCCCTTAAATTATCCAGTTAGCCCAATAGGTAATAATGCATATGCAACCAATATTCCCGGTATTGGTATTCGTCTTTATCGTGAAGCAGCAGATGCTTCAGATTTTTCTGGGTATTATCCATATAGACGTACTTTAACCCCAAATACTGCATATACCCTTTCACCGGGATATTTTGTTATGGAAGTTATTAAAACATCCATGACCACAGGTTCAGGAGCATTAGTAGCAGGACGTTACAGCACCTATTATGTATCAGGTCAACAAAACCGACCATTTTTAACTACGACCATGTTAAGTAGTGCTCCTGTCTTGATCGCCTCCTCCTCATGTGAAATTCAAAATGGTGTAGATACACCCATTCAACTCCCCACTGTTACAAAGTCAGGTTTTAAAGCGATTGGTTCAACCCAAGGGGAACAGAATTTTAATCTATCGATCTTATGTAATGGGGGTGAAAACAACTCTGGTATCGCTACGAGCAATACGATCAGCTTAAGTTTTGATTATAATTCTGATACCTCCAATAATCAGGTGATTAACAACAGTGCTGCGAACTCAATCAAAGCTAACGGTGTGGGTGTTGAACTGCTCTGGAATATGAATGGAGCAAATAAGCCGATTCAAAAAGCAACCAAACTCAATATAGGTAACGTGAGTTCCAACCAAACTGTTGAATATGATATTCCTTTAACTGCCCGTTATTATCAGACCGCCACCAATGTGAACGCAGGTGAGGTTAAAGCCACAGCGACGGTGACTATTCAATATGATTAATTTATCTCTTAAAATTTATTAAAAATAATTAAGCTTAGCTCAGATAAATAATCTTAAAATTTAACGTTTCAAAAATTTTGTAGTTATATTAAAAAGTCACATAAAAAAATGCTCATAAGCAAAAATAGCATATGAGCATTAGTGACAACCACTTAACCTGAAATACAAATTGTGGGAAATAGATCACAATTTGCACAACTATAATTCCAAAATTTAGCTTAAAAATCAAGTCTCTTTTTTAACAAAAATTTAAATAATCTTACTAAGGCTTTGTTTTAAATAAATTAAAAAATGAATTTATTTTTTAAAGTCCTATTTTATAGTGTTTCTAAAGAATTATCATTCTATTAATTAATAAAAACTTAATTCAAAAAAAAGAAATAATTAGGTTACACATCTTAAGTAAAATTTTATTTATTTCAAACACTTAAACAAAATCAATAAAACTGTAATTTTAAAAAATTATAAAGAATTACATAATTCATAATAAAAAAAACATAAATAAATTTAGAAATCCCCTTCAATTACAAACAAGATCTTAGGCTTTTCACTAGAACGTAACATGCTCATTTTTTGGAAAATTTTATGTATTATATTATTAAGTCTAGGAGCCTTGAGCATAGGGTATGCAATTAGTAAACTTGATTTTTTTCTGTTTTTTATAGGCTTACTTTTCTTGCTATCTTTCATATTAGCCTTAAAACAAGCACGTGAAGATGCAGGTATCTTCCCTGATCCTTAAATATAAACTCCAAGGATATCGTATTAACCATGAAATCATGGTTGAATGCGTCCTATAATTTGCTGGGTAATTACAACAAAAATATGTCTAAAAGTTCTTCTGATGCTGGAATTTTTTTGTGGATGACCTATCAGACTATGCAACAGATGGGTTTAGATGCCGCATCTATATTTGCAAGTGTTAATTTACCCAATCAGCCACCAGATAAAAATGTTCGTAGAAATAATTCTACTCAAGAGAGATTCTGGACAGCTGCTGAACAAATAAGTAAAGATCCTGATATTGGCTTACATGTAGGCAATCAAATGCCTGCTTTTAGAGGCTTAGTCATTGAATATTTATTTTTAAGTAGTTCTACTTTTGGTGAAGGTTTACAACGTGCTTTAAGATATCAGGACCTGTTAACCGATGTATTTAATCTTTCTTTAATTGTTGAAAAAGATATCGCGTTATTAGTAGGTTTTGAACACCCTGTAAGACATTATCTTGAATGTGGCATCGGTATTTTTCTTAATTTTTTTAAATATATTACGAATAACGAGTTTAGGCCTAGCCAAATTACATTACCTTATGAACAAGGTGCTTCAGCTAATAATTATCAAGAAGCTTGGAAATGCCCGGTAATTTTAAACCAAAAACAAGGCGCTATAATTTTTCCTAGTACATTATTGAATAAAGCATCACCAGCGGCTGAACCTGAATTATTAAAAATTCATGAAACAATTGCTGAACAGCAACTATCAAACTTAGAAAAACATCAACTTGTTTATGCGATTGAGCGCTTGCTCAGCAATGGTTTACTTGAATCTGGTCAATTCGATCAAAAATTTATTGCTGAACAATTAAATCGTAACCCACGTACCCTTCGAGCTGATTTACAAGCAATTAATACTAATTACGAGAAAATTTTAAACCAGCATCGAGAGAAGCTTGCAAGACGATTACTTGCAAACACCAAAGAAACCCTTGATCAAATTGTTTATTTAACTGGCTTTTCTGAACCCTCTGCATTTACACGAGCTTTTAAACGTTGGACTGGTGAAACTCCAAGCGCATATCGCCAACGCAAACAAAAGCAATAAAATTGATTTTATAGGCAGTTCTTGGACTGCCTATAAAGTCAAAGCGATAAAACTTTCTTATTTTACAATGCATTTAAATTATGATTCATGAGAAGTAATTAGTATGCTCGGGTTTCCTGTCGGTATTTTTGTTGCAAATGGCCTTGAATGGTACTTCCATAAAGTTTGGTTACACGAATATCCAACCAAGTATCGTAACAGCCCTTTTTTTACTCATATTGCTCATCATAAACGTGCTCGCTTAAATAATTTTTATGATGAAGGTTATGCAGAATCAATGTTCAAAAATGCAGAAATTTATAATGAAAAAACAGCATTAATTAGTTTAGCTGGTGCTGCAACAGTATTCTTACCAGTAGCGCCCTTTTTTACAGCTGGGCTTTATTATGGCTTATGGAATTATTGGCGTGTGCATTCAAAAGCCCATTTAGACCCTGAATATGCTAAGAAACGCATCCCTTGGCACTATGATCATCATATGACAAGCAATCAAAATGCTAATTGGTGCGTTACCAAACCATGGTTTGACTATATTATGGGAACTAGGGTCAAAACCGAGGTATCTCAAACCGAAAGCAACCCCTTAGGTATCAAATTACCTAAGTTGATAGAAAAACCAATTAATTTTGCTGCTCGACGCATACTTGCCAAATCGTATGCCAAAATTGATTTAAACTCCGATCAGGACCAATCTAATTTACGTAGAGGAATAGAAGTCAGTCTGGCTTAAAATTTATCTCAATATAAAAGCTGCGGACTCCAGTAGCTTTTATATAAATGGATAGCATTAACACATTAGACCTTAAAAGCTTCAAAACAAGATATAAGAAAATCCATTACTACACGTATTGCAGGGCTATGTCGCAAATCTTCGTGTGTGACTAACCATATTTCAGCACTCATCGGATAATCATCTTGTAATCTGATCAAATTACTAAGAGCTCCTAAAAAATCAGGTAAGACCGCTAAACCAATTTCTCCACATGCAGCTCTCCACTGTAACTCGGGATTATTGGTAACCATTATCGGTTCTTTATGACTTAATCTTTCTTTTAATTTTTGTTGTTTTTGACCATGCACTCCACCCACTTCTACACTAATCCAATCATAATTTTCAGGATCTGTTGAAGCTAAATAATTTGGACCTGCATATATTCCAAAAGGTATTTCACCTACTTTTCGAGCAACTAAATTTTCATCCTTAGGACGTCCAAATCGTACCGCAATATCGGCCTCACTATGCTGTAAAGAAACATAATGAACATCACCGAGCACCCGTAATTTTAATTGCGGATAATGGCGATAAAATTTACCCAAATGAGGCATGATGAGATGTGCAGCAGTTAAAGGAGGCATACTAATAGAGACACTTCCCATTACTTCTTGCTGACCTGCTTGAGTTAAACGTTCAATAGAAAAAGTTTCTTCCATCATACGAGCAACTACTTGTGCAAGACGTTCTCCGTCAGGAGTCAGAATGTATGTCCGTGGTCTACGATCAACTAATTTAAGTTTTAAATTTTGTTCTAGCTGGGCAATTCTTCTAGATACAGTTGCATGATCTACTCCCAATTTTCTGGCAGCAGCAGAAAGTGACTTTTCTTCTGTAAAAACTGAAAAGTAATGCAAATTTTCCCAATCAATCATTGTGCAAATTTTCACATTAGAAGTGTATTAATATGGAATTGTACACCTTTATAGATTTGTCGAGAATAAAACCTTTCTTAATGGGAGCCTGTCCATGAACAGAACGGTGGCTTATGCCTATGCTGGTGTTGTCTTAACGATGTTTTTTTGGGGATCAGCATTTAATGCAATGTCTTATATTATTCAACATATGCCCCCGTTATCTGCTGCGTCTGAACGTTTTTTTACTGCAAGTCTAGGCTTACTCTTAATCTTTTCAATAACAGGCCAGCTTAGATGGACAGCCTTAAGACAGAATCTAGCTATCTATCTGATTATTGGTATTATCGGAATTGCGGGATTTAACATTGGCTGTTTTTATGGACTTCAAACCACATCAGCTGTTAACGGTGCTTTAATTATGGCAACCACGCCATTAATGACTCTATTAATGACAATCCTTTTAGATGGTGAAAAACTTACTACTAATAAATTCTTAGGCGTTTTATTTGGCTTAAGTGGCGTGTTACTGGTGATTAGTCAGGGACATATAACGACTTTGCTGCACCTCAAAATAGACATTGGAGATCTATTTATATTATTGGGCGCATTTGGGTTTTGTCTTGCAAATGTACTGTCTCGCCGTTATGTAAAAAATGCTACTCCCTTAGAAACAACAACTTTTTCTATGCTGTTCGGGGCAATAACACTTGGTTTGTTGAGTGTGATATTTGAAGATCCTCTTACAGCGATTACATCTACCCCTATAAATGCGCACTTAGCCATGGGATATGTTGTTATCTGCTCTACCATGATTGCTTATCTATTCTGGTTTAATGGCATACAAAAGTTAGGTGCTGGTCGTGCTTCTGTCTTTTTTAACTTTGTGCCAGTGTTCAGTATGATAATTGCTCTACTTACTGGACAAGCCCTTAATATCTGGCAATTAGTAGGAACAGTTTTAGTAATGCTTGGTGTAATGAGTAGCGGAGGATTTTTTAAAATTAAAAGCACTCCACTTATGGCAAAACATTGTACAAAATAAGAAATATGCTGCTACATTAAAAATCTATACTTAATATGTAGCAGCATTTCAAGTATATAAATTATTTCTTTAAATTCTTATATTTTCAAAATATTTTTTACATTTTTGATGGTTTATACAAAAGCTCATCTTAATTATTCCGTTGTAACAAATACTGTATGTTTCTTTAAAACTTAATAAAAGATTGCCATATATAGTTTTAAAACAACCAAAGGAGATATTAAAATGAAGCTGGATTTTACAACAATTGAAAAGCAAGCCAAATTGCTACAAGAAGAGCAAGAAAAGATCGAGCAACGTGATCATGAATTTCAAGTTGCTTTAGATAAACACAGAGAATCCCTTAAGAATTTATTTAAAGATCTTTTCTCTGACAAAGAAATTAAGACTGAAAATGGAGGTCACTTCTGTGTAACCTTCGGTGATTTCAAAATTTCCTTATTGATTGAAACTGCTAAATTTGAAAATGGCGTTCCTGTAAAATTAAACTCCGTAAACCCTGTTATTATTAAATGCAAGAAAGATAAGCCGATTGCAAAAGCACAGTTTACAGATGCAACCCAATATCTAGATAACCATTTAGACACCCCCAATTATCAGTATTATTTTAAGCAAGAAGATAAGACCCAACTGGTACAATTTTCTGAACTTCCCACTTATTTCCAACTTGTTTTAGACGCAAACGCATAAAATCGAGCCCTCTTCAGAGGGCTTTTTTATATATTATTTTTTTATCATTTAACTTTAAAAAAATAAAATCAGTCAAATACTTTTTCTATTTATCTATGAATTATTTAACTCAATTTTAACGTCCCATACTTCAAAAATATTTGATTCTTCTCAAAATTACTTGTATATACATGTTTATATTTGCTTATACAAATATGAATAAATAAGAATAGGATGGCTCTTAAAGGATAAGGAGAGTGAAATGGACTCATCGGCTGGGAAACCTAATAGTAGTTTTATAGAAAACCGAAGCATTGATTTTATTCCTGAAAATGAAAGACATGGCGGAGTGTTTGCCCAATTCACCCTATGGTTTGGTGCTAACTTACAAATCACAGCCATTGTGACAGGCGCGCTAGCCGTTGTGTTAGGCGGAGATGTTTTTTGGTCTATTATCGGCTTATTAGTAGGACAATGTTTTGGTGCTGCCGTCATGGCACTGCATGCTGCCCAAGGTCCTAAACTTGGTCTCCCTCAAATGATTTCAAGCCGTGTGCAATTTGGGGTTTATGGCGCTTGTATTCCAATCATACTCGTTTGCCTTATGTATATTGGTTTTACCGCAACTGGAGAGGTATTAGCGGGTAAAGCAATTGCACATTTGGCACATGTCAGCAATACAACTGGTATCTTAATTTATGCAAGTTTAATCATTTTATTCGCAACGATTGGATACCGTTTAATCCATTTGGTAGGCAAAGTAGCCAGTATTATTGGTTTGATTGCTTTTGTGATTATTTTGACTCAGATCTTCGCACTTTCTGATTTTTCTGAACTCTTAGCAGTACGTCATTTCAGCTGGTCTTCATTCTTGTTAGCAGTTTCCCTTTCTGCTTCTTGGCAAATCTCTTTTGGTCCCTATGTTGCAGATTATTCTCGATATCTTCCAACTAAAACATCTTCATCTCGTGTTTTTTGGGCTGTCGGCTTAGGTTCTTTAATTGGCTCACAAATTTCTATGAGCTTAGGCGTTTTAATCGCTCAGGTTGCAAACGGCAATTTTGTCGGAAATGAAGTTCAATATGTTGTGGGTATGAACCCAATTGCCCTTGTCGTAACCTTTCTATATTTTAGTATCGCTTTTGGGAAAGTTACTCTAACGACCTTAAATGCCTATGGCAGTTTTATGTGTATTGCTACGATTTGGAATAGTTTCAAATCGACAAATCAAATCTCAAAAATAACAAGATTACTCATTGTTCTTGCTATGGTTGTAGTCTCAACCTTTATTGCAATTATAGGTGAACATACTTTTTTAAGCGCCTTTAAAGCATTTATTTTGTTTTTGCTTACCTTTTTTATTCCGTGGAGTGCTATTAATCTTGTTGATTACTACTTTATCTCTAAAGAAGAATGTGATGTAGATGCACTCTATGATCCAAATGGCAAGTATGGCCGTTGGAATCGGATTGGAATTACCTGCTACTTTCTAGGTATTTTGATTCAACTACCATTTATTGATAGTAAATTCTATACGGGTCAAATTGCGGCAATGTTAGGAGGAATCGATTTATCATGGCTTGTAGGACTTATCTCTACTGCATTGATTTACTACATTTTCGCCAAGAAAGCTCAACTCAAGTTTTCAAAACAATTAGTGATTGATCAAATCAAATAATGAAACTAGATAAGCTATCAAAGTCGATCACCTTGATAGCTTATAAAATAATTTTACGGTTATTCTGATAGTGCTTTAGCCTGTGCCGAGATAGGCAATCCAAATAACTTATCAAAACTCCAATTAAATATAAAAGTATAGATAGGGATAATAATAATAAAGGCCACATCTAACCAAAAAGCAGCAATCAGGGAAATATCCATCCACCATGAAATAAGCGGAATTAAAAACAGAACCAAAGTAAGCTGGAACCCGATGGCATGTCCAACTCTACGCTTAACTGTACGGATATGACTGCTTTGTTTAGCTTCCCATTTCTCATATAAAATATTGTAGATAAAATTCCAAGTTACAGCGATGGTCGTAATCATGACAGATAGTGGTCCAGTATGTTCAACACTATCACCTGCCAAAATCGCTAACCCTACTGATGAAATAACCATTCCGATTATTTCATAGGAAGAAACATATACAATTCGACGCTTTATACCTTGCATAATCAATAAACTCTGCTTCATTCCTTATATTTTAATTTCAGTCAAAATCATATATAAAGTTAATAGCTTTCAGTTCAGCTGATATTAAAATGAATTTTAACAGTGAAAATATTGAACTTTTCATAACCGTACTCGATACGGGTTCTTTCTCTGCGGCTGCTCGTAAACTAAATCGAGTCCCCTCAGCAGTAAGTATGGCCGTTGCTAATTTAGAAGCAGAATTGGGTTATATATTATTTGAACGGACTCCTCGAAAGGTCATTCCTACAGCTACAGCATTAGCCTTGGAACCTCAAGCACGGATCATTTCTGAACAACTTAGGCTATTTAGCACTCATGCACATGAACTTTCTTTAGGACTTGAAAGTAAATTGCGTATTGGCGTTGTTTCCGATGTAAATACAAAATTATTATTCCATTCAATAAAGAAACTAGCCGATAAATTTCCTTTACTAAACATAGAAGTTATTACTGCTCCCCAAGACGACATTGTTAATTTACTTTATACGGAGCAAATCAGTCTTTGCTTAGCGGGTTCAGACCTCAATATAAAAATGCGCGAGAATCTACAATTGGTAATGTCTGAAACAGTGGCGGCTACGATTTCTTCTAACCACGCTCTTCTACAAGATAGAACAAAGCAGTTTTCTATTGAAGAATTAATCAATATTAGACAAATTGTTGTGGCGAGTAGTGAACATGAAATGAAAGATCCCCGTTCAATTATTGGTGCAATGTACTGGAAAACCAATAGTCTACAAACAGCAATTAATATGGTTGAAGCTGGACTTGGTTGGGGAAATTTTCCGTTGTCACTAGTACAAGATAAAATTGATCAAGGTCACTTAGTCCTTTTAGATTTTAAAAATACGAAAAATCATTTACCCTTATCTATTTATTTAATTTGGCTCCAAGACCGCCCTTTACCTAAAGCAGCTAGAGAGTTAATTCAAATTATTCAAGAAAATTTATAAAACTTTATAGGAGAGTTCTGAAAGTCTAAAGATTTTTTATAATTTTTATTCTTGTTAAATCTAGTTTATTTAAAGCTTAAGCTTATTACTCTGCACCATAACTCTAAATACTACTAAAAACAAAAAGCCTACTTAGAAAGTAGGCCTCTTGTTGTATTTCAGGATTAAGCAATAATATTTTGTTTTGTAAAAAATACACTTATACTTTATTAAAACCAAGTGTTTTAGTCAAGAATAAAGTTTATAAGATACAAATATTTGTATTGTTGTGAAGACAATCACAATTTAGGTTTCATATAGAAAATACTTTAGAGACGGAAAGGTATTTTAATGATAAAAATTTCTATTACCGTCCTTAACAGCTTTTTTAGAAAAACACCTTAAGAAAAATTATTATATTTTAATTAAATTTATTTGCATCAAAAAAATTGAATCCGTTTATTCGTTACTTTTATGTTTGATTATTAAAGTTGCTAACTTTATATCTTAATATTTAATTTTTTAAGTTGAGTTTAAATTTCAAGCTAAACTAAAAATTAATAATACTATTTTCTTAAGTAATCTGGCCCTAATAGTCTATATTTTATACTATATATAGGCTAGGATCTTATTAAGAGAATTATTGTAACTATTATTTTTCGAAATATATAATTAAAAAGGCAATCTACCATGTATCTAAAGCTTAATTACAATATGAAAATATATAATATTTTTAATCACCCTTTATATTTATCTTAAATAAGTTTTTCTAATTCTATATTTTCACAACACTCAAACAGCACATCTACACTTCCTGATTATATTTTAAACAAAATTTATTTTATATAAATTAATGTCTCAAATTATAAATACAATTAAGTCATCGTTACAATAGATTGTTGGAATAAATTCTAATTGATCGATAAATAACTTCTCCCACTTTACTCTTGAAGTACACATAAGCTAGAATCACTATCGCTTGAAATATTAACCAATATGACACAATATTTTTGGGTTTAGTTTGCGTCTACTTCAGAAAATGACTTGTGTTTAATTAAAAAATTGATTAGTATTGCACGCACTGAAAAGCATTGAGATTAAAAGCTTTTCTGACTTATAGGGCCTATAGCTCAGTTGGTTAGAGCAGCGGACTCATAATCCGTTGGTCCACAGTTCAAGTCTGTGTGGGCCCACCAAATACCGAACCTCATAAACAAAAAGTTTATGGGGTTTTTTAATATATATCCAAATAAAATATGCTTTACTCTTATAAAAAATACTCAAAATTTAAATTTATTTTATCCCTAAATTTTAGATGTTTTAAAATACACTTACGTTCCGTACTAAATATCCATCTTTCATCTATTAAGCTAAGATTTGCTTTCGCATGGGCTCAGAATTCTCTAATTGTGTATCCCAAAACTTTTCCCATAAATCACAATACTCTAAGCATAATTTTTCAATATAATTATAGTCTTCTTCTGTACAAGCTTGCATCAAGACATACCATAAATCCTCTTCATGATCATCATCAGCAGCTTCAGCACTTTCATCTTCAGAGATACCATGTACATGATAGTAACCACCACCCTCCACATCTAGACCAACTGCCTTAGTTGCTCTACGTAAAGGTGGACTATACAGAATGACTTCTTCTTCTGCGACTGCTAATAAGGCTGAAACAGCTTTATAGTCATCATAAGCATTTTCTAAAAATACCCTAACCTGATCTGCAATTTCAGTCGGATGATAAGTTAGACGATCTTGTTCTGTAATACCAAAATCATTCAATATATCTTCAAATAAGGGATAATGAGCATATTCAGGATTTCCCTGATAGTAGCCGTCTTTATCCAACCCTGGCCGAAATCCAAACTCATCAAAAATATTTAAACTCAAAAGAAAACGCGGGAACATTTTTGCCCCAGCATGCAATCTCGGCTCTAATTGTTTAGTTTGAAATTGGGCCATGAGCAATGCATCAGTAAAAGTTTGCACAATTGCATGACGATACTCTAAATGAATTTTTATTAAATCTTCTTTATTAATTTCGCCATTATTTAAAGTATCGATTGCAGGATGATGAGATACAGGATGTTTTGCAATCTTTGCTCTTAAATGAGTCAAAAAGTTTGAATTTTTTTCCCATAGTTCAGCTGAAATGCTTTGTTTCATCCCTGTAAGCGCTTTCTTTCTAGGATTATTAAAATTCTCAAATTTCTTAGGCATATCCGCTCTCATTAAACTTATTGAAGCATGATCGATTTTTACATATTTTATTATAAAAACAATGACTTAAATTAATATTTAAATATGTTCCTTCATTGATTAATATTAGAATTAAAATCGTACGAAATCAAATAAAAAATTTTAAAAAATCCAATTAATGATAATCATTATCACAATCTCAACTTGAATCAAAATCAGTTTTTTATTATCATAATTTGTATTAAAAATTTAATATTTTAGATTAAGTTATAATTAGTTTTAACTATATGGAATAGTAATGTCAAAAAAAGAAGATATTATAAATACTGCTTTAAATTTATTTAATCAGATTGGGTACAATGGTACTGGTGTTGACCGTATTATTGCTGAATCAAATGTTGCAAAAATGACTTTTTATAAATATTTTCCGTCAAAGGAAAATTTAATTATGGAATGCTTACAACATCGAAACATAAATATTCAAAACTCAATCAATGAACAATTAAGTTTACATCAAGATGCTAGTCCTCTTGAGAAAATTCATATTATTTTTAATTGGTATATTGAATGGATCAATAGCGAAACATTTAATGGCTGTTTATTTAAAAAGGCATTTATTGAAGTATCTAAACAATATACTTCAATTCGTGAACCATTTTATGAATATACAAAATGGTTGACTAATCTATTACATGAAAAACTTACTCAGTTAGGTATAGAAAATCCAACGCCCCTTGTTCATATCATTATTTCTATTATTGATGGGATGATTATTGATGGAACGACAGATAAAAACCTTATTAACCCTGAAAAAATTTGGAAATATATTGAATATTTAATTAATGAAGAGATACCGCAGCCAGTATCTTAATTTTAAAATTATCTAGGTTTATTACTTTCAGACGAAGTTTGAGAAAAATAAAAAAAGAACTTTTAAAGTATTTTAGAACTTAGATAATCCTTAACTTTTGTGCTCTACTTTAGCTTTCATAATTTTTCTAGGCTTTTTTACAAACTCATATTAGAATCCTGAAAATTTATCAATTTGCACTGATGTATGAAAAAATTTCTAGGTAACTCTATCTTTAAAGCCGTTGGTTGGACCTACAATGTAGACCCACAAATTCTTGAGAAAAAACAAGTTATTATTGGCTTTGAACATACTTCAAATCTAGATGCAGTACTCTCGATTGCCCTCTTCCAAATGTTAGACATCAAAATTCATACTTTAATAAAGAAAGAACTTTTCAAAGGCCCACTTAAGCCAATTTTAGAAAAATTGGGCGGCATTCCTGTTGATCGTAAAGCAAGTAAAGATATCGTTTCGCAAATGGTTGAACAATTTCAAACCCATGAAACTTTTAACTTAGTGATTGCTCCAGAAGCTACACGTGCTAAAGATGGCTCTGAACGTAAGCCTATCCGTACAGGTTTTTGGCATATTGCAAAAGCAGCCAATGTTCCTATTGTTTTAATGTATGCCAATGCTCGAAGTAAACAAGGTGGGATTTTAGGTAAAATTTACCCGACTGATTTACAAAAAGACTTGGAAACCATTAAAGAGCTGTACGCTCAATTTGGTATAGATGTAAAAATTAACTAAATCAAATTGGACTTGATTTGACCTAATCTCAATCATTAGGTCTTAAGCTTATTGTTCTTATTCAATTGGCTAACAAAACGCAGGCCAACAGTTTTCAACAAAACCAAGCCTATGCTAATATTCCAGCACTTTTGCATTTTCTTTTTTTGGAGTTCACGTCCATGGCGGGTCATTCTAAATGGGCCAATATTAAGCATCGTAAAGCTAAACAAGATGCAAGTCGCGGTAAGGTTTTTACTAAATATATTCGTGAAATTGTGACTGCTGCCAAACTTGGTGGTGGAGATCCTGCTAGCAACCCTCGTCTGCGTGCAGTAGTTGAAAAAGCTCTCTCAGTTAATATGACACGTGACACCATTAACCGTGCTATCCAACGTGGTGCTGGTGGTGAAGATAATGATGATCTAAAAGAAGTAACTTATGAAGGTTATGGTGTTGGCGGGGTTGCTGTTCTTGTTGAAACAATGACAGATAACTTAAACCGTACAGTACCAGACGTACGTCACTGTTTTAGTAAAACAAATGGTAACTTAGGAACTGCTGGTTCTGTATCTTATCTATTTACTAAACGTGGTGAGATTACTTTTGAAGATGTTTCTTTAGAAGATAAAATCATGGAAGTTGCTTTAGAAGCTGGTGCTGAAGATATTGAAGTTTCAGAAGATGAAATTTTGGTAATCACTTCACCAGAAACTTTCGGTGAAGTACAAGATGCCCTTACTGCTGCTGGTTTAAAATCTGATAACGCAGAAGTTGTGATGAGTCCATCTACAAAAGCTGAAATTACAGATGTTGACCAAGCAAAACAAATTCTTAAAATGATTGATATGTTTGAAGATCTTGACGATGTACAAAACGTTTATACTAACGTTGAATTCTCGGATGAGGTTTTGGCTCAACTTGATGCTTAAATCAAACATTTGAATCAAAGAAAACGCACCAAATGGTGCGTTTTTTTATAGTTTATTGAGCAAGTTATAGCAATTAAACACATTATATTCTTTAATGACAAAGCTAGAATGCAAAGCAACTACATTGTCGATTTTTCCAATACGTCTTAATAAAATTTCACTGTAGTCATCCATGTTGCGTGCTACAAGCTCTAAAATAAAATCAGCACTCTGCCCCGTTACCAAGAATGCATTAGTTACTTCTGGAATTGCTTCTATTTCAGACAGAAACTTATCAAATGTTTCACTATCATGTTTACTCAGTGAAACTTGCAATAAAATATGTAAAGTAAAACCAAGCTTACTAAAATTAATTTCCCTTTTGAGCTGTCCCATGATGTTGGCTTCAATCAGGTGCTTAATACGGCGATGTACAGAACTGACTGACAGATTGATCCGTTCTGAAAGTTCATTCAAATTTAAGTCTTCATGAGACAAAATTTCTAGAATTTGTTTATCAAAACGATCTAACTCCACTCTTATCTCCAGCCAGAATTTCACAGTGAAGACAGTATAACCCTATACCACTACCTCTGCATTGAAAATACAAAGGTTTATGGGCAACAAAACCATATTTCTTCTATAGAGCTTAAGTCTTTTATGCCTTTTAAACGTGCAAGTACTGTCATGTGCGGTTCATTTTAGAGAGTCAGCTTTATGCTTAAATCTGATTTATCGATGCAAAATTCTTATTCTCACTACCATTTGAGGCTAAAAGGGAAGTAATCATCAAAATTTGACTATTTTTCAAGTTTCTTAAAGTTGGCATCATTTTTGTTATGTATTTGCAGGAAAATTTTTATCCATGTCGGGGGAGTTCCTGTGAATAAGATCAAAACACTAGTGTTAGCAATGAGTTCTTTAGGTGCAATGAGCGTGACGATGCCTGTGCATGCCGCTACAGATGCTGAAGTTAACGCCTTACGTGATGAAGTAAAGGAGTTAAAACAACTCGTCCAGAAACTATCTGATCAACAAAAAGCAGCTTTAACTGTCACTGCTCCAGCAACAATTCCCGCAGCACCTTCTACCCCTACACCTCCTGCATCAAAACCAGGTTGGATGGCTATGGCCGATGGGCAAACTCAAGTCAAGCTTTATGGTAGTGTTCGCGCAGATGCAACCTATGACTTTAAAGGTTCAAATGGCAGTATTTCAAATGGTGCCAATTATCCACTCAATAAAGATGATCCAAAACAAGACTCACTAAATGTATCTGCAGCAACTTCACGAATTGGCTTAGATATTACTCGTCCAACTCAATATGGAGATTTAACAGGTAAAATTGAAGCCGATTTCATGGGTGGCAATGGAGATAATGGCAATGGTACTTTCCGTGTTCGTCATGCCTATATGTCTTTAGGAAAATGGTTAGCTGGTCAAACGACCTCACCTTTTGTAAACACAGATACATCACCAGAAACAGTAGATTTTAATGGCGCTATTGGTACAGGTACTACACGTACAGTACAGGTTAGATACACTCAACCAATTAATGCACAACAGAAAATATTAGTTGCCTTAGAAGGTGGGGATGTTGAAAAAGCTGGTAATGCTGCCGGTGGAAGCCGTTTTCCTGCTTTAACAGCACGATATGATTTCAAAACTACGAATAACAAAGGCCTATTACAGTTGCATGGTCTTGCCCATGAAAACCGTGTAGCTCCAAAAGATAGTGCTTCAGAAGAAAAATTTGGTTGGGGTGTCGGTGTTGGTGGTAAATATGATTTAACGCCTCAAGATAGTGTGGTTGCTAATTACTATCATGTTAAAGGTGATGGTCGTTATTTACTTTATAGCAATTCAGCTTATAACTATGACACAACAACACAAGATATTAATTTAGGTGAATTTGATAGCGCAGTAATTGGATATCAACGTAAATGGAGCCCTATTCTACGTTCTACTTTTGCTGTAGGTGGTATTCAATATAAAGATGATAATGTCTATGCAAATAGCAATTTAACCAATACTAGCTATAACAAAGAAATTTATAACGCTTTAGTCAATTTAATCTGGAACCCAGTTAAAAATATTGATTTAGGAGCCGAATATACTTACGGTCAACGTGAAACTTTTGCGGGTGACAAGGGGGATTATTCACGTATCAACCTGCTAGCAAAGTATAGTTTCTAAAAATTAGATATAAAAAAAGAGCCTTTAATGGCTCTTTTTTTATTAGGGTTATTAGTGCATCGCCTGAATTTTTTCTAAGAAAAGTTTAGCACGCTCATGACGAGCTTCTAAATTATCAAAGAATTCATGGGTTGGGCAGTCTTCTAAAATTTTACCTTCATCCATAAAAATTAAACGGTTAGATACTCTTTTAGCAAAGCCCATTTCATGAGTAACACACATCATGGTCATGCCTTCATGTGCGAGCTGTACCATAACTTCAAGAACCTCACCGACCATTTCAGGATCAAGTGCAGAAGTTGGTTCATCAAACAACATACAGATTGGGTCCATAGACAAGCCACGTGCAATCGCTACACGTTGCTGCTGACCACCCGACAACTGCCCCGGAAATTTATCTTTATGAGCAAGTAAGCCTACACGCTCTAAATATTTCAGACCTTTTGCGCGAGCATCTGCAACTGAACGCTTTAACACTTTAACTTGAGCAATCGTCAAATTTTCCAAAACAGTCATGTGCGGAAAAAGCTCAAAGTGCTGAAAGACCATTCCCACTCGTGAACGGAATTTAGCAAGATCTGTTTTTGGATCTTTAAGTGAAATTCCATCAACAATAATGTCACCTTGTTGAAATGGTTCTAAAGCATTTACTGTTTTGATGAGTGTTGATTTTCCCGAACCAGATGGTCCGCAAACAACAACGACATCACCTTTTTCAATACTCGTCGTGCAATCTGTTAAAACCTGAAAATCACCATACCATTTAGAGATATGTTGGATGTCTATCATTGGCATTTAAAATCTCCAATTAGCGAATGATGGCAATTTTTTGCTGTAAGCGTTTGACTAAATGCGACAGCACAAACGAGCTACAGAAATACACTACAGCGACGATTAAATAGAATGTTGCTTTTGTTTCAGGTCCATAAGTATTAGCCAATGTATCTGCACGACCTAAAAAGTCTGGTGCGCTAATCACATAAACTAATGAGATGTCCTGAAATAAAATGATTGTTTGAGTTAACAATACTGGGAGCATGTTACGAAAGGCTTGAGGTAATACCACGTAGCGCATTGATTGACCGTAGGTAAAACCTAGCGCATAGCCTGCATGTACCTGACCTTTTGAAATAGACTGAATTCCAGAACGTACAATTTCCGAGAAAAAAGCTGCTTCAAAAATAGCAAAGGTCACGACACTCGAAAATAATGGTCCCCAATAGGTATCAGATTGAAACTCAAATATTTTCGGCAACAAAAAGTAGAAGATAAAGATCACCTGAATCAGTGGAATACCACGAAACAGATCAACATAAAATTTTGCAAAATTACTTGCGATGGCATTGCTAGATAAACGCATCATTGCCAATGGGGTTCCGATGAGGATACCGCCCATCATTGCTAATACCGTTACGGTAAGCGTAAAAATAAAACCTTCTTTGAGTGCCGCGATCACATCAGGGTTTTGTAATAAAGAAAAATCCATAATTACTTCCCTCCTGAACCTAAGCCAGGTACAGCCATTCGTTTCTCAATCCATGCCATCACAAACTTAATGCTATAAGTGATAATTAAATAAACAGGTGTAGAGAGAATAAGAATGATAATGTCCTGAGAAGTTTCTTCACGCATGGTTTTCGTATAAGCAAAGAAATTCAATACACTCAGTGCATATAAAACAGCTGAGTTTTTGAAAACGTTCATTGCTTCAGATGTAATCGTTGGCCATACAGTGCGATATGCAACTGGTAAAATGACATAACGATAACTTTGTGCTGTCGTAAAACCCATAGCAGAAGCCGCAAACTTCTGTCCACGAGAAACGGTATTAATTCCGGCACGTATGTGCTCAGATACACGGGCAGCCGTGTAGAGACCTAATGCAAAAACACCAATAACTGCAGGTTGCTGATTCAAAATATTCTTCCACCAACCACCAGCAACTACATCCCCACTACCTGCACTTAAGCTGTCCGGTAAAAACTCGGGAAAAACAAAAGCCCAGAAGAATAGTTGCACAATAAGTGGAATATTACGGAAAATTTCAACGTAACAATTGCCGATAAATGCGAGAGGTTTGTTGGGTAATGTACGAATTACCCCTAGGAGAGAACCTAATAAAAATGCGATAAGAAAGGCTATAATAGCTGTCCAAACCATAGTGAACACGCCTGAACCTAACATTTGTAACCATGTGGGTGCCTCAGCATAAGCATTGTAGCTTGAGCTACCAATAGCTTTACAAACTGATTCTGCCCATGCGGCTTTATCGACACCATATTCATTAGACTCCGCACAGAATATAGTCCAGTTTAGCGAGCCGACTGACATGTTTGCCCCTTAAATTAATATCTTTAGAAAATAGACCACTTGTGCAAATGAATCTTTACACTTACACAAGTAAATTTAGGACAAAAAGATCCAGTTAGATTCCTGCATCTGTTGGGTTAGCTTTTAATTTCTTATAAGATGAACTTTGTTGCATGTTCAAATTCGTGTTTTTTGGTGGAATTGGAGATAAGAACCACTTCTTATATAAAGCGTCCATTTTACCAGTTTTCCACAAGTTATTTACAGTACGGTCTGCAACCGCTTTAAATTTTGGATCATCTTTAGCAAGCATAATTCCATAAGGTTCAGATGAAAGTACCGGACCTACAATTGCAAAAGCTTTAGGTGTAGAAGACTTAGCAATCAAGCCTGCTAAAATATTATCATCCATTACAAATGCAGCAGCACGGCCAGATGCCATCATGGCAAAAGAGTCAGCATGATCTTTACCATAAATATTTTGAACATTAACTGCCTGACCTTTTTCATTCATCTTGATGTATTTGTCAGATGTAGTGCCCTGAGTAGTAACAACTGCTTTACCATTTAAGTCTGCCAAACTCTTAATGCCAGAGTTCGCTTTAACAGCCATGCGCACTTCTGTTGCATAGTAGTTAGTTGAGAAACCGACTTGTTGCTGACGTTGTTTAGAGTTTGTAGTGGTACCACATTCCATATCGATATTGCCTGCTAAAAGCTCAGGAATACGTGTTGATGAAGTTACTGCCTTGTACTCAACTTTTAAGCCAGGCATTTTCAATTCTTTTTTAATGTCATTTGCAAACTGGTTACAGATATCGACTGCATAACCTACTGGTTTACCTGCAACAACATATGAAATTGGATCTGAGGATTCTCGATGACCAATTACGATTTTTCCGGTACTTTTAATTTTAGCTAATGTATCTGCTGCTTGAATTTGAGAAGTAGCGCCAACCGTACAAAGCATAACTGTTGAAATAATGAGAGAGGTTGCAGAACGTTTCATAAGAACTCCTTGATGATCATTCTCTCTATTTATCTATAGAATCATTCATATAGAGCAATAGAGTGATTTTTTATTAAATTGCAATTATCGAGCCAACTTTTCCAAGTCAGATCCATCCATTTGCTTCACTTATTCTATTCAATCTGTTTTGCAGAATTAATACCTTTAAAACTGCTCACATGTTTCTACTTTAATCTATGTTTTAATCTTCTGTCTATTATTAAGCTCATCTATTTACACTTAAATGTGGCAATTATTGATTACAATGTAAACACATGCACAATAAAGTGGCTTAACTTTGGCTAAAAATAGTATTTAGAAAAATTGTATTTTCCAAAAAATCATAAAAATTAAAGTTATTAGTCATTTAGATAAAATGGAATTTATATTGTAGAAAGTAATTTTGACATCAAAATAATATAAACAAATGGCTTAATAAAAATCATTTAGAAAATTGATAGTAATATCTACATTAATAAAATAACTAGCAAAGATAAAAATAAGCCCCGATTTTCTCAGGGCATTTTATAATTTTAAATTCCGCGCCAATCTACTCGCGCATTACGCTCAGTTTGATATATTCTTAAAACATACTGACCTAGAGGTAAATCGAGTAAATTTTGTTGATAGTTATTCCATTCTTCAGAAACACCTTCAGCCTCTTCCCGCTCCCACGGTGTACCCTTTATTTCTAATAAAGGAGCAAGCATAGAACATACAGAAATATCAGCAAGACTTAAGCGATCGCCTACCATATAACGTGCCTGATTTTCGATTAAGCAGTTATTTAGTTCATTTATGAGTTCATCCATGCGTTCTTTTGACTGGTTGACTAGCTCTTCTTCAAGTTTATAGTTCTTCTTTACCAGTGTTTTGAGGAATGGCTTCGATATTTTTTCAAACTGACGTAAATAGCCTTGTTCACCCATCATAATTTCTAAAGCATGGTCTCCATGCGCCAACGTGTGAGCTAGAGCCCAACGACGGACATGAATACCCAGCTCATCAGCCAAGCTATCTATTTTTAATGTTTGCTGTCTTAATTGTTCATCACGACGTAACAGTGAATGCTCCGGATATGTATCATCCAGATAAAGTGCAATTTTAGTCGATTCAGCGATCCATTGATGATCATTTTTCAAAATAGGCAATAAATTTTGGCCTGTTTTGAGTTGTGCAAAAGCACGATGAAAGCCTGGAATTAAGTTATGAGCCACATAATCAAGTTCTTTATGGTCTAACAACCAGCGAGCTTTTTCACAATAATGGGACAAAGGAAACTGATACAAAACCCGCATAAAATCTCCACGTTTATTTTTATTTGACTATTTGTACAAAAATGGTCTTCGGTAAGTAGATACTTTAGAAGCTATTTTTAGTTAAAACAATGGATATTGTGCTCATTTTTCACTGACACTTAAGTCTATTTTTTTTATATCTTTTTTTACCGTACTTATTGCTCTTTTTCATATTAAAACTAATTCTATTATTATTTTTTTGCATAATAAACATAAGATATTGTTTTTTATTAATTTTTAATATCTATATTTTTTCATTAAAAAGCAAAAAAAATGCTTTGCACTTTATTTCATAAGCTGAGCATAAGTCCTCGTTTAGTGGAAAAATATTTCTTTTGTAAGGTAATGACAGCAATACAAGGTGTCATTATGTCTAATTCTCTATCAAAAACGACTGCATACGTCCAAATCATTCAAAATGATCAACAAGCGATTAATGCTGCTTATCAAGTGGCGGATTATGCTTTAGAGGGTCGTAATACACGTGATCAACAACGCTTACTTCCTTATGAGCAAATCGAAAGCTTTAGTCAAAAAGGCTTAGGCGGAATTCGTATTGCAAAAAAATACGGCGGTGCTTTTGTTTCCAATAAAACACTGGCACAAGTTTTCCGTATTTTAAGTAAAGGCGATGCAAATGTTGGTCAGATTCCACAAAATCAGATTAGCCTGTTAAACCTGATTGAAATCATGGGTACAGAACAACAAAAACAATTTATCTTTTCAGAAATATTAGCAGGTAAACGTCTTGCTAACGGTGGTCCTGAACGAAATACCCATGACTCAAAAACCTTAAAAACCACGCTTACTATTGAAAACGGCAAATATTTTTTAAACGGCGAAAAGTTTTATTCGACGGGAACAAGTTTTGCGCATTGGCTTGCAATTAAAGCGATTCATCCCGAAGGCCATGTGGTTTTAGTGATTGTTAACCGAGAGGCTCAAGGTATTGAAGTCATTAATGACTGGAATGGATTTGGGCAACGTACGACAGCGAGCGGTACAGTTAAATTAAATCATGTTGAAGTTAATCCAGAACTCATTTTTGATGAACGCTTATTAACTAAAGCCCCTACTTATCGCGGTGCTTATTCTCAGTTATTACAAGTGGCAATTGATGTAGGGATTGCTGAAGCCGCATTTGACGATACTTTATCGACTATACACAAAGCACGTCCAATTATTGATGCAAATGTTGAAAAAGCCAGCTTTGAACATTACACCCTGCAAGAGGTAGGTAAGTTAAATATTTTGCTCGATGCTGCAATTTTATTATTGGATGAAGCTGCTGAATATTTAGATGAACTTGACCAACTTCAAACTGTGACTGATGAGCAAGTAGCTAAAGCTTCAATTTTGGTTGCTGAAGCGAAAGTCTATGCCAATGATGCTGCCCTACAAATTTCTGAAAAACTACTAGAGCTGGGCGGTAGTCGTTCAAGCTTAAGCCAACATAATTTAGATCAACATTGGCGAAATGCCCGTGTACATACCCTACACGACCCTGTTCGCTGGAAATTACATGCCATTGGCAATTATTACCTTAATGGTCATTTCCCTGCCCGCCATGCTTGGATTTAAGGAGAAATTGTCATGACTTCATATCAATCGGTACAAACCAAACAAACATCGGCATCTGGTCAAGCACATATTATTCAAAATGATGCTGAAGCTTTAGAAATTGCCAAACAATTTGCTGAGCAATTTAAAAAAACTGCTGTTGAACGAGACTCTAAGCGAATTTTACCGTATACCGAAATTGATGCATTGAGCCAGTCTGGACTTTGGGCAATTACAGTACCTAAGCAATATGGCGGTGCCGAAGTTTCAAGTCATACCGTTGCTAAAGTGATTGCTCTTTTAAGCGGTGCAGATGGTTCAATTGGACAAATTCCACAAAACCATTTTTATGCTTTAGAAGTATTGCGCAATACAGGCACAGAAGCTCAAAAACAACGGTTATATGGCGAAGTTTTAAATGGCACTCGCTTTGGTAATGCACTTGCTGAGTTTAAAACCAAAACTTCAACTCATAAGCAAACCAATATCCGTCCGCATGAAAATGGGTATTTGATTCAGGGTGAAAAGTTTTACTGCACAGGAAGTTTATTTGCTCACCGTATTCCAACCTTAGTTTTAGATGATGCAGGCCGAGAGTATTTAGCCTTTGTAAAAAGTGGTTCACAAGGATTGAAACTTGTTGATGACTGGTCTGGCTTTGGGCAAAAAACCACAGGCAGCGGTACGGTCAAGTTTGATCAGGTTTTTGTCGATGCAGATGATGTTATTCCTTTTGATACTGCATTTTTACAGCCAACCTTAGTGGGTCCTTTTGCGCAAATTATGCATGCATCGATTGAGGTAGGCATTGCACGTGCGGCCTTTGAAGAAAGCTTGCAAAGAGTGCATCAAGCCCGCCCATGGATTGACTCAAATGTAGAAATAGCCAACCAAGATCCATTAACGATTTATGAGCTAGGACGCATTGCTGTAGATGTACGAGCAAGTGAAGTGTTATTAAAACAAGCTGCGCAATCAATTGATGCCGCAAAAATTGAAACCACACCTGAAAGCATTGCTAAAGCATCCATCGATGTTGCCAAAGTACGTGCTCATAGTACAGATATCGCACTCAAAGCATCGTCTAAGCTGATTGAACTTGCTGGTAGCCGTGGTAGTCAGTCTCAAGATGGCCTAGACCGTTTCTGGCGTAATGCGCGTGTACATACGTTGCATGATGCCGCACGATGGAAATATTACTTTATTGGGAACTACGTTCTTAACGGTGTGCTTCCACCTCGCCGGGGGACATTGTAATGGCAGATTTCAAAGCGAAAGAAATTTTACTCAATGCCTTTGACATGAACTGTGTTGGTCATATCAATCATGGCTTATGGACACATCCACGTGATGAATCACATCGTTTTAACGAACTCAGTTATTGGACAGAACAAGCCAAGACCTTAGAAAGTGGTTTATTTGATGGTTTATTTATTGCGGACATTACAGGTGTGTATGACGTCTATCAAAACGGTATTGATCTGACTTTAAAAGAGTCCATTCAGCTTCCGAGCCATGACCCGTCTACACTCATTTCAGCAATGGCGGCAGTCACTCAAAACTTAAGTTTTGGGGTCACTGTGAACTTAAGCTATGAACATCCATATCAATTTGCACGCCGCTTTGCGAGTCTCGACCATTTAACTCAAGGTCGTATTGGCTGGAATATCGTGACAGGTTATCTAGATAGTGCGGAACGCTTAATTGGTCAAAAAGGTTTAAAAGACCACGATGCTCGCTATGAACAAGCTGAAGAATTTTTAGAGCTTTGCTATAAATATTGGGAAGGTTCATGGGAAAACGACGCCGTTAAAAAAGATAAAGTACAGCGTGTTTTTACAGACCCGTCTAAAGTTCACACCATTCACCACCACGGAAAATATTACCAAAGTGAAGGTGTGTTTCAGGTATCTCCTTCTGTTCAACGCACCCCAACACTGTTTCAAGCAGGTGCTTCACCAAAAGGCATGCACTTTGCGACTCGTCATGCTGAGTGCGTATTTATTGGCGGCGACAAACCCGACAAAATACGCGAACAAGTGAAAAAAATTCGTGCTCTTGCCAAACAGCAAGGCCGTTCAGCAGATGACATTAAAGTCTTTGTCGGTATAACTGTTGTTGTTGCCGAAACACATGATCTGGCCGTACAGAAACTGAATGAATATCGTCAGTATGCAAGTCCTGAAGCAGGCTTAGCGCATTACGCGAGTTCAACTGGTATCGACTTAAGTAAATTTGCCGACGATGAAGCGATTCCTTACCAAAAAAGTAACAGTATTGTTTCGATTACCGAAAAATTTAAAGAGCAACAAATCACGAAAAATGACTTAAAAGCTCAGCATGTTTTAGGTGGTCGTTATCCCCTCATCGTGGGTAGTGGCGAAGAAGTTGCTGAATACTTAATTCATCTTTTAGATGAAACAGATATTGATGGCTTTAATTTGACACGTACAGTTGCACCAGAGTCTCACCACGACTTTATTCGCTTGATTATTCCTGAGCTACAACAGCGTGGTCGCTATAAAACTGCATATAAAACGGGTTCACTACGTAACAAAATTTTTAATCGGGGTGACCAATTACCAAAACAACACCCTGTTCAAGCGTTCCGATGTAGTCCCTATAACAACAGCAAAAACTTAACAACAATTGAAGAAATAACCACTTAAATTTGGAGATAGACATGGCTCAAACAGCCTCAAAAAAATGGCTAGGCATAGGCTTAGTCGTTGTAGTCCTTGTTGTTGCTTTATTCTTTTGGAATAAACACCGTCAAAGTGGCTCAAATGAACTTGTGATTGGCATTAGTCCCCCATTTGCAAAAACTTTACAAGCTGCTGCCGATGAAGCAAAGAAACAGGGCTTAAACGTAAAACTGGTCGAATTTTCTGATTGGAATACACCAAACATTACTTTAAATCATGGGGATATTGATGCGAACTTTTTCCAGCACCAACCTTTCTTAGATAATGCAATTAAAGAAACAGGCTTTAAATTAAAGGCATTTGCAGTGGGTGCAGCATCACATGTGGGACTTTATTCAAAGAAATATAAAAGCCTTGATGAATTGCCGCAAAACGCACGTGTAGTCATTCCAAATGATCCAGTGAACCAAGGTCGTGCCCTGCTACTCTTACAGCAAGCTAAATTAATTACGCTTAAAGATTCAAATAATCATTTATCTGCACTAAAAGATGTAGTTTCAAACCCTAAAAATTTGCAATTCGTAGAGGTTGAAGGACCACAAACTGCTCGTGCAATTGATGATGTTGACTTGGCTTTTGGCTATCCGCATTACCTACGCTTAGCAAAAACAGCTGACCCTGAAAGTGCACTTTTACTTGATGACAATACCAATAAACGTTATGCAATTTTATTTGTAGTGCGTGATGACTACCAAGATAAGGGAGACAAATTGAAGAAATTTGTTGAGATCTATCAAAACTCGCCAAAAGTTAAAGCTGTGTTAGACGCTGAAATTGGGCCAAAACTTTGGTTCCCTGGCTGGAAGTAATAACGGAAAGATTATGGCGATTCAGTTCAAACAGCATAAACCTTGGTTACTCGGAATTACGATTTTAATCGTAGTTCTGGGCCTCGTCGGTTACCGTTATATTAAAAATAAACAAGCCGATGATGTTTTAACGATCGGCATTAGCCCGCCTTATGCTGAGCTATTACAAAGCGTTGCCAATGAAGTAGAAAAGCAAGGCGTTCATGTCAAACTCGTTGAATTTTCTGATTGGCGAGCACCCAATGTTGCCGTACAAAACGGTGATATTGATGCAAACTTTTTCCAGCAAAGCGTATTTCTACGTAATGCTGTTAAAGAAACGGGTTATGACTTACACGCATTTGGTGTGGGTTCAGGAAGTCATGTGGGTTTATATTCAAAAAAATATAAATCACTTGAAGACTTACCTTCAAAAGCACGTGTAGCTATTCCAAACGATCCGGTCAATTTAGCCCGTGCTTTAATTTTATTGCACCGTGCAGGCTTAATTCAGCTTAAAGATATAAATAATGAGCTTTCAACCACTCAAGACATTATTGCTAATCCTAAACAGTTGAGCTTCGTTGAAGTTGAAGGCCCACAGACAGCACATGCCTATAACGATGTCGATTTAATTTTCGGCTTCCCCCACTACTTAAAAATGGCAAAGGTAACCGATCCACATAGCGCATTATTTTTAGATCCAATCGATAAAAAATATGCAATTTTGTTTGTGACCCGTCGCGATTACCAAGACAAAAACCAAAAACTTGCAACCTTTGTTAAAGCATTCCAGAACTCAAAACAAGCACAAGACATTCTGGATAAAGACTTTGGTAAAGGTATGTGGTTTCAAGGCTGGAAATAAGGAGAATGATGATGGTGAGTTTTGGATCGCAAGTTGATTTTTCTCTACCCCATATCAAAATTCGCGGTTTAAATAAGTTTTACCAATCGCAAGGTCAAAAACTGCATGCCTTAAAAGAAATTAACCTTGATGTTCCCCAAGGTAAAATCTTAGGCATTATTGGGAAAAGCGGTGCAGGCAAATCTTCCTTGCTCCGTACTTTAAATGGCTTGGAACAAGTGAATACTGGCAGTATTCATATTCATCAACAAAACATTGCTGAATTGAGTCATGCCGAACTCATTCAAACCCGTCAACGCATTGGAATGATTTTCCAACATTTCAATTTAATGTCTGCAAAAACAGTTTGGGAAAATGTGGCATTGCCCCTAAAAGTTTCCAATTACAACAAAGCAGATATCGACCAACGTGTAAATGAAGTTTTGGCACTGGTGGGATTGGCAGATAAGTCTAGCTATTATCCGTCACAACTTTCTGGTGGGCAAAAGCAACGTGTCGGTATTGCACGTGCACTTGTTCATCACCCTGAAATTTTACTTTGTGATGAAGCGACTTCAGCGCTTGATCCAGAAAGTACAGCCACTATTTTGGCTTTACTTAAGAAGATTAATCAGGAATTGGGCTTGACCATCGTATTAATCACTCATGAAATGCAGGTTATTCGAGAAATTTGCGATCAAGTCGTAGTGATTGATCAAGGTGAGATTGTAGAGGCTGGACAAGTTTGGTCCGTGTTTTCACGACCAGAGCAACAAATTACTCAAGAATTGCTAAATCTTGAACAGATCACCCTGCCTTTTAAGATCAGTCCGTTACCCGATGAAAATTCGACTCATATTATTATAAAACTTAAATATGAGGCTGAAGCACATCAGGTTCCTGATATTCAAGAACTACTTGCTAGGTTTAAAGCACCCGTCAATTTATATCAAAGTCAGGTCGATACCATTCAAGGACACATTATTGGTTCACTTTTAGTGGGTATCCCTAATGTAGAAATTGATATTTCATCCATACGACAAGACGCATTAACTGCAATTGCACAATTTGAGGTACTTGGCTATGCCCGACCAGCTCATTGATCTATTAATTAGTGGAACTGTAGATACCTTACTGATGGTGGGTGCATCTGCGTTTATTGCTTTTTTAATTGGCTTACCCATTGCAGTTGTTCTAGTGAGTACTTCTGAGCATGGCATTCACCCATCACAAAAGATTAATCAGGCTTTGGGCTGGGTAATCAACATTACTCGCTCTGTACCTTTTCTTATTTTAATGGTTGCACTTATTCCGCTTACTCGCTGGATTGTGGGTACAAGTTACGGTGTATGGGCAGCCGTTGTTCCATTAACGATTGCTGCAATTCCTTTCTTTGCGCGTATTGCAGAAGTTAGCTTACGTGAAGTCGATCAAGGCTTAATTGAAGCTGCACAAGCGATGGGTTGTAACCGTAAACAAATTATTTGGCATGTGCTTTTACCAGAGGCTTTGCCAGGTATTGTTGCGGGCTTTACTGTCACAATTGTTACCATGATTAACTCCTCGGCGATTGCTGGTGCTATTGGTGCAGGTGGTCTAGGAGACATTGCTTATCGTTATGGCTATCAACGTTTTGATATGCAAATTATGGTGGCTGTAATTTTAGTGTTGATTGTTTTAGTCATGTTAGTACAAGCAACTGGTGATGCATTAGCCCAGCAACTTGATAAACGTAAAGTTTAAACTCAACAGAACCCTGCTCTAGCCATGACTTTGTCATGGCTTTCATGTAAAATCAGCGACAATTTTTAATTTACACATTTGTGAGTGGTTTTCATGGGTTTTAATTGCGGTATTGTTGGTCTGCCAAACGTAGGGAAATCTACCCTTTTCAATGCATTAACGAAAGCAGCAATTGCAGCGGAAAACTTCCCTTTCTGTACCATTGAACCAAACACAGGTATTGTTCCTGTACCAGATCCACGTTTAGACAAACTTGCTGCGATTGTTAAACCGCAACGTATTTTGCCAACTACAATGGAATTTGTAGATATTGCAGGTCTTGTTGCTGGTGCATCAAAAGGTGAAGGCTTGGGTAACCAATTCCTTGCTAACATTCGTGAAACTGATGCAATTGCTCACGTGGTACGTTGTTTCGAAGATGAAAACGTGATTCACGTAAACGGTAAAATTGATCCGTTAGATGACATCGCAACCATCAATACTGAACTTGCACTTGCAGACCTTGAAACTGTTGCTAAAGCAATTTTACGTTTGACTAAAGTCGCTAAAGGTGGTGACAAAGAAGCTGTTGCAACTAAAGCAGTTTTAGAAAAAATCCAACCATTACTAGACGAAGGTAAACCAGCACGCGCTGCTGATTTGTCTGATGACGAACGTAAATTAGTTCGTGGTTTTGGTTTAATGACTTTAAAACCAACGATGTATATTGCCAACGTTGCTGAAGACGGTTTTGAAAATAACCCGCATTTAGATGCAGTAAAAAAACTTGCTACTGAAGAAAACGCAATTGTTGTTCCTCTTTGCAACCAGATCGAAGCTGAAATTTCATTATTAGAAGATGAAGATCGTGCTGAGTTCCTAGAAGCAATGGGCATGGAAGAACCAGGCTTAAATGTGGTTATTCGTGCAGGTTATGCGCTTTTAGGTTTACAGACTTATTTCACTGCTGGTGTACAAGAAGTACGTGCATGGACTGTAAAAGTTGGTGCTACCGCTCCTCAAGCAGCTGGTGTTATTCATACCGACTTCGAAAAAGGCTTCATCCGTGCTGAAGTTGTTGCATATGATGACTTCGTACAATACAACGGTGAAAACGGCGCTAAAGAAGCTGGTAAATGGCGTTTAGAAGGTAAAACTTACGTTGTTCAAGACGGCGATGTAATGCACTTCCGTTTTAACGTTTAAGTTAAAGCTAAAAAAGCCCCAATATGTTGGGGCTTTTTTTATATTTAATGACTTAAATCCATCATCTCTCGTTTACTGCGCGCCTCTTGTAAAATACGCGCATGCAAAGGCTTTCTAAAACCTAGCATAAATATAAATTCTGCCAATACAAATAACGGTCCTATCGCAAGTCCTATCACATCATCAACGAAGGCAGGTTTTTTCTTTTCAAAATAATGTCCCACAAACTGAAAGACCCAACCCACCACAAAGAAACCAATACTTGCTGCTAACCATTCTCCAAAAGATAACTGTGCAATTTGGCTCGCCAGTGGATACAAAGCAACCAAGATAATGAGCATGAGTAAGCCAAATACTTTATCTAAAATAAAATAATAGATCGTACTAGCTGCAATCAGGACTATGGCTAAAGTCAGTTTAAAACTACCAATATCAACTCCAGCTCTTGCGGTTAAACACAAAATTGAAAACACGATGAGCGGAATACCGATAAAGTGCGTCAAAATATTTTTATGATTTAAGTGGTAAGCCGCATATTTGCTAAGCTCTTGCTCCAGATTTGACATGAGTTATTCCCTATTCACTTACATATAGTCATACTGTACATATAAGGAAAACGTAAAGTTGTCAGCTATTTGACAAAGTAATGAATTTTTTCATGGATGACCGAATATTGGACCTAATTTATATTAATCGACTAAAAGAAAACACATGGTTTAGTGTGCTTCCGGAAATATTCCAAAATTTTATTTTAGAACATGGCAAACAAATCACCTTTGAGAAAAATAGCTATGTTTTCCATGCTCAAGATCTATTTGATGGTATTTATACCGTACTTGAAGGCTCGATTAGCTTGGGTTATGTCGATGTAAATGGTAATGAAGCTCTTTCTGCTATTGCTGAGCCAATCATGTGGTTTGGTGAAATATCATTGATTGATCATGAACCGCGCTCACACGATGCGATTGCATTGAAAAAAAGTACAGTTCTACATATTCCAGCGAAGCCTTTAAATGAGCTACTCAAGGATAATCCATATTATTGGTACTATTTTGCACGTTTAACCAGCCAAAAACTCAGGTACGTTTTCTTAGAACAGATTGCTATCCAAACATGTAGTATTTCTCAAAGACTGGCGCAGCGCCTTCTATTCATTTTAGAAGGATATGGGAATCATATTCTTATTCAAGATCATCACATACATATTTCTCAAGAACAGTTGGCAAATATGCTGACCACATCTAGACAAACGATCAATCATGAACTGAACCTGCTCGAAAAACAGAAAATCATTAAAATTGCTTTTAGAAAAATTGAGATTCTAGATATTGAGAAATTGAAAGTAGTTGCTAAAGCACAATGCTAATTTTTTAAAAGCGTCTAAATAATAAAAACTTAAAATTAAATTAAAAAATTAGATAACACTGCAAATCAAAACATTGTTCAAACTCTATTTCCACAAAATAAATGTGTTAAAGCAGATATTTTCACCCTACACTCAAGCTGAGCAATAATACTCAACAAGGCGCTGATTAACATGAAAAAATTATCAACAATTCTTACAGCAGGCGTATTGGCTATGTTAAGTGTTTCGGCATTTGCATGTCCAAAAGGGACTCAACTACAAGGCGGTACAGGACCAAATCACAAAGGTGGAAAATGTGTAGCGGTACATGGAAAAGCTACCGCTCAAAAAGCCAAGAAAGAGGTAACTAAAACTAAACAGGATGTTAAAAAAGACTTAAGCACTCAAAAACATGATGCAATGACCAGCGCGACTCATGCTCAACATGAATCACAGCAAATGACTCATCAAATGAAATAAGATGCTGTGAAGACTGCAAACACCGCTAAAGCTGCCACAAAACCGTAATTCACATTCACTCATTATTGTTTAAAAGCAAAAAAGCGAGATTGATCATCTCGCTTTTTTAAATTCATTAGTTTTATTTTGGCGAAGTATTTCCAAGATTCGGCGTATCGATCGCATCCTTACATTGAGCCTTATCTCGCTCATAGTCCGCTTGTTTTTGGGCAACTGAACTATTATTTTCTAGCGTTTCGCGTGCCCATATATCTAAACTTGTCAGAGCCTTACGACAGAGTGCATATTTCCCTTCTGTCACCGAATCCGTCATTTTTACATTAATGCGCCAGTCTGTACTTAATTGGCGTAAAGGTTTACGAACTTTGTCATCAATTTGGCTGAGTTGTTTTTCATAAACTAAATGCTCAACCGTGTTAATTAATGCCCATGCTTTTTGAGCATAAACAGTTGCATCATTGGTTAGTTTCGGTGCTGGCTTAATTTCTACTTTTTTTTCTGCACCTTGATTACCATTATCACAGCCCTGCAATGTAAAAATACCTGCACTCATCATGGCGATATAAACTAAACGAATCTTTGCCTTGAACATATCAAACTGCCGATTAAACATTTCGGCACTATGCTATTAAATTCGGCTACAATACTCAATCTTTCAAGTATTTTTATCATTTGGTTTATTGCCAAGGTGTATTGTGTCCGAACAACAATTGATGCCTGCCCAAACAGCAACTTTTTGGCAAGGCGCCAAAGATAGCCAAGCTATCGTACTCACCTATTTACCCGTTTCTTTTGCCTTTGGCGTTTCTGCCTCTCAGTTTGGTTTTACACCATGGGAAGCTTTTTTTCTATCTTGTTCAATGTATGCTGGCGCTAGCCAGTTCTTGGTTGTCGCTCTTTTGGCTAGCGGTTCATCCATCTGGCTAACAGCATTAACAGTCATTGCACTAGATATTCGCCATGTCCTGTATGGACCTGCTCTATACAACCTGATTCCAAACAAATTAAATCTTAAGAAAACTGCAGTATGGGCTTGGGGCTTAACCGATGAAGTTTTTGCCAGTGGAATGATCCAACTTTCACAGCGCAAACAACAATGGTCCGAGTCTTGGATGCTTGGCTTAAGTCTATTTAGTTGGATGGCTTGGGCAAGTGGCTCTTTGTTAGGTGGATTATTTGCCGATCAAGTTGCTCATTTACCAAAGTTTTTACAAGCAGCTTTAGACTTCTTATTACCTGCTTTATTTTTAAGTTTTTTATTAGCCGCATTTGAACGAAAGCATAGCCTTGTTGTTGCTGTATCTTTAGTAGTTTCAGCTTTGGCGTGTTATTGGATTAACTTATCAGCGGCTATCTTTATAGGTATTTTTTCAGGCATTTTAGCTGGTCTATTTAAACATTATGTGCTGAAACAGCATGATGAGGTTGAGGCTTAATATGAACCTAGAAATTATTCTGGTCGGCATTATTGTGGGTATAGCCAATTTTGCTTCACGCTTTGGACCTTTTTTTGTAATACAAAAATTACAGGGTTCGCAGCAAAGACGCGGCTCAATCTGGATAAAAATTGCTTTGGGAAGTATTGGAATATCTGCAATTAGTGCCATGCTTGTAGTTGCTACTCTTCCACCTCTCCTTGAAAATCCCAATAAGAGTTTCGCAATGCTTATCGGTTTTTTAGTTTTAGCAGGTCTTTATTTTAAATTTAAGAAAATCGTACCAGCAACTTTAACTGCCGCAATTGTTTATGGTCTGATCTATACTTATTTACCTTTATAAATAGATAAACTTATCTTCCTTATATAAAATAAAATCTGGCCAGAGGCGTTTAAGATTGAAACTTCTGGCCTGAAAAATCTAATTTTGAATTGATTAAAAAGATAACCTTAGCTACTTAATAGAGATAAAAATGTCACAAGTTAAAATTTATGCAAATGAACAAACCATTATGCAGTACCGAGAATTACTTTCTCATGCAATCCATCAGGCGCTTATTGAAGAATTGAAATATCCTGTTGAGAAAAGATTTCAACGTTTTATTAGCCTTAAACCAGGAAATTTCATTTACCCTTCTGACAGAAGCCAGCATTACATTATTATTGAACTTTCAATGTTTGCAGGCCGCAGTGCAGCCACTAAAAAGCAGCTTATCCAAACCTTATTTCGTAATATTCAAGAACAATGTAGAATTTCTCCACAAGACATTGAAATTACTATTTTTGAAACACCTAAAGAAAATTGGGGCATCCGTGGTAAAAATGCGGATGAATTGCTTTTAAACTATCAGGTTAATATCTAAAAACCACTTTTTTAATTGTCCGACAAAATTACTTTTTTTATGCATGATAAGGCTTAACTCCACCATAAGTTCTGCTATGCTTAAAAAAATAATTTTGTCAGGATGATTCGCATGAGCGTGACACTCGGTACCCCACTTCAATCTTCTGCATTTAAAGTTTTATTGTTAGGTTCAGGAGAGCTTGGCAAAGAAGTTGTAATTTCCTTACAACGCCTTGGTGTAGAAGTACATGCAGCCGACCGTTATGATCATGCACCAGCAATGCAAGTTGCACATTTTTCTTATGTGTTAAACATGGCAGATCCTGCTCAATTAAAACAACTCATCGAGAAAATTAAACCAAATTTAATTGTTCCAGAAATTGAAGCAATTGCGACAGAAGTTTTACTTGAAATTGAAGCGAGCAAAACAGCAACTGTCATCCCTTCTGCTAAAGCTGTAAACCTCACAATGAACCGTGAAGGCATCCGCCGTCTTGCGGCTGAAGAACTTGGCCTACCTACTTCTGCTTATCGTTTTGCTGATACGCTCGAAAGCTTCCGCGCCGCTTGCGATGACATTGGTTATCCAAACTTTGTAAAACCAGTCATGTCATCTTCAGGTAAAGGTCAGTCTCGTGTAAAAAGTTTCGATGAAGTCGATGCAGCTTGGGAATATGCAATGCAAGGTGGCCGTGTTAACCAAGGCACGGTTATTATTGAATCTCAAATTGATTTTGATTTTGAAATTACATTACTTACCGTTCGCGCTAAAAACCCTGAAACTGGTGAAATCGAAACTCATTACTGTGACCCAATTGGTCACCGCCAAGATGCCGGGGATTATGTAGAAAGCTGGCAACCTCAACCAATGACGGCGGCGGCACTCGAAGAAGCAAAACGTATTGCAAATAAAGTGACAACTGCACTTGGTGGCTGTGGTATTTTTGGTGTAGAACTGTTTATTAAAGGCGACAAGGTTTGGTTTAGTGAAGTCTCACCTCGCCCACACGATACAGGACTCGTAACTTTAGCATCTCAGTTTCAAAGTGAATTTGAACTGCATGCACGTGCAATTTTAGGTTTACCTGTAAACACAGCACGCCACAGTGTTGCAGCAAGTGCAGTAATTTATGCTGGAGTTGATGCCAGCAATTTAAGTTATGGCAACCTCAATGTAGCTTTAACACACCCAGACACCGATTTACGCCTGTTTGGCAAACCAGAAGGTTTCAAACGTCGTCGTATGGGGGTAGCAACCGCTCGTGCTGAAAATACTGATCTTGCTCGTACTTTAGCAAAAGAAACCGCTGATCAAGTAAGCGTTCAAACAAACTCTTAATTTTTACTTATTGGTAGACCCATTTTCATGATCAATATATCGCCATTGTTGAACTATGTCTCAAGTCATCATGATATTAAAGCCATTAATCAATGGCGAACGGATGTAGAAAAGCAGTTGCAAGATTCATATGAAAATGGGCAATCTATTCGTGAAATCATTAAAGCCCGTTCAGATTTAGTAGATGAAGCACTGATCTTTTTATGGAAACATGCTGAACTCGATCAGACAGAACTGGGCCTTTTTGCTGTAGGCGGTTATGGGCGCCGTGAAATGTTACCCTATTCCGACGTCGATATCATGATTTTATCGGAACATGAAATTAACGAAGAAAACGAAAAACGTATCTCTACATTTATTTCTTCTTTATGGGACGTTGGCAATTTCAAACCCGGCATTAGTGTTCGCACGATTCAAAGCTGTGTTGAACAGGCCGCTACCGATTTAACCGTTGCAACAACTTTAATTGAGGCGCGGTTAATTACTGGTAATAATCAGCTTGCGAAATGGCCTCGCCGTATTGTTTCGCAGACATGGACAGATAAAACATTTTATGACGCAAAGATGGCCGAACAAGCCAAGCGTTACCATCAACACAACAATACTGAAAGTAATTTAGAACCTGATATTAAAAATGCGCCGGGTGGTATCCGTGACATTAACCAAATTGGCTGGATTGCTAAACGTCACTTTCGCGTAAACCGTATTTATGACTTAGTGCATTTAGGTTTCATTTCAGAGTTTGAATTGGCAGTTTTAGAAGAAGCAGAAAGTTTTCTTTGGGAAATTCGACATCATTTACACCGTTTAGCTAAACGTGATGAAAACCGTTTACTCTTTGACCACCAAAGAGAAATTGCCGCGAAATTTGGATATGTGCGTCAAGAAGGCCAACCTGTAAATTATGGGGTTGAGCAGTTCATGAAACGCTACTACCGTACGGCGCAGCAAGTTTCAACACTCAATGAAATGTTGCTGGCGTATTTTAGCGAGTCAGTGATTACTCCTCGACTCCCCAACTATGAACGCAAAATTGAAGTCGTTAACGATCACTTTAAAATTGTCGATAATAAACTTGCCGTACAGCATCACAAAATATTCGCAGAGCATCCAAGCGCGATTTTAGAATTGTTCTATATTTTAGCCAATCGACCAGATATTGAAGGAATCCGCGCTCGGACTTTACGCTTACTTATTCTTGCTGCGAAACGAATCAACCAAAGTTATCGCGATAATCCAGAGCATCAAGCACTGTTTATGTCGATTATTCGTTCACCATATCGTTTATACGATACCTTGGTTGCGATGAAACGTTATGGGGTTTTAGGAAACTATATTCCTGCTTTTGGCCAAATTATGGGCCTTATGCAATATGACCTATTCCATATCTATACGGTCGATGCTCATACATTATTATTACTTCGCAATTTAAATCGTTTTAGAGAACCTGAATTTGCCAAAGAATTTCCTGTAGTAAGTTCAGTTTTCCAACGTCTTGCTCGTCAAGATATTGTCTTTATTGCTGCTTTATTCCATGACATTGCAAAAGGTCGCGGTGGTGACCATAGTGAACTTGGTGCAGAAGATGCAATTGAGTTTGGACGTGCACACGGTTTTACAGAGCGTGAATGCAAATTAATTGCATGGCTCATTCAAAACCATTTGCTCATGTCTTTGACCGCTCAGAAAAAAGATATTTCTGATCCTGATGTCGTAAAAGATTTTGCAGAAAAACTTGGCGACATGGAGCATCTTGATTATCTCTACACTTTAACGGTTGCCGATATTAACGCGACAAATCCAAAACTTTGGAACACATGGCGCGCATCGCTTATGCGTCAGCTTTATACGCATGCCCGTGATGTAATCCGTACAGGTTTAGGTCGTCCTGTTGACTACCAAATGTTAATTGAAGACACCAAATTTGCAGCAAGTGAATTACTGGTAAATAACTTCGCATTGGCAGATGTCGAAAAAGTATGGCAAGAACTTGGTGATGAATACTTCATCAAAGAGTCAGCAGACGAAATTGCATGGCACACACAAGCAATTTTAAAACACGGCGATAATCCGGAGCCATTAGTTCTCTTGCGTGCTCACCGTAAAGCAGCTCAAGATGCGGTGCAGATCTTTATTTATACACGCGATCAACCTAACCTATTTGCCACCACCGTTGCCGTTTTAGACCGAATGAACTTAGACGTTCAGGACGCAAAAATTATCACGGCAAGTACAGCATTTAGCTTAGACACTTATGTTGTACTTGATCGTTTTGGTACATTGCTTACCGACCCAGAGCGTGAAGGAACCGTTAAAAATGCATTAGTGAAGGCGCTTAGCCAACCAGATCAATACCCGGGACTCATGCAACGTCGTATTCCACGTCAATTACGTCACTTCGATATTGAAAATACAGTCGACGTAACATTAAATGAAGCCTTACAGCAAAATATGGTCGAAATTTCAACACTCGATCACCCCGGCCTACTTGCACGCGTGGGTGGTTTATTTATGATGCAAGGTTTAGACATCCATTCAGCCCGAATCGCAACTTTAGGTGAACGTGCCGAAGATATTTTCTTTGTCACCAAAAAAGATGGAAAACCGCTGAATAACGAAGAGGTCAAACTCTTCTCGGAAAAACTGAAAGCTGCATTAGATGAAGCATCTAATCAAATTTGTCAGCACTGAAACTCAACTACTTGGTAACTGTTTAATGAACTCTAGCTTGTCGTTATTACACCCGTATCCATTTGAAAAGTTAAACCAACTTTTTAAGGATACTACTCCTGCTAACCTTCCCTTGATTCCTCTATCAATTGGCGAACCTAAGCATCCAGCACCAGAGTTTGTTAAACAGGCTATTATTGATAACTTTAACCATTTATCAACTTATCCAAACAGCAAAGGCTTACCAGAGCTTCGCCAAAGCATTTCAGATTGGTTAACTAAGCGCTTTAAACTTAACAGCATTAGTGCTGAAAACCACATCTTGCCTGTCTCTGGTACACGTGAAGGGATTTTCTCTTTTGTACAGGCATTAATTAATCGTGAAGATGCACCTTATGTGGTGATGCCGAACCCGTTTTATCAAATTTATGAAGGTGCAGCTTTACTTGCAGGTGCAAAGCCATACTTCATTAATTGCACGGAAGAAAATGGCTATTTAGGTGATTTTGATGCTGTACCAGCAGAAGTTTGGGAAAAGACAGCCCTTCTTTTTGTGTGTACACCGGGTAACCCAACAGGTACTGTGCTTTCCAAAGAACAATTTAAAAAGCTAATTGCCTTATCTGATCAATATAATTTCGTTATTGCTTCTGATGAATGCTATTCAGAGCTTTGGTTTGACCAAGCACCTACTGGTCTATTAGAAGTTTGTGCTGAGCTTGGACGTGATGACTACAAAAACTGTATCGTATTTCATTCACTTTCAAAACGCTCAAACTTACCGGGTCTGCGTTCAGGTTTTGTAGCGGGTGATGCCGAATTATTAAAACCATATTTGCAATACCGCACCTATCACGGCGCTGCAATGCCAGTACAACACCAGCTTGCTTCAATCGCAGCGTGGAACGATGAAAATCATGTTGAAGAAAACCGTAAACAATATCGTGCAAAGTTTGATTTATTCCAATCTGAGCTAGGCCATCTGCTCCCATTACAAAAACCTGATGCTGGTTTTTATTACTGGTTAAAAGTAGATAATGATGAAACTTTTGCCAAGATGCTGATGGAAAAAGCACACATTAAGGTTTTACCAGGTCGTTACCTATCTCGTGATACCGAACAAGGTAATCCTGGTGCCAACCATGTGCGTATGGCTTTAGTAGCAGATTTGGCACAATGCGAAGAAGTGGTTAAACGTTTAAAAGCGATTCTTTAAACCCAGCAAATTGCATAGCCTTCAGTATTATTTAGAAGGCTATGCAATGCATATTAACTATAGACAACCAATAACACTGCGAAAAAAATGAAAGCCAGACTAGAGCAATAATATATTCCTCTAGCAGAACGTTTAATCTGTGCTAATACCCGCTCTTGACGCAATAAACGAACCAATAATAAATTCCAGCCAAAAACTACTCCTGTCATCCATATACTCATTAGTAATTTTTGAAATAAGCTAAATTCCTGTTGAATAAGTAGCATTAAACTACTATAAAACATAATATTTTTAGGATTAAGAAGACTGGATTGCAAACCCAAAGCTAAGCTTTTAACTTTACTCTTATAACTAGACTCTTGTTCAAACAAACTATTTTCAGCAACTGTAATATTTAAGATTGTTCCTTGAGTGGCTCTAAAACAAAGAAAACTCAAATAAGCTAAATATCCAGCCCCCATCCATTTAAGTACTAAAAGAATCGTTGTACTTAAATTGCCAAGCACCATAAATCCAAATATACACACCATTAAGATAACAGCATTACCCAAAGTAATTCCCAGAATAACGCCATAGGTATAACGCGCTCCTTTTTGCAAAAGACTGGTCAGAATAAGAAAAAAATCTGGTCCCGGAGATAGGAGTGCTAAAAAGTGAGTAAAGGCGATAACCAAAAAAACTTCCATAACGATTTCATCTTTAAAACTGTATGGAGTAGCTTAAAAATAGAGAAAAATAATTTCTTGTAAATTATTGCGCGGCTGCAAGTTGAAACTGTCGAGGAGTAATTCCTGTATGTGCTTTAAAAGCTTTATGAAAATGGCTTTGATCACTAAAGCCTAAATTGACAGCTAGCTCTGCGAGTGAAATCCCTTGTTTTAATTGAGCTCTGGCTTGATTAATCTTTAAATTAATTTGAAATGCATGCGGAGTTAAACCAACATTGGCCTTGAATAAACGAATGATTGCATATCGACTAAGACCAACCTGCTCTGCAAGCTCTTCAAGAGAAATAAATTGTTCTGACGATTTAATAATATGAATTAAGTCCAAAAAATCTTCATACAAATATTCAGTTTTTTGTATTTCTTCTAATACGAAATGAGGGAGTAACAGCTGGGTAAGGCAATAGATTAGCGACTGTTCTTTTTCAATAATTAATTTTTCAGGATCGAATAAAGTTTCATTCATATCAGAAAAAGCCTGATATAAAGTTTCTTCTTTTATTATGAGCGGCTTATGCTGAGGCAGATGCAAATCTAAACCATGTTCTCGAAATTCTGAATACAGCTGATTTAACCACCTTATATCCAAATGTAGCATCTGGTAGCTCCAAGCCTGATCTGGCAAAGGGTTACATGAATGCTCAATATGTGCGGGTACGATCACCAAAGTACCAGCATCAATCTTTTGGGGCGTACCAAATGAACTTTGAAAAACGCTATTCCCCTCGTCTATAGCCCCGATAGAAAACGTTGGATGACTATGAGACTTATAACACGTTCGGCTAAAACAGGATCTTCTGGTTTCAACATAAGGCATTCGCCCATCTTGCCAAAACTCAAAAGCTTGAGGAATAGCGTTCATTTAAATGATTAACTCGCTAATGCTTTTTCAATATCAGCTTCTAAAGCTTCTGGCTTAGTCGTAGGTGCATAGCGATTTAAAACAGCACCATCTTTGCCTACCAAAAATTTGGTAAAGTTCCATTTAATGCTACTACTACCTAAAATACCTTTAGCTTCACGTGTTAAATATCTAAAAATCACATGGGCTTCCGGGCCTTTTACATCAACTTTAGCAAACATAGGAAATTTCACCCCATAGTTACGCTGACAGAAGCTACCAATTTCTTTATTGCTTCCTGGATCTTGCCCACCAAACTGGTTGCAGGGAAAACCTAAAACTTCTAATCCTTGATCTTTATATTTTTCATAAAGTTTTTCGAGGCCAGCAAATTGTGGTGTAAAACCACATTTACTGGCAGTGTTTACAATTAGTAAAACTTTACCTTTGTAATCAGCCAATTGCTTAACTTCACCCTCTAACAGCTCAGCTTCAAACTGATAAATATTACTCATGGATAGGTTTCCTCATCATTTTTTTCTTCTGTTTTCAGTTGTAATGATGCCGAGTTTACACAGTAGCGCAAACCAGTCGGCTGTGGTCCATCTTCAAATACATGCCCTAAATGAGCTTCGCAATCATGACAAACTATTTCAGTTCTGACCATACCATGCGTTAAATCTTCATGTTCATCAATGACAGCACCATTGATCGGACGGAAGAAACTTGGCCAACCGCAACCGCTATCATATTTGGTATCCGATGAGAACAACTCTGCGCCGCAACAACGGCAAACATAGGTACCATGTTGCTTAGTATTCCAGTATTGCCCCGTAAATGCAGGTTCAGTGCCCTTTTGTCGTGTAATCCGATACTCTTCTGGTGATAACTCTCTTTGCCATTCCCGGTCTGTTTTATTGACTTTTCCCATGACATACACCTTTTATTCTGAAGTAAACATTTCTGATGATCGAGTTTTATATTTACGCCATTCATCACAAAAACACTAGTCTCTGAACGTAAAATTTGTTGGAATTTAAACATATAAAGAATAAAAAGCAAAAAGTAAGCAAAATACAAAATCAAAAGTAAGCAAATTTATTACTAATCTTCTTTAAAGCAAGCAAACATAGTGCTATTCTAAGTGCGCACGGTTGTATAGGACAGAACATGTCTCAGAAAAAAAGTGTGGTTTTCCAACAACTACTACCAATTATCAAACAATATCAACAATCGGGTTTTACCCATGAAAAAATTGTTGAACTATTGAAAGATCAACATGATCTAAATTTGGTAACAGTTAAAACATTTAAAAGTTATTTATACCGATATGCAAAAGTGAATCCCGTTATGTCTAAAAATACTGCTACCATCCATTCCATGCCATCTACTCGAGAAATCAAAAAATCATCGAAGCTTGAGCATGTTTGTTATGACATCCGTGGGCCAGTTTTACGAGCCGCCAATGAAATGGAAGAGCAAGGACATAAAATCATTAAGCTGAATATCGGCAATCCTGCTCCTTTTGGATTTGAAGCACCACAAGAAATTATTAATGATGTTGCTTTAAACTTACCAAACGCAATTGGTTATGTTGACTCAAAAGGTATCTTCCCTGCTCGCAAAGCAATTTGTCAGTATTACCAGCAAAAAGGAATTCTCAATATGCATGTCAATGACGTGTATATTGGTAATGGCGTATCTGAACTCATCGTAATGGCTATGCAAGGCCTATTAGATGATGGAGACGAAATGCTGATTCCAATGCCGGATTATCCGCTTTGGACAGCAGCAGTTAATCTTTCAGGCGGCACAGCAATTCATTATAAATGTGATGAAGAAAATAGCTGGTACCCAGATATTGCTGATATTGAAAGTAAGATTACTCCGAATACTCGCGGTATTGTCATCATTAACCCGAACAACCCTACGGGTTCGGTATATCCACGCCACATTCTTGAACAGATTGTAGCGATTGCAAAAAAATATGATCTAATTTTATTTGCTGATGAAATTTACGACAAAATTATTTATGACGGTATTGAACATGTTTCAGTAGCATCATTAGCGGGCGACCAGCTTTGTGTATCTTTTAATGGTTTATCAAAAGCTTATCGTATTGCAGGCTTCCGTTCAGGTTGGATGGCAATTACGGGTGATAAAAGCCGTGCTGCCGACTATATCGAAGGATTAGATATGTTAGCGTCAATGCGCCTATGTGCTAACGTTCAAGCTCAATATGCGATTCAAACTGCCCTAGGCGGTTATCAATCAATTAATGACTTGATCCGTCCTGGTGGTCGTTTATATGAACAGCGTAATATTGCTTGGGAAATGCTTAATGAAATTCCAGGCGTAAGTTGTGTAAAACCAGATGGAGCAATGTACTGTTTCCCACGCCTTGACCCGAACATCTACCCAATTGAAGATGATGAAAAGTTAATGCTTGATTTGCTACGTGCAGAAAAAGTTTTATTGGTGCAAGGTACAGGCTTTAACTGGCTAACACCTGATCATTTCCGTGTGGTTTTCTTACCCGCTGAAAATGAATTACGTGAAGCAATTACCCGTCTAGGTCGTTTCTTAGCCAATCGACGTTAAAAAAATGCATAACAAAAAAGGCATCTCTAAATAGGTGCCTTTTTTATAAATCTATTTTTTCATCTTTATAAAAGAAGAATCTCCCAACCACATAATAATTTTACCAACACAAAATAAATTATTGTATTTAAATTATTTTTATAAATTTTATAATTCTTTTAACTTTAAAAATTAGTTAATTTTTTGATTTATATATTTTTTACCATACGTTTAAAATCACTTGATTTTCTTCAATCTACTTAACCTTTATTATGCAAAAAATGCATGGATCAATATTTTTTTGCATTTCACACCGCTTCAAAATCGAGCAACAATCCATCTCCATAACAACATCGCCATATTCGATTCGGTTAAAACAGATACAGATCTAGGAAGATAACATCGTTAGAACAACCGAACTGAACTAACAAGGAAAGCTTTCAATCATTCAAATCCCATCAAAGGATGATTGAATCAAATGGATAGAGGTTCATATGAAGCAAAAGAAATTGCTCAAGTATATTGTTGTTGCTATTTTACTTGGCATACTGACAGGTTGGATTTGTCACCACTTCTTTAATGAGGGTGAACAACTGAAGCAAATCGCTTCTTATCTCAACATACCTACAGATATCTTTTTACGCCTTATCAAAATGATTATTGCTCCATTGGTATTTGCCACTATTGTTTCAGGCATTGTATCAATGGGGAAATCTACATCAATCGGCAGTATCACCCTTAAATCAATGACTTGGTTTATTACTGCTTCGTTCGTATCGCTTGCTATCGGTATGGGTCTGGCAAACTTTTTCCAACCAGGTGCAGCTTTAGATTTAGTATTACCAACTGCGCAACAATTGAGTAGCTCTTCTGCTCCAGCGACTACAGGCTTCACTCTACAATCATTTTTAAGCCATGTTTTCCCACGCAGTATTGCCGAAGCAATGGCAAATAACGATATTTTGCAAGTCCTTGTTTTCTCTATTTTCTTTGGCTCAGCCCTTGCTTTTGTAAATCAAGGCAAAGAAAAAGATTCAGTTATCATTCGTTTGACTGATGAACTCAGCAAAATCATGTTCCGTATTACTGATTACGTCATGATGTTTGCACCTGTTGCAGTATTTGCAGCAATCGCTTCAGCAATTACAGTACAAGGTTTAGGCTTGATTGTTGATTATGGCATTTTAATCGCAGAGTTCTACTTCGGTCTTTTATTACTGTGGATCATCTTATTCTCTGTAGGTGCAATCGTACTTAAAAAAGATATTTTCCGCTTAGGTAAATTAATTCGTGAACCTGTAACGCTTGCTTTTGCTACAGCTTCAAGTGAATCAGCCTACCCTAAAGTAATGGATGCACTAAATAAATTTGGTGTGCCTAAAAAAGTAACGAGCTTTGTATTACCTTTAGGTTATTCATTCAATCTAGATGGTTCAATGATGTACACCACGTTTGCAGTGCTCTTTATTGCTCAGGCCTACAATATTGATCTTAGTTTTACTCAACAAATCTTAATTTTGTTAACTCTAATGGTAACAAGTAAAGGTATTGCAGGAGTTTCTCGAGCTTCTATTGTAGTTATTTCAGCGACGCTCACCATGTTCCATTTACCTGAAGCTGGCATCCTTTTATTACTCGGTATCGATCAGTTCCTTGATATGGGCCGTACTGCAACAAACGTAGTAGGTAACAGTATTGCAACCGCAGTTGTTGCCAAGCTTGAAGGTGATAAAGTGGCTGATACTGAAGAATTACCAGAGCCAGTATTAATTAAATCAACTCAAGAACAAACGACCGCATAAGTTTCTCTTTTCTCCCACTCTCCCAACTTAAGAGCAATTTTATATGACCTTATAAAATTGCTCTTTTTTTATTTTAAAATTGATGGCAGAAATTCACCTATATTTTTATATTAAATAATGACTTTAAACTGCTATTAAATTTTCTTAAACCAAACCTTAAAAATAGAATAAAAATGATTCAAACAAATTTTATATTTTCAAAAATAAATACCAAGTGATTAAATTTTAATTCAATTTACAACAATTAAATTATATTAAGTTAATGGAATTATTTTTTAACTTACACAGGAAAATTTAAAATTATCTTAATATTAAATTATAACAATAAAAATCAACAATATAAAAATATCATATGGCAAAAACCTACTTAAACATGTCTATTATTTTTTAATTTTATACTGATAAAGAAATCATTTGTTTTATTTATATTAAAAAGTAAACAAATCAAGATAAATTAGAAAAACTTAATAGATTTTTTATTTTATTCATGTTATTTATTAGCGCTAAATAAAAGCAATGATTAAGCAATTGTTGATAAAACAAAATGCTATTCAAGGATGCTTCTTATTCAAACAAGTTATGAATATGTTTTACATGGTATGTATTTTGCTTAGGAAAAGCAGTCATATTCAACAAACTTTTACTTCGTCACTTCATAAGGATATTTTCGATGTTGACTAAAACTGTTAAATCTTTAGGTTTAGCGATGGGCTTATTAGCCTGCTCTCTCCCACTTTATGCAAAAAATAATGTTGTTGTAGTTGCGACTGGCGGTACTATCGCAGGTGCTGGCGCAAGCTCGGCAAATAGTGCAACTTATACTGCTGCAAAAGTTCCTGTTGATACGCTAATTAACGCAGTTCCACAAATCAAAGATTTGGCAAATGTAACTGGTATTCAAGCATTACAAATCGCTTCTGAGAGTATTACTGACAAGGAATTATTAGAAATTGCTCGTCAAGTGAATGAGCTTGTTAAAAAGCCATCTGTTAATGGTGTCGTAATTACACACGGTACAGATACTTTAGAAGAAACAGCATTTTTCTTAAATTTGGTTGTTCATACTGATAAACCGATTGTACTTGTTGGCTCAATGCGTCCTTCAACTGCTCTTTCAGCTGATGGTCCACTTAACCTTTATAGTGCAGTTGCTTTAGCAGCTTCTGATGATGCAAAAAATAAAGGCGTTATGGTTCTTATGAACGACTCTATTTTTGCTGCACGTGATGTAACTAAAGGCATTAACATTCATACCAATGCTTTTGTTAGCCAATGGGGCGCTTTAGGTACATTAGTTGAAGGCAAACCATACTGGTTCAGACAATCTGTAAAACGCCATACAAATGCTTCAGAATTTAATATTGAAAATATTAAAGGCGATGCACTTCCAACTGTACAGATCGTTTATGGTTCGGACTCTATGCTTCCAGATGCATATGAAGCGTATGCAAAAGCTGGTGCTAAAGCGATCATTAATGCAGGTACTGGTAACGGTTCTGTACCAAAATATATCGTACCAACCTTACAAAATCTTCACGACAAAAACGGTATTCAAATTATCCGTTCATCACGTGTCGCACAAGGTTTCGTATTACGTGATGCAGAACAACCTGACTCTAAATATGGTTGGGTAGCAGCACATGATTTAAACCCTCAAAAAGCGCGTCTTCTTGCAGCTTTAGCTCTTACTAAGACTAATGACACGAAAGAAATTCAGCGCATGTTCTGGCAGTACTAAGTTTTTCAACCAGCCCAAACACAAAGTTTGGGTTGGTCCTATTTCTTAAAAATAAGCTCTTTTATATTAAATCTGTACAATAGATATTCAAATCATTCTTCTTAAATAATAAAATCCTTAACAGTTTGCCAAAATATTAAGCATTTCGTTTTAACTTTGCGTGCTAAACTATGCTGCAGTCGTATTAAGGATTGGTTTATGCAGTTTGTTCATCTCGGTATTTATACAGAATTTTCGATTACAGAGTCGATAGTTCGCATACCTGACTTGGTCAACGCTGCGGTTAAAGACCAAATGCCTGCGCTGGCATTAACCGATCTATCAAACCTCCATGCAGCAGTAAAATTTTATAATTCTTGTTTAAAAAAAGGGATTAAGCCGCTTTTAGGTAGCACAATTCGCCTTGACGATGCTCAACATCGTGCAACTTTACTTGCAATGAGTAATGTAGGCTGGAAAAGTCTTACCGAAATCGTTTCACGCGGTTTTATTGAAGGTCAACAACTCAGTATTCCATGTGTAAAAAAAGAATGGGTACTTGAACAGCATCAAGATATTATTGTTTTACTTGGCCAACATAGTGATGTGGGTCAGATGCTTTGTTCATCTAACCCTCAAAAAGCAGCTCCCCTGTTAGAAGCATGGATCGAAAAATTTGGTAACCGTGTTTATCTGGCTTTAACACGTACCGATCGTCCTGGTGAAGAAGACTTTATTCAAGAAGCCGCTAAACTTGCTGCCCAATATAATGTCGGTGTAGTTGCGCATAATGATGTGCACTTTGTAGAAAAAGAAGATTTTGAAGCCCACGAAGCCCGTGTTTGTATTGCTGATGGCTATGTATTAGCAGATGACCGTCGTCCACGCTTATATAGTCCTGAGCAACATTTTAAAACCTCGGACGAAATGATCGAGTTGTTTTCAGATATCCCAAGTGCTATCGAAAATACTTATAACATTGCAAAACGCTGTAATGTTAGCCTACAACTCGGCACCTACTTTTTACCTGACTACCCAATTCCAGATGGCTTTACCATCGACACCTACTTTGAGCATTTGTCAAAAGTAGGTCTAGAAGAACGTTTAGATTATCTCTACCCTCTCGAAAAACGTGGTGAAGACTGGCCAGAGATTCGTAAACCTTACGATGAACGAATTGATTACGAAGTCGGCATTATCCTCAAAATGGGTTTCCCTGGTTACTTCCTTATCGTCATGGACTTCATCCAGTGGGCAAAAAATAATGGCGTTCCTGTAGGACCTGGTCGTGGTTCAGGTGCGGGTTCACTCGTTGCATATAGCTTAAAAATTACTGATCTTGATCCTCTTCGTTACGATCTACTTTTCGAACGTTTCTTAAACCCAGAACGTGTTTCGATGCCCGACTTTGACGTCGACTTCTGTATTGCCGGACGTGACCGCGTCATTGATTATGTTTCCCGTACTTATGGACGTGAAGCCGTGTCGCAAATTGCAACTTTCGGTACGATGGCGGCAAAAGGTGCAATTCGTGACGTTGCCCGTGTATTGGGTAAGTCTTACGGTTTAGCTGACCGTATCTCAAAAATGGTACCGACTAAACCGCTCGGTGTGGACTTAGCCACTGCTATCGAGATGGAACCTCAGCTTAAAGATATCGTTACCAACCCATCTAACCCAGATAATGATGATGCGAGTGAAATCTGGGAAATGGCTTTAAAATTGGAAGGTATCACCCGAAATACTGGTAAACATGCCGGTGGTGTCGTCATTGCACCAGGTAAGATTACCGATTTCTCGGCTGTACTTTGTGAGGAAGATGGAACAAGCCGTGTTGCTCAATATGATAAAGACGATGTAGAAGCAGCAGGTCTCGTCAAATTCGACTTCTTGGGTTTACGTAACTTAACCGTTATTGAAGACGCAATTCAAAATATTAATAAAAATCGCGATAGTAATGATCCGCTCATTATTTCGCATGTTCCACTTGATGATGCTAAAGCATATTCAGTCTTTGCCGATGCAAATACAACCGCGGTATTCCAGTTTGAATCCGTCGGCATGAAACGAATGCTTAAAGAAGCACGTCCAAGTAAATTTGAAGAGATTATTGCATTCGTATCATTGTATCGTCCTGGTCCAATGGATCTTATTCCTGACTTTATTCACCGTATGCATGGTGGAGATTTTGAATATCTTCACCCACTTCTTGAAGGTGTATTAGAGCCAACTTACGGGATTATGGTTTATCAAGAACAGGTGATGCAGACTGCACAGATCTGTGCGGGTTATACGCTCGGTGGCGCGGACTTACTACGCCGTGCAATGGGTAAAAAGAAACCTGAGGAGATGGTTAAGCAGCGCCAAATTTTCTTAGCAGGTGCTGCAGAAAAAGGGATTGATGAAAGTACAGCCAACCATATCTTTGACTATATGGAAAAGTTCGCAGGCTATGGTTTCAACAAATCTCACGCCGCAGCTTATGCCCTCGTTGCTTACCACACTGCATGGTTAAAAGCACATTATCCTGCTGAGTTTATGGCAGCGGTAATGTCATCGGAAATGCAGAACACTGACAGTGTCGTATTTTTAATTGATGACTGCCGAAATAATGGCCTAGAAGTTTTACCACCATCAGTCAATATGTCGACTTATCATTTCCATGCGAGCGATGATAAAACTATTGTGTATGGTTTAGGTGCAATTAAAGGCGTTGGCGAACAAGCGATGCAGTCAGTTATTGACTCTCGTCGACAATTTGGTCCTTATACAGATCTATTCGATTTTTGCCATCGTATTGATTTGAAGAAAATCAATAAGCGTACTCTTGAAGCGTTGATTCGTGCAGGTGCACTCGATTGCTTGGGAATTGAACGTGCAAGCCTAATGGCACAATTGCCTGAGGCGGTTCAAGCTGCTGAACAAGCGCGAAGTAACCGTGAAAGCGGTATTATGGATTTATTTGGTGAGGTTGAAGAAGTTCAGCGTAAGCCAGCTAAACCAGTAAAACCGTGGAGTGATGAAGTTCGTCTAAAAGGCGAAAAAGACACGCTTGGCCTATATCTCACTGGTCACCCAATTGATGTTTACCGACAAGAACTAAAAGCTTTTATTCCGGTAAAATTAAATGAAATTACGGCTACACGTCGCGGTGTTACAACAGTGTATGCAGGTTTAGTTATTGACGTCGCAAACTTCCCGAATCGGGTAGTTATTGTACTAGATGATGGTACAGCTCGTATTGAAGTAAGTTGCAACCATGAACGTTTCCAACGTTTTAAAGATATTATCCAAGTTGAGCGTGTTGTCGTCTTTGAAGGCGAAATTTATGAAAGAGAAGGCTTTGAACGTCCAATGGGCCGTTTAACCAAGGCTTTTACTTTAAATGAAATACGACAAAAACGTGCTAATAGCATTCAGATCAAATTAACAGAAGAGTTTATGCAAGCCACTTTGGCAAAAGATTTACAAAACATAATCTTGCCATTTTGCAATGTAGATATGCATCAACATATCACTCTACAGCTACAGATTGATCAGCCTTATGCTCAAGCTGAGCTTCAACTTGGTCCGCAATGGAAAGTTGCTCCTCTCGATGAATTACTTGCTAAACTCAGAGATTATTTTGGTAAAGATAATATTTATATTGAATATCAAGTAAAGTCGAAAGCAGCTAAAGCAGCAGAACCTGCTCGTCCGCAAACCGTTGCTTCCCCTCCTGCGGACATGACTATGGACGATGCATTGGATTTATACCAAAGCGAAGTTTCTCAATATTCGTAATTTCTGGAAATCTTATGAGTTCGTTTGATCACAACACTGTGTCAAAACAATTAGCACAAGTGCGTATTGTCATGGTAAACACTACCTTGCCAGCTAATATTGGCAGTGCTTTACGCGCCATGAAAACAATGGGACTAATTAAATTAGTTCTTGTTGCACCTAAAACATATCCTCACCCAGACATACAAGCGCTTGCTGCTGGTGCCCAGGATTTATTTGAACATCTTGAGATTGTCGATACCTTAGAAGATGCTATTAAAGATTGCCATTTAGTATTTGGAACAAGCGCACGTAGCCGTACTATTCCTTGGCCTTTACTTGACGTAAGACCAGCTGCCAAAGAAGCTATTAAGGCCACTACTCAAGGGCAACAAATTGCGATTGTTTTTGGCCGTGAAGACCGTGGTTTAACCAACGAAGAATTAGCACTGGCAAATTATCATTTAACAATTCCTGTCAATCCAGACTATGGCGTATTAAATGTTGCGCAAGCGATTCAAGTCGTATGTTACGAGCTTCGCATGTCTGCTCTTGAGCAAGAGAAAGTCGATCAAGAAGTAGATGAAATGCCATTAGTGCAAGGTCAAAGCATGCAATGGGATGAACCATTGGTGACTCAACAACAAATGGAAGAGTTTTATCCTCATCTAGAGAAAATGCTAACCGAAATTGAATTTTTAGACCCAGATAATCCACGTTTGTTACCTTTACGCTTGCGTCGTTTATTTGGTCGTATACAATTAGATCGTATGGAATATCATTTACTTCGCGGTATTTTTAGTCGTGTACAAGCCCTAACCAGTGGTAAATGGAAAAAAGCATTATCTGACAAGGAGGATCAACCCAATGCTTAAACAGCTGAAAGAAGATATAAAGGCTGTATTTGCGCGAGATCCTGCTGCCCGCAATACACTCGAAGTTCTCACGACCTACCCTGGCATTCATGCGATTATGATGCATCGTGTCGCACATGAGTTATGGCAAAAAGATTGTAAAGGTGCTGCTCGCCTTCTTTCTTCATTTAGTCGTTTTGCAACAGGAATTGAAATTCATCCTGGCGCTAAAATCGGTAAACGTTTTTTTATTGATCACGGTATGGGTGTTGTGATTGGTGAAACTGCTGAAATTGGCGATGATGTTACGCTTTATCATGGTGTTACCCTAGGTGGAACAACATGGAATAAAGGTAAACGCCACCCAACTTTAGAAGATGGCGTTGTTGTTGGTGCTGGTGCAAAAATTTTAGGTCCATTTACCATAGGCAAAGGTGCTAAAGTCGGTTCAAATGCTGTGGTAACTAAAGCTGTTCCTGCTGGCGTGACCGCTGTAGGGAACCCTGCTCGCTATATTTATAAAGATGCACCTGACAAGAATAAAGATGAAGAACGTCGCCGTGATTATGCGCAAAGTATTGGTTTCGCTCCATATGCGACAACTGCTGATCAGTCTGACCCTATTTTAGAGGGTATGCGCGTTTTACTTGATCGTATTCAGCATAATGAAACGCGTATGAATAATTTATGCCAACGTTTATCAGAGCTAGACCCGAGCTTCAAAAAAGAAAGTCAGGATGAACAGCCTTTTAGTGATGAAGAACTGAAAATTATTGAAGAAGTTCGTCGTGAATGCGGTGCGCAAGATAAGACATCAAAAACGTAATATTCTTGATTCATAATGTAACACGCTTACCCTTGCATGTCTGTTTAGCTTTTCCTAGACTTACCTGTACCAAATCTGACTTTACTAAAATGAACGGAAGATCCTATGAATTTTAAGCCTTTGGCATATATAATCCTTGCGACCTCAAGTTTAACCGCTTGTACAATGGCACCCGTAAAAGAACAAAAAATTGAGCCTTTTGTTTTCAAGGAACCAGAGCTTACTCCTCCTTTTTATGCGCTAAACCCTTTTAACTATGATCAGCCACCAGCATTTGAAGTTGCATTAAAAGACGCTGCTGCACAGCCTGTAACCAAAATGGTCGTTAATCGTCAAGATGATCCAACTAAACAGCTTACTCTCGACGTCAATAAACTGATCGTTCCGACTGTCAATAATTCACAACGTTCAATGAAATACGCAGTTTTAGCCGGTGAAAATGAAATTGACGTGACTACTATTGATGACTTCTTACAGTTAGTGGAAGGTAAAGCACGTCACTACCCACCTCGCTTTACTGACCGTCAAGAACGTAAAGGCTTTGAAAGTAAACTTAAAGAAGTAACACAACAAATTGATACACTTGCTGCAAATCCAAATGCATCATTTGATATTTTAATTCGTGCTTTTAAAGCAAGTGTTCTTGCACGTAACCTTGATTTAGGTACTGTTCATACCACTAAATCTTTAGAATATGCTCAAAGACTTTTAAAAATTAATCCAGATGATGCGGAAACAAATTTCTGGTTCGGTTTTGGTTTATCTGAAGGTGGCGGTCAACGTGAAGCGATTCCATACTTAGACAAAGCCATTAAAGGTAATGTTCAAGAAGCATATTTAGCTGCTGCAAATAACTATATTGCAATGGAGCAAAAGAAAAACGCGATCCAGACGCTAAAGAACTATAAAGTTAAATATCCAGATGAAGCGGAAATTGCTGACCGTTTAATTCAAGAAATTGAAAAACAAGGTCGTTGGAACGTATGGCAAGTTTTAACTAACCCAGCAATGTCAGCAACTACTTCTGCTGCACCTAAAAAATAAGCTTAATTCTATAAAAAAGGGCTGTTTTGACAGCCCTTTTTTATATTTGATCATTTGAAAAATATTTTAAAATTTGTATGATCTACCTACCATTGAGCCACTATATTTTGACCATAATGTTTTCAATAAAAAGAAGCAAAACACTGTTGACGGTCATACTACTCGGTTCAATTCTGAGTGGTTGTCAGGTCGTAAATGTTAAACAGCAAGCTTTGAATGTAACGATTGCAAATGAACGTAATAGTATTCTTACCCAAGATAAACTCAGCGAAGCGAGTCTGAATGTTTTATCAATGTCTGGTCAAGAAGCTAAAGTTTGTACAGATACCCCTGAAACCTGTGTAAATCAACTCAAAAACCTTCCTCAAATTTTAGATGAACAGTTCTTATCAGCAGCAAGCGAGATGTATCTCGCAAAAGCAATGGCTTTATCAGATACATCTGACTGTAAAGTAAGTAGATTTACTAAACATAAATCTGAAGAAGAACAAAAGAATATTCTGAATAGATATGATAATTGCTTAGACCAGCAATTGAGTCTATTAGATAAAAGTATTCGCTATAGCTATGCCTATCTATTTTCCACAAAACGTAAGCCTAACGACCGTATTTTTGATAATAGACAAGTTCAAATTCGCGATTTCTATAATCAAGCAATCGCCAAAATGGTCGGTGTTTATGACTTAAGACACCCAAAGAAAAATGTTGTTGAACCACAAATTCATATTGGTAAGAGTATTTATTCAATCGATTTTGAATTTCATAAACAATTAACTGGCCAAAAACTAGAAAAATTAATTTCAAGTTATAACCTGAATTTTTCTGGCTTAAGAACCATTAACCGCCGCGATGGTTTTGGCTCAGAATTTGTGGCTGTTTTTCCGAGTTCAGGAAATGAAGATATTAATGAATATATCCTAGACCCACTTAAATATAATTATAAAAATGGTGTTAATCCAAATATTCATAATGCACGCTACTTAGCTGCGACTATTGTAGCTGAACCCAAACACGCGACCACTGTCGAAGAAATTATTAATAATCCAGAATTCGTCATTCGAGTTTATGACCCATATCGGACAGATAATATTAATGTAGCAGGCAAGCGATATCCGCTAGCAGCTAACTTTTCAGCACCTTATGGCCTATGGTTAGCCGAAAACAATTTAGGAGTTGCAGCCTATTTGAGTCTGATTGATCGCGATCAGCATTTAACTATGCCGCATCTCTATATGCTTGAACCGTATAATCCGAACAAAAAAATTATCGTGTTGGTACATGGTTTAGCAAGTAGCCCCGAGGCATGGATTGCACTGACCAATGATGTTATGGGCGATACGGTTTTAAGAGATAATTATCAAGTTTGGCAAGTTTTTTATTCGACTAACATGCCAATTTTAGAAAGCCGTTTCCAGATTTATGCTCTGCTTAAACAAGCTTTTAGTTCACTAAACCCAAGTGACCCTGCCGCACATGATGCAGTTCTTGTTGGACATAGCATGGGAGGTATTATCAGCCGTTTACTGGTCAGTGATGGAGATATTACTAAACCTGCCTTAGAGTTGATGACGATTCGTCAGCAAAACCGCTTTAAAAAACATCCAATGGTTACTGAACGATTGCAAATGCATTCAATCAATAATTTTGATCGTGCGATTTTCTTGGCTTCCCCTCATCGCGGTACAGATTATGCAGATCGTTGGTTTACCTTGGCAGCACGTAAAATTATTCGTTTACCTGGTGCATTCTTGTCAGCTGTGGCGACTTCACTGACAACCGAAAATTTAGATGTTAAAGATTTCTTGAGTAATATTGATAATGGTTTGATTCAAAATGGACCAAGTGATCTAAGTCATCAATCTAAATTTATGGAACTCACAAAAGATATTAATCCACACCAAGGATTAGTTTTCCACTCTATTATGGGTAACATCACCAAGAGCGATGATCCAAATGTGATTACCGATGGTATTGTCCCTTATAAGAGTGCTCACTTAGAAGGTGCAAAATCTGAGAAAGTTCTTCCAGGTGGTCATTCAATCCAACTGACACCACAAGCTGTATTAGAGTTACGTCGTATTTTACGAGAGCATTTAGTCGAACACGGTTTATATAAACCATAAAAAGAAAAAGAGCCAAAGGTTATCCTTTGGCTCTTTCGTTTTGGACTTAAATTTTATTGCCCAGAACGGATGATGTAATCAAACGCTGAGAGTGATGCTTTAGCGCCTTCACCTGTAGCAATAATGATTTGCTTGTAAGGTACAGTGGTACAGTCACCTGCAGCAAACACACCTTGCACATTGGTTTCGTTGCGGTCATTCACAATGATCTCGCCACGGTTGGTTAATTCAACTTCACTGTCTTTCAAGAAGTCAGTGTTTGGCAATAAACCAATCTGTACAAAGATCCCTGCAAGCTCTACCACATGCTCTTCATCAGTCGCACGGTCTTTATATTTAAGACCAGTCACTTGTGAACCATCACCTAACACTTCTGTACTTAAGGCATTCATAATCACCGTTGTGTTTGGCAAGCTATGCAATTTGTTTTGCAACACTTGGTCAGCACGAAGTTTAGTATCAAACTCAACTAAAGTTACATGCTCAACAATCCCTGCAAGGTCAATCGCAGCTTCAACACCTGAGTTACCGCCACCAATCACAGCAACACGTTTGCCTTTGAACAATGGACCATCACAGTGTGGGCAGTACGCGACACCACGGGTACGGTATTCTTGCTCACCCGGTACATTCATCTCTCTCCAACGTGCACCTGTTGAAAGGATCACCGTTTTCGATTCAAGTTTTGCACCGTTTTCAAGTTCAACTTCAACCAAGCCATTTGCAGTCTGGTTGGCACCCGTGATTTTGCTGACACGTTGCAGGTTCATGATATCGACATCGTATTCACGGACATGTGCTTCCATCTCGGCAGCAAACTTAGGACCTTGTGTCTTTTGCACAGAAGTGAAGTTTTCAATGTCCATGGTGTCCATGACCTGACCACCAAAGCGTTCAGCCACGATACCGGTGTTAATGCCTTTACGTGCAGCATAGATCGCAGCTGTTGCACCCGCAGGACCACCACCAATCACCAATACATCAAAAGCATCTTTGGCATTGAGTGCTGCTGCATCTTTTTCAGCAGAGTTGGTATCAAGTTTTGCCACAATCTCTTCAAGCGTCATACGACCTTGCCCAATGTGCTCGTTGTCTTGAAATACCATTGGCACAGCCATGATTTTGCGTTGTTCCACTTCATCTTGGAAGAATGAACCGTCAATCATGGTTGCTGTGGTGTTCGGGTTATAAATGGCAATAAGGTTAAGCGCCTGTACCACGTCCGGACAGTTATGACAGCTAAGCGATACGAATACATCAAAGTTTGCTTTGAGGTTTAAACCTTTAATCTGGTTGAGCACTTCATTTGACACTTTAGGTGCATAGCCAGACACCTGCAACAGTGCCAAGATCAAAGACGTAAACTCATGACCCATAGGTAAGCCTGCAAAGAACACACGAGGTTGTTCACCTGCTTTAGCCACACCAAAGCTTGGACGACGTGTATTGTTACCGTCAAAACGGGCTGTTACCTTGTCAGAAAGCTCAGCGATTTCACTCACCAACTCTTTAATTTGAGCTGCTTTGTCTGATTCATCTAAAGCAGCAACTAATTCGATTGGACTTTCTAGACGTTCTAAGTAAGCTTTTAATTGAGTTTTAATGTTTTGATCTAACATCTGTTTTTTACTCCAATGCATCCAAATTCTTTCAATAGATGCATAGTACGTGAAAACATAAAATAGGTAAAACAGTATGTTTTTATGGATTTAATCGGTTTTTTAGATTTAATTATTATTTACTTCAAATCAAAAAAAAGCCAACCTGAACTCATCCAGCGCAGGTCGGCAAACTGGTTAAACTAGAGTAAGACCACACCAAATACAGCCCCAGCAATCAAGACATGTAAAGGATGAATCTTTTTAATTAAAGATAATAAAGTTGCAATGACTACCATAATAATGAGTAACATATTTATTGCCGCTGCCTCAGAAATAATCCAAGCACTAGCAAGTACAGTTCCCACAGTGACGGGTTGTAAAGCAAGCTGTAAAACACGTCTCCATTTTTTATCTTTAAATTTTGACCAGCCTCTCATCACAAATACAGTAATAAGAGATGAAGGTAAAAATTTAGCGGTAGACGTTACAAGTAGACCTGACAACCCTGCTACATGCCATCCCACCAACGGTACAATCATCATGTTCGGACCGGGTGCAGCTTGGGCCATGGCGAACAATGCACTGAATTCTTGTGCCGTCATCCAGTGATGAATATCAACTACTTGGCGTTGCATCTCAGGCAAAATTGTATTCCCGCCACCAAATGCAATAAGAGACAATTGAGTAAAAATGATCGCTAAAGTAAGTAGAACTGCACCCATTACACACGTCTCCAAATAATAGCTGAATAGAACGCCAACAAAATCAGCATGGTCACAAGTAATGGAACTTTCAGAAAAGCTATACTGATGATTGTAGCGACAACTACGCAAATCGCTAATGGATTACGTAATAATGGCTTAAGCATTTTCAAACCTGTTGCAACCAGAAGTCCAGCCGCCGCTGCTGCTAAACCTTCGAAAAGATGCTTAACCATTAAATTATCTTGGAACTGCTCATAGACATAATGTAAAAGTACAACAATTATCGTAGGCGCAAGGATCAAGCCAATCAGTGAACTCACTGCCCCACGAACACCGCGAAACTCCATGCCAATCGCAACAGATAAATTAATGATATTGCCGCCCGGTAAAAATTGACACAGACCCAGTAACTCAGTGAATTTTTCAGGACTTAGCCACTGTCGTTGCTCTACAACAACTTTACGAGCCAAAGGTAATACACCACCAAATCCGATTAAACCTAATGTTAAAAAACCTAAAAACAGTTCTGTGCAAGTCGGTACGGTCTCCTTTTGCACAGCAATCTCAACATGGTTCATTTTCGTTACTTTTCACTTTATCTGACCAAGATAGAATGCTACTTTTATGATATATCTACAAATGCTTTTATTTTCACTAACCATACCCTAAAGGTATTCCTATGCTAGATTTACATAAGCTTCATGCCTTTGTGGTGGTAGTAGAAGAAAGAAATATCACACATGCCGCAAACCGATTATTTATTCAACAGCCGCCTTTGACGCGTTTACTCAAAAAGCTTGAAGAAGAACTCGGTGCACAGTTACTTATTCGCCAGCCTCGTGGCATTGAACCGACTGAAGCGGGTTTAGCCTTATTTAAAGAAGCACAACTTTTATTAGAACATGCCAAACATATTCCAAAATTAGTCCAAGATGTTAGTCAAGGTAAAACTGGACAACTCAATATTGGTTTTACAAGTTCCGCAGGTTTGCATCCGCTCATTTCATTAGTATTACGGTCATATCGAGAAATATATCCAAAGGTACAAACCAAACTTGAAGAAGCAGGCAGCCAAAAACAATTAGATCGATTAATCTCCGAGAAACTTGATATTGCTTTTTTAAGAGCACCGATCAGCCGTGATATTGGGTTAAAACATCACCATATATTAGATGAGCCAATGATGGTGGCATTGCCTATAGGCCATCCACTTACACAAAAAGAAAAAATTAGTTCAAATGACTTATCAAATGAAAATTTTGTTTTATACCGTCGTTCTTCAGGACAAGGTTTATATGACAATATTTTATATAGTTGCTACCAAGCAGGTTTTAGTCCACGCATTATTCAAGAAGCGCCTCGACCTACCGCTACATTAAATTTAGTCGCTGCTGGAATTGGTATAACGATTGTGCCGGCCTCAATGCATAATTTTTGGGAACATGAAATTGTGTATCGCGATTTTGATGATTCAATAAAAATGAATGCGCCTATTTACCTGATTACTCGGGAAAATGAGAGCTCTGCCAAAGTTTCAAATTTTATTGAACTATTGCAAAAACTTTTGCCCACAATGGCCTGAGTATAAAAGCTAAGCAATAAAAAGTGCCCCGAGTGGAGCACTTTTTTATGAAACTGTTTATTTTTGATTTATCCGTTTTGACAGCTCTTCTGCCGATTCTTTGCGCTCAGAATAGCGATCTGTCAGGTATTGTTTTTGCCCACGTGTTAATAAAGTGAACTTATACAACTCCTCCATAACATCAACGATTCGGTCATAGTAAGAGGATGGTTTCATACTGCCATCTTCTTCAAACTCTAAAAAGGCTTTAGCAACTGAAGACTGATTTGGGATGGTAATCATGCGCATCCAACGCCCTAAAATACGCATTTGATTAACCGCATTAAAGGACTGTGAACCACCACTAACTTGCATGACTGCTAAGGTTTTACCTTGAGTTGCACGAATTGCTCCGGCTGCTAAAGGAATCCAGTCAATCTGGGCTTTTAAAATTGAACTCATCGCGCCATGACGTTCGGGTGAACACCACACCATACCTTCTGCCCAAGCCAAAAGCGCGTGTAATTCTTGGACTTTCGGATGATCTGTTTCTGCATCCTCAGGTAAAGGTAAACCTTTAGGATGAAAGATTTTGACTTCAGCACCTAAGTATTCAAGGATTCGACCAGCAGTCAGCACAGCAAAACGACTATAAGAACGTTCACGATTAGAACCATATAGCAATAAAATGCGAGGTGGATGCTCAAGCTGCTGCGCTTGCACTTGCTCAAATGTAGGTTTATCTAGAAGATCTAATGCTACATTTGATAAATCATTATTAAGACTGTTCATCTGAGAAATACTTTTTCTTTAACCAAAGAGAAACGGTAACGAGTGAAATTAAAACGGGAACTTCAACCAATGGTCCAATCACTGTGGTAAATGCCACAGGTGATGCCAAACCAAATGTTGCAATGGCAACCGCTAAAGCTAACTCAAAATTGTTACCAGCCGCAGTAAACGAAATAGCAGTGGTACGTGGATAGTTATTCCCCATACGTTTACTCATAAAGAAGCTAATAAAGAACATCACCACAAAGTAAATCGTGAGTGGAATAGCAATACGCAATACATCTAAAGGCAAGCTCACCACATCACCACCTTTTAGACTAAACATAGCCACAATGGTAAAAAGTAAAGCAATTAAACTAATCGGGCTGATTTTTGGTAAAAATTTAGTTTGATACCATTCCAACCCTTTCGACTTGACTAAAATCAAACGCGTCAAGAACCCCATTAAGAATGGAATACCTAAGTACACCAAAACCGCATGTGTGATAGTCCAAAAATTCACATCAATGACTTGCCCTGCCACACCAAAATACGGAGGTAAGAAGGTTAAGAAAAGCCAGGCGTAGGTACTAAAGAACAAAATTTGGAAAATACTGTTAAAGGCAACCAAAGCTGCAACGTATTGGTTATCACCACAAGCCAGACCATTCCACACCAAAACCATTGCAATACAACGTGCCAAACCAATCAAAATCAGGCCTGTCATGTATTCCGGATAACTATGCAAGAAAACTATAGCAAGTACGAACATTAAAACTGGAGCAATAATCCAGTTCTGTACCAACGATAAAGTTAAGGTTTTCTTATCTTTAAATACTTCTGGTAACGTAGCATAATCAACCTTTGCTAAAGGTGGATACATCATCAAAATTAAGCCGATTGCGATCGGAATATTAACGTTATCTACACTTAATTCATTTAAAGACACAGATGCCTGAGGAAAGAAAACTCCAATCGCTAAGCCTAAAGCCATGGCAATAAAAATCCATAGCGTCAGGTTACGATCTAAAAAAGAAAGCTTTTGCTTAGTCATCTCGGCTCTCTCACTCAATATGAGAGATTTCATTAATCTCAGCAATTAAATGTGAACGGTTTAAGTTCGCAACATCAAGTGCAAACAATGCATCTAAACGACGGTTGATATGATCTACAGTCTCTTGGAATGCTTTAAGCTTTTCTTCTTTTGGCAAGTCCAAATGAGATGGATCACTTAAGCCCCAGTGTGCTTTGATTGCGCCACCTAAATAAAGTGGACATGCTTCTTGTGCAGCAGAATCACAGACTGTAATCACAACATCTGGTTGATACTGTTCGCAGTCATCAATAGTTTTACTCCATAACCCATCTGTTGAAAGACCTAAGTTTTCAAGTGTTTCAATGGTTAATGGATGTACCTGTCCTGATGGTTTACTGCCAGCGCTATAAGCTTTCCAACCTTCTGGTGCACGACTATTAAATAAAACTTCTGACAAAATGCTACGGCAACTGTTTCCAGTGCATAAAAATAAAAATTTCATGGTGTTACTCACAATAGGTAGAAATAGAAGAAAACTGTGAAGATGATTGATTCACTAAACTTTCATCTTGGTTTGCTATAGTTTTCAAAACCTCAACAGCCCAATTGGGTAAATCTGTATTGACGCTGTAATACACCCATTGCCCCTGTCGTGCATCAAGTAAAATGCCATGAGTTCGTAACAAAGCTAAGTGCCTAGAGATTTTCGGTTGACTCAACTCAAGCTGTTCAGTTAACTCACAGACACAAATATTTTGTTTATTTAGAACTAATTTAAGAATATTTAACCGAGTTTGGTCAGATAGACATTTAAAGAAATCGACTTGGTTGATCATATCTTCAACAGAATATATTCGTTATTGCAAATATACGGATATCCATATATAAATGCAATATCTTAATTTGACAATAAATTTACCATGACTGAGCTAGTGAAGATTTACCATAACCCTGCTTGCGGAACCTCACGCAATACATTGGCGCTTATTCGTCATGCAGGAATTGAACCTATTGTTATTGAATATTTGCAAACACCACCAAGTAAAGATGAATTGATTCAACTCATTAAGGATTCAGGCTTAACTGTACGTGAAACAATTCGTAAAAATGTTGATCCCTATAAAGATTTAGAGATAGAACAAGATCATTGGACCGATGAGCAGTTAATTGATTTTATGGTTCAGTACCCAATTTTAATCAATCGCCCATTTGTGGTTACACCAAAAGGCACGCGACTTTGCCGCCCTTCTGAAATTGTACTGGACATTTTAGATTCACAAAACTTAGGCTATTTTGCAAAAGAAGATGGTGAAGTAATTATTGATGAACAAGGGCGCCGTATAAAATAATTGAAGATATTTATTAATATAAAAAGCTAAATGGTATGGCACCATTTAGCTTTTTTTAATGAAATGGATTAAAAATAGGATTTGATAAAAGGAAGCAGTTGCTCTCCTATTACCATGCCTAATAATCCGACTAACGCAACAAGAGGTGGAGCTGGTGACTTAACATTTAAAACATAATATAAGACACCAACAAGCAACCCTACAACCAAAGATAACAAGTACATTTTCATCGTACATACCTTAGGGAAGCAAGCTATTTAACGAGGCAAGTTCCCATACTGTTTTATTTAAAATGCAAAACACGAGCACCCAAGTGCGCCCCAGAAAGATTTTTTGTCCTTATCATTTACAGGAACATCAAGCATCCAAGCGTGGCTGTGTCCATGCATTCCACAGCTGCTAGCACATGCACACAATGCACTTTGTGACTGTAATGATTGATTGGAAGGAGCATTACGGTTTTCAGATAAACGCCACTGACCACCGAAGCGTTTTACCGGCGACCATGTTGGAGATGCTGGCGGTAACGGCGGATCGTCTTGCTTAAACTCTGCCCCTGCGTACACCACTTTGCCGCCTAAAACAGTGAGTACAGACTCAATCCACTGGATATCTTCTGCTTCAACTTTGAAGTAGTCATCTGACAATACAACTAAGTCGGCAAGTTCCCCTGCTGTTAGTGAACCTTTGACATCTTTTTCACCTGAGAACCAAGCCGAACCTTTGGTCCAGAGTTTGAGGGCCGTTTGACGGTCTAATAGATTTTTTTCATCATACAGCGGTAAACCACCAACTGTTTTACCTGTAGTCAGCCAATACAAACACACCCAAGGGTTATAGGATGCAACACGAGTCGCATCTGTCCCCGCACCCACAGGAACACCAAGTTCTAACATTTTCTTAACTGGTGGCGTTGCCTGAGCGGCTTCAGCACCATAGCGTTTTACGAAAATCTCACCTTGGTAGGCCATACGGTGTTGAATGGCGATACCACCACCCAACTCACCTATACGTTCAATATTACGCTCAGATACAGTTTCGGCATGGTCAATAATAAATCGAGTTGCAAATGGCTGTTTTGAATTGACGCGCTCAAATACATTCAGCAAACGATTAATACTTTCATCATAGGTTGCATGAATACGGAATGGCCATTTCTTTTCAGCCAAGTGCTCTACAATAGCTTCTAGTTCACCTTCCATTTTTTCAGGTAAATCTGGACGTGGTTCATAGAAATCTTCAAAGTCACCCGCTGACCAAGTCAGGTTCTCACCTGCTCCATTCATTCTAAATAGCTCATCACCATCACCCGGAAATGTCATTTCTGTCCAGCGACGATAATCATCAAGCTCTTGGCCTGCCTTTTGAGCAAATAGGTTGTAAGCGATTCGCACCGTCATTTGTTTTTGATCGTGCAATTGCTTAATCACATCATAATCTTCAGGATAGTTTTGACCGCCACCACCCGCATCAATTGCTGAAGTAATACCCAACCGGTTCAATTCACGCATGAAATGTCGAGTTGAATTGACTTGATCTTCAACTGGCAATTTCGGTGCTTTCCCTAAAGTCGAATATAAAATCATAGCGGATGGAGTTGCGAGCAACAGACCTGTTGGCTCACCTTTTTCATTTCGTACAATCTTGCCGCCAGGTGGGTCAGGTGTATCTTTGTTAAAGCCTAATACATCAAGTGCAGCTCGGTTCAACAAAGCACTGGCATATAGATGTAAAACGAATACGGGAGTATCTGGTGCAGCTTTATTAATTTCTTCTAAAGTCGGTAAACGCTTTTCGGCAAACTGGAATTCCGTCCAACCGCCTACTACGCGAACCCATTGTGGGGCTGGAGTATTATCGGCTTGTTCTTTGAGTAAGCGTAATGCATCTGCAACGGATGGCACACCTTCCCAGCGCAACTCCATATTGTAATTTAGGCCACCCCGAATAATATGCAGATGACTGTCATTTAGACCCGGTATAACGCGACGGCCATTTAAGTCTACAACTTTGCTCGTCGCTGTTGCCAGTTTCATGACATCATCATTCGTGCCCGTGCATACGACTTTACCGTCTGCTATGGCAATTGCTTGTACTTCTGGATTTTTTGGATCTAAAGTTGTGATTTTACCGTTTATGAGTATGAGGTTTATTTCGGTCATTCTGAACTCCATTCTTGTGAATTATCGTTCTAAAAATAAAGGCATATCTGTATTAATATCACTTAAATATTGAATACTAGACATGCCTTTACCTAAATCAGTAGTGTTTTATTTTGCAGGAACTGGTGCAAGTACTTCGTGTTTTGATGTTGTACGTTCAGGTGCCTTATGTACCATCGTATAAGCATAATCAACACCCATACCATAAGCACCAGAGTGTTCGCGTACAATCGCCATAACTGCATCATACGTATCACGGTGTGCCCAATCACGCTGCCATTCAAGTAATACTTGTTGCCAAGTTACTGGAACAACACCCGCTTGAATCATACGTTGCATGGCATAGTCATGTGCCTCTTTCGATGTACCACCTGAAGCATCTGCAACCATATAAATTTCATAATCCCCTTCAAGCATCGCACCAAAAGCAAAGGTGTTATTACACACTTCAGTCCACAAACCTGAAACAATCACTTTTTTACGATTATTTTTTGCAAGCGAATCACGTACTTTTTGGTCATCCCATGAATTCATTGAAGTACGTTCTAGTAATGGTGCATCTGGAAATACGTCTAAAAGTTCTGGATAGGTATGACCAGAGAAGCTTTCAGTCTCAACCGTCGTAATGGTGACAGGAATATTGAATGTTTTAGCTGCTTTTGCTAATCCTACAGTATTATTCTTTAATACTTGGCGATCTATTGATTGTACCCCAAAAGCCATTTGTGGCTGATGATCAATAAAAATAACCTGACAATTGGTTGGTGATAGTTGTTCTAAAAGTGATTTATTCATGGGTAAACTCCATTATTCCTTATGAGTAATGCATTAAAATTGCTTACTGGTTATTATGAAAACAGATAAAAATGTAAAAGCATAGACAGTAAATCAGCTCGAATCTGTATTGTGTACGAATACAATCAAAACAATGATTGCTTTTTAATTTTTATAGTTTAATCATTGATATATATTTTTTACCTTTCGCTTATCCATGGATCGATTAGACTGTATTTCCACTTTTGTAAGTGTCGTAGAACACGGGAATTTTAGTAGCGCAGCTAGAGCACTTGATATTTCTCGTGACTTGGTTGCAAAACGTGTTTGCTACCTCGAAAATGACCTCAAAACCACACTGTTAACCCGAACTACAAGACAGATGAACCTCACCTCTTGTGGGGAAAAGTTTTATCAACATAGCAAAGTCATTTTAAGTGAGTTCGAATGGGCTGCCTATGAAATTAGCTACAATCAGCAGTACCCAGAAGGCGAACTCAAGCTCAATACGCCAATGTCTTTTAGTAACATTTTTCTTCAACATATCATTTCAGATTTTATTGAGAAATATCCCAGCATAAAAATTGATTTATTCATGACTGATCAGCTGTTAGATATGAATAATAATAAATTTGATTTAACAATCCGTGTAGATGGCTCTCCTCCAAATTTGGCAAATAGTAAAATATTAAATACCTATCAACGATATTTATATGCAACCCCTGAGTATTTTAATCAGCATGGATTACCAAATTCATTAGAAGAACTTAAAGAACACAAGTTTCTAATTTACTATCAAGATAGCCGACATAAAAAATTGATTTTCCAAAAAGATCAGAAGGAAGTGTCTTTCAATTGCTTCCCTGTAATGACCTGCAATAATGGTGAATTATTATTAGATATGTGTCTAAAAGATCATGGTATTGTCTTTCTTCCGGAGTTTATTGCAGAGCCTTACTACAAAGAAGGTAAATTACAGAAATGTTTGGAAGACTACACCAGTCAGCCGCTTCACTTATATGTCACATGGCCAAACCGTAAGATTTTATCGAAGAAAGTAAAATTATTTATTGATTTTCTAACACGTCAAATCGTTCCTATAAAATAAGTGGTCTGGGCCTTTTCCATTGGAATTGGCCCATGGTTTTCAGTTAGTTTGGATGGTTTCAATCTTCTTATTTTTAAATAAATTTAATAAATTTTGTTCTGGTGACGCTGTGCTGTCTTCTTGAATAAATGTCGTCGCGTAGTTTTCTAAATGCTCTTCCATCAATTGAGTTGCTCGTTTTTCATCACCCTGCTCAATTGCATCTAAAATTGCACGGTGTTCATCTGCAGAACAATTATTATGTTTTGGAATTTCATATAACCCAATTAATAACGAAGTTCTCGCAATAAGTGTCTGCAAATAATTAGTCATGATCGTATTCTGATTTGCTTCAATCAATTTCAAATGAAATTGTCCTGATAGCTTAATCCACTCAGCCCAATTACCAGCTAATCGCTCTTGCGACTCTTGATCGACTAAGGCTCGAAGCTCACTAAAATCTAAGTGATGAGACTTTTGAGCTAACTTTTTTACAGTGACAATTTCAAGCATGCTGCGTGCTTCAAAGACTTCTTTTGTTTCATGAGCACTATGTTTTGCGATGAGTGCCCCACGATTGGGCTGAATTTCGATGACCTTATCATGGGCAAGTTTTACGAAAACACGTCTTAACACTCCCCTCGTTACACCGAATGCCTCACATAGGGGTGCTTCAACCAAACGCGCCCCAGGTGTAAGTTGCCTATTTAAAATGGCATCAACAATAGCGTTATATATATGGTCATCAATTTCATCATTGCTCATTTCTACGGCTTTTTTTAGTGCATTCGATGGCATTGATTTCTCCATTTTTATTAACGCCTCCTCTTTTTAAAAATTTATCTAATAACTGTAGTGTAAGTTTAACTTAACCTTTTGGGAATATTACTATCATTTCCACAGCATCTATGTGCTACTGAACAATTCAAAAATAAACCTTAAAATATCAGCTTATATAACTAAGTTTATGTACTTTTTATAAAAATTAATCTCTTCTCATTTTATAAAGCTGTCTCTTTATATCCAAATTCCGTACCAGTTTAAACAATCTCATCAATGCTCCCCGCGAATTTGGCACAACTTTTGCTCAATATAATTGTGCACAATCAAAATAACACATTGTGCACAATTTTAAATTCATTCTTTTAGCCAGAGTTTCGAGCTGCTGAAGAATGTGCCCGCCCAACATAGGGAAGTGAGTGTTCAAGATGAATAATACCGAAGCAATAATTAAACCTTCTTATGATGCAAAGCTAACAAATCAAGACCTAGCTCCTTTAAAAAAGCAAACTTGGGGCGCTTATAATATTTTTGCCTTTTGGATGTCTGATGTTCATAGTGTCGGTGGCTATGTCATGGCCGGAAGTCTCTTTGCTCTTGGGCTGAACAGCTGGCAGGTACTTCTCTCTTTACTCATCGGCATTGCAATAGTTCAGTTTTTTACAAATCTGATTGCCAAGTCTAGCCAACAAACTGGCACGCCCTATCCGGTTATTTGTCGCGCAACCTTTGGTGTGCTTGGTGCAAACATACCTGCCGTTATTCGTGGTCTTATTGCTGTTGCATGGTATGGCATTCAGACCTATTTGGCCTCAAGTGCTTTCTTATTGGTTATTTTAAAATTTTTTCCAGAATGGTCAGTCTATGCTGACGTTTCAGCTTACGGCTTTCTTGGGCTTTCCTATTTAGGATGGGTTGGCTTTATGCTGCTTTGGTTACTGCAAGCGATTGTTTTTTGGTCTGGCATGGACAGCATTCGTAAATTTATTGACTGGGCAGGTCCGGCTGTCTACGTTGTGATGTTTACGATGGCAGTCTGGCTCATATGGAAAGCTGGCTGGCAGAATATTGATTTAAACCTAAGTGGTGTTCAATACGACGGTTTTGCGGTTGTACCGGTCATGATTGGTGCTATTGCTCTCGTTGTCTCATATTTTTCAGGTCCGATGCTGAATTTTGGTGACTTCTCTCGTTATGGCAAAAGCTTTAACGCGATTAAAATGGGCAACTTTCTTGGACTACCAATTAATTTCTTAGGCTTTTCTTTACTTACTGTTGTATGTATTGCGGCAACGCTTCCAGTCTACGGTAAGCTCATTACAGACCCTGTCGAGATGGTTGGAAAACTTGATAATACATTTGTGGTGATTTTAGGTAGCTTGACCTTAATGATTGCCACTATTGGAATTAATATTGTCGCTAACTTTGTTTCACCTGCCTTTGATTTTTCTAATGTTTCACCGAGCAAAATTAGCTGGCGTATGGGTGGAATGATTGCAGCAGTAGGTTCAATTTTCATTACCCCATGGAATTTATTTAATAACCCTCAAGTGATCCATTACACCATTGATATTTTAGGCGCATTTATCGGTCCACTTTTTGGTGTATTGCTCGCCGATTTTTACCTCGTTAAAAAACAAAAAATCGAAGTGGATGATCTATATACTTTAAATGCTCAAGGCTTGTATTGGTACAAAAATGGTTATAACCACTCTGCCTTTTATGCCTTAATTCCTGCTTCATTAATTCCTATTCTCTGCGTACTTTTACCGCAACTGTCGGGGCTTGCTAATTTCACATGGTTTATTGGGATGGGATTCGGTTTTGTCATTTACCGATTTCTTAACCAACCACTAGCCCATGCTAAATCGGCAATGACTAAGGCAAAAGCACAATGAAAATTAAAATTATTAATCCCAATACTACTCAAAGCATGACTGAAAAAATTGCTGCATCAGCAAAGATAGTTGCGAGTTCTGGTACTCAAATTATTGCTGTGAGTCCTCAAATGGGCCCTGCAACAATTGAAAGTTATTATGATGAAGCCCTAAGTGCCGTAGGTGTGCTAGAGGAAATTCGCCAAGGTGAACAGCAAAATGTAGATGCCTATATCATTGCCTGTTTTGGTGACCCTACACTTTATGCTGCCCGTGAAATGACTTCAGCGCCTGTGATTGGGATTGCAGAAGCAGCTATGCGAACTGCAAGTTATGTCAGTACCGGTTTTAGTGTGGTGACAACTTTACAACGCACAGTGAATATGAGCTGGCATCTGGCTCATCGCTATGGGGCTACACCATTTTGCAAAAATGTTCGAGCTTGTGACATTGCAGTTGAAGAGTTGGAGCTTCCTGACTCAGATGCTTATCGAACCATACGAGATGAATGCAAAAAAGCACTCGCTGAAGATAAAAGCGATGCGATTGTTTTAGGATGTGCAGGTATGAGTGATTTGTGTCTAAAGCTACAAAACGAGTTAGGCGTAATCGTTATTGACGGCGTTGCTGCAGCCGTTAAACAAGCTGAAATGCTAGTTCAATTAAATTTAAAAACCAGCAAAGTCGGTGATTGGGCCTCACCTCCTCTAAAGAACTACACAGGTATATTGTCGGGTTTTGGAACACAATAGAGATAACTTACTGTTTCAATTCCAACTCAAAATGCTACGTTGGAATTGAAACAAAGAATAATTAAAGGAATTAAGCCTCTGCTAACTCTGGCTGTTGTTCTTCTTTATAAAATGGCACATCGCCATTAATAGTTGCACGGTGCATGATGCGATGGGCATCGCCATAATCAAATAATGCTTTATGTTGTGTGCAACGGTTATCCCAAATCGCGACGTCACCGTCTTGCCATTTCCAGCGTAAATGAAACTGCTCTTGGGTCGCATGCTCAAACAAGAAATTAAGCAACTGCTCACTTTCTTGTTCAGGTAACTCATTAATTTGTGTGGTAAATCCCTCACTTACAAACAACAAAGGCTCGCCTGTGACCGGATGGGTACGCACCACTGGATGAACCACTGGAGGATTACGCTTAAAGGTTTGCAACAGCTTTTCGCGCTCTTCTTCGTTATGGGCAAAACGTTCAAGTGGAAAAGACTTACGAATATCGTGGGTTGCAGTTAAGCCACGTAGTTTTTGCTGTAACTCAAGCGGCAGCCCTTTAAAAGCTGCTGTGTTGCTCGACCATAATGTATCGCCTCCTACAGGTGGAATTTTAATGGCTTGCAATACACATCCCAATGGTGGAGTTTTACTAAAAGTCACGTCTGTGTGCCAAAGTTCATTGTCACGTAAGTCTTGTTTCCAACTATCAAGCACCATGACTTCCGGCACATCCTCAATAGAAGGATAAATCGGATGCACGTGTAAGGTGCCAAAACTACGGGCCAAGTCTGCTTGTGCTTGCGGTGCTAATTGTTGCTTTCGAAAAAAAATGACCTGATGATCAAGCAAAGCCTGCTGGATTTGTTGCGTTGTCTGTTCATTTAACGCATTCAAATCAATATCGTGAATAATTGCGCCAATGGTAGGCTTGATCACTTCAATATTTAAGTTTGCTACTACTTTATTCATCTTCTTCACTACAACTGCTGACCATACCAAGGAGAAAACTGTTTTTGTAACCAACGTAAAAACAGCTCAAAACTAACTGCGACAATCGCAATCACAATAATGCCCAGAATCACCGTATCGGTAATTAAGAACTGTGCTGCCGATTGCACCATAAAACCAATACCGCGGTCCGCTGCAACCAACTCTGCTGCAACTAATGTGGACCAACCAACCCCAAGACCAATACGAATACCGGTAATAATATGAGGTAAAGCTGTTGGCAAAATGACATGCCAAAAGACTTGTGACTGACTTGCTCCTAGCGACAATGCAGCACGTTCACGATTCAACTGATGGCTTAACACGCCATGCGCACTACTAATAATGACAGGCGCCAAAATCGAGAAGAAAATCAAAAGTACTTTTGTGGTTTCGCCAATACCGAACCAAATTACAAGTAAGGGCAAATAAGCTAACGGTGGAATTGGACGTAATAATTCAACTAAAGGATCTAGAACAGCACGAACCCATTTGTTCAGACCCATCCATAAGCCTAGCGGAACGCCAATCACCACGGCAGCAATCAAAGCTAAAAACACACGCGAGATACTAGCGGCCAAGTGTTGCCACAAAGTCGCCTTCATAAAGCCTTCTTGGCTGACCGATATAAATTTTTGCCAGACTGCCTGTGGGCTAGGTAAAAACAGTTCAGGTACGACATGCAAAGCAGTAATGAGGAACCAGAGTGCAACCACACTTCCCACACTAATTATGCTAACTGCCAAAGTGCGATGCTTCTCAAAAAATGACGATAGAAATGAAGCATTTTCTGTTTGCACATTTAACTCAGGTTTAAGCTCTGCTTTGTCATATTCATAGACGTTATCTTTAGTGTTCATGTAGGTAACGCCTCCTTACCGCTTTGTTTTTGTGCCCTTAAACTTTCAAACAGCTGTTCTCTGAGCTGAATAAATTGAGGGTCCGATTTAATCGAACGAATAGACTCGCCCTGACGATATCGTTTAGCAAAATCGAGATGTAGAGTTTCTACAATTTTGCCCGGATGCGCTGTCATCAGTACTAACTGATTGCTGAGCAATAATGCTTCTTCAATGTCATGAGTAATCAAAAAGAAGCTTTTATTTTGTTGAATCCATAAATCGAGCACTAACTGCTGCATGTTTTCACGCGTAAAAGCATCTAATGCGGCAAAAGGTTCATCTAATAAAATAAACGGCGCGTGACTGATCAAAGCTCTGGCAATACCAACACGTTGTTTCATACCACCGGAAAGTTCCCAGATATTGGCTTTTTCAACGTGACTTAAACCCACAATTTTTAAAATTGCGTTCACTTGTGCTTCGATATCTGCGCGCTTTAAACCTTTTAACTGCAAAGCGAAGCCAACATTATCTGCAACATTCAACCAAGGAAGTAATGCATGATCCTGAAACACCACAGCGCGGGTTACATCTGGTCCATTCACCACTTCATGATTTACAAGCACATCACCTGAACTCGGCTTTTGAAACCCTGCCAAGATATTAAGCAAAGTTGTTTTACCACAACCTGACTCGCCTAAAATGACGGTTAAAGAACCTTCTTCAATGGTTAGGTTAATGTCTTGTAAAACTGGCTTTTGCTGTTTAGGAAAAGTCAGATGAATATGTTTGGCTTCTAGTACACTCATGACAACTCCTTAAGGCTGCAAAAATGAAGAATTCACATTGCCTTTATAATCGGCTTTCAGTTGGTCGACTTTGCCCTGACCCTTTAAGAACTTCGCTGTATCAAAAATATTTTGCGCAAATTCACCATCTAACGTTTGTTTTTGCTGAGCGTGGTCAAGGTAGATGTTTCCACTTAATAAAAGCGGGATATCTTTTGGATCAGAACCTGTTAACTGAGCAATTTTCTCAACGTTATCGGCATTTTTAACGTAAGCAGCTGGGTCTTGGTTATATTTTTCTAATTGCTCAAGTGTGGTTTTAACAAAAGATTTTAGGAAATCAGGATTTTTCTCTGCAAAGTCTTTACGTACCACCCATAAGTCGTAGGTTGGAGCACCCCATGCGCCCACTTGTTTTGAGTCGGTTAAAACCGTGCCAGATGCTTTAGCTTTACTTAAAGCTGGTTCCCATACATAGGCAGCATCAATATCACCACGTTCCCATGCAGCTGAAATTTCAGGTGGACGCAAGTTAATAATTTTTACTTTGTCTTCTGGAATGTTCCAATGTTTAAGTGCAGACAAAAGGCTGTAATGGGTTGTTGAAACAAATGGTACAGCAATGGTTTTGCCAATTAAATCTTGAGGGCTTTTTATGCCTGATTTATTACTTACCACTAATGCTTCAGACCCACCAAGTTTTGAAGTAATTAAGAATACTTCAATCGGTAAATCACGGCTTGCGGCAGCAGCAAGTGGACTTGATCCAATATTGCCAAGTACCACATCACCTGAAGCAAGTGCATTTACAACATCTGAACCCGCATCAAATTTTTTCCATTGAATGGTACGTTGACTATGTTTTTCATAGTCTCCATTCGCCTGTGCAACTTTGCTTGGGTCAACTCCAGTTTGATAAGCAATCACGACAGGTTTGTTGTCACGAACTGAAGCACCCGTATTATTATCTTTCTTATTTTGCCATACGATAAATGCAACAATTGCTACAACCACAATTGCCGTGATAATCAACGGTTTGGTTTTTGTGCTCATAATTTCATGATCTTTCAATAATATAAGCCCATGGTATGCAGCCGGCTTTATAATGAAAAATAAAAAAATATGAGTTGCTTATCTGGTTTTTATAAATAACTTTTCCTTATAAGTTTTTATCTTTTGGTAAAAAGCAAATTCCAAGTAAACTTACAGATTAAAATAAAAATTAAAATACTTATATATCAATAATTAAAAACCATATTCACAAATCATATGATTAGGCAAGCCTGACAGACGGCCTCTAAGTATTTTATCCTCTCATATTTGATCATTTTTATTTTTGCTTATTGCATCCAGAGTTTTGCATCTAATTAATTTTCTTTCTTTTATATAAAGTTCAGATTTTATTATCTTTTTATCTTAAAACCTCTGCAAATATTGAGATTTGGGCAAATCTTTTTCTGGTTTATACATGACGCAAATTTAATTTTTATTTTTAAGAGGAGAAAAATTCTTTTGTTTAAACATTCTCAAATTTTGAAAAAAACATTAATTACAACGTCTTTAATTACATTCAGCCTCTCAAGTCATGCAGCGCTTACCTTTGGCAATGCTGAAGAAGGTGAACTTAAAGTAAGCGGTACTGTTCGAGCTAAATATGTTTATGATTTTGACTCTGATCCCACTACAAGTAAATTTTCTTTTAATGACGCGGTCTTATGGCTGGACTACAACTCCCCGAAATGGATTGGTCGCCTAGATTATCGGGTTTATGAATATTACGGACGTCTAGGCGATGCCAATTGGCTCACCGATGCATGGATGGGTTATAAAATTAATGACAACAGTAAAATTATTGCTGGCTTAAACCCAGTTCCTTTTGGCTTGGGTCGCTTTTGGGGAAATACTTATTATTTAGGCATTGCCAATAGTGCAGGTTGGGAAGATGTACATAACCTTGGGGTGAAATATGATTTCAATGATGGAATCAATGAAGCACAACTCGCCTTTTATCCTACCGATGGTGGCACCTATAGAGGTAAAAGCAAAGACTCGAGTCGATTTAGTATCAACCCTGTCAATGCGGATGACTCTGTACCACAAGGCACCAATACCCAAGAAAAGAACTCAATTGTTGTTCGCGGTGCTCATACCTTTAAAAATGTCTTAGGCCAAGAAAATTTCTCTACGCAATTGGGCGCCTCTGCATGGTACTCCACCATTGAAAATAAACGCTCAGGCGAAGATGGAGATCGCCAAGTCTATTCGGTTTTTAGCAATACCAATTATAATCAATGGAATTTACAGCTTTTGGCTGGTTATCAAGACATTGATAATGCCGACACTGAATATAAAGATCATCTGACTTTGGGCGGTTTCGATTATTCATTTAACTCCGCAACCAAAGGTCAGATTTACTCAGCCGAGCTCAGCTATTTATTTCCTCAGCAATTTGGCCCAATTACCTCTATTCGCCCTTATCTAAACTATAGTTCTTATCGGAAAGAGCAAGATGGGTTTAAAGACTCCACCCGTTTTATTCCCGGCATTGCCTTTAACTATCAAAAATTGACAGTACAAGCCGAGTTACTAATGGGTAAACATGATCCATATTTAGGAGATAGCGAAGGTCTAGCGGCTGGTGGAAGCAATGATAAATGGAACAAAAAAGCGTTTGTGATTTTTGCTTATTACTTCTAACTCCAAGAACAAAGGCCAACAATTGTTGGCCTTTGTTTTCATTTAGATATCTATTTTTACTCTAGTCGATTACAGGTGAATTATTGAGAGGAAGTTCTGTTTTATCTTCATCAATAACATCGACATCTTGGGCGGTAGGCTCAAACTTAATCAGCAATCCAATCACAATTAAAGGAATAAATGCAAAGATAGAAATAATCAGGTAAACATCGGTTTTATATCCCGCCATCCAGATTGGTAAAACAAACAAAGCGATTGCTTGAGCAACACCCGTTACTGCACGGTTAAAGCCAACACCAACGCCACGAATCGAAGCTGGATAAGCCATAGTTGGATAAACCATCATTTGTGCCCCAGGCCCAAAGCCTTCGGCAAAAAGCCACAAACCCAGCATGCCAATTGCGGTGTAAAGTAAAAGGCTATTACCGGGTTCACCAATGAATGCCAATGCAATGAGGGCTATAAACTGGAGTAAAAAGCCTGTAAGCAACACATGACGAGATTTAAATCTGCTGGCAACAAATACACCTAACAGCCCGCCCGTAAATGCAAACAATAAATTAAGCCCGAGTGTTGTAGTAATGGTTGTCAAGACATCGGTATGAAAGAAACGTGTTAAAATAGAAGGTAAAAAGAAAGCAATGGTCGTGTACTGAAATGCCACCGAAATGTGAATCACAATTGCCACAATTGTTCTTGGTAAATAGGTTTTATTAAATAAAACTGCAAAACCCTCGCGCTTTTTCTTTTCAGCAGTTCTTTCTACTTTTTCAACTGTAGCGACTGCATTAATTGCATAGGATTCTTGTAGAACTTTAGCTGCACCTTTTAAATCGCCTTGGTTTGCAAGCCAGATTGGTGATTCAGTTAAATATTTACCGCGAATAAAAATAATGAGTAACGCTGGCACTGCTCCAAAAATTAAAGATGCTCGCCATAACCAGTTGCTATGCTCAGGGGGTAAAAGGAAATAAAGCGCCAGAACTAGACCAAAACAGACCGAAGAAGCGGCATACCACATTGGGCACCATGCGGCTAACCGCGCTGCCTTGTTGCTACTACCGTTAAACTTGGAAAACTCAGATAAGTATGACATTGCCACAGGCAAATCAATACCAACACTAATCCCCATAATAAATCTGGCTAAAATCAACACCCATACATTCGGTGCAAAACCAGCAACAATTGCAGCAATGACAAACAGCACCATGTCTGCCATGAAGACTCGATAACGGCCAATTTTATCTGTCAGCCAACCACCAATCAGGTTACCCACAATGGTTCCGCAGACAATTGCTGAAGCCACCACACCCGTCATTACAGGGCTTAAAGAAAACTCTGAGATAACTTGCTCAATACCAAAGGACAGCGTTGTTAAATCATAGGCGTCAATAAACACCCCAATCAGTGCCAACCAAATAACTTTATTCGATTTACCCTTCCCTGCAAATTTGGAAATTAATTGTGAAACATCATCGGGAGATTTAATTTCATAACGATGGTTATGATCGAGTTCTTGTGTGCTCACTTAATAATTCCTAAACTTTAATAACAGGAACAAAATAATGATTATTCACATAATACAAAAACAAATTAATCTGATGTTTTAATCTAAATTATAGAATTATCTTTTCATTATTAACTCAGCAATAAAACCGATATAAAAAGACAAAATAAAAGCTGGTATTTAACCAGCTATTTATTTAAAGGCTTCCTAAAATATTAACTCGCCTCAGCAAGTTTTAACTCTTTTAGATTACGATATTTTGCACCGCGGTGATTTTCAGGCAAATATGGCCCGGCACCAAATAATTTTTCTCTTAATGTTCCTTGTGCATAAGAGGTTTGATATACCCCTCGTTTTTGCAACTCTGGAACAATAAACTCAACTACATCGGCAAAGGTTTGATGCGCCAAAATATAGGCAAGGTTAAAGCCATCGACATCGGTATCTTCAACCCATTGTTGTAAAGCATCTGAAACTGTTTCTGCCGAACCCACTAACACAGGTCCATTCCCACCTAAGCTGTTCCAATTTGCAATTTCTTCAATGGTCCAAACACGTTCTGGGTCTGCATTTACATAAGAATCCAATAAAGATTGAATGGCGTTGGTTTGAATATATTCAACTTTGTCGGTCGGTTGATATTGTGAAAAATCCACTCCCGACCAGCCAGACAGCAATGTTAAAGCACCATCGTAGCTTCCGTAGCTTTGATATTCTTTAAACTTAGCCTGCGCTTTTGCATCGGTTTCATCAGTGACAATCGACAGAAGTGCATAAATTTTAACTGAGTACGGGTCGCGGCCTTCTTGAACCAATTTTTGGCGAATGCCCTGTACCACTTTTTTAGTGGCAATTTTAGAAGGCGCTGCAATAAATACGCACTCGGCATTTTGACTAGCAAACTTCTGGCCGCGTGATGACGCACCTGCTTGGTAGAGTACAGGCGTCCGCTGCGGTGATGGTTCACAAATATGGATGCCCGGTACAGTAAAATATTTACCCTCGTGCTGAATTGGATGCACTTTTCTATGATCAGCAAAGATACCGCTTTCACGATCGCGAAGTACCGAACCTTCTTCCCAAGACCCTTCCCAAAGTTTGTAAAGGACTTCTAAATATTCATCAGCAATATCATAACGATTGTCATGATTGACCTGAGTTTTCAGGCCTAAGTTTTTCGAACCACTTTCCAAATAAGAAGTCACGATATTCCATCCAACTCGCCCTTTGGTTAAATGGTCTAGCGTGCTAATACGTCTAGCAAAAGGATAAGGATGTTCAAAGGAAATAGAGGTCGTGACACCAAAACCCAGGTGCTTTGTGACTGCTGCCATCGCTGGCACAATCTGTAGCGGATCATTGACCGGAACTTGTACTGCACCTGTTAAGGCATGTTCAGCACTTTGATGATAAACGTCATAAATACCAAGCACATCTGCAATAAAAATACCGTCAAAAAAACCACGCTCAAGAATTTGTGCTAAATCTGTCCAATATTCTAGATCTTTATATTCAACAGATCGATCTTGAGGATGTCGCCATAATCCAGGAGATTGATGGGCAATACAATTCATTTCAAAAGCATTAAAACTAATTTTCTTAGTCATAAAATATCAACCAGCATTTTATTTAATTTTTATACTAAAGCAATTTTTATGTTTTCTTTATAATATATACCCCAAACAAAATATGATTTTATTCTAATAGGTTTTTATAATTTATTTAAAAAAACAAATAGTATTAAGCCGCTAAAAATAGCAGCTTAATATCTAAAACTATAATTTATTGTTTAGCAACATTCCCTATTCGCCATTGATACGGTGGTAATGTACCGTTTACACTAAAATCACCGACAATTCGATTTTTAAATACTCTCGGGTTATGTGAAGATAACGTTCGTACATTACGCCAGTATCGATCTAAGCCTAAATCTTTATCTGTTGCGGAAGCACCTAAAGCGTCAAATAAAATCGTAGAAGCATTTAAAATTAGATCGGTAATGACCGTTTGAGACTGCGCACTTTCAAGTTCGGCAAGCGCATTTTGTTCTTCTTCAAGCTGCTCATTATTTTGAAATGCAGCCAAGTAAGCACGTTGTAAGCTTTGTGCGACTTTTTCAACAATCGCCCCTGCACTGTAAGCCGCACCACGAATTTGTCCTACGACTTGTAAAATTTGTGGATCCTGTTTTACAAATTGGGCATTCGCATGCGTATAGTTTCGAGTACGTTTAGCAACAGCTTGAGAAACATCATAGGTTGCAGCACGCCCTAGCCCTGTAATAATTGCCAATTGAACCAGTTGATAATAAGCCGCTGAATATTTAAAACGGTCATCATCAGGTAAAATTTCAGTTTCATCGACCAATACATCATGGAAATATGCTGTACCACTTGCAGTGAGTTGCTGACCAAAGCCATTCCAGTCATCAACAATTTCGACACCTTCATCTTCACGGCGAACAACGACCGAACCAGATTCACCCTTTAAATCTGTTACACCAACATCAACCCAGTCTGCATATAGGCTACCAGTGGTGTAATATTTTTTACCTTTAACACGAATTTTTCCGTCACTGTCTCGATACAAATGAGTTTCGAACTGATCAATTGACTCCTTTCCACCTTCAGACCATGCACTACCCACCGTTTCGCCATTTGCAATTCGGCTAAGCCAACGCTGTTGAAACGCTTTGTCTTTACTTACCAAGACATCTTCAGTGAAACCAAAATGCACACGCAAAGTTTGCGGTAAGTTTGAGTCAGCTTCTGCAAGTTCAACGAGCAATGCAAATAATTCAGGAATAGTTGCATCAAAGCCACCATGAGCTTTGGGAAGTCTTAAGCGCGTAAAACCAATATCTTTAAGCCACTGGAGTTGTTCATAGGGCAAAATATGCTGCTGCTCACGGATTAAAGCCCCTTCTTTAATACGGGCAAAAGTTGGTCTGAAATTTTTTGCCAATTCATCATAACGTTCTGAAGGCCCTTCACCCCACACGCGAGAAATAATTGAGGCCTGACTAAGTGCTGCATGTGTTAGTGAACCGAGATGATGCTCAAAATTTAAATTTGTCATTTAAGTAAAACCAATATTGCTTTGCTTTTACCATAAAATATTTATTTCACATGAAAACGATTATTTTTTTATAACTGTATTCATTCTTTATATAAGAACCTAAACACAAAGATAAAAAGCTCGTATCTCAAAGACTAAGACGCCTCTTTTTGCCGAACGCTCTGCTGGCTTTGGAGAAGTGTTTGTATATATTCTGAATAGACGGATAACTTTTCAAAAATATGTTCTGAATAAAACATATCATCAATTAGATGCGTCATTTGATGTGTCGTGAAAGTGTCACATAAACCAACCAACGCTGCGTTCATTTGAGCAAATTTCGCGCATAATTTGACATAAGTTTCATCTTTGTTTTTGAATAATAATTTCCGCATTTCTAAGCTATTGAGATTTTTTAAGTCATCATCTTTTGTGGTTTTAATCCAATAAATTTTGACCTTTAAAAATTGCTCCAGTGCTTTTAAATGCTCGACATCTACGTCTAAACTCGTAATTAAAAAAACGGTAGAGAGGTCACTTCGACACAGTGCCTTGATTAAGCTTAAATAAATAAACTCAACTTCATTAAGCTCTGCAAGTTCCAAATCTATATAAATTTTTAGACTTTCTAAAACGTCATCTACTTTAAAGAGTACTTTCTTTTCAGCTTGGTAATATTTATTAAGAATAGAAAGCACAGGCGCAGTTGCAGGCGTTGTATAAATAGCGGCCTTGTTTAAGTTAGCAAAAATAAATGGTGAAAATAGATAGGCCACACTACTTTGCTGTGCCTCAATATGAGATTGGATTAAATATACAGTTTCAGATTTAGAAAAGTCTCTGAGTACTTTCGCTCTTAATAAAGTAGCTTCAAAATTAACGTAGGTTTGCTCTAACTGAGCCAATATAGATACAGGAATAGGCTGATTTTTAATAATTTTATGCAGGACATTGAGTTGAGAAGTAATAAACATTTTTTAACATCCAAGCTATTTTAGAAGAGCTACACTTAAATCAGGTCTTTAATAACCTACGTAACAACCAGACCTCACGCAAAACAACAAAGGAATAAAAGAGAAGAAACTATTCTGCACTTATTACCCAAAGTCGCATTCACTTTGTTTTGGAAAGTGATTTTGGCCATTCGTAAATCTTGTTCATTTATTTTGGACTTTTGAAGAATGGATACATAGCTACAGATATTTGAAAAAAAACTATAGCACACCTCATGAGTGCTTCAGACTGTTATAGTTTTATAAAAAATTTCTGTATCTACATATACAAAAATAGTAAATGCATGATTAAGGAAACTTCTTAAGGTAGGTAGTTTTCATGAGACGATCTATTGCATATCGCCAGATATTTCATCAATGTTTCAATGCAACATGCATTTTTACAAATGCAACATCAAGCATAAACTTTGTTAACAGACTGAGAACAATCAATCAGTCTATTCTCTTGAAATATCAAGCAATTATATTGCTTAACCCTGTTGGCATTTTACTTGCTAAGAACATTTATCACAGAAGCAAGTTTAATCGTCAGAATACTTTGTTGCCTGAAAATAAGTATTTAACTCATTTAACCATCATCAGCTAGTTCACAGGGGGAAAGTTTATGAGCCTCGGTCTAACCGCTCTAGAATTAGCGCGAATACAATTTGCTTTTACAGTATCCTTCCATATTATTTTTCCGGCCACTTCCATCGGTCTTGCCTGCTTTTTAGCAGTGTTAGAGTGGAAATGGTTAAGAACCCAAAACCCGATTTATAAAGATCTATTTAAGTATTGGATTAAGATCTTTGCCGTTGCCTTTGGTATGGGTGTGGTCTCGGGCGTGGTCATGAGTTACCAGTTCGGTACTAACTGGAGTGAATTTTCACGTGTCGCCGGAAGTATTACTGGTCCCTTACTTACCTATGAAGTCTTGAGTGCCTTCTTCTTAGAAGCAGGTTTCTTAGGCATTATGTTATTTGGTTGGGGACGCGTTGGTCCTCGAGCCCATTTCTTTGCAACACTTATGGTTGCCATCGGAACATGTATTTCCATGTTCTGGATTCTATCTTCTAATAGCTGGATGCAGACACCTCAAGGCTTTGCCATCGAAAATGGCATTATTGTGCCAAAAGACTGGTTTGCAATTGTCTTTAACCCATCCTTCCCTTACCGCTTTGCCCACATGGGTGCTGCCGCCTTCTTAGTTTCATCATTATTGGTGGTTGGAACATCTGCATGGCATTTAGTAAAAGGCCGTCGTGATGAATTGGTGAAAAAATCGTTCTCGATGGGTCTCTGGATGGTGCTTGTGACTTCATGTTTACAAGTGGTAATTGGCGATAACCACGGTTTAAACACCCGTGAACATCAACCTGCCAAACTTGCAGCAATGGAAGGACACTGGGAAACCAATCACAATGAGCCGATGCCATTATTGCTATTTGCAATTCCCGATATGAAAGAAGAACGTAACCACTTCGAAGTGGGTGTTCCTTATTTGGGTAGCTTAATTTTAACGCATAGCTTAGATGGCCAAGTGACAGGTTTAAAAGATTTCGCACCTGAAGACCGTCCAAATTCAACCATCGTTTTCTGGAGCTTCCGTGTGATGGTGGGTCTTGGTGTGCTCATGGTCACTTTGTCACTCATTGCACTTTGGTTACGTAAGCGTGGAAAACTCTATGAAACGTCTTGGTTCCATAAATTTGCTGTAGTGATGGGGCCTGCGGGTTATGTGGCAATGCTGGCTGGCTGGATTACTACCGAAGTAGGCCGTCAACCGTGGGTTGTATACGGGATTATGCGCACTAAAGACGGGCTTTCACATACCGTTTCCGCAGATCAGGTGGGCTTGAGTCTCTTTATTTTTGTGGTGGTCTATACCATCGTTTTTGGTAGCGGTATTTACTACACCTTAAAACTCATTAATAAAGGCCCTGTATTTATCGATACTCCAACTATTGAATCTGGTGGTGTTGGACACTTTAAAACACCAATGCGTCCACTCAGTGCTGTCGATGAAAACATTGACGATAATCAAAAATCTGGGGAGAAACATCATGATTGATCTTTCTTTAATATGGGTCGGTATTATTGGTTTAGGTGTTTTAATTTATGTGGTCATGGATGGTTTTGACTTAGGAATCGGAATTATGTTCCCTTTCATTAAGAACAGCCAAGAACGTGACGTCATGATGAATACTGTGGCTCCTGTCTGGGATGGTAACGAAACGTGGATGGTTCTCGGTGGTGCTGGTCTATACGCAGCATTCCCACTGGTCTATTCAACAGTTTTATCAGCACTATATTTACCGATCATTTTCATGGTCATTGCCCTGATTTTCCGTGGAGTTGCTTTTGAATTCCGTTTTAAAGCTCATCGAACCAAACACCTTTGGGACTTGGCTTTCATTTGGGGTTCAGTTTTAACGAGCTTCCTTCAAGGGATTATTTTGGGTGCCTATATCCAAGGGATTAAAACCGAAAATGGTATTTTTGCTGGTGGGTCTTTTGATTGGCTTTCCCCGTTTACCATCTTCACAGGTATTGGCGTAGTTGCCATGTATGCCACTTTAGGCTGTGGATGGCTGATTTTAAAAACTGAAAAAGACTTACAGCAACGTATGTATGAGCTTATGCCAAAGCTGATTATTGCACTGCTCATTATTTTTGGTGGGGTGAGTTTATATACGCCGTTGACGCATCCTGAAATTGCAGATCGCTGGTTCTCGTTACCAAACCTGTTCTATTTTAGTCCTGTACCAATTTTGGTCTTGTTATTTGTTGGCCTGATTTTATCGGCATGTAAAAAGCAGGATCATGACCTTAAACCATTTGCATATACATTGGCTCTTGTTTTCCTTGCATTTACTGGTTTTGTGATTAGTTTATGGCCATATATTATTCCGCCATCAGTCACAATCTGGCAAGCCGCAGCACCGCATTCAAGCCAGATGTTTGCTTTGGTCGGCGCACTTATTTTAATCCCGATCATTATTGCTTACACCATTGTGTCTTATTGGGTATTTAGAGACAAAGTTCGTGTAGGTGACGAAGGCTATCATTAAGTATGGAGGGTTTTATGAAAAAGTCATCCGTTAAACTCAATCAAACCCAATGGTTTATTCTGCTATGGATCGGTGGTTTTTTAGCCTTAGCTGTGATTGCGGGATTGTTTAAAGTTATCTTGATTTATGCAGCCCCTTACTTAAAGTAATTCCAACTTTCTAAACAAATGCCGTTTGTAGATTCTGCAAACGGCATTTATTATTGATTAAGTGCTTCTTTCATTTTGTTATTTCGTGCAGCTCATACATGTATAAATCAGAACAACTCGCTCATAGCATTCGCCAACTCATTGAGAGCGGCAGTTTAAATGCACATGAAAAATTACCGTCATTGAGAGATCAGGTACAACGTTCTGGTTTTAGTTTAATGACCGTCATGAATGCTTATCAGGAGCTTGAATCACAAGGTCTGATCTATTCAAAAGAAAAATCTGGCTACTTCGTTGCAGAGCAAATTGCACTAAAGCCACTCGAGCAATATTCAGTTGTTTCGCTCAATTCTAAAATTGAAATTAATTCCTTAGTTTTTAAATATCTTAAGTCAATTCAATATGAGTCTGTCGTACCTTTTGGTTCAGCTTTTCCGGACAGTCAGCTTTTAACAGCACCCAAACTCATTCAAATTATGGGACAGCTTGCACGCCAAAGACAAAGTTATGACCAGACCACAAGCCTACCTCCAGGTAATTTAGCCCTAAGAAAACTGATTGCTCAGCGCTACTGTATGCAAGGCATACAGACTGACCCAGATGACATTGTCATTACATCAGGAGGTTTGGACGCGCTTAACCTTTCTCTACAAGCCGTTGCTCAACCTGGCGATTATATTTTATTACAGCAAACTGTATTTTATGGGGCTTGGCAAGCCGCTGAGCGTTTAGGACTTAAAGTGATTACCATTCCTGAGCATCCGCAACATGGTTTTGACCTAGAGGCTTTTGAACAAGTCATTCAAACCTATCCTATCAAGGTCTGTTGGCTCATGCTGAATGCCCATAACCCGATTGGTTTTACCGTCAGTGATGACATTAAATATAAAATTGCCAAGTTGCTTCATGAGCATCAAATTTATTTGATTGAAGATGATGTCTATGAAGAGCTTTTTTATGGCGGCCAAAAACCACTTTCAATGAAGTATTTTGATCAACAAAATCTGGTGCTTCACTGCTCTTCTTTTTCTAAAACATTAGGTGCAGGTTTTCGGGTTGGTTGGGTCTATGCGGGTAAATTTTCAGACCATATTCAACACTTGCAGCTCATGAGTACCATTTCAGTCAATGCACTCATTCAAAATGCATTGGTTGAGTTTTTATCTCATCATCATTATGAAAAACACTTGCGTACACTTAGACTTTCACTTGAACGTTATAAAAAGCAGTTTTATCACTATTTAAAGCAGCATTTACCAAGCTCTTGCGAAGTGTATTACTACCCAAGTGGCTATTTTCTATGGGTCAAACTTCCTAGTACGCTAGACAGTATGCAAGTTTATGAAGAGTTGATTCAGCAAGACATTGGCGTTGCGCCAAGCCCTTTGTTTAGTGTTTTACCCGCACAGCAGCATTATTTGAGAATTAACTGTTCTTTTGAATGGAACACTAAAATTCAAAGTGCATTAGATCAGGTTATCAAAACCATTCAACAAAGAGTTGAAGCAAGTATCTAAAGAAATGCTTCGACCTAAGCACAATTTTATAGACTTTATTTTGTGGTAACTTTATAGCTCAAATCTATAGTTTTAAGGGAAACAGGTTCAAAGGCTTAATATGGAAATTGATGAAGAACTCACCCTTAAAAAAATACAGATTTTTTTGGCTTTTATGCGCTGTGGAAATTTGTCTAAAACAGCCACAGAAATGCAGCTGAGTAATGTCAGTGTTCATAAAGCCTTACACTCTTTAGAAAGCGCTTTACGTTGTCCTCTTTTTAAAAATGAAGGCCGTAACCTAATTCCTTTAAAAAGTGCTTATGTATTTGAAGAACGGGCGCAAAAAATCGTACAAGACATTTTTATTACCGTAAATAAAACCAGAGAGGCTGCGGGTTTTGCAGCTAAGGTTTTACATTTAGGTTCTCTTTATTCTTTGACGGTAAATACGATTCCAAATGTGATTAGCGGTCTTAAGCTCAGACGTAGTGAGCTTGATATTCAACTATTACTCAGTTCAAATCAGGATTTGGTCAAAAAGCTTAAAGCGACAGAGCTTGATGCGATTATCGTGGCTTTAAATGAAACCACTCAAGATGATGACTTTGAAATTTTGCCGATGTTTTCAGATGACATTTTTTTGGCCGTCAATAAAGATTCAAAATATGCAGATTTTAAAGACATTGATTTAAGCCTTTTAAAAGAAGAAACTTTTTTAACTTTAACTAAAGGTTTTGCCACTCATAACGACAGCGACATCATATTTAAAAGAGCTGGTTTTTCACCAAAAGTTGCTTTACAGGTCAATGATATTTTTACCTTAATTAGTATGGTCAGCTCAGGTGTCGGTTTTGCTCTACTACCCGGCCGTATTTCTGCAGTTTATGAAAGTTCGGTAAAACTTATTCCACTAAAACAGCAATATCATATGCAACAAGAAATTGGACTGGTCTTTTTAAAAAGTAAGGAAAGAGACCCTAACTTACTTGCTCTGATTGCTGAATGTCGAATGTTCGCCACTAATTTTAAAAGATAAATATCGGCAACTTATTAAAGAATAATGAGTTGCCGTTATAGGATTTTCAAAAATTTATCCAAAAATCGCATTAACCGTTAAGAAAAAGACAGAAGGTCCAAGTAAGCACCCTAGTCCTGTATAGAAGGTCGCAACTAAAGCGCCATAAGGGACAAGTCGTACATCTGTGCCTGCCAATCCCGCAGCTGTACCACTGGTTGTTCCTGCCAAACCGCCAAATACCATGGCTGAGCGTGGACTTTTTAGATACATAAATTTCGCAAGAAGTGGCGTACCGACCATAAAGAAAACTGACTTGATTAAACCAATTGCAATAGAAAGTGCGATGACATCAGAACTCGCGCCAATTGCAGTGCCAGTAATTGGACCTACAATATAAGTCATTGCGCCTGCACCGATCGTTGTCATCGAAATTGGATCTCGATACCCCATGACCCATGCAACCATAACCCCAATTGCAAAAGGCACAACACAACCAAGCATTAATGCAATTAGACCAATTTTGCCTGCTTTCTTCACTTCTTTCACATCAACTTCAAATGCAGTTGAAGCAATAGCTAAATCACGAATCATGGCTCCGCCCAACAGCGCAAAACCAGAAAAAATAGCGATGTCAGAAACGCCTTTGGTTCCTTGCGTATAAACCCCTGCGAAGTAAGCAACAACCAAACCTAAAGTAATCGCGATTGCAGAGCTTTGTAATTTTCCCTTCGTCAAATATTTTGAGAGTAGATGGGAAACGAACATCATTAAACCCGTTACGGCAAGAGCAGTAACTAATGCATTTTTTGATAACACAGCAATTATAGCGTCCATCATTTAAATCCTTTTTGATTGAACTTTTTGTAGTTTATGTTTGCTTAGGCTATTTTTTCCTTGGATTCTATCGTCCATTCATAGGTTTCATAGTCGCCACTAATTCTATTTAAATAACGGATGACTAAAACCGTGCCGATTAACGATGCAATAGAGACAATCAGTCCTAACATGCCCCCTGATAAAGCGGCAACCACATTTTGACCTGCTGACATCGCAACTACGATCGGAATATACATACCTGACCAATACAAGACGCCAAATTGTGTGACTTGAGGTAAGTAACCTTTTTTTGCCAATAACTCTTTAGATAAGATTAACAGAATCATCGAAATAGCCACTCCACCGACATTGGCTTTAACGCCTAATACCATGCCTAAGGTGTTGCCAAGATAGTCACCTAATAAATGGCAGATCGCTAATATTGCTGTTCCATAAATAATCATTGTAAATCCCTCATATCCTTGGGTTATTACTCAATTTTTAATTTGTATTGTAATTACAGAGAAGCATTATTTTCGTTTTGCATTGCCAATTGAATGCTGTCTAAACGTGTTCCCTGAAATGACAATACAGTTCCTTCTTTAAACGTTCGACGTGCAAGTGTAGTAAGTACCGTTCCCGGCAAAGCTTCGATCTGTAACCTCACACCTCGCTCCCATGCAGCTTGGATGGTACTTTCCCAATCTACAGTTCGACTCATATTAAAAGCCAAGTCATCACCAATCTGTTCTGGCCTGCTAAGCGTACGAGCCGTTGTACCACTTAAATATCGTATTTTAGGCTGCTTTAAAGTCACTCCCTCCATAGACGCTGCAAGTTGCTTTGCTTGCTGACTTAATAATTCACAGTGCGATGGCACCGATACATCTAATTTTTTTGCCACCACGCCTTGTTGCTTTGCCAAAACAGCAACTTGGTTCATGGCTTCAAAGCCTCCTGAAATAACGATCTGGTTATGTGCATTAATATTTGCGACAAAAACCTCTGGCGTTATTTCATAAATTTGTTTGACCCATGTTTCAACAGCTGCACGGTCTGTACCAATTAGGGCCGTCATGCCATAGCCTGTTGGATAGGCGTTTTGCATGAGTTCACCTCGATAGGCAACCAAACGAACGGCATCCTCAAAGGCTAAAACTCCTGCTACAACCGCAGCCGACCATGCGCCAATTGATAGACCCGCTACATAATCAGGTGTTAAGTTTTCCGCTGTTAATAAAGCTGAACTCACCACACCTGAAATCAGTAAACAAAGCTGTACTGCACGTGTCGACTGCAATGCAGCCGGGCTATCTAGCATCAAGACATCTTCTTTGAGTGCATCCGATGCACGCTCAAGGTATTCTTTGACCAGAGCGGTTTGTGGTAGGTCATGCAACATATTGCTTCGTTGCACACCTTGACCCGGATATACCCAAATTGAAGCCATGATATCTATTCCCTAATTCCATGGGTTTTCTACTAAAACAGCGCCATCAGGACGTTTTAATAGAACTTTTCCGCTATTCCTGGCCCATTCTTTTAAAGCCAAACCACCTTGTGGAAGTTGTAGCTGTATATCCACATTGAGCCCTGCTTGCTGAAAATTTTCGAGTAGCTCAACTGCCTGTTTTTTGGCAAAAGGCTGTTCAGCTCGAATCAACAAATCTATATCACTTTGCTGAGTTACTGTTTTAATGCTCGTTGCCAGCTCAAACCCGAAACTTCCTGTATATCCCCAACATCCTGAAAAGTTTTTCATAATGCTGGAAATGCTTTGTAAACGTTCTGCCAAGTGCTCAAACTGTTGCGTATCTATGCGAGTCAGCGCTTCTGGCTTAAGCTGTCTGCTAATTGCAGATCGTGGCATTTGAGCTGCATAACGTTGATGACGAAATTGCCCTCTTACACCCACAGCTACCTGATCTACAGGAGTAATTGCCCGTCGAACCACAACAGGATCACCTCGTTGCAATACCTCTCTCACCCAATGCGGAGCATCATCGGCTATGCAATCGACCGTCATGCCCCACAACAAATCATGGGCTTCAAGCTTAAGTTTCATGACCATTGCTCACGCAATAATTCACGGACTTTTTTAGACATTTGACGGTTTTGGCCATGAAGTCTTTGTTCAAGTCCTCTCGATTGATCAGCATTAATTTCTTTAAACGCTTGAGCAATTGCCTGTTTCGCTAACAAAAGATCATCGGTTGTTGGTTGTTCAGGGTTTTCAACAAATAACAGTTCAGATAACAAACCAAGCGTTGCATAACTTTCAATGTCATAAGCCATTGGCGGAATGCTTGAGGCCAATTGCTCTAACTCATCAACCGATCGCAAGGTAACGCGTGCAGCAGATTCCTTACCCATCGCATGCACCATAACACCTGAATCTTTTAAGGCAATAATACGATTGGCTTGGTATCCATGCGCCAAGAAAGCACCAGACATCGACTTACCAACCAATAAACTCACAATAGGATGACCTGCCAATCTGGCTCTAGCATAGCTATCTACTGCACCCGCTAAAGCTTGATGAATACCTAATAATTCTTCGCGGCGCCCATAGGCCTGACTTGGAACATCAACCAAACATAAAATAGCGCGTTTAGTTTCCGAATGAATATCATCTTGAATCACGTCATCAACTGCTTTTGCCAAACTCCAGCCTTCCAGTAGCCCAACCTCACCTTGTCTCGCGCGTGGGAACAGATTATTGCTGTCTTGGACAACTGCAATCACACGTACCGCTTGTTGATCAATCTGACCATCAGCCACCCAAATAGAAGCTGGAAAACCTTCAACTGTCTTAAATCCCTGCGTGAGTGCTTTAAACCAATGTGCACCACGTGTAGATGCTTTTAATGTATCAACGGCGATATTCATGCTTGCTCTCCTTGATACAAAGCTTGAACCTGTGCTGGGGTAATCTGCTCAGCAGTATCGACTTGTTGTAGCTTCGCTAAATAGAATGAGTAGTTTGAACTACGATGCTGCTGAGGCACGCCTTGAGTTAAATAATCGATGACTTGCTGACGAATTTTCTGGCGATCATCGTCAACATAAGCATCTGCCAAACCACTCGCGAAGCGCTGATTACCACCTGTAATACTCCATATAAATGGACGATCCTTGGAGTTATATTCTTGTACACCAGCTTCTTGTTCGATTACTTGCGGGCCATTTAAGCCTAAACGTCCTTCTTGTGTCATTACAATATAGCTACATAGTCCAGCCGCAATTGACATACCGCCGAAGCACCCTACACTACCTGCAACTACTGCAATCACAGGTTGATACTGACGTAAGTTCACAATTGCAGCCTGAATTTCAGCAATTGCAGCCAAACCAAGATTTGCTTCCTGTAAGCGAACGCCGCCCGTCTCTAATAGTAAAATTGCCGCTGTTGGAATTCCTTTTAGATTGTCTTCAACTGCAAGTTCTAAGGCACCCGCAATTTTGGCACCGCCCACCTCACCTAAACTTCCACCTTGAAATAAACCTTCAATCGAAATTAAAACTACTGGCTGTTCTTGAATAGATCCTTTTGCAATCACCACGCCATCATCAGCTTGCGGCACAATATTTTGCTTAACCAACCAAGGTGACATGACACGTGCAAATGGGTCAAGTAGCTCTCGAAAAGTCCCTTCATCTAATAGCGCTTTGGCACGTTCTCTCGCACTGAGTTCAATAAAATCTTGTTTATTTAACAAGCTTTGAATATCAGTCATGAGCAATCTCCTCTAATGCTTGTTCCAGACGTAAGCGAACAACACCAGGAGTTGCACCAAAGTCATGAATATCAATATTGACGGCAGGTGGTATTTGCGCAGTAAAAATCCGTTCAAAAAGATTGTGCCAACGTGCTGCACTGCCATCTACCGAAGTCACCACCTGAATAGTAGTTTTTCCCGCCTCACTAGGTTCCATCAGAATTTCTAAATCACCTGACCCCACACATCCGACTAATGCTTTTTTTACAGGTGGCTCTGTCGCCAAAAACTCAAAATGAAGTGTTTCCATAATCAAAATCCCTCTTTATTTTTTGAAGATGACTGCTCAACACGATCTATAAACAATGTTGCTGCCAACAAATCGGCTGCTCCGCCAGCGGATGCTTTCATCCTAAGTAGGTCAATCTCTAACAAATGCAAAGCACGTCGGCCTTCTAGGCTTGAACTACCGCCCAAATCGAGCACTTGCTGAGCCCCTTGTTGCATACGCTTTAGGCCGTGAGTTCCAGAGCGATAGAGCACACAGGTATCTGTCAAGTTAGTCATCATGGCAAGCAAAGCATCTAATCGAGCAAACTCTTCTTTCATCGGTTTACTGCGACTTTGATAAAGCTGCTTTAAACCAAAATTCACAATAGTTGGGAAGCCTTGTTGTGCCTGTTCTTTTGCACCTAAGACAGCTAATCTTTTCTGTACCTGCTGACCATGACTCAAAGCCTGTTTGGGAATAAACCGATCTTCTAGCTGGGCAATCTGACCTGCTAACTGACATAATTCAACAGCCGATAAGTACTGTTGATTTGTGCGCGCAAGTGCTGCTGCCGTGACCATTAAACCCAAGGCCCAAATTGCACCGCGGTGTGTGTTGACTCCATCTGTTGCCAACATCATGGTGTTTTCACCTTGGCGACCAATTTCACCAATGTCTTCACGCAAGGCCTGACACACTGTTCCGTGCTGGATTGCTGCTTGCGCCATCGCATCAAACATTGGGCGTAGACTTTTCGCAGAACGCTCCATTAATTCCAAAGTCAGATCATCATGTGCGCCACTGCCACGACGGTCGACCAAGGCGGGCTTTGGTGTCAGATTCACTTCATCAATTAAAGCCTCGACCGCCATGTCTGCTAAAAGCTGACTATGGCTGAGTGTTTGATATTGAATTTGAGCCATCATTACCAACTCCTGAATTTTGCAGGTGGTTGATATAAACCATCAGACCATGTCACCAAGTCGGCAATATTTTTTGCAGCTAAAAGTTCACGTGTAGCATCGGTACGGCGAATGCCTAAATCTTCTGGGAATACCACTAAACCTTCACGTCTTAAACGTGCCGTTGTTTTAGGGTCTTGGCTTAAACCAATACTGGTTACCCCTGCCACTGCGGCAATCATGGCTTGACGCTCTTCTTGGCTACTTGCTTTATATAAATAAGCAATGCCTTCTTCGGTGAGTAAATGGGTCACATCATCGCCATAAATCATGATCGGTGCTAAAGGCAGACCTGCGGTTTTAGCAACATCAATCGCATCAAGACGATCCACAAAAGTCGGCTTACCACCTTCTTGAAAGGTTTCCACCATTTGCACAACTAGCTTTTTACCGCGGGCCAAATAGGTTTCTGTTTGATTGGCACCTTGCAAGCGCATATCTAGCCATGCTGGTGTATCATGGCGGCGTCCGCGCGGGTCATGCCCCATGTTCGGTGCACCGCCAAAGCCAGCTAAACGACCTTTAGTGACAGTCGAAGAATGCCCCATGCCATCAACTTGCAAAGTTGCGCCGATAAATAGATCAACGGCGTACTGACCTGCAAGCTGACACATCATGCGGTTAGAACGTAAGGCGCCATCGCGACCTGTAAAGAAAATGTCGAGACGAGCGGCAACATATTTTTCCATACCGAGTTCAGTACCAAAACAATGCACACTTTCTACCCAACCTGTTTCAATCGCTGGAATTAAGGTTGGATGTGGGTTAAGAGTCCAGTTTCGGCAAATTTTCCCTTTTAAACCTAAAGACTCACCATAGGTCGGTAAAATCAACTCAATTGCCGCAGTGTTAAAACCAATCCCATGGTTTAACGATTGCACATTATGCTTTTCATAAATTCCGCGAATTGCCATCATGGCCATAAGCACATGCACTGGCTTGATGTGTTTCGGATCACGAGTAAATAACGGTTCGATATAAAATGGCTGATCTGCCACCACCACATAATCAACCCAAGAAGCAGGAATATCGACACGTGGTAAATCTGAAACGTCATCGACCAGTTCATTGACCTGAACAATCACAATACCGTCACTAAAAGCCGCAGGTTCAATAAGTGCTGGAGAATCTTCGGTGCTAGGGCCTGTATAGATATTGCCTTGGCGGTCCGCCATAAAACCCGCCGAGAGCACCACATTTGGAATTAGGTCGACCACCAAACGTGAATACAACTCGATATAGGTATGAATGGCACCAATCTCTAGCAGTCCATCTTCAATTAACTGACTAATACGTAAACTTTGCGGGCCAGCAAAAGAAAAATCGAGCTTACGTGCAATGCCTTTTTCAAACAGATCAAGATGTTCTGAACGCCCTACGCTTGGCATGATCATATGCAAATCATGCAAAACATCTGGATTGGTTTGAGCCAAAGAGCGCGATAAAAAATCTGCTTGCTTTTGGTTATTCCCTTCGAGTACAACTCTGTCACCCGGAGTAATCAGGGTTTCTAAAACTTTAATAATGTCTTGAGTTGGAATCACCACACCATCTGTATATTGGTTTGCCATCTCTAGTTTTAGTTGTTTGGCATGACGCCGCTTTGTCCATAATCGTTCTTTATTCTGAACTGAGCCTTCCATGTGTTTACCTATAGATCGCAGTTTTGTTCTGAATCTATAAAAACGCTTTATGGACTTTCGATCAATCAACCTAGATGAGCTGTTATTAACCTCAGGTTAACGATTTATTTTAAGGTGGATGAAAAAGAATTTGAGAGAATAGACACATTAAATGTCTTAGATAAATAGACTTATTTAGAAAACTGGTACTGCAACTGTTTTGCATCAAATTATCAGATGATAGAATATTAAGCCTGATCATTCAGCTACAAATATTTGATAAGAAATAGTTTATGCCAAAGAAATATTGTTATATCTATCGCCAAGAACATCTCAACATTTTCCAGCTGAGCTGTTGATACTTTTTTCCTATATAAAAACGCAGCACCCAGACTCATCAATTAACACATATAATTAAAGGCTTTCATGCTTCAAAATACTATGCACCGCCAAGTATTAATTTTGGCGAGTTCCCAATCACTTTTCCAAACCGTTTCTGTCATGGTCATGACCATTGGTGGCTTGGCGGGGGCAAATATTGCAAATACCCCAACACTTTCAACGCTGCCCATCGCCTCTATGTTTTTAGGTACGGCCTTGATGATGTTCCCTGCCTCAATATTAATGGCACATATTGGACGGCGTAACGGTTTTCTATTCGGTGCTTTTTTAGGTGTGCTCGGCGGCATTATCGCATCAATTGGTATTTTTTATAGTTCACTCATGCTTCTGGCTTTGGGTACGCTATGTGTTGGCGCATATCAATCCTTTGCCCAGTTTTATCGTTTTGCTGCCAGTGAAGTCGCAAATGATGCGTTCCGCTCACGCGCTATTTCTTGGGTGATGGCAGGTGGAATTGTTGCAGCTCTCATTGGCCCAACTTTAGCACGCTTCGGCGGACCTTTATTCCAGCATTTAGAATATATCGGTTCATTTTTAATTATTAGCATCATCTCACTTGTCGCAATGGGCATTTTATCTAGCCTACATATTGCCAATACAGTTGAGCAAAAGTCTGACTTTTCTGCTGGTCGCCCATGGCAACAGATTGTCTTTCAGCCTACCTATTTAGTTGCTTTGTTTAGTGCCGTCACAGGTTATGGCATTATGATTTTAGGTATGACTGCAACACCCATAGCCATGCGACATTCACATCATGAACTTGGAACGATTACAACCGTCATTCAGCTTCATGTGCTTGGTATGTTCCTACCTTCATTCTTTACTGGACATTTAATCGCCCGATTTGGTGTGCTTAAAATCATGTTTGCCGGTCTTATATTATTTGCTTGCTATATTGGTTTCTCCCTCTCGGGTATTCAGTTCGCATCGTTTGCAATCTCACTCATTTTATTAGGTGTGGGATGGAACTTTTTATTTATTGGCAGCACTTCTTTACTTACCGGAACGTATACAGCGGCTGAAAAAGCCAAGGCTCAAGCCATTAACGACATGACTGTTTTTGTTGTCGGCTTAATTTGTTCTTTTAGTGCAGGTGCTTTACTGGATTTATTTGGCTGGAAAGCAATGAATATGGCTTTAATACCATGGCTGGTGATTGCCGCAGCTTCTCTCTTCTGGCTAAGCCAAAAAAGAGAAAAACAGCTTGCTTAAAATTCCTTTTAGCGCGGTTTATTCAACATCCATTCCAGATTTTGGCGAACCGCAGGCCACTCATGTTTTAAAATGCTGTAAACGTGAGTGTCCCGCAAAATATCATCTTTTACAATTTGATGGCTTCTTAGCACACCGTCTAGCTTTGCACCCAAACGTACGATCGCGGCTTGACTTTGAACATTTAAAGAAGATGTGCGTAACTCAACAGCAATACAGTTTAAAGTCTCAAATGCATGAGCCAACAGTAGCTTTTTACACTCGGTATTTACAGGTGAACGCTGTGCAGACTTGCGGTACCAAGTCGACCCAATTTCTACACGGCGATGCGCTTCTTCAATATGCATGAGGGTCGTCATGCCAAGCGCTCGCCCCGTTTTTCGGTCTTCAATATAAAATGGCAACATAGAACCAGAATTTTGCAAACCGAGTCGTCTTTCAATTTCAGCAGTCATCTGTTCAGGTCTTGGCACACGGGTATACCAAAGATTATAGAGTTCCCCATCGCAAACGGCCTCTTTGAGCGCTTCAGCTTGAGTTACATCTAGCAGCTTTAAAATAACGTGCTCACCTACCAACTCAACAGGTGTAGTAAAAGACATCTTTGTCTCCTCAATTGATATTAAAGTTTTATATTTTCAAAATTATTTATTTAACTCAGCCACACTATACATAGCGTCTGCTATGGTTTGATGACCAGATTTCGATAGGCCATCTGCCGCGCCTAAAATGTCTCGGCGTTCTTTGTTTTGCCCAAGTTTTGATTTTCCTTGCAGCTTAGTAATTTCAATTTCTATTCCCACAATCGCCTTTAACATCGGTTCAAGATAATCCTTTGGTGCATCCGACATTTTCCATGGTTCAGGTTGAGATGCTTCGTGGGTACGAGTTAAACGAGCCACAACACCGCGAACATAACGTTCATCATCTCGAATGGTCACTTTGCCATAAGCATGCACAACCCTATAGTTCCATGTCGGCACTTGTCTGTGCTGTTCATGTTTGGATGGGTACCAGTTTGGTGAAATATAAGCATCGCCTGCTTGAAACACGACCAACACCTCATCTCCATTTTTAATGACCTGCCAGACAGGATTAACTCTAGACACATGCGCACGTAGTACACCCAATTCCCCTTCACCTGCCTGTAATTCGAATGGAAGATGATTTGCATCTAAGCCATTACTTCCATGAGTAAAAAGCACTCCAAATGGATGTTCTGCAATAAGAGAATGCAACACATCCAAACGGTTTTCTGCAAAATCATCAGGGATATACATGACTAAAACCTCACTGTAAATATCAGGGTTATTTATATTTTGTGTTGTAAATTTTCTGGTTTCTGTGGTTTATTAAAAAGAACCACTTTGTATTTTTTTAAGTAGACCAGAATTATGGCAAGAATGGCAAAAGTTGTTGAACTTCCGTCTATTGCAAAAATTGATAAAAGCCAAGGAAAGATTAGTGCTCAACTAACTCAAGCTTTGCGTGAAGCTGTACAAAGCGGTGATTTACAGCCCGGCGATCCGTTGCCTTCTTCACGTGAACTGGCTCAAACACTTGGGGTCGCTCGCGGAACAATTATCGAAGCTTACGATCAGCTTTTAGCTGAAGGTGTGTTTGACTCTCAAGCACGAACTGGCACTTATGTGTCTCATGCTTTGGTTAAAACATCTGTAATACAACATTCATCAAAAGAAAATAAACCTAACTCGATATCGTTGACCAAATCGGCACGTTCTTATGCCAAAGTGCTTGATGAATTTAAGCCACTTCCTCATGTTCCTTTTGCGGTATCTGTCCCCGTCGGTCGTACTCAACCAAGTGATATCTGGCGTAAATTTGGTAATAAATTTAGATCACGAGGTGCAGGTGCTCCTTCTGGTTATGGTGAACCTCAAGGCGTGTTATCACTAAGAGTCGCTATAGCTGACTATGTACGCCGATCACGCTCTGTCCACTGCGAACCTGACCAAATTGTGATTACTCCCGGTATTCAGCAATCACTTTATATTTGTAGCCAGATTTTATTTGAAGCAAAAGATGAAGTTTGGATTGAAGATCCAGCTTATCGAGGTACAACAGCCATTTTTGAACATGCTGTACAGAACATTCGCATGGTGCGTGTTCCTGTTGATGAAGAAGGTATTCAAGTTGAAACTGGAATTAAACTTTCTAAACATGCACGTGCTGCTTTTGTGACGCCGTCTCACCAATATCCACTTGGCATGCCAATGAGTCTAGCAAGACGCACCGCGTTATTAGCTTGGGCAAAACAGCAAAATGCATGGATCATTGAAGATGACTATGACAGTGAACTTCGCTATAACGGACAGCCCTTCCCATCTTTACAAGGCATGGCACCTGACCAAGTGATTTATCTTGGGACTTTCAGTAAGGTCTTATTTCCGTCACTCAGACTTGGCTATGCAGCATTGCCTAAAGAATTGGTGGCACCTTTTTGTGGGCTAAGAGTATTAATTGATCGACACCCACCTGCTGCCGACCAGCACGTTTTAGCTGCTTTTATTCAAGAGGGCTATTTAGAGCGACATATTCGACGGACTCGGAATGTCTATGCAGAAGTTCGAGAATACATTATTGGCTTGATTGAAAAATATATACCCCAAGAACTGGCTTGGTTACAGCCGGGCGATCAAGGCATGCATATGGTGTTATGGCTTGCTCATCATATTAATGACATTGACGTTGCAAGCTCGGCAGTCGATGCAGGCATTGCGATTAAAGCAATTTCACCCACATTTTCAAAAGAACAACAACGTCCGGGTTTAATTGTTGGCTTAGGCGATTTTGAACCCGAACTAATGAGACAGGCCATAAAAAAACTATCAAACATTATTCAACAACATGACAAGCCGACTTAGACAAACCTACAACAGCAACCATAGATGAATCGCAAATGGCCCAATCAGTACCATTAAAATACCTGCAATGACCATGGTCAAACTGGCAATCACACCTTCTTCACTATTTCTTTGCTGTGCTCTCACTGTACCAAAACCATGCGCTGCATTACCAAAGGCCGCCCCATTGGCCACATTTGAACGAATTTTAGTAATCGCTAAAATTGCATCACCACAAATCATACCGACCAAACCAGTAATAACGGTAAATAGTGAAACTAATGCTGCCGAACCGTGAATATCTTCCGCTAAAATCATGGCAAATGGTGTTGAAATAGAACGTGCCATTAAACTGTTGGTCACTTCTGGGCTAAAGTGGAACCACTGTGCCATTTCATAGGCAGACATCACACCTACACTCATCCCCACAATAATCGCAATTGAAAGGACTCCAAGGTTTTTACGAATCGTTTCCCGATAACGATAAATCGGTACAGCGAAAGCAACCGTTGCTGGTCCTAATAAATTAACAATCCACTGCGTATCTTCTGAATAAGTTTGATATGAAATTCCAAAAATCGTCATCAAAATGATAGTGAGTATAGGCACACTAATGGCAGGAGACAACCAAAGTTTTGGATGCTTTTGATAGATTCGCTTTGCCACAACATAGGCGACCAAAGTCCAGATCAGACAAAGAATTGACCAAATATTCATGTCGTTCGCTCTTTAGATATGCTTATGTTGAAGACGTTTGCGGGCCTGTAAATAAGCTTTCAAACGATTGTAATAGTGAATCGTGAGGCAGGTACTGAGCATGACTGAAATGGTCCCAACCGCAATGCTCAAGACAATTTGCCATCCTTCGGTCATAAACAAGGTTTTATACTGAACTACGGCAACGACTACAGGCACAAAAAACAGTAATAGCTCACCTAAAACAACGGTTGCTCCCATTGCCACCTGATCCATTTTGATAATTTTAAAGAACAGGCATAGAAGCAATAAAAACATACCCAAAATGCCTGCCGATACAGGCACACCGAGTTTTTGATGTAAGAGATATCCGACCCACCAAAATCCAGCCAAAATCAAAATTTGTTTAACTAAAACTAAAAATGAAGGTTGTTTGGGTGTTCCAGAAGCAGATTCAGTACTCATTTTGCGAAATTAAATGGTTAACTACACTATTATGCTATCTTGGTTAAACCTGCTAAATATGAATTATTTATGTTAATATTATTCCAAAATGGAATAATCTATTCTTTATTATGCTTTCTCTAAAATCATTACAGTGCTTTGTTACTCTGGTTAAAACTAAAAGTTTTACCCGTACTGCTGAAGAGTTGTATCTGACTCAACCCACTATTAGTAAAATATTACAGCAGCTTGAAGAGCAACTTCAGGTACAGCTTTTGATTAAACCCGATCATGGCCGTAAAAGACAAATCGAGTTAACTGAAATTGGAGAGCGCATTTATCAACATGCGGTCGAGCTTCTTCAGGCAGAGCAAAACATCTTTCTTGAAATAGAAAACTATCAACAATTAAAAACAGGTACTTTAAAACTTGGCGTTCCGCCTTTAGGTTCGCAGCTCTTAACGACTGCCCTATTTGATTATCATCAGCAATTGCCAGATATTGAATTAGCTTTTATGGAAGTGGGTTCACGTGGTATTGAACAAGCTTTGCTTAACAATGAACTAGACGTAGGCGTTTTATTGCAGCCTTTTGATGAGCAAATCTTTAATAGCATTGAGCTATGTAACTACCCTTTAATGGTACTTTTACGCCGTGATGCGACTTGGGCAACCCGTAAAAAAATAAATCTCGAAGAGCTACAACACCAATCATTTTTAATGTTTCCAGAAAATTTCTCTTTAAACAGTATTATTCTCGATGCCTGTAAGCAGCATGGTTTCTACCCAACCATTGCTTGCCGGACCAGCCAATGGCATCTCTTGGCAGACATGGTGTTACAACGAATGGGGATTGCGCTTCTCCCGCAATATTATACCGACATGCTTGACCCGACTTTATTTGCAGCAGTGCCACTCGAAAAACCAAATATTCAATGGCACTTAGTCATGGCTTGGAAAAAAAATCTTCCTGTTTCACCAGCGGTACAGGCGTGGCTTAGTATTGTTCGTCAGCATTTTCAGCACATTAAGCCCTAGCGTTGAACACTGAAATGGGTTAATTCAAAAACTAATAAAGCTTTTCCACAAAAAAGCTACCCAATCTTGGATCAGCTCACTTAGACTAGATTCGATTGTTTTATGACATGGACAATAACAATGAATAATGAACATTTTAAGCTGTACACAGATTCACAATTTCTAAGCCCCTATGCGTTTACAGTTTTTGTAGGGCTACATGAAAAACAAATTCCATTTGAAATAGCGACCATCAACTTAGGCCAGCAAGGCCAGTTTGAAAAGTCTTATGTAGCAAAGTCATTAACTGCCAAAGTGCCTGTACTCGAACATAACGATTTTGCCTTATCAGAATCCTCCGCCATTTTGGAATATCTTGAGAAGCTTTATCCAAACACATCTATTTATCCAAAAGATATTCAAGCACGCGCAAGAGCAAGACAAATTCAGGCATGGCTCCGATCAGACTTAGTGGCACTAAGAACTGAGCGTCCAACCGATGTTGTTTTTATTCAGCCCACGTCCACTCCACTTTCAGAAGAAGGCAAAAAAGCTGCGGAGAAACTTTTCTTTGTTGCAGAAAAACTTCTTGCGTCTGATGCCGAATTTCTTTTTGGTTCATGGAGCATTGTGGATGCTGAACTTGCCCTGATGTTGCAACGCCTTATTCAAAATGGTGATGCTGTACCAGAACGTTTAAAAAACTATGTATTACAGCAATGGCAACGTCCGACCGTACAAAAATGGCTTGCCTTGCGACATAAATAAATCCTTATATTTACACCAAACACGAGTTAAAAAATGAGTGATTCAAACTATATTCCTCCACAAGTTTGGCAATGGACTGGAGAAAAAACCGATTTAAACCAACCTACTTCAGGTGCGCGTTACGAACATGAGCTTCCTGTCGGTAAACATCCGCTCCAGCTCTATTCTTTAGCAACGCCTAATGGTCAAAAAGTCACTATTTTGCTAGAAGAGCTTTTAGCATTAGGACATCAAAATGCTGAATATGATGCTTGGTTGATTAAAATTGGTGAAGGACAGCAATTTGGCAGTGGCTTTGTAGAAATTAATCCAAACTCTAAAATTCCAGCATTGGTTGACCATAGCCAAAACCCGCCATTAAGAGTGTTTGAATCTGGCTCAATTTTGCTTTACTTGGCTGAAAAATTTAAAGCTTTCATTCCGACTGATATTGTTCCACGTACTGAATGTCTTAATTGGTTATTCTGGCAAATGGGCAGCGCGCCATACTTAGGTGGCGGTTTTGGGCATTTTTATGCTTATGCACCCGTTAAAGTTGAATATGCAATTAATCGCTTTGCCTTGGAAACGAAACGTTTACTTGATGTGTTAGATCAGCATCTAGCAAAGCATGAATATTTGGCAGGTTCTGAATATTCGATTGCTGATATTGCAGCATTCCCTTGGTATGGTGGTCTTGTTAAAAACTGGGTGTATAACGGCGCGGAGTTTTTAGGTGTCGATCACTATAAAAATGTTCAACGTTGGGCAGATGCGATCTTAGCGCGCCCTGCGGTACAACGTGGCCGTATGGTAAATCGTACCTTTGGTGATTTAGCTACGCAGTTGCATGAACGCCATGATGCCAGCGATTTTGAGACCAAGACTCAAGATAAATTACAAAACCAGTCTTAAAAATATCATTCAGTTTTTGACTTACCCGCAAGATATTTCATTTTTGCGGGTATTCAAAGTCGGCAAAATAACTCGTATATAACTCACTCAGCCAAGCGACAAAAACGCGTACACGTGGCGAGAGCTGCCGATGCTGCGGATATAAAGCAGAAACTGACATCTTCGGGATTTCCCATTCAGATAAAACCTCAACCAGTTGCCCGTCTTTTAATTCATTCGCCACATGATAGCGCGGAACCTGAATTAAACCTGCCCCACGTAAAGCAGATAATACATAGTTTTCAGCATCATTTACCGCGATCCAGCTTTTCAAAAAATAATCTTGTTTTTTGCCATTCACCATCAATTCAAATGGATAATTCCGCCCGCCTGATGTCGAAAAGAAATTAACACAATAATGTGACAACAAATCTTCTGGTTGCTGTGGCGTTCCATGTTTATTTAAATAGTCAGGACTTGCGCAAATCACTTGTGGCATATCGACCAAATGTCTAGCAATTAAAGTGGAATCATCCAAACGGCCCGCTCTCACCACACAGTCTATCCCTTCCCTAATCAGATCAACCAAGCGGTCACCCGTACTGATTACCAGTTCAATGTCGGGGTACAACTGATGAAATTGGTCGATATTGGGTAAAACAATTTTGGTCGCATGCGCACCGGATAAATCGACACGTAATAAACCACGGGGCTGAGCAATTACATTGCGTAAAGATGATTCTGCATCATCGAGTTCCGATAATATTTGTGTACAACGCTCATAAAATGCTTGTCCATCTAGTGATGATCTTACATGCCGAGTCGTCCGTTCTAGCAAACGGCACTGTAAATTACTCTCTAACTCCTTAATGGCATTACTTGCAGTAGCACGTGGGATATTTAGCTGATCGGCTGCCTGACTAAAACTACCCAGCTCTACAATGCGGGTAAAAAGTTGCAAGGTATCAAATTTATCCATGGTGCTCGCTTTTAACTCTATCTATTATTAACAAATATGGAATTATCTTATAAAATTCTAATGATTTATCCCATATTTCTATATTATTAAAATAAGCCATACCTACTCAAACAGGCAATCTAAAAATGAATATTTCAAGAAAAACAGCTCTGGTTACTGGTGCTTCAGGCGGTATTGGTCGCGCTATTGCTGAGCGTTTAGCTCAAGATGGCTTTTATGTCATTGTTAACTATGCTGGCAATAAGGTTCATGCCCAAGCAACTGTAGATCATATTATTGAGCAAGGTGGTCAAGCCTCTGCTATTCAAGCGGACGTCGCAAATGAACATGAAGTGAGTCGTTTGTTTCAAGAAGCTAAAGCCATTAACGGTCAATTGGATGTTGTGGTTCATAGTGCTGGTATTATGCCTATGGCAAAAATTACACCTAAAGGTCTGCCAGATTTCGATAAAGTAATTCATACCAATTTACGTGGTACTTTTTTAATATTGGCGTATGCAGCCGAAACAGTTCTGGATGGTGGCCGGATTATTGTCCTTTCAACGAGTGTAATTGCTAAATCTTTTCCGGCATATGGTCCCTATATTGCTTCAAAAGCAGGTGTCGAAGGCTTGGTACATGTGTTAGCAAATGAGTTACGTGGACGCAATATCACTGTAAACGCCGTTGCGCCCGGTCCGACAGGCACTGACCTTTTTTACAATGGAAAAACTGAAGAGCAAGTAGCGGCTATTGCAAAACTTGCTCCATTGGAACGAATCGGAACACCTGAAGAAATTGCTGGCGTAGTGGCCATGCTGGCTGGCCCAGATGGGGGCTGGGTAAATTCTCAAGTCATTCGTGTAAATGGTGGATTTGCTTAATTTTAAAAACCGTGCGGATTATTTTAATCTGTACGGTTTTTTACTAAATAATAAAATTTCTTAAATCTATTTTATTTTAATAACTTTATAAGATTAACTAATACTTTTTTATATAAAATATTCACCGCTCTTATTTATCAAAATAATATATATAAATAGATATTCCTTATTTTTGCTTATATTTAAAACCGCGTAAATTGAACCTTAACAATCTGAATCAAAGATAAGGATATATTCAATGAACGCTAAATTAAATACTGAAACTCCACAAAGTTTTATCTCAAATGGTTCAAATACATCCTTTTCAGCCGAAGAAATTCTTGCTAAAGCACAGCAATACGCACAGGACCATGAACTTAATTTTAGTGGCAGTTTATCACCTACTGATGCATGGCAGCTCGTACAACAAGGCGAAGCTGTTTTAGTTGATGTGCGTACCAATGAAGAACGTAAATTTGTGGGTTATGTCCCTGAAAGTGTTCATGTCGCTTGGGCAACAGGCACATCGTTTAACCGTAATCCACGCTTTTTAAAAGAACTCGAATCAAAAGTTGGTAAAGATAAAACCATTCTTTTGTTATGCCGTAGTGGCAACCGTTCAGCACAAGCTGCTGAAGCCGCATTTAATGCAGGTTTTGAGCACATTTATAACGTTCTTGAAGGCTTCGAAGGCGATCTAAATGATCAGCAACAGCGTAATCAGAAAAATGGCTGGCGCATCCATCAACTTCCTTGGCAACAAGACTAATACTTCAATCAATTTTCAGTGAATCAAGGAAAGCTTGTGACTCAATGGAACATTAATGCGGTTGTACAAGGTTTACAACAAGCAAGGCATGACTGGCGTCAGCAACAGCACAGAACAAAAGAATTTGGAGGCCGTGAACTTCCATCTAAAGAAGCTTTAAAAGTCATTTTAGATGACTTGTGTGGAATTTTATTTCCAATGCGTTTAGGCCCTGCTGACTTACGTCAAGAAACTGAAGATTCTTATATTGCCTATACTTTAAATCGGGTGCTGACAGCCTTACATGCTCAAGTGCAACTGGCTTTGAATTATGAAGCAAAACGTCATTTAGGTCATTCAAGCCCAGTGCAGCACCCACAAGAATTTGCTCAAACAATTGTGCAGGATTTTGCCAACACCTTGCCCTCTATACGACGTCTTTTAGACGGCGATGTGCGTGCTGCTTATGAAGGTGATCCAGCAGCACATAGTGTAGATGAAGTATTACTCTGCTATCCGGGCATATTTGCGATCATTTATCACCGAATTGCGCATCAACTCTATGCCCAAGTGCCTTTATTGTCTCGCATTATTTCCGAGTTGGCTCACTCTGCAACGGGTATTGATATTCATCCGGGTGCGCAAATTGGCAAAGGATTCTTCATCGATCATGGTACGGGTGTAGTGATTGGTGAAACTAGTGTCATTGGGGAACGTGTTCGTATTTATCAAGCAGTGACTCTTGGAGCAAAACGCTTTGAAACCAATGATGATGGCGCTTTGAAAAAAGACTATACACGCCATCCAATTGTTGAAGATGACGTCGTGATCTATGCAGGTGCAACCATTTTAGGCCGTATTACCATTGGTCGAGGGTCAATTATTGGGGGAAATGTTTGGCTAACCCATAGTGTGGCAGCAGGTAGTCAGATTTTACAGTCTCCTAATGAGTCTTATCAAAAAAATCATATAGCCGGTTAAAAACTATAGATGTGAAATAAATAGATAAGGAGATAAATAAACAAAGAACGTGCAGATTAATAAAATGCTTATTTCTAGTTTAAATATATTTTTATTTAGAAAATAGATAACTCATTAATAAGCTCAGTATTTAAAAAATTTATAACGCGATTTTAATTTTAAAACCAGAACTAATTCTAGTTTATATGCATCCTAGAATTTTTATTTTCAAAAAGCCAATGTAATAAGGAAAAATGATTCATGGCGAAAAATACAGACAAAGCCCAACTTGCACTTGGGGACCATGCGGCCCGTCAATTGGCCAATGCAACCAAGACAGCTCCCCAGCTTTCTACAATTACTCCCCGCTGGTTGACTCACTTACTTCAGTGGATTCCTGTTGAAGCAGGTATTTATCGCCTAAACCGTGTCAATAATACCGATGATATTCAGGTGGCTTGCACACAACGTGATGAAGCCACTTTGCCACAAACTTTTGTTGATTATGACCCTGAGCCACGCGAATACTTTTTAAATGGTGTATCTACAGTTTTAGATGTGCATACACGTGTAGCCGACCTTTATAGTAGCCCACATGACCAAATTAAAGAACAACTTCGCTTAACCATTGAAACCATTAAAGAACGTCAAGAAAGTGAGCTCATCAATAATCCTGAATACGGTTTACTGGCAAGTGTGACAGATGACCAACGTATTTCGACTTTAAATGGCCCACCTACTCCAGATGATCTTGATGACTTATTACGTAAAGTCTGGAAAGAACCGGGGTTTTTCTTAGCGCATCCTGATGCGATTGCAGCATTTGGACGTGAATGTACACGCCGTGGTGTACCACCTCCAACGGTTAGTCTGTTCGGTTCGCAATTCATTACATGGCGCGGAATTCCACTCATTCCATCTAATAAAATTCCTGTAGAAGATGGCAAAACTAAAATCTTGCTGCTTCGTGTTGGTGAAAAGCGTCAAGGGATTGTTGGTTTGTTCCAGCCGGGTCTTGCTGGTGAACAGTCACCAGGGCTTTCAGTACGTTTTATGGGGATTAACCGTAACGCGATTGCGTCGTATCTAATCTCGTTATATTGCTCACTTGCAGTATTAACAGACGATGCTTTGGCAGTGTTAGATGATGTGGAGGTGGACAAATATCATGACTACCCAGTTAACTACAAGTAATCTGCAAGGTAGTCCAACGGGGCCTGAAGTGACTGGTGTTAACCCACCAGCCAACTTCCCAGATGAGTCCACCATTGCTCGACTTGCTAATGAGTTTTTTTCAGCATTACCAAGCTCAAGCAGTTCAGCTTCTCCATCGGGCCTTAACTTGGACTTACCTATCGGAGCGCCACCGCACCCACCACAACCGGGTGAACCATTTTCTGCACTCAGTGGTCGTGCGCCCAATATCGCCTTTCAGAAAAGTCTCAATCCGGAATATCCTGAGCATATTCCAAATTTGCCAGACTACCCTGAACGTCGAATTGTAGCGTCTGCGCCTGTGATTGGTGGAGCTAATTTGCCGCGCCCACCATTTGAGCCACATTTGCCACAAGCTGCTCATAGTGAACCCAATGTGCCACGCATTGAACCAAACTTACCCACTGGTGCAGGTGAATCACCTTATTATTTTTTAAATGATTTTTCTGCTCCCAATACAGCAGAACCGTCTGTTAAAGGTGTTGAAGATAATTATTCAGTTGCACAGTCTTTTCAGTTGCCACATGGTGACCAGCTGAAATCATTGCTGACGGAAGATCGTTTTGCAACAAACACGCCCACCCAAAGTTCGGCAAGCTCTGCATTTTATTTTTTAGACTTGCCTCAAAGTGGACAAAGTTATAGTCACTATCAACCATCGCAACCCACTTTTGTAGCAAGCAGTGCTCAACCACTCGATGTGCATGCCATACGTCGCGATTTCCCAATTTTACAGGAACGCGTCAATGGTCGACCTTTGGTCTGGTTTGATAATGCAGCTACTACACAAAAACCGCAGCGCGTGATTGATCGGATTGCTTATTTTTATCAGCATGAAAACTCAAATATTCACCGTGCTGCCCATGAATTAGCGGCTCGTGCAACCGATGCCTATGAGCATGCAAGAAATGTAGTGGCCCGATTTATTGGTGCACCCTCTTCTAAAGAAATTATCTTTGTTCGAGGAACAACCGAAGGCATTAATCTGATTGCAAAAACATGGGGTGAGCAAAATATTGGTGAAGGTGATGAAATTATTGTTTCTCACTTAGAACACCATGCCAATATTGTGCCTTGGTATCAACTCACTAAAAAAACTGGAGCGAAATTACGAGTCATTCCTGTGGATGACACTGGGCAAATTATTTTAGAAGAATTGCCAAAACTGATTAATGAGCGCACCAAACTGCTGTCGATTACTCAAGTTTCAAATGCTTTGGGTACAGTCACACCTGTTGCTGAAGTCATTAAAATTGCGCATGCCAAAGGTGTTCGTGTTTTAGTTGATGGTGCTCAATCTGTTTCGCACATCCCTACCGATGTACAAGCTCTTGATGCAGACTTTTTTGTGTTTTCTGGACATAAAGTGTTTGGTCCAACAGGTATTGGTGCGGTCTATGCAAAACCAGAATTGCTAGAAAGTATGCCTGTTTGGGAAGGCGGCGGTAACATGATTCAGGATGTTACCTTCGAACAAGTAGTTTACCAACCTGCACCAAACAAGTTTGAAGCTGGAACTGGAAACATTGCCGATGCTGTTGGTTTAGGCGCTGCACTTGAATATGTCGAAAGTCTAGGCATTCATAACATTGCTCGCTATGAACATGATCTACTCGAATATGGTCAAAATGCGCTGAGTAGTGTGTCAGGTTTACGCCTGATCGGAACCGCACATCACAAAGCCAGTGTTATGTCCTTTACCTTACAAGGCTATTCAACCGAACAAGTGGGTAAAGCTTTAAATCAACATGGTATTGCTGTACGTTCTGGGCACCATTGTGCACAGCCAATTTTACGTCGTTTTGGTGTGGAACAGACCGTGCGTCCGTCTTTGGCTTTTTATAATACGACTGAAGAAATTGATTTATTGGTGTCGGTGTTACATCAACTGACACGTAATAGGCGTAGCAACTAAATCTATTTTTAGACTAGAAAAGACTGCTTTCGAGCGGTCTTTTTTTATGGATTCTTTATTGAAGCTACTTTATCTCTAAAGTCATATATGAAGTAACAAGTCAAAGTAGCTATCACGGCGGAGTCTTATTATCTTAAATTCGATTTCTAGATTAGCCTTCGGCTCGTGCTAAGAGTCATCTACAGCCTGCCCATAATTTATAAAAATAATGTTTTTGCAACATTTCCTGATAGATGAAAACAGTGAACAGGTTCTGTAGATGACAAAGTTTTTTGGTTACTTTTTCCAAAAAAAGTAACAGAATTAGCTACTTTATTATGACGTATAAACGGTAAGACTCCGTCGTGCTACCCCATCCACTTATAAATACAACCAACTTAAACAAACAAACTCCAAATCAATCTCAACGCAATCCCAATCAACAACAATCCCATCACCCTCTCAAAATAAACCCCAAACTCCAAAAATCTTTTACGTACGATAGGCTGTGCAAACAGTACGCTCACCACCATAAACCAAATGGCATTAACCATACACATCCAGACCCCATAAAAGACCTGAACTTTCATTGGTGTGGTTGTACTCACAATCGTTGTAAAAATTGCCAGAAAAAAGATGGTGGCTTTGGGGTTTAACGCATTGGTAAGAAAACCCATTGTAAACGCTTTAAACAAACTTGGAGCATCACTATCAGTTTGATTATTGATCTCAAGATTTGTATTCGGCTGGCTACGCAAACACTGCCATCCCAAATAAATTAAATAGACTGCTCCCGCTGCTCTAATAAGCGACATGAGCCATTCACTTTGTTGAATCAAAAAACCAATCCCAACCAAGGTATAAAAGACATGAACCGAAATCCCAACACCAATACCAATTGCGGTTAGACATCCAATTAAGTAGCCATAACGTACACTTTGTCTGACCGTAATCACAAAATCTGGTCCCGGTAAAATCACCGCCATAAAATGAATAAGAGCTAGCGTTAAAAACTCATGTCCATATAACTGCCACATAACAATTTAGTTTCCTGAAAATCACCTAAAAGATTGTATTGCGATTTTTTAGACGCGATAATCTAACCAAAATCCAAATAATTTTTGCCTCATGAGCACAAATCAAAATCTGGTTCTATTAAATGAAATGGCGACTTTCGTTAAGGTTGTCGAGTCGGAAAGCTTTTCTGAAACTGCACGCCAGCTTGGTACAACACCTTCTGCTGTGAGCCGCGCGATTGCCCGTTTAGAACGTGCTTTAGGCACCCGCTTACTCTATCGGACTACACGGAAACTTCGTTTAAGTGAAAGCGGACAACAGGTCTATCAACGTTGTTTAGATATGGTAAATGCGGCACAAGCAGTCATGGAAAGTTCAGGTCAATTTCATGTCGAACCAGAAGGTGTTATTCGCATGAGTGTTCCCAAAGCTGTGGGACATTTTATGATTCATCCGCATTTACCCGAATTTTTAGAACGCTACCCGAAAATTGATATACAAATGCTTTTAGAAGATCGCTATGTAGATCTCATTGATGATGGAGTCGATTTAGCACTTCGAATTACAGAGCAACCACCCGGTGGCCTTATGGGTCGAAAACTCATTAATATTGATCACTTGATTTGTGCTACGCCTGAGTATTTGGCCAAGCATGGTATACCGAACCACCCTCATGATTTAAAGCAGCATGAATGTATCTACTTGGGTGAACAAGCCAGTGACTCAAAATGGAAATTTCAACAAGGAAATAAATCGATCAGTGTGGCTGTGCGTGGGCGTTATGCTGCAAATCATACGGGTGTGCGTTTGAGTGCCGCATTACAACATTTAGGTATTGCGAGCTTGCCATACTTCGTTGCACGCCATGCTTTACAACAAGGTACCTTAGTTCAGGTTTTACCAGATTGGTATTTTAAAACCTATTACAGTGGTGGGCTGTGGTTACTTTACCCACCGACAAGGCATGTCCCGCCTAAATTGAGTGTGTTGATTCAATATTTGGCAGATAAACTAGCAGCAGAGCCGACTTTAAAAATCTAGTCGGCTCCTAACTCGAGCAAATCCTGTCTAGAGTCCTCTTTATTAGAATTATTCAACCAATAGATCTTTTGGATTAATCGTATCGCCATAGACTGGTTTTAACGTCTTTTCATAAGCCTGATGAATCACGCCTTCTTTTGCCAATTTCTCTAAATCTTGATTCAACCAGTCCAGCAACTCTTTATCACCTTTTTTCACTGCTGGTGCAATTAAGTCCTGCTCACCTAAATTGGTAATGCCAACAGTGTAATTTGGATTTTCCTTAGCCCACGCTAAAACCAGCAAGTTATCATGGGCAAGCGCAGCGCCACGGCCATCTTTTAAAGCATCAAAAGTTTCAGTGTTTTGCTCATACTTTTGTAGTTTAATTTCAGGATGAGTCTTGGTGAAGAATGAATCAGCCGTTGTACCCTTATTCACCAACAAAGTTTTATCTTTAAGTTGAGCAACATCGGTAATCGGATGACTTTTAGGAGAACCCCCCCCCAAAGCAACTTTTAAATAAGGCTTAGCAAAATCGACTACTTCTTTACGTTCTGGTGTAACGGTAAAGTTGGCAAAAATAATATCCACTTTATTGGCTTTTAAATATTCAACACGATTAGCCGCTTCAGTTAAAACAAACTCAACTTTGTTTTCGTCACCCAGCAGATCTTTAGCGACATGCTTAGCAATCTCTACATCAAAACCCTGATTTTTACCTTGAGCATCTAAATATCCAAACGGCGGTTTATCACTAAATACACCAATTCGTACCACACCATTCTTTTTGATCTGTTCAATACTTGACGTAGTTTGTGTGGTATCGGCCGTTTTTTCAGTAGATTGAGTTCCTTTGTCACATGCAACTAAACCCAAACTCAGGAAAGATGCAGCTAAAATATGCTTCACGTTTTGAAATGTTAATGTTGTCATTATTTCACCCTATCGTTCTTGTAAAAGTCTTATTTAAAATCGCAGCACCTACTTTTAGACACTGCTCTAGCGATATCAAAAATTATTGGCCTACATCTAAAAACACATTCGGATTGACCGAGTCACCGTAAATTGGTTTCAAGGTTTCATCATAAATTTTATTAATTTCACCACTTGTTCTGAGTTGCTTAATTTCAGTATTGAGCCAATTCAATAATTGGGTATTGCCCTTTTTAACTGCTGGTGCAATAAACTCTTGATCACCAATAGACTGAATACCCGCCACATAACTTGGGTTCTTCGCAGCCCACGCTAAAGCATAGGTACTATCTTGTGAAATCGCGTCACCACGACCATCAGTTAAGGCTTTAAAGGCATCCGAGTTTCTTTCAAACTTAAGTAAATTTACTTTTGGATAATGCTTGGTAAAGTAGGTATCTGAACTTGTGCCTTTATTGACAATTAAAGTCTTACCTTCTAATTGAGCAATGTCAGTAATCGGCTTAGCTTTAGGCGAGACAATACCAAAAGCACCTTTTAAATAAGGCTCAGCAAAATCGACAACCTCTTTACGTTCTGGCGTTACGGTAAATGTCGCGAATACAACATCAGCACGATTTGATTTTAAAAACTCCACCCGATTTGAAGCTTCAGTCACAATAAACTCAACTTTCTTTTCATCACCGAGCAAGTCTTTGGTCACACGTTTTGCTAGAGCTACATCGAAGCCCTGATTATTCCCCGCACTATCTACATAACCAAACGGCGGATCATCGGCAAAAACGGCAACGCGTAGAACCCCATTTTTTTTGACTTGTTCTAAAGAATGGTCTTCTTGAGTATTGCTTGCCTGTTCAGTTGATGGCGTTTTACTACATGCAGTTAACAACACCCCAGCAACGGCAATACTGCTTAATATTTTTATTGAATTACGTTTAAACATTTACTTCCTCATGATTCAAATAATAAAAATTTAGTACGACAAAATATTTAAGAAAGCTTTCGCTCGTTCTGTTTTTGGCTGTTCAAAAAATTCTTCTGGTGAAGCCTGTTCAATAATCTTGCCCTTATCCATAAAAATAATACGGTCAGCAACCTTGCGGGCAAAGGACATCTCATGTGTCACAATCAACATGGTCATTCCTTCATTCGCTAACTTGAGTACCACATCAAGCACTTCCCTGACCATTTCGGGATCAAGCGCAGCGGTAATTTCATCAAGCAAAATGACTTTAGGTTGCATGACCAGCGAGCGAACAATGGCAATACGCTGTTTTTGTCCACCTGAAAGTTGTCGTGGATAATCAAGTTTTCGTTCATATAGCCCGACTCGCTTTAACAACTCATCTGCGACTTGTTCAGCTTCATCGCGATGGCGTTTTTGTACTTTAAGTGGCCCAAGCAAAATGTTGTCAATAACGTTCATATGCCCAAACAGCTCATAGTTCTGAAAAACCATGCCAATTTTTTGACGAGCATTAGTCCAGTCCACATCTTTACCGAGCACACCAGAACCGGTTAAACGAATCTCACCACCCTGAATCGGTTCTAAACCATTAATACAACGCAGTAAGGTACTTTTACCGCAGCCCGATGGGCCTAAAATAACAACCACCTCTCCTTGTTCTACATCCAGATCAATGCCCTGTAAAATATGACTTTGTGCAAATGATTTCTGTAATTGTTGTATCGATAGCAAAGGCATAATTACTCCCAGACCTTTTCTAAATGTGCCGCCAAACGCGATAAGGGATAGCAAATCAGAAAATACAAAATAAAAATAAAACCATAAATCCAAAGAGAAGCGCTCGGCACGGTCAGCAGTGAATTTTCAATAATTTGCTGGCCAACTTTAATGACCTCAACCACCCCAATCAGTACCGCCAAAGAGCTGGTTTTCACCATTCGGGTAAATAAGTTAATTGCGCCTGGTGTTACTCGTTTTAGACTTTGCGGAAAAATGACATAGACCAAGGCTTGAACATGGGTAAGTCCGAGCGCATAAGCTGAATCGCGTTGATGTTGATCAATCGAGGTAATGGCTGCACGAACCAAATCGCCCATTTCTGCAGTACCCCACAAAACAAATACAACAATGCACACCCACATTGCAGAAAACTGCCAGTTAAACCATGTCGCAAAGCCGAAATAAAACACAAACAGCAAAACTAAAATCGGAATGATTCGAATGGCTTCTAAATACAACCGGCACAGTGCTTTAACGACTATGTTTTTAGAAGTCATAATTACGCCGAAAACTGTGCCGAAAATTGCAGAGAAGAACACCGAAATAAATGCAATTTTTGCAGTTGCCCAAAGTCCCCACATTAAACGTTCGAGGTGACTCACTTGAAATAGATAATCAAGTTCCATGGCTCACCTTCCGACTTCTGTGCTCCAGATAACTGGTTAAAATAGACACGGGCAATAAAATGATTAGATAGGCCATGATGAGTAAGAACAAAGCTTCGGTGGTTTTATAGTCCATGCCAATTAAGTCTTTGGTGACAAAAAGCAGTTCAACGACAGCAATGGCACTGACCACAGAACTCTCTTTAATCAGAAATAGGCAATTTGCCCCTATTGCCGGAATTGAAATGGCAAGTGCTTGAGGAAAAATGACATATCTAAAAATTTGAGTCGGTTGCAAACCAATACTTTTTGCAGAATCAATCTGCCCTTTTGCAACAGATTGCAAACCTGCTCGGAAAGCTTCAGCCATATAGCTTCCACCTAAAAAGGTCAGTCCGATCACACCACAAGCAAAACCATCAATTTTGATACCCAGCTTTGGCAAACCGTAATACAAAAAGAACAGTTGAATTAGTAAAGGGGTATTTCGAGATAACTCAATATAGAACTGGGCAATTCTATTTAGCACCCGCACGCGATATGTGATTAAAATGCTGCAAATTAGCCCTACAATAATTGCCAAAATAATACTGATAATTGAAATTTTCAGCGTGGTCAAAGTTGCAGAGAAAAATTGCGGCAACACACTATGGATATACTGCCAGTTCAAGGAAAATTCCAAAAAATAATATTAAAACGTTATAAATATTTAGCTTTCGTCAGCTATTAAATATTTGTGCAACGAGTTTATTTTTTTCCCAATTGGTCTAAAACTATTTTTATTAGATAAGCTTTTCTATAAGTTTGATAAATTCGATCTGGCAATCGAAAACCTTCGAATCAGTTGAATACAACCGCTCAAAACATATTCACTAAAACAAAAATGAATAATAAAACCAATAAAAAATCGGACACCAAGGCCCGATTTTTATTAAATGATTTTCAATCTATTTCTTATTTTCTAAGCACATCACCAATACTTGGGTCTTTATCAAAAACTGATTTTGCATATGGGCAAAGTGGAATCACCTTTACGTCTTTTTCACGGACAAAAGCTACCAAGGCATCAAGTAATTGGCGACCTACACCTTGTCCACGATAATTTTCATTCACATCTGTAGCGTCAATAATCAGCATGCCTTCGCCTGCCCATGTATAAGTCATTTCACCCGCAACGGTTTCACCATCAAGTAAGCTAAAGCTGCCGTGTTTTGTATCATCTTTTTGTTGAATATTCACAATGAATTCCTCGTATTATGGCTCAAATTTATTTAAAAATGACTTTATATATCTTTATCTATAAGAACAAATTTAAGTGTAAAAAAATAGACTATTTTTAGCAGTGAGTCTGTATGCTTTTTAAATACAATCGTCAATTAAATTAGTGAAACTCTTGCACCAGACTATTAATGTGTGCCACAGCAGCAGTTCGGTTTTCAACGCAAAGTTTTTCAAAAATATGCTCTAAATGCTTGTTTACCGTCCGTGGGCTAAGCTCCAAAATTTCTGCAATATCTTTATTGGTTTTTCCTAGCAATAACCAGTGCATGACTTCTGCCTCACGTTGAGTCAACTGCGGGCAATATTTTAAAATATCAGCCATTTCCAAAGCTGGCGTAGAAGTCTTAATCTGTATCAGATAATTTTTTGCCACACTTGGTTCAGTTTGCCACGGCGTAAGCAATAAAAGCTGTAATTGCTGAGATGGCGTTGAATAAGAACAGCTTGTTAATTTTTTGGGGTCTTTTTCATGTTCCAAATCTGAAAACCAAGCTTTTAAGCCTGCTTCAAAGCCCTCTAATTCAGGTAAATATTGATTCAGTAAATCATTAGCCTTTTGGGTTTTCCAAACAATTTTACCGTGAACATCTAGCGCAAGAATGGCTGTTTCCGTTGCATCAATTACCTGTTTTTGTTGTTGCAATAGTTTGGCATGTGCCAAATGTGTTTTTACCCTTGCTAATACTTCTTCAATATTCAAAGGCTTGGTTACATAGTCCACCCCGCCGACCTGAAAACCACGCACTATATGCTCTGTCTCAGACAAACCTGTCATAAAAATGACGGGAATAAACTGCGTAATTGGGCTCGCTTTAAGCTGTATACAACTTTCAAAACCATCCATATGTGGCATATTGCCATCGAGCAAAATCATATCTGGTAAGCATCGGTGGGCAATTTCAATGGCACTTAACCCATCGGTTGTGACAAGCACGCGATAACCGGCCTGATCCAGACTTTCATGTAACAAGCCTAGATTTTCCGGCACATCATCGACAATCAGAATAACAGCCTGCTCGTTTGGCGAAGCTTGCTGAAAAGAAACATGTTGCGTACTCATTGCTTATCCTGAATTAATCGTTGCGCGTGTTTTAAATCAAACTTTTGAATAGCCTGTTCAAGCTGTTCCCATAACTCGTTATGCTCCGGAAAATTTTGACGGCATTGCGTTAAAGTCTGTTGAATTCCTCTAATATAACCCTGCCCAATCAAATCATTTAACTGTTGTAAGCTTTGCGGTAAATCTTGTGGACCATTGTTTTCTGGTTGTCTTGTTAGTGTATAAACAGTGACTTTTTCTTGCTTATACGTCTTTACATGAAGTGCTTGAACCACATTATTTTCTTCGGTTAATGTTGACTTAGAATCAGCCCACACCAACCCTAACTTATCTCCAATTTTACTCAGCAACAAATTGAGATCGATTGGTTTTAGCATAAAGTCTTCACTTAAAACTGCATCTTGTGGATTGACTTCACGCTCACCTGCATTGGCCGAAATAATTAAGATCGGCACATTGGTAATATTATTTTGGCGTAATAACCGCGCAGTTTCCCACCCGCCCATCAAAGGCATATTCAAATCCATTAAAATCAGGTTAGGCTGAAAAATAGGAACACGTCTTAAACAATCAATGCCCGACTCGGCTTCTTCAATAATGAAACCCAAAGGTTTTAGAAAATTAGCAACTAAACCTCGATCCACAGCTTCATTATCGACAACCAAAATTCGTTTTCGCTCGCCTTGATAGCCCATAATCTGGTTGGAATAAACATTAGAAATTGGATGAACCACCTCTTTTGAAGGCAAATAAAACTTAATTTTAAACTGTGAACCTTGATTGAGCTGGCTACTCACAGATAGCTGCCCGCCAAGTAAATCTACCAATAATTTTACAATCGGTAGTCCGAGCCCTGTTCCAGTAAATCCACCCTGAACCACATTACTGCCTCGTTCAAACGGATTAAATATTCGCTCTAAATCCGCTTCTGCAATGCCACAACCTGTATCTCTAATTTCAAAATAGGCCGTTTGAAAACGATATTCGACTTTTAAAGTAATTGTGCCGCTCGTCGTAAACTTTAAAGCATTGCCCAGCAAGTTAATCAGTACCTGCTCTAAGCGCTTTTTGTCGGTGCGGACATAGTGCGGCAGGTTATCTCCAATTTCATAAATAAACTGTAAATTCTTCTGTTCAAACTGAGGCTGAAACATTTGAATAATCTGTTCTATAAAATTTGGGAAATGAACATCCACCACATTTAAAGAAATTTTGCCTGTTTCAATTCGTGCTAAATCTAGTAAACCGTCAATCAGTGAAGTTAAATGCTGCCCACTACGGCTAATCACCCCAAGCGCCATTTTGCCTTGTTCCGAAAGCTGCTCTTGTTTTTGAAGTAATTGGCTATAGCCCAAAATACTATTTAGAGGTGTTCGTAGTTCGTGACTAATTCCAATGACATAACGGCTTTTTGCATCATTTGCCCGCTCTGCTGAAATTCGGGCATCTTGCAGGTCTTTTGAAGTGACTTCATGCGCAGCAATTTCATCAATCAATAACGCTGTTTGTTGATGTGTCTCAATTTCAGCATTACGGCGGCTTTCATCGTTTAGCACTAACCACCATGCCGCAACGCTCATTAATAAAAATAAGATGGTGTAAATTTTGACAAATAGCGTAAATAGCTGAGGAACTCCTTCAGCATTAATCGTTTCCAGATATGCTTTTTCTTGGATATAAACCAGACTTAAACTCACTGCCAAAACAATAGACAGTCCTAAAGTCAGTAATAAATATAAACTGACCCTGCTATTTAAACGACTAGCCCAACGTTCTGGTAAATAGTGCCAAATGGCTTTTTTGAGCTGTACCGACCAACGTGCATCGGGTTTACATAAATCGTGGCAGCGTGCTTCAAGTGAACAGCATAGAGAGCAAATCGTACCGTTATAGGCTGGGCAACCCGCCATATCAGCGAGTTCATAGTCCCTTTCACATACCACACAGGTAGCAACCGAAGTCGCCTGAATTTTTTCAGGCTGACGTGCAATGTAATATTTGCCTTTGGTTAAGTAAGCAATGATAGGAACACATAACACAGCACTCCCCAGAGCAATAAAACTCGCCAAACCTTTTGCCATGAGTCCAAAAAAGCCCAAATAACTAAGCATCGATAACACTGAAGCAATCAGTAAGGCACCCACACCTACGGGGTTAATGTCATATAAATAAGCACGGCGAAATTCAATTCCTTTCGGGCTTAGACCTAAAGGCTTACAGATAATTAAATCGGCAACAACGGCGCCAATCCATGCCAAAGCGATATTGCTATATAGTCCCAAAATGCGTTCAACCGCATGGCTAATGCCCATTTCCATCAAAACAATGGCAATAAAAACGTTAAAAAGAAGCCAGACAATTCGCCCCGGATGACTGTGAGTTAAACGGGCAAAAAAGTTTGACCATGCCAATGAGCCAGCGTAAGCATTGGTCATATTAATTTTAATTTGCGCCAAGCAAACCAGTGCTAAAGTCAATATTAACGCTAGCTGAGGGTTTGGAATAAATTGTTGATAGGCAACCCAATACAGATAAGTCGGATTATCTAGTTCAGAGACAGGAATAAACAACTGAAAAGCCAACACCATCAGCAGCATGCCCATCAAAACTTTTAGAAATCCAAAAATAATCCAAGATGGCCCCCCTAAAAAAACAGCAAAACGCCATGCAGTTCTGTTCTTTTCTTGTTGGGGTAAAAAACGTAAATAGTCGGCTTGCTCACCAATTTGGATCACAAATGAAAAAATAAGAGTGCACGCCGCACCAAAGTAATACAGATTGAAATCGGTCGAGTTTGAAACCGCACCAACAAAATGCAGGCTACTACTTAAAATTTGTGGCTGTTTCCAAAGTACAAAAAACCACGGTAATAACAGCAATAAGAGCCAGATGGGTTGTGTGATTGCTTGAACTTTATTAATAAAACCAATGCCTTTGACTACTAAAGGCAAAATCACTAAGGCAGAAATTAAGTAACCAATAACTTGCGGAATACCTAAAGCAAGCTCAAGTGCCATCGCCATAATTGCGGCTTCAAACGCAAGCAAAATAAAGGTAAAGCTCGCATAAATCAGAGATGTAATGGTTGAGCCAATGTAACCAAAACCTGCACCACGAGTAAGCAAATCGACGTCTACATTATATTTTGCAGCGTAATAACTGATCGGCCAACTGGTTAAAAATATAATGGTACATACGACAATTGCTGCCCATACTGCATTGCTAAAGCCATACTGCCAAAGCATGGTTGCCCCAATGGCTTCCATAGCCAAAAAGCTAACTGTAGAAATTGCAGTATTGGTAACGGTCCAAGGTGACCACTTACGTACCGAGGTGGGTGCATAGCGGAGCGCATAATCTTCGATACTTTCATCTGCCACCCAAATATTATATTCACGGCGTGTTTTGATCACACGTTGTGGCGCTTGTTGGGGGCGTGAAGAATCTGGCATAACACTCATGTTTTGGATGGGGCTGCATTAAACCCAGCAATCCTTATGCCAAAAGTCATTTATCATGGCGATTTTTTCTAATACGCACATATACGCAAAATAACGTATTTTCAATTTTTCCCAAAAATCACACACTCAAAACCATCAAAAAACAATGATCAATATTTGTGTTGATTGACCGAAAATGATTGGGAGATTGATGTTATGAGTGTATCTGAACATCCAAATCTGGACACTGTGCAAGGTACAGATTCACAAAAAGCAGTGAATGAAACCTTAGAAGATTATACTTTACGTTATGCTCCACACAGCTTTCGGCGCTGGAGTCCCAAAGTTGTCGCTATTACTGCTCTTGGTGGTATTGCCTATCTTGCTGACTTTTCTATTGGCGCCAGTATTGGTATGTCTTACGGAACAACCAATGCTGTTTTCTCCATTTTATTTGCAGCAATTATTATCTTCTTAACCGGCATTCCTTTAGCCTACTACGCAGCGCGCTATAACATCGATCTTGACTTGATTACCCGCGGTGCAGGTTTTGGTTATATCGGTTCGGTCCTGACCAGTATCATTTTCGCCAGTTTCACCTTTATTTTCTTTGCCCTTGAAGGTTCAATCATGGCGCAAGGCTTATTACTCGGTTTAGGCATTCCGCTTTGGGCTGGTTACCTCATCTCAACAGTTATGGTCATTCCCCTGGTGATTTACGGTATGAAAGCCTTAAGTAAATTACAAGTCTGGACCACCCCGCTTTGGCTGGTTCTGATGATTGGTCCTGTGGCCTATCTGATTTATCAAGAACCTACCTTAGTCAGCCAGTTTGCAACTTTCACAGGTAACGAAGGTTTTGCAACTGTAGACATGGCTGCAATCATGCTGGGTGCTGGTATATGTTTATCACTCATCATGCAAATCGGTGAGCAAATTGACTATCTACGCTTCATGCCTGCTAAAACAAAAGAAAATAGCAAAGCATGGTGGGCTGCGGTTATTTCAGCGGGTCCGGGTTGGGTGATTTTAGGGGCAATTAAACAAATTATTGGGGCATTTTTAGGGTTCTATTTACTTACTAAAATACCGGGTGTAAACAGCACTGAACCTGTTCAACAGTTTAATGCAGCGTTTCATGACATGCTTCCGGGCTGGGCAGCTTTAACACTTGCAGTGATTTTGGTAGTTATTTCTCAAATTAAAATTAATGTGACCAATGCTTACTCTGGTTCCCTTGCGTGGACAAGTGCCTACACACGTATTAGCAAACATTATCCGGGTCGTATTGTCTTTGTGATGGTGAACTTGGCAATTGCGCTTGCTTTAATGGAAGGCAACATGTTTGCGGTACTGGGTAAAATCTTAGGGTTCTATTCAAACTTTGCAATTGCTTGGGTTGTGGTTGTTGCAACAGATATTTCAATTAATAAATATGTGTTAAAACTTTCACCGAAAGAACCAGAATACCGCCGTGACATGCTATACAACGTAAACCCTGTCGGTATGGTTGCATTCCTTGTATCAGCAGGCTTATCAATTGCAGCATTCTTCGGATTACTTGGTAGCTTTTTGGCGCCTTACTCACCGCTTATCGCACTTGTACTTGCCTTTGTATTAACACCAATCATGGGCTTATTAACCAAAGGAAAATACTACATCAAGTCACACGATGACGGTATTAAAGAACCACGTTACGATGCTGAAGGTACACCAGTTGCAACGGTTTACCACTGCCGCGTATGTGAACAAGGGTACGAGCGCCCAGATATTATGTTCTCTCACAAACATAACGGTACGATCTGTTCTTTGTGTAAAACACTCGATGCTTAAATATTCTTAAAACTAAAAAAGAAGCTTTAAAGCTTCTTTTTTTTTACGCCTGATGATTTTTAGCCAATCGGGAATAAACGTTCAGGCACTACATCTTTCATCACAATGGTTGAGATGAGTCGCTGCACACTTGGAATAGCAGATAATTTTTCATCATACAAACGCTGAAAAGCAGGCAAATCTTTAGCGACCACATGTAGTAAATAGTCTGGCTCACCAAACAAACGCTGCGCTTGAATAATTTGTGGAATATCAATTACGGCATTTTCAAACTTCTCGACTGCCTGTTTATCACCTTCTTTAAGCGTAATAAAAACAATCGCTGAAAATTCAAATCCAACTAAGTTTGGGTCGAGTTCTGCCCGATAACCTTTGATAGCTCCTGACTCTTCTAAAGCCTTCACTCGTCTATGACAAGGTGAAATGCTCAAACCGACTTTTTCTGCCAATTCAGTAATAGATAATCGGCCATTTAATTGCAATTCAGCAAGAATCTTTTTATCTGTGCGATCCATTTAGAAAAATTTACCCCAAATGAGTGTGATATGAGCAAACATTTAAAAGCACATTCTAAATACATGAGCATATTATTTTCAACAAGCTCGAATAAATAGGGATTTTTTCTAAACCACGAGTGAAACCTTTGGAAAATAGTTTGCCGAGATAAGCATATGGCTTTTAATATTTTTATTGCATTTTGGAGTGTCTCCATTCTTTTTATTATTACGCCAGGGGCAGACTGGGCCTATGCCATTTCGGCAGGGATTAAAGGCAAAGTCGTCGTACCCGCTGTTGCAGGTATGCTATTTGGGCACTTTATTACGATTTTATTGGTAGCAGCTGGTGTTGGTCTGCTTGTAGCAAATAATCCAACTGCTCTGATGATCCTAACAATTGCGGGTTCTGCTTATTTGTTATGGATGGGAATAAACTTATTACTTACCCCTCCTACTCCGAACGAATCTGGTTCTGAAAAGGCTCAGTCATGGTTGAGCTGGGCAACCAAAGGCGTTTACGTAAGTGGCTTAAACCCGAAAGTTTTTTTGCTCTTTTTAGCCCTGCTTCCTCAGTTTATTGACACCACTGCTTCATGGTCAGTGACGACACAAATTCTTGCCTTTGGTGTTGTCCACATGATTAGCTGCGCAATTATTTACTTAATGGTGGGTTATGGTTCAGAGGCTATTTTGAAAACCAGACCACAAGCAGCACAGTTAGTCGGCCGTTTTTCAGGTGGTTTAATGGTCGTTATCGCAACGTGCTTATTGATTGGGCAAATTTAAAAGTCATTCAGCAAAAAGTTACTGGCCTCGATTTCAGGTCAGTAACTTAAATAATAAATATAAGAAAAAATTATCTCATTCGTTTGAGGTTATACGTCACGACTCCCCAAATAACCAGTTCTTGCCCCTCTTCAATATAAATATTCTGATAATCAGGATTTTCTGCTTTTAGCCAAACTTTAGGTGGATGAAATTGACTATCAATCATTAAGCGCTTAACAGTGAAATCATTGTCGATGAGTGCAATCACAATATCACCCGATTTAGCGGGAATACTACGGTCCACAATAAGCGGATCATTAATATCAATTCCAGCATCTAACATTGACAACGAATTGGCTTTGACAATAAACGTGGCATTTTCATTTCTAATTAAATATTCATTTAAATCGAGTGCTTGCTCAATATCATCTTGTGCAGGCGAAGGAAAACCTGCCGCAACACGTTCAGTTGCCAAAGGAATGTGGTAAATTTTATCGTTATTCGGGTGGACCTGCTGAACATTAAGTTTTGAGTTAAAGTCGGTCAAGTTATTGGTTTTGACATTATTCAGTAACCAATTTTTGATAAAGTTAACTTGAGACTCGGGAACACGAATGACTTTGGTGGGTTCATTGAACTGTGCTTTACGTCCGGCATTTTCTCGTACACCGCCATGCTCGAACTCTTTTTTCTTTGGCATATTGCCTCCATTCCACTGTTCAAATCCTACACAAACAATGTAACTTGAAAAAGTTACATTTTCAAGTTGACGAAATATTTTTTTTGCATAACAATAAATCTCATGATCAGATTTTAATCCATTTTGCTTTTAACAGGGATGTTTTAACCAAAATGGCAATTTGAAGAAAATCAAAAACTATTTCGAAATAGTCGTTATCGCTGACTGTTTTTTGATTTTTATCAAATGAGATTCTGAACACTTAACATTCTGGTTAAATTCAGTTTTTTGGTATGGAGACATGCGAAATGAAAAATCAACGTGATGCGGTTTTAGGTTATGCAAATGAGCAACATGCTTACTATATCCGCCTAATTGAAAATGATGCGGTTTTAGGTGAAAGCTACGGATTATTTTGTGAAAATCCAGATAGCGAAGCAGCCGAAAGTATTATGACGACACTTTTTTTGAAAAAATCTTTTTGGTTAAACGGTTCTGAATACCTTGATATTGTAAAAGGCCTACAACCTCTCCCTCAGTAAATAAAGTAAGTAAGCTAAAAAACAAAGGAGGCAAAAGCCTCCTTTGTTTTTAAAACATTCTGCTTAAGACGTAAAACGTCCGTAGGCATCACGTTTTTGATTACGAGAGTTTTGACCACGGCCATCATAATCATCGTCGTCATCACGGCTGCGACCTCGGCCTCGACCACCTGAGCGGCCACCGCGATCATCATCGTCATCATCATCACGGCTGCGACCACGGCCTCGTCCGCCTGAGCGGCCACCACGATCGTCATCATCATCGTCATCACGACTGCGGCCACGGCCTCGTCCGCCTGAGCGGCCACCACGATCGTCATCATCATCGTCATCACGGCTACGACCTCGGCCTCGACCACCTGAGCGGCCACCCCGATCGTCATCGTCATCATCATCACGGCTGCGACCATGGCCTCGTCCGCCTGAACGGCCACGATCGTCATCATCATCGTCATCACGGCTGCGACCACGACCTCGTCCGCCTGAACGGCCTCCGCGATCATCGTCGTCATCATCACGGCTGCGACCACGACCTCGTCCGCCTGAGCGACCACCGCGATCATCATCATCGTCATCGTCACGACTGCGACCTCGGCCTCGACCACCTGAGCGACCACCGCGATCGTCATCATCATCGTCATCACGGCTGCGGCCACGGCCTCGTCCGCCTGAGCGGCCACCGCGATCATCATCGTCATCATCATCACGGCTGCGACCTCGGCCTCGACCACCTGAGCGGCCACCGCGATCGTCATCATCATCGTCATCACGGCTACGGCCACGGCCTCGTCCGCCTGAACGGCCACCGCGATCGTCATCATCATCGTCATCACGGCTGCGACCACGACCTCGTCCACCTGAATGGCCACCGCGATCGTCATCATCATCGTCATCACGGCTGCGGCCACGGCCTCGTCCGCTTGAACGACCACCGCGATCATCGTCATCATCATCGTCGTCATCACGGCTGCGGCCACGGCCTCGTCCGCTTGAACGGCCACCGCGATCATCGTCATCATCGTCGTCGTAACGGCTTCGGCCTCGACCACCTGAGCGGCTACCGCGATCGTCATCATCATCGTCGTCATCATCACGACTGCGACCACGACCATTACGGCCATCATTTTTATGGCTTAATGCACCCGCTTCACGCGCTTCTTCAGACGTAAATTCATGAGCATTACCACTTGCATGGGCTGCTCGGCCAGCTTCACGAGCTTCTTCAGAGGTAAACTCATGTGCATTACCACTCGCGTGAGCAGCTCGCCCACCTTTGCTGGCTATTTCTCGTACTCTTTCAGGATCCATACTTGCAAATCCACGATTTGAAGTACCTGTTCTATTGTTATCATCATCTTCATATCTAGTATTAGCCATAGTTATATCTTCCTATATTTAATTATAGTCACTACCGCTTTTAGTTAACGGATTTAATAACAATAGAATATCTATAATATTTTCCCACCCAAGTGATGTATCAATCCTTTTAAATGTATATCAATCAAAAAATGAAATTTCTTATAAACATATTATTTTTAAAATATTTTAAAAATTTTAATTATTAATAATTTTACTCTTTAAATATTGGATATACTCATTATTACCTAAGGGCACACTACAATATATTTTTACAAACACAGTTAAAATATTTTAACTGATAACAAAAAATTTCAAAATGTACAAAACAGTAAACTAACACAACATCAGATCTATTGAGAAAATAACAAGAAAACAATTATTTTAATTTAAAAACAATAACATATATCATTACATTTTCAGAATTAATTTACTTGAGAGATTAATATGAATATTTAAAACTAATTTTAATAAGATGGTTTGAGTAACTTAACTATGCAATTAAAAAATCAACAGTCAGCTCTACAATATATCCATATTTCTATCCCTGAAATTTTACTAGGACATATTAAGTCCAAAAACTCATGGCAGGACTATGACAAAGAATGGAGCTATAGATTAGACCCACCTCATGCAAGTCATCCCTTCCAAAGAGACTTATATATTATTAAGTCAAAAAATATAGAACATGAAGATATAAAAATGTTGCTAGATAATATGGCTGTTAAAAATAATAAAAATTCAGAAAATATAGATAGAGCAAAAGAAATTATTAAAAAAATATTAGATTTATCTAATAATATACCGATAGAAAACTGGTTAGAGGATACAGGAAATAGATCTATTATTGAAAGCATGATTGATAAAAACAAAATCAAGTTAATCGATATTATTTAGCCCTTAAATATAAAATATTTTTTTACATCCTTACAAATAAAATAACAAAGACAACTTATTAAAAAATTCATTTTACTCACATTTACGCGGTAACAGCACACTATATGAAAATTAGATATTACAACCGAGGTATTTAAAAATGGAAAACTCAACAAACCACTATCCAACATCTGCCCCCGCACAAGTTCAATCTCATCAACCAGGTGATCAGGAAAAAATGCATCCTGAACCTGAGATAATAAAAAGTACCCATAAAGGTAGCGATAAGCTAAAAGATAAAGTTGCCGTTATTAGTGGTGGCGATAGCGGTATAGGTCGTTCTGTCGCAGTATTGTTTGCTCGTGAGGGCGCTGATATTGCGATACTTTATCTCGAAGAAGATCAAGATGCCGAAATCACTAAACAACTCGTTGAAAGAGAAGGACAACATTGCCTTTTATTAAAAGGTGATATTTCTGACCCAGATGTTGCAAAACTCGATATTGATAAAGTTCTACAACATTACGGCAAAATTAATATTTTAGTGAATAACGCTGGTGTGCAATATCAACAAAAAGAAATTGAAAGTATTAGTAATGAGCAATTAGAAAAGACATTTAAAACTAATATTTTCCCAATGTTTTATCTTACTAAAGAAGCCATTCCTTATATGGAAGAAGGTGACAGTATTATTAACACCACCAGTATTACCAGCTATCAAGGCCATGATGAGCTCATTGATTATGCAAGTACCAAAGGTGCGATTACGACTTTTACGCGTAGCTTATCGAACAATTTAATGAAACAGAAAAAAGGAATTCGGGTAAATGGTGTTGCACCAGGACCCATCTGGACACCATTAATTCCAAGCAGTTTCGATGCAGAAACCGTTAAAGAATTTGGTAAAGATACCCCAATGGGAAGAATGGGACAACCAAGTGAAGTTGCTCCTGCCTATCTTTTTCTTGCCTCAGATGATGCAAGTTATATTACAGGTCAGGTCATTCATGTAAATGGTGGTCAAATCGTAAATGGTTAATCCCTAAAATATAAAAAGCCCTGAAAGTTAAAACTTTCAGGGCTTTTGTTTTTAAGCTGGTATGTGGGCAGCTATTGGTTCTCGTGACCAAACACGATGAGCCATAATCAGGTTTTTGAACTTTTCAGCAATCGGCTGGAATTCATCTCCAACTAGAGTGCCTTCATCGGGAACTAAACCTAGCGGTTCAAGTAAATCAGATTTATTACCTAAAAATGTAATTGGTTTTAAATGCTTGTAGGCTTCTAATAGATAATGGCGAGTCACTCCGTCTTGCATGACAGCGTTTAAGTTATCGCCATCAGGAATAATCACTGCATCATACGCAATTGACGGTTCAGCCATTTGCATGCCATCAGCCGTAATAATACTGTCTTGATGATCTTTTACAGGAGCTAAGCTTGGCGCTAATAAATGAAGAGTCACCCCTTCTTTAATTGCCCAGTTTTTCATAGCTTCTAATGCATCAGATTTGACTAAATTATGGATGAGTACTGCAACTTTTCGACCTTGAATATCTTGGGGCGGGAAAGCTAAGAAAGATAATTTAGCCGATTTTTCAACTGCGGTTTTTTTATAATCTAGCGTTAAATCAGGCACTTCAATTCCTAAATTAGCGCCTACTTGTCGTGCTAAGTCGAGATCAATATTTGCCAAAATTTGTTGAACTTGGCGCTCACGGATGTGTTTTCGTTGCACTTTACTTAATTCAAAAGTATAGGCATCGACCACATGCTTTTGCTCATGAGGGGCAAGACTCTTGTAGTAAAGGCGCGGTTGTGAAAAATGATCAGAAAAAGTCTCGCTTCTTTGACGAAGTTTATGTCCGCTAATCTGTTCAGGATAGCTTTCAAAACCGCCGTTTGAAGCAGCAGGTGGGGTTTCGGCTGGCCAATCATTATCAATTGAGTTTGGTTGATATGAAGCCTGCCCTTTATGAATCGTATGCTGGTGAATACCATCACGTTGATTATTATGGAATGGACACACAGGTTTATTGATCGGAATTTGATGGAAGTTTGGTCCACCTAAACGGCTTAACTGGGTATCGGTGTATGAAAATAGACGTGCTTGTAAAAGCGGGTCATTTGTAAAGTCAATTCCTGGCACAATATGTCCCGGACAGAAAGCCACCTGCTCTGTTTCTGCAAAGAAATTATCTACATTTCTATTTAAAACAAATCGGCCGATTGGTGTCACTGGAACCAACTCTTCAGGAATAATTTTTGTCGGGTCCAATAAGTCGAAGTCAAAGTTCATCTCGTCTTCTTCTTCAACAATTTGTACACCGAGTTCCCATTCAGGATAAACACCATTCTCAATCGCTTCATAAAGATCGCGACGGTGGAAATCCGGATCTTTACCAGCAAGCTTTTGAGCTTCATCCCATACTAGCGCACTTAAACCTTGTTTAGGGGTCCAGTGGAATTTCACAAAATGTGATTTTCCTTCGGCATTAATGAGACGGAATGTATGAACCCCAAACCCTTGGATTGAGCGTAAATTACGTGGAATTGCACGGTCTGACATAGCCCAAATCACCGCGTGTGCTGACTCAGGTACTAAAGACACAAAATCCCAGAAAGTATCATGTGCAGTTGCTCCTGTTGGTATTTCTGTATCTGGTTCAGGTTTTACTGCATGAACAAAGTCTGGAAACTTAATCCCATCTTGCACAAAAAACACAGGCGCATTGTTGCCGACTAAATCAAAATTACCCTCTTGGGTATAAAATTTAATGGCAAAACCACGAATATCACGAACGGTGTCAGCAGAACCACGTGGTCCCTGCACTGTTGAGAAGCGTACAAAAATTGGAGTTTGAATGGTTGGGTCAGTCAAAAAACCAGCTTTTGTTAAGCACTCATTTCCTTCATAAGCCTGAAAGTAACCATGAGCACCCACGCCACGTGCATGCACAATACGCTCAGGAATACGTTCATGGTCAAAATGAGTAATCTTTTCTCGTAAAATAAAATCTTCTAATAGTGTCGAACCGCGAATACCTGCTCTTAAACTATTCTGGTTATCAGCAATTTTAACCCCTTGATTTGTGGTTAATGCTTCATTGGTTGCATCGTCTCTGACTGAGTCTAATTGTTCAGTTTTTTGGGTAGTATTGGCTTTATTTGCAGCGTCAGCACCAGCCATTTCACTTGTTTTATTTGTTGATTTAACATTATCAGTCATGTTCATTACCTATGTTTTAAAGTTAAACGTGGGGTGAATTAAAAACTTCAAGAGTTAGTTTTGTTAAAGGAACTTAAATATGGAAAAAGGAGCTCGACATATTTACGTGTGCTCCAGAGCCCAATGCTTTTATGGTGTGAATCTGGGGCCAAAAACGGAGTCAGCTTGCATATTTTTATGGCAAGATCAGGTGTCTGACGTATACGCTCTTGGAGGGCATCCAGTTCGCCATCAGAAATATAGCTAAACAGATAATCTTGAATGCGCTGGCTATTCTTAAGTTCCCTGCTGTAGGCCAAGTAGTTAGAAGAATGATCACTACCAGCAATCCAGTCATGAATAATTTGTCGTTCTACAGGGTTAAATACCCCAAACATTTTTCCATTTTCTTCATTAATCATTCGCCAGAATACGCTCTGTTCAGGATCGGTATTCAATTTAATCCACTTGTGATCAATGAGATGTGTAACTAAGCCTTTAACGTCTTCTGGGTTTGATAACCATTGGTTAATGGTTTTACATCCAAACTGTCTAGTTTCGTTATGAATAAGCTGCCCCACGAGCGCTTTTCTTTTTAAAATTTTAAGGACTAAATCTTCAAGATTTAAATTTTTAATAATTTTTGAAGAAGAAACACCATGATTATTAAGAGCAAAACCACGTTTTAATTTATTAAAGAAAGCCTCTTTATCTCTGTATTTATCATAAATATTTTCTATAACTTTAATTGCTTTATCTGCATGTCCGTTATCAATATTGTCGATAGTGATGTGCAAATTAAAATATTTAGAATCAATACCCAGTTCAGCAAGTTCATAATTACTGATGAGTAGATGCAGTGGTAGTTGCTCATAACCTAAATTGAAGCCGACAATTTCGGGAATGAACTCTGGTGGAGCATAGCCAAGCGCCAGCTGAATCACGGCATTATGATAGTATTCATCCTCTAAAAGCAGATCAAAACTATCAAGCCCCAGACTACGTAATAAGTCATCATAAATACAGACATGATTTGCTTTCGGCTCACCAAGTCCCAGCTCTTCTAGATAAGTAATAATAAGGTCATGAAAAACCGGATCGTTCCAGTAGTGAACTGAGCTATAGAGCCATGCACCGTCGACCTTTTTAGTTGGAGAGACCTTAATCAAAAATTCAAATGCCTGTCCGACATTCTGGAAATACTCTCTCTCACCCCCACTTTGTCTACGGTTTAGATAAGCCTGAAATAACTCACAATTTTGTTTATTGTCATTTTCACACCATTCTTTAACTGTATTTATAGTTGCAGGAAAATCAATTTCCTTTTGATCTATTTTATCTATTTCTTCATTAAGAAAATCTCTTGCTTTCTTCTCTTTTTCAAAACTAGAAATATCAGGATCAAGGAAAAAAACAAATAATTCGTAATAGTTCTGTTGATTATCTTGTAATAAGTCTAATAATCTTTTTTTCACTACAACAGGCATTTCTATTCTCCTTTAGTGAGATATAAATTACCATACTTTAACTGAACAATAATCCCAGCCTATCTTTGTTATATTACGTTAGTAAGAAACAACCCACAATTTTAAAAACTTTATATTTCAATAACATAAAAAATAACATAAACTTACATTCTCATCTTTCGAATAATTTAACTATATGTTTTTATAAAAAATATATAAACAATAAACTATATTTACAATTAACTTACCTTTAAAATTATAAAGACTAAAAACTTAACAAAAAGAAATTAAAAATAATCTTATAACTAAATTAAAAACAATTGTAAGGAGAATACAAATGTTTAACTCATGTTGTAAATTACTAGCACAAGAAAAAATTAAAATCGCTTTTTTTGAAAGTGCTTCGGCAGGTTATTTAGCTTATCGCTTTTCTTTGAGTCCCTATTCAGGTGATATTCTTATTGGGAGCTTAGTTAGCTACGACTTACGTGTAAAAGAAAATACACTTCATATTTCACCAGAACTCATTGAAAAATATACGCCTGAGTCGATGCAAGTCACTGTAGAGATGATCAAAAAAGGTAAAGAACTCTTGAATGCCGATCTTTATATTGCCTGTACTGGGTTATTAAAAAAAGGAGGTTCTGAAACTCAAGAAAAACCTGTAGGTACCTTTTTTTATTCCATTTATTATAAAGATAATTTTTATAATTTTAGACGTATATTTAAAGGATTACCCTATTTTAAACTTAGACAACTGCTCTATTACATTACTCAAGATATAGAATATATAATATTAGATAATAAAAAATAGCTTTCCTTCATAAAAGATAACAAATACATATTTAGAAATGATCATAGCTTTTATTTAACCTCTATGTACCCAAATGTAATTTTAACTATATTCATATTAATTATGTTTAATCATTAAAATTACATTTTATAGAAATCAAGGTTTTATTTAATTTTTGAATTTACATTTAAATATAGGGTAACACCCCAACGCTACACATTAAAAATTTTCATGTTTTAATGAACCTATCTGAAGCTCTCAGATAAAACACACATCATAAATGATATGAGGTAATTAAAGATGAGCACTACTAATAATCAAAGCAATCAACGCAATAATCAGCAGCAACAACAACAGCAAAACGACAACCGTAACAACCAGCAGCAACAAGGCAACCAACAGCAAAACGATCAACAGCAACAAAACAATCAGCAACAACAGCAAAATGACAACCGCCGCCAACAACAAGGCTCTAATCAAAAAGATTCAGGCCAACAAAACTCAAATAACAATAATCAGCAACGCTAATCCGTTGTTGAATTAAATGTCATTTGATGCGGTCATTCATTTTATTTAGGAAGGTGCCCTCACCTTCCTAAATTTAACATAAGCATAAAATTAAATAAGAGATGAGGAAAAACTGATGACAGATCAAAATACAGACCATACTCGACTAGTAGCTGGCGACCATAATTATTCTGACTCTCGCTGGCGAGAAAGTTATCTTACTCGACCTTATTATCAAGAAGCTCAATTAACTACGCCAGATCTGGATTATGATCGTGACTTTTCTGCAGCTTATGAACTAGGTCACCGTGCCCGTTCAGAATCTAAAGAAGGAACTCAGTTTGAAGATATGGAAGGTAGCTTGCAACAAAAGTGGGAAGAACTCAAAGCTGAATCCCGATTAAAATGGGAACATGCAAAACAAGCCATTAAAGATGCATGGGATGACATGTGACATCCTTAATTGCTCCAAAGCATATAGCTTATTTCCTATTGGCCCTGGGAAATAAGCTTTTTTTATGGATGTGTGTATTAAACAATACTAACCAATTGATTAATTTTATATTTTAATTTTTTTATTATGTTACATACTTTATAGAAAAAAGTTAAGGAAACCCACATAACTATGAGTTTCCTTAAATAAAAAATTATGAATTTTTATCTATTTGTTGAGAAGTGGTTGGATCATTAGAGCCATGTGTTCCATCATCATCTGTTGAATTTCGATCTTGGCAGGCACTCATACCCATTGCGATTGCAACTACCATACTTACTGCACAAAAAATTCTTAACATTGAGGTCACCCTTATAAATCTTAAGATGTAGGCTTATGAATAACATTATCTTATGTTGGCCTACCGCTGTGGTTCTCTTAAGTTTTGTAGGTTGTGCAAGCTTTTGTAAAAATCTAAATAATATAAATGTTAAAAAATTACTTTTCTTGCAATTGATATTTTAATTAAAATTTGGCAACGGCTATTTATTTAATTACATGATATTCATAAAATCAAAATTTCCCGCTCTTTTTTGACTTATGTTGAAATAAGTCATTACTTGCAAACACTATATAAATAAACAATTAATAAATATTTGATATATAAACATTAAAAATTATTTTTTAACCTCTATTGAACCATTATTCAATATTTTCAATTCTAAATAACTCATTATTTTATTAATGAAAATTTAAAAATATTAATATTTGTTTATATAAACCAATCTTTTATTTTTGCAATTGACCCGCTTTGAGGCTCAGCTTATGATGCTCCGGCTGACCTATTTTGTCAGTCGGTTTTAGCAGACCGTCTACCTAAGCGCACTAAAAACAAGTTTTTTGGTGTGTAGCCCCTCGTGCCTTTGACGGAGGAACGGGAGTGGGACACCTTCGGGTGTGCTGGTTTCTTAGGTATCAGTCTGCTAACCCTCTTTCGTTTCACCACCATAATTAATAGCAGTGATTGGGCGCAACTTCTTTCATCAAGGAGTCTCTAATGACTATTATTTTATATCGTGTTTTTTCTTCTACTCTTCATCACGTTATCGACTTAACTGAAACTATTTTCAAGAAAATATCCTACAGTTTTATGTTTCTGCTTTCCTATCTTTTCAGAGTAAATATTTCCATATTTAACGCTCGATAAAGACTAGAAAATTTCTATAAACATGACTTAACGATAACAACAACCAATGAAGAGCAATAATGATGTTTTTTTTATATCGTATTGTTTTAATCTGCACCCTATTAATAAGTTCTATAAGTTTATTAGGTTGCAGGTCTATCAGTAAAAATGAATTTAATACACATTGTGTTTGGGCAGGTCGTGCACTTTCACAATGCAACTGTATTTATAACTCTTTAGAAAAACATTATTCGCCGCAGTTTGTAGAGAACTTACCCAAAGTAAGCTTACAAAATATTAATGCGAATATGCACTTTGTGGAAACTATGAATGAAACTATGCACCAATGTCAGTTAAGCGCAAGAAAAGACTCCATTAACTAACTTTTGCATGCTCTACCAAGAAATCTAAAAAAGCCCTTACGCGCTTAGGGACATATTTATCATGTCCTATCCAAACAGCATGAAATTCTTCTGAAGCCTTGATATTCCAGTCTTCAAGGATTTTGACCAACTGTTTTTGTTCTAAAGCTTTTTTGACTTGGAACTGGTTAAGCTGTGCAATACCAGCACCTGCAAGCGCTAACTGTAAGATGGCTTCTCCATGATTTACTCTTAAAACCTTAGTGGGAGCAAGTGTGATTTCTTGATCGTCTTTTTTAAAAAGCCACGTTTTATTTTGACGTTGGTAACTTACGTCTAAAAGCTGATGTTCGTATAACTCTTCTGGATGCTGCGGATAACCATTCTTTTCAATATAGGTAGGTGAACATACATAATGTTTCTGAGTGCTTCCGAGTGAGCGAGCAACCAAATTTGAGCTTTTCAAAGGTCCCGTGCGAATTGCGACATCAATTCTTTGCTCAACTAAATTAATGACTTCATCACTCAAATGAGCTTCTAATTCTATTTGTGGGTAGCGCTCGTTAAATAGAGAAATACAAGGTAATAAAAAGTGTGTCCAATATGAAAGACTGGTATGAATTCTAATTCGCCCTTGCGGCATGTGATTTGCAGTAACAGATTGTTCTAGTTCATCTAAGTTATTGAGTATGTGAATACCTTGCTCATAAAACTGACATCCTTCACTAGTAAGCTGAAACTGGCGTGTTGAACGGTTAAGTAGTCTAACTCTAAGCCTTTTTTCTAAGCGTGAAATTAACTTACTCACCGCAGACGGCGTCATGTCACAAGCTCTTGCGACTGCTGAAAAGCTTCCTAATTCGACTACCCGAATAAAAATTGCCAACTCACCAGAGCGATTAACATCAAAATATGACATAACAAAAACTATTTATGAATTTCATTCACAAATCTTATTCCGCTTATGTTGCTATAACAAGCCAACAATTTGTTTCAAGATAACTTTAATTCGTTTTAAAGAGTTCACGAGATGAAACCTTATCAATCTGCCCTATTCTCTCTTGTCTTATTTTCTACTGTAGCGCAAGCAGAAGTACAAAAGAGCCAGTGGGTTACCACTTGGGCAGCTAGTCCACAAAAAGTCTGGAATAAAGATTTCGTTTTCCCGACCAATATTCCAGAGCAAATATCGAATCAGACTATTAAACAAATTAGTCAAATTAGTTTAGGTGGTGAAGCTATTAGACTCGTTTTTACCAATCAATATGGCGATCAACCGCTCTATATTGATAAAACTACCGTGGGGCTAATTAAAGGACAAAGTCTTAAATCAAAGAGTGCTTATCCAGTTTATTTCTCTGGAAAGCTTAAAGCACAAATTTTACCTGGCAAGCAACTGATGAGTGATCCAATCCAGCTCCCTGTTCCAGATCATGCGCAGTTAATGGTAAATAGCTTTATTCAAAGGCCGACTACATTTAAAACTTTTCATTGGAATGCGAAACAAACCAGTTGGCTCATTACCGGCAACCAGACTACGAACTTAAATACGCCTAGCAGTGCCAAAACCACCACTGCGCGATTATTATTGTCGGCTGTGGAAGTGAAACCAAAACGTAAAGCACATGTTGTTGCAGTCATTGGAGACTCAATTACCGATGGAGCAACTGCAACTCTAGACGCAAATACAAGATGGACCGACTTTTTAGCTAAGCGCTTATCGCCACATCAAATAGCGGTAATTAATAGTGGAATTTCAGGAAATCGGTTACTTACAGACGGTATGGGTGACAGTGCTTTAGAACGCTTACAAAAAGAAGTATTTCAATATTCAGGTGTGAAAACATTAATTGTTCTGGTGGGTATTAATGATATTTCATGGCCCGGTACTGCTTTTGCACCTAAACAACAAATACCAAGTTTTGAAGCACTCACTCAAGGTTATAAACGTGTTGTAGATGAAGCACATCGCCAAGGTATTCAAGTGATTGGAGCAACCTTATTACCATTTTCGGGAGCTTTACCAAATACTCCTCTTGATAACTATTATCAGCCTAACAAAGATGAATTACGCCAGCGTATTAATCACTGGATCAGAACCAGCCATACATTTGACGGTGTACTTGATCTTGAGCAAGGCTTAAAAGACCCTAAACATCCTGATCGATTAAATCCAATTTATGATTCAGGAGATCATTTACATCCGAATGATCGTGGTAATCAACAAATGGCAAACCTAGTTGATTTAAAACAATTAGTTAATCAATAAAACGTCCAGATACGGATAGGAATTTTTTTCCTACCCGTATTCATATTGATTAATTCCCCTCTAACTCGGCGTTAAGCTTTGGTGTAATAGGCTGTTTTTCAGCTGCATATCGTCTTAAAACCATGACGGCGAAAAGCGCTAAAATTGCAGGGATTGCGATCATCACAAAATTCATTTTATGTGGTAATTCCAACCCTAATAACAGGCCCGTTAAGATAGGTCCAACAATAGCCCCAATTCGACCTACACCAGAAGCACAACCAATTCCAGTAGAACGCACACTTAGTGGATAATATTGTGCAACGTAACTATAAAGAAGAATTGAAGTACCAATCGTTGCTGCTCCTGCCACAGTCACCAAACCATATAAAACATAGGCTGGTGACTTAAAACCTAAACCGACTAAAGCAACAACACCTGCCAGTAGCATTCCCATAATTACAGGTTTTAGATGGAATTTATCAGACAAAATACCGCCACCAATTGAACCGATCATTGCGCCAACATTTAGAGCAAGCAAGAATAAAATACTCTTTCCGAGTGAATACCCTGCTGCCAGCATGAGTTTTGGTAACCAGCTACTTAAGGCATACACCATGAGTAAGCACATAAAGAACACGAGCCAAAACATGAGTGTATTGAAAGCACGGCCTTGTTGAAATAATCCCTTTACAGAACTACCTGTTGGAACATTATCTTCATTAAGCACTAATTGCGTATTGATCGTTAGGTTTTGTTCAGGTGAAATTTTTTGAATAATGCGCTGTGCTTGCTCAGTCTTACCTGTCTTAACTAAAAAGGTTAAAGACTCAGGTAAAAACTTCCAAATGATAGGTAATAAAAATAATGGAATACCGGCAATTAAAAACATAATTTGCCACCCCTGACTTTCAACCAAATAGCTACCGATCAATGCTGAAAGAATTCCCCCAATTGCATAACCACTAAACATACTCCCCACCAAAGTACTTCTTATACGTTTAGGCGCATACTCTGATGTAAGTGCAACTAAATTTGGCATAACCCCACCAATGCCTAGTCCCGCCAAGAACCGAAGTACCCCAAACTCAAGTGGGCTTGATGCAAAAGCACCTAAAAAGGTAAAACCACTAAAAAAAGTCACACAGATTAAAATTACCTTTTTACGGCCTATTTTGTCTGCCAGTGTTCCAAAGAACATTGCCCCAAACATCATTCCGCATAGTGCTGTACTTGCTAACATCCCCGCCTGTACAGCTGTTAATGACCACTCTTGCATTAGCAAAGGCAGTACCACGCCATAAATCACCAGATCGTAACCATCAAAAATAATAATTAATAAACACCAAAGTAAAATACTCCAGTGAAAAGGGGTAAATCTGGCCTGATCAATAACTTCATTTACATTTAATTTAGATGTTGTCATTTACTCACCTCCTTTGTGAGATAAATTCATATTCAATTTTTTAAAACGACATACTGCACCCTAAAGAAAAAACAGATTATTCAAGATTTTATTGAATAAATTAAAAGTCATAACTCGCCATCATATTGAAGCGGTTATCAATTCCGTTACGTCCATCAAAAGTTTCTCGTTCGCCATACACATATTCGACGCCCAAGGTAATTGGTTTGTATGGGTTATAAAGTGCATTCACCCAGCCCTGCCAAAGCTCTTTATTTTGGGTAGTGCTATTACGTTGTAATTCGGCAAAACGGTTATCATCTTTGGCTTTCATATAGCCGTAGCCTAAAGTCGAGCGAATTTGCGGTGTAAATTGATGAGTAATACCTAAAGAAACGGTGTCAAATTCATTGCTATGCATATTGTTTTGATCATCTATTGCATAGCCGCTGTTACTCCATAGCAGGAAACGCCCATCTCCTTTGACATGGTAATAATCAGCTTTGAGTAATGTATCGGGCGTAATTTGGTATTTACCGCCCAAGCCTACGCCCCAAGACATTTCTTCATCATTATTCGTTCTCTTTTCGGCAACAAAACTACGTCCGGATAACATCGAGCCATTGGCAAATTTATGATTTAACCGACCTACCAACGCTGGTAAACGCATTTTATTATCTGGGTCTGAGCTCGCAGTATATTTCGGATCTTCAACCGATATTGCAAAGCTTGTATTTGCCGTTAAGTTATCGCTATAGCGAACTAGCGGTGATCTTAACAATGCACTGCCTACAAATGTGCCCGCATCAATCGTTTCCGGATAATATTCGGGTGCGATAAATGTTGACCACGTTTGACCAATAAGCCATTTATCAAAAGTTAAATAAGCATGGCGTATGCGAAACTGATCACGAGTGGCTGCGCCAAAGAAGTCCATTTCCAACTTTCCGCCCACATCACCCGCGGCTGTTGGGGTTTTAAAATTCAACCCGAAACGTGTCACATTAACCGTACTGTGCAACTGGTCTTTTTGTGCAGATTCTTCTGGCGTGTTTTCAAGTGGAACACCGCTAATATTGTTATACATGGTAGATGCCCCTTTCATTTGATAAGAAGCATCTGCCCGTATATAACCATATAAGTTAAATTCTGCACCAGACTTGGTTAAACCTTGCTGTATTGGTGGTACGGCTTGAGGAGTCGCTGAATTTGCTAGTTCCACTCGTCCTTGCGATAAAGATTTTTGCGCCTGTATGTTGGCTTGTAACATAGCCCGAAGTTCTTTCACTTCTTGGCGAAGTTGTGCTATTTCAGGATCTGTTTGACCTGCCAAAGCGGAAGACATAAACAGGGTCACAGAAACAGCCAACAGGCTTTTTTGAACCGTTGTAGTTAAAACTTTCATCATGAAATTTTCCTTTTGATCTTTAATTCGACTTAAAGATCTCGACATCCTTTTTGTTATGTACCTATCTAAAATAGGTGCTTAAAATTTGCCTTTCTTTCACAAGAAAGACTTTCGATCATATTTTTTAGACAAAACCTCCCTAAAGCGGTCTGAAAACCACTTTTAATTTGTTTTAAGTAAAGCTAAATCTTCTAATTTTTTTCAGTTTTTATATTCTCTTCCTCATTGAGAATATGCAGGTTTTATATCCGTATTAACGCTTTCCCAAATCCATTATTTTTTTGCAATAAACCCTTGATACGTCAAAATTTGCGTATAAGGATGCACACTTTCAAAACCAGTTTTTTCTAAAAGTTTTATATATCCTTCAGTGGTTAGGCTAAAAAAGTCTTGCGCCATACGCTCTAACATTTTTTGACATTGTTCTTCTGTTAAGCCTTGTGCCAAACATAAATAACGTAAAGCTTGAAGATGCTGTGGATTTACACACGTCATTAAATCGTAGGTCAGCAAAATCGCTTTTTCTTTTAAGCGATCATAAATATTCTTAAAAAAAACAGGTTTTATGTCATCTGCAATAAAATGAGCCACGAGAATAGAAAGTGCAGCATCAAAGCAATTCTCAAGAGGTAAAACAGACGTTTCACCGTGAACAAAGGTGACTTGAGAAGATTTATCTAAAAGTTCAACCTGTTCCTGAGCTTTTTGCAGCATAGTCAAAGATGGATCAACTGCTGTAAATTTCCAGTTTGGATGACGTTTAAGTAAATATTCGAGTTCATACCCCGTCCCACATCCCACAATTAGGATATGAGCATTAGGCGGCAACACTGATTGCAAAATGGCATCCACCTGTTGATGGATCACTTCATAACCCGGAATTAATTTACGAATATGTTCGTCATATCCTTCGACTACCTTTGGGCTATTAAAGTCTTTTGCCATTTTGCTTATCCTCTATTTAAGCTGCCTTTCAACTTATAGTTTGCTGCACTTTGACCAAACTTTTAACCTCTTTAGTCAAAGACATTTCCAGTTAAGTTAAGTTCAGCTCGCATAATTTCCTGCAATTTAAACTTCTGCGCTTTGCCTGAAGCTGTCATTGGAAACTCATTAAAGAATCGGACATAGCGCGGCACTTTATTATGAGAAATATGCTCTTTGCAGAATTGGCGAATGCTGTCTTCATCAATTTGATGATGCTCATGCAAAATAATACAAGCACAGAGTTCTTCGCCATATCTGGCGTCTGGTAAGCCAATGACTTGGACATCACTTACATCGGGATGAGTGTATAAGAAGTCTTCAATTTCTTTTGGAAAGAGATTTTCCCCACCACGAATCACCACATCTTTAATACGGCCTTTAATTTTAATAAAACCGTCTTGATCCATTTCGGCAATATCACCTGTATGCATCCAACCCGCAGCATCAATGACCTCTTTGGTCTTTTCTTCTTCACCCCAATAGCCAGCCATCACTGAATAACCGCGAACGCATAGCTCACCCAAAGTCCCTTGCGGAACAATCTGCCCTTCTAAATCGACAATTTTAATTTCAACATGCGGATGAACATGTCCAACTGTGCTTACTCGCTTATCAATCGAATCATTTACCGAACTTTGTACACTCACTGGCGAGGTTTCAGTCATACCATAACAAATCGTGATTTCAGACATGTGCATGCGGTCTATAACACGCTGCATAATTTCTCTTGGACAAGGACTACCTGCCATAATGCCTGTTCTTAAGCTCGACAGATCAAACTCACTAAACTGTTCATGCTCTAAGGTGGCAATAAACATGGTTGGTACGCCATACGCTGCTGTACAACGCTCTTGATGAATCGCTTTTAAAGTTTCTAAAGGATTAAATACAGCCGATGGATAGACCATGGTTGACCCATGTGTAACGCAGGCTAAATTCCCCATGACCATGCCAAAGCAATGAAACAACGGTACAGAAATACAGACTTTATCTTCCGCGGTTAAACGAATGCCTTCCCCCACGAAATAACCGTTATTTAAAATATTATGGTGGGTCAACATGGTCCCTTTAGGGTTACCTGTTGTACCTGATGTAAATTGAATATTAATAGTTTCATCAAACTGAAGCTGCTTGGTTAATAGTTTTAATTGTTCTAGCTGTTCAGAAGTTGGTGTAGTGACTAAATCACTAAAGCGATGAATACCCGTATGTTGCTGGTCATCAATTTTAATGACAAATTTTAAATGTGGTAAACGTTCTGAACTGAGCACTTTGTCAGTACAGGTGGTTAACTCAGGGGCAATTTTTGTGAGTAATTCTTGGTAATCAGTCGTTTTGAATTGAGAAGCAATAATCAATCCTTTGCATGAGACTTTATTCAACACATATTCAAGTTCATGGCTTTTATAAGCTGTATTAAGATTGACTAAAATAATCCCTGCTTTAAAAGCTGCAAATTGGGTTACCGTCCATTCCACACAATTAGGCGACCAGATCGCTAATCGATCACCTTTTTTTAATCCCAATTTTAAAAGGCTACAAGCAAAAGCATTTACTTCATCTTGTAAAGCTTTATAGGTTAATCGTCTGTTTTGATGAAAACTAACGATTGCTTCCTTTTCAGCATATTGCCGACAAGCCTGATCAAATTGTTCACCAATGGTCATACCCAATAAGGGCTGTGTGCTTGGTCCCGAGGCGTAGCTTAACCGTTCTTGTTGCATTGAATCATTCTCCTTGATTCTTCTAATTCTCTTCTTACCTGATCTAATTGTTGTTACTGCAACTATTTTTCTAAACCGCCTTTTTTGTGTTGTTTTATCCTTTATATGCTCTATTTCCTCTGCACAGCATCTACACAAAAATCAGCAATCTGTTTTGAAAAATAGTCTTTATGCGCATGATCAAACTTTGTATTTTGAGCTGGGTCTAGAGGTTCAACTACCACATAGGTCATGGCACCGACAACACAAAGTGCTGCTGTATTTAAATCATCCAAGACAAACTCACCACTTGCATTTCCATCCGCAAGTATTTTTTTAATACTTTGTTTAATCAATTGCTTTACGCGAAAACGCTCATGTTCAACCGTTGAATCGACGGGTTCAAACATGAGTGAATATGCAAGCTGAGGACTATTCAGTGCCCGTTTTACAAAGGTTGCCACAGCCTTGTGTAATTTCTGCTTTGCCGATAAATCACTTTCGGTAATCGAATCAATCACCAATAGTTCCGTATTAATGGCTTCGGACAAAACCTCAATCAGCACTTGGCTTTTATTATCAAAGTAGCGATAAACCAGACCACTTGATACGCCCGCTTGCTCTGCAATTGTTTGTATTTGCGCGTCTTTAAATCCTCCCTCTGAAATTATTTTTCTGGCTGAATTCAAAATCGATTTACGATTTTGCTCCATCCGCTCTTGCATTAAAGATGATCGTTTATAGCTCATAATTTATTCTCTAACAAATAAAATGAATTGTAAATCATTTTATGAATCTGTATTCACTTTTTCAAAAAATCATTGTATGGTAATTATCAAATACCCACAAAATATTTTATGGACAACAAATATAACCAATAGGATGAAAATATCATGAACCTACGCAGCTTGAATTTCGGTCTAGATGAAACTTTAATTGCGCTTCAAGATTCGGTAGCCGCTTTTTGTGCAAAAGAAATTGCACCAATTGCCCAAAAAGTTGATCAAGACAACAAATTCCCTGCACATCTCTGGAAAAAATTCGGAGATATGGGCCTTTTAGGCATGACAGTTTCTGAAGAATATGGCGGCGCTAATATGGGTTATTTAGCTCATATTATTGCCATGCAAGAAATTTCTCGTGCTTCGGCAGCAATTGGTCTTTCTTATGGTGCTCATTCTAATTTATGTGTAAACCAAATTAACCGTAACGGTAACGAGCAGCAAAAACAAAAGTATTTACCAAAATTGATTTCCGGTGAATATGTGGGTGCCCTTGCGATGTCTGAACCGAATGCGGGTTCTGATGTCGTCAGCATGAAATTACGTGCTGAACAAAAAGGTGATCACTTCGTTTTAAATGGTTCAAAAATGTGGATCACTAACGGCGGTGATGCAGATGTACTCGTGGTTTACGCTAAAACTGATCCGCAAGCTGGCGCGAAAGGTATGACTGCTTTTTTAATTGAAAAAGGCATGAAAGGCTTTAGTCACGGCAACCATTTAGACAAACTCGGTATGCGTGGCTCTAACACTTACCCGCTGTTCTTTGACAATGTAGAAGTACCTGCTGAAAACGTACTCGGCGGTGTCGGTAACGGTACAAAAGTACTCATGAGTGGTTTGGACTATGAACGTGCAGTCTTAAGTGCTGGCCCTTTAGGCATTATGGATGCCTGTCTGGATGTAGTAATTCCATACTTGCATCAACGTGAACAGTTTGGCCAAGCTTTAGGTGAATTCCAGCTTATGCAAGGCAAACTTGCCGATATGTATTCAACTTGGTTGGCATGTAAAGCTCTCGTTTATGCTGTTGGTGCTGCCTGCGATAAAGCTGACCATGACCGCAGTCTACGTAAAGATGCTGCAAGTGCCATTTTATATTCGGCCGAAAAAGCAACATGGATGGCTGGAGAAGCAATTCAAAGTTTAGGTGGCAACGGTTATATCAATGAATTCCCTGCTGGCCGTTTATGGCGCGATGCAAAACTTTATGAAATTGGTGCCGGAACTTCTGAAATTCGCCGCATGCTGATTGGCCGCGAACTTTTCAATGAAACCAAATAATAATTATAAATAAGGACACATCTTATGAACCAATTACAAAGCAAGATTAATGTTCGAAGTGAAGACTTCAAAACAAACCAGCAAGCCATGCAAACATTGGTCACAGATCTAAAACAAGTTGCCCAGCGTATTGCTTTAGGCGGCGGTGAAAATGCCCGTCAAAAACATTTGGCTCGAGGTAAACTTTTACCCCGTGAACGTATTGATCAACTGATTGATGTCGGTACGGCATTTTTAGAAATTGGTCAGTTGGCAGCGTACAACGTTTATGAAGATGATGTTCCTGCCGCAGGTGTGATTGCAGGTGTTGGTCAAGTCAATGGCATCACTTGCATGATCGTTGCCAACGATGCAACGGTTAAAGGCGGAACGTATTATCCCCTTACAGTTAAAAAGCATCTACGTGCACAAGAAATTGCTGAACAAAATCACTTGCCTTGTATTTATTTGGTGGACTCAGGCGGTGCCTATTTACCAATGCAAGATGAGGTTTTCCCAGACCGCGATCACTTCGGGCGTATTTTCTACAATCAAGCACGTATGTCGAGCCTAGGGATTGCCCAAATTGCTGTGGTGATGGGGAGCTGTACCGCAGGTGGTGCATATGTGCCTGCTATGTCTGATGAAACCATTATTGTACGTAATCAAGGTACGATTTTCTTAGGCGGCCCTCCTCTGGTAAAAGCTGCAACTGGCGAAGTCGTAAGCAGTGAAGATTTAGGTGGTGGTGATGTTCACACACGTCTTTCAGGTGTGGCTGACCATTTAGCCGAAAATGATGAACATGCAATTGCGATTGCGCGAAACATTGTCGCTAACTTAAATAAGAAGCCAAACGAGTTAAATAAACAAGTTGATGAACCATTGTTTGATGCGTCTGAACTCTATGGTGTGGTGCCAAGTGATGTGCGTAAGCCTTTTGATGTGCGTGAAGTCATTGCACGTATTGTAGACGGCTCGCGTTTTGATGAATTCAAAGCACGCTTTGGCTCAACCCTCATTACTGGTTTCGCTTCACTCTACGGTATGCCAGTCGGCATTATTGCCAATAACGGTATTTTATTTTCCGAGTCTGCACAAAAAGGTGCGCATTTTATTGAGCTATGTACTCAGCGCAATATTCCATTGTTATTCCTACAAAACATTACGGGCTTTATGGTTGGTCGCCAGTATGAAAATGAAGGGATTGCAAAAAACGGTGCGAAACTGGTGATGGCTGTTGCAACCGCAAATGTACCAAAACTCACCCTAATTATTGGTGGTTCCTTTGGTGCAGGTAACTATGGGATGTGTGGCCGCGCTTATTCACCACGCTTTTTATGGACTTGGCCGAACTCTCGTATTTCAGTGATGGGCGGCGAACAAGCCGCAAGTGTACTTTCGACTTTAAAACGTGATCAGATTGAGCAAAAAGGTGCCGAGTGGTCAGCGCAACAAGAAGATGAGTTTAAACAGCCAATTCGTGAACAATATGAACGTCAAGGTCATCCGTACTATGCTTCTGCCCGCCTTTGGGATGACGGCGTAATTGACCCAGCGCAAACTCGTCAGGTACTTGGTTTAAGTTTGGCTGCGGCCATGAACGCCCCAATCCAGCCAACCAAATTTGGCGTGTTCCGCATGTAAGAGGTGTATATGAGCTATCAATTTTTACAACTCGAACAACAAGGTCAGGTTGCCTATATTTGGCTGAACCGCCCTGAATTACATAATGCATTCAATACTACAGTCATTGAAGAGTTGCATGCTTGCTTTAAGCAAATTAATACACGTGATGATATTCGTGTTGTGGTTCTAGCTGGTCGCGGTAAAAGCTTTTCGGCAGGTGCCGACCTCAACTGGATGAAACAGGCAGGTCAGGCATCTTCAGCAGAAAATGAAGCAGATGCATTAAAACTTGCCCAAATGTTAGATGCACTTGCAACACTTAAACAACCGACTATTGCCCGCGTGCATGGGATTGCCTTTGGTGGTGGTATGGGTTTAGCGTCAGCATGTGATATTTGCATTGCCAGCACTGATGCCAAGTTTGCAACATCTGAGGTTCGTTTAGGACTTGCTCCATCTACCATTAGTCCCTATGTAATTCGTGCGATTGGTGCAAGACAAGCCTCTCGTTACTTCTTAACTGCCGAGCGAATTTCAGCACGTGAAGCCAAACACATTGGTTTGGCACACGAAGTTGCAGATGCTGAAGACTTAGATAAAAAAGTTCAAGAAATTATTGATGCTCTATTACTCGGTGGCCCGCACGCTCAAGCGGCTTCAAAACAACTCATTCAAATGGTGAGCAACCAGACCATGAGTAATGACTTGCTGCAACAGACAGCACATCATATTGCTCAAGTTCGTCAAGGCAGTGAGGCAAAAGAAGGTCTGAGTGCTTTTTTAAATAAGCAACAGCCTGCTTGGATTTCTAACTCGAATAACAACAATTAAGGACGATCATCATGTTTGAAAAGATTTTAATTGCGAACCGTGGCGAGATTGCCTGCCGCGTAATTCGTACAGCTAAAAAATTAGGGATAGCAACGGTTGCCGTTTACTCAGATGCAGACGCAAATGCACAACACGTCAAACTTGCAGATGAAGCGGTTTATATTGGTCAGTCCCCTGCAACACAAAGCTATTTACAGGTTGACCGTATTATACAAGCGGCGATTGATACAGGCAGTCAAGCGGTTCATCCGGGTTACGGCTTCCTTTCTGAAAATGACCAGTTTGCACTCGCTTGCCAACAACACAACATTTGCTTTATTGGGCCACCAGTGGATGCAATTTTAGCGATGGGCTTAAAAGCGACCTCGAAAGCTTTAATGGAAAAAGCAGGTGTTCCTTTAACACCGGGTTATCACGGAACCAACCAAGATGCTGACTTTTTAAAACAGCAGGCAGACCGAATTGGCTATCCTGTTTTAATTAAAGCTAGTGCTGGCGGCGGTGGTAAAGGCATGAGTCTGGTTGAACGCAGTGAAGATTTTCTGCATGCCTTAGCCTCTTGTAAACGTGAAGCTAAATCGAGCTTTGGTAATGATGACGTCTTAATTGAGCGTTATGTGATTCAACCGCGCCATATTGAAGTGCAAGTGTTTGGCGATACACATGGCAACTACGTACATTTGTTTGAACGCGATTGTTCGGTACAACGCCGTCACCAAAAAGTGTTAGAAGAAGCCCCAGCTCCACAGATGCCAAGCGAAAAGTTAGATGCAATGCGCCAAGCGGCAATTGATGCTGCACGTGCCGTAAATTATGTTGGTGCAGGTACGGTTGAGTTTATTGTGGAACAAGACGGTACGGCGTATTTCATGGAAATGAATACCCGTCTGCAAGTCGAGCACCCTGTTACCGAAATGATTACAGGTGAAGACTTGGTTGAATGGCAACTTCGTGTGGCTTATGGCGAACCTTTGCCTAAACTACAAAACGAATTGCAGATTCACGGCCATGCGCTCGAAGCACGTATTTACGCCGAAGAACCAGAAAAAGGCTTTTTACCTGCCATTGGTAAAATTGACTATCTACACTATCCAACTCAAAATCAATATGTGCGTGTAGACAGCGGTATTGTGGAAGGCGATGAAATCACGACCTATTACGACCCAATGATTGCCAAACTCATTGTATGGGGTAAAAACCGTGAAGCTGCACTTATTCAAATGCAAAATGCTTTAAGCCAATTCCATGTGGATGGCTTAGGCAACAACATTGCCTTTCTTGAAAAAATTGTTCGTAGCGAATCGTTTAAACAAGCCAAGCTCGATACCAACCTGATTCAACGTGAACAAAACTTCTTGTTTAGTCCTGAAGAAATTAAACCGGAACTGGTGGTAGTAGCGGCATTTATTGAGTTTTTAAGCCAACTTAATAACAACAGCTCAAGCCAAAAACAGCTTTGGCAAGCTCAGCCGCTTTGGCGTTTAAATATTGCCTATCAGCACAGCATTAAACTGAACTATTTAAATCAAAATATTCAAATCAAATTTGCCTCAAATGAACATGGCTTCACCGCAGAATATAACGGTCAAAGCTACCCAATTTCAGGTCAATTGATTGATGCACATACTGCCTCTGTTCAAAGTGATGGGACTCAGCAAAAGCTATCATTTAACCAAAGTCAGCAAGGCATTACCTTGTTCCAAAATGGGCAAAGCTATAAATTTGCTTACATCCGTCAAGACTTTAATCAAGCAGATAGCCAAGCCGATGAAGGTCATTTAAAAGCACCAATGCCGGGTGTAGTCACGCAAGTACTGGTGAGCGCAAATCATAGCGTGAAAAAAGACGATATTTTAATGACGCTTGAAGCCATGAAAATGGAATATACCATTCGTGCGCCTAAAGACGGCTTGATTGTAGACTCCTATTTCCAAGTTGGTGATCAGGTCAAAGCTGGCGATGAGCTTGTGGAATTTCAGCCTGCTCAGGAGGAAGTTGCATGAGTGAGTTTGTCAAAATCGTGGAGGTCGGTCCCAGAGATGGCCTCCAAAATGAAAAGCAGGCTTTAACCGTCGAACAACGCTTAAACTTCATTAACGACCTGATTGATGCAGGTCTAAAATCGATTGAAGTCGGTTCATGCGTTTCGGCAAAATGGGTACCTCAAATGGCTCAAAGTGATGAGCTATTTAAGCTGTTATCCCAAACAAGCGATGTTCAATTTAGTCTACTCACCCCAAATATCAAAGGTTTTGAAACAGCTCAAGCGGTAGGATGCAAAGAGGTTGCGGTGTTTACCGCAGCTTCTGAAAGCTTTACTCGTAAAAATATCAACTGCTCAATCGACGAGAGCTTTGAGAAATTTAGCGATGTCATGGCTGCTGCAAAAACCCATAACATTCGTGTACGCGGTTATGTCTCTTGTATTGTCGATTGCCCTTATGAAGGTGCAATTGCTCCTGAGCAAGTGGTGAGAGTTGTTAAACGACTCTATGACATGGGCTGCTATGAAGTGTCTTTAGGTGAAACCATTGGCACAGCAACTCCTGATCGTGTTCAAAAGGTTTGGCAAGCCTGCCTTGCTGAACTCGACAGCAAGGTTTTGGCTGGGCATTTCCACAACACCTATGGCATGGCGATTGCCAATATTTATCAGTCTTTACAGCAAGGCATTCGTGTTTTTGACTCGTCCCTTGCAGGACTCGGTGGTTGCCCTTATGCCAAAGGAGCTTCAGGTAATGTATCGACCGAAGATCTGTTTTATTTGCTTTCACACATGGGCTTTGAAACTGGCATTGACTTAGAGAAACTGATGCAAGCCAGTCAAAATATTAGCAATGTATTAAACCGAAAAAGCTTGTCGAATTATGCAAATACTTATTGGCAAACCAAGTGTGCGTAGTCATAAATTAAAGTAGGTCAGCATCTGGTATAAGGCAAAGTACCAGATCATGCTATCTCATCTTTATCTCATTTCATTTCATTCAGGAATTGGGACTAATTCCCTCATGCTATTTTTTAAAATTTATCATTTATCTGTGTATTAAATGCCTCTCTCAACAGAAGCATTCTTTACCCTATTTTTATTCTAAATTCGTATTATTCTTCATCCTTTTCTAGCTTAATCCTTAAAAAATTTATCTCATTATTTATAAAAATAAGATGCATCCATTTCAATTCTTGGGGAAATATATTCTTCCACCCAATCCAGCCATGCACGTGTTTTGGCATCAATAAAATGGCGTGAAGGCAACAATGTATAAACTCCGATATCGGGCGAACGCCACTCTGGCAAGATATGACATAATCTTCCATTTTGAACCGCATCTAAAGCTGAAAACATCGGCAATAATGCGATGCCCATATCCTGTTGCACCACATCTAATAATAACTCAGGGTTATCTGCAATGAGTTGTCCGCCAATGTCGATTTGGTAAGACTCACCACTTGTATTTAATAAGTGCCAATCTGGTGTAATAGACGGGTTTACCAAGCGTAAACAGGCATGATCTTTTAAGTCTTCTGGAGACTTCGGCATACCATGTTTTTCGAGATAAGCAGGTGAAGCACATAAAACAGAAAAAATAGTGCCAATTCTGCGTGCGACAAAACGAGAGTCTGTTAATGATTCAGTCAGATACAGACTGACATCGACCCCTTTTGCCAACAAGTCTGGAACGTATTGTGAGGTCGTATATTCCACAGTTAATTCGGGATAATGCTTACAAAATTCGGCCATCACTGGAAAAACATAATGATGCCCAAAGCTTCCCATGCTTAATACACGTAAACGCCCTTTGGGTTTAGATGCCGTCCCTGTTACTTCTGACTCCGCTTCATCCACCATTGAAATAACTTGGCGACAGCGCTCTGCGTAAGTCGCACCAATATCGGTCAGTGCCTGCTGGCGCGTTGAGCGTTGTATTAATTTTGTACCTAAGCGTGTTTCTAGCTCGCTGATAAGACGTGAAACCTGTGCTGTGGTCAGATCCATCTGCTCAGCTGCTGCTGTGAAACTCCCGCTATCAATCACTTTCAGGAATGCATGCATTGCATGCAATAGTCCACCATCGAGATTTTTGCGCATAACGTAAATATGTTTTCCTAAATTACGGATTGTTGCACCAGTTTAGTTCAACCACAATGACTAAATGTACATACATTGGCACTAATTCTTTTTAAGAAGAGGAACCGATCTTTTTTTATTTCGTATGTCACTTGCTCCAAATATTCAACTGGATGTTGAAAAAAGAAAGTAGTCCGAGCTACTAAAAATTCTAAGGAGATATAAATGAATATAGCTACAAAAGTCACTCCAAATATTATTGCAACAAAGGATGTGTCACTTGAAGATAAATATGTAAGTGATAACGGTACAGCATATATGACCGGCATTCAGGCACTTGTTCGGTTGCCTCTTGCCCAAACTCGCCGTGACGCGATGAATGGTTATCATACTGCTGGTTTTATTTCTGGTTATCGCGGTTCTCCTGTTGGTAACTATGATAGTTTCCTTTGGCAAGTTCAAGGATTACTTAAATCCCATAATGTTGTATTTCAACCTGGCGTAAATGAAGACTTGGCTGCTACCGCTATTTGGGGTACCCAACAAGTTAATCTTTCAGGCCAAGGCAAATATGATGGAGTGTCTTCATGGTGGTATGGTAAAGGCCCGGGTGTTGACCGTTCAGGCGATGTACTCCGCCATGCTAATTTAGCTGGTACCTCTGAACGTGGTGGTGTTGTTGCTTTATTTGGTGATGACCACTCATGTAAATCTTCTACAATTCCTCACCAGTCTGAACATGTCATGATTGGTTGTGGTATTCCAATTTTCTATCCAACATCCGTTCAACAAATTTTAGACTTTGGTGTTCATGCCATTGCCGTTTCACGTTTTTCTGGCGTTTGGTCTTCAATGAAGTTGGTCAGTGAAATTGTAGAGACTTCTGCGTCAGTTCATGTCGACCTAGACCGTGTTACTCCGGTTATACCTGAAGATGTCAATTTCCCAGAGGGTGGCGTTAACATTCGTTGGCCCGATCATGGTATCCAACAAGAAGAACGCCTTTATAAGTATCGCTTACCTGCTGTTTTGGCCTATGCCCGTGCCAATAAAATCAATACTGTTACATGGCCTTGTGAAAATGCCCGTATTGGTATTGCTGCAAGTGGTAAAGGTTATTTAGATACCATTGAAGCCCTACGTATTTTAGGGATTGAAGATGAAACTGCCCAACAGCTTGGGCTACGTGTTTATCAAGTTGGTCTGATTTGGCCTTTAGAACCACAAGGTGTTCGTGAGTTTGCCGAAGGTTTACAAGAACTGATCGTTATTGAAGAAAAACGTCCAATTATTGAAACACAAATTAAAGATGAGCTGTACTCACTACCTGATGGCAAACGCCCACATGTGATTGGTAAAGCAACCGATGGCAAAGGTGAATGGAGTACCTCTATTGAAGAAGCACCACTCATTGGTCACTATGAGTATCAGCCTGAACCTATTGCAAAAATGCTGGCTGCTCGCTTCTTAAAACTCGATATTCCAGAAAGCTTAAAAACACAAATCCAAAGCAGAATCGACTTACTGCTAAAAGCAGAGCAAGAATCAAAACGTGTTATTGATCTTGCTGAACGTAAACCTTATTTCTGTAGTGGTTGCCCTCATAACTCTTCAACAGTCGTTCCTGAAGGTAGCCGTGCATTAGGCGGTATCGGTTGTCACTATATTGCAGTTTCACTTGACCGTGGTACCGAAACATTCTCGCAAATGGGCGGTGAAGGTGTAAGTTGGGTGGGTGCATCACCATTTACCAATGAAAAACATATTTTTGCCAACCTTGGTGACGGAACTTACTTCCACTCTGGTTACTTAGCAATCCGTCAGTCCATCGCTGCAAAAACTAATATTACCTATAAAATTCTCTATAACGATGCGGTCGCTATGACAGGTGGTCAACATGTAGATGGTCATTTGAGCGTTGCACAGTTAACTCGTCAGCTTGCTGCCGAAGGCATTAAAAAACAAGTTATTGTCACTGATGAAGTTAAACTATTAAATGAAGAAGACGGTATTGCACCGGGTGTCGAAATTCGCCACCGTAATGAACTCGACGCAGTTCAACGTGAGCTTCGTGAAATTACAGGTGTCACCGCTTTAATTTATGTACAAACCTGTGCCAGTGAAAAACGCCGTCGCCGTAAACGTGATGCCTACCCTGACCCAGCTGAGCGTTTATACATTAACAGTGATATTTGTGAAGGCTGTGGCGATTGTTCGAAAAAATCAAACTGTTTATCTATTGAGCCAGTAGAGACTGCTTTAGGTACTAAACGTCAAATTAACCAAAGTAGCTGTAATAAAGACTTCACTTGTGCTGAAGGGTTCTGCCCTAGTTTTGTGACTGTTCATACACGTGATATGAAACGCCCTGCTAAATTTGAAGGTATTGGTGCAGGCTGGCCAACATCACCAGTTATTCCTCAGTTATATGATGTTCCAAGTCGTATTATGGTCGGTGGTATTGGTGGTACAGGTGTTGTGACTATTGGTGCACTGCTTGGTATGGCGGCTCACCTAGAAGGTAAAGCCACACGTGTTATGGACATGGCAGGTCTTGCCCAAAAAGGTGGTACGGTTTATTCATACGTTCAACTTGCAGCAAGTGATGAGCAAATTTCTTCTACCAAAATTCCGGCAGGCCAATGTGAGTTATTGATTGGTGCAGATGCGGTAGTCGCTGGTGGTAGCGCTGCTCTTTCTCGCTTAAAAGATGATGCGTTGGTTATTGTGAATGAAGACAGTACTCCTACTTCTGAGTTTATTAAATCTCGTGACTGGTATGCACCTATTAGCGATTTAATTGATCGTCTTCGTGGTCGTGTTCGTCAAGGTCAACTGGTTTCTCTGCCAGCGGCTCGCATTGCAACACAGCTTCTAGGTGATTCAATCTATACCAACCAGTTATTACTCGGTATGGCATGGCAATCTGGTCGTATTCCATTACTGCGTGAAAGCATTGAAAAAGCAATTCGGTTAAATGGTACTGCTGTTGAAAAGAACCTCGAAGCTTTCCGCGTGGGTTGTCATCTTGCAAGTGACCCAACTTTAGCTGCACGCTTAGTTGCGGCAATGCCAAAAACCAAAACTCCGCATACTTTAGCTGAACTTGTTGAAGATCGTTCTGCTCGTTTAACAGACTACTGGAATGAAGCTTATGCAGCTAAATACCGCACACTTGTAGAACTGGCCGCTAAAAAACTACCAGAAGAGTTAACAGGTACGATTGCAACTCAGCTTTATAGAGTTATGGCTTATAAAGATGAATATGAAGTTGCACGTCTTTTAACTGGTAAGAGCTTCAAAGAATCGATTGAAACCCAATTCGGTAAAGGCTTACGTTTAACGTATCATCTTGCTCCGCCAGCGTTACTTGGTGGTCTGAAAAATGTCCGTAAACGTGCGTTTGGTTACTGGATGCGTTTCCCAATGATGATGCTTGCTCGCTTACAATGGCTTCGTGAAACTTTCCTTGACCCATTTGCACGTCAAGAAGAACGTCAACACGAACAAGCATGGCGTGATCGTTACATCGCATTTGTTGAAGCACTTGTTGAAGCACCAGACAATCATAACTTGGTAGTTGCTGAGCAAATTGCAAAATTACCAGCAGAAGTCCGCGGTTATGGTCATATCAAAATGAAAGCAATGGACGCTGCAAAACAACGTTGGGATGAACTTACACCAACACTGCTAAAAGTCCGTAACTAAAATTAAATCTCAAAATAAAAAAGTCATCCTTAGGGATGACTTTTTTATTGGCTCAAATATTTATTTAGTCATTTTACGTAACGTCAAAATCTGCTCGCTTCGTCCAAATGGGCCATACACATCATGTAAAACCGCACTGGTCAAACCAATGCCATCCGAACCATATTGCTGAACGGTTTCCAAACCTAGCCATTTCCCTTGCGGATAACGGTGCATGTGAATCTGTAAATCAAGATTTGGAAAACCCCAAGTAAATTCGCCTTCTTGTCTAGGCACAATCCCGTTTGCTGTATCTATCATGCCAATTAAATGTGCAAAATCTGTCGTCGGCTGTCCTTCCACGATTTCTTTATCATTATTGAGCCAAACAATGCCTTTGCCCGCGCGATGCTGATCATTAGTTTTAGTGACTAATGTCTGGATAAAACCACCCGGCCATCTTTTCATACCCGTCCATTCTGTAAAAGTATCTGGATGGTGAACTGGCTGATCTTCAAGCCCAGCAATATCGGAACTGTCTTGAGTACACATGCGCCATGCTCTAGCCACAATGCAGGTTTTACCTTGTGCTTGCATTTCAGCTTCAATCAGTTCAATGGTTTTACCAGCACGAATGACATGTGTCTTAATCGTAAACTCACCAAAAGCAATCAATCCAAAAATATCAAAACTAATTCGACCAATTCGCATATCTTGTCGTGGTGAAAATTGCTCTAGCTCTGCTGCGATGACACCACTTGCAGGCGCCATGTGCTGTTCATGAGGGTTCCAAGCCCCTTGTGCATGAACAGTTGAGCAATAATGAGCAATAACTTCGCCTTGAGGACCAATTGTTCTATTCAGTAATTGATAATAAGCATTCATGATTTTCTTTCCGTAGTCCTTATCCAACATCTATATTTGATGAAAATTCACGTTTTGATGCTTATGTTAACCCTCTATTTATTTGGCTCAACTGGTTTTTCCTACCAAAAACTCATGAGTCTAAAATTACAAATTTAATCACTAGGTAAAATTTCGCATGTTAATTTCACCCAGTGATTCTAGAACTTACCATTCACTAAAATGCAAAAGCATCTTGATCGAGCTCCATCACAGATTCTGCTCCAGACTCAATAGAAGCAGCATGGCTCTGTGTACGATGTAAAAGTTTTTGATAGAAAAACTTAGCTGTCGTTAACTTTGCTTTATAAAAAGCTTCTTCTTGTGTACCCGATTCTAATTTTTCATGGGCAACTTGTGCCATTCGAGCCCATAAATAAGCGAACACGACGTAACTGGAAAAATAAAGATAATCTACTGAAGCGGCCCCTATTTCTTCAGGGTTGTGCTTTGCTTTCTCTGCAATCGATTTGGTCAGTGACAGCCATTGCTGCTTAAGCTCAGCTAATTTTTCTAGATAAGGTTTCAAGACTTCATTGGATTGCTGTTGACCAATAAATTGATCAATTAAGTCGGTCATATTTTTTAGAAGTTTGCCTTCTGACTTGAGGACTTTACGTGCCAGTAGATCTAAAGACTGAATTTCGGTCGTTCCTTCATACAATGTTGAGATACGCGCATCACGTACAATTTGCTCCATACCATGCTCAACAATGAAGCCATGCCCACCAAATACTTGAACACCATGCTTTGCAGACTCATTGCCTGATTCTGTTAAAAAAGCTTTGGCAATTGGCGTTAAAAAAGCCAGTAATTCATCAGAGTGTTTTTGCTGTTCCTGATCATTTGAGCTTTCCACAATATCAACATGCTGAGCCAGAAAATAAGCCAGTGCACGGCCACCTTCAGAAAAAGCTTTTTGTGTCATTAGCATAGAGCGCACAGCGGGATGCACAATAATTGGGTCGGCATTTTTCTCAGGATATTGAGGACCAGATAGCGAACGCATGGCAAGGCGCTCTTTGGCGTAACTTAATGCGCCTTGAAATGAGATTTCAGAAGCAGCAAGCCCCTGTACTGCCGTTCCAATACGTGCGGTATTCATAAAGGTAAACATACAATTGAGCCCGCGATTTTCCGGACCAATCAAATAACCTTTGGCACCATCAAAATTAAGTACGCAGGTGGCATTGCCATGAATTCCCATTTTATGTTCAATCGCGCTACAAACGACTTTGTTACGGTCCAGCACCTGACCGTCGTCACTCACATTAAATTTTGGCACAATAAATAAAGAAATGCCTTTAGTCCCTGCAGGTGCCTGAGGCAAACGGGCTAAAACAATATGAATAATATTTTCGGAAAGATCGTGTTCACCCGCCGAGATAAAAATCTTTTCGCCTGTAATGGAGTAGCTACCATCCGGATTTGGTTCGGCTTTCGTTCTAATTAACCCAAGGTCCGAGCCCGCATGTGATTCGGTTAAACACATGGTTCCCGTCCAGACACCGCTAATGAGTTTAGTCAAATACTGCTTTTTTTGTTGCTCGGTGCCATGATGCTCAATTGTTCTCATCGCGCCATGAGACAAGCCCGGATACATTGCCCACGCCCAATTAGAACCACATAACATTTCAGAAATTGCAATCCGCAGCAATGTCGGTAAGCCTTGCCCACCATATTCCGGATCGGCCGTTAACGAGGTAAAACCTAGCTCAGCATATTTTTGGTAGGCTTCTTTAAAACCTTTCGGGGTTGTAACTACGCCTTTATTTAAATGACAGCCTTCCTGATCGCCATTTTGATTTATGGGCGCCAACTCATTTTCACAAAAATCTGCTGCCGCTTCTAAATATTGATCAATTAATTCTCGATTTACGCTTTCCTGATATTTGCTTAAACCTTGATAGTTCTGTTCTGTTTGAAGCATTTCATGCAGTACAAATTGCATATCGCGTAATGGAGCTTTGTATAAAGGCATAGTTTTTTTCCTTTCACCTCTCTGCCTATGTCATGGGCAGATATCGTTTTTCCTTAAAATGGACTTTTATTGTTTCAATCTCACCAAAATATCAAAAAATTTCTTATAGCAAAATATATTTTCATTAATTTAATAAAAATTATCGTAAATAAGAAATAGATATAAAACATAAACACTTGTTTTAAATATAAATATAGAATAAAAAGTAATTGGCACTCCTTAATCAGAATAAATTTTAATTTTGTATTGCAAAATTTTATTCCGTAAAAATTCAATTTATAGTATGGTGATTTAGATTGCTTAATTATCCAAGGACGATTCATGGAAAGCCCGAAATACACAGGTCTCGAGTTTTTAACCGCTTTAAAAAATGGTGAAATTTCTCCATCACCTATGGCTCACACCATACCGATGGAACTCGTTGAAGTATCCGAAGGTAAAGCAACTTATAAAGTTACCCCTCGCAAAGAACATAGAAATATTCAAGGCGGTGTACACGGCGGCTTTTGCGCCACAGCTTTAGATACAGCAACAGGCAGTGCAGCTCACACTTTACTTGAACATGGTGTCGGCTATGGAACCATTGATTTAAATGTAAAAATGATCCGCCCCATGCAGGTTGATACGTCTTACTATGCGACAGCCAAATTGATTAATGCGGGCCGTAATATTATTAGTACCGAAGGAAAAATCGTAGATGAGAACGGCAAAGTGTATGCTTTTGCCTCGGCAACCTTAATGATTATTCGCAAATAATAAAATATTGAAGCTCCTGTTTATGGAGCTTTTTCTTGCTTTGCAATTTTGTTCATTTCATAAAAATCTAAGCGGTCAATCACGAAACTTAATATTGCCATCGCTAAACCTAAAGCAGCACATGTTTCCCATCCCCAGTGTTTCCATGCATACACCGCAATAAAAGAACCCAAAGCGGCTCCACCAAAATATAAGGTCATATAAATTGAGTTAATACGAGAACGAGCCTCGGCCGAAATTCGATAGACCAGATTTTGGTTGAGTACATGAAATGCCGATAAACCAAAATACGCCATAACAACCCCTACAGCGTAGGCCACCAGAGACTGCTGCGCAAAAAATAGTGGTATCCATGCACTTATTAATAGGCCCATGCAAATCACTGCAATTTTATTCTCAAGTCCTGCCGCAATTTTCTTACCTGCCCAAGGAGTCGCAAATACACCTGCCAATCCAACAATCCCAAATAAACCAATCTGGAAATCGTTAAAGTGATAAGGCTCATTCGCCAAAATAAAAGTCATAGTGGTAAAAATCAGAGCTAAAATTCCAAAGCCAATTCCACCAGCAAAACCACGGCGTAATAAATGCGGCTGGTGAACAGCTAATGAAAATAGTGAACCATAAATCTGTAGAATATTGAGTTGGTGAGACTTACGCGCAACTGGCAACTTCACCCACATCACCCAAGCAAACACCAAAATGACAATTCCACTAATTAAATAAACCGCATGCCAAGACCAAACTGTAGAAAGTAAGCCTGCAATGGAACGCGCTAATAATATTCCTAAGAACAAACCACTCATGAGAGTGCCTACGACTTGAGGGCTTTTTTTCGGGCTGGCTAAACCTGCGGCGAAAGGAACCAAAACTTGAGTTGCAATCGAAAAGAATGTAGCTAAAAAGGTAAAGCCATATAAAACTGGCAAGGTTTGACTTAAGGATAACCCTACTTGTGCAAGCCCCGTACAACACATGAGCAAGCAAATATAACTGCGCTTTTCAAAAAAGTCGCCTAAGGGAACCAATATAAAAAGGCCAACTGCATATGACAGTTGGCTAATCACAATAGTTAAGGCGACTTGATCGGCATTGACTTTTAATGCTTCTGCAATGGAATAGATTAAGGGCTGGTTATAATAGTTTGAACCCGCACAAATTCCACATGTCATTGCCATGATAAAAATAAAGCTTTTTGACAGTATATTTTCTGCATTGGGCTCAACTATTTTTTCCATTTTTAACTACGTCCCATTTTAGAATTTATACATCGATACAAAGTTTAAGCGTGACACATCAGCGGTTCTGCCATCAAACACTTCTCGTTTGCCTTGATGATATTCCATACCAATATCCATTTGCTCAATTGGTGAATAGAAAACGTTAGCTGCATAGTCAGTTAGGCGTTTGTTGGCATCTGGGTTAAGTTTGGCATAAGCCGTGTCATCATCATAATCAAACATTGAAGCCGATAAGTTTGCACGCCATTGCTCATTAAATTTATATGAATAACCAATATTGATGCTATTCAACTTATTCATAACCAAATCTGTTTTGTCTTCGTTTAAAGAGAAATCACCCGCGGCATTTAAACTTGCTGAATTTGCCAACCCACTTTGGGTGGTGTACGGCATAAATTTTTGATCACCGACAATATATTGATAATTTGCTTGTACCGATTGTTGTGGCGTGAGTTGATATTTTAAGCCGCCTCCTGCCCCCCAGCTTACTTTCTTCACCGTGGCAGTTGCCACATCTGTAGACTTTTCATTAATAAAGCCTTGAGCAAGTGCCGTTAAAGGACCTTGTTTATAAGTATAGCGACCCGTTAAAGTCGGAAATGCCGAGACTCTCGAACCTGTATATTCCAAGGCTACTTTTAAATCATTATTGGCATCTATTTTCCAGTCATACCGGATTTGAGGAGTACGCGTATAGGAAGTTCCTACAAATTGCGTGTAATCCACAGATTCTGTACGTGTCTCCATGTTTGACATGAGTGACCATGTTTGACCAAAGGTCCAATCCTTATAAGTGAAAAATGCATGACGAATACGGAATTTACCATCTCCTGCGCCCATGTTAGAGCTATCAAAGAAATCAGCTTCAATATTTCCCGTCACAGCTTTATTTGGGCTATTAAAATAAACGCCCAATCGGCTTGCATTAATCATGGCATCGGAACGTGCATGGTTTGAACGTTTTTCACTTTCAAAAGGTGTTCGGTACAGACTACTGGTCGTTCTACCGCCCGAGTCTGGTGATGATTTAAAATCAACCGCTGCATCAATACGAGCGATACCGTAAACCTTAACATTATCCGTCCAAGTGACCCACGAAGGAGCAACAGGCTTTTCTGTTACCGTTGCTTTAGTTTTTTCGATGTTCTCTTCAATCTTTACCTGTTTGACCTGTAAATTATTTTGAGTTTGTTTCTGAGCAGCAAGTTCTGCTTTTAATTTTTGCAGCTCGGTTTCTAGCAAATTAATTCTTTGTTCTGTGGTATCTGAAGAATTTGCAAAAATAGTCCCTGAGGCCGCAGCGCAAGCTGCAGCTAAAATTAATTTTTTCATCTTTTAATCCTTAAAGAAGCATTTTTTCCGTGTGTAATTTAGGCTACACGTGCATCTATCAATTCACAGTCTGTGACAGCCTGTAATTCATCAAAAGTTAAGCCTTCGACTATTTCCGTCACATAAGCTTTTTGGTCTTTGAGTTCAATAATGCATAAATCTGTATAAATACGATCTACACACTGCTCACCCGTCATTGGATATGTAATTTCCTTTACAATTTTGGGCTCACCTTTTTTAGTGACATGCTCCATATAGACATAAATCGTTTTTGCGCCGACTGCCAAATCCATAGCACCGCCAACTGCGGGTACATCATCTGCTTTACCGGTATGCCAGTTTGCTAAGTCTCCATTTACCGCAACTTGGAATGCCCCAATTACGCAAATGTCCAGATGGCCGCCACGCATTATGTCAAATGAATCACCATGATGCATAAAACATCCACCATCTAATAAAGTGACAAGTTCTTTTCCGGCATTTACTAAGTCTTCATCTTCCTCACCTGGTTGTGGTGGTGGGCCAAAAGCCAAAACCCCATTTTCCGAATGTAAAAAGATTTCTTTGTCTTTTGGCAAAAATTTAGCAACGTTGGTCGGCAAGCCAATTCCTAAATTGACATATGAACCTTCCGGAATGTCATTAGCAATGAGCTTGGCAATATCTTCACGAGAACGTTTTTGAACTGACATTAGATATCTCCTACTTTTACAACGTGCTGAACAAAAATTCCCGGTGTAATAATGCACTCTGGGTCAAGCGTTCCTAGCTCTACGGTGTCATTCACTTGAACAATCGTGGTCTTGGCGGCTTTTGCCATGATCGGCCCAAAATTGCGGGCTGCTTTGCGGTAAGTTAAATTGCCCCAGCGGTCGGCTTTATCGGCATAAATCAGTGCAAAATCAGCTTCAAGTGGATATTCAAGCACATAATTTTTACCGTTAATGGTTCGGGTCTCTTTACCCTCGGCAACTTTGGTGCCATAACCAGTCGGCGTAAAAATAGCCCCTAAACCAGCCCCTGCGGCCTGAATCCGACAAGCCAAATTACCTTGTGGAACTAGTTCTAACTCAATTTTTCCCGCTCTATATAAATCTTGAAAAACGGTTGACCCAGCAGATTTCGGAAATGAACAAATCATTTTCTTTACACAGCCAGCAATAATGAGCTTGGTTAGGCCACGATCACCAGAAGCCGCATTGTTATTTACAACGGTGAGTTCTTTTTTTCCTAAATCGATTAAGGCTTCAATTAATTCAGCAGGTTGCCCAGTCACACCAAACCCGCCTGTCATGATGGTTGCCCCATCAGGAATAGCTTTTAAAATTGGTTCAATGTCACTGGTGATTTTATTTATCATCTCACTTGTCCCTTTTCATCCTTAATTTAAGGTGACAGATTGATCTGTCACTCTGCCTTTTGCGGGTTAAATAGTCGGTCTTTAATAAATAACAATGGGATTACACCGCAGATAAAATAAGCTGCAGCCATCACCAAAAGCCCTAAGCCAATAGAACCATTTTGCGATAGATAACCAATTGTTAATGGAGAGAAAATAGAAAGTACTTTGCCAATGTTATAAGCACCACCCACTGCCGAGCCTCGAATCGAAGTCGGGAAGCTTTCTGTCATATATGTGGCATTAATTGCGTATGGAATACCGTAAAGGAAACCGAAAAACAGCATCATCCATAAAATATTGGTTGGGGTATTTAAGTAGACAATGACAGGAATAAACAGTGCTGTACCAATGGTTCCAAAAGCAAATACAGCGCGTCGTCCTAATTTATCGGCAACGATTCCTGCGATCACTTTAGCAAACATCATAATCAGGAAAGTACCGACCATATACATGGCCATTTCTTTAAACTTGATGCCAAGATCAGACTCTAAATAAGCAGGTAACCAGTTACTCACGCCGTAATAGCCAAACTGCAATGCACCCGTACTAATAATCCAGAGAACAAACATGGTGCCATGTTTTTTATCTCTTAAAATCTCAAAATATGGATTTTGACGTTTTTTAGGTTGGTTACTTTGAGCAACTTCTAACGCTTTTAATTGACGCGCTTTTTTCCAAGACTCAGGTTCAGGTACACAAAAGTGCATTAAAACTGACAACACCACAGGCGCAATTGCAATCCAGTAAAGGAAACGCCAGCCATGTTCAGGAATAATATGTCCTGCTAATAAGGTCGCGAGTAAAGAACCCAGTGTATAACCAGTCATGAGAGTAGCCAAAACGGTCGAGCGATGTTTGGTTGGCACCATTTCAGACATTAAAATATTACAGGCAATATAAAGTGCGCCTAAGCCCATCGCTCCAAATGTTCTTAAAACTGCAAATTGCATATAAGAATCAGTAAAACCCAGCGCACTGGTTAAAACTGAAGAATAAGCAATAAAGAACACAATAATGCGAACTCGCCCAAAACGGTCACACGCCCAGCCACCAATCAGACCACCCACAGCGGAACCGAAAAGCGTTAAGCTGCCTAGCGTTCCAGCTTGTACACCCGTCAAATGAAATTCTGTTTTAAGACTGGTCAGGCTCAATGCCAAAAAACCTAAGTCTGCCCCATCACACAACAATGTTAAAAAAGCGAATATAAATGCAGTAATCCAAATCTTTTTTGGTGTTTGGATAGCTTCACTGCTAGCCGTATTTTGTGCAACTGTTTCTGTTGTCATGTCCATATCCTCAGAAGGAACATGAGGCATCCAATGCCTCATGGCATTTGTTTTTTATTAGGTAGTAGCTTCCCTAATCATGTTTTTGGCAATAATAATTTGTTGAACTTGCGTGGTTCCTTCATATAAACGGAACAAACGCACATCGCGATAAAAGCGCTCAATGGCATATTCACTGATATAGCCTGCACCACCGTGAATCTGTACACAGCGGTCAGCAACGCGTCCGCACATTTCAGTTGCAAACATTTTGGCGCAAGATGCTTCTGTACTAATGTTTTCGCCATTGTCACGGCGGCGAGCTGCATCTAAAACCATACATTTAGCTGCATAAATTTCAGCTTTTGAGTCGGCAAGCATGGCTTGAATCAACTGGAAGTTTGCAATAGGTTGACCAAACTGTTTACGCTCAATCGCATAGTGCAATGCGTCGTTTAACATGCGTTCGGCAACACCCACGCTATAGGCACCAATGTGCAAACGACCTTTATCAAGTACTTTCATGGCCGTTTTAAAACCAACACCTTCTACGCCACCAATCAATGCAGAAGCAGGCACACGGCAATTTTCAAAAATCACATCACAAGTGTGCGAACCCTTTTGCCCCATTTTTTGGTCAATTTTGCCCAACGTAATGCCAGGCGTATTTGCCTCAACTAAAAAAGCTGAAATACCACCAGACCCTTTAATTTCAGGATTGGTTCGCGCCATTACGGTAAAAGTTGCAGCATGAGGTGCATTGGTAATAAAACGTTTGGTGCCGTTTAACACATAAAAATCACCGTCTTTAACTGCGCTGGTTTTTAAAGAGGCAGCATCAGAGCCAGATTCAGGCTCGGTTAAACAAAATGAACCAATAATTTCGCCACTTGCGTAACGTGGTAAATATTTCTGCTTTTGCTCTTCTGTGCCATCAATCAAAATTGCACTTGAGCCAATACCGTTATTAGTCCCAATTAAAGAACGAAAAGCTGGTGAAGTTTGTCCAAGTTCAAATGCAACTCTGACTTCCTCTTCCATAGTGATGCCTAAGCCACCATATTCTTCGGGAATTGTAAGACCGAACAAACCAAGCTCACGCATTTGCTGCACAATGTCATCCGGAATTTTGTCTTTCTCTACCACTTCGTTTTCACGAGGGATCAATTCATTTTTTACAAAATCTCGAATTGTTGAAAGTAACTGCTCCAACATCCCTTCATCACGGATCATCTGTGATCTCCCTTTTTATGTATTTCCATCGTACCCATCAGCCATCTCCAGCTAGTCTGGATACCATGTTTTAAATCTTGTTTACTGCGGATGTGTTTCATAGTACGAGAACGAAAATATAAATTTCAAGCTTTTTTGAAAATTAATTTCGTTTAACGAAATTTAAAAAATCACCATTACGAAATATCAATAACTTAGCTTATTTAATAAATCATAATTGCTCTAATGGACTAAATAAGACTTGAAATAAATTCCAAAATAAGCATCATAAAAGAAATATAGTTTTGATGTGCGAAACAAGGAATTCAAAAATGAGTGTATCAATAGGGAATAATTTCGTAGAAGTCGACTTTTCTATTCAAAAAATAGCGATTGTAAAAATAAACCGACCTGAAGCAAAAAATGCACTGAATACAGAGGTTCGCAAACAACTAGCACAAGCTTTTACCGAATTAAGCTTTAACGATGAGATCAATGCGGTTGTGCTCACAGGTGGTGAAGAAGTCTTTGCCGCAGGCGCAGATCTAAAAGAAATGGCAACAGCAACTTCCACAGAAATGTTATTGCGTCATACGGAACGTTACTGGAATGCGATTGCTCAGTGCCCTAAACCTGTGATTGCTGCTGTAAATGGCTATGCATTAGGTGGTGGCTGTGAACTTGCAATGCATGCTGACATTATTATTGCAGGTAAAGGCGCGACTTTTGGTCAACCAGAAATTAAAGTCGGTTTAATGCCGGGTGCTGGTGGTACACAACGTTTATTCCGTGCTGTCGGTAAATTCCATGCCATGCGCATGATTATGACGGGTGCCATGGTGAAAGCCGAAGAAGCTTATACCATCGGTCTTGTTTCGCAAGTCACCGAAGATGACCAAACTATTCCAACTGCGATTCAAATGGCGCAAAGCCTCGCAAAAATGCCTCCTATTGCCCTGCAACAAATTAAAGAAGTTGCCTTAATGAGCGAAGATGTTCCATTAAATGCAGGCTTAACGCTAGAACGAAAAGCATTCCAGTTGTTGTTTTCTACCGAAGATAAAAATGAAGGCGTTCAAGCTTTTATCGAAAAGCGTAAGCCGTCGTATCAAGGTAAATAATTTAAAACCATAATAACAAAGGAATGAAAATGGCCAGAAAAGTATTGATTAGTGCAGGTGGTTCAGGGATTGGACGATGCATTGCTGAAGTCTTTTTAAACAATCAGGATGAAGTTTTCGTTTGTGATATTAATGCTAAAAGCCTAGAACAATTTCAAAAAGACTATCCAAAGCTGCACATATATACCTGTGATTTAGCTGATCATGAGCAAATTAAACTCATGTTTAGTCATGCAGTTCAGAAACTTGGCGGTATTGATATTTTAGTTAATAACACAGGCATTTCAGGCCCGACTGTTGCCGCAGATGAGCTAAGTTTTGAAGATTGGAATACAGTTATAAATTTAAACCTGAATAGCACTTTTTTGATCACCCAGTTAGCCATTCCCTATTTAAAAAAAGCACAGGCAGGCGTAATTATTAATATGTCGTCTATTGCTGGTCGCTTAGGCTATCCATACCGATTGGCCTATTCCACTTCAAAATGGGGCCTGATCGGATTTACCAAAACCCTGTCCATGGAACTTGGCTCTGACAATATTCGAGTCAACGCCATTCTTCCAGGTGCGGTCGATGGTGACCGGGTTCAGCGTGTATTACAGGCCCGTGCCGATGTAGCCCATACCTCACTTGAAGAAGTGACTCAAAACGCACTGAAAAATCAGTCACTCAAATACTTTGTCGATCCAAAACATATTGCAGATTTATGCCTGTTTCTGGCCTCAGACAGCGGACGTTCAATTTCAGGCCAGATTTTACCGATTGATGGTGACAAGCAATGCCTAAGCTAAATTACCCAACCCTATTTTCCGTTTAATTTCAAATATAGATTAATCATCAGGATGATCAACATGACTTATGATATTAAAAGCATGGCTGTGATTGGTGTCGGGATTATGGGCAGCGGAATTGCCCAAATTGCTGCCCAGTCAGGCCATATCACTTATCTATACGATACCAAAGCAGGTGCAGCTGAACAGGCAAAAGATAAACTGGCAGCAACCTTCCAGAAGCTGGTCGACAAGAATAAAATCACAACTGAACAGGCGGCTGCAGCAAATAAGAACTTAGTTGTTGCACATCAACTGGAAGATTTAAAAAACTGTGACCTGATTGTAGAAGCAATTGTTGAACGTCTGGATATCAAACAAAGCTTGATGCAACAGCTTGAAGACCTTGTTTCAGACAATACTATTTTAGCATCGAACACCTCTTCTCTTTCTATTACAGCGATTGCGGCAAACTGCAAAAAACCAGAACGTGTGGTCGGTTATCATTTCTTTAATCCGGTTCCACTCATGAAAGTGGTTGAAGTCATCCGAGGTTTAAAAACTGACCCACGGATTATTGATGCTTTAAACGATCTGTCTCGTGCATTTGGTCACCGCCCTGTTGTAGCGAAGGACACCCCTGGATTTATTATTAATCACGCGGGCCGGGCTTATGGCACCGAAGCGCTCAAAATTTTAAATGAAAATGTCTGTGACATCAGTGAAATTGATCGAATTTTACGTGACGGCGTAGGATTTAGAATGGGTCCTTTTGAATTACTCGATTTAACAGGCCTTGATGTTTCGCATCCAGTCATGGAGTCGATTTATCACCAATACTATGAAGAAGCCCGCTACAAACCAAACCCGCTCACCAAACAAATGCTAGATGCCAAGCAACTAGGACGTAAGGTTAATCAAGGTTTTTATAACTATGAAACCGGTTCAAAAACAGGTGAACAACCTGCTCAGTTTGTAGAGCGTTTAGCACAATATCCAAAAGTTTGGATTGCGGCAGATTTTTTAGACGATAAAAAACAGCTCGAAGATTATTTAACTCAGCAAAATATCGCCCTAGACACCAATTCGGAACCACAAACAGATAGCTTATGTTTGCTCGCTTGTTACGGTGAAGACACAACCCAAGCGGCGACCCGCCAAGGAGTTAACCCCGAACAAGCTGTTGCTATAGATATGCTTTATGGCATTGCAAAGCACCGTACCTTAATGCCTTCACTCATTACTAAATCTGAATACCAACAAGCCGCTCACTCTATTTTCAATCTAGATGGAAATATGGTCAGCATGATTGCTGAAAGTATTGGCTTTGTTGCGCAGCGCGTTTTAGCAATGGTCATTAATTTAGGTTGCGATATTGCCCAGCAAAATATTGCAACGGTAGATGACATTAATGCCGCGGTACGTCTTGGCTTAGGCTATCCATTTGGACCAATTGAATGGGGCGATCAAGTCGGTAGCGAAAAAATCTTACTCATTCTTAACCGTATAACAGCACTTACCCATGACCCACGTTACCGCCCTAGCCCGTGGTTACAGCGTCGTGTCGCACTTCGTTTACCTCTTACTTTTACTCACGAGTCTTGAAAAGGAATTTCTTAATGTTAAATGCTTATATTTATGATGGTTTACGTAGTCCATTTGGCCGTCATGCGGGAGAACTTGCCTCAATTCGCCCTGATGATTTAGCTGCCACTATCATTCAAAAACTACTAGAAAAAACTGGTATACCGGGCGCTGATATTGAAGATGTGATTTTAGGCGACACCAACCAAGCGGGTGAAGATAGTCGTAATGTGGCACGAAATGCACTATTGCTTGCCGGTTTACCTGTCACTGTGCCGGGCCAAACGGTAAACCGCCTATGTGCTAGTGGTTTAGGCGCTGTGATTGACTCAGCACGTGCCATTACTTGTGGTGAAGGAGAACTGTATATTGCAGGTGGTGTAGAAAGTATGTCACGTGCACCCTTTGTGATGGGTAAAGCTGAAAGTGCTTATAGCCGTGATGCAAAAATTTATGACACCACCATTGGCTCTCGCTTTCCAAATAAAAAAATTATTGCTCAGTACGGCGGTCATTCAATGCCTGAAACAGGCGATAACGTTGCAGCCGACTTTGGTATTAGCCGTGAGCAAGCTGATTTATTTGCAGCTCAATCACAAGCCAAATATCAAAAAGCCAAAGAAGAAGGTTTCTTTGCCGATGAAATTACTCCAATTGAGGTTTTCCAAGGCAAAAAATTACCGCCTAAACTCGTTTCTGAAGATGAACACCCTCGTCCAAGCTCAACTGTTGAAGCGCTCACAAAGTTAAAACCGCTATTTGAAGGCGGCGTTGTCACTGCTGGTAATGCCTCCGGGATTAATGACGGTGCAGCAGCCCTGTTGATTGGTTCAGAAGCTGCGGGTCAAAAATATGGCCTAAAACCAATGGCAAAAATCTTATCAGCCGCGGCTGCGGGTATTGAACCGCGCATTATGGGTGCAGGCCCTATTGAAGCCATTAAAAAAGCAGTTACTCGCGCTGGCCTTACTTTAGATGACATGGATATTATTGAAATTAATGAAGCCTTTGCTTCACAGGTTTTATCTTGTTTAAAAGGTTTGAATGTTGATTTTAATGACCCGCGTGTGAACCCAAACGGCGGTGCGATTGCGGTTGGTCATCCACTTGGTGCCTCTGGCGCTCGTCTTGCGTTAACAGTAGCTCGCGAGCTAATACGCCGTAAGAAGAAATATGCCGTGGTGAGTCTATGTATTGGTGTAGGCCAAGGTCTTGCAATGGTGATTGAAAACGTTTCATAACCATTCAACCAGATATCCATTCATCACAACAGCGCAGTGATGAATGGATTTATTTTGCAGAGCGAAATATAATGGCAAAACTATTGCTTTAATTATATTTGAGGATCGAATGTCTCAAAACATGGAAACTGAAAAACCAATAAATTTTGATGAGATACGTTTAGATCCTATTTCGCATATACATCGGGAAAATAACCCGCAATTTATTGCTTCTTTAGCGCGCGGTTTAGAACTTTTAAGATGCTTTTCTGCAAATAATCAGGTGCTTGGTAACCAAGAATTAGCAAAAATGACAGGTTTACCTAAACCGACCATTGCACGTATTACCAATACCCTTGTGTCATTAGGTTATTTAAAACAATTGCCTAACTCGACCAAATACACACTAGATATTGGTGTCTTATCTTTAGGATACGCAGCATTATCTAACATCTCGATTCGTAATATTGCTCATCAATATATGGAAGAGATGAGCCAGTATGTTCAAGCGCCTGTGGCGATGGCAACGCGTGATCGCTTAAATATGGTGTATATCGATGTTGTGCAAATTGAAACAGCCTTAAATATGCGCCGTCCAATTGGTTCGACTTTGCCAATTCATAGTAGTTCTATGGGCCGAGCATGCTTGGCTGCGACCCCTGAACGTGAGCGCAATTTTCTACTTGATGCGTTGAAACAAAAAAATCCCGAAAACTGGCCAGCCATAAAACGCTCATTAGAACGAGCTTTCCGTGATTATCAAGATTATGGATATTGTTTGTCTTTAGGTGAGTGGCATAAAGAAGTGAACTCGGTGGCTGTACCTTTGGTCAGTTCGAAACACGGTCTTTATGTTTTTAACTGTGGTGCGCCAAGTTTTCATTTAAATCCGGAAAAACTTGAAGGTGAAATTGGACCACGTTTAATCCACATGGTGCACAATATTCAAGATGCTTTGAATGAAACGCACTAACAATCTTGCTTAAAACAGTCATGGTTGTGTTGATTAAAGTTCCACTTTCATTATGACGATAGGCATGATGAAAAACGCACTCTATACCCCAACCATTATTTTAATGGCAATTGCCGCAGGCATTTGTACAGGTGGAAATTATTTTAGTCAGCCACTTATTCACTCAATTAGTGTAAGTCTAAATTTAACTGAAACAACTACAGCGTGGGTGCCAACTCTAGCCCAAATCACCTACGCATGTGGCTTACTCTTTTTAATGCCATTAGGGGACATAATAGAAAAGCGCAAGCTGCTATTTATCTTTATGTTATTGGCTTCAAGTGGATTAATTATTAGCGGTTTTTCGCACAATATTTATCTTTTACTGCTTGGTACTGTCATTACTGGCCTATTTTCTAGTGCAGCCCAACTGTTGTTACCGCTTGCTGCAAGTCTAGTTCCAATTCAACAAAGCGGTCGTGTCGTTGGCTTTCTACTGAGTGGACTGATGATGGGGGTTTTACTCGCCCGCTCCCTTTCTGGGCTAATGTCTACACTTTTTGCATGGAATATTATTTATCTGGTCAGTGGTTTTCTGTTACTCATCATTGCCATTATTTTGCATCGTAATATCGGGTTATTTCCACCAACCAAATCTGAAAACTATGCAAAAACTATTCGCTCTTTACCACAGATTTTTATTCAAAATCGGCGGTTAAGAACCAGAACTTATATTGGTGGTTTTACATTTTCTTGTGTAAGTTTAACCTTTACCACCATGTCGTTGCTTTTGGCTCCAGCACCCTATTTTTTTAGCGACTTTACCATTGGCCTTTTCAGTTTTGTTGGGGTATTAGGGACGTTCGTTGCCAATTTTTCAGGTAAATTTATTGATCAAGGCTACATTCATAAAATTTCAATTTATTGTGGCCTCGGGCTTATTATAAGTTGGATTCTTTTTTCACTTTTACCCTACCATTTCGCTTTTTATATTATTGCCTTACTCATTCTCTACGCTTCTCTTTCTGCTGTGCATGTCACCAACCAAAGTATTGTATTTAAACTTAATCAAGAACTACGCTCACGTTTTAACGCGATTTATATGACGGGTTACTTTGCTGGCGGCGCTTTAGGCACAACGGCAGGAAGTTATGCTTGGAAACACTTCGGATGGACAGGTGTCTGTATTTTGGGTTTAATTTTTGCCGTTTTATGTCTTTATTATTGTGTACATGATGCAAAAAATCAGCACAATTAAAGCTTGTGCTGATCTTATATAAAGTAGGTTAATGGTTCGTTATAAAAGCCCTAATAATCGACCACGAATAATATCTTCTGCCTCTTTGACAATCCGGCTAACCAGTTCATCGCATGTCGGAATATCATGAATCAAGCTAGCCACTAACCCACATGACCATGCACCTGCATTTACATCGCCATCAATCATCACTTTTGGATAAACCCCTGCAACTTCTTCAATAATATCTTCAAATTTAATGTTATCGCCAAGTGCTTTTTCTTTTGCCACGATTTTTTCTACAGCAGCATTATTCATGACACGTTCTGTATTTCGCAAAGCACGCATAATTAAACGCGTGTCTCGTTCGGTTGCATTCAAAATCGCCTGTTTCACATTTGCATGTACGGGAGCTTCCTGAGTCGCAATAAAACGTGTGCCCATGTTAATCCCATCTGCTCCCATCGCTAATGCAGCAGCGAGTGAGCGTCCGTCTGCCATTCCACCTGAAGCAACAAATGGAATTTCTAATGCATCGGCTGCTAAAGGCAATAAAATCATATTAGGCACATCATCTTCACCGGGATGACCACCGCACTCGAAACCATCTACAGAAACCGCATCGCACCCAATTTGCTGAGCTTTTAAGCTATGTCGAACCGAAGTACACTTATGAATTACTTTAATACCAGCAGCCTTTAAATACGGCATGACTTGTTCAGGATTACGCCCTGCTGTTTCTACAATCTTGACTCCACCTTTAATAATTGCCTCTACAAAACCCGGATAATCAGGAGTATTCACCGTAGGTAAAAAGGTTAAATTTACCCCAAAAGGCTTGTCGGTCATTTCTCGGCAACGTGCAATTTCTTTTGCCAAATTTTCAGGCGTACGCTGAGTTAAGCCAGTAATAATGCCTAACCCGCCCGCGTTTGAAACCGCAGCTGCAAGCTCTGCAAAACCAACATAATGCATACCGCCTTGAATAATAGGATGCTCAATTTCAAATAATTCTGTAATTTTGGTCTTCATATTCTTTCCACTCACTGTTCTATAGCTAGCCTCTCATTTCCTTAGCAGGGCTAGATACTTATTTACGCATAAATCCTGTCTACATTTAAAGCGAATTAAGGTAAAATTTCACAATACAAAATTATATACCACAATATAAAACAAAATAATTGATAACGGAATAATTTTTCGATAGCATTATTTTAATGAGTTTAATTTTTAGACAGAAAGTTAGTTAAAGGAATGAATGATGCAGCAGGACAACAAAACTCAAAACCAGCTTAAAACAGGCACAATTCATGAGTATTTTGATAGAAATATACTAACGCTCACCATGAGTAATCCCACTAAAAAGAATGCAATTAATTACGAAATGTATGCGGCCCTAAGTCAGGCATTAGATGAGGCTTCAACTAATCAAGACATTCATGTGGTTGTGCTGACTGGTGAAGACTCCGCATTTACCAGCGGCAATGATGTAAACGCATTTGAAAAACGCGATACCACCAGTTCCGAACCACCCGCTTCGATTGTTTTCTTAAAAAGCTTAGCAACGTTTCCAAAACCGATTATTGCTAAAGTAAATGGTGTAGCAATTGGTATTGGCAGCACCATGCTTCTACATTGCGACCTTGTGTATGCAAGCCAAAACTCTATTTTCCAATTCCCCTTTGTGAATTTGGGACTTGTACCTGAAGCGGGTTCAAGTTACATCCTGCCAAGATTATTGGGCTTTGCTCGAGCTTCGGAAATTATTTTACTCGGTGAAAAGTTTTCGGCAGACCAAGCAAAAAATTATGGCTTGGTGAATGAAATATTTGAGGCAACTGAGCTGGATCAAGCGGTTGAAGATATGGCCATTAAACTTGCTCACAAACCAAGCCAAGCCTTACAGCTCAGCAAAAAGTTACTAAGAGATATGCCAATTGATGATCTACTCAATCGTATTGATCATGAGTCGACTATTTTCTCGCGTTGTTTGCAAGGTTCCGAGTTTAAAGAAGCATTAAGTGCTTTCAAAGAAAAACGGAAACCGAACTTTCACAGCCAAACAGCCTAAAACTCACCCACTAAAAAGCCAGCATTGAAGATCAAAGCTGGCTTTTATAAATAAATCAAATACGTTTAGCTAATCTCGGTACGAATATTATTCACCATGTGTAAAAGACGCGGTGCAATATCTTCTTCAAGTTTTTCACGGTTCATAATAAAACTTGGACCACCACAGTTGAACACCAGCAAACCATGTTGTTCATGAATCAGTGGAACTGCAACCGAATTGACATCTTTATGCCATTCACCGATTGAAAAACAGTATCCAAAATCTTGGTAATCTTTGAAAGCTTTATCTAGATCACGGTTAATTTTGATCCAGTCTTCTTTGTGTTTGCTACGGATGGCATCAAGTAAAAATTCTCTTTCGTCTTCAGGCATTGCAGCTAAACATGCACGCCCCATAGAACTTAAATGAATCGGTAAATAAGTTCCGACTTGACGGCGCATGGTCATATTGCCTTTACCTTGTACCACATCAAGGTAAATCATATTCAGTCGATCGCGTGTTGCCATGGCTACAGCAGCGCCAGCATAGTCTGCCAAATTTTTCATATATGGATGAGCAATAGAGCGAATCGACACGTTAGACAGCATGGAATAACCAAACGCAAGAACGCCAACTGAAAGCTGGAATTTGCTTGAGTTAGGTACTTGTTTGATATAACCCAAACGCGACAAGGTATGTGTGAGGCGAGTAATGGTTGGTTTTGGCAAACCTGTCATCTGAGCAAGCTCTTGGTTACCCAAATGCTGATGCTTCGGTGTAAAACAACGTAATAGCTCTAAACCACGTGCTAATGCAGTAATAAATTGGCGATCATTTTCATCTTGCATGTCTTCAATCGGATGTAATAATTCATGCCTTAAAGGCGCTAATAATTTTTCTGTCTGTTCTGCATCAACTGCATCGTTCATTGTCATACCAATCCATATTTTGTTTCGCACTGCGAAAATTATAATCTATTTTTTCTATAAATAGCAAAAGAGCAAACATCCGAGTCTGCATCTAAAAGATAACTCCATTTAACTCATTAAAGCGAAAGATTAAATATTTTATTTTCTGATTTTAAATATAATTTTAACCTTCCGCTTTTAAGCCACCTACCCAATTACACCTTTTTCTTTGAGCTCAGCCAGCTTTTCTGAAGAAACCACTCTTCCCAAAACGGCCTGCGTATGTTCACCCAACAGCGGCGGTGCTGTTTTGTATTCAACGGGTGTTCTAGAAAGTTTGATTGGTGACCCAATTACCTTCAGTTTTTCACGCTGAGGATGGTTCATCTCGACTAACATTTCACGGGCAATCACTTGCGGCTCTTGAAAAGCTTGTTCCAAGTTATTGATTACACCTACGGGAACTTTAGCCGCATAGATTGCATCTACCCATTCATCTGCTGTTTTTGTTAAAAAGTGAGTTTGTAAAATCTCGATAATTTCATCACGATGTTTGATTCGATCTGCATTTCTGGCAAAACGCGCATCATTTGGTAAATCGGGCAACCCAATACTACGACAGAGTTGAATAAACTGAGTGTCATTTCCACATGCAATAATAAAATCACGGTCAGAAGCTTTGAACACTTGATAAGGCACAATATTAGCGTGTGCATTGCCATAACGTTTAGGGATATTTCCTGATGATAAATAATTCATTCCCTGATTCGCCATTGTGGCAATTTGAACATCAAGCAAAGCCATATCAATGTATTGGCCTAAACCCGTCACATGACGGTTGAGTAAAGCAGCCTGTATGGCAATCGTAGAATAAAGTCCTGTAGCTAAATCAGAAAATGCGACCCCTACTTTTTGTGGACCACCGCCGGGCAAATCATCACGCTCACCCGTAACAGACATGAGTCCGCCCATGCCCTGAATAATAAAGTCATAACCAGGTTCTTCTGCTCTTGGGCCATTTTGACCAAAACCTGTAATTGAGCAATACACCAGTTTAGGGTTAATCGCAGATAAAGATTCGTAGTCCAAACCGTATTTTTTTAAAGAACCCGCTTTGTAGTTTTCAATCACGACATCGGTGTCTTGAATGAGAGCTTTAATCAATTCTTGGCCATCAGAACTCGCAATGTCGATAGCAACAGATAGTTTATTGCGGTTGGTAGACTGATAATATGCAGCTTCTTGAGTGTCTTGGCCAGAATCATCTTTCATCCAAGGTGGCCCCCAAGAACGGGTGTCATCACCGACTCTTGGTCTTTCAATCTTAATTACTTCTGCACCTAAATCTGCAAGAATCTGTCCACACCAAGGCCCAGCCAATACCCGACTTAAGTCAAGCACCCGAATTCCATTTAAAGCACCCATCTTCATCCCACTATATTTTGTGACTCATTTCCTATAGGAAAACTTATCCATTTAAAATTTCGCATAGCGATATATATTTTTAATATACACAGCTCTTTTGAAAAATCAAACTTTAATTTTCCACTAAAAATAATGATTTTTTATAAGAAAATATAGCTTAAATAAATCAATAAATTAGCCAAACATAAATCAACAACAAAGTATCGCATTGCGAAATTAATTTTCAAAATATATTGTTTTGCGTTCATCCTTTGATTACTATCGCTTCAAATATTGGTGATTTTACGAACATCACATTGATGTTTTCTGCATGTAGTAAAAGGACGAGACTATGATTCGAGATCAGGAAACCTTAAATCAACTTGTTGATATGATTCGACAATTTGTTGAAGGTGTATTAATTCCTCATGAGAATGAAGTCGCTGAAACGGATGAAATTCCTCAAGATATCGTTGAGCAAATGAAAGCTCTCGGTTTATTTGGTTTAACCATTCCTGAAGAGTACGAAGGTCTTGGCCTGACGATGGAAGAAGAAGTCTATGTGGCTTTTGAATTAGGTCGTACCTCTCCTGCTTTTCGCTCTCTCATTGGGACCAATAATGGCATTGGCTCAAGTGGCCTGATTATTGATGGGACCGAAGCACAAAAATCATTTTTCTTGCCACGTTTAGCACGTGGTGAAGTGATCAGTTCTTTTTGCTTAACCGAACCGGATGCAGGTTCTGATGCTGCCTCTTTAAAAACCACCGCTGTAAAAGACGGTGACTTTTACATTTTAAATGGTACTAAACGCTTTATCACCAATGCTCCTCACGCTGGTGTATTTACAGTCATGGCACGTACAAACCCTGATATTAAAGGCACTAGTGGTATTTCTGCTTTTATTGTCGATAGCCAAACTCCGGGCATTTTTCTTGGCAAACGCGATAAAAAAATGGGGCAAAAAGGCGCACATACCTGTGATGTGATTTTTGAAAATTGTCGTATTCCTGCTTCGGCACTCATTGGTGGTGTTGAAGGTGTTGGTTTTAAAACTGCGATGAAAGTACTCGATAAAGGCCGTTTGCATATTGCGGCTTTGAGTGTCGGCGCAGCAACACGAATGCTAGACGATTCTTTAAATTACGCCATCGAACGCAAGCAATTTGGACAACCGATTGCCGAATTTCAACTCATTCAAGCCATGCTTGCCGACTCAAAAGCTGAAATTTATGCAGCTAAATGTATGGTCTTAGACGCTGCACGCCTACGCGATGCAGGTCAAAACGTTAGCACCGAAGCCTCATGCGCAAAAATGTTTGCAACAGAAATGTGTGGCCGCGTTGCTGATCGCTGCGTACAAATTCACGGCGGCGCGGGTTACATCAGTGAATACGCCATTGAACGTTTTTATCGAGATGTTCGTTTGTTCCGTCTCTATGAAGGGACCACTCAAATTCAACAAATGATTATTGCCCGAAACATGATTCGCGCTGCGTCTTAATCAAATTTTAAGCGCTTCAAAACGACTTGAAGTGCTTTTTATCAAATGTAGGTAATGGATTATGGCTACAAATTACAAAGAAGGTCTTTCCCGTATACAGCCTCATACGTGGAAAATAGCATTTATTTTTGCATTTCTAGCACTGTTGGTAGATGGGGCAGATTTGATGCTACTGTCTTATAGCTTAAATAGTATTAAGGCAGATTTTGGATTAAGTTCAGTACAAGCAGGTATGCTTGGCAGTTTCACATTGGCAGGCATGGCTGTTGGTGGAATTTTTGGGGGATGGGCGTGCGATAAATTTGGTCGTGTGCGCATTGTGGTTATTTCTATTTTAATTTTCTCACTCCTCACCTGTGGCTTAGGTTTCACCCAAAGCTTTCTTCAGTTTGGTATTTTAAGATTTTTTGCATCACTGGGTTTGGGTTCACTTTATATTGCCTGTAATACCCTCATGGCCGAATATGTCCCAACCCGTTACCGCACCACAGTACTGGGTACCCTACAAGCTGGCTGGACGGTTGGCTATATTGTTGCGACCTTACTTGCAGGCTGGATTATTCCTGATCATGGCTGGCGCATGCTGTTTTATGTTGCGATTATTCCTGTTGTTATTGCTTTCCTCATGCATATTCTTGTACCGGAACCAGAAGCATGGCAAAAGTCTCGACTACAACAACCTGTTGTGGCTCAAAATGCTCTAAAAACCTCGGCATTTAAGCTTATTTTCCAAGATAAACGAAACCGTAATATGTTTATCCTATGGGCGCTAACGGCAGGCTTTTTACAGTTTGGCTACTATGGCGTAAATAACTGGATGCCTTCATACCTTGAAAGTGAACTCGGTATGAAATTTAAGGAAATGACTGCCTATATGGTAGGTACATATACCGCGATGATTTTGGGTAAAGTTCTTGCGGGCATGATGGCCGATAAATTAGGACGTCGTTTTACCTATGCTTTTGGTGCAATCGGCACTGCTATTTTCCTACCTTTAATTGTTTTTTATAACTCTCCAAGCAACATTTTATATTTACTGGTGACCTTTGGTTTCCTCTACGGCATCCCGTATGGCGTAAATGCCACCTATATGACCGAAAGCTTTGCAACAGCAATCCGCGGTACAGCCATTGGTGGTGCTTATAACGTCGGACGTTTAGGTGCTGCTTTAGCCCCTGCAACGATTGGTTTCTTAGCCTCTGGCGGTTCAATTGGTTTAGGTTTTGTCGTGATGGGTGCTGCCTACCTAATTTGTGGCGTGATACCAGCCCTATTTATTAAAGAAAAATTATATGACCCTCAAAAGTCATAAAAAGATCTATCACATAGGTCATATGCCTATCTGATTGATGGTGCTAACAATCGAAACATGTGTTTTAAATCGTTAGCCGGAAATAAGGAATTTACTCCTCAAAGTTACTCCTTATTTCCACATATGTAGAGTGTATCTACTCTTCATTTTAATTTTTTAGGTAAGCTTAGCTCCCAAGGGAGCTAAGCTTAAGAATATATAAACCTAAACTTTGTTTAAGGTCGTTCACCCTGCCCCAAACGGCGTTCAATATCATCGAGTACATTTGGCAAATCAGCGACACTATCAATCACATAGTGAGCACCCGACGCATTCATTTTTTGGTATGCCTTATCTTTTAGCACAATCTGTTCATCAGCCGATAATGCACTCCACTCTTCATAGCTCAAGCCGACTTCATTACCACTAATCGCAAGTCCTACTGTCCAGCACCCTGCGTTTAAACCTTCGTCAATACCCACCACGGTATCATCTACTTTTACAACGGTTTTAATATCGGATACATCGAGTTGAATTAAGTTCTTCCACAACATTTCAGGATATGGACGACCATATTTCACGTCACTTGCCGTAACGATACAGTCCGGTCGATAGCCCTGATCGGCAGCATCTTTGACCAAACGACCAATCATCATGGATGCATATCCTGTATTACTACCAATTTTTGCACCACGCTTTTTAATATTTTCAAACGTTTCTAATGCACCCGGAATTAAAGCAGAACATTTCGGAATAGAATTTAACTGGTACGGAATAAAGTCTTTATATAAACGGTCAATATCTGCTTCAGTTGCCGCCTGACCATATACTTCCTGCCATGCAGTCGCTACACGCGGCATTTTTAAAACTGCTGCAATATGGTCACGTTTTTCTAAACCCATTGGCGCACGCGCCTCTTCGACCGTAATTTCAATTTTATTGTCTTTAAATAAAGCCATAAAAGCCAAAATCGGTGCGCGTGAACCAAAATCTACAGTTGTGCCAGCCCAGTCAAAAACCACAGCCTGAATTTGTGTATTGTTGGTCGTCATGGTGTATTCCCTTTAATTCAAATGTTTTAATAAAAATTATGCTGTTACAGCTTGATTTAGATGGTTTTCACAGTAGCTCGCAATCGCAGCAAGAAGCCCTTCAATGTCATGAATATAAACTTCGCCAATATTGCCAATACGGAAACAATTAAGGTCAGTGACTTTGCCCGGATAAATTACATAACCTGATTTTTTCAGGGTTTCGTAGAAGGACTGAAAGCTAAATGTCTCGGCTGTTGGGTAAAGGAATGTGGTAATAATGGGTGATTGGGGTGCTTGATTGCCTAATACCAATTCAAAGCCTAGTTGTTGCATACCTTTAGATAAGGTTTGTTGGCTCTGTAAATAACGTTGATAACGTGCAGCAACACCGCCTTCTGCCTCAAGCTCAAGTAAGGCTTGATAAAAAGCACGCACCACATGGGTTGGCGAAGTAAAACGCCATTTACCGTTATGCTGCTCCATCGTATTCCACTGGTCATACAAATCGAGACTTACTGAACGAGCTAAACCTTTACATGCTTCTAGGCAATCACGCTTTGCCAAAATAAAACCAAAACCCGGAACACCTTGAATACATTTATTTGCACTTGAAATTAGAAAATCAATTTCAAGCTCAGCAATATCCATAGGCACACCACCAAATGAACTCATGGCATCCACAATCCAGATTTTTCCTGCCGCTTTAACTAAACAGCCAATGTCATGAATCGGGTTTAAAATTCCTGTGGTGGTTTCACAGTGCACACAAGCAACATGGCTAATGGTTTTATCTTTTAAAACGTGCTCAATTTCTTGTAAATCTGGTGCTTGGGTTTCTAAATAGTTCAGCTCAATCACTTTAATATTTAAGCAACGCGCCATTTCCACCATACGTGCACCATATGCGCCGTTATTAATGATCAAGATTTTGCCATCACGCGGAATAGCTGACCCAAGTACAGACTCCACAGCAAAACTTCCACTGCCTTGCATTAACACAGCCGTATATTTTTCAGGTTGGCTGGTTGCCAAGTTGGCCAGTCGATTACGAATATCTTGTACCAGCGAGTTGTATTCTTGGTCCCAAGTACACCAATCTTTTTGCATGGCACGACGTACTGTTGCCGATGTTGATAATGGTCCTGGAGTAAGAAGCAAATATTTGTTCTCTAAATCCATATCGAGTTGGGGTTGCATGTTCATAATGTTACTCATTTCTTTTGCGTTCATTTCAATATACATCAATCTGGTTTAAACCAGATGACAAACTAGTAAATATTTTGTTCTAATACTTCTTTCATAAATCCGGCCCCTGTGGTCATGCCTTTGCCAGCAATCGCACTCACCAGAAAGATATTTTTTTCAGCTTCAGTGACGCAGGCCAACTCATGTTCATGGGTCAGGTAATAACCATTCCAACGTTTTTGAATTGGAGTTAAAGTCAGCCCTAGTTTTTGGCGGCAGTACGTTTGAATAAACTCATTAATCTCTTCACGCTGCTCGAACTGAGGCGCTTCATTAATCGGATGATATTCGTGACTATCGCCTACGATCAGTTGGCCAAATTCGTTTTGTTTAATCAGAATATGAATACCGAATTCTTTTATGAATCCCTGTTGTGACGCTTTAACCAACTCCGCATGACTTGGGCAAATTTCAAAAGCTGGATAACGTGAAATAGATAAGCCTGAATAAAGAGAAGCATTTAATTTTTGTTGAAATGGTTGAGTCAGCGCCATTTGTAAGCCACAACGTTTCAAGTTCAAACTTTGTAAGAGATCTGGATATAAAACCTCGATGACTTCACCGTGGCAGATCAAAACTTTATTTGCCCGAAAAGTCATACTATTTGCCAAACTAACCCGACAGCTTTCCTGCTGATATTGGGTTTGAACGACACAGGCATTGGTATAAATCTCTACACCTTGACTTTGTGCATATGCCAATAGTCGTTGCCCAACCACATGAGGTTCAACCGAATAATCTTCCTCAAAAACCAAACCACCTTGAAACTGCTGCTCCGGGTTTAAATAGGAAAATTGGGTGACCAGCTCATCATGACTTCGTAAATGCACAGGTATTTGGTAATTATTTGCACGCTCGGCAAACTCATTTAAAACCTGCCATTCAAGTGCCGTGTTTGCCAGATAGACACCTTGGCGTTGAGCAAACGAAATATCGGCTTCAGCCTGAATGCGTTGATAAAAAGAACGCGTTTCAAGAGCGTACTTTCGCCACTGTTGCTCTGGATGGGTTAAGGTCGAAGTTCCGACCATGCCAAAATTACGGCGAGTTGCGCCCACAGGCTTGGCATTTTTCTCGAAGATACAAACTTTTAAGCCTTGTTCTTGTGCCTGTATGGCAGCGGATAGACCTAAAATACCGGCTCCGACAACAATTAAATCAAACTGTGCGTTATTCATAAGACTTCCAATTTGCGAAATTTAGGATGAATAAACCCTTGCCTTGTTGAACAAAGCATTTCGTTTCAGTCGGTTAAATAAAAATTGTGTTTAGTTAAAGCTTAGTGAGAGCTTTCACGCCATTGCTGACTTCTTGCCATAATTTTTCGGGTAAATAACCAGTGAATGAGTTTTACAACACATGAGGTGGTTAAAATTAGAATGCTCATGGCAACAGCAGCAACCGTATCTCCTGCATCATCCATATTTAAAACAGCTACCGCAGCTAAACTGGTGTCTGGTGAATAAAGGAAAATCGCAGCCGACACAGTCGTCATGGCATTCACAAAAATATAGACCGATACATCGCATAGCGCTGGAAAACACATGGGCAAATACACTTTCCAAAAGGTTTTCCACTTCGATGTTCCTAGAGTTTCTGCTGCCTGATCGAGCTGTAGCGGAATCTGTTTAATCGCATTGGTTAATGTGAGATGTGGCACGGTGTAATAATGCACAATGGTTGAAATCACCAAAATAGTCATGGTTCCATACAACACATTTAACGGGTTACTTTGCTGGTTAAAAAACAAAATGTAAGCAATACCTAGAACCAGCCCCGGCACAGCAAGGGGTAATAAAACCAAAGCTTGCACATAGTTTTTAATAAATGGATGTGCCTTAAAACGTTCGGTTAATAACGCCACCATAAAAATGAGTGCTGTTCCAAAAACCGTACTAAAGAGTGCCATGCGAACTGAGTTAAAGTATGCTGCCCAACCGCCGCCATCGACATATTCAAAACTGTAATGAGCTAAGGTCAAAGACAAATCATAAGGCCAAGACTGAATGAATGAAGCGAGCACTGCCGTAAAGATAATCAGTAAAATCGCACCTGAAACTAAACCACAAAATAAGCTCAGAACGACTTCAAGTTTTTTATTCGATGCTGAAACATAAGGTTTAGCCTGAAAAGCTTGAAACCGTGCATGGCGTTTGCTTTGAATACGATCGAAAATGAATACAAAAACTGCTGGTAACAACAACAAGATGGAAATCACTGCACCCATGCTCATATTTTGCTGACCAATAATCTGTTTATAGACATCAAGCGCCATCATGTTAAATGAACCGCCAATGACTTTTGGAATCCCAAAATCGGTCAGTACATAAATAAAAGCCACCAGACTTGCACTGATGAGTCCATACCGAATTGCAGGTAATGTGACGTGATAATGCGTCTTCCAAATATTTTTGCCGAGCGACAAAGACGCCTCAATTAAACGCTGATCGACACTGCGAAAAGACACCATCATCAACATTAAAATTGCTGGAAATAGCCAAAAGCAGTAACTGATTAAAATACCGATTGGACCATAAATTTGTATATCGCCCAGCAAAGGTTTAAACACACCTTGCTTACCAAACAAATAAACCAGTGCCAAAGAAGGCAAAAGTGACGGCGCTAAAATCGGTAAAAAAGCCACCAGTTTAAAGAAGCCTTTGCCTTTTATATTCACATTGGTGAGAGCAAAAGCATAAATACTGGCAAGAAATACTGTAATGACGGTAGCAGCACAAGCAACCCACACCGAGTTAAATACAGAGCTGAGTAAAGCTGGACTTGCAAAATAGTTATAAAAATTTTTAAGACCAACAAAATTTTGATTTTCATCAAAAAATGCGGTTTCAAACAGCATCATTAAAGGAGCAATAATTGCTAAAGTCAAAGCGATTGCGACGGCAGCTAAAGCAATATTTGATCTTAATGAATATTCAGTTTTTCGACGCGGCTGTGTTTTTAAAACCGCTGAAGCAGCTTCATTTAACATAGTGCGTACCCTTGTTCGTCAAAGACATGAATGAGCTGATTAGGCACTTTTATAAACATCAGTTCTTGCAAAGATTTGAACTTGGTATTTTCAATTTCAATTTGCAAAAGGTGCTTTGCCTGCTCAATTCCATCGATATGAATAGTGCAAAACAAACGACGTTTTGCGCCTAAAAATTCAGTGCTTATTACTTTAACTGGCAAATACAACGATTCTTTATCACTACCAAAATCATCAACTAACTCGACTGCTTCGGGTCTAAAACCAATGCTGTAATTTTCCCCAGCTTTAAGTTTTTGCTGTTCAAAATTTAGAGCAATAAAACCTAAAACCTCGAGCTGATTAACTACCGAACAAGTGGCTTCTAAAAAATTCATGGTGCCAATAAACTTGGCAACGAATTGGGTTTGTGGCTTGTAATAAATATTGTGCGGTGTATCAATCTGCTCAATGACGCCATGATTCATCACCACCACACGGTCAGAAATGCTTAATGCTTCTTCTTGATCGTGTGTGACCATAATGGTTGGCAAATTAAGCTGCGTTTGAATCGAACGGATCTTTTGTCTTAGGTTTAGACGTACTTGTGCATCGAGAGCAGACAATGGTTCATCCAGTAGTAAAATATCTGGATTCGGAGCAATTGCCCGAGCAAGCGCAACACGTTGCTGCTGCCCACCCGACAATTGGTTTGGATATTTTTTAGCAATATCGGGTAATTCAATCAGTTCTAATAACTGTTGAACCCTTTGACTACACTGTGTCTTATCCCATTTCTTTTTGTCTAAGCCAAACGCAATATTTTCTTCAACGTTTAAGTTTGGAAATAACGCATAGTTCTGAAACACAATGCCACATTGACGCTTTTCAGCACTCAACAACGTAATGTCTGCGCCCTTTTTTATAACCTTTCCATAATCAGGTTTTTCTAGACCCGCAATTATGCGTAGCAATGTGGTTTTACCGCATCCAGAAGGTCCCAAAAAGCTCACGAACTCGCCAGCTTTCAGGTCTAAATTAATATGCGTTAGGGCCTGAAAGTGTTGGAACTTTTTTTGTATATCCACCACTTCTAAAACCGACGGACCATGTTCAGGATATTTATAGGTCGTTAATGACGACAGTAAATGCCCTGCTAACTCACCCTTCTGGTTTTGACCTAGCAGCGATGATTGCAATGACGAAGGAATTTGCATAATGAGGCCCTTATCCAAAAGATCACTTTTCAAAACGCTTTGACCATTCAGCCAAAATACGTTCACGCTGCTCGGCCGCCCAATAAAAATCATTTTTCACAAGCATTTGAGAAAGATTTTTCGGGAAGTCCATAGTGGTATTTTCAATGCCTTTATAGGCCACCATTGAAAAGTTATGGGCATAGGCTTCATTTGCTGCTTTGCTTACCGACCAATTTATAAATTTCTGTGCACTGCTTAATTTTTTGGTTCCTTTCACAATTGCTGAAGCTTCCATTTCCCAGCCTAAACCTTCTTTTGGATAAACCACTTCTAAAGGCGCGCCCTCTGCTTTTAATTTAAAGGCTGGATAGCCGAAAGAAACACCAATTGGGATTTCGCCCTGTGCTGCCATCTTGCAAGGTTTTGAACCCGAATGAGGATATTGTGAAATGTTTTTATCTAAAGCCTGTATATAGTCCCATGCCTGCTTTTCGCCCCAAATTTGCATCCAAGCCGTGACATCTAAATAGCCTGTGCCACTCGAAGCCGGATTTGGCATCACAATCAGGTTTTTATAAATGGGGTTGGTTAAATCTTTCCAAGTTTTTGGAATTGGTAACTTACGCTTTTCTAATTCGACTTTATTTACACAGATTGCAGATTCCCATGCATCCATACCCGTCCAAGTCGGTACAGGTTTTTGACTTACAAATTCTGGTTTTAAATTTTGGACACTTTCAGGTTTAAAAGGCTCAAGCATGTCTTTTTTTTCCATGACCAGCAAACTGGTTAAAGCCACACCAAAAATCACGTCCGCTTGTGGGTTTTTCTGCTCTGCCAAAAGTTTAGCGGTGATCACCCCTGTTGAATCACGTACCCATTTTACTTTGAGTTCAGGATAGGCTTTATGTAATTCTTCTTGGTATTGCTTAAGTTGGTCGGCTTCCACTGCCGTATAGACTGTAATTTCTTCTGATTGTTTTGATGTTGCTGATGAACATCCCATTTGAATAGCGACCACTACACCTAAAACTGATGCAGTGCCGAGTTTAATTGTCTGTTGAACGTACTTTTTCATCTGCAAACCATCGAATGCAATTATTTGATGATCGTATTTCAACAGCTTTATATGACAGTTTAATTAATCTGGTTTAAACCAGATTGTATTTTTATGCTCGCGCTTCAAAATGCAAATCTAAAACATCATGTAGCCAATATTCTTGGTCGACATCAGTAATCACGCCTTCTTCATTTCTATTACTACGACGAATATATAAACCCAGTGCGCCCACATTGACATGCAGTGCTTTGGCCTGCTGTTCCGATAAAGCGGTTGGATACAGATTAATGTCGGCTCTAGTGATATGGCAGTCATATTGTTTTGCCATCAGTAAAGTAATCGATTGCTTAAGATCATGAGTTAAAAACTCAGGGAAAAACTGGGCATTCACACGTAAATGCTCAACCAAAACAGGTCGTCCATTAATACAACGACGTCGCCAAACTGAATAAATCGGATGCCCTTTTTCAACTTTTAAATGCTTGGCATCCCAAGAAGTAGCCTGTGTTAGCTCACTCGAAATCACTTCTGTCGAAGGTTCATAGCCTTGTTCAATCACAAACTGATTAAAGTTTTTGGTAGATTGCGGGTGATAAATAATACGAGGAGAACGAACATACCAACCACGGCGATCTAAGCGATAAATCAAACCATCAGTTTCTAAAGCCAACAAAGCTTCACGTGCAGCAACACGAGTGGTTTGGAATTGTTCAGAAAGCACCCTTTCCGAAGGGAGTTTTGCGTGGGCTTTTAATACGCCAGATTCAATATCGTGGGCAATTGCATCGCGGATAGGAATATATTTAGGTATGCGAGCTTGGTCCTGTTCCATACAAACTTAGAATTTATAAATAAAGAAATTAATAGCAATATACTGAAAAAATATGACAAAAGCTTTTATTAATGCTGATCTTTTAAGCAAAACGCGTCCTATTCCCCGCTTTTTCCAATTCATTTTTTCATAAAAAATGGTGGGTTTACCGATGGCTTCGCAAAACTTTCCGTAGCTCATTTGTTCATCAAGAAAAATCGGCATGACCTAGCCATTACCTCATATTTAATTAGACACTTTTTAAGATAAAAATTCATATTTCTGTACGGACTCTTACACAGGAATTGATGGTTTGCACTAAAAATCAATATCAGCCCTCCTATATTACATCCTTGTAGAATTAGAATAATATGATCAAGAAAAAGCCAAACTATTCTGAGCAATAAAAAATACACTCATCATCTTATATTTATAAAGTCTTAATATAAAATTATTTATTTAATAAAAACTAAAATATTAATAAAATTACTTAACCTCAAAACAAACATAAAATTTTAATTCAACCAAAATCTTAAACAATAAATCGAATTAAAAAAAGAATATAAGACACACCAGTTCATTTATTACACAAAACCAAAACCAAACACCTACGGCTAAATAACATCCAATTATTCAATCAATCTAATTAATATTTTATTTATAAAATTTAAATTAACTTATTAAAAACTATTAAATATGACATTAGACGCTTAAAAATTGACTCAAAATAATTCACAACTTCTAAACAGCTTTAATAAGCAACAAACAAACCAATGAAAAATATAGTTATTTTAATTTTTTGAATTCTATTGAATAAAATTATGGATATTTATTCACCCAATTTTTTTATATTTTACCAACTGATAAAAATACAATCCAATGTATTTAAAAAAATAAAAAAATCTTTCGTAATAATAAAGTTAATTATTTACCAAATGTTATATTTCAAAAAATTTTATTAAAAACAGCACCAATAAATAGATTAAAAAAATAACATTCAAAAAATTATAATAATTTTTCTTCTTGTTTTTTTATGAATGTATATTTAGATTTAATTAAGACTAATTGAAATTAGATTTGTATTTTTTCAATTTAGTTTAAGCAAAATTAAATTTTACTTAATAGCGACTATAATATTTTAAGGAGAAAGTATTATTACAACCAAATCGTGTGACATTTTAAATCAATTATATTTTAGTACTTAACCATAAAAATCCACCCAGCGTTAAATTATATTCAGCCAGGAAAGATTAAAAAACTCATGAAACTTAAAACAAAATTTTCTCATCTCGCTTATAGCTGTGCATTAATATTATTCGGTTCGGTGCAATTTGCTCATCCAGCTCCCTTACTTACTCCCCATGTTACAAATGAAGTAAGCCCTGCTCCTACAGCAAATGCATGGATAGAAATTGATACTCAAGCTTTTGAAGATAATATAAAAAAGACAAATCAGTTACTTAATGGCAAAACACAACTTTGTATAGTCATGAAAGCTAACGCATACGGCCATAGTATTGATCTACTTATGCCAAGTGTTATGAAGTTAAATGTATCTTGTATTGGCATTACCAGTAATGCTGAAGCGGCTATGGTGCGCAAGCATGGCTATAAAGGCAAAATTACACGTTTACGTACAGCCACAGATAGTGAAATTATCAACGCACAAGCTTTAAATATTGAAGAGCTTTTAGGTAATTATGACCAAGCTGCTCGTATGTCTAAATGGGCAGAAGCGAACAATACAACTGTTCACTACAGCTTGGCTTTAAATTCAGGTGGTATGGATCGTAATGGTCTTGAAATGTCTACGGCTCTAGGTAAAGAACAAGCTGTTGCGATCACCAAACTTCCCCATCTTAAAATTGACGGCATTATGACCCACTATGCTGTAGAAGATGAAAAATTTGTTCGTGAGCGTCTGGCGCAATTTAATGAACAAACCGCATGGTTGATTAAAAAAGCCAAACTGAATCGTAAAGAATTAACATTACATACCGCTAATTCATTTGCTACCGTAAACGTTCCTGAATCACATTTAGATATGGTTCGTGCAGGCGCAATTATATATGGTGATTTTCCTAATCACCCTGAATTTAAAGGCATGATGGCATTTAAAACACAAATTGCCGCGGTTAATAATTACCTTAAAGATTCAACTGTGGGTTATGACCAAACCTATACTTTAAAACGTGACTCTAAACTTGCAAACCTTCCTGTAGGTTATTCGGATGGCTACCGTCGTAGTTTTAGTAATAAAGCTTTTGTATTAATCAATGGACAAAAAGCACCAGTGGTTGGTCGAGTATCAATGAATACTGTGATGGTTGATGTAACAGATATTCCAGAGGCCAAAGCAGGTGATGAAGTTGTATTATTTGGTCGTCAAGGCAATGCGGAAGTTAAAACGAGTGATTTAACCAGTCTTACAGGTCATATTTTGACAGAAGCTTATATCCCGTGGAGTAACTCTAATCCACAAGTGATTAAACCCCTTCAATCTCAGCAACAAGTGATATTAACCAATAATAAAGTTACGGCAAACGCCCACTAAACTTTAGGTGAATTGATAGTTAGCCCTATATTTTGAAAAGTATTGGGGCTACTTTTAGCCGAATCACATCTTTTAACCGATCTCATTCCATCCAGTTTTTTTACATAAAAAAAAGAGCACTTGCATGCCCTTTTTATTTTTTACTTAGTCTTTAGCTTGCGTGCTTAAAACTATCAATTTGCTTAATCTCATAAGGCAAACCGACATAGTTTTCGGCCAATGTGGTTTTACCTGCAATCGAGCCAAGCACATAACTTAACTCGGCTTGTTTAATCTTGTGATCAAACTCACTTTCGGTTTCAAAACGATGCAACAAATGAGTCATCCACCAAGAAAAGCGCTCCGCTTTCCATACACGTTGTAGGCATTTTTCTGAGTATTCATTTATACCTTGCTCGGAACCTTCAACATAATATTCAACAAGCGCACTTGATAAATAAGCAATATCGGAAGCCGCGAGGTTTAAGCCTTTTGCTCCTGTCGGTGGAACAATATGTGCAGCATCACCTGCTAAAAATAGTTTTCCGAAACGCATTGGTTCGGTCACAAAGCTGCGTAACGGCGCGATACTTTTTTCAATAGAAGGTCCAGTAACTAGCTTTTCGCGGCTTTCAGGATCTAAGCGGTTTTTTAACTCATCCCAGAACTTTTCATCTGACCAATCTTCGACGTGATCTGTTAAAGGCACTTGTAAATAATAACGGCTACGTGTTTCTGAACGCATACTACATAAAGCAAATCCACGCTCTGACTGTACGTAAATGAGTTCATCGGCTACAGGTGGAACGTCTGCCAACACCCCTAACCAGCCAAACGGATAAACTTTTTCAAAGGTCTTAATTTTATCTTCTGGCACACTGGCACGGCAGACACCGTGGTAGCCATCACACCCTGCTATAAAGTCACACTGAATTTGAAAAGCTTTACCTTGATACTCAAACTCAACTTTTGGTGCAGTGTAGAAATCTTTCACTTGTACATTTTGAGCTTCATAAAATGAAGTGAGCTGCTCTGCTTCACGCGCAGTCATTAAATCTTTGGTGACTTCGGTCTGACCGTATACGGTTACTTGTTTGCCACCCGTGAGTGCTGCCAAATCAACTCGATGCAATTCACCATTGCTTAAGATTTCAATGCCCGAATGCGGTAATCCTTTGTCTTTTAAGTTTTGGTCAACGCCTGCTTGTTTCAATAAGTCGACCGAAACTTGCTCTAAAATTCCTGCACGAATCCGTGAAGCCACATATTCAGCACTACGTTGCTCAACAATAATATGGTCGATGCCAGCTTTATATAGAAGTTGCCCAAGCAATAAACCTGCTGGTCCAGAACCAATAATTGCGACCTGTGTCTTTAAAATATCCATAACTTCATCCTTGTTTCATCCTGACTTTTAAATTACTGGCTTTAAGTTTTGTGCACTATGTATCCAAGACGAAAATAACCGTTTATCATTTAGTTTGTCCGAATAGCGGACAGAAACAACCAAAATAACAGGAATGAAAGGATGCCTTCTCTCGATGCTTTTTTAGAGCACCCGAACTCGCATGAGAAAATTCGTCAAGAAGACTACATTGCAGGCTTAGCAAAAGGCTTGGCTTTGCTGGAAGCTTTTGGAACAGATCGCCAGCGGCTTAATGTCACTCAAGTGGCTGAGCGAACCGGTATTAGTCGTACAGCAGCAAGGCGTTATCTTAAAACTTTAAAATACTTAGGCTATTTAGAAACCGATGAACATTACTTTTGGCTCACGCATCGTGTGCTGCGCTTTTCAAGTTCTTATTTAAGCTCTGCCCATCTGCCTAAAGTTGCTCAGTCATTTTTAAATCTTTTGTGTGCGCAGACATCTCTGACTTTTTCGATTGTGGTTCTGGACGATAACGAAGTGGTGCCAATTGCGCGTAGCTATTTACCACAACAAGATAATTTGCGCGTTAGCCCTTATGGTATGCATTTAGGAAACCGCTTACCTGCCCATGCCACGTCTACAGGTAAAGTATTGCTGGCAGCGCTACCTGAAGAAGCGCAGCACACTTGGGTAAAAAATTATGGTTTAAAGCGCTTAACCCCGTTTACCATTGTAGATGAGTCAAAGTTTTTTGAAGTGCTTAAGGGTATTTCGTTATCAGATTATTGTCTTTCTAAAGAAGAACACGAGCTTGGCGTAATTGCGATTGCAGTGCCCGTATTTAACGCCCAAGGTCAAGCCATAGCAGCGCTTAACTGTATGTCTCAAACCAATCGTGTACAAGAAGATTATTTGGTTCAGCAAATTTTGCCATTGCTGCGTAACACAGCAAATGAACTTAGAAATGTAATTTAAATAGACTTAGAAACTCTTGTGATCAATTAGAGGTACAAGAGTTTCAGCTCATGATCTTAAATGGCGAGTTCTTTAACTCGCTGGCTTGCCAGGTCTAATGCATTGCTGCGATAGGCCTGCATGTCTAAGCCTTCTGCATAGATAAAATCGACATCATGAATGCCCATTAGCCCTAACACCGCTTTGAGATAAGGCGTGACTGCCTCAGTCTCTTGGCCAACATGAATACCGCCACGACTACTTACCACCACCGCTTTTACCCCTTCAACCAAACCTTGAGGATAAGTTTCGGTATAGCGGAATGTTTGTCTTGCGCGTGCCACTAAATCAAACCAGTTTTTGAGTTGAGTCGATACATTTAAGTTGTACATGGGTGCGCCTATCACCAATAAATCAGCACTTTTTAATTCGGCAATTAATTCATCAGACAAAGCAACGATCTGTTGAATGTCTTGATTTACATTTTCAGCCCCACGAAGTGCATGAAAAATTTCTAAATCTAATACAGGCAGATTCATTTCCGCTAAATTGCGTATAGTAATGTCATCTTGCAAACCTTGGTCTTTACGGTATTCAAGCATGACATCGATTAGACGATTGGTTTGTGAACCCTCACCCATAATGCTGGATTTTAATACCAATATTTTAGCCATGACCGTCTCCACGTTTTTGATGAAGCCATATTAACCCCACAATAAATTCAACAGTGGTGATATTATTTCTTATCATTGGTTCCTTTTAGGCAACAATCATGCAACATGAACTCAGTGCAATATCTATATTTGTGACGGTGGTTGAAGCTGGAAGTTTTGTCAGAGCTGCCGAGCAATTGCATTTAACTCGCTCAGCCATTAGTAAAAATATTGCTCGGCTTGAAGATCAGCTTGGCGTTGCTTTATTTAAAAGAACAACACGTTCGCTCAGCATGACTGATGAAGGTGCTTTGTTTTATGAGCATAGCCGACGAGCGTTAAGTGAAATACAAAATGCGGCAGCTTTATTAGACCAAGGGAAAATTAATGCAACAGGCCGTTTACGAATGTCTGTGCCAGTGCTGTTCGGGCAACTCTTTGCTACCCCGCTCATGGTTAAATTTGCTCAGCAGCATGCGGACTTACAGCTAGAAATTTCATTTAATGACCGAAATGTAGACTTGGTCGAAGAAGGTTTTGATTTATGCATCCGAATTGGTTCACTACCTGACACCACTCAGTTGATTGCCAAACAGATTGGTGAGCATCGAATGCTACTTTGTGCCTCACCTGACTATTTAAATAAAGCAGGTCCTCTAGAACATATTGAGGACTTAGACCAGCACGCCACGATTGCCGATCCGCATTTTGGTCAAATGCAGAAATGGCGACTTCAAAAGGAAAATGCAGAACCTTTATTTATTAAGCCCAAAGCAAAACTTCTTTTAAATGACTTACAAGCCATTAAAAATGCAGCGCTTGCTGGAGCTGGTATCGCTTGGCTACCCGACTGGCTCATTCAAAATGAATTACAGGAAGGTAAGCTCGTACAAGTGTTAGAAACCATGTCGAGCATTGCTTTTCCGATTCATTTGGTATGGCCTACACTGCCTTTTATGCCACTCAAAACCCGTCTTGCAATTGATTATTTAGCGCAGCATTTACCCCCTGAACTGAACAAACAAGCTTAAAATAGATAAGGTCTTGTCCACTTGAACAAGGCCTTTTTTAATATTCAAAGCCAACGTTTATTGCTCAGATTCAAATTCTTTAATTGCCTCTTTAGCAATTCGAAAGCTATCTACAGCAGCAGGTACGCCACAGTAAATTGCAACCTGTAAAAGCACTTCACGAATTTTCTCTTTAGGTACGCCATTTCGAAGTGCACCTTTAACATGTAGTTTTAGTTCATGTGGACGATTTAAAGCTGAGATCATTGCCAAGTTAATTAAGCTACGCTCAGGTTTACTTAATTCTTCACGCCCCCAAACAGCTCCCCAGCAATATTCAGTGACTAATTCTTGAAGAGGAAGATTAAACTCATCGGCATTGTTGATTGAATTATTTACATATTCTTCACCAAGAACTTGTTTGCGGATTGCTAAACCCTTTTCAAATTTTTCATTACTCATATATTCAATCCTCCAAACAAGGTGTATTTAATTTCCAGATAATCTTCAATACCGTATTTAGAACCTTCACGCCCTAAACCAGACTGTTTAATTCCACCAAACGGTGCAACTTCATTTGAAATAAGGCCTTTATTAATTCCGACCATGCCATATTCAAGCTGTTCACTCATTCGCCAAGCACGGCCTAAATCTTTGGTATAACAATATGCGGCTAAACCAAATTCAGTTGCATTTGCCATTTCTACCGCTTGTTGCTCGGTTTCAAATTTAAATACAGCTGCTAGCGGACCAAACGTTTCCTGGGTTGCCACATCCATATCAGCGGTAACATCTGCAATCAGTGTCGGTTCAAAAAATAATTCACCCGCTTTATGCTTTTTACCACCAACCACAAGACGACCATTTTTATCTAATGCATCTTGAATATGAGCTTCAACTTTTTTCACCGCATTGGCATTAATTAATGGCCCAATGTCATGCCCTGCTTCTAATCCATTACCAATATTAAAGTTTTGAATTTTTTGGCTTAAGGCAGCAATAAATTTTTCATAAATGCCTGCCTGCACTAAAAATCGATTGACGCAGACACAGGTTTGCCCTGCATTTCTAAATTTAGCAATGAGTGCTCCCTCAATTGCTGCATCTAAATCGGCATCATCAAATACAATAAACGGCGCATTGCCACCCAACTCTAAGGAAACTTTTTTTAAGGTTTTTGCTGAACGCTCAAGCAGCATTTTGCCGACTGGTGTTGACCCAGTAAAAGTAAACTTGCGTACGACATCACTTTCAAAAATCGCATCACCAATATGAGCTGCATCGCCTGTAATCACACTAAAGATTTCAGCAGGCACACCCGCTTGCACAGCTAAGTCCACTAAAGCCAAAGCAGTAAAAGGTGTTTCAGGCGCCGGTTTTACAATACAAGGACAACCTGCCGCCAAGGCTGGAGCAACCTTACGCGTAATCATGGCAGCGGGAAAATTCCACGGCGTAATGGCTGCAACGACACCAATAGGCTGTTTATTTACGACAATACGAGCATCGGGATATGGACTCGGAATAATATCGCCATACACTCGTTTTGCTTCTTCGGCAAACCATTCAATAAAACTGGCAGCATATAAAATTTCACCCTTGGCTTCAGCTAAAGGCTTTCCTTGCTCACTCGTTAAAATAAAAGCCAATTCATCTGCATTTGAAATGATTAAATCGAACCATTTTTTTAAAATAATTGATCGATCTTTTGCTGTTTTATTTTCCCATAGCGGCCAAGCTTCTTTGGCAGCTTCAATGGCACGCTCGGCTTCAGCTTTGCCCATATTTGGGACAGTACCAATAATCTCTAGTGTCGCCGGATTTAAAATTTCGGATGTTTGTTGATGGTCTGCATCGCACCACTTTCCAGCAACAAAGGCTTGCTGACGGAATAAAGCGAGTTCATTAAGCTGCATGATCATTATCCTATTGAGATCTTCTGCATTGATAGTGGAGCGATACATAAATTAAATAGCTCACCATCAACTTTGTATTATGGCATACCAAAAATTAATTTAAAAAAATTTTCGGTATGCCCGAATGTTTAAATGTCTTTAGAAATAATAAAACAGCGTTAAGTTAAGCAACTTATTCCACTGGTTATCATCCCCTTTTGCCAATGAATCTTGAGTTCCCCCAATGAATGGGTCATTTTTACTCATGATGTATTCAGCCACCAACGATAGCTGTTTATGGTCAATAGACACACCAATAATATTACGGACCGAATCTTTCATATTGTCCTGATCTTTGTCGTACTGACTGTACATAAAGTACGGCGTAATGTTTCCGATCTGCTTAACATTTTTGAAAGAGTAGCCCACATCTGCCGTATAGAACGTTCCTTTGTTAGCTACATAATATTCACTGTCGTAGGACCCCATGAGTGACTGATTAGGATTGAGCTGATCCTGATTAGTTACGTCATTTTTACCACCAGTAAGGGTTACATTAAAATTGCCATAATTGGCTTTACCAAAAAGTGCCCATGCATGACGGCGCCCATCACTCGAAGTGGCTTTATTTTCAATATCCGATGTCCAATATGAGCCACCGAGCTGTGTGGTTAATCCATTATTTCCAAGATTTATATCTTGAGTCACTCGGCCTACCCACATGTTCTTTTCTTGCAAATCGGTTTTATTCGGATCGTCTGAACTCACATAGTTTGCAGTGTAGCTTCCTGAATCTTGGGTAGAGCCTGTGTAGCTTCCACCATCTACCGCAAAATAACCCACATCAAACTTGGTTGCTGTCGGCAATTCAAAATGATAATTCAAACCAAGATTATGAACATCTTCTAAACCTGCGGTTGTGCTCATACTTCCATATAGGCTATTGCCCCAGAAACGTCCCGGCCCAAATGGAATCGGCTGAACACCTGCCACCACCTGATCTGTTTTATTTAATTTGTACCCTACATAACCATCAACCAACGTAGAAAAATCACATAGACGGTCATATTGATAACAACGATATTCCGCGTGACCAAATAACGATCCACGCTCGTAGTCCAGTTTTAACTGCGCAGCATCGAAACGAATTTTTTGATCAGAAACTGACTCTCCATAGTGTTTATCTTGATAGTTAGCGCGAACATAGCCTGATAAGGTGAGCTTGCCGTATTCACCATCGCTATTTCCAAAACTTACACCCGCGTAACTCGGATAGATTACAGCCATCAATGCTGTGCTTAGAGCCGCTTGTAAATAGTTTTTTTTCATTGTGGGATTCCTTTCACTACAATGCTTATTGAGGTAATTTTGCGTTTAATGCAGGTGCAGAACATTTAATCTTTCCTAGATTAAAGGCGTAATACACCACCAGACTCACCACCAATCCAATCACCCATGAAATATCCGCATCCGGAATTACATCGGCCAGTGCACCTGTGAAAAACGCATTTTTTAAGAATGGAATTTGTACCGCAATCCCAATGAAATAAGCCGTAAGCGCTTTTGCATTAAATTTGCCGTAAATACCACCATCACGTGCAAAGATGGATTGAATGTCATAAGACTTTTTATTCACGACATAGAAATCTAGTAAATTAATAGACACCCATGGCACCAAAATAAATAACAAGGCAAAAATCACATTCAAGAAGAAACTAATAAAGTTACTTGATGCCCAAAGTGCCGTTAAAGTCGCTAGAACTAATACAATGATTGATAACACGACTCGGATATTTCGGCTTGGCATCCACTGCCCTGCAAAAGTCTGAATAGAGGTAATACAAGACAGAACCGCACCGTAGAGGTTCATGGCATTGTGACCAATGATATTGCATAAGAACAAAATCATAAGAACATAACCGAACAGCCCAGTGCCTGACTTTACTGCTTCCATTGCATCTGTGGTTGAGCCAATACTGACCGCAATCGTACCAAATGCCATCGCAAAAATGGTTCCTAACGATGCGCCTAAATAGGTAAAGATAAATGGCTTATAAATACCAATCGACTTCGGTAAATATCGTGAATAGTCTGAGGTATAAGGTGAAAAACTAATTTGCCATACCGCACACAAACCAAACATGGCAAACCAACCTTTCATATTGAAAGAGCCTTTGGCAAGTACATCTGCATTAATATGCGGCACCATAATCATGAGGCCAATGAGCAACGAACCACCCATAAACCAAGTTCCAATTTTATTGAACTTATGAATAAAGTGGTAACCGATCACGCCAATTGTGGTTGCTGCAATCGCACCAATGACAGTCGCAGTCGGCACAGGAATGGCAGGAACAACGGTATGCAGAGTTTTACCTGACAAAATAATGTTAGAGATGAAAAAACCTAAATAAATGAGGGTGGTAAACAGCACAACCAGCAATGCCCCATAACGCCCGAACTGCGCGCGGCTCTGAATCATTTGAGGAATGCCGACCTGCGGACCTTGTGCAGAGGTTAAGGCCAGAATCGCTGCACCAAAAAAATGCCCGCAGCAGATCGCAAGCAATGCACTTACAATATTGAGGTTAAAGGTTAAAATTGACATTGCACCTGTAATCACGGCAAGCGGTGCAATATTGGTACAAAACCATAATGTGAATAGATCGCGAACTTTCCCATTACGTTCAGAGGGAGCAACATAATCAATAGAATGACTTTCGATAGCGAAAGCATTATTGCTATTTTCGTTTTGGCTCATATCCTTAATCTCTCTTTGAGGAATTCATTTCCTCAACATCAAAAAATCTGCCCAGCCAAAGTCATTTCTATATGACTCGGCTTAATCTTTTTATTTCCTTTTACAAACAGCTCATTTTTCTGTTTGTGTTGTTTTAGCCAAGAAAAAGGTAAAACCAGTCCGATCAATACTTGATTAAGCATCGATACATCTAGTTTTACGTTTTCAACTATTAAAGCTTTAGGTGATTGCTGAGTTTGACTGATTCATTTTTTCATCCTTGAAATTAAAATCCCGATATATTTTCATACCTCAAGTCATGATTTATCTCATGACAAATGGGTCATCAATTGGCTCATCTGAGGTACGTAACCAAACTGTTTTGGTGGTGGTGTAATCTAGAACCGCATTTGCGCCACCTTCCCGACCATGTCCCGAAAGCCCATGTCCACCGAAAGGTGCAAGTGGAGAAACAGCACGGTAAGTATTGAGCCAAACAATTCCCGACCCAATGACTTTCGTCATGCGGTGAGCACGGCTTAAATTGGTGGTAAAAACGCCTGCTGCCAACCCGTAAGGCGTACTATTGGCTTTTTGCACAGCTTCCGCTTCATCTTTGAAACTATCTACCGATAACACCGGACCAAATAGTTCAGTGGTAATGCAATCTGCTTGAGGTGCATCGGTACAATCTAAAATGGTCGGTGGATAGTAATACCCTGCTCGCTCAAGGCTTTTACCACCGGTAAGCAGTTTTGCACCTTGCTGGATTGAACTTGCAACGACTTGCTCAATTTTTTGGCGCTGGCGTAGGGTACAAAGTGGTCCAAACTCAGTTGCCATTTCATGAGGTAAACCAATTTTTATGGTTTGTACACGCTCAACCAAACGCCAAACAAATTCATCTTTAATGCTTTCTTCAACCAGTAAGCGTGAACCTGCTACACAACTCTGCCCTGTTGCAGCAAAAATAGCAGCGACCTGAGCATTTACCGCACTTTGAATATCTGCATCAGCAAATACAATAAATGGTGATTTGCCACCTAATTCGAGTGAAACTTTTGCAAGATTTTCAGCCGAGTTATGCACAATGTGCCGTGCCGTTTCTGGACCACCTGTAAACGCAACATGGGCAACATCAGGATGACTACTCAGCACGGCGCCACATTCAGGCCCGAAACCGGTAATCACATTGACCACTCCAGCTGGAAACCCCGCTTCATGGACCAATTTAGCAAAAGCTAATAATGGCCCAGGGCCGTCTTCAGAGGCTTTTAGCACGACGGTACAACCTGCCGCTAAAGCTGGCCCTACCTTTACTGCCGATAAAAATAACTGACTGTTCCAAGGAACAATTGCAGCAACCACACCCACAGGTTCACGAACAATCCATGCTTGCATGTCTGCCTTATCAATCGGTAGAAAACTACCCTCTAATTTGTCGGCAATACCTGCATAGTAGCGATAATACTCAGCGACATAGGCAATCTGGCTCGATGTTTCGCGAATAATCTTGCCCGTATCACTGGTTTCAATTTGAGCCAGTTGCGGTGCAGCTTTTTCAATTAAATCAGCCAGTTTATAGAGCAATTTACCGCGCTGAGAGGCCGTTAAACCTGCCCACTCTGGTGCTTTTAACGCACTAGATGCCGCCTGAACTGCTCGATTGACTTCATCGGTTCGAGCTTCTGGCATCTGTGCCCAGACTTCACCTGTTGCAGGATTAATACTTTCAAACGTTGCTGCACCAGATTCAAACTGACCATTAATATAAAGCTGAAAATCTGCTGTCATGATATTCGCCTCTATGCAAATGCCGGCATAACTTCATTGATCATACGTTCTAATGAGGCTTTTTTACGTTCAAAGCTCATGCCCGTATCAATCCAGAAAGAATATTCGTTATAGCCCATTGCTTCATAAGCTTTTAAGCGGTCAATCACTTCTTGGGCTTGTCCAATCACGTTATTTTTACGCATCGCTTCTGGTGTATAAAAAGGATGTGCAGCAATTTCTTCAACACTTAAAGGTGCAATTAAACCTTGGTTAATTTCACGCTCATTTTTAAACCAAGCGCCGAAGTAGTTATAGAAAGTATTGATTTCATCTGCTGCCAGTTGAGCATCTTCCTCACTATCTGCCACATAGGTATGGCGGAGCAACATAATTTCAGGACGTTGAATTTCATTGAACTTTTCACAAGCTGCATTGAAATGCCCCATGAGCTTTTCAACTTCTTCGTCACCTAAATGCAAAGGCGTTACCTGTACATTACAGCCATTTTGCACAGCAAATTCATGGCTATTTGGATCACGTGCAGCAACCCAAATTGGTGGATGTGGCTGTTGAAGCGGTTGAGGTGCCGAGGTGGTTTTTGGAAACTGCCAAAATTCACCGTTATGCTCATAATCGCCTTTCCAAAGGTTTTTAATTGCGGGAATCATTTCACGTAAACGCTGACCTGCACTCCATGCATCCATGCCCGGAACCATACGTTCATATTCAAACGAATAAGCACCGCGAGCAATACCAATATCTAAACGGCCATTGGTAATAATGTCGGTCATTGCAGCTTCACCTGCAAGTTTAATCGGATGCCAGAATGGCGCTACCACCGTGCCTGTACCTAAACGAACATTTTTGGTTTTATTGGCTAAATCGACCAGATTTAAAAATGGGTTGGGTGCAATGGTAAAGTTCATGGCATGGTGTTCGCCTGTCCAAACCGCATGCATACCGCCGCGGTCTGCAATCTGACAAAGCTCAATCATTTCATCATAAAGCTGCTTCTGGGTTTGCTGATCAGAAACACGTTCCATATGCACAAATAATGAAAAACGCATGATTAAACTTCCTCTTTAACGATTTGACGAACTGTACCTGTTGTCTGATTTCCGTAATAAACACCATAAGTTTTCAAATGGTTTTCTTTGCGATAGCGCATCAACATACTTTCTAAAGCGCTGTCTACAAACTCTAGCTTTTCAAGATCATTTAAATCGACAAACTGACCTTTGGTGGCTTGAGCTACGGGTGTGTTGCATAAAAATGAAATATATTGCTGCTGGTTTTCAACGTTTTCATATACAGAATAAATGAAGTTGGCAGAAGCATCTGGCTGATATTGTGCAAAGATTTTCTCAAGCGCTTTATCGGCACCGTCTTTATCTACCATGACATGTGGAATAGTCCATTTATGTTCGGCAGTTTCTTCAAGCAAAATGGTATTTTCATGTCCAATAATTGCACTCATCACCACTTTAGGGCCAGAGATCACCTCGGCAGAAAGTTTGGCTGGTGTGAAATATCCACCACGATAATAACCAAGCCCTGCAAAACCTGTCGAAGCAAAATCTTCAACTTTACCAATTAAAATCGCATGGTCACCTGCATCGACAACTTGGTAGGTTGTACAGTCAAACCAGGCACTGACATGATTGATCAGCGGGTTTTGGCAAGCACTTTTTGACCATGAAAGATTTGCAAAACGGTCTTCGCTTGGACGAGCAAAGGTATTCGAAATATCCTTTTGCTCTTCTGCCAAAATATTGATTGCAAAATGAGTGGTATTTGCAAAGTTATGATAATTGCTTGATGTCTTGGCAATACTCACTAGAAGTAAAGCTGGGTCCAAAGACACCGAAGCAAAAGAGTTCGCTGTAAAGCCAAGTGGCGTTCCATCTTCTTTACAGGTTGTGACCACGGTAACGCCTGTCATAAATGACCCGAAAGCATCACGTAGTTCACGCATTTTATTGATAGTATCCATTTCACTCATTGTTATATTCCTTCAGCAATGTGTGGCAAATTAAACGCTGGTTTCCAACCACGCTTGCATTGCATTATTCACTTTGTCAGGTGCAGTTAAGTTCACCATATGACGTTCATTTTCAATGACTATTGCAGTGCCATGCTTTGCCTGATTCGCCATTTGCAAAGCCATTTCTGCAGTTGAATTCGGATCATCCGTTCCGGTCAACACCAAAGCAGGACAAGTGATCTTTGACCAGTCATCTGCATAGGTTTCATCGCCTTGCGCAAAAGCAGAATATGCAGTGGTATAGCCAGACAAGTCGACATTTTCGAGCCAAGTTTTTACTTTGGCTGCTGCTATACGCTCAACTTCACTTTCGCCAAACCAGCGCTGTAATGGAGTCTCGACATCAATACGGCCTGTTTTTAACTCTTCAGCTCTTTGGATGACTGCATTACGTGCCTGTGTTGTACGTTTATATACACCATTGAGCACCGCCATCCGTTTAACCAAATCAGGTCGAGTAACGCTGACACCTGTCGTAATCAGTGATCCCATTGAATGCCCTGCTAAATTTACCGGGCCTAAATTTAAGGCTGTAATAAATTCGATGGTCCATTCAACAAAATCTTGTAATTTTGCGTCTGCCGGTAATTTGGTACTTTGACCATGTCCCGGCATATCCACTGAAATTACATGATAGTGTTTAGAAAAATATTCAATTTGTGGATACCATGCCGCAGCTTGCATTCCCACTCCATGGATCAGAACCAGAGGCTCTCCTTCGCCTTGCTCAAAATAGTGAGCAATACGGTTATTTGACAGCTGCAGGGTTTTTGACATCATGACCTAACTCTTCCAAATCTTTATAACGATCACCAATACGGTGATGTGGTCGACCACCTGTTGCTGCACCAATCACAACAACCAGCTCATCGGCAGCAGGTGCATCTGGAATTGCAAATTGCAATGTTAAGTAATGAGAACGACGGCCTTCGTCATTTTTATCCATCATTGGAATTAAAATCGGCGCATTTGCTGGGCCACGGGTATTGTTAAATGCCAAATAAGATTTCGCCCCGACAGCACTACGGTAAGTATTACCAAAATGTAAGGTGTGGATTAAAGCTGATGCATGCTCAAGTTCACCATTTAAGCCCACCACTGCACTTTTGCCAAAAGCTTCAACGGCTTCACCAGAACCCACTTCATCAAGAATAAGCTTGGTTAAATGTTCGCTTAAGATTGGCGCGATATGACGAATTTCCGGTGTTAGGTTTTCTACATAACCTTGCCCTGCCCACGGGTTTTTAATGACCGCTGCGGCTGCCACCATTTTTAAAGGCTTTGCTGCTTCTTTACCGCCATCTACATAAGTGGTTTCTACATGAAGCACTGTTTTACGTATAAGTTCCATTGCTCTTCCTTGCAAGTAAATTATCTTGTCATTCGTATTATGGTATACCATAATACATACTGAAAAAAAAGCAAGAGTTTGCTATGCTAATTTTCATTGAAAAACATGTGATGAAACTCAACATGTTAAAAAACAGGAAAATTTAATTATTTATGAATCTTAAAATTGAAAACCCGCCCGTAACTTTACGAGAGCTGTGTTTAGATAAAGTGCGTAATGCCATTATTACAGGCTATTTCCCTTCAGGAAAAAGACTGGTTGAAAGAACGTTATGTGAAGAACTCGGCGTGAGCCGTTCTGTGGTTCGCGAAGTGATTCGTTATTTAGAAGCAGAAGGTTTGGTCGAGATTTTGCCAAATAAAGGCCCTATCGTTTCGCTACTTAACTGGGACATCGCTTCACAGATTTATGAAATTCGTCTTTTATTAGAGCAAAGTGCTGTGGTTGACTGCACTAAAAACCTCGATGAAAAAACTGCTGAAAAATTAAAGCTTCTATTAGAAGATCTTAAAGCTGCTTTTGCTGCCGATGACATCAATCTGATTATTGCGACCTCAACCCAGCTTTATCAAACCATCTTTACTACAGCAAAACACCATATTGCGTGGGAAGTGGTGCAACGCTTAAATGGCCGAATTAGCCGTCTTCGTGCCATGACTATGAAATCGACAAAGCGTGAAATTTCAGGTTATCAACGTATTAAAAATATGTGTGAAGCTATCTACCTTCACAAAGACCCTGAAAAGGCAAAACAAGCGGTTGCTGAACATATTGCCGAAGCTGCTGCTGTCGCAAAAAATATTTTAGATGCGTGAAATCACAAATTTTACGAAAAGGTAAATAAACCTTTATTGAATGAATTATAGGGAAATACGATATGTCTGCTTACTGGATTGCTCATGTCACCATTCATGATATGGAACAATATAAACAATATATGGCCACTGCTCCGCAAGCTTTCCAAAAGTATGGTGCCAAGTTTCTTGCGCGTGGTGGTGCCTCAGAAGTTTTAGAGGGACAAGAGTTTGAACGTCATGTGGTCATTGAGTTTCCAGATATGGAAACTGCACGTGAATGTTATTTTTCACCTGAATATCAACTTGCCAAAAGTAAACGCCAAGGCTGCTGTGATGTCATGGTGAGTTTTGTTGAAGGGATCTAAATTGCTGAATTGATTTCTCAACTTGGGAAATCAATTCTATTTTTAAGTGCTTAAGGGTATTTCGTTTTTAGGCATTGTTTTGGTGATGAAGATTTTGTTCTATAGACATGGCTTTTTGCCAGCTTTCTAGGTTTTCGAGGCTTTTTACATATTGCTCAATATTGAGATATTTTGATCGAATATTTAAAGAATTAATTAGACCATAGACTACGAAACCAATCATAAAATCTGCACCCGTTAAGCAATCGCCTACTAAGAATTTTTTGCCTACTAATTGTTGATCTAAATATGAAAATACTTTATCCAACTCAGTACGCGCATATTGATCCAAGAACTTTAATTGAGTGCCATTTTTTAACTCAATCGAATTAAAAATATTTAATAAATATGGAACCATAGCTGAACTTTCTGAAAAATGAACCCATTGTAAATAATCAAGATAACTGTCTGAATCTTTTGCGGGCATAAGTTGAGGAGCAAACTTTTCAATCAAAATTTCTACAATGGCACCTGATTCAGCAATTACTTTTCCATTAAGTTCAATCACAGGCGATTTTCCTAAGGGATGAATATTTTTTAATTCTTGAGGTGCAAGATTTGTAGTTTTATCACGAAAATAACTTTTTAATTCATAAGGTTGATTAATTTCTTCAAGTAACCACAGAATGCGAAATGAGCGTGAAGCATTTAAATGATGAAGAATAATTGACATTAATTTTCTCTTTTAAACTAGAAGGTCAACAAAGTAAGACCTCACTATATAGATTAGTAGACGACCGGTCTAATATTTTTTGTTATCAGCCCAGCATTTTACATCACCTACCTAAACTGCATAAAAAAACAATCCAACATCTTTTCCTGATCAATTGCCCCATCTGAACTTAAAAGCTGAATAATTGCGCCTTCAATCATATATAAGAATAGTTTGGCGTCTTGAAAAGTTGCATCGGTTTTTAGTTTTATAAGCTGGCTATAGATTTCATTCAGCAGCCATGTGCGATATCTCACTGCGGTGATATAGGCTTTTGGATAACTCAGTTTCGCTTCAAACATGGCTTTAAATAATAGGTAGTACATCCCCTCTACATCGGTATGTAAGAAATAAAGCTGTTTGAGTTTATCGGCCGCGCTTGTGTCTTGGCCGTACTCTACAATGGAGACCACTTTTTCTTTTAATCGTTCTTTCTGCACGATCAAACAGATTTCAATAAATCGTTCTTTTGAATGAAAAAAGTTATAAAAAGTCGCTTTGGTGATTTCACATTCTTTGACGATTCGATCTACCCCAACGGTATGAAAGCCACGATGGTGAAATAAATCAATCGACTTGTTGATGACTTGTATGGCACGGGAAGAAAGCACTAACTTTGGCATAGTTTTACCGTTATAAATTCTTGTTGTTTCTAAATGAGATAAAAAGCCTGTGCCCTTTTTGGGAGAAAAAAAGGCACAGCAAAGCCGTAAAGACTGTGCTTGGCACATCTCAAGTTTTGTTGTTGCTAAGTTTTAAGTAAAAAAGACTTTAAGCCTGAAAACCTTAGGGCGTTCAAGCTGCTTTAAATTTTAAGCTGTGTCGTTATAGCTTTTGGCATTGAGAGCCAAGAAATAATGGATGTGCAAAGCCAACTCCTTTTTATTGGGAGTTCTGCCGACATTAAAATTATGGTGGCAGAACGAAGGGGGTTCGCGGACTGGCCTTAAGACTCCAGCACACCCAAGGGTGTCCCCCTCCGTTCCACCATAGAGGGGGCACGAGGGTGTACACACTAAAAGTATAAAACCTTTAATGCTCCTAAGGGACGGTCCGCGACGACCGACTGGCAATGTGGCCAGCAGGCAAAGAATAGTGCCCAACCCTTTTGCAGTCAAGCATGCAAAATGCCATTTGTTTTAAATTAAATCATTAGAAAAGTAAGGCTAAATAATGGGTGGGTTATTGTTAAGTGGGGGTTGTGGAGGGTTATGGAAATGTAATTAAAAATGGATGTGTTAAGTTGAAAACTCAGTCGAACATTTTGATAAAATTAATAAAATGCTATAAAAATACTTATTCATACCTTGTACAAAAGATTCATAACAATCATCATTTTTAAAAGAAAGGCTTCCATGGAAAGACTAACAGACTCAAAAAGATTAGAAAAAGATGTACAAATTGATATCCATAAACGGCCAATTAAGATTGCTTTCTTTATTTCGGATGAAGAAAATGAAAATAACCATTTAATTCTTGATGAAATTTTTAAATATTCTTATACCTGTTGGGGTGGAGCGAGGTTTTTAATTCTCCCTCTTAATTCTGATGAAGAAAGCTATTTAGAATGGTTAAGCTTTTATGATGCAGATATTGTTTACAGCTATATAAAACTAACTGATGAGCAAATCCAGAAAGTTGAAAATATCAACTCTCCTGCTCTTTTGATAGAACATGATTTTGGAAATGCGCAAAAATATTTTCCTGTAAATATATCGTTCTATAACCCAATAAAGTCCATATCTACAGTTTATAGTCCTTATATATTTAGTTATTTAAGAAATAAAGCAACCAATACTCCAATAAGTCTAATTACACAGTTTTCTCCTGAAGCCGGAGATCGATTCATAACTGATAATTTTGGCAACCAATTAGACACAAATATGTATCTAAACGAACTTAGAGAAGTTTTTAATACATATTGTCTTTCTATAGAAGATATTCCTCCTAATAATCATGTAGGAACTACATTAGTTAAATCTAGAACAGAAATTTTAGATTTATTGGCAAACCGAGAAGCCACTACAGTTGCTCATTTAGCAAGAATTCATACTGAATCAATTGAAACGGTAATTAATCATTCTCTTAAAAATGCTTTTTCAATAGTTATAGGTTCTAGCGTTAAAGATCGAATATCACTCTGGAACATAAGACATTTTCACAATAGTGATCTAAGTGATTCTATTTACTCACTTATTATTAGTGAAGAGCAATTTAATGATAATTGTTTTTTAAAAACTCTCGGAAAATATTTAAGTAATCTAAATTTTTTGCATCCTGGATCAGGGCCATATCAAGTTTCATTGTTTTCTCAAAGTTTATCATTAGAAAGCTTAGAACAAAAAAAAGATATTCTGCAAGAATTCACTTATAATTCAATAATTGTTCCTTCCTACTACTCAAAAAGAATACTCCCCATTGAATACTCTGAACTCAAATATTCACTTCATACAAAAGATAATTCCACACTTTCTATTTCAGAAAATCCTTCCACAATTTTTATTAATGGACCTAAACACTTAAGATATATACCTTTAAAATTTCAAAATCATGGTTTTGGAGACTTTGCGATAGAATGTGATATAGATCGACACAATAACTTATCTAGATACTCAAATGTTATAGATAAATGGATTTTACCTAAGAGAGCATATTTATCTAAAGTCTTTGGAAGAAAATTTGAAAGGATAAGTAAGAACGGTTTACCTATTTCACTTAATGGTAAAACAGTTAATTATTTTAAAAGAAGTGTTGAAAATGAGGAGTTTCAAATTGCAATAAATTTACCCGAAGACTTAGATCTGCTTAACTACCTTTTAACTCAAAAAAATAAATATCATCATGCAGATATACGTAATAATCTGCCTAAATCAAAAATTGAATATATAGCTAATTCTGACAAAGGGAAAAACTTTAATGGGGTAATTTCTTTATTTAAAAAACTTCATATTGCTTCGAACTTTTTAACTAACATGCTATGGAAAGATTTATTTCAACATGCTTCACATAGAAATAAAAAAGAAGATTATCTATACACTCGTAATGATTTAAATGGTTTTTTAACAAAACACAGGAATAATTCATTTCTTACTTATATTAATAAAAAAATGAATTTTAAGAAACCTATTCATGCTTCACAATACCTCACAGCATGTTTTAATGATGCACTCAATGAATTAATAAAGTATAAATTTTTTCATCCTGTATACACTTGGAACTGTAGATATTGTGGTTATAAAAATTTAAAAACTGTTGACTCTATTAAACTATATAACAATTGTGAAGTCTGTGAAGAGCAGCATATGACTCCTACAGGTAAAGAGTTCGAATGGGAGTACTTGCTTAATAAATTCATTCATAAGACTATATTAGAACACAATGGTTTTAATGTATTATGGGCTTTAAATTTTATTCAAAATATAGGTTATAAAAATTCTTTTCTATATTTACCTGAAGTTAATATTTACTATAAAGATAAAAAATCAAGTCATATTAATGAGATTGACTTATTAGGTATATATGATGGAATTTTTTTTGCTGGAGAAGCTAAACGTACAGCAGAATATTTTTTAACTGATAGAGAAGCAGATAAATTTATAGATTTAATAGAATATATGTCTCCCGATGAGGCTTTTCTAGCTTTTGGTAAATATTCTGAAGATGAAACAAAAGTAGAAGAAATAAAATCTAATTTAGAAGATTTTAGAAAAAGATTTGCAGCTCAATTTAAGAATATTAAGCTTACTATTCTTACATTTGAAGACTTCATAAAATTTTCATCACCTGCTATTGATTTCGGTATACGCGGAAATAATGTATATGCATTTTTTGAAAAACTAGATTCTCAATGAAAATCTAATCAAGCAAAAAAAGAATATTTCGATTCGAACCTAAATATGTTTCTTAGAAAAGTAAATAATTAATACAACCATTCAAGCCCCCCCCTAAACCTATAGGTTAGGGACTCTTCAATCATATGAATTCTTTAAATTTACACAAAAACAGACAGATCTGTATATTTTTATTTGTTATTATTCGATCTACTTATGAAAATAAAAAGGGCTTATAGTTTGGCTACACCAAAGTTTTTAAATGAATTACCTGTAGAGCAATTATTCAAATTATCTGAAGAAGAGGTTACTCAAGCTATAGAGGCAGAACAGCTTTACTATCATAACAAACCACACACTGTATATTATCTTGCTATGAATGGTTCAAAAACGCGAAATGGTGGCTTAGTTAGAGCTTTAAATGCTAACTATAAAATTGGTGGTATTACTATTGCCTCTATAGGCGATGAAGCTATATATACCGATGGAACCACTTCTAAAATTATTTCAGGTGCAGGTGTTTCCTGCATTGTTAATGGAAAGTCAGTAGCTTTAGTAGGAAGCCGCTTGGAAAATGGCGATGAAATTATTGATAGTCCCAATACTTCAGTTGCTATCCGAATTTTTCAAGATCAACCAACTCCTAAAAACTTTTTAAACCATGATAACTCTCAAGGATTCAAACATGGCTAAAGGTTTTGCTATTCACAATGCTATTACTGATCATGGCGGAATTATTCCATCAACTCAATCTAGAAGTTCACAGCTAGGTAATTTATTCGTTAGAGCTGGCGATGGGCATATGTGCCCTAAATGTAAGTGTTGGTCTACGGTGGTTAAAAGTCATGATCATGTGATTATGGATGGCAAACCAGTAGCTTATGCTGGAGATAAGGTAACATGCGGTGCAATGATTCTACCTCAACAAAGTCATGTTGTTGGGGAAAGTGGTAGTGGAAGCTCAAGTACCACAAATTCTAGTTTTCAGCCCACCAATACTCAACAGAAAAACAATTTTATGGATGATGCAATAAAGAAAAATAAAATTGTTTTAAAAGATGTAATGGTTAAACCATTTATACCTTTAGGAGCACCTAAGCCAGATGGTTCTCCAAGTAATAGCAATTTAATTTTCTCTGGTTCAACTATTAATGCAATATTTGAGGCTATCGTCTTAGAAGTTAAAAAAGATGGAAAATTTATAGAAGTAAAAAGAATCGAGGGGGCATTTCAAGGCACTAAAGAATTTAAAATCCAATGGGATGGATTCATTCAGGACATATATGACAGTAAATTCATGACAGGCTCAAATGGTGTCATGTTTAGAGTTAAAGGTATTAATGGTGGTAGTGCTATAGCCTTAGATGAAAAAACTTTTAATTTTAAATATTTTAATAAAGACTGGATGGATGTTGTAATTAATAGAAAAAAATTAAAAGTAGATATTACCCTTAGAGTTAATTTTGTTGATGGTGGTGCTAAAGGTCTTTATAACGGACACTTGGTCCCAGCAAGTCAAATAAAAATACGTCGAGTGCAACCTTATTCAACACAAACTAAGGATTTTTCACAACTTCTACAATTATCAATTGATGGAATTAATTATTATTGGAGTAGAAATCAATTCCATGCAACGGGTAAAAATATTTCTTTAGATGGCAAAAACTATGAAGTTTTTGTAAAAGCAAAAATCTCTAAAGTAAATGCTATGCCAGAAATGAAATTAACATATGTCACCAATGTTGATCCAAATGACCCAATGTTTAGAAGTTCAAATTCAGCCCTATCAAGAAAAACAGCATATATAACTGGATATTTATATTTTGATAGAACAACGTGGGGATTCTATCCAGAAACGGTATCGGACAAATCATTTAAAGAAACAATAGCTCATGAAACAGGCCATGCTATTGTAGAAGCTTATGGAGGAGTCATGGATTCTATAACGCATCATGGTTCATCAGAGATTTGGCAAGTTCCAAAATCTGGGACAAGCTATCCTACATCAGGAGAAATAGATTTGATGAAATATGCCAAAGGTAATTTAACAGCAATTCCAAATTGGGATAAAAATATGGTTGCAAATAAAAAAGATGTAACTGGGCTTTTATTTATTTCAGGAATCTCAAAACAATGAAAAAAATAATAACACTGCTACTCTTTTTTTGTATGACAGTAACTCTTTCAGCTTGCTCGCAGAAAGAAATTTATCTTACTCCAGAAGTGACAGGCTATATTTATAATAATGCTACGAAAGAACCTCTAAGACAACAAAAAGGCTTTATTGGATTTAATGGCTTAACTCCAAATGATGCTCCCGAGCTTGTTTTAAATAAAGATGGTAGTTTCACATTAAAACCTATTGCAAAAAAATATTACCTTTTTAAACCAGACATGCATGAGTACTCTAACATGGCTGCTTTAATTTATATTAGTTTTGATGGGTTTAAGGTAAAGGATATAGATTATTCTGAGGAGACATATAAAAGAATAAAAGCTGATGAAGGTGAATTCAGACCTTATAAAAAGGTTAATTTAGGTGTTGTTTATCTAGACCCTGAAAAATAAAGCCCCTTCACGACTCATTATTTATAAAAGATGAGTAGCTAATGTAGTCTAACTAAAGCACACCCTTTTCAATAAACCAAAGCTAAGTACGATAACTATGACTTAGCTTTGGAACATAACCAGCCTATTCAACGCTTTTATTAATTTAAATAATTTCTGCTCTGAGTCTCCTCGCCCCATAAATACATATCACGGTGCAAGTCTGTAACACGTAGATGTAAACAAAGCGACTCTATTATTTAAACCGTCTGTTATCACAACTTCATAATGCGCAAATTTTTTACTACTTCCAACTTTCGTTGCCGTTGCAAATAACACCCTATCTTTCGCACCGCTCATATAGCGAATATCAGCCTGTAGGCCAGTATATGGCGCATCCCCTGCATTACAAGCCATCGCAAAAGCAATATCGGCTAAAGAAAATATGACCCCACCATGCACGCCGCCCAAGGCATTCATGTGCTCGTCTTTCACATTAAGCTGACAACGCGCTTCATCAAAACTGCGATGCAGCACTTGAACACCCAATAGCTCTGCGAATTGATCAATCGCAGTATTTTCCATTTTTTGCACAAACGTCTCCCTACTCGTGCGAGTATTCCTTAAGTGTTATAAACTTATGTGTATTGAAATCGACTGATTAAAAGCCGTTAAACACTATCTTGTTTAATCTGATAGTTTGAAGAACTAAAGTCCTTATAGGTCAGGCGGTCATCCAACTCTGAGCTTAAAGGCTGAACTTCTTGCATTGAGTTTAAGCAGCGCTGTGCAAGCTCAATGTATTCTTGCGTGCCGCGAGTTTTCCACTTTTTTTCTTGTTCTGATAAATCACGCGCAACCTTGGCAGGACTTCCCATTGCCAATACATTTGCCGGAATAACATCTTTAGTTTTGACCAGACTATTTGCACCAATAATGGTATTTTCACCAATTTCGGCATAGTCCAAAATTACGCTGTTCATGCCGACCAAAACATTTTTACCAATGTGGCAACCATGCAAAATTGCCCCATGCCCAATGTGCCCCATTTCCTCAACTAAAGTCACACTTTGCGGAAAGCCATGTACGGTGCAGCTATCTTGTATATTGGCATTTTGCTTAATATGAATACGACCAAAATCGGCACGCAATGAAGCAAATGGTCCTACATATACGCCCGCTTCAATAATCACATCACCAATTAAAACAGCAGTTGGGTGTACAAAAGCGTCTGGGCTAACGACTGGAATAACACCGTCAATACTATAACAAGGCATGATTTAACCTCTCATTTGTCGCCACCAAACCTCCGAAACGGCGCCAATAGTGTGCTGTGGCATTTGGCATTGGTCCTTCTGCTGTTGCAGCAACAGACAAGAAGTATTCATCCGCAGGTTCAAATACTTTTTTATAAATATTCATTGATAACGTTCGTGCACTAATCGCGGGCCAGTCAGTTGGCAACAATTCAAGCGGTAATGCAGGGTCTTTCAACAAAATCCGTCGATAATAATGAATCAGCAAAGTTCGAATTTGAAAGGCCTGAACAGGTTCGAGTTGTTCGTTTTCCTGCATCAGCAACACGCCAATTTCTCTAAAAATATCGAGAAACTGTAGATATCTTTGGCGCAATTCATCGATGGGCCAGTTAGTTCTGAGCATACGACCAATGGTATCGACCGAATTATTAAAAAGCTGCAAGGTTTCGGCTTTAAATACCACCACCTGCTCACTCATATTTAAGTCAACCAACAAGCGTTGCAGTTCAATACGGTTACAACCCGGATAAGCCATTAAGTTTGTCGAAATATTGGCAAATCCTAACCATTCGAGTTCTTTCTTTAACAACGCTTTATTTTCAGTATCGAGGCTAGACATCAGAATAAGATCCCAATAATGGTCCCACTCTTTCATCTGGTCGTTATAAATGCGTTGCTCGGCCTGCAAATAAGTCGAACGGCTTGAATCGGTAATTCGATAAAAACTGGTTCTGCCGATTTTGTCTGAACATAACCAATCATTTTTAACTAAACGAAAAACAGAGGTTCTTACAGCGCGGTCATTAAAACCAAATAGCTCTAATAACTGAATCAGGCTTGCAAGACTAATGTTTCCACCCCGATGAAGTACTGAATCTCCAAAAATTGTCGAAATAAGCGAAGTTCCACTTAAGGTTTCATTCTTTACAACAGAATCAATTATTTGCTGTATTTTTGCACTCATACTCATGTCTTGGCGTTTAGTTTCAGGGTATAGATTCTATACCCTGAATGATCTTGATGTTAAGCAATCTGACGCATATCGATTACCCGCTTTGCCTTGCCTTCCGAACGAGGTAAGGTCGCTTCTGTCACAACTTCTACAGTAACGCTAATTCCAATCATAGTTTTAATGCGTTTCATCAACTCCTGAGCAAGTTGATTGGCCTGTATAGTACAGTTATGACACATCTCTGTACGAATATGCAAAGTATCCATATGACCTTTTTTGGTCACCAAAATTTCATAATTTGGAACTAAATGCGGAACTTGCAAAATTTGCTCTTCAATTTGAGTCGGGAAAACGTTTACGCCGCGAATAATTAGCATGTCGTCACTGCGGCCCACAATTTTATCCATTTTGCGCATTGCCAGATTTTCTCCCGCCAGTAAACGGGTCAAATCACGGGTACGGTAACGAATAATCGGTAAGCCTTCTTTGGTAATGGTGGTAAAGACTAGCTCGCCAAGTTCGCCATCTTTACAGACTTCACCTGTTTCAGGGTTAATAATTTCTGGATAGAAATGATCTTCCCAAATGGTTAATCCCTCGCCCTCACCTAGACATTGCATGGCAACACCCGGACCCATCACCTCAGACAAACCATAAATATCGAGTGCTTTAATATTGAGGCGTTCTTCAATTTCACGGCGAAGTTCATTGGTCCAAGGCTCGGCACCAAAAATACCCACTTTTAAAGACGTATTACGTGCAGTACCAAATTGTTGTTCGAGCTTTTCAATAATGCTCACGCAATACGATGGCGTAACCATAATTGCAGTCGGTTTAAAGTCTTGAATAAGCTGAACTTGCTTTTCAGTTTGCCCGCCAGACATAGGAATAACCGTTGCACCTAAGCGCTCAGCACCATAATGTGCACCTAAACCACCTGTAAACAGTCCATAGCCATAAGCCACCTGAACCATGTCTTTCGCAGTTAAACCTGCCATGCGTAAGCAACGCGCAACAATGTCCGACCAAGTATTAATATCTTTTTGGGTATAACCCACCACTGTCGGTTTACCCGTTGTGCCTGATGATGCATGTAAACGCACAATTTGCTCTTGTGGCACAGCAAACATCCCAAACGGATAGTTGTCTCTTAAATCCTGTTTGGTGGTAAATGGAAACTTTGCCAGATCATCTAAAGTCACGAAGTCATTAGGATGTACACCTGCTTCATCGAACTTTTTCTTATAGACCGGACTATTTTCATATACAAAAGTCAGGGTTTGTTTTAACCGTTTCGTTTGCAGCTCTCTAAGCTCTGCAAGTGTTAATTGCTCAACATTATCCATTGTAAGGCTGTCCATCGCCTCTCTCCTCATTATGTAATTTTAAAAACCGTCTGAATTAATTTAAGTTTTCCAAAATCAGTGCGACGCCTTGTCCAACACCTACACACATCGTGCAAAGTGCATAGCGTCCACCTCGTTTTTTTAGCTCACGTGTTGCGGTAATCACTAAACGTGTACCACTCATACCGAGCGGATGGCCTAACGCAATCGCACCGCCATTTGGGTTAACGCGTTCATCGTCATCTTTTAGACCGAGTTCACGCATACAAGCCAAAGATTGGGCTGCGAATGCTTCATTTAGCTCAATCACATCCATCTGATCTAGCGTTAAACCTGTTTGCTTTAAAATTTTCTGCACAGCTGGAACAGGACCTATACCCATATATTTGGGTTCAACCCCTGAACTTGCAATACCAATCACGCGTGCTAAAGGTTTTAAATCATGTGTATCTGCAAATTCACGGTTGGTAATTAATACACATGCGGCGCCATCATTTACACCAGAGGCATTTCCGGCAGTCACCGAACCACCTTCTTTTCTAAAAGGCGCTTTTAGCTTAGCGAGTGCTTCAAGTGTTGTTTCACGCGGATGTTCATCGCGGTTCACAACGTTCACGTTTTTCTTACGGTCTACAATCTCGACAGGCAAAATCTCTTCGTTAAAAAAACCGTTTTGTTGGGCAGCAGCTGTTTTTTGTTGGCTACGCAATGCAAACGCATCTTGATCTTCACGACTAATCTGATATTTTTCAGCTACATTTTCGGCAGTTTCCGGCATGCTGTCGGTGCCGTATTGTGCTTTAAGTTGCTTATTTACAAAGCGCCAGCCAATGGTGGTGTCATAAATTTCAGGTGTACGGCTAAACGCTTCGGTCGGTTTAGCTTGTACAAATGGCGCACGACTCATCGACTCAACACCACCTGCCAACACAAACTGTGCTTCACCTGCTTTAATTGAGCGTGCTGCAAGTCCTACCGCATCTAAACCTGATGCACATAAGCGATTGATCGTCATGGCTGGTACTGTGTCAGGTAAGCCTGCCAAGAGTGTTGCCATACGTGCAACGTTACGGTTGTCTTCACCTGCTTGGTTAGCACATCCTAAAAACACTTCGTCTACCGTATTCCACGGCAAGTTCGGGTGCTTATCTTTTAAATATTTGATGGGCAATGCAGCTAAATCATCTGCACGTACAGCACTTAAGGCACCTGCATATCGTCCAATTGGGGTACGAATAAAATCGCAAATTAAAACGTCTTCCATGTTGACTCCTGATTATGCAAATTCGGTCATATCACGTGAATATTGAGTAGCAATGTTTTGAGTTTTTGCTACATATTGCTTGAGGTAGATACTCGCGCGATATTTTTCCTCTCCATATAGTGCATATAAGTTATTTAAGGTTTGGAGCACATAAGCACCACCCATTTGTGTCAACCACTGGTAAGGACCCTTAGGATAATTCACTCCATATTTCATGGCATTATCAATATCTTCCAGACTCGCAACTCCATGTAAACTTGCTTCGCAGGCTTCATTAATGAGTAAAGCGATGGTGCGTAAGGTTAATAGTGCCGGATGGTCTTTAATCCACATCACGCTGATACCAAACTGTGCAAAGTAAGCTTCAACTTTAGCTAGATCACTTGCTTCACAAAGTTCGTTATGACTGAGTACTAAAGCCTCTGCCTGCTCAAAATCATGATGCCAATCCATTAAAACCACTTTACGGCTTAAGTAATGAATATTGGCCGACTCACCTTGGCTTAAACGCAAGTCGATATCATCAATTTGAAGAATATTGTCGTCACTCGCAGATCCGCTTTTTAAACCTAAACGCGTTAAAAAAGCTGGTAGCTGAGACCAAGTCCCTTTTAGCTGAATATGAGCATCAACTGGTTTGGCAACTACAGCTTGAGGCTGAAATGTCTCGTACTGATTTTTTTCGTTATAACTATAAAATCCCTGTTTTGACTTACGGCCCCAAGCACCCGCATCGACCAATTCTTTTTGAATGAGGCTTGGGCGGTAGCGTGGTTCGTAAAAGAACTCTTGGTAAACACTTTGGGTTACCGAAAAGTTAACATCTTGCCCAATGAGGTCGGTGAGTTCACACGGCCCCATCGCAAAACCGCCGCATTGCTTTAAGGCATAGTCTAGCTGGTCGTAGCTAGTGACTTGTTCTTGCAGTGCTCTAAAGCCTTCTGCATAAAACGGACGTGCAATTCGGTTAACAATAAAACCAGGAGTCGACTTGGTGAGTACCGGAATTTTTTTCCAGCCGAGCATCAAGTTTTTTAAGGCCAAACATAGGCTGTTTGGTGTTTTTAAGCCTTGTACAATTTCAACCAATTTCATGACTGGCGCAGGGTTAAAAAAGTGTAAACCCACTACGCGCTCAGGGTGAGCAATGCCAGCCGAAATTGCAGTCACTGAAATTGAAGATGTGTTACTTGCAAAAATAGTTTGCGCACTACAAATTTCAGCAAGCTGTTTAAATAAAGACTGTTTAACTTCTTTTTTCTCAACAACTGCTTCAATCACCAAGTCAGCATCACGCAGCGCTTCAATTTGATTGACCACCGTTAAACGTGCTAAAGCTTCATCAGCTTGCTGCTGAGTGAGCTTGCTCTTTTCAACCAGCTTTTTAAACGTCTGCCCTAAGCCTTGAGCGGCTTGTTGCGCTTTTTGAGCGTCCAGATCATATAAAACGGTCGAGTGGCCATTGACGATGGCTAACTGGGCAATGCCGATGCCCATGGTGCCAGAACCAATGACGGCAATTCGGGCACAAGATAAATCTAAATCTGTCATGCTTAGCGCCCTTTAAAATTTGGTTCACGTTTATTCATAAAGGCTTGTACCCCTTCACGATAATCTTCGGAACGACCCGCAATACGTTGTAAATCTCGCTCTAACAGCATTTGCTCATCAAAGGTGTTATTGCTTGATTGATGAATGGCTTTTTTAATGAGAGATAAGCCAAAAGTAGGTTGTTTCGCTAAACGTTCAGCGAGTTCAGTCACTTTTGTTTTAAGCTCGGTGTCTTCAACAACATCCCAAATCATGCCCCATTCTTTTGCGGTTTCTGCTGGGAGCTTGTCACCTAACAAAGCCAATCCCATCGCACGCGCATGACCTACAGCACGTGGTAAAAACCATGTACCCGCAGAGTCTGGAACCAAACCTAAGCGGCAAAATGCTTGTACGAAGTTTGCCGATTTAGCTGCAATCACCAAGTCACAAGCCAGTGCAATATTTGCCCCTGCACCTGCTGCTACACCATTTACGGCGCAAATGACAGGCTTTGGCATATTTACAATCGTTTTAATGAGTGGGTTATAGTAAGTTTCAATGGAATATCCTAAATCTGGAGCTTCAGCATTTGGGTCTACTACACGATCACCTAAATCTTGCCCTGCACAGAAGCCGCGGCCTTCACCACTAATCACAACACAGCGAACATCGGGATTTTTGGTCCACAGGTTTAAAACCTCAGCCACTTCACGGTGCATATCAACGTTAAAGCTATTCAGTGCTTTTGGGCGGTTAAATGTCAGGTAGCCAACACCATTTTTTTCTTCAGCAATAATATTTTGATAGTCCATCACTCACCTCTAAACACTGGCTTTCTTTTCTCAAAGAAAGCATTAATCCCTTCGTTTCGATCTTTTGTAGCCGCCAGCCAGACAAAGTTTTGACGTTCAAACTTGAGTCCCTGACTTAAAGTCGTTTCATGAATACTTTTAATTGATTGTTTAATCACGCGAATCGCTAAAGGCGCTTGTTTGGCAATTTTAGCTGCAAGTTGAACCGCATATTCAACGGTTAATTCGGTCGGAACCACTTGACTGCAAATGCCATGTTGTTCTGCCTGTTTTGCCGAAATCATCTCACCTGTCATCGCCCAACGCATGGTGAGTTGCTGTCCAACCAAGCGCGCTAAACGCTGTGTTCCGCCTGCACCCGGCAACATCCCAAGGCCAATTTCAGGTAAAGCAAAACGGGCATTTTCACCGCAAATCACCATATCTGCATGCAAAACCAACTCAAACCCAGCGCCTAAGGCATAGCCATTGACTGCGCTAATCAGTGGCTTACTAAACGCATCAATTTTTTGCCAAAGCTTCGGGCGAATATCGAGTTGCAAAGACACGGCGTCCATTGCTGCCAACTCGCTAAGATCAGCCCCAGCCGCAAAACATTGAGCATTACCCGTTAAAACCACCGCTTTGACTTGAGCATTATGTTCAGCTTCTTCGAGCAACTCGCATAAACACTGCAATGTCGCATTGTTTAAAGCATTTCTTTTTTCTGGACGGTTTAGGGTTAATAACAAAACACCGTCAGCAGCTGTACTGGCTTTGATCAACTCTTGCATGGCGGCCTCTATTCATCAAAACTCAAACGAACATTTGAGCCTTTTGGTAAGGTCTGGCAGCTCAGCACATAGCCCTTTTCAACTTCATCTTCTTCAAGACTATAGTTAAGGAACATGTCGACTTCGCCAGAAAGTACCTTACAACGACAGGTCGCACACACCCCACCTTTACATGCATACGGTAAGTCGGCACCCGCACGCAAAGCCGCATCAAGAATACTTTCATCATCTTGAGCCACAGAAACAATCAGTTCACGGCCATCTAAAATGATGTTTACTTTTTCTTCTTTACGGTTTGCATCCGCTTCAACACTACGTTTACGCGCTTGTCCTGTATGGAAACGTTCAGTGTGAATGCGCTCTTTGGCAATACCAAAGTTCGGCAAAGTGCTCTCTACGGCATTCATCATTTCGTCTGGGCCGCAGGCAAAAACATGGTCAAAGTTTGTTTCAAGCACTTCAAAATCAAAAAGTTGCTTAAGCTTTTCTGCATCAATACGACCGTTCATGAGTTCGCTATCGTTGAATTCACGAGAAAAGATATTGATGAGTTGAAATCGTTCTTTAAACTGATCTTTCAAATCCATAATTTGCTCGGCAAACATGGTTTGTTTCCAAGAGCGATTGCCATAGAGCAAGGTAAATTTAGCTTCAGGTTGTTCAAACAACACCTGCTTAACTATCGATAAAATCGGCGTGATACCACTGCCCGCAGCAACACCTAAATAGTTTTGTCCGCCCATCTTGGCTGCTTTTTGAAAAAACACCCCTTGTGGTGGCATCACTTCAAGCACATCGCCCACTTTTAAATGGTCATTTGCCCAGTTTGAAAATTGACCCTGATCAATTTTTTTAACCGCAATGCTGATGTCTTCTTTGCCTGCATAACTACAAATTGAATAACAACGGCGGATTTCACCAGCTTCGGTTAAATGGCGAATGGTTAAGTGTTGACCCGGTTGAAATTGAAATTGTTCTTGTTGTTCAGGTACAACGTCAAATGCAATACAAATTGCCTGATCGGTTTGCGGTGTAATACTTTTTACTTTTAATGGTACAAATTGGCTCATGGCTGATTTCCTTATCTAAAGACTTAAATACATTTGAAGTAATCAAAAGGCTCAAGACAGTCCTGACATTTATAAAGTGCTTTACAGGCGGTGGAACTAAACTCTGTTAACAGTCGGGTATGTCGGCTTTTACAACGTGGGCACTCGACACCATCATTTAAATGAACGTGAGTTCCACACTGATGCGCCAACCCTTCAGGTGGTGCAATGCCATAAACTTGCAGTTTCTTTTTCCCTGCTTCAGACATCCAGTCCGTGGTCCATGCTTCTGATAAATCGACCATGACTTTGACTGGTGTCAAAGCTTCTGCGGTAAATGCCTCAACAATTTGTGCTTTGAGCATATCTGTTGCTGGGCATCCGCTATATGTCGGAGTTAGACGAACAATAATTTCTTGTTGATCGTTAATCTCTACACCGCGAATCATCCCCAAATCGACAACAGATAAAACCGGAATTTCAGGATCACTGACCGTTTGTAGAACATCCCAACATTGGTCGATGCAATGACGAATCATTTGCATGGCTCACCTCCTTGTCTTACCAGGTCATTCCCGGATAAGTTCTTTGAATACATTGCATTTCAGCCAACAAATAACCCAAATGCTCGGTATGCAATCCTTGTTTTGCACCACGGCGATAAGCACCGTTCACAGCAACATTTAATTCAAAACGCTTAAGCTCATCTGCAATGGTTTGGTTCCATTGTTCTTTTTCATTTGAAAAATCTGGAATCACACCTTCTGCAACTAGTGCTTTTTCGTTTGCACTCAGTTCAAATAACTCAGCGGTAAAGCGCCATAAATTATTTAAACCGTCTTGCACACGTTGATGCGCTTCATCTGTACTTAAACTTAAACGTTCCATCCAGCTTGTTGAAAAGCGGATGTGATACTTCACTTCTTTTAAAGATTTGACAGCAAGCGCACTTAATTCAGGAAGTGAGCTTTGCGTTAAAGCAGTAAATAAATGAAGATGGTAATGGTCCATCAACCACTGGCGTACGATCGTTTGTGCAAAGTCACCATTCGGTTGTTCGCACAACAATAGGTTTAAAAATTCACGTTCTGTACGGAAATACGCAAGCTGGTCTTCATCACGCTTAGCTTCATCGTATTGACCAGCCAATGTCAGAAAGTTTCTTGCTTGACCTAACAAGTCCAAACCGATATTTGCTAAGGCAATATCAATTTCTAGCTCAGGTGCATGCCCGCACCATTCAGCCAAACGCTGAGATAAAACCAGTTGACTGTCGCCAATATGTAATAAGAATTTAGATAAAACTGAATGATTCATTTGCCATTCCCCTTACATGTGCTCAATGCCATCTGGGATATGGTAAAAAGTCGGATGACGATAAACCTTGTCTAAAGAAGGATCGAAAAATTCAGCTTTTTCATCTGGCTGTGATGACTTAATCAGTTCTGAACGAACTACCCAAATGCTAATTCCTTCATTACGACGCGTGTAAACATCACGAGCATGTTGCAGTGCAATTTCATCATCAGGTGCTCTTAAGCTGCCTACATGACGGTGGCTTAAGCCTTGTTTACTACGTACAAATACTTCGTAGAGCGACCAGTTGTTTTTATCTTCCATTTTGATTTCCTCAAATTTTTCCATAAATCTTGTTAAGCCACTTTGTTCGCTTCAAGCTGCTGTTTTTTCGCGTAGACTACTGCTGCATCACGAACCCATTTGCCGTTTTCCCATGCTTTACGGCGTGCTTCGATACGCTCGTGATTACATGGTCCACGTCCGGCAATCACTTCATTAAATTCGTGCCAGTCAATCTCGCCAAACTCATAGTGGCCTGTTTCTTCATTGAACTTTAAATCTGGGTCCGGTACTTCCAAGCCAAGTTGCAACACTTGCGGTACGGTGTTATCGACAAACTTTTGACGTAATTCATCGTTACTAAAACGTTTGATTTTCCATGCCATGCTTTGTGCGCTGTTTGGAGAATGCTCATCACTTGGGCCAAACATCATCAGTGCTGGCCACCAGAAACGATTCACTGCATCTTGTGCCATCTGTTTTTGTTCTGGTGTACCGTTTGCCAAAGCCATCATGGCTTCAAAACCTTGACGTTGGTGGAAACTTTCTTCTTTACAAATACGTACCATCGCACGTGCATATGGCCCATATGAAGTACGGCAAAGCGCAACTTGGTTCACAATGGCTGCCCCATCGACAAGCCAACCAATTGCAGCGACATCTGCCCAAGTCAAAGTTGGATAGTTAAAGATTGATGAGTATTTCATTTTCCCATTAATCAACTTTTCCATCATGTCATCACGGTCAGCACCTAAGGTTTCTGCCGCGCTATACAGATATAAACCATGACCCGCTTCATCTTGTACTTTCGCGAGTAAAACTGCTTTACGTTTTAAAGTTGGCGCACGTGTAATCCAGTTTCCTTCAGGCAACATACCTACAATTTCAGAATGGCCATGTTGCCCGATTTGACGAATCAATGTTTTGCGGTAGGCATCGGGCATTTGATCCTTAGCCTCGATCGTAATTTCATTGGCAATATTTTGTTCAAATTTCTGGTAATTGTTTTCCATTCTTTCATTCCCTGTAGGCATCACCTTTAAATCTATTTTTCGATACACTAAAAACAAAGTCAATCACTTTTTTAGTATCAAATTAAATCCAACAAATAAATAAGAATTAAATATTTGAAATTAATAAATATTAATTAAAAATAAAAAATCTTTTTACGTTTTCAAATCAAAATAAAGTTGACTTTTAGACAAATTAATCTGAAATTATGAATCATATTTTTGCAATTTTTATAATTGATGTATCAAATAAAAAAGGAGTTTGGTCATGCTTGAACAAGCACACCTAGAAGGAACCTCAACTGACACAGATTTTCAGCAGTCTGAGCATCAACTGCCTCATCTTGCTTCTTATGTCTATGGAACATGGCATTCGACGAGTGAAGAACTGCGCCCTGTTTATCATGCTATTACAGGTGAATCGATTTATGCCGTAAGTAGTCATGGCATAGATATGAAACGTGTTGTTCAATATGCCAAACAAAATGGTTCAGAACTGTCTAACTGGACGTTTCATCAACGCGCTAATGCTTTAAAACAAATTGCCCAATATTTACTTGAACGTAAGGAAGAGTTTTACAAACTTGCGTATGCAACAGGCGCAACTCGTAAAGATGCGTGGATTGATATTGAAGGCGGTATCCAGACATTATTTGCTTATTCAAGTCTGGTTCGTCGTGAACTCAATGACGAAAAAATTATTACTGAAGACAGCTGGATTCAATTATCTAAAAATGGAACTTTCGGTGCTAAGCACATTTTAAGTCCTAAAGCAGGTGTTGCCGTTCACATTAATGCTTTTAACTTTCCAATTTGGGGAATGCTTGAAAAGATTGCACCAACTTTACTTGCAGGTGTGCCATGTATTGTTAAACCTGCAACCGATGGGGCCCAATTAACTCAAGCGGTTGTAAAAGCGATTGAAGAGGCACATGTATTACCAAAAGGCTCGCTACAACTCATTTGCGGTCAGACTTATGACTTGTTCGACCACTTAGGCCCTCAAGACTGCGTGACTTTTACAGGTTCTGCTTATACAGGTCAAAAACTGCGTAATCACCCTCACCTCAATAAATATTCGATTCCATTTAGCATGGAAGCCGACTCGGTAAACAGCGCAATTTTAAGCCCTGAGGCAAATGAAGAAACTGTCGATTTATTTGTGCGTGAAGTCTTCCGTGAAATGACCACCAAAGCAGGTCAAAAATGTACTGCAATTCGTCGTGCTTTCGTTCCTGAAAATTTGTTAGCAACTGTGCAAGAAAAGCTAACTGCCAAACTTGCTAAAGTTGTGGTGGGTGATCCTCAAAAAGAAGAAACCACCATGGGTGCTTTAGCGAGCATTAAACAAAAACATGACGTTGCAGAAAAAGTTGCCGAACTCAGCAAAGACGCAAAAATTGTTTTTGGTGGCAATGATAGCTTTACATTTAATGCAGACCATCCTGAAAAAGGTGCTTTTTTCGCTCCAACTTTATTGGTGTGCGAACAGCCTTTACAAGCGACGAATGTTCATACCACGGAAGCTTTCGGTCCGGTATGTACACTCATGCCATATCAAAACATTGAAGAACTAGCTGACCTTGTTTCACGTGGTGAAGGTAGCCTAGTGGCTTCTGTCGTTAAAAATAACGATGAGAATATTGAGCAGATTATTCAAAAAATTGCGCCTTGGCATGGTCGTGTGCATGTACTCGATGCAGAGTCAGCAAAAGAAAGTACAGGACATGGTTCACCACTTCCACATTTAGTACACGGCGGCCCTGGTCGTGCAGGTGGCGGTGAAGAGCTAGGTGGTATTCGCGCGGTTAAACACTACATGCAACGCACTGCAATTCAAGGCTCTCCAAATAGTCTGACGCAAATTACCCACTCATGGACTGCTGGCTCAAAAGTTAATGAAGACCGTGTACATCCATTTAAAAAGTCTTTTGATGAGTTAGTGATTGGTGAACGTTTATTAACGGCGCGTCGTACAGTCACCGAAGCAGATATTGTCAATTTCGCGTGTTTAAGCGGTGACTATTTCTATGCGCATACCGACAAAATCGCCGCGGCCGAGTCTTTCTTTGGAGAGCGTGTGGCACACGGTTACTTTATTGTGTCTGCCGCAGCAGGTCTATTTGTAGATGCAGCACAAGGTCCTGTGATTGCCAATTATGGTATGGACAACTTACGCTTTGTTGAACCGGTTAAAATCGGTGACTCCATTCAGGTTGAACTGACCTGTAAGCAAAAAACACCTAAACCACAAAAAGACCCATCTCAGCCTGCGCATGGCGTTGTGGTATGGGATATTAAAGTCAAAAACCAACGTGGTGAACTTGTCGCAACTTACGACATTTTAACTTTAGTTGCTCGCGAGGCTTAATGTTTAAATTGAGATGGGGTCACCTCGTCCCCATCTCATTTTTTTAGCACTCAATGGCGTTAACAGCGAGACCACCTTTTGAAGTCTCTTTATATTTCTCAGACATATCTTTGCCTGTTTCTTTCATGGTCTGAATCACTTTATCTAGGGTGACAAAGTGTTCATCGTCATCATGAAGTGCCATTTGGGCTGCGTTAATGGCTTTTACAGCGGCAATTGCATTTCGTTCAATACAAGGCACCTGAACCAAACCACCAATCGGGTCACACGTTAACCCTAAATTATGTTCAAGCCCAATTTCAGCTGCATGTTCCACCTGTTCAGGCGATGCTCCTAAAATCTCGGCTAAACCTGCCGAAGCCATCGCACATGCCGAGCCGACTTCTCCCTGACATCCTACTTCTGCACCAGAAATAGAAGCATTGAGTTTACATAAAATGCCAACGGCTGCCGCACTTAGAAAAAAGCGAACCACTTTATCTTCGGAAAAGTCTTTAGAAAAAGTCACGTAGTAATATAAAACCGCCGGAATAATTCCTGCGGCCCCATTTGTAGGTGCCGTCACTACTCGACCGCCAGCAGCATTTTCTTCATTTACCGCTAAGGCAAATAAATTGACCCATTCCATCGCATGAAAAGTCGTCACAATCAGGTTTGAGTTTTTCTTATTTAATAACTTATCGTGAATTTTTTTAGCTCGACGTTTTACGTTTAAACCGCCCGGTAATATGCCTTCATTAATTAATCCGTTATGAATACATTGCTGCATCACTTTCCAGATTTCCATAATCTTGCTGCGAATCTCAGTTTCACTACGCCAGCTTTTTTCATTTTCAAGCATTAACTCACTTATTGATAAATGATGAGTCTTACATAAGCTTAAAAGTTCAGCCGCACTGTGAAACGGATATGGAACCTTAACGTCGTTAGTTTCAGTTTGAGTTGTTGCTAATTGCCTTTGGCTAACAATAAAACCGCCACCCACCGAATAGTAAGTTTCTGCATATAAAATTTCTTTAGCCTCGTTATACGCAATCAGTTCCATTGCATTGGGGTGATAAGGCAAAGATTCATCTAAAAAAAGCACATCATGCTTATAGTCAAAAGAAATAGTCTTTTGTTGATTAAGCTGGATTGCCTTATTTTCAAGAACATCTTCAATCAAGCTTGTACTTACTTGAGTATCAATATGTTCAGGGTCAAAGCCCATTAAACCTAACAGAACAGCCTTGTCCGTCGCATGACCGACACCGGTTGCCGACAGCGAACCGTATAACTTCACCTGAACTCTAGCTGTTGCTTGTAAATCGCTTTGCTTCAATAAATCATCCACAAAACTGTATGCCGCACGCATTGGTCCAACTGTATGGGAGCTAGATGGGCCGATACCTATTTTAAAAAGATCAAATACACTAATAAACACGTGGTCCTACCTTCGATTCATTATTATTCGTATGTTCGTCATTATTGTGTCCTTTCGGATAACTCTAAAATTATCATTAAGCTATCTATAAAGCACTGAAAATAAATGGTTCATCGCCTATAAACAACACAATCAATTACTAATACAGTCTTTTCAAAAAATGGAATTTTCCATTAATTTAAATGGTAAATGACTCAACCAATATTGAAGAATTGTTCTTTTGAGCAAATAAAATCACAGACCTTGGCCAATTTTTATAAAAAAAAATTTGGTTTTAAAGTTATTTACTTGAAATTTAAACCATTTAAAATTAATTAAAAACAAATATTTACATAACATTTAAATCATCCATTGCTAATAAATAGAATAAAAAATCCCCTATTTACCAACAACCATATATCGTATACGATATATGAAAGAACAATAGTTCTGTCGTTAAGGAAAACGTAATGACAAGTCAGTTTAAAAAACAGTTATCTCTAATGGATCTTACATTCATTGGCTTAGGCGCCATTTTCGGTTCAGGATGGTTATTTTCAGCAAGTCACGTGGCCTCTCAAGCCGGCCCTGCGGGTATATTGTCATGGATTATTGGGGGCTTTGCCGTTTTAATTCTGGGAATTATTTATTGTGAGTTAGGCGCAGCCTTACCCCGAGCAGGCGGTATTATCCGTTATCCCGTATTTTCACATGGCCCATTACAAGGATACTTACTGGGTTCTGTGACCGTCATTGCCTTTTCAAGTTTAATTGCAATTGAAGTCGTCGCTGCCCGCGAATATGCAGCAGCATGGTTCCCTTCTCTTACCGCCGTAAATGATGGTGTCCGATCTCCAACTACCATTGGATGGTTGTTTCAGTTTGCACTTTTATGCGTATTTTTTGCTTTGAATTATTACAGCGTAAAAACCTTTGCAATTGCCAACAACCTCATTAGTGCATTGAAGTTTGCGGTTCCAGTTTTAGTGATGGTTGCACTTCTCTATCACTTTAAACCGGCAAACTTTTCAATGACCGAGTTTGCCCCAATGGGTGCTCACGGCGTACAAGGTGCCGTCTCTGCTGGCGGTATTATTTTTGCGTACTTAGGTTTAACGCCAATTATTTCAGTCGCAAGTGAAGTAAAGCGTCCTCAATTTACCATTCCTTTTGCACTCATCTTATCTGTCGTTTTAGCAACGATTATTTATGTCGTGCTGCAAGTTGCTTTCTTGGGTGCTGTACCTACCGATATGTTAGCAAATGGTTGGTCAGGACTCAGTGACAAGTTCCCATTACCTTACCGCGACATTGCCATGTTATTAGGGTGGGGATGGTTAGCACTGTTAGTTGTTTCAGATGCTATTATCTCTCCGTCTGGCTGCGGCAATATCTATATGGCTGCAACTCCACGTGTAATTTACGCATGGTCGAACAGTAATACGTTCTTCCGTATTTTTACTCGTGTAGATCCAAAATCTGGCATTCCACGTTATGCATTATGGTTAACGTTTGCACTTTCAGTATTTTGGACTATGCCGTTTCCATCTTGGGATAAATTAATTTCTGTCGTTTCGGCAGCGTTAGTTTTAAGTTATGCCCTAGCTCCTGTCACGGTGGGTGCCTTACGTCGTAATGCTCCTGAGCTTGAACGTCCATTCTATGTAAAAGGCTTTACTGTTCTTGGCCCACTTGCCTTCGTGATTGCTTCTTTTATTGTGTATTGGTCTGGCTGGAATGTCATTTCATGGTTATTAGGCGCACAAATCGTGTTGTTTGCACTCTATGTCATTTTCAAACGCTATGTGCCAACCCAAGAAGTCAGCCTTGCCCAACAGTTAAAGTCATCAGCGTGGCTCCTTGTTTACTACATTTTAATGATTCTTGCCTCTTACCTTGGCAGCTTCGGTGACGGTGCAACACACCTATTAGCAGCGCCTTTCGACACATTATTCGTCATGGTGATTTCTCTTGGTTGCTACTACTGGGGTATACGCTCAGGTTTACCAAAAGCACTGATTAAAAATGACGATGAAGCTTAGTGATCGTTTGCTTAAACACATATAAGTTAAGGTTTTCTTTTGATTAATACCGTATACAAAATACAATATTCTCAAATGTAAAACCTTCGCTTTGATAACTCTCCAACGTCAGAAGAACCACTTTTGACGTTCACTCTCAAGTGAGGTTGATAATGTTAAATATTACTGGTCAAAATTTTATTGCAGGTCAACGTTCAAGTGCAGGCAGTAAGTTTGTATTAAGCTACGATGCTGCAACAGATGAAGCATTACCCTATCAGTTTGCTCAAGCAACTCCTGAAGAAATTGATCAGGCAGCTCAAGCAGCTGCATTGGCTTATCCGGCTTTTAGACAAACTACGCCAGAACAACGCGCTGTTTTTCTAGAAACAATTGCCAGTGAAATTGATGCGCTTGATGACCAGTTTATTGCAACAGTCTGTCAAGAAACTGCTTTGCCGGAAGCGCGTATTCGCGGTGAACGTGGGCGGACCACAGGTCAATTACGCCTATTTGCTCAAGTGTTACGCCGTGGTGACTATTTAGGTGCCCGTATTGATTTGGCTTTGCCTGAGCGCCAGCCACTTCCACGTCCAGATTTACGTCAATATAAAATCGGTGTTGGACCAGTTGCTGTATTTGGCGCGAGTAATTTCCCTCTTGCCTTTTCTACTGCTGGTGGCGATACCGCTTCAGCACTTGCGGCTGGATGTCCAGTTATTGTGAAGGCTCATAGCGGTCACATGGCAACCGCCGAATCCATTGCAAATGCGATTTGTAGTGCAATTGAGAAATGCGCTATGCCAAAAGGCATCTTTAGCATGATTTATGGTCAAGGTGTCGGTGAGCCACTGGTAAAACATCCAGCAATTAAAGCTGTTGGATTTACAGGTTCACTCAAAGGTGGTCGAGCTCTATGCGATTTAGCTGCTGCACGTCCTGAACCTATTCCTGTTTTTGCCGAAATGTCGAGCATTAACCCAATGATTTTATTACCCGAAGCTCTAAAAGTGCGTGGTGATAAAATTGCGACCGAACTTAGTGGTTCAGTGGTTTTAGGCTGCGGTCAGTTCTGTACCAATCCGGGTTTAATTATTGGAATTAAATCATCTGAATTTAGCCAATTTCTTGATCAGTTCAAAGCTGCAATGGCTCAGCAACCGCCACAAACTATGCTTAACAAAGGTACTTTAAGAAGCTATGAGCATGGTCTTAAAGAATTACTCGCACATAATAAAATTGAGCATTTAGCGGGTCAACCACAACAAGGCCACCAAGCCTATCCTCAGCTCTTTAAAGCTGATGTATCTCTTTTACTAGAACAGGATGAATTACTTCAAGAAGAAGTATTCGGCCCAACGACGATTGTGATTGAGGTTGAATCGGCAGAGCAACTTGCTCTAGCGTTAAACGGACTTCGTGGTCAGCTTACCGCATCATTAATTGCCGAGCTGCAAGATTTTGAGAACTTCTCTACCCTTATTCCATTACTTGAAGAAAAAGCAGGACGTTTACTTCTAAATGGTTATCCAACAGGCGTGGAAGTCTGTGATGCCATGGTTCACGGCGGGCCATATCCTGCAACTTCAGATGCACGTGGTACATCGGTAGGAACCTTGGCAATCGAGCGTTATTTACGTCCAGTATGCTACCAAAACTATCCAGATCACTTATTGCCACTCGCCCTTCAAAATGCCAATCCGCTTGGTATTGCGCGCTTAGTCAATGGTGAAATGAGTAAAGCTACTCTTTAATATTTTTAAAGGAGTTTATCCAAGTGATGAACTCCTTTTTATTTAGATCAAAACCTCACAAAGTAACCGCACATTATTCAAATAAAAAAGTGCAAAAAATGAATAGCAAGATGCTCAAACAAATCATTGCGTAACATATTTTTAAATAAGGATATTGGTATATGACGACAACACTAAAAAAGGTTGTAGCGGCCTCTATGGTCGGCTCCGTAGCTGAATGGTATGAATTTTTCCTTTATGGCACCGCTTCTGCCCTTGTCTTTGGCGAACTTTTCTTTCAACAAACGGGCAATGCTATAGATGGTATTTTGGCAGCATTTGCCCTCTATGCTGTTGGCTTTTTAGCAAGACCGATTGGTGGCCTCGTGTTTGGCCATTACGGCGATAAAATTGGTCGTAAGAAATTATTGCAAATTAGCCTGATTATTGTCGGTATCACTACTTTTTTAATGGGCTGTATTCCGACCTTTCATCAAATTGGCTATTGGGCGCCTACACTTTTGGTCATGCTACGTCTAATTCAAGGCTTTGCTTTTGGTGGTGAATGGGGTGGCGCAGTTATTTTGGTTTCAGAGCACAGTCCAGATGATCGCAGAGGTTATTGGGCAAGCTGGCCACAAACTGGTGTACCGCTCGGGAATTTAGTGGCAACACTGGTTTTATTATTACTTTCAAAAAACCTCTCACCCGAACAATTCCTAGATTGGGGATGGCGCTGTGCATTCTGGTTTTCGGCGGTCGTGGTACTAATTGGATTATGGATACGAAAAAATGTAGACGATGCCGAGGTGTTTAAAGAAGCACAGGCCAAACAACAGCTTCTTGAAAAGCAACAACTCGGGATTATTGAAGTTTTAAAATATCATAAGAAATCTGTTATTGCGGGTATCGGTGCCCGATTCGCAGAAAACATTTTGTATTATATGGTGGTTACTTTTTCGATCAGTTATTTAAAGTTGGTCGTCCATAAAGATACTTCGCAGATCTTACTGCTTATGTTCGGCGCTCACCTGATCCATTTCTTTATTATTCCTGTTATGGGGCATTTAAGCGATATATTTGGCCGTAAACCAATTTACCTTATTGGAGCTGTACTCACTGCATTTTGGGGCTTTGTCGGCTTTCCTTTAATGGATACAGGCAATAACTGGCTCATCATGTTAGCGATTGTGCTTGGTTTATTTATTGAGTCGATGACCTACTCGCCTTACTCTGCTTTAATGACTGAGTTATTTCCAACTCACATTCGCTATACGGCGCTTTCATTTTGTTATCAAGTCGCACCCATTATGGCAGGTTCACTCGCTCCATTAATTGCCTTAACCTTACTCAAAGAATTTAATAGTTCGGTTCCAATTTCTTTATATTTGGTTGCCGCAAGTCTGATCTCTATAGTCTCGATTTTGCTGGTGAAAGAAACCAAAGGCCGATCACTTGCTTTTAAAGATTAATCTTTAAAATATACATTATTTGCTTAACGATGATTTTGGGTTGTCCTATACAACCCATTTTTTTCATCTAAATATTTTTGGTAGAGGCACGATACAAAGTAGGCGACATGCCTGTATGCAACTTAAACTGACGACAAAAAGCACTATGGTCGGTATAACCACAGCGCAAACCAATTTGAGTAATCGGTAAATCTGTGGCCAATAATTCAGTGGCGACCTGAAGACGAATTTTGCTAATCATTTGCCGCGGCGTTAAATGGTATATTTTTTTACAATAGCGTTCGAGCTGAGCAACCGACACACCAGCAATTGTGGTCAAGTGTGCCAACGTAATCGTTTCGGCATAATTCTTTTTAATATATTCCTCAACCTGAACCATTTTATAAAAAGCAGGATGTGTATTTTCAGGCACATTTAAATCATTAGAAATACCCGCTATTCCTACTAACTTTCCATCCGCATCAAATAAAGGTTCTTTATAAGTCAAACACCAGCCCGACTGGTTCTTTGCATATAAATGCAGTTCTAATTGCTCTGTTAACTTTTTACCACGGCGAATGACTTGCAAGTCTTGAGATGTATATATTTTTCCAAGAGAGTGAGGAAAGACTTCTTCCGAGGTCTTTCCAAGTAACGCAGTTTTATCTTTTAGACCACAGCGATTTACCAATGTTTGATTGACAAATACATAGCGTGCTTCAGTATTTTTGATGAAAAATACCACCGAAGATAAAGCATCAAATAATGGTTCAATACTTTCCAGATTTTTTAAGAAATCTTCCAAAGTTGTGGTTAGTTTCGGAATTTGAACCAAAGTCATGAGCTAGAGCGGGCAAAGTAATAACTTGTCTACTCTAGAACATTTCATTTTTGATTTAAAGGAGAAGTAGACATCGCCATGAGGCTTTTTACACGGGTAGGAAGTAATGGCGGTCGAGAGTTAGGTAGCTGCCAATCAAATAGGCAGGCGGCGGCTGTTGCACAAGTGCTTCCCTGACATGCTCCCATTCCACAACGTGTATGTAGTTTTGCATCAATCCAACTACTACGCTCGGCAACCTTATCAAAAGTCACATCTTCACATCGACAAAAAATAGTTTCTGGGCGTGCAAGCGTTTTTAACTCAGCACGTAACTTGAAGCTTTTCTCAAGTAAATGTGCAAATAAACGATACCGTTGTCTGTGAGCAAATAATTGACTGGCTTTTTCATTTTGGCCTATAGCTGCATAACCTGCGATGCTACCTTCGACCATCGCCAGCTCACTTCCGCCAAAGCCTGTACACTCACCTGCTGCCCACACCTGTGGCTGTGATGTACGTTGATAGTCATCGACCGCAATCGCATTGTCCTTAATTTGACACCCCATTAACTGCCCTAATTGAGTATTCGGTACTAAACCAAACCCACAAGCGAGTCGATCACACTCAATTTCAACAATTCCTTTCGGCGTTTGTAGTCTTACTCGTTCAAGACGCTCCTGACCAATCGCTTCAATCACATAACTGTCAGGGTGATATAGACGATAAGGTAAAGATAACGCCTGTATTATTTTCGCAGGCCAGCGCCAAAGTTGTAGTGCAAATTTACGAACGGAAGATGAAGCTGCCTGTTCAGCAACATAGAGAACTTGAGCTTCTGCTTTTTTTGCTGTGTCCGCACTTGCTAGGAGTAATGGTCCGGAACCAGCAATCACAACACGTTCATTTTTTACAGGTGTACCTGCTTTAATTAAAGCTTGTAAACCACCTGCACCCGTTACTCCAGATAAGGTCCACCCGGGAAAAGGTAAAAATAGTTCTCTTGCACCCATACACAATATAAGCTGACGATAAGACAAATTTAGGCTGTCATGAGATCGCTCAACGAGCAATTGGCCTACAAAAGGTGCAGCGACAATCTTGGCACCAAACATAAATTCAATATTAGGATAAGCCTGGATTTGCTGATATTTCTGCTGCGCCATTTCAGGCACAGGAAAAATCGGTCCAACACGCCAGATTTGACCACCCGCCTGTGGGTTATTATCCAATATTAAAATTCGCCCACCACTCTCGGCGGCTGCAATAGCAGCTGATAACCCCGCAGGGCCTGCCCCTACAACCACCACTTCGTATTGTTTTTCCATTATTGTGTTTCCACCTTCATGTCTTGCTGGCACAGCGTCTGACAAGCAAGCACTCTGAGTCCATTAATATTGACACGGCATTCCTGACAAACTCCCATTCCACAAAATGGAGTACGTTTTTCACCATACACAGACAAACGGCTGTAAGACTTCGCTTGTGCTAAAGCAGCAGCAACACTCGTACCTTCAATCACAGAAACCGATTGGCCGTTAATAAAAAGCTGAATCATCTATGCAGCTCCTATAAAACGATGAGGTAAAAAAGGTTCAGGATCTATATCAAAAGTTAACCCACACACGTGTGAAGCAATAAGCTTTGCTGTCCCTGTTGCTGTGGTTACACCTAATCCTTCATGACCTACTGCTAAATAAACCGATTCAAACGCAGGATGTCGTCCAATTACTGGAATACCATCTGGAGTGGCTGCACGAAAACCAGTCCATGCCCGAATAATATTAAGATCAGCCAAAGCTGGAAAATAATCAGCAGCCTCTTTAAGCACCCGCGTAAACACTTCTGGCTCTACAGTCGGATCAACCGTATTGAACTGACGAGATGACCCTATAAATAGCTGACCTGTCGGTCTAGGTTGGATATTACAAGCGACCGAAATTCCACTTGTCGCTTGAGTGCTGGCTGCATAAGCCAAAGCCACTAACGTATGTTTTACATTTAATTCGGGATAACGATCGGTAATAGCCAAATGACCTTTTTTAGGTTCAATCGGTAACTCTGGAAAAAAATCTGTCGCATGAATGCCGTTAGCCAAAACAATATGTGCTGCTTCGAGCCATGTTCCATCACTTAACTGAACCCGATTTTCTTCAATATGAATAACTTTAGCTTGTTGAACCTGAGTCTTTTTCGGGAATTGTTTTAACAACCATTCAGCAGCACAGGGTGCATATAAAATGCCATCATCAAAAACTTCTAACCCACCGTAAAGACTATGCTTTAAGTGAGGTTCAAGCTGACGGATTTCTTCTGCATTTCGAAGTTGGCAACGGACACCTTGTGCCGTCAGACGTTGATATTTTTCTTCGGCAATCTGCATTTCTTCAGGGCTACTTGCCAGCCATAAAGTTGGCGTTTGGCGATAGGCACATTCTTCCGAAAGCTCGTGCCCTAATTCATGCCATAACTGAACTGACCAATGGCTAAGTTTTAATTCAGCTTCCAAGTCATCCATAATGACCAAATGCCCCATGCCCGCAGCTGTTGCACCACCGATACGAGCATCCAAAACTTGCACATTTAACCCTTGCCGAGCTAATTCATAAGCACATGCCGCACCTACAATGCCTGCCCCAATGACGATGGCATCGGTTCTCATAGCTGAATACCCCAAGCAAATGGGTCATTTTCATCCATAAATAAAGTTGCTTCGGCACTCATGTAAGCTTCACCACGAATGGTTGGAATAACATATTCCCCAGCTTGCTCATAAGAGGCAATAAACTGGCTACCGATAATACTGGCTTGTTTCCATAACTTTCCTGGCTCAAGTTTGCCATCCGCAGCTAAGCAAGCAATTTTTGCACTGGTTCCAGTTCCACATGGTGAACGGTCATAGGCCTTGCCTGGGCAAAGTACGAAATTTTTACTGTCCGCTTCGGCGTCACTTGCAAATAATTCAATATGATCAATTTCTTGTCCATCTTTACCAGTTATTCCTTGTGCCGTAAGCGCTTGTCTGACTGTCCACGCATAGTCAGTCAGTTGATCTAAATTATCACTTGCAACATGTTGACCATGGTCATTAATCAAGAAGAACCAGTTTCCGCCCCATGCAATATCACCAGTAACTTTTCCATACTTTTCAACATCAACTTCGACCGCTTTTTTATAACGATATGCTGGTACATTTCTCACGCTAACTGAATGATCTTCATGCAATGTCGCCTCAACATCACCTACTGGCGTTTCAATTAAATGCGTACCTACTTGTATTTTTCCCAAATGTGCTAACGAAGCCACTAAACCAATCGTGCCATGACCACACATGCCTAGGTAGCCCGTGTTATTAAAGAAGATAACGCCCGCGCTCGCTTTGGGATTCATTGGCTTACACAATAATGCGCCAACCAGAACATCATTACCGCGCGGCTCTAACATAGTTGCTCTACGGAAATGGTCATATTGTTCTGATAATATTTTTCGGCGGCTTTCCATATCTCCTGTGCCTAAATCAGGAAAACCTTCAAGCACTAATCGTGTTGGTTCACCACCAGTATGAGAGTCCAAAATTTTTACTGTTTTCATAGAAGTATCCTTACATTTTTTTCTAGGATGACTGATCTCAAAACAGCAAGCTTGATCGTTTTCTTATGAATCCATGACGAAATCAGCATAGTGAAAACTTGCTTCACCTAAACTAAAGACAAAAAAATTAGGCCAGTGGCCTAATTCAAATAACGCTGAAATGATTAAGAATGGAGCGCTTATTTTTTCACATTTTTATGGTGAGGTAGATGTTCATAAAGTGATTGGCAAACACCATTAATATGCTCTTCAATTAATTTAACCGCTAAATCAACATCTTTGGCTTTGCAGGCTTTCACGATTTCTTTGTGTTCATCATTTGCACGTGATTTGCCTTCTGAAACATTCATCTGCAATCTTAAATAGCGCTCAATTTTATCGTAAATAGAACGAATTAATCCGAGCATATAAGGCCGTTGTGCCGGTTCATAAATGCATGCATGTAACTGCCAATTGAGTGTGGTCCAGCTTCCAATATCCATGTTATCGATAAAGGCATTACAAATTTCATCTGCCTTTTTATAAGTTTCTTCCGTCATATTCGGCACGGCAAGCTGAATCAGCTTCGTTTCCAACATCACTCGGACTTCAAAAATCTGTGCCAACTCTTCTTCAGAGATGCGGGTCACAATTGCGCCACGATTTTTTATAAACTCAACTAAGCCTTCAGCTTCAAGTTGCTTTAAGGCTTCACGTACAGGAATTTTGCTGACATTAAAAAGTTTGGCAATTTCATCCTGACGAATCGGTTCGCCTTCAGCAATATGTCCTGCAATAATTGCTTCTCTAATATATTTGACAATAACTTCAGATACCGAAGGCATTGCACCAAGATTTGATACATTAAAAGATGGTAGCGTCACGAATATTCTCTTAACCTCAAAATATGACACAAATAAAAGGATGATAATTTTTATTCATCCGCCATAATGAAATCATTGCTTTTCAAGCATTATTTTCGGCACGGCTTACCTTTAATTCAATGCTGCTAAAACTCATTTTCTCTATTTATTAGAGCTAATAATTTTTAACTGCATTAATAGCTAAAGTATACTTTATACCATTTAATTCACAAAACTATTATTAGACTATGCTGAAATCGTCATCATTTTATTGTATCTAACCAAGCAAATCATAATAAATAGCAGCATACTACCCTGTTCTCTTGATGGGCAACTGTCAAAAAGATTCCTATCCATTTAGCTGAGTTATTGCCTGCAAGATAAATTTTTTATCTTGTAAAAATCATGCTGCATAAAACTTTTAAAGTTTGAGTCACTTCATATGAGTACGCCAACAGAAGCAAAATTTTCTCTGAATTATTATACGGGTTTCTTATCTGTACTATTTGCTGCTTTTCTATGGGGTACAGCAGGTACAGCGGCATCTTTTGCAAAAGGCATTAGTCCACTTGTAATTGCTACCATTTCTGTGGGCTTCGGTGGATTAATTCATACATTTTTAAGCTTAAAAGCCATTAAAAAAAATTACCAAAAACTATTTAACTATAAATCCCAAGTTTTTATTGCGGTCATTGTTTCAATTCTTTGTCCATTTGCATTTTATTCATCTGTCTCTTTGGCTGGTGTTTCTATTGGCACAGTAATTTCTATTGGTTGTGCGCCTTTGTTTTCAGTGCTTTTAGAATGGATTTTAGATAAACGAAAACTTTCTTTAAAATGGCTCATCAGTTTTATTCTCGGTTTTTTAGGAATTATTTTACTCTCTTATGCCGGTGATCATGCGCAGCATCAAATCGTACAATCTGATCGTATTTTAGGGGTATTTTTTGGCTTACTCTCTAGCCTGAGCTATGCAACATATTCTTGGATAATGAGAAACCTAATTCGCCAAGATGTCGACTCAAGAGCTGCCATGGGAGTGATTTTTGGTATCTCTGCAGTGCTGTTACTACCTACATTATTCATTACGGCACAAAACCTTTTTGTTTACCCAACTAACATTTGGGTTGCGATTTATATTCCGATTGTTCCTATGTTTTTAGGCTATTTATTTTTTAGCTTTGGTCTTAAACGAATTCCCGCAAGTCAAGCTATGACACTAGCTTTGGTGGAAATTCCAGTTGCAGCATTATTAGCAGTTGTTGTAGTGGGTGAAAGTTTAACAATGCATAGTTATTTAGGTTTAATTCTCATTTTCCTATGCGTTATTGTTCTGACCAAAAAGTAATCCATAGAAATAAAAAAAGAGGCTGAATTGTTAGCCTCTTTTTTATGAATACTTACTTAGATTTCAGCTGACCAGTTACGGTACCACGTACGGAATAACTCATACTGAGTTTCAACATATTTACGTTGCGATTCGCTCAATGCATCAGTCTCATTAAAGTGTAAGGTATATTCTTTATCACCGTTAAGTACCATTAAGTATTTATAGTAAAGAACAAGATCCGTTCCTTCGTCAAAAGAAGATAAAACTTCTAATGCACTTGATAACTCTTGTGCTAAGCGACGGGCTTTTGCATCACCTGCTGCAGCTTTCTTACTAAGGTCAACCAACAGTAAAACTTCTTTAGGTAAAGCATTACCAATCCCTGTAATCGCACCGGTTGCATTACAATTGACGAAGCCATGGAAAACTTGAGTGTCTACACCAGCCATTAAGGTAACTGAATCATCTTGTGAAGTAATGAACTCAGCTGCGTAACGCATATCGGCAGCGCCACCAAACTCTTTAAAACCAATTAAGTTTGGAAACTCACGGCGTAATTCAAAAAATAAATCTGCACGAGTTGCAAATCCATAATATGGGCTATTGTAAATCACCGAAGGTAAGCTTGGAGCTGCTTTTAAAATGGCAGAAAAGTGAGCTTTTTGTGCAGCTGGTGATGCCCCGCGTGATAGTACACGTGGAATAACCATAAGCCCTTGTGCACCTACCTTTTCTGCATGAGCTGCATGAGAAACTGCTTCTTTTGAATTAACTGCACCAGTACCAACAATTGTTGGAATGCCAGCAGCAACAAGTCGTGCTACACCTTCTTGGCGTTGAGCTTCGGTTAGTAAAGGCCAATCACCCATAGAACCACAATACACTACCGCACTCATGCCAGCTTCAATCAGCTCATGCCCTTTTTTCACAAGCGCGTCAAAATCTGGCTCACGGTTAGGAGTACATGGAGTCATTAGCGCCGGGATACATCCTGTGAAGATATTACTCATAATTATTCCTCAGTAATACAAATAAAACTCTGGGTAGTCGTACTTTCGAGTTAATCCATCTCAAAAGTTATGGAATGGGATTAATAGCTGCTTAATCATTCTTCATATATCGTATACGATATACAACAAAAAGAATAGTCTTTCCCTTTAAATTCTTTAACTCAATAAAAATTCATATAAATCAAATATTAATTTCATTTACATAATTAAAGATAAGATTCATCCCATATTTTTTTAAAAAATTGAATCTAAAAAATTTATGGAATTTAAAAATTAGTGCTCAGAATAGAAATTAAATCTGAGTTTATAGGTGCTTAAGAAACGACCACGAAACATTAGCCATTAGTCGCACCTCCCTATTTTTATTCATTTTTGCTGGTAAAGTGCTTTACATGGTTTGATACAACCTACTTAACTCAGATGCATAATTCACCTGTTCTTGCATCTGATGTTTTTCTGCCTCTAGTCCGCTAGGGGCTTTTTTTATTATTGATTTAAATGCTGATATATTAAATTTCTAGACATAATTAAAGACAAGAAAAATGAATCGAATTTTCAAATTAAGTATTTTAAGTTTTCCGGTTTTATTGTTAAGTGGTTGTATTGGCTGTTATAACCCGACAGGCTGTAACCGTGATACTTCGCCTTATTTCTATACAACACAAATCACTCAAATCAAAGGCGTAACAGTTCCTGTTGGAACAAAACTAGTTTATAAATCTCAAAAGTCCAAACAGAAAGATGAGCAAACTGCCCCCCTTAAAGAAGAACATATAACAGGAATAAAGTTACCAAAAGATAGCGCTATGCTTTGGGGAGGAATGCCCACCAATCATCTCCTTCAATTTGCTAACTCTGAAATGCAAGGATTTACAGCCTACCGAGCACAAGAAGCTCCCGCTGTATATTCCAATCAATTTTTAAAACTCTGGAAAGAATGTGATAGTGATTTAGATATCTCGATCAAAAATAAAAATAACTGGAGCTTTAATCCCGCAAATATGAAAATTATTGGATGTGGAATTAACTATCAAGAAAGAGCTTCATACAACACCAACAATCCAAGCCAAGATAAAGTTGATATTTTTCTCATCAAAATTAATCAGGCTTTGCAACAACTGCCTCAACAAAAAGAGTATCCAGTCATTCATTATTCCCAAAATTAAAGTCATAAAAAAAGCCGGCATTTCAGCAGGCTTTTTTACTTCAAGATTTGGTTTAGCAAACTTTAATTAAACAAATTAACCACAAGTTGCCTGAGTAATTTTCTTAGAAGCAGGATCAATAGTAACTGTAACTCGGTTTGTACGATAATCCATTGTCATTGGTTGACCTGGAGCTACTGTGCGCACAATTTCTGATTTAGTTTTTTGTTTAATTTGATCATCAGTAAGACCAGATTGCCCCACTAATTTTTGAGCTTCTTCTGCTACACAGTTCGCTTGATTATCACGGAATAATTTCCATTCTTCAACAACTTGGCCATTTGGTAAATGACAATACCCCACCTGACCATTTGCTTCATTTCTAATTTCTAATTTCCCACCTTGTTCAACACAATATTGACTAGCTGGGTTTGGTGAACCAATTTTTGGTGGAGTTGAATCTTTATGTTGTACAGACGAACAAGCCGTTAACGAAACAAGCGCTAAGCCAAGAAAGATAGTTTTTTTCATAATTTTTTGCTTCTTACTAAAAAAACTAAAGATATCAAAAAAATTCATGTTTCATATGACTTGTTTACAATAAAAAACTCACTTGAATGTTCTAGAAAAATAAATTTAATTTATTGGAAATTAAGATATTCCCAATTAAAAGCCATTTTTGAACTATTCTATTCAGGTCTTTCTAAAATTCGGGCCCCTGATCCGTCTTGTCCTAAAATATCTTCAGGATTTCTTAATGGACATTGCTCTAATGATAAACAACCACAGCCAATGCACCAGTCCATTTCATCTCTTAATCGAGTTAATTTTTGAATTCGATCATCCAAATTTTCTCGCCAATGACTCGATAAATCTTTCCATTGCTTAGCTGTTAATTTGCTACCAATCGGATACTGACTCAAAGCTTCTTTAATCTCATTTAAAGGAATACCTACTCTTTGAGCAACTTTAATAATCGCAATATATCTTAAAATAATTAAGGGATAACGACGTTGATTACCATTCGTTCTTATACTTTTTATAAGGCCTTTTGCTTCATAAAAATGAAGGGTTGAAACAGGAACCCCGCTCCTTTTTGCAACTTCACCCACAGTCAAAACGCGACTAGGGTCAGCTTTTTTATTTTCACTCATCACAATTGACCTCAACTTTACTTGAGGTTTATAAGAGCACGTCTTTGTTTTGTCAAATAAATAACAGGAGTTTTGTTATATGTTATGAGCCACTTTTATCAAGCTATAGTTCTTATCGGTAAAAGCAAAAGACAAAAATGGATCTGATGATTAATCCAGTTCAATCTATAAAATAACTTGCCATCATTTAAATTTAAGAAATTAGTTTTGTAGAGTACAAGGACATCCACAAATCCAAAACATGTTGTAAACGAAAGGCATTGGGGCGCCTAATGGATAGACTTTAATTTGCTCGATCTTATAAGTTTTTTTACGTGATTCAATGTGAAGTATATTATCGTGACGTGCAATCACAATTCCCTTTTTATAGAATTTTTTCCTTTCATTCTTTGCATCAAATTTATATACCAAAAAGTAAACTTTTTCTCCTACGCTAATCTTTGAATGATTAACCATAATGTAACCGTTACAATACTTACATTGCCAATCTTTCATATCTCAAATTATCACACGCTTAAATTAAAAAAACACACTGAATTTTATAGTATAAATTTATTAAAGATATAAATCTAAAGAAATACTTTAATTGAAAAAATAAGGTTTATTTGTGACACAAATCACAATAAAAACTTAAAATTATATTCAGATACATCAATAACTTATAAAGAATATTTAAGGTTTATTATTTCTTAATATATAAAATCCACTAATATTTTATTTAATCATATAGTATATTTAACAACAACTTTAAGGTTAATTATAGAAATCACTTCAATATTTAGTAAAATATTTATTTCATTATATTTAACTTAATATTAAACATATTAACAGATAACATTAAGTTAATTTCACAGTAAAATTGAAAATAATTCATTTCACATTATATGAAAAATAAATATATAATGAATTGCATTACAATTTAATTTTTTTATTATGTCAACTCAACGTTTAAAATTAGAACTCCCATCTGGACATGATCAATTATTACTTCACTCTTGTTGCGCTCCTTGTTCAGGAGAAGTTATGGAAGCATTGATCGAATCAGAAATTAAATTTTCAATATTTTTTTATAATCCTAATATTCATCCTGTAAAAGAATATCTCATCCGTAAGGAAGAAAATATTCGTTTTGCAGAAAAGCATAATATTCCGTTTATTGATGCAGACTATGACACTGACAATTGGTTTGCTCGAGCAAAAGGTATGGAAGATGAACCCGAACGTGGTATTCGTTGCACCATGTGTTTCGATATGCGATTTGAACGAACTGCCCTTTACGCATATGAACACGGCTTTAGTCTCATCAGTAGTTCACTCGGAATTTCTCGCTGGAAAAATATGGCGCAAATCAATGACTGCGGAATTCGTGCTGCTGCGCACTATCCTGAAATTCAATACTGGGATTACAACTGGCGTAAAAACGGTGGCTCAAGCCGTATGATTGAAATCAGTAAACGAGAAGAGTTTTATCAACAAGAATATTGTGGCTGTGTATATTCTTTAAGAGATACTAATCGCTGGCGCATGGGTAATGGGCGTGATCGTATTAAACTGGGTGTTAAGTTTTATAGTAATGCCATGGAAGAAGATTAATTTTTATGTCTCTTTAAGAATTAATTAAGTTATTCGGAACTATATTTATTTTTGATAAAAAAACGGCCACATCTGGAGAATGTGGCCAAAAGGTGTACTAAATAAGCTTTGATGTAGTTAGATTAATTGTGCTAGCTTAAAATAATATTAATTAAAATTAATTTTTAAAAATTTTAATAATATCTCTATTTTCATATAACCAATTGATCATCATAGAAATTCGTATTTAAGCATTTAAAGAATGATTAAATTTATCTAAATAACAAAACTTAAGCTATTATTTTTCTTGTAAATACTGTGCAATTTTTTGAATGTTTTCAATAATTTCATTAGGTGTGTGGGCTGCATAGCCAAAAAGTACCGCGGCCTTTTTGTTTGGCATCTGACAATATCTTGATAATGGCTGAACAGCCAAGTTTAGAGCTGAACACTGATCAATGAATTCTTGCTCTGTCCACTCACCTTTTAACCAGCACATTGCATGAATACCTGAATCTGTAGGTTGAACACTAAGCACATCTGAAAGATGCTCATCAATAGCTTTAATCAATGCTTGTTGGCGCTCATAGCAAGCTTTTCGAACTTTACGTACATGCCGAGCATAGTGACCTTTTTGTATAAATTGAGACAAAGCCACTTGCTCTAAATAAGAACTTCGAACATCGGTATAGTATTTAGCTGCACTAAACGTTTCGATCAATGCTTCAGGCACAACCATGAACCCTAAACGAAACTCTGGAAACATCATTTTGGTAAAAGTACCAGAGTAAATGACTCTTTGCTGCTGATCTAAACCTTGTAGAGCTTGAATGGGATGTGTGCCATAGCGAAACTCACTATTATAATCATCTTCAAAAATCCATTTTTCTTGTTGAGATGCCCAATCTAATAAAGCAAAACGGCGAGCTAAACTTAAAGTTCCCCCTAAAGGAAACTGATGTGAAGGTGCTGTATAGACCAGTTTGCTTTTGAAGTAATGATCAATAATGTCAGAGACTTGCATTCCCTCCTCATCACTCTCAATCAAATTTATCTGAGCACCAAAACTTCGAAAAATCTTAAAAGCTGCATCATATCCTGGCTCATCCAAACACACTTCATCATTTTCTTGAAGTAAGGCATAGGCCGTTAAATGAATAGCTTGCTGCGTTCCGTTTACGATAATAATTTGCTCTTCGTTGCAGTTCAGCCCTCGAGTGGAGCGAACATATTCAGAAATTGCCTGACGCAAAGGTAGATAGCCACGTGGGTCGTAAAATTGACCAAGCTGATAATATGATTGCCGCCAAGCTTGTGTTAATAACTTGCCCCAAAGTTGATGAGGAAATAAATCAATACAGCCTACCCCTACATGAAACATTTTTTTCCTTTTACTTAACCATGACTGCTTTCGCCATGAATCCAATAAAGCTTCAATATTCGGATTAATATTTAAGGAACGATGAGTATTTTTAGACGTTTCTTTTGAATTTTTTTGAACATGTATTAACTGATCTGGCACAACCTCAGCAACATACGTACCCGAACTTGGTTTGGTAAATAAATATCCCTCATCCAGTAATCGTTCAAGAGCCGCCAATACAGAATTTCTTGAAATTGACATCATCTCTGCCAAAGCACGACTTGAGGGTAATTTTGTTCCGGCAGTTAGCCTTCCATCTAAAATGACATCACGCAAAGCCGTATATAGTCCATCTTTAATCTGGCCTTTTGGCAAAATTAAATGTGGAAAAGATGCAGAAATCGGAGCTGCCATATCAAAACTGGTACTGTGAAAAATATCAAAAGTGTATCTTATAAAAATACCACTATCAAAACTACACTCTAGTTATCGATTTTTTATTACTTTAAAACAGAGTGTAATTATTATGCAAAATCAAGGTCTTCAAATCGTTCCTGTTCAGCAGCAAGATTATTCACAATGGGAAAAATATTGGCTTGCTTACCAAAATTTTTATCAGGTGAATTTACCCCTTCATGTCACAAAAGTAACATGGGAACGTTTCTTCGATGAAAATGAACCTATGTACTGTGCCGTTGCCAAACAAGGTGAGCAGGTTTTAGGAATTGTGCACTATGTCATTCACCGTTCAACATGGGCAGAAAATAATTACTGTTATCTAGAAGACCTCTATGTTTCATCTGAAGTTCGTGGACAACATATTGGTAAGCAACTCATTGAATATGTGCAGAAGCAAGCTATCGAACACAACTGTGACCGTTTATATTGGCATACTCAAGAAACTAATCTAACAGCCCAAAAGCTTTATGACTGGATTGCACAAAAACCAGGAATTATTGAATATCGTATGCCTTTGAACTAAAAAAGTGAAAACACCAAAAGCTTTAATTCTTTTGGTGTCTAAATTTTAGTACAAATACGCTGAATCACTTCGTCATTAATAGTTGAGCATTGATTAAACGCTGCAAAATGCTTGAGCTCTTGTTCCAGTTCGAAGAAGAAGAGCTCCTTATTTTTTACTGTTTTTTCTAGATGCAGGCTAATCACTTCTAACTCTTTGATAGGACGATGTGCTTTACAATCTACTCGGCCTACTAACTCATCTTGATATAGGATCGGCAAACAAAAATAACCATATACACGTTTGGCTGCTGGTACATAGCATTCAATCCTATAATTAAATTCAAATAAAGAAGCTAAACGGTCACGATGAATAAGAGAATTATCAAAAGGTGAAAGTATTTTTAAACCGAAATCAGTACTAACCTTTTGTTCCATTGCAGCAACATCAACATATAAAGTTTGACCATTCTTAAGCTTAATTGCAGATACTACACCTGCGTCAATCTGCTCTTTCAGAACGATGCGCATAGTTTCTTTTAAATCATTTTTCTTTAGATGAACTAATTGTTTCCATGTAAATGCACCATGCGCTCGAAGCGTATTATTAAACAAATACTGCGCATATTCATAAAGCGTAGGCATACTTAAATCAATATTTTCAGGCAAGCAGCGCTCGGTCAAATCAAAGACCTTTTCCATTCCGTTACGCTCACAGATCATCAGGTCACCCTGCATATATAACTGCTCAAAAGCACGGCGGCCTGGTCCGGTATTCCACCAGTTTCCCAAACTCTTTTTATTATTTTTATCAATATCACGTAGACGAATTTTTCCTTCAGCACGAACACGTGCCAAAATTTCATTCATAAGGTGTTGATCACCTCTATTAAAATAACGGCTTTCGCCTTTCCTCACAGACATCATGGCAGGGAGTGCATAGCGATAATCTTTCATAGGAAGATAAGACGCTGCATGATACCAATATTCAAAAATCTGCCGCTCACGTACCAAACTATTGAGATGACTTAGCTCATAATCAGGCACTCGGCTCCACAATATATGGTGATGAGCTCGCTCTACAACCGATATGGTATCAATCTGCACATATCCTAAATGCTCAATCGCCTGTAAAGTGCCTTCCAAGCCTTTTGCAAATCGACTGGTTTTTGCTAAGCCTTGATTAAATAAAGTGAGCTGTTTCAAAGAAGAAGTCATAGAAATCAAATATTGTTGTATTCATTTAGAAGCGGAAAAATTTCAGTTCTATCGTATCACTATTTCCTCATTTGCTTGTGATTATAGAAGCAGCAATTCTTAAAAAAGAATCTTGGTTAATTCAACGTTTTACAGACTTACTTTAAAATAATTTTTGGGATTCAATCTAATTACTAAAATAACGACTAATATCACACTCACTAAATGAAAAACCCAGCCTGCTTTGTAAGCTCCTGTAAGATCATGCAATATCGCAATAATCCACGGCGGGATTGCTGCCAGTAAAAAACCACCACCCTGCATCAATGCAGATAAAGCCCCTGCATGAATCGGATCATCAAAATGGTCTAATGCAACGATAAGCATTAACGCAAAACATCCACCCAAACCCACGCCCAAACAAATTGCCCAAAGCATAGAGGCAAAATCAGGGATAAAAGCCATTCCAGAGAAACCGACTAGCTGCATTGCTAACGTAAACCATAACCATGGACGTCGATCTTTATATTTCCTAGCTAAAACAGGCAAAATGAGCGCTGAAGCTGCTTGGCTCAAGGCCAGCAAAGCGAGTAATTTTCCACTTTGTGCTGCACTCCAACCCTGATCTTGAAAAGAAGGTGCCAACCACGCTACCACTGACGAGTAGCCACCATTTACAAGTCCAAAGCACATCATTAATAACCATGTTCGAGGTTGATTTAACAACTTGCGTACAGGCGCATGATGAATGGATGAACTAACTTTTATAGGTAAAAAGACAAGCGCCAATATAAATGCAAATAAAGCTGGAATGGTAAAAAAAGCTAGGCCAATCGACCAGACACCCGTTATATTTGAAATTATGGGAGCTAACCATGCACCTAGTGCACCTCCTCCCATGAGCATAGCCGAATAAAGCCCCATCATCGGCCCAATGAATTGGCTAAATTCTCGTTTAATCATGCCGGGAAAAGCCGCTTGTATCATCGCAACTCCGAATCCAATTACTATTGCACTAAGAATTAATCCTTCGGATGTAGGCAATAAAAATCGGATAGCACATCCTCCACAAATGGCCAGCAATGCACCAAGAATAGCGCTTCGTTCACCGATCAGGTTCTGCAATATTGGGCCAACAAATGCAACAATCCCCATAAGCATCATCGGTAGCAAAGTAAGTAGTGCTATCCCTTGTAAGCTTAAACCAGTAGCTGTTCGAATATTGGCAATCAATGGTCCAATACTTGTTATAAATGGTCTTAAATTAAGGCCAACTAAAGCCACAGTTACAATGAGCATCGGCTGAGTCAAAAAAGCTCCAGACTGCTTCATTATTTTGAGCCTGAATGATTGGCTTGATAATTCTTCCAATGCACATAAAGATCAGTGCGGTTTTCAACTCTGATCGGTATATATTGAATTTTCATTGATTGCTCAGCAAAGGGCTTGGCAAGCTCAATATATATTTCAGCTGTAGACAAACCAAATGGTGTTCCATCTTCATTAGAATAAGCATAGCTCACCGACTTTATACCAGTTAAACGCATTGCAGCCATACACATTGGGCATGGATGTCCACTTGCATACACAGAACAGCCTTCTAGGTTGGCAGATCCTAAAACTTGACTGGCTGCACGAATCGCCAGTAATTCAGCATGTGCGGTTGGATCATTCGTTACCAGAATCTGATTAACGCCTGAAGCAATAATTTCTCCATCCTTTACAACCACAGCACCAAATGGCCTGCCACCTTTTTCAATATTGTTATAGGCAAGCTCAATCGCCTTACGTAAAAACTGTTCACCTTTTTCCATCACATACTCTCACTTTCTATTTTGCACCAGCTGCAAGAAGTCTTTTTTCAATTTCGCGGTATCCTCGTGACCGCGCATGGTGTAAGGGAGTTATGCCGTTTTTATCAGCCAAGTTCGGATCAGCACCTGCCTTTAATAAAAGCTCTACAATGTGTTGATATTTGGGTTCTCCATCACCCAAAATGATAGCCTCAAGTAATGCCGTCCATCCCAAATTATTCACATGATTAACATCTACACCGGCCGCAATTAATGTACGAACTGTTTCAACATGGCCTCGTTCCGCTGCAGGAATGAGCGCAGTCCCACCGTAACGGTTAATACTTTTTAAATCGGCACCATGCATGAGTGTCATTCTTAGAATTTTTAAATATCCCTGTGCACCAGCATATAAATATGGACTGTCTTGAATATTGTCTTTTGCATTTACATCGGCACCAGCCTCTATCAGCATATGAGCAGCATGTACATTATTTGCTCTTGTAGCGACCATCAAAGCAGTCGAACCAGTTTCATCTCGCTCATCAATTAAAGCTTTTTGAGATAAAATCCGTTTGATAGATTGTGTGTCATTATTTATCACTGCCTGATGTAAAGGATACTCACCCATTGCATTCGTCATATTTGTAAAACCCGAAGCCCCTAATGCGACAATCAGATTCATCCATATTAGTGACTTACGCATGGTGGCCTCCCAATAGAAATTTTTGGCTAAACATTTTATAAATAGAATAAAGATCACCAAAAGTATTTGGAAATTAAATTATTTAATCGATAGTATTAAGATTATAAATACTTATCTTATTGGCTTTTTAGTGTGGCGGTACCTAATATGTTTGATCCTCGCCTTTTACGTGCTTTCGTCACTATTTTTGAAACTGGCGGTTTTACCGCAGCTGCCGAACGATTACACCTGACTCAATCAACAGTTAGTCAGCAGTTAGCACGACTTGAAGAATCTGTCGGTCATGCCCTTATAGATCGGACAGCAAGACCTTTCAAATTGACGGTGTCTGGAGAATATCTGATTGGTTATGCGCAAAGGATTTTGACCCTTCAACAAGAAGCTGAGGCACTACTTAAAGATCCGGCAGGAAGTATTTCTATCCGTATTGGTTTACCAGAAGATATGATGAGTCCAGCAATGGCTGAAGTTTTTGGTATATTTGCCAAAAAGCATCGTTCCGTTCGTTTAGACGTAACCTCTGGCTTGAGTCGCAACTTAACAGAACGTTATCGGAACGGTGAATTCGATATTATTATTGTCAAAGAACCTGCGGCCAGTGCTGATCACCACGCTACATTCCCAGAAGAAATGGCATGGTTTGAAAGTGAGAATTCAACAACTACATGGTCTGATCCCATGAGTTTAGTGACCTTTCCTCAAGGCGGACTTTATCGGGATGAGATGTTCGCAACCTTAGAGCGTGAACGGCGACGTTGGTATATTGCCTTTACGGGTAGTAGCCTAGAAAGCGTGTTAGTCAGTGTTGAAACCGGCTTAGGATTATCTTTATTGCCTGTGGCTACCACCCATGGACGCCGAGTATGTCGATATGATGCATTAGGGGCCGTTCCCCCTATGGTCGTTTCAATTTATACATGGGAAAAAGCTGGGATAATTTCCCAGCTTGTAGACAAGATGACAACTGTTTTACAAGAACGTTTTCAATCATCAATAAGTGTTTAACTTATATCATTCAAACTTTCAGCAATCAGTTTTTCAGCCATTTCCTGTGTTTTTCTTAAGCCCGGCATACGGAATTCAGTATGTCCATAATCTTGAATAGATTTCCAACGTCCGCCCCACGTGAGACCAACCGATTCAGCAACTTGTCCATATAAGCGATAACCTTGCATAGCCCACGGGTCTCTTTCAGAAATAACTACTTTTCCATTTCGTTTAAAGGCTACATCTGCCGCCAAACCAAATTGGTGGTAACTCTGATAACCTTTTGCTCTTGTTGTATTCGGATTACCAGCCAGCATATTCTGACGAGTAGGACTACGATAACCTTCTAATAAAACCAACTCATAACCATATTGTTCTTTCATGATTTTAAACACCATGAGTAAACGCTGCTTATAACGTGGGTTCATTTTGCTCCATTTACGATCTACTAGACTGGTATCTAAAATAGCTCGCCCATCGAAACTCGCATTATCAATAGGTGAAGAATTAATAGCGCCACTATTTTGAGAGGAATATTGTTGCTCTAATTGTGTGGCCTCTACAATCGCAGCTTCAATTAGGCTTTCATCCACTTCTGGCGGTGGCGATAATATTTCACCATTCAAAAGTGCATAGATTTGAGGATCTGTTTTTTTGAGATATTCAGCTTCAATTCGCGTTGAGCTAATAGGCCGAGTGAAAGCAAACACTAGAATACTAGCAAACAAGAAAAAGCCTGCAATGACAATCCACCACTGTTGTAAATGCCAATGGGATTGTAGCTTTTCAGGAGCAGCTGCCTGATTCATGGTTTGAGCAAATTGTTTAACCTGATTAAGCTGTTTACGCCCTTGGGGCAGTAATGACAATACAAAATCTTTGCTTCTGCTCCTGAGTTCATAAGACATTAAAAACGCTAAACCAATTGCCAAACATGTAAAGCAAAAGAAAATGAGAAAGATCATCATCAGTTCATTAATTCACGGCAAAAGGACTTCGTGTAATTTTAATATCTACCGATGCCTTAGGTGGCTCAACCTCAGGTTCTGGTTCGGCTGGAGCTTTACTCTCAACTACGGGTTTAGCCTGCACCACTTGTTGCTGCGGCTTACTCACAGGTTTTTGCTGAGTTGGCTGTATTTTGGGCTGAGCCGCTTTAGCTGCACCCGTCTGTAGCTGAGGCACAACCTGAACTTTCTTTTCACCTGTTAGCTGCTCATCAAACGGCGAAACTCGTTGTTCATTCGTAGCAACAGCTTTATGTGGAGCAGGTTTAAAAATATTGCTTAACTCATTATCTTTTGGCTGTTCAAAGCCATCACGGCTCATTGAGTCCGTCTCATTATCTTGACTTACAACAACCTGATTTTGTTCATCTGAAGAATGTACAGCATCTTGATTTAAAATTTGCTCTTCTGTTGATTTACTCTCAATTGCTGCTGATTCTGGCGAATTCGGTTGAGACAAGAACAGGAATAGCGAGATGCTGACAAACACCCCTGCAATCACACCAATCACAATATAAAGTACTGGTGATTTCGGCTTTTTTTTATTCGATTGTAAAACTCGAATAGAAGTTGGTTTTTCCTGAGCCATTTCGTTCCATCATCAAGGTAAATAAATTGTAATATGTGCTTGCTCTTGAGGAGCAGAAATCACATTTTGATAATTAGATAATGCTTTATCATTTTGATTGTTCAGCATAAATCTTAACCCCGCAAAGGTAAGTAATGCAAAAATCAATAAAAAGATCAAAATCCAAAAGAAAGGTACTTCGCGATGAATAATATTTCGTATTTGATCGGGAATTGCCGAGAACGGCGAAAACGCAACTTTTTTCCCTTTTAAATAGTCAATTTCATCACCCACTCTTGATACTAGGTGGTTGAGACTTTCAATAGATTCAATTCGGTACTTACCCTGAAAACCGAGCAAAAGGCAGTAATGAAATACTTCTAACGCAGCTAGACGTTCTTTTCCACGACTTCGCAGTTGCTCCAAAATTTCAAAGAAACGATACCCAGCTAACTGAGAACCAAACAAGCTCAATTGCAATGGGCTAATTAACCAAGCATTTTGTAAATTAAAATAGCTTGGGTCTTGTTGCGTTACGATAGTTTCATCAATCAAAGCACAAAATGCATATTTAGCATCATGAATATCATCAGCTGAAAATTGCAACTTTTTAGCTTGCTGCTCAAATTGATTGAGTAAATTTAAGATTTTTTCACGAAACTGCTGAGCGTCTGCCGGCACATACTGATTTCGAATCAAAAAAACCAAATAAAAGCCATCATGCAATAAATCAATAAGATTGATTGCCTGTAGTTTTGCTTGAGACTGGCTATTATTATTCCCACCCGTTCCAATTTGCCCATCGTCAAATAAAGAAGGAGCACCTGTGGATTGTGACATTTTTCTCTCCTTTACCCTTAAGCGTTCATAACCGCAATCAGTTCAATACTGATATCTTGGAATCCAGCTGGAACATAAATACAAATCGTCTCTGAATCTAACATGCGCTGGTATAATTCATGATGTGGTTCAACTTCAAAATAGCTCACACCAGAACGTACAGGGATCGCGGTTGGAACCTGAATCAAGTGATGCAATGGAATTGCAGGTAATGCAGCAACTACACGTTGCTCTACATCTAAAGTGCTACCAATCTTGAATCGTAAAGGTACAATCTGGATCAACTCATGTGTCTGCATTGCACTACTTGATACTGCAATATAAAGTCGAGTATCTCGAGTAATCTTATCGGTCTCAAGACTTCCCACCCAATATGAAGGGCGGATTTCTTTAAGTGCAATACTGATGTAACGACTTGAAATAATCGTATCGAGTAAATCACGTAGAATCGTGTCTAACTGCGAAAAACTTTCTTGTAAATTATGGTGTTTATAGGCAGGCAACTGATCAACATCATACGCCGTCGAGAAGGTTAATAAAGAACCTGCCAAACGTAACAATTCGAAGAACAAACGTTCTGGATGGATTTGTGGATATTGCACAAAATGATTCAAGCCAGCATGAGCTGTGTTTAAAGCATTTACTAACCAGAATGAAACGATATCACCTGAACGGAATTCAATTAACTTCTGTTCATTTTCTCGGTTATTGGTTTGAATCGTCTTAATTTTTGCCTTAATCACATTCAGTGTTCTTTTTAAGTTTGAAATGAGTGATTCTGAGGCATCCACGTGCAAAATTGGCGGAATAAACTTTCGATCAATTTCAAAAGCGCCAGAGCTTTGACGCTTAATCTTTCCAATCGGCAGATATAAGAAACCATCTAGATTGTGGTCTGGATTACTATGTACATCTAATAATTTAAAAACAGCACGGCGGCGTAGTAAACTAATATCTGCTTCAGTAGCATTAGTAAATAGATCATGCGTTTCAACAAGGTGAGATTGATATCTACCCTTTTGCGCTTGGTTTTGATCAATTAGATTTTGCTTATTTGCTTGTAAAAGTGGCAATGCTAAATAGATTAGCATCTCACCACGTAAATTAAGATCGTCTAATAAAATTGGTTCAGGCAATAGATCATATGCGGGTGCCTGATAAATTTCACCGTCTTGCCAGATCATCTCTACAGACTCAAGAGCAAGAATATGCGTACTCAACTGAGCTTCATCGAAACTTAACTTTTGAATGCCATACGAAAAAGGCACAACTGCGCGAACCGTATGATTTAGGCGTTGTTCATGATACGTATCTTGAATTTGGAAATGTTGAGGTCTTAAAAATAAACCTTCGCCCCACAGGACTTTTTCAGCTTTAAACATATGTCTTTACCAATCTTTATTCATATTCATTTTTAGGCTGCACACCTAACATTTCCTGAACCATTTGTAATGGATGCTCATCTTTGATGACTTGCGCCAACCATTCATGTAATGGCATTTGACTCCATTTAATCGTTTTTTGAAGCATATAGCTCACAGGGCTATGAGGTTCATTTGCTTGGAAGTAATCTGCGATTTCTTGCAATACTTTCATTGCTTGCTCACGGTTAGCCAAGTGCGTTTGTGCTTGAGGCTGAAAAGTTGGCTGATCTGAAACAACTTGTACAGGCACTTGATTTTCCATAGATGAACTCGTGATAACAGTAGCTTGTTCTTGGATTGGCGCAAGCCCTGTACCAAAAGCTTCTGCTTTATAAATCTTACGTAATGTGCTGTGAATAGTCTCAAATGCCGAATCAATAGCAGCAAAACTCGGCGAATCTAATCCCATTAAATGATCAAGAGTCTGTTTTAAAACATCCCACTCGGTTAAGACTGAGCTAAAATCTTGATAATTAGAGTATTGAAAAGTTTTAGAAGTATTAAAAATGGCTTGGTCGAATTGTTCTAGTTCAGATGGTCCCGACTGGCTGTCATACTCTTCAGTTTGTTTACGGCGAACATTTTCGTGATATAGAAAATTATCGTAATCAAGCAAATTATAATAAGGGGCTGTATTGGTTAAAGAAACTTTCTTTAACAACATCGGAAGTTGATTAATTAAACCCTGTAATAAACCAATGCGTTGATCTAAGTCATCATCTTCAATAACAGGGTGAATTTCCTGCCAGTATTGATTCAGCATGGTATGGCTTAAAGTTAAACCTTTAGCCATACCTTCAAAACCATAAAGATGAGTCCAAGCCTCTAAGAGCCAAGTTAATAGACGAATATCTTTCGTTTTATCTTTTAGCAAAACACTCGTGTTCTTTGCTACAAAGTCCCAATCGGCTTGTTTGCGCTCAGCAACCCAATCACCTTGATCTAGTAATAGATCATCTTGTGTCTTCGCTTTTTTAATTTCATGAAATTCATTAGAAAACGAAAAGTCATCACCACAAGGCAAACTATCACTAATGGGTTCGAGTAGTTCAGAAATATCAATATTCATCTAATTTTAGCTCTATTCAATTTTAAACTTCTGACTTCAATTTTTTACTAGTCCTTTTTTTAGCAGCTTTTACAACTGGGTCTAGTACATATTGAATTTCGTCATCTTTAGCATCAATCATGATAACTTTTGGTAGTTTTTGCTCTGCTAAAGCCACCAAAATTTCTGTAGCTAATGCAGGTAACACTGTAGAATTTAAAATATTATCAACGTTACGCGCACCACTATCGACTTCTGTACAACGGCTTAAGAGCAGCTCTACCAAATCATCAGAATACTGGACTTGTGTTCCGTATTGTTTCTCAATTCTTGCTGTGATTTTGCCTAGCTTATGTTTAATAATTCGTACAAGTAGATCATCATGCAGTGGGAAATAAGGAACAACTCTCATTCGGCCTAAAAATGCAGGCTTGAATTGTTTATATAAACTTGGTTTTAAGTGCTCGATCAACTCTTCAGCTGTAGGCCATTCTTCTACAGGTCTATTTAAGCAAGCCTGCATAATGGCACTTGAACCAGCATTTGAAGTTAACAAAATAGTCGTGTTTTTAAAGTCAATTACTCGACCTTCACCATCTTCTAAAGTACCTTTATCGAATACTTGATAGAACAGTTCCTGAACATCGCTATGAGCTTTTTCAATTTCATCAAGCAACACAACACTATATGGGTTACGGCGAACCGCTTCTGTTAAAACCCCACCTTGACCATATCCGACATATCCTGGAGGTGCACCTTTTAGCGAAGATACAGTATGAGCTTCTTGATATTCAGACATGTTAATTGTGATTAAATGCTGTTCACCACCATATAACTCATTTGCCAAAGTTAATGCAGTTTCAGTTTTACCTACACCACTTGGTCCGACCAGAAGAAATACACCTTGTGGCTTATTAGGATCTTCAAGTTTTGCTTTTGAAGTTTTAATCCCTTGAACTAATTGTGTGAGTGCATAATCTTGCCCCATTACACGCTCGCCCAATTTATCCTCAAGCGTTAATATCTGTTTAATTTCATCATTGACCATTTTTCCAACAGGAATACCTGTCCAATCAGAAATAATTTCATTAATAATTTGAGAGTTTACTCTTTCAAATACTAATGGTTGCTGGCCTTGAATATCGGCAAGATCTTTACGCAGTAAATTAATCTGATCGAAAGCTTCAGACTCATTAGCATGATTCTGTGCTTCTAACTCTTGAATTTTATGGACAAGTTCTAATTCTTTTTGCCACTGCTCTTCGGTTTCTTGGATCTCTTCTTGTAAAGATTCTAAATTAGCTTTTAAAGTTTCCAATCGTTCATGATGAATTGGAATCTGACGATGCTCATTTTCTAAAATTTGCTGCTCAAGCTTTAAGTTATGCTCTTGGGCCTTTAACTGATCAAGCTTTACAGGTTGAGCATTTTGGGTCAACGCAACACGTGCTGCAGCCGTATCAAGCACACTAATTGCTTTATCTGGAAGTTGGCGTCCACTAATATATCGATGTGAAGAATGAACTGCTGTAACGATCGCCTCATCATCAATTTGCAATTTAAAATGCTGCTGCATGACAGGAATCATCGCACGCAACATATCTACCGCAACTTCTTCGGTCGGCTCTTCTACTTTTACAACCTGAAAACGTCGGCTCAATGCAGCATCTTTTTCGAAATATTGCTTGTACTCTGCCCAAGTAGTCGCAGCAATTGTGCGCAACTCACCCCGTGCAAGTGCTGGTTTTAAAAGATTTGCAGCATCATTTTGCCCTGCTTGTCCACCTGCACCAATTAAAGTATGCGCTTCATCAATAAATAAAATAATAGGATGAGTAGAAGCTTGAACTTCTTGAATAACCTGTTTTAAACGGTTTTCAAACTCGCCTTTAACACTTGCACCCGCCTGTAAAAGTCCCATATCCAGCACATGTAAATGGACATTTTTTAGGGCGTTTGGTACTAAACCTTGAGCAATTTTTAAAGCCAAACCTTCCACTACAGCTGTTTTACCAACACCTGGCTCTCCGGTTAAGATCGGATTGTTTTGGCGTCTACGCATTAAAATATCGAGCATTAAGCGAATTTCATATTCACGTCCAATAACTGGATCTATACCACCTTTTTTTGCTTTTTCAGTGAGGTTAATCGTATATTGATCAAGTGCAGGTGTTTTAGCTACTTTGGTATTTGCTACAGTCGCCTCTGTTGACTCCACCTCATCAGGAGGTGTTTTTGTTTCATCTTGTTGTTCAACACTCTTCTCACAAATTTCAAGAAACTTGTGTTTCATTGAGTCAATTGGTAAAAGATCAAATAAACTCGAAGCTCTTGTTGCAATTTGATATAAATCAGGCGCAGTTAATAAAGCAACTAATAAATGACCACTACGAATAACTGGATTTTGTTCAGCCGAAGCTAATAACCAAGCTTGTTCAAACAAACGAACAATAGATTTAGCAAAAATAGGAGTTCGAGTATTACCCTTTGGTAATTGAGAAATTGTTTCTTTTAAATCATCAGCTAAAGCTTCAGATGAAATTTTGTATTTCTTTAATAAAATTTTTAAATCATTCTCTAAAGATTGATTAAGTAATTCTAAAAATAGATGCTCAATTTCAATTTCGTAATTTTGTTGAATAACACAAGCATTAGCCGATTTTTCTAAAGCAGTTCGCGCAACTGTAGAAAGTTTTGTAATTAAAATTTTTAAATTACTCATCATTACTCTCAATATTTTTAAATAATTTAATGCTTAAAATCATAATGCCTGTATATTAACAAAATTCAGCTTTATCAGACAAACTACTCATCATTTCAAGCGTTAATATGTTTTAGTAGATATTTATATCTATATAAAAATATCTCTACCCTTATCCTTGATTAACTAAACTCTGTTTTGGCAATAATTTACAGCCACATGATAATGAATCATTTACACGTGCTGCGGATTTTCCCATGACAAGCATATTTGGGTCTCCCGATACAATCGTAGAAACCGTTTTGTGTAACGGACAAGTAGCCTTATCTCCTACACAGGCAATTGCAATTCCATCAATTAAAAATGTACTGTTTCCTGAAATGACTTGCCCTCCACCAGTTGTTGGGCATCCAATCGTAATGTAAGGGCTAGCCATGTTCTTCTCCTTATATTTATAGAACAGTAAACTCAATCCGACGGTTTTTCTTTCTTCCTTCTGGAGAAGTGTTATCTGCAACTGGCTTAGATGAACCTAAACCTTCTGTAGATAAATGGTCGGCGGGAATACTCTTACTAATCAAATAGTTTTTAACTGCTAATGCGCGGTCTTGGCTAAGTTTTAAGTTTTTATTCGCATCACCAGAACTATCTGTATGTCCTACGATTTTGACTTTCTTACCACCTACTTTGTTTAAAGCAATAGCCATCTCATCTAGAATTTTTTGACCTGCATCAGTTAAAACTGCGCTACCAGATTCAAACTCAATAATTCGGTTTTTAAGTGCATCATCAATAATTTTCTGCTCAGCCTGATTGACTGATAATTGTGAATATAGTTGATACGGCGGTTGCACTAGTCCTTGAAAAGATTGAATTGTAGGCTGGATATCTGCTGGATTCAGCATTTTTCCACTTAGCTCAAATCGAGTACCATTTACGCTTAATTTCCCTTGCGAAACCTTTTTAAGATCAGGGGTAATCACTCGCGTCACCGAGTCACTCCACCCATTTGGAGCAGCTACGGGTCTCACTTGTATTTTATCTACAACCTGATCAGCACCATAAACAGATTGCATTTTTAATAAGATAGCCTGTTTACTTGCTTCGTTAGGGACCACACCTTCTACGACAATCGGCTGAGCTAAAGCATAGTTAGCGATTGCATAGATAAAACAGCCTTTTATGAGCTGTGAAAGTTTAGTTTGATATCGTTGATTCATTATTATTCACCCAAAAAAGTCTGTCTAAATAGTTTTAAGCCTTGATTTAAACTTAATTGGCGTTGGCATAATGATTGTTCTAGCGTAGCTAAACCGGCATTCTGCTCCAAATAAGTATCAATCCACTGAGCTTCTATTAAAGAAACCCAGTGTTTACTATCCATATTCTGAGTAAAAATATCGCTCAGGGCTAAAATATCAGCCCCTTGAAAACCGAAGAATAATACAGGTTGATCTCGATGTAACAAACCTATCAGCACCTCAGTATTATGTTCTTTTAAAAAGCGACAAATAATACTGACCCAAAATGCTGCTATTTCATAACTGTAAGCAGAATTATTAATAGGCAAAATTAAAACTTTATTTAAGCGACTCGTTCCATTTTGTAAAATTGGCTGTAGCAATAATCCCAGCCCAATCATACTTTGCGCTAACTCATAAATACTTAACTTCATGAGTTGAGCAAATGAATGCATCGTATGATTTTCATAGAAACCTACACACTCGCGTTCAGTTAAAACCTGAATTTGATTTTGTAAGTGACCTAATTTTCCAAGTAACAGATCTGAATCTTTAATTCCTTTTAAAGCACGATTGTTTTGAAATAAATCAACTAATACATGTTTATAGCTATATGGTGCGTACAACAAATTATCATACGGTAAATCAATTTCTAATAAATGGCTCAGTACCATTGGAAAAGATCGACCTGAACTATCTTCACTTGCGAGCAAATTTGCCGCTAAAAACATATTTTCTTTCGGATTCGCAATAAAGAAATCCAGTGAAGGTAACGTGTTATAAGCTTGTTTAAAGCTACCTGATTGCATTGCATATTCCAATGCTTCAGTAATCCACTGATCAAGCAACTGTATTAGAGCATTCTGACCTTTTGTTTTTAAAAAGTCGCCTCGTGCAGGACTTTTGCCGTAATACAAAGGAGTTGTTTTTAATGTTTGCATTATTGCTCCTCCTTTCGCATAGAGGTTATTTTCCATGTCATGGTTTAACTCCCGCAGAAGGCTGAGCAAGTGCTGAAACAGGATTCTCAGTTCTTGCTGGAGCAGCTTGAGCTGGCGCTTGCTGAGCAGATACTACACGAGCTGCTTTGTCGGCAGTGACTTTATCAACTAGTTGCATACCTGCATAACCACGGCTTGAACCAATACTGCCTGAATTACTGCTAATTAGACGGAAATTCATTTTTACAAATAATGATGGATCAGTTTTACTACGCCAAAGCATTTCAAATCCGCCATTTTGTTCCTTACGTTGAGCGCTATCAATTAAACGGTTAATACCATACTCACCTGGCTCATCAAAAATCGTATGCGTTTGACCTTGTAAATCTACTGCAGTAATACGAGCGCCCGGAATACTTCCTTGGTTTGGCCAAATGAAGTTAACCCACTGCTGAACACCATTTTCATAAGTCATACGCTGACCATCAATATCAACGGTATATGAAAGCAATTGTGGGTTTGGAATTGGGTAGAACTGGAAATTAGATTGGTTAGTCGCTGGAGCAGCTGGAGCTTGAGCATTCAACTCACCAGTTGCCATACCATTGGCTGGTGCAACATATCTTTGGAAATTCATAACGAATTGAGGATTTAAACTAATGCCTAAATCTTTCCAAGTTTTAGACGTTAACGTATAGCCACGACGAATCACAAATGGATCAAGACTTTCTTTTACAAAGCGAGAAATACTACCATTTTCACCCAAGATTTGACCAATTTCACTACTTGTCGCCTGTAAAGAAGCTGATGAGTTAAATGGATATTTCTTAGCAAGATTTGCTGTAAATGGTTGATAGGCTTGCATTACCCATAATTTATTAATTTCGTCTTGTGTCGGTGTAATTAAACTCTCAAAAGCTTGCGTAAGTGGGCTAACTACTAATTTTTGCAGTAAACGCTGATCAATTTCATTGAAACCAACCGCCATTTTTTCATCTACAATTTTTTGAGTTTGGTTAAATACAGACGTTTGCTCATTAAGGGTTTGCTTGACTAATGTCATCGCATTAGGTCCAATTTCACCCGCATTTTTAAGCTCATTAAACTTACTACGAACGAGTGCTAAATTTGTCATATATTCATCAAGCAATGACTTACCTTGTTGATCATCACGTTTGCGAACCAACTGGTAGAACATTTGATATTCTTGAGAAATAGCACCTTGGGCATTGTTTGCCACTTGATTAGCAACTTGCTTGTCATCATGATTTAAAACTTTACGTTTAAACCATGCAATAAATCCTTTTTGTGGAGCTGCAAGCTCAGCTTGAACAACCGGATTATCCCAATTTGTTTCGACTGCAACTCTTTCAATTAATGTTCTAATTGGAGAGTTTTGCGGTTCACCTAAAACATCAATATTTTTTACTTGCTGAGCAAATTGGCCAGCTTTAGCATAGTGAATACCACTTAAGAATTTTCTCCATTCAGCAATGTATTCTTGCTTATAAAGCGCTGTTAGCTGCTTTCTAATTTGCTCTGGACTACCCGAGAAAGTTAAATCATCAGATTGTCGACTATTTAACACCCAGTCTTTACTGTCTGTTGGCTTATCTGCAGCTTCCTCAATTGCTTTTTCTACATAGTCATTCCAAGCTTTTTGGGTAAATACGCCTGGTAATGCATAACTACCCAATACAATATTTTTATTTGCCTCACCCACAATCTGACTTACAGTCAGTGCTGGGAAACGTACCGCAGCACGCATTTTTATTTCGTTATAAACACGATCACGCGCTGGCATCCCTCGAACAACAGAGAGCAGCACTTGACGAGTTTGATCAACAATTTGCGAATCTGCTTCTAAAACTGGGAATTGTTTATCATTTGCTAAGATCATTGCATACGACAAGATCTGTTCAGCTTCTTGAATCATATCTGCACGCGGCATTTGGCCTTTATTTGCATCTAACCAAGAACGCCAGAAACGCGTAACCTGATCGCTTAGATGACTAGCATCCATATATTGCGGATTGCTCATCATTAAATAAGCTTTTAATGCATTATAAGCATCTTGAGGATTGGTATCTGAAGGTTCCAAATATTGTTGAGATTGAGCAGTTTGCTTGATCTCAACATTCGTGTGGTTTGCTTTTAATGTTGCTTCATTATTTTTTACACGTTGCAAATATTGAGCAATATTTTGCTGTGTTGGTGTTAACACAATCTGCTTAACACCTTTTAAATATTCAGCTTTTAACTTTTCACGAAGCTCATTGCCCTGATATAAACCAAAACTAAACTTAAGTGGTCTATTTTCATCAAACTCATCTAACTGCTGTAGACGTCTTTGAAGAATCAGCAAAGCTTCTAATTGGGTAGACAGTTGCTGACCAGAGGCTCTTTCTAATTGAACGACTTTATTTAAATCTGCTTGAACTTCACCAATTAATTGCTGGTTATTACGATAAGACCAAACCCATACACCCAAAATAATTGAAACACCCGCTAAAGCACCAATAAATGCAATGTAACGTTGACGTTTTCTGCCCGTATTTACATGCTGCTTAACGAGATCTTTATCTTTTAAAATAACATCTGAAAATAGACCATTTAAGAAATAGCCATGGTTAGGAGTAATTTTTGAGTGGTCTTTTAAATCATTTTGAGCAATTTGAGTCAGCTGGAATTCTTGTGCAATTTGTTCAGTCATTGGACTTTCAATTACACCTTCCTGCAAAGCACTGGTGAAGTAAAACCCACGGAAAACAGGTTGAAATTGATATGGGTTATCTTCAAAAAGTGTACCAATAAAGCTTTTTAAAGCTGGTTTTAGTGTTTTAAATTCTAATGGGAAAGTCATTACGCTTGGTGAGATATTTTGCGAATGACGGCGACTTAAATGAGTCGAACTCACTCCTTTTAGACCATCGTAAAGAATAGTGTAATGTTTTTCGAACAAATCTACCGCGTTATGAGAAGAGTTTTGCTCATATGGAAGCGTTGCTCCCCAAGCTTGGTTATATTCTTGAGCTTCATAAAATTCAAAAAACTCAGTAAAACCTGCAATCAAATCCATTTTTGAAAAGACTAAATAAACAGGTACTACCACTTCTAAACGTTCAGTTAGATCTTGAATACGAGCACGTAAATTTTTAGCAAGCTTTAATGAATTTTCAGGACTTTGGCTAATTAGCTCAGCAATACTAACAATTAGAATCAAACCGTTAACTGGTGCTTTAGAACGGTTCTTTTTTAAAATATTTAAGAAACCTAACCACTCAGAATGATCTTCGCTATAAACAGAATAACGGCCCGCTGTATCGAGCAAAATACCTTCTGTAGAGAAGAACCAGTCACAATTTCGAGTACCACTTAAGCCAGCTGATACCATTTTCTGATGCGTTTCTTCAAAAGGAAACTTTAAACCAGAGTTATAAATAGCTGAACTTTTACCTGCCGCTGGGTTCCCAATAACCATATACCAAGGAAGCTCATATAATGCAGCATTGCCTTTTTTATCACCCAACTTAGATTTACGAATCAGTTGAATTGATTCTTTCATTTGTTGGCTAACTAGCTGAAGCTCTTCTTTATCTTTATTTTTGCCATATTCAGCTTGGTTATCTTTTTCGATCGCCTCAGCTAACTCTTCACCTTGAGCAGCATGCTTTCTTCGTTGAATAAGCCAATAGATACCATAAACAATAAGACCCAAAGCATAGGCAGTTGCTAAAGCCCAGAATATATGACGAGGAATTGAAGTATATGAAGACATCAATGCCACGAACAATGACAAGGCGATAATTGCTTTAGGATTCGTGATGTACTGCCACAAGTAGCCTAAAATTGTATGCATTCTATTCTCGTTCTAAGTCCAAAGTTTAAATTAGTTATTCAACACCATCGCATCATCTTCTGAGTTTTCAGTGATACTCTGCACAAACGTATGTGCTGACACCGTATTTTCTCCAAAGACAAAAGGAATGATATGTTCAGGGAAATGCATGCTCAGCATAAAGCCATAAATATCAGCTAAATGTTGGGTATGCCCTAATGACGATTTCACATAAATATAGTGATGCGGTTCTACAGGCGTTTGAAGAAAGTGTTGCTGCAATTTCTTCGAAACTTTTATATCGGTCTGATCTGACAAAATCAGTACATAAGGCTCATCACCTTGATGCTGAGGTAAATCATTAAATTCAAAATTATTAAAAAGCTTCGCTGTATCTTGTTGACCCACTACCACTTTCAGTGCTTTAGTCGGTTCTAATTCTTGAATTTTAACTAAAGGATCTGCGAGCAAACAGCTTGCTGCAAATTCAGCAGGAATATAATCTTTAATCATCCAAGATTTTTCATCAATTAGATCTTGATCAATTTCCGAATCGGCCACGACCAAAAAGAACATCTCATGCTCTCTTTTATGAATACCCTTTAATAAATGCATTAACTCTTGGTAAGCCAGTTGCTCTCCAAAAAAATGATATTCAATATGGATTTTTTGAGCAGGAATACCAATTTCAGTAAAAAACTCTAAAATTAATTCATTACTGTGGTCATCATTCCAGATATGTAATAAATCCTGCGAAAGAAGGATGTGTAGATTTAAGCGATTTAAGCGATAAACTTCTACGATCGGCATTTCTACATCGTCATATTCAGACTCAGGATTTACCCATGCCGGATGCATATGATATTCAAGGGCTTGCTGCGACTCATAAAATAAAGTTGAACGCTTTAAATGCTCAGCTAGAAGATATAAATTTTCTATATTTTGTTCGAGTTGCTGTCTTATTAATGACATCATACGAACTTGTCGTGGCGATGAGTAATCACTTTCCTCAAGATTCTCTTCATCCAAATCTTTAATACGGTAAGATAAAAGAGGTAATCCGTAAGAATTTAATAGTTGATCATCCAGCTCTGGACTTTTAAAGTTTTGTAGCTGCTCAATAATGCTTTCATTCTCACCAAAAGCATGTAAAGCAAAACCAGAATAAATATTGAAATTTAGCTGTTCTAATGGTTGATCAGTTACCGCTGTTTGTTTTGAGTTAACGTCATCTTTATCTTGATTTATAGCTTGCTCTTTTTTGTCTTTATACGTTGTATAAGCGCTATAAATTAACCACGGTGATAAAATCACCAATGTAATTATTGCTGGTAAAACTAAGAAATAAAGGAAAAAATCTCCTTTATCGGGATTATATTGAACATCACGCCAGTAGAAAATAATAATTCCACTAACTACTGAAAAAATAGCAATGAATGAGAGTAATATTTTTTTAATCATATTGTCTCTCCAATAAGGCTATAGCAGGTTTCATGACTATGTACTTTGGGCTGTCGTGATATGAGAAAAGAACCCTGGCCTAACCCACTCTGATTCTTATGAGTGAGACAAATAGGTTGTATTTCTGATTCATCCAAGATAAGCCGTAAATCTATTGATAAAGTTGGACTACACCACGTTTCTACAAGTTTTTTAAGCTTTAAGCTTAACTCTTGATTTGGTAAGAAACTGAGATATTGCTGACGTTTTAATGGTCCAATTTGAATTTCAATTTTTCCATCAATTTGCTGAATGGTTTCCCCACAAAAAGTATTAACACCAAGTAGACTCGGCTGACTTCCACCTAAAGTTGTTAACTGATCACTCGCTAACTTAAAGGATTCTTGTACAAATTCTTCAATCGTAATTTCATGTTTAAAAATACATGACAGCATCGTTTTTAATGCATGAACTGTATTATTTTGCCCCTGCATCAATCCTGAGAATTCTGCAAAATATTCATCAAGATCAGCTTGTTGATGCTGCGAACGCACATAACCATTCAAAGCATGCAGAATATCTAAATAGTCATTTTTATGTTCTATCTCATATCTAATCGGCAGATTATAAGTAATACTAGAATCTACATATTGAGCGGTAAGCTTATGATTAAATAAACTTAGAAACTCTTTAGTTTCAGCTCGTTGCTGACGCGGAGCTTGCTTAATCTTATTCGTATACGTATAAGGTAAAGCACCTTGTATGCCCGTAAGACCAACAATTAAATTCGTGATATAGATCCGCTCGTCCGTTAATTCTAAATTTTCAATCTCTGTAGCAGGAAAATTTAAATTAAAGGATGTTTCAAACTTAAAATGATCACTCCAAGATGAACTAACTGTACGACTTGAATCGTGCCTTAATAGCCGTGTTGCTTGGATAAACTCAAAAGACTTTGGCTTTGTAAAGAGCTCAGCTGTTACAGAAGAGTCTTGCCACCAACGTTCTGACTGCATTGGTATAACTCCTGCTGAGATGAATAATCCTTAACAACCAAATCAACAAAACTATTAATTTGAACCTTTAAATTAAAAACACGACTTAATAACTGACTAAAAATGTATAGGCTATGGCCTCTAAATACGGATGAATCAATTTGTAACTCTGCCTTTACTCCTCTTAAAAACATTGGAAATGGCTTTCCATCTACAAGTTTGTGAGTAAGTGAAAATTCCAGATGTTTGATTGATTCAATAATTAGATAATTTTCTTTTGATAAAGGTAAGTTATATAAAGCAAGTAACTCTTTAATATGAGATACCGCATCACCTTTCATTAAAGCTAAACTATTTAATGAAAGGTGTGAAATAACACGCCACTGCTCACTCTGGCTTTGACCAAATTGATAAGGTTTTGTAGGTCTTTTTAAAACAATAGCGCGGCGAGCCAGACTACTATCATTAAGGTTTAATATATTATTAGATTGCCCTAATGCTTCATGCGGTAAGTCACGATTTGAGCATAATAGTTTTGTGCTAATAAAATCCGAACGTGTTGACGAAGGATTTAAATTTTTAGAAATAATTGAATAACCCATTTCGACAAAATTGGGCTGCAGCTTTTGATAATTCACTGAATAGAAAAAACGTGCTGTGTCAGCATGATAATGACTCATGGCAAAAAAAGGCAGCACCGGAACATAGCTTTCTTCTTGACTCGTTTTTTCACGAACCATATTCATTTCAGTAATTGAATACACCTGATAAAACTCAGGATGATGAGCATCTGTAATCAGCGGATATTCTAATTGCTTATGTACAATTTTTTGTGGTTCAGCGTATTTTTCAAATAAATTAATAACTGGTGTAGTAAACAATTTAAAATTAGCGACATTTAATTCAGAATAATTTCGCACTACAGCTTGATCATTTAAATTTAATTTAAAATGTATAAGCAGTTCAAAATTATTATCTTCTAGAGATAAGCGCTTTAAAAAACCTAAATCGAGTTTTAGATAATTAAATTTTTCAGGAAAACAAAAATACTCCATCAGCAAACGATAAGCATGATGGGTATGCTGATCGAGTGGCAATAGACTTTCTTGCTCAGAAAAACCTGTTAACTCAAATGGATTTCTATCCAGTTCAACAATTTTCTGTCCTATTTTAATGGCAAAAGTTGTTCCCTTTTTAAAAATACTGTCTAGTACTTGAAGTGGAAAATTAGAAATTGCATCTAAATAAATAGGTAGTTTTTCATTTATTAAACATACATGAGCATGATTAAAAATTTCAAACTTAAAAGTTAAAGTCGCATTTTGGCTTAAATGCATGTGTGCACTAGGTGTGCTTTTAAACTCTAGCGTTTGTAAATTTATAGGGAGTAATTTGACTTCTTGCGTAGTATTAAACTCACACTGAACCCCTTTAAAGCTACGTGACTTCAAAACTGTGTGAGCAGGAACAATATGCGCTTCTGTGAGCTGTTTTATTTTATTTATATCTTCAAAACTTATTACTGAACAAGCCGGAAAGTGACGTAAGTATTGAGGGAACATCACCTCAAATAAAGAACGGGTAAATACGTCATAACTATCAGCAAGCTTCTTATCAATACGAGCAGAAATTAATGAAAATGCTTGTATAAGACGTTCGATATGCGGGTCATCAATCTGCTCTTGATTTAAAGATAAACGCTGAGCAATTTTCGGATATTTTTGAGCAAATTCACGAGATTGCTGACCAAATTCCTGTAGTTGTTTTTCGTAAAAAGGTAAAAGCTCTTCTATCACAACACACCCACTATGCCTAGGTTCTCGCTGAAATTACATATTGCTGCGTTGTCGGTTTTAACAATGCATCAAAAACGACAGGTTCATACAGTGGATGAATATTTAGATACGCCTGAATGCTTAAACACAATGCCCCCATATTGTGCCCATCCAACAACATCTCTACCCGTATTTGTCTTAACCGAGGTTCATGAGCTGCAATTGACTGTTCAATAGATTGGCAAATCTTGTCACGATCTAGCGGATTGGCTGTAGATAGCCCCACAAAATCAATAATACCGAACTGAAGTATAGATTTTTTAACTAGCGGGTAATCATCAACTACATGATCCAATTTAGCGACTCGACTGTTAAGTAAGTCTTCTAAATCTTTTGCTACCGATTCTCTTAATTGCTGAATAGAAAGACCTTTTGCATAATCTTCACTTTCAGGAATTAAGCGGTCAAACAAAGTTGAACGAAATCCATATGGATAAAGCCGATCTAAATTCATTCGAGTTCACAACAAGCATGCTTAAAGACAGCAGAGGCTAACTTTAAGTCAGCCTCCACCAAATATTCACTTAAACAATTACGCTGCGTAAGAAGCAGTATTGTTAGAAAGTGACCATTTCTTAGTAACAGCACCTTTAGCAGTACCGTTAATATCTTGTTGATTGTAAGTCCATTCAACAGCTGCGTATTTCAAACCAAACGCTTCTGTTGGAACACCTTCTTCATTAACTGTTGGAGTTACACTAGAAACTAGAACATGCTTCAATTTGATTTGTAAGTACTTGATGCGCTTATCACCATTTGCACGGTAGAAGTCGATTTGCACTTCATCAAATGTATAACCAGCTGAACATGCTTCCCATAATTTCGGGCTAGTTGCATCTAGATCTTTAACAAAAACCATATCTGAATGTTCAACACGTTCAGCAGTATGACCACCAACACTACTTGAAGTAGCAGATTTAGGTTGACGAATGTTATGAGACCAAGAGTTAACTTCTAACCAGCCTTTGTGCTCAGAGTCACGAGACTCTCCATCAACTTTGTATTTACCGCGAAACTCAACGTATATATCTTTCATTTAGAACTTTCCTATTTGTAATTTAAAGTTATTCTTTCGCTGACCTTTATTAATTTGAGGACTGAGGTAACTCAGTGACAAGTCGTAAAGAAACTGACAACTCGTCCAGCTGGAAGTGTGGTCGCAAGAAAACCACAGATTTGTAGTGACCTGGTTGAGCAGGATCTTCTACAACTTTTACAGACGCTTCACGTAGAGGGTACTGAGCTTTTGCTTCTTGAGAAGCGCCATCGTCAAGTAATACATACTGTGACAACCACTCATTTAAGAATGCTTCAACATTTCCAGCAGAAGCAAAGCTACCCACTTTATCTCTCATCATTGCTTTTAAATAATGAGCAATGCGTGAAACGGCCATGATGTACTGAATTTGACTCGATAAAGCAGAGTTAGCATTTGCTGTATCATTGTCATATTTTTTAGGTTTTTGAGTTGATTGCGCGCCAAAGAAAGCAGCGTAATCAGTATTTTTACAATGCACTAAAGGAATAAAGCCTAAATCGCTTAATTCTTTTTCACGGCGATCAGTGATTGCAATTTCGGTTGGGCATTTAAATACCACTTCACCATCTTGTGTTTTAAAAGTGTGTACAGGCAAGCCTTCAACTAAACCACCACCCTCAACACCACGAATTGCAGCACACCAACCATGCATATCAAATGCATTTGTTAAACGAGTACCGAAAGCATAAGCAGCGTTCATCCACAAATATTCATTGTGATTTGCGCCCGAAACATCTTCAGCAAAGTTGAAGCCTTCAGTAGCTGTTCCTTCCTTTGGATGATAAGGAAGACGACCAAGCACATGTGGCAATGTTAAAGCAACATAACGAGCATCTTCACTGTCACGAAATGAACGCCATTGAACATATTCAGCTGTTTCAAAGATTTTTGAAACATCTCTAGGACGGTCAATATCTGTAAATGACTCTAGACCAAGAATGCTTGGGCTAGCGGCCGAAATAAATGGCGCATGAGCTGCTGCAGCAACATGAGAGATTTGCTCAAGCAAATACATATCAGAAGGCGTACGGTCAAATTCAAAATCACCAATAAGCGCTGAATATGGTGCACCACCAAAAGATCCGTATTCTTCCTCATAGATTTTTTTAAACAAAGTGCTTTGATCGAAGTCTGTAGCGCCTTGGAAATCTTTTACCAACTCTTTCTTAGTCGTATTTAACATACGAATTTTAATAAGAGGGTTAGATGGTGTCTCTTGACAGAAATAATAGAGACCACGCCAAGTTGACTCAATTTTTTGGAATTGTTCATTGTGCATGATCTGACTTAATTGACTTGAAATCAGCGCATCAATTTCTGCAATACGCTTATCAATTGATAAAGTCATATTTTCAGAAACTGTAATTGTGCCTGCCATTACTTCTTTAGCAAGCTCACCGATTAAGCTTTTTGCACGCGAATGTTCTTCTTCATTTCGGGCAATACGGCTTTCTTCAACAATCGAGTCTAAAAGTGTAACTTGTTCATTTTCAACAAGTGGCATTGCTGCAGATTGAGTATTATTCATGATCAGCCTCCGCACTTAATTTACGAATCTGATCTGTATTTTTAAGAACTTCATCAAGTAAATCTTCTAAACGTTCACTGTTAGAAATTTTGTTTCTTAAGTCAGTTAAACGTTCACGTGCTTCCACAAGTTTCTTTAATGGATCAACCTGTTGAACCACATTTTCCGGACGAAAATCTTCCATTGACTTAAATGTTAAATCAACAGCGATCTTACCGCCCTCTTCTGTCAACGTATTATCTACTTGGAAAGCAGCTCTTGGAGACAATGACTCCATAACTTCATCAATATTATCTAAATCAACATTAATGAATTTTTTATCTTTTAATTTTGTACGCTCAAGCTCAGATGCAGCCGAAAAATCACCCATCACACCTACAACGAATGGTAGCTCTTTTGCTTCTTTTGCATCACCAATTTCGACATCATATGTAAGTTGAACACGTGGAGGTCGAATTCGCTGAAGCTTCTTTTGTACGCTCTCTCTCTTAGCCATAAGATTCTATTCCGGATTATTTAATTAAAGGGTCAAAAGGCGAACTTTTTGATTTATTCACAGTAGCTGCAGGTGCAGTTTTAGGTTTTACGGTAGCCGTCTTAGTTGGGCTTGATACTCGTTTGTTTGACGATTTAGAAGTACTCGCTTTATTACGCGTTACATACTGTTTTTTATAACTTCTTTTTTCTTTATCATCTGAGCTACTTTCTGAACTCGCTTTAAAGCTCGATGGAGCCGGAGCAGGCATAGCAGTATGAATATTTTCAATTAACTGCTTTGCAGGAGGATAAGTCACATCATTGCTTAAATATCTCAGTTCCTGAGTACGCATTTGCTGTAAAGAGTTATTTGCAATGCTCACACCAGATAAAAACAAGACATCTGTTATTAAGGAACCGCGTATATTTTGACTTTGCAATTGATTTGCTAAATTCAATGCTTTAACTGGTTGATTGGTTTCATAAAACCGCATAGCAGCTTTAGCTAATAAATCATTTTTTTGAGTTGTATTATCGCTATCACAAACTTGTTTAAAAATATTCAATAGCTCAGGATCATTTTGACCGTCTGCTAGAGGGTTCTTCTTAATACAACTTTTTTTAAGTTTTACAGGCTCTAGTTCTGCTGCTTGAGCATATGATAGACCGATAATGTTTCCAGTCAAAAAAAGTATCAAAATACTTCGTTTCAACACAACTTTCATTCCTCTGTTTTCTTATTTATTCAAGGTTTTACCGAAAAGTTAATATTCTTAAAACATTAAAAAATCAGTCTAAAAACCTTATATTCAAAAAATTTAGACGCAGTTTATCATATAAACAAACATATTTTATATAAAAATCATATCAACTTAAACCAAAAGCAAATAGTTAAGATGCTTATAAAATATAGCTTAATAAAGTTATTCTTATAAAAATATAATATTGTTATTTTTTGTAATTAAAAATAAGTTACTGTTTTTTATAGATTAAATAAAAATTAAAACCAAACTGAAAATTATCATAAATATCACTTAGTTAAGATTTATGAAACATTTTCTTAAAAAGATTTTATTTAATAAAAAAGATAAATAGATTAAATGATTGTAAAAGATACATTTCAAATTTATGAAAGTGAAAACTCAAAAATTAATAAAAATAAAATTGTCAAGACTAATCGGTCTATTTAGTATATTTTTCATTTCACTTTGTGAGAGCAAGTAGAACCAATAAAGCCCATAGATTTGTGAATAACTATCTTTCCTTTAGGGTCAAGCTCTTGCATAGCTCAAAACCATATTCGATATCAAGAAAATTAAACTATTTGACTTTATATTTTTAAAGGATATTGCGATTCTTAAGTTTGGAAAGGCTCTTCTATTCAAAAGAGCCTTTTATTTAAGTATAAATTTAGATTTTAGACTTCCAATAATTAGCTTTCTCAGGATTATATCTTGAACTACTATCATCCGAATAAATATTAAATAACAACTCTATTCCAGCCTTATTTCCATTGCGTACAGCCATTTCTGCATATCGTATTGACTCATCTAAATTTTGTTTCATACCTGCACCATTATAATATTTAAGAGCAGTATTATATTGCGCTAACGCATGTCCATGATCAGCCGCACGCTTAAACCAAACAAGTGCTTTAAGTGGATCTTGCTCTACCCCCTCACCTCGCTCATAAGCCAAACCTACATTATTTTGTGACTCAAGATCTCCCTGTTCAGCAGCTTTTAATATCCATTTAAAAGATGCTTTGATATCCTTTTTAACGCCATCCCCACCATATAATTGAGCAGCAACTACTGTCTGGGATTGTATGAGTCCTAACTCAGCAGATCGAATAAAATATGTAAACGCTTTTGCTCTATCCTGTTTTACATTTAAACCTTTGTAATATGCCAGCCCAACATTGTGAATTGCGGAAGGGTTTCCTTTTTTAGCTCCTTCTTGAAACCACATTAAAGCTTTTTGATCATCCTTTTTTACAACTTGATTGCCATTTCGATAAATCAGTCCTAATTGAAGCATGGCATTTGAGGAGCCTAATTGTGCAGATTTCTCAAATAGTTCTAATGCTTTCTTTTGATCAAATTTTTCACCTTCGCCTGTGGCATACATAGATGCCAATACAAAAATAGCCTCAGCATCATTTGCTTTTGCAGCCTTTTCTAGTTCATGTTTAGACTTATATTCAGACACATCTTTATAATCTTTAGTCAAACCTCCGTGAGTGTATTCTTCTTTCTGTTGACTGCATGCAGACGTAACTAATATTAGGGTAATGACAAATAATCTAAGCCTCATTAAATAACCTTTTACTTCAAAAATTTTTCTTATCAAAATAATCTGCTGGATAAGGGTCTTTACCTTTTAAGTTTTTTCTATAATCCATAACACTGATGTTGATTCCATCATTAATTAAATAATCATTATAAAAATCCTGCTCTTTAGGATTTTCAAAACCTAATTTTTCAAATATTTGTTCAGATAAATTGCCAAAATTCTCATATGATTTTCGATAAGCAAAATAATTAATAAAAGCCATTTGCGCTATACAAAGAAACAACCCCATAAATAACCACTTTATTAAATCCCCAAAAGATTCCCAAGAATAATTAAAATCAAAAATATAAAAGAGTAAAAATATTATTGATATCCCTCCCCAACAAATAAGGGTGAAATAATAGGTCTGCATCACAATCGCTTTATAACCCATTTTCACTGAACGGCCCATCTCATAAATCATATATAATAAACCAGATTTTTGATCGACAATTGCATAAACTTGATGACGTCCATCCACAGGTTTTTCGCTAATTACAGCAATCAATTCTTCATTTTCTTCAAAACGTGCTGTGGTAAATTGCCCTATGACTGGATATCCATCTATTTCACCTATAAAAGTTATCCCATCTTTTGCTTTTCCAGCCATTAATAAAATAGGTGAGCTTGTGAGTAAGGAGCTACTTCCAGCAAGTACACCTGCAAAAGCAGTTCCAGCCGCAATTCCACCAATATTCTGATTTACGGGAATTTTAGACTTTGCTTTTTCTAAAGAATATATTGGACCTTTAACTAACTTAAGGTTTAATTTATGTTCCACTACTTATTCGCTTGTTGTATTCTTACTAAAATAATCTTCTGGGTATGGATCTAGACCTTTTAAATTTTTTCTATACTTCATTACACTAATCTGAACACCATCATCAGTTAAAAAATCATTATAGAAATCCTGTTCTTTTGGATATTCAAATCCTAGCTTTTCAAATATTTGCTCCGATAATGCTCCAAAATTTTCATACGATTTCCTATAACCAAAATAATTAACAAAACCAGAAATTGCTACAGTAACAAATAAAGTAATGCCAACAATCTCTAGAAAATATAAAATGGTATTCACAGAATAAGAAAAATTAAAAATAAAATAAAATAAAATAAAAATTAAGAGAAAACCCCATGACAACAATGTAAAATAATAAGTTTGCTTAAAAATGGCTTTATAACCCATTTTTACTGAACGCCCCATCTCATAAATCATATACAATAAGCCTGATTTAGGGTCGATAATTGCATAGACCTGATAACGTCCATCTACAGGTTTTTCGCTAATTACGGCAATCAACTCATCATTTTCTTCAAAACGTGCTGTCGTAAATTGTCCGATTACTGGATATCCCTCTACTTCACCAATAAAAGTTATACCATCCTTAGCCTTAGCGGCCATTACTAATATAGGTGCACTGGTCAACAACGAACTACTCTCAGCGAGCACACCAGCAAAAGCGGTCCCAGCCGCAATTCCACCAATATTCTGATTTACTGGAATTTTAGAATTTGCTTTTTCTAAAGAATGTATTGGACCTTTAACTAGCTTAAGGTTTAATTTAAGTTCCACTACTTATTCGCTTGTTGTATTCTTACTAAAATAATCTTCTGGGTATGGATCTGGGCCTTTTAAATTTTTTCGATACTCCATAACACTGACATGTACTCCATCTTTAATAATAAAATCGTTATAAAAATCTTGTTCATCTACATTTTTAAAACCTAAAATAGAAAAGATTTTCTCTGATAACTCAGCAGCTTGTTTAAAGCTTCTTCTAAAAACAAGATTCATAAATAAACTAAAGAAAATTAAAAGTACACAAAGAATTAAGAAAAATAATTTTAGATTTTCAATTAAATAAGAAAAATTGAAAATTTCTTTTCCAGAAAAAATATCAAATATAAAAAATAGTCCCGTAAAAATAATACTAGCACTTATAGACCAAATAAAAACTAGCTGCCAAATATTTTTATAAGAGTTTTTAAGTGACCTCCCCATTTCATATAACATATATAATAGACCCGTCCGAGGATCCAATATAGAATAAGCTAAATGCTGTTCCTGTTCTTTTTCATCACTAACTACAATAACAAGTGGATCATTTTCTTGAAACTGGACGGTAGTAAATTGCCCTATAACCTTATAACCACTCACTTCACAAGTAAAAGTTTTAGCATCAATTCCTCTTGCAGCCATCATCAGAATCGGTGCATTAGTCATCAATGCGCTACTACTTGCTAAAGTACTTAGCATTGCCAAACCAACAGCTTGCTTCTCTATATTTTTTAAAAGATGAATTTTAGAATCTTCAATTTGAAGATTCCTTACACGGCCTTCGATTTTTATCATTTCTTATCAAAATAATCCTCTGGATAAGGATCTTTTCCTTTTAAACTTCTACGGTAATACATCACACTACGTTTGAAAGTATGCCCATTTTCCTTAAAATGATCTGCAGTTCCAAAGAAATCTTGATTTTTAACATCTTCAAAGCCTAATATCGCAAAAACTTGTTCTGATAGTCGACAGGCCTGTTTCTGATCACGAGAAAAAAGGAAAGTACAAAGTACAAGTATGAAAGAAAAAAGAAATGGAGGGATAATAAAAAGTGTAAAATATTCAAAAAGACTATATCCCAAACCATTTTCGGAAATAAACCAAGTCACTAATACAATACAGTTAATGATAAATATAGAGAACAATCCCAAGACTATTGCTGTTTTAATAATACTAATATAGCCACATTTTAAAGAACGCCCCATCTCATTAATCATATGCAATAATCCAGTTTTGGGGTCTAGGGTTGCATAAACCAAATGTCGTCCCTGCTCTTTTTCTTCACTAATTACCCAAACCAGTTCATCGCCATTCTTAAATTGTACTGTTGTAAACTGGCCAATTACTCTATATTCGCCCACCTCACAAGTAAAAGATTTAGCAGCTTCTCCTCTTGCTGCCATCATCATAATAGGAGCATTGGTTGCCAAACTACTGCTTGCAGTTAAAGCTCCAACCACAGCTGTACCTGCTGCTTGTTTTTCGATGTTTCTAAATGGATGGATTCTGGAGTCTTCAACTTTTAAGTTTCGAACACAACTTTCAACCACTAGCATTTTACTCATCTTAAATACTCACCATAGCTTTACTAAATGCTTCTTCTTCATCTTCGAAAGATTCATATTTCCCCGCTTCAGTCCCAAATACTGACTTTTTACACCATTTTTGCAGTTCATTTTCTGTGTAGTAATAATTTCTCAAAATAATCTCAATTACAGTCAAAGCCAACCCAGCCCAATTTAGCCAAGCCACAGCACGAACCAGACCCAATCTTAATAATTTGTCCATTAGTACCATTGACTCAATTCTTCTAACAAGTGAAGTACCTTGTAGTGAAGGCAGCAATGTCAACATTCCAAAACCGACTGCAACGACCCCTATTGAAGCTAAGACTTTAACGCCTAATACAATTGCCAACCAGCCATTTTTGTCACCCATAAGTTCTTTACCAAATGCTGTAGTATCAGCAATTAAACTAAATGTTGCACCGCCAATAGCAAACCATGCACCAAAACGCTTAATTTTATTCGCTTTTTCTTCAAAACTTAATGCTGCAATTCCTCCACCAGCTACGTCTAAAACAGCTGCTGTAGATGCCAACAATCCAGCTGTTACTTTAAAGCCATTTTCCCAATTTTTATCCCCAGCGAAAAGACTAGCTTGCGTTCCCAAATTCATTAACTCGAATAAAGCAACAATCCCCGAAATTCTCAGCGCTACACTTGTCGAAGACTTACTTAAAATCTCTTTAATTTTTTGTGCTGCGGTATTCTGCCCTGCATTTTTCCAACGTTTTTGAATCTCGGTTGCATTCAGTTGAGCACCTGCATTCGTCATTTTTAAATCAATATTATAGAGCAAAGACCATTTAGGCACTTTGTCTGTTAATAACGAACTATGAGCATAGGCAATAAAAGAAACCCTTGAAAGTTTCTTTGCAATCAAAGGACTTGCATTATATTGTAGGCTCCATTTGGCTACACTACGTGTAATCTCTGAGATCCAAGGTAAAGCTTTGGCAGGGTTATACCATTTCAGATCATTAACTTTATTGTTTGGGTCCGCTAACCATTGCTCCCAAAGCTGGTCGGCACTGACAAATGCAGCAATTAAGCTTTTTAAACTGGATTGTGTCTGATCCCAAGTTAAAGAAGTAATCTCAGAGCTTTTTGCATTATACTGATCAATTAAATTTTTTTGGTTATAGGTGACTGCCCGCATATATAGATTATCGTCAGAAATTTTTTCAACCCCCAACCATTTTTCCATTAATGCTTGTCCCTCATCACATCCTGTCATTCCATCCATTACAGCTAAAGCATGTACATGAAACAATGCACCATATTCTTTTAAGATTGTTTGATCATAAACATAAAATGCATTCAGCAACTGCTTAGATTTAAGCCACTTGATATGATCACTTGCATAAGTTTGAGCAAGTTTAAGGCCCTCATTAGTTAGCTTTTTTACTTCTTTATCAAAAGCTTTTTTAGCATCCCAATTAATTTTTGTAGAATATTTAGTTTCCCATGCTAATTTAGCTTCAGCTTTAGATTGGGTTATGATTTTTTCTTTTAACTTTTGCTCGCCCTCTGCAAATTTTTTATTCCGTTGCTGGAGAAATTTATCTTTTTCAGCAGTAGGTGCACGATCCCAAATTTCTTGAACCTTACTTAAATATTCTCTCTGATCCATCGAACCAAATTTTGGCATTTTATCTTTGGCATATTCTAATTTTGCAGTCAGATCAGCAACTTGACTTCGAGCGCTTAATTGCTGATTAATTAACTTATTCTCAACAATCATTTTAATACTATCAACGAGCTGAGAAGATTGCAGTCGGTGCTCGTTGCTAATCTTTTCTTCATTTTTGGCAAGATATTTTGTTAATTTACCAAACTGACTATTACGGCTCTCGTTCAACTTTCTCGTAATACCAACTGGATCATACAATGCCATACAAGCAAGTGACTTTGGTTCATTTTTAAATTTATTCAGCGTTGCATCAATACGATTTTCGCCAAAACTCTTTATATTATAAACCGTGGTTTTAAACTGGCCTGCTGCAATACAATGCTCCTGTGTACTTCCAGCACTGATTAAAACTTTCTGCCATTTCCCTTCTGACACAAACTTCTCTGCATTTTTTTCATATTCAGATATTTTGGCCTTACTCATAGGCACATGCGTATGAATAATATATGCAATCTTCGCCTCATCTTTAGGGTTACTTTCTACAGCTATCACAGATGAATTAAAACTATGACCTGCTCCTTTACATGCGAACTCTGGAACACTTTTAGGTGCTTCTTTACCCACAGGAAAATAAGACAAATGTCCATTTGGAGTAACTTTATATCCAGCCCACTCCAAAGCTCCAGATGTTCTTTTTACTAAGCGATAGATATAACCAGTATCAATCATCTCAACTGCATATTTGAGATGGCTTAACTGAATATCTTTGACATTTTTACCCAAGGTTGCAGGTAAAGCAGGTGGATTATCTTTAACAACGGTGTATCGTAAAGGTAAAATATTGAAGCCTTTTTTACGACAAAAATTTGAACACTCTTTCTGGGCCTGCCCCGCACTACTATTTTGCATGTTTGCAGCAGTTGACTGTTTCGCTGATTTTGCAATTTCACTTTCTTCAATCTTCTTATTAATATTTTTAGCAACTGTTGGGTTGCGCATATCGCCCACTGCTTTGGTTTTTCCTATAACAGGAATTTGACTCTGCTTCTGTTTTTGCTGAGCAATAATCTCATTCAATAAATTATTTGATTTTGACTTACCCAATATCATTTTTTGATTTTCTGACATCTTTTTATCCATTTAATTCTTTAGCTATTTGTTCATATAAGTCTTTCGTTACATAATTCATAGCGTCCGTAAAAGACATTTTATTCATTACACAATGGTCGTAGAGCACATTGGTTACCATGGGATGCTCTATAAAATTTTTATGTATAATTTGGCTGTAAAGACCATATGTAACTAAATCTAAATGATTTTGAATACCAAAATCGTAGTAAGCCTCTTTAAGATTTTGATGGATTTCAACTGGATGAATTTTTATTAGATCAACTTGTTCAAATTCATTTAATTGTTGAAATACATTATTAGCAATTTCAATTAAATCCAATTCTATAGATTGCTCAAGGTTCACTTTTGTTAGATTCAAGATTGATCGCGACTCATCGTAAGACTTAAAGCTAAATAGACCTTTTGGATGCAAAAAATGCCATTCTTTAAAGCCATTTAATAAGCCACCTACATATTCTGTTTTAAAAATCTCATCCAAGTAGATCATGACTCTAGGATCATACCAACGGAAAAGAATTTTTTTATCTTGATCAGAAATCACTAATTTAGTTTTTATCTGATCTCGCAATTCCTCAAGTGAGCGTGTCTTCGCCACGCCATACCCATGAACAAAATAGCAATCATTCGTAATATTTTTGTTTCTCGATAGATTTTGTAATAAATCTTCTTTGACTTGCTCAAATACTTTTTTATCATCAATACAAATAAAAAAGAGGTTGGACTTTGCAATTTCTTTTTTATGCGCTAAAGGAATATATGCAATATTTTTGTTTGATAAATTATCTATTACACCGTTAAAAATAGAATCATTCAGTGTAGTATCTAATAAAAAAATGATCTTGCCATATTTATTCAGAATTTGGATGCACTGTTCTTCAACTTTAGAAACTATATCTTTTAAATCATTATTTTGAGTTGTATTAAAAATTGACAAACTCATGATAAATCCACCTTAGCCGAACCATTTTGAGCAGCTTGAGTTTGCTTAGCCGAACAGTCTGGTAAATCTAATGCAGGTGGATTTATTGATGAGCCCCCCATAAACAAATGCTGTCCTGCTTTCACCTCAAGCTTACCGCCCGTAACAGGGAAAATACCTGAACCATTCAGCTTAACTTGAGATCCGTTTGCTGTCAGATTAATCTCAGTTGGGCTAGTAATATAAACTGTGTCTTCGGTTGAAGTAATCTGTACGCCCTTTCGAGCAATCACATCCAAAGCATCACCTTGAGCCTGAATTTCTACTTTGCCTTGGCCAGCAAAAAAACGAGCACCCTCCTGAGCGGCAAATAGACTAATCTTTTGGCTCGCATGACTTAATATATTCTTTTGTGTACTGATATTAATGCTATCTCCAGCACTTTGAGTAAGCTGACCATTTGCAATGAGGTGTATATCTTCATTACTACTTACAGCAATACTTTTTGGAGATGCCAGCAGCATCACTGCTGATTGAAACTCAGCAGCTTTTTTAGGATCTTCTTGTTTGAGGACTTCTAAGAACGTCTGAATATTCTCAAGCATATCTAAGGGGTCAGTTTGCTGATTTTTAGCAACTTCGCTAAGTGCCTTGGCATTATTGAGGCCGCCTTCGATTTGCTGTTTGGCCTCATTTGCATCAAGGGGTACACCTTGGGCTTGGTCCTGTTTATGAGTGGTAACGAGTAAGCCACTTCCAGCTCTTACCGCACCCCACTGGTCTGTCCGTAGCTCAAAACCTTCACCACGACCATCACTTTCGGCTTTGTCTTTTGGATGGCTTAAGTTACCCAAGTTGAGTTGGCTGGCTGCATGGCTACTTTGTAGCTGGGCACTAATTTGGCCTGTGGTGTCATCAAAACGGAGTTGGTTAAAACCTTTGCCATCCACTTCTTCTGAGCGGATGCCGCTCAGTTTTTTAGTGTCAGGGAGCTGGCCTTTCTGATCGAACTGGGTTGGGTAACGTTCAGCCTCATGAATACGTCCCACCACAAATGGACGGTCAATGTTGCCATCAAAGAAGTCGATGACCACAATCTCGCCGACACGTGGCAAGAAGCGTGCACCATAACCCGCGCCTGCCCACGGGGTGAGTACATCTACCCAAGCAGAGTCGGTGTCGTTGTCGTTACTTCCTGCTCCACCGTCATGACTATGGTCATCAGTTCGGGTAAACAAGAAGCGAACTTTAATACGTCCCCACTGGTCGACATGAATGCTTTCACCTTCCAGCCCCACCACTCTAGCGCGCTGCGGGTGAGCTGCTGGTCGGTGCTCTAATGGGTTATACTCAGGAACAGTTTTAATATTTCTACGCGACAAGATGAGCTCACTACTCTGACGCTCAGTCTGGTCATTTGGCCCTGATTGATTGTTTTGCCATTGGCTTTGACTAAAAAGTTGATTGATTTGCTGTTGCAAATCCTTGGGCAAATTATTTTGCAGATAGAAGCTTTTCCCAATAATCAGAAATTCTTTGTCTGATCCGTTATGCGTATCTATTTCGGGATGTTCATTCAATTCAAACCAATAGCCAACTTGCACATCACGTACCGTAGTTTGTGCACGGAAATATTTTGATTGAGACTCATAATAATCAGATAGGTTATTGTTGAGTTTTTCAAGCTGCTGGTGGCCTGATGCAGTGGCTTGGTCTTCCCCATTTAAGTCTTGCATCCAAGCAGGACTGATATGCCATGCCTGTTCTAAACTTAAACTCGCATTATCCTGATTAGCACTATGAATATGCTTTGACTGAACACTACCCATGCCTTCTTCTTGACTTAAAGCATCAGCCTGCCAGCGTTGTACATGCACGGCTGTAGCTTGCAAGCTTCGAGTTGGCACAAGGCTCGTCATACTGTCTTGTTGTTCAACAGCACTACTGCGGTGATAACGAATATTTCTTCGGTCTAATGCTAAATATGATTCATTATTATCAATTAAACGTAATTTTTGCGGTTGAATCTCATCTAAGCTATCAGTGGCAAACAACTGCGCTTCATCAATTAACCAGTTAATGCCTTCACTACGCCAAAGTCGAGTTAAAAACTCATAATCCGTTTCGTTACTTTGCATGATAAAAGGTCGAACATCGTAGTCTTCGGTTAGACCTTTTAAATCCAAAGTTAAACCAGAAGCAAACAACGGGCTTTTGTTCTGCCATTCTGTAAATAGAATTTCAGTGATGTTCCGTACACTCTTATTCGTAAACACACGACTATTGCGGCGTTTATGCCATAGCGCAGTTGGATCTTGTAATCTCAGTTTATACAAAGTTAATGAACCATCACTCTGCCCCTGACTGGCTTCGGTAATAATTCCTGTAGTTCTAAATAATTGTCCTTGATCAGTTACTTGATCGACTGCAACCTGACAACCAATAAATTGTTTTAATGAAATATGGGCACTGGTAGAAAGACAAAATAAATCGGCAGTTAGTCCTTCATTTAGCTTATGCTGTCCTTCAATACTTTGTAAAAAGACTTGAGTATTCAACGATGGATTAGAAAACTGAACATGAAGCACGCGCTTTTGCGAGCTGATACCCAAATCTTCTAGAATTCTATGTATATGAGATAACATCTTTTTTATGAAAACTTTGTCAGGATTGGCATTATTTTATAAAATACAGAAACATCTGTCTATTTTGTAAAGAAAAACTTAACCATATGAATACAAGAGACGATGAAGATAATAAACGTAATAAAGATACAAAGTGAATTAAAAACTTACGCTATTAATTCAATTTTAAAATTGTTAATATTTTAGTATTCTAAGAAATTCATTTTTAATTTAAATTTATTAATAATATCCACAATTTTTTGACTTACTATATAGATATAAGGTTTATCCGTATCTCTAGCAATAAAAAAGTCATCTGTTACAAGATCTTTTTTTATGAAGTCACCCTCATCTAATAAATTGTTTTTTCTCTTAATATACATAGCATAAATATCTACCTCTTCATTCCTCACATAGCACTTATAGAAATCACACTCATCTTCAAGAATTTCTTTCATTTCATTAAAAAATCTTTTTGAAAATAGTGAAATTCCACAAGATGAATAATAAAAATCAGTCTCTAATATTTCACTTAATTGATCAGAAAAAATATTATCACAATCTAAATTTATTCTAGGATTTTTTAAAAACTGATTACTCAAGTCAAATTTAAGATAGTCAACAGTAATTTCTTGCTTCCCTTTCAAATCAAAAGAAAAATCTCTATCAATATACTCAGACGGATAAATTGTATAAAAATTCACAAATAATTCCTCATCTTACTTTCTTTTCAATGGTAAAGCACAAGTATACTTTCCTGTTTGTGTTCCTATTGCTCTTGCTGTAACTTTTGAACTTCTCTTTGGTAATCTCTATAATCCCAATTTTGACCTCTTGATTTCATCTGGATCGCATCTAATTTTCTCTGAACACGTCTATTATATTCTGAATATTCTTTAGTCCATCCACGATGTAATCCCAGTTTATCATTTTTATCAATTCCTTCGCATACAGGCATATACATCATGTTTGAAGCAGAATTTATATCCATATTTGATTTAGCAAACACCTCATGACCTTTGAGACTATATGGAATGATATGCTGACGTTGATAACCTTGTTTAGTCGGCATCCAAGTTGGCATACGCTCCAAACCAAGAGTATCAATCCACCCAATAGGATTAGGACCGTATTGATAATGATTATAGCCACCCAATAATCCAATCGGGTCTTTACTAATAAACCACCCTACATACGGCGAATAATAACGATAACGGTTGTAATGAAGCCCTATTTCGCCATCAAAATACTGACCTTGAAAACGGATGTTATTGCTAATAATTTCTGACTTTTCAAAGAAATCTGACTTAGCTTGTTCAACCTTACACTCACCCCAAGCTTTATATTGAGCTTTCCAGACAATGGCGCCTGTCAGGTTACTCATTTCTTGCGGTGTACCTAAATGGTCACAGTGATAGAACCATACATCATCAAAACCTTGACTTTGTTTTACTGTATTCCAAAGAGGGGCTTTATAAATGCTATATGTTTTTTCTGTCCAGTCTTGGGTTTGATGTAGTTCAATTGAGTGATGATACGCCGCTTGCAACAAAGGCACGAAACTATCTTTTTCGTAGAAATAGTGTTTAGTTATATCAGCGCTAGATTCATAAGCTAAAGTATCACCATCCCAACCATAAATAATGTTCTGCTCTTGTCCAGTATGGTGATGTTTACTTCTTTTTTGAATACGTCGACCTAAAGCATCGTAACGATAATCCACCGTGTATTGATTATTTCGGCTACGAATAAGACGTCCCAATACATCCCACTCAAGATTTAAATCACCTTGTGATGACTTTTGTCGAATCAATTGCCCAAAAGCATCATATTGATATTGTTGGTCAAGATATTCTTGTACGACGTTATTGACTAAACGGTTATAGCTATAACCTTTTTCACTAGAAATGTGCTGTGCGGATTGATCTTTGGTACTGTTATATCGATCTAAAATATTACTTGCCGGGTCAAAATTAAAAGTCTCTTTCCCAAGTTTACTGGTCGCTTCTAATAAACGCCCAACAGGATCATATTTATAATGAATAGCCCCACGGCGAGTATCCTTAATGAGCGTTAACTCACCTGTTTTATCGTAGTGATATAAGCGTTCAATCAATTGGTTGGTATGCTGGATGGCATTATTTTTAGTTTGGGCCTGATAGCCTTTATCATGCCCATTCAACATTAATTGCTGAGTTAAGCGCCCGACTTCATCATAACGTTGTTGTTGGCTAAGTCCATTTGCATAGTGTCGTAATGTCTCTCTATGTAAATCATCACGTTCAAAGCTAACAACATCTTCACCATTTAAAGCTACGCCATAGACATGTCCACTTCCATAAGTGAGCCAATCTATTTTCTGTCCATCTGGTCGGATGGTTGTAGCTCAATTATTTAATTCATCATAAACATGATTCCAGAAATGAAAAAGCCTATCAGTTAGATAGGCCCTATATTAAAAGATCAAAAAATAAATATTATTAATTTTCTAGATCTAAATACCAAATGGTTTCGCCCCAAGAGTTATCTTTAATTTCTGGCATAATTTCGCCCTGATTAAAATGACGCTTTTGCATGTCATTCGCTGGACTATACCATTCACCAGACTGTGGACAAGGTTGACCAGCTTCACAACGTAAACGGTTAGCTTCTCCATCTATATTTCCATGTTCACCTAGAACCGTATACTGGCTTCGAGCATAATCCACTAAGTCTTTTGGATAGAACTCATGCTCACGATATAAAGCATCATCTATACCTAATAACCATGTCACCGCTGCCGCTTCCCATGACCAATAGCCATAATAACTAACACCTGATCTAAGATCAGTTTGTGGATGTTGGTCATGATAAGGTTCTCGACGGCTTGCTTCATACCAGCTTTCTAAATATTGCAGCATTAAAGCAGGTCGTTGCTCTGGCGCGGCATTAAACACCTTAATTAACTTTCGATAAGGCAAATGTCTTCTGGCTTCATCTGGTGGAGTGCCACGGTCCGCTACAAATGGAGCAACAAGACGTTCGATTAAACCGTCTTTTTCCTGCCCTTCTGGAGTGGCTTCAACATAGTCAATAATCGGCATAATCCGATACATTTGATCAGTATAACCCGTCAATAAACCAAAACAAATCAAACGTAAAGCAACATACCAGTAGTCTTCTGTTCCTAAACTGATATGCCAGACATAGCGACCATCGGCATCAGGACTTAAATTATATAAATGACTGGTTTCAGCATATTCTTCCATCCAATTCAGTAAGTAAGGATAAAGCTCCTTGATAAAACTGACATCCCCACCAGCAGAATAATGTAAAGACATTAAATCTAAAGCATCAATTATTCGTCTTCGTCCCGAAGCAATATAGCCACCAAACTTCTTTTCATTTTTATAATTGCTAAAGCCATCTGTAACTGAATACAAACCATTTACAAGCTCATCAAAGTTTTCATGATAATCTTGTTTTAATAAATGATTATCTCTAAATTCATTCTCATCAGTAATTTCCAAGTCTAGCCATTTTTGCCAATCTATTTCTTGATCATTGACTGTTATTGACATTCTTAACGCTCCAGCATTTCATTTGGCATAACAAATTCTAAAGTAATTGCGTGTGCAGTCACTGTACGGGTACATTTAGGTTTATCTAGCCCTTTACAATGACTATGGTGATCAAATAAGTTTCCCGTGATAGTCACCAGACTACGATCATAAGGACACTGTACTGCAACTGTTTTACCCACTCTTTTTTCAGTACTCGCTTTAAATCTAACTCTTTCCCATGCTTTAATTTGTGTTATTAATGAACTATGGCTTGGAATAATTTGTGCACTGCTAATTTTTTTAGATATCCAAAGATGTGACATTTGCACACCATCAGCCACTGTCGTGCCGACCGACCGTTTAGCTTTACTTTCCTGATCAGATTTCATGTAAACATCTAACCCCATTCTTAAAGCAGCCATTGCAGCTTTAGGGGTCATCAGTTTTTTATGGCTGGCTAAATTCGTCGATTTACTATCTGTAACACGGTACTTATGCCCAATACTATTACTGTGCCAGACATGGTCAATACCATTGTGCCCAGTATCATGATATTCATACAGCACACCATTATTATTAATTTTGCTGCGGTTCTTTTTCCGCTTCACAAAATAGTAATCCGTGATGTGTTCACCACCCGAACCTAATTCCTGATTACTTCGCTTTTTTGATTCTCTTTTGGTTGATGTATTCTTGCTTCCTGTCTTCGCTGTATTACCACTGGTATTTTTAAGAACCTGACCATTCTGCTGTGTCCGAGGAGCAGACGTAGAATTAGGTTTATTTGAACCCGATGTATGGATGGGTGCCTTCGCTGTGGTATTTGGATACGGTGTTGCCAAAGCTTTTTTATGGGCTAATTGCAGGTCTTTCATTACCATTTCAATTTGCTTGTTCGCAACTTTTTTCATTTGTCTGAGTTGCAACACAAGGGTCTTTAATCGCGCTTGGCCCAAGACTGCTCGTGTCATCCAGCTATCAAAAACATCAATTAGGCCATCAATTATTTTATTGCTGGTTGTTTGCAACTCTTTGGTATAAGCATTCCAGTTTAAGTTACGAAACCATTTTTCAACGTTACCACGCATTGCTTTACTTGGAATTGCATCTAATATTGCCCCCATAGCCTTACCTGAGCGCAGTTGCTTAAATACAATTTTAAGACCATCTCCAGCAACAGGAACAAACGCAATTAAATTAAAGACCAGATCAAACCAGTTATCTTTGTTATTCGGGTTTTCTGCAATTTTGACAATTGAAACAATAACATTTCCGACATCAACTCCTTGCCCCACGAAAGGGATACAACCAATCACAACAGCTACGATAATTTGTGCCGGGCTTGATCCACTCCCGTCTAATACACCTTTTATCCAGTCTGCTGCCGATTGTTCTCCTTTCTTAGTCACTCTAATCGTTTTGGCTGGTGTTTTTGCAATGGCCGTACTCATAAATCCTCCCCAAGACCCACATGTGTAGCCGCTTGTTCATTCAATGGGATTTCTTCTGCATGATCAGCAATAGCATCATCTGGATTATTTTGCTGTTCTAAATCTTTTTCTACATAATCATTGATATGATCATCGTACTCAACACCCTGCCCATCGATCATGGCTTGTATTTCATCAGGGAAATATTCATCTAATAAGTGGTCAAGTTCTTGCTTGTTATATTGTTCGATCAATTGTTCTGCTGCCACAATACTCATCACTTTTTTATCTTTAAAGCTATTCTGCTGTTTGAGCTGATCAGGTTTAGCCTCCATATTGCTAAAACCGTAATAGACTTTTGGCTGGACTTTATCAGCAGGGACTTGGACTTTTGCATAACCACTACTATCCAGAATACCTTCTTGTATTGAGCCATCCTGAAATATAAGTTTATAAGGTGCTTGAGCTACTGGCTTTAAATCGTCATATACGTACTTAAGTTCAAGCTCTTTAGGCGACATATTCAACTGAGGCAAAGCAGGTAAAGTATTGGAAGCACTCCCTCCCCCCATAAACAAATGCTGCCCAGCTTTTACTTCAAACTTGCCACCAGTGACAGGGAAAATTCCCGAGCCATTAATCTTGATTTGAGATCCACCCGCCGTAATAACGATTTCTTTAGAAGCACTAATTTCAATTTTGTCTTCGGTCGAAATCACCTGAACAGCTTTACGGGCAATTAAATCTGCTCCATCACCTTGTGCTTGTATCTCGACTTTACCTTTGCCTGCATAGAGTCTCGCCCCTTCTTGAGCTGCAAAAAGGCTGATCTTGTTTTGAGCATGTGCAATAAGGTTCTTTTGAGTAGACAGGTTAATGCTATCACCAGCAGTCTGACTTAACTGAGCATCTGCGCTGAGGTGAATGTCTTCATTACTGGCTAGAGCAATACTGTTAGGTGCAGTTAGTATCATCAAGGCTTGCTTAAAAGCGGCAGCTTTGTCTTGATCTTTTTCTTCAATTTGCTCTATGAACGTTTTTAAGTTCTCAAGAACTTCCAATGGATCAGTTTGCTGATTTTTAGCAACTTCACTGAGTGCCTTGGCATTGTTGAGGCCCCCTTCGATTTGTTGTTTGGCCTCATTTGCATCTAGATGTACACCTTGAGCTTGGTCTTGTTTGTGAGTACTAACGAGTAAGCCACTGCCAGCTCTTACCGCACCCCACTGGTCTGTTCTGAGTTCAAAACCTTCACCTCGGCCATCACCCTCTGCCTTGTCTTTTGGATGGCTTAAGTTACCGAGATTTAATTGGCTTGCGGCATGGCTACTTTGTAGCTGGGCACTGATTTGACCTGTGGTGTCATCAAAACGTAGCTGGTTAAAGCCCTTACCATTCACTTCTTCTGAGCGGATGCCGCTCAGTTTCTTGGTATCAGGTAGCTGGCCTTTCTGGTCGAACTGCGTTGGATGCCGTTCAGCTTCGTGAATACGTCCTACCACAAACGGACGGTCAATGTTGCCGTCAAAGAAGTCAATCACCACGATCTCACCGACACGAGGCAAGAAGCGTGCGCCATAACCCGCGCCTGCCCATGGGGTGAGTACATCGACCCAAGCCGAGTCGGTGTCATTGTCGTTACTTCCTGCTCCACCGTCATGACTATGGTCATCAGCTCGGGTAAACAGGAAGCGAACTTTAATACGTCCCCATTGGTCGACATGAATGCTTTCGCCCTCTAATCCCACCACTCTAGCGCGCTGCGGGTAAGCAGCTGGTCGGTGTTCTAACGGGCTATATTCAGGGACAGCTTTAATATTGCGTCGAACAACATTCAGTTCAGCAAAGTGGCGTTGCTCTGGGTTTTGGCTATCGAGCTGGGCAGCCTTGAGTTTGTCTTTTGGCAACAAGCGTTCGAGTTGCTGTTGTAATTCTTTCGGTAAATTATTCTGGTTATAGTAGTGCTTGCTTAAGATTAAGAACTCTTTATCGGCACTATCATGTTGGTCGAGTTCAGGATGGTCATTCAGTGCAAACCAGTAACCGACCTGTACATCACGGACGTTACCTAAAACCGTAAACTGTTTAGAACTCAGGTGATGGTAAGCATTGATGTGCTGGTTAAGCTGTTCAATCTGGCTATTACCAGAAGCGGTGGCTTGGTCTTCACCGTTTAAGTCCTGCATCCAAGCGGGGCTAACGTGCCATGCATCTTCAAGGTTTAGGCTGGCATTGTCATAGTGTTCGCTGTGCTTTTGCGTGCCTTGTACGCTGCCGCTACCTTCTTCTTGTTGCAGCGCATCGGCTTGCCAACGTTGCACATGTACCGAGGTTGGTTGTAAACGGCGCTCAGCTTTAACTTGGGTAATGGTATCGAACTGTTCTGTGGCACTGCTGCGTTGGTAACGTAGGGTACGGCGTTCAAGCGCCTGATAGTTTTGGTTATCGTCAATTAAACGTAAGACTTGTGGCTGAATAGAAGCATTCGGATCAGCGACAAAAAGCTGTGACTCATCGACCAACCAGTTAATGCCTTCGCTACGCCACAAACGGGTTAAAAAGTCATAATCGCTTTCGTTTGACTGCATCACAAACGGACGCACATCATAATCTTTAGCTAAACCAGATGTGTCGAGTGTTAAGCTTGAAGCAAATAACGGGCTTTTCTCCTGCCATTCCTTAAACAGAATTTCGCTAATATCGCGCACGCTTTTATTCATAAACACGCGGCTATTACGGCGTTTATGCCAAAGTGCAGTTGGGTCTTTTAAGGTTAAGTTATAAATGGTGAGAGAACCGTCGCTTTGACCTTGGCTTGCTTCAGTAATAATGCCCGTGGTTCTAAAGAACTGGCCCATGTCAGTGATTTGATCGACGGCAACCTGACAGCCAATAAATTGTTTTAATGCAATATGTGCATTTGTCGACAGACACAGTAACTCAGCAACGCTACCCTGGTTGAGCGTATGTTCGCCCTCGATGCGTTGTAAGAAAACTTGATTGTTTAATGATGGGTTAGAAAATTGCACATGAAGAACGCGGTTATGTGCGACCAACCCTAAACTATCTAAAATTTGAAATATTTTATGGGACATCATTATTATAAAAACTGAGTCATAATCATCGATATTTTATAAAAAACAGACAGAATTGTCTATTTATATAAAATAGCTTATCTTCCATGACTTACATACTTTTTAGTTTATCTAAAAGAAAGATGGGACACCAAAAAGTCTATAAATGCTCTCGTTTTGGCCGATAAATTAGAAGTATTAGGATAAAGTAATTGAATATTTTGTAGCGGTAATGAGAAATCGGGAAATAATCGAATTAACCGGTTTTGTTGAATATCTTCATCAACTAACCATGCTGGGCAAATCGCAATACCTAAAGATGAGAGAGCCATTTGATGAATGGCTGTTACCGAGTTTGATTCATACTGACTTCGAATAAAAGGTAATGAATACTGCTCACCTAAACTATTTTCCAAAATATATTGTGAATCTTGCCAGTTCAATAATGTGTGACCAATCCACGGAACATTTGCTAAATCAGATATATTTTCTACGGGATGGTTTTGTATAAATTGTGGAGTAGCAACAATATAAATTGGATATTCCCCAATTTTTCGAGTTTTTAGAGATGAGTTTTTTAAATTCCCTAGTCGAATAACCAGATCTAATTTTTCAGTCACTAAATCATCGAGAGATGAATTAAATGAATACTGTAAACGTAAATGTGGGTAAAGCCGACAAAACTCAGGAAGTAAAGGCAAAATGAAACGTTGGCCAAATTCATTGGTAGACGAAAACCGTAAAGTGCCTGTAATGCTTGTACCTAAGTGTTGGCTTCGCTCAAATGCCTCATCAATCTGAAGTTGGATTTGTTTAAAATCCTCATAAAAATGCTGACCAATTTCAGTTAATGCAATATTACGGGTGTTGCGAATTAATAGACTTGTATTTAGCTGCTTTTCTAATTGTTTTATATCAATACTCACCATTGATCGGCTTAAGCCTAAAATTTCAGCAGCCTTGGTAAAAGAACCGGAATCAACGACTTGTAAAAAACTGGTTATTTGCTTGAGGTTTTTTTGCACAATTAAGCCAATTGTTTAAAATTATCAAACAATGATTTTACTTCGCTTGCATCGACAATAAAAGAGCTGGATCTTACCCTGCCTGCACGGAGGTAGGTATGTCTTATCGATATAAAATAGCGACAGTATTTTTACTTGGGTTCTTTATTGATTGCATCAACATTTTTATGTCCGCAATTGCATTGCCTAATATTGCATCGTCATTTTCAGTTAGCCAATTTATGGTCGCTTGGGTAACAAATGCGTATATTCTCGGCCTCATTTTAATTATGCCCATGAGTTTATGGTTAGCCACCAAACTTGGGAACCAAAAGTTATTGTGTTATTCGATGCTGTTATTTTCGATCAGCATTTGCTTTATTGGCTTTAGTGAATCGATTTATAGCTTAATTTTTTGGCGATTTATTCAAGGCGTAGCTGGAGGTTTATTAATTCCAGTCGGGCAAGCACTCGTATATGCATTATTCCCCAACCAAGAACGCCAACGCATTTCTACATTAATTATGGCAATTGCTCTGATTGCACCAGCTTTTTCGCCTGCGATTGGCGGTGTGATTATTGATTCATTGAATTGGCGATGGGTATTCTTATCTAACCTTCCTTTTTCTTTACTTGCATCAGCCCTAGCATGGTTCTGGATTAAAAAAACAGAGAATGTGGCGAGTGAAAAACCAGACATAAAAGGGTTAGTTATTTTTAATATAAGTCTGTTATCTTTATTACTCTCCTTTTCATTTTATAGTGATTACCATAACGCCTCATTCGCTATAATTAGTTTTCTAACTTCAGTCGGATTGCTTATTTTTTATATTCGACATGCGAAAAAAATTTCCCATCCTGTTCTTAATCTTGAGTTATTAAAAAATAAAAATTTACGTAATGCATTTATTGTCTATTACGCCGTTCCGGGTATTTTTACAGGCGTTAATTTACTCAATATTTTTAATTTACAGCTTAACTTTGGCTTTAATGCAAAACAAACTGGTTTATTCATGTTGCTCTATGCAACTGGGGCACTCACTGCCATGATTAGTGGTGGCCTGCTCTATCAACGGTTAGGAAAAAAGTCTCTTCTTATTATTGGAATAACCCTACATAGCTTTGGCATATTTCTTTTGTTTTGTATTTCAAACACAAGCCCTTTAAGCTTTTTAGTGATTTCTTATTTATTGATGGGTATGGGTGGCGGTCTGAGCGCCAACATTGCCCAAATTAGCTCATTGATTGATTTTTCAGGCCAAGATTTATTACAAGGAAGTGTGCTCTGGAATATTAATCGACAAGTTTCATTTAGTGTCGGTACTGTCGTTCTCATTTCGATATATAACTTGATGTCTAGCTCAAGCGATTTGCTTCGTTATCAACATACTTTTTTAATTGCAGCTTTGCTCTGTTTAATTTCACTCATTCCCGTTTTAAAGGAGAAAACCCATGCCTAATCAAATGGATCAAGCCCTTCAAAGTGTCATTGACCTACATGTTTTAATAGAAAATGTATTTACAGGAAAAAATGCAGAGCAAACTCTGAGCCCGCTTTTAGATAGCTTTGATCAAAATTTTAAGATGGTTACGGTTCAAGGTCAGAGTATTGGTTTAGCCGAAGTGAATAGTTTATTTAGCCAGAATATCGGGAAGAAGCCTTCTTTAAAAATCGACATTATTAAGAGTACAGCTTTATACGAATTTGAAAATTATTGCTGGGTGCAATACCAAGAACATCAGCAAACCGATGAAACCGAGACAGTACGTACATCCACAGCCTGCATCAAAGTAGAAGATAAAAAGTGTTATTGGGTGTATTTACATGAAACTTTAATTCCCTCGTCTTAAGTCATCTAGAGCACTTTAAAGATGGCACCTATTTTGCTTAACAATATTACGTTTTATGAAAATCGTAATACTGATAAAAATGGGGAGCTCTCAATATGGGTTATGTTGCAAAGGAATTTACGCGAAAGAACAAGCTGATTCTTAGTATTTGTTCTTTCGTTATTCCAATATGTCTTTGGTGCGCAATCAGTTACTTACCTTTTGTTTGGCATCCTCAAGTACAAATCACGAGTTCGGGAAGTGTTTCTTACTTACAAGTAGGAAGTCGCATTGATAAAAATGTGTTCTATCTCGAAGCACAAAATGCAGTCAATCGAAATTCTGCACCACCACAAGGTATTTTAGTCAATCCAATTTATTTACCCGCTCCCCATGAAGTCGCTAAGGCTTTGGTCACCGCCTTTACCACGCCACCTGAACAACCTGATTCGCCGTGGTTTCATCAAAGTTTATGGCACAGTATCAAACTGGTTTTTTCAGCTTTTTTTATCTCTTCATTAATCGGGATTCCACTGGGTATTTTGTGTGGTTTTTCTAAGCGGATATCTCTATTAACAGAACCGTTTGTTGAGTTTTTCCGTTACTTACCTGCACCTGCGTTTGGTGCACTTGCAGTGGCAATTTTAGGGATTAATGACGCGCCTAAAATTGCGATTATTGTGATTGGTACGCTATTTCAGCAAATTCTCATTATTGCCAATACCACCCGAATGGTAGATCGAAGCTTAATTGAAGCTGGCTATACGCTTGGCACCAATAAGCTCAAAAGTTTATTTCATGTGGTAATTCCTGCTGCCCTACCTGATATTTACCGCGACTTACGTGTGCTATTGGGCTGGGCATGGACCTATTTAATTGTTTCCGAGTTGATCGGTACGACCTCGGGTATTACATGGTTTATTACCCAACAGGCTCGCTATCAAAACTTTGACAATGTCTATGCAGCTATTTTGATTATTGGCGTGATTGGTCTGGTCTGTGATTGGCTATTAATGAAGTTAGGTGAGCGGATGTTCACTTGGAAAGTAGGAGCAAAATAATGAACGATTCAACATTTAACGCGCATGAACACTTTCAAAAAATTTATGAACGTCCTGTTATTTTAGAAGCTAAACAACTGAGCCAAGTGTTTAAGCATGGTCAAAGCGAACGCACTGTTTTAAATAAGCTCGATTTAAAAATTCATAAAAGAGAATTTATTTGCGTGATTGGTCCTTCTGGCTGCGGTAAATCAACACTGAGCCGTGTTATTGCAGGTTTAGACCCATACCATAGTGGAGAAATTTTAGTAGACGGCGAATGCATTACGGGCCCATGCCCTGAACGTGGCATGGTATTTCAGGGCTATACCCTTTTTCCGTGGAAAACTGTAAAAGAAAACGTGATGTTTGGTCCGCAAATGCGCGGCGCTAGTCAAATGACAGCAGAGGCGCAAGCACTTGAATGGATTAATATTATTGGTTTGGAAAAGTATGAAAATCAGTATCCACACCAACTTTCTGGTGGTATGAAACAGCGCGTTGCAATTGCTAGAGCACTGGTTAATCAACCAAAAATTTTACTCATGGATGAACCTTTTGGTGCACTCGACCCACACACACGTCAAAAAATGCAAAAGCACTTGATGGATTTATGGCAAAACATTGATATCACCATTATTTTTGTGACCCATGACATGGACGAAGCCATTTTACTTGCTGACCGAATTGTGGCACTCAAAGCCAATCCCGGTGAAATTAAAGAAATTATTGAAGTTAATTTACCTCGCCCACGCTCACTCGATTTGATGAGTACACCTGAGTTTAAACAGCTCCGTTCACGGGTAGATTATTTAGTTCACGCTGAAGAAGATGAGCTTGACCCTGCTTTACAAGACTTACCAAAAATTCCACGTATGACTCAGGTCAGTACAGAAAAATAAGAAAGGCATTAAAAAGCCCAAGTTCAACTTGGGCTTTTTTATTGATTGGGCTTATTTGAGTTGTTCGATGAGTGTTGGATAAATCAGCCCATCTACATTTTGTTCAGTTTTATAAATACCGTTTTCGACATTAAATTTATTGACGTGATAGCTAGAGCCATAAATTGAGTCAAAACCTTGAGATTTAGCAAATACTTTTTTATTGGCATTGATATCTAATAAATGCGTACCGCTGACCATCAACTCATATTGCTTTGGGTCGACCCCTGAACGGTTTGCCATAATTTTAACCGCATCGGCATGGGTTGCAGGGTCATTAATATATTTAACGGTTTTATCCCACACCTGAATGACTTTTTTCCATTCCTCTTGATGAGCAGTTAAATGACTCATGTTGACTGTTAAGGTGTCGTAAATTAAACCCGGCTTGTCTTTAGAGGTATAGATAATTTTAGAGCCTGCCACTGCTTTTAATGCCTGACCTGCAACAGGTTGCCAAACAGCAATCGCGGAAATATCAGGGCTATTAAACACTTGGGGTAATTGGTTAGTGGCTGAGTTTACTAGCTTCACCTCATTCGCTTTAATGTTATGGTCAGTCAAAGCTGTTGCTAACAAAAGATGGTCAACCAGGCCTTTTTCGACACCGATTGATTTTCCTTTTAAGTCTTGAATGGTATTAATGCCCTCTTTTGCAATAATGACATCATTGCCCGCAGAATAATCTGTTGCCATGATCATCATGCCTTGCGTGCCACCCGAAGCAGTTACCAAGTTATCGCCATTGGTGACCAACACAGCGTCGAGCTGATTTGCCGAAAAGGCCGAAAGAGAAGCCGAATAATCAAACCATTTAAATTCTACATTTAAGCCTGCTTCTTTTAACCAGCCTTTCTCAATAGCCACTTGCCAAGCCACCCAGCCCGGCCAATCACTATATCCAATGGTAATTGGTTTTGTATTTGTGGATGCCTGAGTGTCTTGTTTGGCCTCGGGCACTTTAGCGGTATTGTCACACCCACCCAATACAACTGCCGATAAAATAGATACGGATAACAACGCTTTTTTAATCATATAGAAACTTCCCCAACATTTTTACTAACACTTTGAGCGGTTTGATTGAGTGACTGTATATAGGCTCGCCAGCCTCCAAAATGGCTAATATCGGTTGCATCTTGAATGGCATAAGCTTCGCAAATAAAGCCTTTGATCCATGTTCCATCTTTTAGTTTCAGGTTCCCAATACCAAGTGGTGCAGGCACTTCAGCCACAATGGCTCCAAAATTTGCTAAGGGAACATCCCACACTTCGACGTCAATTGACGTACCTGTCACGTCGCATTGCAGCCCCGGTTTTGGTGGCGTGGTATTTTTTAAGGCAAAGAGTTTATAAGCATCTGCTGTCTTGGTTTTCTTAAGCAAAGTGGCATTGCGACTAGTGAGCTGAAAATTAAGCGGCATGCCTGTTAAGTGCGCTCCCACCACAGCTAGCTGCACTGAATGATTTGAGTGGATGTTTATACTTTTTTGATAATGTTGAGTTGATTTAGCTAAACTCAGCGATGTTTTGGCTTGCCAAAGCTGCGCAAAATTAGCAAGTGCCTGATCGTGCCAAGCAGGTGCAATAAAGGTTACCCCACTTGGTAAGCCGTCTTCACGGAGTACATTTGGTAAAGCTAAAGCCGAAAGATCAGCAAAATTAACAAAGTTGGTATAGGCCCCCATGTGTGCATTTTTAGTCAATGGGTCGGCTTCAACTTCGGCAATGGTATAAATGGTTGGCGCTGTCGGAACCATCAAGGCATCAAAAGGTTGTAATGCCACATTAATTTTTCGAGCTAGTACGGCGCGGTTATATTCGGCTTGAAGTGCATCTGTTGCCTTGAATTTATCTGCCTGCGCAATAATCTGGGCAATGACTGGATGAGCCTTTTCACGTGTTGTCATGCGTTCAACGGCAACTGTTCTTTCTGCCACCCAAGCATCGTTATATAGTGCGGCAGCAAGCTCATTAAACGCACTGAAATCAATACTCTCAATTTCATAACCCAGTTTTTTTACGCGCTCAATTGCCACTAAAAAAGCTTGTTCAGATTCAAGATCACCATAAAACTCAAGCTGAGCTGGAATAGCTATTTTTCGTTTAGAAAACTGAGTCGGTACATTGGCTGGATGCACTCGTGAATATTCATCTGTTTCATCGTAGCCCTGCATTAAACTGGCAACGGTCCACGCGTCATCAATATGCAGCGCAAAAATAGAAATGACATCAATAGTCCGACAGGCAGGAATTAGACCTGTGGTAGAAAACCAGCCTTTTGTCGGTTTAAGGCCCACAATATTGTTATGGCCAGCAGGAACACGGCCTGACCCCGCCGTGTCTGTCCCCAAACTAAAAGGCACAATACCGTTGGCGACCACCACTGACGAACCTGAGCTTGAACCACCACTAATATATTCAGGGTTAAAACTATTTTTTACTGCACCGTATGGAGAGCGAACGCCAACCAGTCCAGTCGCAAACTGATCGAGATTAGTTTTTCCAACCACAATCGCCCCTGCTTTTTTTAGCTTGGCAACTACGGCAGCGTCTTGCTTAGCTAAATATTGAATCTCTTTACAGGCAGCAGTCGTATGAAAGCCAGTGACATCAATGTTGTCTTTAACTGCAAATGGCAAACCATATAAAGGTAAGTCAGCAATATTCTGGTCTTTTAAAATATCAATTTGCGATTGAATCTGCTCGTTCGATGCAATTTCAATCCACGCATTATCATCATTTTTAATTTCTGCAACGTAGCCAATCAGATCTGCAAGATGGATTTGCCCGTTTTGATATGCTGTTTTCCAGTCTTGAATTGTCCATAAATTTTTCAACACGCTACTCCTCATTTAGTCATTTTGCTGTATAGGCGGCATGACGGCATCCATCAGTTCTAGATGTCCTTTGATTACCCCTTTAAGCACAATAAATTGCTGGCTAATTTGTCTAAGCTCAGAACTCGCGCCCTGCATTAACATGACTTGCAATATCTTTTGTTGGTCGAGCTGGATATGAAGTGAGCTAATCACCTGTGCTAAAAACTGTTGCTGTAAATCGACCAATTGATTACGCAAGGTCATTTGGCTTGCGTCATAAAGCAGCGTTAAGGTGCCCACCATGACTTCATTGGCCTGTGCTTGCTCTGCAATTAAGTGTTTATTAATCATGTCGACAATGGCTTGCGAGCGACTTTCATAGTTCTGCTCAACAATTTTTTGGTCGAGTGCGTTAAGTGTCGTTTCAGGTACGGTAATACTGATTCGAGCCAACTTTTGTTTTGCCACAGTCTTATCCTTTTGTTTTAGGCGGCTGATTGTTTTGCTTGATATATACGCCTGCACGTACACTAAGCAATTCGACTAAAAAGGCTTTTAAAGTTGGCTTTGGTTGAACCACAGGTTTTACATCGTTCATTTCGCACCTCTAGTTTGGTATTACCAAATTCAGTTTTTGTATTACTGATAAGAGATGCAGAAAATGTGCCAGTTTTTAAGGTAGGTTTTGATGGATTTGAGCGGTATTTATGAGTGTTTTTTGGGCAGAAAAAAGCCCCATGCACAGGGATGGGGCTAAATTAATAAATCAAGCTAAACAGCATATATAATTTTAGAAGTATAAAATTTTTATAAAATAATTTAACTAGATAGAAATAGTATAAATTTTAGGCTAGATTAATCTAACAATAAATAATGAAGTCAAAATCATATGGAATTAATTTCAATAGTTTTGGAAAACTTTAGGGGCTATCATTTAAAACATACAATTTTAATTGATGAATGTTTAACAGGAATTATAGGAAAAAATGATGCTGGTAAGTCCACAATATTTGAAGCCTTAGATATTTTTTTTGAAAATTCAAGTTTTGAGAAAAATGATCGGTGCATCTTTGCTACAGAAGAACAAAATACTTCTATCACATGTGTATTTAAGGACTTCCCTGAAAGTTTAAGTTTAGATGCCACTTCTCAGACTACTTTAGAAAGTGAATATCTTTTAAATAATGATTCATTTTTAGAGATCAAAAAAACTTTCCGTGTAAATCAAAAAATCACAACCGAAGTTTCAATTATCGCTAATTATCCATCAAATCCTGATCTAAATAGTTTAATTACACTTAAAAATGCTGAGTTAAAAAGCTTAATAAAAACTAAAGGGTTAGATATTACTCAAGTAGATGACCAGCGCTCTAATACCTGCTTAAGAAAGTTTCTTTTTTCTTCCGAGGCTCTAACTTTCCAAACTAAAGAAATTTCACTGAACAAAGAAGATGCAAAAAACTTATGGGAAAATATAAAAAGTTTTTTACCTATATTTGCATTATTTAAGTCTGATAGAAACAGTAGCGATCAAGATAGCGAAGTTCAAGATCCAATGAAATTAGCAATAAAAGCAGCTCTTTCTGAAATTCAGCCCAAGTTAACTGAAATACAAGAATATATACGGACAAATGTAGAAGATGTAGCAAAGAGAACGTTAAATAAACTTGGGGAAATGGATTCAAACCTAGCCAAGGATTTGATACCTAATTTTTCTAAAGATCCCAAATGGGATTCAATTTTTTCTATGACTTTAACATCAGAGTTAGGAATACCAGTTAATAAAAGAGGTAGTGGTGTCCGTAGACTAATTTTATTAAATTTCTTCAGAGCTGAGGCTGAAAAAAAATTCAAAGAAGCTAGAAATAGGTCAATAATATATGCAATTGAAGAACCAGAAACATCACAACATCCTAATTATCAAGAAATGCTTATCAAAGCATTATTAGAATTATCTCTATCTCCCAAAACGCAGATTTTAGTTACAACTCATACACCAGCATTAGCAGGTTTATTACCACTGGCAAGCTTACGTTATATCAATAAAGTTGATAAAAATCACATTATAGAACATGCAGATACAAACCAAATATTAGATAAGATTAGTCATGATCTAGGAATACACCCTTTTGGCTCGATAAATGATACACAATGCAAAGGTTACATATTTGTGGAGGGAGTATCAGATGTTGTATTCCTACAACATATCTTTTCAAAAATTCGCAGAAAATTCTCTTATTCAAAGAGATTATATTAAAGCGAGGGATATTCAGTTATTAATAAGCGGTGGCAGCGATAATTTAAAACATTGGGTAAATTATAAATTAATTGAAACGCTTCAAAAACCATGGGCTGTATTCTTTGACTCAGACAATGATGGGCAGAACTGTGATAAATATCAGAAGAATATAGAGACTCAAAAAAGATATTCACATGTTGTCTTCCATCTAACGAAAAAAAGAGAATGTGAAAATTATCTTCATAAAAATGTTATTTCGCGCATAACAAATGGAGAAGTTGTTTTTTCACCTAATGATTATGCTGATCAGAAGGTCTTATTACATACCGAATTAATAAAATATATTGCAGTTAAAAAAACTAATTTAATTGAGAAATTATGGCACACAACCACTTGTGAGGAAATTATTGAAAGTTGCACAGATGTAGATGGAAACAATGAATTTCTAGAGTTTATTAACCGTATCGAAACACATTTTAGTTTGCATGAAGATTCTAAAAAGACCGCATAAGCGGTCTTTTTTATTTGTTCTCTAGACTATAAGTAGAACCAATCATCGTATGTGCCCATACCGATAAAGACTCTAAAACAGGCTTAAAAGACTGGCCTAATTCAGTCATTTCATAGACCACTTTAATCGGTGCTTTTTCACCATAAACGGTTCTGGAGATTAAACCACTTTGCTCTAATTGTTTAAGTTGAAGGCTTAAGGTCATTTCTGTGATGGTGGGCATTAATTGATTGATTTCATTAAAACGTTTTGGCCCATCTTTTAAATAATACAAAATAACACCTTTCCATTTTCCACCCACCAAATCCATAGCCATACTGATATGACATGGATACGTTTTTCCATTCATGGTGATTTCACATTTATTTTCAGTATTTGCCATTTTTAACGCCACCTATCAACTTTGATAGTTATTGTACACCCATACTATAAAAATTATAGTGACTATGATTTTTATAGCTACAAGGCATTATTATGGCTTTACTTATTTTGGCCCATCCCTACTACGCTCAATCAATTGCAAATAAAACGATAGTGAATGAACTTATAAAAACCTATCCGGACCTTGAAGTCCGAGATATTTTCCAGCTTTATCCAGACTATAAAATTGACGTCAGCGCTGAACAAGAAGCGTTGCTACGCCATGACACCATTATTCTGCAATATCCAATGTTCTGGTTTAATATGCCGGCAATTTTGAAATTATGGTTTGATGAAGTTTTTACTTATCAGTTTGCTTATGGCTCTCAAGGCGACAAATTAAAAGATAAAAAAGTCATTATTAGTATGACAGTCGGGCAAAAAGAAGCCGATATGGTGAATGATCGGGAAAACTTAATTGATAGCTTTTTGAAAGCGGTTCAATATTCAATTCAATATACGCAAATGCAGTTAAGCGCCACTTACTTGCTTTATGACGTTTCGCCTTTATCAGGTAACCCAGAGTCAAAAATTAAATTAGAAGCTGTTGAACATGGTCATAAAGTATTAAAGCATTTGACCGAAGCATAAGGTTTAAAGAGAGCATTGATATTAATGCTCTCTTTTTAATTTAGGCCACAGGTGCCAAGGTAAATAGCACTTGTCCTGTTTTTACGGTTTGCCCTTTTTCAATGGTAATGGTTTCTACTTTCATGCGTTCTGGCGCAATAATCGGAATTTCAATTTTCATTGCCTCAATTACCGCAAGGGTTGCGCCTTCTTCAACAATATCCCCCGATGCACATTCGATTTTCCAGATTGAGCCTGGCATGTGTGATTCGACTGCACACCCCCCTTCAGGAATAACTACGGTTTCGCCCTCATCTACAGCATCTAGGCTTTCAGAGATATATTCTTGCAAGCCCGCTTCGTGCCAACGGCGGCGCTCAGCCTCAAAGTTAGCTTGCTGTGTATCTTTAAAGGCTTGAATGCTATCTTGATGTGTTTTTAAAAATTCGTTGTATTCTTTTAGGTTGAGTACACCATCTTCAATGCGAAGTTGTAGTCGGCCCGCCTTAAAGTCTTCACGCATTTGCAGAAGTTCAGCCTCAGAAACTTCATAAAACTTAACTTGGTCAAAAAAGCGTAATAACCACGGTTTGCCATCTTCGAAGTCGGCATTTTTACGATAACGACTCCACATTTGAGTAGTACGGCCAACAAACTGGTAACCACCCGGTCCTTCCATACCGTACACACACATATAAGCCCCGCCAATGCCGACGGCATTTTCAGGTGTCCAAGTTCGTGCAGGATTATATTTTGTGGTGACTAAACGTTGGCGTGGGTCGAGCGGTGTCGCCACGGGTGCACCTAAATACACATCGCCTAACCCCATTACTAAATAGTTCGCACTATAGACCACATCTTTAACTGCTTGCTTGGAAGCTAAGCCATTAATACGACGAATAAACTCGACGTTATCTGGGCACCACGGCGCATCTGGGCGAACAATTTGCGTATAACGCTCGGTGGCAAGTTGAGTTTGCGAATCTTCCCAAGCTAAAGGCAAATAGACAGTCCTTGAAGACACCTGCATATTTTGAATATCGGGTAACTCGGCTTCTGCTTGTTGAAGTTTCTGTAAAAGCTCCAGTTGATCGAGTTGAATTGAATCAAAATGAATTTGTAGTGAACGAATACCCGGTGTTAAATCGATAATACCCTGAATGTTTTGATCTTTAACCCATTGCATGAGCGCATGAATACGGAAACGTAAATTTAGGTCGAGCACTAACTCACCATATTCCACCAACAAATAGCTATTTCCTGCTGGTCGATAGGTCACGCTTGGTAAATCAGTTTTACCTTCTAAAGTAGCTAAAACTGCATCTTTTAAAGTGTCGGGTTCTGCTTGAATGGCTGGGTTGAAATCAATACGAGTTGTATCAGCCGCAGTTAAGCTTTGATGATATTTTTGATCGAGTGCTTTTGCTTGCGCATAACTCACAGGTACAAATTTGACCTTATCGCCTGCTTTTAGCTGCCCGATTTTCCAAAGCTCGGAATGAATCACTACCGCAGGACAGACAAAGCCACCTAAGCTCGGACCATCTGGACCCAAAATAATTGGCATATCGCCCGTAAAATCAATTGCCCCAATCGCATAAGCATTATCGTGAATATTGGATGGATGTAAGCCTGCCTCACCACCGTCTTCACGTGCCCACTCTGGTTTTGGGCCAATTAAACGAATGCCTGTCCGGCTTGAGTTATAGTGAATTTCAAACTCATTGGCAAAGAAGGTATCAATATCTTGTTTGGTGAAAAAATCAGGTGCGCCATGTGGCCCATACATCACGGCAATTTCCCAGTTTTGGGTAAAGCTAGGAATTTGCGCTTGAGCTAAAGCTGTAGTCGATTGAGCGGAATATTCAGTAATCGGCAGCATATCGCCAATTAATAAATTACGGCCTGCGTGCCCACCAAACTGCCCCAAAGTAAAAGTCGCCTGTGAACCTAAATAGTCAGGAACCTCAAAGCCACCTTTCACGCCTATATAGCTACGGCAACCTGAACGGATAATCCCACATTTTAAAATCTGGCCTTTTTTCACATTGATGGTTTGCCACATCGGCACAAGTTCGCCATCAAGTTTTGAAGGCATGTCACCGCCTGTAATGACAATTTGGCTGTCGCAGTGAAACTTTAAAGTTGGCCCTTGCAAGGTACATTCAAGCCCTGCGGTATTTGGCTCATTGGCTAAAAGCTGGTTTGCCACAGTTAAACTGAGTGGATCAATCGCACCTGATGGCGGCACACCAACATCCCAATAACCTAATCGGCCTGTTACGTCTTGAATGGCAGTTTGAATGCCAGCCTGCAATACCTCAACTTTCTGAGTTTTCCATTCAAACGTATTTAAAAATCGAGTGGTTTGAGTACCTAAAGCAAACACATTGCAAGCAATAATGTTTTGCAAATATTCCAAATTGGTTTCGATACCAGCGACTTGCGTGTTGGCAAGACTAGCGCTCATTGCCTGTATGGCTTGGTCCCGTGTTGCAGCAGTTACAATGATTTTGGCAATCATGGGGTCATAAAAAGACGACACCGTTGAACCCGTTTCTACCCATGTTTCTACTCGGGCTTGCGGGTCAAATTTAACATGCGTGAGTAAGCCTGCACTTGGTTGGAACTGTTTAATTGGGTCTTCGGCATAAAGACGAACTTGAATGGAGTGTCCTGTTGGCTCTAACTTTTTAGTCGGTGCTGACCAGTCACCGCTTGCCAGTGTAACCATCCATTCAACTAAATCAACACCAAATACTTGCTCGGTCACACCGTGCTCGACTTGCAAACGCGTGTTAACCTCTAAGAAATAAAATTCTTGGGTTTCGGTGTCCATAACAAACTCAACCGTACCTGCTGAGCGATAGTTCACCGACTGCATGAGTTGAATCGCAACTTTTTGAAGATAGTCACGTTGCTGTTCATTTAAGTGTGGCGCGGGTGTTTCTTCAATCACCTTTTGATTACGGCGTTGTACCGAACAATCACGCTCACCCAACGCTAAAACTTGCCCTTGCCCATCACCAAAAATTTGAACTTCGATATGGCGTGCATGTTGTACAAATTTTTCTAAATATAAACCTGCATCTTTAAAATTGACTTGCGCCAAATAAGACACGGTTTGATAGGCATCTTTTAACTCGGTTTCGTTCCAGACCAGACGCATGCCAATACCACCGCCACCCGCGGTACTTTTCAGCATGACTGGATAACCAATATGGGCAGCTTCGGTCAAGGCGTCGGCTTCATCGGTAAGTAGTGAACTGCCCGGCAGTAGAGGCACATTGCTTTTAATAGCCAGCTCACGCGCAGTATGTTTTAAACCAAAATCGAGCATTTGGCTTGAAGTTGGTCCAATAAAAGCTATACCTTGGCTTTCGCACAAATCACAAAACTCGGCATTTTCAGACAAAAAACCATAACCCGGATGAATGGCTTCTGCTCCCGACTGTTTTGCAACTTCAAGGATTTTTTCAATATTTAAATAGCTTTGATGCGCAGGTGCAGGACCAATCAGAAAAGCTTCATCGGCCAAAGTCACGTGTAAAGAATCACGGTCGGCTTCGGAGTAAACTGCAACCGAAGCGATCCCGAGTTTTTTAAGGGTGCGAATTACGCGACAGGCAATTGCACCGCGGTTAGCAATCAGAACTTTTTTAAACATGCTTACACCCCTTCCGCTTCACGGACAACCAATTGAATTTTGGTTGGGTTATAGGCATTACATGGGTTGTTTAGCTGAGGACAATTGGAAATTAAAACAATTAAATCCATTTCTGCCCGAACTTCGACGTATTTCCCCGGTCCTGAAATGCCGTCATCAAATTTAAGCTGACCGTCTGGCGTTACTGGCACATTCATAAAAAAGTTAATGTTTGGGCCGATGTGACGCACATTTAAGCCATGCTTTTTTGCAATGGGATGTTTTGCCAAGGCATACATAAAGTTGTTACGGCAACTATGCATAGGGTACGTTTCATGTGCATAGCGAACCGTATTACTTTCACATGAACAGGCACCGCCAATGGTGTCATGGCGCCCGCAGTTATCATCATGAATAACGGCAATTGGACGACCAAAGTTACTATAGAGCTTGGTGCCCTTTTCTAAATAGATTTGTTGGTTGATAGCCAAAGTGTCCATTGCGCTATAACGTTCAGTTGGATTTTCGGCACTCATAAACAAAGTATCGACCGCTTGGTTTCCCTCAAGGTCAATAATTCGAAAATATTGGCCCTTTTTAACCTCGCACATCCACGCTTCACCCGCAGGACAAACTTCATTTAAAACTGCTTTTTCAAATGATTGTAAAACTGTCATGATGCTTCTCCTGATTTAAATATTGCTAAGCGCGTAGTAGCGGGCTGTGTTTTGAAACGCACGCTGATTTTGCGAACACGCATCACGACAAATATCGTTGTCTGTTAGTGAATTGGCTTTAAATAAACTGAGTTGAATATCGGCAGGTTGATAGCTTTGGCTGGTATCTAAACCGTGCGGTGCGGCAGATAAAAATAGCAGGCAGTCCATTTCAAAACGCAATTCAATGGTTTGATCAGTATTGTCAGAACTGACATAAGACAAAGCGCCGTTTTCGTCTGGTACAACTTTAGAAAATAGATTAACCGCGGCACTCAGGTCTTGGCTGGCAAGTCCGTATTTACACATTTCAATGAGCAGGCTGTCTAAGCCGTTTTGATACATATCATTGCGGGCATCTTGAAATGTGCGCGCACCAAATTGCTTTTCAATTTGCTCTGGTCGACTTGGGCCACAAAGTGCATCGTTCCAACCATGGTCGTCGTGAACAATCGAAGCCATGACACGGCCTAGGTCTGAGTACAGCACATTGGAAGCTTTTAAATAGGCAGTATGTTGCCCTTTTAAACTGTCGGGCATGTTAAAACGTTCAAGCACATCGGCAGCATTTACACAAAACAAAGAAACATTTGCCTGAGCGCCAAGCGATGTAAATCTAAGAATGGTTCCTTTTTGAATACGACCCGACCAGTGATGTCCGCCGGGTAAAAGTTCGGTCCAAATCGCCTGATGGTTATGATAACTTGCAGTGTTCATAGCTACTCCTGTCGGATAGTTTTAGACTTCCTCCCGGGCTTTTATCCCTCCGTGTAGTTCGCTAGGAACCGTGAACTCTCGGTCCAGACATACTGTAAGTATCGGAACCCTAGATCACTTTTAATTAGTTATGACTATGCAAAGGACATGCCAGCTTAGTATTACGGTTTTTGTTAAAAGTAATACTAAACTTGGGCAATTTGAGTGCGATTTAAAACACAAAATAAAAAGCTGCACTAAAAATTGTGCATTTCATAGAAGTATAAGAAAGCTAATTCTCAACACAATTAGATAGCAGGACTATAAATTGTCTACTTAATCCAAATCTAATTTATGTCTGAGCTTTAATATATCGACCAGACCTTTATCTCTGGTTTCATATAAATCGATATCTTTATATTGTGCTAATAGCTGGTTGGTTTCTGCTTCCAATATCTCTGTTGTCTCGTCTGAATGTTGAAATGCATGCATATCGTTCCACCATTCTGTCATAGGTGGGCCTAAATGATGAATCGCCTCTTTAAAGCCCTTTTGGTTGGCAAGCTGCATATTAATGTAGGGGCCAAATAACGCCCATCTTAAACCCGGCCCACTGGTAATCGCGACATCGACATCTTCAGCAGAGCACACGCCTTGTTCAACCAATGAAAAAGCTTCTCGCCATAGCGCAGCCTGCAAACGGTTTGCGACATGCCCTTTGACTTCTTTATTTAAAACAATTGGATTCTTGCCCAACTGTTTATAGAACTCAGAAGCCTGTTTTAAAATTTGAGGATCAGTCAGATTACCACCAACGATCTCGACCAAAGGTAAGAGATGAGGCGGATTAAAAGGATGACCTAATAAAATACGTTCAGGATGTTTGGCCTCTTTTTGAAAATCAGACACTTTTAAGCCCGATGAACTTGAAGCAATAAGAGTATGTTCAGGACAATATGCTGTGATGTCTTGATATAGCTGTTGTTTTACATCCAGACGTTCAGGGGCATTTTCTTGAATAAAATCTACATCTGAAACTGCATCTTTTAAATTATTAAAAATTTCCAGATGAAGCAGTACATCTTGCGGAGAATAACTGTGTTCAGCGTTTTGGTCTAAAGCCAATAAATCATTTAAATTTGCAGATATTCTTTTTTTAAAGACCGCTTCATCTATAGGATAAGGGTCGTAAACATTAACTTTAAATCCTTTATATAAAAATAAGGCCGTCCAACTTGCACCTATTACACCTGCTCCAACAACACCAACCGTTTTAATGACTTCCATATTTTCCTCGTAAGAATGTTGTTTTATTCGAAATTTCTTTACTCATATGAATGCTAAATAAACATAGCAGATTCAACCAATCAATAAATTTAATTGTTTATATTTTATATAATTTGTCCTATATTCCTTAGCTTGAAAATTGATTCCTTTCATTAGTACAACTTCATCTTTTACCCTTTTTTAACCGTTATTTATTGAATTTTATGTCAAAAAATCTAGCAACATTGATTGGTTTAAGTGCCATTCTCATGTGGGCATCTCTGGTCGGTCTGATGAAGCAAGTCAGTGCCGCCATTGGGCCTGAGCTAGGTGTTACCTTTATTTATTCTTTAAGTGCGCTACTGTTGCTTGCCATTTTCAAAGTCCCAGACTTTAAACAGATCTCTAAAAAATACTTAATATTTGGCACAATTCTGTTCGTGGCTTATGAGGTGTGCTTTTCATTTGCGATTGCTTATTCTCAGACAACAAGGCAAGCAATTGAAATTAGTATTGTTAACTATTTGTGGCCGAGTTTAACGGTTTTAGCTTTTGTTATTTTTAAGGAATTAAAGTTTAATTTCCTTATTATTTTGGGTTTAATGCTTTCAATTTTCGGCATTATTTATATTCAAACTGGAAGCGGTGACTTTAGTCTAAATAGTATTGTCGATAATTTTCATAGCAACCCACTTAGCTATATTTTGGCATTTGCAGGCGCCATCATTTGGGCTTTTTACTGTGTACTCACCAAAAAATTAAGTAATGGGCAAAATCCAATTTCTATTTTCTTTGTTGGTGTCGCGCTCACTCTATGGTTCAAGCTGCTTGTCTCGGGACACTTTACTATTCCTTCAATGGATATTCCAGCTCTCCTCACCCTTTTAGTGGCATCTGCTGCCATGGGTTTTGGTTATGCTGCTTGGAACATTGGCATCATTCATGGAAACATTACCGTGCTTGTGGTGGCCTCTTATTTCACCCCGATTATTTCGTCTATTTTGGCAATGTTTGTTTTACAAACACAACTTTCTATAAGCTTTTGGCAAGGAACAGCAATGGTGACGGCTGGTTCCTTTATTTGCTGGGTTTCAACCAACTGGTCTGTGATTCAGCCCTTCTTTAAAAAATTAAGAAAAGGCCAAAAAGTATTGTAGATTGATCGCAATGCTTTTTTCGGACTTAAGATAACTCCGACGAAGAAGAATTCCCCCATTGCCCAAAGCGTGCTAACATCCAAATTCTGACAATTACCAATGTCAAAATAATTTCTAGAGGGAATAAGATGTTAAAAACTCAAAAAATCAACATCGTACAAGAATTTGATGCACCCGTAGACAAGGTCTTCGCGACTTTAAGTGAGCATGAAAACCTAAGTAAACTTTTCGCTCCTGCTAAAGTGACTCGCATTAGCAACGGAAAAGACGCTCGTAATGGTGTTGGCTCTGCGCGCAAAATGTCTATTCCATTGACCCCTTCATTTGTAGAAACCAATTTAGTCTATAAAGAAAATGAACTGATCGAGTATGCAATTACGAGCGGGATTAGCCCAATTAAAGGTCACCGTGGTGTCATGAAATTTACTGACTTGGGAAATAATCGAACTCGTTTGGATTACACCATTAGCTTTAAAGGCCGCGTTCCTTTTATTGGCCCTATCATTAAAGCCGCTCTACAAAATGGTGTGAGTCGTGGACTTAAAAAACTTAAGTTTTAATAGACCAATATCCACAAAAAAAGCCCAGCTTTCGACATGCTGGGTCTAAAATTCATTTAGGTTTAAAACTTGGGGAAAAGTTTTATAAACCTGAGTATATTAAATATGAATAAACGAAATATTTTAATTACTCTTCAAATTGGATTGGTCATCTTGCTTAATGGATGTACCAATCCTCCTCAGCCTCAAAACAAGGTTATTGTACCGAAACTTGCATACACTGGCGGTGCTGATAATGCAAGTTATTCTGAGGCACAGATCAAAATCGAGGGCTCTTGTATATATTTAATGCATGCAAGTGATCGAGTCTTTCCCGTTTTTGCAACTAAAGATGCTCATTGGGATAGCAATAAGCATCTTTTAATTGTTGACTCAAAACAATATAAAGAGGGTGACACTATTGCTTATGGTAGTGGAGAAGCTTATCCCCTTAATTTGAATGACTACAACTGGATCGTTAAACCTGATACTACTTGTGATCTGAATAAAGGGATTATTATCAATCAACTTATAGATCCTATTACTAAAAAGTAAATAAAAAGCCCAATCACGGGCTTTTTTATTTAAGATTTAAGTTGAATGCTCAGATAGCATAAATAAAAAGTAATCTAATAATTTATCCCGTTCATCTACGCTATTGGCACTTAACAGCTGAACCATTGCCCCATCAATTGCAAATAGAAACATGTGGGCATCTTTTATTGAAGCGGTAGTTTTTACAGTAAGAAGCAGCTTATAAAGCTCATTTATAAACCAGTTTCTATAAGCAACAACCACTTGATAAGCTGTTGCATAACACTTTTCAATTTCAAAAATTGCTTTAAATGGTAAACGATAAAAGCCTTCTAAATTGGCATGTAAAAAGTAAATTTGCTTGAGTTTATCGAACACCATAAGTTCTCTGTATGAATTGATAATTGAAAGAACTTTTACTTTGAGCGCATCCGTTTGAAAAGTTAGACACATCTCGATCAGTCGTGCTTTTGAATGAAAGATGTTATAGAAAGTAGCTTTGGGAATTTTGGCTTCAGCAATAATTCGGTCAACCCCCACCGTGTTAAACCCATCTTGAGTAAATAAATCTTTTGCTGTGTGTAACACTCGTAGTGCTCTAAAGGAAGATTCTAAATTGTTCATATATACCGCTTAAAATAATTTTTTGTTGTATGTAAAAGAGATAGAAATGCCGTCACTCTTAAATTGAGTGCTAAAAACAGGCATGCAAAAGCGGCACAAAATGGTGTGCTCGCCTATCTCTGGTTTATTGTTGCTATGATTTTTTAGTCGTAACGATGTTTAGGCGCAAAAACCTAGAGTCGATTAAACCGATTTATAGACTGTTTAAGCGGTATGGCTAGAGAGAGTTTGGCAAAGGCCAAAAATTGAGAAGAATTAGTACGCATAGCGGACTCCTAGATGAAATAGAAGTTCTACCAGATCACTGCTAAATGATTATGGTGGCAGAACGAAGAAGGGTTAGCAGACCAGTCATCTAGGAACTGGCACGCCCGAAGGCGTCCCTCCTCCGTCCTACCGCTACGAAGGGGGACGAACGAGTTCACCACCAAAAAATTACTTTTTTGATGTTCTAGATGAAAACGGTCTGCTAAAACCGTCTGGCAATGTGGCCAGCACGCAAAGGATAGTATTCGCTTTTGTTGGCGTCAAGCGTGGGAAATGACAATCGTATTAAAGTAGAGCGGTTGGTTTTTTAATTATTTTTAAGTTTTGAGGATTTAAAAACTTATTGAATATTGATATGTAGGGTATACTTGTTTAAGTATAAAACTAAATACAAGCTTAGATATGAAATATCCTAACTAAACTCTGCTAAATAATTATAGTGGTAAAATGAAGAAAGGCTAATAAATCAATATACTTCAAGATTTACTAGTACAACTTCACCATAGTTTCTCCTTAAAAAAATATATACTTAATATATACTATATTTAGGTTCTCTTAATTCATTAACTCTTATATTATGATTTATATGGTTAATTAAACTATATAATTCATGTTCAATTTTTAAAAAGTATTTCCGTTCATAATATGGTAATTCTACTCCCATTTTATTTGCTTGTTTTATTAAAAAATCAATATGATCGCTATAACCTATTTTTCTTGGCAAGTTTTTATTTAAATGTTCTATAGATTGATCAAGTAAATTAATTAGTTCTCTATAATCATCCGAAACCAATAAAACACCATCTTTAACGTTTGGAAAGATAAAATTATACAAACACAACTTATCAATATTAGTAACTGACAAGTATTTTAATTTATTAATTTTTATATCAATCATCATTAAAAAATTATCATAGTGCTGAAGATATGTAGAATATCTATTTACTTCCTGATTATTTAAATTATTTTCATGTGTAGTAAAATATGTACTTAAATAAATTTTAACAGTAATCCATCCCAACAACAAGGTTGTTACTGCTGTCGAAAAAACAAAAAAATTAAAAATATGCTCATTGAGTTTTATAAATTGAATCAAACCATCATTAGTAATACTAAAAGAATATTTACCTTTAATTTTTTCAAAAAAATTGCCAATAAAAAAAATAAAAGTAATGACGACTGTTATTCCCCACAATATATTTATAATGGTATATATTAAATCAGCTTCTTTTTTTAACTTACTACTCATTACTTTTCCCTCATCCGATATAATTGCAGCTCTGTATTTAACTGGACTGCCAAATCATTATATATCTTTTTAGGATGAGATTTTAAAAAACCAATTCTACTTTGAGTTTTAAAAAATCTCTTATTATAAACATAACTTCCCTCTCCCTTTTGCTGAGGAAAATATTTTATTAATTCAATTATTGAATCTTTTATATACTTAACATCAGCATTATTAGGAATCGGAGCGATTTTATTCAGTCTATCTTGTAACTTCAAATAAGAAGGATGGTTAACTCGTCTTAACTTACTTACTAGTCCTTGACATCTATTAAAATCTATACGATAAAAATAATGTGTTCTATGATTAGGCTTTTTTGCTAACTCAGATAATCTATGTATTGCTGCCCTGATATTTTTTACTTCAGATTTATCATACTTTGGTTCTTTAAAGTCTATTCTAATATTATGAACTTTTAAGGGAGTCGAGGAAAATCTATTTACTTCAATTTTCTTTTTATTAAGTGGCAAATTTATACTATTTAATAAATTCTCAACTATATTAATAATAGACTCATAATTAAAATCTCTATTTTTAGAGGAAATAGTAATATCATCTACATATCTTGTATAGGTTAACTTTTTACTTTTTAGTCTTAAAAACAACTTTTCTTCCAAAGAAAATAAAGCAATAGAAGCTAAATAACTAGAAGTTATTCCTCCTTGAGGTACTTTTAAATCCACACAACAAAGCTGAGCTAAAATTTCAGATACATCTTCTGGATAATGAAAAAAATCTTCAAATATATCTTGTACTAATCTCATTGTAATATTATCGAAAAAATCTTCTATATCTAACTTCAAGACTGACTGAGCTAAACAATGCTGTTGAGCACACTCAATAAAATCATGAGATTTTTCATCTGCTGGAATTGAACCAAATACAAAATCGGGCCATGAAATTTGAGTAAAGAGCCTATTTTTAATTCTTCTTTGTATTTTACGAAATATAGGTTTAGGATTATAAACTATTCGCTCTCGCCCATCTGGTTTTGCAATAGACCTAGAGGTATAACGATCAGCATCATCTAATTGTGCAGCAAATAAGATATCATTTATATCTAGATCTAAAATTTCTGCAAGATGATCTATGTCTTTTATTGGACTTCCAAGAAATTCAAACTTAGTATTCATATAAAATTGATATAGTCGAAGGCAACCCAAATATATGTACAAGACATATAATATATGCGGCTTTATAGTTTAGACCCACTTTATTACTCGAAGTATCTATGGATAACCATATAAACTATTACCTTCGACTATCAGGATTATTTGGGACAAATAGGACGGAACCTACCTTCACCCCACAAGCTAGAAAACTAGCACTGAATAAGTTCAGTAAATAGATACCTTAAATTGAGTAACATCAGTAATCAGACGAAACATCTGAGGCGTAGTCATTATATCTATGATTTGTAAAAAACACTATTAATTTTTAAAATTTTCTTAATATCTATTTTGCTCATAGACAGATTATTCTAATCATAAGAAAAATTAGTCCTGCAAAGATTAACTAACACAATCTAAATAATTTACAAATTTTAACTTCTCCAAAATAAATCACATTTAAGTCCATTACATCTTCTTCTTATCAATCCATCAACTTTTTACGGCGATATAACCCACAATTCCCAGAAAACAACGCTGCCAACAAACAAGTAATAATGGCGTAAGTGGCAACATTCATTCCAAATAGCTCAACAGCTAAAATAATAGACGTTAACGGTGCCTTACTCGCCCCTGAAAACAAACTGACTAACCCTAATCCTGCAAGCAATGAAATTGGTAGGTCTAAAATCGCCCCTAATGCATTCCCTAACGTCGCACCTACATAAAACAACGGCGTAATTTCACCACCTTTAAAACCTGAACCTAAAGTGATGGCGGTAAAAATAGTCTTATTAAAAAAGTCGTAAAACTCAATCGGCACATAAAAAGATGAAATGATTTTGTCTGTACCCAAACCGTTGTATTGCTGATGGGCAGTGAACAACGTAAGTAGCATAATGACAATACCACCCGCCATCGTTCTTAATGGCAAATAACGCACATATTTATAAAAGACGTCACTCGCAAAATGGATGGCCGCAATAAAGAAACGTGCGACTAAACCAAAGATCAGACCTGCCACAATTAAGTTCATGAGCGTGCCAAAATGAATGGCCGGAAACTCACTAATGACATAAAAAATATGCGGATGAACAATATCAAATAGCTCAGGGATGGCCGATGCAATCAGCGCCGACACAAAACATGGAAAAATAGCTGAGTATCTTAAATTACCCAAAGCAGTAATTTCTAACCCATAGATTGCACCCGCCAAAGGCAAACCAAACACCCCTGCAAAGCCTGCACCAATACTGGCGATTAAACAGATTTTTCGGTTATCTTCCGAGACTTTTAATATATGACTCAAATGATCAATTAAGGCACCCGAAAGCTGAACCGCAGGCGCTTCACGTCCTGCCGAACCACCAAATAGCTGCGTTAAAATTGAAGTAATAAAAATGATGGGGCTCATTCGTTTTGGAATAAACGACTTAGGCTGGTGAATTTCATCAATCAGTAAATGGGTTCCCCGCTCAATCGGTGATCCATATTTTTTAATGAGATAACCAATACCAAAACCCACAAAAGGCAAAAAGTAGATGAGCCAGTGATGCAGACTTCTGACTTTGTTTGAAATATCAAAAGCAACAAAAATTAAAGTCGAGGCCAACCCCGCGACGACTCCAATCACGATCGAGATGACGAGCCAATAGACACTGTATTTTAGAATTTGATCATATTCAGATGAAGGTAGAATTTTCATTCGCTTTCTTCAATTCGCCTTTGAGTGAGTGCCAAATTCTCAAATATTTTTATGCTGCCAGCTCATTAAGTGAGAAATGCTTAAACTGGGCTAAAAATTAAAGCCCGCATAAGCGAGCTTTCAATACAGTGATTAATTTTCACATCACTAAACTGTGATAAATATCTCACAATTAGGGCTTATTTTCAAGCTGAAAATGGTTAACGAGTACTGTGAAAAATAACAAACCGAGTGAATAAATAAGCATTCGATTTGACCCAATTAAACTAATGCTTAAGTGAGTCAAATCATTTATTCAAAACTTAATTAATACTCGCAATCACGGTTTCTGCATGGCAGGTCACACCCTTCTCTGCGCCAATCTGAATAACACCACTGCGATGTGCCAGTACCTGCACTTCCATTTTCATGGCTTCCATAATGGCGACCACTTGGCCCTCTGTCACTTGCTCCCCATTTTCGACTTTCCAAGCGCTAATCACACCATTAATTGGGGCAAGTAAATGCTCAGCGCTCACTTCTGGCTCGGCTGTTTGTGCTTGGGCTGCCGTTGCTGGGCCTTGTGCAAACATACCCGCAGGTAAACCTAAACGGTGTAACTTGCCATCAATTTCAATGTAGCTCAGCAGCATTGGTTGTTGATGGTTTGGAATGCCACGTTTAGTTGGCTTTAATTCTTGTTTAAAGTCATTTTCAATCCAGCGCGTATGTACATTAAATTCCTCGGTAAAGTCAGGTTCATTAAGTACCGCACGGTGAAAGTCTAAAACCGAAGCCACGCCTTCAATTTTAAATTGCTTTAAAGCACGTTTAGCGCGAGCAATTGCAACTTCGCGGGTTGGACCACTGACAATCAGCTTTGCCATGAGTGAGTCAAAGTGACTAGACACTAATGACCCAGTGCGAACACCTGTGTCGACTCGCACACCGTTACCAAACGGCGCTTCAAATAAACTCAACACACCAAACGCTGGAATAAAACCACGTGCAGGGTCTTCGGCATTGATGCGAAACTCAATGGCATGGCCTTGTGCTTTTGGTGTTTCTTTAATAGAAAGCTCATGGCCCTGTGCCACGCGAATTTGCTCAACGACCAAGTCGACTTTTGAGGTTTCTTCAGTCACAGGGTGCTCGACTTGCAAACGAGTGTTTACTTCTAAGAATGAAAGCTTGCCGTCACGGCTCAGTAAATATTCAACTGTGCCCGCACCCACATAGTTTGCAGCCTGACAAATATTTTTTGCCGAGCTTAAAATTTGCTGATAAATCTCATCGCTAATAAATGGTGCTGGTGCTTCTTCGACTAATTTTTGGTTACGGCGTTGCAATGAACAGTCACGTGTACCAAGTACCACAATATTGCCATGTTGGTCTGCTATCACCTGCGCTTCTACATGGCGCGGTTTATCGAGATATTGCTCGACAAAACATTCACCACGACCAAAAGCAGCTTTTGCCTCTCGTACTGCCGACTCATAAAGCTCTTTCACTTCTTCGAGTTTCCACGCGACTTTTAAGCCACGCCCACCGCCACCGAATGCGGCTTTAATGGCAATTGGTAAACCATATTGTTTGGCAAACTCTAAAGCTTCATCTGCATTATTGAGTGGATCTTGCGTACCCTGAACCAAAGGCGCACCGACTGAAGCAGCAATTTTACGTGCTTCAATTTTATCGCCTAGTTTTTCAATGGCACTTGGTGATGGCCCTACCCATTTTAAGCCCGCATCAATCACGGCTTGGGCAAATTCAGCACGTTCAGATAAAAAGCCATAACCCGGATGCACCATGGTCGCTTTCGATTTCTTTGCAACTTCGATAATGGCTGGAATATTTAGGTAAGTCTCGCTAGCAGTCGCACCAGCCAAACCCCATGCTTCATCTGCAAGTTCGACATGCATGCTGCCAATATCGTCATCTGCATATAACGCGACTGATGAAATTCCCATATCACGGCAAGCATGAATAATACGAACGGCAATTTCACCACGGTTAGCAATCAATAATTTTTCTGTATTCATCTTTCATTCTCAAAATCTGTAAATTCGGCAATTTTTTTAAATTTGATGCGGCAACCTGCTGGAATCTGTGCCACCAAGTCCCAATGGTGTTTAGCAACAGAGCCAATGACCGGATATCCGCCCGTTAAAGGGTGATCATTCATAAACAAAACGGGCTGACCACTCGGTGGAATCTGCAAAGCACCAATACATGTGCCTTCACTTTCCAGTTCATGGGTAATTTTTCGAGTTAAAGGCTGTGCACCTGAAAGTCTTAGCCCGACTCGGTTGCTTTCATTGGTCACCAGCCATTCTTGCTGACATAGCTGTTCAATACTGTCTTGTTCGAACCAATCGGTACGTGGGCCCATCACAATATCTAGCTCAACGACTTCGCCAGCTTGTGGCAAATCGGTTTTACCAACTTCATTTACGCTAATATTGGTTGCCTTTACTTGCCCTTGATAAATGGTATCTCCAAGTTTTAAAGGCTCTGGCCCTAACACCGCCAAGCTGTCAAACGAGGCACTATTGAGTACTGGTTCAACGTCTATACCACCACGAACGGCCAGATAGTTTCTTAAGCCTGCTGTTGGTGGTTGAATTTGAAATTCATCGCCTTCATCCAAATCAATCGGTTGATAGCTTGCAAAGTCTGCGGTTTGACCATCCGCAAATTTCACACGAATGTTTGAGATGGCCCCAGCCACCGCAATAACACCTGCATGTTGCATCTTTGCTTTTAAGCCACCATTTAAAACTTCAATGACAGGTGTATCGGTTGGATTACCGACAATACGGTTAGCACTGTGCATGGCAGATAAATCCATTGCACCCGCTACGCCAACCCCAATATTGGTCTGGTTTAAGCGCCCTTCATCTTGAATGAGCATTTGTAAACTTGGCGCAGTGATCGTAAATAGTGGCACCGATTGTTTCAGCTCAACCTTACGTGTAATTTTCTGCGGTACATTCACAATGGTTGGATTATGCGTCACATCTTCAAAATATACAGTCATGCCCGGTAACAGTAACGCAGGGTTTTTACGCTCTAAATCCCACATTTTTTCTGATGTGGTACCCATCAGCTGCCAACCACCCGGACTGTCTTTCGGGTAAATACCAGAGTATTTTCCAGCCAGGCCCAAAGAACCTGACGGTATTTTTTTACGCGGAACCGTTAAGCGAGGAATATCGGTAAAAGGCTTATCGGAACTGCTCATATAAGCAAAGCCCGGCGCAAAACCAATAAAAGCCACATTCCACACGCTTTGGTGATGTTTTCTAATCACATCTGCAACAGTCAGCCCTTGTAGCTCTGCAACTTGAGCGAGGTCTTCGCCGTTATAGCAAATCGGCACAATCACTTCTTGGCCGCTACGCTCAAATCCAGAATCAATTTTGAGACTCTGAATTGAAGCAACCAGCGTTTTAAAATTGGTTTCGATCTCATTAAAGAAAACCAAAATTGTTTTTGCAGCGGGGACTAAGTCTTTAACTCCATTCAATTGCGTATTTTGCAATTTATTGTACAACGCCAAAGTTTCCTCTAAGCTCGCAAGCTCAATCAGGAAACAGTCGGCGTTTACCGATAAAAAACGCATTTGCTTATCCTTTTTAATTCTTCTTTAGTCCAGTTAGCCAATCCAAGCATGGTCAGGAATGTCGGTAATAAACATGTGACCCGGTGCATGACTAATCGCAAAAGGAATTTTCGAGTTCATGACGGCAGCTTGCGGTGTTACGCCACAGGCCCAAAACACTGGAATTTCACCCGCTTCAATACGAGAAGCATCGCCAAAGTCTGGCTTATTTACATCCAAAATTCCTAAGCTTTCTGGGTGCCCAATATGTACAGGTGCACCATGCACACTTGGCATACGTGAGGTAATTTTTACCGCTTCACTAATTTGATGCGATGGAATTGGTCGCATAGAAACCACCATGTTTCCTGAAATACGCCCTGCCGGTTGGCACTGAATATTGCTCAGATACATCGGTACATTGGTATCGTCATGAATATGGCGAACTTCTATGCCCGCTTCTTGCAAAGCTGTTTCAAACGAAAAACTACAGCCAATTAAGAAAGTCACCAAATCAGGATGGGCGTTGTAAATCTCGCTCGCATCGGTCACTTCATCGACCATTTCGCCATCTTTCCAAATGCGATAACGCGGAAAGTCGGTTCGAATGTCTGAGTCTGCTGCAAGCTTAGTTGCATAGATACCTTCTTCGAGCACATCAAGCACTGGGCAGCTTTGCGGGTTACGGTGTGCGTAAAGCAAAAAGTCATATGCCCACTCTTTTGGCACCGAAATCATGTTGACCTGCGTCATGCCCGCAGCCATGCCTGCTGTCGGTTTATCAAAACCTGCACGAATTTTTAAACGCGCATCTAAAGCGGCTTCAAGCTGAGCTGGGTCGACTTTAATATCCTTATACATGGTGCTCATCCTTATGCTTTGTTTACAAACGGGCGGATTTCAATATTGTTTTTTACAAGCTCGGCTTTAATGGCTGCCGACATCTCTAGCGCACCGTCTGTGTCGCCATGCAAGCAAATGGTGTCGGCCTGAATTGGAGTAAATACACCGTCAATTGACTCAACTCCACCATTTTTAAGCATAGACACCACACGGCTCGCAACAAATGCCGAGTCGTGTAAAACCGCACCTTCTAGACGGCGGGACACCAATGAGCCATCACTGTTATAAGCACGGTCTGCAAATGCTTCAGACACAACTTTTAAACCCGCAGCTCGTGCCTGTTCGACTAAGTTAGAACCTGCCAAAGCCACTAAAACCAATTCGGGGTTATACATTTTAATGGCATCAATCACGGCTTCTGCTTGAGATTGGTCATGGGCAATGGTGTTGTAGAGCGCGCCATGTGGTTTAACGTATTGCACTTTTGAGCCTGCCACTTTAGCCAAGCCATCGAGTGCAGAAATTTGGTAAAGCACATCGGCAATCAATTCGTCACGTGACAAATCCATATTACGGCGGCCAAAGCCTACAAGGTCTGGGTAAGACACGTGGGCCCCAATAGTCACACCAAGCTCAACAGCTTTACGAACCGTTTTTAAAATGCCGAGTGGGTCGCCCGCATGAAAGCCACAAGCAATATTGGCACTGGTCACGACAGGTAAAATCTGGTCATCATTACCCATTTTCCATGAGCCAAAGCTTTCACCCAAATCACTATTTAAATCTACAAACATGGCATTATTCCTTTATCACTTCACGCAGTCTGGCTTAAAGCTTGGTCAAATAGTTAAACACAGTCGTAAACGACATATAGCCCATCCACCACGTCAATAGACATGTTAATCCACCTAAAATAAGCAACCATTTTGGATAGTTATAATTACCCATTAAATCTTTACGGCATGCAGCAACATACACAAAAATTGTAAGACCAATTGGCAACACTAAACCGTTAAAACCACCTACAAAAATGAGTAGACCTGCCGGAGTTGCGCCCAATAACACATAGAGCAATAAAGCCAATGCGATAAAGGTAATGGTCGTATAGTTGGTTTGCTTTGGTGTTAAGTTCTTTTTAAACGCAGTAAAGAATGACACCGAAGTATATGCTGCGCCAATGGTGCTACTAATCCCTGCTGCCCAGAAAATTAAACCAAATAATTTAAAACCAAATGTACCCGCTGCATATTGGAATGCTTGAGCTGCTGGATTGGCGTCATGGCTAGCTAAATCAATCGTTGCACCGCTCACCACCACACCTAAAAAAGCCAAGAACAACACATAGCGCATGATGCCGACCACAACAATGCCCTTGGTCGCAGCTTTAGCAACTTCATCAATATTTTCAGGGCCAACAGCACCTTTATCGAGTAAACGGTGTGCACCCGCATAACAGATATAGCCACCAACCGTACCGCCAACAATGGTGGTAATAATGGCAAAGTCGATCTGATCTGGAGCAAAGGTTTGATGTACAGCTTGCCCAACTGGAGGCATCACAATGACAGCAACGATAATAATCAGGAGGATTTTAAGCAATCCCAACACGATCATGCTTTTATCCATGGCAAGCGTTGCTTTTCTTGATGCAAAAATCAAAATGGCTAATGCACCACTTAAAATACCGCCCCACTTTGTGTCTAGGCCAAACAGCGCATTTAAACCTAAAGCTGCACCGGCAATGTTACCGACACTAAAGAAAAACCCGCCCAAAATCACTAAAAATGCTAGTAAATAACCGCTACCCGGCAATGCTTTATTGGCAATGTCTGATGCACGCATTTGAGTAAGTGTCACCACTCGCCAAATATTTTGTTGAACCACATAATCAATCAAAATGGAAACTAAAATGGCAAAGCCAAATGCCGCGCCTAACTTGACTGTAAATACAGCAGTTTGGGTTAAAAATCCGGGCCCCATTGCAGAGGTCGCCATCATAAAGATCGAGGCCACAATGGCCCATTGGCGATCTGATAAAAAAGAAGATTTCAGTAAAGACATATTAATGCGTTCCTCATCCATTTGAGCTTAACAACGCTATTTTCAAGTTGAACCAAGAACACCATTTTTTTGTCCCAAACGATATTCTTTAATCCTTTAAAATGACAAAGATTCCCTGTTCCCCAATTAACACAATCGGTGATCAAATCTTGTGTCTAAAATAAAAACATAGCTAATCCCTACGGACAATAAGACTTTTACATAAAATTAAAAATTCAAATATTTGATTTTTAATGATTTATTAATTATTAAAAAATCAGGATAAGCTTTACTTATTGAAGTTAATAAGCTGCTTTTATGGTTTTACATACAAAACAGCTTTTTTAAATAAGAAAAAATAGGGATAAAAGACACACAAAAACAGCTTATTTTTTAATTTGCTCATTGAGTCTTTTCATAGCGCATTCAGAGACCTTAACCGCAACTTCGGTTAATTTCTCTTTTAAGGCAACATCGTTTCCTTGAATGTAGATCGAGGTGAAATGAAACGTCTTTAACTGAATAGGCGTATTTAATATTTCTAGTCGTCCATCAGTAATTTCTTTTAGTGCTGTTAAGGTCGGCACCACAGCAATACCTAAGCCCTGCTCGGCTAAACGCAACAGCGTTGCCAATGAATAACTGGTAATTGAAAGTGGTTCATCAATCCCTTGCTCTTTCATTCGTGCTTTTAATTCTTTATAGGGATAGGTAATTTTTGGATAAGTTAAAATGGTATGCGACATTAATGTTTTAAAAGACATTTGAGCAACTCCACCTTTAAACGACGGTGAAGCCAAGAAGCTTAGTTCAAAGTCACACAAAGTCTGTTCAATGCATTCAAAAGCTAAAGTTGGTCCAAGCAAAAAAGCCATGTCTAAGTCGCCTGTCCGAACGCCTTCTTGTAAGTTAGGCGTAAGGTCCACCACGATTTCGACTGAAATTTTTGGGAACTCTTGTTGAACCTTTTCGATATATTCAACTAACCATGTATAAACAATAGTTTCGGAAACTCCCAAACGAATAGTACCCGTTAGGTGCTGGTTTTCTGTCAGTTCTGCGACCAGATCTGTTTCTAGGCGCATAAATTTTTCGGCGTATTTAAATAAAGTTAAGCCTTTATGAGTCGGCTTAAACTGCCGATAGTTTCGATCTAAAACTTTAAAACCTAATTCATTTTCAAGAGCTGTGATTTTTTGAGATACCGCAGGCTGTGTGGTTTGCAATTTAGTCGCCGCTTTATTGAAGCTATTTAAAGTCACCACCCAATAAAATGCTTCAAGATTCTTTAAATTCACGTGTCATCCTGTCTTAAAAAACTCCTCTACTTTTATAGTATGGGAGTTGTTAGCGTGATTAGGCTAGCAATAAATAAATTTTTAAATAAAATTAGCCATCCAAATTTTTAAATGCTTTAGAAAGCTGACTAATTGTTTTGATCTGTTTTGAATAACGGCGGCATGAACGGCACGTCAATAAATGTAGCCGTAAACCACTTTGCTCACGTAATAACAATGGTCTATCTTGCTTTTCAGACAACAGTTGAGTGGCTTGTCGACATGTCAGCATGAACAATCCTCCTTCAATAACCATTTATTTTCTAAACATTCACGTAGTCGGGTACGACTCCGATACATCAACACATTAAAGTTTGAGATAGACAATTCCAACTTGCTACAAATCTCATTAGAACTCAGCTCTATCACCTCTCTCATCATAAAAACTTGAGCATATTTGGCAGGTAAATGATTTAAACAAGCTTCAAAAATTATCCAGAAATCTGCCTGCTCCATCATTTCTTCAGGGCTTTGCCATGCTTGAGGCGCTTCATATTTGTGCCAATGTCCAGAAGCATCAAACAGTGCATCAATACTCAGTTCACTTTCCTCATCTTTAAATAATTCTGTCATTGAGACCAAACGCGATTTTTGCCGAATCACATCAATAATTTTATTTTTTAAAATAGCGAATACCCATGTTTTAAACGCAGCACGTCCTTTAAATGAACCTAAATGTTGGAAAGCACTTGTTAATGCTTCTTGCACCACATCTTCAGCTTGCGGAAGCGAGGAAAGCTGTAAAAAAGCAAATTTTATCATTTGCTGTCTTAAGTCTTGTAAAAAGGCTGGATTATGCAACTGATCTTCTATTTCTTCATGATCTGATGCCACGGCTGAAGTCATCCTTATACCTCTTTAAAATCATGGGGAACTTGAATCAATCGCATTCGAGTTAAAAGTGCTTTTAGTTCTTGAATTTGCAGATAAATATCATGTTCAGACAAATCAGTGAGTACAGATTGAATGAGTGTATGAATATCTTGGTCAGTTAACTTTACATTTTGAGTCAACTGTTCAATTACCATAGCAAACAAAGGCGAAAGCTGTTCAATACATACTTTGTCTTGTTCATCTCGCCAGACCATAATTGCTCCAGGCATAGGCTCGGCCTGTTCTGAAGTCATTAAAGTTGTCCACGTATAAACGGGATATTGATAAACCAATACCCATACCTTTGTAGTTAACTGCCAATCACAGTTTTCCTGCAAAGCTATTTTTTCAATTTCAACAGTGTCTAAATACAACTCAAGCCATTCAAACTGCAAGAACTCAGCCAACCAAGGATATTCTTGCAATATCGGGTGCTGCTGATCTGTCAAATACTCTCTAAACTCAAGAGAAATATCATTATACAAAGGCGAGCGGCACTGGGCTTTTTGAAAAAACTCCGAGAGTAATTGTTGCCACCTTAACTCTGGCAACATCGCACGAGCCACGGGATAAACTAAATCAATAAATGAACAGACATTATTAAAAAGTAAGTCTCGATAAATATGCATTCGTTCGGGAGGAAGAGCTTGAGGTAATTCCAAATCAGGATCTCTAATCCAGTCACAAAACTGTTGTTGCATGGTCTGAAAGGATATTTGATTTTCCTTCATAGCCACTCTCCTGTTGTTGAATTATTTTAATTTTGGCTAGTTCCTCTTCTAGCTCTTGCCATGATGGAATATTAAAGTCGCGCTCAAGTAAAGTTGCCTTCACACCACACACTTGATAGGTATATCTCAATAGTTCCCATACGCGATCACAAACTTCTGCGCCATGCGTATCAATTAATAAATTTTTTTGAACTTGTTCATGTCCAGCAATATGTAAATAACGGATTCTCTCTTTTGGCATGTCCCGAATAAACCCAAATGCATCACTGCCATGATTAATGCTGTTGACATAGACATTATTTACATCCAGAAGCAAATCACAGTCTGCATATTGAAGGACTTCACGGATAAACTCCGCTTCACTCATTTCAGCATTGGGCATTAAATAAGTAGAAACATTCTCTATGACTAATCGTCTTCCTAAAATATCTTGAACACGTAAAATACGTTCAGCGACATATTGAACAGCCGCTTCAGTCATGGGGATTGGCAACAAATCATATAGATAGCCGCCATCATTTGTATAACTTAAATGTTCAGAATAAATTGAGACATCATATTGTTCTAAAAAGCTTTTTATTTTTTCGATAAATTCAAGATTGAGTGGATGAGGACCGCCAATAGACAATGACAAGCCGTGACAAATTAATGGAGCTTTTTCAACACACTGTGCGAGTAATTTCGCGTGTCGTCCACCAAAACCTAGCCAGTTTTCAGGAGCAACTTCGATAAAATCGGGACATGTTTTTGCATCTAAAAACGAATCTATAAAATCACGCCTTAAACCCAGTCCTACGCCTGACAAATCCATCATGGTGATTTCTCCTTTTGGAAACGATGCCGACACTTACCAGAAGGTCGACATCATCCATGATCAGATTGTTTACTTAGCGCCGCACTTACCGTCAGCGACTTTTTTATCTGCACCGCACTTGCCGTCCGCTGCTTTTTTGGTTGCTCCACATTTACCATCAGCTGCTTTTTTATCTGCACCACATTTTGCTTCGGCAGACTTTTCGTGGTTTTTCATTTTGCTAGCACCGCATTTTGCTTCACCGCATTTTCCATCTGCTGCTTTGGTTGCATGTGCTTCGGTTGTTGTATGGGTTGCTGCTACCGCCACTTGTGTAGCGCCAGCAACTGAAAGTGCTAATAATGCCGCCACTGAAGTCATTGAGTTGAGTTTGTTCATTTTAGTATTCCTTTAAAGATAAATTCTCGGTTTGTACATTTGTACGTATAGTTAGACGGACCAAATCCTTTTTTATTACACCGTAAATAAAAAATTTTTTTATGTAAGAAATACAGTCTTTATCCGACTAATTAATATTCAATCGCATCGGATGTGAAATTATCATGAAGAATTTTATTTATGGCTTATCTCAATATTATCAAAAACTGGGTAAAACTCTACAACATGCGGACGGCATCGCAGCTCTGGCTCTTCGATTATATTTAGTTCCTATATTTTGGATGGCAGGCACAAATAAATTAATGCACTTCAATGATATTGTAGAATGGTTTGGCAACTCAGATGGAGGTTTAGGACTTCCCTTTCCGTATGTAATGGCATTACTTGCAACAACGGCTGAGCTAGCAGGTGCAATACTATTAACATTTGGCCTCTTTACTCGCTTAATTAGCATCCCGCTCATGATTACCATGTTGGTTGCCATATTTACTGTCCATATACCAAATGGATGGCAAGCGATTGCTGATCCAAATGCACCCTTTGCAAACATGCAGGTCTTGGCCTCGGCTGAAAAGTTAGAGAAAGCTCGTGAAATATTACAAACCTACGGCAATTACAACTGGCTCACGTCTAGTGGTTCGTTTGTAATTTTAAATAATGGAATTGAATTTGCCGTTACGTATTTAGTCATGCTTCTCGCACTGCTTGTTCTTGGAGGCGGCCGTTATTTCAGTTTAGATTATTGGATTAAAAAGAAGCTGCTCTAATTAATCATTACGCTCAGAATCCTACTGACAGCAACATAGAGCATCTTTTTCTTATTGTGTGCCATGTTTAGCTCATGACACACAATCAATATTATTGAGGCAATTTGGTCAAACCAGAAGCTTGTATGAAGTTATCTAACTCTCACAAAAATAATATCTAGGTCTTTTTTGGGTACAAACTTAGTCTTGGTCATTTGAAATTGAGTTGGACTAATTTTTTTAACTGGCCCATCCCAACAAAATGAAACCAGTTCGTCTTTATCGCGCTCAATGGTTAACTTAAAGTTTTCAATTGGTTTTGCCCAATTTGCGCCCGTCATCAAAATATAACCCAAAGCACTAAACGGCGAATTTTCTGCACTGGCTTTTTTTAAGCCCTGCTTAAATTGTTTATCCATACAAAATTGCTGGTTATATTCATCTGGATAGAGAGCTACAGAGCCACCGACCAAAGGTTTGTATTCATGATGAATCTTAGTCAAACCATTGGCTTTAAAAGTCTGCTTCCAACTATAGATCACTTGAGATGACCACGGAATCACATCATCTTTTTTAAAATTGGCTAAAATTTTCTGTATTTGTGGCTTTTTACATTGTTTTAGCTTATCTACATAATATTCATAATCATAGTTAGTACGAGTCCACGGATTTAGCATCTCTTTTTCATTAAAACCGCACTGTTTAAACTCATCCGTAGCATCAATCAGGGGAGATTTTTCATCTTTTTGAATAAAGGTTCTGACATGCATCTCCGGCTTTATATTTTTACCTTCCACCACAATTTTAAAACTTTTTAAAAGTTCTTCGGTGTGAGCAAAATCAGAGTCAAAAAAATTATCAATGCGCGGTAACGGAAATAAGATGGTTTCCGTTACGTCTTTATTACTTAAGTTTTTATAAAGATAGTCGACCTTAATCAGTTTTTTACTGATGAATAGATCTTCGCTTTGCATGGCAATCTGCGAGTTTTTGAGATATTGAATCCCACCCGTACCCACGTAACCCGTAGAGTCGTTGGCTAGACCATAGGTGGATAACGAAGCTAAAACAGCAAAGGTTAATGCAAACGTTTTCATTTTAAAGCGCTCTGTCATTTTCTAATTATAAAATATCGATCTGGAATAAAGCATAACTATTTAAGCATAGATACGATTAGTTTTTTAGTAATGACTCATATATCGCTTTAAATCTAAAAATTTTAATGAAAACTTAGTTTTTGTCTCGTCATCTTTTTAGGCACACTAATTTTTCCAATAAAGTTGGTTAGCCATAAAATGCATTCATCACGATGTTCAAAGTGAGGCATCAAACTAAGGTCAATTTTTATATCTCTATCTGCCAAAGGCAAACTCAAGCAATATTCAAAGTCAATCGACTTATATTTTAACTTCAGATCTTTTTCTTGGGCCTGTTTTTTGATTTCCGCCATGATGCGGTTGAGGTTAACAATCAAATTATTGGAAACTTGATTATTTTCATAGACACGTTCATAGACGTTTTCAGCAACGTCAATGTATTTTATAAGCTCTGCATTTTCATTCATATCATTCACTTTCTCTTTTTTTAAAGATTATGAACAGCTAAATGTTTAATTGCGTTACTTGGCACATTGGTTATGTGAAAAATGTATCTTTTCCTTTATTGCAATATAAACTTAAATCATTGTTATTTATTATAAAACATAAAAATCATGCATATTTACATACAATTAATCTTGTCTATGATCTGAGTTTAAATATAAGAAAAAATTGAGTTATCAATTATATTTAGTCAAAAAAAAACCGCCCCAGAAGGCGGTCGCTGAGTTTAAACCAGCAGTATATAGAAGCAAGGTGGACGTTCGCTTCTATATTCTTTTATGAAGGAGTTTTATTGGTTTTCATAAAATCCTCAGATTTAAAATAATTGATAATCATGTCTGCATGCTCTTCTTTTGGAGGAGCAACAGTTACAGGAAACGAATCTTTCGACATTTTAAAACCTGGTGGTAAAAAGTGCGAAATTGGTGGCAATTTAGGCTTTCCCCCTTCTGTGATTCGCTCAATAAGACCAGCTAACCAAAGAAGATATTCACCTTCGTTTGCAAACTTTGGCATGACACTCAAATCAATTTTAACTTTGCATTCACTTAATGGCTTCGTTAAGTTTTCTTCAAAGTCTATATAGTTGAACTTGAGCTTAAACTCAGTTCCCTTGATGGCTTTTCGGATCTGACTAATTAAACAGTTAAGGTTCTGAGTAATGTCATCAGTGAATAAGCCATCTTTTTTTATATTTTTATAAACCTTTTCGGCTACAGCTAGATACTTTGGCATTAACCTCTCTCCGTCCTATTGTTATAAAGTTCTGATCTATGAATGTCTTATGTATTTGATTATGCTTAAACTCGCGTAATTGAAGGTAACCTTATTAGACTTGTTTGTAAGTAGTTAGCGCTTTATGTAAAGCGCACCAATAAAATACCGAAAAAAATTATGGTTTTGATAACTCATCCGCAAAAATGCATGGTTGAATAGAGAAAGTTTGAAACATTTATTTTCATATTATTTTTACCATTTGGTAAAATTAATATGCTTTCATTTGCTTATCTCGTCTCAATAAACCCAGAACAGCTCGACGCACTCGTATTTCTTCTTCAGAAAAAGGTAAATGCTCGATGAGCTCGCAAATTGAGAGAGAATTATTTTCGATCAAAAAGCAGTCTTGCTCTGTTGTCCAATTAGTCGTAGCCGATTCAGTTTGTTTTAAATAGCGTTTCATATTTCCTAGCAGACTTGTTTACATATACAAAAAGCCTGCCTTTAGGCAAGCTTATATTTCAGATTTTGAATTGATCATTATATAGCAGTCTATACATGATATGTTCAGTTAATATTGTAGCTGCCCTAACTAAACATTATAAAAAAGCCCACTTACTGTGGGCTTCTAAATGGTTATTGTGCGGCATTTACCCCAACAATAAACTGACTACAATTAGAACCTTCAGATGCATTACCTAATTGCTTTTCAGAAAATTTAAATTTAGAGGCAACTGACTCATAATCTTTTTTAAGGCTTTGTCCTGTTAGCTCACCAAGCTCTTTCACTTGTTCTGGTTTCAAGATGCCATGTTCAACTGCTTGGTTTACCATGACACATGCTGTCGTCATTGCATCATAACGTGCAGCAGTTTTAGAGTAACCAAGAGCGCCTATTACACCACCAACAATTAAACCAATAATGACCGCTAAAGTTACGTGCATTTTATTCATTTTTTAAATACCTAAAAATCTAACGAAAAGACGAACACTTCAAAAGGATGTGCTCAAGTCCAAACAAGATAGCGTTATTTACACGATATAAAAAGTTAGATTCTGTCACATTTGTTGATAGTTAAGATATTTCTAAGTCATTAAGGTAAAAATGGCTTTGTTAGAAACACAAATCCGACAGAGAAAAAAACATTATCATGATGAGACATTTGGTTGCCATAACTTGCGTTTAACTGAACAAAATCTTTATAAACCATGTATCGAAAACCTGTTTGGTAAAAGGCATCATTTCGGTCATTACCATATACTTCGGCAGTGAGTGTTAATGGATGAGCAAGTTGTGTTTCGGTTCCAATTCCCCACGTGGTTTGATTTTTATGTGTGGTATTTTCACGTAACCATCCCATATTGGCATGGATTAAAAACTTATCATCCAAAATAGAAAGACTTAAAGGAATATTAACCGTCCAGTTTTTCTTTGAAGAATCCTTAGTATTGATTTGAGTGCCAAAAGAAAAGCCGATTCCCCAATCATTCGTTTCTAAAGGCTTTAATAAGGTCTTACCTTGTAGAGTTGCATAACTGACATGCTCAGTATCATCATTTACTCTCCCCATCCCTACAGCAAATTCAAAATTGCCACCAAAATTACAGGCTGGTGTTGCCCAATATTCTTTGCTGTCAGAGTTATGCTGTGCCCATGTTTCTAGCTGACAAGTTTTTGGAGAAACAAGAGCGGCATCGTCAACAACCATAGGTCGTCCACTATAGCTTGCATTAGATAATGTGAATAAACAGAAACCAGAAATAAGTGAGCGTTTCTTTAAAGTAAATAACATTGGCATCACTCCCATAAGTCATGGAGCACATGCAAGTACTAGAACCCAACATGATTAGATCATCGGTTAATAATAGAAATGAAAAGATGGAAATAAAAAAACCTCTTCTTGCATCCACAAAAAGAGGTCTATCAGGACTTCAGTGGATACTTAGACTATTACCGATCGACTATTGTCACTCGAGCAAGTACTCACATTGAAGCTCCTAAAAATTAGTTGGGCGGATTCTAAAATTATCATTGTTAAATATCAAGTTAAAATTTCATGACAATCTAAGAGCTATAAACTGATCGTTTAATCAAAGCAGCAATTTTTTATTGGTGTTATTCATAAGGCAAGTCTCCCAATAGACATATCATTAAATCATCTTTTAAGATATGAAAAGGTAAAGAAACATATTGGCTTGGATGTCTTGGTTTTGCAGGACCATCATTGGGGCCATTTTTAGTATGCCCTTTTACAAGCTCACCATTAGATTTTATATAAGGTAGAATTATTAATCGTCCATGATTTTTTGATTCAATTTCACCTTCTAACCATAACGTATTACCTTTTTTTCCATTAAGACTTGAATCTGTTTGTTTAACAGTCCAACCAATATTGCCATTCTCCTCATACCAAAAGACATATCCATTACAAACTAAAACATATTGTCCTTTTAACTTAGCTTCCGATAATAATCGCTGCACACTTGCGAGTTGCAAAAGTTTATTTGCGCTAGGTAATAGTAAATCTCTTATAGTGGCCTTAGTCTTCCCCCAAGGGGCTTCTGGATCTAAATCAAAACCTTCGGCAATAGTAGCTTTATAAGCAAACTCTAAAGTTTTTGCTTTAGCTAAAATTGGTTTTGACCATTCGAATTTATTTTTTTTTGATCGTTCAAGAATAAATTTCTTCTTCTTATCAGTGACTACCACTCTTGTAAGATAAGGCATAGTCGTAAGTTGTTTATGTAATATTTGTCGAAATTTTTCTGATTTATCAGGGAGTATTAAATCATTAATTTCAGCTCTTTTCATTTTATAAGCCCTTTCCTTGGCTTCTTGCAACATCAATCTTTCTTCATTAATTAATCTCTCTTTTTTCTGCACCTCTTTCGTTACCTTCATTGTAATTGATTGCTGTTGAACTAAGCTAAATGCTAAATTAGCAATAGTTTCCAATAATTGTGCATTTCTTTGTCTAGCGACTTTTAAAGCAACCTCCAAACTATCAAATAATTCAGGTGGATGTGATTTACTCCACTTCAAAGACATATCTGGCATTAATTTACATACGCGCATCCACCATTTATCACGTATATATAAAGGTTCAGGCCATATCGCAAGTATGGGAGGAGGAGCTGTTACCTCAGGTATCTTTCCCCTATTTACAATAGCATTATAAGCTTCTATAGATATTGAACTCATTTTTAACTCGACTAAAAAATCTACCAATCAAAAAATTAAGTAAACTAGTTTTTATTATTCTCATTACTCTCACTTCTTGGATTAAGTAATTTACGAATTTTTTCTTCCCAATATTCATCATGGATAACTCTAGCTTTTTCTAAACCATTTCGAATAATTTCAGTTTTAGATAATTTTGATAACGGTTCCCATTTTTTATAATCAAAAATATAAGTCGCATTATCTGGAAACTCTGATTCAAGAACTGAAATATCTAAATTTGGGAAATTATGGATAATATACCCACTATATCCAGCTACTCCTATTACTGTTTCATCTGGAGAAAAACTACTAATATAATTTAATCTTTGGAGAATTACAGGTCGAATAGTTTTTTTAAGTTTCTGAGAAATACTTTTCTCTATAGCTTCTTGAATTTCTTCAGCAGTTATTGTTCCAGACTTTAAAATGATCCAATCCACTGCCTTTAAATTGTGAGGTAATGTTATTAAACCATTTCTTGAATTAATATGAACATCAAACTCATTAAATATTTCCAATGCTAGATTTAATTTATGTAGCAAATGTTCTTCATTAGGTTCACACTTGATAAGAAAAAATAATTCATCATCAATATTTGAAACAGTTACTCGAACATCTGGTGCATCCAAACGTTGACGTTGATAACGCTCTCTAGCAATTAATTTACTTCCTTCCTTTTCAATTTGATCTGGCCCATGCCATTCTTTCCACGTATAAAAAATTTCTTGATAAAAAGTTTCTTTTGGCAAGTCCTTACGTATAATAACTTTCCCATCAGCATTTATAGTAGAAAACTTACCTATTTTAGCAGGGAGAAATGTTATTCCCTCTGATAATGGAAGTTGCTTATCAATTATCCCTAACTTATATAAAACATCATTTGAAAACTGTGAACATGGAACTCCAATAAAAAAGGTCTGCTCTAAAGCTGAAATTGTTACTGGAATTTTTCTAAAAAATTTCCGTTTAAAGTTCATAACTTTGCCCCATGATTATTAACACTTAAATAAAATTTAAAAACATATAATATTATTTAAATCTAGATCTTTAGTAACTACAAGTTAGGATGAAATTTAAACGACAACCTATGTCGCTGTAAAAACTATATTCTTTAAAATTTCTATATTAAATCACCCGAACCCCAGCAAAAAACACTCAAGCACTCTCTCCCGCTCGATTGCCACATCCAAACTTAGAAGCTGAATAATTGCACCTTCAATCATATATAAAAATAGCTTAGCGTCTTGAAAGGTAGCATCGGTTTTGAGTTTTATAAGCTGGCTATAAATTTCATTAAGCAGCCATGTTCTATATCTCACTGCCGTTATATAGGCTTTTGGATAGGCCAGTTTAGTTTCAAAAATTGCTTTAAATAATAGGTAATACATCCCCTCTAAATCGGTGTGTAGGTAATAAAGTTTCTTGAGTTTATCCTTCACGTTTGTACCTTGGTCGTACTGAGCAATTGAAACTACTTTTTCTTTTAAACGTTCTTTTTGTACGATCAAACAGATTTCAACAAATCGCTCTTTAGAGTGAAAATAATTATAAAAAGTGGCTTTCGGAATTTTTGACTCTTTAACGATTCTATCTACCCCAACGGTATGAAAGCCGTGATGGTGAAATAAATCAATCGACTTATTGATGACTTGTATGGCACGGGAAGAAAGCACTAACTTTGGCATAGTTTTACCGTTATAAATTCTTGTTGTTACTAAATGAGATACTTTTTTGGGAGAAAAAAGGCACAGCAAAGCCCGTAAGACTGTGCTTGGCACATCTCAAGTTTTATTGTTGATTAAGTTTTAAGACGAAGTAATTTAAAGCCTGAAACCTTACGGAGATCAAACTGCTTTAAACGTTTAAGCTGTGTCGTTATAGCTTTTGGCAAAGGCTGCCAAGAAATAATGGATGTGCAAAGCCAACTCCTTTTTATTGGGAGTTCTGCCAGACATTAGAATTATGGTGGCAGAACGAAAGGGGTTCGCAGACTGGTCAAACGAGGCCAGCACACCCGAAGGTGTCCCCCTCCGTTCCGCCATAGAGGGGGCACGAGGGCTCAACACTAAAAGTATGAAACTTTTAATGCTCGTTTGATTCGGTCTGCGACAACCGACTGGCAATGTAGGCCAGCAGGCAAAGAATAGTGCCCAACCCCTTTGCAGTCAAGCACACAAAATGACATTTGCTTTAAAATAGATCATTAAAAAGTAAGGATAAATAATTAAAATTTATTGTTAAATTGGGGTTTATAAAAGACTAAAATAAAGACAAATGGCTATTTTTCTGCTTTAAGAATTTCCAATAAAATTGATAAAACCTTATTACATAGGATGTAAATATATAATTTTATTCCATCCCATTCATACAAGTATATTTATTTATCAAGGTATTTCCTTTTCAATAGGTTTACGGACATACGGTATCAATTCTTTTTTTATTGCTCCAAATAATTGAAAATTTTGTTTAGCCATATTTAAGCTAATGCCATTTGCCCCACCCATATAATCAGGATCTTCATTTTGAACATTATCATCTTCCCAAAAACAAATTGGACAGATTTCAAACGAATCATAGGCTAAGTCATCAAATGTAAGATAACCACAACATAGACATGCGTAAGACACTATTTTCTCCCATCTTTGTCTATTCCAATAAAGTATACCATCAGTGTGTTTAAACACATTTTATGGATAGTTCATGAATGTGTTCCTCTATTTTTAACATTCAAAACTAAAATTTTTTTATAGCTATTATTAGTGATAGTTTATTATTTATTTTAACCCTACTATGAATAATATATTTTTAATAACAATTAAACTTAAGTAATTTATATAAGGAAGATTATGGATTTACATGAAGTGAGCATCTCTACTGAAAGACTCAATCTAACTCCTTTTACGGCAGAAGATGCCGATGAGACATATAACTGTATTACGCCTACTCTGACACGCTATATGGCGTGGGACCCTCAACCAAGACATGAGTTTGATCAAACTTGGAATGCTTGGTTAAAAAACTTCGAAACTGGATCTGAAATTATATTTGTTATAAGAGATGTACATACTCAAATATTTATAGGCCTTGTTGGCCTCCATCGTATGCAAACTCCTCATCCAGAGTTAGGTATATGGATAAGCGAAGATTATCATTATCATGGTTATGGAAGAGAAGCTGTATCAGCAGTCGCTAAGTGGGCAATAGACTTTGTTAAACCAGACTATTTTATTTATCCAGTTGCTGAAGCTAACGCTCCAAGTCGAAAAATTGCAGAATCTCTAGGAGGGAAAGTAGTTTCAAAATCTACAGGCCCAAAATACGAATTTGTAACTTATGAGATTCCTGTTAGTTGTTAATACTTAAAAAAACATAACAATCAAAAGACTAATGATGTCTTAAAAGAGAAAACTTGCAAAAAATCATCTATGATAATATTTTAGAGTAATTACTCTAAAATGAGATCTAATAATGAAAACTAAAAGAATTGGTTCGTATCACTGGATGCAAGCTACAAATGGTCAGCTCAGCTTCAAAGAGAAAGTTAAGTTAATTCAAAAAATTATGCTGCCAAGTGTTATGGCTTCTATAAAAATAAATTACTTTCGATTCAAAACTTCTCATGATTTTGATATCGATCAGATCGTAATACCAGATACTCAAATGGTTAAAGTCGCGCTTGATGAACTAGAGGCTAAAGCAGATATATCTATCTATAATCATTCATGGCGCACCTATTTCTGGGGCGCTGCTCTAGGCCATATACAAAAACAGCAATTTGATGATGAGTCACTTTTAATAGCCTCACTTTTTCATGATATTGGCTTAACTGAGCAACATATTCATAGTAAAGGTTGTAACTGTTTTACCTATGAAAGTGCTAAACAATTTGAACTAAAGGCCAAAGAACATAGCTTTGATGAGAAGAAAAGTGGAGTTATTAAAGATGCTATCTGCTTACATATGAACGGCTATATAGATCACTCTGACCCAGCAGAAATTACGCTATTACAGCAAGGTGCATCATGTGATGTGATTAGTGACGGTCTATATAGACTCCCCGTCTCTTTTAGAAATGAAATTTTAGAAAAATATCCTAGAAAACAATTTAATAAAGAATTTATTGAGCTTGTTAATTTAGAAACTAAGAATGTACCAAATTCTCGAACTAGTTTATTAAGTAGTCTTGGTTTACCGCTCATGATTAAGTCAAATTTATATGAAGAGTGAATTTTTATTAGTAATAATAATATTGATGGCTCAAAATAGCCTATTCGTTTAAAAATATTTATAAAAAATTATGATTTTTTAATCAATGAGGACATTCAATGAAGAATTTTCTAACCAAGAAAATGTATAAAACTAGAGCTTTATTTTTTGCTATAGGCGTCATGTCCATGAGTGTTTCTCCTATTATTATTCCTACTACTCACGCAGCTAAAGAACAAAAAATGGATAACTTATCTAATAAACTTTTACTCATTTTTGAAGATAAACCTATAGAACCCTCTTTATTCAACGCCGATTTTTTAGAAAAAGTTTCCATCGTACAAATTCAAAAAATCATTGATGATTTAAAAGTATCTTTGGGAACACTAAAAAGTATTAATATTTCTAATGGATCTGGGCTTATTTATTTCGAAAAAGCTGAATTACCAGTTTCAATTAGTTTAGACCAGCAAGGACAAATTAGTAGCCTTTGGTTTAGTGCTCCTCATTTTAAGACAGTTAGCCTAGATGAAATGGTTAAACGCCTGCATGAGAATGCAATCGGTAAAACATCTCTTTTAATTATGGTAGATAACAAACCTATCGTTATTGAAAACGATAAAACTCCAATGGCTGTGGGTTCTACTTTTAAATTGCTCGTTTTAAAGGCTTATGAAGAAGCTATAAAAAAAGGTGAATTAAAAAGAGAAAATATTGTTTACCTTAAGGAAAAAAATCGCTCATTGCCCACAGGAGTTCTACAAACACTACCTGCTAGCACGCCTGTAAATCTAGAAATTCTTGCTCAATTAATGATACAAACAAGTGATAATACAGCAACCGATAGCCTTATAGAGGTATTAAAAAAGCCCACTATAGAAGCTTTATCTCCAAGAAACTCACCGATACTGACGACAAGAGAGTTATTTCAACTCATTGATCCAGCCAATGAAAAATTAAGAAATAAATATAAAATTGGGACAAAATCTACCCGTTTAGAAGTACTCTCTGAACTAGACCCCCTCCCACTACCGAGCGTTAATAATATTGGAAAATCGCCTACTTGGCAGGATGTTGAATGGTATATGTCAGCCAATGAGATTTGCCCTCTTCTTGAAAATGTACAAGATGCCCCTGCTCTAAACAGTTCTTTAAATCCGCTCTTTAAGAATTTAAATTGGCAAAAAATTGGTTTTAAAGGTGGCTCCGAATATGGAGTAATCAATTTTTCTGTTATTGGGAAAACTCAAAAAGGTCATAAAGTTTGTGCAGTATTTACTGCAAATGGAAATGAACCACAGCCTGAATCAAAATTGGCAATATTGTTTACTGGAATACTTCAAGCAATTGACTCTATGAATAGTTAGATAAAAAATTTCTGAATCATTGATCGTAAAGACCTCTCAAGGCTTTGCTTGAAATTTCAGTTAACAACTGTTTAATAGTGCTTCGCCTGAGTATGTTTTACCATAGCTAAAAGATATAAGCTTGAAGGCATCTGTTGCAATGAATGACTCAGTGAAGTGGTTAGAAACTTTAAATAAAATTACTGGTATTGCTCAAACAGGTTTACATTATTCAAAAGATGTTTATGACAAAGAACGTTATGAACAACTCTTAGGGCACATTGAGTATTTATTAGAATTAAAAGAAATCAAAACAGAAAATTTTATTAATAACGTGCTCCAAGATGTAGGTTATGCCACTCCGAAATTAGATGTCAGAGCAGTTGTTTTTAAAGAAAATAAATTATTATTAGCAAAAGAAATCGGAGATGGGCGATGGTCTGTTCCGGGTGGATGGGCTGACGTAGGTTACTCAGCATCGGAAAATGCTGAAAAAGAAGTTATTGAAGAGACAGGTTTACGAGTTAAGGCGATTAAGTTATTGGCTTTAACAGATAGAACCAAGCACCCACACCCTCCGATGTTTTTACATGTGTATAAGGCTTTCTTCTGGTGTGAAATTATTGATGGTGAACTCACACCAAGTATTGAAACACCCGAAGTTGGATTCTTTGGTAGAGATGAGTTACCACCTATTTCTACAGCACGTGTAACAGAAGAACAAATACAGCAATTCTTTGATTATTTAGAGTCAGTACCAGACGTTACTAAGTTTGATTAATAAACTTAATGTAAGGCAGATCTCTTATATTTAGAGTTCTGCTGTTAAATTAAGATTGTTAATTACCCTTTTGCCTATTTTTTGAAATGGGCTATCTGTTCTAAGAAATCATTTAAAGGCATCGGACAGCCCCACAAATAGCCTTGAAACTCAGTACATCCATTACTTTTAAAAGCACTAAATTGTTCTGTCGTTTCGATGCCTTCTACTAACACGCGAAGGTTTAAATCCAGTCCAATTTTAATAATACCAGTGACTAATTTATTACTGCGTTTATCATCCAAAGCTGCCTGTACAAAGCTACGATCAATTTTGATTTGACTGATGGGCATTTTTTGTAGATAGCTTAAAGATGAATAACCTGTACCAAAATCATCAAGAGAAAGCTGAACTCCTTGTTTAGATAAAAAGTTCATTTTTTCGACCATGCTTACACAATTCGTTAAAGCAATATTTTCAGTAATTTCTAGTATGAGCCGAGATGGATTGACCTCATATTTCTGAATCACCCCAATTACAGTTTTCTCAAAGTTTGGTTGCATAAAGTGATCAGCACTAATATTAATTGAAAGTGTAAAATCTTTGGTCTCGGCTTTTTTACTCCACTCTTGTAAAACTTTGCAGGCTTGAGCCAATACCCATTCCCCGATCTCTGGCATTAAGCCAAAACTTTGTGCCGATGGAATAAAATCTTTTGTAGGAATATATCCTGAAACAGGATGATGCCATCTTAATAAAGCTTCCGCGCCTATCAGTGTTTCAGAGGCATTGACTTGTGGTTGATAAAAAAGCTCAAACTGTTGTTTAGCAAGCGCTAAGCGTAAGTCTTTTACCATGCTGTTTTCTATTTCTATCTCTAATTGCATGGTATAAATTGAAATGCAAATCATGAGTGTCGCAACACAAGTTGCAATCCATCCGCCATGATCACGAATATCTTCAGATAGCGGTATAGCACTCTCAAGATTAAAAGAGCTGCCACTAAAAAATATAAAACACCCAATAGACAATAAAATTAAAATGAATTGTAAATAACTTGGGTCTCTGCGGTAATTTAAATATCCCAATATCGCCCCAGCGGGTAAAAACAAATGAGCTACCTGTGGACGATCAACGGTAGCTATATCAAAAAATAGGCAAAAAACGACTGGAAAAACGAGAAGAACCGATTGTGAGAGGAGAATACCCGCTGAAATGCGGTTTATATAAATGAGAAAAAGGCTAAATATGGAGATCAGTGTAAAAAAGATGTCCATATAAACAATTAACCACATTTGTGAAAATGCAAAATATATGGTCCAAAACAAACAAAAAATAATACAAATAAAGATGTTTGCTTTTGCTGCGATTGTAAGCTGCTGATCTTTTACGGTACGGTAATTTTTCTTGTGTTTTTTAAAGTAAGACGAAGCTAACATAAATAAATCAACCGTAAAATATTTCTTCATAAACCCCAATCTTGATCATTGATTTGCCTTATCAATATTCACCAATAAAACTTCATGTTTTATTCCCTTGTTGTTTATACGACTCCTCCTGAGATCGGTGTTGTTTTTGTGGTGGTACAGTCCAGCGCTTGAATTGAACAGACTTGCTTTTCAAACACTCTATTATTTTAAAATATTGTTCCCTAACGATACATGCCTCTACTGGGCTACACAAGGTTTCAATACTAATAGCAATTAACTTATTTAATGAGAAATATCATTTAGCCACTATAGATAGCTCAGTGTATATTATGCGACTCAGCTTCTGGTTTATTTAACTCTCCTATGAAGAACGCATTTTCTGACAGCAACCAAATTAGAAAAGTGTCTAGTTTCCCTGAACTTGTAAATACAAAGTTTCAAGGAGAGACAAATGCGATTTGCTGGCACAGAAATTTGGTGGGCGACTTTAAAGAAATTGTGAATAAGCTTCAGTTAAAAGAAAATATTACAGAAGTTTCTATTGAAGACCTGTTAGTCCTGCAACTTTCAGAAAAAGGTAATCTTGCAAGAGCAATTATTTTAGAAGATATCGAGCTGTTAACTGAATTTGGTGCATCACCTGTACTTAATTTACTTAAATATTATGAACGCGATGAAGAACTAGATTTCATTTCAACCGATGTATATTCATTCCATGTTGATCGCTCCCCCATTGAAACCGATACATTCTTATGTACCTATCACGGCGCTGCTAGCGATATTGTGCCCAATGATCAAGTTGAACAAAAAGTTTTAATTCCAGAAATTAGAGAAAAGCTCAAAGAATTACATGACGGCTCTGATGCTGAATTTGAAGCTTTTTTGGCAGAGTATTTTTTTGATTTGCATTATCAGCCTAAACCCAATGCTCAACCTGTAAATTTAGGTACGGGACATATTTGGCGTTTAGCAGTAGATCATCCAACTCAAAAGGTTTTACCTTGTGTTCACCGAGCACCTGTTGAAAAAGATGGTGAATATCGATTGCTGTTGATTTGTTAAATATATTGCCACTCCATGACGGGAATGGCTTGAAATCATTTTTATCCAAGAAAAACTGGCTTAACTAATCTCTTAAGATATTCCGAAAACGGATCAAATAAATTCGGATATCTACCAAAGCAAAAATAATGAAAAATATGATTTAAAGTAGTTGACCCTCACGTAACGTAAGCCCCTAGCATAAAACACGCCTAAGGAAGAAGGAGCTAAAAAGATGCTGTTAAAAGTTGGTGAATTGGCTAAGCAAACAGGACTTACTGTCCGTGCTCTTCATCACTATGACGATATCGGTTTACTTCAGCCTTCGGTCCGTTCCGATGCTGGTTATCGACTATACACCCGTAAAGACATTACTCGTTTGCATCAGATTCAAGCATTACGAGGACTGGGAATGTCGTTAGCCGAAATCCATACGGTTCTTGAAGACCCCAATCTTGCACTTTTACCGATTATTGATCAGCAGATTCAAGCAATTGATCAAAGGCTGACAGAGCAAAAGAAATTGCGAAATCAGCTCAGCAAACTTAAATCTCAGATCATAAGTGGTGAAGAGCTTGGTTTGGAGGATTGGCTAAAAACACTGGAGCTTATAGCGATGTTTGAAAAATACTTTACAAAAGAAGAGCTTGAAAAACTGACTTTCTTACAAGCAGGCACTAAAAGCCACCAAGAATGGCAAGAGTTAACTCAAGCAGCAAATGCACTATTTAATGCTGGCGAACCATCTAATAGCGAAGCCGCTCAAGACTTGGCTCGTAAGTGGATGAAAACTCTTGAGCACAATACGCGAGCTAACCCAGAATGGTTAGTTAAACTAAATGCCATAAACTCAGCCGAGCCTGAATTTCAGGAAAAATTAGGCGTAACGCCAGAAGTTGTTGAGTTTTTACTTAAAGCTTTTTCTGAGAGTAAGCTGAGTATTTTTGCCCGTTATTTATCTGACGATGAGTTTACTTTCCTAAAAGAAAATTACATTCGTGAGATGAAAAAATGGCCTCAATTATTGGTCGATATTGAAAAATTGATTGATGCCGAGGTCACACCTGATAGTGATGGAGCAAAGCATTTGGCACAACAATGGCTCTCTATGCTACAAGGCTATGCTGGCAAAAACCCAAGTACTCAAGAAAAAATCCGTACAGCAATGCAAAGTGAACCAGGCCTTGCTGACGGTACTTGGCTCAAACCAGTGACTCTACAATTTCTGGAAAAAGCAGTAGCAGCACTAATGCGTGGTGCTTAGTTCTATCAAAGCAGCTGGCTACACCATAATTTGGTGTAGCTTTTTAAAATATTCTATTCTGCCCTAAAAACAGATTTTTTATGAATTAGTTTTTGATATTTATGATTATTTTGTTTTTCACGATTAATATATAACATTCACACGAACCCAATCTTCATACTTAGTCGCCTGAACATTCGTAGTTGATATGATCGCTCCATGAATAGGAATATTTTCTTTCATTCCTGTCGCGATTCGTGAAGGTATTTTACCTGCCGCTCCTCCCCAAATTTGAGTATAGCCCGCATCTTGATACAGTACATATGCAACAGATGCTGGGCTGTTAGCAGATTTAAGTTCAAAGTTATTGTCAGAGGTTACAGCCAATTGATAGGGTGTATTTTTGCTGCATTGCACAGTTACATCAGTTCTTGCAGTAGGAACTGGCTGAGCACGTTCAACCGAACCAAAATCTAAGTTTCCTTGTGTGGAAACTTCACAAGTTTCTAGAATGGTTAAACTGACCCTTAACGATGTAGATGCATTGCCAGCATCCGCACTATTTATTGTCAACATTCCCATCAGAGAAAATAAAGCATGTCTAATGACTTTCATTTCTTCTCTCCTTAACTTTTTGTTCTAATGTCTATTCATCTTTATATTGTGTTTTTTCTGTTCCTATTAAAGAAACAGCTTTCAGGATTATTTAGTTATAAGACTTAATATTGCACAGTGTCAATCTATACTAATCACATGATTTGCATATTATTTTTATAATTTGTGATGAGTTACACGCAATCTAATTAATTTAAAAAGTAGTGGATGTTTTTTATTTCTCCTAAGCGTAAATTTTGTCATTATTTATCAAACTGTATGCAGTTTACTCACCCCACTACTTCTAAAAATTATCAGTAATTTATAATCTGCTTTTAAACCTTGCTTAATCATTCTGTCCATTCTCGCAATTGCATAAAAAAACCGATCAAAATAATATCCAAACAAATAGATTATAACTTTGCATATTATTTAGCTTATAGATTCAATACTAAGAAAATTGTGAAGTTAAATTTAAAATGAATAATTCTGGCCCTTAAAACCATTTATTTTTAATTCGAGAAAACATTGATATGAAAAAATATTTACTCTTACTTTTACTTAGCTTTTATTCGGTTCATTCATTTGCATCGGACAAATTACATGGCAGTGTTTGGAAAACCATTGATGATGCAACCAATCAGCCTAGGGCGCTGGTAAGATTTAACCAAGATAAAAATGGCAACCTCTCTGCAAACATCGAAAAAATACTTGTTCCAAGTGAAGCCAACAAATGTACGATGTGTGAAGGTACTTATAAAAATAAATCTTTGATTGGTTTAACCATCGTCAAAAATTTAAAAAGTGTCGGTCAAAATAAATATGACAAGGGATCTATCCTCGACCCACAGTCTGATAAAACCTATCGCTTTAGCTTAACAGTATCCCCAGATGGCGAAAAACTTACCGCGCGTGGATATATTGGTATCTCTGCAATTGGTCGAAACCAAACGTGGTATCGAGTTAAATAGCTCATGAAGTAGCAGTAATCAACTTCTTATATCTACTTACCGATCATAATTACAGTCAATATGTGCATGATGGATGTAATAGTTTTTATGATCGGTACTTAGCTTGAATCATCAGCATAATAATGACGAGTAGCGAAGGTATTGCAGCAATCACAAATAAATGGGTAATGACCAGAAATTGAGAAAGATACCCACCAAATAACGGCCCAATGACCGAACCCAAACGGGCAATTCCGATACTCCAGCCCACTCCTGTAGTACGAAGTGAAACTGGGTAATAACTGGCAGACAGTGCATTAATGGCAGGTTGCCCACCAACAATGGCAAAGCCAGCAATAAAAATGATAATAAATAGTAAAACAATATGGCTAACAGCATAGCCAATTAAAGCAACACTTATCACTGCAACCAAAAAAACAGGAATTAATACTTTATAAAATCCTGTCTTATCGATTTTAAGGCCCATCACCACACTACCAATCGTACCGCCTAATTGTAGAGTGGAACCGATCATCAATGCCTGATTTAATGAAAGTCCTGACTCTTTGGCCAAAGTCGGGAGCCAGTTCGCCAGAAAATATAGACTGATCATATTTAAGATACTAATGATCCAGATGGAATAGGTAAAAAACGCGCGCTGATTTTTAAACAACTCAAGCGGCGACTTTTTAACCTCAACTTCAGTGTTATTAATAATTTTTATTTCTGAATTAAATGTTAAGGCCGGATAGAACTTCTTTAACCAAAATAAAATTTTAGGAGTATTTTTATTATCTTCACTCAAAAAATATAAAGATTCTGGTAACTTAAAGTATGTGATAAAGAAAATAATTAAAGGAACAATACCACCAAAATAGAAAATTGCCTGCCAGCCTCCCCAAGGAACTAATAAGGCGGATATACCGCCCCCTAACATTGCCCCTACCGTATAGCCACAAGAAATGACCATCATGGTGAAAATACGAGATTTGAATGGAACAATTTCGGAGCTATAAGCCATAACATTTGGCATGATACCTCCTAAAAAAATTCCTGTAACAAAGCGGATTGCAGTCAATTGCTCAATATTGCCCACATGTGGCGTCACCAGCATCAATACCGAGAACATAAAGGTTGAGATCAGTAAGATGGGACGGCGGCCAAACCGATCAGAGAGTGAACTTAATAAAAATGATCCAACAAACAAACCAAATAAGCTGGCGCTAAACACAATCCCTAGCATGGATTTTTGAACGCCCCATTCTTCTATAATCATTGGGGCTGCGTAAGCCATAGACTGAATGTCATAGCCATCCATAATCATGAGTAATAAACAGGTGATCAGAATAAATTTTTGATAGCTTCCAACTTTCTGCTGATTGATCAAATCACTTAATGCAACTTCTTTCATGGTATTCCCTTCTCCATGACATGCTTTAAATTAATTCATTTTAATTATGCAATACGTAATCAATTTACGATTAACGTAAAATAAAATAGCAATAATATGCCAATAAAGTCAAAATATTATTTTTTTATAATATAAACAAAAAGTTAGATCGGATGATTTGATTCTAGCTGAGTAATGAACTCACCTTATTGCACGGGGTCTATGGTCTGCTCATCTAACAAAAAACAAGCAAACCATACATTCTATTATTTAAATTATTTTTAGATTCAAGCAGATGATTAAAAAAACAATCGAGAATCTTTTCCCTCTCAACCGCCTGATCTGAGCTAAATAATTCCTCTCAATCAGCATTCTTCTTTTCAGCAGAAGATCCATTACTTGATGGTTTAGAAGAACCTAAAGCCATACTTGAGAATACGCCATCGCGATAAATCCATGCATGTAACAACGCAGCAGACAGATGACCAATAACCACAGCAAATAGTAGCCAAGCCAAAATTCCGTGTAGAGTACGGAACCAAGCGTAAAGTGTAGAGTTAGTGGGTGCTATAGGTGGAAGATCCCAACCCGGAAATAAAGTTACAGGCCAATTACCTGCTGATAGCGTAGCCCATCCGAGCAATGGCAAACTAAACATCAAAAGATAGAGCAGCCAATGTGATGCGTGGGCAATAAACGCCTGCCAGCGTGGTACAGTCGGCGGCAAAGGTGGAATTGGAAAATAGAGTCGATTTATTAATCTTAAGATGACCAATAATAAGATTGCGATTCCTAAAGGACGATGGATATCGATTAACCACGGACGCCAAGTGATTGAGGTTGTCATTCCCACACCAATAAATAGCATGGCCAAAATCGCTACCGCCATAAGCCAATGTAGTATTCGAGCAGTCAAATTAAAATGACGTGGAGCATTATTGTTAGATTTGTTTTGCATGGCTGATCTCTCCTATTTGCCCACGGCATCCGTTGCTTTGCCAAATCCAATTTCACGTAAGCGAGCATTGTAAGATTGTGAATAGATGCCTGCTCGTGCGGCGAGTACGGGATCATCTGATAACTCAATTCCTGGTGGAACTAGTGTTGGGTCAAAGTTAATGTCACGGCAAACACCATTTACCTGTTCAGTTACATTTTTGACTTCCAATGTTCCTGCTATCACTTCTTTGCGTTCTTTTGGCCAAGGTTGAGACGGGTCATTCACTGGGTCTCCCGGCTCGGCAAGTTGCAAAACTAAATCCCAATATAGCGGCCCTTCAGCTAAACGTTTTTTGATGTCTTTAAATAAGAAATCATGGCCGGCTTGATCACGTTGTTCTTTCGTCAGACTAATAAATTTTGAATGAGGACGCATAGACCAACGGACTGGCTGTTCTTGTCCATTGGCGGCCCGCAATATAAAAGCATTTACGACATAAAATTCTGCGCCACTGAAACTACCGGTTAATGGCATCTTCGCCTTTTGCTCAATAGACTTACGCGCTTCTGGATATTCTTTTAAGAAAGCCTCAACAAGGGCTGGATCAGGTTTGCCAGTAGCTGGAACTGGTTTAAATGCTTTTTGCTGCGCTAAAAAACCTTCAGCATTTCGCGTAGGGAAATAGGGAAAGTTGTTTAATTTCATGCGCCATTGTGAATGATCAGCTGCGGAAAGTAATAAAGCCATACTCACTGTTGCTGTAGAATTATCTGCTGCATGCGGGTTACCACTTCCAATAGAAAATCGACCAATTGCTGGTATATCAGACTTGGCAAATACAGTGGCTTTAGAGAGTGCCGCCGCCGCACCATTACTGTGGTAAGTACCATCAAAACAAATACCCTTACCGTGTGCACGTCGATATCCGGGATCAAAGTTATTTAATGAGTCTCCCAAAAAAGTTTTGCTTGTGGTGCGATGTCCAAATAGACCAGCAACCCAAGCAAATGCCAATACTAAGGAGCCCGCGATTACAGCAATACCCACGAATCGCAGCCAATACTTCTTTAGAGTTTTAAAATTCAAATTATTCATTCTTCATCCTGTGTAAATTGTATGGCTGCATCCCTAAAAAAGAGTTTGGTCATGTAAAAAGAGTATTACTTACATTGATGGAACCAAATTCAAAATTAGCTGAGTAAATAAAATCTCGAAAGTTCTGGATCCAATAGAGATAAGCCTTAATATAATATTTATTTCCCGATCATATAAGGTACGCACCTCGGGGTTAGTATTCATCTTATTAACATTTGAATGGAGATAAATAAAGCATGGGAACGAAGAAACTAGAAGCGCCGACATTGACCGAAAGAGTCCGAAGAGGTGATCTTTTTAAAAGCGAGCTCGTTAACTAATGATGATTGATCATAGAGATGAGAAAACAATCCAACACCTTTTCCCGATCGACTGCCCCATCTGAACTTAAAAGCTGAATAATTATGCCTTCAATCATATATAGAAATAGCTTAGCGTCTTGAAAAGTCGCATCTTTCTTGAATGCTCTAAGCTGACTATAGATTTCATTAATGAGCCACGTTCTATATCTCAACGCGGTTTGATAGGCTTTTGGATGGGTCAGTTTTGTTTCAAACATGGCTTTAAACAATAAATAGTACAGTCCCTCTAAATCGGTATGTAAGAAATAAAGTTTCTTAAGTTTTTCCTTCACGTTTGAACCTTGGTCGTATTCAACAATTGAAACCACTTTTTCTTTTAAACGTTCTTTTTGTACGATCAGACAAATTTCAATAAACCGCTCTTTTGAATGAAAAAAGTTATAAAAGGTCGCTTTGGTAATTTTTGACTCTTTAACAATTCTGTCGACCCCAACCGTATGAAAGCCGTGATGCTGAAATAAATCAATCGACGTATTAATAACTTGAATAGCGCGTGTTGAGAGAACTAACTTTGGCATAGTTTTACCGTTATAAAAATTCTTGTTGTATATAAATGAGATAAAAAACGTGTGCCCTTTCTGGGAGAAAAAAAGGCACAGCAAAGCCGTAAAGACTGTGCTTGGCACATCTCAAGCTTTATTGTTCAAATAAGTTTTTTGAGCCGTAATGACTTAAAGCCTGAGAACCTTAGGGTGATCAAGCTGCTTTAAATTTTTAAGCTGTGTTGTTATAGCTTTTGGCATTGAGAGCCAAGAAATAATGGATGTGCAAAGCCAACTCCTTTTTATTGGGAGTTCTGCCGAAACATTAAAATTATGGTGGCAGAACGAAAGAGGGGTTGACGGACTGGTCTCAGAGGCCAGCACACCCGAGGGTGTCCCCCCTCCCGTTCCACCTTAGAGGGGGGCACGAGGGGCTAAACACTAAAAGAAAGCTCTTTTAATGCTCTGAGAAGCGGTCCGTCAAAACCGACTGGCAATGTAGGCCAGCACGCAAAGGATAGTGTCCAACCCTCTTACAGTCAAGCACACAAAATGACATTTGTTTTAAAATAGATCATTAAAAAGTAAGGATAAATAATTAGCAACTTATTGTTAAATTGGGATTTATAAACAGGCCTTTCCCTGCTTAAAGTAGGAGGCAAAATTCACTAACGACTATATAGCGGATCTTCCTCAACAAAAAAAACCTCACCCGATGAGGGTAAAACCCATTGATAAGTTCCTTCTATTTTCTGCATTTTTTCTTTAAACGTATTATATATTGCTACAAGGTTATGTTTTTCATCATATTCCCCTATATAGCCACGTTCCTTTTCTTCATGAAAATCTCTAAACATTTTATGCATTTTTACGGCTCTAAGTTCCATTTCATTTGTCCTTCTTATTATTGATATAATTATTATGATCTCTTTTTCTATTTTAAATACTAAAAAAGTGTTCCAAAATATATCTTATAGCAACATTTATTAAATGGTCATTAAAAATTAATACTTATCAAATCTAAACTTTTTCATATCATACGGTATATCTAGCTTCACACTCCATTTGCTTGATTTTTCACTTATTATAACTGCATCAACCTCAAAAGCATCCTTATCACTGAAACCTTTTATTTCTAAAAAATTAACAAAACTTGAGGCATTTATTTTATTAAGATATCCAACTCTTAAAGTATCTATATAGACAGCAATTTTATCTGTTTCTTTTTCTAGGCATATTACAGCATTTTTAAAAACCTTAGTCCTACCACCATTTTGGTTACCGACTAAAGTTATCAGTTCTTCTTGGTATAAAGTTACAATTATTTCATGCTCAAAAAAGTTTTTGTTCTCTGTAAATATTTTACCAGCTATTTTTAGGGTACTTTCGGGAAGTTCTAGACTAACTTTAGAAAAAAATTTAAACAAAATATAAGCAAAAACAAACAAAATAAAAATTATTATAATAAAAGACATATTAAAAACATTCCTCTTAATTTTATAAATTGGCAAAAAGAATCATTATTCTTTCTACCAACCCATCATTTAAGAAAAAATAAATTTATTATAATATTATTTTTTCTCATTTTTATCATTTTGATCCACTTTTTCTACAGCATTCTGATCAGGGCTTTTAGGCTCAAACTCTTTACCATCTTGCTGTTGCTGTTGTTGCTCTTTTGATTTGTCTTGATCGCTTTTAACTTGGTTTTGTTGAGACATTAGAGTCTCTCCTATTTAATGTTGTGTAGATGATTATCTAGCACTTAGTTAACATAGTCCTTTTACCTTTATATAGATACAACGCAAGTGTATCTGAATATGATATTGTTGTTTATCATTATAATAATTTATATTTTTAATTTATTTAAAATTATCTTTATGATTAATATACTAAAAACAAAAAAAGCACCTAAGATGCTTTTTTATTTTCAAAATATTATTGGGCAATAATATTAGTAGCTGTAAGACCTTTTTGTCCTTGAGCTATATTAAAACTAACACGTTGACCTTCATATAAGGTTTTAAACCCAGAGCTACTGATTTCTTTAAAATGTGCAAAAACGTCTGGGCCTGTATCTTGTTGAATAAAACCAAAACCTTTAGTTTCATTAAACCATTTCACTGTACCGATTGCTGTATTAGACATAATATATCCTTTGATTTTTAATAATATAAAGTCACATTTTATGACTCATTAAACTTTGAAAAAATAATAACGAATTGAGTTTAAGATCTTAAAAAAACGAAGGATTATGAATAAAACTACGATACTAAAAGAGGATTTACTAATAAGTCTTTTTTTCTAGTTAAATCGAGTATACGCCAAATAAATATTTATACAACACATTTAAAAAATATTTATTTTCGTACCGTTATTTAAAAATAATAACTCCTAGATACAGAAATACTTTTTACAAATCCCGCCAACCAAAGAATAAATTCATGTTCATTATCAAAATTAGGGAGAAGGCTTAAATCAATTTTAACAATACGCTCTTTCATTGGCCTATTTAAACAACTTTCAAAATCAATAACAGGATATTTTAATTGTAAATTGTTTATAGCTGCTTCTTTTTTAATTTCAATTAACAGTCTATTCAGACAGTCAATTAAATCCTTAGAGGACTGATTTTTAAAGTGAATATTATTGTAAACACTTTCAGCCACATCAAAATATTTTTTCATTTCATCATCCATATTTCCCTCATTTTTTAATTAATTTGATTGAGTATGCATGTAAAACTGTATCTTTATGTTGTATAAATATATTTACAGATCGAATCCCCCACTTTAATTAAAAATATTTCCTACAATTAAGAAATTAAAATAATATATTTAAATAAATTATAATTATCAAAAAACCATTGAAAACAATAGCTCTCTAGCTATATGTTAACTCTTGTATTTGATTAAAATTTGCTTCCACTTATATATCAACAGTCTATTTGGTTCAAAGAAACATTATGTCGAGAATTAAGCACTTTCAGGCACATATCTCTACATAGAGTTCTCATAATCACCGCAATGTAAGCGAATTAAAGGCCTACCATAAAGCTTCCTTACTATTATTAAGAAGTTTAAAATGTCTGATTTCAAAGAATTTTCAAAAAAAACCACACAAAACCAAAATGATTCCAATGTGCAACCTAATGAGGATAAAACTGAAAAACCTGTACAATCGCCTGAAGAAGAAAATAATCCTAAAGAAAATAATAATGAAGAAAAAAAGGAATAAAATAATTGATAGCTCAAAAGCTCTATATTAAATAGAGCTTTTGTTTAATATCATATTAATTAAAACGTTTTATTCATTTTCCACATTGAATCTAAAAAATACTAATACATATATTTATTTTAATTTAAACAAGTTCTAATCTTTTATTTAATATTAATTCAACTCTTCTTTGTGCATCACAAAAATCAATCTCTTCACTTATCCAAAATGTATGAAGCTGCCCATGTAGATGAAAATGCTCTTTATTATATTCGGAGCCATGATCAGAATAATGACTATCTACTCTGAAATGATTTTGATCGTCTTTTCTTTTTTTCCCATCAAGTATACCGCCAATACAGATATCCATTTTAATGCCAATAATTAATCGAAATTGACTATAACACATAGTGCACTGTGGCTTTAAAAAGAGTTGTTACTATTATCTTTACAGCATCATCAAAAATTTATGTTTGCAGCATATCTCCTTAAATTTAAAGAGAATAAATATATATTTTGCATATCTAAAATGCTTTGATATGTAATATAAATATTGATTTATCTAAAATTTATAACATTTTCAAAATAATTCTTCTTACAGTAGATAAATCACTATATGCTGCATACACCTCTTACAGAAATTATTCCAATGTCACAGCAGACTCTGCTACAAGAATTGAACTCCAGAATCGACTATTACTCTACAAGAACAGACTATCCACTACGAAGAATTTTGATAGGTTACCGAGCATATGCAAAATTGATGTTATGTTCAGCTTTTTCAGATGAAGTTATAAATTCTGCAATTGACCCCAATAAACGGAAATATAAGAAGTTAAAAATTAAAGTCACCAAAGATGACGACCAACTCGACCTTGAATGAATCAATCTAAGTAACAAGTGAATATTTCCTTGTGCTTATTTAGCGCTTCAATGACCGCAAAATGACAATGACCAATGCCGGCAATATTATTGTGAACATCTAGATAGTGATGCCCTACTGCTGCCGCTTTGAACCAAGAAAATAATTTGCTCTTAAACTTATTTTTTCACAGGAAGCAGTAAAACAGGGTCTTCAATATCGTAACCTGTTTCTTCTGGAACCCCCAGATATTTAACGACAACCAACCTCTTATTGTGTTTAGGCACGCTATAATTTTGGGAAATTTTTATAGCTTTGGTGTAATGAACCGCAACATGAGGCTTACTTTGTAAAGACGGCGATTTTACAACATATTCTGTTTTATATTGCGTGATCTTTCCTGAAGGATCAAACCAAGCCGATACTTGATTCTGATGAGTTTTTAATGTTTGAATTTTTAAGGTCTTACTATTACTTACGACTAATGGGGTTAAATTCTTTTTAATTTTATTTAGAGCTTTATCAAATGCTCTACTATCTTGATCATAATCAATCTTATGTGTTTTTGGATTGATATAGAGAGATTTAACTTCAATCAGTTTATCAGGTGATTTACTATTTAATAGATAATAATAGAGTTGTGGTAGACGTCCTCGACCATCTTCGTAGTGTCTTAATACATAAAGTTTCTTCTCTTTTTGCTGATAGCCCAATACTTCAATTTTTTGTCCACCGCCCACTGTCGCATAACTATGTGCGGATAAAGTAAGAATGGTGCTAAAAGTTAGAAATTTTAGAAATTTCATGAGTTCATATCCGTGTGATCTGGTAACTATATTGTATAAATATCAATCATATTAAAATGATACTTGAGTAAGTATTACTTGCTGTTTTTATATTCTTTTGTACAGAAATATAAAGCTTAAAAAAGAGGCCGAAGCCTCTTTATTTTTATCGCAATCAAACTCAGTCATCAATCATGGCGAACTCTTGTTCAGGCGTACCTTTCACCAAATGATGACGGCTGTATAACAAGTAATAGAGTATAAATCCGACATAAATCAGCGCAGCCAATAACCAAACTTTTGGATTAACCATTAACCCTGCCACTACAGCAACAGCAGCAAGAACTAAGGCAATACAAGACGTCCACATTCCACCAGGCGTTTTATAAGGGCGTGGTAATTCAGGACGAGATAAACGCAATTTGATATGTGAAAGCATCATCAACACATAAGAAATTGTTGCGCCGAATACTGCCATTAAAATGAGTAAGTCACCCTCACCTGTCAAAGAGAGCAAAAAGCCAATAATGCCCGGAATGATAATGGCCCAATATGGCGCTTTATTTTCATTGGTAAGTGATAAGTTTTTTGGCAAATATCCCGCACGTGACAATGCAAAAATCTGACGTGAATAGGCATAAATAATTGAGAAAAAACTTGCGACCAGACCAGCAAGACCTACAAAGTTAACAAAGCTTGCCAACCATGTGTGCTGACCATATACCGCAATGAGTGCATCAACTAAAGGTGCTCCCGAATTTTTTAATGCATTTGAACCCGCTGCACCTGCTCCCAAAAATAAGATTAAAAGTGCAAACGATGCCAATATCAACATTGAACCAATCAAACCGCGTGGTAACGAACGTACTGGATCTTTTGCTTCTTCGGCTGCCAGTGGTACCCCTTCAACCGCAAGAAAAAACCAGATGGCATAAGGTACTGCTGCCCATATTCCCATATAGCCAAACGGTAAAAATTGACTTGCACCTGCATGAGCGCTGACTGGAATATCAAACAATCGTGCACTGTCAAAATGTGGAAGCATCGCAACAATGAATACGACCAGTGCAATACAAGCAACGGCGGTAATTCCAAACATGATTTTAAGCGCTTCACCTGCACCTTTAAGATGAATGCCCATAAAAACTAAATAGCAAATTAAATAAACAGCCCAACCGCCCAATCCAAAGAGTGATTCGCAATATGAACCGATAAATACGGCAATCGCAGCAGGTGCAATTGCATATTCAATTAAAATCGCAGTCCCTGTGAGGTAGCCTCCAAAAGGACCAAATGCAACGCGGGCAAAACTATAGCCACCGCCGGCAGTGGGCAACATCGTTGACATCTCAGACATCACAAAGCTCATGCAAAGATACATAAACGCGACGATGACTGTTGCAATAAAGAGTCCTCCCCAGCCGCCTTGTGCCAGCCCAAAATTCCAACCTGCAAAGTCACCCGAAATGACGTAAGAGACACCTAGCCCCACTAAAAGTAACCAACCTACTGCCCCCTTTTTTAACTGACGTTTTGCAAAATACTCTGCGTCCTGTTGTAGAGCACCAACATCTACGCTTAATTCAGACTCTTTCATTGTCGTATTGCCTTATCGACTAAATTTACACCACCAATAGTTGCGCAAAAGATATTCATAAAACTTGACAGCAAAACATCTCCCCGACCACTTGAAGTCAAGTTGATTCATTTTTTCTTTTATAAGATCGACGGCATCTCAACACAGAACGTGTTTAAAAATTAAATTGAGGAGATGGGTTATGTCTGTAGAACAAAATGAATTTTTAAGCCAAGTTCAATTACAAATACTGGCAGAACAAGCAATTAAGCAATATCCATCAGACTATCAAGGACAGGTCAAACTGCTGTGTCAGTCTGAAAATGCAACCTTTCAGATTTCGACTGGATCTGCCCGATATGCACTTCGAATTCACCGCCCCAACTACCACAGCAAACTCGATATACAAAGTGAGCTTGAATGGTTAGATGCCTTAAATGCGAGTGGTATTCAAGTTCCTGTTGCGATTGCAGATCAATCTGGTGAGCGCGTCATCACTTTAAAACTATCGAATGATATTTATCGTTATGCGGTACTTTTCAACTGGGTTGAGGGCGATATGCCAACTGTTGAAGTTGACCCCACTGCATTTGAGCAACTAGGACAAATTACTGCAAAGCTGCACGTACATAGTAAGACATGGCAAGCGCCTAAAAACTTTCAACGTATTGTCTGGAATCATGAAACCATGATCGGTGCGGATGGACACTGGGGAAACTGGAAAAATGCACCTCATTTAAGACCACAAGATCACAGCGTGATTGAAGAAGCCATTACACAAATTTCGAAAGATTTAAATTTCTTTGGTAAAACCCAAGAACGCTATGGCCTAATTCATGCCGATTTGCGTTTAACCAATTTATTACTACAACAAGAACGTATCGGTGTGATCGATTTTGATGACTGCGGCATGAGCTGGTTTATGCATGATCTCGCCGCTGCGATTAGCTTCAATGAACACTATGCAAATGCGCCTCATTGGGTTGATTACTGGTTAAAAGGCTACGAACGCGTAGGTCATATTCAGTCTGAAGAATATGAAATGATCCCGACTTTTATCATGCAACGCCGCATTCAAATGATGGCTTGGAATGGTTCTCACGCACAAACAGAAATGGCTCAAAGTCTTGGCGATCAATGGTCCAATGAAACTGTGCGTCTCTGTAAAAAATATCTAAACGGACAAATGCCTGTCGGAATTTGAAAAGTGGTTTAGATCGCTTTTCTTCATTTTCAATTTTTAGTTTTTAAATTTTATAGAATTTAAAGGAAGGGTTTATGCAAGCTACCCATCAACTGAGCAAAGTTGCCAAAGCACTATTACTCACCAGTAGTCTGGCAAGTATGATTGCTCTAAGCGCATGTAACTATAACCCTCTACAAAGCACATCTCCCGCAGTCGCTATTCCCAAAAAGGAATATATCCAAAAAGGTCAATGGGATGCTTTTAACTTTGACCAACTGAATCAATTAATTGCTACCTATGGAAAAGATAGCCCAAACTATAATCCTGACAAGCGCCCGTATATTGTCACTGACTTTGACAATACTTCGGTATTTTTAGACATCGAAGAAGCAACTTTAATTTATCAGCTTGAACATTTAGCCTTTAATGTCACGCCAGAACAGCTTAATCAAATTATTCGTAAAGGAATTAGCTCGCAAAATTTTGAAGCGACCTACAATAACCAGCAAGGCCAAGCCGTTAATATTGATAAAATTGCCCCAGATATTATTGCCAGCTACTCATGGCTTTACCACCACTATAGCGGTCTAAAAGGCAAGCAAAGTCTCGATCAAATTAAACAAGATCCACATTATCTCGATTTCATTACTAAAATGAGATATCTATATGCGGCGATTGGAGACACGTTTGATCATGAAGTTGCATATCCGTGGGTCACTTATTTATTTACTGGGCTCACCGAACAACAAGTCCGTAATTTGGTGAAAGCAACGGTAGCTTGGCAAATGCAGCAACCGATTGGACCCGTGACATGGACGTCCCCAGCAGCGCTTTCGGGCCAAGCAGGTGTTGTGAAAATCACTTGGGAAAATGGTTTAAGACCATACCGTGAAATGCAAAATCTATTTAAGGCCTTTCAGGACAATGGCATTGATGTCTATGTCTGTTCGGCATCTTTTATTGATGTAATTAAGGAAATTATTTCTAATCCAGAGATCGGCTATAACATTAATGAAAAAAATGCCTACGCCATGGAGTTAGAACGAGATACACAAAATCGAATTTTACCCGAGTTTCGTCATGGCTATGCGCAAACTCAAGGTAAAGGCAAAACCGCAACCATCCAGCATTTTTTAGTCTCTAAATATGGTTACGGGCCAATTTTTATCGCGGGTGACAGTGAAGGCGATCAAAATATGATGCAAGATTTTGCGGCGACTCAGAAGGTTCTGATTATCAACCGATTGCGCAGTCCGACTTCTGATATCGGAAAGTTTTCTCAGCAGGCTGTACAGAGCTATGGTCACGCTAATCCTAAGTTTTTACTACAAGGTCGCGATGCCAATACAGGTCAATTTAGACCTTCAATGGCCAGTTTAAGTTATGGTGCGCAAACGGCGAAAACTACAAAAAATTAGTATTTCACTTATTTTCTCATGCCTACAATACATGTTGTATGCATGAGAAGCCGCTTAATTTCTTGTATTAGTTCTGCCCTTTTTGCCTATCTCTAATGCATTTTCTGCCTTCTTTTAGTTCGCTACCCAACATTAAATACAATGATTGATGTCTTCTTAAAGAGTCAAATCTGAAACTTAAAACAGCAACATATAAACCATTATTTTATAAATAGTTTTAACCACAAAAAATCATGGACGTAAGCAAAAACTGGTATGGCTTTTGCTTAATATAATAATAGTTAGGAATAAATATCATGAGACTTGACATGTTACATCTCAATCCAGCTCATCTTGTCGATTCAAAAATGTGTAATCAAGGTGTATTGTCTGCAGCCGCCTCTGGATTAAGCGAGTTTATTCATCAAAAAGGTGCAGATGTTGATCGTGTTTTAGGAATTAGTGGTATTAATCCTGAACTTCTAATCAGCCCAACTTTGAGTTTACAACTACCCAATTATTGCAAGGTGCTAGAACAGGCAGCATTGGTTTCAGGTTGTGATAATTTTGGTTTGCATTATGGTCAACAGTTTCAACCGAAATCCTTAGGGCTCATTGGGTACATTGGTCTTTGCTCAAACACCTTAGAATCTGCACTCATGAACATGACCAATAACTTTTATTTGCATCAGAAAGATACCCTCAATCGGATGGTCGATTTAGGAGATAGCTGGCGCATAGATTATCAGGTTCAACACGGCGCGATTTTAACTCGACGCCAAGATGCAGAACTGACCATGGGCATGTTTATGAATGTGATCCGTGAAGTGATGGGCCCTCATTATTCACCACGCGCAATTCACTTTGAGCATACTCGACCTGAATTCTGGCAAGAACATAGCAAATTATTTAACGCGCCTGTTTATTTTGATCAACCATTTAACTCCATCATCATTTCAAAAAAAGACGTCCAGCATACTATGCCGGGACGCGATTCTATTTTATTAACAGTGATTCTAGATACGTTGCACCTACTCAATCGCGCTTCACCAAGTCAATGTCTTGCAGATCAAGTACGCTCTCACATACAACTTGAACTCAGTGAAGGTGAACCAAACCTTGAAAAAATCGCTCATGATATCGGTTTAACGAGTTGCACCCTTACCCGCCGTTTAAAAAATGAAGGACTGACCTTCACCCATTTAGTCGATCAGGTCCGTTGTGAGTTGGCCGAACATTATATTAAGCAGAAAAATATTCCAATTTCAGAAATGGCATTCTTATTAGGTTATTCAGAAGTAAGCGCTTTATCTCGTGCATTTAAGCGCTGGTTTGGTGTTACACCACGTCAATTAAGACACTAAAACATTCCAAATACAGGTCTTGAATAAAGGCCTTCATTTTAATAGCTGAGCAAATTAGACAAGAAAATACCCTTCAAATTAGATTTAACATCCAACTTGAAGGGTATTTTTTATAAAAGGTCTTACTTTAATTTTGTTAAGGCTTGATCTAAAGCACCGACTAACCAATCAATATCTTTTGTTTGGAAAGCCAAAGGTGGGCGCAGTTTCAATACGTTGCCATAAGGACCTGCAACTGAGGTTAAAACTCGATGAGTATTTCTGAGCTCTTCAATAAGGTTCAAAGCTAATGCTTTATTCGGCTCTTTAGTGGTTCTGTCTTTAACCAGTTCAAACCCTATAAATAAACCAGCGCCACGTACATCACCAACCACTTCATGTTTATCCATAAGTTTAGTGAGTTCTTTTAGAAGTAGTCCTCCCACATATTTGCTATGGGTTTGCAATTCTTCTTCCTGAATCACTTTAAGTACAGCCTGAGCGGCTGCCATAGAAACAGGATTACCACCAAAGGTATTAAAATATGGAATTTTATCGCTAAAAGCGGCGAGGACTTCACTCTTGGCTAAAAGCCCTGACACTGGAACACCATTACCCATTGGTTTACCTGTTGTAATTACATCAGGTACAACGTTGTGACGGCCAAAGCCCCAGAAAGAATCGCCAGTGCGTGCGAAACCTGGCTGTACTTCATCAGCAATAAAGATACCACCATTGGCATGCACGACATCAACCGCTTTTTGTAAGAACCCAACAGGATTAGGCATGACACCGTCAGAAGAAAATATTGAGTCCGCTAAAAAACCTGCAAACTTGATGCCTTTTGCATTCATATCATCAATTTGTTGCTGGATCTGCTGCGCGAACCATTCACCTAAATCATCAGTTTGAATCCGATAATAATCAGGTGCTGGAACTAGGCGAGTTGTATCATCTAAAGGTTGTTCAGTTCCCAGTGCTGGAGAGCATCCTGAGGTTAAGCTACTGGTCCCATGATACGACTCTTGAGACACAATAATTCCTGTACCACCGCTATATTCACGGGCAATACGAATCGCTAAATCATTCGCTTCCGAACCCGTACACATATACATGGCACGGTCAATTTCATCGGGAGTGGTTTGTAAGAGTTCTTCGGTATAATCCAAAATATTTTCATGTAAATAACGGGTATGGGTATTGAGCATTTTCATTTGCTCATTTACCGCCTCAATGACCGCAGGATGACAATGACCAATGCTGGCAACATTGTTGTAAACATCCAGATATTGATGACCTGCTGCATCCCATAAATATTGCCCCCGACCTTTTACCAGATGCACGGGATTACGATAAAACAAGCGATAGGATTCACCTAAAATTTTATTTCTTTTATCTGTCAGTTTTCGGGTAGCATGGTCCAGCTCAGCAGCATGTTCTGGACGAAAGCTATTGGTATCCATAATGGTTGAACGCGTACCCATGAATGACTCCTCTATTTATATTCAGCATACTTTTGCACGAGACAATGACTGACGTAGGCAATTCATACTCTGATTCGACATATTTCAGTATTTGTTTGAAGTTACGCAAACCATATTGCTTAAGTATCTTTAAAAAAACTTGACCTCAGACCACTTAAGCCACAATTTGAAGTCAACTTATTGGTCTTATACTTCAGAGCTCCACTACTCTTTTTTTCAATAACTCAAATTTGTTACCATTACACATCTGGAGTGACTCCAATTCGCTTTATACTATGGATGCCAATTTTCAAAGTTCATCCAGTTGTGTTCTTTTCTTGAATGACATTCATTTTTAAAAGACTTGAAATTGGTTAGATGACCAAACGTAAAATATTACTGATTTTTTAAGGGTTTAATACGCATGAATAGCGCTGAAATCATGGCTGACTTATCTTCTCACACACCTATGATGCAGCAATATCTCAAAGTTAAAACGGACTATCAACATGCGTTGCTGTTCTACCGTATGGGTGACTTTTATGAACTCTTCTTTGAAGATGCTCATTTAGCAGCCAAGCTTTTAGGCATCACATTAACCCATCGTGGCAAAGCCAGTGGCCGACCTATTCCAATGGCGGGTGTTCCCTATCATTCAGCCGAAGGTTATTTGGCGCGACTTGTTAAAGCTGGGCGCACGGTAGCCATTTGCGAGCAAGTTGGAGAAGTAACAGGCAAAGGCCCTGTTGAACGTAAAGTTGTTCGTATTCTGACCCCGGGTACATTAACTGATGATGCATTACTCAGCAGTTATCAATCATCTAATCTCGTTTCATTGTGCATTCATCAAAACCAGATCGGTTTTGCTTTACTCGACTTAAGTGCAGGCATTTTTAAAGTTCAACAACAAGATTACAAGCCAGAACAATTACCTATTGAACTTGCGCGTTTAATGCCAAGTGAGATCTTGATTGATGAAGATTTGGTCGACACCAATATTATCGAACAAATTAAAAAGCATTTAGATTGCCCTGTTACTAAACGTCCAAATGTAGACTTCAATCTAAATAATGCACAAAAAACCTTATGTGACCAGTTTACGGTATCAACCCTTTCAGGTTTTGGTTTAGACCCATTACCTTTAGCCAAAGCTGCTGCCGCTGCGCTTATTCACTATGCAAAAGAAACCCAAAAAACTGCATTACCGCATATTCGCTCAATCCAACTTGAACAAAGTACCGACTTTATTGCGCTCGACCCAATTACACGTCGCAACTTAGAAATTATCGAGCCATTATTTGAACACGGAACATCATTATTTCAACTGGTAAATGATTGCCAAACTGCAATGGGTGGCCGTCTATTAAGCCGTACACTCATGCAACCTGTGCGTGATACTGCATTGCTTGATGCTCGTTTAGATGCGATTGAGCAACTCATTCAGGGATATCACGAAAACCCAGTTCGTTTAGTGCTTAAAGAAATTGGCGATATTGAACGTGTGCTTAGCCGCGTTGCGCTAGGCAGTGCGCGACCACGTGATTTGGTGCAACTTCGTCATGCATGCGCACAAATTCCAGCTTTAAGAACAGCGTTAACTCCAGTCATTCAAGCGAAGAAATCTAAATTATTAGTTCAACTAGATGAAGAACTTGGAGACTTCAAAGCGCTTCATCAGCATTTGATGGCAGCTATTGTTGAAAACCCACCTGTATTACTTCGTGATGGCAATGTAATTGCAGAAGGATATGATGCTGAGCTTGATGAATTACGCCAAATTCGTGATCATGCAGGTCAATTCTTAATTGATCTAGAAATTAAAGAGCGTGAACGTACAGGCATTAATACCCTTAAAATCGGTTATAACCGTGTAAGCGGTTACTACATCGAACTCACTCGTGCTCAAGCAGAACAAGCACCAGCCGACTATATCCGTCGTCAAACTTTAAAGAATGCTGAACGCTACATTACCCCTGAACTTAAGAGTTTTGAAGATAAGGTCCTGTCGAGCGAGTCGCGTGCACTCTCTCGTGAAAAAGCATTATTCGAAGCTTTGCTTGAAAACCTGCGCGAAAATATCGCTCACCTACAAATGATGAGCTCGGCAATTGCTCAAATTGATGTCATTGCAAACTTTGCTCATCAAGCACGTTTAAACAATTGGGCACGCCCTGAATTTACTCCGGAAACGGGCATTAAAATTCAGGCTGGTCGTCATCCTGTCGTTGAAGCATTAAATAAAGCACCATTTACCCCAAATGATACTTTCCTTGATGCTCAACACCGCATGGCCATTATTACCGGTCCAAACATGGGCGGTAAATCAACCTTCATGCGCCAAACGGCATTAATCAGTTTACTTGCTTATTGCGGTAGCTATGTTCCGGCTAAAGCGGTCAAACTTGGTCCAATTGACCGAATTTTTACCCGTATTGGTTCAGCCGATGATTTATCTACAGGCAAATCTACCTTTATGGTTGAGATGACTGAAACTTCGCAAATTCTTCACCATGCCACCAACCAGTCGTTGGTGTTAATGGATGAGGTTGGCCGCGGAACCAGTACGTATGACGGTTTATCTTTAGCATGGGCATGTGTGGTCGATTTAACCAAGCGCGTAAAATGTTTATGTTTATTCGCCACTCATTATTTTGAGTTGACCGAACTTGGTAGTGAAGCAGGAATCGATAACTATCATGTCACGGCGCAAGAACTGAATGGCAATCTGATTTTATTGCATAAAGTTCAGCAAGGCCCTGCGAGTCAAAGTCATGGTTTACAGGTCGCAAAATTGGCGGGTATTCCTGCCAATGTTATTAAAGAAGCACAGAAGCGTTTACGTATTTTAGAAAAACAGCAGCAGCAACATCTACAAACCAGCTTTCAAAATGATTTGTTTGCTCCACCAGATGCAAACTCTGGTTCACAAATCATAGAGAAAGTTGTCGAGATCGAAGTTTCATCCCCTGCTCTAGATTTGCTTAAGCAAATTGAAGTCGACAACTTATCGCCTCGTCAGGCGCTTGAACAACTCTACGAGTTAAAAGCTGCACTCAAATCTTAATAAAGCACGTTCGAATAAGCAGGCTTAGGTCTGCTTATTCATATCGGAGAATAATATTTATATGATCTTAAGATCTTTGCAAAGTTCAGAAATTGATCTTATTTGGCAGCAGATTAGCCGCCGTGAATTAATTACTCAAAACTACATACAAAAACAGCAAAAGCTAGAATTGGTTGATTGTTTTTTTGATGTACAAAATTGGGACTCATATCATCTAGAAAATGACCCACCTAAACTCAAACAACTCTATGCACAAGGTTCAATATTTGTAGGTGCATTTGACGCCTCTGAAAAGCTCGTTGGCGTGAGCGTAGTCTCAAACCAAGTGATAACAGACTATCCTCACGCTAAATTACTCCATTATTTCTATGTGGATGCTGACCAACAAGGTCAAGGCATTGGTGCTAAGCTTATGCAAGCCGCAAAAGAGTCAGCCAAGCAACTCGGTGCAGACCAACTGTATATTTCAGCAACCCCAAGTCGACGCACTGTAGACTTCTATATGAAGCATGGCGCGCAACCGTTAAATGCTCCAGATCAACAACTTTGGCAGCTCGAACCTGAAGATATTCATTTACTATGTAAGCTTTAGCTCTAAAAATTTAAGATTTTCTAAGCAAAAAAGCCGTAAATCAAAATTTGTAAAACAAAAAATGAAAAGTTAAGGTATTTATTAAAATAGATGCCTTGACTTAAATGACATCTAAATAATTAAATAAAATATTTTTTAAGTTATTGTTTTATAAAATATATTATTATTTTAATTTTATAGACTACGCTCTGCTGGGTTTACAAGATATGTTTGATTATCAACGTATTAACTTATCTTCATATGCATGAATAAAGAATATCAATAAAAGCAATTGTTTGTTTACCCCTTTTTTGCCTAAAATAAGCTATTCGAAATGAAACCATATTTTTTAGGTAGCTGTCGCCATGACCTTTGTTGTCACTGAAAATTGTATTAAATGTAAATACCAAGATTGCGTAGAAGTTTGTCCTGTAGACTGTTTTTACGAAGGTCCGAATTTCCTAGTGATTAATCCGGATGAATGTATTGACTGTGCATTATGTGAACCAGAGTGCCCGGCAAATGCAATTTTCTCTGAAGATGAGTTACCTGAAGGTCAAGAAGTATTTATTGAATTAAATGCTGAACTTTCTCAAAAATGGCCTAACATTACTCAAATTGGCGATCAACCAGCTGACCGTGAAGAATGGAACGGCAAACCTGATAAATTACAATATCTTGAAAAGTAATTTCAAAAAGATCAGCAATCGCTGATCTTTTTTTATACCCTATTCAAACATTTCATTGCAAATTCCTCGTAATTTGTGCACTGTTTTGCATTAAAATACCCGCAATATTTATAAGTGCTTAATTTTTCTTATGCGGAAGTTTTTGCAGAGTCTGGTGCCCTTATGCATAATCCCAGCGGTTATGGTAGGTTGTGTCAGCTCTCCCCAACACACAACAACAGGCAAAACCTCTCCAAGTGGTAAACGAATCTTTATTCCACAAGAGCGCGTTATTATCGAGCGCCCAATTCCCCCTAAAGTTGAGCCTGCATCTTATCGAAGTTGGTTAAGTTCTGGTGAAAATTACCAACGTGTTCGTGAATACGAAAAATTCTTAACCCGAAATAATGTTGCAGGTATTGTGCCAAGCTTTGAGTTATTACGTTCAGCACGTGATTGGCAAAAATGTGGCCGCTCTGAATATGCTGTACCTAATCGTGAGCTATGGGGAAATTCTTTATCTACCCTACGCGTATTTAAATATTTAGTTGCAGCAAAAGTTCTTACCGACTTTGAAGTGACCTCGGTTTACCGAGATTTACCTTTAAATGAATGTGCAGGTGGCGCAAGCTCATCTAAACATTTATTTAACTCGGCAATCGATTTCCGTATTGGTCCTGAGTTCCCCCAAGCTCAAGATTATGCATTTATCGAAAATACCAAGTTTAAACTTTGTCAGTTCTGGGCTCAGCATGGTCAAAGCTTAAATATGGGTATTGGTCTATATAGTTCCGGGCAGATTCATATCGATACTCAAGGCTATCGTACTTGGGGACCTGACCTCACCCGCAACAGTTCGATGTGTAATTTCTAATAAAAAACTCCTTTCAACTGAAAGGAGTTTTTTTTATTGTTCATTTCCCAATCAACCAAAATTTCTTGAAACGAAGATTTTTGCACTCTATGCATAAACGTTTAAAATAGCCCGATCAACATATAGGTAAATTTGATTATGCAGCAGATGTGGACAGACATTGACCAATATATCGATTCACATTTAATTCCCGAAGATCCGCGACTCGAATATGCATTAAAGAATACCGACGAACACGGCTTTTCAAATCATCTTGCAGTGGCTCCTAACCAAGGAATGTTCTTGCAGATGCTTATTCAAATGAATAAATGCAAACGAGTCTTAGAAATCGGAACTTTTGCTGCATATAGTACCATCTGGTTAGGCCGTGCCTTACCTGAAGACGGTTACTTACTCACCATAGAAGGCCGTGCTACTCACGCAGAAATGGCACAGAAAAATATCGATCATGCCAATCTTCCTGTAAAAGTTGATCTTCGAGCTGGCCGTGCTGCAGATATCCTTTCTGCGATTGATCCGCAATCTATTGAACCTTTTGATTTTATTTTCATTGATGCAGATAAACAGGGTTATCCTGAATATTTAGAATTGAGTCTGAAATTCTCAAGATCAGGTACGATTATCGTACTCGACAATGTAATTCGTGCAGGTGATATTTTAAATCCTGAGAATAAAAAACCGAGTATTGAAGGCATCCGTGAAATGTTTAAAGCTTTAGAAAATCATCCGCAAATCTTGTCTTGTACAGCTCTGCAAACAGTTGGCTCAAAAGGTCATGATGGCTTCGCAATTGCAATTGTGAAATAATGGTTAAAAAATCATCTTTTTTATTTTATTATTTATAATCAATTAATTACTTTTATTACTGTTGCTTTTCCATATAGTTATCCACAAGATTTGCGGATAACTATATGCAAATCTCATCATTTAGCCACAAGTAATGGTACAGTCGCGTTTCGGAATATAGTTGTCGCAATACTTCCCAAGAAGAATTGGTGAATTTTGCTATGACTAAATGCCCCTAACACAATAATTTGAATACCGTGTTCTTGTTGGTACTCTAAAATATTTTGTGCGACATCACCATAACGGTAAACGGTGACTACATCTAGACCCGCTTGTTTAAGATAATGTTCTGGTTCATTTAATATTTCTGGATGATCACCTACATACACCAAATGACATTGCAGTGTTCGCAATAAGTCACTTTGGGCAATACGGCGCATCATTTTTTGACAAGTTGGCGAATATTCATAAGCAAAGATAAATCGTGTTGGCACTTTAAAGTTTTCACCAATGGTCAAAACAGTACAGTTCGCACCGCGGATGAAGTTTTCAACATTGCTACCGATTGGTTTGTGTTTCTCGGCTGCTCTTTCCCCGACTCGACCTAAAATAACGATGTCATTTTCATGTAAGAGATTAAAACTTTGTTCTAAAAAATCACCTTTTTCTTGAATTTTTGAACTGGTAATTCCGTGTTTTTCTTGAATAAGATCAGAAATATGGCGGAGTAAATTATTACTATAATCTAACGCGAGTTCACTTTGTTTTTGCTCTAGCTCAGCTAACTCTTTTAGCAGCATTGCATTGCTTTCAAAGCCGATTACCCCACTAATTTCACCAAGATGGTAACTGGCTGGGTAATAGTCCAGAATTTGTAATAATACAAGTTCCCGTCCGGTCGCTTTAGCAACCCATGCTGCTGCATCAGCAATAGCATTAATACACGGTGATGAGTCAATACACGCAATAACACGGTTCATGTTAGCCTCTCTTCTTCAGGTCTATTGCCTTGGAGATTATTATTAAAACTTAGCTTTAACTTAACATAGATAAAAATTGGTATGTTAAGGTTTATGTATAAAAACCAACTTTTTTGTTTAAAGATCAAACATTTTATTACATTCTTAAGACTGCATTATTCTCTTAAGCGAATAAATTTTGCGGGATTTCCGCCGACAATATGGTACGGCTCAACATCTTTAGTCACCATACTATTCATCCCGACTACAGCATGTTTACCGATTTTAATACCGTCTTTGATCCCCACATGTGCACCCAACCAAACATCTTGCTCAATTTCGATTCCTTTGGACGTAACTGGCTGCTGGTAAAGTGGACGGTCTAGTTGCATCCCATGGTCAAATGCATATAAATGACAATACGCGGCAATACGGACTTGGTCATGCAATTTTATGCCCATTCGTCCCCCATCTAAAATACAATGATGGTTAATCGCGACTTCATTGCCGATCTCGAGTGGTCCATGCAATGTGCAATCAGCCGCAATAAAACTATTATCCCCAATAATAATTTTGCGGCCTGGTTCAGCAAAAATATGTGCTAACGGTGAAATAAAACAATTTTCACCAATCTCAACTGTTTCCATATCCATTAAATAAGCTTGATATTCCTTTTGCCACTCTTCAGCCCAAGCACGGTTTTTAGGTTTTAAAGTCCAATATAACCATGGCATATAGTTTAAGCGGTGCTTATGTTGCTCACGATATTTCAGTAAGGAATCAGTCATCAGTTAATTCCTCTTCAATTTTTAATTCTTCACGACCACGTGTTACGTCTCTGAGTTTTAAGGCGAGCGGTTCAATTTGATGTATCTGTAGTCTCGCTTCGATATCTACCCCTGTTGCCGTGTAGGTTTCCTGATATTCAATCTGTTGTTGATTCAGTTCATATTGAAATATCGCCCACTCATTAAAATGACAAGAAAAGTGAATCGTCTTCTTTGCAATGAGTTCAATACGTTCAGCCAATAATAAACATTGTCCAGCACAGCCACCGTATGCTCTAACAAGGCCACCCGTTCCCAGTTTTATACCGCCATACCAGCGGTTAACCATCACAATAATATTCGTCAGGTCATTCCCTTCAATAGTCGCCAAGATTGGACGGCCTGCTGTTCCTGACGGTTCACCATCATCGTTAAAGCGTACGTTATGCCCAATTTTCCAAGCCCAACATTGGTGAGTGGTCGAGATATCCTTGTTGTATTCTAAAAATTCTTTAACCTGCTGTTCATTTTCTACTGGCGCAGCGATCGCCTGAAATCTACTTTTTTTAATTTCTTCTTCAAATGTAATCTGTGATGCAATCGTAAAAGCCATAAATAAGATAAAGCATAATAAAAATCAAATTATAACGTGAATTTAATAGAATCAAACCTATAAAAAAAGCCCCGAATCTCGGGGCTTTTTTATTATCTTTCTCGTAATGCTTCTTTGGCTTTATTAAATGGTTTAAGTAAGTAATCAAGTACTGTTTTTTGACCAGTACGAATATCTACTGTTGCCACCATACCCGGTGTAATACCAAACGCTTTACCCTCTTTATTGTAAAGTTTGTCGGAATCAGTGCGGATATAAACACGATAATAGAATTGGTCCTGTTTCACTTCATCACGAATGGTGTCTGGTGAAATAACGGTAACCTTCCCTTTTAAACCACCATAAATTGAGTAGTCATAGGCCGTGATCTTAACCAGTGCCTCTTGCCCCGGACGAATAAAGGCAATGTCGCGCGGTAAAATACGCGCTTCAATAAGCAATTGCTCATCAATCGGTACAATAGTCATTAGTTTACCGTTTTGTGGAACAACACCACCACGAGTAGTGACTGCAATTTCTTTAACCACACCACGCACCGGTGCTCTGAACACTGCACGGTCTAAACTGTCACTACGACCCAGTACAATTTGTTGCTGCGTTTCGCTATCGGTATTGGCTTTCGATAACTCTTCACGCGCTTTCACATAATACTGGTTCTGTGCATCATTCATTTTATTTTGCAAATCATTTGCTTCACGACGTAAACGTAAAACCTCAACCTCACTTGCTGCACCTTTAGCAACCAGCGGTTCTGTCATCGCCAGTTCTTGTTGCACAAGTTGCAACGCCTGTCTTAAACCTGCAAGGGTTTGTTCAAGATCAGCACGACGCGAGCGATATAATGCAGTTTCTTCTTGTACTAACTTTGGTTCTTTCATCACAATTTCAGGAAAAACCAAAGGTGTACCGTTTACTTCCGCACGCAAACGCGCTGCTGTCGCCTGAGCAGAGATTAGTAAAGATCTTGATTCACCAACATTAGAGGCAAAACGGGTTGGATCGAGCTGCGCAAGAATTTCGCCTTTTTGAACGATGTCACCTTCTTGTACATTCAGCTTGGTTAAGATACCGCCTTCTAAAGACTGGATGACTTGCTCTTTAGATGATGGAATGACTTTACCTGTACCAGTAGAAACTTCTTCAAGTTTAAATACCCAGGCCCAGATAAAGAAAATAACCAAGCCAATGCCCACAATCCAGATCACTAGACTGGCACGTGGTAAGGGTGGCTCACTATAAGATACATTCATTGAACGGGTGAGTTGTTGTTCTTGTTGTGGTTCGCTCATGAATTACCCCCTTGGCTCACTTGTTTTTGTTGGGCTGTTGATTGATTGAGTACCTGATCTCTTGGACCGTCCATCACGATTTTGCCTTCATTCACGACAATAATGCGGTCCACCAGTTCTAAAACAGCGCGGCGGTGGGTCGCAACGACCAAGGTCCGATGTGCCAGCCAACCTTTTAAATGATCAATCAGTTGTTTCTCTGCCACGTCATCAATGGCTGCTGTCGGTTCGTCTAACAATAAAATGTTAGGTTGACGAATCAATAGACGAGCCAGTAACAATGCTTGTTTCTGACCACCAGAGAAACCAACACCACCTTCTAAAATCAGGTGATCTAGCCCTTCTTTTTTCTCTTGAACAAAAGGTAATGCACCAGTCACTACTAACGCACGAAGAATCTCTTCATCCGTTGCAAGCGGCGCGCCTAAAGTGAGGTTTTCACGAATCGTACCGTAGAAAAGATGCGCATTCTGGTTAAGTAAACCCATATCACGACGTACATCAGACGGATCAATTAGTGAAAGATCCAGACCATCTAAATGTACTGCGCCTTGAGTTGGAACTTGCATACCAGATAGAAGCTGGAGCAGTGTCGACTTACCTGCACCGTTACGCCCCAATATGGCAATTTTTTCACCAGCACGAATTTTTAAATGACGGATTGCCAAACTTGGTTTTGGGTCTTCTTCGCCATATTGGAACAAGACATTTTTTAATTCGTAGTCGCCATTTAAAACTGCTTTGTGTACCAGATGCGAACGGTCAGCCTGATCGATCGGACGTTGCATAAGTTCATCAAGGCTTTGTTTGGCAACTTTTGCTTGCTGTAAACGACCTAAAACACCTGTAATCTGTGCAATCGGTGCCAACATACGTGAAGATAGAATTGAACAAGCCACTAACGCACCTGTAGTCATTTCACCTTCCATCACGGCAAAACATCCTACCAACACCACAATTGCATAGGTTAAGCCCTGAAGCATTTGAGTCCATGCCATTAAAGTACCGACGATTTTACGCTGTCTCATCCCGATATCGGCTGAAACTTCGTTCATGTGGTTCCATTGGTTTTGGAAGCGAGACTCAGCACGTAATAGCTTAATGTCTTCAATACCTTGTACCGCTTCAACAAGAATGGCGTTACGGATTGAAGACTCTCTCATGCCCTCTTGTGCGAGTTGTGCTAACTTCTTCTGTGCCAGAATACCCGGCAAAAGCATAAGTGGCACAACCAGCAGCATCACCCAAAACAGTTTCCCACCAATAATCGCAAAAATAATCAGGAACAGGAAAAAGAACGGGAAATCGGCAATTGCACTAATGGTGGTTGAAGTCACCAGTTCACGCACACCTTCGAGTTCACGAATCTGGGAAATAAAACTACCGGTAGACTTTGAACGGTCTTTATTTTTGATGCGTAAGGCATGACCAAATACACGATCAGATACCCGTAAGTCAGCACGCTTACCAATAATATCGGATAAGTACACTCGTGATATACGCAAGGTAAACTCAAAAAGTGCTGCAATGAGTACACCACCTGCCAGCACCCATAGAGTCGGGATAGACTGAGATGGAACAACACGGTCATACACTTGCATTGAGAAAATAATGGTTGCCAGTGCCAATACGTTGGCAATTAGTGAGGCAAACATAATATCAACGTAGCGTTTCCAGTCTCTTAAAACAATCGACCAGAACCAGCTTGCTTCGTATGGTTTGATATATTCGTCAATACGCGCATCGGGAATAGACGTTTCAGGACGTAGGATGTAGACATTCTTAATTGTTGTTTTTAAGACATCTAAGCTTAAATTTTGGGAAAGGCCGTGATCTCCACTAAACTGAATACTGACATTTCCTTGAGTATCGGCCTTATCAATTACACCAACTTGTCCGTCATTAAACTCGACCATGACAGGTAAACGCCATGGATTAAGTAAATCTAATGAAAAAGGTACTTTACGTAAATTGAGTCCAACCTGACGGGTCATTAACTGCAAAACATCATCAAGGTTTTGATTTTGGTTCCAGTCAAGTTGTAAACGAATTCTTTCTTCTGAAGGCTCAATTCTATAATGTTTAGCAATCGTTAAGACCGCCTGTAACCAGGGCTGGTAATTTATTTTTGTCATCATGGTTGTACTTCGAACCCCTGAATTGAAATATTATTTAAGTCATAAGCTTGGCGGGAACGTCCTGTTGCTGCAATGTACTGAACAATACTGCTGTAGATGTCATAACGTGCAGTTTCAAGTTCCGAATTGGCACTATGAATCGCCTGTTCAGCATTCAATAAGTCAACCAATGAACGGGTACCGAGTTTGTACTGCTCTTGATAAAGTTCGCGTGTACGAACTGTTGTCGCTTGGCGGTTGGCTAAAACCTGCATTTGACGTTGTTTATTTTCAATTTGTTCACGACTAGTTCTGATCTGATCAAGCACATCCAGATACACAGAATTCACTTTAGATTTAGCGGCTTCCTCTGCATAACTTGCCATTTTTACTTGGGAAGAAACTGCCCCACCTTGATAAAACTGACTGGTGGCTTCAAGCATGATGGAACTATATAAACCGTCGTCTTCATCATTGTTTGGGTTTTTTCCATTAATGGCCTGACTCACCGAGCCTTTCACTGCCAAAGTTGGATAACGTGTTAAACGGGTCTGTTCCTTTTGAGCTTTAGCCACTTCAATGCCCGCTTGTGCCGCGATCATTTTTGGAATGGTATTAAACTCAGGCTCGCCATATAAATCAGATACTTTCACCAAATCATCTGAAATAATCCAACCTGTACGTGAAACATCACCACCCAACAATGTTCTTAAATGTTGTTGGTACTGACGTAATAAAGATTGCTGTGCAATCAAGCCGGACTGCGCAGCTTGTAAATAAGACTGAGCTTGGATCGGGTCAGCCTGACTACTAATACCAGCATTTGCACGTAAATTAGCGATTTCCTGAATTCGTTGAATACCTGCAATTTGCTGCTCGGCAATTTTATTTAATTGGAGATAGCGCTGAATATTGATAATCGACTGAGCCACATCAAGTGCAATATCATCAATACTGACCAACACATTCGCCTGTTCGACTTGGAGTTTGGCCTTCTCAACCGATACACCTGATTTGACTTTACCAAAATCATAAAGCATTTGAGTTGCGTTTAAAGTCAATAACTGCCGACCACGCTCGCCACTACTCAAGTCACCTGTGGTAATACCACCTGAAATTTGAGGATAATAACCTGCCTTCGCAACATCAATACCAGCATTTTGGCCAGCTAAAGTTGAAATGGCTTGGGAAATATCAGGGTTACGCTGGATGGCGATTTTCACCGCTTCCTGCAGAGTCATTTTCCTTGATGGCAAATTTGAATAAGATGAAGCTGCTCTATCATTGAGTTGAACAGTCGGAAACTCCTGCACTCTAGAACGATCTAGCCTAAAATTACTCAACTCTTGCATCTTAGCGACTTTAAATTCATCACTACTTTTAGGGGCAAAAAGTTGTGATAAGTTGTCTTTTAATGTGTGATATTGCTCACTTGGTTTAGCGGCATATATCACCATAGGTACATGCAGTGAAGTTAAAAGCATCAACCCTTTCAGGAAAGCTGGCTTTTTACATGTCCTTTTTACTCTTCTCTGGTTATATCCAATCATGCTTGTCTTGTTGATCTTGTTTGTTATCGTTTAAAAGCTTTTACATTCTACATATTTTTTTGCATAAAGAAGCATAAATGCAGGAATAATTCACACATTATTTTTTCATCAAGTGAACCGTATAATTTATTGTTTTTAATAATTAAATACAAAAAAGCTAAAAAGAAGCATTGACCTCTTTTTAGCCAAATAGATTAACTTTTTTATTTAAACTGTAAAATCGTCACCTAAGTAGACTTTACGTACCTGTTCGTTATCCAGAATTTCTTGTGGAGTGCCTTCTGCAATTACCGCACCTTCGCTCACAATATATGCACGTTCACAGATCGCCAAAGTTTCACGTACGTTATGGTCTGTGATAAGCACACCAATACCACGATCTTTTAAGGTCTGGATAATATCTTTAATATCACCTACCGAAATTGGATCGACACCGGCAAACGGTTCATCAAGTAACATAAACTTAGGATCAGCAGCCAATGCACGTGCAATTTCAGCACGGCGGCGCTCACCACCAGACACACTCATTCCCAATGAATCTTTAATATGACTGATTTTAAAGTCATTCAACAATTCAGTAAGACGTTGTTGGCGCTGTTGTTTATTTAAATCTTTGCGTGTTTCTAAAATAGACATAATATTTTCAGCAATTGTCAGCTTTCTAAAGATAGAAGCTTCTTGCGGAAGATATCCGATTCCTTTACGTGCCCGTTCATGCATTGCCAAATCGGACATATCAAGATCATCAAGGTGAATTTCACCTTTGTCCATACGCACTAGCCCAACAACCATATAGAAGCTTGTTGTTTTTCCTGCACCGTTAGGGCCAAGCAAACCAACAATCTGTCCACTTTGCATACTAAAAGATACGTCTTTGACGACCCAACGTTTACTATAGTTTTTTGCTAAGTGCTTAATACACAAAGTTTGGGGTTGAAGAGCTTGTTGCATTAGTCACGCGCTCCTGGGAAACTTTTTGAAGTTGATGGCGGAATAATAATTTGAACACGGTTTGATGATGAACCTTGAGCTTCAACATCACCTTTGTTCATACTATATTTCAATGAGTTACCGCGGATGCTTGAACCATCTTGATATAGATATGCACCACCAGTCAAAGTAATAATGCCTGTATCTGCATTATAAACAATGGTTTGACCCTCGCCTCGTGCAACGCCCTTGTCAGCACTAATTTGCTGTTGAAATTTAGACGGTCTACCTTTGGCAGTAATCGTTTGAATTTCACGTTTAGAGTTTAGCGTAGCAACAATTGAGTCGGCTTGAAGCTTCATCGTCCCTTGCTCAATCACGACATTACCCGTATAAGTCGTTAAACCCGTTTTCTCATTATAAGTTGCACGGTCTGCCACTAACGAAATTTGTTGATTACGGTCAGACGGTAAAGCAAAAGTCGAAGCAGATGATAAAGCAACGAATGTAATTACCGCAGCTTGTTTTAGGAAAGCTGAAGAACGTTTTAAATTAAGACTTTGGTGCATACTTTCCTCGAATATTAAAAAATTCGTACTGACCATTATTCAAATTAGCTTTTAACCCTTTGCTGACAAACTCGGCTTGCGGAGATTGAACAACCACTTGGTGATCTGTTTCAATTTCTCGGGTTTTTGGATATCCGGTTAACTCATCAGTTTGGAATTCAATCTTCCCTTGTGGTGCCAGTTTAGTTGCGACCACATCACCCGATAAAATAACTTTACGGTTATCATCGTAGCCATTTGCCTGTTTTGCAAAGAATGTCGCATCAACTTTGCCATCTTTATACATCGAGGCATTAAGTTGATCCAACTTTGATGTTTTTTGTTGCATATCCTGTTCAAGCTGACGAACTTCAGCACGAATATACAAATTGCCTTGATCATCAGTTTGAGTCAAATGGACGCCCTGCGCTGAATATGTCATATTCTTCGCAGAACCAATGTCTAGTTTTTTTGCCTTGCCACTATAGTAGTAGTAACCACCACTTATAGCAGCAACCACTACAGCAACAATTGATAAAACTCTGGTATCCATGAGCAGGAATAGCCTACCTTTTTAAGTAATCTTATTATTAATGCGGTACTGCAAGATATTTTTCAAGAAGTTCTTGGTAAATGCCTTTTGCGATCAGCAACATATCACAGACTTCACGAACTGCACCACGCCCACCCATCGATTGCGTAACCAAATGCGCACGGCGACGTACTTCTTCGTGACCATTTGGCACAGTAACACTCATACCTGCGATTGCAAAAGCAGATAAATCAGGCCAATCATCGCCCATATATAAGCAATCAGACGGCAAAATATTAAACTGCGCACAAGCTTCACGAAGTGCTGAGCCTTTGTCTTCACGGCCTTGAAAAACGAGGTCTACGCCTAAATCAGACATACGTTTTTCAACAATATTACTTTTTCTGCCTGTAATAATGATAACTTTCATGCCTGCTTGCTGTGCAAGCTTCATTCCTAAACCATCACGAATATCGAATGATTTAATTTCATCGCCGCTATTGGTTAAGGTTACGAAGCCATCACTCAAAATACCATCAACATCCAGAACCAATGCCTGTAAATGACGTGCTTGTTCTAACAATGCATAAGATGCCATTGATTAATTTACCCCTGCCTGAATAAGGTCATGCATACTAATTACACCAATCACTTTGTTTTGGTCATCTACCACCACAAACTGACTAATTTTTTTCAGGTTCAGCTGTTGTAGAGCTTCTACCGCACGTGCTTCTTGAGAAATCGTTGATGGTTTTTTTGTCATCACTTCTGAAACAGGCAAATTCACATCAAAACCTTGCTGTTTATCAATTAAACGGCGCAAGTCACCATCGGTGAAAATACCAAGCAAATGTTCTTGTTCATCTACAATTGTCGTCAAGCCTAAACGTTTATTAGAAATTTCATAAAGCACTTGATTCATTGGTGTATCTGGTGAAACTTTTGGTAGTTCATCGCCTGTATGCATCAGATGTTTTACATGTAAAAGTAAGCGTTTACCCAACGCACCTGCTGGATGGGAACGAGCAAAATCATCTGCGGTAAAACCACGCGCTTCAAGTAAAGCGACAGCCAGTGCATCACCCAATACTAAAGTTGCTGTCGTACTCGACGTAGGCGCCAAACCTAATGGGCACGCTTCGTCAGACTCACCTAAAGTTAAAGCGATGTCAGCATTTTGTGGCATTGGGCCTTTATCATCACGGCTAATCGTAATAAGAGGAACGCCAAGATGTTTGATTAAAGGCATCAACATCATGATTTCATCACTTTTTCCAGAGTTGGAAATCGCAATTAAAACATCACCACGAACCAGCATTCCCAAATCGCCATGCCCAGCTTCGCCCGGATGCATAAAAAACGATGGAGTACCAGTTGAGGCGAAAGTTGCAGCCATTTTACGGCCAATATGCCCTGACTTACCCATGCCAGTGATCACAACACGACCTTTACACTGTAACAATATTTCACAAGCTCGGTTAAAACTGTCACCAATTTGTGTTGCTAACACATCTAAGGCTTGTTGCTCAATACGCAATGTTGCTAATGCGCTGCTTTGGAAATCTGTAGGATTGGGCATACGAGTTTGACTCAAAATAATTGATCTGATCTCTTGTGAAGATCGGTGATTTTAATCAAAAGATTTGGGGGCATTCTAACATAACTCAATCATCTACACGTTTTTAAATGTATAAGATTTCACAAGCTTATAAAATTCTTGCATAAACCTTTGTGAAAAATGATGCATCAGTTATGATGTAACACTGTTTTTGTTGAGTGTTTGAAAACCCTTATGCAACCGTTTGTTTTATATAACTCTGAGCAACGAAAAAAAGTTGAATTTGTACCTCGCAAAGAAGGTCACATCGATATGTACGTCTGCGGTATGACCGTTTACGACTACTGTCATATCGGGCATGCTCGAGTTATGGTTGCATTTGACTACATTATTCGTTTCTTACGTAGCCAAGGCTGGAATGTTCGCTACATTCGCAACATTACCGACATTGACGACAAAATCATCAAACGTGCGAATGAGAATGGTGAAACAATCCAACAACTCACCACTCGTTTCATCGATGCAATGAATGAAGATGCAGCGAACCTAGGCTGTTTAGCACCAGATGAAGCACCTAAAGCGACTGAATATATCGACCAGATGCAAAATATGATTGGCAATCTGGTGAATAAAGGCGCTGCTTACCCTGCTTCAAACGGCGATGTTTATTTTGAAGTTACCAAATTTGAAAAATATGGTCGCCTCTCTGGCCGTAAGCTTGATGATATGCAAGCTGGCGCAAGTGAGCGTGTTGATGTAGAAGTGGAAAAGAAACATCCGTTTGACTTTGTACTTTGGAAACATGCAAAAGAAAATGAACCGTCTTGGGCATCTCCTTGGGGTAATGGCCGTCCGGGTTGGCACATTGAATGTTCTGCAATGTCGACTTGCTGCCTAGGCAATCACTTTGACATTCATGGTGGTGGTTCAGATTTAATGTTCCCGCACCATGAAAATGAAATTGCGCAAAGTGAAGCTTCGACTGGTGAGCAATATGTAAACTATTGGATGCATGTTGGCTTCATTAACGTTGATGGTGAAAAGATGTCTAAGTCTTTAGGCAACTTCTTTACGATTCGTGACGTGATGGAGAAATTCCACCCTGAAGTGATCCGCTACTTTATTGTGTCTTCACACTATCGTAGTCCTGTGAACTTCTCTGATGTAGCACTTAAAGAAGCAAAAACTTCTTTAACTCGCTTCTATCATTCATTTAAAGCTTACCAACAAGTGTACGGTCAAACGACAACTGAAACGCTTGATCAAAGCTTTATTGAACGTTTTAACAATGCAATGTGTGATGACTTCAATACTGCTGAAGCAATGGCTGTATTGTTTGAACTGAACAAAGAGTTAAACCGTGCTGTAAAAGAAGAGCAAGCTGACCAAGCGACTGTGCTTTATTCGACATTACGTCACCTCACCAACATTTTAGGTTTGGTACAACACAATGTAGATGATTTCTTAAAATCAGATATTGGACAAGAAGCGCTTGCTTTGTCTGATGCTGAAATTGAAGATTTCATTCAACAACGTGTTGATGCGAAAAAGGCAAAAGACTTTGCGAAAGCAGATGGTATTCGTCAGTCTCTACTCGACCAAGGTGTGGTACTTGAAGACACTCGCCAAGGTACAGTTTGGCGTCGTGCTGATTAAACGTTCAATTAGATCACAAGAGTGTTGACACTTTAATGAAACACTCTATAATGTGCTCACATTGCGGGAATAGCTCAGTTGGTAGAGCATAACCTTGCCAAGGTTGGGGTCGCGAGTTCGAGTCTCGTTTCCCGCTCCAAAATTTAAAAACCACCTAATTTGAAAGAATTAGGTGGTTTTTTTATTGATTCTCAATTAGAAAAAATCAGCTACGCCCGACTGTTTCTTATCTAATGGATCTTAATAACTAATATTTAAAATTATTCTGACATAACCAAGAAAATTAATCTGAAACTATTTCAAAGTAAATTTATAGATTCTAGAACCACTTTATAGAAAGAAAAAATGGCCTTAATTAATTGTAAAGAATGTAAGAAAAAATTTAGCAATCTTGCTTATGCATGTCCTAAGTATGGTGCACCCACATCATACTCAACAGAAAAAAATGAGGTATCTATCCAAACGAATACCCCCTCTTCTTTTGATTTACTTGAGAGGGAAACTCACAATCAAATCATGACTTATTATTGAAGTTTACATGATCAGATCGCTCGGTTAGGAGGAGTAACACCCGACAGCCCAGAATTTAATGAAGAAGAGATTGTAAGAGCAGTGATTACAAGAATGGTGCAGTTTAAAAGGATGTTTTTAACTATTGATCATTTTGATGGAAAACCTCAAATCCAATTCATTCCAAGTGATTGTTGGATTCTAAATAGTGAGAATATTGTAAAAATTATTGCTGATCGCGAAGGACTTAAAAAAAGAGCTTTTACCCGATATTATTCAAGCTGCAGTAAATCGATTGGCTAAAGCACCCTAGGGTGCTTCTTAATTATGCTGTAAGCTTATTTAATAAAATGAGTAATCTTCTCCATTATTTATTTCGCTATTCAAATCATCAAGGCTTGATTCTGCTTCAGGAACAACGTCACGCCAATTTTCATATTTAAGTCTTTCAAATTGATTATTCACTTCTTCTATTTTAGATTCCAAACTTACAATATGATCTTGTAATTACACTACTTTCTCTTCTAGTTCAGCTATTTTTTGTTCCTTTTCAGACATCATGTTGTCATAGTCTTCTTGTGTAACCGTCTTGCTACATCCCATTAATAATATACTTGATGATATGAAAACAGTTTGAATGAATTTGTTTGCTTTCATAATTTTCCCCTATTATTTTAAAGGTATTTTTAAAACTAATTAAATTAACACATCTATTATCTATAATAATAAATAGATACTATTTGAAGGGGGTAGCTTTAATACTCTAATTTACTATATTATATAGTGCAAAATTTATCTATTGATAAAAGATATCATAATTTTAGCAATTCATTTATAAAATATTTTGGAAGTTCATGTTTATACATGGCAAACATCAAAGTTATGAAATTTAAAATTAATCTAGTTTTTTTAACCTCTATCATCATTGGCTTTTGGTATGTATCAGGTAGAAGCTACCTTGATGGAGTAATGCATTCAACTGGTTTCTCCACAGCTCACTTAGGTGTAGAAGTATCAGATTATGCATATTATGGTTTCTTATACTCTTATCATCAAATATTATGGTTAGGTCTTGTAATTTCAACTTTATTATTATTTTTTAAAATTATTAAAACAAAAAATAGTATACTAAAAGGAATTTATTATTTTCTAGCATATTTAAAACATAAATTTTTTGAAAAAGGTATGCTATTTAATGAAATTAAAGTAAGAAATCAAATTTCCTCTAAGATTTTAGAGGGTAGTCTGAAAGCTAAAGAACTAAACTTTCCATTAATTTTAAACTTATGGTCTGCCTTTAACTTAATATTTCCCGTAATTTTATTAGCTATTATTTATAATTGGATTAATTTCTACAATGAAGGAGAAGAAGAAGGCGAAAAGACTATTTTAACTGGAATCAGCTATATAGAATCAGATAACGATAAATATTTTGAGCTTATTTGTGGAAAAGGAAACTGCATTTATCAAACTAAAGATTTCTCCAAAAGTATTTCCAAAAAAGAATATACTATTAAAATTAAAAATCTTAAATCAATAACTACTTATAATTTCATTGAAATAGATAAATCATTCTCAGCCTTTGAAGTAGATAAGCACACCAATAAAGAAAATATTATTTATTTATATCAAGTTAATATGACTAAAGAACTAACACAAAATGACTTAAAAAGCCATATAAGCTTATGTACGAAAGAAAATAAAATTTATCAGCCTATAGTAATTGAAAAAACTGTCTCTTTGAATTTACTAGCAAATAGACCCGAACTACCTATCTTTTTAACTTTTGAACTACCTAAGAATGAAAAAGTAGAATTTATTTTTGCCCATAAGCCACCTTATCAGTTAAATTGTCCAATTAAGCCTCAACAAATATAAAAAACCTTAATCTTACTAAAAAGTTAAAATTAAAAACATATATATAAAATAACCCACCTAATGGTGGGTCTTTAATAGTTTTTAATATCTATTTCTCGACAATTTTAGGGGTAGGATTAAGCACCCTAAAGATCGCAATAGGAGTCATGCCGAATGCTGTATCAGGTCTACCAAATTGCTCCTTAAGCATAGTCATTGTTTGAGTAATCAACTCTTTCATTTCATTTTTTTCTGTATGATACGTGAATTTATCAAATGGAACTGCATCAAGTACTCCTAGAACATACCATTTACCTGACAAAAACTCGCCATGCTTAAAATTGATATCTAAACCCGCATTTGACATCTCGTTTCGGCTTAATGTCATCCAGACTTCAAGACAAAAAGGTATATTATTTTCCCCTAACTCCCCTGTTTCAACCAATAATTTTCCTTCCAAAGCATATGGCACTTCTTTAATAAAACTAAATGCTGGTTTTAGAGACTTTTCTAATTCTGCTTTTTTTCTTTTGTGAGCTTCAGTCTTATTTGGCATGGTACCAAGCATAAAATCTGCCGCTGGTTGCATAAATTCTTTAACTACAGATACATCAACTACACTCAATCTACCTTCTAAAAGAACAAGATTTCCCAGTTGATTTTCATCTAATTCTCTATGAATAAATCCGAGTTGATCTAAACGATTGATCATTTCCCTCGGCATTGTATATGTAGCATCATATTGGTGTTCAGAACCTAAACTCGCAGAATGATCAGTACCACCTTTACCATTTGCAACTCCAGGAACACCTCCAGACGCTTCAAACTTACGAATATCTGTTATATTGCTCGTATTTTTAAATGTAGCTAGCGAACCATTTCCAGTAAGTTGTGCATAAAAGGACTTTATTTTTGTATTATCAAGATAAAAGAAATCAAAGATTGATTTGATGTCTTGTAATTCTTCCGCCACGGTTAATCTGCTCCTCAGCTTTTTTTCTCGTATCATTATACTGAGTAACACCATCTTGCATAGCTTTTTTATAAGATTCAACAGCTTCCGATAATAGTTTTGCAGAACTATCTAAATGATCTTTTTGTTTTTTGCCATTAAACCCAAATGAGAAATTCATAAGGAAGCTCCTTAAGATAAAAATACCCTAGCTGTCAAATAACTCTAGAGTTATCTATAACTATATTTACTAATACCCCTGCTGTCAATGACACTTTACATACTAAAACCTAGCCTAATAAAAACAAAAAATATTATTTTTCAATAATTTAAATTGTTTATTTTTTCAAAATTCACATATATTATATTTTTTAAAATATGCTAAAAGTGTGGTATGTTATGCATTTCTTAAAATGCTGACGCTCTATTTAGTTTTAAGAAATAAAAACCTTAAACGTTTTATTTTCCGACTTAAAATACAGCTATATTTCATATAAGAATTAATTACAAGATACACCAAATTAACTTTTGTACCTCTCAGCGAACTGTCTAATTTTTCTCAAATCATCAGATTTACGCCCCCCTACTTTCATTAAGTTTTTTGTGTTAACAATCAATTTCCACGCTTACAGTGCCTTCAAACTAGGCAAGATTATTTTCTTAATCTCTCAAATGGTAGATTAACTCTTTAAATACATATTTGGCATACCCCGCAGATCTCTAATCTCACGATGTATTCTTTCAAAATAGGCTTTAAGTTTCTCTACCTCGTGCCATTGAACTATCACACTGTATTTATTAGATTGGATGTTTAAAAGCTAATTATGTGATTATTAGTGCCTTCCAATTAATCTTTTTCTCATCACCACCCTCAAATATTTTTAGCTAATTCTTTTGCTAAACATTGTTCATGCCAAGTGGTTTGGAAGTTCTCGACAGCTTTGGACTTAATGAGAGGGTCTTCAAATAATTTTGAAGAATATGCAGATTTGATAAGCTCTAGATAAAGTTGTTTGGCTTGTTGCTCTTCAAGATGATTGGCGATGTCATGTAACTCTTTAGCGGGCACTTCATGTTGTCTAGCATCCATCACGCCACTCGCTGCTTTTTTCACAGTTTCACAGTAATGAAGTTCAATTGCTTTTGATGCTGCATAACATTGAATTGAAACTGCGCTTATAAAGAGGAATATAAATCTCATAATCTCACCTTAATTTGACGCGCAAGGTTATCAATTAATCTGCCCAAATTTAAGTTAAAAAAGGTTATTTTTGTTTTCTCTTCTTTTATTTCACCTTTTGCACTTGAGTATTAGAAGCTTTCAGCACTGTTCCATCTGCCACGACTGGTGCCATAAATAGAATTTGCTGACCTGTATTTTTATCAATTAACAGCGAATGGCGCTCACCACTTTCAAATAAGTTGTGCTCTCCCCATTGTCGTAAAGCTACAATCACGGGAAATAAACTCTCCCCTTTAGCGGTTAATACATATTCTTGATAAGCCGTGCCATCCGAAGCATCTTGCATTTCAAGAACACCAGCATCCACTAATTTTTTAAGTCGGTCAGAGAGAATATTTCTCGCAACACCTAAGCTCCGCTGAAAATCTCCAAAACGGCGCATTCCATCAAAAGCATCACGCACAATAAGCAGTGACCAACGATCTCCTATGAGATTGACACAGCGCGCAACAGGACAAGGTTCATCTTTTATCAGTGTAGAGTTCGCCATTGAGTTTCCTAACCGATCATCAGTAATAAGTTATCTAGTTGCATTTTAAAACTAGTCGATCTAACATTCAACTAGTTGCATTTTAAAACTAGATTGAATGGATTTAGGACAATGAAAGCTTCTCTTGCATCTTCAACCTCAACCACTGAAAGCAATAAACCGCTTCCAAGCATGCCTCGTGGCGTAATTTTGCTGTTTGCTATAGCAAGTGGTGCAAGCGTAGCAAATGTCTATTATGCGCAGCCCTTGCTCGACATATTGGCAAGAGACTTTAATGTTAGTCATGCCGCCATTGGTGGTGTGGTGACGGCCACACAAATAGGTTGTGCGCTAGCTTTAATCTTTTTAGTGCCGTTGGGTGATTTGGTCAATCGACGTCGATTAATGGCCCTACAGTTACTAGCCTTAGTATCTGCATTGTTAGCGGTTGGCTTTGCCCATTCTACGATTATTCTTTTGGCAGGAATGCTTGCAGTAGGTTTACTCGGCACAGCCATGACTCAAGGGCTTATTGCCTATGCTGCAAGTGCTGCTCTCCCAAATGAGCAAGGCCATGTGGTCGGTACTGCACAAAGTGGTGTATTCATTGGTTTACTGCTTGCCCGTGTATTTTCAGGGGGAATTAGTGATGTAGCAGGTTGGCGTGGCGTGTACTTTTGCGCAGCCCTCATCATGCTCATGATCGCTTTGCCCCTTTGGAAACGTCTGCCTCATTTAAATATTCAACCTAGTGCCATGCGCTACCCGCAGCTTCTGGCTTCTATGCTCAAGTTACTGCGCCAAGAAAAAGTACTCCAAGTGCGCGGTGTGTTAGCTTTACTCATGTTCGCGGCATTTAATATTTTCTGGAGCGCATTGGTACTGCCGTTAAGTGCCCCGCCTTATAGCTTTTCTCATACTGTAATTGGGTCTTTTGGACTCGTTGGAGTGGTCGGTGCTTTGGCTGCTGCACGTGCAGGTTACTGGGCCGACCGTGGATATGCTCAGCGCACAAGCTTGGCAGCACTGTTAATATTACTGCTCGCTTGGGGTCCACTTTCACTCATGGCTCACTCGCTCTGGGCACTCGTAATTGGCATCGTATTACTAGACTTAGGCGGGCAAGCTCTGCATGTGACTAATCAGAGTATGATTTTTCGCACTCGTCCAGAAGCGCATAGCCGTCTTGTTGGTCTATACATGCTCTTTTATGCGATAGGTAGCGGATTGGGTGCAATCAGCACAACAGCGACTTATGCTTATGCAGGTTGGCTTGGCGTGTGTGCACTCGGTGCAGGTGTAAGTTTCTTGGCCCTATTATTTTGGAGGATGACACGCCATATCGTGCCTTAAATCACTTATGAAAAAGATAACAATATACAAATAAATAAAATATAATAATCCAAAGTTTTATAAGCCCATGAATAAGAAAGTTTAGTCTTTAAATCTTAAGTTCGAGCGGTAATAGAATGAAATCTTCTTTAACAATCTAAAGATTGATATGCAACTTTAGACAATTACTATCAAATATATGCAAATCCCTATAGGAACAAAATTGGGTATTAATAATAAATTGCTTTACACGGTTGTATTTGCCCTTGTTGCAGGATGCCATCAGCAAGAAGCAAACGACAGTACAAATGCTGTGAAACTCCCAGCCTATCAGTACGATGGTTTCTCTGGTTCAGCACGCTTAAAAGGAAACTTGGAGTTAAAGCAAGGATGTCTTTATGTGAAAGATATACTCATTGTCTTTCCAGAACATAGCGCTCAGTGGGATGCTGAAAAAAACACTTTAAGTTATAAAGGTCAGCAGATCGGCTTAGGGGGCATATTAGATATTGCTGGAGGTATTGGTAATTTTGAGCAAGACAATCTACGCATTAAACATTTGAGTCCCATGTGTGATCATCAGAATATTTGGTTTGCCGGATAATCTTTTGTGAAAGTAAATTAAAAAAGCCCCTGTCTGGGAGCTTTTGAAAATTGTTGAAGCGCTGTTATTTGTAGCTTAAAAACTTAACTTGGGTGAATTTCTGCCGTCAATCTTTGCAAATCATGACCCGAAGGTGCTTGATAAACACGTAAACCAAACTCGGGAAGAATCGCAATTAAATGGTCAAAAATATCTGACTGAATTGCTTCATAAGAAACCCATGCAATTGTGTTGGTAAATGCATAAATTTCTAACGGCAAACCTTGGCTGGTCGGTTGTAACTGACGAACAATAATAGTTTGATTTTGAGCAATGCCCTTGTGCTGACGCAAGTAAAATTCAACATAGGCCCTAAATGTACCAATATTGGTTAGACGGCGCTTGTTGTAACGAGATTGATTGCTTAAATGCTTATTGAATTCTTCAATTTCAGAGTTCTTTGCATTTAAGTATTGATCTAACAATAAAAAGTCTTTGAGCTTTTGTTGCTCTTCATCACTCATGAAATGAACGCTACTTTGATCTATAAAAAGTGAACGCTTCATTCGACGGCAACCCGAATTGCTCATACCACGCCAGTTTTTGAATGTATCGGTCACGAGCTTATTGGTTGGAATGGTGGTATAGGTTTTATCAAAATTTTGAACAGTCACCGTATGCAGTGAAATATCAATTACATCACCATCTGCATTGAGTGATGGCATTTCAATCCAGTCCCCAATACGCACCATATCATAAGAGGCAATTTGGACACTCGCCACCAAAGACAAAATGGTATTTTGGAAAACCAGCATTAATACTGCTGCCATCGCACCAAAACCAGCTAGTAAAGTGAACACATCCTTTTTAAGGAATGTTCCCAAAATCATGAGGCCACAGACAACAAATAAAATGAGTTTAACCAGTTGTAAGTAACCTTTAATCGGTTTGTTTCTAGATTTTGGATTACGCTGATAAATAAGATTAAAGATATTTAACAGCTCGCTGACCGTAAGCGCGAGTGTAAGAAAAATGAATGCTTGCGCTGCCATCTCTACAAAAGCAATAAACTTCGGAGATAGGTGAGGAACCGTTGCAATACCGTTCATAATCACAACGGCAGGAACAATATTTGCAAATTTCTTTATAACGCTATGCTGAGCGAAAATAGACTGATTTGGTGATTTGAGTTTTGTGACTAAATGACGAACGCCCCGAACAATAATGCGTTTGGCAATAAAATTTGCTATTGCAGCAAATAAAATCAAAATCGTGAGTGAAACCAACATTTCTAGCCAAGGATATTGACTTAACTCACCCCGAATATCACGGAAAAAATTTAAAAAATCCAAACCTATACACCTTTAAAATTTCTTTTGTAGAATTTTAGGGGTTAAGAACGTTTCTCATAAGGTTTGTTTACATATGTAGTCATAAATACAACAACTAAATTATATACCCTGCCCAAATTTAATTATGATCCGTTAATTTTAAAGCTTCATTTGCTTATGTTGAAGACCAATTATATAAACTAGATCGGGCTTATCGGTTCATTTAGAATAAGGCGTTAAACGAATAATTCTGGTTTGAGTGAGTGAAATTTTCTGATTTTTTGACTTTTATTGGAACAGTCTGGTTTAGCTTATTGTTTATCTATATTGCTTGGACATTTTTTCTTAAAAGTCAGGTTCAAAGATTTTTAATTTATAAACGAGGAAAGATGACTTCTGCCGAGGTCGTATATTTTCAAGACTCATTAGCTAAGGTGCAATATCGCCCTTTATGTTATATCAAATTGAAATTTCAAACTGAGCAAGGCCAAGTCATTACTGAAAATCTAAAGGTGCTTATTGCTAAGCAAGATCAACATAAATATAAAGTGGGTAGCGTTATCAATATTAAATATGACCCTAAAAACTTAAAGAATATTTCGATATTGGGCGAAGTGATGATTTAGGTCATTAGAGATTATTTAAAAAGTAGGATAAACCTTGAGGTGCGCGTCCATTTAAACGACTACTTGTGGTTACTCGAACTAGATTACTCCAAGTAATATTGCAACAATGCTTGATCAATTTTTTAATTAAAGACACGTCTTCATGACATGAAATAGGCTCAAAGCCACCGACCAAAAGATAGACTTCTGCACTAAAACTTAAATTTGCCCCGTGAATATGCTCGTGGTCCATCTGATCTTTATAGTGCGCTAAATATTTTTGCTGTTTCGTTATAGAGAGATGACTAAAATCGTCTAGCGTTACAGTGCCGCAAATTGCATCTGTGGGTTGGTGCTGGATTTGATAGCGCAGCCAATCTGGACTCACCACGGTGTCTGCATCGGTACATGCAATCCAAGTTACATCACGCCCGATTAAATGACGGATTCCTAAATCCCTCGCCTTGCCGACACATGCATAGTTACATTCAATCCAGTTGATTTGATGGCTTTGGACAATCAACCGCGACTGATCTGTACAGCTATCAAGTACAACAAGCACTTCTACCTCATAACCGCCGATGTTATCTATGGCGACCTGAATAGATTGCAGGCAGGCCGATAGATAGTGCTCTTCGTTATGCGCTGGAATAACGATACCTATTTTCATCTTAGTTTTTCCTGCTGCGCTAAAGAGGAAGTGTTCGCCGTCCACAGATCAATCATAAAGTCTGGGTCGTTTAAGCTGAGGTAATGATGAAATGAGAAATGTTGCTGAAAAGTTTGATGCACTTGTTCGGCGTTTAACTCAAAATCTTGAATTTCATGACGCCAGTGACAACACAGAATCTCACCATCATCATTTAAACTATGCTTTAACTTTTCAATAAACTGATGTAATTCATCCTTGGATAAGTAATAGGCCATCTCACTAATTAAAATCAGATCAAATTTTTGAATTGAATAGTCTTCGGGTATTTTTCTGTTTTCAATAACGACATGCTCAAAGTCTTTTAAACGCTCGGAAGCCAAACGAACGGCACACTCAGAGACGTCTATACACACTAACTCCTCAGCTCTTTGTGCCAAATGAAAACTTAAATGGCCATTTGAACAGCCTACTTCTAGAACCTTTGGATAGCGGGGTTTTGTTAGCAGCGCGAGACAAATTTGTCTTTTACGAGCTTCATACCAATGAGCGTCATAGCCCCATGGGTCACTGTTATGACGATATAAATCTTCAAAGTACACGCGAGAATGAATCACTCAAATAAACCTCATAAGGCATTAAAAGACGTTTAATCGCAATTGGAGAGAGAACCGCAGCATTACCTGTCGTTTCATCTGCTTCAAGTTGGGTTTTAAACTGCAAAATTGCTTGATGTTTTTTTGTTAGCTGTTCTTCGGTTAAGCGGTAGGCTTTTGCTCGGTGCCAATCAATGCGTGGGTCTAAAGGCTCTGCCCAATGCCAAGCCCAGATTAATACGTGTAAACAAATTAGTTGCTTAGCGGTTGCATAGGCTTGTACGGTTTTACCTACTGCTTCATGGTCTGGGTGACCATCAAATTCATAGCTACAAATTAGAATATCGTCAGCTTGAACCAACTGGTCTAAACTCTGCCAAAGTTGTTCGGTTTGCAAATGAATCTGACCATCTAACAAATTAAGTTCTATATGCTCGGTTGACTTTGCTACCCCTAGACAATTTAAGGCTGCCAAGCTTTCTTGCGGGCGAAGAATATTGAGCTGATCCGGAGAATACTTTGTAGAGTTAGGATGACTTTGTGTGCCGTTACTCACTGCTAAAATTAGGATCTTACAGTTCAGTGCAACAAGCTGCTGCATTAAGCCACCACAGCCAAGTATTTCATCATCAGGATGTGGCGCAACAATTACGACCCTTTTTGAGCGAAATAGTTCAGGATCTAAAGCTGCTAACGGTTGTTCTTTAAATGCCTCTAACCATTGCTCTTTGGCCGTACCCTCACCAAAAATAACGCGGTCTTCGACCAAAGGATGTTTTAAAGTTCCCATAGGCTTTGCTCCGATACACAGAGTTCTGCAATTTGTTCATAGTCAAAAGCAGCATGACTTTGCCGTATAAACACAGGCAGATCAGCCATGAGCTGAGCAAATGTCGCATCCTCACAAAAAGGACGAGCGCCTAAGGCTTTCCCTACTCTTTCAATAATACTCAAACAGCATTGTTCTGTTTGGGCACGCAATATTCGAATTTCCCGCTCATGACTTAGCGTTGGTTTCTGGTCTATAAGCTTGGCCACATATTGAAAATACTGTTTGGTGATATCTAGCTGCTGAGCGACTTCGCCTAAATACAATTTTTTATAAGGATTCGGATTTGCCTGACAGCTTTCTTGTAAAAAACCGGCTAGACGAACGGCGGCACCAAACCAACAGGCCGCAACACCTGCTGCACCATGCCAAAAACCTGGGCGTTTTAAATAACTGTTTGGCTGACCAACCATCTGAACAGGCGTATTCTCGAAATGAACTTGTGCAGTCTGTGTTGCGTGCAAGCCTACAGCGTGCCAGTGGGTTAAATCGGTCGTAATGGATGGATGACTTAAGTCAACAATACAAAGCTGCGCCTGCCCTTGCTGATCCTTATAACTCATTAAAGCTTTTTGAATAAATTTCGCACCAGAGCACCAAGGTTTTATGCCATTACAAAGACTATCTTTCACTTGTAATGGCGCTGGTCCACCGTCTGCTGCCCAAACAGCCCAAGTCTGGTCATCTATTTGTTGTTGATAATCTAATTCCCTCAAAATGCTTAAAGCATCGCAATGAGACTCAAAAAGCTTAGCTAAACTTAAGTCGACTCCAGCAATCTGAGCAAAAAGTTGCCAACGTTGATAGGTTTGGCCAGAAGCTGGGTGAGGCAAATTGTGAGTTAAACTTACCAATTGATTGAGCAAATCTATACGAAGCTTACTTTTCTCTTCAGCTAAGGCAGCTTCAAATTCACTCAAGATACTTAATATCGTCATATTTATAGGTATTTTAATATTCATTGCAAATAATTATTTATAAGACTTGATTTAACCATATCTAAATACTTCTGTTTAAATAAACATATAAATTGTAATAAAAAGATAAATATTATTAGTTTTATATCTAATTATTTCATTGTTATTCAAATACACCCATTAAGTGAACTTATAAACCGATCATGTAAGGTTTATTAAAAACTCAACATTTAGTTCATTATTTAAAGTAATTTAGTTGTTACCGTTTTTCTATTTCTACAGAAGAGGTCTAAAATGAACACTTTAAATATTAATGATATTAAAAAACACGCAGATGTTATTGCTTCTTGTGGCACTAAAGTAGGAACAGTCGATCACCTCGAAGGTGAAAATCAGTTAAAGCTTACCCGAGACGAAAGTGGTCAACATCACCTTATTCCTACAGGATGGATTGGGGAAGTAAAAGAAGACCAAGTCATTCTGAATAAAAATTCAGAGGAAGTTAAAGATCAGTGGCAAGCGATCTAGACTTCTAAATATAACTATAAAAGAGTTAGCTTTTATAAATAAGCTATTTTTTACTAATAAAATAAAATTAGTTTATTACTAATAATCTAAAACTAAGGCTCCTTTTTATAAAGGAGCCTTTTTTTATTTATCTCATATTTAAAATAAAAAAGCTTACCCTCGTGTTGTGTTAAATATACCCAATCTTTAACAGAGCTGCTTTTATCTCTATAAACCTTTTTGAGTCTCATTTTGTCCCTTAAGCACATGGTGATCAATTTTACTTAATGCTAAAAATTGTGCATTCGCATTAAATGAACAATTATGAATAGGGTGACGTATATGATCACAGGGAATCATCAGCTTAAAGCAAGAAAGGTCCATTTCGATTTTACCGAATCATCGGTCTGTTGGATGCCGAATGATCCTCTATGCTCGCATGTCGCCAATGGCATCAACATGCTCTTGCCCGCTGGTGAATTTTGGTTTTGCCGTGTGTTTAATAAAACCCTGCCCTTAATTACCGATGAAACACTAAAACAAGAAGTGATTGGATTTGTCCGTCAAGAAGCAGCTCATGCACGTGCACATGAAAAAGCACAGGACTTCTTACGTGAAAATGGTTACGACATTCAAGAAACACTCAACCGTGCCCATTTTGTTTTTAATATTTTGTTGGGTGACAAACCTTTAGGCATACCTTTTTTAAAAGGCGAAAAGCTTGATGAATATTGGTTACTTTTCCGAGTGGGCGTGATTGCTGCAATCGAGCACTTTACGGGAACCATTGGTCAATGGACGCTAGACAGTAAGACTTGGGACCAAGCTGACCCTGCTATGGCAGATTTGTTCCGTTGGCATTTGGCTGAAGAAGTGGAACATCGATGTGTTGCTTACGATTTATTTGAGCACCTTTTAACAAACAAATTTGGTTTTTATGTGTCGCGCCAAGTGATTATGGCGGCGGTTTTCCCATTGTTTATTTACTTCCTTGCTGACTTTGCCCGTAGTCTAGGTAAGCAAGATTTAGAGCATGAAGATATTCAAAAATTGATGCGCCGTGGCTACTTTAAAATTATTCGTGAATTTGAAAAAACCGCCACTCGCTCAGACAACTTACCGACCATTAAATATTTGTGGAAAGCGACGTTAAGATGGGTATCTCCAAAGTTTAACCCAATTCATGAGGGAGACACCGAGCAAGCTTTAGCTTATATGGCTCGCTCGCCTGCGGTTCAATATTTTGAAGGAATGGCACAGGCTGCAAAACCTGCGACATTAAGCTAAGCAGCTATTTTTATATAGAATGAAAAGCCTCCTTTGTTTGGAGGCTTTTTCTTAGATAGGTTTTGTCGCTTAAGCAAAATTTAAAAAGAAATAATCCAACAACCGACCTCTTTCATCTACCACATTTTTATCTAAAAGCTGAACCATTGCCCCATCAATCATAAATAAGAACATGTAAGCATCTTGGAGTGAAGCCGTAGATTTTAAGGTTAAAAGCACCTTATAGATTTCGCTAACCAACCAGTTTCTATAATCAATCACGACTTTATAGGCAACTGGGTAGAGCTTTTCTATTTCAAAAATTGCTTTAAAAGGTAAATGATAAAAGCCATTTAAGTCGGCATGTAAAAGGTAAATCTGCTTAAGTTTATCGAGCACCATTTGCTCACGGTAAGAATTAATAATGGAAAACACTTTTACTTTGAGCGCGTCTTTTTGAAAAGTGAGACACATCTCGATGAGTCGTGCTTTTGAGTGAAAGTCGTTGTAAAAAGTAGCCTTGGCGACTTTGGCCTCTGCAATAATTTGGTCGACCCCGACCTTATGAAACCCATATTGATTAAATAAGTTTTTTGCTACATGAAGCACTCTTAGTGCTCTAAATGAAGATTCTAAATTTGGCATAGGAATACCGTTTAAATAATTTTTTGTTGTATCTAAAAGAGATAGAAATGCCGTCACTCTTAAAATGAGTGCTAAAAACAGGCATGCAAAAGCAGCACAAAAATGTGCCTAAGCTATCTCAGGTTTTATTGTTGCTATGATTTTTTAGTCGTAACGAGCTAAGGTTGTAGAAAACCTAGAGTCGATTGAACCGCTTTATAGATTGCTCGAGTGGTATGAATAAAGAGACTTTGGCAACGGCCAATAAAGAAGAAATAGTACGCATAGCGGACTCCTTTGGGTATAAAGAAGCTTCACCACATTACTGTCAAATAATGGTGGCGAAACGAGAGAAGGTTGACAGACTGATACCCAAAAGATCAGCACACCCGAAGGTGTCCCCCTCCCGTTCCGCCGCAGAGGGGGCACGCAGGGATGCCCACAAAAAAGAGAGACTTTTTCGTGTGCTTTGGGTATGCGGCCTGTCAAAGCCGACTGGCAATGTGGCCAGCAGGCAAAGGATAATCGGAGGGGTTTTAGGTGTCAATGTGATATTGGCTACAAATAAAGCTTTAAAAACATGAGTAAAAAGATTTATTAATACCTTAGAGAATGCTTTTATTTTTTTAGATTTTAAAATTTAAGTAAAACTTAAAAATGCAATTCGTTATATTAATTCATTAAGACTTTGAATACCGAGTTTTACGCCATAGCTACCTTCACTATCGTTATCAAGCCAACCACCATTAATTAAAGCTGGCACAGTCTTATTTATCACTTTACCAGCTAATAGTTTGGCATCGTTTCTACTTAAATAGCCAACTGTTAAACCGTTAATTTCAATTTTAACTGCGTTCTTGTCATAAGCATTAAAAGGTTCAGAAACAACTCTAGCCATTACTTCTACATATTTTGACTTTTCTTGTTTAGGCCCAGCAATCTTTCTTAAATTTGCTTGATAGGATTGCTCCCCAACAATATCAACCAAATAGATTATTGATCTTTCACTAGTGAGATTTTTCTTCTTATGTTTTTTACTTAATATTAAAAATAAAACCAATAAGCCAAATACTCCCAATATCATTTCCATTCTTTTTCCTCTTATTATTCATAAAAAATATAAAACTAAAGATATTAAAAAGAGTAAACCAGAAATCAGCTTACTCTTTCATACCCTTATTTAATGACAATGATGGTCACCAGTTTTGCTATTCGTATGACATCCTTTAGAGTTTGTACCCCCAGAATGAGCATTAACCTGTGTAACTGCTAAACCGATTAGACAAATGAATAAAAGTTTTTTCATGAGTTTATTTCCTTCAAGTCGGAATTATAATTGAGTTTTTATTGTACAAAATAAAATTATTAAGCTTTGATAAAATAGATGAATGACTTATAAACTTTAGTCTAGTTTCTATTTATAACCATTTTGTTGAAATATCTCTTTAAAAAGATAAACCATGAAAATTTGTATTGTAGGCCCTTCTGGCGCTGGTAAAACAACTATCACTAAGAAATTAGCTGATGAATTAAAGATATCAACTTATGGGTTTGATGAGATCTACTGGAATATAAGTGGAACTGAGTTTGTAAAGAATTCGGAAGAAACAATCTCAAGTGGTACTCAAGAAATCGCCTTACAAGATAGCTGGATTGTAGAAGGAGCTTACGATAAACGCTTACTTCCATTACTTCTTGAATGCTCTTTAATTTTAAAAATGGAAGTTCCTTTTTATTTAAGAACAATAAGGCTTTTACAACGTTATTTAAAGTCTATATTTACACGCAAGAAACCCAAAGAAAATCTAAAAAATACATTAGAGCTGATTTGGTTTTCACATAGTTTTGATAAACGTTTAGAAAAATTTTTGAGTAGTAATGCTCAACTCTCTAAAAAGACTATTCCTTTTAATAACTTTTCAAAAGCTATAAATATTATTCAGACTATTTTTAAAAACAATTAATTCATTTATGAAATCATGATGAAAGAACGGAGGTGGGTTGACAGACCAGTCATCTAGGAACTGGCACGCACTAAGCGTCCCGCCTCCGTTCCGCCGCAGAGAATAATAAGAGAGATTTCAAGTGTCAATCGGATATTGGGTGGATTCTTAAATTTAATTATCTAGTTTAATTAGGGAATTATATGTGGGGATACACCGATAAAATGAATAATTAAATCCATTTTATCGGCTTGCTAGAAGAGGTTTTTAAAACCTTATTTTTTATTGTTTAATATATTTTGGGAACTCTTTTAAAACCTTATGACAAAAGTGGCCCTGTGTATCCTCTTTCTTGCGTTCCTCAAATTCCTTCATACCAAATTTCATAACCTCTCTACCGTATTTTTCACCAAGGTCATGTTTAGTACATTTTGCGGCAGCATCCTTTAACTCTTCTGAGTAATAGTGATAATTACAATCGAGCTGAGCACGGCTTAAAAAACCATGTAGTTCCACTGCTTTCTCACACTGAGTTTGCTCTAGAAGATTTCTAGACTCTTGAGCAGCATAAATTGATGTTGCTAAGAATAAAGTGAAAATCGTTACTAAAATATTACGCATTATTTCCCCGACAAAGTTATTAAAAGTATTAGTGATAATATTGCGGGCGTATTAAATAATAATTATTTATAAGTGTCTATTAATAATAAAGAAAATGGGATAACCCTCCTCTCTTTTGAATACTTAATCACCTTAATAAAATTGGGTGATTAATTTTTATCAAGTGAATGATATTAAATTTGTTTTATAACCATCTTTAATATTATTCGAGTTATTCGGAAAAAGAGTTTTAGTGATATTTAATCCATTTCTAATCTACTAAAACCCTTACTCATTTCAGCGCTTTAAAATCCTAATTTCTTAAAGACAAAATAGCCCACATGGCTTTCAAAGCTACCGTCATTTTGGATTTTAAAATACTTCTTAACAAGGTCAGATGAACCTTCCTGCAAATAACGTAAAGTTTTGATTTGATCTTCAGGCGTTTTCATGCGCTTTACCCAACTATCAAAATCTAACGAAAGTGTTTGTTTATCTAAACCCACCAAATCAAAGCCTGCATCTTCGATAAAATAGACCCACTCTTTCACACTATAGTTTCGTACATGACTTGGGTCTCGAATAGTTTCGATCGTCTGCAAAAACGTATCTAATATGGGCGAGCTAGAGCTAATAATGTCTACAAAAATAACAATGCCATCAGGCTTAAGCACGCGGTTTATTTCTTTCATAGCCGTCGGAACATGCTGCCAGTGATGTGCAGAATATCGGCTAATGACCACATCAAACTGCTGATCACTAAAAGGCATGTCCTCAGCAATGCCCTGCTGCACAAAAATGTTTTTTAATTTACGTTGGCTAGCCGTCTTAGACACGGTGTCTAACATTTCATGAGATAAATCGTAAGCAAAAACAAGGTCGGCATGCGGAGCAACATTGTAGGAAACATGCCCACCACCACAGCCTAAATCAAGGATAACAGCCTTTTCAATTTTCTGAACTTCATTAACAAATTTATTAAATTCAACCCCTTCAGAATGAGCTTGGCTATTTAAATAGTCGAGAGATTTATTTTGATATTGTTTTTGATTTATATCATGCTGGGTGATCATAACCTTGCTCCTCCTTTGTAATGGAATTACATTAAAGGAAAATTTAGATAAAAAATAATGATTAGTTTTTCTTCAATTGATAAATAAAAGTTATTATTTGATTGAATACAGAGTAAGCACAAAAATTGAAAATTCTTAAATCCAATAGACAGCTATACTGTGTTTATCTAAAAATTTTATAACACTCCAAAATGCCAAATATTATTTTATTTGATTTAGATCAAACTCTACTTGACCGAAATACATCCCTTATAAAATTTGTTGAGTGGCAAGTAAACTTTTTTCAATTGGTATCACAAGAAAATAAACAAGCTTTTATAACTAGATTTATCGAATTAGATAACAATGGAAGTGTGTGGAAAGATTTTGTTTATTCTCAATTATTAGAAGATTTTAATATAAAAAACTTTAGTGTTGAGAGCCTACTTGAATCGTACATTAACGACTTTAATAAGTTTTGCCGCCCTTTTGAGAAAGTTCTAGAAACAATTCAAAATCTTTATAACAAAGGATATAAATTAGGCTTAGTTTCTAATGGTAAATCCCCCTTCCAAGAAAATAATTTTTATGCACTCGGTCTCAAAGAGTTTTTTTCTACAATTATCGTCTCAGAAGCCGTAGGTATGCGAAAACCAGATAGACAGATATTTGAGTATGCATGTAAAGAACTTGGCTGTACTCCTAATGAATGTATTTTTGTAGGAGATAATCATAAAGCCGATATTGAGGGTGCTAATAACGCAGGAATGAAAACTATATTTTTTCACCCAGATCCTTCTATCTGCTCGACTGTAGCGGATAAAAGAATTCACCATTACGACCAACTAGAAACAGCAATTAATACATTAGAGGATTTCATTCTTTAGAAAAGGATATTTGTTCTTTTTATTAAATCCGCAAAGAGCACTGTTTAGTCACCCTTACTGAAACAGTGCTCTTTGCTCCATCCCAACCTCTATCCAGAAAGGTTCGATGCATAGAAATAGTGTATGTACCTTTGACTCAAAATGTTTCCTGTATTTTTTAAAATTTTTAAACATTCACAGCATAAAAATGAAGTATATTAATTTTTATCAGAAGATTCTTCTTTGGTTTATATTTTGAACAGAACAGAATACACACTAGATCGTATAGATCGGAAAATTTTATCTGCATTACGTGGAAATGGCCGTTTAACCGTTGCTCAACTGGCCGAAGAAGTAGGTCTTTCATCTTCTCCATGCTGGACTCGACTGAAACGTCTGGAAACTTTAAAAATTATTGAAGGATATACGGTAAACGTAAACCAAAAAGCGATTGGCATTCATGAAGTCTTTTTTATTGAAATTACTTTAGAGCGCCATGATGACGAAATGCTAGAAAATTTCAGTGAAGCATTAGCAGATATACCTGAAGTAGTGGAAGCGCATCTCGTCACAGGTGACTATGATTATCTGGTTAAAGTAGCAGTCAAAGATGCTGACCATTACGAACGATTTTTAAGAAAGAAGCTTTATTCAATTAAAGGAATACGCCACACCCGTTCGACCTTTGCCCTACGCCCTCTCAAATCTGCTAATACAGCCGATTTAATGTTAATCGAATAGAAATGCTAAACACGTACAGGAAATTCCTTAATTTATTGATTTAAAAATCTTTATTAAGGGAAAACCTAGAAAATATAACAGCTCATAGCTCTGTTATATTTTTTTTAAAAAATTCTGTATCTATGATTACAGCCTTCACTTCTTCAAAATGTAATTAATCTGAATTGGAGGCATCGCCATGAACATTTTGAAGAAAAAAAATAAGGCCAGTTTTGTATTCTTTATTATTACTCTCTACTCGTTTATTGGGTTTGGCTTAGGCTTCGTGATTTGGGAATACTTTTTAAAGGCCTAGTTTGCTAAAGAAGCGCTAACTCACCTCAGTAATAATTTCTGAAGTGATTTCTTTACTACGATGATATGCGGCCTTCATAGCTAAACGTATATCATCAGATAAATTTCCTAGCTCAAACATTCTGAGTGCTGATTCGGTAATCCCGTTAGCCAAGGTCACCTTGCCACACAGATCCGCTGGCGGGACATTACTTTTACGGACCATTTCAACTGCGCCACTAGCCGCTTGGAGTGCTAAATCTAGAGCAAATTGTTTATCAAGTCCTAAAGAAACCCCTGTCTTTATCATGCTGTCTAAAATATAGAAAAAGTAAGCCGGCCCAGAACCAGACAAAGCAATAATTGCGTCTGACTGCGTTTCAGACGGCGCCCAAAAAGTCTGACCTGTTGCAGAGTACAGCATTTCGATTAGGTCTTTATCAAGCTGGTCCATTTGCTCTGAAGCAATAAGCACATGTGTCCCCGTATGCGTCAGCACAGGTGGATTTGAAATTACACGAACAATTTTTTTCGAACCCGTAAAACGAGTCAAGTTTGCAATATCTACTCCCGCCATCATAGAAACTATAATTTTACTAGCTAACCATTTTTTTAGCGGTATAAGTGTCTCTTTTAACTGTTTAGGCTCTAGTAGCAAAACAACAATTTCAGCTTTTTTTAGTCCATTTTCTTTTTGCTTTAAAGCATTTGTATCATTAATCTTTTTCTCTTCAATGAGGTGTATTTTTTCTTTTTTAAATCCTTTTAAAACCAACCCTCCTATTAACGCTAAAGCTAGATTACTACTGCCAATAAAACAAATATTAGGTTGTACTGCACTTAACATTTAAAATGTTTTCCTTTCTTAAGAGAGGTTTATAACAACAAATATTATCTATAATTTAATTATGTATATTGAATTAATGATGACCGTCTGAATAAAGAACCCACTTTAATAAGATATATTATTAAAGTGGGTTTTGTTTTATTCGCGCAATAAATAAAACAACTTTAGATTAAGCCTAATGTATTACTATTGTTAGTAAATACCACAAAAAAAATGTTAAGCTGTGTAACATATACAAGAGTATTGTAAAAAATTCTGTAACGAATTCTATTAAGCTAATATAAAAAATATCTATTACTTAATAAGAAAATCTTTAAACCAAATTAAGGCACGGAAGTGTTCTAGTTCAAACAACTAAAGAGTTTCTTTCTTATTCGCTAAAATTCTCTCGGCTTTTCTGATTGCCTGTTGTAAATCAATATCTTCGCACACCCAAAAGGTAAAAATTTTTCCAAATAAGTGGAAATGCTGTTTAACATATTGAGAGCTATTGTCTGAATAGTGCTCTTCTATCTTAAAAACATCATGATGATTTTCTATCTTTTGACCGTCTAAAATACCGCCAATACAAATATCCATTTTAGTACCATACACCTAATTACTTATATTTTAAAAAAAATTTAGAAGCACTTTTAAGAGCATATTTTTATTCTACTTTTTATTTTTAAAGATAAGTTTAATTAAAACTTATAAAAAACCCACAAGATAGAGTGGGTTTTTAAACTCATCTAAAGCGCTTTAGCCTTAAACATATTCTATTTAAATAATATATTTAAAACAACTCTAGTCGCTCTATGAAATTATGAATTCTGAAGAATCACAATATTTGAAGCTTGTGGGCCTTTTTTACCCTGTACTACAGTAAACTCAACACGTTGGCCTTCTAAGAGAACCTTAAAGCCTTGTGTTTGAATATCGGTAAAATGAGCGAAAATATCCTTACCTTCATCAGCCGCAATAAAACCAAAACCTTTAGTTTCATTGAACCATTTTACTGTACCAGTAGAAGTAGACATATATTTATCCTAAATTTTAAAATATTATAACTTATTATTGGGGAAACCAATTTAACTAAAAAATAGACGTGAAAACTTAAATATCTGAATGAACCGAAGACTTATAAATAAAACTGCGAAATAGAAATTTATGATGACAAGAATATTTTGTTAGTTATGCTCGACTATACACGCTTCAAAATCATTTGCAATCGATATTCAAAATAATTAAAGCAAGAAAAATTTTATAGTGTTGACTCAACATCTTTCATCTTGATTTGATTAAAGATCCTTTCAATTAAAAATCTAATATTCTATATTTTAATTGAAAGAAGTACTTTTAATTCTTGAGTTACTGACGCCATTAATAGAATTTCTGTTCACCAGCAGGACGTGTTTTAAAGCGTCGATGAAACCACATGTATTGTGTAGGGGCAATGCGAATTTGGTTTTCAATAATCTTGTTTACCCTTTCAGCGTCACTGACTTCACAGCCACTCGGGAAATTTTCTAATTTAGGTTCTACTAAAACATGATATTGCGGATTACGAATATCACCACTACGGTAAAAATATAAAGGCACGGCTGCTGCTTTTGAGATATCCATTAGTCTGCGATGCGCTGTAACGGTAGCTGCCTGAATACCGAAAAATGATGCCATTACGCCTTGTTTTAAGCCAAAATCCTGATCTGGGCTATACCATATCGCATGCCCATGTTTAAGGTTTTGTATGAGTCCACGCATGTTGTCTCGAGCAATTTGGTTTTTATACACTCGCGCACGACTACGATGAATCAGAAAATCTAAAAACGGATTGTTTTGAGGTCGGTAAACCACGTCCATATTAAAGAATAAAGTACACGCCGCTCCACCTGCATCTAAAAGCGTACTGTGGGTACCTAATAAAAGTACGCCATTTTCCTGATTATTGGTTAAATTTTCTAAACCATCTATGTGAACACGACTTTTAAACCAATTTGGGCAATACCAAGCATTTAAAGCTTCAAATACACCCGTTAAAGTATCAACAAAAACCTGTTTAGCTTTTGCCTCAATTTGCAAAGGTGTTTTTTCTGGAAAACATGCTTGTAAATTACGTAGTGTAGTTTTTCTTCGAGAACTTAAAGATTTCCACGCTATTTTTGATAGTAAGTCAGCAAGGCGCCATTGAATAGCCCAAGGTAACATCGCAAATAACATTAGAATAAAAGCTAAAAACCATATACCCCAATATTTAAACGCTAAAAAGGAAAATTGAAACTCGCCAGATTTAAACTGCCGTTCATTTTTCGTCATACTATAGATTTCTTGAGGTATAGACTTAGCATACTAACATGCTCAATTTTTAACGTTGTGTGTTTATGTTGCTTTCACTTTTATAGTTTTATATGCCCTATTTATTTATACAAAACTATATTTTAAATATTTAATCTATTTAAGGCTTAAATATACATAACCTTCTGTATACAACGATTATTTTCTCATTTAAAGTAACCGCACAATCTTGCCTCAATTGATAAATAGGATATATCAGCGTGAGCGGTCTTTTAGTATTTATAACAATAGCATTTCTTACCCTATTAAGCCCAGGACCGGGAGTTTTATTTACTGTCACAAATTCAATTAACTATGGTGTCAAAACTGCTTTGTTTGGAATAAGTGGTTTAATTATTGGTATGTTTGTAATTGCTGTAATTTCTGCCAGCGGTGTAGGACTTATTATTACTAGCAACCCTACTATTTTTACGGTTTTAAAGTTTATTGGTGCATTTTATTTAATGTATCTCGGATATAAAAACTTCACTAAAAAACTTGCAACCCAAGAGTTAATGACCGATCAACAAAAAGATAAAGCTGTAAGTAAATCTAAATTGTTTTATCAGGGTCTATTCGCATCTTTGCTTAATCCTAAAACAATCGTATTTTTTATCGCACTCTTCCCTCAATTTATTGATATCAAGAAAGAGATTTTAAATCAATTTTTAATTCTTTCTTTAACCTTTTGTTTTATTGGTTTTTTAATTCATTTAGTTTACGCAAATTTTTCTTCGATTTTCAAAGAGAAAATGTTAGCTGGAAATAATTTCTCGATGCTCAATAAAATTAGTGGTGCTATTTTCTTTCTACTTGCCATTTTACTTATCGCACAATAAAGCATTGCTCGACCTATTATTTGTTAAAAAGCCTTAACTCATGGTTAGGCTTTTTAACTCATTAGATCTTTAAACATGTTCTCTTCTAATACATTTTTAGAGTATTACTCTGTTTAATATCCAACCATAAAAGAAATCTTCGTAGTTAGGGTTGTTCTCGGTAATTTCAATATAATGCTGCCCTTGCATAATATTTAAAATGCGCACGAGTACTTTTTCACCCTCTTTATTACGTCTATTTAAGTACGTAGCCAGTGCTTGCAAAGTAAGAGGTCCGTACTGGCCATCTACCACAAGATTTGACCAACCTTCCTTCCCCTGCTTATTCAGCAGATTTAAAGCACGTTGTAATAAAGGCTTTGTAAAATTGATGCCACAATTTATAGCTGTATCCAGTAACTCTTCTGCAATAGCTGGGCTAATCGCATTAATCTGGTCAAACTGTGGTTCAAGCCAGTATTTTTGCTTATAAATAGATTTGGCGATACTTAAGGGCAAGTCTTGCATGTTGCCTTGATATCCGTTCGATCGAGCGACTGCTTCTGTAATGCCAAATTTAGTCGCATGGCCATGATCTGATGGATGGTTAACATATCCGCCTTCTCGGCTGATAACTTTTTCTAAGTATTGATCAATATTCATTTTATTCTACCTTTATATTTAAAGCTGTCTTTAGCTATTTTGGAGATCATCTTTTGCTTTTTTTAGGTCTTTAATGACCTCTACAATCGTTTTACCTTCTTGTTTATTGATGAAGTTAAATATCCATCTCACAATAGCCCAGCCCGGTAAACCACAGATGAAGAAAAATCCAGATAGGGTGATCATTCCCCAAATATCGGATACCCATTCATGCAGGTTCCATTTCATAATAATGAATGAGCCGCCTGTCAGGCTTGAAACTACTGTACAGATGAGAGCAAAAATCCATTCTTGTGGAGAACGAGGAAAACGCATCATCAATACAACTGCGACAACTAAGCTGACTGCCAAAGCCACCATAATTGCAATACTATAAAAATTTAAAAATGTGGCTAACCCACTGCTAGAAACTGTTTCCATGACTTTGTCCTGCGCTAAAGGGTAAAACTTGAAAACTCATCACGTTGACCAGCTTGTGGTTTTCAATGTTTATTAATCCCTTCGTTTTCTTTATTACAGTCAATAAAAAACACTAACGCTTTAAAGCAGCGCTAAATTGCAAGACGAACTTATCCTTGACCCCATTTATTTCAGGGGTCCGAGAAAGAATGTTTGTATGCTAAAGCCTGTTAGTGTGCACCGTTTAAGGCTTGTTCAATCAACTCAATCACTGTGATTGCACCAATCGCTTTTTGCATAGAGACTTGATCATCGAATTCGAATGCGTCATCTTCAAGCTCATTTACAATCTGCTTGGCCTCCTCAAGTGCCCTTTTTATTTTTTGTACCTTATATTTGTTTACGTCTTTGGCAATTGTCGGGATATACCCTCCACGTTTTGCATTTTTAAGTTGTTTAGCTCTGTTCTGCATTGCTGTAGTCATTCACTATCTCCAACTCAATGTACTCGTTAGTAAGGCGTCTTTATCGTTTGTTATTCTTGAGGTTTTGATACATTCTTTGAGCAATATAGCTAAGCTATGACTACAAATGTGTGTTCAAAACGTTTCATCTGGTACAACAATCATAAAGAACCCAACTATATGCAATTAAGTCACTAATTTATAAACAAATATTTCCTTTTCTAAAAATGTAAAAAAGTATTAAATTTTGTGGATTTAAGCTTTTTACACGCCTTAATTTTTTGACCAAAAAGTTCATATAAGGCTTTGCCGTATATCGGAAACTTTTGTTAGGTCTCACAATCTTTGTTAAATTCTTCATGTTCTTGATACCCTTTATCGACGAACATTAAGCCTGATCCACGGAATCGGGCTTTTTTTTATTCCAATTTTTGTTTTGATAGCCTGTTTGCAAATAATAATTGAGCTATCTCCCTTTTATTCTGCTACCTGTAGAAACAAAATAAATTTAGCTTCCATCTCAAAGCTTTGATAAAGCGATAAATAGTGACTTAGGTACCATTTAAATTTTCTCTATTCATCTTGAGATATAACTGATATTATAACTATAGTTATTATTAGTCAATAACTATAGTTGTTTTACTCTATATAACTTAAGTTATATATTTGTTATAAGTTTACTGGTGTAACCATTATGGCTCTTAAAGACCGTTTAAAAGACTCTAGAATTAAAGCCAAAAAAACTCAGGCTGAAGTGGCAGAAGCTGTAAAGATGTCGCAACCTGCCTATCAGGCTTTAGAGTCAGGGAAAAATTTAAAATCCGCATTTCTTCCTTTAATTGCTCAATTTTTAGGAGTGGATGGTTATTGGTTAACGACAGGGAATACTGAAGACTCTTTTAGAGAAAGTGATGTATTTAGCCCGACTGTAGTAAGTGCAGAATCTACCGATCAATATGTCTGGATTGAAGTTGTAGAAGCTAACTTTTCTTGCGGGACAGGTGAATCTATTGAATTTCACTTTGATGCTATTAATGGAAAAATTCCATTCCCTGCTTCATTCTTTAAAGAAAAACGCGTTGCTCAAGAATGCATGCGTATTATTAAAGCTAAAGGCGATAGCATGACCGACTACATTAAAGACGGTGATTTGGTGGGTATTGATATCTCTCAAACAGAAGTCATTGATGGCGAGATTTATGCGGTTTACTTTGCTGGCGAAGGAATGATTAAACAGATTTTTAAAGAGGCAGATGGCTCTTTAATTTTGCATAGCTTAAATGAAAAATTTAGAGATCGACGCGTAACAGAAGAGAACGGTAAAAACTTTAAGGTTATGGGTCGCCAGTTCTGGCGAGCAGGCTAATTTAGTTATTAAATATAATTAAAATAATAATGCACTTATTTTTAATCACTTCAGCCTTTTTATAACTTTAATTATTTATATAACCTGTAGACATAAAAAAACCTATCTCCTTTAAAAGAGATAGGTTTTCTCGCTTTATTACCATGGTTTTATCAACAATATGTATTTAAACGATAAAGTTGATTAAACCCGGCATAGAAGCTTTTACCATCTTGGTTTAACTCAATTTCTTCACCAGATTGAAGTTGAATTTTTTTACCAACTTCGACCCAACGATATCCATCGAGAGAGTTTTGTTTACGCACATGAGGAACAATCCTCACATTAATTTCGTTGCCATTTACGGCTGTGGCAATGTGCCACTCATTTACTATATTCACAATCATTCACTCATCACTGAGCTCATGTGATTTTACGGTATGTAATTAGAACGCTAGATTTAGGGTATGGACAGTTCGTCTAGAATTTAATATTTAGCTTTATATAGGGTTATTTATAAGCTAATTGCTTTTCATAATTTTCGTATTATGAAAAGTGGTACATCACAGAGCATAATATTTTTGGATGCGGGAGTCGGATTTGAACCAACGACCTTCGGGTTATGAGCCCGACGAGCTACCAGACTGCTCCACCCCGCAATTGGAAGTAAGCTTTATACGCTCATCTATTTTATAAAGCAAACTTTATTTTTTAATCGGTTGTAATTATTAACAATTCTCTTTTTATTATTTTTTCATTTTAACCATTCAGTCTAAATTCACTTATCAATTTCAATTTTTAATTCTTTAATTTGTTGTATTTATTTTAAATAGAACCCGATATTCATAGACAACAATTGCCTTGGTTGGATGGCTTTTATACTATCTAGTTTGGCCCTTTAATTTTTAGTTCGTATGTCTGAACCTCAGTTTTCCCTTAGTGAATATCTCGGCACAGTTCAGGAAGTCATACGTGTGGCTTTTGATGAGCCAGTTTGGGTAAAAGCAGAAATTCGAAATTTAAATGTTAAGGGCGGTCATTACTATTTAGAACTCGCAGAAAAAGATGCAGAGACTGATAAAGTTATTGCCAGCTGTAAAGCCACAATCTGGAAATTTTCAGCGAGTAAAATTGTTTTAAAGTTCGAACGTGAAACTGGGATTGAGATTTCAAGTGATTTAAATGTACTCATCAAAATTAGAGCACGTTTTGATCCTCAATATGGATTTTCGGTCAACATTGAAGAGATTGACTCAAGCTTTACATTGGGTGAAATTGCTAAACGTTATCAGCAAATTATTGAACGACTTACTCAAGAAGGTTTAATCCATAAAAATAAACTTCTTCCCACTCCTTTTGATATTCAAAATGTTTTAGTCATTGCTCCTCAAAATGCTGCAGGCCTTGGTGACTTTAAAAAAGATGCAGATGCACTTGAGCGAAATGGGGTTTGTCATTTTGTGTATCACACCGCTACTTTTCAAGGAAACACGGCTGCAACAAGTTTGATTGAATCTTTAGGTTCAGGTTTAAGACAATGGGCCAGCGCGTTTAGCTTTCCACCTGATTTGATTGTGATTATTCGCGGTGGTGGATCGGTGAATGATTTAGCTTATTTAAATGATTATGAACTTGCCGCCCTACTTTGCAAACGTAGCGTACCGATTTGGGTAGGTATCGGGCATGAGAAAGATCGTACTATTCTTGATGAAATTGCTCATCGCTCATTTGATACACCAAGTAAAGTCATTGCGGGTATCCGAAACCATATTATTGAGCGTGTACAAGAAGCTGTAGATAGTTTACAAACGATTAAGCTGCTTTCTCAACATCAAATCACAACCTATCAAAGCAAGAATGATCAACTGCTTCATGAGATTAAATCTTCGGCACAGAGTCAACTTAGCTCGGCACATCGTTTGCTTGACCAGATGAAAGAACGTATTCAGTTTAGCTCACAGCAACAAGTTAAATTCTCATTAGCCCAAATCGAATCTTTGATGAAAGAAATTCTTTTGCAAAACCCGAAACATGTTCAGGCCAAGGGCTATGCAATTGTTAGATCAGAAGGAAAAGCGATTCACTCTATACATCAAATTTCAAGCCCCGCCATTGCTATTGAGATGCAAGATGGTGTGGTTGAAGCCAACATTACGCAGGTAATTCCAAATGAAGAATGAAGAGTTAACGTTTAAAGATGGTCATGACATTTTGAAGAAAAATGCCGAATTACTTGAATCTCAGGAAAGCCCGGATATCGATAATTTAATGAAGATTGTTGAAGAATCTATTACGGCTTATAAAGCGTGTAAATCACGTATTGAAGCTGTTCAACAAGCTCTAGATGAGACATTCAAAGAATAAAAAAAGCCCACTCCTACTTCTCATTGAAGGAATGGGCTTAGTGAAATCCACTTAATCCTGAAATGCAAAAATGTGGATTAGGTCACATTTTTACACAGGCATAGTCCCATAACCATTTTAGATGTTCAATATTTTAATTGTGTCTATACGTTAGTTTGGCTTAATTTTCACCATCTCTTAACTAAATGACTTCTATTAAGATCATACAAAACACAAACTTTACTCATGGTTATTGTTAAATTGAATTTAAGAGTTATTCCTCACTGAATGGACCAATTAACTGATAAATTTTGCCATCTTTAGGGTTTTCATAGAGCAAATCCATATTGGGTAAAATAATATCGTCATTAATTTCAATATGTTCAACACTTTTATGAAGCTCAAGCGCATGGTCATTCATGGGTCTAACTTTTGCCAAAGCAATTGATTCTTTATCAAACTGATCCTTGATAATTACTTTTAATCTTGTCATGAAAATCTCCTGAAAATTAAATTTTTTAATATAAATAAAGGGTTAAGTTTAAAATGAGCTAATCGCAGAATAGCCGATTGGCATCGCAAAAAAAGTTAAAATAAATGCAGCCGTACGTTGTAAATTACGTTGGTTTAACCAAGTTACTTTGTTTGAAATTAATACGGTTCCAAAAGCAATCCATAAAAATGCGATGGGTGTAATTAATGATAAAAAAATAGCAATATGCACAAAATAAACGTGAAGCACTTCCCATGCTGCATGTGGAAAAATAGCAGAAGCAAAGAGTAAAGCTTTAGGATTTAAAAGTGTTGCAACAAATAAAGCCTTAGGCGTAATCAGTGGGTTGTCTAATTTGATGTCGTTTGTTGATGTTATCCAAAGTTTAAATGCAAGGTAGAGAATAAAAGTTGCACTTATTAACTTTAATAAGGCAGGAAGCCAAGGGATAAAATGTGAAACTGACTCAAGCAAAACACCCCATGAAGTAATTGCAATGAGATAACCCATCACTTCAGCAGGAATAAGTTTAAGAGACTGCTTCACCCCTGCTTGTATTCCAGCCGAGGCTAACAATGTATTTGTTGGGCCTGGAGTCAACAAAATGGTGACCACAAGTCCAATAAACATAAATGACACCATAGGCAACGAACTCTTTAGTTATGCTAGGCGAAATATGTCAAAAAGGAATATCTATTGTCGACATAATGGTTGTAACAAGAAATATTAAAGTTTATTTTTTTAATTTTAAAACAAACAATTAACTCTACCTGACTACAAATTCACTTACTATTTCAATAATTTTAAATATGCAAAATCGATCACAGAAACATAGAATAAGCGCTATTTTTTTCTGCTCGCCAAACAATTAAATCAAGCTTTTTTTTCACAGAAAAATAAGTCGTTATTTTTAATATTTAACCCTTATTTAGCTTATTTAATAAACGCTTTTTTCTGACTTGAAATTTGAAAATTGATCAATATATAAACAACTAGAAATCGTGATTTTACTGAATATGATGTCCCGTTCCCCATCAATTCTTTGATTGTCGCTTTCATCAAATAAATCAGATGATGGAGGATGCATGATGAATGCTTATGTTCGCCCTCATCCAGATGGTTTTAAATCTTATTTAGGCAAGAATCAGAAAACCGGACTCTACATTGTACGAGTTGGTTGGACGGTTTATGAAACGAATGGCAATGGCTCTGTGCTGTACATTGTTAAGAATGAAGATACGATTCCGTTGGATGTAGAAAAGTTTAAAACTGATCGTCCCAAAATTTATGCTGCTCTTCTAAGTGAAGTCCAGTTTCAACGCAAGAAACAACTCGCGATTGATCTCCAGCAATCAAACATCCCTTCTTATGACCGTAAAGCCTACAAAAAACGGCGTGGCTTTATAGACTCTTAATTAAAGGTATTTACTTTAAACTCATATAGAAAAAGCACCCTTAGGTGCTTTTTCTTTTAACGACCAGTTGTAATTAATACGAGCATACTCAGTATTAAAGTGCTTAATGATCGTTTGCAATGTATGTGGACTTCATGCTCAGCTCCGTGAGCAAATTGATTAACGTTTTCCATTTCGTGTGCCCTTAAAGTTCACACTGATAATTTGCACAATTTTCACACAATAAGAAATTAGCCAAAAGTATTATATCGAATCAAATTTTAAATCTAATGCTGGGCAAGTAGTTTTGAAATTTATAACTGAAGTAGCTAGATGTAACATTCTTATACGAGGTTAAACCCTATTGAGCGTTTGTAGACCTTTCATTTCAAACTCACCCACCAAAGAAATGATTTTATAAAATGAAAAGAGATAACAATATTCTGTTTTTTAATAATAGTCTTCGACAGGAGAACTTTTATGGAAACTCAACAAGAAACCAACTCTTCTTTATTTTGTAATACCTCTACCTCAATTCAAGCATGTATTGAATGTATGATTGCCTGCAAAACATGTGCAGCTGCATGTTTGCAAGAAGAACATGTGCACATGATGCGTGAATGTATCAAGCATTGCATGACATGTGTAGAAACCTGTCAACTTTGTACGTCTTTAGAACTAAGAAACTCTGAACTAGCAGAATCAGCCATGCAACTTTGTGCGAACGCTTGTCAACTTTGTGCAGCAGAATGCAGTAAACATGACCATGAACACTGCCAAGTTTGTGCTAAAGCATGTCTTGCTTGCGCACAAGCTTGTCTAGCATATCGTTCCTAAGTGGTATTCACAACTTTAAGCCTACGCAATCTTTAGATCGTAGGCTAATTAAAATATTTTAGATAACAGTAAATTAGATATTTTTTATTTAAGCTGATTACAATTTTTACTTTTTTACAGGCATAAAAAAAACCCGCATCTTGGGGAAAATGCAGGCTCTTAGATCTCCCACAACGACCATGAGTTCATTATTAAACTTGAACTTTAAACCGTTAACCAAATGTACCCTTAATAAAAACAAATTGCAATACAGAAAAGTCTGTATATTTGAAATATTTTATTATTTTTACATTACTTTTTCATAAATAGTTTAAAAGTATAAGATATTTCCAAATAAGAAATATCTTTTTTACAGGCATTAAAAAAGCCCGTTTCACGGGCTTTTCTGCAACGGTGAGCAATGTAAGCGTTGTGTCTATCCAACTCTTGTTTGCTCTTTGCTAGCTATATGTAAGGTCTTATCGTATCTTTTGCCCTGTCCCAAGTTTCCCTGTGGAGCGAGGAGATATTACGATTACCTTAGGTACAGTTATAGCACATTATTTATTCATGACTAGTCTTGTTCACGTTTTTTTACAAATGAACAAAATACGATCTAACCTTAATATTTAAGGGTTTTCTACCCCATTTGGATATTGGCGAGCGTCATCACAAATTGGATACCACTTCACTTGTGAATTGACAAAAGCATGAGAGATGACTGGCATCGATATTTCTTCATTAATAAGTCCGACCCTCAGGCGTACCACTTCTGGCTTATCTAAACGTTCACTCCAGATCGGTGAACCGCAAGTTTTACAGAACACTCTCTTTTTGTTTGGAGAAGCAAAATACGCTTGCAAAAGATTTTCACCCTGTACAATGTTTAAATCAGTTTTCTGTACCTGTGTAATAGCTGCAAAAGCAGCCCCTTGTGCTTTTTGGCATTGCTTACAATGACAAACCATAATGGGATTTAATTCAGCATTAATGCTGAGTTGAACACCATTACAAAGACAAGAAGCTGTATAAATCATGATTTTACCTTTTTATTTTTATGGGATTTAGCTTACACCCACCCCTTTTTCAATATGATCTAAAATGGCACAAGAAGCCTGTTGGTCGCCACAGCAATCATCGGCAGAAGCCTGCAAAATATTAACCATTTCTTGTAGGTGGGCAATTTTTTGCTTTAATTCGGCAATGTGTTTGACGGTTAAGGCTTTCACCTCTGCACTATGCCGATCAGTATTTTTCCAAAGTGAAATAAGCTCTTTCATCTGTTCAGATGAAAAACCTAACTCTCGAGCATGCTTTAAAAAGTTTAAAGTTTTAAGGTCTGTTTCTGAATAGATGCGATAGCCAGAAGCAGAACGCTGAGCTGCTTCAAGTAAACCGATTTCTTCATAGTAGCGAATCATTTTCGCCGAAATGCCCGAATGTTTGGATGCCTGACCGATATTCATCTCACACCTCAAATATTAAATTTGGTTTAAGACCTGCTGTCATGATCTTAAACCAAAAGTTGATTTTCAGCACGCTTACTCTACTGGCGCATGAAAGCGTTTTAAACGTAATGCATTGCCTAAAACAAAAATCGAAGAAAGTGCCATCGCCCCTGCTGCAAACATTGGCGAGAGTAAAACGCCAAATGCTGGATATAGCGCACCTGCTGCAATTGGAATTAGGGCTACGTTATATACAAATGCCCAGAACAGGTTTTGACGTATATTTCGCATGGTGGCTTTACTTAATGCAATTGCATTCGGTACGCCTTTTAAACTACCTGACATGAGCACAACATCAGCTGCTTCGATGGCAACATCTGTTCCTGTACCAATAGCTAAACCGACATCTGCTTGTGCCAAGGCTGGTGCATCGTTAATACCATCACCAACAAAAGCTAAGCGCCCATACTGTTTTTGCAGTTGGCGGACTGTGTCCACTTTGCCCTCGGGTAAAACCTCTGCCACAACTTCGTCAATGTTCAGCTTTTTGGCAATTGCTTGCGCCGTATGACGGTTGTCTCCTGTAATCATGGCAACTTTGAGACCTAATTGATGCAAGGCCTCAATCGCAGCATAGGTTGTTTCTTTAATGGGGTCTGCCACAGCAATAATTGCCGCAAGTTTTTGATCAATAGCAACATAAAGCGGTGTTTTGCCTTCTTCACCTAACTGAGCAGCAATCGCTTGGAATGAGCTGGTATCTAAACCAAGTTGGTGCATATAACGGTCTGCGCCAATTTGTACTTTCTGGCCTGAAACTTCTGCTTCAATACCTGAACCTGTAATCGAGTTAAATGCTGTTACTGGTAATAAGTTTAAGCCTTCACTCTCTGCTGCTTGAACAATCGCAAGAGCAATGGGATGTTCAGACTTGGCTTCGACCGAAGCAACCAAAGTCAGCACTTGTTCACGCTCAAAACCTGATTGCACATTAAAGTCAGTGAGTGTCGGTTTACCTTCGGTGAGTGTGCCCGTTTTATCAACTGCAACTACTTGAGCTTCTTGTAAAAGCTGCAAAGCTTCACCTTTACGGAACAAGACACCTAACTCGGCACCACGTCCAGTACCAACCATAATAGAAGTTGGTGTTGCAAGTCCCATCGCACAAGGACATGCAATAATCAGTACTGCAACGGCATTCACCAATCCAAAAGTGAGCGCAGGTTCTGGCCCAAAAATAAACCAAACCAAGAAAGTAATTGCAGCAATTAACATCACTACAGGTACAAACCACATGGTGACTTTATCGACTAAGCCCTGAATCGGAAGTTTAGAACCCTGAGCTTGTTCAACCATACGAATAATTTGTGAAAGTACAGATGAGCTACCCACTGCGGTTGCCCGAATGTTCAGTGTTCCGTTTTGATTGACCGTACCACCGACCACCTGTTGTCCCACTACTTTTTCGACTGGGACAGGTTCACCCGTAATCATAGATTCATCAATGTAGCTGTGCCCTTCAACCACTTCACCATCGACTGGCACACGTTCACCCGGCCGAATTTCTACAATAGTTCCACTGACCACTTCGGCAACAGCAACTTCAACCACTTGACCGTCACGTTGAATACGAGCTGTTTTGGGCTGCATTCCTACCAAATGTTGAATCGCTTGCGAAGTACGTCCTTTAGCTTTGGCTTCAAAATAACGTCCGAGTAAAATTAAACTGACAATAACGGCAGCCGCTTCAAAGTAAACATTGACGGTACCTTGGGGTAATACCTGCGGTATAAAAGTTGCCACAACTGAAAAGCTATAGGCTGCTAAGGTTCCAACAGCAACCAGCGAGTTCATGTCTGGCGCTAAACGCCATATGGCTGGAATCCCTTTTTGGTAAAAACGGCGACCTGGAAAAACGAGAACTAATGTGGTCAAAGCAAACTGTAAAAGCCAGCTATTGTATTGACCAATCGTGTCCATGATCCACATGTGAAAAGCTGGAATGAGATGTGAACCCATTTCCAGAATAAACACAGGTAAGGCCAACACAATCGAAATGATCAAATCTTTTTTAAGCTGATCTAACTCTGATGCTTTTTTGTCGAGCTGCTCATCTTGATTTTTTTCAGATGCTTTCGCGTCATAACCTGCTTTTTTAACAGCACGAATTAGGTCTTCAACATTGACTGATGCATCTGCCTGCACCCAAGCTTGCTCTGTTGCTAAGTTGACTGTGGCTTCTTGAACGCCGTCTACTTTTTTAAGGGCTTTTTCAACACGTGCAACACAAGATGCACAAGTCATACCCTCAATAGATAACTCAACTGGCGAAGCTTTAGGAACATCATAACCTGCTCGTTCAACTGCTTTAACCAGTGCTTCACGCTGAATCGGTTGATTTGAATAAACAACCGCTTTTTCTGTTGCCAAGTTAACGTTGGCAATCTCAATATTTTCAACTTTCTTAAGTGCTTTTTCGACACGTCCTACACAGGAGGCACAAGTCATGCCTTCGATTGGAAGTGTTTCACTATATGCTGGCAATTTTGTGGTTTTTGAGTCCATCAAACACCTCTACAAATCTGCAAAATTTAATATTCTGTATTGAGCATACAGATTCCCATCATGGGAAGGTCAAGCATATTTTTTTAAAAATTTGGTCTTGACCTTACAATCATGACAAGGTTTAGACTCAGTGTTATCCAAACAAATATCTCATTCTTGATGGAGTATGAACATGAAACTACTTATTGAAAATATGACTTGTGGTGGCTGCGCTCGTGGCGTGACTGCGACGATTCAGGACGTCGATCCAAATGCAAAAGTAGATGTAGATTTAGCGACCAAAATCGTGACTGTTGAAAGCAGTGAAAGCGTCGATAAAATTACCGAAGCACTTGAAGAAGATGGTTTCCCAGCGAAAGTGCAATAATCAATAAGGCCTAACGTTTAAAGTTAGGCCTTTATTTTGTGTTTGTTGATATTGACTCAAAGCTGAAATTTTTTAATTCGATAATCTAATGCTGCCCGAGATATTCCCAATAAACGTGCCGCTTCAGACACATTATGATTTGCCTTTTTTAAAGCCGTTAAAATTAACTGCTTCTCATGTTCTTCTAAATTAAACTCTGCCTTTAATAATTGCTCAAAGTCAGTTTCAACAGCTACAGCCTGCTCAGGGTCATGCTTGATCTGTGGGAAAATGGCATTTAACTTAATCAGCTGCTGATCATCCGTTAATAAAACAGCCCTTTCTAATAAGTTTTCCAACTCACGAATATTTCCCGGCCATTCATATTGCTGCATAAAAACTTTGGTCTTTTCACTTACACCCTGAATGGTTTTGCCGTACATTTTTTCAAAGCGATGAAGAAAGTGTTCAACCAATAAAGGAATATCTTCACGGCGCTCTCGCAAAGGCGGGATCTGCACTGGGAAAATATTTAAGCGATAATATAAATCTGCGCGAAATCGCCCTGTTTTTACAGCCTGCTCAAGATCTTCATTGGTTGCTGTAATTACACGGACATCTAAAATACGTGTCTGTGAATCTCCTACTCGCTCAAATTCACCTTCCTGCAAAATGCGTAATAGTGCTGCTTGTGCACGAGGAGAAAGCTCAATCACTTCATCTAAAAAAATCGTACCACCATTGGCTCGTTCAAACTTCCCCAAGCGAGATTGATGCGCTCCTGTATAAGCCCCTTTTTCTACCCCAAATAACTCAGACTCAATTAACTCTGGTGGAATCGCTGCACAGTTTACTGCAATAAAAGGTTGGTCTTTTCTTTGGCTATTTGCATGAACTCCTCGAGCAAAAGCTTCTTTACCAACGCCGGTTTCACCTTGTAGCAAAATAGAAACTTTCGAACCTGCTGCTTTTGTTAATAATGCACAGACCTGTTTATAAGATGCTGACTTACCCACAGAACTAAATAATTGGTAATCGGCTTCACTGTCGCTATAAATTGATTTTTTAAGTTCAAAAAGTTCAGCCTGCAACGCAATCAGTTCTTTTTCCATGGGTTCGGGAGACATGAACTGAATCAGTTCATCAGCATTTTCCCACTCTTCTAAAGGCTTACCAATAATACGGCAATGCTCATCGCCGCAAGCTTTACATTCTATTTCTTGATAAATAATGGTCATGCCCGTCGCAAAACTACTGTAGCCGCACGCATAGCCAAGTAACATCCAACATGAAGGTTCATCACTCGGACCAAAATGCTCTAAATGCACATCGGCTTCAAAAGAGTTAAGCCAGTTTAAATCGGCATAAAACTGTTTTTTATCGTGGCTTAAATTGAGCTGGTTGGCCTGTACTTGCACCATTCCACGAATCGCATGCATTTGTGGGCCTGCCATAAAAGCATCGTGTTCATTTAAATCGGGACGCATTTTTGTTGTAACTTCTGCATCTTTTAACCCTGCTTGATACCCTAATCGAATAAAGAAACGCTTAGTCCGCTCAAGCCCAATCATGTGTGCTAAGTCTTTACGCAAATATCCCATAATGCTGGTGTGTAAAAGCAGCATCCGATATTCATCAAACCAGATTTGGCCGTGGGCAGTATCAAAGTGCAGTTTAGACAGCAAATCGTGAATTTCTTGCGGATGATCTGCGTATCGTCCCGTTGTATCGTATTTTACTCGAGCCATGAGTGATCTGTTTTAATCCATTAAACACATTTGGGTGTTATCTCATCTTATCGAAGAACCAGATAAATGTCCTAGTACCTTAAAGACATAACTTCATACTAAAAAAGTATTTCTAAATCTCTCCTTTTAAAGCCCCAAACAATTTAAAAAGAAATTTTTACGACCCTCTTCATCAAATCATGAATATCTCTATTTCACCATTCAAAAAAATTCATGAAATGGTGAATTTTAAAAATGCTGAACTTTTATAAAAAATCCTAATTTATTGTTTTTAATAGTAAAAATAAAGTTGGCATAGCTTTTGTAAAGCTTATAGCGAGAGCAAGGAGCATTCATCAATTTCAAGACCATGTCTTGATGGAGTACAGCATGACGCAACCTCAAGTCGAAGCATTAACCAAATATATTCGGGTTACTGGCGACTTAAACGCAGAGTTTATCGAATTCGATTTTGCCATTCACGACCCCAGTCTATTTGTGGAACTGGTTTTGCCTAAACATGCATTTAATGATTTTTGTAAGACCAATCAAGTGGTTGAAATGACCCAAGAGCAGCAAGCTTTTAATGATGCTCAGGAAGAAAAATGGCGCTATGGCACTGAAGCAACCTTAGTCGGCACGCAACGTAATAGCAACGATCATGATGATCAGATGTAAAAATATAAGGAGATAAAGCCATGACTTTAGAAATCAAAACGTCAAATGTCGAACCTATCCGCCAGAACTATGCCTATATCGAAAGACGATTTGGTAGTAAGCCAGCAACTCGATATCAAGAAGTAAGTTTCGATGTACAGGCAGAAACTAACTTTCACTATCGTCCTTTGTGGAAACCTGAAAAGACCTTAAATGATAAAACCCATACTGCCCTGCAAATGCAAGATTGGTATGCATTTAAAGATCCACGTCAATTCTATTATGGAACTTATGTTCAGCACCGTGCGCGGTTACAAGACACCGCCGAAAGTAATTTTGCTTTTTTTGAAAAACGTCAGCTTGCAGAACATTTGTCTGACGAAGTCAAAGCTAAGGTCATTGAGTACCTATTGCCATTTCGCCACATTGAACAAACTGCAAACTTACACATGATGTCTGGCAGTGCCTATGGTTATGGCACCGTGCTAACCCAAGCTTGTATTTATGCCGCAATGGATCATTTAGGTATAGCGCAGTACATCTCACGGATTGGCTTAGCTTTAGATGGTAATAGCGGCGATTCATTACGACAGGCAAAACAGACTTGGATGCAACACCCTGCATGGCAAGGCCTACGCCGTCTGTGTGAAGAAAGCCTCACCGAGCAAGACTACTTCAAACTTTTCTTATTACAGAACCTTGTGATTGACGGCTTTGTGACAGAGCTTGTCTATCAACAGTTTGATCATTGGTTAGTCACTCAAAATGCTCGTGACTTAGCCATGCTGACTGAATTTATGAAAGATACTTTAGGTGATTTACGTAAGTGGTCAGACACCGTCATTAAAACTGCCGCAGCAGAGTCCGATCACAACAAACAGCTATTAAATGAATGGTTCACTGAGTCTCTAACTCAAGTAAAAGCAGCTTTTACACCGTGGGCAATAGCAGCCTTAACAGCAGATGCAGTTGATCAAGCAGAACAAGCCGTTATTGAACGTGCAAAAAAACTCGGCCTACAACCAGAACTTGCAAATGCTTAAGGAGAAGCAACATGTCTAAAGTCTATCTCGCGTTACAAGACAACGATACTTCACGCTACATCCTTGAAGCGATTGAAGAAGATAACCCTGAAGCTTCAATTCAGTATTTACCCGCCATGATCCGAATTGAAAGTGAAACTGATTTGGTGATTAAAGCTGAAACCGTATCTGAAAAACTAGGCCAAGATTGGGACATCCAATCGTTACAACTCAACATGATTACGCTGGGCGGCAATGTCGAAGAAGATGACGATACTTTCCGCCTTCACTGGAATTAATCACAACATAGACGTTGTTTAACAAAGATTTAAGGATGATCAATCATGACAACTCAAACGAAAGAAACCAGCAAAAAATTAAATGCTAAAGATCGTTACCGCGCATTAACCCGTGATCTGGACTGGGACTTTTCCTATGCTGACCGTAAAGATGCCTTCCCTTATGAAGAGTTTGAAGGTATCAAAATTACTGACTGGTCTAAATGGGAAGATCCATTCCGTTTAACTATGGATGCTTACTGGAAATATCAGGCAGAAAAAGAGAAAAAACTTTATGCCATTTTTGATGCCTTTGCTCAAAACAATGGTCAGATGAATGTCAGCAATGAACGCTACTTAAATGCGATCAAACTCTTTTTAACAGCGGTGACCCCCCTTGAATATCAGGCTTATCAAGGCTATGCCCATGTAGGTCGCCAATTTAGTGGTATTGGAGCACGTATTGCATCTCAGATGCAGTCGATTGATGAGCTGCGTCATGTACAGACTCAAATTCATGCCATGAGCCATTACAACAAGTTCTTTGATGGTTTTCAGGATTGGGCACACATGCATGACCGCGTTTGGTATTTGTCTGTGCCTAAATCATTTTTTGAAGATGCCCGTTCTGCTGGCCCTTTCGAATTTTTATTAGCCATTAGTTTTGCTTTTGAATATGTACTTACCAACTTACTGTTTGTTCCGTTTATGTCGGGTGCAGCTTATAACGGCGATATGGCAACCGTGACCTTTGGTTTTAGTGCGCAGTCAGATGAAGCGCGTCACATGACACTCGGTCTTGAAATCGTGAAATTCTTGCTCGAACAACATGAAGACAACGTGCCGATTGTGCAGGAATGGATTGATAAATGGTTCTGGCGTGGGACGCGTTTGCTTTCAATTGTGGGCATGATGATGGATTACATGCTGCCAAACAAAGTGATGTCTTGGAAAGAAGCTTGGGAAGTTTATTTTGAACAGGCAGGCGGTGCGCTATTTAAAGATTTAAGCCGCTATGGCATTCGTATGCCGAAATATAGCGATGTGATTGTGAAAGAAAAAGAGCACGTCTCACATCAGGCATGGTGGATTTTCTATAACTTTGGTCATGCTGCTGGTTTCCATACTTGGATTCCAACCGACGAAGAAATGGATTGGTTATCGGCTAAATATCCAGACACTTTCGATAAATACTACCGTCCAAAATGGGAGCTGGCTCGCAAAATGGAAGCCGAGGGTAAACGCTTCTACAGCGCAGGTTTACCACAGCTTTGTCAGGTTTGTCAGATTCCAATGACTTTTACCGAAATGGGCGATGATCCGACTCAGTTCAGTTATCGCCATACCATTTACCAAGGCGAACGCTACCACACCTGTTCAGATGGTTGTCATGACATTTTCGAGCGCGAACCTGAGAAATATATACAAGCATGGCTACCTGTAAATCAAATTTTGCAAGGTAACTGTGGTGGCGGTGACCTCGAAACTATGCTCCGTGATTATTACCGCATGAATGTCGGTGCCGACAATCTAGATATTGAAGGCTCACCAGACCAACAGCGCTGGAAAAAATGGAAAGGCAACGCAGCTTAAGTACAAGGAATTGTTCAGGCAGTCATCAAGCTGCCTGATAGGAAATAAGGAGATTGAACATGACTGTTCGCGCGATACACAACAACTATCAATTTGAACCACTTGATCTGCAAAAAAATTATGGCGATCAATTCTTACTTTACGTGGGTTGGGATCATCACACACTTTTTTGCTCGGCACATGCCATGCTTGCCTCACCTCAACAAACTTTGGGACAGTTGATTGAGCAACAAATTACAGGTGGTTTTGCCCAACATCCAGATTTTGCCAAAATTGATTGGTCAAAAGTGCAATACACTTTAGATGGTCAACCAATCAATCCAGAGAATACACAAAGCTTGGCAGAGCTTGGTTTTGGGCATAAGTCATTGCTTCGTTTCGTTACGCCAGAATTAAATGGCTATAACGACAGCTACGTTTAATTCGGAGGTGTGTCATGAGTTATCAAGTCACCATTGAGCCGATCGGAACAACGATTGAAGTAGAAGAAGACCAAACCATTTTAGATGCCGCTTTACGTCAAGGCGTTTGGTTACCCTTTGCCTGTGGTCATGGCACTTGCGGGACATGTAAGGTTCAAGTCACCGACGGTTTTTACGATGTTGGTGAAGCCTCGCCATTTGCGCTCATGGATATTGAACGTGATGAAAATAAAGTGCTTGCCTGTTGCTGTAAACCACAGTCCGACATGATCATTGAAGCCGATGTTGATGAAGACCCAGATTTCTTAGGTCATTTGGTTCAAGACTATCAAGCGACCGTAATTGAAATAAAAGACTTATCGCCAACCATTAAAGGAATCCGACTACAACTAGATCGGCCAATCGAATTCCAAGCTGGCCAATATATCAATGTCCAGTTCCCAAACATTGAAGGAACTCGAGCGTTTTCAATTGCCAATTCACCAAGTGAAGTGGGTATTGTTGAGCTGCATATTCGTAAAGTTGAAAGCGGTGCAGCGACGACTTATGTGCATGAACAACTTGCCACGGGCGATCAGCTTGATATTTCAGGCCCTTATGGTCAATTTTTCGTACGCAAGTCAGATGATCAAAATGCCATTTTCATTGCGGGTGGTTCAGGTCTTTCAAGTCCACAATCGATGATTCTAGATTTACTTGAGTCTGGAGATAGTCGCACGATTTACCTCTTCCAAGGAGCACGAGACTTGGCAGAGCTATACAACCGAGAATTGTTTGAACAGCTCGTAAAAGACTATCCGAACTTTCGCTATATCCCTGCCCTGAATGCACCAAAACCAGAAGACCAATGGACTGGATTTACTGGGTTTGTGCATGAGGCTGTTGCCGATTACTTTGAAAATCGATGTGGTGGACACAAAGCGTATTTGTGCGGCCCACCAATCATGATCGACTCGGCAATTTCAACACTCATGCAAAGTCGCTTATTCGAACGGGACATTCACACTGAACGCTTCTTAAGTGCAGCCGATGGTGCTGCTGGACAATCGCGTTCGGCTTTATTTAAACATATTTAAAGATAATTTTTTAAGCACTCCGCTTTTTCAAATGAGCTTTGTATTTGTAATTTAGAAAGAAAATACAAGGCTCACAGGAGTTCTGCATCCCAAATTTTTAGATTAAACAGACTTAATTTTTTAAAGACCGTTAAGGAATAACGTTTTTTAGTGACAAGCCAAACAACACAGAATAGGACATTCTATGAATAACAAAATTGCTGCAATCATATGTGGTGTAATCAGCGCCCTTTACCTTCCTTCTGCATTTGCGACAGAAAACGGCTCGGACTCTTTTGCCTTAGGTGCCGAAGGTATGATGGCGGGTGCCTTACCACCTGCCGGGGTTTATCTACTCAGTTATTATCAAAATTATCACGCATCAGAGTTTCAAAATGGTCCCGATCAGTTCCATGTTGATGTCAACGCCGTGGTTCCACGGTTGGTCTGGATGACCGATCAAAAAATTATGGATGGACAACTCGGGTTGTATGCAGCCCAGCCATTGGTTGATCTAAGACTCAAAGTAAATGGAATGGCTGACTCAAACCAAGGTCTCGGAGACTTGATTTTGGGCGGTATGCTCGGCTGGCATCAAGGAAATCATCACTGGATTGCAGCCCTAGAAACTGTGCTGGCAACAGGTGAATATGACACTCCAAGTACGACACATCCAGTTGAAGCTAATCTCGGGAAAAACTATCACACCATTCGACCGATTATTGCCTATAGTTATGCCAACGCAGCAGGTTTAGATCTATCTACTAAACTGTCTTATAGCTGGAATACACGTAACGACGCGACTGACTACCAGTCTGGACAATACATTGCGGGTGACTATAGCTTGGGTTATCGCATTAGCCCAAAACTCAAAGTGGCTGTTGAAGGCTATGCTTTTAAACAAACCACAGATGACAAAGTAAACGGAAGTAACATTGGGTTTAAAGGACAGGCTTTTGCAATTGGTCCTGGCATTCAATATGCCGATAAAAACTGGTCTATTGAAGCTAAATTTCTAAAAGAAACCGAAGTCGAATATCGTCCCGAAGGCCATACCAGCTGGCTAAAACTGATTTGGGCTTTCTGAACTACTTCAACGCATAGCTTCATCTTTTGAGGCTATGCACTTCCGTTATTTAAAAATCGACGCCATTTGAATCATCTATCGGGTTCTGATCGAGTGTAAAAACTGTCCGTTGATAAGGTATCCCTTCTAAGTCATAAACCTGATAAATACAATCAAACAGTGACTGTAAATCTTCACTTCTGTCCATTGCCCGTGCTGTAATAAAAATTGGGCTGACCGCGCCGTTATCTAAAATCGGAATATAGTTTAAGTGTGGAAATCGAATGGTATCGGCACTTGCCGGAATAATACAGATCCCTTCTCCCGCTGCCACTAAGCCCAAAGCCAGTTGAATTTCTCGTATTTCATGCATATTTTTTGGAACCAAACTATGCTCGGCAAAAATATTCAAAAGCTGGGTCGAAAAATTGGGTTTCGGTGAAGTGGGATACATAAACATCTTTTCATCAATCAAGTCAGCTAGATATACCCCTTCCGTGCGCTGTGCAATTGGATGGCTGGTATGTGCAGCAACCACCAAACGCTCTTTACGTAAAAGAATTCGTCTCACAGCAGGATCACTAATTCTTAAACGTCCAAAACCGACATCAATACGTCCTTCTTTTAATGCCTGTAGCTGTTCGGTTGTACTTAACTCCATGAGCTGAATATTCAAATGAGGTTGCTGCTGGCGAAATAAATAAATGATTCGAGGTAGCAAACCATAGAGTAAAGACCCAACAAAACCAATGGTCATACTTCTTTCGATGAGACCAATACGCTTGGTCATACTTTTTATTTCTTCAGCATTCGACAAAAGTTTAACGGCGTGCTGGTAAAAGAAATGCCCTGCTTGTGTAGTTTGTAAAGGACGGCTTCCACGCTCAAACAGTTGAATTCCAAGCTCACTTTCCAAATTTTGAATCTGTCGACTCAAAGGTGGTTGAGCAATAAATAGTTTTTCCGCAGCTTTTGTAAAGCTCTGCTCTTCAACAACAGCCACAAAATACCGTAAATGTCTTAGTTCCATAAGGTATCCATACCTTTAAGATATAAAAAAATGCAAATTCAGTCTTAGACACAGTTTAACCATTCTTTTAAGGTATATACAAGCAACAAACCGATGAAGTGATGAATTGCTTTGTGAACAAGCCTTCTTGCCAATCTTCCAGTTATTCATCTTCATCAATTCACGGTTAAACACCCAGCGCACTCATGCGCTTCATTGACAATATTAGGATATCAAGACCTTTTAGACCGTAGCTAAGGCCTTGGTGACTTCCACACTTTTGGAAAGTCGGAGAACGGACATGCCACGTATTCCTGTAATCAATACTAGCCATCTTGACCGTATTGATGAATTACTTGTCGATAATATCGATACAGGTGAATTTAAACTTCATCGCTCAGTGTTTACTGACGAAGCCCTATTTGACCTCGAAATGAAATATATCTTCGAAGGTAATTGGGTTTACTTAGCACACGAAAGCCAAATTCCAAATAATAATGACTACTACACCACTCACATTGGTCGTCAGCCGGTCATTATTGCCCGCAACCGTAACGGTGAATTGAATGCCATGATCAATGCGTGTTCACACCGCGGAGCACAACTTTGCCGTTACAAGCGTGGTAATAAAGCAACGTATACCTGCCCTTTCCACGGCTGGACTTTTAACAACTCAGGTAAATTGCTTAAGGTTAAAGATCCAAGTGAAGCAGGCTATTCTGACTGTTTTAACCAAGATGGCTCACACGACCTTAAAAAAGTGGCGCGTTTTGAGAGTTACAAAGGTTTCTTATTTGGTAGCTTAAATCCCGATGTTCCTTCACTTGAAGAATTCTTGGGAGAAACCACCAAAATCATCGACATGATTGTTGACCAGTCTGAACATGGTTTGGAAGTTTTACGTGGTTCATCTACCTATACCTACGAAGGCAACTGGAAACTCACTGCTGAAAATGGTGCCGATGGTTACCATGTTTCTGCTGTTCACTGGAACTATGCAGCAACGACTCAACACCGTAAAGAAACTCAAGCTGCCGATAACATCCGCGCGATGAGTGCAGGTTCTTGGGGTAAACAAGGCGGTGGCTCGTATGGCTTTGAAAATGGTCACATGTTGCTTTGGACACAATGGGCAAACCCAGAAGACCGTCCTAACTTCCCAAAAGCAGATGAATACACCGAAAAATACGGTGAAGCGATGTCGAAATGGATGATTGAGCGTTCACGTAATCTTTGTCTGTATCCAAATGTTTATTTGATGGATCAATTCGGTTCACAAATTCGTGTACTTCGCCCACTTTCAGTCAATCGAACCGAAGTCACCATTTACTGTATCGCGCCTAAAGGTGAAGCACCTGAAGCTCGTGCACGCCGTATCCGTCAATATGAGGATTTCTTTAATGCTTCAGGCATGGCAACACCAGACGATTTAGAAGAGTTCCGCGCTTGTCAGGCAGGCTACGCAGGTATTGCCCTTGAATGGAATGACATGTGTCGTGGTTCAAAACACTGGATTTATGGACCGGACGATGCAGCAAACGAGATTGGTTTAAAACCCATGTTAAGTGGGATTAAAACTGAAGATGAAGGCCTGTATCTGGCCCAGCATCAATATTGGTTAAAGACCATGAAACACGCGATTGCATCAGAGAAAGAAATTGCTGATCAGGGAGAAACAGCATGAGTACTCAAGACAAAGCAACTTTAGAAAATATTGCTCAGTTTCTTTATCGTGAAGCTCGCTTTTTAGATGATGAACAATGGGATGACTGGCTTGAATGCTATGCGCCAGAAGCTTCTTTCTGGATGCCAGCTTGGGATGACGACGATAGATTAACTGAAGATCCGCAATCTGAAATTTCACTTATTTATTATCCAGACCGTCAAGGTTTAGAAGATCGTGTGTTCCGTATTAAAACCGAACGCTCATCTGCAACCATGCCAGACACACGCACAAGCCACAATATTGCCAACGTTGAAGTTCTCGATCGCGATGGAGATAAAGTTACTGTTCGCTTTAACTGGAATACCTTGAGTTTCCGTTACAAGACAAATTACAGCTATTTCGGTATGTCACGTTATGTGATCGATTTTTCAGGTGATCAACCAAAAATCTTGAGCAAGTATGTCGTTTTGAAAAATGACTACATCAATCAAATCATTGATATTTATCACCTCTAAGACATACCCCCTCAGCTAAACGGACTGTTGGCTGAGGGTAAAAGTTTCAAATATTTTGTAGGATACATGCCATGTCAAACCACAATGTTGCACTTCAATTTGAAGATGGTGTTACACGTTTTATTAACGTAGCTCAAGGCGAAACCCTATCTGACGCAGCCTATCGCCAAAAAATTAATATTCCTTTGGATTGCCGTGATGGTGCATGTGGAACTTGCCGCGCATTTTGCGAGTCAGGTCATTATGACATGCCAGAAGAAAGCTATATTGAAGATGCATTAACACCAGAAGAAGCTGAGCAAGGCTATATTCTTGCTTGCCAATGTCGACCAACTTCAGACGCCGTATTTCAGATTCAAGCATCTTCAGATGTTTGCAAAACAGAAATTCATAGCTTCCAAGGTACTTTAGCCCGCGTTGAAAACTTATCAGACTCAACCATCACATTTGATATTCAACTTGATGATGGCCAACCGGATATTCATTTCCTTGCAGGTCAGTATGTGAATGTTGCAATTCCTGAAACTGGCGAAACACGTTCATATTCATTTAGCTCAAAACCGGGCAATCGCTTAACGGGCTTTGTGGTCCGTAACGTACCGAACGGTAAAATGAGTGAATTCTTAAGTAAAAATGCTAAAGCTGGCGACAAAATGACATTTACTGGTCCATTCGGTAGCTTCTATTTACGTAATGTAGCGCGTCCAGTACTGATGCTCGCAGGCGGTACTGGGATTGCCCCATTTATGTCGATGTTACAAGTGCTTGAAGAAAAAGGTTCAGAACAACCTGTTCGTTTAGTCTTTGGCGTAACCAATGATTTTGATTTGGTTGCTTTAGATAAACTTAATGAATTGCAGACGAAATTCCCATGGTTTGAATATCGAACTGTGGTCGCAAGCCCAGAGAGCAACCATGAACGCAAAGGCTATGTAACGGGTCATATTGAAAGTGAATGGTTAAACGGTGGCGACGTCGATGTTTACCTATGTGGCCCAGTACCAATGGTAGAGGCTGTCCGTGGCTGGTTAGAAACTGAAAATATCAAACCTGCTAATTTCTTGTTTGAAAAATTCTCTGCAAACTAATTCAAGGTGGAGAAGTTATCTATGTCAAACCGTCAAAGATTTACCGATAAGGTCGTGATTGTAACGGGTAGTGCTCAAGGCATTGGTCGTGGCGTGGCACTACAAGTTGCAGCTGAAGGTGGACAAGTCGTCATGGCGGACCGCTCTGAATATGTTGAAGACGTTCTCAAAGAAATTCAGAGTGCAGGTGGCGATGCTGTCACGATTAATGCCGACCTTGAAACCTATGCAGGTGCACAAGCGGTTGTTGCAAAAGCCATTGAACACTATGGTCGGGTAGATATCCTGATTAATAATGTAGGCGGCGCGATCTGGATGAAACCTTTTGAAGAGTTTTCCGAAGAAGAGATCATTAAGGAAGTCAATCGCTCATTGTTTCCAACTTTATGGTGTTGCCGCGCTGTGCTACCCGCCATGATTAAGCAACAAGCGGGTGTAATAGTAAATGTATCTTCAATTGCAACCCGTGGCATTAACCGTATTCCCTACTCGGCATCTAAAGGTGGTGTAAATGCTTTAACAGCATCGCTTGCTTTTGAACATGCCAAAGACGGAATTCGTGTCAATGCTGTTGCGACTGGTGGAACCGAAGCACCACCTCGGAAAGTACCACGCAATGCCAATCCATTAAGTCAAAATGAAAAAGACTGGATGCAGCAAGTGGTTGATCAAACAATAGATCGAACATTTATGGGCCGTTATGGCACAATTCAAGAACAAGTCAATGCAATTTTATTTCTTGCATCAGACGAAGCATCATATATGACTGGCTCGGTTATTTCAGTCGGAGGTGGAGATCAGGGTTAACCCTGATCTTTTTGCATGATTGGGTAAATAACATGATTTGCATGGAGGCAATCACACATGGCAACCCTGTTAAAGACATTAAAAAATGACTGGTCCATATCAGCAACAGTTGCTGGCTTTCTTGCGGTTTTAATTTCTTACTCAGGCCCACTGATTATTTTTTTCCAAGCTGCTCAGCGTGCTCATGTGTCTACCGATATGATGGTGTCATGGATTTGGGGAATTTCAATTGGTGCCGCCGTTTCAGGTATTTATCTTTCAATTAAATATAAAACGCCGGTCATAACCGCATGGTCTGCACCAGGTACTGCCCTGTTAGTTACCCTATTTCCAAATGTCTCACTGAATGAAGCGGTAGCCGCCTATATTACTTCTGCCATCGTTATTTTTTTAATTGGAGTTACAGGTTACTTCGATAAATTACTAAAGTGGATTCCCCAAGATGTCGCTGCAGGCATGATGGCTGGTATTCTTTTTCAATTTGGTATTGGTCTATTTACCGCGTCTGATAGTATGCCTTTTATTGTCTTTAGTATGCTCATCGTCTTTTTAATTGCCAAACGTTTAATGCCGCGCTACACCATGATTTGGGTGTTAGCTGCTGGAGTTTTATTAAGCCTCATTTTGGGCAAAATGAATCCGGTTGATGTAAGTTTTAATTTAGCTATTCCACAGTGGATTAGCCCCGAATGGACATGGAACTCAACACTCAACCTTGCTGTTCCTCTCATTTTAGTCAGCCTAACCGGCCAATTTTTACCGGGTATGGCGATAATGAAACTCAGCGGTTACGACACCCCAGCCAAACCTATTATTACTGTCACCAGTATTGCCTCTTTAGCTGTTGCCTGCGTCGGCGGTATTACGATTGTGCTTGCCTCAATTACCGCAGCTTTATGCATGGGCAAAGATGCACATGAACTGAAAGAAAAGCGTTACATCGCAGGAATCGCCAACGGAATTTTTTATATTTTAGGTGGCTTATTTGCTGGCAGTATTGTCATGCTATTTAGCTTACTTCCTAAAGAGTTGGTTGCAGCACTGGCAGGTTTAGCTTTGCTAGGTGCTATTGCCACCAATATTTCTGTTGCCATGAAAAATGATAGTCAACGCGATGCTGCACTTATTACCTTTTTAGCCACAGCATCGGGCATGCATTTTCTTGGATTAAGCTCAGTCTTTTGGGGTATTTGTATTGGTGTAATCGCCCATTTCATTCTCACACCACGCTCAACGCCAGCTACAAATTAAGTTTTTTCTCTAAAAACCCAAACTAAAATAAAGCCTCAATCGCCAAATCAGGATGCAAATAATTTGCTAATTCTGATTTGGCGATTTTTATTAAATATAAATTAAATTTCATTTTTAAGATGAATCTCTAAAATAATTAAATAATAGACTTTAGTATTTTGTTTTTATATTTTCACTTCAATTCATAATATAAATTTAACGATATTTTTAAGAGTGATTATTATCAATAAAATCTATAAAAAAACATCTATAAAATCCTTAAAATTCTCATAATACAATATTTAACCCTATTTTAAACATACAACAAAATTAGCTAAATCAACAAAAATAAATATATATTTTTCAAATAATTAAATCAATAAAAGCACAATACCTTAAAGACATAAAGATATATCAATTAGGTTTTTGACTCCAACTCAATAACAAAATAGTTTATTAAAAAATAACGCGATGCTTCACAAATTGGAGGTGAAGAAAATGGATACGAGCAAGGTAAATATTAATGAGTTAATTGATAAAGCCAGTTTTACATCTTTTCATTGGAAAGTTTTAATATGGTGCTTACTTATTATTATTTTTGATGGATATGATTTAGTTATTTATGGGGTTGCTCTTCCTCTGTTAATGCAGCAATGGTCATTAACTGCGGTAGAAGCTGGTTTACTCGCCAGTGCTGCTCTATTCGGTATGATGTTTGGTGCCATGATTTTCGGCACACTTTCAGACAAACTGGGACGTAAAAAAACCATCCTGATTTGTGTCACCTTATTTAGTGGATTTACCTTTATTGGTGCCTTTGCCAAAGGACCAACTGAGTTTGCTATTTTACGCTTTATTGCAGGCCTTGGGATTGGTGGCGTTATGCCAAACGTCGTTGCGCTTATGACCGAATACGCACCAAAAAAAATCCGCAGTACATTAGTGGCAATCATGTTTAGTGGCTATGCAATTGGCGGCATGACATCAGCACTACTCGGCGCATGGCTGGTTAAAGATATGGGCTGGCAAATCATGTTTTTAATTGCGGGTATTCCCCTGTTATTGCTCCCACTCATTTGGAAATTTTTGCCAGAGTCTCTCACCTTTTTAGTGAAATCAAACCATAGCGAGCAGGCAAAAAGTATTGTTTGTAAAATTGCGCCAGAAACGCAGGTAAACGCCAATACACAACTGGTGTTAAACGAAAGCACAACCACAGATGCACCTGTCCGTGCGCTTTTCCAACAAGGCCGTACCTTCAGCACATTTATGTTCTGGATTGCTTTCTTTATGTGCTTACTCATGGTGTATGCCTTAGGAAGCTGGTTACCTAAACTCATGCTGCAAGCGGGCTACTCATTAGGTGCGAGCATGCTATTCCTGTTTGCACTCAATATTGGCGGTATGGTCGGTGCAATTGGTGGCGGTGCTTTAGCAGACAGATTCCATTTAAAACCTGTTATTACGATCATGTTTATTGTGGGATCAGCAGCTTTAATTCTGCTTGGCATCAATAGTCCACAATTTATTTTATATAGCCTGATTGCGATTGCTGGTGCCGCCACAATTGGTTCACAAATCTTACTCTACACCTTCGTTGCACAGTTCTATCCAACGGCACTTCGTTCAACAGGCATGGGCTGGGCATCTGGAATTGGCCGTATTGGCGCGATTATTGGACCAGTTTTAACCGGAGCCCTACTCACTCTTGAGCTTCCTCACCAAATGAATTTCTTAGCGATTGCAATTCCAGGTGTGATTGCTGCACTTGCAATATTTATGGTTAATCTCAAAGCCTCTGTTGCCGCACAAACGCCATCAACTTTTAACCCTCAAAACACGCTTACCCAGCAGTAAACATAAATGCGCCGAGGACTGGCGCATATTTTTGGAAATGGATTATGGAATTATTACACCGCTTTAAACCATGTAATTTAGCAATAGCCACATTATTAGGTTTATTGACTAGCCCAAGTTTATGGGCAGCAGATACAGCTCAACAAAGTGAAGATGAATGGAAGTTCACTTTAAAAAACGCCTACATCAACCGTAATTTTGATAATGATGCCTTAAAAGATACTGGCAGTTGGTCTCAGGCAGCATCATTATTTTATAAATCGAAAATGCATGACACCCCTCTGCAAATTGCAGATAAGCCCATTACGATTGGTGCCGATGCTTCTGTTCAATACGCAGTTCGCTTAAGTTCAGATAAACACGTCGCAGACACGGTTTTGCCTTTTAATAAGGAAACACAATCTCAAGCATCAGACTTCTTAAAATACGGCGCCACTTTAAAACTGGGATATGACAAAACCCTTTTAAGTGTCGGTGAACTCTGGCTCGATTTACCTGTAACGGCTGTGGATGCAAGCCGACAATTGCTTGCTTCATATTGGGGAACCAATCTTAAATCGCAACTTTCAGATCAGCTCTATGCTGAAATTGGTCGGGTTGAAAAAGTCTCACCACGAAACGAAGAAGATTTTAAAAAGTTTTCGTTCACGGCAAATGGAATGACCAAAGAATCTGATGGCTTAAATTACATAGATCTGCGCTATCAATTTACGCCGTCTTTAAAGGGCGAATACTACTTTGGTAATTTAGAAGATCTCTACAACAAACACTATGTAGGGCTTGAGCATAATTGGAAACAACCTAATTTTGCCCTCACCTCTAAATTTAAATATTTCAATGCAAAAGATGATGGCAATACTTTTGATATTGATGCGCAAAACATTGGAGTGCTAGAAACACTCAAAGTAAAAAATCATACATTTGGTTTAGGTTATCAACAAATTATGGGTGAGTCGGCTTATCCATTACCAGATGGTTTCTTACCAGAGACGTATTTCATTAACTGGAACGCAACTGGATTCTTTAAAGAAGATGAAAAGTCTTACCATGTCATGTACGGCTATGACTTTAAAGACTATGTACCGGGTTTAAATGCGATGGTGAAATATGTTTATGGCCATGACTTTAAAACAGCCAATGGTGAGAAAAACCATGAAACCGAGTCGAATGTGATTTTAAATTATGCGTTTCAGCAGCCATTCTTAAAAGGTGTTGCTCTGCAATACATTCGGATTGATTACAACGTTAAACATGGCAATGATTTTGATGAAGATCGCCTGTTTGTAAACTACACCAAAAAGTTTTAATAACTTTTAATTCAATCTAAGCGGGCTAATTTTGGCCCGCTTTTTTATATTATTTCGCTCATAAAAAAACGCTCTTACGAGCGTTTTTTTAATTAATCTTGTAGCTTAAGCAACATGCTTTTGTACAACAATCGAACCTACTGAATAACCAGCGCCGAAAGATGAAATCACGCCATACTCGCCATCATTCACTTCGTTGCCTGTACGGTGTAAAGCAATAATAACGCCTGCTGAAGAGGTATTTGCAAACTCATCTAAAATAATTGGTGCACGGCTTAAATCAGCTTCTTTACCAGCAACATATTTCAAGATTAGTTCATTCATGTTGGCATTGGCTTGGTGTAACCAGAAACGCTTAATATCGTTTGCAGTTAACTGCATTTTCTCCAACTGCGCATTAATGATTTTAGCCACTAACGGACAAACATCTTTAAATACTTTGCGGCCATCTTGACGGAATAACTTGTCGTCAACCACTGCATCTTCGCTACGGTTTAAGAAACCGAAGTTATTGCGAATGTTGTTTGAAAATTGAGTAAATAAATGAATATCTAAGATTTCAAAACCAGTCTTAGTAATTGTTTCTTCAATAATAGAAGCTGTAGCAACATCACCAAAAATGAAGTGACAATCACGGTTACGGTAGTCTAGGTGACCCGATGTAATCTCAACGTTCACTAATAAAACACGGCGAGCACCTGATCGAATTGCATCAGCTGCTTGTTTCAAACCAAAAGTAGCAGCTGAACATGCAACGTTCATGTCGTAGGCATAACCTTGAATGCCAAGTGCCGATTGAATTTCAATCGCTACAGCTGGATAAGCACGCTGCATGTTTGAACATGCCAAAATTACAACATCGATATCTTCAGCAGTTACATCTGCATTTTCCATTGCCTGTTTCGCAGCAATAACACCCCACTCTGCTTGAAGTGAAAGTTCATCATTTGAACGTTCAGACAAACGAGGACGCAAACGATTTGGATCGAGGATACCTGATTTCTCAATCACGTAACGGCGCTTAATACCAGACGCTTTTTCAATAAATTCAGCACTAGAACCACGTAACTCTTCTAGCTCACCTGCTGCAATTTTCTCTGCATTCTCTTGGTTATATTGTTCCACATAAGCATTTAAACTGTCGGCCAGTTCTTCATTAGAAATGATTTCTGTTGGGTGAAATAACCCAGTACCTGTGATACGAATGCCCATGTAAAACTCCTAAAAAAATGAATAGGGTCTGTTAATCTTTCATTTATAAATTGCGTTGTAGGCTAAACAACAGCATAAACAGACCCCGATCTATCTTAACTGATTCCCAAACGATCCCATAACTTTTGCAGTCGAGTTGGCGAAATAGGCATCTTGGTTTTCATCGGTTGAGAAAATAAAGAAATGCGAAATTCTTCCAACATCAAATACAATTCTTTGATTTTTGGATCGTTTTTGAATTTAAACACCTTGTCCATCCATGGATCGACATCGTCAATTGCAGCATGATCTCGCTGTAGATTATTTGGCAATCGATCTAAACGCAATAGCAGTGCTTTTAAATAACGCGGGTATTCCTGCCAAAGATCGACTGGTTGGCAGTAAACAAAATTACCAAGTGACATGAGATCTAACTGGTCTTCAATATCATCAATACTGCGTCCAAACACGCCTGAATCAAGTACTAAAAGCTGACGACGGATTTGCTGCCACTGAATATAAATATCACTTAATTGCTCAAGTGCTTGCTGACCATAACTCAAAAATTGCTTTTTGACCTGATCTAGCAGCTTATTAAATTCATCAGCGTTAATTGGCAAAGTCGTAATTGCCATCTGCAACGTTGCATAGACCAACATCTGCTCAAGCTTAGCTTTATCGCCCAAAGGTGAATAAGCCAACGCGAGCGGTTTTGAAATCTGCTTTTTCAACTGACGAACTAAATCACCAAGTTGCATATGGACTAGACGAATAATCCCTTCACGATGCTGTTTAATCGCCTCAGCCTGATCGTTAAACGTTTGAATAACAATGCCCGACTCATCTTTAGCTTCGAGGTCAGCAAAAGCCTTGGTCGGAACTAAAGCCTGATATTGCTTTACTACAACGCCCGTGACTTTATGAGAGGCCTCAAAAGTAAAGTTTTCAGGAAAGTTTTTAAACTCACCTTTTTGCTGTTTAACTGGACGATGTGTTTCTACGCGGCAACGTGCTTTTAACTCAGGTAAATCACGACCTTTCGCAATCAGCTTACCTTTTTCATCAATTACTTTAATGAAAGGCACCAAATATGGATCAATACGTTCAAACGAGAAATCTTTTTCAGTAATTTGCTCACCACGCAAGGCAAAAGCTAAATAACTAAAAATATGTTCACGTAAATGTACTGCATCAACCCCTTGCATGAGCTTACGAGCTGTATCAGGAATTGGCACCACATTACGACGCTTGTCTTTAGGTAAAGCCTTGAGTAAAGCCTCAATTAAATCTTGGCGCCAACCTGGAATTCCCCATGACCATATATTTTCATCAACTTGAGGCAGCGCCTGTACAGGAATTTGAACAGTGGCACCATCTTCGTCGTGGCTCGGGTCAAAATGATATGTCGTTGCTAAACGTAGCTGACCATTGTGCAAATGATCTGGAAATTGCTGAGTTGTTGGCCGATCATTGAGCCAGAGCGCATCATCGTCAATAAATAAATAACGAGGATTATTTGCTTCTACTGTCGCACGCCAGTCTTCAAAACTACGGCGACTCGCGATTTCCTCAGGAATTTTCGACGCATAAAACTGATAAATTGTTTCTTCATCCACCACTAAATCGCGGCGACGCAATTTATCTTCAACTCGCTCTACTTCTTCAAGTTTAAGTAAGTTGTGTTTTAAAAATGGTGGAACTGTACCCAAGTTACCCGTAGTTAATGCATCGCGTAAGAAAATCTCATGAGCAGCAGGTTGGTCAACTTTCTCAAAATTAATTAACCGTTTTGGCTCAATAATTAAACCAAATAAAGAAATTTGCGCATACGCATTGACGATTCCCGCTTTCTTAGACCAATGTGGCTCGAAATAGTGATATTTCAATAAGTCGCGTGCAGCAAGCAAAATCCATTCAGGGTCAATTTTGGCTAAAGTACGTAAGTAAACTTGAGAGGTTTCGACCATCTCAAAAGCCATCACCCAAGAGGTATTGGTTTTATGCAGCGTACTTGCAGGGAAAACTTTGGCCTTTTGCTGACGCACCGCCATAAAGGTATTACGTTCATCAGTTTTATTGGCAATGAAGGATAATAAACCTGTCAGCAATGCACGATGCAAGTTTTCATAATTCGCAGGTTTTTCATTAAAGCTCAGTTTTAAGCCTTCGGCTAACTCAACCAATTGCTGATGTGTCTGTTTCCATTCACGTAAACGCAACCAGCTTAAGAAATGCTGCTTGGCAAATTGACGCCGTTTATTTTCAGACATTCCTGCTTCGCCTTTAGGATTTAAAGTCTCCCAAAGTTTTAAATAAAACAGAAAATCTGAATCCGCTTCTTTGAATAATGCATGCTTTTGGTCAGCTTGCATTTGTTTATCTGCCGGACGCTCACGCGGGTCCTGAACAGCTAAAGCACTTACTACAATTAAGATTTCTTTGAGTACGCCAAAATGAGCACCGCCCACAATCATACGAGCGAGTCGCGGGTCAATTGGCATACGAGCCATCATTTGACCGACTTTAGTCAGTTCGTTTTTCTTCTCATTAAGTGCGCCTAACTCAATCAGTAACTTACGGCCATCATTGACTAGGCGGAAATCTGGCGGCTCAATAAAATCGAAGTTTTCTAACTCACCTAACCCTAAACTCTGCATTTGCAAAATAACAGATGCTAAGTTGGTTCGTTTAATTTCAGGTTCGGTAAATTCAGGACGACTTAAAAAGTCTTCTTCGCTGTATAAACGGATACACACACCCGGAGCAATACGACCACAACGCCCTTTACGCTGATTAGCTGCGGCTTGAGAAATTGCTTCAATTGGTAAACGTTGTACGCGTGAACGGTAGTTATAACGTGATATACGAGCAAAACCGCTATCAATCACATAGCGAATATTTGGAACAGTAAGAGCTGTTTCGGCCACGTTGGTCGCAATAATAATACGACGGCCTTTTCCAGCCGGACTAAAAATCTTTTGTTGTTCAGAAACAGCTAAGCGCGCATACAAAGGTAAAATTTCGGTGTGTCTTGGCCCGTACTTTTGCAAGGTTTCCTGCAATTCTCGAATTTCTTGCTCTGTGCTTGAGAAAATTAGAATATCGGCATGTTCTGGGTGACCTTTTGCTTCTGCATCAGCAAAGCATTCTTCTACGGCCTGTACAACTGCACGAGGAAGGTTTTCTTCAAAATCATCAAACTCATCGTCATCACTGCCACCAATATTCATTTCTGAAATTGGGCGATAAAGTACTTCGACAGGATAACTACGCCCTTCTACTTCAAAAATAGGTGCGTCATTAAAGTAATTACTAAAGCGATTTACATCTAAAGTTGCCGAAGTCACGATAACTTTTAGGTCTGGGCGTTTTGGCAGTAACTGTTTTAAATAGCCCATAATAAAATCGATATTGAGTGAGCGTTCGTGCGCTTCATCAATAATGATCGTGTCATATTTAGACAAATAACGGTCATTACCTAACTCGGCAAGCAAAATACCGTCGGTCATTAACCGTACGATAGAGTCCTGCGAACCTTGTTCATTAAAGCGGATTTTAAAACCAATAGACTCGCCAAGCTTTTCGCCGACTTCTTCTGCAATACGCTGAGAAACACTACGTGCAGCTAAACGACGTGGCTGAGTATGACCAATCATCCCCGTTAAACCACGGCCCGCTAGCATTGCAATTTGAGGAAGCTGAGTGGTTTTACCTGAACCCGTCTCACCTGCCACAATAATCACTTGATGCTTTTGAATCGCATCAATTAAACGGTCTGCATATTGAGAAACAGGTAAATCCTGATTCAATTTGATTTTAGGGAGACGTTCAAATCGCTGCCTTACTTTGGCATTAGATTGTTCAAATAATTTTTCAATCTCTGCTGTATTGGCTTTTTTATCTTTACGCAAACGATTTAAACGGTAACGATCTCTTGCCATCACCCACTGATCAATATTTAAATCATTCTGCACAGACAAATTTTCCTGAAAATACAACAATCCTCTATTTTACGCTCTAATGACCATAAGGTAAAACAGTTGGTTTTTTATATATTTTTAATTTTTTAAAATTTTACCCTTGAATTTTGACTAACGAGACTTCATGTTGTTAGGCAAGTTTCTTTTACGATAACTGTCATTTGATTTACATGTTTTTGCAGTCAAATCGAATACAGTGTTTGGGGACTTAAAAATCGTAAATTTATCACTTATTCGATTTTCCGATTTTAGTCATGTAAAAATACTATTTCCCCAATAAAGAATTTTTATTTATTCTACATCTCGTAAACAAGTTTAAATATAAACCTCAATCATGGAGACAATGATGAGCTTGATTAATACTGAAGTTAAACCATTCCAAGCAACTGCTTACCACAACGGCCAATTTGTTGAAGTTAACGAAACTAACCTTAAAGGTAAATGGTCTGTTGTATTCTTCTATCCAGCTGACTTCACTTTCGTTTGTCCAACTGAACTTGGTGACTTAGCTGACAACTACGCTGAATTCCAAAAACTTGGTGTTGAAATTTATGCTGTATCTACTGATACACACTTCACTCACAAAGCTTGGCACGACACTTCTGAAGAAATCAAAAAAATCCAATATCCATTAGTTGGTGACCCAACTTGGACTCTTTCTAAAAACTTCGACGTTCTTATCGAATCTGAAGGTTTAGCTGACCGTGGTACTTTCGTTATCGATCCAGAAGGTAAAATCCAAATCGTTGAACTCAACGCTGGTGGTATCGGCCGTGACGCGTCTGAACTTCTTCGTAAAGTAAAAGCTGCTCAATACGTACACGCTCACCCAGGTGAAGTTTGCCCAGCTAAATGGAAAGAAGGCGAAGCTACTCTTGCTCCATCTATCGACCTAGTTGGTAAAATCTAATCTCTTATTAGATTTTAAAAACTCAAAGAACCATCCCTCATCGGATGGTTCTTTTGTTTTGAATAAGCACATCACATTTTCTACTGATACTTTTACAATTATGCCCTTCCCCATTACATGAAGTTTGAGTAATGTCGAATAAATAACCGATGTTTTTTGAGCTTAAGTAATATGAAATAAAAGGGGAAAAATTTATGGCGAATACTGTGGCAGTCACTTCATGGAAATACAATGCGACTTCACGTCATCTAAAAATATTTTATAGCGATGGTTCAGGCGAACTTTATCATCCTGTACCAGAATTTATTTATGACAACTTATTACGATCAACAGACAAAGCTGCTTTTGTACATAAATATTTAGAATTCGATTTACACTTTACTCGCCTATCTTTAGTGAATGCTTCATAACCTAATAAAATAAGGCCTGCTTTGAACAGGCCTTTGTGAATGAATAAATCATATTTTTAAATGGCTTACCTTGCCACTACAATGCATAAACCAGCGCCTACGGGTAAAATACTGCTCATAAAATTTTCATCTTTTTTAATTAAAGCTAAGAATGAACTGACTTCAGCCGCATGTGAAATGACATTATCAATAATGAGTACGCCACCTTTTGGCTTCATCAGCCGTTTTAAATCTGGCCAATAATTCTCATAAGCAGGACGCTCAGCATCTAACAAAATAAAATCGAAAGTTTCCTGAGCTTCTTTTAAATAGTCGGCTGCATCTCCCACCCAGAAATCAACCAATTCATCTAATGCCAGTTCAGCCGCATGGCGTTTCGCCTCATTACTTCGATTGGCATCAATTTCAAGCGTGGTTACTTTACCGTGAGTTGCTTGTGCCGCCTCGGCAAGCCATAAAGTAGAATAACCTGTTGAAGTCCCAATTTCTAAAATTGATTTAGCTTGCTGCATCCGAATAAATTGCGATAGTAATTTTGCAGACTCCGCCTCAATATTACGATACCGCAGCAAACGGTCTGCCTGCTGTGCATCATGTCGTTTAAAGGTGTCATATAAATCGGCAACTCTTTGTAAGAAAAAAGTATTTGGCATATATTCACCCTTTAAAATCGTTATTTTATATAAAAATCGTTTGCGTTAAGTGCTTTGAATTAACTTAAAACGCGGCACGATACTTCCATCAGCCATTTGAACCGTTTCTGTAAACATATCTAGAGGACGTACCCAAGTTGAATAGTCACCATAAAGACACTGATAAACGACTAACTCTTCTTCAGTCTCACTGTGTTTTGCCACAGAAAAAACTTGATAGAGATTACCTTTATAATGCTGATAAATGCCGCGTTGCAATGACATGAAAGTACCTTTTAATGTTATGACATAAAATCTTTACAGCCATATAACATATATAAATTTTTAAATACTTTCACTTTAAAACACTACAAAACATAAAAAAGCATATTTGAGAGATAGATTATTGATCTTATTTATGAATGTTTTTGATAATTCAAAAAACCGATCAAATACATAAAAACATACTGTTTCACCTATTTTATGTTTTCACGTACTATGCATCTATTGAAAGAATTTGGATGCATTGGAGTAAAAACAGATGTTAGATCAAAACATTAAAACTCAATTAAAAGCTTACTTAGAACGTCTAGAAAGTCCAATCGAATTAGTTGCTGCTTTAGATGAATCAGACAAAGCAGCTCAAATTAAAGAGTTGGTAAGTGAAATCGCTGAGCTTTCTGACAAGGTGACTGCCCGTTTTGACGGTAACAATACACGTCGTCCAAGCTTTGGTGTGGCTAAAGCAGGTGAACAACCTCGTGTGTTCTTTGCAGGCTTACCTATGGGTCATGAGTTTACGTCTTTGATCTTGGCACTGTTACAAGTGTCTGGCTATGCACCTAAAGTGTCTGATGAAGTGCTCAACCAGATTAAAGGTTTAAACCTCAAAGCAAACTTTGATGTATTTGTATCCTTAAGCTGTCATAACTGTCCGGACGTGGTACAGGCGCTTAACCTGATTGCCATTTATAACCCGAACACCACAGCAACCATGATTGACGGTTCATTCTTCCAAGATGAAGTCGAACAACGCAAAATCATGGCTGTACCGATGGTATTCCAAGACAACGAGCACATTGGTCAAGGTCGTATGACCCTTGAAGAGATAGTGGCAAAACTCGACACCAACTCTGCTGAAAAAGACGCAGCAGCACTCAATGCCAAAGATGCTTTTGATGTATTGGTGATTGGTGGTGGTCCTGCGGGCGCAACAGCTGCGATCTATGCTGCACGTAAAGGCATTAACACGGGTATCGTGGCGGAACGCTTCGGTGGTCAGGTGATGGACACCATGGACATTGAAAACTTCACGTCTGTGCAAAAGACTCAAGGTCCTAAGTTTGCTGCCGAGATGGAAGCACATGTCCGTGAATATGATGTTGATATCATGAACCTGCAACGTGTCAGCAAAATCACGGGTGCCAACCAGACTGAAAATGGTCTGGTTGAAGTTGAACTTGAAAACGGTGCAAAACTTGAATCGAAAACTGTGATCCTTTCTACAGGTGCACGTTGGAGAGAGATGAATGTACCGGGTGAGCAAGAATACCGTACCCGTGGTGTCGCGTACTGCCCACACTGTGATGGTCCATTATTCAAAGGCAAACGTGTTGCTGTGATTGGTGGCGGTAACTCGGGTGTTGAAGCTGCAATTGACCTTGCGGGGATTGTTGAGCATGTCACTCTGGTTGAATTCGATACCAAACTTCGTGCAGACCAAGTGTTGCAAAACAAATTGCATAGCTTGCCAAACACAACGGTGATTATGAATGCCTTAAGTACCGAAGTGTTAGGCGACGGTTCACAAGTGACTGGTCTTAAATATAAAGACCGTGCGACTGATGAAGAGCATGTGGTCGAGCTTGCAGGGATCTTTGTACAGATTGGTTTATTGCCAAACACTGACTTCTTAAAAGACAGTGAAGTTGAGTTAACCAACCGTGGCGAGATTATTGTGAATGACCGCAACGAAACCAATGTGCAAGGTGTATTTGCTGCGGGTGACTGTACCACTGTACCTTACAAGCAAATCATTATTGCTACAGGTGAAGGTGCTAAAGCATCGCTCTCAGCGTTTGATTACATCATCCGTTCTGGGCAATAAAATCGGTCAAAATCATTATTATTTATTTCAAGCCTAGCATTACAAAATGCTAGGCTTTTTTAATACTAGAGTTACAACTTTTTAACAATTTTCGATCTTTATTAATCATTTACTTTATGTTTATATTTTAGACATCCATATTTGGATGCCATGAATTAGAAGGAAAAACACAATGAATAAATTACTTGTTGCTTTAGGTCTTGCTGCGACTGTTGCCCTTGTTGGTTGTAATAAAGATAAAGCTCCAGAAACTGGCGCGACTACAGGTGAACACTTAGAAAATGCTGCTCAACAAGCAAGTGCTGATATCAAATCTGCTGGTGATAAAGCTGCTGACGATATTGCAACTGCAACTGATAATGCTGCTGAGAAGATCGATGCTGCAACCGATCACGCTGCTGATGCGACTGCTAAAGCTGCAGCTGAAACAGAAGCGACTGCACGTAAAGCGACTGCTGATACAGCTCAAGCTGTTGAAAATACCGCTGCTGAAGTGAAAAAAGACGCTCAACACTAATCGTCTTTAGTATAAAAAAGCCCCTATTGATTAGGGGCTTTTTTTGGCTCTTAAAATCTTTTATGAAATTAAGCCTTCATCACGCATCGCAATTTGTACAGATTGACGCTCAGCAACTTTATTGCGTAATGCAATAATGTGCTTATACAGTGTTAAGTCATGCTCAATTGAGTTTGACCAATTTGTTAAAACAAATAGATAAGCATCTGCTGGACCAAAATTATCATTTACCAAATAATCGTAATCAGATTCAGACAAATAGTTATCGATATATTTTAAAAGACGGTCGATTTCAGCATAAGCTTTGGTTTTTTCATCACTTGTTAACGGTGCCCCAAAGAAAACTGCATAAGCATCATGCAATTCAGAGTTCAAATAACCCAACCATTCCAATACTTTCGCACGGCCCATACCCGATGGCGGAATTAAATCCTGCTTAGGATCGTGCTGAGCAAGGAAAGGTAAAATCGCCACGTTCTCAGTTAACATTAAACCAGGGTTAATTTCTAAAGCTGGTACATATCCTTTTGGATTAATCTCGTAATAATCAGCACCTTTTTCTGTTTTATGTGTTTTTAAATTTACTCGTTCTAAGTCAAAATCAACATTAATTTCATTTAAAATAATATGTGCAGCTAAAGAACATGCGCCTGGCGAATAATATAATTTCATATCTGATCCTTGTTATCTCATATTAACGTTTTAAATTGCTTCTAGAAAACCTGCAAGGTTTGCACAATTCTTTAATTGTAAAAAAGCGTAAACTTATAAAATACTTACACCATCTAATATTCTTGAAAAATTTATTCCTTGCAAGTTGTCTTGCGTGACGATTGTTTAAAATATGATAAAACACATTTACGTCACGCAATTTTTCTATTAATTACGTTTAAAAAGCTGGCTAATCCAATTCATTAATTCAGTTAAGAAATCAAAAATACCATTTTTCTTATCATCATCAGGCTGGCTTGAATCTTTACCATTTAAATCCAGATCAACAATTACCGGATCATGATCCGAAGAACGATAAGCATCTTCACCATAGAACAATGCCTTTTGCTCATCCGTTTTATATTCTTCGTTGTAGTCTAAAACGGTTGGCTCATCTGCATTGATATGCCATGCAAAGGTTCTGACTACTTTTGGATATAGAGCTGCATCAGCAATTGCATGATCTAAGTTACCTGCTCCACCATTGCCGTTGGTATCACTCGCAACACCAAACACATAGCTATATGCCTGAGTCCCTTGCCCTACCTTAGCGTCATTCAGCAAAACTTTGTAGTTTGCTTTTTCAAATGACAAAATAGGTTCTTCTTTTGCATAGCTATTCATATCCCCTACAAGTAAAGCATTTTGCTTAGGCACTTGAGTCGGATTTTTAGCTAACCACTGCACAATTTGATCTACTGCTTTCACACGAGTCGGGTTCCAACAGCCTTGACCATCTTTTTGGTCTGCATCAGTAGAGCTAGCATCCACCCCACTACAACTTTTCGATTTCAAGTGATTTGGAATAACGGTAAACGTTTTATTACCACGAACTGCTTGGAAACTTTGCGCCAATGTTGTTCGGTTCTTGTCACCCAAATCAAGCACAACAGGTTTATTCAAAGGTTTAACACGCTTGCTGTTATAAATAATAGCAACCGCAATCGCATCACCACCTAAACGATCTAAGTTTTCAGGAACAACGTATTTCCAATCACTACCTAAAGCATTGGTTAAATGAGCAATTGCACTGTTCGGACCATAACCATTGTTCGCAATTTCCATTAAACCGTACACATCAGCATCAATTTCTTTGAGAGCACTCACAATTTTACGGTGCTGTTTATCAAACTCAGCTTGTGTGGTTGCACCACGCTCTGTTGGGAAACCAGTTGCACCATTGTCATAGTTCAAAACGTTAAATGAAGCTACACGGATGTGATTGGCATTTTTGGTAATGATACTTTGACGCGGGTTTGTTTGAGTAATTACTTCAGGTTGATTGCGTCCAAGCACTGGTTGCACACGCCAACCATTAAAACGATATTCTAAAATACCTTCAGCATTTTTAAGTTGATAACCCGAACGTAGCGTATTGGCAGCGCTAAAATTTGTCGGTAACCACGGAGTACGGTTTTGATTGTTATAGCCGTCATCAAAAATAATTTTCGACAATAAATTTTTCTGAGCAAGGGCTTTAGCTTCAGGAGATAACGCCGGATATAAATTAGTCGGAATATATAAACGCCCTAAGCTTAGAGATAATTCACCATAGCGACCATAATTGTAATTCTCGCTTACCGTTAAAGTCTGAGGTAATTTAACCAACATACCTTGATAACGCTGCGGAGAATGGGTTGAACCACCTGTTAAACTAGTAAACGGAAGTTCGAGGCTAATCGGCTGAACCTGATTTACCATATTGCTATTACAAGTTTGAATATCTTGTTGTAATTGATCGATCTGTAGCTGATTTTGATAAGTCGTTAAACGACCACGCAAAATAACTTCATCGCCAACTTGACCACCTTTTACAACGCTGCTATTTGGAACATAAACAAAAATAGCATTACTGACATTTGCACGTGCTTTTGTGTCTGGTGTCTGAACATAAAAACCAGAGAAGCCATTGGCATAACGATAGTCAGCTGTAATCACCCCACGTACGGTATAAGTCTGGTTTTGTGCTGCGGTTGCTAAATCAGCAATTGGTGTATCCGAGCTTGAACAACTCACCGTTTCAACAGGTGGCTGTGTTGTAGAACCCGATAAATTTGAAAAGTCATTTCGGTTTGTCCAAGCCAACCATGAACGGTCCAAATCAAATGTAGTGGTTGCATCAATACTTAAAACTGGGTTCTCAGTTTCAATACGCTTAAAACTATTTCCGAGGCTTGAAACGGCTGTTCCCCATCCAGCTTCCGGACGCTCACCAATACGCCCAAAACGGTCTACAGGTATGCCTTTGTACACAAGCACAACGGCATCATCACCATTAAAAGATAATGCAGCGACCTGATTGACTTTACTACCAAGTTCAGCCTGCAACTCAGAACGGCCTACCAAAAACTTCTGCTTACTGGTTAACGATCCTTGTAAACGGAAAGTTGCTGTTTTTGCTGTACCGCCATTATTAAATTGTTGAATTTCATAGTCGGCTAAATTAACTGTAGTCCCATCTGGATTATAAATTTCCAAACCTTTGCGGTTACTACTGCCGTCAACATATTGACTAAACATGAGCTGTGCTTGTGCCCAAGGACTATATGTAAAAGCACCAAGTGCCCCTAATAGCACAGAAAGTGTGCGTAATTGAAAAGTTTTCATGAGTAAATATGTTCATTTGAAATTTATATAGATTCTTAGATTAAATATTGAACATGACATCTACATGAAGAAAAACACCGAAACATTTGACTTGACCACATGAAGACTTAAAATACCGCATTTGAATTTCAATATTGCCAAGGTTATGTCGATCGATCAGTTAGAAACGCAAATTGCAGACTTAGACAATTTGCCTGAACACCGTGAAATTGTGACGTTTATGCGTCGTTCAGCACCACTTAATACGTCTCAACGCACGGCATTAGAACAACATCGCGATTTAATTTTGGAATATCCTGTTGGTGACTTACGTCAGCACTTCGAACATCCAGAACGTCCTTTAACTGTTGAAATCGGTTTTGGTATGGGTCGTTCATTAGTGCTTATGGCAAAAGCAAACCCTGAACGCAACTATGTGGGTATTGAAGTTCACGTACCTGGTATTGCTCAGTGTCTTTATGAAGCAGGTATGGCGGAACTTAAAAACTTACGTGTACTTGATGCAGACGCGATTCAGGTTTTACGTGAAATGCCAGACAACAGTATTAACTGTGTACAACTTTACTTCCCAGACCCTTGGCAAAAGAAACGTCATTTCAAACGTCGTTTTGTTATTCACGAGCGTATGCAATTGGTTGAACAGAAACTTGAGCTGGGTGGTACATTCCACGCAGCAACAGACTGGGAACCGTATGCTGAATGGATGCTTGATATTTTAGACAACCGTCCAGACCTTGAAAACTTGGCGGGTAAAGGCAATAGCTATCCACGTCCAGAGTGGCGCCCAGTGACTAAGTTTGAACGCCGTGGTATTGAGTCAGGTCATAAGATTAATGACTTTATCTTTAAAAAGATAAAGTAAATAATAAAAAAGGCCTAGTTTATTACTAGGCCTTTTTTATTTTAAAACCAATCTAGTGAATAAGTAGAATTAAAAATTAACTGAGTATAAAGATTTAAATGAAAATAACTTTTGAATTATTAGTTATATAAATATAATAATAACCACCATTTTAACTAGACAGAAAATAACAATGAAGCTTTTCGCATTTCTAATTTGCATAATTGTCTCAAGTGGCTGCTTTGCCTCAACTCAAGAAGACTTTGAACTTAAATATTACAAGTTAATGGAACGATACATTCAAACACAATCGGACAGAAATCAAATCATTTCCACAGAAGCAAAAACTGAGCAAGAAGATCTTGTTAGGTCTAATAAACTCAAAGCTCTTGATTGCAAAGGATGGAAAGAAAATATTGAACTTTTTGACTTTATCTTAAGTAGATTTAAAGAATATGAATCAGCCTCAGAAGAGGTTAGAACAATGGGATATACTAAAGAAAATCTACAGGAGGATTCTGAATGGCTGCGCGAGCAATTAGACAAGCCAGAGAACAAATGTAAATAAACAAAATTCAATGAACCGCCGAAGTGAAGTGCGGTTTTTTATTACCTACTAAAAGCGGATACAGACAACGTAACAAGCAGATACTTATTTTACTTCTAATTACCATCATCCCCCTCTTGAGGTATATTATCTTCCTTTATCCCCCCCCTAAAATAAAAAGCTCTCAATCGTTATAATTTTCTTTAAATGTCACTTTAGCTATTCTCTAGACTTATTAATATTCATAAATCATGTTAAAAATATAAAAATGAACGCTTCAACAACTAATTACTTAAACTCACGAGAAGTCAGAAAATACTATGTTAAAAATTTTAGGACGTAATAATTCCATTAATGTTCGCAAAGTCTTATGGTTGTGCGAAGAATTAAATCTTGAATATGAAAGAGAAGATTGGGGACGAGGCTTTCGCTCTGCTCAATCACCTGAATATTTACAATTAAACCCAAACGGTCAAATTCCTGTTGTTTTAGATGGCGATTTAGTTCTTTGGCAGTCCAACAGTATTATCCGTTATTTGGCAAATGCGTATGATAAAGAACATCAGCTTTACCCTACTCAAACGAAAGAAAGATTCTTTGTTGACCAATGGATTGATTGGCAAGCAATCGAGCTGAATAACAGCTGGACTTATACAATTATGTCTCTGTTGAGACATTCACCAGATCATCAAGATCCAAACTTATTACAACAAGGTATTGATGACTGGAATCATCATATGCAGATTCTCGATCAACAGCTTGCAAAAACCCAAGCCTATGTTGCTGGTTCACAATTTAGCTTGGCCGATATTCCAATTGGTCTATCTGTACAGCGCTGGAAGGCCACTCCTTTTGACCATCCAACACTTAAGCATGTCGACCAATATTTTGAACGTTTAAATCAACGTGCGGGTTTCTTAAATTGGGGCAATAACGGCGAACCTTAATTTTGAGCAAGCTTTAGTCCGAGTGATGGCGCTTCACGATGCCATCACTTAAAAGTTGATAGACCTGTTTTAAATCATCCCGCTCTGCTTGAGCTAATAAGTCTTGATGCATTGCCAAGATATTCTGATCTCCTCTTACAGCAGGCCCAGTTTGCATTTGCTTAGGATCATTTTCAGTCGCTTTTTTAGCTGTTTCTATAATTAAAGGATAGAGCAAGCTAAAGTCGACCTGCTCTTTATCTACTACCTGCTTTGCCATATCAAAACAATAGTTACTAAAGTTACAAGCGAATACAGCCGCTAAATGCAAAGTTAAACGTTGTTTTGAGGTATATTGATATACTCGACTGCTTAGGCTATTTGCTAAATTTAAAAGTAGTTTTTGATCGGCATCTGTTACCGCTTCAACAAATAATGGTGTGGCTTGCCAATCGACGTCTCTTTCAAAGCTAAATGTCTGTAATGGATAAAATACCCCTGCTTTTTTATGCACATGACTGATAACTTCAATATCTGTGCTACCAGAGGTGTGAACCATAAGTGTTTCAGGAAGCAATTCATGAATCTGCTTTGCAAGCTCTGCAATCGCGCTATCTGAAACCGCTAAAATGATAAGATCAGTCGGTTGAAATTCTCGAAGAGACTGACAGGCTTTTGCTTGGATTTTCTCTGCAAATTTCTGGGTCTTCTCAAAATCACGCGCATAGACTTGTACGATGTGATGACCTTGAGCCAAAAGTACTTTTGCCAAATGAAAGGCAACTCGCCCACTTCCCACCAAACTGATTTTCATATCAATCCAACACTATTTGTTTCAACAAAAAAGCTTCTCAAAATGAGAAGCTTTTTTCAAATTAAAATAACTAATTTTTAATTCATCAGAGCATTATTGAGCTACTGAAAACTCGATACGACGGTTTTTAAAACGTCCTTCTTCTGTCGTGTTCTCTGCAACTGGTTGATCAGAGCCATGACCTTGTGCAACTAATTTAGACCCATCTACACCCTTAGATGTTAAATAGTCGACTACTGCTTGAGCACGGCGTTGTGATAAAGCTTTATTTGCTGCTGCATTACCCGTCGAGTCAGTGTGACCACCCACATTTAATTTCACACCACTGACTTTATTTAAAAGTGTTGCAGCTTGATCAAGAATAGCTTTGTTGTCTGCTGGAATATCGCTTGAGCCACTCGCAAAGTTAATGATTTGCAAGTTAAGTGCTTTTACTAATGCATTTACATCGACATTATTCGGATCAATTGAGCCTAGAGCAGTTTGCGAAGCAGTTAAGCTATTACTTACAGATTGTTCAGCTGTTTCTGGTGCAGTAGAAACAACTTCAGTGTGAGGAACAAGAGCTTTTACTTTTGCGGTTAATGCTGCTAACGCTGCTGCATCACCTGCTTTCAAAGTAATTTTGTCACCTATCCATTCTAAAGATGCATTTGGCACACCTTTTAAGGCACCAAGCACGCCAGCAAGTGCATCTTTATCTGTAAATCCAGCTGCATATGTTTGACTAGTATCAACGTTACAGTCTTGAGTTGATGAGAAAACCTGCTTAACTTGAGTTTGTAGTGTTGCTAAGAATCCTTGATCGCCAATACCTGCCTGACACTGGCTCACAGCACCTTTATCATCTGTGCTTAAATTTAAGCTCGCAGGTGCAGCTGCGGTAGTAGCCTCAACACCACTGGCAGCCGTTGGTTCTGGTGCTGGCACAGCTTCTTTATGCTGACAAGAACGCCACAACCAAGCAATGATAAGACCCAAAATAATTAAGGCAATAATAGGGAGGAACCCACGAGATTTTCCTGTTTTTTCACTGGCTGCAGCTAATGGTGGGGCTGCTGAAGTTGCATGTGGAACTGAAGATAAACCTGCACCAAGTCCTAAAGGAGCTAATAGACCTACTGCCCATCCCGGTAAATGCGAACGAATAGTATCTGCATGCTGACGTAAATAATTTACAATACTCTGTTGATCATTTCCGGCAACGTCCGAAATTGCATTAAGACTAGGTTTAATTGCACTGTTGAGTGTGCTTTCGATTTCATTATTTGGTGCTGTACCACTTAAATGAGTCAGTACAGTATTCTTGATTTGGTCATTATGAGAAAAAAGGTCAGATAACGAAGGAGCCAAACTGTTTTTTAATTGTCCAATAAGATCAGGTTTAGCAGCTAATAATGAAAGTAAAATTGGATAAAACTTAGATAAAGCATTCGATTTTTCGCCTAGGTATCCATCCTGATTATCTAATATTGTTGATGATACTTTTTCTTTAAGCAGTTCTATAGGGTTTATCGACATTGGTTATTCTCCCGAATTTTATACGTCGTAACCAGCAACTTTTGATTATTCAAATACTTCTCTTTGCTGATAGTTTTTTATTCTAATCTGCGTTCAATCTTTTATTGTTTTTTAAATAATTTATATACAAATTTGCATCTAGTCTTTACAAAACAGGCAGATCTTATTGATCTACCTGTTTATATTTTAAATTTACTTTAAATAACCGCTTTATCAGTTAGCAAAAGTTTGAAGTACTTTACCGCTAAGGTTTTGGCCCAACAATGGAGTATTTTTCCCTTGCGATAAAATCGTGTCTTTGCTTACTGTCCAGCTTAATTCAGGATCGACTAACACCCATCCTGCTTCATCTTTCCAACGCGTAGTCATATTGGCAACCTGCGCAGGTACGCTAGTCACTTTCTCCACCCACTCTAAAGGTTCAAATAAGCCTTCATTAATGAGTTGAATGCCTAAAGATACATAAGTATCAAAAGCAGTAATGCCCGGTTGAGTTTCAGCAAATGGTGCCATTTTTGCGGAGCTGCTTAAAGGTTCGTGATGCGTACAAATTGCATCAATCACGCCCTCTTTTAAACCTTGACGTAAAAGTTCTTTATCTTGCTCAGAACGCAATGGTGGACGAACATGTGCTAGCGAATTGAAACCATCAGTTAAGTGTTCAGTTAAATGCAACTGATGCATTGCTACATCGGCAGTCACAGGTAAACCTTTTGCTTTTGCTGCGCGGATTAATTCAACCGATGCACCACAAGATAACAAACCAAAGTGAGCTTTTACGCCAGTTGCTTCAATCATAAGCAAATATTTCGCAATCGCCACAGTTTCAGCAATTGCCGGAATCATTGGCAAACCTTGGCGAGAAGCAATAAAGCCTTCGTGTGCACATCCGTCTTTAGCAATCTGTGGCTCTTCAGCATAAAACACAACCGTTAGACCAAGACCCGCTGCATATTCCAAGGTACGAATAACTACATCGTCATTTTCAAAAGCAGCATTCGCATTAGAAACAGCAGTACAACCACCTTTTTTCAGGCCCGCCATGTTTGCTGGTTGCTTACCATTTAAACCTTGGGTCTGAGCACCAATGATATGCATGTGAATGCCCCCATCATGCCATGCCTTTTCAATCAAGCCATGAATGAGAGCACCGTTGTCTTGTACAATCGGCTTTGAATCAGGTGGTGTAATAACATGCAAAATACCATTGGCACGTGCTGCCTTACCTTCCGATTTCAATGTCCCATGTTGTTGTTGACCCGGTTCACGCAAACGCGCGCACAAATCAACCATGGTTGGCATTAACCATTTGCCTTGGCCGTCAATGGTTTGCTCCACTTGCTCTACTGGAGCAACCAACTTGCCATTTTCAATATATACAGTTTGTACGCTGTCTGTTTTTTGGATTGGGTCTAACACACGTACATTTTCAATTTTTACAATACTCATGTGATCCATTCCTTACAACGTAATCGCTTCAATTAAACCTTGCTCTTGGAGTTGGCCTTGCATCGATAACGCCAATACGGCCATACGAACTGCAATGCCATTGGTTACTTGTTTCAAAATAACCGACTGATCTCCATCAGCAACACTTGAATCAATTTCTACACCACGATTCATTGGTCCCGGATGCATCACAATGCAGTCTGGTTTAGCTAAACCAAGACGTTCTTTGTTTAAGCCATACATTCTGTAGAATTCAGACTGTGAAGATAATGCTGGAGAGTCAATACGCTCGTTTTGAATACGTAAAGCAATAATCACATCACAACCAGTAATGCCTTCATCCATCTTGTTGAATAAGCGAACGTGCTCGCCATATTCCGAAAAGCCCACTGGCAATAATGTATTCGGTGCAATCACACGAATATCTTTACAACCTAGAGTTTGTAATGCAGCCACATCCGAACGTGCAACGCGAGAGTGTTTAATGTCCCCGATAATGGCAACGCTTAAATCTTCAAATGGTTTTTTAGTTTCACGGCGAATGGTCAGCATATCAAGCATCGCTTGCGTTGGATGCGCATGACGTCCATCCCCTGCATTAATAATCGCGACCTTAGGACATACATCTTTAGCAATAAAATGTGCAGCACCCGAAGATGAATGGCGAACAACAAAAATGTCTGCAGCCATTGCTTCAAGGTTCCAGAGCGTATCGCGTAGAGTTTCACCTTTTGAAGTGCTTGAACGTGCAATATCAATGTTCAGTACATTGGCAGACAAACGTTTTGCTGCTGCTTCAAAAGTAGTACGGGTACGGGTGGAGTTTTCAAAGAAGAGATTCATAACCGTCAATCCCTCTAAGAGCGGACGGTTAATTAAATTATTATTATCATCTAAAAAGCTTTGTGCGGTATCTAAAATCTTAGTGAGGTTTTCTTTTGAAAGCCCCTCAATGGTTAAAAAATGTTTTAAATTTCCGTCTTGATTGAGCTGAACCTGGCTCGGTTGATGCAACGCTGCAATATGCATAATGGATTCCTATGGGTCGAATCGCGAAAACGTGCATAGTGTAGCTGAATTCCGCTCTTTTCGCAGAAGAACTTTACAGAATAAGGCCCTAAATTAACCAGAAAATTTAGGACCTTGATCTAGATTATCTCAAGGCACCAATATAATGATGTGGAACTTGTGCTCGATAAATGTCTTCGGCACTGATTTCTGAATCTTCATCATCGTTAACAACAGTAATTTTTTCTTTTTGAGAAAGCTCCGGTATTGTGTCAACCAACGATTTTAATCGTTCAACGCATCGTTTTAATTCGTCGTCGTCCGACTCTAGTGCAAGCCCAATAACATATTTTGCATAATCTTTATTTTGAACCACATACAGGGCATCTATTACCCGCCCTGTCACCCTACGCATGCGTACATATATTTGTGTAGCTACTGAGAAAGCATCTGCATTAGAAACAAAACCATTCCCCATCATGTCTTTCATTTATAATTACCCCATTAATCTAAAATAATAAAAATGGTTAAAAAATAGCTGTGTTTGTTAAATAAATAACCATTGATAGGATTGACTTAGCAAAATACATACCACTTTTACTGTATTAATCTTTAAAAATCAGTTTATTGGTTGGATTATGATAGGTTGCAATAATTTAAAAACCTTTACACATCAAAATAAGTTAAACTTTGCATCGTTAATATTTATATGTTTTGGTCAATCGAGTTTATGAATACCTCTTTACGTTTAAACCACTATTGGATTACTTGTGCTGATGGTTTAGAAGCCCTCTTACAAGAAGAAATAGAACAGCTTGGCACCAAAGTGACAGAACGTAAAGCAGGACGTTTAATCATTGAAGGAACGCTTGAACATGCTTATCGCATTTGTATGTGGTCGCGTCTTGCTTCTCGTGTTTTATTGCCTATTCATACTTATGAACTCGAACATACACATGATGCGCGTGATGTAGCAGAAGAGCTTTATGAAGGTGCGATTAGCTTTGATTGGTCACTTATTTTTGCACCACAAAGTACCTTCGCTATTCGCTTACATGCTGAACGTGAAATTAAGGTTAACACTCAATTTGCAACACTTAGAGCAAAAGATGGTGTTGTCGATTCCTTTATGGAAGCTGTAGGTCGTCGTCCGAGCATTGATACTAAACAACCAGAAATTACGTTATATGTTTTAGCAGGTAAAACTGAGCATACATATTGCCTAGATTTATCAGGTGATTCATTACATAAACGTGGTTACCGTCGTTATATGACGGATGCGCCAATTAAAGAAAACCTTGCTGCGGCAATTTTACAAAAAGCTCAGCTTCAACAACGTAAGCCAGAGATTGTGCTCGACCCGATGTGCGGTTCAGGTACATTTATTATTGAAGCATTAATGATTTTAACTGACCGTGCACCAGGCCTTGTTCGCCGTTTTGGCTTTAATGGCTGGCATGGTCATGACCGCGAACTTTGGCTTTCACTTAAAGCTGAAGCAGCAGAACGTCATGAAAAGGCGCTTGAATTACCTTTACCTAAGTTTTATGCCTACGATGCAGACTGGGAAGCTGTAAAAGCCACCCGTGAAAATATTATTGCGGCAGGCTTTGAAAAAGTATTAGGTCAAATTCAAATTGAAGAACGTACTTTAGCGGACTGGCCTGATTTTTCAGCTGAAGGCAAAACTGCATTTATTGTGACTAACCCTCCATATGGTGAACGTTTAGGTGATAAAGCATCTAACCGCTCTCTATACTTAGGTTTATCTGCGCTTTTACAAAAACATTTCCCTAATCAATATGCCGCAATTATTGCAGCGCAAATTGAGCAAGCCGATGTTTTAGCGTTTGAAGCACCTGAAACTTTACGTTTAATGAATGGTAAGTTACCGATTTACATTCGTTTTGGTTCAATTAAGCCAGAAAAAGTAACTCAGCCATTCTTAGCAACTTGGCAAGCTCAACCTATTGAAATGGAAGAAGCTCAAGATTTTGCTAACCGTTTGCAAAAAAATATGACTGCCTTGAAAAAATGGGCAACGAAAGAAAATGTTTATTGCTTACGTTTGTATGATGCAGACTTACCTGACTTTAATGTCGCTGTAGATTTATATGGCGATCGCTTACACGTTCAGGAATATGCACCACCAAAAACGATCGATCCTGAAAAAGCAAAAAAACGTTTTAATTTAGCACTCGCTGCAATTCGTGCTGTTACCGGTTTAAACCGCGATGCTATCTTCATTAAGACACGTGCGCGCCAAACTGGTACAAATCAATATACGAAACAAAGCACAGCTTCAAAACGTTTTATCGTTCAGGAAGGTAAAGCTAAAATTTTAGTTAACCTGACAGATTACCTAGATACAGGTTTATTCCTTGACCACCGTCAAATGCGTTTACGTATCGCACAAGAAGCTCGTGGTAAGCACTTCTTAAACTTATATAGCTACACCTCTACAGCAAGCTTACATGCTGCTTTAGGCGGTGCTGCAAGCACGACAAGTGTAGACTTATCTAATACCTACTTGAGTTGGTCAAAAGAAAACTTCGTTTTAAATGGCCTAACTGTAGATCATGCAGATGAACAGCACATGTTCTTTGCGAGTGACTGTTTTGAATGGTTAAAAGAAGGTCATGAACAATACGATCTTATTTTTATTGATCCACCGACATTCTCAAACTCGAAAAAGTTCTACGGTACTTTCGATGTCCAACGCGACCATGTTTCACTCATTAAACGTGCAATGAACCGTTTAAATAGTGAAGGAACGCTCTATTTCTCAAACAACTATCGTGGTTTTGAAATGGATGAAGAGATCGAAGCTATTTTTCAGGTTGAAGAAATCACTTCTGAAACCATTGGCCCTGATTTTAAACGTAATCAGAAAATCCACCGTGCATGGAAAATTCAGCATCCTGGTCTAGATCAATATTAATAAGACTAGAGGTTATTATTACTTCACGGTAATAATAACCTCGCCATGAAAATTTTTTGATTCAAAATCATATTTGGTAAATCGGTCTGCTCTTTCCGGTAATGCCATCATTTCTAGTTTCTTCTTTTCCTTACTATCGATAACATGATTTTGTTTTTGTTCTTGATAAGGTGAAAGTACACTTGTTCTAAGTGCATCCCATCGAACTTGTTGTAAATAATTATCCCCTAACACCTGACGTGCTTGTTGTTGTTCTATCATTGGTTTCTTAGCATCGTCTTGAGCTTTCGCAATAATCACAGGTAAAGCTGCATTTACTGCCCCTGTTTGTGTTGCTAAGGCCCCTTCACTTAGAGGCTGTGCAGCCCATACATTGATGGGTATTAGCGAAATAAAACCTAAAATACACAGCGCAGGTCCTTGTTTATTGTTCATTGCATTTATCCTAAATTGTTATTGTTCGTTATATCGAACAAAATTAACAATTTTTTAAACATGTCGCAATGTTATAAATAGACTTCCCGACAATTAACATTGATCATTTTAAAACCTGAACTATTACACAAGCATTTAGTGAATATTCAAGTTGTTTTATAGATTTTTATCTCAGACTTGTACGACACTGCTAAATCACTTACTGTAATTTTATAATTTATCTGTAAATTGATTTTATTTATAAATAAACACCATTCGAGGTGAAATAATGCTTCAGCAGTGCTGCCAACTATTAGAAGATCGCCAGCTCAAAATTGCTTTTATTGAGAGTGCGAGTTCGGGTTATTTAACAAGTCAGTTTTCTATTCATAAAAATAGTGGTGCAGATATTTTACTAGGTGGCTTAGTTAGCTACGACCCAAGCATTAAAATTAGTATTTTAAATATCGATCCAAAGTTAATAGAGACTTACACAGCAGAGTCACCGCAAGTCACAGAGGAAATGTGTAGGCTGGGTCAAAGCTTATTTCAACAAGCTGATATTATTGTCAGTTGTACTGGGCTATTAAAATCTGGCGGAAGTGAAACCCCAGAAAAACCTGTGGGCACCTTTTTTATTTGCATTTCTTACCAACAGCATATTTATCATTATCGTTATTTTTTATCTGGTCACTCAGAACAAAAGTTAAAGACATTAACTCAGAAAGTTTCAGATGCCATAATTGCTTTACTCACATCAACCATAAAAACTGATTCAACATAAAAAAAGAGAATATGTTTCCATATTCTCTTTTCGGTTTTAGCAGAAAAAGCTTAACTGAGTTTCATTTTATCGAAGACTAAATGCCCATTTTCGCCTTTAACTAGAATAGTATCACCTGCGACAAAATCACCCGACAAGATTTTTTGTGCTAATGTGTTTTCAATCTGTTGTTGAATCGCACGTTTCAATGGACGCGCGCCATAGACAGGATCGAAACCAGCATCAATCAATAAATCAAAAGCGGTATCATCTACAGTTAGACTCATGTCACGATCAACAAGACGCGAACGTAATCGATCCAACTGAATATCGGCAATGCCTCGAATTTGTGCTTTTTTGAGTGAATGGAAAATCACAAGCTCATCAATCCGGTTAATAAATTCCGGACGGAAATGCTGACTTACCGCATTCATTACAATGGTACGCACTTCATCGTCTGTTGCACCCTCACCTAGCTCACGTACATCCTGTGAACCTAAGTTCGAAGTCATCACAATTACCGTATTTTTAAAGTCTACTACTCGACCTTGTGAGTCTGTTAAGCGGCCATCGTCCAATACTTGGAGCAAGATATTGAATACATCCGGATGTGCTTTTTCAACCTCATCAAACAACACCACGCTATATGGCTTACGGCGAACAGCTTCAGTTAAAACACCACCTTCTTCATAACCCACATATCCTGGAGGCGCACCAACCAAACGGCTAACCGAATGCTTTTCCATGAATTCACTCATGTCGATACGAATCATGGCATCATCACTGTCAAACAAGAAGTTAGCAAGTGCTTTGGTCAACTCAGTTTTACCAACACCTGTTGGACCCAAGAACAAGAATGATCCGCTAGGACGATTCGGGTCAGACAAACCGGCACGTGAACGGCGTACTGCATTAGACACTGCAACAACTGCTTCATCTTGCCCTACAACACGGTCATGTAAAAACTCTTCCATATTAAGAAGTTTTTCACGCTCGCCTTGCATCATTTTAGCAACCGGGATACCTGTCGCAGCACTAACAACTTCAGCAATTTCATTTTCAGTCACTTTAGTACGAATGAGTTTTGGCTCTTCGTTCTCTTCTGCAACTTCATCTTGCTCCAGTTGTTTTTGCAACTCTGGAATTACGCCATACTGTAAACGTGCTGCCTCAGCCAAATCACCTTCACGCTGAGCTTTCTCAAAAGCAATACGCGCTTTATCAAGTTCCACCTGAGCCTGTTTAGTACCTTCTACCAAAGTTTTTTCAGACTTCCAGATTTCTTCAAGATCATTGTATTCTTTCTCGACTTCAGCAATCTGTTTTTCAAGATGAGTGACTTCAGCTTTACTGCCGACATCTTCATCTTTTTTCACAGCTTCCAATTGCATTTTCAACTGGATTAAACGGCGATCTAGCTTATCAAGTGCTTCAGGTTTAGAGTCAATCTCCATTTTAATACGAGAAGCTGCCTCATCAATCAAATCAATTGCCTTGTCTGGTAATTGACGATCGGTGATGTAACGATGAGACATTTTCGCCGCAGCAATAATCGCAGAGTCTAAAATTTGTACACCATGGTGAGTGGCATATTTTTCTTTAAGTCCACGTAAAATTGCAATCGTATCTTCAACACTTGGTTCATCAACCAGTACTTTCTGGAAACGACGCTCTAAAGCTGCATCTTTTTCAATATATTGACGATATTCATCTAAGGTCGTCGCACCCACACAGCGCAATTCACCACGAGCCAATGCAGGTTTTAACATATTCCCTGCATCCATTGCGCCATCGCCTTTACCTGCCCCTACGAGTGTATGTAACTCATCAATAAACAGGATGATTTCGCCTTCGTGTTTTGCTAAGTCTTTTAAGACAGCTTTTAAACGTTCTTCAAACTCACCACGATATTTAGCACCAGCCAGTAATGAACCTAAATCAAGGGATAAAACACGTTTATTTTTTAATCCCTCTGGCACTTCACCATTCACAATACGCTGTGCCAAACCTTCAACAATAGCGGTTTTACCTACACCCGGCTCACCAATAAGAACAGGGTTGTTTTTGGTACGACGCGATAAAACCTGAATGGTACGGCGAATTTCATCGTCACGCCCAATGACAGGATCAAGTTTTCCAGATAAAGCACGCTCTGTTAAATCAATCGTATATTTATTAAGTGAGTCACGTTGGTCTTCGTGATTATTACTCATGACTTTGTCATTACCTCGAATATGTTCAATTACTTTGCGTAAGCTGTCGGGAGTTACACCTACCGCACTTAAAATATTTTTAGTTTCGCCTGTCTCTGCCAAACCTAATAAAACCCAGTCAGTTGATAAAAATTCATCACCTGCCTTTTGCGCATATCTGTCTGCCAAATTAAGCGCTTTAACGGCTTCTGGGTTTAAGTTGACATCACCCGTTGGGTTGGCAATTGTCGGCGCATCTTTTATAGCCTGTTCAAGTTTTTGTTTAAGTTCAGGTAACCGTGCACCTGCTTGTTGCAACAAACTAATATTTGATGGCTCTTCTAACAAGGTAGACAAAATATGAATACCTGCGATAGCGGTATGGTCTTTACCCATCGCTAAAGATTGAGCATCTGAGAGGGCTTGCTGCAAGCGGTTTGTAAATTTCTCAAAACGCATTCTTGTTATTCCTCACAACAAATTTGTACTTGTCTAATAGATGGGAACACTTCTTCGAATTTCAAATGAATTTTTATATATTTTTCATAGTGTTATAAAAACAACAATGAGTAAAACTCCATTATAATATGGGATTGTTTTGTATATATTTCAAGTACAGTTCAGCTACATTTTATTAAAATGCTTGAATATTTAGATTCATGCTTATTCTTACTACGCTTTTCACAAAGTCTTCATTGAGAATTTAGTAATTAAGCTTTAGTTTATCTTGCTAGTTTCCTACTCGTTTTGAAATGAAAAATGCACTTTAAACATATTATATTAACAACAACTTGTCTTTTTACTTCGGCACTGGCAATCGCTCAGCTCCCACAAGACTCCAGACGACCTGGTGGAATTGCAGTTGTTCCTCTAAGTACTGATATTACTCAGGTCACTTTTCAACAAAAGCCTGTTTTAATTAGCCAAGAAGGTCAGCAGCGCTATGCTGTACTTGGTATTCCTTTATCTACTCCAATCGGCAGTATTCAACTCGACACAAATAAAGCCCCGATTCAAATAGAAGTTAAGTCTTATCCTTACGCAGAACAACGGATTAAAGTCACGAACCAAGATTATGTGAACCCTAATCAAAGTCAATTAGACCGCTACGCTCAAGAAGCAAAAGAACAAAATGATGTGTATACCTCATTTACACAGAGCTCATGGCAAACCCTACCCACATTTATACGCCCGACTTCAGGGAAATTTAGCAACTCTTTTGGAAGAAAACGCTTCTTTAACGGCGAGGAACGCGCGCCTCACTCAGGTTTAGATATTCCTGCGCCAGTAGGGCAAAAAGTTATTGCGCCCGCAGATGGTGTGGTTATTCAAACTGGATCTTATTTTTTTAATGGACAAACTGTATTGATTGATCATGGCCAAGGCTTAGTCAGCATGTTCTGCCATTTAAGCGCAATTAAAGTAGAGAAAGGCCAACATATCCGTCAAGGAGAAACGTTAGGTTTAGTAGGCAAAACAGGACGCGTGACAGGCCCACACCTGCATTGGGGCATGAGCCTTAATAATGCTCGGGTAGATCCTCAGCTTTTTCTAAATACAGCTCGTTAATTTAAAGCTTTACGAAAATACTTTGGCGCTTCGACATAGCCTTCTCTTAGGTAAAATTGATGTGCCAAAGGTCTTTGCATTCCTGAATGCAGTTCCATTCGATCACACCCTCGGCGTCTGGCTTGTTGCTCAGCCTCCTTTACGAGTAAATGCCCTACACCTTTGCTACGCATATTCTCATCAACACACAGATAGCATATTTTGGCAAAGTCACCTTGTAAGGCAATTTGCGGAATAAAGTAGAGAGATAAAAAACCATAAATTTTACCCCTCTCTTCAGCAATCAAAATTTGTGAATTAGAGTCATTATGGAGTATCTCAAACTTTTCTTGAATAAGAGCAAAAGGCTGTGGGTATCCCATCTGTTTAAGTAGATCACATATAGCTTGAGTATCTTTTGATTTAGCAGAACGAATATTCACCTTTCTTCTCCCTATTATTTTTTAGTTATTTTTGACAATAAAAAAAGCCAACTCTAATGTCAGCTTTTTTTAATTTCTAGCTAGCAAAAAAATGCCTTATTCCGCTTCAATAATTTCGAAGTCATGTGTAATTTCAACACCACCATCGGAAAGCATTTTACTTGCTGAACAATATTTCTCGGCAGACAATTCAACTGCTTTTGCAACCTGCTTTTCTTTCACAGCTTTACCAGTTACCACAAAATGTAAGTGGATTTTAGTAAACACAGCCGGAATTGCGTCAGCGCGCTCAGCTTTTAAATTACATACAACATTCGTCACATCTTGGCGAGATTTCTTTAAAATAGTCACAATATCAAACGAAGCACACCCACCAAGTCCCATTAATATCAATTCCATAGGACGTGGACCACGGTTTTCACCACCATACTCAGGTGAGCCGTCCATGATGACACTATGCCCACTATCCGATTTCGCTTCAAAAGCAACATTCTCTAGCCAATGTACACTTGTTTGCATTGCAACTACCCAAAAAAAATTATAAATTTAAGCAGGGTCTGTTGACATTTCATCTATGGATTGCGTTATAGCTAAAAATTAATCCAAATAAGACGCAAAACCCAGACAATGGCAATCCTTTGTCCAGTTTTGTAATAAAGTTTGTGAAATTTCAGCCATAATCTGAGTTGCAATTAAAGCAGCGCAGGCATAGCGCAAGACCAAGTTATTTTGTACGTTCCATTGTTAAGATCTATTTATTTAGAATGGCTAAATTTCATAGTTCTTATTTGGTACGTCTAAAAGAATTGTCTTATGTTGCAACCATCTGTGAAATGTCAACAGGCCCTTGTTTTGTACACTAACATAAAATGAGTTGATAAGGAATTTCATCTCTTCTGTGTAATGGCTCATCTCGAGCTTGTGTGAATTGTTTACCCTATTCGGAACATATTAAGCATGACTTCAAATTTTTCACAACTCAGCACAGATGCTTTATCTCCGGGGCAACTACCTGAATCCGTTAAAGCATTGTTAAAACGTGCTCACATCAACAGATATCCAAAACGAACCACAATTGTTGATGCCGGAACAGAGTCAAAATCTTTATATTTAATTTTAAAAGGCTCAGTTTCAATTATTTTACGTGAAGATGACGAACGTGAAATTGTTGTTGCGTATTTAAATCCGGGCGATTTCTTTGGGGAAATGGGGCTTTTCGAACCGAACCCTCAACGTACAGCCGAAGTTCGAACTCGTGATGTCTGTGAAATTGCAGAGATCTCTTATGACAACTTCCACGAACTTAGCAAACAATACCCAGACTTAAGCTATGCTGTTTTTGCACAATTAGTTCGCCGTCTAAAAAATACGACTCGTAAAATGACAGATCTTGCGTTCATTGATGTGTCTGGTCGTATTGCACGTTGCTTAATCGATCTATCTTCTCAACCAGAAGCAATGATTTTGCCGAATGGTCGTCAAATTCGTATTACTCGTCAAGAAATTGGCCGTATTGTTGGATGTTCACGTGAGATGGTTGGTCGTGTACTCAAAACCTTAGAAGATCAAGGTATGATCCAAACTGATGGTAAAGCCATTCTTATTTTTGATGCATCATTAGAAGAAAACACTGTTTCTGATGATGACTACGATGATGAAGAATAATATTCATTAAATTTTTAATAAAAAGCAAACTTCGGTTTGCTTTTTTTATATGCAACAATGAGTTAATACACAAAACTTACAAACTATTCTAATTTTATGATTTAAGTTGAATACATATTCTCCGTTAGGCTAACTCAAAATTTCCAAGGATTCCGCTGTATGCAATTTAACCCACTTAGTCGCACAGGCCTTAAACTTCCAGAAATTTGTTTAGGCACCATGACATTTGGTGAGCAAAACTCCCAACAAGAAGCTTTTGAACAACTCAATTACGCCTTGGCCCATGGTTTATATTTTTGGGATACGGCTGAGATGTATTCCGTTCCACCAAAACCTGAAACTTATGGTGCAACTGAAACGATTATTGGTAATTGGTTTGCCCAGCATAGACAACGTGACAAAGTCTTTCTCGCATCTAAAATTGCAGGTCCGGGCTTTGGAGGAACACACATTCGAGAAGGCCATACGCGCTTTAACAGTGACCATATTGCCAAAGCTCTAGATGGTTCACTTAAACGCTTCCAAACGGACTATATCGATCTTTATCAATTGCATTGGCCTGAACGTCATACCAACTTTTTTGGTACGCTCGCTTATGGCAATCAGCAAGCTGAAAATGATTACGACACAACACCTCTAGAAGAAACATTACTTGCTCTACAAGAAGAGATTAATCGCGGGCGCATTCGCTATATTGGTTTATCAAATGAAACCCCGTGGGGCACCATGAAATTTTTACATTTGGCCGAAAAGCTAGGTGTCAGTAAATTTGTAAGTGTTCAAAACCCATATAGCCTGCTTAACCGCACTTATGAAATAGGTATGTCAGAAATTGCTAAATATGAAGATGTCGGCTTGCTCGCCTACTCTCCTCTGGCTTTTGGTTACTTAACGGGTAAGTTTAGAAATGGTGCGCGTCCCGCCAATGCTCGTGTAACACTATTCCCTCGCTTTAGCCGCTACAGCAACCCTCAAAGCGAATGGGCGACTGAACAATACGCACAGCTAGCAGAAAAGCATGGGCTAAGCTTAACTCAAATGGCCTTAGCTTTTATTAAGCAACAATTCTTTGTGACCAGCACAATTATTGGTGCCACTAATTTAGATCAACTCAAAGAAAATATTCAGGCATTTGAGATTGAACTACCAAGTGAAGTTCTAAAAGGTATTGAGGCCATCCATACCCAACAGCCCAACCCTGCTCCTTAAATAAAAAACGGATGCTTAAGCATCCGTTTTCTTTATCTATATAAAATTTATATCTTATTTACGGCTATTATAAACTGCCATTGCCGCAGGTAAGTTTTTACGCATATCACCAATACGTTGTGAGTTAGATGGGTGAGTAGACAAGAATGATGAACCACCGCCACCTTCAAGCTTATTCATTTTTTCCCAAAGTGTAATCGCTGCATTTGGATTATAGCCTGCGCGCGCCATCAACATTAAACCACCTTGGTCAGCACGACTTTCCAAGCTACGAGAATATGGTAAGCCCACACCCACTTGTGTACCTAACTGAGCGGCAGCAGTACCAAGCTGGCCTACGTTATTACCCGCATAGCTTAAACCGATGCCTAGAGCTAAATCAGTTAAAGCTTGTGCACCGATTTTGCTTTTTGCATGCTCTTCTAAAGCATGTGTCATTTCATGTCCCATAACAGCTGCAATTTCAGCATCTGTCAGGTTCAATTTATTCACAATACCTGTATAGAACACTACCTTGCCACCAGGTGCAACGTAAGCATTAATCGTATCTGATTTCAACACCGCTAACTGCCAGCCAAATGGTTGACCAGTCTGATTCATCTGGTTCGCATATGGTTTTAAACGGTTGAATACAGCATTAATACGGTTATATGTACTAGAACTTGTATCGAGAGCACCCTTACCACGTGCTTCCTGCACCATCTTATTAAAACCTTGAGCAGATTGAGCATTCAAGGTTGCAGTATCTGCACCTGCCATGTCCGCTACGGTTGCACAGCCAGAAATGGTCATCACGCTTGCTGCACACAAGCTTAAAAAGAGTTTTTTATTCATAACACGGATCACCTAAATCGATAAAAAGCTGTTTATTCTTTTGCACTTATTATAAGAAATACCAGTCACGCTTTGAATGTCTCATTTCTCCATGATCATAGTATTTATGTAACGATCAAGCAGATAACGTCATCAAATAAATCCAGAAAATCAAACAGATTACATTTAAACCCAGATAAACATGACTTAAGGTCTTAACTTTCTCTTCAAGATTAGGACTTTCCTTTTTCCAGAGTAAATAACTATTTTGTATGAATACGACAGGAATTAACACACATGCGAACAAAACCGACAAGCTCATAAACGCAGTCATAAAGAAGTCTTCATGATATTCCTGTCCATAAATAATCAACATTGCCAGCGTGGGTGAACCACCAATAGCAAATAAAAAAGAATAAAAAATTGTTTTTGAAATAGTTGGTTGCAGCTTCATCCTGAGCCCATCCTTCCTGATCTATATATAACGTTTTAATCTGGATCTAATAAAACGAAAACTGCACTTTAGTCGGGTATAAAAAAGCCCCCTTTTAGGAGGCCTTTTTAATCTTTGCTAATTAAGCAGAGAATGGATGACGTAAAACAATTGTTTCTGCACGGTCTGGACCAGTTGAAACAATATCAATCGGACATTCGATTAATTGTTCAATACGCTTAACATAAGCTAAAGCATTTGCTGGTAATTGATCGATACTAGTTAAACCAACAGTCGACTCGCTCCAACCAGGCATAGTTTCATAGATTGGCTTCAAGCATTCGAAAGAAACTGCATCTGAAGAACCTACACAACCTGAATCTGTATTTTCATAACCCACACAGATTTTTACTTCTTCCAAACCATCTAAAACGTCAAGTTTAGTTAAGCAAATACCTGAAAGTGAGTTTACATCTACAGAACGGCGAAGAATTTCAGCATCAAACCAACCACAACGACGTTGACGGCCAGTAGAAGCACCAAATTCATGACCAACTGTGCCTAAGTGTTTACCAATTGGGTCACCAGAATCAGTCGCTGCATCGTAAACCAATTCAGTTGGGAATGGACCAGCACCTACACGTGTTGTATAAGCCTTAGTAATACCCAATACATAATCAAGGTGTAAAGGTCCCATACCTGAACCAGAGCTTACGCCACCAGCAGTTGTATTTGAACTTGTAACATACGGATAAGTACCGTGATCGATATCAAGAAGTGAGCCTTGAGCTCCTTCAAACATTACCGCCTTACCTTCTTTGCGATAGTCATGCAACACTTTAGTAACATCAATCACTAATGGAGCAAGCACTTCACGCCATTGGTTGCAAAGAGCCAATACATCTTCAAATTTAACAGCTTCTACACCGTAGAACTGAGTTAACTGGAAGTTATGCAACTCAAGCATTTCTTGGAGTTTTTCTTCAAGCGCTGCACCACCACGAACAAGGTCAGCAACACGCACTGCACGGCGAGCCACTTTATCTTCGTATGCAGGACCAATACCACGACCTGTAGTACCGATTTTAGCATTACCACGTTTCTTCTCACGTGCCTGATCAAGTGCAATGTGGTTAGGCAAAATGAGTGGACAGTTTGGAGAAATACGTAGACGTTCTTTAACAGGAACACCTTCCGCTTCCAAAATTCCCATTTCTTCAATTAACGCGGCTGGTGAAAGTACTACACCATTACCAATTAAGCACAATACGTTTTCACGTAAAATGCCTGATGGAATGAGGTGCAATACAGTCTTTTTACCACCTACGACAAGAGTATGACCTGCGTTATGTCCGCCTTGATAACGTACTACCGCAGCCGCTTGATCTGTGAGCAGGTCGACGATTTTACCTTTACCTTCGTCGCCCCATTGGGTACCAAGTACCACAACATTTTTGCCCATAATAGCCTCATTACATCATGCTGTTAAAATTGGAAACCACCAGTAAAAATTTACCGCTGGCGATTAAATCTTTTCAATATTCCATTGTCCATTTTGCGACACGAATTGATGGGTCGCATATGGAATAGAACTTAAATCATCATTACCTAACAATTGAACGACACGTAAACCTTGAGCGCGTGCATTCGAAATTGCTGAGAGTAAATCCTGTTCTGAGCCTTTTGGAGCAACAACAGTTTCGATTTCGGCGAACTGATTTGCACCTAAGGCATATAAATCACAACTAAATCCAGTAGCAGGACGTGCGCGGCCAAAGTGCTCACCAATACCATCATAACGGCCACCCTGTGCTAAAGGCGCAGCACGATTCGGTGCATAGACCGCATACATCAAACCAGTGTGATAGTGATAACTACGTAGCTCTACAACATCAATACCGATATTGAGATTTGGCCAACGGCCTTTAATTTGCGCATGTGTCGTTTTAAGTGCATCTAATGCTGACTTAAATTCAGCATCTTGTAAGATGTTTGCACTTAAATTCGACTGTAATGCTTCTAGATCACTAGAATAGCGACCAAGCGCATAGAAATCAGAACCCATATTCAGGTTTTGAGTAAATTCAGCTAACTCTGGTAACGCTTTTCTTTGATAAAGATCTGAAAGCTCATGCTCTTCATTTTTTGACAGTCCAGCACATTTTACTAAACTGCGGAACAACCCTACATGGCCCAAATCTAGATGTGCGCCTTGTAAAGTGTAGATATTCTCGATCAGCCCCAGCATAACATCGACCATTTCGACATCAGCTTCGATACTGTCATGCCCGTATAACTCTGCACCTAATTGGAGAGGTGCACGTGTGGCATTGAAATTTTGTGGTTTAGTATGTAATACAGTCCCTGAATAACAGTAACGTGCAACGCCTTCAACTGGTCTTACATGTGCATCGATACGTGCAACTTGTGGCGTCATATCAGCACGAACACCGAGTAAACGGCCTGAGAGCTGATCAATGACCTTAAAAGTTACTAAATCTAAGTCTTGATTTGATTCTGATAATGAAGACAACGATTCGATGTATTCGATAAATGGTGTATATACCAATTGATAACCTCGTACCGCGAGGAAATCTAAAGCTTCACGGCGAAGTTTTTCAATGACTTGCGCCTGTTCCGGCAATACATCTGCTACCCCGTCAGGCAGCAACCATGTCTCTGAAATGGTCATATTTCAAGCCTAAAATCTGATCAACGTGGAACGACCCCACATAAAAAAATCGGGAACACACCCGATTTCTCTTAGTGTAGCATGATACTTTGTGCCATGCACCTGACAATTTGCATAAATCTTTCTTAATAAACTCTAAAGTCAAAAAGAAGATTTAATGAATTAATAATAATATTCAATACTTTATTCTCATTCACTCATATCATAGACAAAAGTTCTTCGACCAAAGAATGGGCCAATATCTGAGCTATCTCCTTGTTGCCAGTTAACCAGATTTAATCTTTGAATAGCTTGAGCTGCTTGAGTATTAAACGCAAAGCAACCTTTTTCAAGATTTGCGATTTTTATCTTTTGTCTGAAAGCAATTAATGAATGCATATTATTAAGCGGGTTATCTTCTATAGAATACAGATGAGACTTTTCATACGCTAAATTTCTATCAGCATCCCACCGACTACTTGATATAAAATTAATAAAAAAAGCAGACTGGTTATTATTATTTCCCAATGCGCTTTGAATATCACCAGTTTCTAAGTTTTCTAAAACAGTTAAGTTATAACCATACCACTGCGAATTTAGAAGCCTAAAATACTTTTTATCTTGGCCTAAGTTATTATATCTTTCGATAATTGACTGCTTTTTCTCACTAAACGAAGGATTTGAATTAAAACTAGATATATAAGAAATATAAGATTGATTCCATTGAGTTTCTTTTAAACGATAACAATAACTATTTTTTGGAAACCTAACATTCTTATAATTTTGGTAGAAATCTATTAAATTTTTATCAAGTTGATTGTGAAGGCCTGTTTCTAAATTTTTATTTTCTTTATAGCCAGGTAATACACGATCAAAGATATTTTCACCATCCAACTTCACAATTTCAAACTTTAAATTTTCTTTCAAATCAGGCGTTAATTCATAAGTCCAACTGCTAGATGTTAACCTTTTCACAGTATGTGTTTGTAACGTCCCTTTATTTAAAACTTTCTGTTCAGTTAAAAGTTCAGTTTCTAGCGGTTGGTTATGTGACTTTGCAAAAAAGATTTCATTATTCTTAATTGAATATTGAGTAATTTCAAAAGAATCACTGTAGATACTTGAAGAAATATCAGAAGGTTGATAATAGACTTGGTAAATTTTGTCTTCTTTTTCTAAATTATTTTCGGCTTGATCATGGGTATTCTGATCTGAGCCTTCACCACCGCAAGCAGCTAAAATAATAGTAGATGTAAAAATTAAAAAACCACTTATTCTTTTTGAGTTAAATTTCATATGAACTCTATAATTAAAATTTTAATGTTTGCGAATCATACAAATAGATATAATTTTACACAATACTAATATTTAGAATTTTAATTATTTGAACTTTTCATATTAGAAATTAACAACCATAAAAAGGGTGTTAATTTAACACCCTTAAATGATTTAAAATCATATTTAGAAAGAATCGCACAAATCTAATAATCGATTTGCATAGCCCCATTCATTATCGTACCAAGCAAATACTTTAGCTTGATGGCCAACTACCATCGTCTGAGTTAAATCAACGATGAGTGAATAAGGTGAATGATTGAAATCACTCGAAACTAATGGCTCATCTGTTACCGCCATAATTTCTGCATAATCTGTTTGAGAAGCTTTAATTAGTATTTCATTAATGTGATGCACAGTAATTGGAGATTGCGCGATAAAAGTTAAGTCAATTGCAGCCACATTAATAGTCGGCACCCGGATTGAATAACCATCAATACGGTCTTCCATTTTAGGCATAACACGCTTTAATGCGCCGAGTGCACTAGATGTGGTCGGGATAATATTTTGCCCTGAAGCTCTAGCACGCCGTAAATCACGATGTGCGTGGTCAAGAACAGATTGATCTGCCGTTACCGCATGAATTTCTGTCATAAGTGCTGTTTCAATACCAAAAGCATCATCAATGATTTTGACTAATGGAACTAAAGCCTGCGTAGTACATGAAACACTTGATATGATCTGATCAGTCACTTTGACTTCATTATGGTTCACACCATAAACAATGGCTGCGTCAACATGATCAAAAGGTGCAGCCCCAATAATGACCCGCTTCGCCCCTGCTTGTAGATGACGTGTCGCATCCGCATGAGAACGGAACAGTCCTGTACACTCAAGTACCACATCAATATCTAAACTAGACCATGGTAAAAGTTCAGGTTGTTTCTGCTTTAAAACCTCAACTTTTAGCGTTCGTTGATTTGACTGAATATTCAAAAAAACTTTTTCATTTTCAATGAATATATCTAGATTTCCATTGAAGCGGCCGTGCGTAGAATCATATTTAAATAAATGCACTAATGTCTGGACATCTGCTATATCGTTAATCGCCACGATTTCAAAATGAAATTGTTTTGGGCTTTCGAACCAGGCGCGTAAAACATTACGTCCAATCCGACCAAACCCATTAATGGCGATACGTTGCATGACCTATCCTTATCAACAAAACTACAAACTAAAGAAGGCATATAGTAAAGCACGTCAAGGCCAATTGAATATAGATTTTTAGCCAAATCACAGTTTTGTAAGATATTCCTTTTAAAATCGTTGGTTCGGTGGGGTTTTTCCGCTACAATTTAGCGTTTTTAAAAAATAAGCCCCGTATCACATGCAAGGTTTGGCATAAAACAAACAGGCATTGATACATTTAGCCAAATTCGAAAATATGGAGTGACTTGGTTGTGAGTACTCGTTTAATGACATCTGCTGAAATTCGTGAAGCATTTTTGCGCTACTTTGAAACGCAAGGGCATACACGTGTCGCGTCGAGTTCTCTTGTTCCTGCCAACGACCCAACTTTATTATTTACAAATGCTGGGATGAACCAGTTTAAAGACTGCTTTTTAGGTCTTGAGAAACGTGACTATGTGCGTGCAACTACATCTCAAAAATGTGTACGCGCTGGCGGTAAACACAATGACTTAGACAACGTTGGCTACACTGCACGTCACCATACATTCTTTGAAATGTTAGGTAATTTTTCATTTGGTGATTATTTCAAACGTGATGCGCTTAAATTCGCATGGGAATTTTTAACCAGCGAACAATGGCTTGCTTTACCAAAAGATAAACTTTATGCCACGGTTTACCACACCGATGACGAAGCTTACGATATCTGGAACAAAGAAATCGGTTTAGCACCAGAACGTATTATCCGTATTGGTGATAATAAGGGCGAAAAATACGCATCTGATAACTTCTGGGCAATGGGTGATACTGGCCCATGTGGCCCATGTTCTGAGATTTTCTTTGACCATGGTGATCACATTTGGGGTGGTTTACCAGGCTCACCTGAAGAAGACGGTGACCGTTTCATTGAAATCTGGAACAACGTTTTCATGCAGTTTAACCGTACTGCTGATGGCGTGCTTCACCCTCTTCCTGCTCCGTCTGTTGATACAGGTATGGGCTTAGAGCGTATCTCTGCTGTATTGCAACATGTTAATTCAAACTATGATATTGACCTGTTCCAACACCTATTAAAAGCTGCTGCAAATATTATTGGTATTGAAGACCAAGGTCAGCCTTCTTTACGTGTTGTTGCAGACCATGCGCGCTCATGCTGTTTCCTCATTGCTGATGGTGTAAATCCAAGTAATGAAGGTCGCGGTTATGTACTTCGCCGTATTATCCGCCGCGCTGTGCGTCACGGTAATAAACTTGGTGCAACTGGTACGTTCTTCTACAAAATGTTGCAACCTTTAATTGAAGTTATGGGTGATGCATATCCAGAGCTTGCAGCTCGTAAAGATGTGATTGAAGCAACTTTAATTCGTGAAGAAGAACAGTTTGCTAAAACACTTGAGCAAGGCTTAAAACTACTTGAAGGTGAGCTTGCTCAATTAAAAGATAAGACGATTCCTGGTGCCACTGTATTTAAACTTTACGACACTTACGGCTTCCCGACAGACTTAACTGCTGATATTGCACGTGAACGTGACTTTATTATTGATGAAGCTGGTTTTGAAGTAGAAATGGCAGCACAGCGTCAACGTGCTCGTGATGCTGGTAAGTTTGCAGTCGACTACAACAACATTGTAAAAGTTGAAGGCGAAACTCAGTTTGATGGTTACATCAACACCACTGGTCAAGGTCAAATTGTAGCGATCTATAAAGATGGCGTACAAGTTGACGAAGTTTCTGAAGGTGATGAAGCACTTATCGTTTTAAACCAAACTCCTTTCTATGCTGAAAGTGGTGGTCAGATTGGTGATACTGGTATCTTCAAAAACGAAACTGGTATTTTTGAAGTTCAAGATACTAAAAAGTCAGGCGGTGCCTTTGTTCATCAAGGTATTGTGACCGTTGGTAGCCTTAAAGCAGATCAAAACGTTGAAGCGATTGTTAAAGCAGACATTCGTGAGGCAACTGCACGTAACCACTCTGCAACTCACTTATTACATGCTGCCCTTCGTCAAATCTTAGGTTCACATGTACAACAAAAAGGTTCTCTAGTTGCAAGCGATATCTTACGTTTCGACTTTGCTAATGACCAACCTGTAACTTTTGAACAGTTACAACAAGTTGAGCGCTTAGTGAATGCAGAAATTATTGCAAATAGTGCTGTAACAACCGAACTTCTTGATATCGAGGCTGCAAAAGCTAAAGGTGCCATGATGTTGTTCGGTGAAAAATATGGTGATGAAGTACGTGTACTTTCTATGGGTTCAATTATTGATGAGAAAAACTTCTCAATTGAACTTTGTGGTGGTATCCACGTTAAACGTACAGGTGATATTGGTTTATTCAAAATCACTTCTGAAGGTGGTGTAGCTGCTGGTGTACGTCGTATTGAAGCTGTTACAGGTACTAAAGCGCTAGATGTAGTACAAAAAACTGATGCTGATATCCAGCACATTAATGGCTTATTAAAAGCACAGAAAGACCAAACTGTTGAGCGTGTACAAGCCAATGTTGAATTGGTTTCTGCATTACAAAAGCAGATTGAACAGCTCAATCAGAAATTGGCAAACTTCCAAGCGTCAGAATTGATTGATCAGGTACAAACCATTGCTGGTCGTCAAACGCTTATTACCACTGTTCAAGGTGTAGATGCAAAATCACTTCGCAACTTACACGACAGTGTTAAATCGAAATTAGAGAATGCAGTTATTGTGTTAGCTGGTGTAGAGGGTGACAAAGTCAGCCTACTTGCTTCAGTTGCATCACAATACACTGCAACTCTAAAAGCAGGTGACATCATCAAACATCTAGCAACCGAGTTAGGTGGTAAAGGTGGTGGTAAACCTGACTTAGCACAAGGTGGCGCGCCACTTAACGAGAAGTTTGGACAAGTTATCGCAGCATTGCCTGCATGGCTTGAACAAAAATAAGACTTCACTTTTTGTGTAACTGACCCTGAAAAGCCTCTCAGGGTCATGGCTTATATGGAACAACTATGGCATTAATCGTTCAAAAATATGGCGGTACTTCTATGGGTACCCCCGAGCGCATTTTAAATGTTGCTCGTCGTGTGAAGCGTTGGCATGATCACGGTCACAAGGTTGTTGTGGTCGTATCTGCAATGAGTGGTGAAACAAACCGCTTACTTGCTCTCGCTAAAGCCATTACCGAAACACCTGACCCACGTGAGTTAGACCAAATGGTTTCAACCGGTGAACAGGTGACGATTTCCATGTTAGCTATGGCACTTAATTCGATTGGTGTGGAAGCTAAATCCTATACCGGACGTCAAGTCGGTATTAAAACTGACAGTGCATTTACCAAGGCGCGTATCGAGTCTATTGATACAGATGTCATGACCAATGACCTAGATGCAGGCCGTGTTATTGTGGTTGCTGGTTTCCAAGGCTTTGATGCTAATGGAAATACCACAACACTAGGTCGAGGTGGTTCAGATACTTCTGGTGTTGCTCTTGCTGCTGCTTTAAAAGCTGACGAATGCCAGATTTACACTGATGTAGATGGTGTTTACACTACTGACCCTCGCGTTGCTCCTAAAGCCAAAAAAATCGACCGTATTTCTTTTGAAGAAATGCTAGAAATGGCATCATTAGGTTCTAAAGTTTTACAAATTCGCTCAGTAGAGTTTGCCGGGAAATATCAAGTTCCTTTACGTGTATTATCAAGCTTTGATAATGACGACGACGGCGTTTTTGACGACGAATTTAAAGAAAATGTTGGTACACTCATTACTACTGAGGCAGAAGATACTATGGAACAGCCAATTATTGCAGGTATTGCTTTTAACCGTGACGAAGCAAAATTAACGATTTTAGGTGTACCTGATGAACCAGGCATTGCTTCTAAAATCTTATCACCAGTAAGTGATGCCAATATCGAAGTCGATATGATAGTGCAAAATGTTGAAGAAGATGGCACTACAGATTTCACATTCACAGTAAACCGTGTTGATTTAGCGAAAGCTGAAAAAATCTTAAACGAAACTGCTAAAAATATTGGCGCACGTGAAGTTTCAACACGTGATGACATCGTTAAAGTGTCTATCGTTGGTGTAGGTATGCGTTCACACGCAGGTGTAGCGAGCAAAATGTTCACTGCCCTTGCTGATGAAGGTATCAACATTCTTATGATTTCAACTTCTGAAATTAAAGTTTCTGTGATTATCGACGAGAAATACCTTGAACTTGCTGTTCGCTGCTTACATACCGCTTTTGGTTTGGATCGTGAACATGGTGAAAGCAGCGCCCGCGCTTAATTTTACCAACCGGTCAAGAATTCATTAAAAAATGTTTACTTGTCCGACAATAATCAAAGAAAACACAGAGCCGCTATAGTTTTTTTTATAGCGGCTCTGTTATATTAAACGGAAAGTTTTTGGCAGAGATTATCAAAATATGACTTTGTTCTCATATTTCTGTTAGAATCTGACTGAAAACTGAGGTTGAGCTTTTTATTTGGGTACCAATATTGCAGTTTTAAGCGTTTAGCAAGGAGATAAACATGCTGATTCTGACCCGCCGTGTCGGGGAAACATTAATGATTGGGGATCAAGTCAGTGTTACTGTGCTTGGCGTCAAAGGAAACCAGGTTCGTATTGGTGTGAATGCACCAAAAGAGGTTTCTGTTCATCGCGAAGAAATTTATCAACGTATTCAACATGAACGTGCAATGCATGAACACCTTCAACATCTTGATCAAGATTATCAAGTTTCTTATGAAGATGATAATTATGCACAGAAAAACTTCAATCGTTAGTATGAAGTTGTTCTCTCCCTAATTAAAGCGACTTTATAGTCGCTTTAAATTTTTTAAGTGGTTGTATTTATAGACCTAAAGCACGTTTAACAGGTGCGTAACTACGACGATGCTGATCAATCACGCCATGCACGGCAATCGCTTCAAAATGTGCTTTGGTTGGATATCCTTTATGTTTGGCAAAACCAAATAACGGATATTGCTGATCTAATTCTGCCATTTGTCGATCTCGTGTCACTTTTGCCAAGATACTTGCTGCACTAATTTCAGCATGGCTTGCATCTCCACCAATAATGGCTTCACAAGGAATAATAATTCCTTTCGGAATTTGATTACCATCAACGATCACTTTTTGAGGTTGAGTTTTCAAGCCATCAACAGCGCGTTGCATAGCCAAAAAAGTCGCCTGTAAAATATTTAGCTCATCAATTTCAGCATGAGTTGCTTCAGCAATTGACCAAGCTAAGGCTTTTTCTTGTATTTCAATAAACAACTTTTCACGTTTCTTTTCAGTTAATTTTTTAGAATCATTTAATCCTAAAATTGGATTATTCGGATCTAAAATAACGGCTGCTGCCACAACCGAACCTACTAAAGGCCCCCGTCCCGCCTCATCTACACCAGCAATAAACATCAACTCACTACCTTTAAATAAAAGAGGCTGATCAATAGTAATCAGCCTTCTTTAACACATAATTTATTAATTACTTTTGTAAAGCTTCTGCCACACAAGCGTTTACAGTTTTAGAAACCACTTGGTTTACGATTGTAGCACGTGTATTTACATCAAGTGCAGCTGCAGCTAATTCTACTGCTGTCACACTGTTTGGAGCTTTTTCGCTCACACAACCACACACATTCGTTTGGATGCTATCACGTTGCTCAGCAGTCATATATTTTGTTGCTGTTTTCCAAGCTGCAACATTATTAATCTCTGTAATACATTTCGCATTTACAGCAACCTTTAACGCAGCAACGCCTAATTGTTGAGTTGTGGTTTGTGCAGAAGCAGCACCTGTACCAGTGCCTGTAGTTGTTGCACATGCTGTTAAAGCTAAAACAACTGGCGCTAGAGCGAGCATCAATTTTTTCATCATTTTTTCCTTTGATTGAACGTTGGCAGCGCGTATTGTGCCTAAACTCAACTTTAGAAGAAACAAATAATTTGATGCATTTATGCAAACTATTTTGCCGAGTGAAATTCAGCTCATCAAATGCTTTTTGGAGTAAAACGTTCTGTTTTTAGCACGCTCTGTCACATATAAAACATTTCTCAAAATCTGTGCTTTCCCCTAAAATCACAAATCAAAACGACAAAAAAAGGGTCTTTTATGCCTACTGCTTCCTCTCAGTATTACACCCGTACAGCACAAATTCTGCATTGGGTGATGGCAATTATTTTCATCGTCGCATGGGTTATTGGCTTTTATAGTGGAAATTTTTTAAGCTATGACGTTGATGGCAGCTTTAAAGGTGATGTGATTACGTTGCACAAGAACATTGCAACCACAATTATCTTTTTAGTCATTATCCGGATTTTATGGCGCTATACACATCCAGCTCCAAAACTACCTGACACCATGTCACCGATGATGAAAACTCTGGCACACGTTGGTCATCTATTCCTTTATGTGATTTTGGTTGCTTTACCTGTTACGGGTTGCTTGTTTAGTTGGAGTGCTGGTCACCCTGCCCCTGTTTTATATTTGTTTGAAATTCCACGTTTAGTGCAAGATAACCCAGAGCTTTTAGCTGTTGTTAAACCATTACATATTTATATTTCTTGGTTTGCAGGTTTTCTTATTGTAGGGCATGTACTTGCAGCCTTGAAACATCACTTTATTGATAAAGACAATATTTTAAATAGTATGACCAAACAGCCTAAATAAACCTGATATATAAAAAAACCGCCCGAGATAGGCGGTTTTTTTATTTAGATTTTTTGGATTTCTGCAATCCACTTTTGTTTCTCTTCATCTGAAATGAAAGAAGCTTCAAAAGAATTAATTGCGAGTTGTTTCAATTCATCATTGTTTAAGTCTAATGCTTGCTGGATGGCAAAGAAATTATCATTCATATATCCACCAAAATATGAAGGATCATCTGAGTTAACCGTCACATGTACGCCTTTTTGTAAAAGACGGCGGATATTATGATCTTTCATATCCTTAACAACACATAGCTTTAAATTACTTAAAGGACAAACCGTTAATGGCATTTTTTCATTAATTAAACGCGTCATTAATTGTTCGTCTTCTTCAGAACGCACACCATGATCAATACGATTCACTTTAAGTAGATCTAAAGCTTCCCATACATATTCAGGAGGACCTTCTTCACCAGCATGAGCCACGATTAAGAAGCCTTCTTCACGCGCCTTAGCAAAAACACGTTCAAATTTAGCTGGCGGATGCCCTACTTCACTTGAATCAAGGCCTACAGCAATAATATCTTGCTTAAACGGCAGCGCTTGTTCAAGCGTTTCAAATGCAGCTTCTTCACTTAAATGACGTAAAAAACACATAATCAGTTGAGAGCTGATACCAAACTTAGCTTTGGCATCTACACAAGCACGTTTTAAACCATTAATCACAGTTGAGAACGCAACACCACGGTCTGTATGGGTTTGCGGATCAAAGAACATTTCTGTGTGAACGACATGATCTTCGGCACATTTCTCAAAATAAGCCCATGCTAAATCATAGAAGTCTTGTTCATGTACAAGAACATTCGCGCCAGCATAGTAAATATCTAAGAATGATTGAAGATTATGAAAGTTATAAGCTTGCTTTACTTCTTCAACAGATTTGTAAGGAATCTGAATCTGATTGCGCTGGGCAATTGCAAACATTAATTCAGGTTCGAAAGTCCCTTCAATATGCACATGCAATTCGGCTTTTGGTAAGGCGCGAATCAGCTCGACTTGATTCATATTAACTCCACGTCTAAAGAAAAAAGGGTGTGGTCAAAATCACACCCTTTTATAATTTTCTTCTTATTGAAAACTATGTCTAAGATAGCTCAAGAAGAAAATTATAAAAAATCATATTAACCGCCAAACACGATAAATTTAAATACCCAAAGCGCAGCAATAATCCATACCATGTACGGTACAGTTTTTGCCTTACCCGTGAATAATTTAACTAATGCATAGCTAATAAAGCCCATTGCAATACCATCAGCAATTGAATAGGTGAATGGCATAAATACAATGGTTAAAAATGCTGGAACAGCTTCAGTAATATCATCCCAATCAATGTGAGTGATTCCTTGGATCATCAACACACCAATGAACAATAAAGCTGGCGCCGTTGCAAAACCTGGTACAGATTGAGCAAGAGGTGCTAAAAATAAACAGCAGATAAATAAGACTGCAACCACAACAGCAGTTAAACCAGTACGTCCGCCTGCTGCTACACCTGAAGCTGATTCGATATATGGTGTAGTTGAAGATGTACCTAATGCGGCACCTGCAACGATTGCAGTAGAGTCTGCAAATAATGCTTTCTTCAAACGAGGTAATTTACCGTCTTGTAAAAGACCTGCACGGTGTGAAACACCAACCAAAGTACCTGTACTGTCAAACAAGTCGACAATAAAGAATACGAAAATGACGCCGACCATACTTGCTGTAAATAGACCTTCAAAGTCCATTTGCATGAATGTTGGTGCAATTGAAGGAATTTGACCCACTACACCCTTAAATTCATTTAAACCTAAAGCAGTAGCGATGGCCGTAACCACTAAAATACTAATAATGATTGCACCGCGAACCTTTAACTGGTGTAAAACCACAATCATTAAAAATCCGAATAGCGCTAATAATACTGTAGGCTGTTTGATATCGCCCAAACCGACTAAGGTCGCTTGGTTATCAACAATGATTCCAGCATTTTTTAGTGCAATCAGTGCTAGGAACAAACCAATACCACCACCGATTGCAAACTTAAGTGACATTGGAATCGCATTAACAATCGCTTCACGAATTTTAAAGAAGCTAATTGCAAGAAAGACAAGGCCTGAAACAAAAACAGCGGCTAAAGCTGTTTGCCATGGCACACCCATCCCCATACAAACCGAGTAGGTAAAGTAAGCGTTTAAACCCATACCAGGGGCCAGTGCGATTGGATAATTAGCAATGATCCCCATTACTAAACATCCGATTGCTGCTGCCAAACAGGTTGCAACGAATACGGCACCATGATCCATGCCGGTTTCAGATAAAATGAGTGGATTGACAATAATGATGTAACACATCGTTAAGAATGTAGTTACACCAGCAAGAACTTCAGTTCGGAAAGTGGTTTTATTGTCGCTTAGCTTAAATAAACGCTCTAACCAGCCTGCCGAAGAATTGGGCGCCGCCATAAGTAGCCTCTATGCAAAATCTGAACTGTGGAATATTTACGTCTATGTAGGTCGCTGAACAATATTGTTTTTCTGTTCAGTCCTATAAACAAGAATCTCAAATTTAAGAAGCAACAAATATGCCACTCATTTGATTTCTAGCTTTATACATAGCAAACAACCACAGCCCCTCTTGAAACACAAAAAAGCTGCATAACCCCTATGCAGCTTTTTTACTATACGTTCAATAAGTTTAACAGATTCAACAGAAACATGATCAAAATTTATGAAAAGATATGACCAATGACACTGTAAAAAGTTAGAAATTTATAGCTCGTTATTGCTAGAAAATAATTTTTTTCTCGCCTATATATTGTTGCATATGAAAAGAAGCTAAATTGCTGTGATGAGCATGATTCGGATTTCGTTCGATACTTTGCAGGTTTTTTTCAGCTTCTTGTATGATCTGCATTAGCTCTTGATGTCTTTTATTTTGAGTATCTAAATAAGCCCAATACCCTAATACAAAGACGATACTCACACACAACACTATTAATACTTTATTGATCATTATTATTATCTCTATGTTTTTAATGTTAATGATCTTAACAAAAAATTATAGCTTTGTGAATATTTTCACATTTATTTACAATAACACACTCTTATTCAAATTATTGAAAATAAAAGTTATTTTAAAAATATCATTAAAAAAACTAATAAATACTAAACTTTTCCATTGAAAAGTAACTTTGTTTAATAAGAGCTTATTTTAGTTATTTTTAATATTATCTTTTTATCGGTTTTAACTCTTAAGTTATTTTAAAGATAGAGCATAGACAAATGTGTATACGGCTTGAAATTTCTTTTTATTTGCTAAGCTTTAAATGAAATAAAGAGGAACTATTTTCGTTAATTTACTTTTCTTTAAAATTGTTTCTTTAGCGACTAATTTCTATGTTGCATGTTTAGCTTTAAAAGTAAAAATTCATCTCAAAGAAATCTTCATCTTATTTAAAAAATATTTTTTCTCCTTTGACCCTATTGGTGGACTAGCAAAATTACGTTCAAGTTTCATCGTTCCATAAATCACACCAAGCTTTCTATTTTCAGAGATTTATTCCCATAAACGCTACGATAAAATGCACTCAGATAAAAAATTAAATGAGGAGAATACATCATGTTTGATATGCGTTTATCTCACGAGCGTGGTGCAGCACATCATGGTTGGTTACAATCAAAACATAGCTTTTCATTTGCTAACTATTGGGATCCTAAACAAGTCGGTTTTTCGGACCTCCTTGTAATTAACGATGATAACGTTGCTCCATCTAAAGGCTTTGGTACTCACCCTCACCGCAATATGGAAATTATTTCCTATGTGCTTGAAGGCGCATTAGAGCATAAAGACTCGATGGGTACAGGTTCTGTAATTGTACCAGGCGATATTCAGCTGATGAGTGCAGGTCGTGGTGTTGCTCATAGTGAATTTAACCATTCAGCTCAAGAAGGTGTTCATTTCTTGCAAATTTGGGTTGTTCCAAATGAAGTGAATACAGAGCCAGGCTATCAACAAGTTCATATTGATGAAGCAGACAAACGCGGTAAATTGCATTTGATCATCTCACCAAAAGGTGGTGAGAAAACTTTATCGATCAAACAAGACATTAATATTTACTCAGGTCTTTTTGATGGTGAAGAAACTGCTGAATTTGTAATTCCTGAGGGTCGTTATGTGTACCTACACGTTGCCAAAGGTCGTGTTGATGTAAATGGTAAAACTTTTAATACTGGCGACGCAGCACGTATTCGTGACGGTGGAAGCTTATCGTTTACCAATGGTGATAACGCCGAAATTTTGATTTTCGATATGCGTCCTGAAGAAGTTCCAACCATGCCATAATGCAACTAAGCCCTCACATAAAGTTTATGTGAGGGCTTTTTATCGTTACTTGGACTTATAAAAATTCTAACTCTGCTCAGTGCTCTTCTGAACGAGCCATCTCTGTATTGATATAGCTCATAATCATAGTAGTTAGCCCCTGCACCATTTCATCAAAACTAATATAAGGGTTTGGCAAAATAAGATGCCGTGCGACATTAAAAATTCCACTATTGATACAAATATAGGTAATTACAGGCAAATTATTGATTTTTAGGTATTTTGGATTATGCATCATATATTTCATGATCACTTCCATTAAAGCCTGTTCAATTTTGGGAATGTATTTGTCGTACTGCAATTCTCCTGCATAACGTAAAACAGTCAAATAACGGTCATTATTTTTCTTTAATAAATCACTAAAAGTATAAAAAATCATTTCGATGACAGGCTCTAACTCCAACTGTAAAATTGTCGGTGTAAGCTCTGTAATCATGTCCAGAATTTCCCGAACAAAAAAGTGATTCATCGCATCATAAATTTCTTCTTTATTTTTAAAATATTCGTATAAAGACCCGACACTCACTCCTGCAATTTCTGCAATATGACGTGTCGTGGTTCCACTCGGTCCATGAAGTGCCACGGCAATAAAACCTGCTTCAATAATCGTGTCGACAGTGACTTTAGCTCGAGTTTGACGTGGTTTACGCGTAGTCATACGATCTAATTAATAATCCGAACATAAAGTCAGATTAGCATGTAATCTGACTAGGTAGAAATAAAAAAACAAAATCCGAATAGTTGTCAAACTTAAGTGAAAAACTGAGAAAAACAGATCTCAATTTATCAATCAATTGATGTTTTAATTTATTATTTCCAGAGATTAGGAATAAATTTAATTTATTATTTTTCAAAAAGATAAAATCAATTTATTTAAAATTATTATCACAAAGAATGTCTATAAAATACTTTTATATATTTAAGAATTTACCCGAATTGAATCCGAACATAATGTCAGATTAATATGAAAAAATTAAAGAAGAGTCATTCAGCAGCTCTTGTCTGCCTCGGTTCTTCTTCCGTTATTCAGCCAAATAATCAAACAAATAACGGAGCAACAACACCGTAGTCAATGCAGAGAATTATCTGTTTTTGAAAATGGAATTTTACAGTGCTTTGTTGATCATTGAGTTTATTGATTTTCATCAAAATGCACCACTACTTTGCCTCAGGGTGTCGCCATGATCTCGACCGCAGTTAAAAAATCATTCAACAAGCTTAAATTTCAGCGTGAAATTGAGCTACCAGATTTTGCTAGCAAAAGTTCAATTCCAATCAGACATTTAAATATTGGTTTTGATGGTAAAGAAATTGATGTCAGATTCTATATGGACAATCAATTTGCTACTTTGTTTTTTGCCACACTTTCGGTGTTTTTAACTTATGGCGAAGATCTGGTGATTGAAACCGCTCGCCATCACCGTGAATTTATCAAAGATCCAATATTAAAGCAGCGAGTAACGTCGTTGATTGGCCAAGAAGCAATTCATTCTAAATTGCACAATGAATATAACGATGCCCTTCAAGATGCTGAATATCCTGTCGCGCTATATCGTTTTCTTGGCTCAAACTTCTTTAAGTATGTTTTCTTAAAGTTTCCACAGCCACTCAAATTATCAATGATGGCAGGTATTGAGCATTTTACTGCGGTACTTGCTGAATACATGATGAAGCACGAAAAGAACTTCTACTATTCAGATGATGAAAAAAGCCGTGCATTGTGGATGTGGCATATGCTTGAAGAGTCTGAGCATAAAGATATTGCCTACGATGTCTATCAACTTTTAAATGGTAGTTATGCACTACGTGCGTCTGGTTTCTTCCTCGCGCTATTTACCATTTTAGGTTTAATCCCTGCGACTACATTATTTGTGCCTGTGTTAAGAAAGCCACAAGAGATGCTGACTTTGAAATTCTGGAAAGATGCTCGTCGCGGTGTAGGCTTAATCTTTGGTCCAAAAGATGGAGTTTTCGGCAGTACGATTGGTCAAATTCTTGACTACTTACGCCCAGACTTTCATCCAAATGATCATGATACAACTGAATATCTTGAGTATTACAAAAAGAAATTGCTGACCGAAGGCGGCGCAATTGCTCCTTACTTTGTTAAAGAATTTACCCCACCAGTACGCATGTCTTAATCGTCCTGCATTTCCAGCTATCAAAGAGGTAGCTGGTATCTCTTCAAGCTATTTATGGATGAATCATGATTTTATTTGGCAAAAAGAAAGTTAAACCAAGCCAAAAAGCTTATGCCGTAGTGACGGGTGCAGGCAGTGGGATTGGTAGAAGTTTTGCAATTGAACTTGCGAAACGTGGTGGCAGCGTAGTCTGTGCAGATATTAATCTCGAAGCTGCTGAAGAAACAGTAAAACTTCTTGAACAAGAAGGCGCCAAAGCTTTTGCTATGCGCTGTGATGTGGGTAATGCTGAACAGGTTAACCATCTCGCTGAAACTGCTGAAATCTTGCTTGGGCACCCTGTAACTCTTGTCATTAATAATGCTGGTGTGGGTTTGGGTGGTAAATTTGACGAACTCAGCCTAGAAGACTGGAACTGGGTCATGAATATTAACCTTTGGGGTGTTATTCATGGTTGTCACGCATTTGTTCCCAAGTTTAAAAAGTTAGGTTACGGCGCGATTATTAATGTGGCATCTGCGGCATCTTACACGGCTGCCCCAGAAATGACTGCTTATAACGTGACTAAAGCTGGCGTACGTGCGCTTTCAGAAACGCTTTCTGCCGAACTGCGTAAGTTTAACATTAAGGTGAACGTGCTCTGCCCGACGCTGGTACCTACCAATATCATTAAAAATGGTCGAATTCCCGGACGCTATTCAAAGCTGGCAGACCATGCACTGATGAACTATGCGCTGACCACAAGTGATGATGTTGCAAGATTAACCCTTAATCGCCTTGATCAGGATGAGATGTATACCATTCCTCAAATTGATGCGAAGTTATTCTGGCTTATGAAACGTGCATCCCCAAGCTTGTATACCAAGTTCCTTGGCACATCGTACAAATTATTTAAATAAGAAATTTATAGGTAGTACACATATGACTGCGCAAATGAAAACAAATGCATCAGCAAAAAAAGCTGTCAAATCACCAAGCCATATTTTCGATACTTTTATTGTGGGTGCGGGCATTTCAGGGATCGCTGCTGCCATTCGCCTAGATCAAGTTGGTTATACCAATTATAAAATTATTGAAAAAGCTGGCCGTGTAGGTGGAACATGGCGTGAGAACACCTACCCGGGTTGTGGGTGTGATGTACCTTCTGCTCTTTATTCTTACTCATTTGCACCAAGTGCAAAATGGAGCCATTTATTTGCGCGCCAACCAGAAATCTTAAGTTATCTGGAAGATGTGAGTAACGAGTTTAATGTTACCTCTAAAATTGAGTTTAACAACGAGTTGCTTAACGCAGCGTGGGATGACTCACGTCATGTGTGGGTACTTGACACCACTACTGGTCAATATTTATCTAAAACCGTTATTTTTGCCACAGGTCCAATTACTGAAGCTCAAATTCCACGTCTTGAGGGCTTAGAAACATTTAAAGGCGAAATGTTCCATTCAGCAAAATGGAACCATGATTATGATTTAACTGGTAAACGCATTGCCGTGATTGGTACTGGTGCATCTGCTATTCAGTTTGTGCCACAAATTCAACCAAAAGCGAAAGAACTGTTTGTGTTCCAACGTACAGCACCTTGGGTATTACCAAAACCAGATACAGACTTGGGCGAATTTAGTAAATCAGTGATTGCTAAATATCCGGCTATTCAGGCGAGCTGGCGTAAAAGTGTAGCGTTAACACTGAATGCAATTAACTTTGGTTTACGTAACCCTCTTGCGCTCAAACCAGTAAATGTATTGGGTAAGCAATTACTTAAATTGCAAATTAATGACCCAGTGCTACGTAAAAACGTAACGCCAAACTTTGATATCGGCTGTAAACGTATCTTGTTTGCTAACAACTATTACCCTGCTCTACAAGCACCGAATACCACACTTATTCCACATGGTTTAGTGAAAGTAGAAGGCAACACAGTGGTTGCTGCCAATGGTGAACGCCACGAAGTTGATGTGATTATTTGGGGTACAGGCTTTGAAGTATCTCACCCACCAATCGGTAAACGTGTGTTTAATGAAAAAGGACAACGTTTAAATGATTTATGGAAAAATACTTCACCAGAGGCTTACTTAGGGACCAATATTGAAAATGTACCGAATGCATTTTTAGTTTTGGGTCCAAACGTATTGGTCTATGATTCTTTCATTGGTTTGGCAGAAGCACAGCTCGACTATATCGTAGATGGCTTATTGAAAATTAAAAACAAAGGAATTAGCAAGTTAAATGTTAAATCTGATGTGATTAAAAAGCACAATGACTTGGTTCAAAAACACCTGCAAACAACCGTATTTAATAGTGGCGGATGTAAGAGTTATTACCTTGATGCCAACGGTCGTAACTTTGCTGCGTGGCCTTGGTCATTGAAAAAACTTAAACAACGTTTGAAAAAAGTAGATTTGAAAGATTATGAAGTGACGTATCAAACGACGAATACTTACTAATTTGTAATTTCGATCAAATCCGTTGTAAGAAAGAGGCAGTGTATTTTAGGTTTTCATGAAATGCACTGCCTTTTTCGTTGAATATCTTCAAGAAATAAAAAAACAGGATAAAGATGAAAGAAGGACAATCAAGCCGTACTGCTGAAGCCGCTGCTGCATTACGAGCCAATCATTTTCAAAATACACAAAACCCTGTATTTTCAGATCCTTATGCTTTTGATCTGACCAGTAAAGGCTGGAAAAAACTTCTCTCTAGCCCACTTATTGTTAAAGTCATGAATTCTGCTGTTTTAAACCGCACTTTAGGTTTACTCACTGGACAAGTGGTCGGTCGCTCTCGTTATGCCGAAGATTTACTTGATCAGGCCGTTCAACAAAATACTCAACAATATGTGTTAGTGGGTGCTGGCCTAGACTCTTTTGCACTACGTGAATCACACCACTACCCTACTTTGAAAATTTTTGAAGTGGATCATCCTGATACTCAAGCGGCCAAACAGACTAAGCTAAAAAAGTTAGGGAATATTCCTGCTACCGTTGAATTTGTTGCGATTAACTTTGAGAAAGAGTCTATTTCAGAAGCATTAAACAGAAGTCTCTACGATTCATCTGCTCCTGCATTTTTTTCATGGTTAGGCACAACGCACTATTTAAACCCCGAAACCACGCTGCAAACTTTAAAAAGTATTGCTGAATTTGCTGTAAACGGTAGTGAAGTGGTACTCGACTATTCGACCGATTTTCAGGAATTAAACGGTATTGAGCGATTTGGAAGTATGGGCGTTGCACAATTTACCCATTTGCTGAAAGAGCCTTTACTAGGTCAATTTAAACCAATAGATTTACATCAGGCCGTGGAGCAGATGGGATTTGAAGTGGTCGAAGACTTATCAGGTGAAGCCATTACTGAACGATATTTTAATGCACGGACCGATGAAATTCGCCACACCTCAGCAACACGGTTATTGCATTTGCGTTTAAATAGAAAATGATGTTGAAAGCCAACTTAGACCTTAAGTTGGCTTTTTTAATTGAGGTTAATACCATCGTTACCAACTTGAATGAGGCTCTGGCCCATCGACATGCTGATTTAAAAATTGGCGTAAATGATCTAAAAAGTGCGCGACTTTAGGCGACAGATTCAGTCTCTCTAAATACACCGCATAGACATCTGCTGGTGGTGTTTCATAGTCCGCTAGCACTTGAACTAATCTACCACTTCTTAAATATTTTGCTACGTCCCACTCTGCCCGCATCAAAATACCATAGCCTTCTAAGGCCCAATTTAATGCAACTGCACCATCATTCGTACTCAGTTGCCCATGAACTTTAACGGTTTCAACTTGTTTGCCATGACTTAACCGCCAATTGCCATAAGCAGAATCATTTTGCCGAATCACAATACACTGATGCTGCGTTAAATCATGAGGAGTGAGTGGTTGCCCTGCTGTTTTTAAATAGCCAGGTGATGCACATAATAAACGGCGGTTGGATGCCAATTTTTTTGCAATTAGACGTGAATCAGGTATTTCGCCAAAGCGGATTGAGACATCAATGGCTTCATCTGGCAGATTAATCGGGCGGTCAGTTAAATGCAGTTGGACATCGACATCAGGATAGATTTTGGCAAATGTAGAAATCGCTGGCGCAATATAAGAACGACCAAAGCCTAAAGGAGCATTCACACGCAATACCCCTTTGGGTGCTGCCCGACTACTTGAAACCAAACGCTCCATTTCATCAATCTCTTTTAAAATACGAACCGCATTTTCAAAGTAGACCTCACCTTCACTGGTTAAACTAATTCGCCGTGTTGTTCTATTTAAAAGCCTTACTCCTAAACGCTCTTCAAGTTGAGTTAAACGTCTAGAAACCGCAGGTGGAGTCAAGTTTAACTCTCGTGCCGTCGCGACAAGACTTCCTTGTTTAACCAATAAACAAAAGAAAGCTAATTCCGTATCTGCGTTCATGATTATTAAGTTTTTTGCAATAGTGATTTAACTTTATATCGATTCATCAGTTTTTTAAAGGGTTTAACATCCATTTCAATGTTTCCCGACATAAGCCATCTCTTATTTAAGAGCATAACAATGTCCGCAGAAGGAATGCTGTGGGTGAATGGGAAAAAGCCATCTAGCCGAATCAATAGCGGTAAAGAAAGCGAAAACTACCAATCAGGATTGGTAGTCATGAATATGGAGTCATGACATGGAAATGGATATTGAAAAGCGAACGTTACGTCGAATTACTTGGAGAATCGTACCGTTTATTATGTTGTTATACCTTATAGCCTATATCGACCGCGTCAATATTGGTTTTGCCGCACTCACCATGAAAGAAGACTTAGGATTTACAGCCTCGGTTCTCGGTTTTGGTGCCGGAATTTTCTTTTTGGGCTATTTCTTATTTGAAGTCCCATCCAACATTATTTTGCATAAAGTCGGTGCCCGTATCTGGATTGCTCGAGTCATGGTGACATGGGGTTTGATTGCAGCCGGTATGGCCTTTGTAGAAAGCTCAACCAGCTTTTACGTTATGCGATTTTTACTCGGTGTTGCCGAGGCTGGCTTCTTTCCCGGCATTATTCTGTACTTAACTTACTGGTTTCCTGCACGACATCGCGCTGGTGTGATTGCTTTATTTATGGCAGCCGCCCCAATTGCCACAGCAGTTGGTTCACCAATCTCTGCCGCGTTACTTGAAATGCATGGAATTTGGGGTCTCGCAGGCTGGCAGTGGATGTTCATTATTGAAGCTATACCAGCACTCATCTTAGGCGTTGTGGTTTTTAAATATATGACTGACCGCCCTGAACAAGCTACTTGGTTAAAACAGGATGAACGCGAATGGCTTGTAAAAACTATGAAGGAAGAAGATGTAGGAAAAAATGCACCTCAGCATCACAGCATTCTTCGCGGTCTTGCCAACCCACGGGTACTTGCTCTCGCATTGATTTATTTCGGAACATCGGCTGGACTTTATACCCTCGGTATCTGGGCACCACAAATTATTAAACAACTTGGTGTAACGTCTATGACTGTGGGGCTTTTAAATGCCATTCCACCAATCATTTCTGTCATTGCCATGGTTTTATGGTCTCGACACTCTGATCGCACCAATGAACGTACATGGCATGTTGCTCTCGCATGTTTAACCGCAGCGGTTGGTCTCGCAATTGCAGCAGGCACACATAACGTCATTGGATTAATTGCAGCACTTACCATTGTGAATGTCGGTATTAGCTGTGCCAAACCACCACTATGGAGCATGCCAACCATGTTCTTGTCAGGATCAGCCGCAGCAGCAGGCATCGCCACGATTAACTCAATTGGGAATTTAGGTGGTTTTGCAGGCCCTGCCATGATCGGCTGGATTAAAGATCAAACTGGGGATTTCACAGGTGGGCTCTATTTTGTTGCGGGCTTACTGATTATCTCGACCTTACTAACACTAGTGCTGAGCTTCTCCCAAAAAGTGAAAGTAAACGCTGCCAAAGCAACCCAATAACTCTATTTACACCAATTAGATCTGAACAAGTTTCTTCAAGGAGCACAACATGGACAAAGATATTGCAGTCCAGTCCCTTACGGACACCATGGCCAAATTTACGGCTTATATTGGAAAACGCCTACCTAAAGATGTGAAAAGCAAGTTAATTGAACTGCGTACTTTAGAAACCAATCCATTGGCTAAATCAGTTTATGACTCGATGGAAGAAAATCAGCAAGCTGCGGATAAACTCAACCGCCCAAGCTGCCAAGACACGGGTGTCATTCAATATTTTGTTGAAGCAGGTGCTAACTTCCCTTTGCTTGGTGAACTTCAAGATATTTTGAGCGAAGCAACTGCTGAAGCAACACGCATAGGCCCTTTACGTCACAACGCTGTGGAAACCTTCGATGAAAAAAATACGGGCACAAATACAGGTACTCAAATTCCATGGTTAGACTGGCGTATTGTGCCTGAACTCGACACTTGTACCATTGATGTCTATATGGCTGGTGGCGGTTGTACACTACCGGGTGCGGCAAAAGTTTTAATGCCAGGTCAAGGCTACGAAGGCGTTGCTGAATTTGTGATGGATGTTATTACCGAACGTGGGGTAAATGCCTGTCCACCGTTACTGGTTGGTGTAGGCGTATCAACTTCGGTTGAAACCGCAGCTCGTCTTTCTAAACTCGCGATTATGCGTCCGGTTGACTCAACAAGTGAGAACCCACGCGCTGCTTTAATGGAACAACTGTTAGAACAAGGTCTTAATGAAATTGGTATTGGTCCTCAGGGGCTCACAGGGAATAACAGCGTAATGGGAGTCAATATTGAATCTTCTGCACGCCACCCATCAACCATTGGGGTTGCCGTAAATACAGGTTGCTGGGCACATCGCCGTGGCAAAATTAAGATTAACCCAGATATGTCGTATGAAATCTTGTCTCATGAAGGAGTTGTACTATGAAAAAAATTCTGACAACTCCTATTAAAGATGAAGATCTTTTAGACCTTAAAGTCGGTGATGTCGTTTATTTGACTGGCCGTTTGGTAACTTGTCGTGACGTTGCCCATCGCAGACTAATCGAACAAGGTCGAGAACTGCCAGTTAACCTTGAAGGCGGAGCGATTTTTCATGCCGGCCCTATTGTGCGTAAGAAAGGTGAAAACGACTTCGAAATGGTTTCGATTGGCCCAACAACCAGTATGCGAATGGAAAAATTTGAACGAGAATTTATCAAACAAACTGGCGTTAAGCTTATTGTGGGTAAAGGCGGCATGGGGCCAGAAACAGCTGCCGGCTGTCAGGAAAATGTTGCGGTTCATGCCATTTTTCCAGGTGGATGCGCAGTGCTCGCAGCAACTTTGGTTGAAGAGATTGAAGGCGCTGAATGGCAAGACCTAGGTATGCCAGAAACCCTTTGGATTAACCGTGTGAGAGAATTTGGTCCGCTCATTATTTCTATCGACACCAAAGGCAACAACCTGATTCAACAAAACAAAGTTGAATTTCAAGCCAAGAAAGCACCGATTTTAGAAAAAATCAGTAAGCAACTAAGCTTTATTAAATAAACTGCTCTTTAATGAAGGGAAAGCAAAAGCACCCTTCATTTTTTTATTTTTGTACTAAACGCATGGCATGAGGTGTTTTCCCATGCCATCTTTTATAAGCATGAATAAAGCTGGCAGGTTCTGCATAACCTAACCACTCGGCAATCTGCTCAACTGAAGCTTTTGGTAATGCCAAATATTGCTCAGCTAGAACTTGCCTGACTTCTTCACGTATCTGAATAAAAGTCATCCCCTCTAATACCAAATGACGGCGTAAAGTACGAACATTTAAATGCAATCGGTCAGCGACTATTTCCATAGAAGGCATTTCCCCTCGCACATTCATAAGTTGCTGTTGCACTAAGGTTGTAAATTTATTTTGTGATTGGCGTTTTTCTAATATTTGACGGCACTGTTCTTCGGCTGTATGTAGCACCAAATCATTTGCCATAAGTAGCTTTTGATCTACTTTTTGCGGGTCAAGAATTACAAAGCTTTTCGCAGCACCAAATTCAGGCATCACACCAAATAAGTTCTGATAAGGCTCGGCATCACCTTTGGGTTGGAAAGAAAAAGCCAAATATTGGCAAAAATTGTCCTGCACCAAATCTCGCTGTACCGTAATGAGTGCAGCGGCATCTCGTTCAATAATGAATTGACGCACTGAAGATGGGATATCTTGCTCATCAATTTCGATACGGATTCCTTGCGGTGTATCCGACACATCAAAGCGAGTAAAAGCAAAAGTTAAAGTGAAATAGGTTAAAGCCAAATCTAGTGCTTCACGAATGCTAGCACTACTCATCAGAGCCATGCCTAATGGCCCAAATGTGGTGAAATGATAGCGTGTGCCCACTTCTAAGCCTAATGTGGGCTTGTTTCCTAGTTGCTCAACCAAGTTCTGAATCAGCTGTAATTCCTGATGGCCTGTCACTACCATATTAGGGTCGAGTAATTGTTGTTGGCTAAGCCCAGTTCCTTTTAAAATCGTCTGATAAGAAATGCCTGATTCCACCGCAAAATCAGCCATTAACCGAACACTATGTACACTGCGTTCAAAAGCCCATGCATACTTCACTGTATTGCTCAGAATGTCCTTGAATCACAATATTTTGTCCTCATCCATCCTCTAAATCAAGTTAATAAACGTCTATTCTGCATACAGGAAATTGCGATTTTTTCGCTCACTGTTTTTAAGGATTTAGAGCAGCCCATGTTTAATTCGTCGTCTAATTCAAATAAAAATGTACGCATCGCCATTATTGGCACTGGTTTTGGTGGTCTAGGACTTGCCATTCGTCTCAAACAAGCAGGTTTTGAACAATTTACCCTCTTTGAAAAAGCTGCTGATGTTGGCGGTGTCTGGCGTGACAATACTTATCCGGGCGCTGCCTGTGATGTGCCTTCTCATCTGTATTCCTTTTCTTTTGAGCAAGAACTAGGCTGGAAAAATCGTTACGGAACATCTCAAGAGATTTATCAATATTTACGCCACTGTGCGGATAAATATGATATTCGTCCACATGTTCAATTTAATACTGAAATAGCCAGTGCCGAATTTGATGCGCTGCAAGGTGTATGGCACATTCAAAGCACGACTGGCGAACAATTTGAAGCTGAATTTTTAGTGGGCGCTGTAGGCCAACTCAACCGCCCTGCCTATCCAAAACTTAAAGGTATTGAAAACTTTAAAGGTAAGGCATTTCACTCAGCGCGTTGGGATCATGATTATGAGTTAACTGGCAAACGTGTCGCTGTGATTGGTACAGGTGCAAGCGCAATTCAGTTCGTACCTGAAATTGCTAAACAGGTTGCTCATCTCGATGTTTATCAACGCTCGGCGCCGTATGTTATTCCAAAACCGGATCGTGTTTATCAACCTTTAGAGAAAAAAGCTTTCCGCAAACTGCCAATTTTGCAAAGTCTAGACCGCGCCTTGCAATATGGACACCATGAAATTCGCCTACTTGCTTTTACAACTTCACTCAATGAAATGCCGTTGGTGGAATATTTATTCCAGCGTCACATCCGTAAAGTCGTTAAAGATGGGAAGTTACGCCATCGTTTAATGCCGGATTATCCTATTGGTTGTAAACGTATTTTAATCTCTAACCACTGGTATGAAACGCTGACCCAACCTCATGTTGATGTGATTAATACGGGCATTCAAGAAATTACTGAAAACGGCATTTTAGATACGGAAGGAAATCTGCGTGAAGTCGATACCATTATTTATGGTACAGGCTTTGCCGCAACGGAATTTATGGCGCCTATGCAGATTACAGGTCTTGATGGTCGCACCTTAAAAGACACATGGAAAGATGGTGCAGAAGCTTATCTCGGCTTAACTGTGAGCGGCTTTCCAAACTTCTTTATGCTTTATGGTCCAAACACCAATCTTGGGCACAACTCAATTGTGTATATGATTGAAAGCCAAGTTAATTATATTTTAGATGCCATTCAAACAACCCTACAAAACAAACTTCTGTTCACCAATGTTCGTGCAGAAGTTCAACATGAGTTTAATCAAAGTATTCAAGAAAAAATGAAAAAAACCGTATGGGCTCAAGGCTGTACCAGTTGGTATCAGACTGCGGATGGAAAAAATACCAATAACTGGCCAGGTTTTACCCTTGAATATCGACAACGTACTCGTCGCTTCGATGTTGAAAACTACACTCAGGTTGCGGCTATTTCTTAAACAAGCTTCACCATAGGAAATGAGAAAAATAAACGGAGAATTTTATGAAGTCTTTTAAAAATAAAGTCGCAGCTGTGACAGGCGCGGGTTCTGGTATTGGACAAGCAATTGCTATAGCACTCGCAAAACAAGGTTGCCATCTGGCACTTTCCGATATTAGTGAAGCGGGATTAGCTAAAACAGTCGAGCTGTTAACGCCTTATTCAGTCAAAGTAACCACACAAAAAGTCGATGTGGCTAAACGTGATGAAGTTGCAACTTGGGCAAAGACAGTAGTAGATGAACATGGCCAAGTTAACCTGATTTTTAATAATGCTGGTGTCGCAATTGGTAGTACGGCTGAAGGTGTGAGCTACGAAGACCTTGAATGGCTCATTGGTATTAATTTTTGGGGCGTAGTTTATGGCACCAAAGAGTTTTTACCTTACTTAAAGCAAAGTGGTGAGGGGCATATTATTAATATTTCCAGTATGTTCGGCTTAACAGCTCAACCAACTCAAAGTGCTTATAACGCTAGTAAATTTGCCGTTCGTGGCTTCACTGAATCCCTACGCCAAGAACTTGATCTACAAAATGCTGGAGTGAGTGCGACCTGTGTGCATCCGGGTGGTATTCGTACCAATATTGCCAAAGCTGCCCGCATGAATAATAGCGTCCAGTCTTTAGGAATGGATCCTTTAAAAAGTCAGGATGCTTTCGATAAATTACTTCGCACCCCTGCTGATGATGCAGCTCAACAAATTTTAGAAGCTGTTCGTAAGGACCGTCGCCGCTTACTGATCGGAGCCGATGCGAAAGCCGTTGATGTGATTCAACGTATTCTTCCACAGGGTTACCAAAAGATTTTTGCAACTGCCACTGCCTTGCAAACCCGTCTACTCAACAAATCAGCAAAATAAAAACAGTGGTCAGCATACTCTTCATTTTAAGAGATGCTGACTGATATTAAATGCTTAGTATGAGTCCTTATTATGAAGCAGCTTCTTGCATGGACTATTCGTACCACACTACGTCCAGCTTTATCCCCTAAAACACCACTAAAGCTACAACGTTTTTGTAGCGATGCAGCCAGTGCAATTGTGCTTGGGCCACGTGGCTATAAAACAAAAAAGCAAACCATTGCGCAAGTACCGACAGTCCATATTCAGCCCAAAACGACTCAATCAGGACGCGGCATTTTGTATTTACATGGCGGAGGCTATGTGGTGGGTAGCTCAAAAAGTCACACTAAGCTTGCTGCTCAAATCGGACATGCAGCTCAAGCACAAGTCTGGTTACCTGAATATCGCCTAGCCCCAGAGCACACAAGCCCTGCTGCTATTGAAGAGGTAATTGCAGTTTATAAAGCTTTACTTGCTCAAGGACAAGACCCGAAAAAACTCGTGATCGCTGGTGACTCTGCTGGCGGCGGACTGAGTTTAAGTACTGCAATTGCAATACGAAATGCGGGGTTACCGTTACCAGCGGCATTAGCTTTACTTTCACCGTGGGTTGACTTAAGCCTTTCTGGAAGCAGCATCAAAACTCATGCTGCTCAAGATGCGATGTTGTCAGAGGAATGGTTAGCTTGGTGTGCAAAAAACTATTGCGGACAAAAATCGGCAACCGATCCAACCTGTTCTCCACTTTATGCTGACTTAACTGGTCTACCGCCTATTTTGATTCATGTCGGTACCGAAGAAGTCTTATTAGACGATGCAAAACGTCTCGCTGAACAAACCGAAAAGTATGGTATTCCGACGAACTTAAGGGTTTATGACCGAGTCGGACATGTTTTTCAGTTCCACGCGGGTATACTAAATGAATCTAATGACTCGATTGAGCGCATTGGGCAATTCATTGATAAACATACACAGTCAATATAAAAATATCGCCAGAGAGGAGTCCTCGGCATGACAACAAACAATTATGACTATGATTACCTCATTATTGGTTCAGGCTTTGGTGGTAGTGTTTCTGCCTGCCGTCTAACCGAAAAGGGCTACTCTGTTGCTGTAATGGAAATGGGGCGACGCTGGGAAGCTAAAGATTTTGCTAAAAATAACTGGAATACCCGTCGCTGGATTTGGCGCCCAGGCATGAAACTTTTCGGTTATTTCAACATGCGTTTTTTTCGCCATGTCACCATTATTTGCGGTAATGCTGTAGGCGGCGGCTCAATCACCTATGCCAATACCTTACTGGTTCCACCTGAACATATTTGGGATGAAGGTACATGGGCAGATGCGGCGGACTGGAAAAATGAAATGCCACAGCACTATGCTGAAGCCGAACGTATGCTTGGGGTGACGGATAATAAAATTTTCGGTCCTGCCGACCACATGCTCAAAAAAATGGGCGATGCAGTTGGTGTTGGGCATACGTTTAAACCGACTCGTGTTGCAACATTTTTTCCACCCGAAGGTGAACAAGGTGGAAAGACCTACCCTGACCCGTACTTTAACGGCGAAGGTCCAGACCGCGGAACCTGTACCGCATGTGGCGGCTGTATGACAGGTTGCAAACACAACGCAAAAAATACATTAGATAAAAACTATTTGTATTTTGCCGAAAAAAATGGTGCCAAGGTTTACGAAGAAACCAAAGTTGTTGATGTTAAACCACTCAATGGCAAAGCCGATGGCAGCGATGGCTATGAAGTTACGACTGAATGTTCGAGTTCATGGTTTAACAAACAACGTCGTACATGGCGTGTTCGTAACGTGATTTTCTCGGCATCTTCTTTGGGAACCCAAGAAATGTTGTTCCGTTTAAAACAATCAGGTTCTCTGCCAAATATCTCTGATGATTTGGGTAATCGCGTTCGTACTAATGCCGAGTCGATTTTAGGCGTTCGCTTTTTTGGTAAAGATATCGACATGAGTAAAGGTGTTGCCATTGGTTCAAGTATTTACCTTGACCATGACACTCACATTGAAGCGACTCGTTACCAAACTGGTTCAGATGCCATGGGCCTCATGTGTACTTACATGGCTAAAGGCAAACCGGGTTGGACGCGTATTTTCTTTTGGTTATGGGCACTCATTTGCCATCCATTTATTTTCCTTCGCATGAGTAACCCTGTCAGTTTTGCGCGTCAGACTTTAATTTTCTTGGTGATGCAAACAGCTGATGCCTCAATTAACATGCGCTTGAAACGTAATTGGTTCTGGCCTTTTGGCAAGGTGTTATCGAGCGAAGGTAAAAAGCTACCTGTGTATATTCCGCAGGCCAATGCATTTACCGAAAAAGTCGCAAAAATGTTTAATGGTCACCCAATGACGACCATTACCGAAATTTTATTTAACGTGCCTTTTACAGCTCACTGTATGGGTGGTTGTGCGATTTCTTCAAGTCCAGAGCGTGGCGTAGTAGATGGACAAAACCGTGTCTTTAACTATAAAAACTTATATGTTGTAGATGGTTCAATGTTAGGTGCCAATTTGGGCGTTAACCCAAGTCTTACCATTACAGCTCTTGCGGAACGTGCAATGTCTTATATTCCCGCTAAACATACTTTGGATGAACATCAGGATCATAGAGTAGAGGCAGAAACCATAGAGATCACCAAAGCTTCTGCTTAAACTAGCAAGTTGTTTTATAAAAAAAGCCTATTTAAAAATAGGCTTTTTTATTTCGCTTTTTAAATTACATCGCTACGGCTTTAGCGCGAGCTGCATGCAATTTTTTATAGCTCTCGATCAGACGTAAATGGCGATCAAGTCCTTCTAATTTCATACTTGTTGGTGTTAAGCCATAGAAACGAACACTACCATCGACAGAACCTAATACCGCATCCATTCGTGTATCACCAAACATACGGCGGAAATTAGTCAGGTAGTCTTCAAGCTCTAGTTCTTCATCTAACATCACTTCAAGCACCACGTTCATGCACTGATAGAACAAGCCACGCTCAACGGTGTTGGTGTTATATTGCAAGTAAGTTTCGACAAGCTCTTTTGCTTCTTCAAACTGTTGTAAAGCAACATAAATCAGCAATTTCAGTTCTAAAATGGTGAGCTGTCCCCACACTGTATTGTCATCAAACTCGATGCCAATAAGCGTAGTGATTTCAGTGTAATCGTCTAGCTCGCATTCTTCTAAACGCTCAACCAATGCTTCAAGCTGTTCATCATCCAAACGATGCAGATTTAGAATATCTTCACGGAATGAAAGCGCCTTATTGGTATTATCCCAAATCAAATCTTCAACAAGATAAATTTCTGAATAATCCGGTACTAAAATACGGCAAGCGGTCGCACCTAAGTGCTCATAAACTGCCATATACACTTCTTTGCCCATCTCTTCGAGAATACCGAACAATGTTGCAGCTTCTTCTGCATTCGACTCTTCGCCTTCGCCAGAGAAATCCCATTCAACAAAGTCATAGTCAGATTTAGAACTGAAGAAGCGCCAAGATACCAAACCGCTTGAGTCAATAAAGTGCTCAACAAAGTTGTTCGGTTCAGTGACTGCATTACTTTGGAAAGTCGGTTGAGGTAAATCATTTAAGCCTTCAAAACTACGACCTTGAAGTAATTCAGTCAAACTACGTTCCAATGCAACTTCAAAACTTGGATGTGCACCGAAAGATGCAAACACCCCACCCGTACGCGGGTTCATTAAAGTCACACACATTACAGGGAACTGGCCGCCTAACGATGCATCTTTAACTAATACAGGGAAACCTTGCTCTTCTAAGCCTTTAATACCAGCAACGATACTTGGGTATTTTGCTAATACGTCTTCAGGAACGTCTGGAAGTGCAATTTCACCTTCTAAAATTTCACGTTTAACAGCACGTTCAAAAATTTCTGACAAGCATTGAACTTGGGCTTCTGCCAAAGTGTTGCCCGCACTCATACCATTACTTAAGTATAAGTTTTCAATTAAATTTGATGGGAAATAGACAACTTCACCGTCCGACTGGCGCACAAAAGGTAACGAGCAAATGCCGCGCTCTACGTTACCTGAGTTGGTGTCATATAAATGCGTGCCAAGTAACTCATCATCTGGGTTGTAAATCTCAAGACAATATTCATCTAAGATTTCTTTGGGTAATTCACCATTTGGACCCGGTTTAAACCATTTTTCATCTGGGTAATGCACAAATTCGGCATTGGCAATTTCTTCACCCCAGAACTGGTCGTTATAGAAGAAGTTACAGTTTAAACGCTCAATAAACTCGCCTAATGCAGACGCTAAAGCACTTTCTTTAGTTGCACCTTTACCATTGGTAAAACACATCGGAGACTGAGCATCACGAATATGTAACGACCATACATTTGGAACAATATTACGCCAAGATGCAATTTCAATCTTCATGCCCAAATTTGCCAAAATAGCTGACATATTGGCAATCGTTTCTTCTAACGGTAGGTCTTTACCTTGAATATAGGTATGACTTTCTGAAGTTAGGCTTGGCAATAACAATGCTTGCGCATCTGCGTCGATGCTTTCAACTTCTTCAATAATAAATTCGGGACCCGTTTGAATGACTTTTTTAACAGTACAACGGTCAATCGAACGTAAAATCCCTTGGCGATCTTTCTCTGAAATATCGGCTGGTAATTCAATTTGAATTTTAAAAGTTTGCTTATAACGGTTTTCAGGATCAACAATATTATTTTGCGATAAACGAATATTATCGGTTGGGATATCTCTAGCTGCACAATACACTTTTACAAAGTACGCTGCGCACAATGCTGACGATGCTAAAAAATAGTCAAATGGGCCCGGTGCCGAACCGTCACCCTTGTAGCGAATTGGTTGATCGGCAATTACCGTAAAGTCATCGAACTTAGCTTCCTGTCGAAGATTGTCGAGATAATTAACCTTGATTTCCATGCTGGCACCTAAATATTTTTATGTGTCAGCACAGACACATAAAATTCTAAATATTGAAAAATAAGCCGAATCACAGCGAAGAAATTGACTTAAAAAAATGAGAGATTAAAGCCATGTGTTTAATGAGCGACTCAAGTGGCTTTAATAAGATTGGCGGTATTATAGAGGGATTTTGTGCAGTTGATAACTAAAGTTAAAACATTGCTGCTCACAATGTTTTAACTTGTCTTGAATTTAGTTAAATATTGAACGTTAAAATTTAAAGGTGTAATCGACATTCAAACGTGTTTCATTTGTCGAGTGAAAGGTCATATTACTTGGCATATCGTTGCGGTAGTGAGAAAAACGGGCTCGCATTCCCAAACCTTTTAACTTACCCTCGGGAATTTTATAACCCAAATCAAATTCCATCGACTCCTCTTTAAAACGTTGGTCGCCATATTGCAATAAATCAATGTCTTCACCTTTTGCGTAACGAGTCATAAAACGCAGTCCGTTTAATGAAACATCACCTACCCGCGCATTTTTAAAGTCATACTCATAACGAATCGAATAGACTTTTTCGTCTTTATTTGAATAATCCGAACTCATAAAATCAAGCACGACTGGACTTTCAGTTCCCGACAAAAATGGTAAACCAGTTGAACCAAACGACTGCATGTAGCCCAAAGAAACCGTATGATTTTGATAGTTCAAACCAAATAAGCCACTAATATGTCGGTTATCGACCTCTCCTATTTTTTTGCTGCCAGTTTCTTCACTATTAAAAAAACGTACATCACTTAAAAAATTAAGTTGATCATTTAAAGGTTGTTTGCCGTTAAAACCTAAAAATTGTTGCTGATAAATGTCTTTGAGTTCAGCATGATAAGCCCGTAGACGATAATCCTTTAACTGATAGCTTCCACCTAATGTATAAAAAGAATCGGTGGTTGCCGCTTTGTCAAAACGATGATTGATATTATCTGTTCCAACATCGGTATAACGGATTGAGTCGCGCTGCCGTACTTCGTCGACATAAAAGCCTTCAAGTTGAAGATTTGGAATTTCATTTGAAACAAAGCGAATACCACGGTAAGTCTGAGGGAACAAACGCGCTGGCGATGAAAAAATGGTCGGTAACTGTGGAACTAAGTCCCCCACAAAAAGCTCATTTTTCCTAAATTTAGCCTTTCCTGTAATGCCGATTTTTCCATAATAATCATCACGCGAGTTATCGGTATTCACTGGTAATAAGCCACTACGCGCATAGTCATCAGCACGGCTTCCCATCAGGTTAAAACCTGCCATTGCCAATACATCAACTCCGAAACCAACTGTCCCTTCGGTATAACCAGACTGTCCTTTAAAAATTAGACCCTGCGCCCAATCTCTGGCTGCTGTATAGGGATATGGATCTTTTTTATAGTCTCGGTCAAAGTAAAAATTACGTAGTGTCAACTCAGCTTTACTGTCTGCAATAAACTCGGCATGTACAACTTGACTAAATAATGGGCACAAACATACCCCCACCCACAATGGTGTCTTTTTCATTTTTTATCTCAACTATTTAATTTTTAATGGATTATGGTGCTGTTTTAAGAGAGTAGTTTTGCTCTTTCTTACTTCGGTAAAAAGCATTACCCAAACTTAAAATCAGGAAAATAGCCAAAATAAACACCACACCGTAATAGGCATACAGCGTTGCGGGTGCTACACCTTTATCTAAAAAAATGCCTGCAACCGTTGGCGATAAAATTGCCCCAATTCGTCCAAAACCAATCGCATAGCCCACGCCGCGACTACGGATTTCAGCATCATAAATTGTTGGAGAAATCGAATATAAACCTGCCACACAGCCATTAATGAGTGTGCCAAGTAATAACCCCACCATGAGTGCAATGCTCACTTGAGATGAGACAGCGACAAATAGGAAAACACATGCCGAGGTTAGTCCTAAAAACAGGCTTAAGGCATAAAAGATTTTTATACGTGATGCCAATAAACCAATAATGGCTGCCCCGAAAATCCCGCCAATACTAATTAAAATACCGGTACTTACGCCTTGCTGTGGCGACATACCCATTGAAATAAGAATTTTTGGTGTCCAGCTCATCACGAAGTAAAAGCCAAACATCACTAAAAAGAAGGCAAACCACAAACAAAGTGTTTGAAATCCAAGTTGTCCAGCAAATAATTTGCCCAGTTCACTACCATTTTGCATGCTGATTTTTTCATAACGAGGCATAACTGATAGTTCGTTAAGGCCTATACGATTTACAGTTGCATTAATTCGTTCTAGTGCCTGTTTTGGTCGTTTCGCGAGTAAGTAATCTAAAGATTCTGGTAATAACCATGCGCTGATTAGCAGCATTGCAATGGTAGTAATGCCACCTGCTAAAAAGATTGAGCGCCAACCTAAATGCTCAATCAATGCCAGTGATAGTACTCCGCCAAGTGTCGCACCAATTCCATAACCAGTAGACATTAAACTCACTGCAAGACTGCGCCAGCGAGCATTGGCATATTCACTTGCCAGTACATTACTACTCGCAAGAATGCCGCCCACCCCAATTCCGGTAATAAATCGAAGTGCTGCCAACATGCCATGGCTTTGTACAAAAGCACAGCCCAACATGCTCAGACCTGCAATGACAAGACAAACTAAGATGAGTAAACGGCGACCGATTTTATCGGCTAAAGGTGCAAGAAAAATGGAACCGGCAGCCATCCCAAAAAGGCCTGCACTTAACAACAAACCAATTTGTGCGCCTGAAAGTGACCATTCTGCTGACACAGATGGAGCGGTAAATGCCATTACCATCACGTCAAAGCCATCAATAATATTGAGACAAATACAGATCAAAATGACGAACCATTGGTAACGGCTCATGTTGTTTTGATTGATCTCACTTAGAACGTCTCTTTCCATTTGTGTATCTCCCTTGGATAAGACATACACACGACATTGCTGATATGAGCGATTGGGTGGTTATGCATATCCGTATCCATAATGACCTAGAGGAATATTTATTTTTTGAGCATCCTGCTCTTTTTCTATACTGAATATTTGGATCCAAAAAATCAACTAAAATTATAAATGGATTATTAAAAAGTATATAAACACATAAATTATATAAGTATAAAATTATTAAAAACATAAAATTAGAATGCTTAAATATTTTTATGGATCCATATTAAAAAATCTATTATGATCGATTCCAGAGCATTTTTTAGCCAAAAAAAAAGCTCAGTTCATTTTTATGGAATGCAAGATGCATTTTTAAAACATCAAAGGATTGTTGTTATGAAACTCAAAAGAGTAAGTCAGCTTACATTGGGACTTTTTTTTGCCAGCCAATTGTTTTACACAACGCAAGCAGCACCTCCAAAAAATCAACAACCACCTAATATCATGATTATTTTGGCCGATGATCTTGGATTTTCAGATATTGGTGCTTATGGTGGCGAAATTAAAACCCCTCATATTGATAGCCTGTTAAAGCAAGGAAAAATGCTTTTTAATTTTCATGCTTCATCAATGTGCTCACCTACTCGTGCACAGCTTATGACGGGTGCAGATAACCACTTGGTAGGTTTAGGTGCGATGTATGAAACTTCAAAACGACAAGAACAATTGGTTGGAGCCGATAGCCCACGCGCACTCATCAAAATTGATGGATATTCAGGTCACTTAACGCAAAATGCTTACACACTCGCAGAAATTTTAAAGACTAAAGATTATTATACCTTCATGGTCGGTAAATGGCACTTAGGCTATGCTCCCGACCAAAACCCTAAAGCCCGTGGTTTTGATCAATCTTTTGCTCTACTCGACGGCTTCGATTTACATTTTAAAGACCAGCCTAAAAACTATCCGCGCAATACTCAATACACAGAAAATGGTCAAAAGGTCACATTGCCAGACAACTACTACTCAACCGACTTTTTTACACAAAAAGCGTTTGAGTACTTAGACAAAAATAAAGCGCAAAAACCATTTTTTGCCTACCTAGCCTATACCGCTCCACACTGGCCACTACAAGCACCCGCTCATTATAGAGACTTATATAAAGGTAAATACGATCAAGGCTATGATGCGATTCGCAAACAACGCTTTCTTAGACAAAAGCAATTAGGATTAATTCCAGCAAACGCAGAATACCCAGTCGAGCTTGGCAACCAAGCTTTAGGCACCAAAAGCTGGAATGAACTTAACCCCCAAGAGCGCAAATACGAAGCACGTAAAATGGAAGTTTATGCGGGCATGGTTACCCAGTTAGACGACCGCGTGGGTGATGTCATTCAATATCTTAAAAAGCATCATTTATATGACAACACTTTAATTGTGTTTATGTCAGATAACGGCGCTGAAGGTGGTGATCACAATTTCCCAATGGGTGATGCCGACAATCGCTATGAAAATATAGGCAACGCCAGTTCATATGTTTATATGGGTCCACGCTGGGCCGAAGTGAGCAGCACACCATTTACCCACTGGAAGTCAGCTGCTTCAGAAGGCGGAGTACGAGTTCCATTTATTGTTAAATCGCCTGTGCAGATTTCCAAACAACGTGGAATTAACAATAACTTTGCGACAGTCAGAGATATCTTCCCCACTGTGATGGAGCTAGCGGGGATTCAAAATAATCAGGTTTATCCAACTTCAAGCACCAAAATTAAACCGTCGGGCTTTAGCCTAATTCCTGCGTTTAAAGATAATACTGCCCGTATTCGTCCTGTTAATTATTATGACTTTAAAGAACTACATGGCAGCCGCTACGCTAAAACTGACGAATGGAAACTTGTTGAAAACTCACCTTCTAAATTTAAGAGCCATGGCTGGGAACTCTACAATTTAAAAACAGATTTTAATGAGCAACATAATGTTTATGCAGCCCATCCTGAGATCGTCAAAGTCTTAAATGATAAATATTTAAGATATGCCGATGAAAATGGTGTTGTGGATTTTGAGCAATACAACAAAAAGTAGAGAAAACCAGATGAAACAGATCATGATGCTTTCATCGTTCCTCTTACTTTGTGCATGCCAAAAAACCACGCCTCAACTAGAACAAAATCCTTTGCCCGACCTAGGCACTAAAGATAAATGTTCTTCCTATTCAGGCCTTCCTTCGGGATGGCCTAACAATAAAGAAGCAGGCATGGTCAAGCTTTCGCAAGGAAAAATTATTTTAGGCACCACACAAGGTTATGAAGATGAACGCCCATTAAATTTACAGGCAACTTCCGTTTCCGCTTTTTTAATTGATGCAACTGAAGTCACCAATGCTCAATTTCAAGAGTTTGTTAAACAAACGGGTTATGTCACCGATGCAGAGAAGCAAGGCGGTGCGGCCATGTTTGTACAACCAGATCATCCAGTTGAAGAATTACAGTGGTGGAAATTTGAAAAAGGTGCCAATTGGAAACACCCATGGGGCCCAAACAACCCTAAACAACCAGCACCTCATGAACCTGTTCGTATGGTGACATGGAATGATGCTTACGCTTATGCAAACTGGCTAGGTCATGACTTACCGACTGAGCTTGAGTGGGAATATGCAGCCAAAGGTTTTCAGCAAAATTCCGATATTGGTCCTACCCACAAAGGTCATATTGTAGCCAATTTCTGGCAAGGTGAATTTCCTTATAAAAACATTCAGGAAGATGGTTTTAAGGATGTTGCCCCTGTGGGTTGTTTTAGTAAAAACCCATTTGGTTTATATGACTTGATTGGCAATGTATGGGAATGGACGCAAACACCCTATACAGGTCCAAGAGATCATCATATGGGAGATCCATCGAAATATCGGCAAAGTCACGAACAGATTTTGCAATACACGATTAAAGGTGGGTCTTATTTATGCGCAACCAACTATTGCGCGCGTTATCGTGCTGCCGCGAGGCATCCACAGGAACTCGACCTTGCCACAAGCCATGTCGGATTTAGAACAGTAAAACGCTTTTAAACGGATTTAAAAATGAAGCATATTTTTATTTATGGGATTTTCTTCTCAGGGACAACCCTTGCCTGTTGTTTAGCTCATAGTGAAGTAGATGTTAATTTTCAAAATACACTCACACTAAAAACATTCAACTTCGACAGACAATATGAAAATGGTACTAGTCCCGATACTCATAGCTTGAGCCAAGGTCTGATTTATCGTGGTGACTGGTCAACCAAGCTTAATGATATTCAGCTACACCTCAATCCAAGCATCCAATATGCATATCGCCTAAGTAGCGACCAACACACCAATGATATGGTCATACCCTTTGACCCTAACACCAAGAAACAAGCGCAAGACCAAGTTAAATATGGATTAGGTGCTGGAGTTGAATATCAAAACTTTCGCATGAATGTAGGTGAAATCACTCCCGATTCACCACTTACGCCACAAGTCGATACACATCAATTACGGGTGAACTATAAAGGCTTGCAATTAAAATATAAGGCGCCGCAACAAAATTTCGAGCTGGGTTTCATTAACCGTTATTCACCAAAAAATGAGAAGGACTACCACAAACTCGCCATATCAAAACATGAATCTAACGGACTCTATTTCTTTCAATGGGACGGCAATACACCTCGGTACCACTGGAAATTTTATAATGGTTACTTAACAGATCTCATCAATCAAAGTTACTTTGCTTTTGATTATCAATGGACAAAGCAGCACACCACAAAATTACGTGTGTTTCGCCACGATGATGTCGGCAAATCAAAGCTTGGTGAATATGACAATACATCTGTAGGGGCCATGCATTTCATTAAACATGGAAACTTTACAACTGGAATTGGCTATCAAGAAAACTTTAGCAAAGATGGTATTCCAAAACTCGACAATATGCCCATCCCGCACATGGTGAACTGGACCTTAGGCGCGTTTACCAAAGCAGATGAAAAATCTTATCATTTCGTTGCCTCGTATGACTTTAAAGACTATATCAAGGGTCTAAAAGTGACCTATAAATATATTTATGGCGATTCATTTCAAACCATGAATCAAAATGATTTTGAGCAAGAAAGTGATGTATTAATTCAGTACGATCTCAATGCTTGGGTTAAAAATCTTAAGTTTCTTTTCTTAAATATTAACTACGATACCAAACACGGCAAAAGTCTGGATGAACAGCGCATGATGCTTCACCACACTGTTAATTTCTAAATCTCTACACTCCCATAATGGCTTAACCATAGCCATTATGGATCCAAATTAAGATGAATAAAAAATTTCACTCTAAAATTCAAAGTAAATATAAAAGTCTTTAATAGCAATTAAAAATACACAAAACAACCAAATCAAAAGATCAATATTTTTTAAAAAATATACTGCTTATCAATTGACCAATATTTTTATTTATTATAAATTGGATCCAATAAGTGATAAGGAGTCGTCACAAATGTTTATTAAAAATGCTTGGTATGTTGCCTGCCGCCCAGAAGAAATCCAAGACAAACCATTAGGTCGCACTATTTGTGGTGAAAAAATTGTTTTTTATCGCGGTAAAGAAAACCACGTTGCAGCCGTTGAAGATTTTTGTCCGCATCGTGGTGCCCCTCTTTCACTTGGCTATGTCGAAGATGGCAACCTCGTGTGTGGTTATCATGGACTAGTGATGGGGTGTGACGGAAAGACCGTTTCAATGCCAGCTCAACGTGTAAATGGTTTCCCTTGCAATAAATCATATGCAGTTGTCGAAAAATTCGGTTTTATTTGGATATGGCCAGGCGAGAAAGCTTTAGCAGATGAAGCAAAACTGCCAACTTTAGAATGGGCAGATCATCCTGAATGGAGCTATGGCGGAGGCCTGTTTCACATTCAGTGCGACTATCGCCTAATGGTCGACAACCTGATGGATTTAACCCACGAGACCTATGTTCACTCAAGCAGTATTGGGCAAAAAGAGATTGATGAATCATTGCCTGTGACTAAAGTTGACGGTCACCATGTGATTACCGAACGCTATATGGAAAATGTGATCGCACCTCCATTTTGGCAAATGGCCCTTCGCGGCAACCACTTAGCAGATGATGTACCAGTTGATCGTTGGCAACGTTGTCACTTCTTTGCTCCAAGTAATGTTCATATTGAAGTGGGTGTCGCACATGCTGGACATGGTGGTTACCACGCACCGAAAGACAAAAAAGTTTCCTCAATTGTGGTCGATTTTATTACACCGGAAACTGAAACCTCTCACTGGTATTTCTGGGGAATGGCGCGTAATTTCCAGCCAGATAATGCTGAACTCACCGATCAAATTCGTGAAGGACAAGGCAAAATCTTTACTGAAGATTTAGAAATGCTGGAGCAACAGCAGCAAAACATTTTAAACAACCCACATCGCAAGTTACTGATGCTTAATATCGACGCAGGCGGTGTCCAGTCTCGTAAGGTGATTGAGCGACTGCTTGCCGAAGAAAATAAAACGCCTCCTGAAACATCCGCACAGAAGTTTCCAAACATTCGGATTATTTAAAGGAGTATGAACATGGACGTTATTATTCAAAAAATTCACCAGCTTACCCCGACCATTCGTGCATTTGAATTGGTTGCAGCAAATGGTACGGAGCTACCTAATTTTGAGGCAGGTGCACATATTGATGTGCATCTTAAAAATGGTCTCACCCGTCAATATTCACTTTCAAACTGCTGCACTGAAAAGCATCGGTATGTCATTGGTGTTTTACATGATGCCAATTCACGCGGTGGTTCACGTTGCATCCACACTGAATATCGTGAAGGTGACCATTTAAAAATTGGTGAACCGCGTAATTTATTTGAGATTCACCCACAAACCAAACAGGCAGTTTTATTTGCGGGGGGTATTGGTATTACCCCTATTTTGTCGATGGCATATCGGCTTAAGTCGGCCAATATTCCTTTCGAATTGCACTACTTTGTTCGTAGCCATGAAATGATTGCTTTCTATGGCAACTTAACCGAGCACTTTGGTGCCCAAGTTCATTTTCATATTCAAGACCAACCAGACACTGAATGTAATATGGCAGAAGTTTTGGGCCAAGCTTCATCTGATAAACACTTATATGTGTGTGGACCTACAGGGTTTATGCAGTTTGTAATGAGCTCGGCCGAACAAGCTGGCTGGCACAACAAGCAATTACATCAAGAACATTTTGTCGCGCAAAAAGTAGATACGTCCAACGATGAAGCTTTTACCATTGAAGTTAAAGGTACGGGCCGCCGAATTGAAGTATTACCAGAGCAAACTGCTACTGAAGCATTAATTGCAAATGGTTTTGATATTCCTGTTTCGTGTGAACAAGGCATTTGTGGTACCTGTATTACTCGTGTTGTAGAAGGCACACCAGATCATCGAGATATGTTTATGACCGATGAGGAACATGCTTTGAACGACCAATTTACGCCCTGCTGTTCTCGTGCAAAAACTAAAAATCTTGTGATTGAGCTTTAATACTCAAGTTCCTTTATTCGAAAATAAAGGAACTTCTTTCACATTAAGCGCTGAGAACATTTCTTAGCGTTTCACCCAAAATCACCACACTACTGTGCTCACGCATTAAAGTTTCAGCACGCCCTGCCTGACGATGTACCAATGCATCGAAAATCGAACAATGCTGTAAATGCGCATAGTGCAAACGACGATATTCAGACAAAGCTTGATTCTGGTCATAGGTAATGGCTTGAGCAGACGCCATCGGCAATTGATTGTTTTTCGCTAAGGCTTGGATGAGTGCGACGTTTTGCGCGCCTTCAATAATCGTGTCATGAAAAATGACGTTGAAATGGTGATAACGTTCCAGTTCAGCATCACCAAACTCGTCTGTTTCATTAAATAGTTTTTCAGTTTCTTGAATGCAATGTTGCAGCGTCTTTTTCTGCTCTTCGCTTAAGCCTTGTTCTGCCAAAGTTTTCGCAGCCAACCCTTCCAACACACCGCGTACTTCGAGCGCATCATGAACAAGTTGCTCTGAAATTTCACGAACCGTGTAACCACGAGTTGGGTTTTTAATGAGGAGGCCTTCTTGCTCGAGCAAGCGAAAGGCAATACGAACAGGCTGCCTTGAAACACCAAGTAACTCGGCAGTCGGAATTTCGGCAATTCTGGCACCGCCTTCAAGTTCCCCTGAAATAATCATTTTTCTTAGTTTAAGTAAAACTTGTTGTCCTGAAGACATTCGCTGCCACACATCACCAAAAACGTCACTTCGATGCTAGCAAGTTCATTTGCAAAATGAAATAAATTTTCTGTGTGAATCAGTGCTTAAGCATTTCTGTAGATTTTAATAAATTAATTTAAAAACCACATTCAATTAAAGGTTTTTAAGATTATTGACCATAATATCGAGATTATTGCGGATTAAATAAGCCAGGTTAATATCAATGCCTTCAAGCATTTTTTCTTCAACTTTTAAAACCACTTCATTGCATTTATTTAACTTTTCAACACCGCTTTCGGTCAGGGTAATTAAAATACGGCGGCCATGTGTTGGGTCAGGTTTTTTCTCAATCCAACCATTCACCAATAAATCTTGCAAAATTTTGTTGGCTGATTGCGGCTTAATGAAAGAGCGCTCAGCAAGCTTGGCATTGGATACATTACTTTTTGAAGCTAAAACAGAAAGCGCAGTAAATTGCGGCAAGGTAATCTCAAGCTCTTTTAAATGTTCTGTTAAATGTTTACTAATAATTCGGTCAACACGAGCAATCATGTAACTTAACTTAGGCTCATCTTCTACTTTTTTTTGAACTGAATTCGAACGTACCATAACCTTTCAATCATCATAAGAAAATCTGTAGTGAAAGTATGAGGCACTAACCCCATACTTTCGTTAAAACTTAGCGAGCACCTGAGCTTTGTACTAAATGTACAGGCTGTTTAGGTTTTTTGACAAGAAGTAATGCAGAGATCGCTGCAATTAAAATCACAGGAATACTTGAACCAATCACGATGGTCGAGCTTTGTCCAAGCGAGAGTAAAAAACCAGCCATTAAAGGCCCTGCAAAAGAACCAATACGCCCGATTGCAACTGCTGCACCTACTCCAGTTCCACGCATTTCGGTTGGATAATACATGGCTGCCAGGCCATACAACGCCGATTGCCCACCCACAATGAATAAGCCACAACCCACTGCCGATAGTGCAAGTAAAGCAACGGTTGGGGATATTGCTAAACAACAAAGCGAAAATAAAATGCCGAGATAAATCAGCTTAATCACAAAGCTCATGCGTAATTTATCAAGCAATACGCCCATCAGAACCGAACCTAAAATTCCACCAACGTTATAGCCCATCTGTACATAGTTTGCCTGTAGTTTTGATAGGCCTTGCGCGCCCATCAGTAACGGCAACCAGTTCAATAAGAAGTACAACACGACTAATGTGCAGAAAAAACTGACCCAAAGCTGAATGGTTGACATACGACGCTCTTTCGCAAATAAAACCTCCAAGAATGGTGTCGTTTTTTGCGCTTGAACTTTACGTTGCAGGTAATCATTTGACTCAGGTAAAAAGCGCATAATCAGTGGAATGAGTAAAATAGGTGCAATCCCACCAATATAGAAAATATGACGCCACTCTGCATCGCCTGCCAACGACATAGCAACCACCGAAGTGAGTAATCCGCCAAAAGGAATGCCACTATACATAATGCTCACTGCGGTGCCTTTGTGCTGGTCAGGTACAGCTTCAGAGGCAAGTGTAATCATCATCGGAAGTGCTCCACCCATTCCTAAACCTGTACAAAAACGAATGAGTAATAGCAAACTAAAGTTAGCAGCATAAGCCGTTAGCAAAGACATAATTCCAAAAAGTAAAATACTAAAAATCAGAATTTTCTTACGCCCGACAATATCAGCAAACCGACCGCCTAATATTGCACCTGGTAACGTCCCTAAAATTGCAGCACTAAATGCCCATGCCATCTGTGCATTGTCCAACATAAACTCAGCCCGCATTCGTGGAGCGGCTACCCCCATTGATTGAAGATCAAAGCCTTCAAAAATTGCTATTGCAAAGCATAATAGCAACGTGATTTTTGCCCTTGCAGACTGTCCTAATATCTTTTCCATTGTGTTATCCCTTATTGACTAGTCGTTCCATTTAGCCCTTTGTGTATTATTGTTTAAACACACCAAAAATATCAGTTAAACTTACTAAAAAATCAACATATTTTTATATTAAATAATCAATAAAATTAATTAATATTTAAAATACAATTGATTATAAAATATTTATGAAATTTTATAAAAAACACTTGAATGTAAGTTTAACTGATATTAAATTAAATCCCAGAACAGCTAAAAATCATTCAAGGAGTATGAAGATGAGTTATGAAAACCGCTGGGAAACAGTAGATGTTAAAGTTGAAGAAGGAATTGCATGGGTAACACTAAACCGCCCAGAAAAGAAAAATGCCATGAGCCCAACACTCAATCGTGAAATGATTGATGTGCTCGAAACTCTTGAGCTTGATCAAGATGCGCGTGTTTTAGTTTTGACGGGTGCTGGTGACTCTTGGACAGCGGGTATGGATTTGAAGGAATATTTCCGTGAAGTCGACACTCAGCCTGAAATTTTCCAAGAACGTATTCGCCGTGACTCTTGTCGCTGGCAGTGGCAACTTCTTCGCATGTATTCAAAACCAACGATTGCTATGGTCAACGGCTGGTGCTTTGGAGGCGGTTTCTCACCTTTAGTGGCGTGTGACCTAGCAATTGCAGCAGATGAAGCAACTTTCGGTTTATCTGAAATTAACTGGGGAATCCCACCGGGTAACCTTGTAAGCAAAGCAATGGCAGATACCGTAGGTCACCGTGCATCTTTGTACTACATCATGACGGGTAAAACCTTTAGCGGTAAAGAAGCTGAAACCATGGGCCTTGTGAACAAAAGCGTACCGCTTGCCCAATTAAAAGCAGAAGTGACTGAACTTGCAAATTGCTTACTTGAGAAAAACCCTGTGGTTCTTCGTACCGCTAAAAATGGATTTAAGCGTTGCCGCGAACTGACATGGGACCAAAACGAAGACTACTTATATGCCAAACTTGATCAATGTATCCACCGCGATACAGAAAATGGCCGCCAAGAAGGTTTGAAACAATTCTTAGATGAAAAATCAATTAAACCGGGTTTACAGAGTTATAAACGTACTGGTTAACTTTTGATACTTTAATGGCAATGTAAGGACGCAACCCATGCAAAATGTACAGTTACTTATTCACGGTCGATCTGTTGATGCATCAAATCAGGCAACTTTTGAGCGTATTAGCCCAATTGATGGATCAGTAGCCAGTAAAGCTGCTGCCGCAACACTGGAAGATGTTGACCGTGCCATCGATTCGGCGCAACAAGCTTTTAAAGTATGGTCGAAACTCTCGCCTACCGAACGTCGCTTACGCTTATTAAAAGCAGCTGATTTAATGGACCAAAAAACCGAGCAATTCATTGAAACTGGAATGCAAGAAACAGGTTCAACTGCAACATGGTATGAGTTTAACGTTCACCTTGCTGCAAACATGTTACGTGAAGCCGCAGCCATGACCACACAAATTGACGGAAGCCTGATTCCGTCAGATGTGCCGGGTAATCTAGCAATGGGTGTACGGGTTCCTTGCGGTGTCATTGTTGGCATTGCACCTTGGAACGCCCCTGTGATTTTGGCAACACGTGCGCTTGCTATGCCTTTGGCTTGTGGTAACACGGTTGTGTTAAAAGCATCGGAAGCCTGCCCAGCAACACATCGTCTCATTGGTGAAGTGTTACATGAAGCGGGTCTGGGTGAAGGTGTGGTCAATGTGATTACGCATGCCGCCGAAGATGCACCACAAATCGTGGAGCGTTTAGTGTCTCACCCAGCCGTGAAACGCATTAATTTTACCGGTTCAACCAAAGTCGGAAAAATTATTGCCGAGTCTGCGGCTAAATATTTAAAACCTGTTTTACTTGAATTGGGTGGTAAGGCCCCTGTCGTGGTTTTAAATGAAGCTGACATTAATGAAGCCGTAAATGCAGTTGCTTTTGGAGCGTTCTTTAATCAGGGGCAAATCTGTATGTCGACCGAACGTGTTTTGGTTCAAGACAATATTGCCGACCAATTTATTGAAAAACTGATTGAAAAAACCCGCTCTATTCAGGCAGGTAATCCAACCTCAAAAGACAATGTACTCGGTGTTTTAGAAAGTCGCCGTGCTGCAAGCCGTATTCAGCATTTGCTAGAAGATGCCCAGAACAAAGGTGCTGACTTACCTTTAGGCATCCATATTGAAGACACCACCATGCAACCGACACTGGTGCTCAATATTAAACCTGACATGCTGCTTTACCATGAAGAATCATTTGGACCTGTATGCACAGTTCAACGTTTTTCAAGCATTGAAGAAGGCGTAGCACTGGCAAATGACAGCGAGTTCGGCCTTTCTTCAGCAGTGTTTAGCCAAAATATTTCGCAAGCACTGGAAGTCGCTAAACAGATTGATTCAGGTATTTGTCATATTAACGGCGCAACCGTACATGACGAAGCTCAAATGCCATTTGGCGGAACAAAATCGAGTGGTTACGGACGTTTTGGTAGTAAAGTCTCTGTTGCCGAATTTACCGAACTACGCTGGATTACCATTCAAACCCAATCACGTCATTACCCGATTTAGTCAGGCTAATGCGAATACCGACATATTAAATAAAAATTGCATGATGCAAAAAAATAAAGCGCAGTGATGCGCTTTCCATGGAGTGAAAGAAATGCAAATGAATGCCACTCAATCACAAGACCGCGAACGGTTCGTAAAATTAGGGCAACATGATATTCATTATCACCATAAAGATGACACGCTCTATATCAGCCCCAAAGAGCAATTAAAACCGTACCCACAAAAACTGACAGATCGGTTAATTCATTTTGCACAAACCAAACCAGACCATATTTTTGCAGCAAAACGCAATGCTCAAGGCGAATGGGTCAAACTGAGTTATGCAGAAGTTCTACAACGCGCATGGCACATTGCTCAAGCTTTGCATGATCGTAATTTAAGCCAAGAAAGACCTCTGGTCATTTTAAGTGGTAATGATCTCGAACATTTAACACTCTCTATGGCTGCTATGTTGGCAGGTGTGCCTTTCTCGGCTATTTCCCCTGCCTATTCTCTTATTTCTCAAGACTTTGGCAAACTTAAACATGTGTTTGAAGTGCTTACACCTGGTATGGTCTATGCCAGCGATGGACAAGCCTTTGCTAAAGCCATTCAAGCGTGTATTACACCTAATATTGAAGTAGTAACGAATAAAGGGATTGTAGGCGATCAGGTCTGTACGTCTTTTCAGTCGCTATTAGATACGCCTGTTTCAAATGTTCAAGAATTTTATCAAACCCTTGATGAAAACCAAATTGCCAAGTTCTTATTTACGTCAGGTTCAACCAAACTCCCTAAAGCTGTGCCGACCACGCATTTAATGTTGTGTGTTAATCAGCAAATGTTATTACAAACTTTCCCTGAGTTTGAAGAAACGCCGCCTGTCCTACTCGACTGGCTGTCTTGGCACCACACATTTGGCGGCAGTCACAATGTCGGCATCGCACTCTATAACGGCGGTACGATTTACATTGATGATGGCAAACCCGTTGCAGGAAAATTTGAAGAAACTATTCGTAATCTCAAAGAAATTTCTCCAACTGTTTATTTAAATGTGCCAAAAGGTTGGGAAGAACTCACCGAAGCCTTAGAAAAAGATCAAGAATTAAGAGACCGCTTTTTTGCCAAAGTTAAAATTTTATTCTTTGCAGGTGCAGCGCTTTCAGAAGCTGGCTGGAACAGACTCGATAAAATTGCTCAGCAACATTGCGGAGAAAAAATTCGCATTATGAGCGGATTGGGCATGACTGAAACAGCACCCTCTTGTGCTTTTACCACTGGTCCACGCGTGATGGCTGGCTTTATTGGATACCCTGCTCCGGGATGCGAAATTAAGCTAGTGCCATGTGGTGACAAACTTGAGTTTTGTGTTCGTGGCAAACATGTCATGAAAGGTTATTGGCGTTTAAAGGCAGACCAACAAAGCACTGTATTTGACGATGAAGGCTTTTTCCATACTGGAGATGCTGTTCGTTTAGTCGATGTGAATGATCCAACTAAAGGTCTGATGTACGACGGACGAATTGCCGAAGACTTTAAACTCAATACGGGTACTTTTGTGAATGTGGGCACACTACGCAACAAAGTACTGATTCAAGGTAATTTACTGATTCAAGATGTTTGTATTACTGGTTCAAACCTGAATGCTGTGGGTTTTCTGATTTTTCCAAAATTAGAAGCTTGTGCTCAACATGCAGGTCTTAACCTTGGTGATCATTCTGCAACAGAGATATTACAGCATCCTAAAGTCCAGCAATGGTTCCGCCAATTTTTAACGACCTTTAATAAAGATGCGACTGGCAGTTCAAATACAGTCTCAATGCTTTATTTAATGATCGAACCACCTCAACTCGATGCAGGTGAAGTGACCGATAAAGGCAACCTCAATCAAAGCAGTATTACCAAGCGTCGTGCAGCTTTAATTGATGAACTTTATCAAAAGCAGACTGATAACCCGCTGATTATTCGGGTGCCCACCTTAAAACAATAAGCAATTGAAATAAAAAAGGAAGCTCAAACTTCGGTTTGGGCCTTAGCCTCACTTTTGCCTAAAAAAAGGTTCAACATGCCACACGATACAGAATTTGAACTATTTCGAGACAGCTACCGCAGGTTCTTAAAAGAACAGGTTGCTCCTTACTACGAACAATGGGAACACGATGGCCTCATCCCGCGTGATCTGTGGCTTCGTCTTGGGGAAAATGGCTTTTTGTGCGTCGATGTACCCGAAGAATATGGTGGCTACGGTGCTCCTATTCATTACTCGCTCATGCTGGTTCAAGAAACTGCTCAAGCTGGTTTTGCATCTTTAGCTGTTGCCATTGGTGGGCAAAATGAGTTGGTCTCACCTTATCTGCAAAATATTGGAACTGAAGAGCAAAAACGTTATTGGTTACCAAAAATGGTGACAGGTGAAGTCGTCACTGCAATTGCCATGACCGAAGCGAATGCTGGTTCAGACTTACAGGCCATACGCACTCAAGCCATTTTAAAAAATGACCACTATCGTGTGAATGGTTCAAAAACGTTTATTTCAAATGGTTTGCATGCCGACCTGATCGTTCTGGTGGCGAAAACCGATCCGCAAGCCAAAGCAAAAGGCATTTCCATTTTTTTAGTCGACGCTGCGTTAGACGGCGTTAAAAAAGGTCGTTCATTACAAAAAATCGGGCTACATGCTCAAGATACAGCCGAACTATTTTTTGATGATGTTTATGTGCCTACAACTCAGCGTTTGGGTGAAGAGGGACAAGGTTTTGCTTATTTAATGCAAGAGTTACCGCGTGAACGTTTGAGTATTTCTATGATGGCGTTGGGGTCAATTTTAGGCGCCATTGAAATTACTAAAGACTATGTTTTGGAACGTAAAGCTTTCGGACAACCTTTAAGTCAAATGCAAAACACGCGCTTTGTGCTGGCAAACGCACAAATCAAAGCAAAAGCCGCACAAGCCTTTGTAGACCAATGTGCAGCGCTGTATCAACAACACCAGTTAAGCGTCACTCAAGTTGCCGCACTGAAATGCTTTATTACCGATGCTCAATGTGAAGTGATTGATCAATTACTTCAGCTTTTTGGCGGCTACGGTTACATGCAGGAATACCCGATTTCACGCTTTTTTGTTGATGCACGCGTACAAAAAATTTATGGGGGAACCAATGAAATTATGAAAGAAATCGTGGCCCGAGAACTGCTCGGAAAATAATTCGATTTAAAACCAAACAAGGCAGACACAACAACTATGCCTTGTTTAAAACAAAAAAATGTTATTTCAGGAAGAAATGCTATGTCGAAATTATGGATGTACTCTACCCTTATGCTCTCTGGTTCAGTGTGGGCTGGCAATTTTATTGACAACAGCTCAGTAGAACTCACCACACGAAATTTCTATTTTGATCGCGATTACCAAGAGCAATCTGCTTACCCTGCTGCCAAGGACTGGACGCAAGGGTTTATTCTTAAAGCCAATTCAGGTTATACCGAAGGGACTGTCGGTTTTGGGCTGGATGTGCTTGCAACGGCGGGTTTTAAACTCGATGCCGATGCAGAGCATGGCGGTACAGGAAACTTACCTAGAGACACGCGCACCAATGAACCTGCTGACTCTTACGGAGAAATTGGGGTCACAGCAAAAGCTAAAATGAGCCAGACTGAGCTACGCATTGGTACACTCATGCCAATGAACCCTGTTTTAGTAGCTTCACCCGCGCGTCTACTTCCTCAAACTTATCGAGGAATTTCACTGACCAGTAAAGATATTAAAGATTTCGACTTACAAGCGGCCTACCTCGATAAAGTGAATCATCGTGATTCGACCAACTATGAAAAAATTAAAATTTCTGGGGTGAATGGACGCTTTAAAAGTGCTGAAACGGATGGACTCTATTATTTAGGTGGAAACTATCAGTTTAATCCCGCACTAAAACTCACTGCTTTTTACATGGATGTTGATGATCTTTATAACCAAACCATGGTCGGTGCCTTACATCAACACAAAATTAATGACACCACTAATTTTAGTTCACAATTACGTTACTACCGCAGCCGAGATGACGGACAAGCAAAAGCAGGTTTAGTCGATAATGATCTTTATCATGCGCATTTCGAACTAAAACATCAAAACCATAAATTTATTTTTGGAACCTTCCAACATCATGGCGACACCGCCTTTCCATATTTGACTGGTGGTGAAACTGGACTTCTTATTGATACATGGCCGGGCGAGTTTTTAAACCCAAAAGAAAAAGCCTATAGCTTCCGTTATGAATATGACTTTAAAGATTATGTGCCGGGTTTACGTTTTATGACCCGTTACACCACAGGTCACAATATTTATGCACCCAACTTAGGCGGAACCAATTTAAAAGAACGCGAAACAGACTTTGATTTAGGCTACACCGTTCAAAGTGGCTGGTTAAAAAATTTAGGGTTACGCGCACGCTATGCCATTTATGACAACAACATGCTCTCTACAGCCAATATCAAACCTGTAAATGAAACCCGTCTCAACATCGACTACACATGGAAATTTAAATAATTCAAAACGAGAGGTTCTGTCACACATAGAACCTCTTTTTATTTCGGGAAATTCATCATGAAAAAAGTTGTAACGCTACTCTGCGGAATTTGTTTCATTGGCCTGACTCATGGCGAAACGCAATATAGCCCACCACCCATTCAGCTTGAGCCTTTAGCAAAATTTAGTGTTGATCTAAATGCGCCTGTTTGGGAATTAGGCACGACCAGTGATGCAGGTAAACGCCGAATAATTCCTATTACAGGTGGGACATTTGAAGGGAAATCACTTAAAGGCCATATTTTAAATAATGGCGCAGATTGGCAAATTGTCGACAGTAAAGGGCTAGCCATTATTGATACGCGATATTTATTAGAAACCGATGATGGTGCGCTTATTTACCTTCAAACCAAAGGTTACCGCCATGGCTCGGCAGAAACGCTAAAACAGCTTGCCCAAGGCAAAGATGTCGATCCGAAAAATTACTATTTCAAAATTACCATGCAGTTTGAAACCAGCTCACCTAAATACTCATGGCTTAACCAGACCGTTGCGGTAGGTAGTGCAATGCGCTTGGGCAAAGCGGTTATTTATGATGCCTATACCCTGAAATAATAATTTTTATAACACTTACAAAAAGGATGGAGCCTTCATTATGGATCAAAAAACTTTAAAACACTTACCGCCCATCCATCACCATTTGGGTGGACATAATATCCATTGGAATGACAAAAACACTGAACTCACCATCCACTACACGGCGCTAGAAAGCTTTACCAATCCACGCGGCACCGTTGAAGGCGGCATGATCTGCGCCATGCTTGACGATGTGATGGGGCTTTTTGCATTTCTTGCAAATGACAGTAAACCCGCCACCACCATCAACTTAACAATGGATTTTTTAAGGCCCTGTGTTGTGGGAGAAGTCATTACGAAATGCCGATTCATTAAACAAGGCAAAACTGTACTGAATCTCGAAAGTGAAGCTTGGCAAAACAACAAAATGATTGCACGAAGCACTGCTAATTTTCTGGTTTTAGATTAATTACAACCATTCATTCAATAAGGATATGAATAAATGAATTACACCAACAATAAACGAATTTTGACCCACTCCGCTTTAGTGCTTGCCATGCTTGGCGCTTTGACAGGCTGTGGAAGTGATAATGATGACACAACGGTTCCCTCAACAACAAAACCACCTCAGTTGTCTCCGGCTGTGGGCGTAAAAATGACAGGAAGCTGTTCAGACTTACTCGGATTTCAGTACAACAATACGGTGATTAGCTCTGCCACCCTTCAAGAAGCAGGCACATTGACTGTCGCCAACAAACCGATTGGCGCACATTGTTTGGTCAAAGGTTATATGGATCAACGGGTAAGCCCTGTCGATGGACAAACTTATCAAATTGGTTTTGAAATGCGCTTACCAATAGACTGGAACGGCCGTTTTCTCTATCAAGGCAATGGCGGAACCGATGGTAATTTAGTACCTGCAACGGGTCAGGTCGGCAGCGGCGGTCCACTCACCAATGCCCTGCATGATGGTTTTGCGGTCATTTCTTCCGATGCTGGACATAGTGCCTCACAAAATCCAATGTTTGGTTTAGACCCTCAAGCCAGAATCAACTATGGCTATGGTGCAATTACCAAACTCACGCCTATGGCAAAAAACCTAATTAAAGCCGCCTATGGTAAATTGCCAGATCGCTCCTATGCAGGCGGCACATCTAACGGTGGGCGTCATGCCATGATTGCCGCAACCCGTTTAGGCGACCAATATGATGGCATTTTAGCAAGTACACCGGGCTTTCATTTACCTCGTGCGGCCGCAGCTCAACTCTACACAGCACAGCAGCTTCGTCGTGTCGCAACAGATGAAAATGACCTAAGTACGGCTCTTACCCTTTCAGAGCGCAAAGTTTTAGCAAAAGCGATTTTAGATCGATGCGATGCTCTAGACGGTGTTGCAGATGGCTTGGTTCAAGATGTCGAAGCTTGCCGTACAGCTTTTGATATTCACAAAGATGTACCTGTTTGCTCAAGCACAAGAGATGGTACCTGCCTAAGCACCGAACAAATTGATGTATTAGCCAACATTTATCGCGGTCCTATAAATTCGGCTGGACAAGCGCTCTATGCAACCCAGCCTTTCGACCCCGGTTTAGTAGGAAGCAACTGGGCAAGCTGGAAATTCGAATCTTCGGTGGGAATAGCGCGTGACCCGGTTGCAGTCGGCATTCTTTTTCAGGTTCCGCCAGACCCAACTGTGACTCAAAATTCTAGACAATTTGCCTTTAATTTTAACTTCGATACCGACTATCCAAAACTATCGGCAACCAATAATGTTTATACTGAAAGTTCGATGTCTTTCATGATGCCACCAGATGAACTTAATCTAGATAAACTCCGTAATCACGGTGGAAAAATGATTGTGGTACAAGGCACAGCAGACGGCGTTTTCTCTGTAGATGACACCCAAAATTGGTACGATCAACTGCTACAACACTATAAAAATGATGCAAAAGGTACAGCACCTGAATTCGCACGTTTCTTTAGAGTTCCGGGCATGAACCATACCCGTGATGGCATTGCGACCGACCAATTTGATGCATTGACTGCTTTAGTTAACTGGGTGGAATATGGACAAGCACCTGACAAAATCATTGCGACCGCACGCGGCGGAGGTAACCCAAGTGGTCAAGTGAATACTGAACTTCCACAAGACTGGGCACCAGACCGTACCCGTCCACTTTGCCCTTACCCACTGATTGCTCGTTACAATGGTCAAGGCAATAGCGAAAAAGCTGAAAACTTTAGCTGTAAATAACACCCTATAAAATTAAAAGAGAGCTTAAATAAGCTCTCTTTTTTATCTTAATATTAGCTCAAGTTTTACTGCTTAAACTTTTTAATACTTTTAGACAGATGAGCTCGCATCATTTGTCGAGCCAACAAACCATCCTGATCGACAATTGCGTTATAAATATTGACATGATCATGATGAACCGCTTTTAAATATTCTTCGCGGTTTTCAGGACTTTGCTCAATAGATTTTAAGCGTGCACGCGGTATAATTTTTTCACCCAGATACTTTAGAAAATCAACGAAATATTGGTTTTCAGAAGCTTCAGCAATGGCAATATGGAAATCATAATCAGCTTTTACTGTGCCATCATTTGCATCTGATGAAATATGACGTTCAAAGTCTTCAAGCGCAGCTTTCATTTTATCGATATGGATTTGCTTACGGCGCTCTGAGGCTAAAAAAACTGCTTCCGACTCAAGGCTAATTCGAAGCTCAAGTAAAGAAACAATATCGTTAATGGTTTCTAAACTGGCATTAGACAGCAAAAAATTCTGTTCAACCGTCTGTTCTTTTACAAAAGTACCAATCCCGTGACGAGTCTCGACAAACCCTAAAGAACGCAACTCAGTGATGGCTTCACGAATAACAGAACGGCTTACTTCAAAAGTTTCAATTAATTCAAGTTCGGTCGGAATTTTCTCTCCGACTTGGAAGTCTCCAGACTGAATTTTTTCGATCAGTTGTTCTACAATAATCTGGCTTAGTTTTTTTGTTGATCTAGGTTTAATTGCACTAGACATAATCTGAAGAACTCATGAAATGTTGAAAAAATTAGAAAATTCATTTTACTATAAACTTAGACGATAGTCATATTCGGTTTTTATACCTCTAAGTTATTAAAATCAAAATATTTTATCTCCCTTATCTAGCTCTCACATATATTTAAAAAGTAAGCAACTTATGCTTCTGTTGATATTTAATAATGCGTTGAATAAGTTAAAAAATATGCAGCTCAATACCATTGATTGAGCTGCACAACTTTTAAATTTGAGCCTGAGTTAATTGCCCATTGACCAGACGAGTAATCTGTAGTGGATTACTATCTTTTAATGCATCGGGTAATAAAACTTGTGGTGTATTTTGGAAACATACCGGACGCAAGAAACGCTCAATCGCTCCCGTACCCACCGAAGTTCCGCGTGCATCACTGGTTGCAGGGAAAGGACCACCATGTACCATGGCATCAGACACTTCAACTCCTGTCGGGAAACCGTTAAACAATACACGGCCAGCTTTACCGGTTAGCAAATGAAGAAGCTCGCCTGCTTCAGACAACTCATTTTCATCACCAATAATGGTTGCCGTGAGCTGTCCACCTAAAGACTCGATCCCTTTTAACAAAGTCGCTTTATCTTCTACGCCAATCACAATCGACATTGGCCCGAAAACTTCATGTTGTAGTTTTGGGTTGCCTGACAATAAAACAGATTGATCCGCTTTAAATAGATGTGCTTTTGCTTGAGAAACTAGCTCGGCCTCTTGTCCTGTCGCAATAACTTCAAAACCAGCTTCACTGTTTAGAGCATCAATACCTTGACGGTAACTTTTTAAAGTTCCTTCATTCAGCATGACCTGAGGCACAGCTTTTTGCGTGCTTTCAGCTAAAGCTGCTACGAAACTGTCAAATTCAGGTCCTTCTACACCTAAAATTAACCCCGGTTTTGTACAGAACTGGCCACATCCCATATTAAATGAGGCAACCGTATCCTGAGCAATTTGTTCACCACGAGAACTCAGCGCTTGAGATAAAACCACTACAGGGTTCACACTCGACATTTCAGCAAAGAATGGAATTGGCTGAGGACGGCTCTGCGCAAGGTTATAAAGTGCCATTCCGCCTTCAAGAGAACCCGTAAAACCGGCTGCCTGAATCAGTGGATGTTCTACCAAGTTTGCGCCAATACGGCCGCCAAAAATCATATTGAATGTGCCGTTAGGCATATCGCAAACTTCGATTGCTTTTTCAATGGCTTCTGCAACAAGCTCAGCAGTTGCCATATGACCAGAGTGTGCTTTAAAGACAACCGGACACCCTGCTGCTAAAGCAGCTACGGTATCACCGCCTGCTGTTGAAAATGCAAGTGGGAAATTACTCGCGCCAAACACAGCAACCGGTCCTACTCCAACTTTATATTGACGCAAATCGACACGCGGCAAAGGCTTACGCTCTGGTAATGCCACATCAATACGAGCACCATAAAAATCGCCACGGCGTAAAAGTTCAGCAAACAGTCGAAGCTGACCAGTAACACGGCCTGTCTCTCCTTGAAGACGAGCAAGTGGTAAGCCTGTTTCAAGTGAAGCGACTTCTTGCAAGTTCGCACCTAATGCTTCAATTTGGCGAGCAATCTCTTCTAGAAAAGAGGCACGTTGCTCTTGAGAAGTTTGGCTATAAACTAAAAAAGCGTTATGTGCAGCTTGAGCAGCCTGATCTACTTCTTCAAGGGTCGCCTGACTAAATACATAACCTATTGGCTGATAATCTTTTGCAGCTATACTTTCTAGGGCTGGCGCATTTGCAGCAACACGTTGACCATTAATAAACTGCCGACCGTTATTTTTACTCATTTTAAAGCTCCAATACCTAAACAGTTAAAATTATTGCGGACCGAGTGTCGCAATGAGGGCAGCCAAATCTTCATAGTCTGCTTGAGTTAAATCACTTAATGGTGGACGCACAGGACCTGCATCATGCCCAACAATTTTGGCACCAGCTTTAATCATGCTTACCGCATAACCTGATTTACGGTCGCGAATTTTAATCAATGGCAAGAAGAAATCTTTAATCAAACGATTCGTTGTTTCAAAGTCATCACTGCGAAGCGCGTTATAAAACTCCATTGCAGTCTTTGGAATAAAGTTAAATACAGCTGATGAATAAACTGGGCAACCTAAGGCTTTATATGGCGCTGCAAAAACTTCTGCTGTTGGTAAACCACCTAAATACGACAAACGATCACCCATAGTCTGAGTCACTGCTGTCATCATATCGATTTGACCAGAGCTGTCTTTAAAACCGATTAAGTTCGGGCACATCTCAGCTAACTTTTGGATTGAATCGAGATTTAATCTTGAAACGCTACGGTTATAAAAAATTACGCCAAAGTCTACTGAGTTACATACTTGCTTAACGTGTTCGATCAAACCTTCTTGGCTTGCTTCAGTTAGGTAATGCGGCATTAACAAAATACCGTGTGCACCTAAGCGCTCTGCTTCTTTTGCCTGTTCAATCGCCTGACGTGTCGGACCACCTGCCCCAGCAATAATCGGTACACTACCTTTACAAGTATCGACAGCAGTTTTAATCACGTCAGAGTATTCACTTCCAGTTAACGAGAAAAACTCACCTGTACCACCCGCAGCAAATAATGCGCTTGCACCATAAGGCGCTAACCATTCAAGACGTTTTGCATAAGAAGATTTATTAAAGTCCCCATTTTGGTCAAAGTCAGTAACCGGAAAAGAAAGAAGGCCATCAGAAACAATGTTTTTTAACTCAAGAGCATCCATTAGAAAATATCCATACATGTTTATGTTGTCAGACATCTTACATCATAAATTTTATTTTAATCAATATATTTTTCCTCTGAAAAATTAAATTTTTTAAAAAGATCAAAGTTCATTATCTAAAATAATTTAACCTATTGTTTTATAAAACATCTTTAAAAACTCTCAATATTAGGACTAATCGTTAGACATAAAAAAAGCTGCCCATATGGACAGCAAAGCATTAAGAAAACTCAAAAAGCGAATTTTTCAAAGATATCGGTAAAACATTAACGAACCAAACAAGGCTTTTTATTATTAAATGACCAGTTTGGTATTAAAAATTGCATCGCATCGGCATCATTACGAGCTCCTAAACCTTTTAATTTATAGAGCTCATGGGCTTGGTTAATTCGGTCCCAGTCCAACTCGACACCAAGTCCCGGTGCGGTTGGCACCTGAATTTTACCGTCTTTAATTTCAAGCGGTGCTTTAGTGAGCTGATCTGTACCTTCTTGCCAAATCCAGTGCGTATCAATTGCCGTTACCTTACCTACCGCAGCGGCAGCAACATGTGTAAACATGGCAAGTGAAATATCAAAGTGATTATTAGAATGCGAACCCCACGTTAAATTGTACATATTGCAGAGTTGTGAAACTCGAACCGAGCCTTCCAATGTCCAAAAATGTGGATCAGCCAAAGGAATATCAACAGCTTGCAATTGAATACTATGCGACATTTCTCGCCAGTCCGTAGCAATCATATTGGTCGCAGTGGGTAAGCCTGTTGCACGTTTAAACTCGGCCATAATTTCACGGCTTGAATAACCTTGTTCTGCACCACACGGGTCTTCTGCGTAGGCCAACACTCCTTTAAGATGTTTGCCTAAAGCAATTGCTTCGTCTAAAAACCATGCTCCGTTTGGATCAAGCGTCACACGCGCTTCTGGAAAATGGCGCGCGATAGCTGTAACAGCTTCGGCTTCTTGTTCGCTCTGTAATACGCCACCTTTTAACTTAAAGTCTTTAAACCCATAACGGTCATAAGATGCTTCTGCTAAACGCTGCACAGCCTCAGGTGTTAACGCTTTTTCATGACGGACTTTATACCAGTCATGGTTATGCTGAGGTGTAGTCGCATAGTCTAATGAAGTCTGTTTTCGGTCGCCGATAAAGAATAAATATCCTAATACTTCAACTTCACTACGTTGCTGACCTTCACCTAGTAAGCTTGCGACATTCACATTTAAATGCTTGCCAAGCAAATCAAGTAATGCTGACTCATAAGCCGTTACAACATGAATTGTGGTACGTAAATCAAAGGTTTGATTGCCTCGACCACCACTGTCACGATCAGCAAAAGTTTGCTGAATTTTTTTAAGTAGATTTTTATATTCGCCAATCGGCTGCCCTTCTACCAAGGCTTTAGCATCATTTAATGTCGCTAAAATTTTTTCTCCACCCGGAATTTCACCTACACCAATATTTCCAGAGTTATCTTCGATAATAAGTATGTTACGAGTGAAATAAGGTCCATGAGCACCACTCAAATTGAGCAGCATGCTGTCATGTCCAGCAACAGGAATTGCTCGAATTGATTTAACGATAGGTGTAGAGGTCGCCATTAAAATACTCCTTGGCATTCTGATACTATTTTTTCATTACCAAAACTTATAAGACATCAGACAACTTGTCAATATAAAGCCATATAAAAATTATTTTTCGACCCTACTTGCCAAAATAATATTTTTAATCATATGATGTCATACATCTAAAGACGCGGTTTTAGAACTAGGACTATAGAGTAGATACAAAATTCCGTTTTCTCATCTATTCTATCGATGAATTTGACATGACGTCACCTATTTCACGGATATGCAAATAGGTCGATTATTAAAAAGAGTTTGTATATGGATAATCTGCAAACAAATATTGCTGTAGTGACTCAGCAAAGAGCCAAACATACAAAAACTCGCTACTACATTCTTGCGATGATTTTTTTGGTCACGGCTTTTAATTACGGTGATCGTGCAACCCTTTCAATGGCTGCAACGCCAATGTCTCATGAGCTGGGAATCGACTCAGTTACCATGGGTTATATTTTCTCAGCCTTTGCATGGGCCTATGTAATTGGTCAAATTCCAGGTGGTTGGCTACTCGATAAGTTTGGTGCTCGTCGTGTATATTTCTGGAGTCTGTTTTTATGGTCTTTATTCACTGTTTTAATCGGTTTTACCGACATTTTAGGTGATACTGCGACCATCATTACTTCACTCTTTGTACTCAGATTTTTAGTTGGTTTGTCTGAATCACCTGCTTTTCCGGGTAACAGTAAAATTGCTGCCGCGTGGTTTCCAACCAAAGAACGTGGAACTGCCGCTGCCATTTTTAACTCATCCTCTTATTTCTCAACCGTACTTTTTGCTCCCCTAATGGGTTGGCTTGTTGCAACCGTCCACTGGCAGTCTATTTTCTGGGTCATGGGTGGCCTTGGAATCATTCTTTCCTTTATATGGCTTAAGGTTATTTATAGCCCGACCAATCATCCGACAGTAAATCCTGAAGAAGTAAAATATATTGCTTCAGAAGGTGCTTTACTCGACATGGGTGAAAATAGCCAAAATAGTAAAAAAGAGAAAATTACTTGGAGTAAAGTTAAACAATTGCTTGCTTCACGTATGATGCTCGGTATCTTTATTGGACAATATTGTGTAAATACACTGACCTATTTTTTCTTGACTTGGTTCCCTGTTTACCTTGTCAAAGAAAGACATCTCAGCATTTTAGAAGCCGGTTTTGCAGCAGTTGCACCTGCACTCTGCGGCTTTGTAGGAGGAATTTTAGGTGGCTTGATTTCAGATAAGTTAATTCGAATGAATTACAGCTTAAGCTTTTCAAGAAAGCTACCTATCGTAGTCGGATTCTTGGTTTCAACCTCAATCATTATGTGTAATTACGTCGACTCTCAAGCAGCAATCGTATTCTTTATGTCTTTATCTTTCTTTGGCAAAGGAATCGGCTCTTTAGGTTGGGCAGTCATGTCTGATGTTGCACCAAAAGAAATGGTGGGCTTATCAGGCGGAATGATGAATGCGTTTGGTAATACGGCAGGAATCGTGACCCCAATTGTGATCGGCTATATCTTAGCAAGTACTGGTTCTTTCAACCTTGCATTGACTTATGTCGGTGTGCATGCGATTGCAGCAGTAATTTGCTATACCGCTATTGTGGGCAAAATCCAGCGCTTCGAGTTAAAACCTACCTCTTAAAACTTTAAGTCATAACGCTTAACTAACTTAAGCGTTATGACCTCTCTTCAAATGTATACAAGGAATGATCATGCTGAAGCCTCTCCTCATAAAAATTAGTCCTCTTGATAATGTAGCCATTGTAGTGAATGACGGCGGTTTACCACCTTCTACACATATTGAAGAATACCAACTCATCTTGGTTGATCATGTGCCACAGGGACATAAAGTTTTATTAAAGTCATTAAAGCAAGGTGAAGCAATTGTTCGTTATGGGGAAATTATTGGTTATGCAAATAAAGATTTATCCGCAGGTTCATGGGTAAATGAAGCCGTTACCCAAATGCCAGAGGCACCTGAGCTAGATGATCTTGAATTAGCAACTCGCCCCGATCCTAAGCTTCCTCCACTGACCGGATATACATTTAAAGGTTATAAAAATAAGGATGGCAGTGTCGGTACAAAAAATATTTTAGGTATTACGACCAGTGTTAACTGTGTAGAGGGTATTGTTGATTATGTCGTTAAAATTATTGAACGTGATTTACTTCCTAAATATTCAAATGTAGATGGTGTAGTCGGATTAAACCATTTATACGGTTGTGGCGTGGCAATCGATGCACCCGCTGCAATTGTTCCTATTCGTACAATTCATAATCTTGCACTCAACCCTAATTTTGGTGGAGAAATTATGGTTGTGAGTCTGGGCTGCGAAAAAATGCAACCCGAACGTCTTCTAAACATTCCTAAAGAAAACAAATATATTCCTCTAGCAAATGAGGACATTATTCAGTTACAAGATGAACGCCATAACGGTTTTGAAAGTATGGTCAACCATATTTTAACCGTGGCAGAACAACACCTTAAAAAGCTTAATCAACGTACTCGAGAAGAAGTTCCAGTTTCTAATTTAGTTGTAGGCATGCAATGTGGTGGGAGTGATGCATTTTCCGGAGTTACATCTAACCCTGCCGTTGGTTTCGCAGCTGACTTGATTGTGCAATGTGGCGGCACCGTCATGTTTTCGGAAGTTACAGAAGTCCGCGATGGCATTCACCTACTTACTCCACGCGCAGTAAATGAACAAGTTGCCAAAGATCTAATTCGGGAAATGAAATGGTATGACGATTACTTAGCAGCAGGCCAAGTAGACCGAAGTGCCAATACCACACCGGGCAATAAAAAAGGTGGACTGAATAACATTGTAGAAAAAGCGATGGGATCAATTGCAAAATCGGGCCGCTCACCGATTGTAGAAGTTCTCGCACCGGGCCAAAGACCGACAAAAAAGGGGTTAATTTTTGCGGCCACCCCTTCGAGTGACTTTATCTGTGGTACGCAGCAAATGGCATCTGGTATTACTGTTCAAGTCTTTACCACAGGTCGTGGTACACCCTACGGGCTGGCAGCCGTACCTGTCATTAAAATGGCAAGCCGAAACAATATTGCAAACCGTTGGTATGACCTGATTGATATCAGTGCTGGCGATATTGCGATTGGAAAGAAAACTATTGAAGAAGTGGGCTGGGAACTTTTTGAACTGATTTTACAAGTGGCTAGTGGCGAAAAACAAACGTGGTCGGACCGTTGGGGTATTCATAACTCACTCGCTGTATTTAACCCTGCACCCGTGACCTAATAAGGTTTAAAAGATGAGGCATATCACCTCATCTTTTCACATTTCCCATCTTAATTACGACACATTTCACTAAAACTTAACATCGCTGCTAAAATAACATCGAAAATTAAGAACTCTATTTCTCTATGCAAAATCAGACTGCTTCAAACCTCCCCTCAACTCAACTTGGAAAAGCACTGCTTTGTCTTATGACATCGGCATTATTATTTTCCATTATGGGAGTGTGCATTCGTTTTGCTTCAGAAACGGTAGACAATGCGACCGTCGTGTTTTTTAGAAATGCAGTAGGTTTATTTATTTTTATTCCGATGCTCTTTAAACAGGGGCTAGATTTTATTAAAACCGATAAACTCTGGATGCATACTTGGCGAAGTATTGTCGGGCTAGCCGCAATGTATGGTTTTTTCTATGCCATTGCGAACTTAAAACTATCGAACGCCATGGTTTTTAGTTATTCATCTCCTATCTTTATTCCACTGATTGCATGGCTTTTCTTAAAAGAAAAAATTACCAAATCGATGATTTTTGCCGCTGTGATTGGACTCATTGGGGTTTTATTTGTCGCTAAACCCGACCAGGGTCTATTTAACGCACTATCTTTTATTGGCTTGGGCGCATGCTTTTTATCAGCAATGGCTTTTGTGACTGTAAGAGCTTTAACCAGTACAGAGCCGCCTGAACGTATTGTTTTTTACTTTTGTGTTTTTGGTAGTTTAATTTCCTCTATTCCAATGTTTTGGCATTGGCGTATTTTCACTTGGCATGAACTAGCATTACTCATTGCCGCAGGACTTTTAGCAAATATAAGCCAACTGTTTATGTCTTATGCCTATAGCCTAGCCCCAGCAGGACAAATTGGCCCAATGAATTACATTGCCATTATTTTTGCAGGGATATGGGGATTTGTTTTTTGGCATGAATTACCTGATCTGTTTAGCATTATCGGTATATTTATTATTTTATTTGCGATTTTGCTCTGTAATCCATTTTTGCAGAAAAAGTTACTCTCTCGATTTAAATAACAAACAAACCTTAATCTAATTTAGGTACTGTATTCGATACTCATTTGGTGAAATGCCTGTCCAATGGCGATAGGCTTTTCTAAAATTAGAGGTATCTGAAAAGCCAATTCTCTCCGCAATTTCGTCTATAGTTAAAGTTGTCTCTCGCAAATATTCATCGGCAAGACGGCGCCGAGTTTCATCTAACAGTTCCTGATAGGTTAAATCAAAACCTGCCAAGCGCCGATGTAAGGTCCGCTTTGATATATGTAAGCGTTCAGCCATTTCTTGAGCCGATGGAAAAAGCCCTGTTCCATCCAATAATATTAAACGAATCGTTTTCACCAACTCAGGCTCTTCAAGTTCAGCAGCGCCTAGCATCCGCTCACAAAACGACTTACACATGTCCGCAGTAATCGGGTTGGCATTTGGGCAAGGTACATCGAGCCACTTTAAATCAAAGTGCCATTGCATTACCCCCGCATTAAACTGAACGGGACAATGAAAAACTTTTTCATATTCTTCTGCATAGTCAGGCGCTGGATAGGGCAACAAAAGCTTCTTCGCTTGAAATGGTCCTTCAAGTACCCGTTCAATTAAAGTTTGCATTGAGCTAAACCAAAACTCGCACACTAAAGGCAAAAGCTTACCAAGTGCAATAATGTCCTGCCCTTCAAAAACGGCAACGTCATCCCGTATATAAAAAGACTTCTTTAAAATAGGCCCTGCAAGCTTAATGTGTCGAATGCCAAGCTCTACCGCTTGTCTAAAATTACGTGAGGAATATAACGCATAACCATACACTCCAAAATCTGACAATCGCTGCTTTTGTCCTGCTCGCAGACCAATGAGTGGATCATTTGATAGCTTTTGAATATTTTGAAATAACTGAATTTTTTGAACTTGAGAAATATAGAAAGAGGATTGATTCATCGCATCTGGCGAAATATTTGTGTCAGATAGAACATCTGATATTGAATGGCCTTGCGTACCCATTTCATCAAATAAACTGGTCAAACCCAGCAAATATGTATTAGCACCTAAGGATGTATTATCATAATTTCCTTCGATAACCGCATTTGTATTTTTATAAACATTATTAGGCATTTAATTCACACCATCCCTAGAGTGACATGCATAATGGCACTAAACTACCTCTTGTTGTCTCAATTTAACATCGACCATACAACGCTTCAAGCATAAAGTATGATAAGCAAAAGTATGGAAGGAATAATAATGGAACAGTCCACCTTAAAAGAATATAGCGGCTCTGCCACTGAACATATGGAACTTATTTTTTCCAAACAACGTGCCAATTTTGAGGCAGATCCTTACCCAAGTCTTGAGTCACGCCGCACAAAACTGCATCAACTCAAAAAACAAATTATTCGTTATCAAGATGCTTTAGCTGCTGCGATTAATTCCGATTTTAGTTCAAGATCACTTGATGAATCCAAATTACTCGATTTGCTTGGCTCTGTGTTGGAAGCCGATCATGCGATTCATCATTTACGACGCTGGATGCGCCCAAGCAAACGCCGTACCGAGCTTTTATTTTTATCAAACCGTTTAAGTGTGCAATACCAACCTAAAGGCGTGGTTGGTGTGATTGTGCCTTGGAACTTCCCCGTTTATTTAGCACTTGGCCCACTCATTGCCGCATTAGCTGCGGGCAATCGAGTCATGATTAAACTCCCTGAAATTACCCCGAATACTAATGCCATGCTAAAACGCATGCTTGCCGAAGTCTTTAATGAAGATGAAGTGGCCGTATTTGGTGAAGAAATTACAGACCCAGCAAGATTTACCTCGTTGCCATTTAACCATATTGTCTTTACTGGCTCTCCTGCCATTGGCAAAGTCGTCATGCGAGCTGCTGCTGAAAATCTAACACCTGTTACACTCGAATTAGGTGGTAAATCACCAGCCATTGTAAGCCGTAATTACCCGCTTGCCGATGCAGCAAAACGTATTACCCATGGTAAAGCAACCAATAGTGGTCAAATCTGTGTAGCACCTGACTATGCATTGGTTCCTAAAGAAAGTATTAATGAGTTTGTAGATGCTGCAAAATCAAGCTTTATAAAAATGTTTGGTCAAAACATCACAAACAATGAAAATTACACATCGATTGTAAATGACCGCCATTTAAAACGTATTCAAGATATCTTGACCGATGCACAAGAAAAAGGTGCCCGTATTATTCCTTGCGATACTTACAGCTTTGACCAACAAGGCCGTAGAATGCCTGTACAGATTGTGCTGAATTGCACACCAGATATGCGCATTATGAAAGAAGAACTCTTTGGCCCTATTTTACCTGTGGTTGCATATGATTCTTTAGATGATGCGATTACCTATGTGAAATCGGACGAACGACCTTTAGCGCTTTATTGCTTTACACATAGCTCGGTAGAACGTGATCGTATTTTACGTGAAACTCATTCAGGTGGTGTAACCATCAATGACTGGGGCTGGCATGTAGTTAACCACGATGCTCCTTTCGGTGGTATCGGTAACTCAGGTATGGGGTCATATCATGGTGAAGAAGGTTTCCGTGAACTTTCTCATGCCAGAACTGTATTTATTCGCCATCGGTTTTTCCCGACTCAGCTTTTCCACCCTCCTTATGGAACATTCCTACAAAAACTAGCGATTCGCTTTTTCTTGAAAAAAGGCGATCCCAATATTAAATAAAGAGTATAGAAAAGCCTCGTTATGAGGCTTTTTTATCGGCTTTTAATTAATCAATCAGACGTAATAGAAAAATTATGGAATTTACAGATCTTTAAATAAGTATCTTCAAATAATTTTTCCATTTTAGGGTTTCCATCATGATAGTCATCCCAAAATGCTCCACTAAATTCTTTAGGTTCAATAGTAGTAGTTATAGTATCTTCCTGTTTATAAAATGAAATTTCCCAACCTTCAGATATACTAGGATTAATTATTTCAAATTTAGAAATTTCTACAATAACAGGAGTACCATCTGAATCGCGGCGAACAGATACTTTTGTTTCATTTCGATATTCATTAAATTGCACCCCAAAACAGATGTATCTTTTCCCAATAGTAAAATCGTACAAATCACTATCATTACACTTAAGTATCATGGGTTTACTATTCCTTTTACCTTGTAATCTTTAGTTTTAAAATCAATTTAATTCATTTTAATATTTATGACTATATTTAAAATCCTGAAAAACATTTCAGACATTACAAAAATTTTCTGAGTAAGTTTTATACTAAATATTGTAACCATAAACAAATTATCTTAATCATAAATTATTATTTTAAAAATAAAAAAAGCTAGGCACTCACCTAGCTTTAATATAAAAACAACTATACTCGACTTAAATATAATCAACCTTTTGAGCTTTTAAGATATCAAGCTGCAACATCTTTTTCTTTTTATATTTATAGGCAATAAATAAACCAATAAACCAGATTGGTGAACACTCAAGTGCAATTAAAGTATCATGGTCTAAAGCCAAAATTACGATAGTAAACACTAAAAATAACATGGTCATCCATGCCATAAATAAACCACCCGGCATTTTATATTTTGACTGGGTATGTAATTCAGGGCTTTTCTTACGATAATAAATATATGAAAGCACAATCAACATAAACGTAAAAATACATAAAATTGAAGTCAGCGCTGAGATAATCGTAAATGCAGTCATAACATTAGGCACAATAAATAAAATAGATGTTCCAACCGTTACGCATGCCATTGAAAATACGAGTCCTCTAATTGGAACTTTTCTTTTTGACAGTTTACTAAAGCTTTTAGGCGCATCATTATCTAACGCTAGACCGTATAACATTCGGCTAGTTGCAAAGATTCCACTATTTGCAGAAGATAAAGCTGAAGTCGCAACAACAAAGTTGATTAAACCTGCCGCAATTGGTAACCCGACCAAAGTAAACATTTCCACAAATGGGCTCTTTTCTGGTGAAACTTTTGCCCAAGATGTGACTGCAATAATACAAACCAATGCACCCACATAGAACAATAAAATGCGTAAAGGGATAGAGTTAATGGCTTTTGGAAGTGAAGTATGCGGGTCTTTAGTTTCAGCAGCAGTCGTACCAACCAGCTCAATACCCACAAATGCAAAGATGGCAATTTGGAAGCCAGCCAAGAAACCAGTTACACCATAAGGAAACATCGATTCTGTTTCAAACAAATGGCTCATTGAAGCCTTAACACCATTTGGTGAAGTAAACCCAGTACCAATTAAATAAATACCAGCCAGAATAAATAGAATAATTGCAGTAATTTTGATGAGTGAGAACCAAAACTCAAGTTCACCGAACAATCGAACGGCCACAAAGTTAAGTATGGTTAAGATGGCCAATGATGTAAATGCTGGAATCCAGACGGGTAAATCGGGATACCAAAACTGCATGTACCCTCCGATTACAATTACATCGGCAATCGCAGTAATAATCCAGTTACACCAATAGGACCAACCAAGGAAAAACCCCGCCCATGGACCGAGATAAGCTGTTGCAAAATCGGCGAAGGTTTTAAAATTCGTGTTGGCAAGCAACAATTCACCCATTGCCCGCATCACGAAGAAAAAGAAGAAACCAATAATTAAATAGGTTAAAACAATTGAAGTACCCGAAACACTTAATGTTTTCCCGGAACCCATAAATAATCCAGTACCAATTGCACCACCGATTGCGATCATTTGAATATGACGATTTGTCAATGAGCGCTGCAATTTCTCTTCTTCTTGATCAGTCATATGTTGACTACCAAGAAGATCTCCTTCCAGGAACTGCTTTCCGTTATTCTTACTCATGTAATATTTACTCCAATTTATAGCAACCGTCGTAAATGCTTTAATAATAAACAAATTATATGATTATTAATTTAGTCCATTAAACCATTCTAAAAATATTATTAAATCACTTAAGACCTTATAAATTCCTTTTTAAAAGCCATCACCTATAACAATAAAAATTATTCATCAATCCTTTCCTTCATTATTATATTAGCCTGATTTCCAAAATATAATTTCGATAAACATCTAAAATATATAAACTAATTAAATATTTTATTGATTTAAATTTTATAAAGAAAAACAGACTAATTAATCTCAGCTCAGCGAGCAAGATTGTATTTATCCATATACCCATCTTGCGCTAGCGATAATATAGTATTCCTTCTTAAATTTGGTGAAATGTATAGTAATCTCCGCTTAATTAACAGCCATTCGCAAATGTTTAACCTCTTTGAGTTTATTGACCACTTCTGGACTCGAAACCTGTTTAACATGGACACTTAGCACACGAACTAAAGAGCCATTTTCGACATTCAATTGTTTTGCCTGTTCTTTTGTTAACTGCAATATGTTCTGATGAGGTTTGCTATACACAAGAATGGCGCGATAATTTTCATAATCATCATTAGCCACAATGTAAGATTCATCCCCTACAGCGATATTTTCAGGTTGTTCAATTTTTACCGCTACAGACTGACTTTCTTTAATTGCCCGTAAATTTTCGATATCTGCTTGCAGGGTCGCACCACCATCAAAAATATCGACATAGCCTTTGTAGCGTAGTCCCTCTTCAAGCAAGAGATTGTAGGCTGGCCGAGTATTCGGGTGCACAATGCCAATTGCAGCTTTCGCATCGTCAGGTAACATATCGACATAGAGTGGATGTCTTGGCATTAGCTCAGCAATAAAAGCCTTTTGCCCGACTCCACTCAAATAATCAGCTTTGGTAAATTCAATATTAAAAAACTTATGCCCTACCGCATTCCAAAATGGTGATTGCCCATTTGCATCAGAGTATCCACGCATTTCAGCAACAATGGTTTCTTCAAAATATTGGCGAAATGCTGACAGAAACAAGAAGCGAACTTTAGATAAAAATTTGCCATTTTTATTTAAGCGATAGTCAGGGTCTAAAAATAAAGTGCAAAGCTCACTACAGTTAGTATGGTCATTACTCAAATACAAAGTAGGTAAAGCGTTATAAACACTTAAAGGTTCTGAAGCATGAACTTGAGTTCCTACATGAAAGTTGTACCAAGGCTCTTTTAAACCAAGTGCGACTTCAATACCGCAAACACCGACGACTTTGTTGAGTTCAGTATCTTCTAAAACAAATAAATAAACCTGATCTGCCTTTGGGAGTTCACCTGCGACCGTTTTACACGCCCGCTCAATACGAGCAGCAAGTTTTTCCATATTTGGCTGCAAAGATGTCAAACCAAAACCCGCTTTTTGCGCCAACAGGTAAAGATCGTTAACATCTTTAGGTTCGATGTAGCGAATAATCATCATGCTGCTTGTTCATCCTTTTGAATTTCAACAAAGCGAGCAAGTGCACGTTCAAAGCGTTGCAAACCTTCATCAATGTCAGCAAATGGAATAATTAAAGACGGCGTAAAACGTACAACGTTTGGACCAGCAATCAGACTCAGTAAACCTTCTTCACCCGCAAGGTTATTAATATCTTTTGCTTTACCTGCAAATTTGTCTTTTAAGGCACAACCAATCAGTAAACCTTCACCACGAATCGTTTTAAAGACTTCATATTTTTCATTTAATTGATTTAAAGCTTTTTTATAGTAGTCATGACGTTCTTTGACACCATTAAGCACTTCAGGCGTATTAATAAACTCAAATACTGCACCAGCAACTGCACTTGCTAACGGGTTACCACCGTAAGTTGTACCATGTGTACCCACTGAAAAATGCGGAGCAAACTTATCTGTTGTTAACATTGCACCCACCGGGAAACCACCGCCTAGTGCTTTTGCAGTCGTTAACACATCTGGAATAACACCAGAGTTCATGTAGGCATAAAGTGCGCCTGTACGGCCTACGCCAGTTTGCACTTCATCAAAAATAAGTAACGCACCAAATTCATCACACAGTGCACGTAAACCTTTTAAAAATTCGATGTCGGCAGGAATAACGCCGCCTTCACCTTGGATTGGCTCAACAATCACGGCACATGTTTGCTCATTAATCACCGCTTTTGCAGCTTCTAAATCATTAAAGGCAACATGGTTGATACCATTTGGAAGAGGTGCAAAGTCTTGTGAATATTTAGGTTGACCACCCGCCGAAACGGTAAATAAGGTACGGCCGTGGAACGCATTGTTAAATGCCACAATGCCGCTTTTGCCAGCAACACCACTGTCGAGTCCAACTTTACGAGCCAGTTTTAAAGCAGCTTCGTTTGCTTCTGCACCTGAGTTACAGAAGAAAACCTTATCTGCAAATGTATTTTCGGTGAGTTGTTTTGCAAGACGTAGAACGGGTTCATTTGTATAACCGTTACCTACATGCCAAAGTTTTGTTGCTTGTTCTGTTAAAGCATTTACTGTCACTGGATGCGCATGACCTAATGCGTTTACTGCAATCCCGCCTGCAAAATCAATATATTCTTTATTTTCTTGATCCCAAATACGTGAACCTTCGCCACGTACCGGAATGAAATTTGCCGGTGCAAAAACTGGAACCATCCACTCGTTAAAGTCATTACGAGAAACTGCAAAATTATTCATCTTATCTAGTCCATTAAATTGAATTATTAGGCTTAACCGATGCCCCTATTATTCAAAATCAAATTGATTCACAAAATTTGTAATTCAGTCAAAAATGAATTAATTTTTACCAATCTGATAATTGACAATTACAATATGGATAACATTGATCAAATTATTTTAGGTTTGCTTAAAGATAACGCACGGATGTCTGTTACAGAGTTAGCCGAAAAAGTTCACGTTTCACGGGCAACTATTAAAAAGAGAATGGAGTATTTGGAGTCTTCGGGCATCATTACTGGATATACGGTACGGTTTAAACCCAATGCGGAACGGAACGTCATCCGTGCATGGATGAGCATTATGGTTGAAGGGACCAAAGCGCAGTCTGTAATTAAAGAACTACGCCTAGAAAGTGCCGTGGAATGTCTACATAAAACGAATGGCAAATGGGACATTTTGGTCGAGCTACGCTCTGATACTTTAGAAAACTTCGACAAAGTTTTAGAGAGAATCAGGAACATTTCAGGTATTTATAACAGTGAAACCAGCATTCTGCTTGCGAGTCATAAGACCTGAGATGAAAGGTTTTCTTATTTTTGCAAGCTAATAACCTACAAACATATTCAATATATTATTCTACAGAACAGGATATCTCTTTCTGTAGAATATATTGAAAGACTATCTATGATCAGTTTGAAATTTTCATTTCAAGAACAAACTTATGCTTTACATTTTTACCAGTTGCATGATCAATTGCTTTCATATCCTCTATATAATAGATAATCTCTATCCTCTTCCCTGCCATAAAGAGATTTATATCAGATTCATTATTTAAAAAAATACCTTGCTTCACAATTTTACCAATATCTTTCAATTCGATATCCATAGTGTCTGGTATGTTGCCATTATCCATATCAGTTGTATAAATACGCCGAATTGTTCCTGATATTTCTTGACGTGGAATTGTCCCCGACTCTAAATTATTTAACCACTCAAGCGAACCATATAGCCCATATGTGCCTTTCAATCCATGCATTGGTCTTAATTCATTTAAAGTTAAAGCCTGAACTTTTTTTATATAATTAGGATCTTTTCTTATTTTATCTCTAACATGATATACCAAATACATAGTTTCCATATATTATTCTCATTTAAAATGATATTTTTTCTTTCAATAAATTATTAATAAGAAAGAAATCTTTACTAAACTTATTTTATCATATGAATTTAAATGAATTTCTAACTCATTATCCTCATTAAAATATAAAATATCTTTGAATAAAACTACAAAGTTAAAATATAAAGCTGAAGTAATTCACTTAACTTTTTGAAAATGATGTTACCTTTCCAAAAACTTCCATCCTCCCCTCTCTAAAAAGGTTCAGAACTATCTTGTAGTAGTGAATCAATAGAGAACAATTAAAAATCTTCACAAATTTTTAATATTTTTTAAATAATCAAATCAAAAACTTAAAATCCAATTTGATTTAAATTCCAACTTTTTTCACTCAATCCCCTCATCAAAGCATTTGACAGAAAATTTAAAACATAATACATATAGTATTATATGTTATATGTTAAAACCTAAGGACAAGGTATAAAAAATGGCTAAAACTCAACTACAACACTTCATTAACGGCGAATATGTTGCTAGCAAAGGAAATGATTATTTCGACTTGGTAAGCCCAGTGACTGGTGAAGTTTATGCACAATCACCGAATGCAACCGAGGCAGAAGTTGATGCAGCTTATGCCGCTGCAAAAGAAGCATTTAAAATTTGGGGACGCAGTACACCTTCGACTCGTCAAAAAGCATTACTGAATTTAGCAGATGCTATTGAAGCAAATGCTGATCGTTTGATTGAAGCGCAAAGTCGTAATACGGGTCAGTTAAAACATTTAATCGCATCTGAGGAAGTAGGTGCATCAGCAGATCAGGTTCGTTTCTTTGCAGGTGCTGCTCGCCTACTCAATGGCACTGCTTCAGGTGAATATTTAGAAGGTTTAACCTCTTCTATTCGCCGCGAACCTGTCGGTGTAGTTGGACAAGTTACACCTTGGAACTATCCACTCATGATGGCTGTTTGGAAAATTGCTCCAGCTTTAGCCGCAGGTAACACAGTAGTACTTAAACCAAGTGATACTACGCCTGAAAGTACGCTTTTACTGGCAGAAATTGCTGCACCATTTTTCCCTAAAGGTGCATTTAACGTAGTGTTAGGTCAAGCTCAGGTGGGTTCAAAAGTTGTATCACATAAAACCCCTGCACTTGTTTCGATTACAGGCTCAGTTCGTGCGGGATTACAAGTTGCAGCTTCTGCCGCAGCAAATCTGGCGAAAGCGCATCTTGAGCTGGGTGGTAAAGCGCCTGTAGTGGTTTTTGAAGATGCTGACCTCGATAAAGCAGTTGAAATGATTGCATTAACGGGCTATTTCAACGCAGGCCAAGACTGTACTGCAGCAACACGTGTCATTGTGGCTGAATCTGTTCATGATGAATTTTTAAGCAAGTTGGTTGAAGCTGCAAAAAATACCCGTTTTGGTGAACCCGATGATCAAGACGCGCTTTATGGCCCACTTAACAATGCCAACCAATTGAAAAACGTTAAAGCGTTTATCGACAACTTACCTGCTCACGCTAAAGTTGAAACGGGCGGGAAACAGGCAGACCGTCCAGGCTTCTATTTTGAACCGACTGTTATTAGTGGCTTAAAACAACACGACGAAGCAATTCAAAATGAAATTTTTGGACCAGTGATTACCGTTCAAAAATTTACAGATGAAAATGATGCGATTGAAAAAGCCAACGATGTTGAATATGGCCTAGCTTCAAGTGTTTGGACCAAAGACCATGCCCGCGCAACTCGTCTGTCTCGTGAACTCGATTTCGGTACAGTTTGGATTAACACCCATATTCCTTTAACCGCAGAAATGCCACACGGCGGTTTCAAAAAATCAGGTTACGGTAAAGATTTATCTGGCTATGGTTTTGAAGAATATACTCGCGTTAAACATGTGATGAGTTCAAACGAATAATAACAATGAGTTTTGAAAGGAGATCAAAATGAATAAACAAGAAATGAAAGACTTGGTGACTAAAGCCCATCACGAGCTCTTTAATTTGCACGACACCACTGCTTTGGACCGTTATTTTTCTGAAGACTTTATAGAGCACTCACCACTCGTTGCAAATGGCATTTCAGGCCTTCGCCAATTGGTAGAAGACTGCCCCGACATGCAACATGAAGCTGTGCGTGTATTGGCAGATGGTGACTTGGTTGCAATTCATGGCCGCTTTCAAGGATTAGATGAAAACCCTTTAGTCGGTTTTGATATTTACCGAGTGAAAGATGGCAAAATTGTGGAACATTGGGATGGTCTGGTGGCAGAAGCTGCACCCAATGTGAGTGGTAGAACCCAACTAGATGGTCCGACTGAAATCGTCACTCACCATGATCCAGAGAAAAATCGTGAGATTGTGACCTCGTTCTTTAAGAAGTCATTAATTGATGGCAATTATGAGGCATTTAAAGAATACACTCACGACGATCAGTTCATTCAACATAGTCCAGACATTGGCGATGGTGTTAAAGCAGTCATTGATTTTTTGAACAATATCCGTAATGAAGGACAAGGTTTGGTATACTCCAAAACGCATCGCTCCATTGCTGATGGTCAATTTGTCTTGACACATTCCGAAGGAAGTATTGCCGGAAATCGACATGCCTATTTTGAATTATGGCGAGTCGATAATGGCAAAATTGTTGAACTTTGGGATGCAATACCAGCTGTGCCTGAAGATGAACAGGCAGTCCATCAATATGGCGTGTTTTAATCATTTATCCGTTTCATTAAGCTAAGTCTCTGACTTAGCTTTTAGAGAATTCGCCATGTCAGCATATACGATAATTTTTGCACCTATCGCTCAGGCAACTCGATCGGAACAAGTTGTAGAACGCTTGGAAAATGCAATTATCTCTGGATTGCTCAAAAGCAATGAACAGCTTCCTAACGAGGCGGATCTAGCTCGCTTAATGGGAGTGTCACCCATTACAGTCCGTGAAGCTTTAAATACTTTACGCGTAAAAGGTTTAATTGATACACGACGCGGGCGAAACGGCGGAAGCTTTGTTTGCGAGTTACCTTCCGATTTACTCTTAAATAAGCACCCTCTGCGTCAAGCTTCCAATGAATATCTAGCTGATTTAGGCGAGTTTCATAGTGCAATTTTAAGTCATGGTGCATATTTGGCAGCACAAAGAACTACTGAATATGAACTGGGTAAAATCAAAGAGCTTATTGATCAATTTGAACAGGCCGTTGAACCAGACACACGTGCCCAACTTGATTTACGTTGTTTGTTAACACTTACCTCTTTTGCTCAATCAGCTCGACTGGCAAATCAAGAGTTAACCATACAAGCCGAATGGGCACCGCTCATTGCTGTGCTTTATCAAGATGATCAATTTCATCAATTGGTGGTCGCACAATACCACCAACTTTTATCATCTTTTGTTCAAGGCAATGAAGATGATGCTGTTATTCAAGCGCGAAAAATCATTTCGATGCTAACAGACCAAATGCTTCGATATAAGTTATCTATTGAATAAAAACAATAAAGTAGAGCACTTATAAAATATCGAGTGAGAAATACGGAATTTTAGGAGTTATAGGAATGACCCAACATTTAGATATAGAAGAGCTTCAAAATTTGTTAAAGACGGTGGTTGAAGAAACGACAGCCATTACAGAAAAGCTAGCAACTAAAGCGAGCAAAATTCTTTCAAAACATGAACCTGAAAAAACAAAAGACATTAAGCTTTCAGGTTCAGAGCGCTCAGCTTTGCAAAAGGAAATTAAAAAGGCCTTACAGGAAAGCCATTACAGTCAGGGTATTGGTTTTGCAAGTTATAGCCCTGCAACGCAAGAAGAGCAAGATTATTGGACACTCGAATGGTGGTATAAAAAAGAAGATCAGTTGCAACAAGCCAAACTTGAAAACTATCAAAATGCTCAGCGCTTTTTAGATTTTCGCTCTTTTGAATGGTTCCATAAACCTGCTCAAAATAAGAGTCCGTGCATTCATGGGCCTTATGTTGACTACATTTGCAATGGTGCATACACCATCACCCTTGCCCATCCGGTCATGATTCGTGATCAATTTATCGGTGTGATTGCTACCGATATTTTAGTTTCTGCACTCGAAAAAATTCTTATGCCCAAGCTTAGAAACATTAAACAAAAAGCAATTGTGATTAACGACTCTTCTCGAGTGATTACTTCAAATGACATCACCATCAGAACAGGCACATTATTTAAAGGCCAAAGTCCCGAGCAGGTTCTCTCACGACCGTGTCAATCTTTTCAATTGGTCGTGATCTAGAGTTATATCAAAGATATAAGTATTTGATCTTGCTTTAGGGCATCACCAAGGCGAAACAGCCACCCACTTTTGTACAAACTTTCTCCAAATAGACGTGTTTATTCAAGTCTAGGGGAAGTTTTGGCTCAAAAATAGCATCGCTTTTCCGGATGAAAAGCAAAACAACGAATTTGAGGTTGAAATGACATGGAAAATAAAACGTCTTCCTTAAAAAAACTGTCACTTTGGCAAGTCACGATTATTGGTATTGCCTACATGACCCCTATGACGGTGTTTGATACTTTCGGTATTGTCTCTGGAATTACCAATGGACACGTACCACTGGCATATTTACTCGCACTTGGCGCCATGCTACTCACCGCTTGGAGCTATGCAAGGTTTAGTCAAAATTCAGAAAAATCAGGCTCGGCATATAGTTATACCGCTGAAAGTTTAGGGCCTAAAAGTGGTTTTTTTGTCGGTTGGTGTTCGCTACTCGACTATTTGTTATTACCCCTCATTAATGTTTTGCTAGCTGCGATTTATCTCACAGCCCTTATCCCAAGCCTGCCTTACTGGTTCTGGGTGCTTGTATCAGCAAGCCTAGTCACTTTAGTGAATTGTTTCCGCATTCGATTACTCGCCAATTTAAGCCTGTTGTTTGTATTTGCCCCTATCATACTCATGGTCATTTTTGTTTATTTAGTGATTAAGGGTATTGGCTCGACTCAAGGTTATGAGCATGTGCTTACTTTGGCGCCACTTTGGCACGAGCACCAATCTTTACTCCCCCTCGTTGCGGGTGCCTCAGTTTTGTGCTTTTCATTTTTAGGTTTTGATGCGGTTACCACGCTTTCTAATGAAACCAAACAACCCACCAAAAATATTCCCCGCGCAGTCATGTTAACGACTCTTGCAGGTGGACTGATTTTCTTCACAGCAGCTTGGTTTATTCAACTTTATTTTCCAAACAATCTACGCTTTCAGCATCCATCTGAAGCATTGCCTGAAATTGTGCTTTACGTGGGTGGTGCTTTTTTCCAATCTGTATTCTTATGCGGACAAATTATGAACACTGTCGCCTCTGGCCTTGCCTCTCATGCCAGTGCTTCACGTTTACTGTATATAATGGGTACCGATAATATTTTCCCTAAAAAGTATTTTGGGACAATTCATATCTCATTAGGTACACCATTTTTTTCGGTTTTGTTTGTTGGTCTTATTTCAATGTCCGCGGTTTTTCTAGATTTAGCCCAAGTCGTAAGCCTCATCAGCTTTGGTGCCCTAGTCGCTTTTACAGCCGTAAATTTCTCTGTTTTTATGAAGTTTTATATTAAAGATAAACAGCGCGCAGGTTTTAAAAACAAATTTCTAAACCTATTTTTACCGCTTATCTCTGTAATCAGCATTATTTGCCTCTGGCTTAATCTTGACTCATCTTCACTGATTTTTGGATGTTTCTGGTTAGCTTTGGGCATTCTTTTATTTATCTATAAAACGATTAAAAAACAAAGTATTGCTATCAGTAATGCTTATTAATTTTTAAGGAACTTCGTCATGAAAATTATTTCTAAACCTCAACTTTTAAAAGACGTGGAATATAAACCAAGTAAATCTCTACAAGTGGGCAAAGAGTGGAGTTGGTTAAATCCAAAGCATGCAAAATTTGACGCAACAACTGTAGAAGGTGCATCGGCAGATAATCCAGCAAACTACTATGAAAGCTCACTTTCTGATTGGCATACTTTTGACAGTTTAAAAGCTGATATTGAATGTGATGTCGTGGTTATTGGCGGTGGTTTATTAGGTTCATCGAGTGCATTACATTTAGCTGAACAAGGCGTAGAGACTGTTTTATTAGAAAAAAATCGCATTGGTAGTGCAGCTTCTGGCCGAAATGGCGGACAACTTACTCCCGGTTTAGCTCGCTGGGAAGCTCAAGAAATGGCCGATCGCTTAGGCTATGAAGATGCCAAAAAACTCTGGCATTTTACCTCTACAGAAGCGATGCAACTCATTGATGACATCTCGGAAAAATACCAACTTAACTTTGACCGAAAATATGGTCACATTACTGCCGCCGTTCATGAAGGACATTTAGTTGGCTTAACACAAGGCGCCGACGCACGAAAATATTTAGGTGAAGACCATACCCGCATTGTGGGTAAACATGAACTCATGGACTATATTAAGTCGGATTACTATACAGGTGGCTTAATTGATGAGTTGGGGGGACAAATCCATCCTTTAGCTTTGAACCGTGGCTTAATTTATGGCTTTTGCCAAAACGGCGGTTCTGTCTATGAACAAACAGAAGTCATTTCAATAGAAGAAAAACCAGATGGTATTTATGTTCAAACTGCAAATGCTGTCGTGAAAGCTAAAAAGTCTGTAGTTTTAGCAGTACACCATGCTTCGTTTAAACTTTTATCAGAGCAAAACAATACCACTATTCCGTTTTATACTTATGTTGCGACGACTGCCCCGCTAGAGCTTGATACGAAAGAGCTACTGCCATTTGGGCATCCAGTTTATGACACTCAGTTCCAAATTGATTACTATCGCCCCGTATTTAACAACCGCTTATTGTTTGGTGGCCAAGGCACTGGCACATGCTGGGGACCAGAGAAAACATTAAATTATCTAGAACATCGAATTCACACTGTTTTCCCTCAAATTAAAAATCTAGAGATGGATTTTGTCTGGAGTGGCACGACCGATTTAACCGTAAATGGTGCAGTCGATAGCCGTAAGTTTGGCAATAAATTCCCCATTTATGCTGTTCATGGTTGGAGTGGTCACGGCGTTGCTCAGACGGTACGTATTGGTAAAGCCATCGCGAATGACTTTGTTGGGCAATCTAACGACTTCGAAATGTTATCTAAAATTGATCATCAAAATATTATTTTTGGTCGTACCCTTGCACCCGTGGTTATTCCACTCGCAAAAAGTATGTATGGCATTGGCGCAATGATTAATCCGGGCAAAATGGTATCTTTCTAATTTATTAAAATAACTGATTTCAAAAAGGGATCCGTATAGCTTTGTACGGATCCTTTTTATTTAGCTGAGTAAAATCCTTTTCAAACTAGGTTATCCCTACCCAATCTATTACAATAGCGCCAGCTTTTTTATTCAGCGCATATATTTTGAGCAATTCATCTTCCCAATTAAAACGCGGACTTAAAAATCGCCATATCCAGTTGATCGCTATGGGTGGTGCTGTCGGGACAGGTTTATTTTTAGGCTCTGCACAAGTCATCCAGTCTGCTGGTCCTTCTATTATTTTAGGTTATGCCATTGTCGGTTTGGTCGCATTTTTAATTATGCGCCAAATGGGTGAAATGATCGTAGAAGAACCTGTGGTTGGTTCCTTTAGTTACTTTGCACAAAAATATTGGGGGAAATTCCCTGGTTTTTTATCGGGCTGGAACTATTGGGTGGTTTATATTCTGGTCGCGATGACCGAACTGACAGCAGTTGCTAAATATGTGCATTACTGGTGGCCCCACATTCCTGCTTGGATATCAGCCTTATTTTTCTTTGTTTTGGTCACATGTTTGAACTTAGGCAACGTTAAATTTTATGGCGAATCTGAGTTTTGGTTAGCTATTATTAAAGTTGCGGCGGTCATTGCCATGATCGTGTTTGGCTTATATTTATTGCTTACCGCGGGTAATGACTCTATCGCTAGCTTCTCAAACTTATGGCAGCATGGCGGATTTTTCCCGCATGGGTTCTCGGGCCTATTTTATATGCTCGCCTTTTTAATGTTTGCTTTTGGTGGTATTGAACTGATTGGAATGACTGCCGCTGAAGCCGAAAATCCAGAAAAAAGCATTCCACAAGCCATTAACCAAGTCATCTTTCGAATCTTGGTTTTCTATGTGGCTTCGCTTGCTATCATCATGTCGCTCATTCCGTGGAATCAGCTTGACCTCGGTGGTTTAGATAAAAGTCCATTTGTGATGATTTTTAGCCAGCTTGGTATTGGTTGGGCAGCACATTTGCTTAACTTTATTATTTTAACAGCCGCACTGTCAGTTTATAACAGCGGTATGTATGCAAACAGCCGTATGTTATATGGCCTAGCAGTACAAGGCCATGCATCCAAAATTTTTACAAAAGTCAGTAAACAAGGGGTTCCAACGCCTGCTGTTATCTTTTCTTCTATCCTAATTTTTGGTTGTGTATTACTGAATTATTTTATCCCAGAAGAAGCTTTAAGCTATCTCATGTACATGGCCGTGGCTGCACTAGTTTTAAACTGGGCAATTATTAGCTTTACACATTTAAAGTTTAAACGTGCGATGAAACTTGAAAATAAAGTTGCCAAGTTCCCTGCATTATTTTCACCTTTAAGTAACTATATTGTTTTGATTTTTATTGGGATGATTTTATATATCATGTGGACTCAAGGGTTTGAAAAATCAGTGATTTTAATTCCAATTTGGATTGCATTCATGTTTGGATTATATAAATTTTTGAGTTGGAAAAAATCACTCTAATCTTCAAAGAAGGCTTATTCAAACAGAATAAGCCTTTTATCATTTACCAGCTTGTCACCCTAAGCAACTTCAGAAAATCTATTCAAAAAACCATTCACATTCTATTCATCATTATTGAATAGTTCTCTGCTGGCCACATTGATATGTAACCCTTAGTCATTCTAAACATTGGTATTTAATGAGATAATTATTAAAGTACAAGTGTTTACATGATCTATAAATATTTGTGTCAATGTTCAGCTAAAATCAAAACAGACCAGTTTATTGTTATGATCACTCAATAGGCAAAAGATACTGTATCGCAAGACAGGTTCTTTACCCACTGCACTGATTTAGCCGTCAACTGTGTCACTCAATGATGAAAGACAGGAAATTTTATGGAAAAAGCTCTGCAATGTCCTAAGTGTGGTTCTACAGAAATTGAAGCACGTGACCATGACAAATTACTTAGAACAACTGGCGGTGTTTTACTTACAGCTGCCGGTACAACGGCAGGCACTGTAGGTGGTGCTGCGACTGGCGCGACTGTTGGAGCAGCTATTGGTACTGTTGCTGGTCCTTTAGGTGTAATTGTTGGCGGAACTGTAGGGACTTTTGTTGGTGCCATTAGTGCAGGAATTACTGGCGGTGTAGTTGGTAATATTTTTGGTAAGAAAGCTGGCGTAATAATCGACAAGAATATTTTTCAAGATTATCGCTGTCTAAAATGTAAATACCGTTTTAAGCAAAAGAAGTAATTTAAATTAAATAGGAGAACTAGTTGCTCTAGCTCTCCTACCACCATAAACACCATCAAGACCCTACACATACAAGCCTTAATTTTTCAAGGATGAGAAAGTTTTCGACTGCAATCTGACTCTTATTGAGTTAACTGGCTGCTTTAAAGTCCTGCTGAGCTTTTTGGTATTCATCAAAAAGCTGTTCTTGCTTAACATCTTGACGACCTACACTGCATACAGCTTTATCTTCAGCGACTTTTTGATCTACCTCTTTCCCTTTTCCACTTCGACGAGATTCGTAAACTGTTCTTTGTCGGAAGTAACTAAATGGTTCTGCATTACTAATAAAACCATATTTGGAGTCATGTATATAATTCTGATAAAAGTCCATAATTTCTGAGCTTGCTCCTTTTCTCCAGCTTGCAAACTCCCAATCATCAATACCCAAGTAAAACTCATAAGCTTTCGAAACAGGTGATAATAATCTAAAAATATTAATTCCCCCTGTTTTATTTGGAGCAGTGAGTTTCTGCAGTTTTTCTAAACGGCTAATCTCAGTTGCCATATCTGACGGGCCAATTGGAATATATTCACGAATTTTATTCTCATTACGCGCTTGCTGACTTACAGAAACAATTTTCTTTTTAGCTAAAGCTCCATAAGCCGCATAATAGACTTTCATTGTAGAAATAATCTGGTCTTGAATTTTTCCAGCAGAGGGGATCTCTGCTTTTACAGCATTATATAGACGCTGTGTTTCATCCTGAATTTCAAACTGTTCTTTGAATATTTTAACATGTTTTTCCTTTAGTTGATTATAGTCAAACATCCGAACGCCTGCATTCACAGCTTCTTCCAACATGTCTTTAAGCGGAATACGAGCATAGTTATCATTTACATTTTGGCTTCCAGGAGCATAACCTCCTCCTACATCCGAATGCATACCCGGATAGACAATTTCTTTCCAGTTAGAGTTCGCAATTTCACCATTTTCTTTATGAATTAAGTCAACAGGAAAAGCAAAACGCTGTTCATTTCCTGCAATATAATGAACACACATTTTTACCCGTTCATCAATAACCATATCGCGACCATCAAAGGTTAGATTATTATTTAAGTTAGTTGCAGGTAAACCAAAAGAAGCGACGGTATCGAATATCCCCATAAATTTAAATTCGATAGGGTATTTCCCTGTACCATAAGTTAAACCATTGCAATCAGATTCACATTGCCACATAAACTGATTAGTAAAAGCACGTGCTAAAGCAGCGCCACGAGAAAAACCAAAAATAGAAATATTAATTTTTTTGATGAGCCGATGTTGACTTAAACTTTTATCGACTTCAGCAAAACTAGAAACTTTCTTTTCATTGGCATATTTATTCGTATCTATTTCTGCTTTTTTTGCATTCATAATCATGACTTGCTTTAAAGCATCATTGAGTTGAACCTCACCATAATCAAGACGTCGAGTGCCTCCTGTTCCTGCAGCAAGCCCCAAACCACCATGATCTTGAATCATAGCAAGTGCACGTTGAAAAATACTCAACTGACCATTAAAACGTGTTCCTACCCCGGATACATAGATTGCATAATTATTTTGTATGTTACTCGGACTCTTCTTTGCCTCATCTAAAGCAAATTCGATTCCATTTCTCCATAATCGTGCAGGATTTGACCATTTCTTTAATTCTTCATCAGCATCTTTATTATTGCCTGTGCCATCAAAAAAAACTGAAATATGGACTACATCTGAACAATCCTGTTTTGCATTAGGTGGAGTATTAGAAACTTCACTATTGGTTTCTATAGTCCGTTTTATCATCGTTTTCTTAAACATAAATTGGTCTCATTTTTATTATTTTTTTAGTTGATTTAACCATTTTATCCCTTTTTCAGTTGGATTGGGCCAATTATTAGATGTAGTAACTTCTACAGTATCATCTGGATATAAGTGTACCGCTAAATACTTCATTCCTTTCAAGTCTTCTTTAGTTAAAGTGACCTGATTTTTTGCTCGGTGTAATTTATCACTATTAGATTCTTCCCATGTAATAACCTGTGGGCCGAATTTTACAGGAGAGGTATTCATACCTCCTCCAAAACCTCCACCTATTTCATGTCCATTAAGCTTTACCATATACGCATTATAGCTTGGATCATAATGAAAAGAGGTCGTACCCATATAGTATGTTGCATTTGGGCCGATACCAGCACAACCCGCAGCACTGAATACGAAACTTATCGGTAAGAGTAAAAACTTTTTCAGATTCATGCTATTTCCTCATTTCTTCTTGCTAACTTAGACCTTTTGCAGTTGAACTTGGTCAATTGTTAGATGTAGTAATTTCTACTGTATCATTAGGATATAAATATGCAGATAAATATTGACATCCTTGAACTCCCTACCATCACTTAAATTTGTCCATACATCCAATTACAACCAGTTAAAATTACTGGTATAGCAAGTAAAATAAATAGTATTCTATATTTCATTATTTCTCTCCATTTAGAACTCTTATTAATTTATTTCAATAAAAGTATATTAGCGATGATTAAAAAATTAATTATCCAGCTTCAGACATTAAGCTATTCATAATCTGATCCATTGTTAGCTTTTTATCTTTCAGATTATTTAATAAATACTGTAGTTTATGGTCTGACTCAAACTGGACTCCGTACATCAATTTTAGGCAGATAAAATTTAAAATATCGCGAGTACCAGATAAACAGTAATCTCTTGCTTCAGGGATGCTTTCAATTACAAATTCATATAATGACTTATCATCAATTTTATCAACCAAAAATGAGTTATTTAGTTTGAGGTAATAAATTAGATTGTCAGGAAAAGTTGCCTCTACCATCATTTCTTCTTGCTCCACCGTAAAATGTAAAGGCTTTTCGATGGGTGGAAGCACTTCAACGCGCTCATTCAATCCAAATATACTTTGCAGATTACTTAAGCGATCCCAATACCACCAGCTTTGAATAGGTTTTAGTAAAGCTTCGATTTGCTGAGGATTAAAAACAGGGCCTTGTACATATAAAGTTTTATCAGCTTTGTGCCCAACTAATGTCGCCAAGATAGCAGGATCCCAAAATGCCAGCATCATTTCTAGACCACCATCAAATTCAATATCTAAAAAATTTCTTAAATGTTTGTAAAGATAATCAAAAGTTAAAGGCGTAATAATAATTGTCATTTTAGTTGTGCCAGCAACATTGCTTTCAATCCACTCCCACTCAAGTGACGTAAAATTTTTAGGTAGCTGAATTAAATGTGGAGAAATCTCTTTAGCTTTTTCACCACTAGCTTCTTTGAGTAGACATTTTTGACGTAAATGCTCTAAAACCTTTAAAAACTTTTTATCTTGGGCTGCATCAGCGATTGCATAAATATTTAATCCAATTTGATCAAGCGGATACTTTTCAAAAGTTTTAAACAAAAATTGGAGACTTTGATTATCTATCATTTACATTCTATCTCCTTTATTGATGAAAGCTCCACGTTGTGCTGCGCGTCGAGCAAGACATTCCCAACAAATATTATTTGGAAATATCGGAAGCGTTGGGCTTTCACTTGCACCTGTTGTAAAGAGATGTTGACCTGCTTTAGCAGTAAACTTATTTGGAGTAATCACCGTAACGCCATCACCATTAATTTTTAGAGCGCTATCTTTTGCTTTAAATACAATTTCAGTTGGACTATGGATTTCTACTTTACCTTCAGAGGATGTTATTTTTACATCGAGTCTTGCAGAAACATCTAATAAATTATCTTGCGATTGCAGATCAAATTTCCCTTTTGCTGCATAAATTTTTAAATCTTCCTCACCTGCAAACAGACTTACTTTTTTCTTAGCATTTAAAATTAGATGTTCATCTGTACTGACATTAATGGATTGCCCACTGCCAACTGTTACACTATCCAAAGCATTAATATGTATATCTTTTCCAGAAACTAAAGAAATACTATCTGGGGAAGCTAATAACATTAAAGCTTCTTTAGTCGCTTTTAAGTCAGACCACTGAGATTCGATCGTTTTAATATACTGATTAATATTTTCAAGCATGTCAGCAGCTTCTGCTTTCTGTTTCACAGCATATTCAGATAAAGCTTTCATACTTTCTAAACTTTCTGTGAAGTTTTGAACTGCTTCTTTTGCCTCTAAATGTATACCCGTTGCATTATTCTGAACAAATGTTGAGATATATAATCCTTTACTTCGGATTGCACCTGCACGATCCGTTCTTAATTCAAATCCCTCACCACGCCCCTCACTCGTCGCACTTTCTTTAGGATGACTCAAATTCCCCAAATTAAGCTGAGAGGAACCGTGACTGCTATGTAACTGAGCACTAATCTGCCCTGTCGTATCATCAAAACGGAGTTGATTATACCCACTGCCGTCAACCTCTTTTGAACGAATACCACTCAGTTTTTTTGTGTCAGGTAATTGCCCTTTAATATCAAACTTCGTTGGTGAACGCTGCGCCTCATGGATGCGTCCCGTCACAAAAGGGCGGTCAATGTTGCCATCAAAAAAATCAATCACTACGATTTCATCTTTACGCGGTAAAAAACGTGCCCCATAGCCTTCACCAGCCCATGGAGTAAGGACATCTACCCAAGCCGAATCTGTATCACTATTATTGGCCCCCGCACCACCATCATGGGAATGGTCATCGGTACGTGTGAATAAGAATCTGACTTTTATTCGCCCCCATTCATCCACATGAATTTCTTCACCATCACTAACCACTTTGGCACGTTGGACATGGGCAACGGGGCGATGCTTCAATGGATCATATTCAGGGACAACGTTAATATTTCTGCGAACAACTACAAATTCATTGGCCTGGCGCTCTTGTTCGCTGTCTTTACTGTTTTGCCAGTGACTTAAGGTCAATAGTTTTTCTACTTGGTCTTGAATATCTTTGGGTAGGTTATTTTGATTATAAAAGTACTTATTAAGGATTAAAAACTCTTTATCTTGCTGACTATGATTTTTTTCTAATTCTGGATAGTCAATCAATTGGAACCAATAACCGACTTGAGTGTCACGTACACTACTATGTGCAGTAAAATACTTGGCTTGTAATGCCTGATATTGGTTTAAGTGCATATTCAGTTTTTCTAACTGAGAATTACTTGAAGCGGTGGCTTGATCCTCTCCTTTAAGATCGCTTATCCAAGCAGGAGATATATTCCACGCCTGTTCCAGACTTAAGCTTTCATTGTCTCGCTGAGTGCTGTGTTGATGTGAGCTGACCACTGATCCACTGGCATCTTCTTGACTTAGACTATCAGCTTGCCAACGTTGTACATGGATAGCGGTTGGTTGTAACTGTCGCTGAGCAATAAAACTAGTGATACTGTCATATTGTTCAGTCGCATTTGAACGGTGATAACGGATGGTTCTGCGTTCGAGCGATTGAAACTGAGCATTATCATCAATTAAACGTAGTTTTTGTGCCTCAATACTTTGGCTATTACTTGCTACAAGATAACTCGCCTCATCCACAAGCCAGTTAATCGATTCTTCACGCATTATTCGAGTTAAATATGCATAGTCACTTTCATTCGACTGCATGGAAAAAGGGCGTACATCATATGTTTTGGTTAAACCGGTCGTATCTAACTGTAAACTTGACGCAAATAACGGACTTTTACTCTGCCATTCCTTAAAGATGACTTCGATAATGTCCACAACGCTTTTATTCATAAACACACGACTATTACGTCGTTTATGCCATAAGCTAGTAGCGTCCTGCATAGTCAAGCGATATAAACTAAAAGCACCATCGCTTTGACCTTGGCTAGCACCAGTAACAATACCCGTAGTTCTAAAAAGCTGACCTGCATCTGTTACTTGATCAACTGCAACCTGACATCCAATAAATTGTTTTAATTCAATATATGGGTTTGTAGATAAACAAATAAGCTCTGCCGATAGTCCATCATTAATACCATGATAGCCATCAATACGTTGCAACATAATCTGTGAATTAAGCTCAGTATTTGAAAACTGGATACTAATCGCACGTTTTTGAGCGCCAAATCCTATTTTTTCCAAAATACCAAAGATATTATTCAACATTATGATGCAAACCTTATTATTAATTAAACAAGTCTAACAGAATGATAAGTCTGTCTCAATTTAGGGTATTTCATGTTTTGTTTATATTAGTATCTTTTCCCTATCATCTTCTCACTTCCTTTATTGAAATCTAAACTGAACTTAAATTTTAAAACAAAATATTTACAACCAATCTCAGTGGAGAGAAACAATAAAATCAGTGACTTACTTTACATTATTAAGAGGATATGAAAAAATTATTACCTCATATAACATCTGAAAGTTAAAATGAAAAAAATATTATTTTTAAGTTTAGTAAGTGTCCTTAGCTCATATACTTTTGCTGAAGACAATAGTTCAATTTACCGCGGACTAGGCACTGGTACTAAAGATTTTTTAAAGTTTGAAATACTCAAAAAACAAGGCTTTATAGCAAAGAAAGCAACTATTTCAAGGGCAGATTATAATGATATATACAAACTGAAAAAGCCTTATCAATTTATGGGACAAAATGTTGTATTAATCTCAGATGAATATATGTCTGAATATGTGGGCTGTTGCGTTAGTGAAGGTTGGGGCGCGGTATTTAAACAAATCTCTAATTTGAAATTAATTGAACATTTTGCAAAAACTAATCAATGCAAAATCTCTCCTATAGAACAGGACAGTGATTACTATGGATTTAAAATCCGTTCATTACCCAAAGGTAATTACTATGAATTATCATGCCGCGAACGCGATTTAGATGAATCCCAATAAATCGAAGTTAAATTCTAAAAATAAAAAGCCAAACTAGTAAGTTTGGCTAGAAGAATCGAACGGCTATAAACTATATTAAAGAGGAATCGCCTTTGATGCGACTTTTACCAAAGTTCCTCCACCTGGAACAACCGTACTAGCTAATTCTGCCGAAAGTTCTACTAAATTCTCTTTAGTAAAAGCTTGATCAAAAGTATTCCGGAACCAACTTCCTTGTTCAATAACTTCTCCTGTAAGTCCATCAACCTCAATAACGCCAACTTTATCTGCATTAGACCAAATATATTCAAATGCATAAACTGGACGAAAATATAGGTACAGTTGAGTTATTTCCTCTGAATCTTCAATAATATTAGTTGCATGAACTTTTTGATTTTGTAGTTCCGATCTGACAATGCTAGTAATAGAGTCAAGAGATAGTAATGGTTGAAGTACATTATCAACTTCGACTTTATCTACCTCAGAAAGTTCAAACTTTCTAATATATTCCGCTAAATGAGATGATTTAAGCTCACGTTGCAAGCCATCAAAGTAATTTGAAAATTCTATTTTTCTGCTACAAACTTCTTTCATTTGCAATTCTATTTTGCCTTTATCCTGTTGACGTGTAACAGGATAATTTTTTTGTTCAGGATCTTCATAAACCTGAATTTGCTTCGCATGTGAATTATGTACAGGAATAGAATAAGTCACAACACAATCGTAATTAAGGTTACGCTCGCTTGAGACAAACCAAAATGGTTCATAACGTAATATATGATTTTTTAAATGTACTGTTTCTTCTGTGGGACGTTTTAAAAAGTTAAATTTTGCTAACATTCCAAAAGCATTAACCTTCTTCTTTTCAGCTTGTTGCTTTGCTGAATCAAATTCAAATATTTTCTTAAAAACAAATATTTTATGGTTTTCAGCCTTTACTTCTAATTTTGACATAATGATATCATTGCTATTAAAAAAAAATTTTAAATTATAGTTATTAAATTTCATAAAATAAATCATTAAGATTGTATATTTTATTTAAGCGTAAAATTGGATAAACTCCTAGTAAGTGCCAACTTATTTAAGAAATAGCACTATAACCCTATGAGAAAGCAAAGTTTATTAAAATATATTTAATCTCTTACACTCTAAGAAAATTACTTAAATAATCTGAATAAAACTTAACTTCAGGTTTTAATATTATACTTAAGATTTATAGGTAATATCCTTAATCCAATGATCTATTCATCGTGTCATCTAAGATAATCATTCATATTAGATAGAAAGTTTAAAAAATAATCCAACAACTTCTCCTTTTCACTAGCTTTATTTGGATCTAAAAGTTGGATGATTGCACCATCAATCATAAATAAAATCATGTTTGCATCAGGTTTTAAGCCACGACTTTCTAGACTAAATATCAAATCAAAAAGCTCTTTAAGTACCCATTTTCTATATTCAATCGCCATGCGGTAAGCTCGAGGATAAAGCGGTTTTAATTCAAAAATGGCTTTAAACAAAAGATGGTAATGGCTATTCACATCGACATGTAATCGAACAATTTCTTTGAGTTTATCGGCTGCGGTTGGGTAGCGGTGTGAGTAGACAATTGCCAGTACTTCTTCTTTGAGTCGGCTTTTTTGAAAGATTAAGCACATTTCAACAAGGCGTTCTTTCGAGTGGAAGTAGTTATAAAACGTGGCTTTTTGAATTTTGGATTTTTTGATAATCAGGTCTACGCCTGCATTATGAAATCCATGCGTGGTAAAAAGTTGGATAGCGGTTTGAACAACCTGTAATTTTTTGGAAGATATTTCTAAAGTTGGCATCGTTTTACCGTTATAAATTCTTGTTGTGTCTAAATGAGATAAAAAGCCTGTGCCCTTTCTGGGAGAAAAAAAGGCGCAGCAATGCCGTAAGACGGTGCTTGGCACATCTCAAGTTTTGTTTTGCTAAGTTTTAAGTAAAAATGACTTAAAGCCTGAAAACCTTATGGCATTCAAACTGCTTTAAATTTTTAAGTTGTGTCGTTATAGCTTTTGGCAAAGGCTGCCAAGAAATAATGAATGTGCAAAGCCAACTCCTTTTTTATTGGGAGTTCTGCCAAATCATTAAAATTATGGTGGCAGAACGAAAGGGGGTTCGCAGACTGGAAACAAAGGAACCAGCACACCCGAAGGTGTCCCCCTTCCGCCCTACCGTAGAGAAAAAGGGGGCGAACGAGTTCCCGACACACAAAATAAGAATTTTGCATATCGACTTTGTTTTCCCGGTCTGCGACAACCGACTGGCAATGTGGCCAGCATGCGAAGAATAGTATTCAACTCTCTTACAGTCAAGCACACAAAATGACATTTGTTTTAAATTAGACTATTAAAAAGTAAGGATAAATAATGAATGAGTTATTGTTAAAGTGGGGTTTATAACGGGATTGAAATTTATATAGATATATTAGTTTCAACAGGTAAGATTAGAATATAAAAAATAGTAAATGATGAAATTAATGATGTAGAAAGTTTTTCTTAGAATTACTACTAAATTTACAATCACAATAAGTTACCGATGCCATTAAACCTATTACTTATACTTCTCGTGATAAGCTTTCTGCTCCGAATAATTTAACAAAAAAGAGCTGATAAATTATTGCTTGCTTTTTATTCTATTTATTTCAATTTATAAAAAATATATAATATTCTCAATAGTTTTCTAATTATCTATTACATTCAATCAAGATCATATATTTTCAATAAAGAGAATAAAATGCAAGACCAAGCTTTAACCTCTCTTCCTCAAGATGTAAATGAGGATCAAAATATTACAACTCCACCAATTTCACATTCAGGAATTCATCATTTTAAATTTCATGGGAATGCCTCAGAATATTTTGGAATCTGGATCGTTAATATTCTTTTGACTATTATTACTTTAAGCTTATATGCGCCTTGGGCTAAAGTTCGTCGCTTACGCTATTTCTATGGCAATACAGAATTTTTTGAACGTCGCTTTGATTTTACAGGCATTCCAACCAAGATTTTGATTGGACGTTTAATTGCATTAGGAATTTACGTCGTATTTGCAATTTCATCACAGTATTCAATGATTGCGACTGTGGTTGGACTAGTTGCGCTATATGCAGCAGTACCTTGGCTAATTCGCGCTACTTTACGTTTTACGGCAAGAAATAGTAAGTTCGGCAACGCACGTTTTTATTTTGGTGGAACGATAAAAGAATCTTATAAAGTCTTTCTTTTAAGTATATTGGTATATATTTTCACTTTAGGAATCTTTACACCTGTAGCTATTTGGCTATATAAAAAATATTATCTTAACAACTTATATGCTGGCCAACTAAATTTTAAATTAAACGCGAAATGGTCTGCATATATGGCTGCAGTTTATATACCAGTTTTTATTGCAATTGGTATAATTGCTATTTTTTCAATCATTTACTTTGCTATGGCAGGAACAATTTCTGAGTTCTCACCAAACGCTATATTCTTCGGAATATTTACGGTATATGCATTTATTGGATTATTTATTTATCCATTAATTGCTGCTCGTATTTTTATTACGACATGGAACAATACTACAATTGGGAACAGTCAATTTAAAACAGACTGTAACCAATGGCGTTTCGCATGGATTGTAGCATCGAATTGGATTGTAAAAATCTTAACCATAGGTTTAATGTCTGCTTGGGCTGCTGTTCGTATTCATAAATACCAGATTGAATCGATGAGTTTAATTTTATTAGATGATCCAGATCAAATGATGAATCTAGCTCAGCAAGAACAAAGTGCTTTAGCTGAAGAAATCAGTGATATTTTTGATATCGACATCTCTTTATAATAATCTGAGTTTAATAATTTATGTCCCACGCAGTAGATATCACTTTCTATGATGGCCTAGTGTCTAAACCATACCCTGCTCAGATTTCAGCTCAATCTGAATCTGAAGTTCTAATTCGGTATGGTGAGCAATTAGAACTTCAGCGTCATTATCAATATACTGATATGAAATTGATTGGTGCGCTGGGACAGTTACACCCAGTAATTGAATTATCTGATGATGCACGAATTGAATTTCATAGTGCATTACCTGAATGGTTTAATTACTCAACTAAAAAGGTTCAACATTCGATCTGGAAATTTGAACGCTCTCCGGGTCTTATTCTTTTTAGTGTAATTTTTGTGATTACTTTTGCGATCAGTTTAGTCAAATGGGGGGTTCCAGCAACGTCCCATTATCTTGCTTTTCAATTACCTGAGAATACTTTAAAGAAACTAGGTGATGAAGCAGAGAATTATGTATTAAATAATTGGACTGCACCCAGCCAATTAGCACAAACTCAAAAAGATCAAATTACTAAACAGTATTTGAATACTGTTGCTGAAAACAAACCAGCTAAATTAGTCTTCCGTAAAGGCGATCAGTTAGGGGCTAATGCTGTAGCGCTACCCAATAATACGATTATCATCACAGATGAACTGATCAAATTGGCACATACGAATCAGGAAATCTTGGGCGTATTAGCCCATGAACAAGGCCATTTGGTTTATCGCCATAGTTTGCAACAAGGGTTAACGAGTTTAGGCCTAAGTATATTATATATTGCAATGACAGGAGATAATTCAGACTTATTTACGTCCTTACCTGCCGCTATGATTGGTGCAAATTACTCACGTAAATTTGAATCCGAAGCCGATCTATATGCTTTACAGTTAATGGATAAGAAGCATATAGAAGTCTCGCACTTTGCAAATTTCTTACAACGTTTAAGCGATACAACAGAAGAAGGTATCGATAAAAAGAATCAGGCCAACCCAGCAACTTCTCAAGAAGAATCTTCAGCTAATAAATTATCTACAGCTGTTCTTGATGCTTTATCCTCTCATCCTGCAACCGAAGAGCGTATTCGAATGGTTCATGATTTTGAGAAAAAACAGAAAGGTGCACAAAATAATTTATAGGTACACAGAGTCTATCTAGAAAATTTATGATCTTTAGGAAGTGGGGCATCACATGGTTGATCTGTCTTTACGTTGACCATTTTCACAGGTCCATCATTGTAGATTGTTACCTTGCAGCCTTTTACGACATATTCCTGTTGAATACCACCGTACATTTCATCCTCAGAAACAGCAGATGCAACATCACAAGCCTCATCAGCACGACATATAGCCTCTTGCCCACCAACCTCTACAGCTTCTGCTTCAGCCGCTTCCATTGCGTCTCCAGCACTCTCCTGTACTTCAGCACCTACAGCCTGTATCTTTGCTGCATATGTATTTGAAAGATTCATCATAAGAAAAATTGCAAGAAATAACTTACTACGGTGATTTATTAAATTCATGAACTATCCATATCTCTTAATTTAAATTTGGTACATATCAGTCAATTTTACTTTGCAAGTTAGTGATGCAAAGGGATTAGTATTATAAGGAGCTATTCTACCCATAATTATACATATAGCAGCAATAGTCGCCCCGAAAGAATTCATCAAACAATTACAAGATATTGACCCTTATGAGGGTGCGATTAACTACACAATATAAAATTAAACTGAAATCAAAATCTGTCTAACTCAATCCAAATTTTTATGTGGGGTAGAATGAGAGGTAAAATAATAGATATAAAAAAAAGCCCCTGCTTTAAACAGGGGCTTTTCGAATTTGGCGGAAGCGGTGAGATTCGAACTCACGGAGGACTCACACCCTCGTCGGTTTTCAAGACCGGTGCATTAAACCGCTCTGCCACGCTTCCATGTGCTTAAGAATACAAAGCTTATTCATTTTATTCAAGAAAAATATCATCGCTTTGTGTTCAAGTGCATATTGTTTCATCAATTTTACAGTTGCGCAGCCAATTCTGCTCCTTCTTTGATCGCACGCTTCGCATCTAGCTCTGCTGCGAGCTTTGCACCACCAATAATATGGTAGTTCGCTATAGTCGACTCACCCTCTTTTGGCATCAAGTCTTTTACCGACTCTTGACCTGCACACACCACCACAGTGTCTACACGTAAAAGTTGATCTTGCCCATTATGCTCAATCCAAAGCCCTTCATCAGTGACTGCTTTATATTGCACACCACGCAGCATACGTACGCCATGCTTTTTAAGCTGTGCACGGTGTACCCAACCCGAAGTCTTGCCAAGGCCAATACCGAGTGGTGTTGTTTTACGTTGTAGTAAATAAATTTCACGGATTGCTGGTTCAACTTCTGGCGGCTGCATACCACCTTCAGAAACATAATTCGGATCTGGGTCTACCCCCCATTCACGTTGCCAATCAGCCAAAGGTTGAGGCTGTGGTTGATGTGGCGGTTTAAGTAAAAACTCTGACACGTCAAAACCAATACCACCCGCACCAATCACTGCAACTTTTTGCCCGACTTCTGCCCCTTTCAAAACTTGAGCATATGAAAGGACTTGTGGTGCATTACTTCCTTCAATTTTTAATGCACGAGGGATTACACCTGTTGCAACGATTACTTCATCAAAACCTTCGCGTTCGAGCTGCTCACGATTTACGCGAGTATTTAAACGTACGTCCACTCCAGTTTTTTCCAGTTGGACTTTAAAGTAGCGGATCGTTTCGTGAAATTCTTCTTTGCCCGGTACAACTTTGGCAAAGTTAAATTGACCGCCTACATCAGAAGTTGCCTCAAACAGCGTCACTGCATGGCCACGGCTTGCAGCAACAGTTGCCGCCGACATACCCGCTACTCCGCCGCCCACAACTGCAATTCGCTTAGGCTGTTTAGTCTTTAAATAGACCAGTTCAGTTTCATGGCCTGCACGTGGGTTAACCAAACAAGATACACGCTTATTTTTAAAAGCATGGTCTAAACAGGCTTGGTTACATGCAATACAGGTATTAATTTCATCAACACGGTTAGTCGCAGTTTTATTTACCCAAAATGCATCGGCCAATAAAGGACGCGCCATTTGAACCATATCCGCTTTGCCAGTTGCCAAAATTTCTTCGGCAGTTTCAGGCATGTTAATACGGTTTGAAGCAATAATCGGAATAGAAATATGTTGTTTTACATGAGCAGTATAGTCGACAAAAGCTGCACGAGGCACAGATGTTACAATGGTCGGCACACGAGCTTCATGCCAGCCAATGCCAGTATTTAATAAAGTCACCCCTGCTTTTTCTAAAGCTTTGGCTACAGTCACCACCTCTTGCATGGTGTTACCGTCATGGACTAAATCAAGTAATGACAAGCGGAAACAGATAATAAACTTCTCACCGACTTTGGCACGGATCGCTTTAACAATCTCGACTGGAAAGCGCATACGGTTTTCAATTTCACCACCCCAACGGTCAGTACGCTGGTTCACGTGGCGACTTAAAAACTGGTTAATTAAATAACCTTCCGAGCCCATAATTTCGACACCGTCATAACCTGCTTTTTTGGCAATGTCAGCACAGTGTGCGTAATCTTCTATTGTGCTCAGAATATTTTTTTCAGAAAGCTGGCGTGGTTTAAATGGGGAAATTGGAGATTTAATTGCAGTTGAAGATACAACAAACGGCTGGTAACCATAACGACCTGCATGCAAAATTTGCATTAAGATTTTTGAACCATGTTTATGCACAGCATGTGTAACCAGACGATGCTGTGGAATATCAAATAAGCTATTCATGGTCCCGCCAGCAGGTGCTAACCATCCTTGACGGTTCGGTGAAATACCACCTGTCACAATCAGGCCCACCCCACCTTTTGCACGCTCTTCAAAATAAGCTGCCAGCTTTGGGTAATTGTAAAAACGATCTTCAAGCCCCGTATGCATGGAACCCATCACCACACGGTTTTTAATGGTGGTAAAGCCTAGATGTAATGGTTTTAATAAATTGGCGTAACTTGTCATGCTGCGTCCCAATAATTTTTTGCAACTTGTTGCATAGTACTTTAATACTTTTTTGATAATTTTGGATGACCAAGCAAAGAAATTTATCGGAGCTTATGGTCAATCCATTTATTAAAGAACAATACTTCATTCACTTCTTCTTATTCTATAAATAGCCTTATATTTTTTATCAAATTAAAACTTCAAATCAGAACAAGTGAATTAATGCTTTTTTTGCGAAAAAAAGCACCATGAATAGTGCTACAATAGCCGCCATTCAGAATTCTCAAGACCGCCTATATGGGGTCTTTTTCATAAATGTTAGGATTAGCAATGACTGATAATGCAACTATCTTGCAGCATGTACCAGTAGGCAAAAAAGTTGGGATTGCCTTCTCCGGAGGCCTAGACACTTCAGCTGCCTTATTGTGGATGAAACAAAAAGGCGCAGAACCTTATGCATATACTGCAAACTTAGGTCAGCCTGATGAAGATGACTACGATGCAATTCCAAAGAAAGCAGAACAATACGGCGCTGTAAAAGCTCGCTTAATTGACTGCCGCTTACAACTTGCGCTTGAAGGTATTGCTGCGATTCAGTGTGGTGCATTCCATATCAGTACAGGTGGTGTTCCTTATTTCAATACGACTCCACTCGGTCGTGCAGTAACAGGCACAATGCTAGTTACCGCAATGAAAGAAGATGACGTAAACATCTGGGGTGACGGTTCAACTTATAAAGGTAACGATATTGAACGTTTCTATCGTTATGGTTTGTTGACTAACCCGAATCTTAAAATTTATAAGCCTTGGTTAGATCAAAACTTCATCGATGAGCTCGGTGGCCGTGCAGAAATGTCACAGTTCCTGATCGACAACGGTTTTGACTACAAAATGTCAAAAGAAAAAGCGTACTCAACTGACTCAAATATGTTGGGTGCGACTCACGAAGCAAAAGATCTTGAATACCTAAATGCTGGTATCAAAATCGTTGACCCAATTATGGGCGTTGCTTTCTGGAAAGATGAAGTTGAAATTACTCCAGAAGAAGTGACTGTACGTTTTGAAGAAGGTGTACCTGTTGCATTAAACGGTCAAACTTTTGACAATCCGGTTGAGCTTATTCTTGAAGCAAACCGTATTGGTGGCCGTCATGGTTTAGGTATGTCTGACCAAATCGAAAACCGTATTATCGAAGCAAAATCTCGTGGTATTTATGAAGCACCAGGTATGGCTCTTCTTCATATTGCTTATGAGCGTTTGGTTACTGGTATTCATAACGAAGATACGATCGAACAATACCGCATTAACGGTTTACGTTTAGGTCGTTTACTTTACCAAGGCCGCTGGTTCGACTCTCAAGCGCTTATGTTGCGTGAAACTGCACAGCGTTGGGTTGCTAAAGCGATTACTGGTGAAGTAACTCTTGAACTTCGTCGTGGTAATGACTACACCATCATGAACACTGAATCTCCAAACTTAACGTACGAAGCTGAACGTTTAACAATGGAAAAAGGCGATTCAATGTTTACGCCAATGGACCGTATTGGTCAGTTGACTATGCGTAACCTCGACATTACCGATACACGTGCAAAACTTGGTATCTATACAGATGCTGGTTTGCTTTCAATCGGTCAAGGTTCTGCTGTACCACAACTTGATAGCAAGAAAAAATAATTTTCTTACTTAATAAAAAGGCCACCGACACAGGTGGCTTTTTTATTTCAAATATTTGTGTTTAAACAAGTTCTGTCACTTCCAACGGTTGATAATAAATCTGGTTACGTCCAAGTTGCTTAGCACGATACAAAGCTTGATCCGCAGCGTGAATTAATTTTTCCTGATTTACTTTAAAACCTTCTGTATAAACAGTAAAACCTAAACTAATCGTGACATGCTTAGAAACTAAAGATGCTGCATGAGGAATCGCTTGTCGCTCAATCGCTTTATAAATATTTGCAGCGACGGCATAGGCGCCTTGAGCTGGTGTTTTTGGTAAAAGTACAACAAACTCTTCTCCACCATAACGGGCAACAAAATCAACATGCCGAATCGAATTTTTAATTGCAGCGGCAATAGATGAGATGACTTTATCCCCCATTTGGTGCCCATAAAAATCGTTATAATTTTTAAAAAAATCGATATCAATAAATAAAACAGCCAATGGACGCTTTTCTTGCTTTGCACGATAGTAAAAAAAGTCGAACATCTCATCAAAAGTACGTCGATTTGAGATATTAGTCAGTGCATCTTGCTGGCTTAAATGAAGCAATTCAGATGCCTCAATACGTAAAATCTGTTCATTAAGTTCAGCAAGCTGATTATTTAAAAAGAGGCTTCTTTCTCTAGATGTAAGCATCGTGCTAATTGAAAAACCTAAAATACAACTTCCAAACAGCGCTCTTCCCAAAGCAATAAAATCACAATTGGCTTGCCATAAAATCAGTAGGGAAAAAACACAAAAGGCTGCTGTTAAACCTACATAAAGCATATGTAGAGGCTTTATTCCGCTTAAAATAAACCCCAGCATATATAAGAAGGAAAGTAGTAACATCGACTGGTTTTTAAGAGCGACATTTCCTACGCTAAGGAGCAACATTGCATTGATAATGATGGTCAAAAATACAATGCCACATGCAGCGATATAAAAATATTCAGTGAGTTTTTTAAACTTTGCAAAAACCCAAAATAACAGCAGTGCACAAGCAATATTAATTGCACTAAGTAAACAGTAAATAAAGTCCCAAGTAATATAAGGCACCCCTATGACCAAATAGTCCGTAGGTAGAGCCAGCAATATAAAAATGAGATAGGTTAAAACGCCACTTGCTAAAAACTTTGAGATATTCTGTTTAGTTCGCTCAAGATTTAGACACCAGAATTTTTTTTCTAATTGATGTGGCAGAGGTATATTGGCATAACGATGGGTATGTAGAGTTACTAGATATTCTATTTCTTCTTTTGCTTTGAGTAATTCATGTACATTTCCCCTATTTGCCACTACTTGATTCCTGCCTCTCACACATTAACAAAATATAACATTATTTTTTAAGGCCTCTGGCGCTTTATTTTGCCATTTGTCCGTAATTCTCGTTACCATTTTCACACTTTATCGATTATCATTTGTTTTATTTCGAAGTTTGAACTGCCTTGGACTCTATTACCCTGCTCCAGCCAGATGACTGGCATGCACATTTACGTGATGGTTTAGCATTAAAACGTACTGTACCTGATTTGGCCAAACAATTTGCTCGTGCGATCTGTATGCCAAACCTTGTTCCACCTGTAAAAACTGTGGAAGAAGCACTGGCTTACCGTGAACGTATTCTTGCTCATGTTCCAGAGGGTCTTAACTTTGACCCACGTATGGTGCTTTATTTTACTGATTTCACCTCACCAGATGAAGTTCGTAAAATTAAAGAATCTGGACATGTAAATGCCATTAAACTTTACCCAGCAGGTGCAACCACCAACTCTGATAACGGTGTAAGTGACATTCGTAAAGTTTATGCAGTCATTGAGCAACTAGAAGAGCATCAAGTTCCGTTATTACTTCATGGTGAAGTGACTCATAACCACGTTGATATTTTTGACCGTGAAAAACGCTTCTTAGACGAAGTTTTATCACCGTTATTAAAACAGTTTCCAAAACTTAAAGTGGTACTTGAGCACATCACAACAAGCGATGCTGCACACTTTGTTTTAGAACAAGATCGCAATGTCGCTGCAACAATCACGCCTCAGCATTTATTATTTAACCGTAATGATATGTTGGTTGGTGGTATTAAACCGCATTTCTATTGCTTACCAATTTTAAAGCGTCAAACTCACCAGACCACTTTGCTTGAAGTTGCAACGAGCGGTAACCCTAAATTTTTCTTGGGTACAGATAGTGCTCCTCACTCGCAAAATGCAAAAGAAAATGCGTGTGGCTGTGCGGGCTGTTATAGTGCGCCTAATGCAATTGAACTTTATGCTCAAGCATTTGACCAAGTGGGTAAATTAGAGCGCTTAGAAGGTTTTGCAAGCCACTTTGGTTCAGACTTCTACGGGCTACCACGTAATACTTCTACCATTACTTTGGTAAAAGAAGATAACCTCGTTCCAGAATCTTTTGATTATTTAGATGATCAAAAAATTATCCCGCTGCATGCCGGGAAAACGCTGCAATGGAGAAAAGTGTGACACAAGAAACCTCTGTCCCGGTCATTGGCCAACGTTTTCGTGGCTTCTTACCTGTTGTTGTTGACGTTGAAACGGCAGGTTTTAATGCCCAGACAGATGCATTGCTAGAAATTGCGTGCATTCCAATTGTGTATGATGCTCAGGGACAATTTGTCCCTGGTCCAGCATTTCATGCACATATTAACCCGTTTGAAGGGGCTAATCTCGATCGCCGTTCGTTAGACTTTATTGGTATTGATCCATTCAATCCAATGCGTATTGCAATGGCTGAAGATGAACGCACTGCATTACGCCGTATTTTTAAATCGGTGAATGAAGTCCGTAAACAGCAACATTGTACACATGCCGTCTTAGTGGGCCACAATGCGCATTTTGACCTTGGTTTTGTGCAAGCAGCAATTGCACGTACAAGCACAAAAAACCAAAACCCATTCCATAGTTTTTCAGTAATGGATACGGTTACTTTAAGTGCTGTTATGTTTGGACAAACTGTGCTTGCTAAAGCCTGTATTCAAGCTGGAATTGAGTTTGATGGTAAAGAAGCACACTCTGCTTTGTACGATACTCAGAAGACTGCTGAACTGTTTTGCTATATTTTGAACAAACTGTCACCTTACCTCCTTGACAGTTTGGTGGCGGCTTCTTAAGATACCGCCATCCTCAACGTCCCTATCGTCTAGAGGCCTAGGACATCGCCCTTTCACGGCGGTAACCGGGGTTCGAATCCCCGTAGGGACGCCATATTCTCTTCTTATAAAATTCCTTTCTATTTAATTTTTTATATTTCTAATCTTCTGTATTTCCTAATAAAATACACTTGTACACATATATCACGGATCCGGTATTTGCTTTACATAGATTTACAATATAATAATTCTTATTTTTATACTGATATTTATTATCAACAAGGTTTTAAATGGATCTTAAGCTTCGTCTTCTCTCCCTGAGCATCGCTCAACTATGTTGTATTTCAAGTGCTTTTGCAGAAACCAATAGTTCATCAACAACGCTTGCTACCATTAAGATTAAAGCCCAACAAGCTGCTGACCAAACTTATAAAGTCGATAGTTCAAGTAGCGCAACACGTAGTGAAGTCGCATTAAAAGATACGCCACAATCTGTCAGTGTAGTGACTCAAAAAGTAATTGAAGATATTGGCGCGACACGTTTAATCGAAGCGCTTGATTTAGCTGGCGGTGTGACTCGTGCTAATAATTTTGGAGGTCAAGGTTTAACAGGCTTTAACCTTCGTGGTTTCACTAGCGGTGAATTTTATCGTAATGGATTCCCGATTAATCGTGGTTATCCAAATGCTCCAGATAGCAACACTATTGAACGTGTAGACGTTTTACGTGGCCCCTCTTCTAGCTTATATGGTCGTGGTGACCCAGGTGGTACGTTTAACTTAATTTCTAAAACACCGAAGTCTGCGCAACAAACCACTTTAAGTGCTCAGCTCAGTAGTGAAGGTTTATATCGCACCACGGTAGACACAACAGGTACTATCCAGAATGCAGAAAATATCGGTTATCGTCTCAATGTGATTGCAGAAGGTGGTGATAGTTATCGCGATCATGTCGAGTCTAAACGTTATGGAATTGCACCAGTCATTCAATGGCAAGCTTCTGACGCAACAAAAGTTACTTTTGAAGCCGATATCCTAAGAAATCAACATCCACTTGATCGCGGGCACACACGCTACCCTACACAAAAGTCTTTTAATAGTTCACCCGAAACCTATTTATGGGAAACAGGTAAATACAACAACCGACTCTACAATGATAACAATATGACGCAATTACGAGTCGAGCACGACCTTGGGAATGACTGGAAGCTAAATGCTGGTGTGCAGTATTTAAATGGCAAATTGCATGGCTATGCAGTAGAGGCAAATGGCATTCAAGATGACGGTGAAACTTTAAACCGAAATTACAACTATCGCGAATTAAAATGGCAAGATACCGATGCCCAAATTAATCTAACAGGTAATTTCCAACTTTTAGGTCTAGCTCATACTTTAGTGACTGGGCTTGAATACGAAAACTATGATTATAAGTCATATATTATTCGTTCAGATGCTAAGTCAAATAACTACCCGATCAATATCTATAATCCAGTTTTAGGTCAACCTCTACCTGAGCTTAAAAACATTACGACCCATGACCGCGAAAATTTAAAAACAACAGCCCTTTTTGTACAAGACCAAATCGATTTAAATGAGCGTTTAAGTTCACTGCTGAGTTTGCGTTTTGAGCACTACGAACATGATTACAAAAATCTATTACCGAATACTGCAAACTGGAATACCAGTCATGATGCATTTATTCCGCGTTTAGGTTTGGTTTTTAAAGCGCGTGATGACCTTTCAATCTATAGCAATGCTGCAAAATCTTTTAGACCTAACACTGGTGCTAGCCGTAATGGAGAGGGATTTGACCCAGAGGAAGGCATGGCTTACGAGTTAGGCTTTAAATGGCAAGCACTCGACAATATGCTATCGGTTGACTCTGCGATTTTTTATGCAAAAAAAGAAAATGTCTTAACTCTCGATCCTGTAGATTCAGCCTATAAAGTTGCTGCTGGTGAAGTTCGTAGCCAAGGTATTGAGCTAAATGTTGCAGGGCAAATCACTCCAGCTTGGAAAATTATTGGTGGATATGCCTATACAGATGCAGAAGTCAGCAAAGACAATACTTTGAAAAAAGGAACCGCTTTAGCCAATATTCCAAAGAATAGTTTTAATCTGTTAAATATCTATGAATTTCAAGATGGTCCTTTACAAGGCTTAGGTCTAGGCATTAATCAAAAATATATTGATAAGCGTGCAGGTCAAACAGCTAATAGTACTTATACAATGAAAGGTTATGCAGTTACAGATTTGGTTTCTTATTATCAGGCAACACCAAAACTTCGTATTAACTTAGATCTGAAAAATCTTTTTGACAAAGTTTATGATGAAAGCGCTTTCAATCTATATGCATATCCGGGTGAATCACGTACTGTTCAATTAGGTATGAGCTATACGTTCTAAAACAAATACGCCATTTCAGTTATTGAAATGGCGCATCAGATTTATGCAGACTTACGTGAATTAACTTGTCCTTGAATCACCGCTTTAATATTGCCTTTGGCGTAATTTAAAAACACTACCAGTGGTGAAAGTTTTGGATTTGGCTTTTTACCCTTGCCAATCGTTTTAAACTGAGCGGCATACCAAATAATTTCCATAATTGCCATCTTATCGACAAATGGTAAGCCTGTTTTAATCGGTTTTACAGCATAGCGAACATCTTGCCCTGCAATTAAACGTTCTGTTAAATCGGTTTCAACTGCAAATGGACGAGCAATACCAATAAAGTCACATGCACCACTTTCAAGTGCGGCATTCATGCCTTCTACAGTACGGAAACCGCCTGTCACCATGAGTTTACAATTAACATGCTGGCGGATTTTCTCTGCAAAATCTAAAAAGTATGCTTCGCGCGCAATCGTACTTGCTTTACGTTTGTCGGCCTTAGCTCCAGCCATTGCTGGTGCCTCGTAAGTACCGCCTGAAATTTCAATTAAATCGATACCAGCTTCATCCACTGCTTTAAACACTGAAATAACGTCTTCTTCGCTAATACCACCACGCTGGAAATCAGCCGAGTTAAGCTTCACTGAAATGATAAAATTATCTGAAGTTGCCTCACGTACCGCTTTATAAACTTCTAGTAAAAAACGAGTACGATTCTCAACTGAACCGCCCCACTGATCTGTACGCTTATTGGTTAATGGCGATAAAAACTGGCTAATTAAATAACCATGTGCGCCATGTAATTGTACTCCCTCAAAACCTGCTTTTTCACAAATGTGAGCTGCTGTCGCAAAACGTTTAATAATATCTAGAATTTCGTCATGAGTAAGTTCACGTGGCGTTCCAAACATGGTTGCTAAAGCTGGGCTAAAAGGTACGGCTGAAGGCGCTACAGTTTCTTTATTTAAACCTTTTGGACACTGACGACCTGGATGCGATAATTGAATCAACTGAACCATGCCATATTTTTTACCTAATGCCGCCCATTCTTTTAAGCGCTCTAGGTCGCGTTCAGTTTCAATAACAACAACACCTGGTTCATTTTTTGCGCCGGCATTTACCATGACGTTGCCAGTAATGGCACAGCCAAGCTCACCTTTTGCCCATGCACCATATAAACCCAAATGTAAGTCATTTGGTTGGCCTTCATAATTTGCAAGTGCCTCACTCATTGCACCTTTAATAATTCGGTTTTTAAAGGTGGTATTGCGAATTGTGATGGGTTCAGCAATCTGGTTCATGGTTAACCTCTGTTCTTTGAATTTTAGAGCAATTACTCTAATTTAAATGAGTTATTGGGCATGTCAAGTCATAATCGATAACTGACAATAGCACATGTCAATTTTAAAAAATATAAAAATATGCAACTTTTTGCATTAGAAGTTTAACCAAAATTTATTTATATAAAACAATCAATTAATAAATATCTTTAAAAGGATGCTTTAATTAACTGTTTCGTATATTCACTGTTAGGCTTAGAAAATAAGAGTTCAGTTTCCTGATATTCAACAACTTTTGCATGACGTAATACCATCACTTTATGGCATAGTGCTTTTACTATATTGAGATCATGACTAATGAAAATATAATTTAACTGCTCAGTTTGCTGTAATTGTCTCAACAGCTTGATCATGGCTTTTTGCGTGGTCCTATCTAAGGCCGACGTAGGTTCATCCAGAATTAAAAGTTTAGGCCGAACCACTAAAGCTCTGGCTAAGGCGACACGTTGACGTTGTCCGCCTGAAAGTTCATGAGGGTAACGATGTTGAAAATCTTCAGCCAATTCAACTTTTACCAATACAGATTCTACTTGCTTTTTGATCTCGTTATCAGCTACTGCTTTCACTTTCAATCCTTCAGCAATAATCTGCCCTACTGTCATACGCGAGTTTAAACTTCCAACTGGGTCTTGGAATACAAGTTGAAAATCTGATCTCATCAAACGTAGGGCTTTGAGCTGTAGCTGATTCAAATCTTGCCCTAAAAAAACAATCTGCCCTTCACTTTTAATAAGTCGGACCAAAGCGAGGGCTAAAGATGACTTACCAGCACCACTTTCACCAACTACCCCAAGCGATTCACCTTGAGCAAGATCAAAACTCAAATCTTCTATTGCGGTGAAATACCCTTGAATGCGATTTAAAATTCCTTTTCTTATAGGAAACTGCACGCTGAGCTGTCGAACTGATAAAACATTCTGTTGAGCCGGTCTAAATTCTACTTTTCCAAAATCATGATCTAATAATTCTGCTGTATAACTTGTTTTAGGATTTGCAAAGATTTGGCTCAGTTCACCTTGCTCTACTACACGCCCTCTTTGCAATACAATAAGTTTCTCAGCATAGCGGTGCACTAAATTGAGGTCATGGCTAATTAAAATAAGTGCCATTCCATATTTTGCTTGCAAAGATTTTAATAGCTCTAAAATCTGTATCTGTAAAACCACATCCAACGCAGTAGTAGGTTCATCAGCAATCAAAATTTTAGGCCGAAGCGCCAATGTCATCGCGATCATGACACGTTGTCTTTGCCCACCAGAAAGCTCATGAGGATAACGTTTTAATATTTGTTCTGGTTCAACAATTCCAACATCTTTTAGTAATTCAACTATTTGCTGTCGAACTTCAAGTTTTGAAAAACCAGATAAAAGAAGATTTTCCCCTATAATTTTTTCAACCCGATGGAGCGGATTTAATGCAGCAGCAGGCTCTTGAAAAATCATAGCGATTTGTCGACTACGTAAATTTGATTGAGCTCTTTCATCTAGCTCAAGCATATTTTGTGGACCAATCCAGACCTGTCCCGTTATTTCTAATTTATCTTGTAGCAACCCCATTATTGCTAAGCAGCTCATCGATTTACCTGAACCACTTTCGCCCACAACAGCCAGTGTTTCCCCTTCACTTAAGTAAAAATTCAGGTCATCTAATAAAACTCTTTGATTTTTGGTTTGAACCGAAAGATGCTCTACTTTTAATAATGTTGAAGTGGGATTTAAATTATTTTCTTGGGTCAAAAGCATCGCGAGCCGCCTCCCCAATATAGATTAAAAGTGAAAGAACAATCGCTAGACTAAAAAAGCCTGAAATTGCTAGCCATGGCGCATCTAAATTATTTTTACCTTGAAGCAATAATTCACCTAAAGAGGCAGCATCAGGTGGCAGTCCATATCCTAAAAAATCAAGAGCAGTTAAAGCGCTAATATTAGTTGTTAAAATAAAAGGTAACTGAGACAAACTCGAACTGATCGCATTTGGCAAAATATGCCTAAAAATAATCGCGCGATCAGTCACTCCCAAAACTTGGGCTGCACGAACATAATCAAGCTGGCGAGCTTTCAAAAATTCTGCTCTAACGATGCCCACCAAAACAGTCCAGCCGAAAAACAACATAATGAAAAATAGCCAATATACATTTGGAACAAACATACTGACTAAAATCATGACCATAAAAAGCATGGGTAAGCCATTCCAGACTTCAACTAAACGTTGCCCCAATAAATCGACCCAGCCGCCATAATAGCCTTGAATAGCGCCTACCGTAATTCCAAATAAAGCAGAACAAAAGGTTAAGGCTAAGCCAAAAAGCAACGATACTCTTAAGCCATAAAGAATACGCGCAAGAACATCCCTTCCTTGATCATCTGTTCCCAACCAGTTTTGCTTGGAAGGTGGTGATGGCACAGGAACTGCCAAGTCTAAATTGGGAGTTTGATATGAAAATTGAATGAGGGGCCAAACTGCCCATCCTTTAGCTTCAATAAGCGCTTGTACGGCGGGATCTTTATAGTCAGCTTCTGTTTCAAACACCCCACCAAACGCAGTTTCAGGATAAGCTTTTAACACAGGTAAATAGAAAGAATCTTCATACTTCACTAACAGCGGTTTATCGTTAGCAATTAACTCCGCGGCTAATGACAAAACCAAAATCAGACTAAATAATATAAAGCTTGCCCAGCCCAATTTATGCTGTCTAAAACGCTGTAATCGTGTCCGCACAATCAAGGACATTATTTGCCTCCTTGCGCATCAAAGTGAATTCGAGGATCAATCCATTGGTACAACACATCACAAATAAGACGTAAAATTAGGCTAAATAGAGTAAAGAAAAATAAAACACCAAAAATAACAGGATAGTCACGCTGGACAATCGCTTCAAAGCCCAACAACCCTACCCCATCTAGATGAAAGATAATTTCTACAAACAGGTTACCTACAAAGAAAATGCCCGCTAACGCTTCTGGCAATCCTGCGAGCACAACTAAAATGGCATTACGAAAGACATGCTTATATAAGACCTGTTGACCGTTCAACCCTTTTGCATAGGCTGCCAAAACGTAGGGTTTATTGAGTTCTTCTAAAAATGAGTATTTAGTTAAATAGGTTAAACTGGCAAAACCGCCTAATACCATCGTAATCAGTGGCAAAGTCATATGCCATAAATAATCGGTAACTTTGCCCCAGAGACTGAGTTGATGAAAGTTATCTGATACTAAATTTTGTAGTGGAAACCATTGGAAATAAGACCCACCTGCAAAAAAAACAACTAATAAAATCGCAAATACAAAACTTGGTACAGCGTACCCCACCACAAGCACTAAAGAAGTGGATCGATCAAACCAAGAGCCCTGCTGTTTTGCCTTTTTAATTCCCAGCGGAATAGAAATGAGATAAATGAGTAAAGTACTCACCAGCCCAAGTGAAATGGAAACAGGCATTTTTTCCCACAACAATTGCACAACAGGTTTATCTTTAAAGAAACTTTGTCCGAAATCTAAAGTTAAATAGCCTTTTAACATCAAGAAAAACCGTTCAGGTGCAGAACGATCAAAGCCATACTGTGCCTTAATTTGTTCAACCATTTCAGGGCTTAAACCTTGAGCACCTTGATAATAAGTTTCTGCACTTAATGCACGACCAATTCCCAAATCGCTTTGTGCCTGATGTATTGCTTGCTCAACTGGTCCACCCGGTGCAATTTGCACAACCACAAAGTTAATCAATAGAATGACAAATAATGTGGGAATCATTAAAAGAAGTCGCTTGAGAATATATGAACCCATATAACAGGATTTCCTTTATGGCAGGTGCTTTTTATTGTTGATGTAGATATTTGGCAACTGTTTTGGCTTTGTTTGCATCACTCCACCAATATTCTATCCCAGAAGAAAGTGTTGGTTTAACTTTAGGTTGTTGATATATATTCCAATAAGCATACCAGTTTTCACCTTTACCATAAGTCGGGATTTGATAATAACCAGCTCTAAGCAATCGATCGAGAATGCGAGTATAAATAACCTGCTGTTCACGATTTTTACTCGCAACGAGTTTTGAAATCACTTGATCAATTACTGGATTGCGAATTCCAGCATAATTGTAATTTCCATCCTGAGCTGCGGCGATACTCCCCCAAAATTGAGTCTGTTCATTTCCCGGATTGAGAGATTGAGGCAAATTCATTGTGGTCATATCAAAATCGTAACGACGAGTCCGTTCTAAATATTGCGGAGCATCAACCTGACGCAAATTAACTGCAATACCTAACTTTTTTAAGTTACGAATAAAAGGTAAAAGTGTTCGTTGTTTACCATCTTGCTGAATTAAAAACTCAAGCTGAACTTTCTTGCCCTCAGGGGTAAAGAGCTGCCCTTCTTTAACTTTATAGCCAGCTTGTATAAGCAATTGGCGCGCAGTTAATAAATTCTGACGATTGAAACCACTCGCATCAGACACGGGGTATTTCCAATTTGCTAAAACACCTTGCTGCATGATTGGAGATAACTTAGGCAATAACGGCTTTAACAACTCTAATTCAGTTTTTGAAGGTCGGCCTGTTGCTGCTAATTCACTATTTTCAAAATAACTTTGTAGGCGCTGATATTGTCCATAAAACAAAGCTTTATTCTGCCATTCAAAGTCATAAGCATAGGTTAAAGCTTGTCTAAAACGAATATCATTTAAAGGTTTTCGTCGCGTATTAAAAACATAGCTTTCAGTGGCGATAGGATTATGATGACGAAACTTATATTGAGTAACCAACCCTGCTTTTACGGCTGGAAAACGGTAATCTGTTACCCATTTTTTTGGGTTAGTTTCTTCATGCAAAGTGTATTGCCCAGATTTAAATCCTTCAAAAGCAATATCCCAATTTCGATAATAGACATATTTTAATCGGTCAAAGTTATAACGTCCCTTATTAATAGGTAAATCTTTTGCCCAATAATTCGGGTTTCGTTTATAACTAATGCTTCTACCCGGATCGATTCGTTCAACTACATACGGTCCCGAACCAATAATCGGTTGTAAAGTAATGCGGCTAAAATCTCTTTTTTGCCAATCTGCTTTTGAATAAATGGGTAAGGTTGCCAAAATGAATGGCATTTTAGGGTTATGTGTAGACTTAAAACTAAACTTTACTTGATGAGCATTGATTACTTCTGTTTTTGCTAAATCAGCAAGGTACATTTGCAAACCTAAATTGGACTTCGTCTGATAAGCATCAAAACTAAATTTAACATCCACCGCAGTGACCGGCTGTCCATTACTAAAACGCGCCTTAGGGTTTAAATAGAAAGTCACTGATTGCGTTTTTTCTGGGTCAAAACTCACTTTCTGTGCCAAAAGCGGATATAAAACCCCGACCTCATCAAGTGATTGGGTCATTAAAGTATCAAAAAGATAATTAACGCCTTCTGTAGCACTCCCCTTCCCATTCATACTATTAAGGTTATCAAAAGTTCCTTGAGCTGCCTGACTTAATAGGCCACCTTTAGGTGCATTAGGGTTTGCATATGGCATAGCCATCATTTCTAAATACTTAGGCTTAGAATGAATCGCTATATATGAAGTGGTTTGCTGTGCAGAAAAAACACTATGGGAAATGACACTGAGCCCGACTAGCAGGCTCAGTTGAAAATTTAATTTATGCATAAGTGGCTAATTATTTTACAAATTAGGCACTTTAATCACATCACCAATGCGAAGCTGAGTAGAAGGCGTTAAATTATTCAGCTCAGCCAATAAATTGGTTTCTAAACCATATTTACTCGCAAGACCGATTAAGGTATCACCACGCTTCACTTTGTATTCCACGACAGTTTTTGGAATCACAATATTCTGACCGCGCTGTAAGTTAGCATTTGCTTTTAATGCATTCATTTCAGCCAGTTCACGCACTGAAATACCAGCACGGCTCGCAATACTATTTAAAGACTCACCAGATTTAACCGTATATCTTTCAGTATTTTTACCAGCGGCAACCGTTTTAGTTGAAGACTTAGTATCTGCTTTAGCTGTTTCAACTGTAGGTACATCACCCGTTAGCTTTAAACGCTGCCCCACACGAACGCTACTGTTGCGTGAAAGACCATTTAATGAAGCAAGGTAGTCCAGCTGTAAGTGGTAGCGATTAGCGATATTACCTAAGCTATCACCCGATTTAACTGTATAAGTTTCTGGTGTTTCTTCTTTAGTATTTTTAGAAGATTTAGTTGGCACTTCTTCAACCGTACCTGTTAGTTTTAAGCGTTGACCAGCACGCAAACCAGCAGTACGAGACAAACCGTTTAGGTCAGCCAAATAGCTTGTTTGCAAATTATATTTACTCGCAATCGCATTTAAACTATCGCCAGACTGTACAACGTATTGTTCTGGAACACTTAAGCCTGCCGGTACTTTTAAAGTTTGACCAAGCTGTACATGGCTATTTGCTTTTAAGTTATTTAACTCGGCTAACTCAGCTAGGCTAATTTTTGATTTAGTTGCAATACTCGATAAAGTATCACCACGTTGTACTTTATAGCCTTCTGTTTTATAAGAAACACTTGCTGATGCTTTCTCAGATTTACTAGAAGCCTTAGTTTCAGCAACTTCATCTACAGAAATATCTTGTGTAGGCACATTAATTTTTTGGCCTACCATTAAGTTACTGCCCGCAGTTAATCCCGGTGTTAATTCAGCAAGTTCCTGATTAGAGAGCGCATAACGATCTGCAATCAATTTAAGGTATTCACCGCGCTTCACAGTATAGCTCTTAGTTGCTATACGTTTTGCACTTGCCTGAACTGCTTTCGGTTCTGCTTTAGCACTTGAGCGACTATTCTTTGGTTCTTTTAACTGTAGTTTTTGCCCAACAAATAAGCCATCAGTCACTGATAAATCGTTATATTCAGCCAATTGTCTTACTGACAAATTAAACTGGTTAGCCACACCGCTTAAGCTATCGTTAGCCTGAACGACATATACATCTGGTTTAGCTGTGCTTTTTGAAGTCGTTTGAGTTTCTTGTGGCTTAGCATCATAAAGGTAAAGCGTTGAACCAACATATAACGTCTTCTCAGGATCAATCTGGTTCCACTTAGCAACATCGCGCCAGTTTACGCCGTTTTTCATCGCAATAACGGCTAAAGTATCACCCGGTAAAACTGTATAGGTACTACGTTTGCCTTTAGGCTGCACAACCACTACATCTGTGTCAGTTTTAATGTAAGGCTTGTCTTTATTACGCTGCCCATCTTCAGAGTTAGCTACAGTCACATCTTCAGCTAAAGTTTTTGGATATGCAAAACCTTTACTTACTTCTTTACCTTGTTGCTCTGCAACTGACTGACTTGTTTGAATCGCAGTTAATTTAATTTTGCCATCATAAGGATCAACAATTTCTGTTCCTTGTGGTGCAATAGCTTTTAACTCGGCAACTACTTGATCTTTTTCAGCCTGCGTTGGTTGTGGCTCTAAAGCTTGTTGAACTGTTTCTTTCTCACCTTCAGCTCGAACTGCCGCTAAAATCTTTTCACGTTCTGCAGCCGAGATTGGTGGCTCTGTCTTCACTTGCTTAATATTTGCCGCAGGTGTCACAGCAACAGGAATACGTGGAGCACTTGGTACATCAGCCGAAGCTGCAAACGCGGCTAAAGCATCAGACCCACGTGGAGTTGAAGTTTTTACCGTGGTAGAGCTACTCGTTGTTTTAGTAGGTGTAGACGGTTTAACCGGTTGAACCTGATTTGCAGGCGTGGTTTTAATTGTCACAGATGTTGACGCACTTACATCTGGCTTAGATGGTGAGGTCACATTTGCCCACCAACCTGAACCACCACCAGACTTCATACCTTTTAATTTATTATCAATTGAAGGACTTAAATCCGCCGGAATCAAGATACGCATTGGACTTGCAGGGTCTACCATTTCACCACGATATCCCGGGTTTAATGCATAGAGTTCCGAACGACTTAATCCAGCTACAGAAGCAATTTCATTTAAAGATAAAGGTGCAGATAAAGTCACTTCACGGAAATGGGGTCTATTTGCAATTGGTGGTAAAGAAATACCGTAAGCTTTTGGATTTTTAATAATTTGAGCAACGGCCAAGAAACGCGGAACATAGTTCATGGTTTCTTGAGGTAATTTTAAAGACCAATAATCAGTAGGTAAACCTGCTGCCTGATTTCGGTTAATTGCTTGTTGAATACGTCCCGGTCCAGCGTTATAGGCTGCTAAAGCAAGTTCCCAAGAACCGAATTGGTTATATAAGCTTCCTAAAAACTCATAGGCAGCACGAGTCGATTCAACAACATCTCGACGACCATCATACATGCCTGTTTGCTTTAAGCCATAAATACGGCCAGTACTCGGAATAAACTGCCATAAACCTGCTGCGGCTGCGCTACTTGTTGCAGCTGGGTCATATGAACTTTCAATTACAGGTAAGAGTGCAAGTTCTGTCGGCAAACCACGGCGTTCAGCTTCTTTAACTGTATGGTACAAATAACGACTTGCACGGGCACTTAAACGATCAAGATAAGGCTGACGAGAAATAAACCAACTACGCTGAGCTTCAATACGTGAATCCCAATGGTTCAAATCCATTTTAAAACCAACAGACATACGTTTCCAGACATCACCATGCTTTAAAATAAGCAGACGGTCACCCTCTACAGCACGCATATCAGTTGCTGAAAGTAAGTCTTCCAATGAATCAAGACTACTCGCATCTAAATAACCTGCACCACTGACCTGTTTCGATTTTGAGGTTTTTGCAGATTGCGGAGTCGATGAACAGCCTGTTGTAATACCCAACGCAGCTAACGCAGAGCTAAGTACGGTAATTTTAAACAATGATGCTGCAGATGGCTGCCACACAAATGTGGTTGGTTTATACATAAAAATTTCCAAACAACTCGCGTAATATTTTTTTGGGGTCTGCCCACAAACCCTAGGTCTTCGATGCCATTGTAGTAAAGCATGCAAGATAGACAAGGCAATAATTTAATGTCATTTGCATGGAAATGTTACAAGAAATTAAAAAAACCTTGCTTTGATACGATGGAACCGAACTTTTTGCGTATACAATACACCATATTCAGTTCTTTTTCTTTTAGTTTAGGTTTCGATTTATGTCTCAAACAATCACACTGTATGTTGATGGTGCATGTCGTGGCAATCCGGGTTTAGGTGGTTGGGGCGCATATGTCATTACTGAGCAGGGTGAACATAAATTATTTGGCGGTGAGCCTGATACGACCAATAACCGTATGGAGCTCACTGCTGCCATTGAAGGTGTTTCATTTTGCCCAGCCGATGCACATTTGATTATCTGGACAGATTCAAATTATGTGAAGCAAGGTATTACTGAGTGGATTCATGGCTGGAAAAAGAAAAATTGGAAAGATGTAAAAAATCCTGACCTTTGGCAGAAATTAGATGCTGTCTGTGCAGGTAGAAATATTGAGTGGAACTGGATTAAAGGCCATGCAGGACATCCAGGCAATGAAATGGCAGACCAGCTTGCTAATTTAGGTGCAGACAAAACTGCGAAAGAACTCAAGCAACCACAGTCTGCCACTGTAACGCAAGATATAAAAAAGCCTGAACAGGACTGGTTACTAGATGACCCTTTCGGGTTTGACCTAGCTGACGCAACTGAAGAAGAAAATATTCATCTTGAAGCAACTGAAGAAGTTGAGGTGATTATTGTGGAAGAAGAAATTATTGAAGTTGAAACTGCCGAACAAGAAATTAAGCAGCCAACCAATAATATTCATCCTCAAATCGTTGTGACCGAAGCCAAATTAAAATTACAAGGTCCTCGACAACTGATTCTCGATACGGAAACTACGGGTTTTTATTTCCAAGATGGCGACCGCATTATTGAGGTGGGCGCGATTGAGATGATTAACCGTAAGCTTACGGGTAGCTCGATTCATATTTATATTAACCCACAAAAACCAGTGGGAGACTCAGAAAACATCCACGGTATCAGTGATGATTTCTTAAAAGATAAACCGCTCTATGCGGATATTGCTGACACCTTATTTGACTATCTTAAAGGTGCAGAGATTATTGCCCATAACGCGACCTTCGATATGAACTTCCTTGATATGGAGTTTAAGCGCGTAGGACTTCCTGCACTTTCTGAAGTATGTGAGGTAACAGATACTTTAGCTTTAGCGAAAAACAAACATCCGGGACAAAAAAACTCCCTTGATGCGCTTGTAAGACGTTATGAAATTCCAGCACGTGACCGTACTTTCCACGGCGCATTACTCGATGCTGAAATTCTTGCTGATGTTTACTTGGCAATGACTGGTGGTCAGGTTTCTTTTGATATAGATGCCTTATCTCAGAGTGAAAATAGCCAGCAAACAACCAATAGAAGCAGAGTTCAAATTGACCTCCCTGTAATTTACCCTTCAGATGAAGAGTTAAATACACATGAGACTTGGGTCAAAGAATATGAGGAAAAACACGGAGAACCTTGCCTTTTTGCAAAATAAATTTTTGATTCTTTAGTGTTTTTAGCTTTTCCCCTTTGTAAGTTAAGTTATATTAGTCGCATAGATTTTTAGCTCAAATTATTGAGCACTACGAATATAACAATTGATTTTTTTTGCAAAGGGGAACGTTTATGTCTGAGCATACGTCGATTCATTTCGATCCAACAGCTTTACTCATCATTAAACATGAAATTGATCGTTCAATAAAACTGGTTGAAGGTGCAGTAAGTACCTTAATTGAAGAACAGGCTCTCCCTTTTGGTATTGATGATGCATTAGAACAGTTTAAACAATGCACTCAAGTTCTACGCTTAATTGATGTTCCTTATCTTGCAAAAATTACTCAATATTCGACTGAGTTGATGCAAAAAATTATTGCGAATCCAACCCAAATTAATACGGATGATGTGGTTGCCCTAAGCGAAGGCACGACCATGGTAAAGCGCTATATTGAATTTATCTGTTTGCGTGAAATACAAGTTCCACAATTTCTTCTTACGACCTTAAATAATTTAGAATTAGCTTTGAATAAGCCTCTAACTACATCGGGGCAAGCTATTGTTCCTTTACTTGCAAATACTTCGCTTGAACTACCCTTGCCTGAAATATTAATTAGTGAAAAAACTCAGTTTATCCATCAACTCTACAAACTATCTCTCCATCAATTTTTGAAAAAGACAGCATCAGCTCAGAATTTTCAAGCCTTTAAACTTATTGCAACCTATTTGGTCAGCATGGCGAATACTCAGCCAAGCCAAAAATATTGGCAGCTCGTCAATTACGCTTTTAACCATATTGATGACCTACTTTTAAATGATTCACGCCTACGTGTACTGATTAATATTGAAAGTCATATTGCTCTATTTTTGGCAGCACCCGAAAGTTTTGAACCTAATTTAGCGGCATTCGCAGATATTTTAAGTATTGTCATCGCTCAAGAAGATGAGATTTCTCATCTTATTCGTAACCAACTTCATATTGGTGATGAAACACCGACTGATACTCAATTACTCGTTTTAAGTCGCCATCTCTTTGGTCCTGACTTTGACACGATGCACACTGTCAGCCAATTAATCTTGGATGAAATGAATAAGGTGCGAAACGATATTGAATACAACTACCAAAATATGTCGCCTGAAAAAGCACAGCAACTACAAGCGAGCCTTTTACAACTGGCTCATACCTTTAAACTCCTAAACCTTGATGAAGCCGCCTCTGCGCTTTCTCAACAAGCCAGCAGTTTAAGTCAACTTAACATTTTAAGTGATGAAAACTATGCTCAGCAGCTCATGAACAGCATTTTATCTGCCATGAACTCAATTGGTATTTTGGTACGCAATTACACGTCAAATCGTCTACAACTTAGCGTGAATAATACGGCTATTTCTTTAGACCGTCTTGACGAAGCTCATCAAGCTTTGCTTACCGAAACAAAAAATTTAATTGATTTTATCTGTCAGAGTCTTACGTTGTATGCCAATGACCAAACACAAAATATTGAAGCCATTGCAGGTTCATTAAAAGAGTTAGCAGGTGCGGCCGAATTTTTAGGAAGCACGACTCAACAACATGCTTTACTCCAAACTGCCCAATTTGTTCAAGAGCAACTTGAACAAAACCAGCCTTTTAATACAGACCAAATTCACTGTATTTTTAACGTATTAGCAGGCATTGACATGTTAGTTGACAATTTAAAAAATAAACAACCTGTTCTACAATCCATGTTTAATGTAGCATTGTCGAGTAGTCAACAACTTCAAAAAAAGGCAGCTTAATGTCTGAATTATCACTTGCTTATATTTTCCATCATCAACAATTACTGGTTGACCAGAATCTCCAACTACCTAAAGTCGAAAAGTTAGCAAGTGATTTACTTTTCACTCATGATGAGCAGGTCATTGCACGTGACTTGCTTGCTGAGGAACCCATTCCCGAAGGCTTACAACTGGTTCCCATTCGCCAACTCATTACCAGCTGGTCGAAAGAACAGTTCTTACAAGCAAGCCGCGCTGTACAGTTACTTGAATGGCGACGCAATCATAAGTTTTGTAGCCATTGTGGACATCCAACAGAAGTTCATCCAACTGAATATGCGATGGTATGCCCTTCTTGTCGCTACCACCAATATCCTCGTGTAAACCCTTGCATTATTACCGTGATTACTCGTGGTGATGATGAAATCTTGCTGGCTAAATCAGTTCATAACAAAACCAATATGTATGGTTTGATTGCAGGTTTTGTTGAGGTGGGCGAAACACTTGAAGAGGCAGTACAACGTGAAGCCTTTGAAGAAGTAGGTTTAAAACTTAAAAATATTCAGTATATGTCCAGCCAGCCTTGGCCATTCCCAAGTAACCTTATGGTGGCATTTCGGGCAGAATATGAGTCGGGTGAAATTAAGCTTCAAGAAGAAGAAATTGCAGATGCACAATTCTTCAAAATTAATCAATTACCTGAGATTCCGTTTAAAGGAAGTATTGCTCATTCAATGATTATGCAGATTACTCAAGCTGGGTAATCTGGCGTGTTTTAAACGAGACTCTCGTTTAAAACACTTCTTCAAGAAAATGTAAGATCGTTCTTTTCGTTCTGAAATAGTGGCTAATAAAGCTAGAAAGACTGGCCAAAATTGTAATATGTCCAGTTTTGGGAATCACAGCGATATGACTGTGATTTCCACTCTGTCTTAAAGCCCGATCCAAATCCAATGTATTCTCTTTGCCGACAAGCTGATCATTTTCAGCCATGAGCAAGTAATGTTTAATACTATTTTGATTGACGAAATAGTATGGCATCACCTCTTGATAAGAAATACTTTGATCAAAAGCATCTTCAGCTAGTGGATCACCCTTATAATCAAAATGATAAGGTCCAGCTAAACCGAAAATCGCCTTAATATTTCCTAAACATTGAATAGGATTTGGCGTTGGGTGATAAACAGCAGACATTACATTAAATGCCCCTGCCGAATGTCCCATAAGCACAACATTTTCTGTAGAAATTTCTAGTTTGTCTTGGTTTTGATGTAAATAATTCAATGCCTGAGTCAGGTCATCAACAAAACTCGGAAAAATATTTTTAGGAGCTAATTGATAGTTGATAACTGCAACATCATAACCTTCTTTAGCAAACGTCTCACCAATAAAAAGATAATCTCGCTTATTACCATGTTGCCAAGCACCACCATGTACAAAAACAATAAGAGGCTGATGTGCTAGTTTTTTAATAGATCGGTAAATATCCAAACGGTGACGCGGCTTTAGACCATAACGTACATTTGCGACCTGTTCAAAACCATCTTTTGGCGTAAAACGGTTTAAAGCAAAACTCCCCAAATCATAAAGGCGGAACTCTTTATAAAGAGTTCGCGCCTGTTCAATTTTACTTAGTAGTTGTTCAATCAGATTCATATATTACTGTGCATTCGAAGCTGGATCTGTTTGGTCAGGATCAATTGCAACAGGAGTTTGAACTGTTGGTTGAGCAATGACGTTATTAATAATTGGTGTAGTCGTTGCACTAGCCGTACTCGCCGCTGGCGCAGGTGCTAAATCAACGTTATCAATGAGTGTCACAATTTTGGTCACGTTACCAACATTTTGAAGCACATTATTTAAATCATTAATTTCAGCTGTATTTAAACGACCCATCACATAAAGTACGCCGTCTTCGGTATGGACAAGTACTTTACTATCCGATACAACTGGCGCTTTCATTAATAGAGCACGTGTATTTGCAGTTACACCAGCATCTTGCATGATCGTGTTATAGCTGACCTTATTACCCACGGTAATGTAGTTATGTACAGCTTTTACATCACTCATAGCTTTAAGATTGTCTTCTGCCAATTGTTTCAAGTATGGGTCTGGCACTTGTCCTGTTAATAAAACAGTACTGTGGAAACTTTCGATATTAATACGTGATTGTTTAAAACGCTGATCAAGCTTATAGAGGTTAATATTCGCTGTACGTTTAATTGAAGAATCAATGAATACCTGACCTAAGCTACGTACACCACTATCTGTTCCGACTGGAGCTGTACCTGTTCCACCAGAAATAAAACTTGCGCAACCTGACAAACTTGCGACACAAAGCGCTGTTACAGCAATACGTTTCAACACTCCACCAGACTCCTATCAATCTCTTCTTGGCTTGATCATAAAACATCGGTTTTAATTTGCTCAAAAGAGTAATGAACTCTTAATCCAAAGTAAATGCATTTTCGATCCATTGCAGATCATAATGGAAATTTGAAAAGTCTTGCTGTACTGTTTTTGCAATTTTCTGTGGAAAATCAAAACAAATCACATCAAAACGACAATAAAAATCCTGATAAGATGGGTAGCGCTGTAAAAAACGCATCGCGGTTTTAATAATTTTCTTCTGCTTTGTTCTCGTTACCATTTCGCAAGCCTGTCCATAATTTCCTATAGTACGCGCCTTTACCTCAACAAAAACCAGCTCTTGCCCTCTTTTAACAATCAAATCCACTTCACCACGGCGTGAATGGTAATTACTGGTTACCCATACATAGTTTTGCTTTTGCAACAGGTTTAAAGCTGTTTGCTCTGCCCATTTTCCCAACTGCTGCGCTATTAACATTCTTATCTTCCCCAAATTAAAAGTAGCACCACATATTTTGATGCTTAAATTATTTCGTTAAATCCACCCGTACTTTTTGATTTAAATTGAACAAATGAAAATCAGATCATTTTGGAAAAGCAAAGGTTAGCAGACATTGTTCACGCCCAAATCATAATTTCGGGTAAACTACCCCATTAAAATTGTTTATCTGTACGGAGTAAAACCAAATGAGTGCTCAGTTATTCGTTGTAGCCACCCCAATCGGGCACTTAGATGATATGACTTTCCGTGCAATTGATATTTTAAAATCAGTTTCTATTGTAGCTGCCGAAGATACACGTCAATCAGCACAATTATTTAAGCACTATAATATATCGACTCAACTTACTGCATGTCATGACCACAATGAAAGTAATAAAATTGAGCAGTTAGTTCAAAAATTACTTGCAGGCGATAACATTGCTTTAATTAGTGATGCCGGTACACCACTTATTAGTGACCCTGGTTTTAAGTTAGTTCGAGCTGCTCAAGAACATGGCATTAAAGTTGTTCCTGTGCCTGGCGCATGTGCTGCAATTGCCGCTCTAAGTGCAGTAGGTCTACCGAGCGATCGTTTTAGTTTTGAAGGATTTTTGCCATCAAAAGCTTCTCAACGTATTTCTCAATTAGAAAAACTCAAAAATGAAACTCAGACCTTAATTTTCTATGAAGCACCACACCGTATTTTAGAATGTGTAAAAAATATGGCTGAGGTATTTGGTGAAAACCGCCCTGTAGGTTTCGCACGTGAAATTACCAAAACCTTTGAAACTATCAAAAAAATGACTTTAAAAGATTTAGTCAGTTTTATTGAAAATGATCACAATCAAGAAAAAGGCGAAATTGTTCTTGTAGTTGGCGGTGCACCAGAAAAAACAGATCTGGAACAAGAAAAACTAGATGAGCTTTTAAAGCGTTTACTTCAAGATTTATCTGTTAAAGCGGCATCTCAACTGGCTGCCGATTTAACAGGTATTAAGAAAAAAATTGCTTATCAACGTGCGCTTGAGTTAACCCAATCTTAAACTTATCTCAATATCTGTTTTGCTGACTGAACAATTGTCTCAGTTAATACATCAAGTTGCTGCGACTGTCTTTTCCAGTGGTGCCAATATAAAGGAACATCAAGTTCGGCTTCAGGCATAATATCAACAAGTATTCCATTTTCGAGTAGTGACTGAACCTGCAACTCGGGCACCATGCCATAGCCTAAACCTAATTGAATTGCTTTGACGAAAGCATCTGTTGCTGGAATAAAACTATAAGGATAACTTTGCATCGGTAAACCGTATCCTTTTAGTAAGACCTCTGAATGCATTAAGTCTTTATGATTAAAAATAACTGCTGGTGCTTTTCTTAATGCGTCTCTATTCACTCCAGCACTGAACCATTTATTTACAAATTCAGCAGAGGCCAACATTTTATAACGCATTTTTCCTAGTGGTTGAGCTAAACAACCTGACATGACCTGCTCTTCTGCCGAAATACAGGCATTGACTTGTCCTGTCTCCAATAAAGTGTGCGTGTGAGATTGATCATCAATTTTTAGTTCTAATACTATTTTTTCTTTAAAAAGCGTTTGCTGAATATTTGGTAAAAGCCAAGTAGCTAATGAATCTGCATTTGAAGCTAGAGCAATTTTATAAAATTCAGATTCTGATGATTTTCCCATCAAACCTTGTAATAAATTTTGCTCCATTAACCTCGTATGCCGTAAATGTTGTAATAAAGTTTGCCCTGCTTGAGTGAGCACACACGGGCGCCCCCTTATAATTAGAATTTGTCCTAAATATTTTTCTAAAGCCTGTACGCGTAAGGACACTGCCGAGGGTGTAATATATAAATGCTCCCCTGCCGCATCAAAACTTCCCAATTCTGCTACTGCAAGAAAGGCTTCACACTGTTTGCTATCTAACATATCAAGCCTAAATTTTTTTTAGCCAAACCTAAATATTCTTAATTTTACTTATTTCTTAATAAAAAGTCAGATAATTCCCGCATCTGATTTTTTCACCTTATTGTTATGTTCTCTCTTAGTATATTTTTTAAAGGTTTCGGTATTGGCAGTGGGCTTATCGTAGCAATTGGAGCTCAAAATGCTTTTGTCCTAAAACAAGGACTTAAACAGCAATATGTATTTTGGTTGTGTTTAATCTGCGCTCTGTCCGACTCAATTTTAATTGCCTGTGGTGTATTAGGCTTTGCCGAAATCATGACGGCATCACCTATCTTAATTACCGTAGCTAAATATTTAGGGGCAACGTTTTTATTAGTTTACGGTGCCAAAGCATTTTATGCTGCATTTAAGACTACCCAAAGTATGGTCCTTGATAGCAGTCAAAAACAAACATTAACTCAAGCATTAGTGACCTGTCTTGCCTTTACTTGGCTTAATCCTCATGTCTATTTAGACACTATTGTTCTGATTGGTTCAGTTGCAACTCAGCTTGAAGATAAAGTGAGTTTTGCTTTGGGCAGCATTCTTGCCTCTTGGGTTTTCTTTTTTAGTCTGGGCTATGGTGCAAGATTATTAAAGCCACTATTTACCAATCCCAAAGCTTGGAAAATTTTAGATTTCATTATTGGTTGCGTTATGTGGAGTATCGCTATAACCCTCTTGTTTTAACGGCTTAAAATTAAAAAAGGATCATAAAAAGATCCTTTTTTATTACTCTTTAGTATTACGCTTCACTGGCAACTATAACTCTTGCCTGTTTTCTTTCTTGTTGTGACTGTTTTATAACAGCATAGCCAGAAGATACACCCAAGTATGCAATGACAAAGGCAACAAATAAATCGGGAAATACACTGCCTGTTCCAAATACCCCAACCGCCGCTAAAATTACAGCAATATTGGCAATTGAGTCATTTCTACTGCACAACCAAACAGAGCGCATGTTGGCATCACCATCACGAAATGCATAAAGCATAAGCGCGACAGAAACGTTAGCAATTAAAGCCATTATACCAATTGCCCCCATCACCATTGGTTCGGGTGAAACACCATAAAAATACGACCAGATCACTTTCGCAATGACAAAAACGCCGAAAGCCGCCATCGTTATTCCTTTAACTAATGCCGCTGTCGCACGCCAATATAAACTCATCGAAAGAACGACTAAAGATAATGCATAATTTGCTGCATCTCCGGCGAAGTCCAATGCATCTGCCCAAAGTGAAACAGATTGGGCCTTATAACCTCCCAATATTTCCACCACAAACATTAAGCCATTGATCACGAGTGCAATCCATAACGCTTTTCTAAAACGTGGACTCACCTTCTTTGAAGGAGAACATGTTGAAGCACAACCACATCCAGCCATTTTATTTCCTCAAAAACTCTTTTATAGTGATTAAAAACCCTTGAGCAGCTCCAGAGTCAAGTCTTATGAGTCTTTCTATTGGTCAATTATCAAAAAAAGCGGATATTCCAATTGATACGATCCGTTATTACGAAAAAGTAGGTGTACTTGATCGCATCCAACGTTCAGAAAATAATTATCGTGTTTATACCGAACAAACACTTGCAGACCTTTTATTTATTAAGCATTGCCGTGAATTAGATATTTCACTAAGTGATATTAAAACATTAAAAGAAATGAAAACTCAGCCTAAACAGGCCTGCACAGAAATTGATAATTTAGTCGATAAATACTTAAAAGAAGTATCAGAAAAAATCGAACGATTATTACTTTTAAAAGAATCTTTAATTGATTTAAAACAGCATTGCTCTACCAATCGAACAGTAGATGAATGCGGGATCCTGAGAGAACTGCAAAACTCGCTTTAAAAATAAAAAAAGCATCACTCATGTGATGCTTTTTAGGATTAATGGTCGCTATGTTCATCTGGAGGAACTTCAGTAATTCTCCCCCCTCGAGCTAAAAATGCGGCAACTTCATCTTCCAGCGCTTGGCGCTGTTTTTGCTTAGCAGTCACAGTCAGTGTTTCTGCCTCAGCAATATCAGTATCATTAATACTGCTTGCTTCTTCATCAGCTGCACCGCTTTCAGCTGCCTTCGCTTCATCTTCATCTACAGCAGAATCTTCTGCATCTTCATAATCATTGATATCTGACATTTTTCACTCCCCAGAATGATTTCTATTGCATCATCGCTATGGTCCCAAGACCTCAGAAATTTAGCAATCTCTTTGCATTTAGCAAAGAGCCAAATTGGTCAAATGTGTATCTTTTTCAACCCAATTGGTAATGATATATAAATGATTGTTTAAAAAATATCTACTGATATTTATTTAGACCAGTAGAGCATAAACTTCGTAATTATTTTAACGACTATACTGGGTGTTTTGTAAAGACCCTAAACCGTTTGCTTGTTGCATAAAACGCTCTTTTAAGAAGGAAATTTGTTCAACTTGCTTGAGTCCCACATTCCGAGCCCAGATAAATGGAAATAGCTCACTACTTTCCAACCAGCCAATTGCCGACATGCTATGCATCATTGCATCATTCTGGCCTTTACGGCGATGCTCATAACGCAACAATGTCTGTTCATTTGCCCATACGCCACGCGCTAAATCATGTAACAGTGCATCACAGAGTACAGCCGCATCTAAACAACCAATATTTACCCCTTGTCCAGCAAGTGGATGAATCACATGTGCTGCATCCCCAATTAAAGCTAAACCAGCTTTCACATACTGTTTTGCGGCGCGCGCTTTGAGTGGGAATTGGGCTCTTGAACGTACATCTAACACTTCACCCAACATATGTTGGCTTTCACGAGTTAAAAGCTGCATAAATTCATGATCGGTTAAAGCAGAATATTCATCGGCATAATCATCAGGTAGTGTCCAGACAATTGACTGCCAGTAGCCATTTTCACTTTCTTCAAGACTAGCCATCGGCAAATAAGCTAAAGGCCCTGTAGGTAAGAAAATTTGACGAGCAACATGATTGTGGGGTTTAGATGTTTTAATGGCACAACTAATCGCTGCTTGCTTGTAATCTAAGACATCTAGGTCAATAAAGGCCTGTTCTCGTACAAATGAATTGGCACCATCTGCACCAATCAGCAGCTTTGTTTTAAGTGTCGTACCATCTGCCAATTGAATATACCAACAACCAACACCCTGCTCAATGCGAGTCACGCGAACTTGAGTACGATAATCTGTTAACTGCTCAAGCATTTTTTGTTGAATAGCAACATTCAACACACTTGGCTCAACCATAGAACCCAAGGCCTGTTCTGGCATTGGTCTTTGTACGGACTCGTGACCAAAATTAATTTCACCATAGCCATTCAGATTCCACACTTGCATTCCTGTATATGGCATTTGACGTGCTAGATCATCCCAAACATTGACAGTTTTAAGTAAATGAATGGTCGCTTGGCTCAGTGCTAAAACACGCGGATTCATCACACTTAGTGTTTTTTCAACATCCAGTACAGGAGCAGCGTCAAGCACAGTAGGCTGTACACCACCTTGTGCAAGTAATAAAGCTGTTAAACCACCAACCAGCCCACCACCAACAATGACAACATCTAGTACTTCACTCATGCTTTTAACCCCATTGCATAGTTCGCTACCAGTGGTTTAACACCTGGAATGACATCAAATGCAATTAATCCCGTATTACGAATTAATTTTAATAATGGATTTTGATTACTAAAACCACGAACCACGGTGTCACAGAACTTAATTACTCGCTGTTGATCTGACAAACGGGCCTGTTCATAAGCCAGTAAATTATCAGGGTTGCCAATATCGTCAGAAGAGGTTAGCTGGTTTACTAAATAACGCACTAAAACATCCGCATCACGTAGGCATAGGTTAAAGCCCTGTCCTGCAACAGGATGGATTGTATGCGCTGCATTACCCATCAAAATAACACGACCTACAGCTTGTTTATGTGCAAGCACTTGTGAAAGCGGATAACTAAAGCGTTTGCCGGTTTTTTCAAATTTACCAGCTCGGTCACCGTAAGTTTGTTGTAAAGCATTTAAGAAATGCTGATCATTTTCATCGCCTAACCACTCACTTTCAGTGCCTTTTTTAACAGGCCATACAACCGAACGGCGATATTCGCCCGGTAAAGGCAACAAAGCTAAAGGACCTAATGCACTAAAACGCTCAAAACCTACTTGCTCATGGGGTTTTGAAGTCTGAACGGTAGTGACAATTGCAACCTGATCATAATCATGAACATCAACATCGACGCCAATTGCCTGACGACAGAAAGAGTCACGCCCATCTGCGGCGATTAATAGTTTTGACTCAAGTTTTAAAACTTCATCACCACGCTTGGCCTCAATATGTACTTGCTCAGCATCTTGAGTTAAAGCAGTCACTTGAACGCCATCAATCAGCTCAATCAAAGGCTGCTGACGTACTTGAGTCAATAAAACACGACCCAACCAAGCATTTTCAATCACCTGCCCAAAGCTTTCGACTTTTTCTTGTTCTGCAATTAATCGTGCCTTACCAAAACTGCCTTGTTCAGTAATGTGAACTTGTAGAATTGGAGTCGCGTGCTGCTGTAATGCATCCCATAACCCCAGCTTCTGATAAATCTGGACGCTACGACGCGATAAAGCCGTATTACGCGCATCAAAACTGGAATGATAAGGGGCAACATTTTGATCATCATAGTTTGGGTATTTCACAGCTTCTAACAGCTTTACTGCAATATTAGCCTTCGCCAGCATGAGTGAAAGGCTAAGTCCAACCATTCCCCCACCTACAATAATCACGTGTTGTTGCATCGAGTTGTGCTCCTTTGGCGAATACGTTTAATTATGATTTAGCTTGCGCCATTAAATGTTCAATATCTGCAATATTTTTAACTACATCAGCAGTTAAAACTCGTGGACCTTTTGAGGTTGCGACCACATCATCTTCAATACGAATACCAATACCACGCCATTTTTTATCTACAGTTTCATCGTCTGGTGCAATGTATAGGCCTGGTTCAACGGTAACGACCATACCTTCTTCATATTGACGCCAGTCTTCACCTTTTTTGTAAGACCCGACATCATGTACATCCATTCCTAACCAATGACCTGTACCATGCATATAAAATTGACGGTATGCTTCGGTTTCGATAAGTTCGTTAATATCCCCGTTGAGCAGACCTAAATCCACTAAGCCTTCGGTTAAAATTTTAACTGCTACTTCATGAGGCTCACGGTACGAATTACCAATGCGTACTGCATCAATCGCCGCATATTGAGAAGCCAATACAACTTCATATAATGCTTTTTGTTCAGCACTAAATTTACCATTTACCGGAAAAGTACGGGTAATATCCGACGCATAGAACTCATATTCGCATGCAGCATCAATTAAGACTAAATCACCATCTTTAAGAGGTTGGTTATTTTCAACATAGTGCAAAATGCAGGCATTAGCCCCACCACCAACAATACTGTTATAAGACGGGACACAGCCGTTTTGCCCGAAAATATAATTGAGTTCGGCTTCTAGCGCATATTCCATCATACCTGGACGCACCATTTGCATCGCGCGGGTATGTGCCTGAGCGCTAATTTTTGAGGCAATTTGCATCAGCTCAAGTTCTTGTGGTGACTTAATTAACCGCATTTCATCGACAATACGGTCGAGCTGTACCAGTTGAGCTGGAGCACCTTGATGTCGATGCTCAGCATCTGCTTTTTTAATCCACTGGCTCACCCGTGCATCAAACGCAGCATTTTGCCCAATCCGATAATAAAGGCGTTCTTTATTTAATAACTTTTCAATAATTTCCTCATCAAGTAGATCAATTGCATAGGCTTCATCTGCATCATAGTCTTCGATTGCACCGTCAATTCCGACACGGTAACCATTCCAGATTTCCATCTCGCGGTTACGTTCACGGCAAAAAAGACTATAGCTATAGTCAGTTACATCCTCAAAAGTTTCAATAACTGCAACTGCCTCAGGCTCAGCAAAGCCCGTCAAATAGAAAAAACTACTATCGGCACGGAATTTATAATCCGCATCACGATTACGGTACATCTCCTCACGCGTTGCAATAATTGCAATACTGTTAGGACCCATTTTTTCTGCTAAACGGTCTCTACGATGTTGAAAATCAGCTTGAGGCAATTTCATAATGATCTACTTGATTTAGAATTTTAAAGTCAAAAAATAAAATACAACCAATAACACATCGCCTCAATTAGCTTGGACGATGTGGTGTGAACATTTCTACAATATTCTGATCTGTACCTAGAGCTGCATTTTTACTTTTTGCATGAAAGTTTTTCAATAAAGAACTTTCAGCTACAGTGATTTTTTTTCTGCCAATAGACAAGCTCACAGGGATTAAGCGTACAAATTCATACAATTCTTCGTAACTGCTTTCACCTTCCTCATCATTGTCAGAATCTTCAAATTCAACTGCAGCAACATCTTGAAGGTGTTCAATCAATTCGCGCTCATCACCACGAACATGACCCGATGCCAAACCAAAACCTAACACAACACCCGCACACCAATCAGATAGTGCTTGCACACGCTCTTGAAGTAGATGTTCATCATCTGGAAGCATTGGTAGATAATCTAATTCATCTTCAGATAAAGCATGAACCACATCTTCTGCTTCGTCAGTCAAAAGCGCTAAAGCATCTTCACTTAACTCTGGCACATTAAGGGTTGTTAAAATTTGTGACCATTCTTCACGCGTAGGCGCTTCTGTCACACAAACAATACCTGTTAACAGACCATGTAACTCACTAGGGCTTGAAATTTCTTCAATTCCTTCAAAATGAGCGTTCCAATCTGTCCAGCCTGAAATATCGTCTTGCATTCGTTTATCCAATCTCTATACTTTGTATATATTACCTTTGATTGCAATTCTGTGCGACCTCGTTATGTTAGAACAATTACAGCGGCTACAAGCGCATATTAGCGTTTTAAAAACACGCTTACATCATTTAGAGAGTGAACATGCGGCACTCTCGGAAGCTAAAGAACTGGCTGAAACAGAGCATCACGCACAAGTTGTGCAAAAAAATAGTATTATCACTAAAAAACAAGAGGAAATTGAGTCAGTAACTGAGCAACTTTCTCAGTTAAAAGGCCAATTTCAACAATTGAATCAAGATGCTAACACACTTGCCGAACGTTATAGCCGATTAGAAAAAAGTACGACTGATTTAAAAAATCGTTTTCAAGAAATTCTTGCAGAACGAAATGAATTACGTGTTGCAAAAGAGAAGTTACAAGCCCACCAGCGTCAAACCCAACAAGAGCTGCATGATTTACAACAAGATCGTGACCGTTTGTTACAAAAAAATGAGCTTGCCAAATCAAAAGTTGAAGCCATTATTCAGCGTTTAGGAATTTTAGGCACTGCTCAAGATCAACACGCTCAAGAAATCCAGCAACTTGCCCATCCTAATGCTGAAACTGGTGAGGAGATCCAATCATGAGTGAACAAGTCATGGTAGAGCTTAGGCTGATTGAGCAGACTTTTAGACTCGCGACTACCTCAGATAAAAAAGATGAACTTGAACGCGCAGCGCAACTTCTCAATGAGAAATTTAATGACATGCGCCGTAGTGCCCCACGTGTTGAGCACAACAAACTAGTCATTATGGTCGCTCTACAGTTAACTCAAGAAGTGCTGAGTCTTAATAAATCTTTGCAGGAATACACTCACTGTGAACGTCTACTGCAAACGATTTTAGAAGATGTGGAACAGGTTATTTAACAAGCTTTGATTACCACAAAATGCCTTGCTCTATAAATCATAGATGCAAGGCTTTTTTATTTTTGACTATCCATTACGGTTGAATATCGTTTTATCCACTTTCAATGTACAAAGCTTCATCAAACGCAAACTAAGTTTACAGTTCCATAGACTCAAGTGATTGCCAACATAGTCAGATCGGTTATACTTAAGCTATCTCTGGGATGTTCGCCAGCGGGTCTATTCCCCTGCCGATACTTAAACTTATGGATTGCGTTCTGTATATTTAGAGTGTATGCCTACCTTCGAGTAGGAAACCCAGCAAGTATACGTCGCGTCCACCTTGAACTCATCGGGTTCAGGGTAACGACACATGCAGCGGCATCTTCGGAGCATTTACTTTTAATTAAATAATAAAATTTCAAATATTTATTTTAATTTGCCTTTCAATACAGACCTGTCGGTACGATCTTTTCTCAAGCATTCAATAAGCATGATATTATTATTTTAGAGATGAATGAGTCTCTGAATTCAAAATTACCTTTCTTTTCTACTCAGGCATTCTTGATACCAAGCTGTTTGAAAATCTTCTATCGCTTTTCGTTTAAAGAAGCTGGTCTTGAATACTTTGGTTGAGTAAGCAGAAGTAATTAAATCTTGATAAAGTTGTTTTGCCTTTGGATCTTCAAGACTATTCGCTATATGTTGCAAGTCTTCAGATGGGACTTTTTGTTGACGCGCTTCCATGACAGTATAAGAAACTTTCTTTACCACATTACAAATTTCGGGGTCATTTACACTTTCATCGGCATAACAGCCAAAAGCAAAAAAACCAAGAAAAAATAATTTAAACTTCATGTACCTACCTTATTTTTATAGCTTTAAATTAATTACAGAATTTTATTATTAATAAAGAAATAGGAAATTGATCCCTATTTCTTTTAAAGGTTTTTATGCTGGATTAATCACATAAAAATAAATAATTAGACCTACTAAAACGGTTGAAGCGATCGTTAAGTATGTACCAACTGTATTAAAACTCTGTAAGAACTTTAAGATTTCCATATCTAAATCCCCTAAACTTTCACTTATAAAGATAGAAGAAAATTTATCACAACCCAATAATGCCAATCAATTCACATTTATCGGATTTTTTGAGATTAAAATCAAAACAAACTTATTGAGTGCATCTAATCGCAAAAGCATCCTTATAGTAGTCCGTCGCACTTTTCAAATCTGATAATAATTTCTCTTCGGTATAAGGTTTAGGCGAAATTTTTATTAAGGCAGGCATATATTGGGTCTTATAAACTTCTGGATAGTCATGACATAAGATTTTGACTTTAACTTCTTGCGGTGTATTCGGGTTATCTAGTTGATCTAAAAACTCTCCTATTTTACGATCTGATTCTTCAAATTGAGCTTTATAATCAACTTCCGCCGCTTCAGGTTCGGCTTGTTTCGTACATCCACCAAGTAGCAGACCAATACTTATTGTAATGGTTAAAATTTTCAACTTCATAGGCTTAACAATTCTGCATTAATCTTTTAAATATACTTAACCTTATTAAATGTAAAGAAATACTGACAATACGTAAAGAAATAGAATTTTTAATAGTTAAACACAATAGATCAGATCAATTTGTGACTATTGCTCCAACGAATTTAAGTTATTTCGAATTAACCTCCTATTTCCATAAAGCTGTCGAAAAATAGGTATAATTTTGCATGACTGATCTTTAATCTTAGTTAGATTTATACATGAATGAACTCAGCTTTATTAGAAAAAATTTAAGATCTAAAAGACGTTCTTTAAGTTCATTTGAGCAAAAACAAGCTCAACTTGATATTCTTCATCATTTAAATACCCTGCCCATTTTTCATTCTTCCAAAAAAATTGGTTTATATTTGCATGCCTTTGGAGAAGTTCACACAGAGCTTCTCATAGAATTATGTTTTAAAAAGAATAAACAAGTTTATTTACCGATGATTTGTTCAATGAACCAGCGTTTAGTCTGGGTAAAAATTTCTAAAAACCAATATATAAACCGACGTTTTTCGCATCACCCATTGGGAATGAAAGAACCGATGGCAACTAGAGCAAAACATGTTTCATCACTTGATTTATTGATCATGCCACTTCTGGCATGTGATCGATATGGTACACGTATTGGCATGGGAGGTGGTTATTATGATCGTACCTTGGCAAGTGCAAAACACAAACCTTATCGTTTAGGGTTAGCTCATCAATTTCAATTTATCGAACATACTTTAAAACGTCAGAGTTGGGATCAGCCATTAGATGCTTTACTCACACCTCAACGTGTTTATTATTTTAAAAGATAATATTTATATAAAAACTAATAAAATTTAGTCAGATAAAACCAGTTTTTTACTTTTATGTCTTTCAAAATCATAAAAGTAACCACCCTAAGGATGGTTACTTTTACGTGACAGACCGTTTCACCAACTTATATTAGCACCTCTATTAGGCACCAAACATTGAATAAGTTGTGAATTATTGTTAACCATATAATGTCTATAAATCGCCCACAAAATGATTACTTTCTATTCATAAACATTTTTTGTGATATGGATATTTATAATTATTAAGCTAAATTACTTAGCATTAATACAAAATTTTATTCTTCTTAAGAATTAATCTCTTGATTCATAACATTTTTAAAAAAAAGTTGACTAAATTAGTCCTTTTTTCCACATTTTCTCTAGTGAGGCCCTTGTAATTTTTAAAATACACATCACTATAAAAAACATGGCAACCTCGTTGTCACTCATTAGGAGTGCCCATGTCTGAACTTATTATGAATGAAAAAACTGACTTAGAGCCTCAGGTTCCAAGTGTATTACCACTTTTAGCGTTGCGTGATGTTGTGGTTTACCCACACATGCAAATTGCGTTATTCGTGGGTCGTGAAAAATCGATCAATGCAGTTGATGTGGCTCGTAACAGTGACAATTTAGTATTTGTAGTTGCGCAAAAAGATTCGCTTACAGAAGAAATTGATCACGATAACCTTTATCAGTACGGAACTGTCGCTAAGATTGTTCAAGTCGTAAATCATGAGAATGATGAAAACTGCATTAAAGTACTTATTGAAGGTTTACATCGCTCTAAACTTGAAAAGATTATCGATGAAGATAGCCATTTGACTGCTGAACACAGCTTAAGTCCAATGACAATTAACGTAGATAAAGCTACTCAAGAAACTCGTTTGCAAGAGTTACGTACTTTATTTGCTCAATATGCTGAAGCAAAATTACGTAATGCACGTGAACTCGTTGCTGCGGCTAATAAAATTGAAGACTTGCTACAACTCATGTTCTTCGTAGCAACACGTGTGCCTCTAAATATTGAAATTAAACAGAAGTTTTTAGAGCACGATGAGTTTGAAGCACATTTGCAAGAGCTTATGAGCTACTTGGTAAATCAATCTGCTGAACAGCAAATTGAACAAACTTTGCATGACAGCGTAAAACGCCAAATGGAAAAAAACCAACGTGAATACTTTCTAAATGAAAAAATGAAAGTCATTCAACGTGAACTTTCTGATATGAATGGCGGTGCTGAAGATGACGTTGCTGAGATAGAGAAACGTCTTGCTGAAGCTGATTTACCTGAACACGTACGTAAAAAAGCTGAAGCTGAGTTCCGTAAGCTTAAAGCAATGCAACCAGCGTCTAGTGAAGCAGCTGTTGTACGTAACTATCTAGAAGTAATTTTAGATACGCCGTGGAATAAAGCGAGCAAAGTGAGTATTAACCTTGCGAAAGCACAGGAAATTCTCGATACAGATCACTACGGCTTAGATGATGTAAAAGACCGTATTGTTGAATACTTAGCTGTTCAGTCGCGTGTTAAAAAGCTCAAAGGTCCGATTCTATGTTTAGTAGGCCCTCCTGGTGTAGGTAAAACTTCACTTGGTGAGTCTGTCGCGAAAGCAACAGGTCGTGAATTTGTTCGTATGGCACTCGGTGGTGTACGTGACGAAGCTGAAATTCGTGGTCACCGTCGTACTTATATTGGTGCGATGCCAGGTAAAATTGTGCAATCTTTAACAAAAGTTGGCGTGAAGAATCCATTGTTCTTACTCGACGAAATTGACAAGATGGCGCAAGACTACCGTGGCGATCCTGCTTCTGCATTGCTTGAAGTATTAGATCCATCACAAAATAGCAAGTTCAACGATCACTATTTAGATCTTGATCTTGACCTATCTGAAGTGATGTTCATCTGTACTGCAAACAGTATGAATATTCCAGAAGCCTTGCTTGACCGTATGGAAGTTATTCGTCTACCGGGTTACACCGAAGATGAGAAAGTTAACATTGCTGAACGTTACCTTGTTCCAAAAGCAATTAAGAACAATGGTTTACGTCCAAAAGAGTTAACAATTCATGAAGAAGCGATCCGTGACATTGTTCAACGTTATACGCGTGAAGCTGGTGTACGTAGTTTAGAGCGTGAAGTGTCTAAAATTGCACGTAAAGTGGTAAAAGAAGCAGTAAGTAAAAAGTCTAAAAACTTACAGCTTGATGTGACTTCTGCCAATCTTCCAGAATACTTAGGTCCACATAAGTTTGACTTTGGTATTGCAGAAGATGAAGCACAAGTGGGACGTGTAAATGGTCTAGCTTGGACATCTGTAGGTGGTGAGTTACTTACTATTGAAGTTGCAGCGGTTAAAGGTAAAGGTAAATTCATTACAACCGGTTCACTCGGTGACGTAATGAAAGAATCTATTACTACAGCAATGACTTTAGTGCGTACACGTGCCGATGAGTTAGGTATTGAAGCTTCTCGTTTTGAAGAAACTGATGTACACGTTCACTTACCTGAAGGTGCAACACCAAAAGATGGCCCATCTGCTGGTTTAGCATTAACAACTGCGCTTGTATCAGCATTTACAGGTATTGCAATTCGTCCTGATATTGCAATGACTGGTGAAACAAGCTTAGGTGGTCGTGCAATGCGTATTGGTGGCTTAAAAGAAAAACTTCTTGCAGCACACCGCGGTGGAATTAAACTTGTATTTATTCCTCAAGACAACGTTCGAGACTTAGCAGAAATTCCTGCGAATGTTAAAGAAGGTTTGGAAATCAAAGCTGTGAAAAGTATTGATGACATCTTACCTTTAGCATTAGTTTCGTTGCCAAAGCCTTTACCTAAAACACCGATTGTAAAACCGGTGGAAGGCTCAAAAGCAGCACGTCACTAATTAAAAATATAGAAAAAGAGAGCTTCGGCTCTCTTTTTTTTGTTACACAATTTGATTGAAAAATATCCAACCATCCTCATAATAGGTAATAAGAGTATTTAAATAAATGAGTACTCTTAACTATCTAATTCTTAGATAGCCTTGTTTTTATTCTCTATGATCATCTGAACTCCAGACAGATGATCATTTGATCGCAGTCCAACACTGTTTTTTGGACTGCGTTTTTTATGCCAGCTTTTTAGATCGTCAGATACTTTCATTCATCAGGTATAATGCGCCAGCTGTATTTGAATGAATAGATAACATGAAAATTCGTATTCTGACCATTGGTCAAAAAATGCCTGCTTGGGTTCTTACTGGTTTTGAAGATTATTTCAAACGCATCCAACCTTTTGTTCAAACTCAAGTTATTGAACTACCTATGGCCAAACGTGGTAAGAATGATTCAGAAGCGGATATTTTAAAGTATTGCCAAATTGAAGGCGAAAGTATTTTAAATGCTTTAAAACCGAATGAAACCTTAATTGCTCTTGAAGTTGGTGGTCGGGAACTAAGTACAGAAAAATTAGCTGATACAATGAAACAATGGATGCTTGAGGGTAATGATGTAGCACTTGCGATTGGCGGTCCAGATGGTTTGTCAGATCAAGTACGTAAAGCAGCTGCTTGGCATTGGTCACTCTCAAAACTTACCATGCCCCATCCTTTAGTACGTGTTTTATTAATCGAGCAGCTTTACCGAGCGATGAGCATTAATCATAATCATCCTTATCACCGTGCATAAAAGGAACAAACGTTTCATTTTAAGAACAATCCGTTGAAATCAGGATACTTTTAACATGTCCTGATTTTGGCATAATGACTATTATTCTGCTTTTCAACTCAGGTGTAATGAAATGGAACTACAAACCCTTCCTGGACTGTTTATTTCCCATGGCTCGCCCATGCTTGCACTTGATCCAGAACAAGTGGGACCTGCTCTACACCGTTTAGGCACAAATCTTCCTATACCTAAGGCAATCATTGTGATGTCTGCGCACTGGGAAAGTAAAGCACTTGAAGTGAGCATTTCGACTCGTCCTGAAACATGGCATGACTTCCGTGGATTTCCTAAAGAGTTATATGAAATTCGCTACAGTGCGCCTGGCGAACCAGCATTAGCAGAAGAAATCTTAAAATTATTGGCCGATGCTCACTTTGTTGCACATGCCAATAGTACCCGTCCTCGTGATCATGGCGTATGGATGCCTTTATTGCATATGTACCCAGATGCAGACATTCCTGTAGTCGAAATTTCTTTGCCATCAAATTTAAGTGCACAAGAAATTTATCGTATAGGACAAACGCTTACCCCTTTACGTGATAAACAAATCTTACTCATTGGTTCAGGAAGTATTACTCATAATCTTGCAGAGTTATCTTGGCAAGGAGACAACTCTAAAGTTCCTGAATGGGCTTCAACTTTTAGAAATACTGTCGTTAATAAGCTTTCCCATCAAGATTATGATGGAGTTTTAGACTGGCAATCACTGCCGTTTGTGAAACGCAACCACCCTACGCTTGAACATTTTGCACCTTTGTTTTTTGCTATGGGTACAGGCAATCGCTTTACGATTGTTCATAGTAGCTTCACAATGGGCTCATTAGGAATGGACATCTATCGTTTTGATTAATTATTAAGAAATACCCCGTTTTGCGGGGTATACCATTATTTTTGTTGAAAATTAGAATAATTTACAAACTTATACATTTTAAAAACCGAAACAATCAAATGTTTACATTTTCTTTTTTTAAGAATGTTTTAAGCTTATTACTGTTGTTTTTTTACTTGAAGTTTTTAAATGAAAATTAAATATTTAATTCTTGCGTTATTACCTTTTTCTTTGATGGCGTGTCAAACAGTTACTAATACTCCTGCTCCAATTGTTTCTGAGCAACAACAAAACCTTGCAACCACTTTAGGTGAATATGCATGGACTTATCAAAATGTAAAAGCTTCTAAACCACTTATTCTTAACTTTAATGCAGATGGTAAATTAGCCATTAATACGGGCTGTAATGGCCAAGGCGGTACTTGGAAAGTTGAAGGCAACCAACTCGTTACTTCTAATCTTGTTTCAACGATGATGGCTTGCCAAGATGATTTAATGAAACAAGAACAAATTTCTACTAGCATCTTTAATGAAGCAAAATTACCAATTGAAATTAGCAACACTAATGGTCAGGTGATTTTAACGGTGACAGATAAAACTGGTCAAAAACACATTTTCCAAGGTCAAAAAGCAGTTAATACTCAAGCTTTAACAGATTACTCTTGGTCATATCAGCCTGAAAATACTAAAAAACCAATCGTTCTTAACTTTACAAATGATCGTTTATCTATCGCAACAGGTTGTAACCGCCAAGGAACAACTTGGAAAGTTGAAAATAATACGATTGTAACAGCTGACGTAATGTCGACAATGATGGCGTGTGAACCTGCTTTAATGAAACAGGAACAGTTCTCTAGCAGCCTCTTCCAAAAACGTGCAATTCCATTTGAAATCAATACTACAAATGTTGATCAACCAACATTGACAGTATCTGATGCTCAAGGCCAGAAATATACTTTCACTGGTAAAATGACACCTGAAGCAAAATATCAATCTGAAGGAAAAACAGTTTTCCTTGAAGTAGCTCCAGAAACTAAATCTTGTACTGGTGTTGCGCCACAAACTTGTATGCAAGTTCGTGAAATTAAATATGATGACAAAGGTGTTAAAACTTACGCTGACAAAAACTGGTCATTATATTACGGTCAAATCGAAGGGTTTGAACATAAACCAGACCAACGCGTAATTTTGCGTGTAAAACGTTTTGAAGTGAAAAACCCAGCTGCAGACCAATCTAGTCAAGCAGATGTATTAGATATGGTTGTAGAACAAGAGTTAGTTAAAAAACCTAAAAAATAATTTTTTAGACTAAAAAAATCCGATGCTTATGCATCGGATTTTTTATTTCTATCTTAGAAAATACCTTGAGCAAGCATTGCATCAGCAACTTTTACAAAACCTGCAATATTGGCACCGTCTACATAGTTCACACTACCGTCTTCTTTAGTACCGTATCTTACACAGTTGGCATGAATGTCTTTCATAATTGCATGTAAACGTTCATCGACCTCAGCATGGGTCCAGCCTAAACGAATTGCATTTTGAGACATTTCTAAACCAGAAGTTGCCACACCACCCGCATTAGATGCCTTACCTGGCGCATACAAAATTTTAGCTTCAATAAAATGTTCAACTGCTTCAAGTGTAGATGGCATATTAGCGCCTTCAGCTACACAAATTACACCGTTAGAAATAAGTGTTTTAGCGTCTTCACCTGTTAATTCATTTTGTGTAGCACATGGCAAAGCAATATCAACAGGAATATGCCAAGGTGTTTTTCCTTCAAAGTATTCAAAACCATGTTTAGAAGCAAACTCGGAAATACGACCACGTTTAACGTTTTTCAGTTCCATTACTTCAGCAAGTAACTCATCTGTAAAACCATTTTTTAAATAAACTGTGCCGTTTGAGTCCGACAAGGTAACAACTTTTGCCCCTAAGAACATCGCTTTTTCCGCTGCATATTGTGCGACGTTACCAGAACCTGAAACAGAAACAGTTTTACCAGCAAAAGATTGTCCACGGGCTTTTAGCATTTCTTCTGCAAAATAAACCGTACCATAACCAGTTGCTTCAGGGCGCATCAAGCTACCACCAAATGAAATTCCCTTACCAGTAAAAACACAAGCGGTGTCGTTACTCAGCTTTTTCATCATGCCTGCCATATAACCGACTTCACGCGCCCCCACGCCAATATCACCCGCAGGAATATCCGTATTTGGTCCTAAATGACGGTAAAGCTCAATCATGAGTGACTGACAGAATCGCATAATTTCAGCATCAGATTTACCTTTAGGATCAAAATCTGAACCACCTTTCCCACCACCCATTGGCAAAGTCGTCAGTGAGTTTTTAAAAGTTTGCTCAAAACCTAAAAATTTTAAAATTGATAGATTGACCGATGGATGGAAACGCATTCCACCTTTGAATGGACCAATTGCTGAATTGTATTGAACGCGAAAAGCTCGGTTAACTTGGGTTTGACCTTGATCATCCATCCATGAAACACGGAATTGAATCACACGCTCTGGTTCAACCAAACGTTCTAGCAATCCCTGCTCTGCATATTCCGGATTTTTTTCAATAAATGGCCACAAACTCGTCATAACTTCTTCGACAGCTTGTAAGAACTCAGGTTGATGCGGATCACGCGCTTGCACGTAATTCAGGAATTCATTCAGGTTGTTGTATTTCAATGCACGGTCCTCAGCATAGTAATGAATTAAATTGGTGCAATACATTTTTAAATGCATCATTTAGCAGCAAAATATTAAATCCCTTTCCATCAATTTTAACAATACTTATTTTAAATTATTTTATTTATCTTAATTATCAAAAACTTATTTTTAGAAAAACTACTTAAAAAATAAGAAATAGTCATTTATCTTTTCATTTTTATTGATCTATTATTGTGCAATATTAGCTACATTTTAGGTCAATCAAAAAGCCAATAAATTCGTTAAAATCCATTGACCTTACTTAGGTTTTTCTTCATTATCGCATCGTTTTAACCAAGCTATTTGCCCACTATGAATTCATCTATTTCTCTCATACGCGAGATTGATGCGTTATTACCACAGACTCAGTGTGGTTTATGTGGACATCGTGATGGATGTCTACCCTACGCAAAGTCGATTGCTGAAGGTGAAGAAGCAAATAAATGCGTTCCAGGTGGTCAGCCTGTAGCCGATGCACTCGCAAATCTATTAAATCGTTCTGTGTTAACCGCTGAAACTAGCGTATGGCCTGTACAGGCCGATGGGCGCCCTCAGCGAATGAAAGCGATTATTCGAGAAGATGAATGTATTGGTTGCACCAAATGTATTAGTGCTTGCCCTGTAGATGCTATTATTGGAAGTGGTAAGCTCATGCATACCATCTTGACTGACTTATGTACAGGTTGTGAGTTATGTATTCCACCATGTCCCGTAGATTGCATTGATTTGGTCGAAGACACGCAAGTATTACCAAATGAGCAACAGCGTATCGCTGAACAAAATGATTTAAGACAACGTTATTACGCTCACATTCAGCGCGAAGAAAAACGTCGTACTCACCGTAAAGGGCCTGTAGTACGCGCTGAAATTGATACCCAACTGTTTGCCCAATTCTCTCAGGCACTTGATGAAGTACCTTCAATCGAGCTCATCGAGAAACCCAAAGAAGTTGTGTCAACTGATGCAAAAACTACAATTGAGTTAGCGAAAATTCGTACGCAAATTAAGAAACTGGAAAAACAACTCAGTGTACGTGAAGATGCTAAAAAACGTCTTCAACTTGAAGAACTTCAACAGCAACTCATGCAATTACAGGAGGTCTGAATGGCCGTCAAGAATATGACGAAAAAGCAGATTCAAATTTTCTTTGAACGCCTTCGCGAACAACGACCTTCACCTCAAACCGAGTTAAAATATTCATCTCCATTTGAGCTACTTATTGCAGTTATGTTGTCAGCTCAAGCGACCGACGTAAGTGTTAATAAAGCAACTGATAAACTCTACCCTGTGGCGAATACAGCTGAAAAAATCTATAACTTGGGCGTAGATGGGTTAAAGGAATATATCAAGACAATTGGTCTCTATAACGCAAAAGCCGAAAATGTCATTAAGACCTGTAAGATTTTAATGGAACAATTTAACGGCGAAGTGCCAAGCAACAGAAAAGACTTAGAAGCTTTACCAGGCGTCGGACGTAAAACAGCCAATGTAGTTTTAAATACGGCTTTTGGACAACCGACTATGGCTGTCGATACCCATATTTTCCGAGTGGGTAATCGAACCGGTTTAGCAATAGGAAAAAATGTACTTGAAGTTGAGCACCGCTTAATTAAGGTTATTCCTAAAGAATTTATTTTAGATTCACATCACTGGCTCATATTACACGGTCGTTATTGTTGTATCGCCCGTAAACCTAAATGTGCAGAATGTGTTGTTGCAGATGTCTGTAACTGGCCTGATCGCTTTGAATTTGGCGCACAAAAGCAAATTGCCATTAAAAATATTGAAGCTTAAAAATATAGTTGGGTATAGGGATCATACCCAATCAAACTTACTTTAGACGCTTTTTTTCATTACGCTCTTCTTTTGCTTGTTTTTGAACCTGTCTTAGCATTTTGTAGCTTTGAAAAGCCAAAAATATTACTAGTGCCAGACTCAGCAATACCACCAAAATCAATATGATTTTCATATTGTTCTCCTGCACTTAATGAAAGAAAAGAGCCCTCACAAAGAGGGCTCATTATCACAAACAATATTAAATTATTTGTCTAAGATGTTGAACAAATCTTTTTGTACATCTTCAATAGTACGTAAGCCATCAAGCTTGTCATAAGTTGGAGCATTTTCACCAGAAGCAGCACGGCCTTGGTAGAAACCAACCAGTTGCTCTGTTTCAGTATGATAAGACGCTAAACGCTTACGGATTGTTTCTTCTTGGTCATCTGGACGTTGAACAAGATCTTCACCAGTTTCATCATCTTTACCTTCCACTTTAGGTGGATTGTATACAGTATGATAAACACGACCGGAAGCTGGATGCTGACGACGACCAGAAAGACGTTTTACGATTTCTTCATCAGGAACGTCAATTTCAATCACGTGATCAATACTAATCCCTTCTTTTTCCAAAGCTTCAGCTTGTGGAATAGTACGTGGGAAACCATCGAAAATGCAGCCATTTGCACAGTCAGGTTGAGCAATACGTTCTTTTACTAAACCGATAATAAGTTCATCTGAAACCAAACCACCAGATTCCATTACACTTTTAGCTTTTAGACCTAATTCAGTACCTTCACGAATCGCAGCACGGAGCATATCACCGGTTGAAATTTGTGGGACATTGTAGCGCTTACAGATCAACTGAGCCTGAGTCCCTTTGCCTGCTCCAGGTGGTCCGAGTAAAATAATGCGCATAAAAAACATCCTCATTTAAAACAATGAATATGAAGTCCGGCAGAAAAAGTCTCGTTAATCTTCAATAGATCCTGCCTGACATCGAATTATAAGAAAGCCACAAACAAATGTATTGTACCAGCAATAAATCCGGTTACCCCACCTAGTACAATAAGAATCCACTCATCCTCCTGAAATGCAGGACGTAGTAAATTCTGAAATTCTTTTGGTGTTAGTTCACGAATACGCTCTTTAAACATTTGAAAAATCTTCTGTGCCCGGCTTGCGTTCAGTGCTGGGTCACATACGGGTCCCATCGTAATTTCAATTGAACGATCAATCAAGTCCGTCTTTAATCTTGCATACTCTCTTGGCCCTAAAGAAAGCTGTAAAGAGGTGCGAACTAACGGGGTTTCCATGATTTCGTTAATATGACGCTTAACAATGCGGCGCGTTTTATCTTTACGCGGCCCGTACATCATTTCGGTCATAATCGATTTTAACGTGATCAAATCTTCTGTAACCACGCTCGAAAACACATCAGAGACTTCCTCTTGACGCTTCATAAAAGCGCCTTGGACATTATAGGTCCCAATTCGAAGAACTGGTACAATCCATGGAAACTTACGATCTTTTGTTAATCTAAAAATCTGTGGATAACGAATATAATGCGGCTCAATTGGGTTAAATACCATCCAGATTGCGATCCAGTTAGTTAAAAAGCCCCAAATTGCAGCCCAAAATGGTACTGTCCAGTGCCATGGTACTACAAACCAAACCACCATTTGGAAAATACCAAAGAACATCCCAATCAGTGCACTAATATGCCAAATAAAGTTAATTTCTTTTTGACCAACCTTTAAGAACATACGTACCATTAAACGGCGATCACCTTCCATCTGGCTCACGACCATTTCACGCATGTTAACCAGTGACTCTACATTCATGGTCAGCTCAGTCACCAATTCTTTTAACACACCTGGCAATTGCTTATGTGCTTGAGCATAAATACGGCGTTTAATTGAATAAGGTAGATTTTCCCAAAGTACGGCATTACGATCGATCATGACTTCATCAATAAGATGTTCAAGTTCAAAACCGACTTGTTCACCAATAATACGCGCCATATCTTCAGGATCCATTGCTTCTAAAAATTCACGCAATGAACCTAATTTAGATAAAGTGTTATCGGTAATAATCCCAGAGATACGTCCTGCTTTACGTGGCACGATACCTTGCCAACCTACCGGCAATGGTCCTAAATGGAATCCCCAAAATTTAATTGGGTAAAATACCATTTTTAAAGCCATCCACACATGTGCCCATGTGACAAAAGCCGTTACGGGAATAATACTCAAAACGGCCCAAAAATCAGGTCTGTGTAAAAAGGTCTGCCACAATCCACTGACGTACTCTAACATGTAAGACTCTCGTATTTATTTGTGCTCTGCTTATGGCGAGTTAACGATAAACTGCTTTGTTTTATAAACCAAAACTTAGAGAATAAGAAAATTGAATTTGTGGTTTAGTATCTGCAGCAACATTTCCGTTCTGGTCAGTTAATTTTTCAGCCGCACCGATACCCACACTAAAAGTGCTAATTCTTTCTGAATTTAACCACACATAGGCCAAATCAACACCCGCACCTAAACGGGATTTAAAATCACCATCAACCTCTTTACTATCAAGATGACCAGCATAGAAACCAATATAGTAACCATTTTTGTCTGTGCCAGTAAGATAATAAGGATATCGGAAGCCAACTTGACCACCAGCGGTTTTGTCACCATTCAAAAATGCGCCGGCTTTCGCATAGGCAATACCATACGGATTTACCCACTCACCGTTAAGATGTAATAATTTTTGAGTAACGCCTGCACCCACATTCCAAGTAGATGCATTATGTCCTACTAATTTTGCCTCCGGAAGAAACGAGTAGTCTTGAGCATGGGCCCAACTACTTACTGTCAAAACTGCAAGTAAGGGATAAATTTTTCTCATTATTTTCTCCATTTTCCCTAATCGTATGGTGAGAACAACCCTATTCTATTGAATGAGAGACTTTAACAGAATTATTTTGCTTCTTATATACAAGTATCTACAATTTTGTTGTCTGCAAAGTCAAAAAGTATCTTATTAAAATGCAATGAAACTTTGAAAATTATGCAATATTTTAAGTGCTCTTGCGTTAGAATAAGCAGCTATTTTTCTACCCTATGTCATTAAGTCGATCCTTATGAAACAGCACTTTCCTTTAAAAGATATCCAGCAAGAAAAGCGCATTTATCGAGGTCGTATCTTTTTTGCCGTAGGGATCGTGACCATCTGCTTATTAGTCTTAATTAGCCGATACGCTTACCTGCAAATTTTTCACTACGACGAATTCTCGACTGCATCTGACAAAAACCGAATTCGCTTACAACCACTTCCACCTGCTCGTGGTTATATCTATGACCGAAACGGTGTATTACTAGCAGATAACTATCCTGTTTTTACAGCAACTTTAAGTAAAACAGATGTAGAAGATGTTGATAGTGTCATTGAGCAATTACAGCCTATTTTAGATTTAACACAAGAAGATATTGACCGTTTTAAAAGCCGTATAAAAACTGCCCGTAAAACTGAACGCGTCGCGATTAAACTTAATCTAACTGAAGCCAATATTGCTAAATTTAGTGAAGCCAAATATAAGTTTCCGGGTGTAAGAATCGAGACACAAATGACTCGTTATTATCCACACGGTGAGTTATTTGCCCATGTGATTGGCTATGTTGGCCGTATTAACGACAAAGAATTAAAAAGTATTGATAAAGACTTATATGCTGGGACCAACCTAATTGGAAAAATTGGCGTTGAGAAAAGCTATGAAGACCTATTGCACGGAACACCGGGTTATGAATCTGTTGAAGCAGATGCGCATAGCAATGTATTACGTCATTTAGGCCGCAAAGACCCTACTCGCGGTAATGACCTCTATTTATCTTTAGATTATGGTTTACAAGTTATCGCTTCTCAACAGCTTGCAGGTCGTCGTGGAGCTATTGTCGCCATTGATCCTCGTACGGGTGAAATTCTAGCGTTAGTGTCTAGCCCAAGTTTTAACCCTAATTTGTTTGTGACTGGCATTAGTCATACTGACTACAGTTCACTACGTGACAATTTAGATCAACCACTCTATAACCGCGCTGTGCAAGGTGTATATCCACCCGGTTCTACCATCAAGCCAATGGAAGCAATGGGTGGTTTACACTACAGTATTGTAGACTGGTCAACAGCAATTTCTGACCCTGGTTATTTCCATCTACCTGGTGACTCACATAAATTCCGTGACTGGAAAAAATCTGGTCATGGCGTCGTGAATATGCATAAAGCCATTGTGCAATCCTGTGATACCTATTTTTATATTCTTGCCCATCAAATGGGCATTGATCAAATGAACCAATGGATGCGTCAATTTGGATTTGGTCAAAAAACAGGGGTCGATTTACCAAGTGAAAGTGAAGGCCTTTATCCAAGTCCTGAATGGAAAATGCGTACGCGTAAAACGAAATGGATGAAGGGCGAAACTATTTCTGTCAGTATTGGTCAAGGCGCGTTTACAGCCACGCCATTACAGCTTGCAATGGCAACAGCAATTACTGCGAATCATGGTTCTCATGTAACGCCTCATGTTTTACGCGCAACGCATGGTGCAAAACCATTTACGGTACGTAATGCACCTGATGGCAAAATCAACTTTAACGGAACAGATGAAGACTGGATTCAAATGCGTGATGCCATGATTGATGTAATTCAATCAGGTACCGGTCGGGGTATTCGCACTCCCCTCTACCAAATTGCAGGGAAAACAGGTACAGCACAGGTTAAGAGTATTGCACAGGGTAAACGCTATAACGAAGCAGCCTTGACTGAGCGTCAACTTGACCATGGTTTATTCGTTGGATTTGCCCCTGCTGACAAACCTGAAATTGCGATTGCAGTCATTTGGGAAAATGGTCGTCATGGTGGTTCTGCTGCTCAACTTGCAAGACCTGTGTTCGATTACTGGTTATTAACTCGTAAGAAAAACCCGATTCGTCCCGCAAATCATCAAGTCAATGGCGGGCTAATGACAGCAGGGATTAAACCAGGTGAACTTCCAAGCGGAGGTGAAAGTTCTGGCCCAGCAGCGGCTATAGCTACCACCAACAAACCAGCAGCATCAACACCACAGGCTGCTCCTGCTCGCCCTGCTACCAATGAGGCAGATGAATAATGAAAAATCAATTACGTATAATTGGTGGCGAATGGAAAAGACGACTACTTCCCTTTGCTAGCATTGAAGGTCTACGTCCAACCCCAGATAGAGTACGCGAAACTCTATTTAACTGGCTCATGTGGGATATTCAAAATGCTCAAGTTCTCGACATCTGTACAGGTTCTGGTGCATTAGGTTTTGAGGCTCTGTCACGTGGTGCTGCATCTGTTTATATGATTGAGCCAGATAAGACTCAGGCACGATTTTTAAAAGATAATATTGAACTATTAAAAGCCAAAAATTGTCATCTAATTAACGCAACGGCTCAACAAGCTCTCCCCCGCTTAAAAGAACAGTTCGATGTGGTTTTTTTAGATCCACCTTATAGTCTTGATTTATGGCATGAACTCTCGAACTTGGCCGAGCCTCATATTAAAAAAAATGGATATATTTATGTTGAAGCTGACCGAGATTTATCTCAGCTTCATCTTCCAGCCACATGGCAACAAGTTAAAACCACTAAAGCTGGTACAGTTCACGCAGGGCTTTACCAAAAAGTAAGCGAATAAAAAAGGTAGCTTAAAGCTACCTTTTTCTTTGCAAATTTTTAGTTAGCTTAAGCCAATGACTGCAACAACTGCTGCACAGGCGCCAACAATTTTTTTGCCATATGGCACATATCGGGTAAGCACAGCACCCAACACTAATCCACCAAAATAGATGAGCGCCATACCAGCAACCATACCAGTTACTAATGCAACAATATGGCCTGCATGTGCTAACTCAACACCATGAGCCATGCCATGGAAGCTTGCAAGTAATGCCGCGGCAATTGGTAAAACTTTATTGGATTTTGTCCATAGGGCAATTGCCGTAATAACTAAAGAAGCAACAATGCCGTATTCAGCCATATTAACTGGCACCAAACCTTGAGCACCTATTAAAAAGCCTATAATTAAGGTAATACTCAAGGCAATAATCCCAGCAATTTTCCACTGTTTAGCTGCTGACCATAACAAGACACCAAAACCTAAAGCCATGACTAAATGATCTAGACCGGTAAACGGATGAATAAAACCTGTCATAAAACCAGAATGTGCATGCTCATGTCCCGGATGAGCCATTGCAAGTGCTGGCAATAATGAAAGGAGCGCTATACTCCATTTTTTCATGAAGTCCATAATCTCTCCTTAAGCTTTAAACAGCCCTTGTTTCTCAATAAACTGGATAATTTCTTCAAGCCCATCTTGTGTTTTCATGTTTGAAAATAAAAATGGTTTTTCTCCACGCATGCGTTTCGCATCTTGATCCATGACATCAAGATTTGCACCTACCATTGGCGCAAGGTCAGTTTTATTAATAATGAGTAAATCTGACTTAGTAATGCCCGGCCCACCTTTACGAGGAATCTTTTCACCGCCTGCCACATCAATCACATATAGAGTTAAATCAGAAAGTTCAGGGCTAAATGTTGCAGCTAAATTATCACCACCACTTTCGATAATAATGAGTTCTAAGCCTTCAAATTTTTCACACAAATCATCAATTGCAGCCAAGTTAATTGAAGCATCTTCACGAATAGCTGTATGCGGACAACCACCTGTTTCAACACCCACAATACGATCTGGCGACATCGCTTCATTACGCGTTAAGAAGTTTGAATCTTCTTTGGTGTAAATATCATTTGTCACCACAGCCATATTGTATTTATTACGCAAGGCTAAACATAAATTAAGTGTAAGCGCTGTTTTACCCGAACCCACTGGTCCGCCAATTCCAACTCGTAATGGACTACGTTCTGTCATGATTTTTATCCTTTTTCCTAAACTTAAGATCTGAATAACCGTGAATATTGTGTTTCGTGTTTCATGCTCAGCATGGCATAACGAGGTAAAGCGCTGCTCAATTGCTCGTCATTAAGCTTCAAAGCTTTCTCTACCGCTTGTGGTACTAAACCATGCAAGTGCCATAAAATTCTTTGCCCAGCCATTTGTCCTAAAGGAACAGTTTTTACTGCTGCTAAAACCTGATTTTCTAAAACAGTGAAGGTATAAGCCGTAAGTACATCCATGTCGTTGAGTTCGAGTCGGCCACAAAGCTGTGCATAGACTGGTACGAAACCAAACTGCTTTTTAACCTCAACTGTTTTTTTTAAAACATCTTTAATCCACGCATTTAAAGAAAATGCCAGCTGTTGAGATTCTGCCAAGAGTTCTTTACTTTCTCTGCTGGCCTTATACAAATTTGCCCATACCAGAAACTGTTCTGAGTCATCATGATGCTGCATGAGACGCTTTAATACGGGCAACTCAAACCTCACCAACAACATCTCAAGTACTTCTTCAAAGTAAGCAATTGCCGAGGTTTCGTCATGTATTAGACCAATATCAATCGCCGTTTCCACACCTTGTGAATAACAATACGCCCCAACTGGCAATGCTGTAGAAGACAGTGTCAGCAGTTGCAGTAATTGCGCGGCACTATGAATGGACATGATGTAAAGCTTTGATTGGGCTTAAACGATGATCATGACTATGCTGCGCATAAGCACCACTTTCAGGTTCAAACGGATGATCAGTTTCTGAAACTGTAAGCCCTAACCCTTCCACCATTTCTGCAAGCACATGATCAGGCTCAAAATACAAAGCTGTAGGGGTCAACATTAATGGTACATGTCTATTACCTAAGTGATAGGCAGCTTTAAGCAAATCAAAATCGGTTTGAGCAGTGACTTGCATTAATCGCTCAGGCTTGGCATCGACACGTAATACATCACCCTCTTGCGTTGCAATATATGAGCCACTACGCAAAATGCCAGTACGCGGTAAATCTGCACCAATATCGACGCCACTCGCTAAAGCCGCTCGAAAGCGGGATTTTTGGCGGGTATCAAAAGTCAGTTCAACCGTTTCAAATGCCTGATCAGGAGAAATATCTTCAAGTCGTTGGGTGTAAATTTTCATTTAGCTTCTCTCTCCTTATTTATTTCTTTCATATCTAAAGTAATGAGGCAAATCACCTCTATAAAATTCATCAAAATAAGAAATATCGCTGAGCCATTGGTAACACGTCAGCAGGTTCACACGTTAATAATTCGCCATCAGCCCGCACCTCATAAGTTTCAGGATGAACATGCATAACTGGACAATATGTGTTGTGCTTCATATCGGCTTTAGTAATTGCACGCGTGTTTTTACATGGACTAATTAGCTTTTTAAGATTTAGCTTCTCAGCAACTTTTTCATCAATTGCCACTTGAGATAAAAAGGTAATACAGGTGTTATGTACACCACGCGGATAGGCACCAAACATTGGACGGTAGTGCACGGGTTGTGGGGTTGGAATTGAAGCATTGATATCACCCATCGGTGCCGCTGCAATCATGCCACCTTTAATAATCATGGAAGGTTTTACACCAAAAAAAGCAGGCTTCCATAACACTAAATCAGCAAGTTTTCCAACTTCAACCGAACCGATTTCATGACTTAAACCATGGGTAATGGCTGGGTTAATTGTATATTTGGCAATGTAGCGTTTAACGCGATTGTTATCATGAAACTCATTATCACCCTCAAGCGAGCCACGTTGAATTTTCATTTTATGAGCAGTTTGCCAAGTACGTAAAATCACTTCACCGACACGACCCATCGCCTGAGAGTCAGACGACATCATGGCAATTGCCCCTAAGTCTTGCAGAATATCTTCAGCGGCAATGGTTTCACGGCGAATACGACTTTCAGCAAAAGCGATATCTTCAGCAATTGCCGGGTCTAAGTGATGGCAAACCATGAGCATATCTAAATGCTCATCAATAGTATTGATGGTATAAGGTCGCGTTGGATTAGTTGAAGATGGCAACACATTACTTTGTCCAATTGCCTTTAAAATGTCAGGTGCATGTCCACCACCCGCACCTTCGGTATGATACGTATGAATCGTACGATCTTTAAATGCAGCCAGAGTCTCTTCTAAAAAACCACCTTCATTTAAAGTATCTGTATGAATTGCAACCTGCACATCAAACTCATCTGCCACACTCAAACAGTTATCAATGGCTGCCGGTGTTGAGCCCCAGTCTTCATGTAGTTTTAACCCAATTACTCCAGCTTTAATTTGCTCACGAATTGGGTCTGGCAAACTCAAATTACCTTTGCCTAACAGTCCAATGTTCATAGGCAAATCATCAATCGCCTGCAACATGGTAGCAATGTGCCAAGGCCCCGGAGTCACTGTCGTTGCCGAAGTACCTGCCGCAGGTCCTGTTCCGCCACCCACCATTGTTGTTGTACCCGACATAAGTGCAGTTTCAACTTGCTGTGGGCAAATCCAGTGAATGTGAGTATCAATACCACCTGCCGTTAAAATTTGCCCTTCACCCGCAATCACTTCTGTTGCAGCACCTAAAGGAATGGTAATGTCAGGTTGAATATCAGGATTTCCTGCTTTCCCTATTTTCCAAATTCGACCATTTTTTAAGCCAACATCAGCTTTTACAATCCCCCACCAATCCACAATCAAGGCATTAGTAATGACAGTGTCGGCAACTTCATCAGCTAAAAGTTGAGATTGCCCCATTCCATCACGAATAACTTTGCCACCGCCAAACTTAACTTCTTCACCATAAGTCGTTAGATCTTGCTCAACCTCAATAAAAAGCTCTGTATCAGCCAAGCGAATACGATCACCAACCGTTGGACCAAACATTTCAGCATATGCACGACGTGACATTTTCATATGATTAGTTCCTTATTTTTCTGATGGCAAAGCATAATATTTTATCATCGGGATAAACCGGATTCCCCATTTTTCAGCAGCATCACCACTTACAATAAAACCAAATTTTTCATAGACATCTTGAGCATAAAAACTTGAATTTACCGTAATTTTCTCAACGTCTATATTTTCATTTTTAATTTTTTCTTCTATGAAATCCCAAAGCTGTCGCCCTAGACCTAGTTTCAAATGTGTTTTTTTAATAAAAAAATGCATTAAATGTGAGGGTTCCATATAAGCGACTATACCCACGATCTGTTGATCAATCTCTCCAACAAAATAATGAATATCTTCTCGATCAAAAATTGTTTGTATGACTTCTGGTTTAAAGCGTGAGCGCCCTTCTTCATTTGCAATCACTTGATCTACATATGGAGCGATTATGGCAACGATAGTATCTGTGTCATCTTTCATTGCTTTTCTAATCAACATTTTCATCCAAACGCCCCATGACGCGGCCTGCAAAACCATATACTTCTCGCTTACCTGCTAAAGCAACGAGCTCCACTTCCCGACTTTGTCCCGGTTCAAAACGTATTGCCGTGCCTGCCGCGATATTTAATCGAAAGCCTTTCGCTGTTTCACGATCAAACTGTAATGCATCATTTGCTTCATAAAAATGAAAATGGGAACCTACCTGAATAGGCCGATCGCCAATATTAGCAACTACAATTTTTAAAGTTTGTCGCCCAACATTCAGCTCAATGTCTGCATCTGGAGTAATGATTTCACCGGGGATCATAAACGCTCCTTTTATACGATTGGCTGATGGACAGTGACTAATTTCGAGCCATCAGGAAAAGTTGCTTCGACCTGAACCTCAGCAATCATTTCTGGCACACCATCCATCACATCTTCGCGCTTTAATAAAGTTGTTCCGTAATGCATCAAGTCACTCACCGTCATACCGTCCCGCGCTCCTTCAAGCAAAGCAGCAGAAATAAAAGCGATAGCTTCCGGATAATTTAGCTTTAAGCCGCGAGCTTTACGGCGCTCAGCGACTAGCCCTGCGGTAAAAATAAGTAATTTATCTTTTTCTGTTGGATTGAGTTCCATATCTCTTTCCTAAATAGCATCTAATTTCTTTAAGCAAAATACGTGCTCAAAAGCAGCATACTTGTTTTAATCGTTTTTTAAATACGCAATTTAACGTAACTTAGGTTCTCCAGATTCTTGGGAATTCTTCATCTAAATCAAACCAATAACGTCTTAATCTTGCTCTTATTGCCGCAAAAGCATCATGGCAATGTCGGACATCATTTCCCAAGAAACGCGCACAAACTACATCATCTAATAACGTTAAAGTTACAGGTGCTTGCATACGCATCATCAATTCGCGAATGAGTTCTAACTGCTGTTCTAAATAAAAAGCTGAGCGGTACTTTTCAGGAGCGACTGCCCAAAAGCTTCCCATTACTGCTTGATTATTCATACCTAAACATGAACTCAGCCAACGGTCTTCACCTTCAAAAAACAATGTATCTGCAACTATTAACTTTTGTTCTCGCCACAACTTAAACTGGTTGTGATAACTTCCCTGCACAAAACGTTCAGCACGTGCCTGTCGCCCGAGTACCAACATATCCCAGCCAATAAAACTCGCAGCATGATCAAGATGAATATGAGTTTCAGAGTGTGCTAGAGCTCCGTCAAACAGCATCGTTTCTTGTGGAACCCACTCCAAAATAGACTGATCTCGCACATGAAGATGAATATGCTGAAAGGCTTGCTTTCCATTGGTTTTATACCACTTTCCCGCACCAGGAGTCGTTACAACCGCATGAGCTTGATCTTTGGTTTCGATTTGAAAAGTAAGATGATCTCCTCCTGCGATTCCTGCTGGAGGATGTACAATAATCGCATGACATACGCCTGTTTTTTCAGGCCAGAGCATTTTTTGCACCCTTACAGGGCCATGGTGCTTCCTATGACTCATTATGGTGCGCGAATTTTCAAAACAAAATCCGAGCTCTAATCGCGCATACCAAAATGGTGCTAAAGAGTTTTTTGAAAACGTTTGTACCTGATTCATTCTGGTTCATATGTTCAAAATAAGTGCTTAAAGCTATAAGCAAAATACGCACCAAATATAAAAATAAGCAAAATGATAAAATTAGATACAATTTTTTGATTTTAATGAGTTAAAAAACAATCAATGTCTAACATAAAACCACAGTAACTTATGGAATTATTTATACAATAGCGCCCACCGTTGCTTCCATACTTGCTCTCCATGAAACTTTTTTTCGTGTTAACGCCACTTGTCTTTTTAACTGGGTGTATTTTTGGCCAATCTAGTGAGGTTAAACGTGCAGAAAAAATTCTCCATAATTTTGAATGTAAAAATGTTGAGACAAGTCAGATTGCAACAAGCTCAATCAATTCTTACTACCAGCAGTCTTTAGCGGTAAGCAAAGAAAAGGCGACTTCATATGTAGAGAGTTATAAAAATGGTGAAGAATTATTCGACATGCCGCTCGATGAAGTTTTAAAGCAACAATATCAACTTTATAAATCAGCTTGTGATTCTTTAGGTGGGGTTTCTTCTCAACCTTAATATATAAAGGTATTCACTTAATTTTTTAGTGGATACCTTTTTTTAATTTTATATCTTTCTTTTTGATTAATTTTTACTCACTTTACCTTTTGTTAAAATTAAATTACATACTTAAACTTTTATTAGGCTCTTATATTTCATAGCCTGTTTACTTGTTTTTTATTTATTTTCCGAGGTTTAGATCATCATGAAAAAAACATTATTATCAGTAGCACTCTTAAGTATCCTTCTTGCCGCTTGTAGCAAAAATGAAAATAAAGCCGACACGACAACTCAAGCATCTGCTCCAGCGCAAACTACTGAAGCAAATAATAATGCTGTAGATACCGCGCACACAGCTGAAAACTCACTCGATTGGGACGGCACATATAAAGGCACTCTCCCATGTGCGGACTGTGAAGGTATTAAAACTGAATTAGAACTTAAAGATGATAAAACCTACGAGCTAACCGAAACTTATCTTGGTAAAGGTGACACCAACCCATTTGAAACCCATGGTACCTTTACTTTCGACAAAGATAATACTTCAGTTATTACGTTAGATGATAAAGGCCAAAACCGTAAATTCTTTATTGGTGAAAATACTGCAACTGCTTTAGATATGGAAGGTAAAAAAGTTGAAGGCTCTTTAGCTGAACACTATGTTTTGAAAAAATAATTTTTAATAATTAAAAAACCCGCTCATTTGAGCGGGTTTTTTTATGAATCAATTCTTAGTGAGCTGCGAATTGGTTCATTGTGTTTTTAGCATCGTCATGTGCTTTAAGAGCGTTATCACCAGAGAAGATTTCTTTGTGATCATCACCGATGTCAGAACCCGCCATTGCTTGGTGTTTAACACAAGCGATACCGCCGCGGATTTCTTTACGTTGTACGCCAGCAACATAAGCCAACATACCTTCAGAACCGAAGTAACCTTGTGCAAGCTCATGAGTAGAAAGAGCAGCAGTGTGGTAAGTCGGAAGTGTGATCAAGTGATGGAACACACCCGCTTCACGAGAAGCATCTGCTTGGAAAGTACGGATCTTGTCATCAGCATCAGCAGCTAATTCAGTGTTGTCATATTCAGCACTCATTAATTTAGCGCGGTCATATGCAGAAACGTCTTTACCTTCAGCAACCCAACGGTCGTAAGCTTGTTGACGGAAGTTTAAAGTCCAGTTGAATGATGGGCTGTTGTTATAAACAAGCTTAGCATTTGGAACAACTTCTTTAACACGGTTAACCATGTGTGCGATTTCTTCTACGTTTGGAGTCGCAGTTTCGATCCAAAGAAGGTCAGCACCATTTTGTAAGCTAGATACACAGTCAAGTACAACACGGTCAATTTGAGTGTCAGCACGGAACTGATATAAGCCAGAAGGTAAACGCTTAGGACGGTGTAATTTACCATCACGCTTGATTAAGATTTCATCTTCTTGAGCATCAGCAATGTCAATTTCTTGAGTATCTAAGTAGCTGATGTATTGAGAAGCGATGTCACCTGGCTCTTTAACCACTGGGATTTTTTGAGTCAAGTCAGCGCCTTCAGAGTCAGTACGCGCAACAATGATACCTTCTTCAAGACCCATTTCTAAGAATGCATAGCGTAATGCATGGATCTTAGCGATGAAGTCTTCGTGTGGAACAGTTACTTTACCAGCTTGGTGACCACATTGTTTAGCATCAGATACTTGGTTTTCGATTTGAAGCGCACAAGCACCAGCTTCGATCATTTTCTTAGCAAGTAAGTAAGTTGCTTCTTCGTTACCGAAACCAGCATCGATGTCCGCAATAATTGGCACAACGTGAGTTTCAAAGTTGTCGATTTGAGCTGTGATTTCAGCTGCTTTAGCAGTATCACCAGCTTCTTGTGCTTTTTTAAGCGCACGGAATAAATCGTTTAATTCTTTTGCGTCAGCTTGACGCAAGAAAGTATAGATTTCTTCGATCAATGCAGGAACAGAAGTTTTTTCGTGCATAGATTGGTCAGGAAGTGGACCAAATTCAGAACGAAGAGCAGCAACCATCCAACCAGAAAGATAGATATAACGTTTGCTTGTAGTACCGAAATATTTTTTGTTCGCAATCATTTTTTGTTGTGCGATGAAACCATGCCAGCAACCTAATGATTGAGTGTATTTGCTTGAGTCAGCATCGTATTCAGCCATATCACGACGCATAATCGCAGCTGTATACTTAGCAATATCTAAACCAGTTTTGAAACGGTTTTGAAGTTGCATACGAGCAGCATCTTCTGGGCTAATGTCTGCCCAAGTATTGCCGAATTTTGCTTTTAATTGACGTACTGCATCAATCGCTGTTTGATATGTAGTCATGATATTGTCCTGTATTCATTTTAGGATTTCATCGATTGAAGCCTAGAGTCACGTTACTTAAATTTCTTATGACACCAGCTGCTTCCTCATGAACACAGCTTAGACTTAGCCAATCAATTAATCCAATATCCTTTGTTAATCTTCAGTATTTATTTAAAAAATATACCAATAAATCGATATTATAGATAAAATCAAAAACTTTAACACCTTGTTTATAAAAATAAAATTATCCTAAAGGAGTATAGAGTTTTATTCTAAAAACTCCCTAAGTCTTATTTTTATACAATTTTTGGAGATTTTCCACTCATTTTTAAATCTAAAAGTCAATTGTAAATTAGGCTATTTTTGCCAATGCAAAAAGTCAATTGATATGCTAGAAATTTAGAAGTTATTCATAAATATATTCTATTTAGATTTCTTTCATTCAAAACTGAGCAAAGACAGTAAAAACGTGCCTTTGAAACGTCTTTACACCCTACTTAATTCCTACAAAAAATGTCGCTTTTCTCATCATTTTTTCACACAATGATCATTAAATATGGCATAATTTGAAACAATTTCAGGGTTTTATTTTCGGTATTTTTTTTATGAATCTGGAGCGAGTAGATCTTAATCTATTAATATATCTTGATGTACTTCTTCGTGAAAAAAATGTTACGCGCGCAGCCGAACAGCTTGGGGTAACTCAGCCTGCAATGAGTAATATTTTACGACGCTTACGTAATTTATTTAATGATCCGCTTCTTATCCGTTCTTCCGAAGGGATGACCCCAACAGAACGTGCACTTGAATTACAACCTCGTATTCGTGATGCCCTTTCTGATCTTTCCATGATTTTGGAACCCCGTACCGAATTCCGCCCTTATACAAGTAATCGCGTTTTCCGCATTATGACATCTGACTATGCCGAGGCAACTTTAGTCCCTCGTCTTGTCAAAGCTCTACGCTCTGAAGCTCCAAATGTTGTACTCGACTTTCTTACACCAAGTGATGTGTCTTATAGAGATATGGAACAAGGTAAAGTCGATCTTGCGATTAATAGATTTAATGAAATACCGCAAAGTTTCCACCAAGTTTTAGTGTGGCGTGATAGTTTCAGCTGTATTCTTAATGACAAACACCCTGCTGTAACCCATTTGAATCTTAAAAGTTATCTAGATGCACAGCATATCTGGGTTTCTAAAACTGGTATGGGTGTAGGCTTTGGGGTAAATCCAGATAAACAAGGCGGTTTAGGCTGGATCGATCAGGCACTAGAACGTATTGGTCAACGTCGTAAAATTTCTGTTTTTACCCGCCACTACCAAATGCCAGCATTACTTGCTCAAAATGTTGACCTAATTGCCACGCTTCCAACTCGGATGGCGCGCCTACAAACTCAAAATCCAAAACTGGTTATAAAGGATCCTCCTTTTTATATTCCAGAATTTGAACTTAAAATGGCTTGGTGCCCGTTATTACATCATCATCCAGCTCATCGCTGGTTGCGCCAGCTTATTTTATTTGTTGCTCGTCAAATGATTGAAGAAGAAAACCGTGAATTTCTAACAAATAATTCGCAATTTTCTCACTATTAAGTAAATTTTGATTTAATTGTCGATTTTAGACATTATCTTCAAGCGCTGAGCAATCAATCTGATTACCTCGGCGCTTTTTTGTGTTAAAACATAGTCATAATAATGATGAACCTCGGGTGATTTGTGAGTCTCTTTCAAAATATCATTATCATCGTACTGCTCATCATCGCAGCAGGCTTTTTATCTTTAACTGAAATTGCATTGGCTGGCGCCAGAAAAGTAAAGTTAAAAATTTTAGCCGAAGCTGGCGAAGAACGTGCCCAACAAGTACTTGATCTACAAGAACAATCTGCCGACTTTTTTGCAGCTTCTCAAATTGGCCTAAATGCAGTTGCAATTTTAGGTGGTATTTTGGGTGAAGCTGCTTTTCGTCCCTTTTTCGTCACTTTAGTTGATCGCTTTTATGAAGGTCCCTGGACACAAACTATAGGTTTTGCCCTCTCCTTCACTTTAGTAACTTCCTTATTTATTTTATTCGCCGATCTCATGCCAAAACGTTTGGCAATGATTGCACCTGAAAAAATTGCAATTAGCGTTATTAACCCGATTCAAGTTTTTATTAAGGTATGTAAACCCTTAGCTTGGGGAATTAATGCTATTGCGAACCTGTTATTTCGATTGTTTAAAGTCAATACAACACGCGAAGATAACATTACTTTTGATGATATTTCAGCTGTCATGGATGCAGGTGCTCAAGCTGGCGTACTTCAAAAACAAGAGCATCACTTTATTGAAAATGTTTTTGAATTAGAAGAACGCACAGTACCCTCAAGCATGACGACACGCGAGAACGTCGTTTATTTCACCTTAAATGAACATGAAGATAGTATTCGACAAAAATTAGCAGAATATCCTTATTCAAAATTTTTGGTGTGTAATGAAAATATTGATCAAGTCATTGGCTATGTTGATGCTAAAGATTTCTTAGTACGCATTTTAAATAATCAATCACCAACCCAATTAAATGAGTCTACTATTCGTACTGTCCTAATGATTCCTGACACCCTCACACTCTCTGAACTACTTGATCGTTTTCGATCTACCAAAGAGAAATTTGCTGTCGTTATCAATGAATATGCACTTGTTGTAGGAGTGATTACGTTAAGCGATATCATGATTACAGTTATGGGTGATTGGGTTACCCCTATTGAAGAAGAACAGCAAATCATTAAACGTGATAATAACTCATGGTTAATTGATGGCAGTACACCAATTGATGATCTAAGACATGCTCTTGAAATTGATGAAATGCCTGATGAAGAAAACTATGAGACGCTCGCAGGTTTCATGATGTACCGTTTACGCAAAATTCCACGTCCAGCAGATTTTGTGGAATTTGGTGGATATAAATTTGAAGTTGTCGATGTCGACCATTTTAAAATTGACCAACTTCTTGTAACTCGAATTTTAGAACAAACCGAAACACACTCATCAATTGATGAAAACTAATCGTTATTAATTTAAATGCCCCACAATTTAGCTGGGGTATTTTTTAAAACTAAATAAATTTTTTAAATATGTGTAATAATTATTTTAGATTCATTTATTCAATTTGCTCTTTTAATTTAAAAGTATTATTATTTTATTTAGTAACTCTATTAAAGCTTAAATACTGAAAATTAATAAAATAATCTATATCTCTTAACTGCTTATAAAGTCATTAAGCCCCATTTACATTGCAAACAAACTTATGTAACTTAGCTCAAAGTCAATCTCTAAATGCTTCTTCTTCTCATTTCAATCATCAAAATATATATAATTAAAAAAAATGCCATATAATTTTTATTTTTATAATACCTTTATATTATTTTATAATAGCATTCATTTATTATAAAACCATTATAACCTTAATATATATGTTCAGTATTTCATCTAAATATACCCATCCAAATGAATATATATTAACCAAACAAACTAAATATATTATTTGTCTTTTTAATAAAAATTAATAAGAATAACCAAGGTCAGAGTTTTGAATAAACTTGTTCAGTAAAACTATAGGCAAAGGATTGATTGTATGCTGACATTACTTGGTGTTGGCATGATTTTGTGCTTCATGTACTTAATCATGTCCAAACGTTTAAGCCCTATTATTGCTTTAATTCTCATCCCGTTTATTTTTTCTCTCATTGCTTGGGGCCTAGGTCATTACTTTGAAAGTTTAAGTCACATTGAACTTAAAGGTCTCAGTGAGATGATGCTGGATGGCATCAAAAAATTAGCGCCAACTGGCGTAATGCTTTTATTCGCAATTTTGTATTTTGCCTTAATGATCGATGCAGGTCTTTTCGACCCACCGGTTAAATGGATTTTGAAAAAAGTTAAAGGCGATCCTTTAAAAATTACTCTAGGAACTGTCTTTTTAACCACTCTCGTTTCTTTAGATGGTGATGGCTCAACCACCTATATGATCTGTGTGGCTGCAATGTTGCCACTTTATCAACGTCTAGGAATGAACACACTCATCATGACTGCGCTTATGCTTTTATGTAGTGGTGTAATGAACCTAACGCCATGGGGTGGTCCTACTGCTCGTGCTGCAAGTGCGTTACAAGTTGATCCAAGCCATATTTTCGTACCGATGATCCTTCCAATGATCATTAGTATTGGTTGGTTATTCTTCTTGGCATATTTATATGGCCGTTATGAGCAAAAACGTTTAGGCGTGATTGAGCTTGAAAGTCATCATGGTGACAATATTACCGTGTCGAAAGACCCTGAAGCGACGCGTCCACATTTACGCAAAGTAAATATGGTACTTACTATTATTCTCATGATTGCATTAATCAAAGGCATTTTGCCAATGTCAGTGTTATTCATGCTAGCGTTCTGTATTGCAATGCTGATTAACTATCCTGATGTTGATATGCAGAAAAAGCGTATCGCAATGCATGCAGATAGTATTTTAGCTGTTGTAGGTTTAATTTTCGCTGCAGGTATTTTCACAGGGATTTTATCTGGTACAGGTATGGTTGAGGCGATGTCTAAAGAATTCGTCGCAATGATTCCTCCAAGCATGGGTCCATATCTTGCACCGATTACCGCTTTAGTCAGTATGCCTTTGACATTCTTTATGTCAAATGATGCATTCTTCTATGGTGTTTTACCAATTCTTGCTGAAGCGGCTTCACATTACGGTATTAGCCCAGAAGCTATTGCTCGTGCATCAATTGTAGGCCAGCCAGTGCACTTGCTATCGCCTCTTGTTCCATCAACTTACTTGTTATGCGGTCTTGCTAAAGTTGACTTTGCAGATCATCAAAAGTTCACATTTAAGTGGGCATTTATAACATGTATGGTTTTGATGGGCACTGCATTAGTGATTGGCGTTTTCCCGCTCTTTAGTACACTTTAATTATTCCCTATAAATAAAAGCCCCAAACGGGGCTTTTATTTTTATTTATTTATATATTCAATCATGGCGTCTAAGAACGCATGAAAGTGCAAGCTAATATCTTCTTCTAAAATTTTATAGGCATTATCAAATTGCACCATTGGCCAACCTTCTTTCCAAAATGGGAAGATGTCATGTAAGTCATGAGTAACTATTGCATCTTCTCGAACAATCGCTTGTGAAATTTGTGCCAAAACTTGCGCTGTTTCTGCACCATCAATAGCTAAATAATCAATACCACGCGCTTTTAAAATACGAATTCGATCTTTTTTATAGCGAATTTTTTTAGCTTGAGCTGCATTTAAACCTAGTGCAAGAGTAACTGCCTCTACAAACTTTTCTTCAAAATTTGTATTCAGTGCCACTAAAGCCTGTTTATGTGCTTCCTGACGCCCAGCTTTCCCCCCATTACGGATAATCTCATTTGCTTCCGTATCTAGCTTATCTTTTTTCATCGACTGTAAAATGTCTAAAATTTCGATATCGCTTAAAGATTCAGGAGATTGCTCAAACATAGGAGTCTCTATACATACAACTAAAGGCGTATTCTCTCATAAAAGCGATACTAAAACAGAGTAAAATTTTAAATAGCTCATTATCTTGACTATTTTTATAGTCCTAACTTCATAGACTACACTCATAAAATCAAATAATTCTTTGGTTATAATTTTAATTATTTGCCAAATTAATTTTACCCTGATAATATTATTTTACCCAGATAAAAATATATGGCTAAAATGAATACTAAAATCACCTATACTGCCTTCACTGGAAGCACGCTTATTGCGAGTGACTCCCTCATTGAACTTGCAAAAAAACTCAAAGATCTTCCGAAAACAACGGAAAATATTCTGATTTTTAATGATCAAACAGGTCAACAAATTGATCTTGATCTTTCTGGTTCGGAACAAGAATTTCATCAACGTTATGCTGAACCGGAAGAAATTAAAAAAGTTGGACGACCTAAACTCGGAGTAATTTCTCGTGAAATCACTTTACAGAAAAAACATTGGGATTGGTTAGATCAACAAAGTGCGAGTGCATCAGCAGTAATTCGTAAGTTAATTGATAAAGAGTTAAATAACCCAAATTCTGAAGGTAATATTATGCTCGCTAAACAAGCCATCGACCGTTTTATGTCTGCCATGTTGGGCAATATGCCAAATTACGAAGAAGCAACACGTGCCTTATATCAAGGTGATCGAGATATATTTTTAAAGATGATTCAGAGCTATCCCAAAGATTTAAGAGAATATTTAACTTTAAAAACTCAAAGTATTTTCTAAACCCAATAAAAAACCCGCTTACGCGGGTTTTTTCAAAATCAATTCAGTCTATTAAAGACGAACTAATTCCACAACTTTTTCAGCTGCCTCTTCAACGGTTTCAGCAGTAACTTCTGTATCCGTACCTTCCACAGAAGTTGTGATAACCACAACACCTGTCTCACGCAATAAAGTAATTTGCTCAGCAGTTAAGTTGGCTTTTGCAATCGCAACTACACCTTGCTGAATCAGCAAACTCTCTAAAACTTGAGCTTTCTCGATTAATTGTGCAGAAATCCCAATCACCGCTGGCTTTTGGCCCAAACGTGCAGCACGATCTTCAGCTGTTACAGGATTACTATGTGCAGTCCATTCAACAGCAGCCTCAACCATACCTGCACCAACAGTTACGTTGCTTAAGCGGTCAATGAAGATGAATGAACCTGTATAACGAGAATCTTGATATTGATCAAACACAACTGGCGCATCGAACTCAACTACAACATCTGCAATTGCATTTAACTCAAGCTCTTCCACATGAGTATGTTCAAGTGTATTCACATTCACTCGATAGTGAATATTAGTGACTTTAGCAGGAACAGTCTGGGTACCAATCTTAACGTTGTATAACTTACCTTTCACGAGCGGATGTTCATTCATCCACACCACTGAAGCACGAACACTACGTGAAATTAACGGTTGCTCGCCAGCACGTACCAAAACGTTACCACGGCTAATATCAATTTCATCATTGAGGGTCAATGTAACCGCTTGACCCGCTACAGCCTGCTCAATGTTTCCATCAAAAGTAACGATTTCTTTAACTGTTGAACGCTTACCTGATGGCAGTGCAACAATCTCATCACCAACATTGATTTCACCTAAAGCAACGGTCCCCGCAAAACCACGGAAATCAAGATTTGGACGGTTTACATACTGAACAGGGAAACGGAATTCGTGTTTATTCGATTCACGACTGATTTCCACCGACTCAAGAATGCTCATCAAGGTTTGACCCTTGTACCACGGCGTATGAGCTGACGGATTTACAACGTTATCACCATTTAAAGCAGAGATTGGTACAAACTGAATATTGGCTGGACGGCGATCACCTAATTGGCTTACGAAAGCATCATATTCAATTTGAATTTCAGTGAAACGTTCAGGTGAATATTCAACCAAGTCCATCTTATTGATTGCAACAACGATATTTTTAATACCAAGCAAACTTGCAATAAAGGTATGGCGACGAGTTTGAGTTTGTACACCATAACGCGCATCAATCAAGATGATTGCCAAATCCGCAGTTGACGCACCTGTTGCCATGTTACGTGTATATTGCTCATGCCCTGGGGTATCCGCAATAATAAACTTACGCTTTTCTGTTGAGAAATAACGGTAAGCTACGTCAATTGTAATACCCTGTTCACGTTCTGCTTGCAGACCATCTACCAGTAATGCCAAGTCTGGTGCATCACCAGTAGTTCCTACTTTTTTACTGTCACGCGTTACTGCTTGCAATTGATCTTCATAAATCAATTTTGAATCGTAGAGTAAACGCCCAATAAGCGTACTTTTACCATCGTCTACGTTACCGCAAGTCAAAAAGCGTAGAAGGTCTTTTTGTTCATGTTGCTTTAAATAGGCCAAGATATCTTGGCTGATTAATTCTGATTGATGAGACATTGCTCAAACTCCACAAATTTAGAAATTGTCTTAGAAATAGCCTTCTTGCTTTTTCTTTTCCATTGAGCCCGCTTCATCATGGTCAATCATACGACCTTGACGCTCAGAACTCGTGGCTAAAAGCATCTCTTGGATAATTTCAGGTAACGTATCTGCTTCAGACTCAACTGCACCAGTTAACGGGTAACAACCAAGCGTACGGAAACGTACAGACTTCATCTGTGGAACTTCACCCTCTTTTAAGCGCATACGTTCGTCATCAACCATGATTAACGTACCACTACGCTCTACCACTGGACGAACAGCAGAGAAATAAAGAGGAACAATTTGAATATTTTCTAAATAGATATATTGCCAGATATCCAACTCTGTCCAGTTCGATAATGGGAATACACGAATACTTTCGCCTTTGTTCACTTTACCATTGTAAAGGTTCCAAAGTTCAGGACGTTGGTTTTTAGGGTCCCAACGGTGTTTACTATCACGGAATGAATATACACGCTCTTTCGCACGTGATTTTTCTTCATCACGACGTGCACCACCAAAAGCAGCATCAAATTGATATTTATCCAAAGCCTGTTTTAAAGCTTGGGTTTTCATAATATCTGTATATTTTGAACTACCATGATCAAATGGGTTGATCCCAGCTTCACGGCCTTCTTTGTTTTGATGAACAATTAAGTCAAAACCATGAGTTTTTGCCATGTTATCGCGAAACGCGATCATGTCTTTAAACTTCCAACCCGTATCTACATGTAATAATGGGAATGGAAGTTTCGCTGGATAAAATGCTTTTAATGCAAGATGAAGCATAACAGCCGAGTCTTTACCAATTGAGTAAAGCATGACTGGGTTTTCGAATTCTGCAGCAACTTCACGGATAATATGAATACTTTCAGCTTCAAGTTGCTTGAGATGTGTGAGTCTTGATTCAGTCATGAACACGTCCTTCTCTATCCATTTTGCCCATAAAATCTAGAAGTAGTATTAAACCACCACCTAGAAGACCATGTGGAGGAACGAGTGCCATAACAACTCCAATTTTTCGTGATAGATAATCCAACTACAAGCCTTTATATCGCTTATAGCATTAGTTATGCATTATAGTGATTTAAAACCGATTCCTTTTGCTTGTTTTTTCATATTGATATTCGATTTAATCATATGCATGTAATATGCTGATTCACTTGCACAACTTTGTAATCCTAGCCTGTGTAGTTAACTTAAGCAAATTATGTTCTAGTCTTTAGATTTCTTTAAAAACCATAAAAAAGAGAAGCATTAATCGCTTCTCTTTTTGAAAACATGATCTAATCTTAGAAACCAAACATTTTACGTTCTAATGGAATTTCAATACCAATAGATGCACCTGCATCATTACCTTCTAGATCAGAATCACTTACCCAGCCATTAATTTTTAATGGAAGATCAGGTTTAATGAAATGCGTCCAAGTTAAATCAAGCGCCTTAATTTCATCATCTTTAGGAAAGGCTTTATTGATTGCTAAATTAGATTGGTTAACTTTAACCACCATAGCACGACCGCTCAAACGATTCATAACATCAAAGCGGATATCACCACCAACTGAATACATTTGTCCGTCACCACCCATCGCATGTCCTAACGGGAAACCGTGTTGGTAATAACCATCTTTATAAATATAATGGTTATAAGAAATACCTTTTACATCACCATTGGTTCGTGTATCAGCCCATTCCGCATAAAGTTGATACGGCATATCATTGTAGCTTGACGAATAATCAACCCCAGCTAAATACATCTTTTTAGATGGTAGTAACCCAGCCTCATCTTCACCCACATATTGCCCATAAACGCCAACAGGAGCATTTAAAAGAGATTGAAGATTTAAACGGGCATCAAATCCAGCAATTTGGTTAGACCTGTCTTCAGAGGCATCATAAACATTATCATTACCCTTAATCGCATTCCATAAAGAATCCCAACTTTCAGAACGTCCTTCACCACCCCATTGTAAAGTTCGAGAAGCACCGAGTTCTAAATAAGGTAATGGTCTTGCAGTTACACGTAAACCTAATAATTTAGCATCAGGAACTGCTTTATAATCATCTAATTGACCTGCAAAAGCTTGATATTGCCAAGGCCCAATCCAAGATAACCATTTTGTTTCAAAAGCATTTTGCACAGCACGCTGTGCAGTCACGCCATAAACGGGACGACTCGCATCACCACGAATTAAACTACCATCGTGTCCAGGTCCCCACCATGTTGGAATTTGACCTGCAACTACCCATTGATTCCAAAGTTTACCCGCGACATATGAACCCTCGACATTAACATCTTGCCCATTATCGATTTGCGGGTCTTTTTCTGCATTTACTCGGATTTTTGCATCCCAGTTTTCACCACCCGCATTAAATTCTAACGAACCTTGATATTGAGCTTTTTGGTTATCACCAAATGCTTGTGGAATATTTTTAATATCAGTTTCAGCAAAAGCACCCACTTTCACTGTATTGTTATCTGCTTTTAATGCATTAAGAACTGAGTTAATAACTTTTTGTTGAGCTGGATGAGACACTTTTGCCTGAGAGAGCGCACGCTGAATTTCATCACCACTTAACGGCCAAGTTGAAGTGCTAATATTAATAACACCTTGCTGATTTAACCAATTTAAGTCTGTACGTAAGTCCTCATCATTTAGCACCAAACCTTGTGCAAAAATAGCGGATGAAGCAGTTGCCAATATTGCAATCGAAAGTGTTTTTCTTAGAAACATGCCAGCACAATTCTCAAAGTTATTTATGAGCAACACCTTAAATTTTTTATCACAACTTTGCAATTGTTAAACTGTGCAATTACATTTTTTAACGCTACCTTAAGATTAGTATAATTAGGTAAGTTTCTAGATATAAAAAGTAATAAAAAAGGCAGTATAAATACTGCCTTTTTGCATCGTAGAGGATTAACCTTCTTTACGGCGCATATGCGGGAATAAAATTACATCACGAATACTTGGTGCGTCAGCAAATAACATTACTAAACGGTCAATACCAATACCTTCACCTGCTGTTGGAGGTAAACCATATTCAAGTGCTTCAACAAATTCTGCATCGTAATGCATTGCTTCATCATCACCAGCGTCTTTTTCAGCAACTTGCGCTTGGAAACGTTCAGCCTGATCAATCGGGTCATTTAACTCGCTGAAGCCATTTGCTAACTCACGACCACCGATGAAGAATTCAAAACGATCTGTAACGTGTGGATTGTCATCATTACGACGCGCCAATGGAGAAGTTTCTGCTGGGTAATCAGTAATAAATGTTGGCTGACGAAGTTTCGTTTCAACAGTTTCTTCAAATACGATCGTTTGAAGCTTACCTAAACCAAAACCTGGCTTAACCTCTTCTTTCAACTCTTCACGAATAAATTTTGCAAGAAACTCACGATCACCTACATTTTCAGGTGTGAACTGCGGATTATTCTCTAAAATTGCATCGAACATAGAGATTTTCTTGAATGGTCCTTTGAAGCTAAATACTTCACCTTGGTAAGGAACATCAGTTGTACCTAGAATATCCAAAGCCAACTTTTCAAGCATATTTTCAGTCAATGCCATTAAGTCTTTATAATCAGCATATGCCTGATAAAACTCGATCATCGTGAATTCAGGGTTGTGACGTGTTGACACCCCTTCATTACGGAAGTTACGGTTGATTTCGAACACACGCTCAAAACCACCAACCACTAAACGCTTCAAATAAAGTTCAGGCGCAATACGTAAGAATAAAGGCATATCCAAAGCATTGTGATGTGTTTCAAATGGACGTGCAGAAGCACCACCTGGAATCACATGCATCATTGGCGTTTCAACTTCCATGAAACGTTCGTTGTTTAAGAACGCTCGGATACCAGCAACAACTTTGGCGCGAATTTCAAAAGTTTTACGTGTTTCTTCATTCACAATTAAGTCAAGGTAGCGTTTACGGTACTTAACTTCTGTATCATTTAAGCCATGAAATTTATCTGGTAACGGACGAAGAGATTTTGTAAGAAGTTCAAAACCTTCAAGATGAACATATAAGTCACCTTTGCCTGAACGTCCGATATAACCTTCGGCAGCAATAATGTCACCAAGATCTAAACCTTTAATAGTTTCAAGAATATCTTTTGGTAAGCCTTTACGGTCAACATATAACTGAATACGACCTGTCATGTCTTGAATCACCATGAAAGAACCACGGTTTAACATGACACGGCCAGCCACTTTTACATAAACATGCTCAGCGCTTTCAATTTGTTCTTTCGACTGATCTTTAAATTGTTCTTGTAGATCAGCTGCGTAATGTTCACGCTTAAAAGTATTTGGCCAAGGACTCTTCCCAGTTTCCTTCGCAACATCTTGGATTTGCTTTAATTTGGCATGACGCTGTGCAATTAAATCGTTTTCGGAAATAGTTGGTTCAGAAGTCGATTGAGCGTTTTGTTGCGTCATCTCTGCCTCGATTAAGTAAAAATGAAGTGGCATAGCTTAACAGATTGCAGGAGTTTTTCGAATGATTTCAATCAAACAAAAATGAAAAAAGACAATTTATGGAAAAGAGCAGTACTTTTTAAAGGCAAAATGACTTAGACCAATCGCTAAGATCATTTTTTAAAGCTTTTAGTAAAATATAAAAAAATCCAAATAACCTCGATATTCAAAGGCCTTATTTGCCTTGTATTTTATCAATGAGATTGTGTCGTAAATAATGAAAATTCTATTTTTACATGGCTTGGATTCTTCTCGTGAATCGACAAAGTTCCACGCTATTTTACATCCTGAAAAATTTTGTATTGACGTTGATTATCGTAACTTAAGTTATGCGTCTGTTGAGTACTTTTATCATCAGGCTATTCAGACGATCAAACCAGATTTACTGGTTGGTCACAGCCTTGGAGGATATTGGGCCTTAAAAACTGCCGCTCAACATAAATTAGCTGTGATTGTGGCAAATCCAAGTCTTACACCTAGTTTTCGACCTGACTATCCTCAACTTTCTGAAGAGGAGCTCACCATCTCTAATCCTAAAATGGCCTATTTAGAATTAGGAGATGAGCAACTTGATATGTATCAGGTTCAAGAAAAACTTGCACCCTACATGAATATTGAAACATTTGAAGGTGGACATCATCGCTTAGCCTATCCTTCTCGCATCAATGATTTGATTATGAAAATTTATAAAAAATATTTGGCTTAGATTTAAACAGATTATTTATTTTTTTCTGCCAATTTCTTGATTACCTCAAAACCTTGGACGAAGCCACTTTTCAACATACCCATATATTCGGGTAAGGTGGCCAATTCGACTCTTAAAGTAGTTACATTATCGTGTTGGCTTAGAAAATATTTTTCTAGGGAACCACTCCATCCTTTAACTTCGTCACTTTCTAAATCTTCCTTACCGTCCTTAATCATTCCTAAATGTTTAAAAATCAAAATTTCCGGTTTTTTCAATTCTTTGATTGTGGAAATCATGCCATTTCCTTCACCATCTAAAAAATAAGTTTTACCATCTACTTGCCAATCGGTACGCATTGAGGAATCTGGGGCAAAGAATTTTGTCCAAGCATTATATGTCTCGTTATTCCAGAGCAATTCCCATACTTTCTCTATAGGGGCTTCAATGTCTACTTCGTATACTAAGTTTTCCATACTTCACTTCCCTGATTTATTCCGTTCTTATGATGTCGAATTTTAATTTTCGGATTTAATGATGACATCTGTTGAATCTTTATTTGTTGTTATTTAGCTTTCTTATTATATAAATCTTTTAAATGAGCAGACACTTTTTATTTCTCAATAATTTCACAAACAACATTAAGTTTAAAATTAACGTTAAGAATGTATTAGTTATTATTAGTTTATGCTCAAGTTTTGCCTAAAAAACCACTTATTTGTCCTAACCTGCCATTCATCTTTGCTTACGAATGATTAAACTCCGTTATTTGCTTTACATTAAATGTAGAACTGCGTAAAAATTTGATATCCGATCAAAGGCACATTGGTTATTATTGACCGGATCGTGGTTACATTATTAATAGATGGAATAGTTTTACTGAAAGGCAGCTTTGAGCAAACTTATCAGTGCGGAGAGTCTCATGAAAAAATATCAATGTATCGTTTGTGGATGGATTTACGATGAAGCAGAAGGTTGGCCACAAGACGGCATTGCAGCTGGAACAAAATGGGAAGATATCCCTGATGACTGGACTTGCCCTGATTGCGGCGTTTCAAAAGCTGACTTCGAAATGATCGAAATCTAATGACTTCAAGTAAAAGGCCATGATTGACATGGTCTTTTTTACGAATATTACCAATCACCGTATTAAATAAATAATTCTAACTCTGGAGAGAAAAATGCATCCTATCGTCATTATCGGATCAGGCATGGCGGGTTATACCTTAGCACGTGAATTTCGTAAGCTTAGTCCAGAGCAAGAACTTGTGATGATTTGTGCGGATGATGCAGTGAATTATGCAAAACCAACATTATCAAATGCATTTGCAGGTAAAAAAGCACCTGAACAAATTCCATTAGGTGATGCTGCAAAAATGGGTACCCAACTCAATATGCGTATTGAGCCTTTTACTTTCGTAAAAGAAATTTTGACTGAACGCCATGAGCTTGTTCTTGAGAAAGACGGGGTAACTTCGAATCAACCCTATTCAAAACTAATTTTAGCTGTTGGTGCTAACCCAATTCGTCTTGCAATTGCAGGCGATGGTAGCGATGACATTCATGTAGTGAACTCGCTAATTGATTACCGTGCTTTCCGTGAAAATCTAGCTCAACGTAAAGACAAGCGTGTTGTTATTTTAGGGGCTGGTTTGATTGGTTGTGAATTTGCCAATGACTTACTTCACAGTGAATATGAGATTACTGTCATTGATTTGGCACCTCAACCATTAGGCCGCTTATTGCCAGGTCATATTGCTTCTGCATTCCAGCAAAATCTCGAAGAGGCTGGTGTTAAATTTGCATTAGGCACAACAGTTGAGAAAGTCAGCAAAATTAATGATGGCGAAGATTATGCGATTACACTCGCAAATGGCCAAACTTTGGTAGCAGACATTGTTCTTTCAGCCATTGGTTTACAGCCAAATATTTCACTTGCTAAAAGTGCAGATATTCAAACAAGCCGTGGAATTATTACCAATAGTTTACTTGAAACGAATCAAGCCGACATTTATGCAATTGGCGATTGTGCAGAAGTAAATGGCACACTACTTCCATATGTAATGCCGATTATGCAGCAAGCTCGTGCTCTTGCAAAAACCCTCAGCGGACAACAAACTGCCGTACACTACCCTGCTATGCCCGTTGCAGTAAAAACTCCTGCAGCTCCACTTACAGTATTACCGGCACCAGTAGATGTAGAAGTGAACTGGGAAACAGAAGAGTTCGACGATGGTATGCTTGCTAAAGCAATTGACAATGAAGGAACATTGCGTGGTTTCGTATTGTTAGGTGCAACAGCAGGTAAACAACGCTTAACTTTAACAAAGCTTGTTCCAGATCTTATTCCAGCCCAAGCATAAGGTTTGAATCAGGAATACTCTTTTGAGAGTATTCCTTTAAGGAATGAATAACATGAATAGTGCCTTACAGTTTAACATTTCGCCGTACACATCTTTCATGCAAGAAACCAAAGTCAACTTAGGCAATGGTATTGAGCTACATGTAGAAGTAGGTGGAAAACCGGAACATCCAACCATTTTGCTGATTATGGGTCTTGGGGCTCAAATGCTTTTCTGGCCAGATTTCTTCTGTAAATCACTCATTGATCAAGGTTTTCGTGTTATTCGTTTTGATAACCGCGATATTGGCCTTTCTTCAAAAGTACGTCATGAAGGTAAACGGTTAAATACGGTTAAATTGATGGGTCGCTTTGCACTCGGACTAAGTAATCAAGGTGCTCCTTATACTCTGCATGATATGGCAGATGATGTATCAATGCTCATTGACCGCTTAGGCGTGGCTAAAACACATGTCATTGGCGCATCAATGGGTGGGATGATTGCTCAAATTCTTGCAGCAAAATATCCTGAGAAGGTTGAGAAATTGGGGCTCATGTTTACAAGTAATAATCAGCCTTTTTTACCTCCTCCTTTTCCGAAACAGCTTTTGAGTTTAATTGGCAAACCCGAGTCACGTGACGAAGATGGTATTGTTAATCACAGCTTAAAACTATTTCAATTAATTGGTTCACCTGGTTACGTCAACCAGATTGAAGCAATGCAAACTGCACGCAAACTTTATCAACGTAGCTATTATCCTGCTGGTGTACTTCAACAGTTTTTAGCAATATTATGTACAGGCTCCTTACTTCAACTGGACCGTGAAATTAAGCAACCTGCGTTAGTCTTACATGGCTCTCGTGATCGCTTACTTCCCCCTAGTCATGGTAAGGCTGTAGCAAAAGCAATTTCCGGTGCTAAGTTTGAATTAATTGATGGAATGGGGCATGATATCCCTGCACATTTTATTCCTCAGCTTAGCGGTTTATTTGCGCATCATTTTAAATCATCATACTAGGACACTATGGCTGCATTACCCTCACTAAGACAGCTATCATATTTAGTTACGTTGTCGGAAACTTTGCATTTTACTGAAGCAGCACGCCGCTCTTTTGTCACGCAATCGACGTTATCAGGCGGCATCATGGAGCTTGAACGATTGTTAGGTGGCGTTCTGGTAGAGCGTGACCGTCAGAATGTGCGTTTAACACCATTGGGTGAACAAGTTGTTGCTCGTGCCCGTGTATTACTAGCAGATGCTCAAGATTTAATGCGATTGAGCCGTGAAATGAGTGAACCGTTAACAGGTGATTTGCATTTGGGAGTTATCCCAACCATTGCACCTTTTATCCTGACACGGTTACTTGATGAAGTGCATCAGCAGTTGCCTAAAATTCAGCTGCATTTGCATGAAGCACAAAGTGAAAAAATTGTAGAGCGTTTAGAACACGGTAATCTAGACATGATCGTTCTTGCTCTACCGTTTGACACTAGAGGCCTAAAAGTCGCTGAAATTTCGAAAGAAAATTTGTACCTTGTATGTAGTAAACAAGATACGAATGCTCTTCAAGCAAACTCACTAGATGATCTTGATTTATCGAGATTAATTTTGCTTGAAGAAGGCCACTGTTTACGTGACCACGTTTTAAGTGCATGCCCTATCGGTGAACGTAAAAACGACAACCGTTTAAAAGCAAGCTCTTTACCAACTTTAGTTGAAATGGTTTCTTCTGATTTAGGTTTTACCCTTTTACCAGAAATTGCAATTGATAACAGTATGATCAAGTTTAATGATCAAATTACTGCAAAACCAATTGAAGATGCTCCAAGCCGCACTTTAGCATTAGTCACTCGTAAAAGTACGCCACTACAAAGTGAATTCGATGTATTACTGCAAATTATGCAGAAAATCACCACGAATTTACATGAATAAAAAAAGGAGTCTTCGGACTCCTTTTTATTTTATTGAGGTGTAAGGGATGCCCATTTAAACACCCAAGCAGATTGCATATTCAAACTATTATCAGCAATAATTTTTTCTCTAATAATCTGTGCTATAGCATAGTCGTTGGCTGGATCTATCATGACTCGTATTCCTTTAGTCGTTGAGCTGGTTACGACCTTATAGCCCTTTGCTTCAAGCTGTGACTGAATCCTATTTGCTTTATTTTGATTAGAAGCTAGCGCAACTTGTACCATCCATTTTTTTTCGCCATTTTCTAAAATTTCTTTAGCGATCGCAGCATCAAGTTGTTTTTTATTTTCAGAATTTTTCTTTTCTTCTACTTTTTTTGTGTGAACTTCCTCATTTTTCTTTTGCGCTAAAAACTCATCTTGCTTTTGTTTTCTTTTTTGGATGATTATTGTTTTATTCCTTACCTCACTCTTTTTAGTTTTATCATTGGAAACTGGCGCAAAATAAGGATATATCGCTTGATCATCAAACCTTTGAAATACGATGATATCCCCATAACACTTCTGATCTGCGTAGGCGGTCACTGGCATTATCCCCAAAAGTATTCTAATAAGTAAATTTCTAATAAAGCATTGCATCTTATTCATTTACCGAAGTTAAGTATATTTAATGCGGCGTATTAAAGTAGATTTCACATGATTTGTATATTTTTAAAATTCAATGTTTTATGGAAAAAATCACATATTTTAAAAACATCTTGCTGTGTTTCAAATTATTATCGTTTACCCAACAACCATTTAGAAAAACTAATTAAATTATTTTGAATTTCAGTGAATTAAAAAAGCCGACATTTTGTCGGCTTTTTTAATTAAATTTAAAACTTATTATTTAATCATTTCTAATAGTGCCCGTTGAGCATTATGCAATTTTTCACCCTCTGCTGGCTCAGCACGCACCCAAGTACCATCTGACTGTAACAACCAAGCTTGCTGGTTATCTTGCAAATAGTTCACTAGGCCTTGTTGATAAATACGCTTTTTCAATGCAGGATCTTCCACAGGGAAACATGCTTCAACACGGTTAAATAAATTACGATCCATCCAGTCTGCGCTTGAGCAGTAAATACGCGCATCGCCATTATTGCTAAAGTAATAAACGCGAGTATGTTCAAGGAAACGTCCTACAATTGAACGTACACGAATATTTTCTGATAAGTTAGGCAAACCTGGACGTAAACAGCAAATAGAACGAATAATCAGATCAATCTGAACACCCGCTTGAGATGCTTCATATAATTTATTGATTAATTGAACTTCCGTTAAGGCATTTACTTTCACAATAATTTGAGCTTTACGCCCCGCCTTAGCATTGGCAATTTCTTCATCAATAAAGTTGATGAGCTGAGCATGTAAGGTAAATGGTGCATGTAATAGCTTTTTCAATTTCGCCATTTTGCCCATACCAGTCAACTCTTGGAAGATACGGTGCACGTCTTCACACAGATCTTTATCAGTCGTCATGAGACCATAATCGGTATAAATTCGAGCATTCATTGCATGGTAGTTACCAGTGCCTAAATGAACGTAACGCACAAGTTTGTTGTTTTCACGGCGCACCACCATAATCATTTTGGCGTGAGTTTTATAACCTACGATACCGTAAACAACGACAGCCCCCGCTTCTTGTAAAACATTAGCTACTTCAATATTTGACTCTTCATCAAAGCGGGCACGCAATTCAATAACTGCGGTCACTTCTTTTCCATTACGCGCTGCTTCCGCCAAAATCTGTACAATTTCAGAGTCAGCACCACTACGGTAAAGCGTCTGCTTAATTGCCAATACTTGTGGATCGCGAGCAGCTTCACGAAGTAGCTGAATCACGGGTGCGAAAGATTCAAAAGGATGATGAAGCAAAATGTCTTGCTTCTGCATTGCAGAGAAAATGTTCTCGGTCTTTTTAAACACTTTAGGCACAACCGGCGTATGCGAGTCATAACGCAAATGAGGGCGTTTAAAATTTGAAACCAGACGAGCTAAGTTTACAGGTCCATCAACTTTATATAATTGCTCATCGGTTAAATCAAATTCTTCTAATAAGTACTCATAAATATGCTGTGGACAATTATGAGTCACTTCTAAGCGAACCGCACGACCAAAACGTCGAGAACTTAATTCACCTTTTAAAGCTTTTGCTAAATCTTCAACATCTTCATTTAATGCCAAGTCAGCATTACGTGTAACACGGAATTGATAACATCCAGTTGCGGTCATTCCAGGGAATAAATCGGACACATGCTCGTGGATAATTGCAGATAGCATGACGTGATGTTCTTTACCACCTGTTAACTCATCTGGCAGTCGTACAACGCGAGGTAATGAACGTGGGGCTGGAACCACAGCTAAATCAATTTGACGACCAAAAGCATCTTTACCTTCTAGGGTAATAATAAAGTTTAAGCTCTTGTTTACGAGACGTGGGAACGGATGCGCTGGATCTAAGCTAATTGGAGTTAATACAGGTGCAACTTGCTCTTGAAAATACTTCTTAATCCAAGCCGACTGAGCTGGGGTTAGTTCACCACGGCGAAGGAAGCAAATATCTTCTTCACGCAACTTAGGTAAAATTTCTTCATTTAAAATACGATATTGACGCTCAATCGCAGCGTGAGCAGTTTCAGAGATTTTTTGTAAGACTTGTCTTGGCGTCAAACCATCAGGGCTACGACTCTCATTACCTAGAGAAAATTGCTCCATTACCCCCGCAACACGAATTTCGAAAAACTCGTCTAGATTACGTGAAAAAATGAGCAAGAAATTCATTCGCTCAAGTAATGGATGTAAAGGGTCTACCGCTTGCTCCAATACACGCAAATGGAAGTCAAGAATAGACAATTCACGATTTATATAACGGTCATTATAACTATATTCTGTAGGGGTCGTTGGTGTAATCGCTGTATTCATGTCTAACTCAATTCTCTATCCAGCCAAAATCTCTATAAAACAGTATGCTGCAAAAATATGACAATTTGGTAAAAACTAAAAAATTAACACATCTTTAAACATCATTATTCAGGAATCTGGGTACTATTCATATAACGTAAAATAACGCGTTTTCTATATTGTAGTTTACGATCGTTACGGTGGTCTTGATAATATTTCGGATCAGGCAATAACGCGGCTAAAAAGGCAGCTTGTTCGCGCGTTAAGCTTCTCGCACTTTTACCATAATAATATTGAGCTGCTGCTTCAACACCATATCGATTTTTGCCAAATTCAACAGAGTTCATATACACCTCAAGAATTCGGCGTTTTGACCACATTCGCTCCATCATCCAAGTTGCGATAGTTTCTTGGCCTTTACGAATAAACGAACGCTTATTATATAAAAACAAATTCTTTGCAAGTTGCTGAGACACAGTAGATCCACCAGCAACAACCTCTCCTTCTTCATTATTACGCTCTAGAGCAAAACGGATGCCATCCCAGTCAAAACCATGATGATGGATGAATTTTGCATCTTCCCCAGCTAAAATCGCATGTTTGAAATTGTCGCTAATATCATCATAGTCAAGCCATTCATGAATGATCGGCTCAGATGTATCTGACCAATAATCAATTCTCATAAACATGGTGGTATCAACTTCATGTGTACGCCACCAAACCAAACTTGAGAAAATCCAAAGTTGAATAAGGAGAATTGCCCCAATAAAAATTAACAACACGCGAACAATAAAAGCTTTCATGTTCGTCCTTATCTCCTGTATTCAACTTTTTTCATGTTAAGCTGTTAAGCATGTTCATATATAACAAAAGCATAGCATGACTCAATATCAGCCTCCGCACATTAATCGTAAACTCAATGTACAAACTTGGTGGCTGACCGCCTTACTGATCTTGATTAATGTAAGTTTGTTTGTCTGGCAAATTGCAACTGGTGTCGATATTAGCGACCCAGCCATGAAAGATGCTATTCATTGGGGGGCTGATTTTACACCACTTACTTTTACTGGGCAGCCCGAACGCTTATTTACCAGCATGTTTTTTCATTTTGGTCTTGTTCACCTCATGCTTAACATGTGGGCCCTCTATATTTTCGGTAATGTAGCTGAGTCACTATTTGGTCGCTTCTATTTTATAGGTATGTATTTACTTGCTGGCTTATTTGGTAGCCTTCTCAGTAGCTATATGACTATTCAAAATGGGCATGAATTACTGCAACATTTCGATCAAAGCTTACTACCTCATGTCAGTGCAGGTGCTTCAGGTGCCGTGATGGGATTAGGTGCTGCATTAACCGTTCTTTCTTTATTTCCACCGCTGCCGCATCAAGCCTACATACTCGATAAAAAAGCATTATTAATGATTATGGCCATCAACCTTGTTTTTGGTTTTGTCGCAACCGGTATTAATAATGCCGCGCATATTGGCGGCATGATTATTGGAGCATTTCTTGCACTGATGTGGTACTTAAGCTATGTCAGCAAGTTAAAAAATGTGCTCAAAATCCTAGGTTTATTAGGAGCAGTTGTAATTACAGGTGGTGTTTATATGTACTGTGTACAGCTCAACTCACCGTTGCTTCCCCTATGGCATGAAATCATCATCCAGAACCCTGACATTATTCCTTAAACTACAATTGGTTTAATTCTCTTAAACTTTGTAAAGGTGGCAAATTACAGAGATAGCCTAGTCGATAACGACCAATCAGCGCACAAACCAGCATCATGCCAATTGGTAAAATCAGCCATATTTCAATATGCCACTGTATTGCCATATTCATTTTATAGCTTGCGATCGCACTAATCACTTCTGCAAAACAGCAGGCAACTATGCCTGCTAGCAGACCTAAGAAACCAATCTCAAAACTGAGCATTTGCTTCATTTTATTTTTAGATAAACCAAATGAGCGCAGTAAAGCAACCTCACGGCGTCGCTCGTCCATTAACAGGTTTAAACATGCAATCAGTACCAATATTCCAGAAAAACCGACTAACGCTGCCAGTACAGTTACTATTTTGACCAAAACATTCATTAAGCGTTTTACTTCATCTAAAATCCGGTCAACATCAATAAATACTGTATTTGAGAACTGCTGAATAATAGTGATCATTTTAGGTTGATCTTGCTTAGGCACATAGAAACTACCTAAATAACTTCCAGCATTTTCGTCTAAGGTTTTAGGTGAAAAAATAAAGAAAAAGTTAGGGCTAAAACTTTCCCACTCGACACTCCGGAAATTCACAACTTTGGCTTGTAGTGTACCTTCAGGCAGGCTAAAGGTAAGCTTGTCTCCAATTTGGATTCCCAAACTTTCGGCAGTTTTACTTTCGACTGAAACTTGTCCTATGCCATTAAACTGGGCTTGACCATTTGTAATGACATTGTCATTTGGTAGTAAATCTGATTGAGTCAAATTCAGTTCACGGCGTAAAGAATTATTTTGCTTTATAGCCTCTTCTGAAAAAGGTACATCATTTTTAGCTAGTAATCGGCCACGAATATTGGGGTATAACGGGGTGCTTTGCCAACCATGTTGCTTTAACTGTTGCTCAAAGGCTTTTAAATCAAATGGAGGCAATCCATAAACAAATTGATTCGGTGTTCCTTCCGGAAGTTGTTGTTGCCAACGCTCTAATAAATCTGTTCTTAATACGCTGAGTACTGTAATGAGGCTTAATCCTAAAGCCAATGCAGTAATTTGTAAGGCGCTTTGCGATGGCGAACGAATATAAAAAGACAAACGATTTTTCAGCTTTTTTAAACTGCGAAGCAATAGCCAAACAACAGTGTAAAGCAAAATACAAAGAACAATAATTGCTGCTAAAACCAGAATGCTGAGCATTAAGTTTTCACTCAACACCAAACTAAAAACAACTAGGCTAGTGATTCCTGCAAAAAACATGAAGAATAAAGATTTGCGAGATTTGGCTTGCTCCCGAATAACACGAATTGGAGGTGTATTTAAAAGCTCCCAAATGCTTGGCAAAATAAAACCAAGCAGCACAATCACGCTGGTAAAAATCGCAATTGGTAAAGGCCCGATTAAAAGAGGTACAACCGAAAAACTTAACTCTAATTGAGGGATCAATTGCAGCATAAGTTGCAGCAGACCAAACCCCATGATTAAACCTAATAGGCTTCCTAGCACAATTGAAATCGCACTGACAATACAAAGCAATCCAATATATGCCCACAAGATTTGGAACTTACTGGCGCCTAAGCATCTAATAAGTGCAATGTGATCTTGGTTTTGTTGAACATATCTTTGACTCGTTAAAGCGATGGCAATACCACACAATAAAATCGTTAAAATATTGGCCAATTGCAAAAAGGTATCTAAATTTTCAAGCGGACGTAATAACCTACTGTTCGATTCACTTGCATCACGTAAACGCAAGCCAGCCGTTTCATCTACATCTTTAGAAGGTTGATGCTGTTGCTTAAATTGCTTTGAAAATGACTGAACCTGTTCAGAGCTACCTGCCATTAATAAACGATAGTCAATTCTGCTCCCTATCTGAATCGCATGAGTCTTAGCAATATCGGCTTGATGAATAATAACGGTTGGCGAAAAGCCCGAAAAACCGAGTTCCTGATTTGAATCACGCACAATCACGCCACTAAAACGGAAGGTACCATCAGCAATAGAAACAGTATCTCCTAGCCTTACTTTAAGTAAATCGGCTGCTCTTTGACTTAGCCAAACTTCACCAGATTGAATCGCTTTATCACTTGGTTCAATTTCCAACTGTCCTCTGAGTGGAAATAAAGGCTCAATTGCCTTTACATTCACCATGACAAACTGATCTTGGGTATGAGCCATCGAGCTAAATATAGTGACATTAGTTTGCTTTAAACTAAGCTGCTCAGCTTTCTTTTTCCACTGCTGTTCGATAGGCTCGTTATTCGACAGAACCAAATCCGCACCCAGCATTTGTGAAGCTTGCAGACTGACTGCATTTTTAACTTGGTCGTTACTAAATTTCAGGGCAGTTGTTGCACTGATCGCAAGCGATAGAGCAATAATGAGTAGATATAATCCACCCGTACGAAAACTTTGTAGCAAAAGTGGTTTGAGAAGATTACGCATAGTTTAACCACCCTGTACTGTCTTTAGTCGGCCATCATCTAACTCAACATGACGCTGACAAAGGGATGCTAAATTACGATCATGGGTGACTAAAATCAGAGTCGTACCTAACTCTCGGTTTAAATCAAAGAGCAAGCTTTCAATTTCTTGTGCTGTCTGACCATCTAGGTTTCCAGTCGGTTCATCCGCAAAAATAATTTGTGGTTCTGCAATAAGAGCGCGTGCAATGGCTACACGCTGCTGCTCGCCACCAGATAAGACTTTAGGCGTTTGTTCAACTTGACGACTCAGCCCTACTCGATGCAACCAATCTAAAGCTTTTTTCTCCGCTGTTTTATAATCAAAGTCTTTACGTAATCGTAAAGGTAACATCACATTTTCAAGCGCACTCAACTGAGGCAGAAGTTGAAAAGACTGAAATACAAAACCAATATGCTGCATTCTGATTTGGGCACGTTGTTCCTCTGTTAACTGATGAACAGCTTGACCACACAACCAGACTTCTCCTTCAGACGGTTGATCTAAAGTCGCCAAAATTCCTAGTAAGGTTGATTTACCTGAGCCGGAACGTCCCGTAATTGCTACCTGTTCCCCTTCAAAAATCTCTAAATCAATATCTTTTAAAATCGTAAACTGATTTTGGTTAATCTGAATAGTTTGTGTAACTTGATGGGCAGCAATGATGGGTTGTGGCATGATGTGAAAAGTCCTATGTATTCAGAATCAGGGTCGAAGTACAAATGTATAAATCTTTTTTGATTGGTTCTAAAAGCATCATGCTCATCTCATTAAGTATGCTGCCCATGCTTGTATCGGCGAAAACTATTTTAATTTTAGGAGATAGTATTAGTGCCGGTTACGGAATTGATCCCAAACAAGGTTGGGTACAATTACTGCAAAAACGTTTAGACCAACAGTATCCCAAACAACACAAAGTGGTCAATGCAAGTGTTAGTGGAGAAACGACTAGCGGTGCTTTAGCTCGATTACCTAAGTTATTACAGACCTATAAGCCGAATGTGGTCGTGATTGAATTAGGCGGGAATGATGGCTTGCGTGGTCAACCGCCTCAAATGATTCAAAAAAATCTGGATCAGCTCATTCAATTAAGCCAGAAACAAAAAGCCAAAGTTATTCTTTTTGGCATGAAGATTCCGCCAAATTATGGGGCTGCGTATAGCAAAGCTTTTGAAAATAATTATAAAGTTGTAAGTCAAAAATATCAGGTGAAACTACTACCGTTTTTTCTAGATGGTGTTGCTGGTCAAAAACAGCTTATGCAAAATGATTTGATTCATCCCAATGCTCAAGCGCAGTCAAAACTACTTAATTTAGCTTACCCATATATAAAAGGTGCCCTATAGGCACCTTTTATCTTTAAGCATTCTTTTTAATATAATCAGAAATCAAAAAAAGTAACTTCACCTGTTTCGAGTGAATATTCTGCACCAACAACAATTAATTCACCTTTTGCAATCAGGCTCTCTAACACCGCTGAACCATGGCGTAATTGATTTACAGAAGCAAAAACGTTTGAACGTACCGCATGACATGATAATTTTTTCAAATCATTTTTTAAGTCAGTCTGCATTAAAATTTCAACTGATGGACGAACGCGGTTCACAATCGACATTAGGTTAGATGATGGCGGGTGATCAGGATTCATTAACGTATCAATTGTTGCTTGAATCGCACCACAATGGCTGTGTCCTAATACAACTACAACTGGGCAGTCATAACGCTCTGCTGCGAACTCAACACTACCGACTTGCGAAGGTGCAACCACATTACCAGCTACACGGATTACGAATAAGTCACCAAGACCTTGGTCAAATACCATCTCTGCTGGAACACGAGAATCTGAGCAGCCAAGTACAATTGCAAACGGATTTTGATCCTTTGCCATTTCAGCGCGTTCTTGATGAGATAAGGTTTTTGCAAGGGAAGTATTTCCATTTACAAATCGTTGATTACCGGCTTTCAGACGATCTAAAACTTCTTGCGCAGTAGGCATTTTATATTTCCATTGTTTTTTCAAGGTTGGAAATCATTTTAATGTGTCAAAATTTGAATGTCACTGACAAAAAATAAATCCTTTTCTATGAAAAAATTTAAAAATACTTAACCTGCTTTAATGTAGAGCTCACTGCATATTCGCTACTGTTTAGTGAAAAAATAGACATACTTTGGTTCTCGGATTGACTATAATTTTCTTCATTCTAAACATTTGGCAAATGACTCATTGGCAAAGTTTTTCAATAATTTTTCAAACTCGCTTAAGCTTCAAGGATGAAATCTATGACAAGGCTGTCCACATCAATTATGGCCTCTATGAAAAAAACTGCTACCGCCCTGACTTTGGCTTGTAGCGTATTGTCAGTGATGAGTATTTCTCAAACACAGGCAGCAGATAATATTGATGTGACATTCCAGAATGTATTACAGCAAGAACGTAGCTGGGCAGGCCTACAAAGCAAAAGTTTAAAAGTCGGTGATGTGACTTGGTCATATAGCGAAGGCGGCTCTACAACAAAACCGACTTTACTCCTTATTCATGGTTTAGCGGGTAGCCGTGATAACTGGAACCGAGTGGCTCGTTATCTCACCACAAATTATCATGTCATTATTCCTGATTTACCTGGTAGTGGTGAAACTATCGTTTCCCAAGACTTCGATTATTCGGTACCAAATCTTGCTGAAAAATTACGTCGCTTTGTTGAGGCTGCAAATTTAAAAGGTCCAATTCATATTGCTGGGCACTCACTCGGCGGATCTATTGCCCTACTCTATGCTGGACAGTATCCATTTGAAACCAAAAGTTTATTTTTAGTAGATAGCGGCGGTATTTTTCGCTCAGCCAATACAATTTATTTAAAAGATCCTGCTTACCTCAAACAACTGTTAGTGTCTAAAAAAGGTGACTTTAATTATTTATTAAAACAAACCATGTTTAATCCTCCATTTATTCCTAAAGAGTTTCTTCAAGCTCAAGAAAAGTTGATGATTGAGCAGGCACCTCAAACACAAAAACTGGTTGATCAATTGATTGCACTTAATAAAGTCTATACACCAGATTCATTTGCGGTACTTACCAAAACGATTGATGCACCGACGCTCATTCTATGGGGCAAACAAGATAAGATTATTAATGTCGAAGTAGCAAGTGAACTAAAACGACTTTTAAAGAATGCTCAGCCTCCAGTTATTTTAGAAAATGTAGGTCATATGCCAATATTGGAAGCTGAACAGTTGGTTATGCAACAATATCTACCGTTTTTACTTAAAGTAGAAACAAATCAGTCGTCAAAAACGACCACACCTTAATAAAACTTCGGACTTGTGAGACCTTATGTCTACCCAACCACTTATTGAAAAACTTATTGAAGCTCATCTAGATTTTTTAGATGAGCAATTTGCTCAGGCTCAGGTGATCCAGCAAGAGTTTGAGCAATTTTATCATTGGTTGGGGAGTCGGCAATTACAACATCTGTGGACTTTTGAACAAATTCAACAGCTCATTCAAAAGCAGATTTTAGATACGCCTGCTTCTGATTTCCTGATTGAACAAATTGCTGAGCATATTCGCTTTGCATTGATTCATCCTGCAAATGAAACCGCAACTGTTGAAGATGTTATTCCTGTTTTAACGATTGACCGAATTGCACAATACGTTGCAAGTAAAGAAGAGCACCGTAAAAAACTGATTAAAACAATTGTAAATAACCCTGCTTTTTCGGCCCTGCTCACGCAACTGATTCAGCAAACAATGCATGATTATTTAGATGAATCAATGTCAAAGCGTGTACCAGGTGTAGGTCGTTTTATGAAAATGGGGAAATCTGTTTTAGAAACAGTAACCGATTCAAATCTGGACGATACGATTAATCATTATTTGCAAAAGAATATTTTAAAACTCAGCCAAATGAGTGAGCGTGTTTTAAACCAACATTTTGACAATGATAAGCTCTACCATTTTCAGGCAAATGTTTGGCATAAAGTTAAAACTATGCCACTTTCTGTTTTAAAAAATTATGTAGAAACTCAAGACTTATCAAAAACGGTTGGTTTAGGGCATGAAATCTGGGACCACATTTGTCAAACTGATTATCTAAAACAACAAGTACATGATGGTATCTATACTTGGTATGTACGTAATCAAGAGCGTAGTTTTGATTTATTGCTCCGTGACCTCAATATTGATGAAAGCTTAGTGCAACATGAACTGACCAAGCTACTTGTGCCTGTATTACAGCAATTAATTACAACAGGACATTTAAGACGTCGTGCCCGTGTTTACCTAGAAAAATTTTATTATTCTGAAAAAACATTAAATATTTTAAATAACAAAGGCGCTTAGAGCGCCTTTGTTATTTAACCACTTAGAATTTATAAATGATTCCTAAATTATAACGACGCCCATCTAAAACATAACTATAAGTTGCTACGTCAATATCTTTATCAAATAAGTTGTAAATACCAGCCGCAACTTGGATTTTGTCAGTTGGTTTATAGTTCATACCAACATCAACTAGTCCATAAGCAGGCTTCCCTTCAGCCATTGACGTACGACTTAAATATTCAGAAGTTTTGCTACGAAAATTCAAACGGCTCCACATATTTACCAAGTCATTAACTTGCCAATCTAAAGTGGTATTAAACATATGTTCCGGCATCTCATTTAAAGGCTGACCCTTAAATTGACCACTTTTTTGCTCTGTATCTGTATAGGTATAATTGGCATTTAGCTTTAAGTCAGGTGAAATGAGCCAACCAAACGTCGCTTCAACTCCTCTCATATTAGCTTTATCCACATTTGTGCGTTGACTGACAAAATCAAATTTTGTACCTAACCAATCGCAATTATAAGTACCTGCATCTCCGGAACATGTTCTAACTTCTGTAATTTTATCTTTAAATTCACTATTAAAGATCGTTAAGCCAGCATTCAAGTTATCTAAATTGTCCCAAGAAAATGACAACTCATAGTTGGTACTTTTTTCTGGTTTTAAATTTGGATTACCAACAATTACTCCTGCCGAACGTCCTCCACCCGTAGCTTGCCCCCATTCTGCTACAGTCGCTCTTAATGCAGGTGTTTTATAGCCTGTTGATACACCGCCTTTAATAATCCAGTTATCATTCAAGATCCATACCCCGTATAGCTTAGGACTGAAATGATCTCCAAATTTTTCGTCCTGATCCATCCGTAATGACATTGTTAAAGTGAAAGGATCAATAATATTCCATGCATCTTCTGCAAATAATGCCCAGCTATAACGATCTAAATTAGAAACAGGTTGTGAGCCACCCACTTTTAATTGGTTACCTAAATCATCTAATTCTTCTTTTAGATAACTTCCGCCCACGCTAAGCGCATGATTTGCGAGTGTGATCTGGTTAAGCGTGTTAAATGTCGTATTTACAGCTTCCATATTTCTAGACGGGTTCTTATTTTCTTCGCGTTGAATATAAGAATGAGTCTTTACAGGACCAATGTCCCCACGGTGCGTTAAACTATATTCTGTACGGTAATAGTCTGTTAATGAATCTACTGGTGGGTTGCGACCAGTTTGAATAGGTGAAACTGTTTTACCTATTGTGGCATTACGATTTTGGATAGAACGCTGGTATTCAAGCTCGATGGTATATTGATCATTAGGAGTTAAGCTTAAAGTAGCCCCTCCCGCCCGAATTTTTTGTTTGTTATAACCACCAATAATTTCATCTTCATCTCTTTGTGAAAATGTGCCACTGGCTTTTAAACCAAGTAAATTCTTAATTAAAGGTCCCGACACATAAGTATTGGCTTGGTAAAGATTTCCAGATTTATTATTTTCTTGAATTGTTGTATCTAACTTAACAGAACTGTTCCAAACATCTGCAACTTTTTTAGTAATGATATTAATCACACCACCCATCGCATCCGAACCATATAGACCCGACATTGGACCACGAATAACCTCAATACGTTCGATACTTTCGATTCCCGGTAACCAACCTTGCTCAATACCTGAATTATCACTATTTGGTCGCACAGAACGTGTATTTACTTTTTTACCATCAACCATAATAACGGTATATGCACTTCCCATCCCACGAATACTGATATCAGATGAGCTTCCACCACCTGTAACAACTACACCAGGAACATCTTTAAGTGCATCAGTTACATCACGATATGCTTTTTTATTAATTTCTTCTTGAGTTAAAATCGAAATCGAAGCTGCTGCTTTTTTTATATTTTGTTCAAAACCACTTGCTGTCACGACAATTTTTTCAAGTTGAGTAACTTCGCTTTCTTTTTCATTTTTTATGGAAGAATCAACTAAAATATTTTCACTTTCAGCGGCATAAGCCGCAGGAAACATTACTGTAAGTACCGAAATTGATAATACAGATTGGAAAATACTTTTCGTCATACCCTACTCCAAGATATTAAATTATGAATAAATATTAAGTTTTACTTAAACAAAAGTAACAAATTTAAATAAAAAAATAAATAATATTGATAATTATTTTCAATTGCAAGACCATAAAAAAGCCTCATTGCGAGGCTTTTTTATGTCACTTTTCAAATAATTTAATTATTTGAAATAAGCACCTTCTGCTTGCGTATGGTCAGTTTGGTCAACCACACGTTGAAGCTCAGGAATCTGCTCTCTTAAAGTAGTTTCAACGCCCTGTTTCAAGGTAACGTCAATTGCAGAACAGCCTTGGCAACCACCACCGAATTTCAATACAGCAGTTAAACCATGTTCTGGATCATCTTGTACTTCTACCAAGCTACAATTTCCGCCATGCCCTGCAAGACCTGGGTTAATTTCTGCTTGAAGAATGTAAGTAATACGTTCTTCAATTGATGCATCTGGACCAACACGTGGAACCTTAGAATTTGGTGCACGGAAAGTGAGCTGACCACCAAAACGGTCCTTGTTGTAATCGATTACAGCATCTAAAAGATATGGAATAGATGGTGCATCAATATACGCAGGAAAATCAGGATAGTCCTGTTTATAATCTGTTGGGATCACTTCTTCTGGCGCACTATATGCCATACAACATTCGGCACGTGGCGTACCTGGATGCTCAACAAAAATTCGAACGCCAATTCCCGGAGTATTTTGCTTCGTTAATAAATCGTGCAAATACTCTTGTGCAGATGGTGTAATCAAAAGGTTTGGAATTTCTTCTGCAACAGCAGTGTTGGTGTTCTCAGTCGACATAACAATATTCCTCAAGCTGATGCCTTTATATTAACCGAAGATGAGGTGGATTTAAAAAAAATCAACTAAATTTGTCGGATTTATACACAACAGGGTTTCAACTTAAGTTTTTAATGGCATTATTGAGCCAGTATTGATCATTTTTTAAATATTTCTTATGTTGCATTTGCCATTTAACCATACAGTTACTCTTATTATTATTACGGTCATTATCTCTTTAATTGCTTTTAGCAACCAAAACGTGATGAACCGGCTGATTTTTTGGCCGCCTGCAATGCAACGTGGACAGATTGATCGCTTCATTACCCATGGCTTTATCCATGCCGATGGAACACACCTACTTTTCAACATGATTACCCTGTTCTTCTTTGGCAGTATTATTGAAAGTTTTTATCGCCAATATTTCTACGACATGGGTTTTGTGTTGTTCTATTTAGGTGGCTTAATCTTCGCGATTTTACCAAGCTATTTACAACATAAAAATGATGCGAATTGGGCCAGCCTAGGCGCCTCAGGTGCTGTTTCAGCAGTGTTATTTGCTTATATCCTATTCCAACCGTGGAAGCTAATTTTCGTATTTTTCATTCCTGTACCCGCTATTATTTTTGCAATTTTATATGTGGCCTACAGTATTTGGGCTGGTAAGCGTGGTAATACCCATATTAACCATAGTGCTCATTTATGGGGTGCAGCTTACGGAATCATCGTAACAATTTTACTTGAACCAAAAGTTATTCCGCATTTCTTAGACCAACTAACTCGCCTTCCTTTCTAAACAAAATAAATTAAAGAAAGGCTCCTTGTGGGCTTTTCTTTTTTTCTCATTAATTTATCACTATAAATTCTCAGTCTTTTTTCTGATTATCTTTGATCATTTCTTTGTTTTGATTGCAAAAACCATCTGATTAAACTCGTGCCAATTCTTTTAATAATTCAGATGATACAATGACGTACAAAGCAATTTTATCTAGCCTTTCCATTGCTTTATTTAGCTTATCTTTAGCTGGATGTAATGACAACGATAATCAAGAAAATGTAGCAACCACACCTAAGCAACCGAATATCTTATTTATTATGGCTGATGACTTAGGCTATTCAGATTTAGGGGCTTTTGGTGGTGAAATTCACACCCCTAATATTGATAGTTTGGCTCAAGAAGGCCGCCTTTTAACGGATTATCATACTGCCCCGACCTGCTCTCCAACACGCTCTCAGCTCATTTCTGGTACTGATCATCATTTAGCTGGTATTGGGGCAATGGCTGAACTCACACCGGAACATTTAAAAGGACAACCAGGCTACGAGGGATATTTAAATGAACGTTCTCTATCTATCGCTCAAGTACTTAAAGATAATGGTTACCGCACGTACATCAGCGGTAAATGGCATTTAGGGTTAACCCCTGAAACCAATGCACATGCAAAAGGTTTTGATCATTCATTTACTTTATTACAAGGTTTAGATCACCACTTTAAGCAAGCGCCAAGTGCGTTTAAACGAAATTCAACTTATACAGAAGATGGCCAAATTATTCCTGTTTCAGCTTTGCCTGATGACTTTTTCTCGACAAATTATTTTACCGATAAATTACTCAGCTACTTAGAATCAGGCAAAAATAGTGGAAAACCATTCTTTGCTTATGCTGCCTATACGGCGCCTCACTGGCCAATTCAAGCACCTGCTGAATACCGTGAAAAATATCGCGGAGTTTATGATGTCGGTTACGATGCTATTCGTAACGCACGTATTGCTAAGCAAAAACAGCTTGGAATTATCCCTGCAAACTTTGAGGCAGCAGAACCAATTGCAACACAAAATGCCCCACAAAAATATGGAAAATGGGATGAGTTAACAGCCGAACAAAAGGCATTAGAAGCTCGTAAAATGGAAATCTATGCAGGCATGGTAGAAAATCTTGATGCCAATGTCGGCCGCATTATTCAATATCTCAAACAAAATAATCTTTATGACAATACTTTAATTTTCTTTGTTTCAGACAATGGTGCAGAAGGTTTTGTACGTGGCGGATATGGCAGTGAATCTGGTTTTGATAACTCAGTAGCAAATGTGGGTACACCTACTTCATATCACTATATTGGGCCACGTTGGGCCGAGGTCAGTGCGGCGCCTTTCCACTTATGGAAAGATACGGCGGGCGAAGGCGCAACAACTGCCCCTGCTATTGTGAAATTACCAAATCAGAAAAAAGCAGAAGCAACCAATCATAGCTTTGCATCTGTACTCGATGTTTTCCCTACCTTACTAGAATATGCTCATATTCCAGTACCTCAAGGCCAATATAATGGCCGAGCCATTAATACACCATCTGGGATTTCATGGAAACCTTTGCTTGAAAACAAAACCGATACTATTCGTCCTGCAAATTTTAGCTTTGCCGATGAGTTACATGGCAGCAAATATGCAAAACAAGGTGAATGGAAAATCGCACTTCAAGGACGACCTGAATTAGGCACAGGGACTTGGGAGCTATACAACATTAAATTAGATCGCGGTGAAAGACAAAACGTTGCTCAGCTTTATCCTGCAAAAGTTCAAGAACTTTTATCGGTCTATCAAAAATATACTGAAAAAAATGGTGTGCAGGAATATAACGCCAAATGAAATTGAAGCCATTTTTAGTTACCGCAATCAGCCTGTCTATTATGACGGGCTGTAGCCAATCTTCAAAAGTTTCTGAATCCAGGTCTTCGACGCAACAGCAAACCTCTTTAGCTGATTTAGGGTCTATTGAAAAATGTCAAAACTATAGTGGTCTGCCTCAGGGTTGGCTCAAACAGCCTACAGCAGGAATGATTTTAATTGCCGATGGAAATTTTAACTTTGGTTCTGAAAAGGCCTATCCCGATGAACTTAATTTTGGGAAAAAGCAGCGCGAAGTCAAAGGATTTTGGATTGACCAAACTGAAGTTACGGTCGCTCAGTTTGCAAGTTTTGTAAAAGCAACTGGCTATATTACCGATGCCGAAAAACAAAAACAGGCTGCTGTTTTCTCACCAGACCCTCATCACCCACAGCAATGGTGGCAGCTAAAATCAGGGTATACATGGAAAACGCCAAACGGCGGTACTGGAGCTATAGCAAATCCTAATGAGCCTGTAAGGTATGTAAGTAAAAATGATGCTGAACATTATGCAGTGTGGCTAGGACGTGATTTACCAACAGAACTAGAATGGGAATATGCAGCTAAAGCCAATTCAAAAACTGATACCCCTTTACATCAGGCCCCTACTGATGAATATCAACATCCGCAAGCCAATTACTGGCAAGGCGAATTCCCTTTTCAAAACCTAAATCAAGATCACTTTAAAGGTGTTGCACCCGTTGGATGTTTTGCGGCAAATAAATTCAAACTATTTGATATGATTGGAAATGTATGGGAATGGACATCTTCTCCTTATCAAGGTGCTCATGACCAGCATATGGGAAATTATTCTGATTTACGTCAACAAGAAATCACCAGCACTCAATATGTAATTAAAGGTGGATCTTTTCTTTGTGCACAAAATTATTGTTCACGTTATCGTAGCAGTAGCCGTTATCCACAAGATTTTGATTTAGCTGCAACACATGTTGGATTTCGGACTATTTTACGGTCTCCTTAATTTCTACTTAATTCGACTGATTAAAGATATTTTTTAACCAAAATCAGGTCGAAAAATAATCAAAATGTTTTTATAGTACAAGTGAGAATGATAAAAAAGTGAGAACAAGATGAAAACTTTACTTCTTTGTGCCGCAGCAATTTTCACAATGTCACTATCAGCCTGTGCGGTCCATACACCTGAAGGTAGTATTGTGATTGACCCTGATTCACCATATTACGGACATCCAGGAGGCTTTTGCCCACCAGGACAAGCTAAAAAAGGACGTTGTTAGAAATACCCTCTTTTAAAGTAATTTTGAAGTTACTCTAAAGAAATAGGCTTCAATCAAGTGATGAATTGAATACTAAATGGAGGGTTCCAGCCCAAAAATAGATGGGATGAAACTAGAAAATTATGGTGTAAAAAAATCACCATATCCCCAAGATTTTTAAAAGACAATCTTACGTTGTCTTCTATCTAGTTTCACCCCAATTCTTTCTTATTCCGTTTGACTTTTCTTACCGCTTAAGAAAAAAGTCTAGTTTTTAATCATTTCTGTATCTCTATTATTGATACATTTTGAACATTTTACCTTCAGGTTAATACTGATGTATTTGCTTAATACAAAATAAACATTTATGTAACGTAAGTCTATAAAAATGTTCTAAAAATGTGAAAAAAATTAAGGCCAAAATGAGATGAATTTATCATAATAACTTTCTCTTTCACGTTTCATCACATAAATAATCAATATTATTTTGTCAGTTATTGCCACTCGTTTCCTTTCATTGGCATAGATAATGTATACACATGTATATTAACCCAGTCGTATAAACGAGATATTTTATGTCCAGCACAAGTCAAGTCGAAGGTCTACAATTTCCGGTACACGCCTCAACAAAAAAACAAAGTACATCTCTTACAGGCCAAGAGATTTTGTCAGAGGCCTTATCTATTGTAGATAATAAAACCGCACAACAAGTGTTGAATGAAAAAAACTGGCGAAAAAACTATCCTTTATATTTTAAAGCTCTTGTTAAACAAGGAATTTCTAATATCAACAACCCAATTACTATTGCGAAGCAAGGGTTGCATAAAGCTCACCATATTTTTGATTATTATCGTGATGGTAAACACTACCTTTTAAAAGATGCCGTTCATATCGCTTCATCTACTCCTCTTTATACAGTAAAACTTAAAGGTGAAAGTGAGGCAGCACCAGAGTGGTATGTTCCTTATAAAGGACAAAAGCTCAGTGGACAAAGCTTATTAGACCAGATTCAACGCTGGGAAGAGGCTGGTATTATTGAGCCAAGTCATGCAAAGGCACTTCGTGAAGCTATTGCTCATCCTGAATGGTTCGATTTATCTGACCGTACGATGGTGCTGTTTGGTGCAGCCTCAGAAGCAGGACCACTGCCTTGGTTAGCCAAATGGAAAGCAAATATTGTTGCTGTAGATTTACCAAACTCACGAGTCTGGGGCAAAATCTTAAATACGGTTCAACAAGGGAATGCAACACTCATTGCACCATGTGTTGAAGCCGTTGATTCGTCAGCAAAAGCTTCTGAGTTAAAAGATAAGCTGGGTGCAAATTTACTGACTCAATTACCAGAAATAGCACAGTGGCTGGTGCAGTTTCCACAAAAGTTAGATTTGGCAGCAATCGCCTATTTAGATGGTGAAAAGCATGTCCGCGTTTCCATGGCAATGGATAGTATTATGCAATTTGTGAGCGAGCATAAGCCTGATACAAGCCTTATGTTTATGTGTACTCCAACCGATGTTTATGCAGTACCAAAAGAAGTTGCAGAGGCTGCTCAAGAGAAATTTAAATCCCGCAGAAAAATGCAAAAATTGGCAGTAAAAGGCGTTTCTGCTCTTTCGCTCAATCGTTTTTTTCAAGCGCCATATCAAGACTTGGTTACATGTGAAAATGGAAAAACTTATGGTATTGCCGACTGCTTAGTGGTTGAACAAGGTCCAAACTATGCTTTGGCAAAGCGTATTCAACAATGGCGTGCTATTTTGGCCCGCCATCAAGGACAACGTGTCAGCATTAATATTGCACCATCGACAACGACTCATTCAGTGACTAAAAATCCATTATTGAAAGCAGCTTTTAATGGCGCAGAACTTTTCGATGTAGAAGCATTTAGCCCTGAAACCACCAATGCCATTATGGCGGCGCTCTGGATTCATGACTTAAGAAATGAGTCTTCTGTCGCGAATCCTGAAACTGTCTTAGACCATCCGCTTGAACTTATGATGGAAGGTGCCAACCACGGTGGCTTATGGCGTGTCGCTTATTTAGCACGAACTGCCCTGCCTTTTGCCGCAATTTATGGTTTTGCTACCGAAAAACTCCCTTTTAGAAAATCATCTAAAAAATAATGTGATTAAAGCCCAATCTTAGAATTGGGCTTTTTCTAAAGTGTCTTTATTTATCTTGAAAGTGCGATAGATATTTTTGCATTTCATCAGATGGCACCATGCCACCCCCGGTAGCCCATATTACATGATTTGCTTGCTGCAATTGCTCAGCTGTTAACTGGTGTAAAGCCAAGTAATCAGGACTCGTATGAACATAATACGGCCCCATCATGCCTGCTACCGCAGAAGGCTCAAGCTGAATATTCTCAGTTTGATTTAAAAGCGCAATAAGCTCATATAAACGTTCATCATGAATGGTGTAGTAGCCATCGATTAACTGTTGCATAGCACGCCCGACAAAACCTGAAGCACGCCCTACCGCAAGTCCGTCTGCCGCAGTAACGTTATCAATGCCAATGTCATTGACTGAAATCTGATCATGCAAACCTGTGTGGACACCAAGTAACATACATGGTGAATGTGTTGGTTCTGCAAAGATACAATGTACATGTTCACCAAAAGCCAGTTTTAGTCCAAAACTCACCCCACCAGGCCCACCACCGACGCCACATGGCAAATAAACAAATAATGGGTGTTCAGCATCGACTTTAATTTGGCTTTGCTCAAATTGCTGTTTTAAGCGTATTCCTGCAACGGCATAACCTAAAAATAATGTTGTTGAGTTTTCATCATCAATGAAAAAGCAGTGTGGATCTTGCTCTGCGGCTTTTCGTCCCTCTTCAACAGCTACGCCGTAATCACTAGCATATTCTACAACGTTAACGCCGAGTGAACGTAGTTTGTCTTTTTTCCACTGTCTAGCATCAGCCGACATATGAACAGTGACTCTAAAGCCGAGTTTGGCGCTCATAATGCCAATAGAAAGCCCAAGGTTGCCTGTAGAACCTACTGCAATTTGATACTTAGAAAAGAATGCCCTAAATGAATCTTGATCTAATTTACTATAATCATCTTCTGGTTTGAGTAACCCTGCCTGCATGGCAAGTTTTTCAGCATGTGTGAGCACTTCATAAATGCCACCACGTGCTTTGATAGAGCCTGAAATTGGTAGATGACTATCCTTTTTCAACCAGAATGTTCCGTTAAGCTGTACTTGTTTTGCAGAAGAAAGTGCTTGTTGCATATGAGCAATTTCAACAATATCTGATTCAATTTTTCCATGTTGTGCTTGAGTTTCAGGAAATACTTTTGCCAAATAAGGTGCGAAACGCGCTAGTCTTGCTTCTGCTTCACTTACGTCCTTAGCGGTTAGCCCAACTTTTTCTAAAGCTTCTTTTAAAGGATAGCGATGAGGTGTAAACCAAAATACTTCTTGATAGGCTTGAAGTGTTTCAATAAGTGGAAATTGTTGTTTTAGCTGATCTATTTGAACCGCATTCATAATATATCCTGATATAAAATTTTAAGCCCAGCCTATAAAGCTGTTTAATGACCTATAACAACTTATTAATTTATAGATGAATGTACATGAAAAATAGTCTCAACTTTAAAAACTAAACAAATAAAAAAGCCACTGTGAACAGTGGCTTTAATTTTTTAAATGCTTTTATACAAACTGTAAGAATAACCAGTACAAACCACCTGACAAGCAGATTGTTGCAGGAAGAGTAAATACCCATGCAGAGAGAATTGTCTTCACAGTATTAAAGTTTAAACCTGATTTATTCGCGACCATCGTACCCGCAACAGCACTGTTTAAAACATGCGTTGTTGAAACCGGCATACCTAAACCATCAGCAGCTGCAATTGTACTCATTGCAACAAGTTCAGCAGACATCCCTTGACCATAAGTCATGTGATGCTTACCAATACGCTCACCTACAGTCACAACAATACGTTTCCAACCAACCATTGTGCCTAGGCCAAGTGCTAAAGCAACAGCTACTTTTACCCAAGTCGGAATGTATTGTAAGAATGAATCTAAGCTACTACGATATTCTTTCACAAGTTTTTCTTGTGATTGATCCATTTTTGGTAAAGCATCCGCTTTATCCAAACGCTTAAACGTCGTGGTGCTTAAATACATATCATTACGAATTTCACTAATTGCAGCTTCAGGAATATCTTTTAAGTTGTTATAGCTAGAAACTCGCTCACCCAAGTGATCAGTCATACTTGCCAATGCAGGCACGACTTCTGGAGTTTGCTGTTTAGTTTGAATATATTTAGTCAGAATAACACGTGCTTTTTCATCAGTTAATTCTGGCTGATTTTGCTTCAACAATACGGCAGTTTGAGAAGAAAGCTGATGGAATGATTGAACTTGTTGTGTATCAAGATTTTTATTTAATGAATAAGCCAATGGCACCAGACCAACCAAAATCAGCATGATGAGTCCCATACCCTTTTGACCGTCATTAGAACCATGTGCAAAACTTACACCTGTACAGGTAAAGATCAAAATTGCACGGATGATTGCTGGTGGTGGTTTATTCCCTTCAGGTGGTTGGAATAATTCTACTTGGCGTTTAAAAATAGTTTTAACCAACAAGAATACAATCGCTGCAAAAGCGAAACCAATTAAAGGTGAAAATAATAATGCCTTACCGACTTTAATCACCTGATCCATATCAACACCACTGGTCGTTACGCCAGTCGATGCACTCAATAGATGGTTCATAATGCCCACACCCAAGATTGAACCAATCAAAGTATGAGAGCTAGACGCAGGAATTCCTAAGAACCATGTACCAAGATTCCAAAGAATTGCAGCGAGCAACAATGCAAAAACCATTGCGAAACCTGCACCGCTACCCATATTCATGATCAGTTCAACAGGCAGCAATGCAATAATGCCGTAAGCGACTGCGCCGCTTGCAACCATTACCCCAAGGAAATTACAAAAACCAGCCCACATGACTGCAACTGGTGCTGGTAAAGCATTGGTGTAAATCACTGTTGCCACTGCATTTGCAGTATCGTGGAAGCCATTTACAAACTCAAAGCCTAAAGCAATCAAGAGTGCAGTTGATAAAAGAATAACTGAATAAAGACTCAAAGGTGGTACATGCGCTAAATCCGCACTCACCTGAAATCCAATATAAATAAGTGTTGCAACAATAATCGTCAGAAACACCGGCATAAAAAATTTAGGTGTCGGGACATGTACATTCGTCGATTTGACTTGCAGGTTTGCCGCAAGTTTTGAATCCGAAACAGGGGGTAGATTAGAATTCATGCAGACGGTAAGAGGATAAAAAAATCCTCTGTATTCTTAAATTAAATTATGACAATTATATGACAAAGCGGCGCCTGATGAAGTCAATTTTTCACATTTTGACCTCATTTGATGCACCTTTCCTCTATGGTTTTTATTTTTTTATTTAAATACAATAATTTACATAAATTCCCACTCATCTATTTTATGACTATTTTTGAAGCAAAAATATCTAAAAAATTACTTAAACGACTACTTTTTAAACATCATAACTGTCATAAAATCGAATATTGGAGATGAAATATTTCAATATCATGATCATTTTATGAATATTTGATGAAAAAACAGTCTTCATTTGTCATAAAAGCCGTTTTTTAATGAATCTATTACAGTGAATGATGGGTCGTTATAGGTCATCAATTGCGCAACTATTCTGTTACAATAGCGCCGCATTTTTAAATTCATATAAAAGATCGGGGTTTTCTATGTCTACGCTTGCCACCCTAAAAGCGCTTCTTGCTAAACGCATTCTGATTATTGATGGTGCAATGGGAACTATGATCCAGCGCCATAAATTGGAAGAAGCTGACTACCGTGGTGAGCGTTTTGCCGATTGGGCACATGACTTAAAAGGTAACAATGACCTTCTAGTTCTGACACAACCTCAAATCATTCAAGGTATTCATGAAGCTTATCTTGATGCTGGTGCAGACATTATTGAAACCAACAGCTTTAACGGCACACGTGTTTCTATGTCGGATTACCACATGGAAGATCTTGTTCCAGAGATTAACCGTGAAGCAGCACGTTTGGCCAAAGCAGCGTGTGAGAAGTATTCGACTCCAGATAAACCGCGTTTTGTTGCAGGCGTGCTTGGGCCAACATCACGTACTTGTTCAATTTCACCTAATGTAAATGACCCTGCCTTTCGTAACATTACCTTTGATGAGCTAAAAGAAAACTATATTGAAGCGACTCATGCGTTGATTGACGGCGGTGCAGATATCATTTTGATTGAAACCGTATTTGACACATTAAACTGTAAAGCTGCGATTTTTGCGGTAAAAGAAGTCTTTAAACAGATTGGTCGCGAATTACCAATTATGATTTCAGGGACCATTACCGATGCATCGGGTCGTACCTTAACAGGTCAAACTGCAGAAGCATTCTGGAACTCTGTACGTCATGGTGACTTGCTATCGATTGGTTTTAACTGTGCGCTTGGTGCAGATGCCATGCGTCCTCACGTAAAAACCATTTCCGATGTCGCAGATACTTTTGTTTCAGCGCACCCAAATGCGGGCTTACCAAACGCTTTTGGTGAATATGATGAAACGCCAGAGCAAACTGCAGCATTCTTAAAAGAATTTGCAGAAAGCGGTTTAATTAATATTACTGGTGGTTGCTGTGGTACAACACCTGATCATATCCGTGCGATTGCCAATGCTGTAAAAGACATTGCCCCTCGTCAAGTTCCTGAAACTGTACCTGCATGCCGTTTGAGTGGTTTAGAACCATTTAATATTTATGATGACTCATTGTTCGTTAACGTGGGTGAACGTACTAACGTTACAGGTTCGAAAAAATTCTTACGCTTAATCCGTGAAGAAAACTTTGCTGAAGCTTTAGAAGTTGCACAGCAACAAGTGGAAGCTGGCGCACAGATTATCGACATTAACATGGATGAAGGGATGCTCGATTCGCAAAATGCGATGGTGCATTTCTTAAACCTTGTGGCTTCTGAGCCAGATATTTCACGTGTGCCAATCATGATTGACTCATCAAAATGGGAAATCATTGAAGCTGGCTTAAAATGCGTACAAGGTAAACCCGTTGTTAACTCGATTTCTTTAAAAGAAGGTTATGACGAGTTTGTAGAAAAAGCTCGCCTGTGCCGTCAATATGGCGCTGCGATTATTGTCATGGCATTTGACGAAACAGGTCAGGCCGACACTGCTGCACGTAAGCGTGAAATCTGTAAACGCTCATATGACATTTTGGTTAACGATGTAGGCTTCCCTGCTGAAGATATTATTTTTGACCCGAACGTGTTTGCAGTAGCAACTGGTATTGAAGAACACAATAACTATGGCGTCGACTTTATTGAGGCCACAGGTTGGATTAAACAGAACTTACCACACGCCATGATTTCTGGTGGTGTATCGAACGTTTCGTTCTCATTCCGCGGTAATGAGCCTGTGCGTGAAGCCATTCACTCTGTGTTCTTGTACCATGCGATCAAGCAAGGCATGACCATGGGTATTGTGAATGCTGGCCAAATGGCAATTTATGATGATATTCCAGCCGAGCTAAAACAAGCAGTTGAAGATGTCATCTTAAACCAAAACCAAGGTGAGTCTGGTCAGGCTGCGACTGAAAAACTACTTGAAGTGGCTGAAAAATACCGTGGACAAGGCGGTGCTACCAAAGAAGCCGAGAACCTTGAATGGCGTAATGAATCTGTAGAAAAACGTCTTGAATACGCTTTAGTTAAAGGTATTACCACTTACATTGATGAAGATACCGAAGAAGCTCGCCTCAAAGCCAAACGTCCTTTAGATGTAATCGAAGGCGCTTTGATGGACGGGATGAACGTGGTTGGTGACTTGTTCGGGTCAGGCAAAATGTTCTTACCACAAGTTGTAAAATCTGCCCGAGTCATGAAACAAGCAGTGGCTTGGCTCAACCCGTACATTGAAGCTGAAAAAACAGGTAGCCAATCTAAAGGTAAAGTCCTGATGGCAACTGTTAAAGGTGACGTACACGATATTGGTAAGAATATTGTAGGCGTGGTACTTGGCTGTAATGGTTACGACATTGTTGACCTTGGCGTGATGGTCCCTTGCGAGAAAATCCTGCAAACTGCAATTGATGAAAAATGTGACATCATCGGCTTGTCAGGTCTGATTACCCCATCTTTAGATGAGATGGTCTTTGTTGCGAAAGAAATGCAACGCAAAGGCTTTAACATTCCTTTATTGATTGGTGGCGCGACTACTTCTAAAGCACACACAGCAGTAAAAATTGATCCTCAGTACCAAAACGATGCTGTGATTTATGTGGCTGATGCTTCACGTGCTGTGGGTGTTGCAACGACCCTGCTTTCTAAAGAAATGCGTGGAAACTTTATTGCAGAGCACCGTGCTGAATATGCCAAGATTCGTGAGCGCTTAGCTAACAAACAGCCAAAAGCTGCAAAATTGACCTATGCTGAGTCAGTTGAAAATGGTTTTAAAATTGATGAAAACTATGTTCCAGCAAAGCCAAACCTAATTGGTACACAAGTTTTAACCAACTACCCACTGGCAACATTGGTTGAATATTTTGACTGGACACCATTCTTCATTTCTTGGAGCTTGGCGGGTAAATTCCCTAAAATTTTACAAGATGAAGTGGTCGGTGAAGCAGCAACAGATTTGTACAACCAAGCTCAAGCAATGTTGAAAGATATTATCGACAACAATCGTTTTGATGCACGTGCCGTATTTGGTATGTTCCCTGCTCAGCGTACTGGTGCAGACACAGTCAGCGTGTTTGATAAAAATGGTCAGAATGTTACGCACACCTTTGAACACTTACGTCAGCAATCAGACAAAGTGACCGGTAAAGCGAACTTGTCCTTGGCAGATTACATTCGTACTGACCGTGAACAACAAGACTACTTAGGCGGATTCACTGTATCGATTTTTGGTGCAGAAGAACTGGCAAATGAATACAAAGCTAAAGGTGATGACTACTCTGCAATCTTAGTTCAGTCATTGGCAGACCGTTTTGCTGAAGCTTTTGCCGAACACTTACATGAACGCATTCGTAAAGAGTTTTGGGGTTATAAAGCTGACGAACAGCTCAGCAATGAAGAACTGATTAAAGAGAAATATGTCGGTATTCGCCCTGCCCCAGGCTACCCTGCTTGCCCTGAGCACTCTGAAAAAGCAGTGTTGTTTGACTGGTTGGGTTCTACCGATAAAATCGGTACTAAACTCACTGAGCATTTCGCAATGATGCCACCATCTTCAGTAAGTGGTTTTTATTATTCTCATCCACAAAGTGAATACTTTAACGTGGGCAAGATCTCTCAAGACCAACTTGAAGATTATGCAAAACGTAAAGGTTGGACACTTGATGAAGCGAAGCGTTGGTTAGCTCCGAATTTAGATGATTCGATTGCTTAAGTTCATATAAATAAACCTGATTAAAAAATAGGGCGTGAAGGAAATCCATCACGCCCTTTTCAATTTGAAAATTTAATCTTTTTACTTCAAATGTGCCTTAATCTTCTCTTTAACTGCTTCAGTTGAAATACCATAGCGATCATGCAAAGTGGGCAATGCCCCTGCATCTAAAAATGCATCTGGCAAACCAATCATGTCAAAACGAGGATGTTGCCCATTTCTTAGAAGTAGTGAGCCAACTGCTTCGCCTAACCCACCAATCACTGAATGATTTTCGGCAGTTAAAACAGGTCGGCCACCTTTAGCGACTTCATCCAAAATAGTTTGTTCATCTAAAGGCTTAATGGTCGGTGCATGTAGCACTGAAACCTCAATGCCCTCTTTTTCAAGCTCTTCGGCTGCCTCAACCGCACGCATGGTCAATAGACCAGTGGAAATAATGAGTAAGTCTTTACCGGGTTTAATCACCTGTGCCTTACCCAATTTAAACTGATAATTATATTTATCGAGTACTAACGGAACTTGACCACGCAATAAACGCATATATACCGGACCATTATGCGCGGCAATCTGAGGTATCGCCTGTTCTATTTCCAAGGCATCACATGGATCGATGACCATCAAGTTCGGCATAGCACGGAAAATTGCAATATCATCCGTTGCCTGATGACTTGGGCCATAACCCGTGGTTAACCCCGGAAGTGCTGCTACAATTTTGACATTCAGGTTATCTTCCGCAATGGCCATACAAATAAAGTCATAGGCACGGCGTGATGCAAACACGGCATAGGTCGTCGCAAAAGGAACAAATCCTTCACGAGCAAGTCCTGCTGCTGCGCTCATCAAAAGTTGTTCTGCCATGCCCATTTGGAAAAACTTATCTGGGTTTTCTTTGGCAAAAATATGTAGGTCAGTATATTTTGATAAATCTGCTGACAAACCTACGATATCGTCACGCTCTTTTGCCAAGGCATTCAGTGCATGTCCAAATGGTGCTGGTTTGGTCGGTTGGCCCTCGGCAGCAATAGAAGCAATCATTGCCGAAGTGGTTAGTTTTTTCTTAGGGGGATTGGCTAACTGGCTCATGGTATATTCCTTACTGTCCGTAGTGGGTCAAAATATTTAAAGCGTCGTCCCATTCATGTTCATCAACACGAATGAAATGTGTTTTTTCGCGACTTTCCAAGAACGATACGCCTTTACCCATTTTTGTGTCACAAATAATGACTCTTGGGCATGCTCCTTCATGGTTTCGTGCTTGGTCAAATGCCTCAAGCAAAGCTTCCATGTTGTTGCCATCTACACGTTGGGTGTACCAACCAAATGACTGCCAACGATCAACAATTGGCTCAAACGCTAAAATTTCGCTGGAGTGTCCATCTGCCTGCTGATTATTTACATCAATCATGGCAATTAAATTATCTAGTTTCCAATGAGAGGCAGACATTACGGCTTCCCACGTTGAACCTTCATTTAGCTCTCCATCGGACAGTAAGTTATAAACAAAAGCATCCGACTTTTTCTGTTTTAGTCCTAAACATGCGCCGACTGCAATTCCAAGACCATGACCCAATGAGCCACCTGTAATTTCCATGCCGGGTGTATAGGAAGCCATGCCCGACATTGGTAACCGACTGTCATCTGCACCATAGGTTTCAAGTTCCTCAAACGGGATAATTTTTGCTTCAATTAAGGCTGCATAGAGTGCAATTGCATAGTGCCCAATAGAAAGATAAAAACGGTCACGGGCTTCCCATTCAGGGTTTTCAGGCTGATATTTCATGGCATGGAAATAAGATACTGCCAGTAGATCTGCTGCACCTAATGCTTGTCCAACATAGCCTTGGCCTTGTACTTGCCCCATACGTAAAGCATGTTGGCGAATGTGGTAGGCACGTTGTTGCAACTCGGCAATTTGGCCTGCTTTATCAACATTTAACATTGTCATTTACTATTCCTTATTAACGATTAACCAGTTTTGCCGGAACACGCAGAACCAGACTGGCACCGAAAATTAATACTGCTGTGATTAAGAACATGCCGATTGCATTTGAACCTGTGTTGGTAGTGACCCAACCGATTAAATAAGGTGAGCAAAATCCTGCAAGATTGGCAAAGCTATTCACTGCTGCAATACCTGCCGCTGCGGAAACACCACCCAAAAAGTTAGTCGGTAACATCCAGAATAAAGAGGATGCCGTCAGCACACCTGAGGCTGCAATGCAAAGGCAAATTAAAGAGAGCGTTAGATTTGAAGCGAATAAAGTTGCAAATGTGAGTGCTAAAGCGCCTGCACACATCGGGATAATTAAGTGCCAGCGGCGTTCTTGAAAATGGTCACCGCTACGCCCTGCCAAAATCATGACCACAATGGCACACATATAAGGCAGACTGGTGAGCAAACCGATATGCCAGTTATCACTAATGCCCGAGTTACGAATGAGAGTTGGTAGCCAAAATGTAATGGCGTATTGCCCCATCACGACACAAAAGTAAATACCTGCCAGTAGCCATAAGCGTTTATCTGCGATGAACTCTTTGACGCTAGCATGACCTTCTTTGTGCTGGTTATCTTGAGCAAGCTCTTGCTTCACCAAGTTCTTTTCGTCTTGGGTTAACCAGTTGGCGTCTTGAACTGAATCTTTTAAAACAGCAAGTACAAGCAGGCCAACAATCACTGTGGGAATGGCTTCAATTACAAACATCCATTGCCAGCCAAACCAACCATGTACACCGCTCATTCGGTCCATGATTAAGCCTGAAAGTGGTCCACCAATCATTCCTGAAATTGGAATCGCGATAAACCAAAGAACTGTCATGCGTGCGCGGCGATAAGACGGGAACCAATAAGTAAGGTAGAGCAACAAGCCCGGAGCTAGTCCAGCTTCGGCGACACCCAATAGAAAACGTAAGGTGTAAAATTGCCATTCGGTTTGAACAAACGCAAAACAGCCTGACAAGATGCCCCATGTAATCATGATTCGGGCAATCCAACGCCGTGCACCTACTTTGTGAAGTACAATGTTACTTGGTACTTCACATAGGAAATAACCAATAAAGAAAATCCCTGCGCCTAGACCATATACAGCTTCACTAAACTGTAAATCGCTCATCATTTGGAGCTTGGCGAAACCCACGTTTACTCGATCTAAATAGGCACAAAAATAACAAAGCATTAAAAATGGCATGAGCCGAAATGCAATTTTTCGATAGGCAGATTTACGAACCGCCGTATCTACTTCAGATGAAAATACTGTATCCATCATGCGAATCCCTTTACATTTGGCCACAGTATCCTCTTGTGACCATCATTCTATTTTTAGTTTTGAAATAGTGAGCGATTAATGAATCAGCATGCCACCATTTACATCGAGTGTGACACCAGTTAAGTAAGCTGACAGATCACTTGCCAAAAATAATGCTGCATTTGCAACATCTTGCGCTTTACCTAAGCGGCCGAGAGGAATACCTGCCAAAATGTCATGACGACGGTCATCATTCATTAAACCACCAGTAATATCAGTCTGGATTAGACCGGGAGTAAGAGAATTTATACGGATCTGATCGCCACCAAACTCACGAGCCATCGCTTTTGCCAGACCTAACACACCTGCTTTCGCAGCGCTATAGTGTGGCCCGCCAAAAATACCACCACCGCGCTGCGCTGAAACTGAAGATAGGCATACAATGCTTCCACCACCATTTGCCTTCATGGATGGAATAACAGCTTGCGACATAATCAATGTTCCGCGTAGGCTAACATCTAAAATGCGGTCATAGTCATTGCGCTGGATTTCGAGTGTTTTAACTGGCTGAGTAATACCAGCATTGTTAATTAAAATATCAATCTTGCCATAGTGCTGTAATGCTTGTTCAACAGCTACTCTGACCTGTTCTTCGTTCGCAACGTTTGCAGCAAGGCCTAAATGTCCTTCACCAAGCGCCTTTGCAGCGTTTTGGCTTTGAGCAAGATCTAAATCAACAATAATGACTTTGGCACCCTGTTGTGCAAAGATTTCGGCGGTTGCTCGCCCAATTCCACGTTCTGATGCTGCACCGGTAATTAATGCCACTTTTCCTTGTAGTAACATGTTCAATCCTCTTTTACGCTTTATTTCCTGAGTTCTGACTTAGAATCTCTTTTTTCACAAAGCCCAGCAATCATGTCGAATTCAACAAGGCATGAAAAAAATTCATGCCTATGCTATTTTCAAATAAGTTTTAGGGATAAAAACGGATCATTTCATGGATAGTAGTGAAAACAATTTCAACCACATGCCCTCAATTAAAACATTACAGGCTTTTGAACAAACCGCCCGTTTCGGCAATGTTGCCAAGGCAGCCGAGCATTTGAATCTCACCCCTTCAGCAGTAAGTCATCAAATTGCTAAGCTTGAAGAAATGATTGGGCAGAGTTTATTTATTCGTGGTGCCCGTGGTGTGACGCTTACCCCTTCTGGCGAGCGCTATTTTCAAGATGTCACCACCATTTTGCATAACCTGATGTTAGCCACTGAAAAAGCTGCCGATAAAAGCCCTAAAGACAGTTTATATATTCATTCATCCCCAAGTTTTGGTTTGCTTTGGTTGCTCCCTCGCCTCGAGTCATTTAAAGAAAAGTTCCCAATGATTCAGGTCAATCTTTCGTGTTCTTATGAAAACTTGCACTTTACCCGCGACAAGATCGACATTGATATTCGTCATGGTTTGCCCAACTGGACAGGGGTAGAAATCAGAACGATTCGTAATGAAAAACTAGAAGTACTTGCATCTCCTAAGCTACTTGAACGTAGTCCAGTAAATAAACCTCAAGATTTATTAAAGAAAGAACTGATTTTATCGCGTTCAACTTTAGTTACTTGGCCGCAGTGGTTTGCCCATCAGGGTTTAAGCATTCCTGAGTTTCCCTACACTTTGAGTTTTGACCGCTCTTATATGTCACTTGAAGCAGCTACACACGGACTAGGTTTTGTTTTGGAGAGCAATTTGCTTACTCAAAATTATTTGGAATCTGGAAAATTAGTTAGAGTTTTTGCAGATGAGCTATCGATTCCTATCTCTGCTCATCATTTGGTGTATCCACGAACCCACCAATTTATTCCTAAAATTGAGCTGTTTTTAAACTGGATTCATGATGAGTTAGCGGATTGAGAAAGTAATTATTAAATGATTTGAATTTCCTCAACTCTTAAGTGATGCATCATTTCTCGAACAAATACAAAGTAGGTAAAAATATAAAGCTGATTTGGAGCCACTTGGTTTGTGTAGTAACTTAAACGTTCAATAAAACCATTAAATCCATGCTCAAGCTCAGTACGGCTGATTTGCTTTTTAGCATTAAAAAATAACTGACTCAGTTGTGTCATAACAGCATCAGAGGTAACAGCTACACCACTTATATTTAAATTTCTGAGGGGCTGCGACTCGATGATTTCTTCAATGAAATAAATCATCTTTTCAATCGCAAGCTCATCAATCACACCATCGCTGATACTTTTTGAATTAACAAAACCTAAGCCCTGCTCAAGGTGAATGTGTTGGCTGTCTACATCAAACCAGAGACTATTTAGACCAAGTGAAAATTTTAAAACCGAGTCGGGATGAATCATAAAAATAGCTTACCGTTGAGTTTTACTCATAAGATTAATTTCTTTATAACCTTAAATTGTGCAAGTTTGTTCAATATTTAGAGTTAATGGCACTAAGCATCATTAACACTATCTATAATAAAAACCTCTTTAAAAAGATGAAAAATCAATCTTATATTCATCCAGTCTTACTATTAAAAAATAGAGTATAAACATGAAAAAATTAGTAATTTTAGGTATTACGATTTATAGCTTTGCACAACTTACCAATGCAGCCACATTAAATGTAAAACCATATGGTACGACTCAAGACGGTCAAAAAGTTGATCTATACACCATGAGCAATAACAAAGGAGTCTCTGTATCGTTTATTAGCTTCGGTGGTGTAATTACACAGATTTTGACTCCCGATGCACAAGGTAAACAAAATAATATTGTTTTGGGCTTTGATGATCTAAAAGGTTATGAAGTCACTGATACTAAGGAAGGCATTCATTTTGGAGGATTAATTGGTCGTTATGCGAACCGTATTGGCAAAGCTAAATTTAGCTTAGATGGAAAAACATATAATCTTGAAAAAAATAATGGACCGAATTCATTACATAGCGGTAAACCGGGTTTTGATAAACGTGTTTGGCAAGTCAAGCCCCTCGTTTCTAAAGGTGAAACCGTTAAAGCTTCTCTTAAGTTGACCAGTCCAAATGGTGATCAAGGATTTCCCGGAAAATTAGATGTAGAAGTGATCTACAGTCTTTCAGATCAAAATGAATTCCAGATTGAATATAAAGCCAAAACTGATCAACCGACAGTAGTCAATCTCACCAACCACAGTTATTTCAACTTATCAGGCGCTGGGAATAATCCTTATGGCGTACTAGATCATGTGGTACAACTCAATGCAGACCGTATATTGATAACCGATCAAAACTCTTTACCCACAGGTGAAATAGCTTCGGTTGCAGGTACACCTTTTGATTTTCGGACACCTAAGACGATTGCGAAAGATATTCGAGCGAATAATCAGCAATTGGCCTATGGATATGGCTATGACCAAACTTGGGTAATTAATCAAAAGTCTCAAGGGAAACTCAATCTTGCGGCTGTTGTAGTTGATCCAAAATCTAAACGGACCATGCAGGTTTTAACTACTGAACCAAGCGTTCAAATGTATACAGCCAATCATTTATTAGGAAATATTGTTGGCGCAAATGGTGTGCTCTATCGACAAGCAGACGCACTAGCATTAGAAACACAGCATTTTCCAGATAGCCCAAATCAACCGGCTTTCCCATCCACTCGTTTAAACCCAAATCAAACTTATAACAGTGTCACCGTATTTAAGTTTGGTGTTCAAAAATAGTCTTTTCAATGAGGCTATGTTCATATTAAAAAGACTCTCAGCTGAATATGGCTGAGAGTCTTTTCATTTATTTTACTTTTGTGTTGGGTAAAAATGCGGTTGCAAAACCAAGTAATGGCAACAATGAACATAAACCAAATACCCATTCAATGCCGTTAATATCCGCTAAATGCCCTAACCCAGCTGCGGCAATACCACTGACCCCAAACATAAGACCAAACATTAAACCTGCAATCATACCCACACGGCCCGGAACGGCTTCTTGTGCGTAAACTACCATCGCTGCAAAAGCTGATGACAACACTAAACCTGCAATAATTGAGAAAACTGTTGTCCAAAATAGGTTTACATACGGCATCATTAATGCAAACGGTGCCATACCCACAAATGAAACCCAGATCACCGCTTTACGGCCAATTTTGTCACCAATTGGGCCACCTGCAAATGTACCTAAAGCAACGGCTGCCAAAAAAGCAAATAAATGCAACTGAGCTGTTTGAATACTGATATGGAACTTTTGAATTAAGTAAAAAGTAAAGTAGTTACTAATGCTGGCAATGTAGGTAAATTTGGCAAACATCAACACACTAATTGTGCTCAGGGCAATAATTAGCTTACGGCCATGCAATTTAGTATGTGCTTGGGTAGCACGTGCAACCACCTGACTTTTTGCATGACTCAAAGTCCAACGGCTTACACCAAATAAAACCCAAATCGCTAAAAGTGCAAATATCACTAAGCCCGCAACTGCATGCTGTCCAAACGGGACAATTAGTAAAGCTGCCAACAATGGACCAATGGCTGTACCAGTGTTTCCGCCCACTTGGAAAGTCGACTGCGCTGTACCGAAGCGCCCGCCCGATGCCATTCGTGCCACCCGCGAAGCTTCTGGGTGAAAGGTTGCAGATCCTACCCCAATCAGTGCAGAGGCACATAACAACACAACAAAACTTGGTGAAAATGCTAACAAGATAATGCCGCAGAATGTGACGACCATTCCGAGTGGGAGAAGATACGGTTTTGGATGTTTATCGGTATAAAGTCCAATCCAAGGCTGTAGCAGTGAACCTGTAATTTGATATACAAACGAGATCAGGCCGACTTGGGCAAAACTCAGTGAAAAGTTTGCTTTTAGCATTGGATAGATAGCTGGTAGCACCGCCTGAATTAAATCATTTAGTAAATGTGCGACTGCCACGGCGCCTACAATTTTAATAATCATTCCTTGAGGCTGATCATTTGCAACGGTATTGGTAATACCATCTTTCAATTGTATTGAAGACGTCATACCTGAAAAACTCCAATATTTTTAAATGAGATGCTTATTGTAAATTGTCGCTTATAAAGTTATCTTCCAATAATCATCGTATAAGTGACAATTTTTAGGATAGTTTATGTCCGATTCTCTTATTCAGTCTGATTTGTCTGAACTTGTGATTGGGCTATCTTCTGAGCATTCTTACCGAGAAATCACGCCTACCCATACGCATACACGTGCGCAGTTTTTATATGCGTCCACTGGAAACATTCAAGTTTTTACGCCCAATCATGTGTGGATTGTGCCGCCCATGTGCGCGTTATGGATTCCAGCACATGTAGAGCACAGCGTGATTTCACTGAGTCACGTGAAGTTAAATACGGCATTGGTTGAAGTAAATGCAGCAGCTTTAATGGGACAACATTGTTTTATTATTCGGGTGAGCAACCTGTTGCATGAGCTTTTGATTCGTTTAAATGAAATTGAACGTGAGGAAACTCCAAATACAGCAACCTCTCAAGAGCTTTCCCGTTCTTTACAAATTTTGATTTTTGAAGAAATACATCGGGCCAATTTATTGCCTATTCAGATTCCGTGGCCGAAAGACAAAAGACTCTTAAAAATTTGCCAAGAGTTATTACATACGCCTGACAGTTCAAAAGATTTAACAGATTGGGCTGATGATATTGGTGCCAGTTCTAGAACCCTAATGCGTATGTTCCAAAAAGAAACTGGGCTGTCATATCGGGCATGGTTGCAACAAATGCATATTGCACTTGCCTTAAGTAAAATCGCGAATGGTGAATCTATTGCTCAAATTTCAGAATCACTGGGGTATACAAACCCCAGCGCGTTCAGTGCAATGTTTAAGCGACATCTAGGAAAAACACCTCAGCAGTTTAGAAGTGCCGCGATGTCGCTATAAGTCTTTTTTTTTGCAGGGAGGTCATGCTTTTCGAGCAAATCATCGAAATCATGATAAACATGCAGTTCTCGATCTTTACCAGTTCTGGCATGATCTAGGCGCTGTTCAGGGTCGACTAAAACAAGAGTATGGCCATCATCAATCAGACGATCTACACCTTCTAAGAACATACGTTTACCCACATCGTGGATAAGTGAAATCTGGGTTAAATCAATCACGATTGTGCTTTGGTCAGTTGTCTCGTCTTGTAAAATACGCAACAACATTTCAGCTTCGGTAAATTTCAATACCCCTCGAAGCACATACACACTCAATGATGCGTCTTTCCCAGTACGATAATGACTTTGTACAATGGTCTGTGCAGAAGGTGTACCTTCCATGAGGTGTAGCCCCATGTCACGAGATAATCGTTCTAAAATATCGATACCTCGAACACTGTGACCATGCTCATCTAGTCGAGGTGAAAAAGCAGCAATACTCACCTGCCCCGGTAGCACACCCAAGATACCGCCTGCTACACCACTTTTAGCAGGAATACCTACAGTTGAAAGCCAGTCACCCGCAGCATCATACATACCACAGCTCATCATGACACTGAGTACTTGTCTAACGACAGATCGATTTAATAGGCGCTTTCCAGTTCTAGGATCGACCCCGCCATTAGCAAGTACACTGCCCATACGTACCAAGTCTTTAACTGTAACCATGATCGCACATTGACGAATGTAACCATTCACAATATCGACAGGGTCAGTTTCCAAAATCCCCACTGTGCGCAACATATAACCGATCGAAAGATTACGGTAGGCTGTTTTGACTTCCGAATCATAAACTGACTCATCAAAACTTAATTCGCGGCCTGCAAGCTCGCTCATAAAACGGCGTAGAATTTCTGCGCTATGCAAACCATGCTTGACCTGAATCAAGGAATGTACAGTAATTGCGCCAGAGTTAATCATCGGGTTTTTCGGACGACCATCTTTACCCAATGAAATTTCATTAAAGGCTTCACCAGAAGGCTCTACCCCTACTTTCGCAAGTACTGCATCAATGCCAAGCTGTTGTAAAACATAGGCATATACAAATGGTTTAGAAATTGATTGTATGGTGAATTCAACATCATCATCGCCGACCGAATAAATTTCACCATCTACCGTAGACATTGCTAAAGCTAATCGATTTGGGTTTGCATTTGCCAACTCAGGAATATAATCGGCGAGATGACCGCTGTTATCGATGTCACAGGCTTCTATAACATTTGCCAAATATTCTGGTAGAGGGGTTTTCATGGTCAGTAACCTTAAATGAGGAGATTTACAACATCGCGCAAAATTTCAGCACAACCTGCTGATAATATTAAAATTATATCTTTTGTAATGATTTAAATATCACGATATAAGTATTCTAATTCCGATGAGTTATCCTTTTCAAGCTCATTATAGGTTTTTCAAAACTTTAAACTAAAGATTAGATTATTCTTTCTACAAATAAGATCCCATTTAAATGATCGACTTCATGTTGAACAATACGAGCAGGAAAACCATGGAAAATCATTTCAACTGCTTCACCCTGAAGTGTTAAATATTTAACCTTAACCATTTCTGCGCGATCAACTTGCCCCCGCTCGTCTGGCACACTTAAGCAACCTTCTTCACCTAAACAAACTTCGTCTGAGAACTCTAAAATCTCAGGATTCACCATGACCACTGCTTCCATTTCAGGTGCATCGGGATAACGTGGGTTTGGACGAGACGCCACAATAATGACGCGTTTAGAGATATACACTTGCGGCGCAGCAATTCCTACCCCATTACGCTCAAGCATTGTCGCATGCATAGCGTCAGCCAGCTGATAAAGCCAATTACTGTTTAACTCATTTGCCGACACAGGGGCCGCAGTCAGTTTCAAAATATCTTCACCGCGCTTCGCGACAGGTAAAACTACACTCATCCTTTGACTCTCTCATTAAACTGGCTATAACAAGTTTTATTGTGTCGCTGAACGAAACAAAAGAAAAGCCATTCCTACATCTGTTTTTGTTTCATCTAAAGCGTTTTTTGTTTTAAAGCTTTTTTGATCTGAGCAGGTCCAATCGACGTTGCCACATAGAACAAATTTCCTCCATTTACTTTTACTTCACTTTTCCATTAATATCCAAACTTCAATTACAACAATTAAGTAAAAAATGGATCAGGAATTAACTTTGCAGGATGCGAACTATCTTAATAAAGAAGATAAACGAACCCTCGCCCTTTCTTCATTGGGTGGAGCTTTAGAGTTTTATGATTTTGTGATTTATGTGTTTTACGCCAAAATCATTTCCGACCTCTTTTTCCCCAGCACACTTAGTCCGTTTTGGGCCATGCTCAACACTTATGGCATTTTTGCAGCAGGTTATTTTTTCAGGCCCTTAGGCGGGGTTGTCATGGCCCATTTTGGTGATTTGGTCGGTCGTAAAAAACTATTTTCGCTTTCTATTTTACTGATGGCACTGCCTACCCTGTTTATCGGGATATTGCCTACCTTTGAAAATATCGGATATTTGGCACCCCTACTTTTATTGCTTATGCGTGTGGTGCAAGGTATTGCGATTGGGGGTGAAATTCCAGCCGCATGGACATTTGTGTCTGAGCACGTACCCGAAAGAAAAATTGGACTGGCAAATGGTTTACTCACCGCTGGGCTGTCTTTAGGAATTTTATTGGGTGCATTGATGTCTTTATGGATTTCACTGAATTTTAGTGAAGGACAAATCCATGACTGGGCATGGCGTATTCCTTTCATTGCAGGTGGTATTTTTGGTCTGGTTGCACTTTATTTGCGGACTTATTTAAAAGAAACGCCTGTGTTTAAAGCTATGCAGGCTCGCAAAGAAATCTCAAAAGAAATGCCTGTAAAACAAGTCTTAAAAACGCATAAAACAGCCGTAGCGATTGGTATGTTATTTACATGGTTTTTAACAGGCTGTGTGGTGGTGGTGATTTTAGCCATGCCAAATTTATTAACTGGTACGTTTGGCTTTGAGCGTGCTCAAACTTTTGAAATGCAAAGTGCAGCCATTGTCATGCAAATGGTAGGCTGTATTTTGGCAGGCTATTTTGCTGACCGTTTTGGCTGTGGCAAAGTCATGATGGTCGGTGCGCTTGCCGTTGCACTTACAGCAGCAGTTTTTTATAACAGTTTAGGACATGCCGCCCATTCAACCATTTTTGGTTTATATATGTTGTTGGGTCTATGCTCAGGTACTGTCGGCATGGTGTCGAGCAGTATGGTCAAAATGTTCCCCGCGCCTGTACGTTTCTCGGGCATTTCATTTTCTTATAATTTATCGTATGCAATTGTTGGTGGTATGACCCTGCCTTTAGTGCATTGGCTCAGTCAATATAGTGATATTGGTGCGATGTATTATATTTTCGCGCTAACCATTTTGGCCTTTGTGACTGCCTTTGTGTTTTGGAATAAGTTTGAAAAAAACAGATATTAAACGCTTTAAATTATTAAATAAAAAACCACGCCGATTGCGTGGTTTTTTATCGCTGCTTACTTTAGAAAGTAAAGCCGATATTAAAGTTAATACGGTATAACCATTTGTCACTGTTTGGCGAAGTTGCAGAGGTATACCCTGTTGAGTTGGTTGCCCCACCAATAATGTTAGAGTTTTTACCCCAGGTATAATCTGCCCAAACCATAAATGGTGAAGCAATAAACATCATCCCTGTAGTGTTCATTTGCGAGTCTGACCAATCATCACGTTTTTTATCGAGATAACTATAGTCATTATAAAACTTAATGGCTTTTAGCTTGCCCATATTGGTCACAGGCAACGTATAGGCAAGGTTTAAACTGGCAATCGTACCTTCCGAAGCAATGAAATAAGCAGGTGTAAGGCCATTCGCTCCCATCAAAGTCATATCACTGTTTACACCATCCGGATTTTTAGCATCGTACTGATAATGAATGACCGAACTTTGTAAGTTAAAGCGCTTATAGTTGTTTTCGGTATGCAAACCGACTGCATAATATTTGCCGTCTTTGTCAGTAATGTCATTATGTAGCTGGGCAATTGCACCCGACACGCCAAACTCTTGTTTACCGAAATCAGTTTCTAACTTGCGAACAATGCGGGTATTCACCTGATTGCGCTTTTCATTTTGATAGGCTTTTTGAGATGGAAATGCATTTCCTGCCAAGTCATCATAAGTTGCACTTTCAGGGGAATAACGCAGGTTCGTCTCTAACATTTGAGGATAATAACCGAGTTTTACATCCCAATCTTTGTTGTGATAATTCCAGTTGATCCCCGGTGCAATGTTATTGCCATAACCTAAAAAGAATGGAATGTGATAGGTCCAGCCATTTTGCGGATAAGGATAAATCGTAAAAGGTTTATAGACTAGCCCCGCTTCGATGCTGTTATTGGCATCTAAGTTATAGCCAACATATGCTTTTTCAATGGACGTTTTCTGTTGGTCTTGAAACATATAGCTGGCATTGATATAGGCATCATCAAACTTACCTTTGAGATCTACCCTGAAAATATCAAAATGGAGCTTACCAAAACCACGGTTTGGCCCTTCCCAATCTTCATAGCGTTGATTTAACCGAACCACCCCACCTAACTTTAATGAGTCGGTGCCGTCATCACTTTTCCATTCAAGCAATGAGTCTTTTGCAAATGCATCGACGCTTACCCCCAGCGTAAGCGGTGCAATGAATGCCATGATCAATGAAGTCTTTTTCATCTCTACATCCTTGATTGAGTTCCAGCGTCCTGCTGGAACTTTATTTGTTTTACCTGTAAAACTTAGTTTTTATTGTTTTTTAGACAAAAAAATTTATCTAAAAAAGGATGGCTTAGCAGCTCCCATCGCATATGTACTAAACCATCCAAACTGGTTAATACAGTTTCTTTTGCGGTGGACCCGCGAAGTTTAATGGTCCAATCGAGTTCATATCGAGCTCAATCACGGTTGGCCCTTCAAAAGCAACAGCCTCTTGAATAACCGTTTTAAACTCATCTGCACTACCGACTTTCCAGCTTTTCACACCCATTGATTCGCCAAGGAGTTTGTAGTCAGGTGTATGCAATTCATTGAAATACTGACGACCACCAAAGTAGTTATTTTGAATGCCACGCATTACACCATAACCACCGTCATTCATAATCATTAAGACCATGTTGGTGTTTTCTTGCACCATAGTTGCAATTTCACCAATACCCAGCATTAAGCCGCCATCGCCGACTAAACCAATTACTTTTTTGTCAGGGTTAGCAACTGAAGCACCGATTGCTGTTGCAAGGCCTAAACCAATTGCACCCGCGAGTGAGTGGATGTTTTGGTTTGGTGCTTGTACAGGGAATAAACGACTGCCCCATGTACTACCTGACATGGTGATGTCACGTACAAAAATGCCGTCTTGAGGTAAAGCTGCGCGCAAGTGATCACAAATTAATGCGTACTGATCGATTTGTTTACGCAGTGCATCAATTGCAGCCTGTTTAGCAGCCACTACAGCGGCATCGTAATCGGCATCAACTTTTGAAGTTCCTTGAAGCTGCTCTAACACACGTGTTAAGACATCTTTGGCATCGCCACAAATGAAGTTGCGGATTTTGTAATTACGTTGCTGAGCCACTGGGTTGGCATCCACCTGAATAATGTTTTCAGGGAATTCAACCGAATAAGTTTTAGTTTCATTACTACGTAAACGAGAACCCACCACAACCATCAGGTCAGCATCTTTTAATAACTGCTCAACACCCGCCGAGTTATGGAAAGCACCTAAACTACGTGGATGATCATCTGCCAACACCCCACGGCCATGTGTAGATGACACAACAGGAATACCTAAATCTGCAATTGCTTTAACTTCGGCAACGCTATTTAAAGTTCCACTGCCAATCCAGAAAATTGGACGTTTTGCTTTTTTGATTTCACTGACAAGATGGTCAATTTCAGCTTGCTCTGCCTGTGGTAACTCAAGTGCTTTAACTGGCCCTAAGTTAAGTGGCAAATCAATTTCGGCTGCTTGTACATCAATTGGTAGCTCAACACTTACTGGCCCCATTGGAACTGTAGTTGCAACACGGATGGCTTCACGTATTACACCAACAGCATTGTCTGGGCTGGTAATACGAAATGCTGCTTTGCTTGATGCACGTAAAAATGTAAGTTGATCTTTGGTTTCATGAATGAAGCTTGCATCACGGTCGAGATATTCACGCTCAACTTGACCTGTTAAATGCAATACAGGGCTACCCGCATTCATTGCTTCAATGAGTGAACCCACCGCATTACCTGCACCAGCACCCGTACTGGTTAACGCTACCCCTAGGCCTTTAAAGCGTGAGTGTGCATCTGCCATAGTAACCGCACCCGCTTCACCACGGGCTGCTACAAAGCGCATTTTTTCACGGCGCCCTACCGCATCGGCAATAGGTAAATTGTGGATGGAAATAACACCATAAATACTATCAACTTGGTGCGCTTCTAAAACTCTTGCGATTGCTTCGCCTACATTTACACGTTCAGTCATGTCTGTTCCTCAAAATTTGTTTTCAGTCCTTGAATTTATTAATCGCACCAAGGGTTAGGCTGTTCATTCAGCCCCATATAAATACTCTTTTGTTGCATGTACGATAAAATGCCTAAACGGCCTTTTTCGCGCCCGATTCCACTGTCTTTAAAGCCACCAAACGGCGCACTAATCGAGAACTTTTTGTAGGTATTAATCCATACCGTTCCCACTTCTAATGCACGTGCAATACGCCAAGCTTTGCGATAGCTTTCAGTCCAGATACCTGCGGCAAGGCCAAAACAACTGTCATTGGCTTGGGCAATTAAATCTTGCTCGTTGTCATATTTCATAACCACTAAAACAGGACCAAAAATTTCTTCCTGACAGGTTTGAGCACTGTTATTTAAGCCCGTGATAATGGTGGGTAAGTAATAGCTTCCTTTGGCATAGTCACCAGCCGTAAGCGCTTCACCACCAATTAGAACCTGACCACCTTCGCTTTTAGCAAGTTGCACATAGCGGTCAACTGACTGCAAATGCTTGTCATTGACCAGTGGCCCTAAATGCACACCCGCCTGTTCCGGATGGCCCACACGTAAGCCTTTGGTAATTTCAACCAAACGCGTTAAAAACTGATCGTAAAGACTGCTATGAATAAACAAGCGAGAACCTGCAATACACGCTTGGCCTGCCGAGCTAAAAATTCCGTACACCACACCTTTAGCTGCCAGTTCGACATCTGCATCCGGCAGAACGATGGTTGGTGACTTACCACCTAACTCAAGCGAAGTGGTAATGAGTTTGTCAGCGGCAATATGTGCCAAATGACGCCCCGTGGTTGTTCCACCTGTAAAGGAAATTTTACGAACCAATGGGTGCTGAGCAATTGCATCACCAATCACAGAACCACGACCAACTAGCACGCTGAGTAAGCCTTTTGGTAAACCTGCTTCTTCAAAAATTTTGGCAAGCTCTAAAGCAATGAGTGAAGTTGCTTCTGCTGGTTTTAACACCACGGCGTTTCCTGCTGCCAAAGCTGGAGCAAGCTTTTGAACTTCACTCGCAATTGGAGAGTTCCAAGGAGTAATGGCTGCCACAACGCCTACAGGCTCATGCACGCTCATGGTCATAAAGTCTGGAGCACGTTGAGTGGTGAGCTCATCGTTCAACGTTTCACATGCCGCAGCAACATAACGTGCAGTCGCCGCAGCGCTCATGACCAAGCCACGAGTTTCAGTTAAAGGCTTACCATTATCACGTGTTTGTAATTTGGCTAATTCATCTACACGCGCTTCAATAATGTCTGCAACTTTATAGAGAATACGTGCACGCTCATGCGGCAAGCTGTTTCTCCAGCTAGGTTGACGCCACGCCTGATCCGCTTTTTCAATTGCCTCATTTACATCTTCAAGCGTTGCTGTTGAAAGCTCAGCGTTTACCGACTGATCTGCCGGAAACAGGCTTTGAATGACTGCACCACGGCCTAATCGCCATTCACCTGCAATATAAATTTCCTTTGCCATGATCAAATCCTTCTTAAATCTGTATTGCTTCTACACTGTTGCGACAAGCACGAATCACGCTAAGCGCAGCCAAAGTTGATGTTTTCGGGTTACTTGGTAACGGCACGCCCACCAGTTCAATGGTCATTTGCCCAAAGCCACCTTCTGCCACAATGGTGTGTTTGTTTTTGTTGATGGTTGGATCAACAGTTAACTCAACCATGGTTTCATCCATTCCAAGTCCTGCAAGTGCAATAGTTGCTGCAACATTGGCATTGGCTGGAAATTTGGTCGCAGCTTCACGGGCAGTTCCAGTGAAAAAGACAGTAGGTTCAGCAACATGGTCTAGATCGACCAATTGCTCTGCATAACTGCCCTTCCAGCTTTTTGGACTTTTACAGCCTTTGTAAGTGACTTTTTGCAAACCACCTTCTTTGGCCGCAGAAATACCGTCAATACCTGCGATAGCCCCTGCAAGCAAATGCAAATGTGCATCATTTTTTTCGGCAGTTTGTTTAAGCTGAACCAAAAACTCGCTATCAGCCAAAGTACCCACCGAAATCAGACCAATGGTCCAGCCTTTCGCTAAAACTTTTTGAGCATGCTCTTTTACTGCTGCTTGACCTGCCACTTCAATGACATAGTCTGGCGTACCATCACATTGCTCAATATCTGAAATCACCTGAATCTCGGAGGAGACTTGTGATTGAACTTTTTCAATGCTACGAGATGGCACGACAATCCATTTGAGTTGCAGATCTTGAGGCAAGTGGGCATACACTTCTGCTGCCATTGCGCCAAAACCAATCATCATCAACTTTTTCATGACAGCACCTAATATTTATAAATGTTTGTTAAAACCACCTGAGACATCTATTGCCGAACCTGTGGTGTAAGATGCCAATGGTGATGCCAAGAAAACTAAAGCACGTGCAGGCTCTTCTGGACGACCTAAACGCTGCATTGGAATACCACGATTTTTTGCGATATTGCCTGTCCACTCTTCCCATGACAGATTTAAATCTGAACGGGTTTCATAACGGCGTTTCCACTGCGCAGATTCGACCATACCGAGTAAAATCGAGTTCACACGAACGCCATATTGAGTAAACTCATGCGCCAACGAATGGGTTAAGTTCAACAGTGCAGCGCGTGCAGATGACGTCGCAATCATGTGCGGTTCCGGTTGCAATGCCAGTAACGAGTTCACATTGGTAATTGAGGCATTTGCCGACTGTTTTAAGTCATCAAGAAAAGCCCGTACCGGATGTAAAACACTGAAATATTTCAGTTCAATCTCTTTCATCCAGTCTTCATCTTGCGTATTTTCAAAATTTGAAACACGGCCTTGCCCAGCATTGTTAATGAGCATGTCCACATTGCCCAAATTGAGTTTGACGTCTTTGGCAAATTGCTGAACTTCTTCTTTTTTCAATACATTGCATGCTTTAGTAAAAATATTGGCATGCGGATATTTTTCTAAAATATAGTGCTTAGAAGCATTTAAACGTTCTTCATCGCGACCACACCAAGCAACTTTTGCACCCTCTGCAACCAGTATTTCAACAGCAGCCAGCCCAATCCCAGATGAGCCACCGGTAACAACTGCAACTTTTCCTTCAACTTGGAAGCTCATAATCCTTAATCTCTCTTACGATTGTTCCTGAATCGTCAACATAATTTGGTTAAATGCTTGCGGTTGGTCGACATAACTTAAATGTCCTGCATCTTCTATGACGAAGCGCTGTTCCAACTGCAATTCCTGAGCAAGCTCTTGTATACCTAACGCAGGAGTGATTTGATCTTGCTGCCCTGCAATGACTGTGCATGGGACTTTTAAATTGGTTAAGTAATTACGTATTTCGTCATATGCCAGTAAGTACGATGCATGGGTGAAACCTTTTAGGGTCAACTGCTGCATCACCTCTGAAACTAAAGCTAAGGCTTGTGGTTCTTGTTTATAAATCAAATGAGGTCCACGGCTTTCGGCCATTCCTTTAGCACCGAGTTCTTTCAACATTTTTGGTCTTTTTTCAAAAACCTGAATTTGTGTTTGCTCATCGTGGCGTTGGTAGCCTTGAGCTAAGTTAGCAACAACCAAGTGTTCCACTCGCTCTGGGTAAAGTGCAGCAAATGCACTGGCCTGTAAGGCACCTAATGAGTGTCCGACCACAATTGCTTTTTCAATTTTTAAAACATCTAACAATGCTGCCAAACGCTTTGCGTAGTCAGTAGCATTGGGCTGATCAGTTAAAAGTTCATCTGATTTGCCATAGCCCGGTGCGTCCCAGGCAATGACATGAAAATGATGAGACAGCACTTCAAGTTGGTTTACCCATGAAGCAGAACCTGAACTAATACCATGCAACAGCACAAGGTACTCGCCCTGACCGGCTTCCCGATAGGCTTGCTGCTGGCCTTGAACAGTAACGGTTTTCACCGGAAATTCTGCTAACTTTTCAATGAGTGTCATCATTTTCAATTCTTTCCTTCATTCACTTCATCAAACAATTAACGTTTGATTTGAGACAATGGATGCTCTGGTGGATAGTTCGGAATGGTTGGTTTACCTGTTCCTAACATCACACACATCAAGGCATCTTCTTGACCTGGGTTAAACAGACCACGGTAGATTCCCGGTGGAATTGAAATCAGATCACGCTCTTTTAAACGGGTTTCAAATTTTTCGCCGTTGTGCTCAATGAACAAATCAATTTCGCCGCGAAGCATAAAGAAAACTTCTTCAACATCGTGATGAATGTGCAAAGGACCTTCACACTGTGGTGGTAGAACCATGGTTGAAAACGTGAAGTTTTCTGCTGGTACAGTGTTGCCGTCATTCGCAACACCTGTTGCACCCGTACCCATGTAACGCATTTGTGCACGGCGATATTTCGGGTCGTAATCTGCTTGGAACTTCAAAGCATCGAAGTCGTATTTACGTGTCTCAAAGCGAGCAATACGTGTGTTTAACCAATCTTCTAAAGAAGCACCCTCTGGTTGTGCCCACGATTCGAATTGTTGTGTAGTCATTTTTTAAACTCCTATACAGTGAATTAATAACGTTTTAAAAGAGGAACCAAGAACAACGACCCAATGACAGCGACAGCAGCCAAGAAGGTAATTCCTAAATTAAAACTGTGTGTTTGCATCACGATGTAACCGATAAGAACAGGCGCAATTGCACTTGCAAAATTACCTAAACCGTTAAATATTCCACCCGCAGTCGCACCTACATTTGAGGTCGTCACTCTTGCAAGCAGAGCAAATACAGCTGCTACTCCAAAACCCCATGCCATAGCGCTTAAAGACATGGCAGCAATAATCAATAGTGGCTCAGTCATAATGACCATCACATACATGAAGATGCCCGCGAGTAATAAACCGCTAAATACTTGAATTGCACGGCGGCCTAACTTGTCAGATAAAAACGCACCGATAATTTCGCCAATTAACATGGCAATGAACGGAAAGCTTGAATACATTCCAAACTCTTTGAGATTGAATCCTTTGTCTTGCATTAAGTAAGAAGGAACCCAGCTGTTTAAGCCCCACAAATACGTCATCAATGCAATGTTAAAGAGACAAACCAACCAGAATGCGCTGTTGCTGAGCAGCAATTTAGTATTAGTAATGTGACCTTTGAAATTAGTGCGTTTACTCTCGCCCTCAATTTCGACAGTTTTCTTGAGCTGCAAGTTACGCAGACCAAAAACAATGCTAAAAATCGCAATCAGGGTTAGCGCAGCCATCACAAAAAAAGTGGTGTGCCAGTCGTGGTGAGCTAAAACATTTGCAGTGATCGGGAACCCAAGAAATGCACCTATTGGCGTTCCAAGTAAGAACATGGTAGAAGCACGTGCCTGCTGACGGTCCGTATAAGTCTGCTTAACAATGGTATATGCCAAGGCAAATAATGGACCTTCTGCTAAACCAAGCAGTACACGTAAAACCAACATGCCTGAATAACTGGTGGTGAACCCCATACAGAACATGAGTACGCCCCACGACGTTACGCTCCAGAACAGCATTTTCTTTGGGTTAAAGATGTCACCCAAAAAGCTTAGAAAGACTGATGAAAAACCATAAGCAAGTAAAAAACTTGTCATGAGCCATCCGAGCTTGGCCTTATCTTCAGCAATTCCCATTGCACTTTGAAAATGAGGATCTGAAAATAAAACCGCAATACTAATCTTGTCGAAAAACGCCAGTACCACACATACCATAAGGACAAAAGCAGGTACCCAATGCTTCAATCCACTTTTTTCTTCATTACTCATGTGTCATTCCTTCGATTTGGTAATGAGAACCAGATTTAATGTTTACGGTTTTAACTTCATGACATTAAATTCAGCATCTGCTAATAGTTTTGGATCTAAAACGGTGTTGGCTTGCATCCAACGTTTTGCCAGTTTGACCAGTTTAGAATCATTAATGGCAATCATGTTGAGCAAACGATTTTCATGGTCCAGATATAAATAGCTCACCTGATCTTCCCCACCTTGGCGAATGACTACTTCCTTCGTTTTTTCAGGTTGATACGTACCTAAAATCTGGATATTAAAGTGATATTGATCTGACCAAAGCCATGGAATATCGCTATATTCGGTTTCAATGCCGAGCATCGACTTTGCTGCTGCAATCGCCTGATTTTGCGCATTTGCCCAAGACTGAATGCAATAACCCAAGCCCGGATGAATCGCAACATCACCTGCGGCATAAATGTTTTGATCTGAAGTTTGCCCAAAACAATTCACCACAATGCCATCTTTCACATCGAGACCAGCATGTACACCTAACTCTTTGGCAATCTCAGCGCCTGCACCTACCACGACACAGTCAAATAACTGACTATTTTGAGGATGGTTCACCACTTCAACTTTTTGATTTGGCGCTTCAACTAAATGAAGACTCTTGCTGTCTAAATGAATTTTTGTACCTTGAGTTTCATGCATATTTTTTAAAAATGCAGAAACTTCCGGACTCACGCTTCTTGCACATAAACGATCGCCATATTCAAATATATGAACATCTTTACCTTGCTTACGTGCAGTTGCAGCAATTTCTAAACCAATCCAGCCACCGCCAATCACAGCGACATTTTTTGCATTCTTTAAAATTTCAGCCAAACGTTCACAGTCATGCACATTGCGTAAAGTCACAACATTTGGAATGAACTGCCATGTATTGACGGGTACACGTGCACGGCTTCCAGTTGCAATCAGCAATTTGTCATACGGCAAAATCTGACCACTTTCTAAATGAACCTGTTTTTGCTCACGATCGACTTTTGTCGCAATTTCAGGTTTATGCCATTGAACGTTGAACTCTTGAACCTGTTCAGGAGAGAACAGATTCAAACTTTCATACGTTGCTTCTTTTGAAAGTACTTGCTTAGACAGTGGCGGACGCTCATAAAACACTTGATCTTCATTTGAAACCACGTGAATTTCGCCCACATACCCATTTTGACGCAAGGTACTTACTGCCCAACCCGCTGCCTGTCCGGCACCTACAATTACGATCTTTTCCATAGCCATCTTCCTTGTAAAGCAATACCTGTTAAACAGGCTTCACCTGACGGCGAGTTGTGTCATCAAGACCACCCTCAATCGCCCATTCAGTGAAAAGCTCTAGACGATGTTCTTCTACACGTGGTTGCCATTCTTCTGTCAAATAATCATCGTTGGTGTAGTATTCAAATGCACCACCTAATGGTGAGTTGACGTACCAGAAATAAGCAGAAGAAATTGGATGACGTCCTGGTCCAATAAAGGTTGACCACTCCGAACGATTCATATTTAAACCGCCCCCAATCACCTCATGGATATCGCGAACGACAAACGCAACGTGATTTAAGCCAGCAGGTTTATTTGGAACACTGAGCAAGAATAAATCATGGTGATAACCTTCACCGCGGCAACGTAAGAATGCACCGCGATTTTTGTAAGCATCAGATAAATGGAAACCTACTTTTTCAATATAGAAGTTTTCAGTTGTTGCCAAATCCGGTGTGAAGAACACCACATGTCCAATCGCAACAGGTTGACCTTTTTCATAAACAGGACTTGCTGCATTCACACGTTGAATGTTGCCGTATTGGTTAATACCTTCCGTTTTAAGTTCAGGTACTTCTTTAACAAAACTTTGTTCAAAACGGATGGTCATGCCATTTGGGTCAATACACTCAACTGTATTTTCAGTACGTTTAAAACCTTCTACATCGGCCAAACGAGCTGCCAAGTCATCAAGGTCTTGAGCACTATCAACGCCCCAAGTCACTTCACGTAAAGTTGAACCTTGTTCAATAGCAGTCGGCAAACGCTCATCATCACAATTAAATAGATAAATCTTGCTACCATTTTGGGTTTGGTAAAGATCAGTACCTTCAATATCCGAAGTACTTTGGCTTAAACCAAAATCTGCCAAAAACTTGTTTGAAGCGGCTCTATCTTCAACTCCAAACTTTAAAATCTCGATCCCTGTAATCATTTGACTACTCCTTAGTTAAAGACAAAACCGCCATTGACCGGAATATTTTGACCTGTCACAAAAGAGGACAAATCCGACAGTAGATACAATGCTGTTCCATTTAAATCTTGTGGAAGTTGCTGACGTTGAATCGCTCTTCCGTTGACATATAAATCGTGACGTTCTTGAGGCACATACTCGGTTGCTTCAACCAGAGTAAGGCCCGGTGACAATGTGTTGACACAGATATTAGATTGTCCCAACTCTCTTGCCATTGAACGCGTCATGGCAACAATTGCACCTTTACTTGCCACATAAGCCATCAGGTTTGGTGCGCCCCAAAGTGCTGTATCGGAAGCAACATTAATGATCTTGCCTGCAGCCGATTGCTTTAAATGGGGAACGCATGCCTTACTGATCAGCCATGTGCCTTTCACATTAATATTCATGACCCGATCCCAAAGTTCAGGATCGTAATCAATCATATTTTTTCCACCGACATTGGTCGCCAGTGCCGCGCAATTCACAAGGCCATCTAGTCCCTGTAATACTTCAACGCTTTTTGCAACAGCATTTTCAATAGAGTCTGCATTGGCAAGGTCAACGGTGACAGCATGAACATTTAGTCCTTGTTGTTGTAACGCTTGTGCTTCTTGTTGCACCAAGTTAGACAAAATATCTGCCATCACAACTTCAGCACCTGCCTCGGCAATGGCTTGAGCGAAATCTCTACCTAAACCACGCGCAGCACCAGTCACTAAAACTTTTTTGCCTTGCAACAACGCTACATTAGCCATGAGCTTCTTCCTGCATCTCGATACGGTTTGATGCATTTAGTGCAGCAATTTTCTTTAATTGCTTCTCAGCTTCTTTTTTCATTAAACGGCGTAAACGTGCAAGACCAACATCGTGTTGATAGAGAAACTCTTTTTCACGCGCATTTGGCGCAAGGTTTTCTAAAATAATTCGGTCTTGTTCTAATACATCCCAATGCAATTGTTCTAAGTGATTGCGATATAAGAAACGCCATACATTACGTTGCCAACCACTCACCTTACGGCAGCGCCAGAAAAATACGCGAGTATTGTTGGCATCAATTGGCGTTGCATAACCCACAATCCAGAATTCACCACCTGGACCAAATTGTTTACGGTATGGAATTGAAAGACGTAACCAGCTTGCACCTGTTGAACCATATTCAACCCAGTCAAAGTTCACACCTGTTTGACCTTCTTTTTCAAAAACAAAGCCATTATCGGTCGTGCGGTGCTTCATCTCTGCAGTACGTTCACCATCTGCCATCGAGTGCGATGTCGCGTGTAAATAGGTCCCGTGCATTGGGTCCATCACATTATCAATCGCGTATTGATGGTTTACTTTCCAGTCTGCTTGGCAAAGGAACGCACTCCACTCTTCACTTGCGAGTTGCTCTGGGAACTCAAGCGGTGCTGGTTGTTCATTTGCATCAATACCAAACCAGATGAAGATTGCGCCATGTTGCTCAATTACTGGATAGTTCTTTAAACATTTAGTTCCGGTCATTGGACATTCATGAACCGCTGGCACATCAGCAACTACACCATCAGCACGAACTTCAACACCGTGATACCAGCAAGCAACTCGGTCGCCTAAGTTCCAACCAAGGGAAAGACGAGCACCGCGGTGTGGACAGCGATCTTCAAGTGCATGAACCTGACCTTCGGCATCACGCCAAACCACGATATTTTCGCCTAAACGGGTAATACCGACTGGATTAGCAGCGACTTCCCAACTTGCCAAAACCGGATGCCATTGGTCACGTAAACCAAGTTCTAAATATTCTTCAGCGCTTTGTGAAGTTGATACGATTGCGTTCATTTTATTCTTCCCTGAATCAATAACCTAAACGTTGCATTTCTTCTGTAAAGCTTGCAGAAGTCCATTCATCACCAGATTCACAGCGGAAACCCTGTTGATTAAGTGCAGAAACAACGTCATCTAACTCTGTTGCGCCCGCAGAAAATGCCTGAATCAAGTTTTTTACAAAATCCTGTTCATAGAGCGTTGGCTCTTTATAACGTGTCTGCCAAACCAACAATTCAGATTGACCTGGAATTTGAATATTGTTGATACCTGCTTCGGTTGCCGGCGTTGCATGAATCCAGCTTGCCAACTTTTCATTAAATGTCTTCATTGTTCTGCTTCCTTGTACATGTGAGGACTAGAGTTGAATTTGAATATCCTGTCCTTCAACACGAACTGGGTACGTACATAGGTTTCTACACCCTGGCCCACTTTTTAGCTCACCTGTTTGAATGTCAAAAATTGCTTCGTGCAATGGACATTCAACAGTCTGATCTTCGATAAATCCTTCGGTTAATAAGGCATACGCATGAGGGCAAACATTTTCGATAGCAAAGTAATTTTCATCGACGAAAAATACGCCTATTTTTTTCCCTTCAATTTCGATGGCTTTCGGCTCATCTTCGCTAACGTCACCCTGCTGACAAACTGAGATCCAACTCATACCTTGCGTCCTCATTTTGTTTTATATACAAAACATAATTTGATTTTCAAAACATAAGCTAAGCATAATCCCCTTGATCATTTTTTGTCAAAGTAAAAATAAATATAAAATTCATTAGTTTACTAATTTTTAAATATTTTGTTACGTTTCAAGAAGGAAACAAAGTTTTAAATATAAAAATTGTTTTATGCATTTTTAACAATTACAATAGTTATAAAATAAAGCAGCTTGCCCCAAATTGAATCATGTTTTATTTATAGGAAAATGACACGAATGAGCATAGCAATTGAAGAAGATTCGCACGAATCGGAAACAACAAAAAATGATGACCGATATTTAGTTCCCGGACTTGTACGGGGTTTAGCTATCTTGCAAGCATTTAATCAACAAGCGCAAGAAATGACCATTACAGAAATTGCTGAAATTTTAGAAGTGAACCGTTCTAGTGCATTTCGCCTGATTTATACACTCGAATCTTGTGGCTATTTAAGAAAAGCATCTCAAAAAACTTATGCACTCGATTCCAAAGTCATGGAACTTGGTTTTAACAGTTTATCTAAACTTTCATTACTCGATTTATCGACACCTTTAATGAAAGAACTACGTGACCAAACCAAACTCGCTGTACATCTTTCTATTTTAGAAGGTACTCATATTGTCTTTGTAAATAATATCCAGTCTATGGGAACCTTTACGAGTAACATTAGTTTAGGAACTCGCTGGCCTGCCCATGCAACCGTCATTGGTCAAATGCTTTTATCTGATTTACCTGAAACTGAAGTACGTCAGCGTTACCGCAATTTTAGCGATTGGGACAGTTTCTCTGAACTGACGCCAACCAATTTAAAAGCTTTATTGCAAAGACTCTCTTATGTAAAAACTCAAAAAACCATGGTGAGCTGGGGTCATTACAATCATGATATGGCAGCGTGCGCGGCGCCTATTTTTAAACAGTCAAATGGTAAAATGGTGGCTGTTATCTCTGTAAGTTGTCCAATTACGACTTATGATGAAAGAACATTTAAAGAAGATATCGCAAGCCTAGTCGTTGAAACAGCAAACAAAATTTCCAAATTTATTTATTAAAAAAAGCGACGTTAAGTCGCTTTTTTTTAGATTTTATTTCATAAATTAAAAATTACTTTTTAAAACGTTCTCATTCATATCTTTAAAGATAATTGTCGAATCATTTTCTTTAATATCAAATTTTAAATACTGCTGTTTAAACTGGATTACCGCATAAAACTCTTCTGCACCATCATCTAAACCTGTCGCAGAAATCTGGCTGCCTTGCGGAAATTTCTTAAGCCATGCAGCGTTATAAAAATCTGATACAGAATTAAATTCACAATACTGTTTTGGCTCTGCCATTATTTTTGCAGCAATTTGATCAAATTGTTGTTGTTTATAGACCTCTAAGCTCAACAGCATGATCACACTCCAAATTAAAGCTGGTTTGAGGCTAAAAGCTGTTTCTTTTTAACCTTTTCCCATTGATACCAACCATAAGCTGCCATCAAAACAAATGCTGCATACAAAGCGGCTGTTAAAAATAAATCTTTATAGATGAACATACCGACATAAATAATATCGACAAATACCCAAAGTATCCAAGTCGCAATATGTTTTCGGCTGGTCCAATACGTTGCAAGCAAACTAAATGCGGCAAGTTGTGAGTCGAGCATAGGAACTGCTGCATCAGTAAAGTTTTTAAGAATTAAGCCAAAAAGCAAGCCACCTACCGCGGCAATGATCATTTGAAAAATTGCAACTTTAGGAGCTATTGGCTCTATACGAATGTCATGATCTTGCTGCTTTCCTTTGAGCCAGTAGTAAAAGCCATAAAAATTTACGACCATAAAAAAGAACTGCAAAATCGTTTCGCCATATAGCTTAAATTCGTAAAACAAATAGGCATATAAAACAAAGGCAAAGAAATTAAACAGCCAACACCACATATTACGGATTACCGTTAATCCGACTCCAATCAGGCTAATCAAGACCGCAAAGATTTCTAGAGGTGACATAAAAACAGCTGCTTATTGAGATCAATTTGACGAAGTATTATGAGAAAAATATAAAGCGAAGCAAACTGCTAATTTAAATAAATGATGCAAATTGGCATTGTCTGAGGTTTTATTCTTTTCTAATGTCATCGATTTATTTCAATGCACAGATAAAAGAAATACCGATCGAGTCGCGAACAAATTATATTTGCTAGTTTTTAAACGATTGTTTAAAACATGATTAAAGACAAATAAAGAGCGTGACAATATGTCAAATCAAGAAGGAAAAGTCAGCCGTGAAACTCGTAGACATATTTTTTTAATTGGTCTAGATCGGGCAGCAAAACGTAATGCTTTTGATAGTCACATGATCAAAGACTTATCACTAGCGCTCACCGAATATGAAAATAATGATGCGCTTCGCTGTGCGGTTATCTTTGCTCATGGGGATCATTTTACAGCTGGTTTAGACCTAGTTGAGTTACAACCCAAGCTCGCTACAGGTGTTTTTGATTTTAGTGATGAAGAAGTGAACCCTTGGGGTACAGTTGGACGAAAACTGAGTAAACCTTTAATTGTTGCAGTACAAGGTTATTGTTATACCGCTGGTATCGAACTATTTCTTAACGCAGATATTACGATTGCGAGTGAAAATACACAATTTGCTCAAATGGAGGTTCAACGTGGTATCTTACCTTTTGGCGGAGCTACTGCGCGTTTTACTCAAGCCGCGGGTTGGGCCAAAGCCATGCGTTATTTACTCACTGGTGACTCTTTCGATGTAAAAGCAGCATTTGATATGAACCTGATTACAGAAATATGTCCAGAAGGCTCTCAGCTCAACCGTGCAATAGAACTTGCTGAACATGTTGCGCAAGCTGCTCCTCTTGCTGTAAAAGCGACGCTCGCCTCTGCTCGCGAAGCTATTAACGAAGGTTACGAGGTTGCCTTTAAGCAACTGCAAACTCATCTTCAACCATTGCTCACAACAGAAGATGTTCAAGAAGGTGTTTTTGCCATGTTACAAAAAAGACCGCCTGTTTTTAAAGGTAAATAATACCTGCTCAAGCACTGCGCTCTACAGTTTAAAACCTATGGATATACAGAAATTAGCGTAAAAAAAAGCCCACACGATGCGGGCTTTTTTATTAATTGGCTTTATTCAACTCTAATGATTTTACCTAGCTCATCATGGTGAACGACTGTAATTTTCTGACTACGTCCCTGTTCAATTTCATGTTCAGGTAAATCAAAATAGCGCGCATAATCCTCTGTCTGTTTTGCTTTAAGCGCATTACCGCCAACACGATGCTCAGGCAGCACATGACTCCACAACAATAAGCAAATTGCACAAGCAATTAATGCAGTAATGCCATGTTCAATGCCCAAACCAAAGGCACTAAACAAACGGTGAACTAAATGTGTTTTTTGGAGCTCAGCCAAAACCCAGATCAGTACAAACGGACGCCACAGCAACAACCAAACCGCCCACATCATGGCTGTGCTTGTTGTAGAAGCATAGCGCTTATGCCATGGTAATTGACGGCGTAAATCAATAATCAACGAATTTGTCTTCATTTCTCTCTTTACCTAACGAAGTGCTGTGGTTTTCCCCAGACATCAATACAGCACGATCTTTAAAATCTCATGACTCTTGCATTTCATCCACGAATGCCCCGATCCGGGCTCACCCAACGCGCACGTTTCTCATCTCCACGTTTTAAAACTTTTGGAAATGCCACAATAGTTGCCGAGATGGTGATTAGCCAAAAGACCAATGGATACCAGATCATCCAGAAATAGTTTTTTCCTAGATGTGGTTCATAACGACTATCCATCCATTTGCTTAAAGCAAACTGAATGAGACAGGTTGCCCCCAATAAAATACCGCTACCATACGGTAAAAATGGAGAGCTCACAACGGCTAAAGCAGGGACCGGTAAAATAAAATGTACCAACCATAATAAAGCCATCGCCAGCATTAAATATGACCAAACTAAGGTTAAGCAAAGCTCAAACATTAAAGGCCATAAAAAATTTAATTTTGGCTTGGTGAACACATCAATATTTTTAATTAATACCTGTGCCCCACCCATAGCCCAACGTAAACGTTGTTTCCACAAACCGTTTAAAGTTTCAGGCATTAAAATCCAGACCAAGGCATTCGGTTCAAAACGAATGTCCCAACCTGCACGCTGCAATTTCCAAGTAATATCGATATCTTCAGTCAACATATTGGGCGACCAATAATCGACTTGGTGAACAGCGCTCTTACGAAAAGCGGTAATTACACCCGATACGGTAAATAAGCGTCCAAAGGTACGTTGTGCACGTTTAATCATGCCGACAATCGAAGAAAACTCACCGACCTGAATACGCCCTAGCAAAGTTGAACGAGTACGGATACGCGGGTTACCCGTAACTGCTGCAACTGTTGGATTTTCCTGAAAATGACGAATCATCCACTTTGCTGCATGAGGATCAAGTAAAGCATCGCCATCAATACCAATTAAAAACTCGGCATCGGTCATTAAGCTTCCGGCTTGCAACCCCATGGCTTTACCTTGGTTTTGCGCCAAATGAACAACACGTAGTTTTTCATGTTGTGCTGCTAAACGGTCGAGTACCTCACCTGTATTGTCCGAGCTACCATCATTAATCGCAATCACTTCAAAATGAGGATAGTCCAGTTTTAACGCATGGCTAATGGTTTCTTCTGCATTATCCCCTTCATTAAAACAAGGAATTAACACAGCGACTTTTGGATAACTCTCTAATGGAGCTGGTTGATCGTAAGGCGGGGCCTGACGTTCTTTCCAATAGAAAATGATCGCGCCAATCATCCATAAATACGACATGAATAATGGATAATAGAAAACGAATTTTAAGGCATGCGACCATATTGCAGCAAAGATTGTCATGTTTTAGCCTCAACTACGGCACAAGACGAGATGATTTTTCAGCAAATGCTTTATGCATAGTGTCCACATCCGGATGATCTTTAATTGGGTCATCTGGGTAATATCCGACATGCATTACACCTTGCTGATACAGAGAATGAATTGTTGCGGCCATTTCAGTTGAAGGTACCTTTTCGTTTTTACGCCAGTCGGTTGCTTGTAATTCAAAAACGGTTTTCTTAATGCCATTTGGATATTGTTTCACGCGATCAACCATATCTTTATAGAACTGATCAGCATTATCTACCTGTTCCATATAAGGCATTGCCATAATAGCCGTAAAGTCATAACGTTTTAATGACTCTTCAAGCGATTGTGAATACCAGTTTTCTGCATATGGTTTTAAAGCAACTTGCGCATACAAATTACGTGCAGTCATCAAGAATGGTTCATATTGTCGCACGTCATCAACAAGTTGCATTGCAAAATCATCTAGATATTTTGTCTTATATGCCGTCCATTTTTGCAAATCTTGATCATTATCACGGATTTTTGCCAAATCTGTTGGCAAGCCTTGTTTTGCATAGGCTTTTAATGCATCTGAGCTTGCATCTTCATAGTCAGATAAGGTGACATCATCATGAAATAAAATGCCGTTAAATGAAGATGACTTAGCCAAATCTTGATAAATCTCACGAATAGTTTGGCGTGCGTCTGCTGAGAACGGACTTAAACGGATATATCCCATGTTGAGGTGTTCACCAGCTTTTGCTTGCTCTGTCACCACCAAATCCTTAGAAACAGGATCAGTTTTTGGTAATTCCCATGCCAATAAAGGCATCCACGCATAAATACGACTCACAGGCGTACGCGTTTGAATTTGCCATGCAACACGGTTAAACAAGTCAGCACGCATTGGAATATGGCGGTTCGGGAAATACACCATATCAGCAGAGCCATTCGCATCGGGATCTGAAAAAGCCTGTAAATAGACAGTATTTACACCCATCGCATTAATTCGGTCTAACAAGTGACCTAGATTACGCTCTTGCTGTTTCGGGTCCGGGTCATAAATATAGTCCAGATCGACATGCATAATTTTTTGCGGACGGTTGTTATCCGTTAAATTCAATTCACGATTTTTAATTTCTTGAGCCAAATCATCAGTCGTCATATCGCCTTCTACCAAAATACGGCTCATATTTTGTAGAGATTGTTTTGCGTGATCAGCCCCATCATCAAGTGTAATGGTAATTGGCATACCCAGCTTTTTAGCAATTTGAACTGTTTGCATATTATAGCGACCATAAGGCCAGACCATAATACGTGGTGAACGTAAGCCGTGTGCTTTTAGTAGTTCGTTATTTTTCTTTAAGTCGTTATAAATACGTGACTGATATTGTGCATCGTTCTCGTAAGTTTGAGTTTTTACATCATAAAAACGAGTTGTTGCAGCAGGTTCAGAGTTGCCTTGTGGGTTGCCTGTAATACCACGGTGCAAATGATAGCTATGGCTTGCGATCTCAACAAAGCCACTATCTTGCATCTCTTTCAGCTCACCCCAGCTTAAGATTTTGTCACGTGGAATTTCTTCCCCTGAAAAATCGACTTTCTGCCCTGCTTTTGGCTCTAACCATGAACCTACTACTGCAAGTACTACAGGGATTTTTTTAGCTTTAATAACAGGATAAGCATTTTGATAGAAAGATTGATAACCATCATCTACAGTTAATAAAACTGGTTTTGTAGGCAGTTGAAATTTACCTTGATGAGCACGGATCAACTGATCAACCGTAATAAAATGGAATCCGTTTTTTTGTAGCCATTCAACGTGCTGTGTAAATTGTTGAGTGGTCACTGCATATTGAGGAATTAAGGCATTTTTAGTATCGGTAATTTCATGATAACCAATCACCGTAAGTGTTGAAGCGTCCAGTTTAGGTGGTTTAGCTAATGCCATGCCTGACAAACCTGCCAAGGCCAAGCCAAGTGATATGTTCAACAAAGGAGATGCAAAGCGGATAGTCATGAAATAGCGTCTCGATATCAATATAGATTATTTATGTGAAATTTGATGTTAAGCCACAAACTTTTTGAAATTTGGTCTTAATATCACGCTGCCTATAAATGAACAGTTTTTCAGTCAGCATTTATAATCAAATAATCTGAAAATAATCTTAAATATTCAAAAAGCTAAAATATAAATTAATAATGTATTTATATTTAAAGCTCATATAAACAAGAAAGCCCCCTAAAGGGCTTTAAATTTTCACTAGTCACGAGTTTTGACATCGAATAATTCAATTTCAAAAATTAAATTAGAATTAGCAGGAATAATCTTACCCATTTTACGCTCACCATAAGCTAAATGAGCAGGTACGATGAGTTTACGCTTGCCGCCAACTTTCATTCCCATAATGCCTTGGTCCCAACCTTTAATTACACGGCCTGTTCCAATCACGCATTCAAAATAATTACCGCGGTCAATTGAAGAATCAAATTTTGTGCCGTCTTCTAACCAACCTGTGTAGTGAGTTGTAATCAAAGCACCTTTAACCGCTTCTTTGCCTTCACCTACTTTTAAATCGATAATTTCTAATTCATTTGACATGGTTTACCCCTTAATCTGAATCTTTAAAATCGCAATTGGTACTTAGTGTACCAACTGAATCTGTAGAATTTGTTGCGCTTTTCTATGTTACTGTAACTGTGTCCACACAACATTTGCTTGACCCTTTTCACCTAAAAGCGTCCACTCGTTGTCCATGACATTTAATTGTAGCTGCATCGTACGTTCACACAGTTGCTCTAGCTCTACTGTACTTTGAGGGGCAATTTGCCAAACCTGAACGTTACTTAACGTTTTAATTTTACTGTTTCGTTTCCACCAGTCTTCGACTTGTGTGCCATAAACAACAATCGCCACTGTTTTACAACGTGCACTGGCTTTTTTGACTTTATCTTCAGATGGCAAACCAACTTCAATCCATGTTTCTAACTGACCCGTTAAATCTTTTTGCCATAACGCTGGCTCGTCAGTTTCAAAAAGGTCTTTAGTAAACTCAAGCTCATCACTTGCGAAACGAGCAAAGGCCATCAAACGAACCATTAAGCGTTCTAAAGTCTCAGAGGGATGCAAGGCAAGTGTCAGTTGATAATCACCATAAATATGGTCATCCATATTGGCAATATTCAAGTCTGCCTTATAAATTGTTGCTTTAAGCGCCATGATTAATATGTCCCAAAATTTGGCGCTAAGGATACTCGATTTTGGATAAGAAATTATAAAAAAACTGAACAATCTAAAGCATAGTCATGTGAAATTTGCATATTCTTCCAAAACGCTCCCCTCAAGTTATAGTTGGCCGGTTTTTTGCTTTAGAGAGATATATTTTCCTCTTGCTAAAATTGATGACTTATGTGGCTAAAGCTCAAGCGTAGTTTATTTTTACAGGTTCTTTGTGCTCTATTCCTTGGAGTTGCAGTTGGAATCGGTTTCCATGATTTCTCCCTATCTCTCAAGCCATTAGGTGATGGTTTTATTTCTTTAATTAAGATGCTTATTGCACCAATTGTGTTTTGTGTTGTTGTACTGGGAATCTATGGTGCAAACGACATTAAAAAAATGGGCAAAGTCGGTGCAAAAACCATTCTTTATTTTGAAGTGGTTACTACTATTGCCTTAATTTTAGGCATTATTGTGGCCTATGTATTTAAACCGGGCGTCGGTATGAATATCGATATTAGCCATTTAGATGCAAAAGATTTAAGTACCTATACCGAACGTGCCCACGAGATGCATACAGGTTCGGAATTTCTACTCAATATTATTCCAAAAACTTTCACTGCTGCTTTTGCAAACGGCGATATTTTACAGGTTTTATTGATCGCTATTTTATTTGGTGTTTCCCTACTTTTAATTCCTAAACATTTAGCAGAGCTGGTACGTCAAGCACTTGAAGCTTTTTCAGAAGTCTTCTTTAAAATTATGGGGCTCATTATTCGTTTAGCTCCAATTGGTGTATTCGGTTCAGTCGCCTATACCACTGCTAAATTTGGTTTAGATTCACTCTTACAATTGGGTTATTTAGTTTTACTGTTTTATGCAACCTGCATTTTATTTGTCGTTATTGTTTTAGGTTCGATTTTAAAACTTGCCGGTCTCAACATTTTCAAATTTGTGGGCTATTTTAAAGATGAACTCGCTATTGTTTTAGGTACCGCTTCTTCTGACTCTGTTCTTCCTCAAATTATGAAAAAACTCAAAAATTTGGGAATTAAAGATTCAACTGTCGGTCTGGTTATTCCAACTGGTTATTCATTTAATCTAGATGGCTTTTCAATTTACTTAACTTTAGGCGTGATCTTTATTGCACAGGCCTGCAATATTGATTTGTCTATGCATGACTTACTGGCTATTTTGCTGGTTTCACTCATCACATCTAAAGGGGCGCACGGCATTCCCGGCTCGGCTTTAGTTATTCTTGCAGCCACGCTTTCAGTGATACCAAGTCTCCCTGCAATTGGCTTAGTGCTTCTACTTTCAGTCGACTGGTTTATCGGAATTATTCGTGCCTGTACCAACTTAATTGGTAACTGTGTCGCGACCGTAGTGATTGCTCACTGGGAAAAAGATATTGACCATGCGCAAGCTAAAGCTGTGTTAGATAGCAAACCTTAATCCCACTCTTCAGAGAACATTGAATTACTTTTGGTTTAATGTTCTCTATTCTTCAAGCTGACAGGCAAGTAAAGCTGTTTCAAAAGCCAACCAATCATGGTTATGCTCGCTAATGATTTCAATACGATTATCAATGCCCTCTTCACCAGACTTATAATTAAACTGATCAGGATTAAAGTTAAAAACTTTCCACCCTTGATCTGTGTTAAAAATTCCCTTAATTCGAAGCCAGTCTTGCTGTGCACATAATAAATCTAGCAAAGCATAAAACTCGAATTTCCAGCGCTTAGGTAATTTCCAACCTGCCACAATATAGCCTTGTGCCGACTCGACATAATGATAAGGTAATTGCTGAATTTCCTTCTTAACCTCGGTTTCAGTCATTTGTTTTTGAAGTTTAAGTAAAGGTTGTATAGATCGCTCGGTTAAACGAGCAGCTATATCAATTTTATTTAACGCTAACTGACCATGTTCAATTTTAATCCACTCTTGGTGATAAGGTTGGTATTCGTCTTTTAATAGCTCAAGCGCCTGATCATCTTCAAAAGTCATCACATCGCTATGTGACACCACCACAATCTGGGCAGCTTTTAACTGATCTTCATAAAGGTTTTGTTTAACCCAATTGGTATCGTGCAAACGACTGCCATCTACCACCGTAATCAATGCTCGCATGGCTAAACTACTTTGCCAATGAGGTTCAGTCAGTTGGTCAAATAACTGAGAAGGATGTCCAAGTCCAGTCGGCTCAATAAAGAGTCGATCTGGCTTTTGTTCACTCAATAGACGGGCTAAAGCAATATGCATTGGCAATTGACTGCTACAACATAAACAACCACCTAATAGCTCTTTGACTGCATATCCTTCATCTTGAGGTAAGAGTTGTTGGTCTACTCCAATTTGCCCAAACTCATTCATTAATACAGCCCACACCTCATCTTTAGGCTTTTGGCTTAATAAATGCTGTAACAACGTGGTTTTTCCTGCCCCTAAAAAACCGGAAATAATATGGGTGGGAACAGTTTTTGGGGCTATCAGTTTCACAAGCGGCTCAAATCAACAAGGTATAAAAAACTAAGAAAGGTATATCACTGTTTAAATCCCATGAAAATGATTTTTCACTTTGAAGATATACTTTTCAATTATCAGGCTAAAGCTCTCAATTTGTGACAGGCATCTCATCAATCATCTAAATTAACTTTTAATATCTACAATTCAAACGAAATATCCTATTCAAGCATATTCACAATTCATGCCAGAGTGTTAGGTTTGCGTAACAGAGTTGGCTTTTTTTTACTCGATAAGAAATATTTTTTCACATTTTAAGGTGTATTTAAGCCCCTTTATTTTACAGATTGCTCACATAAATGACCCGTATATTTCATATTGTTAAGATAGCCGTAATAGATTGTTAAGTTAATTGATGTAATACCAACCTCGGCTTAGCATGTGTCCTAGCTTAGTCATTCAGCCATACAGGTTTCAGGTATGTATGAACGATTAGGTTTAATTTATTTTTAAATGAAATTTAAGGATGCCATAAAATGAAATTAGCTAAAACTTTACTCGCTACTACACTTGCTTTAACTGCTGCTTCAACTTTTGCTGCTTCTAAGCACGACCAAGCACATAACGCTGCTGGTGAAGAAAAAGTTGTTGTTTCAACTCAAGAACAAGCAAACACTGCAAATGCTGCATCTGATGCTGTAGGTTCTGCTTCTGAAGCTGCTCCTGCAACTCGTTAATTCTCTCAGCATTCTCCTCCAAGCTCAGAGATAATTTTACTGAAATGAAAAATGGACGCTGAATTTTGGTAAAGAAGAAAAGGATCGAACCATGCTGCGGTTCGATCCTTTTTTAATTCAATCTTTTTTAAGAAGTTTTCTTATACATGCTACAAGATGGGTTGTGGTTTTCTTGCAGACGTAAAACCTTACGATGCTCAGCAGCTTCAAAGCGGCAACGCTTCCACTCTGTATTGAGATTTAATTGAGGTACTTCACATGGCTTGCCCTGTTCATCAACAGCAACCATCGTGAAATAACAACTATTGGTATGGCGCACTGTCCGCTTCTGGATATTTTGGGCTTCAACACGGATTCCGACTTCCATTGAAGTACGACCTACATGGTTCACACTTGCCAAGAAGGTCACCAGCTCACCTACATAAATAGGTTCTTTAAAATTTACTTTATCTACAGATAAAGTCACCACGTAGCCACCCGAATAACGACTTGCGCAAGCATAAGCGACCTGGTCTAGTAGTTTTAGAATCGTACCACCATGAACATTACCTGAAAAATTTGCCATATCAGGCGTCATCAAAACTGACATCGTCAATTCAGACTGATCATCAGTTGCTGTGGTCATTTCATCTAATGTAGGCATAGCTCAACTCTGTCTTAAAACAAGCTCAGTCAACATTATGGTTGATAATTCACAAAAAAAACATGCTTAAATCCACAACATAGCATTGTATTTTTTAATATCTTTGATTGTTTTTTAAAATTTAATTTTTTAAGGCACTATTTTTAAAGTTATTTTTTAAAGCTGTTTTATTTATCTTAGAATTTTTTAGAAGATGCTATGCCATTTTATTCCATGTTCAATGGCATAGCAGGTTGTTATGAGTGACTTGCTAAACTTTATTAATGACGCCTGTCACACCATTAATGATCATATCAATGGCGATCGTACCAATTAATAAAGCGGATAAACGCCCGACAATGTCAAAATAGCGGTCAATATGTTTGGCATGTTTATAGCGTAAATGATCATGTGAAAATTTCATCAAAATCAAAATACTGCAAGTTAAAAACAAGGTGAAAGCAATCACTAGGGCTGCTTCACCGATTGACATTTCAATCCCTGTGACTACCGCAGCGCTAATAGTCCCTGGACCGATCATAAACGGCATGGCAATGGTGCCAGCCAGATGTTCTGGAGCACCACGCATTTCTCCAATGGTATCGGCCCCCTGAAACACATAGCGGTAGCCAATCACCAAAAAGATAAGACCTCCAAAAATCTGAAAGGCTTCAAAACGTACATTCAGATATTTACTAAAAATTGTTTCGCCGCCCCATGCAAATAGCATGAACACGACAAAAGCAATCAAACTTCCCTGAATCAGTGCTTTGTTAAACACCTTGGCTTCTGAATGGCGGATCAGGCCAATCATATAAATGCTCATTAAAAATGGATTGAGCAACGAGAAAAATAAAGCAAAAGAATGTAGATAAGGAGAAGCCATGCATTTTCCTCTTAAGCTTGTGGATCTGGGAACAATGGACGATTCCCGGGGCTAATACGATTAATATGTAAGAACGTCATATGTCTTTCATATTTATCTAAAATATCGTTAATGACCTGTTCTTTACTATAGCCAACCAGATCGTTATCTTGCGAGCCGTCATAAAGATAGGTTTCAAGTCGGAAATAGAACTGTTTGCCACGTTTTACACGCTGACTGAAGTTCGGCGCGCTATAGCGTACAGGCCAGATCTGATAAACAAAGTTTTGCTCTTCTTCCAAATGGATAGTCAGATCTAAATGGTAAAGCGTATCTTCATCTTCAAGCGGGGTTTGCTGCACGTCCACATTCATGCCCTGCTTAATCAACTCATCAGCAACAGCCTGAACAGCTGGCAAACACACCGTATCTAGCATGCGCTGTGTTTCAGTGGTTCCCGGATGATGCATAACTCGAGTTAAACGCTGTTTCCAGTTCAGAATATCAACGTTCCCTACCACTGGCGCTGCATTCATACTGAGACTAGCATGCCTGTAATCTTCAAGTCTGAGCGACTTATAAAGCCCTGCCATCACAAGGAACATCACAAAACTAAACGGCAATCCCATAATAATAGTTGCGTTTTGCAAGGCGGTAATGCCGTTGGTCATGAGCATGGCTAGCGTGAGTAAACCAATCGCCACTGCCCAAAACACGCTTAACCAACGTGGAGCATCATTATCAATATTAGTGAGTTTAGTGGTGAAGTTACCTAAAACCAGCGCTCCCGAATCGGCAGAAGTCACGTAAAACAAAAGCCCTGTTACAGTGGCAATTGAAGCAATAAAGGTAAAGCCCGGATATTGCGCTAACAGGTCATAAAAACCATGAGCCGGATTTGCTAACACAGTCGCTGCTAAGGTTTGATTGCCTTCAAAAATAACGCTGTGCAGAGCACTATTACCAAAAATAGATAACCACGTAAGTGTAAATAGAAGTGGAATAATCAAGGTACCGCATACAAACTCACGAATGGTACGTCCTCTTGAGATACGTGCCAAAAAGAGTCCTACAAATGGAGACCAAGCAATCCACCACGCCCAGAAGAAGAAAGTCCAACTACTCATCCATTCTTTAGGCTGTTCAAAAGCAAAACTTTGTAATGCTAAAGCAGGGAAACGAGTTAAATAGTCACCAATATTTTGGACAAGGGCATTGAGTAAAAACTCGGTATTTCCCAAGAATAAAATAAACAGCAATAAACCGACCGAAACATAAATATTAATTTCAGATAAAATCCGCAGGCCTTTATTGACCCCGGATGTCACTGAAATAATACTAATACCCACTGCAACAGCAATCAGGATAAATTGCATCCAGATATTTTCTGGTAACCCCAATAACACATGTAGGCCGTAATTCAGCTGTACTACTCCAATCCCGCAGGTGGTCGCAATACCAAAAATTGTCCCGATCACGGCAGCTGTATCAACACTATGTCCAATCGCACCATTAATTCTTTGTCCAAAGATTGGATAAAGTGCAGAACGAATGGTAAGCGGCAAATTATAACGATAGCTGAAATATCCCAATGACATACCAATCAAGGCATACATACACCAGCCAGTTAAACCATAGTGGAATAAGGTCCAAACCATACTTTGGCGTGCTGCTTCATAGGTTTGCCCTGCTCCGACCGGAGGTTGCATGTAATGAGATAGTGGTTCAGCGACCGAGAAGAACATGAGGTCGATACCAATACCAGCCGAGAACAGCATGGCAGACCAACTGAGTAAACTAAACTCAGGCTTTGAATGCTTAGGTCCTAATTTGATACTGCCATATCTTGAGCAGGCAATAAAAATCACGAAGGCCATATATAGTGTTGCAGCCAGCAGATAATACCAACCAAAGGTTGAAGTTACCCACTGAAGCACGGCATTCATGACTCGATTTGCAAAATCGTTGAACAAAAACGTGACGAGAGAAAAAATTAAAATAAGTACAGCTGAAAAATAAAAAACCACACGGTTGAGCGGGTCTTTTTTAGATTTAGATAATGTTAAATCATCAACTGCTCTTGGATTATCTGTTGCCATACAATCCTCAAGGAATAAAATAAAAACAAAATATTTAATTTCGTCTTTTCACTCTTATTTAAAACAATGAAAAGACGACTTTAAACGCAAAAAAATAATATATAGATGTGATCGATTGAGGTTATAAAACCTCGGTCACTTTATTCTGGTCACAATTCGATGGGACTGAAATGTCTTTTGAAACAGCTAACTGTTTTTTCACTAATTGAGGGTCAAAATCATCTTGCTTTAATGCTTTGGCTAAACCAAACATATAAAGCAAAATAATGACTGAAAATGGTAAACCACATAACACCACAGCACTTTGCATGGAGTTAAAACTACCGGCTAAAAGCAAGCCAATACTTACAATGGTAATTACCACAGACCAAAAGACGCGTAACCAGATCGGTGAATCACTATCATTGGTGCCCCCTTTTGAGGACAAATTAGCGATCATTAGTGTACCAGAGCCAACTGGTGTCAAAAATAAAACGAAACAAATTACAACAACAATACCTGCAACGTACGGATTAAACGGCAGATATTCGAGTAATTTAAATAAAGATAATGCTGGATCAGTTAAGACCATATCACCTAATACTTTCTGTTTTTGCTGCAAGATAAAATAAATTGCAGTGTTTCCAAAAACTGAAATCCAAGCCAGTGTAAAGCCTAGTGGAATCAAGCATACACCTAATACTACTTCACGAATGGTACGTCCTTTTGAAATGCGGGCAATAAACATGCCGACAAAAGGCGCCCAAGCAATCCACCATGCCCAATAAAATACAGTCCACGAACCCAACCAGCCACTGGCTTTTTGATTGTACAAATACATATCAAAACTTTTACCAATAAAATTATTGAGATAATCGCCCGTATTTTGTACCAGACCATTTAATAAATGGTTTGTCGGACCCGTTAAAAATACAAATAAAAGTAAGGCATATAGCAGACGTAAATTAATACGCGACAACCACGCCAAACCTTTTTCAATACCCACCACTGTCGTAATCGTGGCAACGAACATCATGATGAGCACGGCAGTAATTAAAGTCGCAGAGTTATCCGGAATTTGCGGAAGTAAATAACAAATGCCCGATACAAGCACTAACGCTCCGATTCCCAAGTTGGTAACCAAGGAAATAACTGTCGCTAAAATTCCAAAGCCATCGACAAAATCGCCCACCAAGGCATGCACTCGCTCTCCAAAAATTGGGTAAAGTGCTGAACGCAGTGCTAATGGCAAGTTTTGTCTGAAAGCAAAATAACCTAAAGTAACTCCAAGCAATGCATAGAGCACCCAGCCATGAATCCCCCAATGCAAAAAGCTATAAGTCATCGCATTACGGGCTGCCTGAATCGTTCCTGCCTCACCTTCTGGCGGTCTTAAAAAATGGTCAACTGGTTCGGCCACACCATAATAAAGTAGCGCAATACCAATCCCTGCCGAAAACAGCATTGAAGTCCAAGCTAAATAACTAAACTCTGGTTTGTCGTCATCTTTTCCCAAAGGAATCTGCCCTACTTTTGAAAAAGCGAGCCAACCAACAAAACCCAGACACAGCACAATAACCAGCATGTAATACCACCCAAAAAAGTGATTTACTTGCTCTTGTACATAGGTCAGCCAAAACTGACTTTTTTCTGGAAACAGCACAAAAAGTAGGCCAAAAATACCGATACTGATTGCTGAACTCCAAAATACGAAACGATTTAACCGAATATGGTCTGAAGAATATCCATCACTTTTCAACACCATCTTATTGCTCCTTGCAATCGGTGTATTTTTCTCAAAATAACGTGATAAGTAATGTACTTATGCGCATCATCCTATCCTTAAGAACCTTTGATTTCACCTCTTTATTTTTAGAAGCTTGTTCAAAAATTCATTGATTTTTACATATCATACTTGTTATTGATTGAACGTTCAATCAATAACAAGTATGATAAAAAAGTGCTATGATGCTCTGCAAGTTAACATGTTGAATTTTAAGCACCACTAAAAGTGCTGATGTGGACAACCATGACAAAACGCAGAGTAAAACCAGAACATGTGCGACGTGAAGAAATCATGAACGCTGCACTCGACGTAATTTATGAAGTGGGGTTATCTAATACCACCATTGCACAAATTGCAAAAAAAGCCGAGCTGTCGACCGGCATTGTTAGCCATTATTTTGGCGACAAACAAGGGTTGATAAATACCTGTATGCAAGAAATGTTAAATGTTCTGCGTCGTAAAACCGAACAGTACAGAGCAGAAGCAGATTCGCATCCAGAGAGCCAAATTAAGGCCATTATCGACTCTAACTTTGACATTAGTCAGGTCAATGAAAAAGCAATGCGGGTCTGGTTGGACTTTTGGTCAGCAAGTATGCATGTACCAGACTTAAGCCGCTTGCAAAAGATTAATGATCAACGCCTGTATTCCAACTTAAAGTTTTATTTTCTTAAGTTAATGGATGAACAACAGGCCAGTGTTGCCGCTAGAGGTTTGGCAGCATTGATTGATGGATTATGGTTACGAGGCAGTTTAAGCCGTCATAACGAATTTGACAGCAATCTTGCTCGTTCCATTGCTTACGATTATGTACAAACGCAATTGCAATTTGCGAACAAGCCTTTGCAGGAGAGACAAAATGAGTGATGTACAAGTTCATCAATTGTATATCCATGGACGCTACGTTAAAGCAACCAGTGGTAAAACATTTAATAGCATTAACCCTGCCAACGGCGAGACAATCGCGACTCTTCAACAAGCTTCTGAACAAGATATTGAAGCTGCTGTACAAAGTGCCCAACAAGGACAAAAAATCTGGGCTGCCATGACTGCCATGGAGCGTTCACGTATTTTACGTCGTGCTGTCGACATTCTTCGTGAACGTAATGATGAGCTTGCCCGTCTTGAAACACTCGACACAGGTAAAGCTTTTAGCGAAACATCTACAGTCGACATCGTGACTGGTGCAGATGTACTCGAATACTACGCAGGACTTGCAACAGCCATTCAAGGTGAACAAGTTCCACTTCGCGAATCAAGTTTCTTTTATACACGCCGTGAACCTTTAGGCGTAGTTGCCGGTATCGGTGCTTGGAACTATCCAATTCAAATTGCTTTATGGAAATCTGCCCCTGCTCTTGCTGCCGGTAATGCCATGATTTTCAAGCCAAGTGAAACCACCCCACTTACTGCATTTAAACTTGCAGAAATCTATACAGAAGCTGGCTTACCAGACGGCGTATTTAACGTGGTGCAAGGTGCTGGCCGTGAAATTGGACAATGGCTGACTGAACATCCCGTGATTGAAAAAATCTCATTCACTGGTGGTGTGGAAACTGGCAAAAAAGTCATGGCAAGTGCCGCTGGTTCTACGCTTAAAGAAGTGACCATGGAACTCGGTGGTAAATCTCCACTGATTATTTGTGAAGATGCCGACCTGAACCGTGCAGCAGATATTGCAGTCATGGCGAACTTCTTTAGCTCAGGTCAGGTATGTACCAACGGTACGCGTGTATTTGTTCCAAAATCACTTCTAGCCGACTTTGAAAAAGCGGTTGTAGAGCGTGTAAAACGTATTCGCATTGGCGACCCAATGGCTGAAGACACCAACTTCGGTCCACTCACTAGCTTCCCTCACATGGAAAAAGTGTTGTCTTTCATTGAGTCAGGCAAACAACAAGGCGCTAAAGTGTTAATTGGCGGTGGCCGCGCAACAGAAGGCGAACTTGCCAAAGGCGCTTATGTACTACCTACAGTATTTAGCGACTGCACTGACCAGATGGCTATTGTTCAAGAAGAGATTTTTGGACCTGTCATGAGCATCTTAAGCTATGAAACTGAAGAAGAAGTGATTCAACGTGCTAACGACACGACCTTTGGTTTAGCTGCCGGCGTAGTTACTCAAGACATAAGCCGTGCTCATCGTATTATTCACCAAATTGAAGCCGGTATTTGCTGGATTAACACGTGGGGTGAATCGCCTGCCGAGATGCCAGTCGGTGGCTATAAACAATCTGGTGTAGGCCGCGAAAATGGCTTAACTACGCTTGGGCACTATACCCGTATCAAATCTATTCAAGTTGAACTTGGCGATTATCAAAGCATTTTTTAATGCCTCCATCGCTTTAAACACTTCAACCTAAATCACATATGCCGAGCAGTCTTTATAGATTGCTCAGGCAAACTGTTAGTAAAAAAAGGATAGTTATGAATATTAAAGAATATGATTACATTATTATTGGCGCAGGATCTGCCGGAAATGTACTCGCTGCGCGTCTTACTGAAGACAAAGATACCACCGTTTTATTATTAGAAGCGGGTGGACCAGATTATCGCTTGGATTTCCGTACACAAATGCCGGCAGCTTTGGCCTACCCTCTTCAAGGCCGTCGCTATAACTGGGCTTATTTAACCGATCCTGAGCCACACATGAATAACCGCCGTATGGAATGTGGTCGTGGTAAAGGTTTAGGTGGTTCATCTTTAATTAACGGCATGTGCTATATCCGCGGTAATGCAATGGATTTAGAACAATGGGCAACACATAAAGGCCTTGAAAACTGGTCTTATGCCGACTGTTTGCCATACTACAAAAAAGCCGAAACCCGTGACATTGGTGAAAATGACTACCATGGCGGCAATGGTCCTGTGTCCGTTGCTACTCCTAAAAATGGCAACAATGTGTTGTTCCATGCCATGGTTGAAGCTGGTGTACAAGCCGGTTACCCTCGTACTGATGACTTAAATGGTTACCAACAAGAAGGCTTTGGTCCAATGGACCGCACGGTTACGCCTAAAGGTCGGCGTTCAAGCACTGCACGTGGCTATTTAGATATGGCAAAAGGTCGTCCAAACCTGACTATTTTGACTCATGCGACGACCAACAAAATCTTGTTTAATCAAAAACAAGCAATTGGTGTTGAATATATTATTGGCGCTGACCAAAACAACTTACAACGTGCATTGGTTAAACGCGAAGTATTACTGTGCGCAGGTGCAATTGCGTCACCGCAAATTTTACAGCGCTCAGGTGTGGGTCAAAGTACCTTCTTAAAATCAATGGATATCGATGTGGTTCATGATTTGCCGGGCGTAGGTGAAAACCTGCAAGACCATCTAGAAATGTACTTACAATATAAATGTAAACAACCCGTTTCTTTATACCCTGCCTTGAAATGGTATAACCAACCTGCGATTGGTGCCGAGTGGTTATTTAACGGTACAGGTATTGGTGCAAGTAACCAGTTTGAAGCAGGCGGATTTATCCGTAGTTCGGATGAGTTTACATGGCCAAATATCCAGTACCATTTCTTGCCAGTTGCCATTAACTACAACGGTAGTAATGCAGTGAAAGAACATGGTTTCCAAGCTCACGTCGGTTCAATGCGTTCGCCTTCACGCGGTCGTATCAAACTTAAATCGAAGGATCCGTTTGAGCATCCAAGTATCTTGTTTAACTACATGTCGACTGAGCAAGACTGGCGCGAGTTCCGCGATGCAATTCGTATTACTCGTGAAATCATGCAGCAACCTGCGCTTGATCCATATCGTGGTGATGAAATTAGCCCAGGTAAACATTTGCAAACCGATGCAGAGCTTGATGACTTTGTTCGTAACCATGCAGAAACAGCTTACCATCCGTCTTGTAGTTGTAAGATGGGTGAAGATGAAATGGCTGTGGTAGATGGTCAAGGTCGCGTCCACGGTATGTGTGGTTTACGTGTAGTTGATGCCTCAATCATGCCACTAATCATTACTGGTAACTTAAATGCAACCACCATTATGATTGCCGAGAAAATTGCAGACCAAATTCGTGGACGTGAAGCGTTACCACGTTCAACTGCACCGTTCTATGTAGCATCATAAAATCTGAAAGGGCATATTTCTTATGCAGAGATATGCCCTTAATTTAATCTTTATAGAACCAATATTAATAAGAACGATGTATGACAGAAAATGAGCGCCTGCGAAGAGCTTATTTACATAAATAGGGTACGAAATAAAAATTAATCGATTTTTATAGGCAAATATTCTTCAAATGATTTAACTTTAATCAAATTAAAATTATTAATTTAATTTCAAATATTTAAATAAAAATAATTAGCTTAAATTATCTTTTTAAAGCTCAATTTGATTAAATATAAATCATATTTATGATTTTGATGAACCCCATTTATTATAAAAATTGTCTTGTCAATGCAAAATTAGTCTAAAATATAGAGTGTTTGCGATAATCCCAAGTAATTTTTATTTTTTTCGAAGTTCTCTAATTTTGAGAATTTACTTTCGCATTTATATCCGTTTTGTCTGGATACGCTGTCTAGGTTTCCTCACACCTTAAGTGACTCAAATAACTTATTTTAAGGTCCCCCTTACATGAAAAAGTTTTTGAAATACCTTCTGGTATTAATCATTCTTATTCTAATTGCAGGTATTGCATTCTTGTTTAGACCAACAACGTCAAAACAAGTTGAAACTGCAAAAGATGAGCCAGTTGTTGATGCTGTTCTTGTTGGCGGCGGCATCATGAGTGCCACTCTCGGTACTTATTTCACTGAGCTTGAACCAAACTGGCAAATTCGTATGTACGAACGTCTTGACCAAGTTGCTCAAGAAAGTTCAAACGGCTTTAACAATGCCGGAACAGGCCACTCTGGCTTTATGGAAATGAACTATACCGAAGAGAAAAACGGTAAGATGGAAATTGCCAAAGCTGAAAAAGTTGCTTCTCAATTTGAAGTTGCTAAACAGTTCTGGTCATATCAGGTAAAACAAGGCGTTTTAGCTGAACCGAAATCATTCATTAATCCAGTTCCGCATATTGCTTTCGTTTGGGGCGATAACGTTCAATTCTTAGAAAAACGTTATGCTGCCATGATTCAAAGCCCGTTGTTCAAAGGTATGAAATTTACTGAAGACCCTGCTGTTATTAAACAATGGGCACCTTTAGTCATGAATGACCGTGATCCAAGTCAAAAAGTTGCCGCGACCCGTATGGATGTTGGCTCTGACGTAAACTATGGTTCAATCACTAAACAATTAGTGGGTCATTTAAATCAAAACCCGAATTTCAAATTACAGACATCAACTGAAGTGACTGGCATCAGCCAAAATGATGACAAAACTTGGACTGTGTCTTTCAAAAATTTGAAAACTGGTAAAGTAGATCACGTTAAAACACGTTTTGTATTTATCGGTGCAGGTGGTGCAGCAGTTAAATTATTGCAACTTACCGGTTTACCAGAAGCTAAACAATATGCTGGCTTCCCTGTTGGTGGTGAGTTCTTAATTACTGACAACCCCAAAATTACTGCTGAACACACAGCGAAAGTATATGGCCGTGCTGAACTTGGTGCGCCTCCAATGTCTGTACCACATATTGATACACGTTATATCGACGGTAAAAAATATGTATTGTTTGGCCCATTTGCAACCTATTCAAACAAGTTCCTGAAAAATGGTTCTCAGCTTGATTTACTTGCATCTACCAACAAAAACAACGTTTTACCAATGACGACTGTTGGCTTGGAAAACCTTGATCTTGTTAAATACTTGGTCAGCCAAGTTATGATGTCAGATGAAGACCGTCTCAATGAACTTCGTAAATACTACCCAGATGCGAAAGCTGAAGACTGGCGTTTAAGCCAAGGTGGTCAACGTGTTCAGATCATCAAAAAAGAACCAGGTAAACCAGCAACACTTCAATTCGGTACAGAAATCTTTGCTTCTAAAGATGGTGCTGTAACTGCATTGTTAGGTGCATCTCCTGGTGCTTCGACTTCTCCTTACATCATGCTTAACTTGCTTGAAAAAGCTTTCCCTGAGCAAACTGAAGGTAAGTGGAATCAGAAGCTTCATGAAATTGTGGTTTCTTATAAACAAGACTTAAGCAAAGATCCTGTGTTACTCGACAAAGTTCGTCAATACACAAGTTCTACGCTTGGCTTGAACTATACATCTCCGTTCAAAGCTGCAAACGATGAAACTGCTGCTGCCCCAGTTGCAAAAGCAAACTAAGTTTGACGATGTATAAGTAAAATTCCAAAAGGATGAATTTCGATTCGTCCTTTTGTTTTTTAAGACCTCAGTTGAGATATTTAGATTCACTATGAAGCCTTTAAAATCATCACCTCGCCTCTTGTCATTTGGTTTTAAGTTCGTGCTTGTTTTACTGCTGGCTTATCTTTTGGTAAGCGGTTTTTATATGTGGATGATTGGCGGCACAGCAATTTACATCAGCTCAGCAGTGTTACTTGCCATAACGGCTTATGCACTTAAGCTCGGTAAATATCAAAAGCTATGTTCTGTTTTAAATCTGCTGATGGGTGCAGTAGCGTTATATTTCAGTACTGCTCATTTATTTTTCTCCCCTGTTCAATTCTTTATATTTTTACCTGCCTTATTTTTTGTACTGTTAGCTTTTGCTCGCCTAGAAAAAGTTCGTCGCTTATCTAAAGTTTTAATATTCATCAGTTTATTAATTTGGTCAGGCATACACTTTATGCAGCTTGAACAGCTTAAAGCGTATTATAGAACGCAGCACACTGGCGAAAATTGGCAACAATATGGCGCGTTATAAGATTATTTTTTAGTCTATATTTTCAAATAAATACGTAATCTTTTTCACATGAAGTTCATCAGTAAAACTGAACATGATCTACAGAATTCCTTTTAAGAAAAAATATTCATAACAATCTAATTTATTTAGAAATATATCGAGCATATTCGCGATTGAATACGATCCATCTACACGCTAGATTAGCTGAATTATTTTTCTCCCTTTACGTTGTAATTTATGAAAATTTTAGATGGCGGTTTAGGCCGTGAATTGGCCCGTCGTGGCGCTCCGTTTCGTCAACCAGAGTGGTCTGCGCTTGCACTCATTGAAGCACCAGAAACAGTAAAAGAAGTACATCTCGATTTTATTAATGCTGGCTCAGAAGTCATTACGACTAACAACTACGCTGTTGTGCCTTTTCATATTGGACAAGAACGCTTTGAAACTGACGGCGTGCGTTTAATTAAAGTTGCTATTGAACAAGCAAAAAATGCAGTTAAAGAAAGCGGCAAAAATGTCAAAATCGCAGGCTGCTTACCACCGTTATTTGGTTCTTATCGTGCTGACCTGTTCCAACCTGAACAAGCTAAAAGCCTTGCTGAGCCGATCATTAACACATTGGCACCAGAAGTAGATTTCTGGCTCGCTGAAACCCAATCGTGCTTAAAAGAAGTCGAAACAGTTCATGCGCTATTACCACAAGATGGTAAGGACTATTGGGTGTCATTTACGCTGCAAGATGAGATTAAACAAGAACAAGCCCTCCTTCGTTCTGGTGAAAATATGCAGCAAGTGGCTGAGTTCATCAAACAATCAAATGCCAAAGCAGTGTTGTTTAACTGCTGCCAACCTGAAGTGATCTTGCAAGCAATTAATGAAATTAAAGGACTTATTCCAGAGTCTGTGCAGATTGGTGCTTATGCCAATGCTTTCCCACCACAAGATGAAAGCGCTACTGCCAACGATGGTCTGGATGAAATTCGTAAAGACTTAGATGCTCCAGCTTATCTAGGTTTTGCCAAGCAATGGCAACAAGCAGGTGCAAGTTTAGTGGGCGGTTGCTGCGGTATTGGACCAGAACACATTGCTGAACTTTCAAAATTTTTTAAAGAATAAATACCATGTCTGCTGCCAAAATCGGATTATTGTCTCTTACAGCGCTGGTCTTTAGTTCTATGGTGGGGTCAGGCGTTTTTAGCCTTCCCCAAAACATGGCTCAAGTCGCCAACGGCTCTGCCCTTCTAGTCGCATGGCTCATTACTGGGGTCGGTATTATTTTCTTGGCCCTCTCGTTGTTGCATTTAACGCGTCAACGACCAGACCTTGACGGCGGTATTTATAACTATGCACGCGAAGGCTTTGGAGACCTGATCGGGTTTTGCTCGGCGTGGGGCTATTGGTTGTGTACTACCATTGGTATTGTCGGCTATGTAGTCATTGCCTTTTCAGGCGTGGGCATGTTTACCGACAGCAAAGACCATATTATTTTTGGTGAAGGTAATACGCTCTATTCACTGATTGGCTCAAGCATTTTTGTATGGCTGGTGCACTGGTTAGTGAGTCGAGGCATTAAAGAAGCGGCGATTGTGAATTTACTGGCAACCATTGCCAAAATTATTCCAATGGTGGTTTTCATCTTCTTTACCTTCATTGCCTTTAAGTTTGATCTATTCAAACTCAACTTACATGACTTTTCTTTGCAAGTTCCACTTTGGCAGCAAGTGAAAGACCTGATGTTGATTACCCTTTGGGTATTTACCGGTATTGAAGGTGCTGTAGTTTTATCATCGCGTGCAAAAAAACGTCATGATATTGGTAAAGCAACTATTTTAGGTGTTTTGCTGGCATTAAGTTTTTACGTGATGGTGACAGTATTGGCTTATGGTGTGGCGAGTCGTGAAGCGCTTGCAGGCATGCATAACCCATCTATGGCGACCATTTTGCAGCAACTGATCGGCTTGCCGGGTACCATTATTATTACTATCGGGCTGATTATTTCTGTTGCATCGTCTTATTTAAGCTGGACGTTATTTGCCACTGAAATTCCATTTCTGGCTGCAAAAAATGGTGCTTTCCCGAAATTATTTTTAAAGAATAATCAAAATAATGTACCAATCTCATCACTTTGGCTGACGACGCTTGTGGTACAAGGCTCACTCATTGCCGTGTATTTTTTCAATAAAAACTACACTCAGCTTTTATTGATTTCATCGGTCATGATTTTGCTGCCTTATTTTCTGGTTTCGGCGTTTTATCTTAAAGAATCCATTCGCCATAAACGCATGCCGCATATTGCGATTGCAAGTATCGCTTCAATCTATGCGCTTTGGTTGCTCTATGCCGCAGGACTAGACTTACTTCTGTTGTCTGGTGTGTTGTATTTGGTCGGCTTGGTTATTTTTTCAATCAGCTACTTTGAGCATAAAAAATCGCTCAAACAAAATCAGTTAAATTAATTATTTCAACCACTGTTGACCTAGTTCAGCAGTGGTTTTCTAAAAACAAAAATTTCTATTTTGAAGGCTGCGACTGCTTTAAATGCAATCGTAAAATACGGCGTAATTCTAATATCGCCTCTGGGCTAGTTTGAATCGAATGCCCACCTTTAATAATCAGCTCTGACTGCTCCCCACCCAGATGTGAACTTTGATAAGGCACAATCCCATCACTGCTTTTTAACTTATCTGTTGTCCCATTAATATTACCCATAATCGAGTGATAGACCACTTGGGGCGATGGCTGAATGGCTTGAGTCAACTGCATAAAGTTAGAAGAGCGACTTAAATTACTCGCCCCATTTTCAATTAAGCCTTTTCTGAGTTTTGTATTTTTCTCATCTCTCATTTCAACTGCAATAAAAAAATCAGCGGGCAAACGAATGATACGGCGGGCAATTTGGGTAAACCATCGGTCAGCGTAGTCTGTGCCATGATGCGGTGCCGAAACAAAAACAACTCGATTAAAATATGGCAAAGCCTTGAACTGAAAACGCTCTTGAATTATCGGATTTTCTTTTAAACGGTTTAGCTGCGCTTCATTCATTTTTTGCATGGCTTGCTCTGAAACATCGGCATTGCTCACCAGTAAACGGCTAATCACGCCGCCCATACTATGCCCAACTAACACTGCATCGTGTGCAGCATAACTGTCTTTGGCAATGTTTTGAAAAGCCTGATTCAACAATGAATAAATCTGAAAACGACTTTCAAAAATTGGCATGTTGGTTGAATAAAACACTTGCCAAACTTGATAGTTTTTCCTTAATTCAGCATCGCCCATAATGTCATTGGTTAGGCTCACCCACGCCTCTGGGCTACTTGCCAGGCCATGAACAAACACAATAATTTTCTTATTTGGGTTAAAAGGTTCCAGCATATATAAATGCGGCATGATTAAATTGGCTTCTTTATTAATTAAAGACCAATAACCTGCTGCCCCTAAATTATATTTTGATAGCCAAAGCCCATAAGGAGCCGAATAGTTTGCAGTCAGTGGATAGTCCACACCTTCAATTTTTACACGGTCTTGTCGATATGGATCGAACATTGAAATTTCTAACTCTGCCCCAGCAATGACCTGATCGGCTGTGGCTTTTTGTTTTGGGTATGCAATCGCAGTGGCTGGAAAGAAGCGTGGTAAATGAATATTAGGATTGGCTTGATGAGCATAAAAATTATCGGGGTCTAAAATGAAGCCGTGATTTACATCATTTTCTTTACGCCCAACAATAAACTCTGCCCCCAAACCATCCTTACGGTTGACGGTATTAAAACCGGAAAAGTTCATGTTATAGCTGGAGCGAAAAGTATCGACTTCAATTTTTTGTACATCTAACGCGTGGTCAAAATTGACATGGTACTCATGCCCATCTGCTTTCAGCAATGGCGGAAAACGATGTGTATTTAAATGATTAAAATACGTGGTCATAAGCTTTGACAAGGCGACGTTATAAAAAATACGTACCTGATTTTGGCGATGGTCAAACACCCGATCGAAAGGCGACTCTTCAGAGTCAAATAAATAGACATAACTATAGCGTAAGCTTTTATCGAACAGCGCTAACTCTTGCTCAACGCAACTGTTACTTTTATTAATAACATGACACTGGCTACTACGCCCAACATCTAAAGCTTTTGCCAAGTAAATTTCACTCAGCGCAGCATAGCGTTCTTCTCGGCTACTATTTTCGGACAGGCTCTGAACCTTATTTAAACAATCATCAAAATTTTGTAGGCAAGTTTTTTCATCTTCTTTGACCAAATACAGTAAGTTTTGGGTTTGATGGCTTAAGGTGCCATCGGTCAGAATACTTTCATTCTTACTTTTTAAAGCATTGCTTAAATTACTTTCTTTTAAATGAATGACCTGACAACCACTGAGCAAAGCCATTATTGTTATGATTGAATAATGGTAAGACTTTGTCATTCTGCCTTCCTTAATCGAATGTATTCCCCATCTGGTCATTATGCCTGTAAAGCACTGAACGAACAATTTCGAGTCCGCTTCCGTTTTCCTTTATTACGAAAAAAAGCCTGAACTCATTTTAATTCAGGCTAATTTGTTATTTTTTCAAATCAAGCTTGGTTGAACTTTTGCTGTGAAGCTAAATAAGAGAAATACAAAATTGGTAAGATAAACGGCGCTACACTCCAGAAATCAAAATAGACATAAAGTATCGCCCCTAAGAAAGCACCAATCACAAAACCAATTACAATACTGGCACTTTTTAGAAAACTTGCTCGATTAGCTGCGTTATTGTTTTTAAGTAAGTTGGCAATATCTATCCCAAGCTGGGTAGTGTTGCCTGTCATCATAGTGCTTGGGCTAATATTTTTAATAAGGGTTTTGCTTGAAGTATTACGAATAGCCAAAGCAATTAAACCTAGCCCACCCGTTACTGCAACTGTTAATGCATCCGGATCTTTAAATGGCTCGAAGTAAAGCCCTGCCACCATAAAGGCACATAGAAAAATAGCTTCAAATAAAAATAAATAAGACAGCGTCTTATGCTTGACCTGACTGCGGTCAATCAACAGTTTGGTAATGACAACAGTCAAAATAAATAGTGGGATTGCTGCGAGCTTAATCCATAAACCCGAGCCACCTTTAACCCATGCTGCCCCTGCTAACACTAAGTTTCCCGTCACATGCGCGGTGAAAAAGCCAAACAATGCAATAAAGCCAATAGTATCAATTGCCCCACCCACCATAGTGAGTAAAACAGGATCTCGACATATTGCCCAGGTACTTTCTGTGTCTTTTTTAATTGGGGTATCTGTCATATAAAATATCCTGTTAAATTAAAACTTTAAAGTAAGCAAGTTGTATATAAATGATTTAAAAATGAATAATACTAAAGCGTTTATGAAAACAAAAAATCATGTAAAAAAATAGGGTGCGTAATGTCGTAACACTGTCTTTAAAATGGCAACAATCAAAATTGACTATTTTTAAAACACTAAACTGTTCTCCTCCTTAAATCAATTTGACCTCCAAAACTGTTCTAACTATGATGAAGCCGCTAGTTGACATCAACTGGTTTTGGACCTGAAAAAGTTATGCCAAAATATGGATAATCAATAACAACAATCACGAGTAGATATATGTCACTTTATAATTTTTCAGTTTTTTTAGGGGGATTATTATTTGTATCTGTTGCCTTCGCGGGTCAAAAAAACAGTCCTCATCGTGATTTCTATCTAAAATGTATTGCGGCTGGTCATAGCCGTGCAAGCTGTACATGCATTTATCATCGTTTAGAACGCCAATACTCCCCTAAGCTCATGCATAAACTTGGAAGTTTGAGTTTACAAAGTCCTGAAATACCGCGTGATTTTGTAAAATCCATGATGCGTACTATGCAAAAATGCCAGTCATAATTTTATTTTTTAAGCCACATCCACACCAATACCCCAGCCATACATAAAATTGCTGGATAGACAAACCACGGATGCGGAATGGTCCAAATCATCAGTCCCGCAGCCAGACTCATACTTAAGGTCGAGATGTATTTCGCCTTTTTGGGAATACGACGATGTTCTTGCCACTCATGAATAAGTGGGCCGATATAGCGATGATTTCGAAACCATTGATGAAGTTTTTCAGAACCTCGAGCCGCAAAGAAAACCGCCAAAATTATAAAATCAACGGTAGGTAAACCCGGAATAAAAATACCCAATATGCCAAGCGCAATACACAACCAAGCCAAACCAATAAACACCCAGCGTGCCCACATAGAACGGGCAAGCTTACTGACTGGTTGAGCAGGCGCTAACGACTGCTCATGTTTTACGATTACATTTACTTGATTGAGTTTGTCCATATCGGGTATTCCCTTTATCCACTTTTTACTACTTCAATTCATCAAGCTGATCAAGCGCTTGACCAAAATATCCAAAGGCATCTAAAGCTCCTTGAACGACTCGGTCTTGCTGGGTTTGGTCAAAGCCTGCTTCATCCAGTGCTTTTACAAAACGTTTCCAGACTTTAGCGCGCCCTTCGGGATATGCAGCTAAATTACGTGCAGCAAACGTTTCAGAAAAACCCAAATGCTTTTGAGCTTCTTTAAATAAAAATGCTGCCCCTAAGGTTGAACCTTCAGACACATAAATCCAGCCTAAAGCTTCGGGTAGCTGTACGTTTTCACTTTGTAATTGCTGTTCGTTGGGTTGAATACCTAAATCATTTAAATCGGCAAGTGCTTGTTTTGAGCGGCCACGAATGTCTAAGTCTGGAATCAGTCCTGCCACACCCTCTTTTTCAAAAAGATGTTCAATTTCGCGCTGAAAGTAATATTGAGACAAAGTAAATTGCGCGTATTTTTCTTTACTTGAAAACACCTTCGCCTCTGACATTAATTGATGCATACGTTCGTGTTCAGCAGCAGTTTCTTGTTTCAAACGTAAAGACAAACTGTTGCTAATGATTTGTTCTGTAGATGAATTCATCATCTTTCTCCTGCAAAATAGATATTACTCATCGGTTAGCGGCCCCGATTGAGTTTGAGTTGGACTGGAAAATCCACAACAATGGTCACGGCTCGACCGTTAATTTTGTGGGGTTTAAATCTAGATTTACGTACAGCTTGTATGACCCGTTCATCAAGGCTTTGAATGCCCGAACTTTGACGTAATTGAATGTTGATTGGCTGCCCTTTTTCATTAATGCGAATACGAAGCTCAACCAAACGATTTTGTTGTTTTAACTCGCGGTCATCATAGTCAAGTCCGCCAAAACTCAGCACATCCACGCTACTCACCTGAACAACGTCATCGTGTTCAACTTGAGTGCTAGGGGCTTTGGAATATTCTTGCTGCATTGCGGGTGTTTTGACCCCACCACTTTTAGTTTCACTATTGGTGTTTTGTGGCAACTGCTCAGTTTGCGTTTGTTCAAAGTCTGTCGAACTCAGTTTTTTATCGGTATGAGTCACCAGCCTTTCTGTACGCTGCGCTGGTTGGAGTGAAGTTGAATTATTTAAAGTCGTTTTTGATTGTACTTGCTGTTTGTCATTTAAATTATTTTGCACGGCCTCTTTAGGGGCAGTTTTTGACGCTAATGTTTGAACATTTGTAGGCGAGTTTTTTGGCTGATCGGGCGCATGAGATACCGAACTGTTTAAAGTAGATTGAGGCGTTACACTGTTTTTAGGTTGGCTTTCAGTCTTTTCAGCCGATGGCTTTTTAGCGGGCGCCAATGACACAAAACTTACTTTTAAGGCATCTACTTTGGGTGTTGCTTTAAAAGTATAAGGTTCAATTAAATGACTCAGCATCCAGACAACAAACACATGCAGACCAATCACCACGACTACGGTTAAGCACTTATAAAAATGCTTTGGCCCTTGTGGTAAAGGCAACATAACCATCGGCTTATGTGTAGGGAATAAAGATTTTGATTTCATGACTTATTCCCTAAAAACGATGCTCAAGCTTGAGACTAATGTTGTGTTTATCGTAGGAATACAGCCAATCGACATTGCTTTTATTATGGTTATAGCGATAGGTTAAATTAGGCGTCATGCCATAAAACTCAAAGCGCGGCATTTGCACAACAAAGGTATAGTTTTGTTCAAAATCATGACGACGAGCTAAGAAAGTTTCTGCGTATTTATCAAACACACGCCAACGATAAGAACTCAGCAAAGTGGTATTAAATCCTGTACTCCAAGATTTGCTTAAGCCCAATCGCACACCTTGCTGTTGGTAGGCAGCCATGTATTTTTCTTGGGTCGAATGGTCGAGCACATCTAGACCACCAAAAAAAGTCCACTGGTCTGGAAAAATCTTCCAGAAAGTAGCAAAAGCTGAGCTTTCTACCCCATCTAGGGTTTTATATTTCTGATAATTTAAATCTTTACTCTCAGCCTCAAGCTTGAAAGCTTTATCTGCAGAGATAAAATGCATCCACTCGGCACGCGCACCCCAGGCATTGTAAAGACCATCATTGCCATAACGTTTATGTTCAAATAGCGGACTCACCCCAATTTGATTTTTTAAGTCAAAGTAGCTGTAGCCTGCATTAATGTTAATGGTAGATTCATTAAATGCCGCGTGGTCGTTATAGGACTGTCCAAACGCCAGTGCACGTAAAGCCACGCCATGATGCCCCTTAATCGCATAGCGTTTTATCAGACTGGCTTCGTAATCTAAACCTATTGCCGACTCAGCTTTAGGCGTTCCACGGGTAACTTGCTCAATTGGGATAATATTACCGCCACTATCTTTGCCATAAAGCATCCATGTTTTGCTCTGTTCAGACGAACTATTTAAATTACTGACATAGGTGTAACCCGCTGAAACCGAGCCTTGCCAAGAGTCTCGTTTTTTTAATGCCTGAACAAAGGTATTTACTGTTGTTAAAACCCCAGACGGAATTACCGCAGGATCACTTTGTTTAAGTTGATCTTGAATTGAAATAAAAAGGCGTGCTGCTTCCTTATTCTTCTGTTGTTCAAACAGCACGCGCGCTAACTCAAGTTCACAAATTAAATTATGAGGTTGTTGTTTTAGGCTGCTTTGAAATTTTTGTTCAGCCAATTTCAGTTGCCCCTGAGAACGTGCAACTGCCCCTTCGGCAAAGTCGGTTAAAGCCCGATCGTAGCCAACATATTTTTTATAATGTTCTAAATAAACCGTGGCTTTGAGCCACTGTTTTTGCATGACAGCCAAATATAATGCCTTGGCAAGATCATTCGGGTTTTGCTCAACACTGTATTCTTGTCCATTAATTTGAAGTTTAGGTAATTGCTCGGTACTACGAATGGTTCCCTGCTCATGAAACTGTCGCTGTTCTTGTAAAAGCGTTTGGTCCAAGCTTTGATTAAGACGAAGCTGTGTGTCTTCGTCGGCATATAAAAATGGACAACTCAACAATGTCAGACAGCACAAAAACGTTCGTTTCATAAAACAATAAACCTGAAGCAACCAAGCAAAAGCCCAAAAAACAAAAGGAACCTACGTGTGTAGATTCCTTTTGCATTCATTAATTTTTAGCACCGCCAAATGCAGTGTTGTAAGACACGTTATCAAACTGGGCAATACCCGCTAAAGCCGAAGCATTTGCACCAAAGAATTGACCTTGCACCACACCAGAGTTGTCGACACCAGCCGTACCGTTAGCCGTTGCCAAACCTGCAAACGCAGCAGTACCCGGGTTAAATGCCACACCATCTAGGCTTAATGATGAAACAGCCGTACCAGTTCCTGTAAGCGTTCCTTCAAGTGTGCCCGCACCATAATTTGCGGTGAACGTACCGCTTAACAGATTGCTTCCAGAGCCGTTAACTCCTGCAACGGTATAGGTTGCAGTACCCGCGGTTGGAACACTAGTATTGGTGTTATCACCCGCGTAGTAAACGGTATGGCTCGCGCTTGCCGGCGTGTCGCCCGCTTTCCACCATTCACCAAAATAGACTTCCTGTGTGCCCACCTGACCAAAGTTAAAATTACCTAATGCACTGTGTGAAGGTGGCATTGCAGACACTGGAATATGCGAAATATTAAAGGTTTTGCTGCCAACCGTTACATTGGTGTTACTCGTTCCCTGAGCAGCAAAAGCCTGAGCCAAACCTTTTAACGAACTAAAACCTGTAAAAGCGTTATATGGCGCACCCGCAGCTTGAACCGACACCGCTGCTACACCACCCGGATGGCTTGCATTGGCAGCAGCACCGATTTTGATATTACTTTCATTACTCGAAATACCATCAATTCCTGCATAAGCAAATGCAGTTGAACAAGCAACGAGACCCAAGAACAATTGAGAGATTTTCATTTGTTGTTACTCCATCTTTTTAAAACTAAGTTATTGTTTAATTTAAAATAACGATTTCGCTATTTTTAGTTTATTGAGTAGGCCCAGCTGAAAACCTACTCGGCTTTTTGTAAATAATAATCATTCAATCTTATTATTTACCGTTACCTGACTCCCCTTTTATGTATGTATAGAGGGAATCAAATTCTTTTTAAAATTTAGTGGTCCAACTAATTTTCATCGTTCGGCCGGGTGCGGCCATGGCACTACGAGTTAAAGGATCGATATAAAACTGGTTAGAAAGATTACTGCCGACAAACTCAACCGTGTTGTAGTCATCGACCTGATAACGTGCATAGGCATCAAAAATCCACGTGTCATCCCAAGCCAAAGGCACATTGAGGTAATAGCCTTTATTGACGCTAGCATCATTGTTTTTGCGTAGCGGGCTTTCATAAGCTTTATAAAATGTTGCACGTGCACCGAGTTCTAACTTTTCATCAAAAAAGCGTGCGCCAAGTAAACCGTGAAAACTCAGTTCAGGAGTGGCCATAGTCACCAAGTAGCCATTTGGAAAACCATCATCAACACAACGCTGATACGGTTCACGGAACTCAAGGCGCTGCTCGGTTTGAACCGTGCCGCCTAAAATCATTTTGTTAATGGCACTATTGGTGTCACACACTTCATTTTTTAAGTTATAGGCCACGCTCAAGTCTGTGAAGAAACCGCCATTATCAAAACGGCTTTGTAACTCTAGACCTGATAGCTTTTGCTCATCCATATTGGTAAAAATAAGGTTTTGGTCACGCTCAATCACATTTTTGGTTTTGTTGTAGTAATAAGCGAGCTTAATGTCGGCATTGCGCGCTGTGCTGAACCAATCGCGCATGTCATAGACATACCCTACTTCGTAGTTAAAAGCATGTTCAGGTTTGATTGCTTGATATGGCAACATAGCAGAAAAACCGACAGTGCTTTCAAACAAACTTGGTAAGCGATATTCCTCTGCATAGCGGGCATAGATTCTGCTGTTTGGCGTGAGATGAATTGAGGCGCCTAACTGCGGTGCCCAGCCGCTATCTTTAACTTTGTCGGCCGACTCAACCGGAACTTGGTCTACCACCGACATAAAGTTCCCGCCAGTTACGACGTACTTTTGTCCAGAGGCATTGAGCTGATTTAAAGGATTATCAGCAAGCGACAATTGCCCATTCGCATCTGCTTTCCAGCTCAGCGTATTTTTCTGTGACCAGATCATGTTATACAACGTGCTCTCTGATGCAGGTACAGTGTCGAGCTGCCCATCCCACTCAGGATTTTTTGTGGCATAACGCTGTTTTAAAACATTGATTAAACGCTGCTGAGTCGAGGTGTAACTCTCAGGCATGGTCTGATATTCAAAGGTATATTCTTTAAGCCTACTTTTTTTGGTAAATAGCGGATTTAAACTCGGGGCAATCTCGCTCTGCAAAGACTTATTTAAAAAGTCATCAACAGCCCAATATGAACGATAACGCATGCCCGCATCAAAACTTAACCAAGACAGGGGTCGATAATTAAAATTAAAGTCGAACGTTTTTTCCTCACGGCGCCCTGCCCGTGGCAATGCTTGATAGAGCGAATAACTTGGGCCAAATTCACCATACACATCGTCAGATGTTAATTTTTCTTTTAAGAAACTTCCGCCGAGCGTCAAATCAAGCTGGTCTAATAAACGGGTTTTATTACTGACCGTAATGCCTTTACGCGTATTGTCAGAATGGCTTATTGCCGTATTAATAATGGTGTTATCTCTAAAATCGATTGTGGTTGGCCATCCACCACGTGTGTATGTCTGGCTTTCGGTGTCGGTTTGCCAAATATTGGCATAAAAATCAATCCAGCGATTATTCTCAGGCTTAAACTTATACTCGAGGCTATAGGCTTTAGAGTGAATATTGCTTAAAGGCCACTGCGGAACACCCAAGTCAGGCGTAATGCCCCAAACAATCCGAGACGGCATAATTTCACCAAAAATATTTTTGGTATCTCGGTAAGTCAGCTTAAGAGTCTGGCTATCGGTTGGGCGATAGGTCCCTTTTAATAACCACGATTCCATATGACTTGAGGTGTTAGGAACTTCATCACCCGGTTGATAGGCATAGGCAAAGTAAGGAATAAAATCGAGGCTGCTGTCCGGTGTCGCTCGTTTATAGTAGCCCGCGCCATGTGTGCCAGAAAAATAATTGCCGCGCTCACGTACTGCATACACTGCCAGTAAATCGAATTTGTCTTGCTTGGTGGCAATTGCCAGTCGGCCCGCTAAGTCATCGCCCGAAAAATGAGAGTTATCACTTCTGGTCCGGTTCTTTTTATAAATATCGGGGTCATACTTTGACCCGTTCATGTCGATCCAAGGCGTTGTGTCATCGTAGTTTTGGCCCACTTTGCTCATGTCTGGCAAAGACGGATCGATTGAGTTGGTTGAGCCTTCTACTTTTAACTCGGCACCAAAAGACTTACCCGGACGAACAATGTCATCGGCCTCTAGCGTTTTAACGACTACACCACCGCCAACAGAAGTTGTGGTATTACGCTCTAAAGATGGGCCTTTAATGACTTCAATGCCCGCAATAAGATTGGGGTCGATATAGTTTCGATTGTTTACCCCGTTGTAGCCACGCCACACGGCAATCGACTGTTCAGTGCCATCAATGGTTAAAGGCACACGACCAACACCCTGCACACCACGTACACTTGGGTCGAGTGCGCCACTGTTACGGGCATCGCCGCTATAGACTCCCACCATGCCTTGTAAAACATCGGCTGGGTTGGTTCCTTTAAATCGCTCAACATAGTCTTTGCCCGCATAGACCGAAGAGCGGTTTGCGTCATAAACTTTGTTATAGCCTTCTGTGTCACGGTCTTCTTTGCCGTACACCACAATTGGCGTGAGTCGTATCGATGCATCTTCTTCAATTACGGCGCTACTTGGCGGCAGGCTAGTGGCCTGAACCTTAGCGGGAGTGACCCGAGGCGTAGATTTTTTGCTGAGTGTGTAGCCCTGCCCAACTTTTACAGCATTAAATTCGGTTGATTTTAAAAGCTGCTCAAAACCTTGCTCGACAGCAAAATTGCCTTTTAAGCCTAGGCTATGCAACCCTTGGAGTTGCTGGGCATCCATTGCAATTGAAGTACCCGATTGTTCGGCAAACTGGTTGAGTACGTTAGCAAGGCGACCCGCAGGAATGTTATAGCTTTTCACTCCGGCTGTTTGTGCATAGGCCTGCTGCATAGGAAGCACAACAACAAGCCCACCCATCGACACAGCATGTATGGCAAACGCCAGTGTTGAAAATCGAAAAATCGATCGATTCCGCTTTTGCCCCGTTCCCGCTTTTTTCATTTGCCCCGCCCCAGTAAATCGTAATAAGAATCATTCAATACAACAAATTAAAATGATCCATATTTATTGCTTCTACTTACTATGACGAACGACTTTCAAAAAAGTGGAACCTAAAATCGAAAATAAATTTAATTTTTTATTATTTTAAAGAAACCATGACCACAAACGGCGTGATTTGCTTAATTTTCAGGTCTGGAAAAACCGTAGCCAAAAGCTTAAGTGATTCTGTTGTTTGGTCTAAAGGCAATACCGCATTGACCCGTACATGTTGCAACGCCGCATCATTAAAAATAATTTTGCCTTTGTAGTTGCGGTCTAGCTCTTGTAGCACTTGATTCAGTGGCAAGTTTTCTACCATGAGTTGATGCTTTTGCCATTTTTGTTGTTCGTTATAAACATTCAGTGCAGGCAGTTTTTGTACGCCATTTTTGTCCATTTTAATGGCTTGACCTGCCTCGACAATAGCCTGACGAGTCGCATGCAATTGAGTGGTTTTAACTTGCGTGGCTTCTACTTTTACCTTCGAGTGCAACATGTTGAGCTCGGTTGCTGAGGGGTCATAACTGACGCTAAAAGCTGTGCCGAGTGCCTGAATTTGTCCATGACTGGTTTTGACCAAAAACGGTCTAGTCTTATCTTTGGCAACATCGACATAAATTTGACCTTGCACCAGCTCAACCACTCGCTGGTTGGTTTTAAAATCAAGATTAACTGCACTTTTACCACGTAAAATTAAACGTGAGCCATCTGGTAAGGTTTGCGTGGTCCACTGCCCCAATTGCCCTTGAATGTCGGCCGTAACATAGGCCACAGTGGTGTCAGTTAAATAAAATAACGCCCCACTCATGGCAACAAACACAACGGCAAAAGCTGTTCCTGCACGTAAATGTTTATAGGTTTTTCCTGAGCTTAGGCCAGCTTTAAGAGCGACTTTAGTAACTTTTTTATGTCCGCTGGTTTGAGAAAGTTTTTGAATTGATCCAATACACTGTTCAATATCGGCAGCCACTTGGCGGTGTTGTTCACTGGTTTTTTTCCACTCTTCAAATTTTTGATTGGCAGTTTTTCGTGAGCTTTCATCATCCGAACTCAGTTGAACAATCCAATATGCGGCTTCTTCAACGAGCTGGTGATGTTTGCTTTTTTCCATAGCCATTTAAATGCAAGCGTCCATGTCTTGTCGGTTTTGGTAGCACTGAATTAAGCAGCTCGCCAAATATTTTTGAATCATTTTGGTCGACACATTTAAACGCTCAGCAATTTCTTTATGGGTATAGCCTTCGAGGTAATGCAAAATAAAAGCTTGCTGTGCTTTTTCAGAAACCCCTTCGAGTGCTTTACAAAGCTGGTTAATTGCTTGAATAATTTGCATCTGGTCTTCGGGTGAGGCCACTGCGTCAAGCATATATTCCATTTGACTCAAGCCATCTAAATAGGCCTGTTCAATGCGTTTACGGCGCACTTGGTCAATGAGTAGGTTTTTAGCAATCGAGGTTAAATAGGCACGCGGTTCCTTAATGCCGAATAGCTCGTCTCGCGTTTGTAGCAGTTTAATAAATGTGTCCTGAACCAGATCTGCGGCCTGATCAGTATTACCTAATTTTTGTCTCAACCATTGGTGAAGCCAGCTTTGGTGACTTCTATATAACTGATCTACAAGCAAAGAAGTTTTGTTCACAGCAATTGGACTCAAAACAAGGAACTTACAAATGATAATAATTATCATTTAAACAAGTCAAGCAATAATTCAAGTAAAACTTAAATCACTGTTTAATAAATTGAATTAATTGCCCGCTTGCTTTGCTGCACTTTTCTTAAAGCAAATCAGCCAAACTCCTAATTTCTTCCATCACCGCCTTACACGCAGGCGTTAAATAGCCATGTTTAGAAATAGACAAAGAAATGTAGCGCTTTAGCGCAGGGTTAATAATTTTTGCGGCTTGAATTGAGGTGTATTGGCTGGCCTTCTTTAACGCTTGTGGTCCCAGCATGGTGTACATGCGAGACTCTGAAACCAAATGGGTTTGTAAACTAATCGAATCGGCTTCAAACACAATATTCAGTTCTACCCCATTTTCATAAGCCATGTGGTCTAAAAAGTTTCGCCAGTTACTTGGCCTGCAAAAGGTGACCAGTGGTAACTGACTTACCTTTTTAAACTCTACTTCATTGGCCTGAGTGAGTGCATCTCCTTCACAGCCGACCAAATAGGTATCGGCTTCGGTAAGGTAAACATCGCCCTGTTTAGGCGTCGGGTTAAACCGATAGAGTATGGCTAAATCGACGCTGCCATCTTCCAGCCATTTTTCTAAATGCACCCCTTGCCCTTCACGCACCGACAGTTTAATTAGGGGATATTTTTCCTGCAGTACTTTATACAGAGTCGATAACAACGGATGTGCAGTAGACGGCAAACTAGCTATGCGCACCGTACCAATCGGTGTATCGGTCGAGTGCAAAATTTCATTATTGAGTTGATCGGTTACGTTTAGCCATGAACGAATTTTAGGAAGTAAATGCTGACCTAAATCGGTAAGCTCAACGCCGCGGCCAGTTCGATTAAACAAACGACCACCACATTGCGCTTCAAGTTCGTTCATTTGCCGACTGATTTGCGGTTGGTTGGTGTTATGTAGCATCGCGACTTTGCTTAAGCTACCGAGTTCGACCGCGTCTAAAAATATTTTCCATAATTCATAATTCATCGATTCGTCCTAAATCGTAAATAGGCAGCTTTTTGGGCCATACATTTTCAGTATAACTGAAATTCAAGAATTGGTAATTCCTACATAGCTCACCTATTTCTATACTCCAATCATGTTCTCTACAACACGATTTAAGTCAGATTAAGAACCAGAGAATATTTAATTACACTGTATAGGAAGTACGATTATGAGTTTAGATTTACGTGGATTAACCCCAGCACCTGTGACTCCTTTTACCCGTGACGGGCAAGTAGACCATAATGCAATTCAACGTTTAGGTTCATGGTTAGGCAGTATTGATGGTGTGAAAGGCTTGGTTGTTCTTGGGCATGCAGGTGAAGGAACATTCTTGTCGCAAAAAGAACAAATGCAGGTCATCGAAAGCTTTGTTAAATCGGTAGATGACAAAATTCCGGTAATCGCAGGGATTACACTCGAAGGTACTTCGGTTGCAGCAGAAGAAGCAAAACGTGCAGTCAGCGCTGGTGCTTCGGCAGGTTTGATTTACCCTTCACATGGCTGGTTGCGTTTTGGCTATCAAAAAGGCGCACCACAAGACCGCTATAAAGCAATTTATGAAGAAAGTGGTTTGCCATCTATTTTGTTCCAATATCCAGATGCAACGAAGGCCACTTACGACCTAGAGACTCTACTCGATATTTCTGCACAGCCAGGCGTGTTTGCCATGAAAAATGGCGTGCGTAATATGCGCCGCTGGGATGTCGAAATTCCAATTATTCGCCGTGAACGTCCAGACTTACAGGTGTTGACGTGCCACGATGAATATTTGCTTCACACTATGTTTGATGTAGACGGCGCTTTGGTTGGCTATGGCAACATTGCCCCTGAACTGTTAATTGAAATGATTAAAGCAGGTAAAGCTAAAGATTACGCCAAAGCTCGTGCGATTCACGACCAGCTTTTACCAGTAACTCGCAATGTTTACCACCGTGGTTCACACATGGAAGGCACGGTCGCGCTTAAACATGCACTGGTTGCTCGCGGAATTTTGGACCATGCCACTGTGCGATCGCCTCTGCTTCCACTGGCAGACGGTGCTGAGCAAGAAATTCATGATGCGATGCGTCAAGCCGGAATTGGCAAGGTCGATTTAACCCAAGCCGTTACTTAAATTCTATTCGGGCTAGCATGTACGCTAGCCTTTTTTTCCTGTACGCTGCCTGAGGCCAAACATCGGGCATGTCTCTTAAAAACAATAATAAAAAGCATGCAAACTGTGGTGAACAGGTGGTGCGAAATAGAACAACAAAACTACGAGGAATGTAGTAATAAGGAGATAGAAGATGACAAATCTAGCGGATGTAGAACAAATTAGTCATCATCAAAAAAATGCGGAAATTATTGCAAGAATCGAACGACTACCCGTCACTGGTCGATTGCAATTTATGCGAATTACGATTGGGATCGCGACCTTTTTTGACGCGTATACTGTTCTAGCGATTGCCTTTGCTTTACCCCAACTCATTACCGAATGGCACCTGACGCCTGCCTATGTTGGTGCGATCATTGCCGCGGGCTATGTCGGGCAACTGGTCGGTGCGATCTTCTTTGGTTCTCTTGCCGAAAAAGTCGGTCGTTTAAAAGTCCTATCTTTTACCATTTTACTGTTTGTGGCAATGGACATTTCTTGTCTGTTTGCGTGGAGCGGAATGTCGCTGTTAATTTTCCGTTTCTTACAAGGTGTTGGAACTGGCGGTGAAGTGCCTGTTGCAAGTGCCTATATTAACGAGTTTATTGGCGCAGAAAAGCGCGGTAAGTTTTTCTTGCTCTATGAAGTTTTGTTCCCACTTGGTCTTATGTTTGCAGGCATGGCAGCATTTTTTCTGATGCCAATTTACGGCTGGAAAGTCATGTTTATTGTGGGCCTAGTTCCATCTTTACTGGTGATTCCTTTACGGTTTTTCTTGCCTGAGTCACCACGCTGGCTTGCTTCAAAAGGCCGCTTTAAAGAAGCAGATCAAGTCGTCAAAAGCTTTGAAGATGGTGCCATTAAAAGCGGTAAAACTTTGCTTGAACCAGTGGTTAAAGAGATTAACCCGCAAGGCATGGCAAAAACCGACTGGCGTGAGCTGTTCCATGGCATTTACCGTAAACGCACCTTTACCCTATGGGGCATGTGGTTTTGCGTGTATATGGTGAACAATGCCATGGTGACTTGGCTGCCATCTCTCTACAAACAACACTTTGGTCTGTCGCTTCAAACCAGTTTAGGTTATGGCTGGATTACCTCGGGCGTGGGTGTGATTGCCTCTATTATCTGTGCGTTAATGATTGATAAAGTCGGCCGCCGTCCTTGGTACAGTGCAGCGTTTTTCTTGGCGATTATTCCACTCATGAGCCTCTCAATTTTAGGTGCAAAATCGGCGATGGAAGTTGTGATTTTAGCAACGCTGAGCTATGCCATTTTGCAAACTATTTCATTCTCTTTATACCTTTACGCTGCCGAACTTTACCCTACTCGTCTCCGTGCGATGGGCATTGGTTTTAGTACCGCTTGGCTCCGTGCCGGCTCTGCGATTGGACCAGTTATGGTCGGCCTCGTGGTTGGTGGCTATGGCATTCAATATGTGTTTAGTGTGCTTGCCGTTGTGGCACTCATTGGTGGCCTAGTGACTTTCTTGTTTGCCATTGAAACCAAAGGCCAAGTGCTCGAAAAACTCTCTCCTTAATTCATCCATTTCATAAAAAGCTTGCCTAACCCAGCGTTAGGCAAAGGGCTTATTCATGCTTAAAAAAGGAATTTAAAATGAATAAATATTTGCTATGGGGCTGTATTGGTTTAGGCAGCGTGAGCAATGCATATGCAGAGCTTCCTCAACAATTTGGCAAGTTAGAATTAAAGCTTAACACCCGTTACTGGAACGATGAAGGCACTGCCCAGCCCACGCTTGCCAACCCTTCGCCTTCGTCGAGTGAATATGAACAAAGTGCCTTAGGGCTTGAGTTAAATTATCAGTCCCCGTACATGTGGAACTGGCTTGGGGTAGATGGTTCACTCTATGCAGTCACCAAGTTATTTGACTCTGGCAAGCCTAGCACTCAGCTTTTAGAGGTCGAAAATAACGGCAAGCTCGATCAAAACTTTGCAACTTTAGGGCAGCTCTACATCAAAGCTAAACTGGGCGATAAAGGCGAGATTAAATTAGGTCGCCAGTTGCACGATTCGCTGTTACTTAAAAGCACCAATAACCGCGTGGTGCCCGATACTTTTTCGGGTGCGAGTGGTCAGTTTCAATTGAATGATCAGCTACAAACTTACATGGCTTACTATGACCGCTGGAAACCGCGCAGCATGGACTCATTTGAAAAACTGGTGACTGAAAATGACGAGCGTATTGATTATGTCGGTTTGCTGGGAGCTAAGTATCAGTACAAAAACTGGAGCGTGAATGCCGAGTATTTAAATAGCAAAGATTACTTAAAAAAGTACGGGGCAATTGCTCAATATAAGTTGCCGTTTCATGGCTTGGTGTGGACATTTAACACAGGTGCTTTTTTCTCGCGTGATGATGGCAAACTGTTTAAATGCGGTGCCGAAACCGAGCTGGACTGTGTCAAAGGCCAAGACATTAACAACCGTGGCAATGGCTATTTTGTCGATGTAAATCTAGCCAAGAATAATATTGAAGGCAGCATTGCCGTTTCAAAGTTTGATGGTTTTTGGATTGAAGATAACTTTGCCGTGCACTCCGCCCGCAACTCGGTTGTGACGCAAGACCACGGTACCAACCCGTTTCCGACCTCTGCGACCATTGGCCCCGACTTTACCAACAACGATGAAACCGCCGTTGCCCTTCGCCTGAAATATAACTGGAAAGACTATGTGAAAGGTTTAAAAACCGAGGCGAAGTATATTTATGGCTTTGGCGCTCACCAAAATAACATCAGCAGTGATATTGAGGGTAAAGAGCGTTACTTTGACTTTACAGTGAGTTATGCCTTGCCGTGGGTGAAAAACTTAGATGTGCGTTATTCATTTTTGCATTATGAGTCGAAGTTTGAAAATGTAAACTTAGGTGAAAAAATAAATGGAATGTCTCGGAAAGATTGGGACCAGCACCGAGTATTTATTAATTACCGTTATACATTTTAAGTATAGGCCAAACGTTTAGTTTAGCTTTATTATTTTTATTAATTTACAGCTTTAAATATATTAACTTTTGAGTTTAATTGAAATATAAATTTATATTTAAAATTTTTATAATATTTTATTTAAATTGAATTGACCTGTTAAAAACTTATGATTATTATGGTCCCACTGGCCTACATTGCCAGTCGGTTTTAGCAGACCGTAGATCCATGGCGGGTTATAGTTCCACTATAAGTCGTTAGACCCTTGCGTCCCTTTTCTTTGCGGTAGGACGGGAGGGGGACGCGCTTGCGCGTGCTGGTTCCTTGGATCCCAGTCTGCTAACCCCCTTTCGTTCTACCACCATAATCAATTGACGGTGATCTTTGGTGGTAGAGCTCCATAAATTCTAGGAGTTGACCATGCCACTATATAAACTTATCCCCTCTCCCCTATAAACTTTTTATTTATTTAAAACTTAGGTTTTCTATTATCTAAAGTTTTTAATTTATAAATTATTTTTATTTTAAAATTTTAATCATTTTATTTTCCTTATTTTATAGGCGGATTAACTACATCCTAAAAAATGATTTTAAAACTTAGAATATAGCAGTTTATTTTTTCTCATTGATATATCCCCAATCATTACGAGAATAATATGAAATTTTATAAAACTATTTTGGTTTTAGGCCTTGTGATCGGCGATTACAGCGTTTCGGGTTGTGACCTCCACACTCAGCAGGATTTTGAAAAAATTTGCCTGTCGGGTGGGCACACCCAAGCCAGTTGCGACTGTATTTACCAACGGCTTGAGCAAGTTTACTCGCATAAGCTTATGCAGCGTCTAGAACATGTCAGTTTGCAAAGTCCTGCTCTCCCACAGGACTTTGCCCCTACTTTTTTTAGCGTGATGCGGCGGTGCGATAAAGAAGACATGGGCTAAGCGTTTGGCTTAGCTCCCTTATCTCTGTGTCGCAATGGTAGATTACTTTAAATCAGCGCAAAAAATTAAAGTTCTGTTGTGGCACGGGGGCCTTGGGGGAATGATTTCATTACGTCCTTTTCTAAGGATTAGTTCCTACCATTTGTCTTGAAGTATCTATGTTAATCAAAAAATTTAGTCTATTATTTTTACATAGAAAGAATGCTCAAAAAAAATTAATTCGTTGATTTGAAAAAAAATTGTTTATCTAAAATTTAATATTTCAAAGCGAGCCATTCCTATGTCAATAGAAGATTTCTTTATAAAAGACTCTCCCTCTAAGAGATATCTTTTAATAAGCTTAGCCCTATTCATGTTAATAATGGCTTTAATTGCTTACTTTAAAGGAAAGTTGGGATTTGAATATGTATTTTCACTTATTGCAGGGTACGCCTTAATATTCTTTATTTTAAAAAATGCAGCATTACCACTTTTTCCCCCACTTACGGAAAAAAGTAGTGATGCAAACGCTATGGCTAGAACAACAATTGCAATTGTTTACATCCTTGCTTTCATAATTCTAACTATTTCTTATTTTTTATAATTTAATTACTCTTCAATTTTCTTGCTTCGCTCTACAGTAATATATTCATTAGGAATTACTAACTGCTTTTCCATATTCTTTACCTTATAAGAAACTAAAGTGCTTTTACCAATGCCTTGAAACAACACTTTAACATCTTTAAAAATAAAGGTTTTATACTGACTCGGTTCTTTAGTAGTCGTTTTTGGTAATTCAATTAAATTTGCATAAGGCTCTTTAATATATAAGGTTGCCTTTTCTATTCGTACCCCAGTATTTTGCATTGTAGTATTAAGAAATATTTTACCAACATCACCAATAAGAATCAGGGGTACAAGCGGAGTTAAGCTAATAAACAAAGCTATTTCTAAGCTATCTTTAATATGCGTTTCTAACCTCTTTAATTTTTTTATTGCAAATGCTTTAAGATGATCACTTGCATCAGGATCATCAACAATATCTGCTAGATTTTCAAATTTTATATTAAATTCTTTAATCTTCTGCCGATTCATGTAAAAAGGATAATACGCAAAGGCAATAAAAAATACGGTAATGCCTATGTACAGATTAATCTTCCAATGTAATAAAAATATGCCGTGAATAACATATAAAAGATAAAGAGAACCACTTAACGTAATAATATTAATTTTTGGAAAAGGAAGTTTTTTCCCAATTCTAATATGTGGTGGTAAATACTTATCAACCCAATTTAAGACAAGATATGTGACTGGAGCTAAGGATGTGCCAAAGAAAAATAGCATAAGCCCTAATACAGTGTAAGCAATAGAGAACGCGGCAAAAATCAGTAAAAAAATAAGTGTATCACCAAAGCTAATTTCCGACGGGATATAGCCAATTGTTAAAAGATACACAACTAAGCACAACACCCCTATTGCAACTATCGCTTTAGTCATTGTCAGCGCAACTTCATGCCACTGCCCCAGATTATTTACACATCTCGTTATTAAGTTGTTCATTTGATCTAACCAAATCTTATAAATTATAAAAAAATCAATGATTACCTTTTTCTTGAACCGCTCCCCAGCGGAGTAATCATCTTTTGAAATTTCCCCAAATTTCAGAGTATGTTTTCACATACTTTCAATAACACTCCAAAACTTATGAGTGCTTGGAATTTCTACTTTAACTTGTGTTGCAATAATTTCTATTTTAACCCCATAAAAAATTAAACTTTGGTTAGCTTTATTGGTAAAAAATATATTGTTGACCCAATAAAAGATATGGCTCCTGTCTGTCCTAATTGCCATTTTATCATCCATCAACATAAACCTGCATTTTCAATAGATGAGGTAAGAGCTATGTTAAAGTCGGATAAAGATTAATTTAACAATATGGAGAGTTTTTATTAATTAATAAAATTTATAAACTTAAATCAAAGGTAATATTTAGTAATTCTAAATTACAAGTTTAACAATTTAATAATTATGAGTATACTTTTCCTAAATATAGAAGTTTAGAAATAACAGTATCATGAAGCCTGAAGATAAAGCACGTATAGTTATTGATAAAAAACTAGAAGATGCTGGTTGGATTGTTGTCGATAAAAAAAACTACAATCCTAGTGCAGGATTTGGCATTGCTGTTCGTGAATTTCAAACAAAGACAGGACCTGCGGACTATATTCTCTTTGTGAATAGAACACCAATTGGTGTACTTGAAGCTAAACGTGATGAAGAAGGGGAAAATATTACTGCTCACGAGCGCCAAACTGATCGATACGCTACTTCTGGCTTTAAAGCCAAACAGACATACGATGCCCTTCCATTTCTATTTCAAGCTACATCAAAGATTATTCGATTCACGGACAGACGAGATCCTGAAGCTCGATCTCGTGAACTATTCCATTTTTATAAGCCCGAATATTTAGATGAGCTATATAAAAGAAATAAAAACTTACGACAAAACTTACTAGAGATGCCACCCTTAGTGACAGATAATCTTCGTGACTGTCAGATTAATGCGATTACTGGGTTAGAAAAATCTTTAGCGCTACAAAAACCACGATCTTTAGTTCATATGGCAACTGGTGCAGGGAAAACATTTACTGCGATTTCATCTGTATATCGTCTATTAAAGTTTGCTAAAGCAAAACGGATTTTATTTCTAGTTGATACACGGAACTTAGGTAAGCAAGCTCATCAAGAACTTATGGCATTTACCCCACCCGATGACAAACGTAAATTCACTGAACTTTATAATGTTCAAAGATTAATGTCATCAACGTTAGATACTAAAACTGATGTATGCATTTCTACCATTCAACGAATGTATTCCATTTTATCTGGCGAGAAATTAGATGAGCAAGATGAAGATATTAATCTAAATGAAGTTACTGCTTTGGAAGAAAGTACACGACTATCTAAAAAACATATTCAATATAACCCTAATGTGCCAATTGAGTCTTTTGATTTTATTATTATTGATGAATGTCATCGTAGTATCTACAACTTATGGAAACAAGTACTTGATTACTTTGATGCATTTCTTGTTGGTCTGACTGCAACACCTGACAACAGAACATATGGCTTTTTTAACGAAAATATTGTTGCAGAATATAGTTATGAACAGTCAGTGGTTGATGGTGTCAATGTTGGATATGACATTTATGAAATTGAAACTGAGATAACAAAGAAAGGTAAAAAAATCCGTGCCAAACAATGGATTGACCGTCGTAACCGCCAGACTCGTGCTAAACGGTTAGTTGAAACAGAAGAAGAGATTGTCTATACCCATAAGGACTTAGACAAGGATGTTGTGAATCCAAGTCAAATTCGCAATATTATTCGTGAAATGAAGCGTGCCGTCAGCCAAGAAATCTTTCCTAATCGGGAAGAAGTTCCAAAAACATTAATATTTGCGAAATCAGATAGCCATGCGGATGACATAATTAATATTGTTCGTGAAGAATATGGTAAAGGTAATGAATTTTGTGAAAAAGTTACCTACAGTGCAAAAGATCCTGATGGTGTTTTGAGTGATTTTCGGAACGAATATAACCCTCGTATAGCAGTAACAGTCGATATGATTGCGACTGGTACAGATGTCAAACCTTTAGAAGTATTGCTCTTCATGCGAGATGTACGTTCCAAAGGTTATTATGAGCAAATGAAAGGGCGCGGGGTTCGTAGCTTAGATAAAGATGGGCTACAAAAAGTCTCTCAAAGTGCCTCAGGTGCAAAAACTCGTTTCGTCATTATCGATGCTGTAGGTGTTGAGAAATCTCAAAAAACAGAAAGTCGTCAACTAGAACGAAAACCCTCAACGACGTTAAAACAACTTATGGATGGCGTCATTCTCGGTGATGTTGATGAAGATACTGCTTTAAGTCTAGCAAATCGCTTAATTCGACTAAACAAAAACCTAGATGCAGAGACTCAATCTAAAATTACTGAGTTGACCAAAGGTAAAAATCTAAAGCAGATTACAGAAACCATTATTAATGCCGTTGACCCCGATACAATTAATCAAGCTGTCATCTTAGATGAAGGCTTAAAAGGTAATGTGTTGAATGAAGACTCCATCTCAGAACAACAATATTTAGAAAAAATGTCTGAACTCTTAGAACAAGCTTATAGAGTTTTTGATGATCCTGAACTTCGTTCTCTCCTGACCGATAAAAAAGATGCAGAACAGGTAATTGATACGGTAAATTTGGATAAGGTAATTAACCGAGGCTTCTCTGCAAATGTTGAGCAGAAAGCAAAAGAAGATATTGAACAGTTTGAAAAATACTTGAAAGAGAATCGTGAAGAGATTGGGGCTTTAAGTTTCTTTTATGATCAACCTTACCAACGTCGTGAACTGACATTGACGATGATCCATGAACTTCATGATAAACTCAGCCGTCCTCCGCTATTACTTACGACTGAACGTCTTTGGTCTGCTTATGAAAGAGTAAAGAGTAGTCAAGTCAAAGGGGTAAATTCTCAGCGTAAATTAACCGATTTATTATCCTTAGTTCGTTTTGCTTCTGGCTTAAATCATGAGCTTTCCCCTTTTAGCGAAGAAGTAGATAAGCGCTTTCAGAAATGGGTGTTTAGGCATAATGCTAACAATGCCACTGCATTCAACGAAGAGCAAATGACATGGTTACGTCTAATGAAAGATCATATAGCAAATAGTTGTCAGCTAACACCGAATGATTTTAAGTTGGGGTCATTGGCGAGTAATGGTGGGGCATTTAAAGCGGCAGAAGTTTTTGGTCGAGAGAAACTTATGCCATTAATTAAAGAATTGAACGAAGAACTCGTTGCATAACATGATGGTATCAAAATGGCTTTAACCAGAAAGATCTCAGATATTATTAAAGAAGATACTACGGGACTTCTTTCTAAACATCCATCATGGCTCCGCATTGAATTAAGTAATGTAGCTACTATCTTGAATGGATTTGCATTTCCTTCTTCCTATTTTAACAATGATGGTATAGGTCTACCTTTAATAAGAATTCGTGATGTAACCGAAGGCAATACAACAACCTACTATAATGGCGATTACGATGATATTTATTTAGTTAATAAAAATGAAATTTTAGTGGGAATGGATGGAGATTTCAATTTAGGTTTATGGAAAAGTTCGCCTAGCCTACTCAATCAGCGAGTATGTAAAATATCACTTAAAAATGACAACATCTACGATAAGCAATTTTTAATTTATCTTCTCCCTCCATATTTAAAGGCTATTAATGATGCGACCTCATCAATTACTGTAAAACATTTATCATCTAAAACTCTTAATGAAATATTATTACCACTTCCACCTTTAAATGAACAAAAACGTATCGCTGACAAAATCGATGAGTTATTCAGCGAATTGGATAATGGAATTGAAGAACTTGAAACAGCTCAGAAGAAGTTAGAACTTTATCGTCAATCATTATTAAAATCAGCCGTTGAAGGTAAACTCAGTAAAGAATGGCGTGAAACCCAAACTGAAATTTCTGAAACTGGTAAGCAGCTGTTAGAGCGTATTTTAAAAGAACGCCGTGAACGTTGGGCACAAGAAAAACTTAACGAGTTTAACGAGAAAGGGAAAACTCCTCCTAAAAATTGGCAGGAAAAATATCCTGAGCCTGTTCAACCTTATGACTCTATTAATTTACCTAAGCTACCTAACAATTGGACATGGGCTAGCTTAGATCAACTTGCATACCCAATTCGAAATGGAATGTCTCCAAAACCGAATATTGAAGAAAAAGGCTATCCTATTTTAAGGATCAATGCTGTCAGAGCAATGAAAGTTCACTTAGATGAATGCCGACATATTGATTTACCATACGAAAGTGTTAAAAATTTCATTATTAAAAATAATGATATTTTAATAACTCGTTATAACGGTAGTATTGATTTATTAGGTGTGTTTGGTGTGGTACGAGATCTTGATAAGCCAATGCTACATCCAGACAAACTAATCAGAGCTCAGCCTATTTTAGGTGAAACATTATCAAATTGGATTGAGTTAGCTGCAAATATTGGTCACTCAAGAGGTTATGTAAAGTCTAGAGCCAAAACTACTTCTGGTCAAACTGGTGTTTCTGGTGAAGATATAAAACAAACCCCAATTGCTTTACCACCATTAACGGAGCAATTATATCTAACGAATTTAATATCTTTAAAATTAGAAAATATTTCTAATCAATTTGATTCATTAGCGATAATCCTTAAGCAAACATCAGATCAAAAACTTAATGTTCTGAAGGATGCATTCAATGGCAGTTTAGTGTATCAAGATCCAAATGATGAACCTGCTCAAATCTTGTTAGAACGCATTCAGCAGCAAAAAGAAGCTGAATTTTTAGCGAAAAAGAATAATACCCAAAAAAGCTCAACCCCAAAAGTTAAAAAGGAAGTTAGTATGTCTAAGACTATCCTCGACGTTCTAAAAAATCAGTCAGATTGGATTTCAGGACAAGAATTAGCAACTGCTTTCGGGCTAACTGCACAAAGCAGTATTGAAGATATTGAGCAATTTTACGAAGAGCTTCGCACACTGAGCCTAGACGATAAAATAATGGTAAGACCAGATCAACTAAATAAAAAGCAACAGGATCTGATTAAACTTAAGGACAAAACTGATGCGTCTTGATTACTTAAAGATCGGCAGTGCTAAGAATAGCCCCACCCATCAATTTAAAAATTTAAAAAACGTCTGTATAGACTTTAATGAACATCAATCAATCACTGTCGTTATTGGCTGGAATGGAACAGGTAAATCTAATGTATTAGAAGCGCTCGCTATTATATTTCGAGACTTAATCCAGCCATCTAAAGATAAAACACCTGCTTTTGCTTACGAGATTAAATATGAAATTGGATCGGGCATCAACAAAAAATATGTCACTATTCAAGCTGATCCAGATTTAGAAAAAGATAAATTTATTTTTTCATATATCCCTTTTCAACCAATTCTAGAGCCATTAGATAAAGAGAAATCATCAGTAAGTTTAGTCGAGCTAAAACAGTCTGATTTCTTTCAAGAAGATAACCATCTCAACGTTAAAGTTGAAGAAAGGAGTACGGAAACACCTAAGCCTATCATTGTCTCTTTTTCTAAATTTACAGCTGACAATAGCGAATTTTTACCAAGATTTGTCTTTAGTTATTATTCTGGTTTAAGTACCAGAATGCATAATATTTTTATACCTTACATTGAGAAGTATGACAAAAAATTAAGAGGCGCTAAACCTTCTGAAGAAGTTGGTTTTAAGCGCATGTTCTATGCCCTTCCAATTCACAGTCAATTTGTACTTTTAGCCTTTTTGTTTAAACAAGATGAAACTATTAAATCATTTTTAGAAAATCAGTTAGGTATTGATGCTGAATCTGGGATTGAATCAATTTTATTTGAACTCCGCCAACCTTCTTGGACAAATAAAAATGATGATGGTGATTCGAGACTTTGGGATTCAAAAGGAGTCGTTAAAGAGTTTCTAAGTGAACTTTACAATCTTTCATTAGCACCCATTAAATTCAAAAGAAAATCAAAAAGCAGTCTATGGAATAAAAAAACTCGTGAATATCAATATCTCTTTCTTAAAGATATGACATCTTTTCAAAGGCTGATAGAGCATAAAGAACCACGGACCCTATTTCGTGATTTAGAAAGTACTTATATTTCTGAATTAATTGAAGCTGTACATATACGAGTTAAGTTAAAAAAGAATAATGACACTGTTACGTTTAAGGAGTTGAGTGAGGGTGAACAACAACTATTAACAGTATTAGGCTTACTACGTTTTACAAATGAAGAAGAAAGTCTTTATTTACTTGATGAACCAGATACACATCTAAACCCTAAATGGTCGGTCGAATATTTAAAATATTTACAGGATTTCATGAAAAATGAAAGCAATGGATTAAGAACAAACAGTCATATTGTATTAACCACTCATAACCCTATCGCAATTGCAGAGCTTCAAAAAGAGCAAATTCAAATTTTACATCGTGATGAAGATAAGCAGATTTATGCAACTGAGCCTGATTTACATCCGAAAGGTATGGGGTATGCTGGAATCATCACCAGTGATATGTTTGGACTAGGTAGTTCACTAGACAAACAAACTAATGAATTATTAATCGAGTATCAAAAATTAGTAATTACACCAAGAGCAGATAAAACCCCAAAAGATAAACAACGACAACAAGATCTAAGCAAATATCTTGAGAAATTAGATTTTAATTTCGATTTTAAAGATCGCCTAAAACAGGAATATATGCGTGCTCGTTTTGATTTAATGCATGGAACTACATATGCAGACGAGCCTATCGTTACAGACGAAAATAAGCAGAGAGCTTTAGAAGCTTTAGTTGAAAGTTTAATGAAGACTGACGAATGAATTTTATAGATCATACCTCACCACCAACAGATATAAATTTTCACAACCCTAGTAATCCCTCAACCACGTATACATATCGCTTATTACAAGTTGCAAAAATTGTTGGACCTTTTCCAAAAAAGACTCTTACCCCCCAAGAAAAATTGATTAAAGATGCCCATTGGAAAGACTTAAAGCAATGGTTGGTATCAAAAAGCTCTGGTAAATGTTGGTTTTGTGAGTCGAAAGAATTGAGATCTACCTCTGATGTCGAACACTTTAGACCAAAGAATCAAGTAAAGATTGACAAAGGAATATTAAAATATCCTACCTCCCATGTAAAAGCTGGTGATGAATTTGAAGGCTACTGGTGGTTAAGTTATGAGTGGACTAATTATAGATTATCTTGTCAGAGATGTAATAGGTTAGACACTGATCCCTCTACAAAAATCGTGCATGGTAAAGGAAACTCATTCCCTTTAGTTGACGAAAATCAACGTTGTTGGGATCTAACTGGGAATCATTTAACAGAAGCACCACTACTACTTGATCCATGTATTCAAGCAGATACAGCACATCTTTTACATACTCTTTCTGGTGAAATTAAACCTATTGCCTCGGATGTCACAACTGTTGAATATATAAGAGCATCATTTTCTATTAAATTGTTAGGGCTAAATGCTTATGGTGTAGTGGAAAAGAAAAGAGAAATAAAAGCAGATATCGAATTTATATTAGACAAGTACATAGGTAAAAATAGTGTAGATGCAGGCTTCGAGAGATTTATTGAAAGAAATCTCAATCCTGCACGAGAATATTACACCTTTGTCAAAGGTATAATTCTGCAATATTGTGAAGATATACCTTGGTTAGATAGTAAACTAACATCAATGGGATTATAGGTCTTGGACTAATATTGATGTATTCTTGACCGAGCTATTTAGACCTGATTATATTGTAATGAATGCAACGACTTTAATCTCCAAAATTTGGAATTTCTGCCACACCTTACGTGATGATGGTGTAGGCTATGGTGATTATCTAGAACAACTGACATTCTTACTTTTCTTAAAAATGGCTCACGAGCAAAAAACATTGCATCCATTTGAGTCAGTTGATATTGGTATTCCTGATGGTTTTGACTGGGACAGCCTCATTAGCTTAAAAGGTGCTGAGATAGAAGATCACTATCTTAAAGTACTCAATAAGCTTGGTACAATGTCAGGTATGTTAGGTGCTATTTTCTTTAAAGCACAGAATAAAATACAAGATCCAGCCAAATTACATCGTTTAGTTCAACTCATCAATGAAGATACATGGAGTGGTATCGGCGCTGATGTAAAAGGTGATATGTACGAAGGCCTATTACAGAAAAATGCTGAAGATACAAAGAGTGGGGCTGGACAGTACTTCACTCCTCGTCCTGTCATCGATGCAATCGTAGAATGTATTCGTCCTCAACCGTTGAAAACCATTGCTGATCCAGCGTGTGGTACAGGTGGCTTTTTTCTTGGTGCACATAAATACCTGTTGGCTCAAAAATTAGATAACAAACAAGCTAAATTTCTTCAAGAAAATACATTCTTTGGTAATGAGATCGTTCCAAGTACAAGACGTCTATGTCTCATGAATCTGTACTTACATAATGTTGGTCACCTTACCGATGAACCATCTATTGTTCGTGCAGATGCTTTAATAAGTGAGCCAACAAAAAAAGCAGACTATGTTTTAGCGAACCCTCCTTTTGGTAAGAAGAGCAGTATGACGGTTACCAACGAGGAAGGTGAAGAAGATAAAGAATCTCTCACCTATGAACGTTCAGACTTTTGGGTAACTACATCAAATAAGCAACTTAATTTTCTCCAGCATATTGTGAGTATGCTAAAAAAAGATGGAAAAGCAGCTGTAGTATTACCAGATAATGTATTGTTCGAAGGTGGTGTTGGTGAACGTGTACGTAAAAAATTACTTGCTGGATGCGATGTACATACCATTTTGCGATTACCAACAGGTATCTTTTATGCAAATGGTGTAAAAGCAAACGTTATTTTCTTCGATAACAAACCTAAATCTGAAAAGATTCAAACGAAAGGAATTTGGTTCTATGATCTTAGGACCAATCAACGATTTACGCTCAAAACTCGTCAATTACGTCAATCTGATTTGAGTGATTTTATTCAGTGTTATAACCCTGAAAATCGCTTTGAACGTCAGGAGACTGAACGATTTAAATATTTCAGCTATGATGAAATCATTGCTCGTGACAAAACCAGTCTAGATATCTTCTGGTTGAAGGACAACAGTTTAGACAATCTTGATGATTTACCCTCACCAGAAGTTCTTCAGCAAGAAATTATTGAGCATTTAGAAGCTGCGTTAGATGCTTTTAAATCCGTTGCTATAAGTTTAAAAAACTAAAATAAAAAGCTAGGCTAATTCGATTAGTCTAGCTTTAATCTCTTTTGCCATTTCTGTTAAATCGATTGTTTGAAACTCTAACAAATAGCCCTGAATTTTCACTTTATCGAATATTTTTTCTCCAACACTTGGATGAAGTAACACTCCTCTTTGAAATAGTGGACATCCCTCTTCTTCTTGTGACCTTAGATACGTATATATTTGATAGATATAACCACTCCTGAACTTTTCTCGTCCAAAACGATTGCTTACTAAAATTTTATTAAATTTAGTATCAATGATAGTCGCTTGTCCCGTTTGTCTATTTCTTATAATGATATCAGCCTCCATCTGAGGCAACACATCTGTAATCAATGAATCAGTGTCTAGCTTCCACTGCAATTTTTTGTTATGACTTACATCCCAAACATTAGCAGGTAAATTTTTAGAATAAAATCCATAAACTGCTTTCTCAAATAGTTTTCTTAGCCACTCCTCACTCATTTCCTCTAAATTCGGAATTAAATGATTTCCTTTTTGCATTGTAGGAATTTTTAGTTCATTTAGCAGCTGACATGTTTGGAGAAGGGCCTGTTCAGAATAGTCAAAATGTCCGAATCGATCTGATCTAAGGTCATAGTTTTGAATTAGTGGACAAGTTACTCCTAGTCCTTCAAGAATATTAATATTTTGTAAAAGCCTCTCTTTAACCCCCTCTATACCTTTTAAGAAAAGTGCATTTTTTAAAGTTATAAGTACATATTGGTATCGTGGGATATTTAGAGTAAGCTCATCATAAGAACAATTGACCTGTCCTCTTTGCATCAACATCTTACTTTCAGTTATTAAAAAGTTAATACTGCCTCGTACACGAGTTAAATTTTCACTTCTAGTAATATAATTACTTGAAAATCCTTTAGAAATATTCTTATCAAATTGATTGCATAATAACTCTAATATAACGGTATATAAGTCTTCAAGATTTTCCTCAATGTTAAAAAATTTATCTTCAGAAGTTTTGTAGACTTCTGATGCATAAAGAATTAATAACCAAACATTTTTTATAGGTATGCCATATTTAGTGATGTAATGGTAGTGGATATCTAACATGCTACTTAGATATCCTTTAATTCATTACAAAAATTTGAAACTTGAGACTCATTGTCTGGCCAATAATCTAACAACAATGGCTTGATTTCTGACTCTACAATATCATCAAGCCACTCTTGTATACTTGAAAAGGTTTGAACTGATGTAAAGAAACTATGACCTATGCAGAATGGTTTACCTAAGCGAGGATCTTTTTTAATTACATTATTTAATTCCTCAATATTAAAACGTAACTTTTGGAGTTGTTCTGAAGTTACTTGAACAACATTTTCCTTAACAACTTTCATCCAAACTTCATTAAAAGTTGGTTCCAACTCTTCAAAAGCAAAACGTCTTCGAAATGCTAAATCTAGTTTGGCCAATGAACGATCAGCAATATTCATTGTACCTAATACATAAACATTCTCAGGTACATAAATTTTTTCATTTTTATCTTTTTTATAAATTAACTCTAATGAATATTGATGAGTTCGTTTTGAGTTTTCTATTAGCGTCAACATTTCACCAAATATCTGCGAAGGATTTCCTCTGTTAACTTCCTCTATTAAAATAACAAAGTTTTGTGAAGGGTTATGACGTGCTCGATTTATCAATTCAAGAAAAGGACCATCAACAAGCTGTAATTTTCCGTCAGAATTAGGCCTCCAACCTCTAACAAAATCCTCGTACGAGGTGGTCGGATGGAACTGAACATGAATAAAATTTTCTTTATTATGCCCAACAATATATTCCGCTAACTGTTTTGCAATCCAAGTTTTGCCAGTACCTGTTGCCCCTTGGAAAATAACATTCTTTTTTGACTTAATTCTACGAACAATCTGGCTGAGTCTTTCTTCCTCAATAAAACATTGATTAGCAACAATATCAGTTAAAGATATCTCAAACTCTTCAATGATTAATGATTCATCAGCAATTTCATCTTGTTCTAAGATATCAGGGTCATAAGCTTTAATACTTAACTCAGGAAAACTTTTTACAATGGAATTATCATTTTCAAACATTGTTTTGAGACTACTAATCAATCCTAAATAATTCTTACCATCTATAGTTTTCTTAATACCACTATATGGAATTTTAACTTTTAATTCTTCTTCAATAAACTTACGGGAACTACCATCTAGACTTAAATAATCCCATGGCCGTATCCAAAACAATGCCATCGTAATATTCCAACCAATACCCTTTTGCTTTAAAAGGTTGTTATAAGAATCTATAAATATCTGTGTTGCTTGAACAGTATCTTCTCCATCTGCAAACAAAATTGATGATTCAAAGAAATTCCATAAATTTTGTACATCGTTGGGCTGCTGAAATTGTTCATAAGAGAAGAACCAAGATTTCATGTTATTTAAAACTGGAACCCCATCAAAATCAGTAGGCAACTCTGACTCTATAGACAAAACTTGTGCTAAATCAGCGGCAATTGCTTTTCTATTAGCAATAGTCATTTGCCTATTAATCATACCCACCACAGTAAATGGACAAATATCATTCAATTTTTTATTCAATAAATAAGATAAATTATGTTTTTCAGCAATAAGCTTAATTTTTTCGACTAAAGTAGTTCTATTCTGTTTATATATTAATAGTTTATTAGATAAATCAACCAAAAATGGCGCCCAAGTAATTTCTTTCTTAATAATATCTCCAAAACGATTCTTCCAATATGGCTCATTTCGGAAGAAATCTAAATCTTGAGTTCTATTTCCAAAAGTAAAATCAATTAATTTTTTAGCATAGTCAGATTCATACTTAACTTCCCATAAAGTTGTTCTATTCGTATAAAAATACCACTCTTTAGGTTGCTTAAATACTTCCCAATCTACATCTACGAAGTGACCATCATTACGGTTTGCTGTTATAGTCCCAATAGCTTTAATAGCCATTACTGAAACGAAATTACCTCTACTATCAAATGGCAGTCCATTTTTACGAACATAACTGGACTTGATAGCTATTTTATCCCCTACTTTCATTGACTGGACTTTATCTGTTAACTCATTTTCGTATCCATTTTCCCAAATCCTTTGACTAATAAAGCGCTCAAATTGATCTTCATTGCGACCAAAGGTTGCTCCCACGAACCAATAAGTTACAGTTGATTTATCCAGTTGGTTTTCAATATTATTTAAAGCCATTTTTTCTTACTAATTTAATGCAAATTAATAAATTATATATTCTTTTAACTTTAAACTCATAATTTTGAATAAAAGCAAACTTATTATTTTTTAATAAAATATTAATTTAAAGCCAATAAAAAACCCCGAAACTTACGTTTCAGGGTTTTTCACGAATTTTGGTGGAGATGGCGGGAGTTGAACCCGCGTCCGCCAGCACTACGCTCGAGAATACTACATGCTTAGATATCGTCTATTGTTTTAACACCAAGTGACCCGACGAACAGGGTACAAGGTGCGATCCTCTAAGTTTGGTATAAAGCCCCGAGGCTTGACTCTATACGGACTTGTGTGCGTGCGCTACGGTCGGGTTCCTAAACCACAAGTATTCTAGGAAGCGGACAAACTGCCCTTAGGCAGCTAGAGCGTAAGTTTCGTCGTTTGCGACTATTAAAATGCAAATTTTATTTACGAGAGAAAATGCGCTCTCGGCATGCATCTATGAGTTTCATCACCGGCGTCGAAGCCAATAACATCCCCATGAATGTCTGAACATCATAGCATAACTAAAATAAAATGCTGTGCAATTTATCAACAGTCTGCTACTGATGAACATATTTACATAATGGAGAGCCTTTTGTTTTTTTCAAGGCCCCTCATAAAAAAGCTGCCAAAAATGACAGCTTTTTTTAAAGTTTGATCTATAAAGCTCCATTGCCTAACACGATCCCTTCACGGCGTGGGTCTACCCCACCTGCGTATTTGCTTTGATTATTTATATTTACTTTCATAATCGTTGAAATACCGCTGGTTTGCGCAGTGTTAGAAATGCCATGCCCTTTTGCTTTTAAGCCTTCAATTAAGTCAACTAAGGAAAGCTGTACATTCGAGCTATCAATATTGGTGTTTTTGCTATTGGTTGCGCCAAAGTTTACAAGCGAAGTGGCCTGCTGTGCATTTAAGTTCCAGTCCAATGCACCCACCAACGTTTTAACCACATATTGAATGATGGTCCCGCCGCCTGGTGAACCTGTTGCCATATAAAACTCATCTGGCGTGGTGCCTTTAAACACTAAAGTTGGTGCCATAGTACTACGTGGACGTTTGCCCCCTTCTACACGGTTGGCAACTGGTGCCCCAGTGCTGTCATAAGGATTCGCGCTAAAGTCAGTTAACTGGTTCGACAGCAAGAAACCATCCACCATGTGGAATGAACCCATGCTCGATTCAACAGTCGATGTCATTGAAACCACATTGCCATAGGCATCTACAATCGTGAACTGAGTCGTGCCATGTTCAACAGTCGTGTCGACACCCGAAGCTGGGTTGAAATTGCCTGCAGGCGCAACGCCCATACTTTGGTTCGGGTTAATTAGTGCTGCACGTTGTTTCAGGTAATTTTTATCAATAAAACTTGGAATACCCTGTGCCGGCAAACGAACAAAGTCAGTGTCTGCCACATATTTATCGCGGTCGGCATAGGCCAAACGCTCTGCCTCAGACACTAAATGTACGCCCATGACATCAGGTACACCGCCTTCATTTTCAGGGTTCTTAGGTGGGTAAAGCGACATATCAAAGTTTTCTAAAATACCCAACGTCTGTGCAACCGCAATTCCTCCCGAAGATGGAGGCGGCATGGTGCAAACATAGTAACGGTCACGGTACGTCGTGCAAATCGGGTCGCGTTTTTTCACCTGATAGTTCGATAAATCCTGTAAGGTCATTAAACTTGGGGTAATTGGAGTCCGTGCGGGGTCATCCCCTACAGTTTGCCCTGCTTTTGCCACAATCGCTTGAGCAATTGGACCCGTGTGCAGCGCATTTGCGCCTTGTGAAGCGAGTGCTTCAAGCGTTTTTGCATACGCTTTATTGGTCATGGTCTCACCGACTTTACGTGGTGATCCATCTGGGTAGAAATAGGTCGCCATTGCATTTGCATCGAGTGCTAAATTGTTTGCATTGCTTGCAATTGCATCTGCCAAACGCCCCGGAATGCGGAAACCATTATCAGCCAAACCAATCGCTTCACCAAAAAGCTGGTTCCATTTGAGTTTGCCATGTTCTTTTTGTGCTTGTTCAAGCAAACGCATCACACCCGGCACACCAATCGAGCGACCACTACGGCGCGCACTTGGTACTGGTGCAGGTGAATTTGGGTCATATATATTTTGGCGAATTAAATAAAATTCGTTGGCTGCGGCAGGTGCGGTTTCACGGCCATCATAAGCAGTGACTTGTTTGGTTTTGGCATCGTAATACATCATAAAACCGCTACCAGCAATGGTACTCGACTGTGGCTCGACCAAACCAAGCACGGCTTGTACCGCAACGGCTGCATCGACTGCACTACCACCTGCTTTTAAAACATCACAACCCGCTTTTACCGCAAGTGGCGTATTTGCCACCACCATATATTTATCTGCGTATTTAACCGTGTTACCGAGTCTATAACCCGAAGCACCCTCTGGCGCTGCCGGGTCACCATTTTGGTTTGAACCGACCACTACGCTTGAACCGTCTTGTGCCAGTTTGCTACAACTGGTCGGGTCATTATCAACAATTAAATTGGGCGGGGTTGTATTTGAATCATCCTTGAGCTGATCTGACGAGGAATCATCTCCACATCCTTGTAATAAACCGACTGCTAATAAACTACTGAACAAAAATGAATATCTTTTATTCACGTGATAACTCCAATATATACGCCTGCCTATCCATGCAATTGCCATGCAAGCTTCTTTGTTTTCAGGTCTTCAGTTTTTTAATCTTTGATAAAAATAAAGTTTTAATATTATTAAATGATTGAGGGTGTTTATTTTGTGCTCTGTGCGATGTCTCCTTGCTTGTTATCACACTCTTTTATAACTGATTTGCCCAATTCTGGCATGCTTTATTTCTTTAAATACAGGCAAAATTTCCTATTTATAAACTCACTCATTTTGTAGTTGGCCTAAAAAAAGCACCTCCGAAGAGATGCTTTTTGGTGCTTAGTGAGAAGGCATACCGCTGACCTGTTTGGGTTTTGGACACAGCCAAATGACCAGTCCCGCAAAGACAAACACCATCGCAAATAGCAAAAATACATGGTTTGCCGACATGGTAATCGCTTCTTTATCGACAAGGTTTGAAATAATTCCTAAGGTCGAGTCAGCCGTAAAACCATTTTGCAAAAGTGTGTTTTGTACTTCAGTCGTATGTAGGTTTGACACCATTTCACTACGCGCAACTTTAGCATGGTCATCCCACACGGTCACTGCAATTGAAGCACCAATCGCCCCTGCCATGGTTCGTAAGAAGTTCATAAGACCCGCAGCGGATGCAATCTCTTGCTGGAGTACCGAACCGAGTGCAATATTCGACAGTGGAATAAAGAAGAACGGTACAGCAAAACCTTGCAAGATTTGCGGCCAAGCCAACGCCATAAAGTCGGCATCTGTGGTCCAGAATGCCCGCATTAAGGTCACACCACCCAGCAAAATTAAACCGAAACTCGCTAGTGCTCTTGGGTCATGTTTGGTCGAGAGCTTTGCCACAATCGGTGACATGGTCAGACTACCAAAGCCCATGGTTGCAGTTAAATAGCCTGCCCACGTGGCGGTGTAGGAAAGGTTCATTTGCAGCCACTGGGGAATCAGTACAATACTGCCAAAGAACGCGCCAAAGCCAAGCGACAAGGCCAGCACCGAGATTGCAAAGCCCCTATGCCTAAAGACTTTCACGTCTACCACGGGGTGTTTATCGGTCAGCTCCCATATGAGGAACACCACAAAGCCAATAGCGGCAGTTAAAGCTAAAACGATAATGCTGGTGCTATTAAACCAATCTCGTTCGTGCCCTAAATCGAGCATGAGCTGGAGCGCACCAATCCACAAAATTAACAGACCTAAACCGACGGTATCGATTCTTAAAGAAATCGTTTCTGTTTCGGCTGGTTTAAGCAAACGGATTGCTGCTAAAACACAAACAATCCCGACTGGTATGTTAATAAAGAAAATCCAGTGCCAAGACAGGTTGTCACTAATCAGACCACCCAAAATTGGCCCTAAAATTGGTCCAACGACGGTAGTCATGGCCCATAAGCCCATCGCCTGTGCATGCTTTTCTTGAGGGAAAATACGCATCAGCAAGGTTTGGCTGAGTGGCATGAGGGGGCCACCGCATAGACCTTGTCCAATACGGAAAAACACCAGCATCCCTAATGAGTTTGCTAGACCACACAAGAAAGAAAAAATGGTAAAACCAATCAGACCAAAAATAAAAACCCGAACGGTTCCAAAGCGACCCGCAAGCCAACCTGTTAAAGGTACACAAATCGCTTCTGCAACAGCATACGACGTAACAACCCATGTTCCTTGTGTACTTGAAACGGCAAGGTTACCGGTAATGTGCGGTACAGATACGTTGGCAATGGTCGTATCAAGCACGACCATAAAATTCGACAAGGCAATAACAAACGCTGCCAGTATTAAACGGCCACCGCTTAGTTCGGCAAAAGGTGTTTGCGTTTTCATAAGCGTTTACTTCGCAGATAAGTCGACTTTTGCTTCCATCGACAAGCCGACACGCAGTGGGTGTTCAGCAAGTTCTTTCGGATCAAGTGCAATACGAACCGGTAAGCGTTGAACCACTTTAATCCAGTTGCCTGTTGCATTTTGAGCCGGAATTAAGGCAAAGGCAGAGCCTGTACCACCAGAGAAGCCCATCACTTTGCCGTGATATTCAACGTCATCGCCATATAAATCTGAAGTTAATGTGACAGCCTGACCCGGACGGACTTTTTTCAACTGACTTTCTTTGAAGTTCGCATCTACATATAAATCATTGAGCGGCACAATCATCATCATGCTGGTGCCCGGTGCAACACGTTGACCGACTTGAATATTACGACGCGTAACCACCCCATCGACTGGTGCACGAATCACGGTACGTTCCAAATCAAGCTGAGCTTGTTCAACATGTGCTTGTGCAACTTGTACATCAGGTGTTGAAGTCTCGCTTACACCCTGAATTAACGCTTCATTTGCAGCTAAAGTACTTTCGGCAGCTTTACGGCTCGAAGAGGCTTGCGCTAAACCAGCTTTAGCAAGCTCTAGCCCTGCTTTGGCTGTTTCAACTGCACTTTGTGCTTTAGTCAGTTCTTCTTTAGACACTGCACCAGAGGCAGCAAGCTGCGCACGGCGATTCAGTTCTAAAGCAGCTTTGTCATAGTCAGCCTGTGCTTGGGCAACTTGTGCTTTGGCACTGTTAATTTCGTCAGCACGCACCACCACTTGAGAGTTTAAAGAACTACTGTTTGCCGCAGTTTGTTTGTATTGGCGTTTTGCTTTGGCAAGTTCTGCCTCAGCTTGGGCCAATGCAATTTTGGCATCACGGTCATCAATACGAACCAGCACGTCACCACGATGTACCGTTTGGGTATCTTTTACGACAACCTGAGCGACCTGTCCGCTCACCATTGAAGTAATTTGCGCGGTTTCTGCACCGACATAGGCATTATCCGTACTCACGGAATTATTTAAAAATAATGCCCAGATTGCATACAAAATAGCGGCGATCAATAAAATCAGCGCAAAAAAACCAAGAAATTTTTTGCGCTTGTTTTGATTGTTTTCATCCGAGGCAGATGTTGTTGGCACTGTTTCTTGTACATTGCTTTGTGCATCAGTCATGGTATGTTCCTAAAGATGAGTTGGCTTTGCCATCAATCTCGCACTACACCTTGTTATAGAGTTTTTATTTTTCTATAAACAAGACATACCGCATTGTCAAAGGAGCTAATTTTAACGCTAAAACCTCATAATATGAGAATAAAAATTTATAACTCATGCGTTCGTTCTAATTAAATTAATGTTTATCTCAAAGTTTTTGTAAAAATTTTAGCTTTTCAAACACTAAAAAAAGCGCACTCGGCGCTTTTAAATGGTTCAATTCATTGCTTAATAGGCATATGAAGCAATACCGGCAGCAATGGCTTTCTCTTCATCATTGACCATGGTCATGCGCATGGTGCAGCCCTTACGACCTAAACGCAGAACTTCAGCACGTGCAATAAAATATTTACCACGCCCCGGTGCTAAATAATCTACACGCATGTCGACTGTTGCCAAACGCGACACTTGCTTAATGGTTTCAGTTAAAGTTTCGGGAGTTGAACGGCGATATAGGTGTTCCATTGCCACAATTCCACCAATACTATCGAGCAAAGTTGCAGCAACACCGCCATGCAAAATCTGAAATGCCAAATTGCCAATCAGGTTGGGTTGCATCTCGATATAGCCTTCAATGTGCCCGTCCACCACACGCATAATCATTCCACTATGCTTAAAAAAAGGAGAGCTATTAAACGCCTTACATAATTGGTTGAGAACCACAGTCAGGTCAGTTTTTGCACCTAAATGGATGTTCCCAGTCCAATTTTTCTTTTCTTCACTCATATGTTGCCTAAATTTAAAAGCATGATAAACGCCCATAATTTTGTACAAATACAGCATTATGGGGCTACAATACAGCAGTCGGTTGACAGTAATGGAATATCCGCCAACCTATCCTAGTGTAATACCGAACATCGAGATTGTTATGACTTATACGTTCAATCGTCCTGCATTTCCAGCCACTCGCATGCGCCGTATCCGTAAAAATGACCAGTTGCGTGCGATGGTCAGCGAAACACAGCTCACTACCAATCACTTGATTTATCCAGTATTTGTATTACCGGGACAAAATCAGACCCAAGATATTCCAAGTATGCCGAACATTCAGCGTTTGTCGGCAGATTTGTTACTGAAAAAAGCTGAAAGACTTCTGGAATTGGGCGTATCAAAACTGGCTCTTTTTCCAGTTACCCCGCAAGAAGATAAAAGCCTCACCGCAGAAGCTGCATGGCGTGAAGATGGTTTAGTACAAACCACCTGCCGTCTGCTTAAAAAAGAATTACCAGAAATGGTGTTAATTACCGATGGTGCCCTCGACCCATATACCACCCATGGTCAAGACGGCATTATTGATGACACTGGCTATGTGCTAAATGACGAGACTGTAGAATGCTTGATTAAACAAGCGTTAAGTCACGCAGAAGCAGGTGCCGAAGTGATTGCTCCTAGTGACATGATGGATGGCCGTATTGGCGCGATTCGTCAGGCTTTAGAAGCCAATGGTCACATCTATACCAACATCATGGCCTACTCTGCAAAATATGCATCTAGCTTCTATGGCCCGTTCCGTGATGCTGTTGGCTCTGCATCCAACCTTAAAGGTGGTAATAAATATAACTACCAGATGGACTTTGCCAACCGTGCCGAAGCTTTACATGAAATCGCGCTTGATATTCAAGAAGGCGCCGACATGGTGATTGTAAAACCGGGCATGCCATATCTGGATGTGGTACGTGAAGTGAAAGATACCTTTGGTGTTCCGACATTCATTTATCAAGTGAGTGGTGAATATGCAATGTTAGCTGGCGCAATTCAAAATGGCTGGTTATCAGACTCAGTCATTTTAGAATCACTCATGTGCTGCCGCCGCGCTGGTGCAGACGGAATCTGGACTTACTTTGCAGAAACCGCTGCTGAAAAACTCAAGGAAATGAACTAAGTTCGCAGAGAAAGGATAACACTGCATGCATATTGCAATTATTGGCGCGGGCATAAGTGGATTAATGTCTGCGCTGGAGTTGGTTGAACAAGGCTGTACCATCAGCATTTTTGATCAACAACAAGCGGGACAAGCAGCCTCTTGGGCTGGCGGAGGTATTCTCTCTCCGATGTACCCGTGGCGTTATGTGCATGCAGTGAACCAACTCGCTCAATTTGGCAAAGCTTCTTATCAAGCATGGAACCGAAAGCTCTACCCTGTTACAGGGATTGATTTTGAAATACATGACACAGGCATGCTGATTTTTGATGAAGAAGATTTTGACGTTGGACTTTCCTACGCCGAGCAGCATCAAGAACCGATGCAGCGCTGTGAATATTTACAGCGAGATGCGCTAGAACAAGTAAATCCACATATTTCCGATCAGTTTCAAGAAGCCATTTATTTCCCTGAACTGTCTAATATTCGTAATCCACGTGTATTACAGTCCCTGATTAGCTATTTAAAGCAACATCCAAATGTTGAGTTTTTTGAACACACTCCTGTTAAAAAACTGATTCAAAATGGCGATGTGATACAGGCACTACAAACCGAAGATGGTCGCAAATATACAGCAGACCATTTTGTAATAACTTCGGGCGCTTGGAGCCATTACTGGAACTCACAATTACAACTCGAAATTCCAGTCGAACCTGTTCAAGGCCAAATGCTGTTATTTAAAACCCCTGCTCACTGGCTACCGACCATGTGTATGAATCGAGTCATGTATCTGATTCCTCGTATGGATGGTCATATCGTATGTGGTTCTAGCATGGCACATCGTGGTTTTGACACCTCTACCGATGAAACGACTCAGCACAATATTTTAGAAGCATGTTTAGAAATGGTGCCTGAACTGGCCGATTTCCCGATTGTACATCGCTGGGCAGGACTCAGACCAAGTTCACCAAATGGCGTTCCCTACATTGGCAAAATGCCTGAAATGGATAACCTGTGGGCAAACTTTGGTCATTTTAGAAATGGTTTGTGTATGGGCGCAGGTTCTGCGCAATTGCTCCGTCAGCTTATGCTGGATCAACCGACATTAGTTGATGCCAAAGCATATTCCCCAGAGCGTTTGCAAAATAAAATCTTAGCCTGACGCGAGTATATTTTCTAAAGCCATTTTTAACTGAGGATAAGCAAACTCAAATCCTTCTGCTTGTAAGGCAGCGGGTTTGACGTATTGTCCATTTAAGATCAATTGCGATTGTTCCCCTAACAAACAGCGAAAAACCGTACTTGGCGCTGACAACAATGGTTTCTTATTCAAAACCTCTGCTGCTTGTTCAACAAAAGCTTTTTGAGTCACATTTTCTGGCGCTACGACATTGTGAATTTGAGCTGATTGAGGATGTTTAAATATAAACTCAATTGCGTTTAATACGTCTTCAATATGTACCCAAACCACAGGCTGACGGCCATGACCAATTTGACCGACTAAATTGAATCGAATAGGAAGCAACATTTTAGGCAAAATGCCACCGCCCTGCCCAAACACCACACCTAAGCGAATAATTTTAGTATTTTGTTGAGAATCTGCTAAAGCTGCTCGCTCCCACTCTTGGCAAAGCTCGGACATAAAAATAGGCTGTGGCGGGCTTTGTTCAGTACACACTTCTGCCCACTTTTCTTGATCATCTATTCCGTAATAACCAATTGCAGAACCAGACACAATCACTTCCGGAAAAATTTGAGATTGATTAAGCCATGCATACAGTTTTCGGGTCGTATTTACACGGCTTTCAATGAGTTGTTTTTTACGTGACTCGGTCCAGCGTTTCTCGCCAATATTTGCACCTGCCAAATTCACCACATAATCAATTTGTCGGGTCGAAATATCTTCAAACTTTTGTACCCACTGCAAGGCAGGATGGTCAGATTCCCTTCCAGCCTGCCGTGTCACCGCAATCACGTTATAATTTTTTTGTAATAGGAACCTAATTAAATACGTTCCAATAAAGCCACTGGCACCTGTGATTAATACATTCTTATTCATATTTCCTCCAAAACCGAGGACAGCAGTTTTTAATTAATATAGTTATAAAATTTAATAACGATCTAATCGTATCAGTTTTTGTGGTGAGTTATGACACATTAAACATTTTGTTTGCCATGCGCTGTGCCTGTTTTCCATAAAACCAGTAGGTAATTAAATAAAGCGGAATAGCTAACATTAAAAGCATAATCACCATAATGCTTAAGAACTGAGGCTGTTTGAGGTAAAGCATAAAGTTTTGCAAAATCTCAGGGTCTTTTCTTGAAAATAAAAACAGGCCAAATAAAACACCACATAAGTTGTAGCCCCAAAAAATCAGGGTAAAACCTAAAGTAAATTTCTTTTTTTCTGGTACAGTCGGGGCACGGCGTTCTTTCTTTAAAAATTTAAATAAGACAAAAATCATTGCGCCTAAATATGGAACGGCTGTTAAAATACCGCCTACACTCGCTGGTAATAGTGCTGCAACCACACCTACAATTAAGGTGAGCACGATGCATAAACCAAAAAACCAGAGAAAGTAAGAACGTAATTTGGTCATATTTTTGCCTAATTTATGGGTTCAAAAAATAATTATAAATTTTTTTCGATTTTTTTTCATTTTTCTGTCAACCAATCCTGATCTCTTGACGTTATATAGGGTAACAAGGTCGCAGCAACCGAATACTTCCTTTGCACGGCATCCGCAAAATTGTTTCGGTGACCTTTCATTACGACTCTTTCCTTCCTTCGGATTAGGTTTTGTTAGCAGCCGAAACCCTTGATGAAGTTTTTGACCGACGATTCTCTCATCACTCGAATCGTCGGTTTTTATTTTCTAGCACTTTCATTTATTTTACGCTCACCATACACAATAGTGCTTTCGTGGCTATAAAGGCTATGCGTATACTTTTTACACCATAAAAATATGATTTAAATAATATGAACACTATTGCCTATTTTGAAATCCAGTCTTCAAACCCTGCCCGCGATGCGCAGTTTTATCAAGCTGTGTTTGGCTGGCAATTTAAACTAGATCCAAACTTACCGATTGAATATTATCGCATAGAGACACCTTCAATTATGGGTGGGCTATTAAAACGCCCCGCTCAAACGCCTCCAATGGAATATGGGACAAATGCATTTACCTGTTCGGTTCAGGTGGAAAACTTCGATGAGGTAGCTGCAAAAATTTTAGCGCAAGGTGGTATTGTAGCAATGGATAAATTCGCTATTCCGGGCCGTGCTTGGCATGGTTACTTTGTCGATTTAGACCACAACGTTTTTGGTATTTTTCAAGTCGATGAAAATGCAGCTTAAAGATTTTATTTATTTTTAATGTATAGCCACCGCCTTTTTATCGGTGGCTATTTCATATTAATTATTCGGCAAAGCTAAAGCTGGCCTCACATGTAATCGGAAAATTCACCGAATTGGCAATCATACATTCGTGATGTGCTTCTTCATGCAGTTTTGCTGCAAACTCTTGGTCTGCACCTTTTTCTAAAACAATCTCTGGTCTTAAAATAATTTGGGTAAAATGACCACGTTTGACCGGATCTGTATCTTCCATAAATCCCAGTGCATGATCGACATAACTCACAACGTGAATATGATTGACTGCACATAGGTGTAAATACCAAAGCTTATGACAAGCTGAAGCTGATGCAACCAATAAATCTTCGGGGTTCCATCTGGTCACATCGCCCAAATAGGCAGGGTCTGATGAACCTTGAATAGTCGTCTTTTGAGGATGCTGAATACTAAAGTCGCGTTTATATGAACGATAAGATGAAGTGCCTGTACCCGTATTGCCTTCCCACTGTATTTTTACTTCGTATTTATGAATAGCCATTTTGTTCTCAAAGTTCATGGTTTGACCTGATAGTAACAAAGCAGAGCTTAAGGAGACAAAATAATTCAGATTTCATTGCTGGCTTAAATAACGAGCACTTTAAAATGTCTTGATAAAATCTCCTGCCAATTTATGCTAACGTATCTGTGTTTATCTTGGCTTGATGTCTGTTTCTATGTCCGTACATTTTCTACATACTTCTGACTGGCATTTGGGGCAGTTTTTTTATAATCACTCACGACACTACGAACACCAACAATTTTTAAGTTGGTTGCTCACTCAAATTCAAGAAAAACAACCTCATGCCCTGCTTATTGCTGGCGATATTTTTGATGTCATTAACCCGGGTTCACAAGCACAAAAACAACTCTACCAATTTTTAGCAGATGCCCATCGTATTGCACCGCACATGCAAACACTCATGATTGCGGGTAACCATGACTCAGGCTATCGTATTGAACAGGTCGAACCGCTTTTAGAAAAATACAATGCAAAAACCGTAGGTGTGGTTCGCTGGAATGAAGATAAAACTCTAGATCTCGATCGACTACTTTTACCTATTTATAATCAAAATCAAGATATTGTGGCGTGGTGCCTTGCCCTGCCTTTTTTACGCTCAGCCGAAATTACGGGCTTTAACGAACATACCACCAATAGCAAAAATGCGATTGCCTATTTGCACCAGCAGCTTATTGCCGAAGCCAAACGTCGTAAAACGCCAGACCAAGCACTTATTTTGATGTCACATGCGCATATGCAAGGTGGGGAAACATCCGACTCTGAACGCCCCATTATTATTGGTAATGAAGAGGCACTTTCAACGACATTGTTTGAAGATGCGGTGGACTATGTCGCTTTAGGACATCTACATAAACCACAAAAGGTAGGTCAGCCGCACATTCGTTATAGCGGTTCACCCATTCCACTTTCTTTTAGTGAAATTAATTACAAGCATCAAGTGGTTGAGGTCAAAGTTGATCCGACTCAAGACACAGACAGCCGTTTGCAATTTGAAGCTGTAGAAATTCCACGTTGCATACAATTGCACCGTATCCGTGGTGAGTTAAATGAAGTGCTACAACAACTCAAAGCTTTACCACACGGCGTGATTGAGAATATTGACCACCGTGAATATGTCGATATTGAGTATTATAGTTTAACGCCGCCACAGCCAAATTTACGTCAGCAGTTTGAAGCAGCTCTACCACCTGACCGCTATCGTTTAGTGCGTATTTCACGTCAATATGTAAATAAAGACGCGACCGATTCAAATACCACCCAGCAAATCGCACTTGAACCACCAACACCAGAAAGACTCTTTCAAAATATTTGGGAAAAACAAGGTTACAACGCCGATGATGCGGTCTTAAAAGATTTTCTGAGTCTGGTACAAGAAGCACAAAAACATCTTGAAAATGATGCAAGCCATTAAGGATATGCCATGAAAATTTTATCCATTCGAATAAAAAATCTGGCATCGCTTGCTGATGAACATTTTATTGACTTTGAAAGCGCACCTCTGGCCCATGCAGGTCTCATTGCAATTGTGGGGAAAACTGGCGCAGGTAAGTCGACCATTTTAGATGCGATGTGTCTGGCCTTATTTAATCGGGTTCCTCGCCTTAAAGACAGCGATGGTAAGTTAAAAGATGTTGATGGCTCTGAGTTGCTGACCAACTCTCCTTTAACTGTCTTACGCCGTGGTACAGGCCATGGTTTTGCTGAACTTTGCTTTATTGCGCAAGATCAAAAGCGCTATTTGGCTCGTTGGGAAATTAAACGGGCACGTGAAAACCCAAATGGTAAATTACAAAGTGTGCAGCGCCACTTAAAATGCTTAACTGATGGTGTGGTACTTGCCGACAAAGCCAAAGCGGTTGATGAAAAAGTTAAACAAATTACCCAGCTTTCATTTGAGCAGTTTACTCGTGCCGTATTACTTGCGCAGTCAGAAGTAACCGCATTTTTAAAAGCTCGAGACAGTGAACGTGGTGAATTACTTGAGTACCTGACCAACTCCAGCATTTTCGCCAAAATCGGTGAACTGGCTTTTCGTAAAACAGCTGATATTGCAAAGCAGCGTAAACAGCTGGAAGAGTTCTTAGGCCACATTGAAATTTTGTCTGATGAAGAGATTGCTGCATTTACAGAACAATACCAGCAAGCCGAACAAAACTATCAACAGTTAGAACAGCAAAAAAATGTCTTAGACAAACAACAACAATGGTTTGAGCGTAAAGCGAAACTTGAGCTAGAAGTTCAAGCTAAACAGCAACAGTTTCAAACGCAGCAAAATCATCATCAACAATTGGCTGGTGAGCGTGAGCAATTAAAACGACTCGAAGTTTTCTCTGAAATACGCCCACAAGTTTTTCAGCAATCTCAAAATTTACAAACCCTACAACAACTTGAGCCGCAAATTCATCAAGCTCAAACCAAGTTTAATGAGTTGGTGCAAATTTTTGAAACGGGACAAAAACAATATCAACTCGCAGAACAAGAGCTCAAACAGACACTCGATTTTGAGCAACAGCATCAATATGCTTTAAATCAAGTTCGGCAGTCCATTCAGGAACGTGCTTTTATTGCCGATGAATATAAAAAGTGCAAAGAAAAAAGAAACGTACTTGAGCAAAAACTCAGTCCACTGCACCAGCAGCAAAACACTGTGCAACAGCACATTGCACAGCTTGAGCAGAACCAAATTCATCTGCAACAACAGCTTACCCAAACTCAGCAATATGCTGTGTTGGATAAAGGCCTTTCAGCACATCTACATCAACTTGGGCAATTTATTCAAAATTACCAAGCAATCGAACAACAGCTCGGAAACCTTACCCTTGCTCGCCAAAAGCTATCGGAAGCTAAAAGTGAACTAGAACAACTCATAGCTTCACTAGGCACAGTTGAACAAATTGAGTTAAAGCTTGAACAGCAACGTAAAGACAAAGAACAAAAGCTTGCTCAAGTCACGCAGTTAGATCTGATTCAGCAAAAAATAAAAATTTATCATGAGCTATATGCTGAGCTTCAACAATTCACTGAAAAACAAACGCAAACCTCAGCCCAAGAGCAGCAACTTAAAACCGTTTGCCAGTTAGCTGAACAAGACTACCAAACAGCAAAAACTGAGCGTGAAAAGTTACAGCACATCCTGCAACAGCAGCGTTTATTACACACAGAAAATATTGAACAATTACGGGCCAATCTTAAAGAAGGTGAAGCGTGTTTAGTCTGTGGAAGTACCCACCACCCTTACCGTATTGATGATAGTGCAGTTTCCAAAGCTTTATTCGATTTGCAGCAACAACAAGAGCAGCAAGCTGTTGCACTCGAGCAAACTAAATTTAATGCATGGCAAACCCAGCAACATGCACTTACCCAGTGTCGTGCCGAGCTTGAGCAAGTTCAGAAATATCTAGCTCAACTTCAAACAAAACAATCAAGTTTGCAACAAGAACTTGAGCAAACGTTTAAGCTCAATCACTTACATATTGAGCTTAATCAAGCTCCTGAGCAGATCTTGCTAACGCTGAACGAACTCAGACAAGCTGCGCAAACTGCCATAAATTCATTTGACTCAGAAAACTTGCGTTTAGCCCAAGCAATTAAACAGCACAATCAGCTCGTTCAATCTATTCAGCGTAATGAAACATTGCTCAATACGGCACAGCAATGGCAACAACAAGTTCAACATATTGTTGAGTGTCTATCTGAAGCCGAACAGCACGCATGGCAGCAATCGAGTAGCCAAACAGCTAAGCAGACTTGGTCAATTTTAGACGTACGTGCTAAGCAGCTTGAGCAACAAGAACAGCTTTCACAGCGTTTTGAACAGCAGCAACAGGAACTTAAAATGTTGACTGCTAACTTTGAACAAATGGCCAAGCAAATTGATGAGGTCGATCAAAATCTCAAAGAAATTACGCTTAAAGGTCAGCAAAATAATGAAAAAGCGGTATCGCTCATTCAGCAAATGACAGGTCGCTCGGATCTTAAACCACATGAATGGTTAATTGAGCATGACGCCAAACGTCAGCAACAACAAACGGCATACCATGAGTCCAAACAACGTTTCGAACAAACCAGACAACACTTTGAACAGCAAAAACAATCACTCGACCAACTCAAGCATCAACATCAACACACTGCGGGGTACCAGCAGCAGATTCATGAACAAATTCAAATCTGGTTAAAAACCCATGCTGATTTTCAAGCCTCTGATCTTACGGCGCTCATGCAAATTAATTCAGCTCAAGAGCAAGACATTCGTAACCGTCTTAATCATGCCGAGCGTTTATTAAGTGAAGCCTCTTCTGCCCTTAAAACTATGCAAGAGCAATTGAGCGAGCACTTACAAACTCAGCCAGATATCGAATATGAAAAGCTTGTTAGCCTCATTCAAGACAATATTACAGAGCTCAAAGCCCAGCTTGAAGTACGTGATCGGCTTAAGCTTAAGCTTGAAGTCCATCAGCAAAATCTGGCTAAACAGCAACGATACGCCGAGCAAATTCAAAATATTCAGCAAGAGGAACATCGCTGGAGCAAAATTTCAAGCTTGATGGGAGATAGAGAAGGTAAGAAATTCCGCGATTATGCTCAGCAATATCACCTAGATATTTTAGTTGAGCATGCCAATCAGCAACTAGCAATGCTGTCTCAACGTTATACTTTAAAACGTCTAGATCAGTCTTTAAGCCTTGCGATTATTGACCACGACATGGATGGAGAGACCCGCTCTGTTGCATCTTTGTCTGGCGGTGAGTCCTTCTTAACTGCACTGGCTTTGTCTTTAGCCATTGCCAATATGGCCTCGGGTTCAATGAAAATTGAATCGCTGTTTATTGATGAAGGCTTTGGTACTTTAGATGCTTCATCTTTACATATGGTCATGAATGCTTTAGACCAATTGCAAAATCAGGGACGCCAAGTCATTCTCATCTCACACATTCAAGAAATGCATGAGCGTATTCCTGTACAAATTCAGGTAAAACCACTCGGCGCAGGTGCAAGTACCATTGAAGTGACGAGTTAAGCTCTAACTCATCACTTTTTCAGGATCTAGATCTTGTCATACGCCGCTTGCATCTGATCACAAAATGACTTCATTTCAGTTACTGACTTTTGAAAGCCATCTAGTGTTGCATCAAAACTTGGATATTCCTTTGCAAATTCCTGATCAAATTGTTTCTTATATTTTTTATTATTATTAAACATCTTCACAATTTCCTGTTGATTCACACATGTCCAATGTGCATCCGATACACTTTCCTCATCAGATTCAGCTTTACTTTCTTCTGTCAATTTTGTAATCAAAAATATAAAAGTTTCTTTAAAATCCTGATATGTTTTATGCTCAGAAATAACTGCATTTTCCATCTCAGGTATGGGTGTTGCATTGCTAGAGATGCATGTAACAACAATTAAAACAGCCAATAAACATTTTGCGATATTCATTTATATTCCTAAATTTTAAATAACAGAAGCTAGATTATCTTCTGCTCAATGAGCATTAACAGATTAAAATCCATACAATTTTTAAAAATATTATTAAAACTCTTAATCTTTCATGAGAAAACCTCTTCAAAATAATGAATCTTGCAGGAGTTTTCTCATCTATTGTTAACTCTTATCAGCAGGGAAAGCCTCAGGTGGCGGTGCATATTTAGAAGATTTATTTTCCTTATCTGCATTATTTGAATCAGGTGATTGGACTTGATAAATCACTGTTCCAATAATGCCTGTATTCTGAACTGAACCATTATCTGAATTCGCTGCATAAGCATCTTCAGGCTTACTAAATGTAAAGGAAGCAACAGCAGAGTCACTCTTACGGAAACCCTCTATTTTAATCTCACTATGTGGATGTAATACATAACCTGCATTATTTCGTGAAGCCGCACTGCCATTTAAGACATCAATACCGTCAACACTTGCCACTACTTCATAGGTATTATCAGTATGATTTTCATATTTTAATTGATAGCTTTGACCATCATTACCCGAAAGAAAATAATTTTGACCATCACGAAACAAAGCAAATGTTTGACCTGCATCATCAACAATAGAGAAACTAATTTTCCCCGCAAGCAATGCAATACTATTTACTGTTTTACCTTCATATTGTTTATTGGCATAACGAACTTGTGATTCAGCAATTGGCTGGTCTGATAACCGAGCTAAATTTACTTCAGAGACATGTGATGTAATCTCATCTCCCCATTTTGTTCCTAGTTTTTCATCTACACTCACTTGAGTATTTTGATCAGTTGATTCCGAAGTAATATCGCTTTGTTTCTTACTACACGCTGCTAAAAATAAGCATAATATAAAAGATATTAAAAAATAGAGTTTCTTCATTCTAAACCTGATCCTAAATTCGATTTTTTATCGTTGTAAAAAATTTATTCATTTATACTAATGAGTATAAATGAATAAAAAACTATTTCAAATTTATACGCTTTTTTCTACAGCAGAGTTATTTTATATAATTGTAATTTCTACTGTATATAGAAAATAAATTCAGATTATTTTAAATAATCCCTTACACCAAACAAAGCTGTTCCTACACGAACCATAGTTGAACCAGCAGCAATTGCAGCTTCTAAATCACTCGACATTCCCATACTTAAAGTATCCCAATCTTCTGGGTGGGCATGTTGGTCTTTCACAGCATCAAACAAGGCTTTAGCATCTGCAAATGCAGCAGTATTGTCAGGTGCTGGAATGACCATTAAACCGCGTAACTTGATTTTTGGTAATTGACTGATTTGAGCAACCAGCTCGGCAACTTCATCTGGTGCACAACCATCTTTACTGTCTTGCCCATCAATATTGACTTGCAAACAAATATTAAGTGCAGATTGATCATCGCCACGTTGGTTAGATAATCGCTCGGCAATAATTAAACGATCTACACCATGTACCCAATCAAATTTCTCGGCCAAATGCTTCGTCTTGTTGCGTTGAACATGACCAATAAAATGCCATTCAATGTCTAAGTCGTGTAAAGCTTCGATTTTTTCCAAAGCTTCTTGCAAATAGTTTTCGCCAAATGCTCTTTGCCCTGCTGCATACATTTCACGCAAACTTTCACTTGGATGTGTTTTCGATACGGCTAAAAGTTGCACAGTTTCAGGCGCACGCTGAGCATGTCCACAAGCACTTTGGATTTGCTGTAATACGTGCTGACGCGCATCTTGCAGGTAATTCATTGACAAGGTTCTCATTTTCAAAAAACTTTTTTGCTTTTCACCTAAAGCGAGGTGTTGGTAAGCCTCGGTGAAAGCCGTATATTATTCTACAAAATAATGACATATTTTGATTTACTTGGGGAAATTATGGATATTACAGAGCTACTCGCCTTCTCTGTGAAAAATGGCGCGTCCGATTTACACCTATCTGCTGGCATGCCACCAATGATTCGCGTTGATGGTGAAGTCCGTCGCATTAACTTACCTGCTCTAGATCATAAAGATGTTCATCGTTTGGTCTACGACATCATGAATGATAAACAGCGTCGTGACTACGAAGAAAAACTCGAAACCGACTTTTCTTTTGAAGTGCCCAACGTTGCTCGTTTCCGTGTAAACGCATTTAACCAAAACCGTGGTGCGGGTGCAGTGTTTCGTACCATTCCGTCCAAAGTACTCACCATGGAAGATTTAGGCTTAGGACAAATCTTTAAAGACATTTGTGACTATCCTCGCGGGATTGTACTGGTGACAGGTCCAACAGGTTCGGGTAAATCAACGACGCTTGCAGCGATGATGGACTACATCAACGAAAATCGTTATGACCACATTCTAACGGTTGAAGACCCTATCGAATTTGTACACCAATCTAAGAAATGTTTGATTAACCAACGTGAAGTGCATCGTGATACACATGGCTTTAATGAGGCGCTACGTTCAGCACTGCGTGAAGACCCAGATATTATTTTGGTCGGTGAGATGCGTGACCTTGAGACTATTCGTTTAGCGCTTACCGCTGCCGAAACAGGTCATTTGGTGTTTGGCACGCTGCATACCACTTCTGCTGCGAAAACCATTGACCGTGTAATTGACGTATTCCCAGCAGAAGAAAAAGACATGGTTCGTGCCATGCTGTCTGAATCTTTACAGGCTGTTATTTCACAAACCCTGCTTAAAAAGAATGGCGGTGGCCGTGTCGCAGCCCATGAAATCATGATTGGTATTCCTGCAATTCGTAACTTAATTCGTGAAAACAAAGTCGCGCAAATGTATTCAGCTATTCAGACTGGCGCAAATCATGGCATGACCACCCTCGACCAAAGCTTAAAAAATTTGGTGTCTCGCGGTGTGATCAGCCCTCAAACAGCTCGTACTGCTGCCAAACAGCCTGAATCATTCCTATAAAAATAACTAGAGAATAAATATGGATTTTAATGACCTACTCAACCTAATGGTTGAAAAAAAATCATCCGACCTCTTTATTACAGATGGCGTTGCACCATCGATGAAGATTAACGGGCAAATTGTTCCCATTTCAAAAAATAGTCTTTCAGGCGAAATTATTGGACAACTATTACATTCCATCATGAGTGAAAAACAACGCAAAGAATTTGCTGAGACTCGTGAATGTAACTTTGCCATTATGAACCGTGATAAAACTGCCCGCTTTCGTGTCAGTGCTTTTCAGCAACGCGACATGCCAGGCATGGTATTACGTCGAATTGAAACTAAAATTCCTTCAATTGATGACTTGCAATTACCACCTGTGCTTAAAGATTTATCGATGACCAAACGCGGCATCATTATTTTTGTAGGGGCAACAGGTACAGGTAAATCGACATCTTTGGCTTCAATGATTAGTTATCGGAACCATAACTCTAAAGGTCATATCATTACCATTGAAGACCCGATTGAGTTTATTCATGAACACGGTGGCTGCATCATTACTCAACGTGAAGTCGGAATTGATACAGACTCATTTGAAATTGCCTTAAAGAATACTTTGCGACAAGCACCCGATGTAATCTTGATTGGTGAGATTCGCTCTCGTGAAGTTATGGACTACGCGATTGGCTTCGCCGAAACAGGTCACCTTGTATTAGCCACAATGCATGCGAACAACGCCAACCAAGCACTTGACCGTATTATTCACTTCTTTGAAAGTGACCGTCATAGCCAGCTCTACATGGATTTATCACTTAACTTAAAGGCCATGATTGCACAGCAACTTATTCCAACGCCTGATGGTAATTCGCGCCGTGCAGCGATTGAGATTCTCATTAACTCCCCATTAATTTCAGACTATATTCGTAAAGGTGAAATTCATGAAATTAAAGATTTAATGAAACGCTCACGTGAACTCGGTATGCAAACTTTTGACCAAGCACTGTTTGATCTTTATAAGTCAGGCCAAATTACCTACAAAGATGCATTAAAACATGCCGACTCACCAAACGATTTACGTTTAACAATTAAGCTTGCCGAAGAAGGTCCTGAGCAAATTGCAGGCACAAATCAGCATTTAACCTTCGACCGACAGTAATTTCTTCATAAAAAAAGGAAGGTTAAACGTAACCTTCCTTTTTTATTTGTTTTCTTTGTGTGAAAACGATTATTTCTTGCGCAGCACTTCCTGACATTCAGGTTCGTTACAGTAACCGTAGAGATTTAATGAGTGACCCGTTAAGGTAAACCCATGTTGCTCTGCTACAGCATGCTGTTCTTTCTCGATAATATCATTAGTAAATTCAATAACTTTGTTGCAATTATGGCAAACCAAATGATCGTGGTGATCTTCTTGCATAATTTCAAAAACAGAATGATTGTTTTCAAAATGGTGGCGCTGAATGATACCCGCAGCTTCAAATTGTGTTAACACACGGTAAACTGTCGCAAGGCCGACATCTTCCCCTTGTTCTAACAAAGTCTTGTAAATATCTTCAGCGCTAAGATGATGTTGTTTTGAATTTTCTAATAATTCCAAAATCTTAATTCGTGGAAGGGTAACTTTAAGTCCAGCTTTGCGCAAATCTTGATTGGAAATAGGCATGAAAAAAGGTCTCTCAACAAATCTCAAGTTGGAATAGGCAATAGAATTTAGATGAAGTATGATCTATCCTTTGATCAAATGCATCATAATTTATTGGGATAGTGTAGCAAAATGCAAAAACTCGTGCTGACGTTATTAGTCACTTCACTCCTTGCTGGTTGTTCAATCTTTGGTGTGTATAAGGTTGATATTCCTCAAGGGACTCCATTGACCAAAGCTCAAGCCTCTCAAGTACAAGTCGGCATGAATTTCCAGCAAGTGCGTTTTTTGCTTGGTAGTCCAACAGTGACTGATCCTCTAAATCCTCTACGTTGGGACTACATTTACAACTATATCCCGGGAACTTATGCTAAAAAAGCTAAAATCCCCGCAGCACATGGTCAGCATTTAAAAATTTACTTTGATGGAACTGGTACTGTAACTAAAATTGAAGGTTTAGAAACTATTCCAGAATCGCAACCAGGTTTACCTGCTTCTAAAGAAGCGATTTTAACTGCACCACCACTATAATCGTTTTTTCTAATAAAAATAAACCCCTCAAGTGAAATACTTTGAGGGGTTTTGTTTATGGGACTTATTGCTTAAAGCGATTACTTTTAATATATCGCCCCACAGGGTTTTTCTCAGCGCGTTTACGACGTATATCTTTGGGATTGATCGTTAAAGGTCGATAAACCTCAACTCGATCACCAGCTTGCAAAATCGCATGTGCTTCAACTTTTGCACCAAAGATGCCAAGTTGTAATGGCTCAGGCAAACTGACCTGTGTCTGCAAACCACTCGTCTCAACTGCTTGTAATGCAGTCATACCAGCTTCAAATGGAATAGCAACTAAAAACTGTTGCTCTGGAGCTGCATAAGCAACCCACACTTGCTGAGCTTTTTCCATCAGATCATTTGTCCAATTACCGCAATCATGGCAATCACAATTGAAAGCGGCAATACAATACGTACCGCAATGCGCCATAAGTTATAAAACAACTCATTGCTAAAATTCATAGATTTACGCAAATGGCTAATTTTCATAATCCAGCCAGCAAAAATGGCATAGATCAAGCAAATGAGTAATCCCCAAAGCATCAAAATCAGCGTAAAGATGTTATGAAGCTCAGGCACAGCCCAAACAGCAATCGCTACAACAATAATCACCCACTGTAAAATAGGCATAAGCTGACGCTGAGCAAGCTGCTCTCTAGCCAATTGGACAAATAACGCTGTTGTCATTACTGCGGTAAAGATCCAAGTAAAAACAGGAAGCTGTGCTTGTAAAGAAAAGAATCCGAAGGCAATCACAGCAATTAACTGAGCTAACCAGATTGGAAGAACAGTTTTCGTTGCTCCTTCTTGTGGCTGAACAGCACCTACACTATTTTGCCAGTAAAGCCCTAAGCCTAACCCACTCGCAACAAGTGCAAGTACAGTTGCATTACCCCACTCTTTAAACTCAACATTGGTCCAATGCCAAGGCTGTAAAGTCGTTCCCATCGTGTTAGCTAAAACAAGAGAAGCAATTACACCAACCGTCATCAGTAAAATTAAAATCTGACGTGGAATAAGGGATAAAATGAGGGCCACAACAGCAAAGCCAGCAAAAACAAGTTGCCCTGAAACACTATTATTAAGCTGTGTAGTCAGTAAATTGCCAGCAGTACTTAATACATTACCTGCTAAAAATGGAATAAAAATAACCGCAAGCCAGCCAACCAAACGCCATTTTGGGGAACTATCTGCTTCACGAGTTAAATTTGATAAAGCATTTAAGGCTGTAGTCTTCGACCGTTTTGCTAACGCAATTTCCAAATAACAAACTGGTAGTGCCAATAACAACATTGTGCCTAACCACAATAACCAGAAATCGAGTTGACGATCAATCTGGATGCCCATCGTGGGTGCCAATGTCGCCATAATGATGAAAGATAAGCAAAACGCCATCAGGGGCGATAACCATCGTGACATAGGTATGTCCTGCATTATGCATTCCTTGAAAAAGACTAGAGATATTTTGCCCGTGTCATGCTTGAAAATCAAAGTTTGCTCAATAAAAAAAGCAAACTACCGAAACGATAGTTTGCCGCGCTAACTGAAATTATGATTTATTTTTATTTCAGGTTATGAGAAAAACCGAGCAAACCAGTTTTTCCCTTTCTTTTTTTCTTTTTCTCTAATAATTCCCATCATATTTTCTTTTACTGCTCCTACATAATCGGCATCATCATGTTGAATATGGTTAATTAACCATTTAGCCAGAATTTCTTGTAATTCTGCTTCAATGGTGTGACCCATTTCAAAACGCTCACGATATAGCTCGATTTTTTTAATAAATAAATCATGTACACGTTTATGAGGTACACGATATTTATAATCAGCTTCCTCTTGCAAACTTTCTTCAAAAGTAAAATGTGATTGCGTATAATCGATAATATTGTCTAGAACATCTTTAATACGACGTCTATCCTCTTCATCTTTTACATCATCAATTTCATTAATATAATCAAGTATTCGTTTATGTTGCTCATCAATAACATCAATACCCGTATTATATTCTGAAGCCCATTTCATTTTCATACATCTCCCCAATGATGATTAATGATCGTTGCATAAACTGCATGATATATTTAAAGAATATAAATAAAAACAAACCTAATTTGTCGGCTTTAGCATATAAAAATTATAATTAACCCAAGTTATTGTTTTTTAAAAATTTAATTAAAATTAACCAACTAAAATAATAAAGTATTTTTTAAACAAACTATTTAATTATTAAATGATAAAAATATATAAATATCCTTATTCATATATTTTAAATGTATTTTATATTAATACTGATCTGCACGCGTAATACGTTTAACTTCAGGATTTTCCTGCTCGCGCTTTAATCTTTCTACAAAGGTAATAGCCTTTTTAATTGGTTGACCATGTTGAAATAAAATCATTTCACCAGGTTGGTACGCTGTCCAATTTTCATTATGTGTTAAAGGTTCAGTTGTTATTACTGCCACACGGTCTTCTGGAGTGGTTACCTGGCTAAAATCGACTTCGACATCTAAGTCAATTAAATGAGCATGATTAAATGGATATTCACGAACGAGCCAATGTAATTTAGTAATGGCATAACTAAATAATGCTTTGCCATTAGATAGGCAATAATTAAATGTGCCGTATTCCGCAATTTGTGGAGAAATCTTTTCTAATACTTCAAATATCTGTTCAAGACTTGGTTCTTCATAACCAAATACTTCAACGAGTTGATCGAGCAAATAACAAAAAGCACGCTCACTATCGGTATTACCTACTGGTGTGAAACGTCCACTTAACGGCGGATTAAAGTCATGTAAATCACCATTATGGGCAAAGATCCAGTGTCGCCCCCACAACTCTCGAATAAACGGATGAGAGTTTTCTAAAGTGATTTTACCTTGAGTAGCTTTGCGGATATGTGCGATCACATTACGTGATTTAATAGGATAATTACGAATGAGATCGGCAATTGGAGACTCAACTGCCGATTGGTTATCAACGAATAAACGGCACGCCTTATCTTCGAAAAATGCAATGCCAAATCCATCACTATGATCTGAGGTAATTCCTGCCCGTTGTGAAAAACCACGGAAGGAAAAAGTAATATCCGTTGGTGTTGCACAATTCATTCCTAATAGCTGGCACATATCGCTTTTAAACTACTTCTAATTACCCCATCTGCTCTATTGTGCATGAGAGTAAAATGGCTTGCAAATCTCAATATGTGCTGGCTATTACAAAATAGGAAATATGATTAACGCTGCACCATTTTATTCATTACAAATGACGTCGCGACTTTATTCACTTCAAGAAATACAAAATAATCTAAACAGTTAAATTCTTCATCAAAAAATGCCTGTTTCGATAGTTTTGACTGCATGCTCAAATACATTTGGAATAGCTTTGGCATACGTTCATCTTGTGGGAAGCTAAACTCAGGATATTCAGGTTCATAGACTTTTTTCGAACGGATATCAATTGTTTTACTTGCTGGTAACTGCTGAATCTGGCGATGCGTGTAGTACGCTCTAGCCAAATTATCTTGTAAATGAATGCTGACACAGCCCATTAAATATTTAGCACGCATTGACCATAGCACTTTCGGTGCAAGGTTTAACCACAGCATAGATAACGCTTTACCATTACGAAAGCGAGGATGTACACAAGTACGGCCTATTTCTAACACATTTGGAAGATGCGATAGCTGAGGAACAATATCAAACTCATGTGCGCTATAACTCTGTGCTATTTCGTGGCCTTGAAATAGTTTTAGACGCGTATACGCTACAATTTCTCCAGTCCACTTTTCACGTAAGACTGCGTGCTCGCAACCAAAATCATAAATATCTTGGTCTAAGTTATCTTCAAACTTGATTCCGAATTGTTGGCTAAATTGTTGTGCACGAAACCGTTGTACATCTTGTAATTCTTTTAAATTATCAACCCACTCAAAACGAAATTGCGTCTGATTTATTGCTTTATGACGATTTAAAGGTAAAGTCCAGGTTTGGCGATATTGATTAAATTTTTCCAGCATAATGAACGCTCCTAGTGACACCCCTACACTAGTCAAAGCTCATGACAAAAAAATGACCAAATCAAAATGGTATAAAAAAAGACCACCTAGGGTGATCTTTTTATTGAGAATAATGGATTTCTTAAGCTGTTTTAGTTCGGTTAGAAATCAGCGTTCCAACACCATGATCAGTGAAGATCTCAAGTAATGTGGCATGTGGCACTCGACCGTCAACAATATGCGCACTCACAACCCCGCCTTTAACAGCATCAAGCGCACAGCCTACCTTAGGAATCATACCGCCATAGATCACACCTGTTTCAATGAGGCGATCAACTTCTTGTGTCGTAAGGCCAGTTAACAGATTTTTATTTTCATCAAGCACACCGCTAATATTGGTGAGCAAAATTAATTTCTCAGCGCCTAAAGCTTCTGCAACCTTACCTGCAACTAAATCAGCGTTAATATTATAAGTATTGCCTTCTTCATCTACACCTAGCGGTGCAATCACTGGAATAAAGTCACTTTGGGTGAACATTTCCAATACATCTGTTTTAACGCCAGTCACTTCACCAACCATACCCAAGTCGATATGTTTGATAGAACCATCTTCTTCTTGCTTTTCCATGAGCAATTTGCGGGCACGAAGTAAATTACCGTCTTTACCTGTTAAACCAATCGCACGTCCACCGTGTTTATTAATCAGGTTAACGATTGATTTATTTACACTGCCGCCCAACACCATTTCAACCACTTCCATGGTTGCAGCATCAGTTACGCGCATACCGTCAATGCGGTCAGATTCACGGCCTAACTGCTTTAAGAATGAGTCCACTTGTGGCCCACCACCGTGAACAACAATCGGATTTAATCCTACAGTTTTAAGTAAAACGATGTCTCGGGCAAATGAACTTTCAAGCTCCGGATCAGTCATTGCGTTGCCACCGTATTTCACCACCAGCGTTTTACCAGTAAAGCGTTGAATATACGGCAAAGCTTCAATCAAGATTTTTGCTTTGTCGATACCGATATGCTGATGTTGTGGCATTACGCCTCTCCTTACTTAGGCCTCTGAAAGTTCTTGTGCAATTTGCGGATAGTGTTCTTGCAACATATCTACAAATTTTTGCTGGATTTCCTTTAATCGTAAAGGATTATCCGCATCAAATCGTACTGTAAAGTATTCACCAGTATTTGATGCTCGAATAATGCCAAAACCATCATCAAAATCAAGACGTACGCCATCAATTTTACTAATACGTGCCCCTAAGCGATGACTTAAAATCTCAATATCTTGTAATACATACTTTGGATCAGACTGATACGTACCAATATAGGTATCTTCTGTACAACATCTTTCTGGATATGGAGCAAATAATTCAGAAATTGTAGCGGCATCAGATTGGGTAAAATACTCCATTACTCGTAATGCAGCATATAAACCATCGTCGTAGCCAAAACCACGGCCATCATTAAACACATAATGACCTGCATATTCTCCACCAAAAATGGCACGTCCATTCGACTGAGATAAATAAGCTCGTAGGAAGCTACTTCCCGTGCGGATCATTTTTGCTTTTCCGCCAAGTTTCTCGACAGTTTCTTGAACCATACGCGAACATTTCACATCAAAAACAATTTCTTGCTCTGGGTGCTGCTCAAGGCACATTTGGGCAAAAAGCGATAATAAGCGGTCTGCGGTCAATATCTGTGCTTTTTCATCAACTAAAACAACGCGGTCTCCATCACCATCCAAAGCAATACCAATATCAGCCTGCTGCTCAACCACTGCTTTACGCAAATTCGTTAAATGAGCTGCATGCGAAGGGTCTGGTGCATGATCTGGAAACTCCCCATTCGGATGAGTTCGTAAAGCAATCACTTCACAGCCCATTTTTTCCAAGATTAATTTTGAGCAGTGTCCAGCTGAACCATGCAAACCATCTAAAACAACTTTTAAAGGACGTTTTAACTGAATATCTTTAAAAATGGCTTGTTGGTATTGCTGGCAAAATTCAGCTTTAAATTGCGGTAAGGTTAACTCAAGTACAGAAATTGAATGGCTTGGTACATAAGTTTGGGCTTCTTCACCCACCTGTTGAATCATTTCCGGAGACGGCGGTTCGCCTTTTAAAATCCACTTAATACCATTATCAGATTTTGGGTTATGACTTGCTGTCACCATAATGCCATTGCCACCAAAATCTCGTGCAATGTAGTACATCATTGGTGATGAACAGCAACCAATATTGGTCACTTTTAAACCTTGTTCTATTAAAATTTCTTCAATTAAGTGTGCATAGGCTGGGCTTGTGAGACGGGCATCATAGCCAATCACTAATTGAGTTTGCTTTGCTTGTTTGTATTGTTGTGCCAATCCGTAGGCAATTGAACGGACAACGTCCGTGGTTAAGTAAGAAAGTTTGCCTCTAATATCGTAAGCACGAAAAATACTTTTTGGAAATGAGTGTCTTACATTCATAGCGTATCTTCTATTTAAAGATCAATTCGATCTATCGCAAAAACATAGATTATTCAAAATTTTTGAAAGGTTTGTTTGCTAAAAAAGTTAAAAGAATATGAGTAAAGCGTGTTGTAATATAATCCATTGTAACATTCAAGATATAAAAAGAAACGCCTGTTCAACAGGCGTTTGATTTTCGTTAATATTTTAGAAAAACTTACTGTTTACCTGTATGACCAAAGCCACCAGCGCCACGTAAAGTTTCTTCAAATTCTTCTACTTGCTCAAATTCAGCTTGTACGACTGGCACTAAAACGTACTGTGCCAAGCGCTCACCTGGTTCTAAACGGAATGTAGTTTGACCACGGTTCCAAACTGAAACCATCAATTCACCTTGATAATCCGAATCAATCAAACCAACTAAGTTGCCAAGCACGATACCGTGTTTATGACCTAAACCTGAACGCGGTAAAATTAAACCAGCAAAATTTACATCATGAATATAAATTGCCATACCTGTTTTAACTAAAACAGTTTGTCCTGGTTCAATATCAATTGCTTCATCTAAACAGGCACGTAAATCTAAACCCGCTGAACCTGCTGTTGCATATGAAGGTAAAGGCCATTCTTTACCTAAACGCGGATCGAGCAATTTCACTTGAACTTTCATGGGATTTCCTAAAAATTAAAAAAATTAACGCTTTAATAAAGCTTTTAAATTTGCCAGATATTGTTGAGCCTGTTCTTTAGGGTCAACATTAGCCGCAATTTTCTTTTTACGCCCTAACCACTCAAGCTCATCTTGCGGAAGCTCATCAAGGAAACGGCTAGGCGTCATTTGTTTCATCTGTCCACCATTTTTACGCTGTTCCGCTAGAGTTAAAGTTAAACCTTGGCGTGCACGTGTAATTCCCACGTACATGAGACGGCGCTCTTCCTCAATGGTTTCTGCTGCAATCGAGTTCTTGTGAGGCAATAGTTCTTCTTCAAGTCCCATAATGTACACATATGGGAATTCCAGACCTTTTGCTGCATGCAAAGTAAGAAGGTTAACTTTGTCTGTATCTTCTTCTTCCTGCTGCTGTTCTAACAGATCGAGCAAAACTAGTTTTCGGATGACACTTTCAATATTCTTTTCATCAACATCTTCAGCACGATTAATCAAATTTTGAATGCTGGTAAATAAGTTCTCGATGTTATCGAGCTTACTTTTCTCTTGTGCAGGTGTTGCTGACTGTTCTCGAACATAATCCATATAACCCGCTTCATTCATCATTTGACGAACTTTAGGCACTGGCTCATCATCTTCCAACAATTCACGAGTAAATGTCGCGATAAAATCGGCAAATTCATGAAGCTGTGTTTCCGCCTTTTTAGGCAGCACCATACTTAAACGCTGGTCAGCAGAAGCACCGAGTAAAGACAAATTGTTTTCTTGTGAAAATAAACCTAACTTCTCTAGAGTAACTGGGCCAATCGCACGTTTAGGTGTATTAATAATACGTAAGAAAGCACTGTCATCTTCTGGGTTAATAATAAGACGCAAATAACTCATTACATCTTTAATTTCTGCACGCGCGAAGAACGATGTACCACCAGAGAGTTTATACGGAATTTGCATTTGGCGAAGCTGGGTTTCTAATACACGTGCCTGAAAGTTCCCGCGATACAAAACGGCATAATCTTTCCAGTTCTTACCGTTCATTAGCTTATGAGTCAGTAAGTCTTTTACCACGCGCTCTGCTTCATCGTCATCATTACGACATGTAATGATTCGGATGACTTCCCCATGCCCTTTATCACTCCACAATTTCTTGTCAAAAATATGTGGGTTGTTTTGAATCACACAGTTCGCAGCTTTTAAAATACGGCTGGTCGAACGGTAATTTTGTTCAAGCTTAATAATATGTAAATTTGGGAAATCCTGCTTAAGCAATGCCATATTTTCAGGTTTAGCACCACGCCATGCGTAAATCGACTGGTCATCATCACCTACCGCGGTAAACTGCCCCATTACCCCAACTAAAAGTTTGACCAAAATATACTGAGCCGTATTGGTATCTTGATACTCATCAACCAATAAATAGCGAACGCGGTTTTGCCATTTGTCACGTACTTCTGCATTTTCTTGCAATAAGCGTGTTGGCATAACAATCAAGTCATCAAAATCGACAGCATTGTAGGCACGTAAATTACGTTCATAAAGTTGATAAAGATGAGCAAACTGGACATCTTCTGGTGTTTCACAAGTCGAATGCGCTTGTTCAGGCAAAATCAGATCGTTTTTCCAATCTGAAATTTTCTTCATTGCCTTGGCAATTAATTCTTTACTCTCTGCACCCGATAAATTATCGCGATGCATCAAATCCATCAAAATACGCTTACAGTCGTCTGCATCCAAAATCGAAAAATTAGCTTTTAAAGGTAAATTTTTAAGTTCTAAACGTAAAAGATTTAAACCAAAAGTATGGAAGGTAGAAACAGATAAACCTTTTGCTTCTTCACGTGACAAAAGCTTAGTCACACGTTCTTTCATTTCACGTGCAGCTTTGTTTGTGAAGGTCATCGCGGTTATACGATGCGCAGGAATACGGCAATGTTGCACCAAATAGGCAATTTTACGCGTAATTACCGATGTTTTACCTGAACCAGCGCCAGCAAGCACCAATAAAGGGCCCTGAGTATATTTCATGGCTTCTTCTTGCTTGTTGTTCAATTGACTGGCAGATGACATCGTGTATTACCTCTTAATTTTTCGAGCATGATTATAGTCATCTCTTTTTTAGAATCCCAATAGTAAATCTACGGATATGTATAAATGATGTCTAATAATGCAATTTATGCGCCGCAGAATGTCGTGATTATTTCTTGTACTGCACCCATAAAAAAACCACCCGAAGGTGGTTTTTGAAACAATAAACTAAATCTTATTGTTTAGCATAAATACTGATTTCTACACGGCGGTTTTGTTCACGGCCAGATGCAGTTGAGTTATCTGCGATCGGGTTAGATGAACCATAACCTTGCGCGTCGATACGGCTAGCAGATACGCCTTGGCTAGCTAAATAACTACGTACTGATTGAGCGCGTGCTTGTGATAATGGAATGTTGATAGAGTCATTACCAGTGTTATCAGTATAACCAGTTACAAGAATTGCACTCTTGTTATCTTCAGCCAAAGTTTGAGCCACTTTGTTCAAAGTTGCGTAGAAGTTTGGCTTGATGTTTGATTTGTTTGTATCAAAAGTAATGCTACCAGGCATGATCAATTGAACAGAACCATCTGGGTTACGGCCAACGTCTACACCAGTGCCCGCCATTTGTTGACGAAGTTTTTTCTCTTTCTGGTCAAGATATACACCACCAGCAGCACCAAGAACTGCACCAATTGCCGCAGCACGGTTGTTTTGACGGCTAGAGTTTGCATTTGATTTAGAAATACCATAACCAGCTGCTGCACCAATTAAAGTACCTAATGCGGCTTTATCGTATTCAACGCCACCAAGATTATTACCAGTTGTTTGACAACCAGAAAGAACTACTGCTGCCCCTACCACTGTTGAAATAACTAATGCACGCATTGCATGCCTCCTCACTTTGTGTGTTTTGTTGTCTGAATGAATAATGAAACAAAAAGGAAGTATAAAACATTGATATTTTGTTAATAATAAACAGTTTAGTTATGTTTTTGTAATATTTTGATGCACTTTAAGATGCTAACTCATCACAATTTCTTCATTGTTGTCTAAGATAACGTTGTATTTCATATTATGACAGTTATAGTTGAACAACTTTTCTATGGATTTGAGACATTCGGGGTCTTTTATATGTCAACTGCACCCAATAAACAATCTGCGCTAAAAAAAATTACACGTGGACTCACTGTAGGTACAGTCATTACAGGAAGTACTTTTTTTCATGGTCCTCCTGTTCTTGCATTAGGTCTGACCAAGCTTTTAAAGAAATCATCAAAAATAGATGAAACTAATATTCAAATTACAAATAGCTGGTTAGGGGTAAATAATTGGCTAATTGACCATGTTCTTCCTAATCTAAAATGGAACATTACCATTGATGAAGGACTTGATCTGAATATGCAAGGTCGTTATCTAATGACTTGTAATCATCAAAGCTGGGTAGACACGACTGTAAATCAATATTTTGGTTTAACACGTATGCCACTCACCCGTTTCTTTACTAAATGGGAACTCATCTTTATTCCTTTTGTTGGTCAAGCATTTAAGATTTTAGGCTTCCCAATGATGAAACGTCACACCAAAGAACAGATCGCGAAGAATCCTGAACTTAAAGACCGTGACATGATGGAAGCGCGTAAAGCCTGTGAGCAGCTTTTAAGTCAGCCCTTCACATTATTAAATTATCTGGAAGGGACTCGTTTTACTCAAGAAAAACATGATCAGCAAAAATCACCTTATAAGCATTTGCTAAAACCCAAAGCAGGTGGCTTAGCACTTGCATTAAATATCTTGGGTGACAAAATCGATGCCCTAGTTGATATGACTATCGTCTATCCTGATGGTGTACCGGGATATAGTGATTTCTGGCTCGGAGATGTTTCAAAAATTGCGGTTAACTTACGTAAAATTGAAATTCCAGAGTGGGTGCTTGGCGGCAATTATGAAGATGATGCGGCTTATCGTGAACGTTTTCAGCAATGGGTTCATGACATTTGGACTGAAAAAGATCAACTTATTGAACAAATGAAGTCTCAATATACCACTGTAAATATTTAAGAAAGCGCCCGTTATTATGCAAAACAGTTCTGGGAAAAAAACGAAATATCATCAGGTAGACCCAAACAGCCTTTCATTTAAGCTGTTTTTGGTCTACGACATCTTTATGGTGTTTATTATCATTTTTAACTTGTTCTGTCTTGCGACTAATTTCTTTCTAATGAGCAGTATTGGGGCATGGTTCTTTGAACATATTCACTTGCCCCAAGTACTCAGCTTTTATCGTACTTCACTACATCCGTGGGTGATTACATCAGAAGCTTGGTTTATTGGTTTTTTAATTGTTGAGTTGCTTGTGCGCTGGGCTATTGCGATTATCAACAAGCACCATAAGCGTTGGTTCTTTTTCCCGTTTATTCACTGGTATGAAATTTTAGCTATTATTCCTCAACTCCGTTTTTTACGTTTATTCCGCGCAGGGATTATTGCTTACCGTTTACATGAGTTAGGCTATCCAGTTGTTCCGGAAAGCTGGCGGAAAACTGGGTTGTTTTACTATCGCGTCGTAATGGAAGAGTTATCTGACCGCGTTGTAATTACCGTGATTGATGGCATTAGATATGAACTTGAAACCAGTTCTAGTCATAAACAGATTATTCACGACTTGGTTAATCATCATCGTGAGCAATTTACTGTCGCTCTAACCGCATTATTACAAGAGTCTTTAGCCACCGCTTTAAAAGAACAAAAGCCTGCTATTACAAAAGGTGTGGGCAAAATTGTAGATCAAGCCATTATTGATACGCCTGAGCTAACTCAATTATTACGCTTAATTCCTTTAGTCGGGGGCCGCATTGAACAGCAAATTCAAAGCATTGGTCAAAGATTAGGTGAAAATATTAGTGCAGGTTTAATTGAACCTTTAATTGAGGGATCTCAAGATACTCCAAATCCCACTTATCAATTAATTTCTCAAAGAGTAAGTGAAATAAATATTAATAATCGTCAGCTTGAGCAATTGGTTGAATCTGTCGTGTTTGAGACACTGGAGTCTGTACGCAAACAAGTTAAGGTCAAACAATGGCAACAAACCCTTGCGGAGTATGATCGAATCAAAGAATAAGCATTTATTTAATTTTTTATGAATCACGCTAGAGAATTGGCACGAATTGTTCTAGCATTTGCCCTATTTACAATAAACTTAACGATATTACAGCTCGTTTAACGCCTTGAAGGAAGACTTATGGCTGATATACGGATTACCGGCAGAATGGTTAACTTTAGCAGGATAACCTTCGATACCAATGATCATGATGTGATCCGCCAGCAATTATCAAATATTTTAAATGAAGGTTCCTATCAAGGAACTTTAGTGATTATTGACAGTACAGTTGAGCAAGAGTTAATTGCTTTAATTCAACTTCTGGTGAGCTTAGGTTTACAACCAATGGCGGTAATCGACGGTATTTTAGGAGATGAAGCTCGCGCTATTCAATTCCCTGTTTTACCGGCAGATCAACCATTACAGCGCATTAAAGCAACAGCTGAACAAGTGGCGATTGTGGAAAAACCTACTACGGCCCCTGCCTCGTCTTCATCAGAAACAAAAAAACCACTAAACAAGATAGCGGTCGCTCATATTACCTCTTATCATGATGAAATTTTGCGTACAGGCCAATCCCTTGTACAAGATAACGGCGATATTATTTTAAAGGCTGGCATGAATAGTGGTTCCGAGGTAATCGCTTCAGGAAATATACATATTTATGGCACAGTTCGTGGTAGAGTCATTGCTGGTGCGGGCGGGCACGCAGCTGCACGCATTTTTTGCCAATCTTTAGAGGCTGAGCTCGTTTCCATTGCCGGAACGTATTGTGTCGCAGATGATATCCCTAAACATGTGGTAAAAAAACCAGTACATATTTATTTAAATGAAAAGCAAGAGCTTGAATTTGAAGCTCTAGAACTTTAATTTATTAAGCAAATCACCAAAAAACAGCCCTTTTAAGGGTGTATGACCATAATAGGAGTGGATTCGGTGGCCAAAATTGTTGTCGTAACATCAGGCAAAGGTGGTGTAGGTAAAACTACAACGAGCGCATCTTTTGCAACAGGTTTAGCCCTTCGTGGTCATAAAACTGTTGTGATTGATTTTGATGTAGGCTTACGTAACCTTGATTTAATTATGGGTTGTGAGCGTCGTGTTGTTTATGATTTTGTTAATGTTATTAATAACGAAGCACGTCTGCAGCAAGCCCTTATTCGCGATAAAGATATCGAAAACCTTTATATTTTACCGGCTTCACAAACACGTGATAAAGATGCGTTGAGCGACGAAGGTGTTGCTCGAGTTATTGATGAGTTATCTCAAGAGTTTGATTACATCATTTGTGACTCACCTGCAGGGATCGAGCGTGGCGCGATTTTAGCCATGTATCATGCAGATGAAGCAATCATTGTAACAAACCCTGAAATCTCTTCAGTACGTGACTCTGACCGTATTATTGGTATGTTAGATAGCAAAACCAAGAAAGTTGAACACAACGAAGGGCGTATACGTAAACATTTATGTATTACACGTTTTAACCCGGAACGTGCTGACCGTCAGGAAATGCTGACAATTGATGATATTTCTAAAGATATTTTACGCGTACCGACATTAGGTGTTATTCCAGAATGTCCAAGTGTATTACAAGCATCAAACGAAGGTAAGCCAGTTATTCTGTATTCAGAAACTAAAGCTGGTCAGGGGTATGATGATTTGGTTGCACGCTTCCTTGGCGAAGACCGTCCTTATCGACACATCACAGCTCAACCTAAAGGCTGGTTAGCACGACTATTTGGAGCGTAGATATGGCAGGATTCTGGAGTAAATTATTTAGCAGCGAAGAAAAACCATCAAGTGCTCAAACTGCCAAAGATCGTTTGAAAGTTATTGTTGCTTCTGAACAAGGTTTAGGCCGCCGTTTAAGCCAAGACAAAATTGATCAGATGAAAAAAGAAATCATGCAAGTGGTTAGTCGTTATGTTAGCGGTGTAGGCGAACAGCATATCCAAATGCAAGTTCGCTCTGAAGCTAATATCGAAATGTTAGAAATGAATATCAATTTACCTGAAGAACGATAATTCTATTTCTGACTATTCAATAAATCAGAATCAAGGCAAAATAACGCAAGTTATTTTGCCTTTTTAAAAATGAGGAGATTGTCATGGCATTATCACAGCCAGCAACTTTCAATGAAGAATGGTCCGATGAGCGTGTTTTTGCCTACCTCAACCAACTTCCTCCAAGTGGTGTGAATGCAGATTTTCATGTGCTCTACCATGCATTCAAACATATGCGCCCAACAGACTATGAGCGTCTTTTAAAGCAATTTATTGCGGATGGACGCGATATTAATGCTAAAGACCCTGAAGGCCAACGCATCCATGATGTAATTGCTAAGTTTCCGCGTCAATCGGCACCATTTTTAGAAGTTCTAACAAAGTTTGCTTAAAAATAAAAAGCCTCTTAAAGAGGCTTTTTTCTTATCTAAGCTTATCGATTGCCAATCAGGAAAATGCCAAATACTGTAAAAATACCGCCAGAAATACCATCAATCCATTTTGAAAAATTACGATAAGCTGCTCTAAAACTCGGTAATGAAAAAATAAAAGTCACAAAGCAGAACCATAAAATTGTCTCGACCGTGACAATAATAAATAGTAGCCAGTGAACTTGATCAAGTTGAGGATTAGCTAAAAATAAAGAGAAAACACTACCAAAATAAATAACAGCTTTTGGATTTGATAAATTGGTTATCAAACCTTTAATAAAAAATAAGTAAGGTGCTTTTGGGAGCTCAACAGCAACACTGCCCTCTTGCTGATTTTTTGAAAAAGCCGAACGTAGCATCTGATAGCCCAACCAACATAGATATAAGCCACCAGCAATGAGCAATCCTTGCTTTAACCAAGCCATTTTTTCAAAGATAAGATTTAGCCCCATCAGTGCCAAGCACGCCCAAAACATAACACCCGCCGTTATACCAGCAACGACCAGCATAGCGTCTTTACGAGACCGGCTAATGGCAGTTTGAGATACAAGGAAAAAATCAGGCCCGGGAGTAATAAGTGCGCAAAAGTGAATAAAGGCTAAAGTAATCAGAGCTAATAGCATGTCTTTCTCCTGATTTAATTCATTGTTATTTATTTAGGGAAAATACATTAGCATTTTTTTACTAGACGATAAAATCTTTAAGTCATTTATAAATAGGTTCACTTTATTTAAGTTATAAAAAAGCCTCCGAAGAGGCTTAAATTATACGTATTAAACTAGAATATCCCGCTTACCATTAGGGCCCATTGAGCTCACAATGCCGTTCTCTTCCATTTGATCAATAATACGAGCAGCACGGTTATAACCAAGGCTAAATTTGCGCTGTAGCGAAGATGTAGACGCTTTTCGAGTTTCTAATACGAATGACACACATTGATCATAAAGTGCATCTCGGTCAGAACCACCCTCACCCTCTTCAAAGCCACGTGATGCAGGCTCTTCATCAAATGGAGTCAAGATTTCATCAATATAATCAGGCTCGCCACGCTCACGCCAAGCATCACAAATACGGTTTACTTCATCATCACTAATGAAAGCACCATGCACACGTTCCGGCTCAATCTTACCAGGGCCCAAGAACAGCATATCACCATGACCTAACAAGTCTTCTGCACCACCCGCATCCAAAATAGTACGTGAGTCAATTTTACTGTTTACACGCAGTGCTACGCGCGTTGGAATATTGGCTTTAATCAAACCGGTAATAACATCAACAGATGGGCGTTGAGTTGCAAGCAATAGGTGAATACCAGCAGCACGAGATTTTTGCGCCAAACGGGTAATCATTTCTTCTGCTTTTTTACCCACTTGCATAATCATGTCGGCGAACTCATCCGCAACAATGACAATAGATGGTAATGGCGTTAAACGAGGTGCACGTTCTTGTGTCGCAGAATCACTTGGTTTCCAAGTTGGATCAATTAAGTCTTCACCATTCGCAATCGCTTCTTCAACTTTACGGTTGTAGTCACTTAATTTACGAATTTTTAAAAACGACATAAGTTTATAACGACGTTCCATTTCATTCACACACCAGTTCAAAGCACTTACAGCATCTTTCATGTCAGTAACGACTGGAGTTAATAAATGTGGAATATCATTATAGTTTGCAAGTTCGAGCTGTTTTGGATCGATTAGAATTAAACGTAATTGATCAGGCGTATATTTAAGCAACATCGATAAAATCATCGAGTTGACCGCAACCGATTTACCAGAACCTGTCGTACCAGCAACCAACATATGTGGTGCTTTCGCTAAATCAGTGAGTACAGGATTACCTGAAATATCTTTACCCATCGCCATACTAATTAATGCACTTGGGTCGCGATATGTTGGTGTTTCCAATAACTCAATCAAACGTACCATTTCACGGGCACTGTTTGGCACTTCAATACCAATGTATGGTTTACCAGGAATAACTTCGACCACACGGACCGATGCCATCGACATTGAACGCGCCAAGTCACGTGAGATATTTGTGACCTTAGAAGCTTTAACACCGGGTGCCAAATCTAACTCAAAGCGAGTTACAACTGGCCCTGGTTGAGCCTCTACCACCTGAGCTTTTACGTTAAATTCTTGCAATTTAATTTCAAGCAATTCAGACAAACGTGAAAGTTGCTCTTCAGTAAAGTTGACTTTCTTATTTGGATCGACCTTATCGAGTAGGTCAAGGCCCGGTAAAGTTGGTAAATCCAAACGCTTCTTAGCAACTTGCATTGCACGAGACATTGGGCGACCTGATGCATCTGTTAACGGTGCATCAAAATCGAAATCGTCTTCATCAAAATCAGCATTTTCCTGCGGTTTTCCAGCAGTCTCCTGCCAAGCTTCAATAAACTCTTCTTTTGAAAGTTTGTCGGCCTGAATAGTCGTTTGGATAGGAGCTTTTACAAATGCTGAAGATTGCGCATAACTACTTGCTCTCACAGGTTCAGTTGGGGCAATGTCTTCATCTATTAATAAATCATCAAAATCTTCAAAGACTTGTTCGTTTGCTAAATTTTTAGGTGATTGATTTAAATTTGAAATATTTGAAGATGTTTCATTCGCAATATTAACAGATTGCGAAGTTGGTTCGGCTTCTACATGGTGATCTTGAACAAATGGTGTATGCACATCTGTTGCAGTTTTACTGTTTGGAACCGCGGCAAGCAACTCATCAAAAATCTCATCATCATTCCAATCAAGACCATGTAAGTCTTGTTTAGATGATGGTTGATTTTGATTTACTTGAGAAATTGTTTGCTGAAATTGCTCATGAGTAGGAACTTGTTCTATCTCTGTCGAATCATCAGCAGCTCTTAAAAGCGCATCAATTTCTTGCTTATGACTCGCATCATCACGCTGTAAAGCACGCCATACTTCGCCAGTCGCAACTAAACGTTGGCTATCTCGTTCAAGTTTATGGGCCTGTTCAAGCGTATGCTCAAAGTTCTGAGTATTTGCAACTGGTGTATCTGCAACAGGTTCAGGTCGGCTCTGCTCTTTCGCTAGCACATCTGCAAATAAGCGCTCAGCAACCGCATCATGTCGCGTTGTGGTAGATTGCGGTTGAGTTGATTCAGATTGAACTGATGCTTCTTTCTCATCTGAAGCATTCGCATTCGTCTCTGCATTATCAGCAACTTTAACCGCGGCTGCTTTGTTGGCAGGTTGAGTTGTTAAGTCATAATCCGATTCATTCGGAGATACGTTCTTATAAAATAAATCTTGTAAATAACTTGGTGTCGCTTTGAGCGTAACCCATGTTTTACTCCATTGCACCCCAAATGCAAGTGTAAACAAGACTACCCCGAAAACCAGCAAAAATAAGGTCGCACCGTAAATTGTTAACAATTGAGATAGGCTTTGACCTAACTCATAACCAATAATTCCCCCAGCTGCATTATCTAAAGTATCTGCCGGCACATTCCAATGTAAATAAAGTAAGCTAGATACAACTAGAATTAAGAAGAATTGTGCAGCATAACGAAATGGGCGGTTTAGGAAACTACGTGGCCACCAAACCTGAATTGCTTCAATGAAAAGGAAAATTGGAATAAGCAAACTTGCCCATCCTAAAAAACCAAACAGCAAATCTGCAATCCATGCGCCAGCAATACCACTTGCATTGGATACTTGCTGAGTATCACTGGAAATATGCATCCAGCCCGGGTCAAATGGTGTATATGTTACTGTTGCCAGAAACATATAAATACCAAAAGAAACCAAGAATAATGTCATCAATAAGCGCTGTGCATAAACACTTGACACCGCAGTCATATACTGTCCTGTAACCCATTTAATTATTGGTTTAGAGATGTGAAGAACTACATTTTAGATCTTCAACGAATGAACTTTATATTATGCACCTGTTCTTACAAAAAAGGTGCATGATTCTTTACAGTTGTTGTTAACATAAGGCACTTCTATATTGTTATATAACTTAATTCGATTGACCTGATCAATATTATCCACATTGATTTAACGCTATTGATCGGCAAATTCACGTATAATTTTCAAAATTCTCGAAATAAATAAGGATACCCTCAATGAGTGCTCGTCATTCTCGGTTAATTATTCTCGGTTCTGGCCCTGCGGGCTATAGTGCAGCAGTATATGCAGCGCGTGCAAACCTTAAACCTACTTTAATTGCAGGTTTACAACTAGGTGGGCAACTTACAACAACAACCGAAGTTGACAACTGGCCGGGCGATCCTGAAGGTTTAACAGGTCCTGCATTAATGGATCGTATGCAAGCACATGCTGAACGCTTTGGTACAGAACTCGTCTATGACCATATTAACGAAGTGGACTTAAATGTACGTCCTTTTGTTTTAAAAGGTGACATGGAAGAGTACACATGTGACGCTTTAATTATTGCAACTGGTGCTACAGCTCAATATCTTGGCCTAGAGTCTGAACAAAACTTTATGGGGCAAGGCGTAAGCGCATGTGCAACATGTGATGGTTTCTTCTACAAAAACCAAAAAGTAATGGTTGTTGGTGGTGGTAACACTGCTGTTGAAGAAGCACTTTATTTATCAAATATTGCTTCACATGTAACGTTAGTACACCGCCGTGATACTTTACGTTCTGAAAAGATTTTGCAAGATCATTTATTTGCCAAAGAAAAAGAAGGCAAAATCAGCATTATCTGGAACCACGAAGTTGAAGAAGTATTGGGTGACAATACTGGCGTAACCAGTGTTCGCCTTAAATCAACTCAAGATGATTCTAAGCAAGACGTAGAGGTTCATGGCCTGTTCGTAGCAATTGGTCACAAACCAAACACTGGAATTTTTGAAGGCCAGTTAAACCTACGTGATGGCTACATCCAAGTGCAAAGCGGTACCTCTGGTAATGCAACAGCGACTTCTGTAGCTGGTGTTTTTGCTGCTGGTGATGTCGCTGACAGCATTTATCGCCAAGCGATTACTTCTGCTGGGTCTGGCTGTATGGCGGCTCTAGATGCTGAAAAATATCTAGATAATCTTTAATTAATAGATTTCTAGAGTTTTAAAACAGCCGTTCTTATAACGGCTGTTTTTTTAGAATAATGACTAGCTGACATATATTAATTTTTATAGCATAACCTTAAAGCTCATCTTATTTTATTTTTATGAATACACTTCCACTTTCCCAATTCATTTTTCCTGATCCCATTGAAGCCGATCCAGATGGGCATGGTTTAATTTGTATCGGAGCGGACCTCTCCCCTTCTACCCTATATGAAGCATACACCCATGGTCTTTTTCCTTGGTTTAATGAAGATGAGCCTATTTGTTGGTGGAGCCCAGAACCTCGTTGCGTGATCTACCCTCAAAACTACAAGCCCAGCAAGTCATTACTGAGAAATATGAAAAAACATGACTATGCAATTACTGTTAATCATGCCTTTGAACAAGTTATTCGCTCTTGCTCTTTGCCAAGAAGTTATGCAGATGAAACATGGATTAGTGAAGATATTATTCAAGGCTACTGCGAGATGTTTAATGCTGGTTATGGTTACAGTATTGAAGTATGGCAACAAGAGGAGCTTGTAGGAGGTTTATACGGTGTTACGATTGGCAAAGGGTGTTTTGGTGAGTCAATGTTTAGCAACGAAACCGATGTTTCAAAAATGGCTTTTTATACATTAATGCTCATAGGACAAGAAAATCAGCTACCATGGATAGACTGCCAACTCGTAAACAGTCACTTAATTAGTCTGGGAGCTAGTACACTTTCTCGCCAAGACTACTTAAAATCGTTACAAGATGTAATTATTCACCCCTCTATCAATTGGAAAAAGTATCAAGAACGTGTATTTTCAAGTAAAACAATAGCATTAGATGCAAAATTAATGGAATGATAACAGGAGGGACCAATCATGAAATCATATCACCCGAAGTCCCTTTTAAATGATCTGCAGTATTATATTACTCCACCTCATGATTGCAGCTATCTAGAAAATAAATCAGCACGCATGGTGTTTTTAGATCCCATCCATCGAATTGATGTGGTCACTCTTTCAGAACTTTCTCGTTTAGGCTTTCGCCGTAGTGGCGACTTTGTTTATCGCCCTGAATGTCACTTATGTAGACAATGTTTGTCTTGTCGTGTCCCAGTGGCCGATTTCCAAATGAACAGCATGCAAAAAAAAGCATGGAAACGAAATCAAGATCTCACCATGACTGTTCTGCCTACGCGACAAGCAGCCCAAATTCATTATGATTTATACGAACGCTATATTAATGAACGCCATGCAGATGGTGATATGTTTCCGCCGAGCTTAGATCAGTTTGAAAAGTTTTTAGTACATAGCTGCACAGATAGTTTTTTTCTTGAGCTTTGGAAAGACAATCGGCTCATTAGCGTTTCTACTTGTGATTTAATGGATGATGGACTATCGGCTGTCTATACATTCTTTGATCCCGATGAGCATCGTAGATCACTTGGTGTTTACTCTATTCTTAACCAAATTGAATATGTGAAATCGCTCGGTTTAGAATATCTCTACTTAGGCTATTGGGTGCCTCATTCAGCCAAAATGAACTATAAATCGCAATATACACCTTTAGAACTTCTACTCGATGGACAATGGCGCCGTTTAAACAGGTCATTATCACCAGAGGAAATCCAACAGCTAGGTACGTCTCTTATGACCACGTTACCTTCTGAATGGAATAATTTAATCATTAAATAAAGATGCGAAATCATCTGTACAGGTTTTTACCATAATGACCGCATGTTCCCGTCCACCATCTTGGGTAGGATAATAATTGCGGCGCAGGTCAATTTGGTGAAAGCCTGTTTTTTCATATAAACCGATAGCAGCTTTATTACTTTCACGAACTTCTAAAAAGATTTGTACTGGCTGATTTTCTAATTTTTCAATTGATGCACTTAATAACTCATACCCTAAACCCTGCCCTTGCATTTTAGGATCAATTGCCATAAGCAACAAATTCGCTTCATCTAAAACAGGCTGTAAAATACAAAACCCAACGACTTTATCTTGTGACTCAATCACTGTACATTGATAAGAATTCAAAGATTCAATAAATTGCTGTCTTGACCACGGATGTGTCTGAACTGATTTTTCAATTTGAACGACAATATCCACATCAGTGTTTTGCATAGTACGAATCATGAGTTTCAACGCAATGAAGATTCTAAAGTAGTGCGTATTATAAAAACTTCCCACGAAAAAACGAGCAAAAAAAAGGACAATTGAATTGCCCTTTTTTAAAGTAATTTTAAAGACCTAATTTTTCACGCCAAGTTGCTAGCAATGCAGTAGTATCTGAATCATTTGGATGAAATTTTGGTCTTAAAAAATCAAGTAACTCTGGAATTTGACGAGTCATAAAACCTTTACGACCATACATGAACTTAAGCATGTACTTCGTATCTTTCCAAGTTAATTTATCATCAGTCTTAAGTAGCTTAGCTGTAAAATAAGACTGAGTCGCGAAGATTAATGCCATTGCAATAATCAAGGCTGTTGAACGCATAAAATAAGCTTTTGGACCTTGTCCATACATGCTTGTATACACATCAAATGCGACAGCTTTATGTTCATTTTCTTCAACTGCGTGCCACATCCACAAATGATACATGGTGTCATCTTGGAACATAGCTTGAATTTCAGGGTTTTGTAAAAGTTCAGCTGCAATGGTCGATGTGAAATGCTCTAGAGCACAGGTTCCAGTCAAATCAATCATTTCTTTGGTATAGCCAAAAGGTTTCATTAATTTGGTTACAACCGCTGTACCCATCTTAATGACTTTTCCTGTTTGCTTTTCCATATGGCGCACATCATAACCATAAGCCTGTGCTGAAGCATTAAATGCTAAATGCTCTTTGGAGTGCATCGCTTCTTGACCAATAAAAGCACTAATTTCTTTTTGAAGATCTGGATCAGCAAGCTTTGGATCATTTCGAACAGCACGCGTACTGTTTACAAAGAACTGCTCACCCTCTGGAAAAAGGGCCGATAATGCTGTCATAAAATGTGTTAATGCAGCATCATAATTTGCCCAATAGCGTGGGACCTGAGCAAATTCAAAATCCATACGACGCACGGGGAAACTAGCGCCAGCACGATTGGAAATATTTACCTTAGCATTCATCTCAGACTCCTTTTAAGTGAATAGCTAATTCACTTATAACTTTATTTATTTTCTTAATATTTATAATCATACGTTTTTCGATGTGCCAATTAAGTGCAGATGAGGACAGAGAAATATCAGATGAGGTCATTCGTAGATCCATAAAAGTGCAATATCCACCCCGCGATCTCTTTAAAATAGTTATAGAAAATAAAAAGGGCCACTATCGGCCCTTTATAAATTATGAATTAAAACTATAAACCTAATTTTGCTTTCCATGTTTTCAATAGCCCAACAGTATCTAGGTCATTTGGATGAAAGCCAGGTTTAAAGTAAGCTAACATTTCTTTAGCCATACCACTAATAATACCTTTAGATGGGCTATATCCGTATTTATAAATTACTGATAGTTCATCTAAATTCAACTTGTTATCTTGCTTTAATAAACGAAGCACAAAGGATGACTGGATCAAAAAGATTAAAGTCATAGCAAATACCAAAGAACTTGTACGTAACGCATAGGCTTTTAAACCTTTACCAAATACACCTTCGTACACGTCATAAGCTACGGCTTTATGCTCATTTTCTTCAATCGCATGCCAATACCACATTGTTGACATTGTCTCATCTGTCATAAGCTCTTGAATGTGCTTATTGACTAATAATTGCGAGGCAATAGTAGCGGTAAAATGCTCAAGAGCCGTTGTAGCAGTCAAGTCAACCATTTCTTTTGTCATACCGAAAGGTTTGACAATTTTTACAAAAGTTTTAATTGCTGTTTGAATTGCTGTATCAGTAAATTTCTCTAATGTTTCTACATCATGACCAAACTTTTGAGCAGAAGCGTTGAAGTTTACATGCTCTTGAGTATGCATTGCTTCTTGCCCAATGAAAGCACTAATCTCTTTTTGGAGTGCTTCATCATCTTTAATCGCTGGGTGATAACGTACTGCTCGTACACTATCTATAAAGAATTTCTCACCAGCCGGAAACAATGCTGACAATGCAGTCATAAAGTGTGTGAGTCCAGCAGAACCATTCATCCAATATTCTGGTACATCATTAAAGTCAAAATTCATACGACGCACTGGAAAGCTTGCACCTGCACGATTCGTAATATTCACTTTAGCATTCATACCCAAAGCTCCTTAGTAAGTAACCCTAGTTACTCAAACTTTATTGTTCGTTTTCTTGATTCTTATCATACAAAGTTAATAAAAAGGATTAAGGGGAAATAAGGACATTGAAATATCAGTTAAGGCCAGCCTTTATAATGATTGTTAGACAATTAAATATAAAAAAAGCGCTCTAAAAAGAGCGCTTTTTTTCACTGAAAGTGATTATGCAGTTACTTTTGCAACAACACCAGCACCTACAGTACGACCACCTTCACGGATCGCAAAACGTAGACCTGGGTCCATCGCGATTGGGTGGATTAATTCTACTGACATTTCAACGTTGTCGCCTGGCATAACCATTTCAACGCCGTCTTGTAATTGGATTGCACCAGTTACGTCAGTTGTACGGAAGTAGAACTGTGGACGGTAACCATTTAAGAATGGAGTGTGACGACCACCTTCTTCTTTAGAAAGTACGTATACTTCTGCGTCGAATTTAGTATGCGGCTTGATTGTACCTGGTTTAGCAAGTACTTGACCACGTTGCACGTCTTCACGCTTAGTACCACGAAGTAAGATACCACAGTTCTCACCTGCACGGCCTTCGTCAAGAAGTTTACGGAACATTTCTACGCCAGTTACAGTTGTTTTAACTGTATCTTTAATACCAACGATCTCTACTTCTTCACCAACTTTAACGATACCAGCTTCTACACGGCCTGTTACTACAGTACCACGACCAGAAATTGAGAATACGTCTTCGATTGGCATTAAGAATGCTTTGTCGATAGCACGTTCTGGTTCTGGGATGTAAGAGTCAAGCGCTTCAACAAGAGCAAGAACTGAAGACTCACCATATTGACCAGCATCGCCTTCCAACGCTTTAAGCGCAGAACCACGGATAACTGGAGTGTCATCACCTGGGAAGTCATAAGTAGAAAGAAGTTCACGAACTTCCATTTCTACTAATTCAAGTAATTCTTCATCATCAACAAGGTCACACTTGTTCAAGAATACGATGATGTAAGGTACACCAACCTGACGAGAAAGAAGGATGTGTTCACGAGTTTGTGGCATTGGACCGTCAGTCGCAGCACACACAAGGATCGCGCCGTCCATCTGAGCAGCACCAGTAATCATGTTTTTAACGTAATCGGCGTGGCCCGGGCAGTCAACGTGCGCGTAGTGACGAATTGGAGAATCGTATTCTACGTGTGAAGTATTAATTGTAATACCACGTGCTTTTTCTTCAGGTGCTGAGTCGATTTGTGAGTAATCTTTCGCTTCACCGCCGTAAGTTTTTGCACAAATTGTTGCAATCGCAGCAGTTAAAGTTGTTTTACCATGGTCAACGTGACCGATTGTGCCCACGTTTACGTGTGGCTTATTACGTTCAAACTTGGCTTTAGCCATGATGATCTTCCTTTATAAACTACTCATGGAGGGTCACCCCATGAGCACTTGGTTTTTAACTAAGAAATTAGTTTGGGCTTATAGTAATCGAAAGATTACTCGTCGTCACCTTTTTTACCGCCAGCTTGGAATTTAGCGATGATGCCTTCAGCCACGTTACGTGGAGTTTCAGCATATTTAGCAAATTCCATAGAGTAAGTCGCACGACCTTGAGACATAGAACGCATTTGAGTCGCGTAACCAAACATCTCAGCAAGAGGAACTTCTGCACGAATTGCTTTTGTTCCACCAGGAAGATCGTCCATACCTTGAACCATACCACGACGACGGTTTAAGTCACCCATGATATCGCCCATGTAGTCTTCTGGAGTTTCTACTTCAACTTTCATGATAGGTTCAAGAAGGATAGGATCCGCTTTCATGAAACCATCACGGAAGGCATAAGAACCTGCCATTTTGAACGATAATTCGTCAGAGTCGACGTCATGGTAAGAACCGTCGAATAATGTCGCTTTAATACCAACAACAGGGTAACCAGCCAATACACCATTCTTCATACGTTCTTGAATACCTTTGTCAACCGCGCCAAAGAATTCTTTAGGTACTACACCACCAACAACTTCTTCAACGAATTGGTATTCTTTACCAGCTTCTTCAACATCAAGCGGTTCAAGACGTACATATACGTGACCAAACTTACCTTTACCACCAGTTTGACGTACGAACTTACCTTCTTGTTCAACAGACTTTTTGATCGTTTCACGGTAAGCAACCATTGGTTTACCAATGTTAGCTTCAACACCGAATTCACGCTTCATACGGTCAACAATGATGTCAAGGTGAAGTTCACCCATACCAGCAATAATTGTCTGACCAGATTCTTCGTCTGTACGAACACGGAACGATGGATCTTCTTTAGCCAAACGACCTAAAGCGATAGACATTTTTTCTTGGTCTGCTTTAGTTTTTGGTTCAACAGCCAATGAAATTACTGGCTCTGGGAATTCCATACGCTCAAGAGTAATGATGTTTTTCTCATCACATAATGTATCACCAGTTGTAACGTCTTTAAGACCTACACACGCTGCGATATCACCTGCACGGATTTCATCAAGATCTTGACGTTCGTTCGCATGCATTTGCACGATACGACCGATACGTTCACGCTTAGCTTTAACTGGGTTATAAACCGGATCACCTTGTTTAAGAACACCAGAGTAAACACGTACGAATGTTAAGTTACCTACGAATTTGTCGTTCATGATTTTGAACGCAAGCGCAGAGAACGGAGCTTCGTCAGATGCTTCACGAGACGCTTTAGTTTCGTCTTTGTCGTCAAGGATACCTTCGATCGCTTTAACTTCTGTAGGTGATGGTAAGAATTCAATTACAGCATCCAACATACGTTGAACACCTTTGTTCTTGAACGCAGAACCACAAAGCATTACTTGAATTTCAGAAGCTAATGTACGAGCACGTAAACCAGCGATGATGTCTTCTTTAGAAAGATCACCTTCTTCTAGGTACTTGTCCATTAATTCTTCAGAAGCTTCAGCCGCAGCTTCAACCATTTTTGTACGCCATTCGTTAGACGTATCAACTAGGTCAGCTGGGATATCAGCATATTCAAACTTCATACCTTGAGATGCTTCATCCCAGATAATCGCTTTCATTTCGATAAGGTCAACAACACCCTGGAATGTATCTTCAGCACCAATTGGCACAACGATAGGAACAGGATTACCACCTAAACGAGTTTTAACTTGCTCAACAGCACGGAAGAAGTTTGCACCAGTACGGTCCATCTTGTTCACGAATGCTAAACGAGGCACTTTATATTTGTTCGCTTGACGCCATACAGTTTCAGACTGAGGTTGTACACCACCTACAGCACAGTAAACCATGCACGCACCGTCAAGAACACGCATAGAACGTTCAACTTCGATTGTGAAGTCTACGTGTCCCGGGGTGTCAATTACGTTGATACGGTGTTGTTCGAATTGGTTACCCATACCAGACCAGAAACAAGTCGTAGCAGCAGAGGTAATTGTAATACCACGCTCTTGCTCTTGTTCCATCCAGTCCATTGTTGCTGCACCGTCGTGTACTTCACCAATTTTGTGAGATACACCTGTGTAGAACAAAATACGTTCAGTTGTAGTTGTTTTACCTGCGTCAATGTGCGCAGAAATACCGATGTTACGGTAACGAGTAATTGGGGTTTGGCGAGCCATGATGTCTACATTCCTAAATGTTATATTTAAAACAGGACGCACCAATTAAATTGATGCGCGCGAATATCCAAACAGGCAACTTAAATACCTGCAAAGCCCCCACTTTGATAGAGAGCAATGTTGAATCGAGCTGCTGTACGCATGAATATTCTCCTGAATAAGGCCTGTTTTATCCGCTTAGAAACGGTAGTGAGAGAAGGCTTTGTTAGCTTCAGCCATACGGTGCACATCTTCACGTTTTTTGATTGCTGCACCTTTACCTTCAGCTGCATCAAGCAACTCACCAGCAAGACGTAAAGCCATCGTTTTTTCAGAACGCTTAGCAGCAGCATCTACTAACCAACGCATAGCTAAGGCAGTACGACGGGATGGGCGTACTTCCATAGGTACTTGATAAGTAGCACCACCAACACGGCGTGCTTTTACTTCAACCATAGGACGAACTTTTTCAAGAGTAGTCTCGAAAAATTCAACTGGGTCTACTTTGTTTTTTTCTTGAACGCGTTCTAAAGCACCGTAAACGATACTTTCTGCAATAGATTTTTTACCATCTTGCATTACGTGGTTCATGAATTTAGCGATTGTTTGGCTGCTAAATTTTGGATCTGGAAGGATCTCACGAGCAGCGACTACGCGACGTCTTGGCATTTTAATACACCTAATAATATGACACTTCAGGATGATCCAGCAGTTTGTACAAGTGTCATGTACACGACGCTGGCCTTACTATACGTCGCTTGAATTACAAATCTATGAAGAATTCAAACAAGCGAAACGCTAAAGGGCTTATTCGACTAGTTTCCTAGAATTACTTCTTAGGACGCTTAGTACCGTATTTAGAACGTGATTGATTACGATCTTTAACACCAGCACAGTCTAATGAACCACGAACGGTATGGTAACGTACACCCGGTAAGTCTTTAACACGACCACCACGGATAAGAACAACACTGTGCTCTTGTAAGTTATGGCCTTCACCACCGATGTAGCTAGATACTTCAAAACCTGAAGTTAAGCGAACACGGCAAACCTTACGCATAGCTGAGTTAGGTTTTTTAGGTGTAGTTGTATAAACACGTGTACAAACACCACGACGTTGTGGACAAGCCTTCAACGCAGGAACTTTGGATTTTTCAACCAAAGTCGTACGACCCTTACGGATCAACTGATTCGTTGTTGCCATATGGCAATTCTCCCGTTATTAAAAAACCTTAAAAAGAAAATACCTCTTTTTAAGGGCACATAATTGTAAGCCAAGATGCAAAAATGGTCAACACGGCAATACTTACCAAATGTTGACCATATCAATGTTTGACAGCACGATTTACAAATTTAAATAGAGGTTATTTCTACTTTTTAAACCTTCACTTTGTAAGCGTATTGTTAAGAGTATTTTTTATCTTCTAATATCTCGTCATCATCCTCCGGAGTTAGAGCAGGCTTTTGTTCAGTATGCTCATGTTCTGTCACATGTTTGTCAGCAAGTTTTTCTAAGCCCTTATGAACATTTTCCTGAACTTTCTCTTCACTTTTTTCGCTTTCTGTAGGTTTTAACACAATAGATACTTTCGAGATTACCTCGTGATTTTCTACTTTATGATGATGAGCAGCATGAATATTGCCATCTTCGCCTACATTTAAAAGTCTTGGGCTTGCTTTTTGAATGAGTGTAACCGCAGCATAATAAGCCTGTAGTGGAGATAAATGCTCACTTGGATGTTCGTTTAAATAATGTCTTGCAGCTCCAAAAATTGCCTGAGCTTTATGTCCTACATCTTCTTGTAATTTCCAGCTATATACTGCACTTAAAACAGCGCCTGCAACTGGAGTAAACTTACCAAAAGCTGAAAGTTTAGGAATACGATTTAACCATTCCCATTTAAACTCCCCTTCTTCATCTGTTAACCAGTTCTTTAAAGTATCTATATCTGTGGTTGAACCTAATACTTGCTGAAATTGATGAATATCTTGAGTTTCCAACATATTTCGCAATGTTTTTAAAGCCAACAAGAGAGTTTGTTTCTCTGCAATCAGGCTAATGTCAACTTCTTTAAAAATAAACTCAACAACATCTTGGTCTGCTACCTCCAGCAGATCAAAGCCATGTGACCTTCCTGTCTGGTAAATAGTTCTTAAGACCAAAACCAATGATACTGGAATATCTACAGCTGCACCAACGACGCCTGATACACCTGTAATTGCACCTTGTACAGTCGCAATGAGCTTGTTTTGTTCTATAAGCGCCTGACTTAGACGTTGAGAACGACCTGTATCTTTAGTTAATTCAAATAAATCTTTAGCACCCGCTTCTTCTAGGATTTTTTCAGTTAAGGTACTTTTTGAACTAAAGTCATTTAACCAATTAAATAAATGGCCTGAGATTTTTTCATCCCAATCTGGCGAAAGAAATGTAGCAACACCATTTACTTTTTTAAAATGTCGACCAAATACCTGACGTGTGACTTTTGGTAAATGTTCTCTTAGCATTTGTTGAGGACTTTCATATTGCTCAACCTCAAATGGGCTTTTTGTTCTCGATCTACCTTCAACAGTTTTTCCAGTTGGGATTGGTTCAATTACCTTACTGACGTCACCTGATTGGTTCTGTTGCAAGATACTCAATCCTGTAGAACTGAGCTTTTTAGCCACTCCGAAGACCTGAGAAAACAAATTGTCAGATTGATTATTATTAAATTTTGTCATCAAGTACCTCGATTTTTTAATTTATCTAATTAGAGATAAATACTAGGTGGAATGTGGATTTATCTCAACTTGAATGTGTGTATTTTAGTTAACCCCAAATGCAACATACTATGTATTTGGTTATTTTTTTTAAATGTAAAATTGTCATAAAGATTTGCCATAAGAAATAAAAATCCTTTCTGCTATCATGTTAACAACGAAAAACATGAGTCCCGTTTTCTTACAGCTATATTCTCCTGTTCATTTTCATAGCTGTTGAACACGATAGACTCTTAAATATCACCATAAAGGGACCTGTAGATGAAACGTGTTGTAATCACTGGTATGGGTATTAACTCATGTATCGGTAACTCTTTAGAAGCAGTTACTCATTCACTTCAAAATGGAATCTCCGGGACACGTTTTAACCCAACTTATGCTGAACTCAATTTTAAAAGTCATGTCAGCGCTGCTGCAGAACAAGACTTTGATAATATCGACCGTAAATTAAAACGCTTCATGGGCGTATGTGCGATGTATGCATACAACGCTGCTGTAGCTGCAGTTGAACATGCAGGCCTTACTCCTGAACAACTTGCTGGTAATCCACGTTATGGTATTGCAGGTGGTTCAGGTGGTGGCTCAACTGCTTCTGTTGTTGAAATGACAGAATTATTAGAGACTAAAGGCGCACGTAAAGTGGGTCCATTCTTTGTACCACGTAACATGTCAAACACCATTACTGCAAACGTAGGTGTTGCATTTAAGCTACAAGGTATTTCACATACTATTACAAGTGCTTGCGCAACTTCTGCAGATGCAATTGGTTATGCGTACAACTTAATTCAACTTGGCAAACAAGACCTTATGCTTGCTGGTGGCGGTGAAGAAGATCACTGGTCTCAAAGTTTATTGTTTGATGCAATGGGCGCACTTTGCTCGAAATATAACGACACTCCAGAAACAGCATCTCGCCCATATTCAGCAGACCGTGACGGCTTCGTTATTGCTGGCGGTGGTGGTTTCGTAGTACTTGAATCACTTGAGCACGCGCAAGCACGTGGTGCGAACATTTTAGCTGAAGTAGTAGGTTATGCTGCGAACAGTGATGGCGCGGACATGGTTGCTCCAAGTGGTGAAGGTGCTACACGTTGTGTATTAATGGCACTTGAAGAAGCTAAGCAACATGGCGTAGAGAAAATTGACTATGTAAATACACATGGTACTTCTACTCCAGCGGGTGACATTACAGAACTTAAAGCAATGGAACGTGCATTTGGTGAAGGTAACGTACCTCCTCTTAGCTCAACCAAATCTATGACAGGTCATAGCTTGGGTGCGGCTGGTGTACAAGAAGCTATTTACTCTGTGCTAATGATGCAAAATGACTTTATTGCACCAAATATCAACGTGACTGAACTTGATGAAGGCGCAAAACCTTTTGATATCGTACTTGAAAAACGTGATGCAAAATTGAATACTGTAATGAGTAACAGTTTTGGCTTTGGCGGTGTTAACGCTTGCCTTATTTTCAAGAAGTGGGATGCATAATCCCACCTAGGATTATCGATGGATGCACCTTCTGATGCTTTTTTGTGGGTAAAAGCATTACATATTATTGCCGTGGTTTGCTGGTTCGCTGCTTTGTTCTACTTACCACGTCTATATGTTTATCATGCTATGAGTGAAGATGCTGCAAGTCATCAACGCTTTGAGGTAATGGAACGCAAGTTGTATCGTGGAATCATGTGGCCTTCGATGATTGCTACATTAATTACCGCCCATTTCCTTGTAGAGTGGGGTGATGCAACTCGACATTACCATCAAGCGACTTGGTTTTACCTCAAAGTTGGATTAGTGGCTTTATTAGTGATTTATCATTTGGTATGTGGCTATTATCGTAAAAAGCTCATCGGAAATGCTCACTATAAATCACATAAGTTCTGGCGCTTTTTTAATGAAATGCCAACCTTAATTTTATTTGCTGTTGTGATTTTAGTTGTTGTAAAGCCTCAGTTCTAACTGGGGCTTTTGCTTTTCTTCTCTAAGAAGTCTTATATTCACAATAATAAAAACATAAAATTCATTTAAATATTTATAAAAACAGAACTATAAAACTAATGAATAGTCATAGCTCTTTATTTAGCAACACATGATCTATACTATGCTAAACAAATAGATGAACTCATTTAATGGCAAAGCTATGCTAACTTTTAATGCCCTTAAACGCTTAATCCATACACCATTTATTCTTCTTATACTTTTTATTTTCCGTCACTTAAAAAACTATCCGATTAGACATTTGACTGCTCAAGAAAAAATATTAGCGCAAATGGTTTTCGGTGACATGCTTGATTGCGAACGGCCTAAAATTATTGCTACGCGCTACCTCCCTTGGCAGAGTTGCGGTATTTTCATGGCCCCAAATGGGAATATTTATGTCAATACTGCTGATTACAGTGAAAATTACGCTTTAGAATCTAAGTTTATGCAAGGTATTTTTATTCACGAACTCACACACGTCATGCAATATCAAAAAGGCATTCATGTACTCTTTAAAGGTGCTTTATTACAATCAGCCTATTACCTCAGCTTTAAAAGTTACAATCCCTACAAATATACCTACCACCCTGACAAGGCATTTAGTACGTATAATATTGAACAGCAAGGCGAAATTGCGCGCGATATTTGCTCTGGAAAAATCCCAAATATTATCTGTTCACCTCAACTTCATTTGTAACTAAATAATCAATCTCGCTTTGAACGTAACATTTTTTGCGTAATGTAAATGAGAATTCTTATAAATCAGAAATACTTATCTAAACTATAAAATTGCGCTTATTCAATTCAAATTATTGAAAAAAATAGAACAGACTTATTCCAAATTAGCTTGTGATAAGGCAGTATACAAACAATAAAAATAATGAAGCCTGTTTCTATTCTATACAGAAAATCTCGTTATTTTTACGCAGAAAATATGGGATTGGTATATATTATTGATCTTGACATTTTTGTTTACTATTTTAATTGTTTACTATCGTATCATACACATCGTTGAAAAATTATATTCATAAAAATCAACACTGTGTGTATCTATATTCGTTATGATCTAGGATTAGGTTTGAATGAAAAGTTTTAAAGTTGCCCTTGCTCAGTTTTCTCCGCATATTGGCAATATTGACTCAAACACCCAAAAGATGATTGAGCAAGTAAATCAGGCGAAAAAACAAGACGCTGACCTGATTATTTTTCCCGAGCTTTCTGTTATTGGTTATCCAGCTGAAGATCTATTGTTACGTCCAAATTTAAATAAACGTATGCAAAAGGCTTTTGCACAACTTGCCGAAGTTAAAGATATTGTTATGGTTTTCGGATTTGTGAACCAGACAGAAGATGGTCAACGTTACAATTCTGCTGCTGTCATGAAAGACGGTCAAGTTTTGGGTGTTTTTAATAAACATAATTTACCAAACTATGGCGTCTTTGATGAAAAACGTTATTTCCAAAAAGGCCATCAGCATTTGGTGTTTGAATATCTTGGGCATAAGTTTGGTGTATTAATTTGTGAAGATATCTGGTCAATTAATACGGTCAAACAGTTGAGCCAATTAAATGTTGATACTGCTCTTGTACTCAACTCATCACCATATGAAGTCGGCAAACCACAACACCGTATACAGACCTTAAGTGAACTTGCAAAACAACTTCATCTAAATATTGTTTACGTTAACCAAGTGGGCGGACAAGACGATTTAATTTTTGATGGTACAAGTTTTGTCAGCAATCAAAATGGTGAAATTGCTTTACAAGCAGCAAGCTTTAAAGAAGACATTTATATTGCTGAATTTGACCGTGATACAAAGTTATATAAAGTCACTGAATCTGCTCCTGCATTAGAAACATTTGCAGAAATCTATCAAGGTTTAGTCATGGCAACTCGTGACTATGTAGAGCGCTCGGGCTTCCCAGGTGTGATTCTGGGTCTTTCTGGTGGTATCGACTCTGCCCTTACACTTGCGATTGCTGTGGATGCAATCGGTGCAGAAAAAGTGCAAGCTGTAATGATGCCTTATACTTACACTTCTCAAATTAGTGTAGAAGATGCGGCTGAACAAGCTCGCCGTATGGGTGTGACTTTCGGTATTGCTGAAATTCACTCAATCGTAAATAGCTTCATGCAAACCCTGTATCCTTTCTTTGGTAATTCACCAGCTGATGCAACTGAAGAAAATTTACAAGCGCGTGCTCGTGGCACATTGCTTATGGGCTTATCAAACAAGTTTGGTAATTTAGTCCTTGCTACAGGGAATAAATCTGAACTTTCAGTTGGCTACTGTACGCTTTATGGCGATATGGTTGGTGGCTTTGCTGTTCTAAAAGATGTTTATAAAACTATCGTGTTTGAATTAGCAAAATACCGTAACAGCTTAAGCGAAACTCCTGTGATTCCTGAGCGTGTGATTACCCGCCCACCTTCAGCAGAACTTCGCCCAGATCAAAAAGACCAAGACTCTTTACCAGCATATGATGTGTTAGATGCCATCCTTTACGCATACATTGAAGAAGATTTAGGTCAGGCCGATATTATTGCCAAAGGTTTTGATAAAGAAGTTGTTGAAAAAGTCATCCGTTTAGTTGATCGTAATGAATACAAACGTCGTCAAGGTGCGATTGGCCCGAGAATTACCTCTCGTGCATTTAGTCGCGAACGACGTTATCCGATTGTCAACGGTTGGACAGCGAATGACTGAGCAGAAAAACTCATCAAAAACTACAGCACTTGCTCAAGCACTTTTGCTTGAGCAAGTGGAATTTTTCAAAAAACAATTATCTATAGAAAACTCACCTATCTATTTCCAGCAGTTCATTCAGTTGTTTATGCAACATGCTGACGAAATCAAGCTACATGAGGTTGTTGATTTAGAGCAACTACAAGCCGTTGTGAAACGCTATGCTTTTGAAATGCAGCTAGGTGCTGGTTTACTTGAGTTTATTGGGGAAATCGCGCAGCGTATTTATTTATCTGCTATGAAGTCTCCAATTCAGTTACAAGACTTGGTCTCTGACCACCAATTTGAAATGTGGCTTTCTAAATTTTTAGAAATGGAACATATTCCTCATTATCTCAATCAGTTTTTAAGAACTAGCCCTTCTGTACAACAGCTTTGCCAATATATTGCAACCTCGACTCTAGAACAAAAATTACCAAAACTTCTAACTGCCTCTAGAGTGGATGACTATCATTTTGAATGGCAACATAAACTCAAAAAATTTTCCTTTTTGCAGCAGCAACGTCTTGAGCATAAACTTGAAACCTGGATTGCCAGTTTTATTCACGAGCAACTTACAGAATTAAGTCTTTTATCGAGTGAAGATTTAGAAAGTCTAGTGCGTCATGTTTGGGAAGATATCAGACATAAAAAAATGTATGAGTTTATGAAACAACTCACTCCTCTCGATGTTGAAGAGTTCTTTGTTTTAATTTACGAATACTGGAAAGAATTACGTCAATCAGAATTTATGCAAGATCTGATTTTGTATGGTGTCGAAGTTTTTTATGACTTTTATAAAGATCAGAGTTTATTTGAAGTATTAAGTGAGATTGGATTAACCGAAAACGACTTACAAACAGAAGCTTTACGTTTTTATCCGAAGGTTATGGATGCCTTTAATGAGCACGGTATTTTAGAACCTTTACTTCAAGCGCTTTTAGCTCCCTTTTATCAAAGCTCAAAAACACTCGATATGATTGAAAAACATTTTAATGAGTAAAAAATAGATAAAAAGAAACCACGCAGGAGCGTGGTTTTTAAAATGGTGGCTATGACGAGACTTGAACTTGTGACCCCCGCATTATGAGTGCGGTGCTCTAACCAACTGAGCTACATAGCCGTAAACTGTGTGCGCATTATCTATAGTTCTGTATAGCAGGTCAATAGGTAAAAACCCTTAATGCCCATCAATTGAACAAATAAGATTCAGATCATCATTATTTGTTCTTTTTTTAGCATTTTTTTGCTTTAAATAATTGATCGGCCACAGAAATATATTAAAGATCTAATATTAGTTTTTTACCTTTAGCTCTCGACACACAAATCATCATGCTCTTCTGTGAAGCCTTTTCTGCATCACTTAAGTATTGATCAAAGTGATCTGCTTCGCCTTCTAAAATAGCAGTTTCACATGTACCGCATACGCCTTCGCGACATAAGCATTCCACATCAATATTTAATGTTTCAATAGCTTGTAAAATCGTCTGATTACTTTGTACTTCAATTTCCTGATTAGACTTGGCTAGTACAACCGTAAATGCTTCCCCATCTTCAGGAACTGCTGAAGCGAATTGTTCCCAGTGAATGTACTCATCGCGGTAACGGTGCTTATTACAGCAATCAATCACAGCATCAATCATGGGTTTCGGCCCACAAACATACACATGTGTGCCTTTAGGTTGTGATGAAATCAATTCATCCAGCTTTAATGAGCAACCTTCTGAGTCAACATAATTAAACATATGTTCTGCATGTTTCTGTGTTAGCTCATCAAGTAAAGCTGCGTGTTCAGTTGAACGGTAAGCATAGTGCAGCTCATACTCTGCTCCGCGTGCTGCAAGCTCGTCCATTTGAGGCAAGAATGGTGTAATACCAATTCCACCTGCAATTAAAATATGTTTATTGCCTGTTTCAGCTAATGGAAATAAATTTTTTGGTTCTGAAATCTGAATTTCACAGCCTTCATCACACTGATCATGCATAAACACTGAACCACCCTTACCTTCCACATCTTTACGAACACAGACTTGGTAAGTTGATAAATCTTGCGTACAGCTCATCAATGAATATGCATTTGAAAGCTGTTCATTCATTTTGACAATAATATGGCTTCCCCCACTAAATCGAGGAAAGTTCTGCCCATCTTGACGTTTGAACGTAAACCGTTTGATTAAAGGGGTTAGCTGTTCCACACGAGTAACAACCGCTGGGAACATTTCATAATGACTCGCCATATTAGAATCCTTCTTTTACCGCATATTTTTGTTGTTAGCGCTTATCCTTAAAGCCCTAAACACATGTATTTAATGGTCATGAATTCTTCAAGACCATATTTTGAGCCTTCACGCCCAACACCTGATTGTTTCACACCACCAAATGGTACAACTTCATTTGAAATTGCTGTGGCATTCATACCGACCATTCCATATTCAAGCTGTTCTGACACTCGCCATAAACGTGAAATATTTTCGCTATAAACATACGCAGCCAAACCGAAGATCGTGTCATTTGCTTGAGAAACGACGTCTGCTTCATCTGTAAAGCGAATAAGCGGCGCAACTGGACCAAAAATTTCTTCTTGGACAATTTCCATTGTACGGTCAACGTTCGTTAGAACTGACGGCTCATAAAAGGTTTGCCCTAAAACATGCTGTTTACCACCGCAAGCAATTTTAGCGCCTTTGCTCACTGCATCATCAATCAACTGCTGTGCTTTCAAAACTGCTTTTTCATTAATTAATGGACCAATTTGCACACCATCTTCAAGTCCATTACCGACTTTAAACTTTTGTACTTCTTGTACAAACTTCTCGGCAAAAGCTTGATAAATATTGTCGTGTACATAAATGCGGTTAGCACAAACACAGGTCTGGCCTGCATTACGGAACTTGGCAAAAATCGCGCCTTGTACAGCTTTATCTAAATCGGCATCGTCAAACACAATCAGAGGCGCATTACCACCTAACTCAAGCGCCAATTTTTTAATGGTGCTTGAACACTGCTGCATCAGTAGGCGTCCTACTGGAGTTGAGCCAGTAAACGTCAATTTCTTCACTTTTTCATGCGAAGTAAATACAGAACCAATTTCTTGAGATTTACCGGTAACAACATTAATTACACCAGCTGGAATACCTGCTTTTTCGGCAAGTTTCGCAATCGCTAAAGCACAGTAAGGTGTTTCATTTGCTGGCTTAATCACTATCGTACATCCAGCTGCTAAAGCTGGTGCTGCTTTACGCGTAATCATAGCAATTGGGAAATTCCACGGCGTAATAGCAGCCACAACCCCCACAGGTTCTTTACTAATAATAAAGCGCTGCTGGTTATTTACGGTTGGAATCACATCACCATAAATACGCTTGCCTTCTTCGGCAAACCATTGAATAAAGGATGCAGCATAACGCACTTCACCTTTTGCTTCTGCCAAAGGCTTTCCTTGTTCAATAGTCATAATGAGAGCAAGTTCATCGGTATGATCGAGAACCAGTTTGTACCAAGCCAATAAAATATCTGCACGGTTTTGGGCAGTTAAAGCTTTCCAGCTTTGCAAAGCCGTATAAGCAGCCTCAACTGCTTGAGTCGCCTCAGCCGCTCCCATATTTGGAATTGTGCCAATTTCTTCGCCTGTTGCAGGGTTAGTTACCGGAACCGCCGCATTCGACTGTGCAGCTAACCATTGTCCGTTAATATAGGCTTGTTGCTGAAATAATTCAGTACTTTGTAAACTCGACATATCATCTTCCTAATTGAAGAGTCAGGTGTAAGTCATCTTTACACCTGAATAAATCCATTTGTTTTATTTGTGATGCTGCGCCACTAAATGTTGGAAGTAAGCAATACCATGTTCACTAATTCCTGAACGTTGCTTATCAGTCATAATACGGCCTTGGCCTCGATAACCACGTGATTTCAAACCACGTTGTACACTTTCTACCAAGTTCAAATCTTCAGGACGGAATACATTGCGATACCACTCAATCAAATCTTTCTGATCTTGAGTGAGCTCTTCGTTCGTGAAGTAAATATCGTAATGCTGCAAAGTCGTTTCTGCATCTACTGGAAACTCATAGATCACCGTCATGAAATTGCTGCCCGGTGGTACGTTGAACATCGTGCAAGGCCAAGTCCAGAAACCATGAAACTCAGGATCTGTTACTGATGGATCAAGCTTGAATGACTTCTCAGATGAACGAGCAAAACCGTACTGTAATGTCCAGTTCTGATGTGTGGTATGCCAATATTTATCAACTTGTACCGAATCGGCAAAACCTGGATGTGCAGGCCCACAGTGGTAACATTCTAGATAATTATCGACAATTACTTTCCAGTTTGCTGGCGTTTCTGTCACGAAACGTGCTGCCAGTTTCAAATCTTTAATTACGCTACATGCTTGATTTAAACGCTCAGCAAATTCCGGAAGCTGGTCTTCTACGCATGTCGCACTTTCATCCATATTAATGAAAACAAATCCTGCATATTCCTCAACTTTTAAAGGCACCATGCTTGAGTTTTCTTTATCGAAAGATTCAACATGATCACAATTACGTGCCAAAGCTAAGCTACCATCTAGCTTAAAAGTCCAAGCATGATATGGGCAGGTAATTACATTTTTTGCTTTACCACTGCCACTTAAAAGTTCGTGACCACGGTGCGGACATACATTATAAAACGCCCGTAAAACACTATCTTTACCACGAATGATGACAATATTTTCACCAATTACTTTACGGGTAATATAGTCATTCGGTTGTGCCAATTCACTGCCATGTGCAACACAAATCCAGCTTTTAGCAAAGATTGCTTCTTTCTCATGCTCAAATACTTGCGATGAAGTATAGAAAACTTTAGGGAAAGTCCATGCAACATCTGGGTTTGCGCAAAAATCTTCAGGTAATTTTTCAACTGCACTCATGTTATTACTCCATTAAATTCTTTTCGTCCAAATGACTCGATATTAAATTGATGTCTTTTCGACACTGCCAAACATGCGACGTATCGCACTCAGCATGTTTTGATATAACTGTTGAACTTCAGGGCAATCACGCATGAGACGTAAACTGCCATGTAATAAACCTTTGCCTAAATGGAACTCGTTAGGGATACCTGCTTGTTCCAATTTTTGGGTAAGGAAATAACCGTCATCACTTAAAGGGTCATACTCTGCAACGGCTACAAAACTCATAGGCATATCTGAAAAATCATTTACCAATAAAGGTGCTAGACGTAAATCCTGCCAATCTTGTGAATTCGGTGCATATTCCTTTAAATAAAAATGCATATCTTCCGTTGTAAGTAACGGCGCATGGGCATGCTTTTGTGCGGCTGGTGTATCAAGTGCTGTAGTTAAACACGGATAAACCAAAGCCAGACCTTGAGCTTGTAAACCACTATGCTGTAGATGCACTGCAAGAGCTACTGCTAAGTTACCGCCTGCGCTATCGCCTGCTAGAACGATATTTCCGCTATCAATCTGCCAATCAGAACCATACTCTTTAAGCCATTGATAAACTGCTAAACAATCTTCAAAAGCTGCTGGAAAGCGATGCTCTGGTGCCATGCGGTAATCCACACTAATGACAACTGCATTTAAGTCCTGACATAAATAACTGGTAATAAACTCATGTGAATCGAGGCCACCCACCATCCAACCGCCACCATGTAAATACAATACACATGGCCAACCAGCTTCAGGTCGTTTAGTTTTTGGTGAATAGATGCGAACAGGTACTGAATGCTCTGCATTTGCAACAACTCTATCTTCGACTTCAATCTTGCCATCACGAGGCAAAGTATAGTGTCGACACATTGCGTCATATGCTGCACGAACTGAGTCAATATCTGCATCTGCTGGTGAATAAATGCTGCTCCAGTACACAAGACTTTGCATTTCTTCACTTAAGGCATAAGTGGTCTGTTCACATGTAGTCATTACCGTTCCCTCTAGCTGGTTTTTCTGTCCAGTTTGATTGAGCTTGCAAGCTCTAGCTGCATCCGTTTTGCATGTTCATCTTGAGCCTGGTTTAAACCAATTTCCGCATCATCATAACCTTGTTGCTCAATCAAGTGCGATGGGACTTTGGCATAATCCTGAATTAGCCATTTCACTAAGCCATAGGTTTGAATCAGAATAATCACGATGAATGGTAAAGCCGTCACAATAGTTGCCGTTTTCATGGTGTCTAATGGTGCTTTACTAAAAATCATGGCAATTGGAACCAAAGTCAGCATGACACACCAGAACAAACGGGCATTTGGTGATGGATCTTGCCCTTCACTTAAACCTCGTGTACATGTTGCTGAAACCGCATATCCGACCGCATCCATATGTGCTGCCAAGAACACCACCATGATGCCTAGGAAAATCCACATCATGAGTTTTCCGGCAGGTAACAGGCTGAGTAATTGACCAATTGCAACCTCACCACCTTGTTGACTTAAGATTTGTGGCACATTTACAGCTCCATGAATAAAGCTATAAACACTGTAGTTTTCAAACACACCAAAGATGAACCAAAGACCAACACTGCCGCCAATCACCATGGCAAAGATCACTTCTTTAATGGTACGGCCTTTAGAAACACGCGTTACGAACAGTGCCACACCCGGTGCATATGAAATCCACCACAACCAGTAAAATACAGTCCACTCACGAGTAAACTTGCCATCACCCATTGGGTCGGTAAACAAGCTCATATCAACAAAATTGGTTGCCATTAACCCAAAACTCATCAATGAGTTATTCAAAATGAACTGAGTTGGACCAAAGCAAAGTACATAAATCGCAAATAACACTACACCTAAGCACACCATGTGACTTAAACGTTGCATGCCCTTGTCCATACCTACATACGAACTGAGTGCGAACAGAACCGAAACACCCAAAATAATGATGACTTTGGTCATAAAGGTATTTGGAATACCCGTGAGCTGAGACAAAATATTGGTAAATGTCACGGCAGTGAGTACCAATGAAATCGTCAATGCGCCAAACATACAAAGCAAGAACATTAGGTCGACTAAACGCCCAACCACGCCGGTTGATTTAAAGCCTGTCACAGCCTCAATCACTGAAGCCAAACTTAAACCTTTGTTTTTTCTTACGTGGTAGCTGTAGCACAAAGAAATTGATGCCAAAGCATAAATTGCCCATGCACTTAAACCAGAATGAAAAAACGAGTAAGCCACGCTATATTTCAAAGCTTCTGCCGACTCAGGCGGTAAGCTCAAACCCGGAGTTTGATAATAGTAGGCCCAGTCCAAAAAGCCCCAGTACAATGTAGAAGACCCAATACCCGACAAGATGAACATAAAAATCCATGACATCGTGGTGTATTGAGGTTTACCTTCACCTAGTTTGATTTTGCCGTATTTACTAAAGGCTAGACCAAAAGTAAAAATAATGGCTAAAAAAGCAAACAGTAATACTGGGGTTGTAAATACCGATGTCGTCCACTGCATCCATGTTGCAGCAATCTTTATCGACTCTTGCGAATAAATCGCCAAGCCAGCAACTGAAATAAATACAAACAGTAAGCTGGTTACGGCAAGAACTTTATCCGTATAAATTTTTGTGTTTTGATTATCCATATCCCTACATCCATTTTTGGATGGCGTTATTCCATAGCGAACACGTCCATTTTAGTTTGGGCTACACACGATGCAATTGCATCTCCTACCTCATAAGTTTTTGCCTGACCACCGATATCGGCTGTTTTTGGTCCATTAATTAATACATTCTCAATCGCCTGCATAATGTCCTGACCTGCTTGAATGCAGCGTTCATCATCTTCGCCAAAGAATTCGAACATCATGGCACCCGACCAAATCGCAGCGATTGGGTTGGCAATTTGTTTACCGTAAATATCTGGTGCTGAACCATGTACAGGTTCAAACAATGATGGAAATTTTCTTTCCGGGTTTAAATTTGCAGAAGCTGCCAAACCAATGGTTCCTGTACATGCAGGGCCTAAATCGGAAAGAATGTCACCAAATAAATTGGATGCCACAACCACATCAAAACGTTCAGGTTGTAAAACAAAACGAGCCGCTAAAATATCAACATGCTGTTTATCAGCTTGAATTTGTGGATACTGTTTTGCCATCGCATCAACGCGCTCATCCCAGTACGGCATGCTCACTGCAATACCATTTGACTTGGTCGCTGCAGTAATTTTTTTTGCATCACGCTGATTTGCAAACTCAAATGCATAACGCAAAATGCGATCTACGCCATGACGTGTAAATACAGCTTCTTGTAAAACAAACTCTCGATCTGTTCCTTCAAAAGCCTTACCACCAATGGCTGAATACTCACCTTCACTGTTTTCACGGACCACGTAGAAGTCGATATCACCCGGTTTTTTGCCTACTAAGGGACATTTAACACCCGGCATTAAGCGCACTGGACGTAAATTCACATATTGGTCAAAACCGCGACGGAACTGGAGCAACGACCCCCAAAGTGAAATATGGTCAGGTACTTTATCTGGCCAGCCTACAGCGCCAAAATAAATTGCATCGTAGCCCTGCAAAGTTTCAAACCAGTCATCTGGCATCATTTTGCCGTGCTCAAGGTAGTAATCGCAGCTTGCCCATTCAAATGCATCTAACTGAAGCTCAATGCCGTACTTCTCTGCTGCAGCCTTTACAACCTTAATGCCTTCTGGTAGAACTTCTAAACCAATGCCATCGCCTGCAATCGTGGCAACTTTATATCTTTTTGCCATAAGCTTCCTTCACACCTTCGACTAATATCCTTGTATGGCTTAAACATGATGTTTTAAGCAAAAATGATCAACAACAGAACTATCACTCCAATGGACACGGATCGTGAATAATCTACCTAACCTATCGGATTTAAAGGTTTTTTGCACAGTCGCCAAACTAAAAAGTTTTGTCGAATCTGCTGAGGAACTTGGGACTTCGCCAGCTTTTATTAGCAAGCGAATTAATATTTTAGAAAACACGTTGAGCTGCAAACTTTTTCATCGCAGTACGCGTCATGTCAGCCTAACGGAAGATGGCAAACTTATTCTTGAGAGAGTTTCAAATATTCTTGAAGAATTTGATGAAGTTTGTGAACTGGTGAATAACCCGCTGAGTACACCTACGGGTCGTATGGATATTATTAGTAGCTTTGGTTTTGGCAGAAAACATATCGCACCGATTCTGTCTAAATTAATGATGCTTTATCCAAAGCTTCAAATTCATTTTGACACCATCGACAATACCAAAGACCTGATTCAACACAGTATTGATTTGGACATTAGAATTGGTAATGAAATCGCACCGAATATGATTGCGAAGAAGTTAGCTTCCAATTTTCGGATTTTATGTGCGGCGCCGAGTTATTTACTTAAACACGGCGTACCAGACAGCATTCAAGATTTGCAAACACATGATTGTTTGACAATTAGTGAACGCGATCAATCTTCAGTTTTATGGAAATTTAGGCATGCCTCTGAAGATGTCGCAGTACATATCAAACCACGCTTTGTTTCGAATAACGGCGAAATTATTCATCAGCTTGCTATAGAAGGTCATGGCATTATTTTCCGTTCAATTTGGGATGTTGCAGATGAATTGATTACAGGTCAACTCCAGCATATTTTGCCTGAATATTGGCAAGATGCAGATATATGGGCGGTTTATCCATCACGGCTTAAAAGCTCATCTAAATTACAAACCTGTATTTTGTTTATTCAAAACGAATTGCTCAATCGTTTACAGCATGTTCAAAACCTAAACCGAGGACAACTCATTTCTCCGGCAGTTAAAAGAGAACCACCACCTGAAAAAGTCTTTCTATGAAAAAAAGCCCTAAGTGAGGTCTATTCACTTAGGGCAATAAATCGCTTTTAAATTTTAAAAATAATATCCGATTGAAAGATAAAATAATTTATCCCAATCATTACTGCTACCTTGTGCAAGACCATCAGCCCCACCACCCACCATTGGATCATTTTTACTCATAATGTATTCACCCTGAATACCAATAGCTTTGTAATTAAAATAAACCCCTGCTATTAAACGTTCAGAATCTTTATAGCCATCCTCGTCTTTAAAAAAGCGGCTATGAGAGATATAAGGCTTAATATTTTCAAGTTTGTGGAATGGTTTAGCAAAGGTATAGTTAATTTCATTAACCAAATATTTACCTTTATTGGCAACTTGATATGGATAATCAAATGCTCCAATGGTTGAGCTATTTGGCAATAAATCATCCCCATTCGTCACATCTTGCTTACCAGCTAAAAACATCCATTGCCATGCCTGATATTGCGTTTGAGCAAATACATTCCATGATTTGCGATGCCCATCTTCATCAGTTCTTTTATTTTCTAAATCAGAGTACCAAACTGAACCACCTAACTCGATCGAAAATTTTTGAGCTTTATCAAGTTCAAATTTTCTAGATCCTCGAGCAATCCACATATTCTTTTCTTCGATATTAGTACCTGTGGTTAAATCATCAGCTTCCACAAAGTTACCACTGTATCTGCTTGAGTCCTTTGAGGTTCCCTTATAATTTCCGCCATCAGTTGGATAGAAACCTAAGGTCAAATTGTATTTATCATCTGCAAATTTATATTTAATCCCCAGATTATCAATATCTTCTAAACCAACGGTATTTAAAAGCGTTTCGTAATAACTACTTCCCCAAAATTCACCAAAGCCAAAATCAACGGGTTGCAAACCTGCCGTGATTCTCTGCTGATCAGATAATTTATAACCTACCCAAGCTTTTTTTAGAAAAATCGCATCACACAAGCGATCATATTGATAACAACGGGCATCCGCACCTGCAATCCAATCTGGATTTTCATAACCTAGCACTAATTTAATATCAGTTAATCGCCAGTCATCATTTTGAGAACCTTCATTTGCATCAACCACATAATCTTTATGCAAATAACGAGAACGTACTGCACCAGAAACTTTAAACTGTCCCGAATCCAAAGTTGGATCACCCCAACTTAAATCAGCCGCAGAAGCCTCTACTCCCGCCGTTAAACTTAAAATTCCTAAAAATAATAATGACCTTTTCATGTCTTCAACATCCTTGTTAAGTGTTATAAGAACATGAAGAAATTGATCTAGACAAACAATGCCATAACTATAAAGTCGGTCTTTACAAACTGTGTTTAATCAAAAAATGAGCATAAAAAAAGACCACGCAGGAGCGTGGTCTATAAAATGGTGGCTATGACGAGACTTGAACTTGTGACCCCCGCATTATGAGTGCGGTGCTCTAACCAACTGAGCTACATAGCCGAAAACTGTGCGCGCATTATCTTAACTTCTTTAACGCACGTCAAGAAAAATTTTAAATAAAATGAGGTGAAGTGAGCCTATAAGCCGGGTTCTGTCGAGGATGGTCATTCCTCTAGGCGTACAATCACTCATACGCTCAAGCGACCTACCCGAATCCAGTACGGGCCGTACCTCAGGATTCCTATTTGGTCTTGCTTCTGGTGGGGTTTACCATGCCGTGAACTGTTACCAGACACGCGGTGCGCTCTTACCGCACCCTTTCACCCTTACCTCACGAATGAGGCGGTCTACTCTCTGCTGCACTTTCCGTCGGCTTTCACCGCCCAGGCGTTACCTGGCACCCTGCCCTATGAAGCCCGGACTTTCCTCCCCTGCTTCAGTCACGAAGACCTCCACAGCAGCGACCATCCAGCTCACTTCAGGGGCGCATATTAACAAATTTATTTACTAATTGCTTGTGCTTTTTTGAGCAATTAATTTTTTATATTTGTCGAATAGCTCATCTTCCGTTTCCACATGCTGCGGATCTTTAGGAATACAGTCCACTGGACAAAATAACTGACATTGCGGCTGGTCATGATGACCAACGCATTCAGTGCATAAATCTGGATGAATTTCATAAATCACTTCACCCATGAAAATAGCTTCATTTGGGCAAACTGGTTCACAAACATCACAGTTTATGCATTCATCGGTGATATATAACGACACTTTACCAACCTTGTTGATGTTTACGTTCAAAGGCCTCAACCACAGCTTGCGGAACAAACTTGGTTACATCCCCTTTTAAACGAGCAATTTCTCGAATCAATGTCGAAGAAATAAATGAATACTGCTCAGATGGTGTTAAAAATACTGCTTCAAAATGTGGGTCAAGTTGACGGTTCATATTGGCAAGTTGAAATTCATATTCAAAATCAGAAACTGCTCTTAAACCACGAAGTACTGCTGTTGCCTTTTGTTCTTTGAAAAAATTAACTAGTAAACCATCAAAGCCTACAAATTCAACATTTGATAAATGGCTGAGTGATGTTTGGGCCAGTTCAACTCTCTCTTCTAGACTGAACAAAGGGTTTTTATGATGTCCAATTGCAATTGCTACTACAACCTCATCAAACATTCTTGATGCTCTAGTAACTAAATCAACGTGTCCATTCGTGATGGGGTCAAATGTTCCAGGATAAATTACACGCGTTTTAGACATCCGCTAGTACTCTAATTGTATTGTGAACCTATTTTAGCAAAAGTTATACATCAGGCGAAATATTGACGTGCAGGAAAAACTTCACCTTAGCATCAGTTTACGGCACAATAGGGGCAATTGTGGAAGTTTGAATTATGGCGAAAGCGACAGTAGTGAAAAAACATAATGGCGGAACCATCGCACAAAACAAACGTGCCCGCCATGATTATTTTATCGAAGAAAAATTTGAAGCTGGTATGTCTTTACTCGGCTGGGAAGTAAAGTCTTTACGTGCTGGTCGCATGAGTTTGACAGAAAGTTATGTCATTTTTAAGAATGGTGAAGCGTTTTTATTTGGTGCACAAATTCAACCGCTCCTTTCGGCGTCTACTCATGTAGTACCTGAAGCTACACGTACACGTAAATTATTATTATCACGCCGAGAACTAGAAAAGCTAACAGGTTCAGTGAACCAAAAAGGTTACTCATGTGTTCCTTTGGCATGTTATTGGAAAGGTCACTTGGTTAAACTTGAAATCGCGCTTGTGAAAGGTAAACAGCTTCACGACAAACGTGCGACTGAAAAAGATCGCGATTGGCAGCGTGATAAAGCTCGTATATTTCATAAGTAGTTAAATAAAAAGCCTCTTTTTAGAGGCTTTTTTATATCGCGGAATTTATTAATTTAATCTATATAAGAGTCCAGCAAGATATTCACCAAACCATTTTGCAGTATCTAAATCGCCTTGTGGAGGAGTAATTTCAACAGGCGCATTATCTGACTGTGTCATTAAACCTAAACAACTCGATAATCGGTTTAAATCTTTTTCACTATGCCCAGTCGTCATTAAAGGTAAACCTGACCAAAGCATGCCATGTTGCATCGCAAAAATATTTAATTGTTGTAATACAGCCAGTTTATCGCCACTCAACCCACCTGAATTTGCAAAGCCAGCTGCAAGCTTCCCTTGCCATAAACGCTCTTTCCAACGTTTAGAAGTACTGTCCATAAACTTTTTAAAGTCAGCGGTCATACTTCCCATATAAGTAGGTGAACCAAAAATAATACCGTGCGATGCATCAAGCGCATCCCAATCAATATGTTCAATATTCATTAAATGTACTTTTACACCCATCACCTCTGCCCCAGCAGCAATAGCGAAAGCTACTTTCGCGGTATGACCATATGGACTGTGGTAAACAATAGAGAGGTGTTTTTCAGGCAAAGACATAAGATTAAAATTTTGAGCGATTTTTTCTATTTTATCATTTTATTAACGCTTGCTAAACCTTCATCTATAAATATGAATTATAAGGTTGTCACTACCGCATACTATAGAAATATTTTTAAATTAAATAAAAAACTCTCTTATTTTTAGCGGTTATAAAATAAGAGAGTCATTTAAGGCGGTGATCAAAACTTATATAAAAACAAACGTGGCCATACGCCCAGTCTTCGCATCACGACGATAAGAAAAATACTCATCACCCTGTTGATAAGAACATTGATCTCCACCTAAGACTTGTTGCACACCTAGACTTTGCAAAATAAAGCGAGCAATGGCATATAAGTCTGCATGAAATTTATTTGGAGCCACGCCCTCAACAAAGGCTGTTTCCAACTCTGGATATTTATCACAAAAAGCAGTTTTTACTTCAGCCCCAATTTCAAAACAAGGTTGACTGATTGCAGCTCCTAACCATGCCCAAGTTGGAGGATTCTGCATAGCGGCCACTGTATTTTCAATAATGCCACCAGCCAAACCACGCCAACCCGCATGCAAATTAGCAACTTCACTGCCTTCAGCATTTCCCAACACGACAGGTAAGCAATCAGCCGTCATCATCATTAAAGCATGGCCTTTTGTTTGGGTGACCAAACCATCGCCAATTAAAGCTTTAAAAGGAATTTGTTCATTTACAGTATGGCAAATCGTACTATGCGTTTGAGTCATCCATGTCATTTTTTTAACACCAAATTTCGCAAACTCATCTAACAATATCATTCGATGCTGTTGAACACGTTGTGCCTCATCTTTGACATGTAAAGCCAAATTAAAGCCAGATAATTCAAGTTGATCCGTTGGTAATGCCAAAGGATGTTGAACACGTGTCTGCCCTACAAATACGCCTTGAGGTAAACCTTGAACAAATTCCATATGCACGTCCTTAATATGCAGCGTTTTCTGAACGCAACACATTCACTAAATGTGTAAAATCTTCAGGCCACGGCGCTTCAAACAGCATTTCTTCACCAGTACGAGGGTGTTTCAAGCCCAATTTCGCTGCGTGCAATGCCTGACGTTTAAAACCACGTAAAGTTTCAATGAGCAACTCAGATGCACCAGCTGGCACACGTACACGGTTCATATAAACCTGATCGCCAATCAAGCCATAACCAATGTAACTAAAATGTACACGGATCTGATGTGTTCGTCCTGTTTCAAGACGAGCTTGTACACGAGTAAAATCTTTAAAGCGTTCTTTTACATTGTAGTGAGTTACCGCATCTCGCCCACCCGGTAAAATTGCCATTTTCACACGGTCAACTGGGTGACGTTTGATTGGTTCATCAATCGTACCGCCAGCAATAATATTTCCATAAACAACCAAATCATATACACGGTAAACCGTTTTATTTGCCAACTGTTTACTTAAAGAAAATTGAGCTTCTAGGCTTTTAGCGACAACCAGTAAACCGCTGGTATCTTTATCAATACGGTGTACTAAACCAGCACGCGAAAGTTCGGCCAATTTGGGGAAATGGTAAAGCAAGGCATTCACTAAAGTTCCAGAACTATTGCCTGCTCCTGGATGTACCACCATGCCTACTGGCTTATTAATGACTAAAATATCATCGTCTTCATAGACAATATTAAGTGGAATGTTTTCGGGTTGACTCGTCGTCTTAGCTTCGAGCTCTACTTCGAGCGTAAGCAGCTCAGTTCCTTCACAACGGTGCTTAGGCTTGACAATGTTACCATTCACCAACAGATGGCCATCTTTCAACCATTGCTTGAGCTTTTCACGTGAAAACTCGCTCCATACCAAGGCTGCTACCTGATCGATACGTTGTCCCAGATAGGTTTCATCTAGCTGAACTTGCAACGATAAACGTGTTGCAGTTGTATCAGAAGTATGGTTATCTGCATCCTCAGAATCTTCAAGTAAATTGAAGTCGGTTTCAGAGAAGTTTGTGTTTGAAGATTGTGCTGAAGTCATTTGATCATTGAGATAAAAGTGGTTTAATAGCGCAATTGTAGCTCATTGCCCAACATAACAGAGGAGTTTTTATGTCGCTACCACGTTATAAAATTACGATGCTTGCCTTATCTTTAGGCGTAGCGTCTGCATTTGTGGGCTGTAGCAGCAATCCAAGTAAAAAAGAAGTGGTCGATACTGGCCCTCAATCTAGTGAACAAGCTTACTTCGAAAAGGCCCAAAAGTCGCTTGACCGTGGTCAATATCTTGATGCGACCAAGTCTTTAGAGGCAATCGATACTTATTATCCGACTGGACAATACGCTCAACAAGCACAACTTGAACTTCTATATTCGAAATTTAAACAAAAAGATTATGAAGGCGCGATTGCCTTAGCAGAACGTTTTATTCGTTTAAATCCTCAACATCCAAATGTGGATTATGCTTATTATGTTCGTGCTGTTGCCAATATGGAGCAAAACTACGACAGTTTGATGCGTTATACCTCTTTGCAACAGTCACATCGTGACGTGAGTTATTTAAAAGTTGCGTATCAAAACTTTGTTGATTTAATTCGTCGTTTCCCAAGTAGCCAATATTCTGTCGATGCTGCTCAGCGTATGAAATTCATTGGGCAAGAACTTGCCGAAAATGAAATGACTGCTGCCCGCTTCAACGTTAAACGTAAAGCTTGGATCGCCGCTGCAGAACGTTCGCAATGGGTGATTGAACACTATCCACAAACACCTCAAATTCCAGAAGCTTTAGCTACTTTGGCATATAGCTATGACAAGTTAGGTGATAAAGCTACTTCGCAACAATATATTGAAGTTTTAAAGCTTAATTATCCAAGCCTTGTGAAAAAAGACGGCACAGTTAACATGCGTGCTGCTCGTAAAGAAGGTAACTGGATCAACCGTGCAACTTTAGGTATCTTCGGTCGTGAATCGACTGCTGCAACGCCAGAGAGCACAACTGAAGCAGAAGCTCCAAAACGTGGTTTCCTCAACCGTGTTAGTTTTGGTTTAATTGGTAATTCAGATAAAGAAGAAACTGAAGCACCAGAACAAACACCTGTTGAAGCTCCTAAGTCTGAACGTAGTTGGACAAACCGTTTAAGCTTCGGTTTATTAGACAAACCTGAGTCACAAGTAGCAGAAAATACAACTGTTGCACCAGCTGTAACCTCTACTGAAGCTTCAACTGATGTTCAATCAGATGAGGCAACACAAGGTGCGGATGACGCTGCTCAATAAGTTTAAGCTTTAAAAAACATCAACAAACAGGCAAGTGATATCACTTGCCTGTTTGTTTTTATAAAATATTAAAATATTTATTGGGCATATCTCGATTCATCATGTCAGAATATTCTGACTCACTGTCTCATCAAGTTTTAATACGGTTATCTGAATTATGGCAATTCCACAACATACGATTGATCAAATTCTAGATCGCACAGATATTGTCGATCTGATTGGTCAGCGTGTGAAATTGAAAAAAACCGGACGTACATATTCCGGCTGTTGCCCTTTTCATCAAGAAAAAACGCCATCATTCCATGTCTACCGTGACAAGCAGTATTATCACTGCTTTGGTTGTCAGGCTAACGGAAATGCAATCCGTTTTCTTATGGATATTGATAACCGAAACTTTATTGAGGTAATGAAAGAATTATCGAGCAGTACCGGAATTGAATTACCTAAAGATAATACTGAAAATAAAAAACTATCTTATACCCGTCAGGTTACAAAGCCACCCGTTACTAAAACAAATGCAGCAGAGCCTGTCATTCCACAACAACCAAGTGATGAAAGCTACAACACGCTTGAACCAGTATTTTTTGATGATCCTTTTGCTCAGTTCGAACAGCCGTTTAGCTTTGATGAACCAGTTCAAGAAGGTAATTTATATGACTTACTGGAAAATGTTGCTCAGTTTTATGAACAACAATTACCTCATAGTCAAAAAGCCAAAAATTACTTTAAACAGCGTGGACTAACCAATCAGACGATTCAGTTTTGGCGCTTAGGCTATGCTCCAGAAGACTGGCAACACCTAGAAAAAGCTTTTCCTTATGACATTGACGGATTAAAACAACTCGGACTTATCCGTTCAAGTGATAATGGGCGTGATTTTGATTTGTTACGTGACCGCGTTATTTTCCCAATTCGCGACCCTAAAGGTCGAGTCGTTGGTTTTGGTGGGCGTGCCTTAAATGATGAAATCAAGCCCAAATATATTAACTCGCCAGATTCAGAAGTCTTTCATAAAAATCAGCTACTTTACGGACTTTATGAAGGTAGAAAACTTAAATCTAGCGATTGGTTAATGGTTGAAGGCTATATGGATGTCATTGCGCTTCAGCAATATGGTATTACAGGAGCTGTAGCAACCTTAGGGACTGCAAGTAATACTGAACACCTTAATATTTTATTTAAACAAAATAGTCGTATTACCATTGCTTTTGATGGTGATGCTGCTGGTCAAAAAGCAGCACGCAGAACTTTAGAAATTGCTTTACCCCTTCTCAATGATGGTCGTGAACTTAAATTTTTTGTTCTACCCAATGATCACGATCCAGACTCTCTCATCCGTCGAGAAGGACTCGAAAATTTTCAAAAACTATTACAACAAGCCCCTCTTTTGTCCGATTTCGTGTTTGCGCACTTAACAGGTCAACACGATATCAGTACGCCTGAAGGGAAAAGCTTAGTCATGGGAGAACTCAGAGAACTCACCGAGTTATTGCCAAAACAAGGTTCTTTCCGTTACTTACTTACTCAATCTTTCCGTGAAAAACTCGGACTAGGTAAACGTTTTACCCCACAAATCAGCCACGATGCCTCGCTCTCATTTAACATCCATACAAAAGATGAAGACTTTGCGATTGCAATTTTAATGCATCATCCTTTTCTTTATATTCATTTTGAAGGATTACGGGCTTATATTCACCAAGATGAATTATTAGCCAAAGTACTGGCTATCTTAAATCGTATTTTTGATGATTTACCAGATGATCAAGAGTTGGCAACTTATTATGTGCTTGGTGCTTGTAGTAGTTACTGTCATGAAATCGCCGATATTATGCAAAGAACAAATATTCAGGCATTAACACAGGCACCTGAGGTAGCTGACAAGTTAGCTAAGGAATATTCGCTAAGTCTGCAAGAAAGATATTTACGTCAGAAGCTGAAATCACCGATTTCTTTAATTGAATCAAGAAATCTAAGACAACAATTGAATGAATTAACAAAACAAATTAGCTTAAAGTTGTTATCTTAATGTTTTGGCTTACGCTCATGATCAAATACATCCTGTAAATGCTGTTGTAACCATTCAAAATAATCAGGATTTTCTGCTTTAGCAGCTTCACGTAATAATATCGATGTAGGATGTATAAGCTTTTGCGTCAAACGGTGTGCAAATTGCTGTAATACTTGTTCAGCATTCTCACCATGATGCAAAGCTTCTAACGCATGTGTAAGCTCTTGTTGACTAATTTCTTCACTGTGTTGGCGGTAAGCATGAATTGTGCTACCCGCCTCTTTAACTTTTTGATGCGTAATAAGCTGAGTAGCTAATTGATTAACCATTACCTCTGCTTCAACAGCCGCCTGACGACGTTGTGCAAGGTTCTCATCAATCACACTTTGTAAATCATCAACACCATATAAATAGACCCCATCAAGTGCTTCAACTTTAGGATCTATATCACGTGGTACTGCTAAATCAACCATCAACATTTGTTGATAGCGACGTTTTTTCAATGCGGCCTTAACATCAGAATAAGCAATAACTTGGTATAAACTACCGGTACAACTCGACACGACATCAGCACGATATAAATTCTCTGCTAATGCTGAAAACTCAATAATTTCAACTTCAACCTGATGTGCAATCTCCTGAGCCAGCTGGTCAGCACGCTCACGGCTACGATTACAAATAATAATCTTCGCGACACCCATTTCAGCCAAATGCTTAGCAACCAAACTATTCATTTCACCTGCAGCAACAACCATTACAGTAAGCTTTTCAGGCTTACTAAAAACTTGTAAGGCCAATTGTGCAACAGCATACCCCATCGAAACAGCATGACTACCGACCGCTGTTTCGGAACGTACCCGTTTAGCTGCATAGAAAGCGTATTCAAAAACACTATTTAATTCAGGAGAGACAGTTTGAGCTTCTTTAGACAATGCCAAAGCACTTTTAACCTGCCCTAAAATTTGTGGCTCACCAAGCATGAGAGAGTCTAGACCACTCGCCACTCGCATTAAATGTGTAATGGCCTGCGTATTCTCGTAACGATAAACATGATGAATTAACTGCTTTACATCAATATTATTGGCATCGGCTAACCATTTTAGAAGGCTTTCGGCGTTTTCTGCCATGGCATAAACTTCTGTACGGTTACAGGTCGAGACAACCACCAAATCCTTTAAGTTTTGGTGATGACGTTGTTCGGCAAGCAAACGACTTAATCGCTCTGCATTGAAAGCAATTTGTTCGCGGAGTTCTACAGAAGCTGTTTGATGGTTGACACCCAATGCAAAGAAAGACATATCAGATCATCATTTCGCTAAATTTATGCTATTGTGCAACATCGGTGTCATAAAAAGCATTACTTTGGATCAATAAAAATTGCGTCAAATGAATAGCCGTATTAATTTTAACGGTGCTTCGATAAGACAGTATTCTACCACATTCTTGTTGTTAGGTAGCATGTCCTCGTATGTCTATGCACGTCCTGTGCAAGAGACCTATGCCGTGCATTCATTTGATCAGGCACTAGAGCAAACGATGGTCGCTGAATTTGCTCTAGCTTATGACGATATTCCAAACGCTTTGCATAATTACACAGTGCTCGCAATTAAAAGCAACTCTACATCAATTAAGCAGAGAGCTTTAGACGTTGCACTTGAATATAATGATTTACAAGCTGCGTTAAATATTGCTACACACTGGGTAGCTCAAGAACCTAAAGATGTACCAGCTTTATTTTATTTGTCACACATTGCTTTAAAAACGCACGAATATCAGCTTGCTGCTGAGACATTAGATAAAATTTTAAAGATAGATCCCACTGCCGATTTAGAACAAATTTTAGCTAGCATTGCTCCAGAAAATGCGCAAGATCGAGAAGTACTATTAACAGCTTTACGTTCTAGCGCAGAAAAAGACAATCCTTCTATTTTGGCACTCATCGCCAATTTAGAAGCTCAAAATGGCCAATTACAAACTGCGCTAACCAACATTAACAAAGCATTACGTCGACGTCCTAAAGTAACGAGCTTTATTTTAATGAAAGCAAACTTACTTATTGCTCTCAGCGATCAAGAAGGCGCGCTTAAATGGTATGCAAAGTCGAGTCGTAAAAATAAGAAAAATTTAGATATTCGATTAGCTGAAATCCGCTATCTCATACAAATTAACCAATCTCAGCTTGCGTTAGAAAAACTTGAAAAGATTATAGAAACCAACCCTAAAGCTGAAGAAGCCTTATTTATTGCAGGCTTAACAAGTATTGATTTAAAGCAATATGACAAAGCGGAACAATATCTCGTTGACCTACGAAACTCGGCAAAATATCAAAATGAAGCGTATTACTACTTAGCCATTAATGCAGAGCGTAAACAGCATTATGAAACTGCAAAAGCTTACTATCGTTTAGTTGATGGCAGTTTATATGTCGTATCGAGACGAAATTTGATCGCAATATATGATAAACAAGAAAATTTACACGATGCTTTACGGTTCCTTACTCAAGAACGAGTAAATTATCCTCAACATGCAAGTTTCTTATATCAAGCTCAAGCTGAAATCTTAAAGAAAATGGGCAATAAAAAAGCTGCACTAAATCTATTAGATGAAGCAATTAAAAACCTACCCGACGACCCAGAACTAATTTACGCGGAAGTTTTATTACTTGATCCATATACGGACCGTGACAAGCTGGACAAAACCTTAAAACAATTATTACAACTTGAGCCCAACAGCCCAACGTATCTAAATGCATATGCTTATACACTGGCACTGCAAAACCGTCGTTTAAAAGAAGCACGTCAGTATGCAGAGCAAGCATTAGAATATGCGCCTGAACAGGCCTCAATTCTTGATACGCTAGGTTATATTGCATTTTTACAGAACGATTATGAAGCTGCGGCGGAAGCCTTAGGCAAAGCGTATGAACTTAGCCATAATATAAATATTGGCGTTCGTTATGCTAAAGCTTTGTATATGCAAGGGTCACTCACGCAATTTAGCGCAGTGTTACAACAACTGAAACAAAAACATGCCAATGATCCACAATTACAACAGCTTGATGCGTTAATTTTACCTACATCTGCAAAAAAGAGTTAAATATATGAGCAAATTTGCCCAACTGTGCACAGCGATCTGTGGATCAAGTGTATTATTTCTAACCGGTTGTCAGCATTTTACTCAACCAAAACCAGCGGTTACCCAACAAGTTCAAGACGAAAAACACTTTAATTTACAAGGTAAGATTGGGGTTCGTACACCACAGCAAACCGGTAGTGCGTTTTTTACCTGGCTTCAACAGCAAGATAATTTTGATATCGAATTAAGCGGTATTTTAGGCGTTGGAAAAACCCAAATTCAGGGTAAACCAGGCGAAGTAACTTTAAACAGTTCTAAAACAGGACTTATTAGCGCAGCCTCTCCAGAAGAACTTTTAGAACGTGCAACGGGTTGGCAAGCACCAATTACACACTTAACAAGCTGGATTTTAGCAAAACCAGCAACGCTAAATGCTCAAATTACGAAAGACGCTGCAAATCGAGTGAGTCAACTGATTGAAGATGGCTGGACAGTTAATTTCAGTTACGATGGTGAACAAACTTTGCCAAACAAACTGGTTTTAAAGCAAGCTCTTGCTGAAGATAAAGAAAACCGTATTACAATGGTCATCCAAAACCGCTAAGTCTAATTATATAAATCTATGATTCGAGTTCCTTCCCCTGCTAAGCTCAACCTGTTTTTACATATTACAGGCCGACGTGAAAATGGTTACCATGAGCTACAAACCATTTTCCAACTAATTGATTTATATGATTGGATGACATTTACACCGACTTTGGGCGAAGAAATCAAAATTGATGGGTTGAGTGAAGTTCGAGCTGAAGAAAACTTGATTTATCGAGCAGCTCAAATACTAAAACCACATGCAAAAAAACTTTGTGGCTTGGACATCAAAATTGAAAAAAATATTCCAATGGGTGCGGGTCTAGGCGGCGGTTCATCTAATGCCGCCACAACACTTATTGTGTTAAATCAATTATGGGAATGTGGCCTAGAGAAAGAACAACTTGCGGACTACGGTGTTAAGCTCGGTGCCGATGTTCCAATTTTTATTTATGGTAAAAATGCATGGGCTGAAGGCATCGGTGAACATTTATCATTCATAGACTTAGATCAAAAACAGTTCATTATTTTAAAACCTGATTGTTTTATCAGCACTCAATTGCTTTTTTCACAAAAAACATTGACAAGAGACTCTAAGACCACTAAATTTTGCGCCTATCAGTTAGAACCTTCTAATTTTGGAAATAACTTTGAGCCACTGGCTCGGCAGTTATACCCTGAAGTAGAAGAAGCAATGCAATATTTAGATCAATTTGGTCAAGCAAAGCTTACAGGTACAGGTGCTTGTGTTTTTATTGAAGTAACGAATGAAATGAATATTGATGAAATTTTTAAGCATTCACCATGTAAATCTTACTTGGTAAATAGTTTAAAAGAATCTCCTCTTAATCATTTTAAGGTTACACGTTAGGGGCGTCGCCAAGTGGTAAGGCACCGGGTTTTGATCTCGGCATCCGTTGGTTCGAATCCAGCCGCCCCTGCCAACCTCACCTGTAATGATGATTATATTAGGGGCGTCGCCAAGTGGTAAGGCACCGGGTTTTGATCTCGGCATCCGTTGGTTCGAATCCAGCCGCCCCTGCC